>NZ_SIHO01000001.1:0-507061 GCF_004681125.1 Glacieibacterium arshaanense
CGCCTCGCTGCGCGGTTCGGCTGGCTGGCTGCACACCAGCGGCGACCGCTCGCCGGAAGCCATCGTCGCCATCACGGGCACAAACAGCCCGGCGTCGATCTACGGTGTGGCGTTCGACGAGGATGCGGCTTCGCTCGAAGCCGGTATCGACTACAGCTTCGGCGCCTTCCGCGTCGGCGTTGGCTACGTCGGTGTCCTGGGCAAGAACACCAAGGACAACGGCGTGACCGCAACGCTGAGCTGGGGCTTCTAAGCCAGCTACGTCGCAGCTGCGGCAAAACATGCAAGCGGCGGGGGTCAACATTGACCTCCGCCGTTTCGCTGTCTAGCGCTGGTGCATGAACTTCCTGTCCGACAATGCGGCGTGAAAGTTCAATGCCGCAGGTGCTTTGCTGCCAGCCAATGTCAGCTTACATCGGGTGCAGAACCGGAAGCTGCCGTTCGGCAAACGGCCCCGAAACGGAATGGCTGGTTTTCAGCGCCCACATGACCGAAGTTGCCGTCCGCGCAGGGAATTGCCAGGTTGGCGTCTAGCTGAGCTAGCCGCCGCTGAGCGTCGCGTTTGCAAATCTGCCAATTTGTGGGAACTTTGTGTCCCGCGTGCCGGCTACAGACGCACCGCAATGGCCAGAAGTCGCGCCGATGCACTGCACTGAGCGGCACTGACACCCCACGGTCTGGCAATTTGCCGACGCTCGGCTAATGTCGCCTCTGCGCAACGCAAGGGGGTTGGGTGGTCGACGTTTTCGTTTCCTACAAAGCGGAGGACCGCGCCCGTGTGGCGCCGCTGGTCAAGGCGCTGCAGGCCGAAGGGCTGTCCCTCTGGTGGGATGCACACATCGGCGGCGGCGACGACTGGCGCGCCAGCATCGAGAGCAATCTGGAAGCCGCGCGCGTCGTCATCGTCGTCTGGAGCACACGTTCGGTTGGCCCCGAGGGACGCTTCGTGCGCGACGAAGCGACCTGGGCGCAACGGCGCGGCGCCTATCTGCCGGTGCGTATCGATGCGGTTGATCCGCCGTTGGGCTTTGGCGAAATCCAGGCGCTGCAACTCAGCGGCTGGAAGGGCGCGCGCAGCGATGCACGCTACAAGGCCGTGTTGGCGGCAGTACGGGCGCGCACAAGTGGGGAGGCACTTGTCGCCCTTGCACCTGTGCCGCTTCCAGCCAAGGGCCTGGACCGACGCCTGTTGCTCGGCGGCGGCGGCGCGCTGCTGGCGGCGGGGGCGGGTTTCGGCGCCTGGCGGATGTGGGGTGGCAATGTGCCTGCCGGGGCGATTTCAATCGCCGTGCTGCCGTTTACCAATCTGTCGGTTGATCCCGAACAGGCGTATTTTTCCGACGGTCTGGCCGAGGAATTGCGCACGACGCTGGCGCGGATTCCCGAGGTCAAGGTCATCGGCCGGGTCAGTTCGGAGAAGTTCCGCGATGCCGACGATCTAAAAGACGTCGCAGCGCAATTGGGTGTCGATACCGTCCTGACCGGCAGCGTTCGCAAATCGCCCAGCAAGGTGCGCATCTCTGCCCAGTTGATTGACGGCAAGACCAGCGTCGAGCGCTGGTCGGACAGCTTTGACCGGGCGCCGGGCGACGTTATTGCCATCCAGAGCAGCATCGCCACCGCCGTCGCGGCGGCGCTGAGTACCCGGATCGGCAGCCAGATCGGCCGGCAACTGAGCGCAGAGGGGGCAGGCGGCACCGGCAATGCCGAGGCGCAGGCACTGTTCCTGAAGCAGCGGCAATTGGGCCTGACCGGCGACGGGGAGGACATTGCACGCCAGCGCATCGCACTGCTCGATGCCGCCCTGGCGCTTGACCCAGACTATGCCGACGCGATTGCCAACAAGAGCGTCCTGGTCAGATTTTATGGCAACCCGGCCGACCCACAGGCCGCGCGGGCCGCGGCGCGGACGCTGATCAAGCGCGCCGTCACGGTCGCCCCACAATCGGCCTATGTGCGCATCATCAATGCCAGCGGCATGATGTTCGACGGCAACATCAAGGGCTCGGTCGCAGAGGCCGACGCGGCGCTGAAACTGAACAGCAACGATGTCCGGGTGCTGGCCATCGCCGCGCGCCTGATCGGCATCGCCTATCCCGCCCGGGGTGCCACTCTGGCGCGGGCCGGGCTGACGCGGGATCCGTTCAATGCCAACAGCCAGGCTGCGCTGGCCGACACGCTGACCCGTGACCGGCAGTATCGCGAGGCGCTGACGGCTGCGGACGCTGCGTTGGCGCTTTCGAATGGCTCGTTCGGGTGGACCGAAAAGATCGCGGTGCTGTTGGCAACCGGCGACTTTGCCTCAGCACGCATTGGCCTGCCGCAGTTCAAACTGGACTGGCAGCGTTACGCCGCCACCGCCGTGATCGAGGCGCGGACCGGCAGCCGTGCCGCAAGCGATGCAGCGGTTGCGGCCCTCGATGCCATCAACAACGACAGATTCCATTACCAGCTGGCGCAGATCCATGCCCAACGCGGGGAGAAGGCGCTGGCGCTGGCATCGCTCGACAAGGCACTGGCGACGCATGACAGCGCCGTGCAATTCTCGCTGACCGATCCGCTGCTCGATCCGTTGCGCCGCGAGCCCCGCTTCAGGGCCTTGGTGGCGGAACTGTTTCCAGCCGATGCGGTGGCGGCGATGGCGAAGCGGCTGGGAACCTAGGGGGCCGCGGTCAAACACAAGCTGGCGATAGATTTCGCAAATGGGGCGCGGCGCGGCGAGGCGGATATTGGTCTAGTGTGGGGCCGAAAGCTGACTGACGGCAAATCGCCGCAATTCAGACATTGCGGACATTTACGCTCCAATTGCGCGCAGCGTAGCTCAAGCGCCGCCCGATCCCGCTTAAGGTCGGCGTGCGGGGCCAATTTGCGGTGCTGCCACTGGTGCTGCCATGCCATAGAATATCACGACACCCTGTCCGCCGCAGCGCGTGGATAGAGCTTCGGGCGGCACACCTATGCAGGCATCGATATCCTGCCAGTTGTTCATTGCCCAGACGTTGCCGGCGGGATCGACCGCGATGTCGGTGAGCATTTGCAAGCCGCCACCGACATAGCCTTCGGGCGGCGAGATCTGGTCGCCGGTCTTGAAGCCGGGCGGGCAATTTTCGGTACGCGCCCCGCACAGCTGCACAATTGGGCTGCTTGCGCCGGCAAAGTTCGAAATCCAGACATTGTCGTTGCCGTCGACGACCACCGCCCAAGGGCCGGGCAGACCGCCGCTCTTGAACGGGGCGCCGGGGAAAGAACTGCCGTCGGGGCGGATCAGGGTCACCGATCCACCATGTTCGCCGCCCTTTTGCTTCGACATGATTGACGTCAGATAGTCGGATGCCGATGCGACGCCGCGTTCTTTCAGGTGCACGCCCATGTCGACAAGGTGTGCCATGCCGAGCGCACCGGTACCGAAGCGATTGGTAATCCAGGCATTGCCGAGGCTGTCGATGGCCATGCCGCTGTTGTTGATGCCGGTGGCATGCTTTTCGACCTTGGTCGGATCGGCGGCCGAAAACACCGTGACATGCGGCGCGCCGCTATTCGACACCCAGATCCGGTCTTGCTGGTCGATAGCGAGATGGAACGGCGCGGCAAACGACTTGCACGGCTCGGCGCTCTTGCCCTCGCAGACGATGCGGCCTTTGGCGATGTCGCCCTTGGGGAAATAGACGAGCTGGTCCTTTTCGATCCCCAGTGCCCAGACATCACCTGTCTTGGTGACGATGATGCCCTGCATCAGCCCGAGCCGGCCACCGAACGTCAGCCCCTCGGGCGGCGTTAGAGGCTTGCCGCTCTTGTCGAACACGGTGATCGCTTTGCTGCCGTAGCTGGTAAGCCAGGCGTTGTCGTTGCCGTCGACCGCCGCGCCAAACGTCCCGCCTTCCATCCCGCCGCCGGTGAAGCCGGTGGTGATCGGCGACAGCGGCTTGCCGTTGGGCGCGAACTTGCTGGCATGGCCCTGCCAAAGCGAGTCCTGACCCTGCCAGCCGATGGTAAAGTTGTCGCCGACCCACAGATTGCCCTGACTGTCGAACATCGCCTTGCCACCGGCGCGGTAGCCGCCGCCGTCGAACTTGAGCGGCATGACCCAGGCGCTAGGCTCGCGCAGCAGGTACGGCATGAACGGCACCTCGCGCATCTGCGTGCGCGGGTTGGTCGGGTAGAAGTCAGCGATCAGCGCCAGCGCCCGCGCCGGCTTGTACCAGGGGTTGCGCGCAATCGTGCGGATTGCGGCGAACGTATCACGCGGCGCGTCTTGGTCGGGGCCTTGCGCTGCAGCAAACAGCAGCGCGCAGGCGTTTGCACGCACGCTCGTCACACAGCCCGCCATCGCATCGGCGAGCGTCGCGAAATTCGCCATCGTCGGCGTCTGGCCGCCGTTGAGCGGGCCTTGGATCGCCTCGCCCCAGCCTCCGGTTTCGAGATCGACGAAGTTGGGGACATTGCCCGCGGCGATTTTGAGCCCGAGCGGCTGTCCGCTAATGCCGCGGTTGTCGATGAACTGCGCGTGCGTGTAGGCGGCAGCGATCGAGGTGAACTCATTGATTGTGAGGCGCGGCGGTGTCTCGCTGCCCAACACCGTCACCAGCGTGATTGCCGGATTTTCGCCGCCGCGCAGCGCCGAACGACCGCCCTTGGCGATCAGATAGTGGCTGGTGCCCGCTGCGGCAGCGGGGATGTCGATGGTGAAACGACCCTCGGCATTCGTCGTCGCATGGGCGATTTCCTGCGGTGCGGTCGAAGACGCTACCCATAAGGTGACGGCAGCGCCGGCGACCGGTGCGTTGCCGCCCAGAACCCGGCCTTCGACCATGCGGGCGCTGGCCCCGCCCGCAGCGCACGTCAGTGCCGCTGCGCCGGCCAGAACGATGTATTTGCCTATCGTGTTCATCAAGGCTGCTCCTGCTGCTTTCGAATGCGCGCGCTATTTCTTGCCCGTCGGAAACAGGAATGTGGCGAAGGCGCGGATACCCCATTCGGCGGTGCCTTCTGGCCGCGACACATAATACCGCCCGCCGGCACCGAACTGGACGCGCTGGCCACCGATCTTCATCAGCTGCGCGACATCGAGGTTGATCGGCACGGCACACTGGTTGCCCTGAAGTTTCCAGTTACACGTCGTTTCGCTGTTGAGGATGACGGTGGTGAAGTGCCTCGTGGTGTAGGTCAGGAACGGCTGGACATATAGCGCATCTACATCAGCCTGACGCGCATTGCCGGCGAATGACCACATCTGGTTGGCAAGCACGCCGATCGTCCACGGACCGGATTGCTTGAGAGCGACACCTGTGGGCCCGATCGACCATTTGGCACCACCCAGGCCCGGGCTCGTGCTCGTCGGAACCAGGATCACCGGGCCGACGCCCCAGATCAGGCCGCCCTTCGTGGGCGACAGGAAAAAGCTCTGCGTCGTGTCACCGAAGCCGGTCTGTCCGGTCGCGGGGCCCGGCGTGATATGGCTTTGCGTGATGAACGGCAGGATCGTGCGCGAGATCAGGTTCCAGTCATCGTTTAGGTGGATCGGCACCACCGGCTGGATGTTGACCCAATATTTGCTACCCTTGCCGTCGGGGCCGCCGCCCGAATCCCAATTGCCCTGGAACGGTACGCTGATCAGGTCCGCCACCGGGTTGGACAATTGCTTGGCGAGTTTTGCAGCTTCTTCTTCGGCGGTGGCGGCAGGCACCCCTTCGGCACACGCAGGCGCAGTCAGCGTGATTGCTCCCAGCGTCGCCGCAAATAGGGTGACGCGGATCGACGATGAATTCCGTTGGTTCATTTCTGGTCTTTCCGTGCGTGAGTGAGCGGACAGCCGAGCCCCGGCGCAGTTTACATCCAGCTGATATTTACGCCGACGTTCTAAAGCTGGTATTGTCATTTTGCGCCGATTTCAGACGAATTTTCAGCAGACCGCGGCCTATGACCGCGCCGCATGGTAACTCTGGGGGAGACGGGAGATCGCGAGGCAATTCCCACTGTTCGCGCGCGCGTCAGGCTTCGGCCCGCTGTTTTCTATCGTCGCGCGCGATTTCGGTGACGATGCCGCTAATGTTCTGCGCAAGCGTAGCCATTTGCCCGGATTTGCCGAACAGCCGGTGCTTGATGCACTCATGCCGGTGCCCTTTCAAAGCATCATTCATACCTTCACCGATGCATCCATGTTGCTGGGTGATCGAACGATTGGCGCCCGCATAGGTGTCGCAATGCCGGCACAGGCATTCGGACCCTATATGGCGTTCGCACTCGCCGCCAACGACCTCGCTGGGGTGGTCAGTCGCGCGCAAGCCTATTCGCGTTTGCACACCAACGGCGTTGCGTCACATCTCATGGTGCACGGCGCGCGAGCGACCTGGCGTCTGACCTATGCGATCGAGGGAACGACCGATCTGGATAACCATGCACTGCACATCATCGTGCCGCTGATCGCAGTTCTCCGCGAATTTGGCGACCGCGATGCGGACCAGATCGCCGTGCACATCGTCAGTGGCTATGCACCCGATGCGCGTGCCATCGAAGCCATTGTCGGCAGCCGAGTGGTACCACGCAGTAGCGCCCATGCTGTGTCGTTTCCGGCAGCATGGCTGCGCCGGCGACGACCAGCGCCAAAATGGGCCGAGGACGTATCTCTCGACGCCCTGCCACAATATCTCCAGGTGCCGCTGCCGACATCACTGGTCGATGCGGTGCGGCATGCGCTCGCCGGTAGGCCACTCGAGGACACTGTTGATCTGGAATCGATCGCCGCGGAACTGGGCCGGGCCGGTCGCACGCTGCAACACGGTTTGGCATGCGAAGGCGTCTCATATCGTGACATAGTACGCAATGTGCGGATCGAACGCGCAATTCAAATGCTGGCCGAATCCAATCGACCGATCGCCGAAATCGCCCAACACGTCGGCTACACGGATCAGGCGAATTTTCACCGGGCATTTGTTGCCGTGACCGGCGCAACGCCGAAGCAACACCGCAAAGCATCACGTAGCTGAGAGACCACAGTCGACTTTAAATGGACTCGCCTAAGGTTCATGGAGACGCACGGATTGCTCGGAACTGCCGGATGGGGCGCTATAGGGACCTTACCAACTTCGGCCGAATTGGGGCCGTAAGCGGAATGGCGGGTTGGTGGCCCTTTGGCAGCGGAAACTGCCGTTCGTTCACGTTCGGCGAAGACGGACGGCATTGTGCATTGCATAGCCTCCACGTCGCCCAAATGCGCAGCTCTCCATCACAGTTGTAATCGATTGGGCACGCGGCTTACGTGCGAGGTCAGGATTGGATAGCAATTCGACATGACGCGCGAACAGCCAAAATCCAGCCAGCTGCAACGCTGGGATCATTACATCAATGGCGCCAGCCATGCGCCGGCTAGCGGTAACTATATCGATGCCTTCGACCCCTGCGCCGGTGCGGCGGTGGACCAGGTTGCTGCCGGTTCGGCGGCCGATGTCGACCTTGCGGTGCGCGCTGCGGCTGCGGCAGCGGCTGCCTGGCGCGACCGTCGGCCGATCGAGCGCGGGCGCATCATGCTCGCCATTGCCGCCAAGATCCGCGAGAAGGCCGCGCATATCGCGGCCATCGAAAGCCGGCAGACCGGCAAGCCGGCGTGGCAGTCACCGCTCGAAGTCGAGGTCGCGGCACAATATTTCGAATTTTACGGCGGGCTGGCAAACCTGTTCCATGGCGAGGTCATCGGGCTCGGCGCCGGCTATCATTCGTACACCACGCGCGAGCCGTTCGGTGTCGTTGGCGTCATCACGCCTTGGAATGCGCCGATCAACCAGGCCGCGCGCGGTATCGCTCCGGCGCTGGCGGCGGGCAACACCGTTGTCGCCAAGCCGTCCGAATTCACCTCCGCCTCCACTGTCGAGTTGGCGCGACTGGCGTGCGAGGAATGCGGCCTGCCACCGGGCGTGTTCAACGTCGTGCTGGGCGAAGGCGAAGCGTGCGGCGCGGCGCTGGTGTCGCATCCGCTGGTACGCAAGGTCGCGTTCACCGGCAGTGTCCGCGCCGGCCGTGCAATCAGCCATATTGCGGCCGAGCGGCTTATCCCGCTGACGCTCGAGCTCGGTGGTAAATCGCCCAACATCATCTTCGACGATGCCGACCTGAAGCAGGCGATCCCCGGCGCCGTGCGCGCGTTTTCGGGTAATGCCGGGCAGGTCTGCCTCGCCGGCAGCCGGCTGCTGGTCCAGACGTCGGTCCACGGCCAGGTTGTCGAGGCGCTCGCTGCCGCGGTCGCTGCGGTCAAGGTGGGCCCGCAGAGCGACGCGATGGTCGGCCCGATCACGACGCGCGCACAGTACGACCGCGTCCGCAGCTATTTCGAGATTGCCCGGCAGGACGGCGCCCGTGCCATTGTTGGCGGCAATCTCGATGCGCGTGACGAATGGAACGCGGGCTGGTTCGTGCCGCCCACGGTCTATGCCGGCGTCACCAACGACATGCGCATCGCACGCGAGGAAATCTTCGGCCCGGTGCTGGTCGTCATTCCATTTGCCGACGAAGCGGAGGCTATCCGCATCGCCAATGATACCGAATATGGCCTCGCCGCTGGAATCTGGACGCAGAATCTGTCGCGTGCACACCGGGTCGCGGCGGCGCTCGAGGCGGGTCAGATCTACGTCAACGAATATCAAGCCGGTGGCGTCGAGACGCCGCTCGGTGGCTACAAGAACAGCGGCTACGGTCGCGAAAAGGGCATCGAAGCGCTGCACCACTATACGCAGCTCAAGTGCGTCACCATCAAGCTTTAGGCACGCCAATGCAGATTTCAGGTAAGATTGCCGTCGTCACCGGGGGAGCTTCGGGGATCGGCCGCGCGATCGCGACCGAATTGCTGGCGCGCGGGGCCAAAGTCGTGATTGCTGACATCGACGGCGCGCGCGCGGCGCTGGTCGCTGCCGAACTCGGCGGCGGTGCGGTCGGGGTGGCGTGCGATGTGGCCGACCGGGCGTCGGTCGAGGCGTTGGCGGATGCCACTGAAAGCAGCTTCGGGCCAGCCGATTTGGTATTCGCAAACGCCGGCGTCAGCGTCAGCGGGCCGCTGATCGACGCGACGCCGCAGGCGCTCGACTGGATTTTCGGCGTCAATGTCCGCGGCACCTGGAACACCGCCGCCGTATTTGCGCGCCGCATGCGCGACACTGAAAGCGCCGGCCACATCTGCCTGACCGGATCCGAACATTCGATCGGCATGCAGAGCGCCGGCATGGGGTTGTACACGGCGACCAAGCAGGCGGTGCTCGGCATGGCGGATGTTTTGCGCGCCGAGCTTCCGGCCAACATCGGCGTCAGCATATTGTGCCCGGGACTGGTCGAAACCGAACTGCATCTGTCAAAGCGTCACGGCCCGCTGGAGCAAGATGATGCTGCCGCACAGGCGTTCGGCGGCGCCATCATGGCGCGCGGCATGCCCGCCGCGGGGATAGGTCGCGCTGCTGTCGAAGGCGTTGCGCGCGGTGATTTCCTGATCGTCACCCATGCGACTGCGCTGGCAGCTGCGGAGGCGCGCCACGCCGAAGTACTTGCTGCCTTTGCCGCTCAGGCGCCGATGACGGCCGAGGCCGCGCGCTATGCAATTGACCAGATCATCGCCGATGTCGGGGCACAATGGGCCGCGCGCGGTGCAGCGGAGGCCGGACAATGATCACGCTCTATCAGCTCGCCACCTCGCCGTTCACCGAGAAGGTGCGCCGCGCCCTCGCCTACAAGGGCATTGCGTTCGATATTCACGAAGTTGAACGCGCCGCGGTTCCGGGCGGGCGCTATGCCAAGGTCAGCCCGACCGGCAAGTTTCCGGCGATGGATCACGACGGGACTGGAATCTGGGATTCGACCGACATCATCCGCCATCTTGAAGCTGCGTTTCCGCAAAAGCCGCTGATACCGGTCGACCCGCGCGACGCGGCACTGGCGCATGTGATCGAGGACTGGGCCGACGAAAGCCTGTATTTCTACGAAATCACCATGCGGCTGGCCTGGGCGCACAACCTTGAAGCAGCGCTTGACGAGTTCGCCGCCGGCATGCCGGGGCTGTCGCACGACGATGTCCGCCAGCGGATACTCGAAGGTGCCGGCGCCCTGACCAAAACACAGGGTCTGGGCCGCAAGCCGGTGGCGCAGGTCGTGGCCGATGCCCAGCGACACTTCGCGGCAATCGATGCGATGCTCGATGGCCGCGACTGGCTGATCGGTAGCAGTCTTTCGGTGGCTGATCTCGCGGTGATCGCACAGGTCAATGCATTGCTCTATGCGGTCGAAGCACGCGACGCACTCGCGGCCAGCCGCAATATTGTGGCGTGGACGGCGCGCGTCGACAGCGTCGCTCCCTATGCCAAGGCGGCGAGCTGATCGACAGCAAGTTGGCGACACCGGAGAGCATCCGGGTCGGACCAGAGATGGGGAGACGACGGCATGACGGCATCACGCGAATGGTCCACTGAAACCCTGGCACGCAACTGCTCTGCTGACGGCGAGTTTCGCATCGCCGCGCGGTTCTGGACCGGCGGACTGCGCTTCGATTTCAGCACTTATGTCGCTGCTATCACGCTGACCGACGGTGCGGTTGCCGCCGGTGATCCCGGCGCCGGCGCACCGGGCGTCATTACGCTGACCGCGACCGATGAGGTGTGGGCCCAGCTGCTGGCGGCCAAGCCGCCGCGGTTCTACAACGACATCGGCAATTTGATTGGCGCCGAGCTGATGCAGATGGCGGGCGATCAGGTGCGCTATGCCCAATATTATCCCGCGATCATGCGCGCGATCGAACTGCTGAGGCCGTCCGTCGCCGTGACGGCCCTGCCCGCGCGTGCACAACCCGGCCACTTCGACAGCCCGGTCGGCCGTTATGTCCACATCGATATCGATGGGCAGGATCACCGCATCTATTTCGAGGAAGCCGGCACCGGCATTCCACTGCTGCTGCAGCATACCGCCGGCTGTCATGGCAGCCAATGGCGGCACCTGTTCGAATGCCGCGCGATCACTGACCATTTCCGCCTGATTGCCTATGACCTGCCGTTCCATGGCAAGTCGTTACCTCCACTCGGGCCCAAATGGTGGGCGAATGAATACCGGCTTACCGCCGATGTGGCGCGTGCGGTACCGGTAACGTTGGCCGCTACGCTTGGGCTTGATCGTCCGGTTTTTATGGGCTGCTCGGTCGGCGGCCTGCTGGCACTCGATCTGGCGCGACACCACCCCGATGTGTTCAGCGCCGTCATTTCACTGGAAGGCGGGCTCAATATCGAGGGCGACCTTACGACGCTGACCGAATTGTGGCACCCGCAGATCAGCAACGAATATAAGGCACGGTTGATGAATGCGCTGATGAGCCCGACCTCGCCCGAGCATTATCGCAAGGAAACCAGCCAGGTCTATGCCGCCGGCTGGCCACCGGCCTTTTTGGGCGACCTGTTTTACTACATCGCCGACTATGATCTGCGTGACGAGGCCCAGCACATCGATACAGGCAAGGTTGCTGTCCACATCCTGTCGGGTGAATATGATGCCAGTGGCACGATGGAGCTCGGGCAGGCAGCGCATGCGGCGATTGCCGGTTCAACCTGGGCTGCCATGAACGATGTCGGCCACTTCCCGATGTCCGAGAACCCCGAGGCTTTTCTGGGTTATCTGCTGCCGGTGCTCGAAACGATCAAATCCACGCGCGGGGTCTGAACAATGTCATCGAACGCTGACCAGGCTGCAGGCCTCACCGCCGAACAGGTGATGATGCGCGATGTCGCGCGCGAGTTCACGCGCGCCGAAGTGACGCCGCTGGCCAACCGCCTTGATCCCGAAAAGGCCGATATTCCGCGTGCCTTGATCCACAAGATGGGCGACCTGGGGTTTTTTGGTATCATGATCCCGCAGGCGTATGGCGGACTGGGTCTTGGCGCATTCGAATACTGCCTTGTCGCCGAGGAATTGGCGAAGGGCTGGATGAGTGTGGCCAGCCTGATCGCACGCGGCAACGGCTTCTATCGCTCGATCCCCGGCGAAGGTGCAGCGCGCGACGCCAAGATCGCGGCGATGGCGCAGGGTCGCTATCTCGGCGCAGCGGCCTTATCCGAGCCGCAGACCGGATCCGACCTGTCGAGCGTTGCCTGCCGCGCCCGTCGTGACGGCGACGAATGGGTGATCACCGGCAACAAATACTGGTGCACCTTTGCCGATGGCGCCGATTTTATCTCGGTGCTCTGCCGCATCGATGACCCTGATGCGCCCGACGGCAAGGCTGGCACTGTCAGCATCTCGGTCGAAAAGCCGCAAGGCGAACTGCCCAAGGGCGTGACCGGCTCGTCTATTCCCAAGATTGGCTATTTCGGCTGGAAGACTTGGGAACTGCGTTTTGAGGATGTACGTGCGCCCGTCGCACCGGCCAGCGACCGCGGCAGCGCGCCGGGCCGTGCGTTTCAGGCAACGGCCGCAGCACTGGGGCTGGCGCGCGCGCACACCGCCGCACGGTCGATCGGGCTGGCGCAGGCGGCGCTCGACCACGCCATCGGCTATGCCCGCGAGCGTGTGCAGTTTGGCCAGCCGATTTCGGATTTCCAGGCTATCCGCTTCAAGATTGCGACGATGGCGACCGAGATCGAGGCAGCACGCCAGTTGATGTACCACACCTGCCGGCTGCTCGACGGCGGCGCGGCGGCGACGAGCGAAACCTCGATGGTCAAATATTTCGCGTCGGAAATGTCCGAGCGCGTGACCAGCGAGGCGTTGCAGATCCTCGGCGGCGCCGGCTACACAACGCTGCACCCGATCGAACGCTATTGGCGCGACGCGCGGCTGACCAAGATTTTCGAGGGCACGTCCGAAATCCAGCAGCGCATCATTTCGGACGCACTGCTCGGCAAGCCGACGCGGCGCTAGGCCTTGTCGCTCACCAGTCGGTAGCCGGCACCGTCAGCGACCACGCGGCCCGCCGTCGGCGGTGCGAAGTGCGATCCCATCAGCACGCCCTGCGTGCCGGCAAGCCGCCCCAGCATCGCCTGCCGCGTCGTGATGCCGAGCGCGGAGTCAGCATCGACGGATGTCGACCATTCGGGATGCGCCATCTGGCACGGGTGATGGAAACTGTCGCCGGTGATCACCGCGAGCGCGCCGTCCGATTCGATGACGACGCTGACATGGCCGGGCGTGTGGCCGGGTGTGGGTTCCAGCCGGACCTCATCGCAGATCCGGTGGCTGGTGCTGACGACATCGGCCAAGCCGGCATCGATGATCGGCTGGACCGAATCGGCGTGCGTCTGCCGCTGGTCGCGCAGGAAATCGAGGTGATGGTCATTAGGGTCGGTATCGATCGTCGCCAGCGTGGCGCGTTCGGCCTCCCAGTGCGCCAGCTCGACATCGGCGAACAGGTAGCGCGCATTGGGAAAGGTCGGCGCCCAGTGGGTACCCGTCCAGAAGGTGTTCCAGCCGACATGATCGAGATGGAGGTGGGTGCACAGCACGATGTCGACGGCCGCCGGATCGAACCCTGCGGCGCGGAAGCGGTCGAGAAAGCCGGTGTGCGCGTGGTGCCAGGCTTCCAGCACGCGCCGGTCCTTGTCATCGCCGACGCAGGTGTCGACGACGATCAGCCGCCCGCCGGCGCGGATGACGAACGCCTGGATGACACCGTCGATATTGCCTTCGGCATCGGCGAAATCAGGCGCCAGCCAATCGATGGCGCGCACGGCGTCCCGCTTTGCGGCGGGGATGATGGCGACCAGTCCTTCCAGATCCTGTTCGAAAATCGTCGTGACGCTGACCTTGCCGATATTCCAGTCCATCCGTCCCTCCCCAATTTGGCACCACCATGGCGCGACCGCCGGGCAGTTGCATCCGCCGGTCAGCCGTCGGTGCCGCCTATTGCCGACCAGATTGCGAGCAATTGCCGTGCTTCGGCAAGGTGCAAACGTTCGACCATTTGGCCTTCAAGCCGGATGACGCCGCTGCTGGCGGTCGACGGGTCGGCAAATGCCGCTACCACCTTCCGCGCCCAGACAACTTCGTCGGCCGACGGGCCGAACGCCGCATTGGCAATTGGCACCTGCCGAGGGTGGATCAGAGTTTTGCCGTCGAACCCGAAATCCGCGCCTTGCCGGCATTGCGCTTCGAGCCCGGCATCGTCTTCAAGCGCGTTGTAGACGCCGTCGAGTGCCGCGAGCCCGTTGGCACGCGCGGCGGCGACCATGTTGAATAGCGCCGGCACGAAAATCTGCCGGTCAGGCGTCTGGCGCGCGCGCATTTGCTTGGCGAGGTCATTGGTGCCGGCCACGAACGCAGCCAGCCGCGACTGCGCTGCAGCTGCGGCGATGGCCGCGACGCCGAGCACGGCCTCGCAGGTTTCGATCATCGCCCATAGCGCGGTGTTACCGGCGAGCTGTCCGTCATAGGCCCGCACATCGGCAGCGCTGCCGACCTTGGGCGCCAGCACGGCATCGGCGCCGATCGCGCCGCACGCTGCAAGGTCGTCGTGCCCCCAGGCAGTGTCAAGGCCATTGACCCGCACCACCAGTTCGCGGCGGCCGAAACCGCCATCGCGCACAGCCTGTACGGCATTGGCGCGCGCAGAGACCTTGGCATCGGGCGCGACTGCATCCTCGAGGTCGAGGATGACGACGTCGCAATCGAGATCGCGTGCCTTTTCGATGGCACGCACGTTGCTCGCCGGCAGGTAGAGCGCGCTGCGTCGCGGCCGCGCGACCGCAGAGTCAGAGGCCATAGAGGTTGGCCTTGTCGAGCGTGTTGCGGACCAGCCGCAGCACCGCGACATCGACCATCACGCCATCGACCTGCACCGCGCCAAGGCCCTGTGCCTCGGCGTCACGGTATGCGGCTTCCATCTTGCGGGCACTGGCAACGGCGCGCGCATCAGGTGAGAAGATTTCGAGCGCCGGGGCAATCTGCAATGGGTGGATGGCCCATTTGCCGACCATGCCGAGCGACTTGGCGCGCATCGCTTCACTGCGGAATCCCGCGTCATTGCCGAAATTGGCATAGGGGCCATCGACCGCGTCTAGCCCGGCAGCGCGGGCCGCCATGGTGATGCGGAAGCGGGCATAGTGGAAGATGTCGCCGGGATAGCTGCCACCGTCGCCGATCGCTGCAGTGTCGATGCCCTGCGAACCCGAATAGTCACCCATGCCGAAGATCAGGCATTCGAGGCGGTCGCTGCTGCGCGAGATCTCCTCGACATTCTGGAGCGCCTGCACTTCTTCGATCAGCACCTCGATACCGATCCGGCGGTCGAGCTTGAGCTTCTTTTCGAGCTGCCCGAGCATGCGGTCGAGAAAGATCACATCGGCTGCGGAAAACGGCTTGGTCAGCATGATCGTGTCGAGGTTCTTGCCGGCCTTTTCGACAACGGTGATGATATCGTCATGGCACCACTCGGTGGTGACGTCGTTGATCCGTACGCAACGGGTCTTCTTGCCCCAGTCGAGGTTGTTGAGTGCCCAGGCGATCTTGTCGCGCGCTTCGACCTTGGCGCTTGGGGCGACCGCATCCTCGAGGTCACAGAACACATGATCGGCCGCCGAGGCGGCACCCTTTTGCAGCATCTTCTCGCTGCTACCGGGCACCGACAGTTGCGACCGGCGCGGGCGTTGAATGCGGTTGGTCATGACGGAAAGTCCTTTCATCCACGATAGGTGCGCGCGGCGCGCGATGCGATCAACGCCGCGATTTCGGCATCGGTCAATCCGGCGCGCTGCAACTGCACGACGGTGTCTTCGCCAAGATAAGGGCTGCGACGATGCACGCCGCCCGGCGTGCGGGTCATCTTGATCGGCACGCCGGCGACGCGGATCGGGGTCGCCGAGCCGGGCTGTTCAAGGTCGACGACCATTTCTCGGACCGCGAAATGCGGATCACGCTCGATGTCGACGATGTTCATCACCGGTCCGAACGGGATGCGCCCGCCAAGCCGCTCCATCAGCTCGGACTTGGTGAAGCGGCTGGTCAGCGCACCCAACTGGCCGATCAGGACATGGCGATTGGCCGTCCGCGACGGCACATCGACGAAGCGCGGGTCATCCGGCAATTCTGGCGCGCCGATGGCGTTGCACATGATCTTGAAAAACGCGTCCTGATGCGCGGCCACGGTGATGAACCCGTCGGCCGCCGGCAGCATACCGAACGGGCACAGGAATGGGTGATGATTGCCTTCGGGGCCGGGAACTTCCCCCAGCACCGAATGCTGCCACACCGAGCGTTCGCAGACGGCGAGCACTGCATCGACCATTGAAATGTCGACGAACTGGCCCTCGCCGGTGCGCCGGGCATGATGGATCGCGGCGAGCACGCCGAAAGCCAGCATCATCCCGGGCACGATGTCGCCGACGCCCGGCCCGACCTTGGTCGGCGTTGTAGCATCGGGGCCTGTCGTCGCCATGATGCCGCCCATCGCCTGCGCCACGACATCGAACGCCGGCCAATCGACATAGGGCGATGCACCGGTGCGCTGGTCGCCGAACCCGCGCAACGCGCCGTAGACCAGCCGCGGATTGACCTCGCGCAGCACCTCGTAGCCGACGCCGAGCCGCTCAAGTACGCCTGCACGGAAATTCTCAGTCACTGCATCGGCATCGCGCACAAGGGCCTTAAGCGCGGCTCGGCCGGCTTCTGTCTTGAGGTCGAGGCACACACTGCGCTTGTTGCGACCGATGCTCTGGAAATAGCCGCCGAGCACCTTTTCGCTATCGTCGGCGCGGAACGGACCGCCGCCGCGCGTCATGTCGCCCTCCGGCGCTTCAACCTTGATAACTTCGGCGCCGTGGTCGGCAAGCATCATCGTCCCATAGGGGCCGGCGAGCATCTGCGTCAGGTCGATGATCCGGATATCGCGCAGTGCCCCGAAGGCTGGCGTGGCCTCGCTCATCGATCGGCCCAGTGGCTCTTGCGCTTGAGCAGCACGCGGCGGTCGACCTGGGCGACCTGCTCGTCGCGCTGGTTGTAGCCATAGTGGCGGAACACGACGATGCCGGCGTCGTCGCGATCGGCATCGCCGGTTTCGAGCACCTCGCTATAGGCGTAGAGCGTGTCGCCGTGCGTGACCGACTTGGTCAGGCGAATATTGTCGAGACCGAGTTCGGCCAGTGCATTCTCGCAGCAATCCTGGCAAGCCAGCCCCAGCACCAGCGAGAAGTTGACGCCGCCATAGGAGATGATTGTGCCGAACGGCGTCGCCGCCATCGCATGCTCGTTGAAATGACCCTGCGCAGTGTTCATGACCATGTTGGTAATCAGCACGTTTTCAAGCGGCGTAACGGTTTTGCCGCGCGCGTGGCGGATGACCAGCCCGACAGCAAAATCCTCGAAGTAATTGTTCTTGCCGGTCAGTTTGGATAGCTCGCCCATCATGCAGCTCGCTTCGGATTGCGCAGGCGCACGAGGTTCGAGCGGCGGAAGCCGACCACCCGTTCGCCGGCTTCGTTGAAACCTTCGGTGCGCCAGGTGACGATGCCGTTGGCCGGATTGCTTTCGGAAATGCGCGTTTCGGTTGTCGTGCTGCGCGCCGTCAGCGTCGCACCCGGATAGACCGGGCGGTCATAAGTCAGGTCGAAAACGCCGAGGAACGGCCCGCCGATCTCGCTGCAATCCTCGACGCTCAGCCCGAGCACGACGTTGAACACCAATTGAGGGTTGACGACGATGTCGGGATGGCCGTGCGCCAGCGCATAGGCGCGGTTGAAATAGAGCGGATTGAACGACAGCGTCAGCGTGGTGAACAGCGTCGTGTCACCCTCCAGAATTGTGCGCCCCCAATGATGGTCAAATGTCTGCCCCACATGGAAATCTTCGTACAGCCGTCCCTTGGGCCACAACGTCGCCCTCGGCCTCGGATCGCTCGTCATAGCCTTGCCTCCAATTGAACCATACATGCGGCGATGCGCAGCGGGCGGCAATCCGGCTTGGCTGGCCCCGGGAATCGATTACATATGCAATACAAATTGCCCGAATTGCCGTGTGCCGACCGCACCGATGCATTACATGTGTAGCAGCACTGTCCTGCCACGAAGCCGGAGCCACTGACCGATGACGGCCACCGCCCCACGTTCCATCAAGTCGGCCGAACGTACGCTGGCGTTGTTCGAACTCTTCTCGCGCGAGCAGCGGCCGTTCACTGTCGGCCGGGTATCCGAGTCGCTGGCCATGCCGCAGGCCAGCGCCAGCATGCTGCTGCGCAATCTCACCGAACTTGGCTATCTCGAATATGACCGGGCTCATCGCACCTATGCCCCGAGCATCCGCGTCGCCCTGCTGGGAAGCTGGATCGATCGCCGCTTTGGCCAGGCCGGATCAATCGGGGCGCGGCTCGATGCGCTGCAGCGCCGCGTCGGCGAGACCGCGTTCATGGGCATCCAGAACGGCGCGCTGATGCAGTATGTTCTATCGCAAGAATCACACCAGCCTGAAACGCTCAGCGTCGAGTCGGGCCAGTTCCGCTCGTTGACATTCTCGGCGGTAGGTCGCGCGTTGCTCAGCATCAAGCCCGATGCCGAGATAATCACCTGGGTCCGGCGCTGCAACGTCGAGGCCCGCGAGGAACGCTTCAAGGTCCGCGAAGCCGACTTTATAGCGTTGATGCAGCAGGTCCGCGCGGACGGGTTTGCCAGCACTGCTGGCGACGTAACGCCCGGGCTTGGCGCCATGGCGGTCGCGATCCCTTCGCCGATGGGTAGCGCGCCGCTCGCAGTGGGCGTCGGCGGCCCGATCGCGCGCATGCGGCGCAAGCGCGAGACCATCATCGAGGCCTTGCGCGAGTTTGCAGCCGCATCGGCGCCTGAGGTGCCCGTCGCCAGCGCCGGGCAATCGCATATGTAATCGATAGCGCCTGCGCGCGCGTCCGACTTGTCGGCGGCGTCGCAGGTCAGCATCGTGCTGCGGGGAAAGTTCGGCGGGCCTGGCGTCGCGATGGTGCGACGTTTCATCGGGTCCCGTCCACGAACCTTATGCGCCATCGGCGCATCAATCCGACCTGCGGTGGCCGGCCCATGTGCAAGCATGCGGCACGCGCCGGATGTCATAGGGAGTTCTGCGCGTGAATCTGGCCTTCGATACCAGTCTTGTCGATGTCGACCTCATCCCGGAAGGCAAAGGGCCGCCGCTCGAGCTGTTCGCGCGCTGGCGCCGCGAAGACCCGGTGCACTGGAACCCGCCGCCTGCGCCCGGCACCTATTCCAGTCCTCAGGTCGGCGCGACGCTCGACAAGGGCTTCTGGGTGCTGACCCGTTACAAGGACGTCGATACTGTATCGCGCAACCAGCAGCTATTTTCCTCGTGGCTCGGCAGCCCGATTATCTGGGATTATGACGAAGAGGCGCTCGCCCGCCAGCGCGCCGGCATGATGGGCATGGACCCTGACCGGCACTTGCGTACGAAGCGGCTGGTAACCCCGATCTTTATGCCGCGCGTGATCAACGAGCTTGAACCGGAAATCGCACGTGTCGCAAAGTCGATCGTCGACGACGTCGCCGCCGCCGGTCGTTGTGAGTTCGTATTTGATGTCGCGTCGCGGCTGCCGGTCTATACATTCTGCAAACTGTTGGGGGTTCCCGATGGCGATCGAGACCTCATTTTCAAGCTGGGTAACCTCGTCGCCGATACCGAAAACGCCGATACCGACCACGGACAGTCGGTCATGCAGCTGATGGAATATGCTTTGCGCCTAGCCGCTGAAAAGGCGGCCAATCCAGACGGCACGATGATGAGCAACATCGTCAATGGCGAGGTTGATGGCGACAAGCTTGCACCCGAAGAAGTCGCAATGTTCTTTGTGCTGCTGTCCATCGCCGGTCACGAGACGACGCGCACCACCGCCGTCCATTTCATCCGGCTCATGACCGAATACCCCGATCAATACGCATTGCTGCGCAGCGATCCCGAACGTTACCTGCCCAACGCGATCGACGAGGTGCTGCGCTTTTCGCCCCCGGTCATCAAGTTCCGCCGCACTGCAACGCAGGACACGATGATTGGCGAGCGCGCGGTCAAGGCCGGCGATAAGATCTACCTGTCCTATGCGGCCGCCAACCGCGACCCGGGCATGTTCGAGGACCCTGACCGCTTCGACATCACCCGCGCCAATGCGTCCAAGCACCTGTCGTTCGGCATCGGACCTCATATCTGCCTGGGTGCCCGGCTGGCGTCGATGCAGCTCAAGCATCTGTTGATGGAAGTCATCACGCGTATCCCTGACTTCCGGATTGTCGGCGAGCCGACCTATTTGCGCAGCCTTTGGTTCAGCGCCATCCTCAACATGCCGATCGAGTTCACTCCCGAGCGGAAGTAATGCGATCGATACCGACCGGCAGCCCCGAATGTGCTGCGCTGCAGCGATCCTGACCTGTTGAATGAGACAAAAGCGATGACAGACACCCAGTTTGATACCCTGCTCTATGCGGTCGAGGATGGCATAGCGACGATCACGTTGAACCGGCCGGACCGGATGAACGCCATGACCGGTCGCATGACGCAGGATCTGTTGCGGGCTTTCGATGCTGTCGACGCCGATGATGCCGTCCGCTGCGTTATCTTCACCGGTGCCGGTCGGGCGTTTTGCGCCGGTGCCGATCTCGGTGGCGGCGGGGCGTTCGATTATGAAACGCTTGCCGATCCCGATATCGAAGTCACCCGCGTCGGCGACATCTATCGCGATGGCGCCGGGCTGGTGACAATGCGCATGTACGAATGCCTCAAGCCGATCATCGTGGCGGCAAACGGTGTCGCGGTCGGCGCCGGGGTGACGATGCAACTGGCCGCCGATATCCGGCTCGCTTCCACCGATGCCCGCTACGGTCTGGTCTTTGCCCGCCGCGGCATCGTCATCGACGGCGCGGCATCATGGTTCCTGCCGAAACTCGTCGGTCTGCAGACGGCGCTCGACTGGTGCATGACAGGTCGCATCTTTCCGGCAACCGAAGCGCTGGAAGCCGGTCTGGTGAAGTCGCTGCATGCACCCGAGGAGCTTATGCCGGCGGCGCGCGCAATTGCTCGGATGATCATCGAAAACACCGCCCCGGTATCGATCGCGCTGACGCGGCAGCTGTTGTGGCGCATGGCCGGAGCCGACCACCCAATGGAAGCCCACATCACCGACAGCCGGGCAATCCAGTCGCGCGGGGCTTCGGCCGATGCGCAGGAAGGTGTCAGTTCCTTCCTGGAAAAGCGCGCGCCGGCATTCCCCAATCGGGTCAGTGCAGATTTGCCCGACCCCTTCGTCAACTGGCGGGAGAGACCCTTTGCCTAATCTCAGGGTTAGCTGCGAGATGAACATAAGGAGCGGACATTGACGACGAACAGGCAATGGATTTTCGCCAATACGCCGCAGGGCGCGCTCACCGAAGCGACGTTCCGATGGCAGGAAACCCCGATGCCGCAGCCCGGTGACGGCGAGGTTCTTGTCCGCACCAGAATGTTGTCACTCGATCCCGCCAATCGCGCCTGGATGAACGGTGCAACCTATCGCGAACAGGTGCTGCCGGGCGACGTCATGCACGGCTTCACGCTTGGCGAAGTCGTGGCGTCGAACGTTCCCGACTTTGCGCCCGGCGATCTTGTCGACAGCATGGGTGGCTGGCAGGACTATGCTGCCCTGCCTGCTGCGGCCCTGGTCAAGCGAAACCGCCGGCACACACCCGAACTGCTGATCGGCGTATTGGGTGTCACCGGTCTGACCGCCTATCACGGCTTGTTCGATATCGGTGAACCGCGTCCCGGCGACGTGGTGCTGGTCTCCGCGGCGGCCGGCGCCGTCGGCACCATCGTCGGTCAGCTGGCGCGGTTGGCCGGGTGCCGTGTGGTCGGCATCGCCGGCGGGCAGGCCAAATGCGACTGGCTGGTCCGCGAGCTCGGCTTTGATGCTGCCGTCGATTACAAGGCCGCCGACTTCCACAAGCAGCTGCGGGTCGCGACGCCGAACGGGGTCGATGTCTATTTCGATAATGTCGGCGGCGTTTGCCTCGATGCAGCCCTGCTAGCGATGAACCTCGGCGGCCGTATCGTCTGTTGCGGCGCCGTGTCCCAGTATGACACCGGCGCAACCGGCGGCTCGCCGTTGCTCCCCGGCGTCGTCGTCACCAAGCGCCTGCGGATGCAGGGTTTCATCGTTCTCGACTATGCCGCGCAGCAGGACCAGGCAGAAGCCAGATTGGCAGGCTGGATCGAAAGCGGCGCTGTGCGCAGCATCCTCGACATCGTCGACGGGCTCGAAAACGCGCCCGCCAGCCTTATCCGGCTGCTTGCCGGCGGCAATCTGGGAAAAATGGCTATCCGGGTAAGCTAGGGCATGGCTGCTGCGATATCGGAAAGGTTAGACGCATGAGCAGATTGTTCGGACCGGCCACACAGAATGGCATCGTCGTCGCGGACCTTGACGCTGCGCTCGCCTACTGGACCGGCAGCCTTGGCGCCGGACCGTTTTTCCGCACCAACAACCTGCCCAACGAGTATTTCTTCCAGCGTGGCCGCGAACTGCCGCCACCCGAAATGTCGATCGCCATCGGCAATTGGGGCGACCTGCAGATCGAGCTGATCTGCCCGCACGGTGACGGCGAATCGACATGGCATCAATTCCTCAAGACCACCGGAGGCGGCCTCCACCACATATCGGTATGGTCACCGACCTATGATGCACACGTCCAGCAGGCACGCGAAGCCGGTCTTGAGATGGAGTGCCACGGCAAGGTGCGCAACGGCCCGCGCTACAGCTATTTTTACGCCGATGCGCCCGGCCAGCCGCTGCTTGAAATCGCCGATTATACCCCGGCACTGGCGGCGCTGTTCGGGCACGTTCGCGACGCGGCACGAAATTGGGATGGTGCAGATCCGGTGCGCTCAACTTGACCATTCCACTGCACGCGCGCCGATCTAACACGTCACAACAAGCAAACGATTGAGGGATATATCCATGAGCACCGCCACCAACACCGTATCGGGCCAGACGAACGCATCAGCGGCGACCGATTGCGATGCGGTCGTCGTCGGTGCCGGCCTCGCCGGGCTGCACCAGCTCTACCGGTTGCGCCGGCTTGGGCTCAACGTTGTGGCGTTCGAGGCGAGCGACGGTGTCGGTGGCGTCTGGCATCACAACCGCTACCCCGGCGCGCGCGTGGATTCGCACTTCCCGCACTACCAATATTGGTTCTCCCGCGACTTGTGGGAGGAGAGCGAATGGACCGAGCGCTTCCCCGCGCAGCCCGAAATCGAGGCTTATCTCAACCACGCGTGCGACAAATTCGGGCTGCGCGAGCATATCCGATTCAACACCAAGGTTACTGCCGCACACTATGACGAGGCGAGCGGCACATGGACCGTCTCGACCGATGACGGCAAATCGCTGACGACGCGTTTCCTGGTGCTAAACAGCGGCGGCCTTTCGGCGCCGCGCCAGTCGCCGTTTCCCGGCGCCGGGACGTTCCGCGGCGTGTCGTGCCACACCGCGAGTTGGCCCAAGGACGGCGTCGAACTGGCAGGCAAGCGCGTTGGCGTCATCGGAACTGCCGCGACCGGCATTCAGGTCATCCAGACGATTGCGCCGATTGTCAGCCATCTGTCAGTGTTCCAGCGCACGCCCAATTTTGCAGTGCCGATGAAGAACCCCAAGATCACGCCCGAACAGAATTCGGCGGCGCAGGCCGATTTCGAACGGCTGCGCGGCGTCGTCCACAACACGTTCGGCGGCTTTGCCTATGAAGGCGAACCACCGATGTTCGACGACACCGACGAGGCCGAGCGTCAAGCGCGGCTTGAAGAGCTGTGGGCGGCTGGCACCCTGCAGATCTGGGGCGGCGCGTTTGCCGATGCATTCGCCAATGCCGAAGCTTCGCATTATGTCACCGAATTTGTGCGCGCCAAGATTCGTGCGCGGATCAACGACCCCAAGCTTGCCGACAAGCTTCTGCCGACCGACCATTATTTCGGCAGCCGCCGCGTGCCGCTCGAGACCGGCTATTTCGAGACCTACAACCGCGACAATGTCGAACTTGTCGACCTGCGCGAGGAGCCGATCGTGTCGATCGACGCGGCCGGTATCAACACCGCGACGCGCCACATCGACCTTGATGTCATTATCTATGCAACCGGCTTCGAAGCCGGCGTCGGCGCAATCAACCGCATTGCCATCACCGGGCGTGACCACCGGTCATTGCGCGATGAATGGAACAAGGCCCTGCGCACCACAGTCGGCATGCAGGTACACGGCTTCCCCAATTTGTTCATGACGATGGCACCGTTCGCGCCTGCGTCAGCGCTGTGCAACCTGCCGGTTTGCGCCGACCACCAGGTCGACTGGATCGGCGACGCAATTGCCTATGTCCACACCAATGGCAAGACCTCGATCGAGCCCAGCGCCGAGACCGAAGCCGCATGGATGGCGCATCATGTCGAGGTATCCGAGCCGACGATGCTCGGATCGAACAAGAACTCCTGGTATCGCCACAAGCGCGAAGACGGCAGCATTGGTGAACTGATCGCCTATGCCGGCGGCATTCCGCAATATCGCGAGACCTGCGACGCCATGGTGGCCAGCGGGTTCAAAGGCTTCATCGTCCGCTAGCCTCGAACCGTCGGCGATGACAGCGACTGGCGCAGACGTGCTAGGCGGCCAAACCCAGCACGCGCGCGGCGTTGTCCTTGAGGATCAGCGGCAAGACATCCTCGCGGAAGCCGGCCTTCTGCGCTGCCTCGATCCATTTGTCCGGGGTAATCAGCGGAAAGTCCGAGCCGAACAGCATCTTGGTGCGCAACTGGGTGTTAGCGTACTGAATGACCTGCGGCGGAAAATACTTCGGCGACCAGCCCGAAAGGTCGATGAAGACGTTTTCCTTATGCTGCGCCATCGACAGGCTTTCGTCGGTCCACGGCCAGCTCGGGTGCGCGAGGATGATCTTCATGTCGGGGAAATCGACCGCGACATCGTCGACCAGGATCGGCTGGCCGTATTTGAGGCGGATGCCACCGCCGCCGCGCATCCCCGATCCCAGCCCGGAATGGCCGGTGTGGAATATCGCCGGCAATCCATATTCGGCGATGACCTCGTACAGCGGATAGGCGATGCGGTCGGACGGGTTGAAATCCTGCATCGGCGGGTGGAACTTGAAGCCGCGGACGCCGAATTCCTCGATCAACTGCCGGGCTTCGCGGGCACCGAACTTACCCTTGTGCGGGTCGATCGAGGCGAACGGGATCATGATGTCGCTATTGGCGCGCGCGGCTTCGGCGACCTCCTCGTTGCGGATGCGCTTGACCCCCATCCCAGCTTCCATGTCGATCGTGAACATCACGAATGCGATGTTGCGCTCGCGGTAATAGGCGATGGTTTCGGGGATCGTTGGGCGCCGGCGGTCGACTTTGAAATAGGCGCTGGCGGCATCGAAATATTGCCCCATGACGGGATCCTCGGGATCATGGCACGATGCCTCAGCATGGGTATGGACATCGATGGCGCGGATTTTGGCGAGGTCGATCATGCTGGATTCCGTCGTTGGCTGCGGCCATCATACACGCGCTCGCTGCGACCGCGCGACCATGTTTCGCCATGCGCTGGCAATATCACAGGGGTGAAGCAATGACCGACCTTCAGGTTCCCGATGTGACCTGCGCGCTGGTGCGCCAGCTGATCGCGATGCGTACCGCGCCTCCCGCGCCTGAAGCGGTGACGGTTGCCAAACAGTGCCTGCTCGACTGGCTGGGCGTGACCCTGGCCGCGCGCCACGAACCGCTTGTCGAGATGCTATGCGATGAACTCGACGGCGCGGACGGCGCGTGCAGCGTGTTGGTCCGCGACCGCCCCGCGTCGCTGCTCGATGCCGTGCTTATCAACGGCGCCGCCGGCCATGCGCTCGACTATGATGATGTCATTACCGCGATGGGCCATCCGACCGCGCCAGTGGCACCCGCGGTGATCGCGCTGGGCGAAGTGACCGGCGCGTCGGGTGCCAAGGTCGTTGCCGCGTTCATTGCCGGGCTTGAGGCCGAATGCCGTGTCGCCAACCTGCTCGGTCCGTCGCACTATGCCAAGGGCTGGCACGGCACCGCGACCTTCGGCTGCTTCGGCGCGGCGGCCGCTGCCGGGCATTTGCTCGACCTCGACGAAGCGCAGATGTGTCATGCGTTCGGTATCGCCGGCACGCAGGCTGCGGGGCTCAAGAGCGTGTTTGGCACAATGTCGAAGCCGCTGCATGCCGGGCGTGCCGCGCAGAACGGTGTGCTCGCGGCGCGGCTGGCGCGGCGCGGCTTTACCAGCGACACCGACATTCTCGGCTCGGCGCAAGGGTTTGCCGCAACGCAATCGACCAGCGTCGACCGCGGGGCCGCACTGGCGCCGCGCGCACTGCCGTGGGTGGTCGATGTGCTCTTCAAATATCATGCTGCCTGCTACCTGACACACAACACCATCGAAGCCGCCGCCGCGCTGCGCGACGGCACACCGTTCAGCACTGCCGATATCGAAGCCGTGACCGTCGAGGTTCAGCCGATGCATATGGGGGTGTGTAACATCGAAGCCCCGCGCACGGGGCTCGAGTGCAAGTTTTCGCTGCGGATGACCTGCGCGATGGCACTGCTGGGCGAAGATACATTCGACGAGGCGCTCTATTCGGACACGACCGCTGCGCGACCCGACCTCGCAGCGCTGTGCGCGCGGACGCAGGTAGAGCCCTGCGCGCCGACAATCGCGTCAACCGTCCATGTCCGGCTTTCGGATGGCCGCAAACTGTCGCACACCGCCGATGTCACCCAACCGGTGCGCGACCTTGCAGCCCAGCAACAGCGGATCGAGCGCAAGTTTCGCAGCCTCGGCAACGACAGCCTCGCCGCAGGTACGCCCGACAGGATCATCGCCCTGTGTCGCGACCTCGACCGTGCACCCGACCTGTCGAACCTGCTGGCGGCGTGCGCAGAAGCGGTGCGGGTATGAACTTCGTCATCGATGGCATGCATGTCGACGTCCATGGCGACGGCCAGCTCCCCTATCTGCTGCTGGTCCACGGCTTCCTGTCGAATCGTGGTCAATGGCGACCCAACCTCGCGGCGCTGTCGCAGGTTTGCACTCCGGTCACGATAGAACTGCTCGGGCATGGCCGTTCGGGGGCGCCGACCGATCCCGCAACTTATCAGGTCGACGCTTATGTCGCGCGCTTCGAGGTGCTGCGCGAACGGCTAGAGACAGCGGCGTGGTTCATCTGCGGCCAATCCTTCGGCGCCGGACTGACATTGCGCTATGCGCTGACGCATCCCGCGCGCGTCACCGGGCAGATCTTCACCAATTCGGTCTCTGCATTGTCGCCACCGATGAGCCAGGGGCCCGCCGACCAGCTCGCGGCGCTCGACGCGGGCGATGTCGCGGCGCTGCGGGCGATGCCCTATTACCCGCGGCCATCAAAGCGCCTGCCGCCGGTAGTCTGGCAGGAGATGGTCGATGATGCCGCGCTGCTTCAGCCTTCGGCAATTGCCAATGCGCTGCGCGCGACCGTGCCCGGCCTGTCGGTTGCCGCCGATATTGGCCGCACCGCCGTCCCGACATTGCTCGTCAACGGCATGCGCGAAGACGCATTTCAGCCGTTCCGCACGCTGGCCGCGACCGAAATCCCCGGGGTCGAGATTGCCGATGTCGACGGCGGCCATTCGATCAACCTCGACCGCGCCGACGCATTCGATGCGGCAGTCGCGGCGTTCATCGTGCAGCACATGCCGGGCTAGGCAGCCCCAATCACATTTGTGATAATGGCCGCGCCCACCGTGCCGCGGATTGTCGATCGCGGCCGAACGCGCAACTCTTCCGGCAACGACAAGGCAAATGACCTGGGGATGCGGCGTTGGGCGACTCCTATGACTATATCGTGATCGGTGCCGGCTCGGCCGGCTGCGTGGTCGCGAACCGACTGTCGGCCGACCCGAAATACCGCGTGCTGCTGCTTGAGGCGGGCCCCGAAGACCGCAACATGTGGATCCATATCCCGGCGGGAATGCAGCGGCTGTTCCTCAACCCTGATGTGCTGTGGCCCTATATGACCGAGCCCGAGCCCGAGCTCGGCGGACTGCAGGTGTTCTGGCCGCGCGGCCGGACGCTGGGCGGTTGCAGCGCGGTCAATGGCATGGCCTATGTCCGCGGCCAGCCCGCCGACTATGACCATTGGGCGCAGGCCGGCAACCGTGGCTGGGCATGGGACGATGTATTGCCGTTCTTCCGCAAGAGCGAGAATTACTGGGGCGGCGCCGACGATCTGCACGGCGACGGCGACGGGCTGCGCGTGACCAACACCGCGCACCGCCAGCCCGAAGGTAGCTCGATCCACCGCGCTACCAAAGCATTCATCGATGCCGGCATCGCCGCCGGACTGGCCTATAACCCTGACTTCAACGGCCCTGTGCAGGAAGGCATCGGCTGGATCGACCACAGCATCGACGGCCGCGGCCGGCGCCACAGCACCGCAACCGCCTATCTGAAGCCCGTTCGCAACCGGTCGAACCTGAAGATCATGACCAACGCCATGGTTGACCGGATCGTCATCGAGGATGGACGCGCCGTCGGCGTCGAACTGCGCCACAACGATGTCCCAATGCGCATCGACGCATCCGGCGAGATTATCTTGTGCGCCGGCACGGTCAACTCGCCGCAGACGCTGATGCTGTCGGGAATCGGGCCGGCGGAACATCTGCGCGATCATGGCATCACGCCGATTGTCGATGCACCGATGGTCGGCCAGAACCTGCAGGACCACATGTACGTCCATTGGGTGCACGAAGTGCGTCCTGGCTACAGCTTCAACGGCGAAACCAGCGGTACGCGTCTGTTGCCGCACATCCTGCGATATTACCTAAGCGGCAAGGGACTGCTGACGACCGGGGCGAGCAGCGCCTATATCTTCTGCAAGTCGCTGCCCGGTGCCGACACCCCCGACACGCAGATCGGCTTCCGTGCGTTCTCGACAGAGGCGATGGTGAGCGGCACGCCCGGCAAGCACAAGTTCCCGGCGTGGTCGGCGTCAGTCGCCTATCTACGGCCCAAGTCACGCGGCCAGATCCGACTCAAATCGGCCAACCCCGCCGATGCTCCGGCGATCCACGCCAATTATCTGACGCACCGCGATGATCTCGACGCGCTGATGTCGGCGCTGCGGCTGATCGGCAAGCTCTATGCCACGCCGATGATCCGCGATCTTGTCGTGCGGCGGCTGGCTCCGGCCGACAATGTAGATATCGACGACGACGCACAGCTCGAACATTTTGTCCGTACGCATGGCGGCACGATGTATCACCCCGTCGGCACCTGCATGATGGGTCCGCACCCCGATGCTGTGGTCGATGAGCGGCTGCGCGTGCGCGGTGTCCGCGGCCTGCGCGTTGCCGATGCCTCAATCATGCCGACGATCGTGTCGGGTAACACCAACGCACCTGCAGTGATGATCGGCGAGAAGGCGGCCGCAATGTTGCTCGAAGACGCCTGAGAGTGACGCAGACTGCGATCCGCCTGGGCCGCATGATGATCGCGAAACATGACGCGAAATGTAGCTGACGCGTTCAGGGCGCTCGGCGCCAAAAAGCTGACAAGTCGCGCCATTTGCGAAAAATGTATACCTTGGCGCCCAATGTCTGTTTTTTGGCGCAATTTATCAGTTTCTGTGCCGGCTGTGTGTGTATGCTGCAATTCAAGAGATCGGTGACGTCCCCTCAGCAGAAAGCGGGCGCCCACTTGGAGGAGCACAGACATGGACAGATTAGATGGCAAGGTGGCAATCGTGACCGGCGCAGCCGCTGGTATTGGTGAGGCGACTGCGCGGCGGTTTGCTGCCGAGGGCGCCAGTGTCCTGCTCACCGACATCAGCGAGGAAGGCGAGGCGGTGGCGGCTTCGATCGGCGCCAAAGCTGTGTTTGCGCAGCAGGATGTCACCGACGAAGCACGCTGGGAGGAAATCATCGCGCTGGCGCTGGCAACATGGGGGCGGCTCGACATTCTGGTGAACAATGCCGGCATCTCGATGTTCGGTGTGGTGACCAATCTCAGCTTCGCCCAATGGAAGCGCTGCATATCGGTCGATCTCGACAGCGTGTTCCTTGGCACACGTGCGGCAATCCCGGCGATGCGGCAGAGCGGTGGCGGATCGATCATCAATATGTCGTCGATGGCAGGGATCACCGGCCAGCGCACCCTGTCTGCGTATTGCGCCGCAAAGGGCGGAGTGCGGTTCTTTTCCAAGGCCGTGGCCCTCGACTGTGCCGATGCGGGCGACAACATCCGCGTCAACTCCGTCCATCCCGGAATCATCGATACACCGATCTTCCGTGCGACCACCGATGATCAGCGCCGCTCGCCAGTCGGGCCCGAGCCGCTCAGCCCTGATCTGCTGGCCGGAATGGTCACGCCGATGAAACGGGCGGGGCGCGCGGAAGACATTGCGGCGGCCTGCGCCTATCTCGCGTCGGACGATGCCGCCTTTGTCACGGGTACAGAACTGATCGTTGACGGCGGGTCCTGCGCCGCCTGACCTCACTGCGCGTGAATGCCATCGGTTGCAAAGGGGCGTAGGTCATCGTGAACAGTGCCATTCCATCCAGTGCATTGCCGCAGGCCCATGCCGGCACACTGCGCCAGTTTGTGCGCTACGCCGAGACGACCGGCCTCGATCTTGACGCTTGTCTCGACGCCGAGATGGCCGGTTGGGTGAAGCGCGCGGCCGAGCTGGATACCGTGCCCGCCCATGTGGTGGTCGATGTGCTGGAAGTCTGCGCAGCGGTGGGCGAACGACCGGATCTTGGGATTGCCTTCGCCGCCTGGAGCAACCCGCGCGGGTTCGGTCCGCTGAGCTTGCTATGGGACCATTGCCCGACCTTTGGTGAAGTCGTGCGCGTCGCCAGTCGCTACCTGCACCTCGAAAATCAGGCGCTGGGCGCGGCAGTGGAGCGCGAGGTCGATGAAGTGTCGCTGTGCCATTTCACGGCGGTTCCGGCACGGTTTGGCAGCCGACAGTTCATTGAGGCGACACTGGCGCTTGATGTGCACCTCGCGCGCATGATGTTTGGCGAACATTGGGCGCCCTTGCGGCTTGAACTGGACTTTGCACCGCCGCGCATCGAGCGCTTTCGTCGCAATTTCTTTGCCTGTCCAATCGAGTATGGCGCGCTGCGCAATGCGCTGGTCATCCGCCAGGAAGACATGGACCGCCTGCAGCCCAATGCCAATCCCTCGATGCTGGCCTATCTTGAGGCGCAGCTCGAACGGATGGCACTCAGCCGGCCGAGCGGTCTGGTCGAGCAGGTCGAGCAGGCGGTGCTGGCCAACCTGCCCGGCGGCACGGCCAGCCTCGACCATGTTGCGCAAGTGCTTACACAGAGCCGCCGGACACTGCAGCGGCGGCTGGGCGAACAGGGACGCAGCTTTGCCGACATCGTGCTCGCGGTACGCAAGCGCGTGGCGGAAGACTATTTTTCCAGCGAGCCACGCCCCCAGCTGACCGAACTGGCCTACCGGCTGGGCTTTGCCGACGCGACAGTCGCAGGGCGCTTCCTCGCCGCGCATCTCCGCCCGGCGCGCGCCATGCGCCGCAGACTTGCACCCGGGCTGCGCAGTTTTGAAGCAGAGGCGCACTAGGCATGTCCTCGCCTTCTGCTTTCCCAATGCCCGGCGCAGCGACGACCAGTCAGATTTCGCACGCGATCGGGGCAACCACGCCGCCGCTGCTGGAGATCACTATCGGCGCGGCACTGCGCCGCGCAGCCGCAGAGTGGGGCGATGCCTGTGCGCTGGTTTCCTGCGCGGAAGGCCTGCGGCTGAGCTGGCGCGAACTCGATGCGCAAGTCGATCGGCTGGCGGCAGGATTGCTGGCGCAAGGGCTGGTGCCGGGCGACCGCGTGGCGATCTGGGCGCCCACTTCGGCAGCCTGGACCCTGCTGCAATTCGCGACGGCCCGCGCCGGGCTGGTCTTCGTGACCTTCAACACCGCCTATCGCCGGTCCGAACTGGCGCATGTGCTGGCGCTTTCCGGCGCGCGGATGCTGGTGAGCGCGGCGGGCTTCAAGACGATCGACTATGCAGCCGAGCTGGCCGCGGTCGAAGCCCCGGCCCTCCAATTCCGGGTCATGCTGGATGCGCCGCCGCCACCGGGCTGGCTTGCCTTCGAAGCATTGTTCGCCCCTGCGGGTACGGTATTCGAAGGCCCGGACGGACAGCCGGAAGACCCGGTCAACATCCAGTTTACCAGCGGCACCACCGGGCGGCCCAAGGGCGTCACGCTCTCGCACCGCAATATCCTGAACAACGGCGATGCGGTCGGTCGCAATGCCGGGATCGGGGCGGGAGACCGGGTGTGCATCCCGGTGCCGCTGTTCCACTGCTTCGGCATGGTCATGGGCAATCTCGCCTGCCTCACCCACGGGGCCGCCATGGTCTACCCCGCCAGCGCCTTCAGCGCCGAGGCGACACTGCGCGCGATTGCCGACGATAGCTGCACCTATTGCTACGGCGTGCCGACCATGTTCATCGCCATGCTCGACGTGCTCGATCACACGGCCTGCGACCTCTCATCGCTACGCGGCGGCATCATGGCCGGATCGAACTGCCCGGTCGAAGTCATGCGCCGTGTGCAGGACCGCATGAACATGCGCGAGGTGACGATCGCCTACGGCATGACCGAGACCAGCCCGGTGAGCACGCAGACCCTGCCCGATGATCCCTTCGAGGCCCGGATCGCCAGCGTAGGCCGGGTGCTGCCGCATATCGAGATCAAGATCGTTGACCAGGCGGGCGAGATCGTGCCGCGCGGGGTCCAGGGCGAGCTGTGCACGCGCGGTTATTCGGTCATGGCGGGATACTGGAACGATCCCGAAGCAACCCGGCGCGCGATCGATGTCGACGGGTTCATGCATTCCGGCGATCTCGCGACAATGGATGCCGAGGGTTATGTGGCCATCACCGGGCGATCCAAGGACATGATCATCCGCGGCGGCGAGAATATCAGCCCGCGCGAGATCGAAGAGCACCTCTATACCCACCCGGCGGTGCAGGATGTCGCCGTGATCGGCGTTCCGGATGAAAAGTTCGGCGAGATCGTGGTCGCTTGGATCATTGTGGCCGCTGGGGAGACACCCAGCGAAGCCGATATCCTGGCCCACTGTCGCGGCGTCATCGCACACTACAAGGTGCCCGCACGCGTCCGTTTCGTTTCCGAACTGCCGATGACACCCTCCGGCAAGGTCCAGAAATTCATCATGCGCAGGATTGAGACAGGAGGCGATACATGAGCCGGTTCTTTGGCCCACCAACCCAGCATGGGGTTGTGGTGCCCTCGCTTGAGGCTGCCCTAAAATACTGGACCGAAGTGGTCGGTGCCGGCCCGTTCTTCATGATCGGGCAACCGCCGCATACTAGCTTTCACATCGGCGACACCCCTGCCGACGAGCCGAAGATGCGCATCGCTTTGGGCAACTGGGGCGACATTCAGATCGAGCTGATCGAACCGCAAGGCGATGGCCCGGCAACCTGGCACCAGTTCCTGCGCCAGCGCGGCGGCGGCCTGCATCACACCTCGGTCTGGACTGCGGACTATGATGCGATGATCGGCGCCGCCCGGCAACGCGGCCTCGCTGTCGAAGTCGCGGGCGCGCTCTCCAACGGCGTTCGGTACACCTATTTCCGCTCACCGGCCCCATGCGATCCACTCATCGAAGTGAGCGAGCTCCTGCCCGATGTCGCCGCAGCATACGCCTTCATCCGCGAAGCTGCGATCAACTGGGACGGGGCCGATCCCATTCGTCAGTTCGGCTGAACAGACTACCCGCCAAAGGAGCGAACCATGAAAAGAGACATCAAGCATCTCATCTCAGCTGCCGACAAGGCGCTGACCCGGCTAACCAACCCGCTGCACCGCAAGATCGCCGCCAACTACCGGCTCCATGCCATGCTGGAAGTATCTGGCCGCTGGGAAGAGATTTTCGCGCCGGACATGACCGTGGACCACCCGTTCTATCGCGTCGCATCGCCCCAAGGACTGATCGAGCTGGACGGCCGGGAGCAGGTGCAGAGCTTCTACAAAGGCCTTGTCGAGACCGACACGACCGTGATGATACTCGACCATGAGGAGTTGGTGATAGACGACTGGGGTTTTGCTTCCGAGGCGCTGTACAACACCTACCTGACCGGCGAGCAGGCCATGGCGCGCGGCGCTGCTGGCGCCCAGCTGGGCAAGAAGTACATTGAACAGCGCTGGGTCTGCATGATCTGGCCCTATGATGCTAAGGGGCGCATGATCGGCGAACGCGTCTATCCCGCCCCGACGGTTGAACTCGTCGAATGCCCAGACGAGGACTTCCTCACGGTTGAGGATGCGCATCGCGAGTTCGGGCCACTGATCAGGCAGGCGCAGGATGAATTGAGAGATTCGTCGGGCTGAAACAATCGCTGGCGGAAGTATAAAGGCTGTAGTGAGGACCTCACACCCAACCCTAGGCCATTGGTGAAGCGGGCAGCGACATCGCCGAACACAAGCTGCTTTGCGTTGAAGCCGCCCGTCCGCTTTAAGGCTTCACCAAAATGACACGAACGGCCGGAATGGAGCGCGTTACGGCTGGTCTGATTTTTGACCGGATTGGGGCCGTTAGCTGTCTGACAGCTTGCGGAGCGGCGATTGAAGATAGCTGCCGTCGCCCGGCTACCCGCAGTCTAGGCCGCTTCCGACCCAGATACAGACGTTCGTCATTGAGTTCGCGAGTGTCTGCTTGCGCCGAAAGCCGCCTTTCATCGAACAGATACCGGTGCGGCGGATCTTTGCCCCATTCCGGGAATGGGATGTAGACTGTTGGATTGTTTCAACCATTCTTGCTACCGATTGGACGGAGTTCTGGGGAGCAAGCAATGCGCCGCCACATGGCAAGCCGCCTGTTTTTCGTCGCACTGGCTGTATTCTGTGCGCCGGCAAATGCTAAATCAATCGCCGACCAGATTGCTCGCATCGAGGCCCCTCAATCTCCAAATCGCCAGGGAGCCGACCCTTTAACACTCCAACAGATTCTCGAACGGTTCCATGTTCCGGGTATCAGCATCGCAGTCATTTATGACTTCAAGGTGCTGTGGACAAAATCATATGGTGTTGCTGATGTTGAGACGCGCGCGCCGATCACCGCTGACACGCTGTTCCAGGCAGCTTCGCTAAGCAAGCCCGTTGCGGCAATGGCTTCCCTAAAGGCGACGCAGATCGGAAAATTCGGGCTCGATCAGGATGTGAATACGATCCTGAAAAGCTGGAAACTGCCTGACAGCCCTTTTGGCAGTGGTGCTGCTGTCACGCCGCGTATGTTGATGAGCCACACGTCCGGTACAGGCGACGGCTTCGGCTTCCCGGGATATGAACCCGGTGCTCCATTGCCGACGCAACAACAGATTCTCGATGGCAAGAAGCCGTCGGCACTTGGTCCGGTCAGGCTGGTGCGCCCGGCGCTGACAGCATCACAATATTCGGGTGGTGCGGCCCAGATCGAGCAGCTGGCATTGACGGACGCAACCGGAATGCCATTTGCAACGATCATGCAGGATTGGGTGCTGGCACCAATCGGCATGACGCATTCCAGCTTTGAACAGCCTTTGCCGCCCGATATGCAGCGCTACACGGCTCGCGCGCATGGCCCTGACGGCAAGAGCATGGGACCGCGCTGGCGTGTATATCCCGAACAGGCGGCCGCCGGCCTGTGGACCACTGCAGCTGATTATGCGCTCTTCATGATTGAAGTGCAGAAGACCTTGGCTGGCCGATCAACAACGGTCCTCGACCGCGCAACGATGCAAAACATGGTCACGCCTGTTGGCGTTGGACCCTATGCGGTTGGCTTTGAAATCGTACAAGAAGGTCAAGGCTGGTACTTCAAACACAACGGCGCGAATTGGGGTTTTCGTAGCTTCGCGATGGCGCACGTTGCCAAAGGCTATGGCGTTGTCATCATGGCCAATGGCGATGGCGGCTTGCCCGCTGCATCCGAAATTGTGGATCGCGTCGCAGCCGCCTATGGTTGGGACATGCTCGACAAACCAATGCTGCGTTGAGAAGGCGATCGGGGCCGATTCCGGAATGACGGCATTTGGGCGCCAGATTGAGAAAGCTGACACTAGTTCCTCTGGGCTGCGGTGCCAAATCTCTTCGCGCCACGATCTGTGAAAGCTCCCGGCCTAACCCTGTCAGTCGAGGGACATCCGAGGCTGAAACAACTGCCCACCCTCGACAACATAGACGACGGTCAGGACCGTAAGACCGATGCAAAGATAGCCGATGGCAAGCGGCAGCGTCGTGCCATTGTATGACTGGCCGATGGCCGAGCCGACTATGACCGCGCCGACACTGCTGATGAACCCCTGTACCGACGATGCGGTGCCAGCAATGTGGCCCACCGGCTCCATCGCCATCGCGCCGAAGTTGGCACCACAAAGGCCGATGCAGACCATGCTGAGCGCCTGAAACGGAATGTAGGTCCATAGTGACTCCCAGCCGCCGACGATGATCGCCAGATGCAGCAACGACAGGCCAATCAGCGCGAACACTGCGGTCTGTGAGATCAACCGCGTCCCGAGGCGCACAACAAGGCGACTGTTGGCAAACGAGGCACAACCCATCGAGAACGCGCAGATGGCGAACAGCCACGTGAAGTTCTCGCCGGCGTGAAACTCATCGACGAAAATCTGCTGTGACGACGACACAAAACCGATGATGCCGCCGAACGTCAGCGCACTTGCAATCGCATAGCCGATCGAAAACCGGTTGGTCAGCGTCAGCCGGTAAGACGCACTCAGCGTCGCCATCGAGATCGGATGGCGGTCTGCAGGTGCCAGGGTCTCCGGGAAGCGCACAAGCGTCCAGGCCAGCACGAACGCCGCAAACGCCGCCAGTGCGTAGAAAATCATCCGCCAAGGCCCGAATGCCAACAGCAACTGCCCCAGTGTTGGCGCCATGATCGGCACGATGAAAAAGATCATCTGTGCCACTGAAAGCGTCCGCGCCATCTGTCGCCCCACATAGCGATCACGGACGATCGCCACTGCCAGCACGCGCGTGGAGGCTGACATCAATCCCTGCAGAAAGCGCGCCAAGAGCAGTGCTTCAAACGTCGTCGAGCTGGCGGCAAAGATGCTTGCCGCAACGAAGCCAGACAAAGTGGCGAGTAACACCGGTTTACGGCCGTAGCGGTCTGCCAAAGGACCGTAGACCAGCTGCCCGAAGCTGAACCCGAGCATGTAAACAGTAATGACCCATTGGCGATGGTTGGCTGCGGATAAGGCAAGCTCGCTACCGATATCGGCCAGCGCCGGCAGCATCAGGTCGACGCCCAGCGCGTTGACCGCCATCACGGCGGCGACAAAAACCACGAACTCGCGCGGAAACATTCGGGTCGTTAGAGAAGTGCTGTCCATGCGCCACGCGTAAACCGCTGCGCCACAGAGCGCTACCTCGGTCGTGCAAGAATAGCGTAGTGCCCAAGCTTGCTTTGAACTGGATCGCCCGCCTGCCCATGTGCCAAAATATGGAATTACTTCCGGTTTTGGATCGCCTGCAGCGATATCCGACAAGCCGATAAGAGGCGCGGCGCAGCTAGGCGGCTTTTCGAACGGTTTGGGGCCGATACCGGAATGGCAGTTTTCAGACGCACTGGAGGGATAGCTGCCGTTCGCCGGCGCCGGAAGAGAATGACGCCTTCCGATCCAGAATCGGCCGTTCATCCGGTCATCGCCGAATGACCGCTACTCGGTAGGGGGAGCGTGCATCAAACTTCCGCTCTGGCTATGCTATGCGTCTTTGGTAGCCGCTGGGACGCAGTAGAGTGCAGATGAGAATTTCTTGGGCAAAGCAAGATGACGCAGCAGCTCTCATTCCCCTACTGACTGCATTACATCTGCATGACGTAGGTGGAGCTTCCAGTCCGGAGCCGGATGCAGTCCTGTCTCACGCGCGGATTTTAATAGATCCGACAACGCCCCATCGACTTGCTGTAGCCTGGAATCAACAGGGCATGGCAATTGGCCTAGCGGCGGTAGGCCGCTTCGTTTCGATCAGCGATCTGCGCCCGAAAAACTCGCTGCAATTAGAGCTGAAGGAGCTTTTCGTATTGCCTCAAGTGCGCGGGCAAAAGGTTGGCGCGACACTCTTTGATTGGATTGTGAACCAAGCCGGAGAGCAAGGTGTCTGTCGCATTGACTGGCACGTCAAACGCCAAAATCACCGCGGCATTGAGTTTTACGAAAGGCTGGGAGGACGTATCGTCGACGACCGTCTTAGTATGCGTAAATGGGTCAATGCATAGATCACGATCGCCCAGGGGTCGGAAGCTGTCGTTCCCTGCAGCCGTGGTTAATGGCAGCTCTGTCCCAGGCCCGGCTATTCAAAGCCAGTCACCATCTTGCTTCTGCGAGCGGCAGTTTCCGGGCTTAGCGCGTTCGATTTTGAACTTCGGGAATGGGGCGCGTTCTGGACTAGCCGCTATTTTGACCGGTTTGGGGCCGGAAGCGGTCCGTCCGGTTTCGGGCGATCGTACCGGGATAGCTGCCATAGGTATCCGCCAAACCGGCCTGGCGGCTAACGACCCCAAATAAAACGTTGGGAATAAGATTTGCGCGGCGTGAAAGCGGTCAGAATTCCTTGAGTTAAACGGAGACACCGTTCCCGAACCGGCGAGATGAGCGCTGATGGTTGCTGGCTTCGACATGGTCGGCATCCCGATTCGACGCACTGCGCGGCGGCAGTCGCGGATAGTCGCCGCCGCCTGAACCGTCCTGTGATTGGCGGACAAACTGTCAGAAAATGCTGCACTTTCGCAACCGGGCGCGTAGAGCGCGCGCGCTCAAGTGGCCGCACAATAACTATTTCTTCAGTTGCGCTGGTTTGGTATGAATGTTGCTTGAGTTCTTTTACCTTTCAAAGGCGCGGGTTGCCTCAAGGGGGGGTGCCTGCAAGCAGGGGGATAAGACCATGAACCAGCTTCGTACGCTCACCGTTGCGGTCGCAGCCGCTGGATTGCTCGCCGCAATGCCCGCCGCTGCAGTCGTCAAGATCGCGACCTATAGCGGCATTATCACCAATGGCTATGACCAGACCGGCGTGTTCGCGGCACCGGACACCGACCTCACCGGCTACAGTTGGGTCGCCAATTTCACCTATGACAAGACGCTGGGTGCAGTTCAGGCCACTGACGGCGTCACCTATGACTCCAGCTTTGGCGGGACCGGCGTTGGTTCGCCCGGCGGGTCCCCGGTGATCGCGGCCACAATCACGATCAACGGTGTCACCAAGTCAGTACAGACCGGCTATAGGGGCGTTATTCGTACATCGACAAGCCCAGAAGTGCGGCATGACGCTAGTTACTATTTCGATGATGGGATAACCTACCAGGACAATTCTGTTGTTTTAATCGGTAATCCCCCCGGTGCGCCTGCGTCGCTCGACCAAAATTTCGGACCGGTCGCCACCACGCTCCGCCAAGGCTCTGTGCAGTGGCTTACTTACGACTATTCGGTCGGCACCGAGATTGAGTACGCTTATGCCAATTTCAGCAGCGACGCAGTCTATTCAGTGAGCAGCGCGGTGCCAGAGCCGGCGAACTGGGCGCTAATGATCGCCGGTTTCGGCATGGTTGGCGGTGCGCTGCGGCGGCGAGGGGCTGCGCTCGCCGCTGCCTAACGACCCTACTTCGAGACGTGAGGGGCGGTTGGAAACGGCCGCCCCTTTTCATTGGCTAACGGCATACGTTGGCCAAACGGCGGTAGACAATTATTTCAATAGTCCAGCAGATGAAAAAATCGCTCGATGCAGCCAGCTAACAAATGTCCACTTGCTCGTTATCTGCTGCCAAAACCCGCCTGTCGCCTTCCCAGCCCATTGTGGCCACAGCACATTACCGAATCATTCGCAGATGGGGCAGGCAGAGGAATGGAAGGAGTTGGGCGTCAGAGCACAAGTAGATGACATTGCCAACGCATTGTGGGTGCTGGCAAAGCCGCTTTGAACGGCCCAAATTTCAGCAAGTACCGCAAAGCGCCATGCATAGTCGTCACCTGGATTTTCAATCGCGGGCTTGTCAGCGAACGCATGAATCGCAAATTCAACTGGTTGAAGCTTGCCCGGCGCTCATCTGGTCGACAGCTTCAAGCGCCTTCGCCGCGTACATCACCGACGGGCCGGCACCCATATAGACCGCCATGGCCAGCGTTTCCGAAATCTCTTCGCGCGAGGCGCCGTGCTTGACGGCGGCTTTGGCGTGATAGGCGATGCACGGGTCGCAGCGCACCGCGACGCTGATCGCCAGCGCCACCAGCTCGCGCGTCTGCGCATCGAGCGCCTTGGCGCCGTGCGCGGCGCGCGCCATCTCCGAAAATGACTTCATCACATCGGGCGCGGCCTGGCGCAGGTTGCGGACAGCGCCGTTCATGTCGCCGATCAGGGCGACCCAGTCTTCGACCATGGGAATGCTCCGTTGCTTGAGGTTAGCGGCCGCGGCTGCTGATGCCGAAGATGCTGTAGATCGGGCAGCTGCTCATCAGCCCGGTCAGCAGCGGCACGACGCCGATCCAGCCCCACGGGGTCTTCGGGCCAACGAACACCAACGCGATGAGCACAAGGCCCGCCACGATGCGCAGGATGCGGTCGATGCTGCCGATATTGGTCTTGAACATAGCGTAGTCCTTTGCTGCGGGGTGATTCAATAAGTGCCGAGCAACGCGCCCAGCCGGTAGGCGATGACGGTGCGATTGGCGCGCGCCTGTGCGGCGTTGCTGGCGGCGGCGATGGCCTCGCGCTCGGCATCGAGCAGGTCGAGCTGCGGCTTGAGTCCGACGCGGACTTCGTGGCGCACGCTGGCGAGCGAGGCATCGGCGGCGCGTGCCTGATCGGCGGCGGCACTGGCCATCAGTGCCGTCGCCTGAACCCCCGACCAGGCGGCGATGACCGCCTCCTCGATCTGCGCGCGGGCGCTGCGCAGGCGTTCTTCGGCGGCCCGGACATCGGCATTGGTTTCGGCAACGCGGCCTTCTGTGCGGCCGCCGTTGTAGAACTGCCAGTTGGCGCGCAGGCCGACCGTAGCGGCGTTGGCGCGATAGTCGGGGAAGAATTCGTCACGGATCGCCGAGGCTTCGGCAAAGGCACCGACGGTCGGCAGCCGGTCGGCCTTGGCACCGCGCGCGGCGGCCTGTGCGGCAGCCAATGCGGCTTGCGCCTGCATCACCGCCGGGCTGTTCTTCGCCGCGATATCGACGGCGGCATCGAGCGTCGCCGGCGCGGTAGGGCCGGCGGGCAGCGCCGTCAAGCCGACGGGATCGACGCCGACGAGGTTGCGGTAATGCGCGCCAGCCGCCGCACGTGCGCCACGGGCCTGTGCCAGCGCGCCGAGCGCTTCGGCATGGCGCGCCTGCGCCTGCGACACCTCGGTGCTGGGGCTTTCGCCGACACGGAATTTCTGTTGCGCCTGGCGGGTAATTTCGGCGGTCTGCGTGACCAGATGTTCATAAAGCGAAATGACGATGTCGCTGGTCAGCACCGCGCCATAGGCGGCGGCAACATCGGCCGCGAGTTCGGCGCGTGCGGCGGTGCGCCCGGCCTCGGTCGCGGCGATGCCGGCGCGGGCGCGGTCGTTGGCGGCACTGACGCGGCCTCCGGTGAACAGCGGCTGCTCGATGCTCGCCTGCGCGGCAATCGGCGTCACCGTGGCGCCGGGCATGCCGAAGAAGTTCATCGTGTCGAGATAGCCGTAGCCGACCGAGGCGCGCACCGATGCCGTCGGGCGGTTGCCGGCCTGCGCCTGTGTTAGTCGCGCGGTCGCAGCATCATGGTCGGCATCGGCGGCGGCCACCGCGGGGGCGTGCGCCAGTGCCGCAGCAATCGCCTCGTCAAGTGTCACCGCCTGCGCTGGCATTGCCAGCGCCAGCGCCAGTGTCGACAGCAAGATGAGGCGGCGCAGCTTCATTTGAACGCGACGCCGGGCTTGGCGCCGAGCTTGCGGAACACAATGGCCGCCGGGCAGAAGCCGGTGACGCTCGACTGGATCAGGTTGAAGCCGGCAAAGGCGCTCAGCGCCAGCCACCAGGGGTGGACCAGCAGCGAAAGCGCGATGCCGAGCAGCACGACAAATCCGGCAAACATCAGAACAGCGCGATCAAGCGTCATGGCGTATTCCTTTCGGTTCAGGGCTTAAGTTTGTGGACACCGATGAGGTCGAGCGCGAGCTTCTCGTAGAAGGGTTCGCTTTCGCCTTTGCGGATCTTGCGCAGGAAGTATTTTTCGAAGCCGATCTTGGCGAGGTGGACCCATTTGCCCTGCGACGACCAGTTGACGTTGCGCGGCGGAATCTGCGGCTGCGCGATGAAGGCGATGCCCTCGTCGCCGAAATCGGCGAGGCAGATGGCGTTCCAGCTCGCTTCGGCGGTCGGTTCGCGGCCATCGAGGATTGCGTCGAGATTGGCGGCGATGGCGCTGACCATGCTTTCGATCATGAAGCCGGTCTTGGGAACGCCAACGGGCACCGGCGTCGGACCAGTGGGGGCAATCGCGACGCAGACGCCAAGCGCGAAGACGTCAGGGAACTTGGGGTTGCGCTGGTGCTTGTCGACGATGATAAAGCCGCGCGGATTGGTAAGCCCCTCGATGCCGAACACCGCCGGCACGCCGCGGAACGCCGGCAGCAGCATTGCATAGTTGAACGGCAAGTCGTGCGTTTTGACCACGGCACCGCCCTCGGCGATCTCCTCGACGTGCATCAGGTTGGGCTCGACGCTGGTGACGCGCGCGTTGGTCACCCATTTGATGTGCCGCTCGCGCAGCGCGCTTTCGAGCAGGCCCTTGGTGTCGCCGACGCCGTCGAGGCCAAGATGGCCGACATAGGGCTCGGCAGTGACGAAGGTCATCGGCACCTTGTCGCGGATCTTGCGGCGGCGCAGTTCGGTATCAAGGATCAGCGCGAATTCATACGCCGGGCCGTAGCACGACGCGCCTTGCGCGGCGCCGACGACGATCGGGCCGGGGTTTTCGACAAAGCGGTCGAAGGCATCGGCGGCGGCGACCGCATGCGCGGTCTGGCAGACAGAAACGGTATTCGCCGCCGGGCCGAAACCCGGGATTTCGTCGAACGCCAGGTCGGGGCCAGTGGCAATTACAAGATAATCGTAATTGACGGTCGTGCCGTCGTTGAGTTCGATGCGCTTTTCGGTCGGATGCACGCGCTTGGCGCCAACAGATGTGAAGGCGATCTTCTTCTTGGCAAACACCGGCGGCAAATGGATCTGGATGGCTTCGGGTTCGCGCCAGCGCACTGCGACCCAGGGATTTGACGGGATGAATGAATAGGTCTCGCTTTCAGCGATGACCATGACGTCGGCGCGACCCTTGACCGCGTGGTTGATCTCATAGGCGGCGATGGTGCCACCCAGGCCCGCACCCAGCACGATTATTTTTGGCCGTGGCATCCACTGTCTCCCCGAAAAGGACCGGCGATTGCTGCCGGTTGGAACATGCTTGACTAAATATAAGACTTACATGATATATACAAGCATCAAAATGATGCGTGGATATCGGCAGTCCGATGCTGCGCGCTGCACGCCCAAGGAGACGGCACATGTTCGGATTCGGCAAAGCTGCCAACATCAACGAAATTAGCGCCACGCAACTGCAGGCGCTGCTCGCGGCGGATACTGCGATCGTCATCGACGTCCGCGAGCCCGACGAATTTGCCGCCGAACATATTGCCGGTGCGACCAACCTGCCGCTGTCGCGCTTCGACCCGGCGCTGCTGCCCGACGCCGGCGCGCAAACCATGGTGTTGCAATGCGCAGGCGGCAAGCGCTCGGCGATGGCGCTGGGGCGCTGCAAGGACGCCCGCGCGGCCATCGACACCCACCTCGCGGGCGGGCTGGCTGCGTGGAAATCCGCCGGCCTGCCGACCGTGCACGGCAACCGCTAGCATGTTTCCCCAGGGGCAGATGACCATGCGCAAGCTGCAATCGACCGGCCTTGTCCTCGCCGCGCTGCTGGCGCTCGGGGCATGCGGCGAAAAATCGGCCCCGCCCGCTGCCCCTGCTGCAGCACCGGCGGGCACGCAGCTCAAGCTGGGGCTGGCCACCGTCGCCGACATGAAGGCCGTCGGCGCCGAAGTCACGACGCGCGACCAGGCCGAAGCGCGCGTGCGCATTCCCGGCACGCTCGCCAGCCTCGATGTGCGCGCCGGCGATACTGTCACCAAGGGCCAGCACATTGCCAGCGTCGTCGATGCGCGGCTGGGCTATGAAACCAGTGCCGCATCGGCGCAGCTGGCCGCCGCCGAGGCCGAAGCAGCCCGCGCCCGCGCCGAGCTCGTCCGCATCGACGATCTCTACCGCAACAAGGTCTATGCCAAGGCGCGGCTCGACACCGCCGTTGCGGGCGCGCGTGCTGCCGATGCCCGCGTTGCCGCCGCGCGCGCGCAAGCCGGGGCCAGCGCCAGTATCGCTAGCCAGGGCGCCGTACTGGCGCCCGCGAGCGGTCGCGTGCTGCGCGCCGATGTCCCCGCCGGCTCGGTCGTCGCACCGGGCATGTCGGTCGCCACCATCACCGCCGGACCGCCGGTGGTGCGGCTCGAACTCCCCGAATCGCTCGCCGGGCAATTGCGTACCGGCGCGCCCGTCACATTGACCGACAGCGATCTGCCCAATGTGTCGCGCACCGGGCATGTCGTGCAGGTCTATCCGGCGATCAACGCCGGTCGCGTCACCGCCGACGCGCAGTTTTCCGGCCTGTCCGAACGCTTCGTCGGGCGCCGCGTCAATGCCTCGATCGCGGTCGGCGAACGCCAGGCGCTGGTGGTGCCGCGGCGCTTTGTCGAAACGCGCTTCGGCATTGATTATGTGACGGTCCTGGGCGCCGACAAGCAGGTCAGCGCGGTGCCGGTGCAGACCGCCGCCGTCGCCGACACCGCGATGGTCGAATTGCTGTCAGGTGTTGCTCCCGGCGACACGTTGATTGCCAAGGGTCCCGCAAAGTGAAGCCCGAAGTGAAGCTCGGCATATCGGGTAATTTGACGCGCGCGACGATCAATTCACCGCTGACGCCGCTGCTGCTGCTCGCGGCAATCGCCATCGGCCTGCTGGCATTGATGTCGATCCCGCGCGAGGAGGAGCCGCAGATCAGCGTGCCGATGGTCGACATTCAGGTGATGGCGCCGGGGCTGGCGGCAGCGGACGCCGTCGAGCTCGTCGGCATCCCGCTCGAGACCATCGTCAAGAGCGTCGACGGTGTCGAGCACGTCTACACCCAGGCCGAAGACGACGGTGTGATGGTCACCGCGCGCTTCCTCGTCGGCTCGAACCCCGAAGCGGCGGCAACGCGCATCGAGGAGAAATTGCGCGCCAACTGGGACCGCATCCCCGTCGGCATCCCCGATCCCAAGGTCACCGTGCGCGGCATCAACGATGTGCCGATGGTGGTGCTGACCTTGTCGCCCAAACCCGGTGCTGCGGGGCAATGGACCGATGCCGCGCTGTACGAACTCGCGGTCAAGCTGCGTACCGAAATCGCCAAGGTCGACAATGTCGGGCTGACCTTCCTGACCGGCGGGCGGCCCGATGAAATCCGCATTGCGCCCGACCCGGCGCGGCTGGCGCAACATCGGGTGCCGCTGGGCAGCATCATCGAGGCGGCAAGCCAGGCCAACCGCGCCTTCCCGGCCGGCAGCATTCGCGACGGCGGCCAGGCTGTCGCCGTGACCTCGGGGCAGACGCTTGGCAGCTCCACCGAAGTCGGCCAGTTGACGGTGCGTTCGGTGACCGGTGCGCCGGTCTATTTGCGCGATGTCGCCACCGTCAGCCAAGGCCCGCGCGAGGACCAGGCGCGGGCGTGGCGCTGGGCGCGCGCCGACGACGGGTGGCATAGCGCGCCCGCTGTCAGCATCGCGGTCGCCAAGCGCGCCGGGGCGAACGCCGTGGTGGTATCCGACGCGCTGCTGGCGCGTGTCGAGGCGCTCAAGGGCAGCCTGATCCCCGCCGGGGTCGAGGTGTCGGTCACGCGCAACTACGGCGCCTCGGCAAACGAAAAGGCCAATGAACTGCTCTACCACCTCGGGCTGGCGACGGTGTCGATTGTCGTGCTGATCGGCTTTGCCATCGGCTGGCGCGAGGCCGCGGTCACCGCAGTCGTCATCCCGACGACGATCCTGCTAACGATGTTTGCCTCCAACCTGATGGGCTACACGATCAACCGCGTCAGCCTGTTCGCGCTGATTTTCTCGATCGGCATTCTGGTCGATGATGCCATCGTCATTATCGAAAACATCGCGCGCCACTGGGCGATGCCCGATGACCGCACGCGCACGCAGGCCGCCATCGAAGCCGTCGCCGAAGTCGGCAATCCCACTGTCGTCGCCACGCTGACGGTGGTCGCGGCGCTGTTGCCGATGCTGTTCGTCGGCGGGCTGATGGGGCCGTATATGGCGCCGATTCCGGTCAACGCCTCGGCAGCGATGATCTTCTCGTTCTTCGTCGCGGTAATCTTCGCGCCGTGGCTGATGATCCGCTTTGCGCACAAGGCTCTGACAGGTGAAAGCGCCCACGGCCACGAAGACGCCAGCGGCGGCAAGCTCGGCGCACTCTATGCCCGCGTCGCGCACCGCGTCATCGACAGCCGCAGCAGCGCGCGCAACTTTCTGATCGCCGTCGGCGTCGCGACGCTGGTCGCGGGCTCGATGTTCTATTTCAAGGCGGTGACGGTCAAGCTGCTGCCGTTCGACAACAAGTCCGAAGTCCAGGTCGTCGTCGATATGCCCGAAGGCACCAGTCTCGAGGTGACCGAACGCACGCTCGATGCAGTCGCAGCGGTCGTGCGCAAATTGCCCGAGGCGGTGTCGATGGAGGCCTATGCCGGCACCTCGGCGCCGTTTAACTTCAACGGTCTGGTACGCCATTATTTCCTGCGCAACCGCCCCGAAATGGGCGACGTCATGGTGACGCTGCTGCCCAAGGACGAACGCGACCGCGCCAGTCACAACATCGCGCTCGACCTGCGCGAACAGCTCAAGGCGCTCAAGCTGCCCGAAGGTGCGTCGATCAAGGTCGTCGAAACGCCACCCGGCCCGCCGGTGCTGGCAACCTTGCTCGCCGAAATCTACGGCCCCAATGAAAAGACCCGCCGCGCTACCGCCGATGAAGTCGCCAAGGTCTTCCGCTCGATTCCGTTCATCGTCGATGTCGATGTCAGCAGCGGCCAGACGCGTCCGCGGTTGCGGCTGGTGCCCGACCGCGCGCGGCTCGATTACTACAACCTGTCCGAGCGCGAGCTGCACGATTCGATCGGCGCGCTGCTCGGCAACCGCACCATCGGCTATGCGCCGCGCGGCGACAGCCGGACGCCGCTGCCGATCACCATCGCGCTGCCGCAATCGGCACGCAGCTGGTCGAGCACGCTCGCCAGCACGCCGGTCGCGGTGACACGCGACGGCGGTAGCCCGCAGCTCGTCGAACTCGGCACGCTGGTCGAAGCGCGTCACGAAGCCGGCAGCCACACCCTGTTCCGCCGCGACGGCCGCGCCGCCGACATGGTCACCGCCGAACTGGCGGGCGAATATGAAGCGCCGATCTACGGCGTGCTCGCCGTCAACCGCGCCATCGACACTGTCGACTGGGCCGCCAAGGGGCTGACCAAGCCGGTCATCCGCTTTGCCGGCCAGCCAGACGACGAATCGGTGACCAGCCTGCTCTGGGACGGCGAATGGGAAATCACCTGGGTGACGTTCCGCGACATGGGCGCGGCGTTCATGGTGGCGTTGCTCGGCATCTACGTGCTGGTGGTGGCGCAGTTCCGCAGCTTCAAGCTGCCGCTGGTCATCCTGACCCCGGTGCCGCTGACGCTGGTCGGCATCGTCATCGGCCATATCCTGTTTTCGGCGCCGTTCACCGCGACCTCGATGATCGGCTTCATCGCGCTGTCGGGGATCATCGTGCGCAACTCGATCCTGCTGGTCGATTTCATCCGCCACACCGCAGCCCCCGGCAAGCCGTTGCGCGACACGCTGGTCGAAGCCGGGCGCATCCGCTTCAAGCCGATCGTGCTGACGGCGGCTGCAGCGATGATCGGCGCCGCCGTGATCCTGACCGACCCGATTTTCCAGGGGCTAGCGATCTCGCTGCTGTTCGGCCTCGCCTCGTCGACATTGCTGACGGTGCTGGTTATTCCGGCCATCTATGTGGTGCTGCGCGATGACGGAAAGGCCGCGACCCGATGAACCTGAGTGCTACCAGCATCGAGGCACTTGCCGCGCGCGCGACCGTTGCTGCGGCGACGCTCAAGCTGCTCGCCAATGAACAGCGGCTGCTGCTGCTGTGCCGGCTGACTCAGGGCGAGGCCCCGGTGGGCGATCTCGTCGAACACCTCGGCCAGTCGCAATCGAGCGTATCACAGCACTTGGCGCGCCTGCGCGAAGGCGGCCTCGTGACGACGCGCCGCGAGGGTACCGCCATCCACTACCGGCTTGCCGACGCCGGCGTCAGCCAACTCATCGATGCGCTCTGCGACCGCTTTGGCGGCGAACCCGGCTAGGCAGCTACAAGCCCTTAGAAGCGGACTGTCCGCTTTCGGGAATAACCTGGATGCAACTGAATGTCGCGAATGGGGCGCGAAGCTGCCAGGCAGCTTTAGGTTCGTCGCCTCCGAGTTTCTAGACCAGCTTTGAAGCTTGAATTGCAACGAGCGGCAAGGCGAGTCACCGCGATTCTAGCGAGGCATCTTGGCTCCGCAGTGGCTCCGCAAATTGCCTCGATACACTAGCAATTTTCTGTATTCCACCTCGAGCGGGCCCTCTCCATAGAGGGATTTATGGTGCACCCGACAGGATTCGAACCTGTGGCCTCTGCCTTCGGAGGGCAGCGCTCTATCCAGCTGAGCTACGGGTGCCGATTGGTGGCGGGGCTTAGCAACTCTTGGCTGCAAGCGCCAGCATCATCAGCGCGGGACCGGCGTGGCCTTAGGGGGCGGGGTGTAGGGGACGAACTGGCCCAGGCCGCAGACCGAGCCTTTCACCGGGCCACCACCCTGAACAATCACGGTGATGGTGTTGACCGAGCACAGGTCGTTGATGCTGGTTTCATAGCCAAAGGCGCGGTTGAGCGCGAGGCCGGGGCACGGGAAGGGCAGTGTGTTGCGATAGATACTGCCGTCGTTCATGACGAAATCGATGACGCTGTCGCTGACGATACGCGATTCGCGGATCTGGGTTAGCCGCACACACATCTGCGTGCCGGCGGTGGGCGGTGGTGCGGCCGCGACTGCGGGTTTGGGCTTGGTTTCGGTACATGCCGCGAGCACCAGCGACGCGCCGACGATGACCCCAAGCTGCCAATGAATCTGCCGCATTTTACCTCTCCCGTCGTTGGCGCGTATCATGCCAGACAATCGTCCCAGCGTGCAATGGCGGTGCGGCTCAGCCCGGCGCCGCGGATTTGCCGGGAAAGTCGCACAAGTCGGCAATCGGGCAGCGCCAGCATTCAGGTTTGCGTGCCTTGCAGACATAGCGCCCGTGCAGGATCAGCCAGTGGTGCGCATGGCGGCGATAGGCCGGCGGGATGACCGCCATCAACCCATCCTCGACGATGCGGACGTTCTTGCCCGGCGCCAGTCCGGTGCGGTTGGCAACGCGGAAGATGTGCGTGTCGACGGCGCAAGTTTCGGCTCCAAAGGCGATGTTGAGCACGACATTGGCGGTCTTGCGCCCGACGCCAGGCAGCGCTTCGAGTGCATCGCGGTCGTTTGGCACCTCGCCGCTATAATTCGCCACCAGCGAAGCGCTCAGTGCGATGACGTTCTTTGCCTTGGTGTTGAACAGTCCGATGGTGCGGATGTGGCGGCGCAGGCCTTCCTCGCCTAGGTCGAGCATCGCCTGCGGTGTCTGCACGGTTTCGAACAGTTCGGCGGTCGCCTTGTTGACGCCGACGTCAGTGGCTTGCGCCGACAGTACCACCGCCACCAGCAGCGTGTAGGTGTTGACATAGGCCAGCTCGGTTTCGGGCGCCGGGTCGGCGGCGGCGAGCCTTGCGAACATCGATTCAATCTGCTGCGGCGTCATGGCTCATCCTGTTGGCGATATCGCTATCGCATGGCACGCGGCGCCGCGCTATGACCGCGTCATGGCCTCGGCAGTTATCGATCTGACGCTCACACCTAACCGGTCGCTCGACCGGCGCCACAGCCGCTGGCTGATCGCCGGCGTCGGCGGGGTGTTCCTGCTGATGGGTGTGCGGTTGCTGTTTTTGGGCGCTTGGCCGGTCATTCCCTTCATGATCGCCGATGTGCTGCTGCTTTCATGGGCGTTCCGCGCCAGCTACCGGGCGGGTCGCGCCTATGAATGGCTGCGCATCGAAGACGGCTGGCTGACGCTATGCCGCGTCAGCGCGTACGGCCAGCGTCAGCCGATCCGTTTTGATCCCGACCGCACCGTCGCGCGGCTCGAACGCATATCCGAAGACCAGAACCGGCTGTGGCTGGCGAGCGGCGCGCAGCGCGCCAGCGTCGGCGCGTTCCTGTCACCGGCCGAGCGCGAGGCCTTGTATCCGGTGCTGGCGGGCGGGCTCGCACGATGGCGAGCCGCGCAGCGTAGCGGCGGCTTGCGCTGAACACTGCCGCACCCGCCTATGATGTCGCGATCGTCGGGCTGGGGGCGATGGGCGTGGCGACGCTTTATCAACTGGCCAGGCGCGGTGTCCGGGCCATCGGCTTCGACAGCTTCACGCCGCCGCATGGCTTCGGGTCGAGCCATGGCGAGACGCGCATCACGCGACAGGCAATTGGTGAGGGCGCGGGCTATGTGCCTTTGGTGCTGCGGTCGCATCAAATCTGGGACGAGCTTGAGGCCGCGACCGGCACGCGGCTGATCACGCGCTGCGGGTTTCTGGCGATCGCCGCAGCCGACGCACGCGCCGAAATGCACGGCAAGACCGGCTTTGTCGAAACGACGATTGCCGCCGCACGGCTGCACGGAATCGTCCATGAACTGCCGACGGCGGCCGAGGCCGCGCGGCGCTTCCCGCAATTCGCACTGCGCGGCGATGAAACCTGCTATTATGAGCCCGGCGGCGGCTATGTTCATCCCGAAGCCTGCATCGCGGCGCAGTTGCAGGAGGCGCAGCGGCTGGGTGCCGCGTTGCAGCTTGATACCAGAGTGCAGGCGGTGGTTCGGGACGGGGTCGGGGTGCGCATCGAAACATCTGTAGGCGATTTCCACGCTGCACACGCGGTTGTCGCGGCAGGGGCCTGGGCGGGCGATTTTGTCGGCGCGGCATTGCGGCTCAACTTTGCTATCTACCGCCAGGTGCTTCACTGGCTGCCGGTCACCGCACCCGGGCTGTTCGCCCCTGATGCCGCCCCCGTTTTCATCTGGAGCTACGGCGCCGACTCCGAAGACCAGCTCTACGGCTTCCCGCCGCTGCCCGGTGCCACATCAATGAAATGCGCCGCCGAATATTACCGCAGCACCATCGACCCCGACAGCGACTGGCGCGACATCAGCGCGGATGAAGCTGCAACGTTCTACACCCGCCATGTAGCAGGCCGCATCAACGGCGTCGGCGCAGTGGCAGCGCGGTCGCAGGCCTGCATCTACACTGTCACGCCCGACGGCGATTTCGTCATCGACGACTTGGACAGCGCGCCGGTCACCTTGGTTTCCGCCTGCTCGGGACACGGCTTCAAGCACTCGGCAGCCATCGGCGAGGCCGTCGCTCAGCAGCTAACCGGATCATCGTCGCTCCTGTCCGCTGGGCTGTTCGCCGCCAAGCGGTTCGCGAGCGTCTAGCGCCGCCTCAGGCGGCGATGCCGCTCCAGCGTTCGCGCTTGCGGTAGAGCGTCGACGGGCTGATACCGAGGCTGCGCGCTGCCGCCGGAAGGCTGCCGTTGTTGGCATCGATGACATGTTCGATGACCAGGCGCTCGATCGCGTCGAGCGTCAGCCCCGACAGGCCTTCGATTCCTGGCGGTGCGTAGGTCGACGGGTTGGCCATGCCGAACGACGCGCCTTCGGCGGCCAACGCCGGGCGCGCTGGTGCCGTGGCGAAGTCGGCGAGGTTGAGCGCTGGCCCTTCCGACATTACGACCGCGCGTCGGATGACATTCTGCAACTCGCGTACATTGCCCGGCCAGTTATAGGCACCGAGCTTGGCCTGGTCATCGACCGACAGCGGATCGAAGTGTTTGTGTTCTTCGCGGGCGAATCGCTCGAGGAACGCTTGCGCCAACTGGATGACATCGCTGCCGCGCTCGCGCAACGGCGGCATCTCGAGCGGGATGACCGCCAGCCGGTAGAATAAATCTTCACGGAAGCGCCCGGCGGCAACTTCGGCGGTCGGGTCGCGGTTGGTGGCGCAAATGACGCGCACATCGACCGGCTCGGGTTTGCTGCTGCCGACGCGCTGGATCATGCCGGTCTGCAGGAAGCGAAGCAGCTTGACCTGCAGCTTGAGCTCCATTTCGCAGATTTCGTCGAGGAACAGTGTGCCGCCATCGGCTTCCTTCGCCGCGCCGAGGCGGTTGTCGATGGCGCCGGTAAACGCGCCCTTGATATGGCCGAACAGTTCAGATTCGAGCAGGTTTTCCGGAATTGCACCGCAGTTGATCGCCACGAATGGCCGTTCATGGCGTCGGCTAGCGCGGTGTATGGCCTCGGCGGCGACTTCCTTGCCGCTGCCGCTTTCGCCGGTGATGAACACCGTTGCCTTCGAATCGGCGACACTTTCGACGGCGCGGTAAACCGCCTGCATGGCGCTCGAGCGTCCGATGAAGCCCTGGAAATTGTCGCGTGTCGTCAGCGAGCGGACGACCTTGACTTCTTCGGCGAGGACATGGTGTTCGGCGGCATTGCGGACTGTCGTCAGCAGGCGTTCTGCGGCGAGCGGCTTGACGAGGAAGTCGTAGGTGCCAAGCCGCATGGCAGCGATAGCGCGCTTGATCGAGCCGTCCGAGGTGATGACGATGATGCTGCTTTTTTCAGCGAGTTCGGGCTGTCCCGCCAGCCAGTCGAGCCCGTCGCAGTCGGGCAGCTGCAAATCGAGCAACACGACATCATAGGGTTCTGTCGCGCTGTCGATGAGCTGGCGCGCGGCTGCACCGCTGTCGGCGATATCGACGGTGTGACCGATGCCTTCCAGATGTGCGGCATAGGTCATGGCGAGCGAAGCAACATCTTCGACCACGAGAATGCGCGCGGCGACGGTTGGGGTCATTGCGGAGCTTCCTCTGCTGAAATTATGAAGGTTGCGGCATCGTCGCGGGCATCGGCGGCCCAGCGCAGCTGTCGTAAATCGCCATAGGTATCCAGGCACGCGCGGATCAGGCCATAGGCGATGTGCGCCATTGGACGGTGGGACCGGTAGGTGACTGTCAGCTGATTGCCGTCAGTCACGGCGTCAATCTGCGGCGGTTTGGCATCGGGGTAAAGCACGCGTACTTCTTCGTGGATGTGCGAGCCGACATGAATAAGCAGCGCATCAGCGCTGGCGTAACGCGCCATTATTTCCGGGAACAGCACGTTGAAGCGCCCGTAGAGCCATGCGCCATAATCCTCACAGATTTGTGGGCCTTCCGATCCGCTCAATTGCGCGGCGATCCCGACCATCGTCAACGCATCGCGACTTGGATAATTACCGACGCTGGTGAAGGCGCCGTCGTTTTCGAGGTCGCTATCGGTAATGACCGCATCGGCGAATTCGATACCGTAGCGAGTTTCTAGAAACCCGACCAACTCGGTAAATATGATGCCCTTCATGACTTGCTAACCCCTGGAACCACGTGACCAGCCATGCTGATCGAATCAGCGCGATGCAAGCCATGTGCCAAGTACCTCCCTGCGCGCGAACGGCAGGTTGGTCGCATTATGCGAAGAATACTCGCATTTTGCACAATATCTATTGAATTTTGCAAAAATCGTCGCTCGAAAATGCAACGACAGATTTGCAAATTGCTTCAGCCGGGACTTCGCCTCAGCAGGCTGCGCCCTGTGTCAATGGTGGCGCGCGCCAGAGCGACCAGATTGTCGGCAAGTGCTCTATCCGGCATGTCGCGGGAGCGACTTCCATCGAGCATGTGCATCAAGGCGGTGGCGCCAAACGCCGAAGCAATTCCGACAAGGCTATGCCGGGCGCGGCGAACGCCTTCGGCATCCCGGGCTGTAACCGCGGCCGAAAACTCACCGGACAATTGTTCGATATCGCTCACCATCTGGTCGAACAGCTGGCGGCGGCGGGCAGAAGGCAGAGTCGCCATAGCGTTTTCGAACACGGACACGTCAAATACATCGGCATCACGCGCTGCAAAAGCTGCGGCCAGCGCCGAGAAAAGCGCCGGTACGCCGATTGGCTTGGCAAGGCAGGCGGTCATGCCCGCAACGGTCAATGTATCGCGTTCGGCCTGGATTGCCTGCGCGGTGACGCCGATAATTGGCACAGCACCGGCCGCGCCCGGCAGTTGGCGGATCTGCCGTGTGGCCTCGGCGCCGTCCATTACCGGCATCTGGATGTCCATCAGGATGACATCGATATCACCCTTTCGGGCCTCGGCGAGCGCCTGTGCCCCGTCGCCGACGACGCGGTAGTCGCAGCCTAGCGTGTCTAGCATGCTGGTCAGCACAATCTGGTTGGTTTCGATGTCATCGGCAACCAGGATGCGCGGCCGCCGCCCGGCAACACGCAGCTGCGCGACGCCGGTCGCGGCGGTCGCTGCGGCCGGGGCCGGTAGGACGACGTCGCCGGGCATGGCCACATCGTCGGCTACATCGATGATATTGTCGATGAGCACCCGCAACGCGTCACCAGCGTCCTGTGCACGGTCGAGTTGCGCATGCTGTTCGGGGTTGAGCGGCGTATTGCGCAGTGCCGTCATCATCCCGAGCACGCCGTTCACCGGGGTGCGGATCTGGTGACTCATCGCGGCAAGAAACTGCGATTTGGCCCGGCTGGCCGCGGCGACGGCATCGTTGCTGGCGCGCAACTCGGCCGACAGGCGTTCGAGTTCGGCAACGCGCTCGGCAAGACGGATCTCGGTGCGCAGTAGCCTTTGCAGGTTGCGCTCGCCGGTCATTTGCAGCGCCTTGACGCGGCGCTCGGCGGCGCGCTGTTCGGTCACATCTTGTACCGTGCCCGACACGACATCGCCGCCATTTTCAGGATCTCGCCGCAGGATCCACCGGAACCAGCGCACCGCGCCGTCGATACGGACGATCCGGCATTCGTATCGATGGTCACAATTAGCGGCGACCTGCCCCGCGAAGAACGCAGCGGCCGCGGCCTCGATTCGCCTGCGGTCGAGGGGGTGCAGCGCGCGCAAAACATCATCACCGTCGGCACGCTGGCCAGGTGGCAGACCAAGCATTTCCGTCAGCTGCGGCGACAGCAGGAAATCCGCGCCCGGCTCGCGGTAGATCGTCGCCAGCTGTGCCGTACGCTGGGCGCGGATCAGGTTGCGGTTGCCAATGTCGAGCTTGGAAACCAGGTCGGATTCGCGCTGCCGGAGTTCGCGGTTGCTGCGGTCGAGGTCACGCGAAATGCGCTCGAGCAGCATCTCGGCCTCGGCCTGCGCAGCTTCGGCGCGCCGCAACCGCCGCTCGGCAAGCGCCAGCCGTTCGGTGATTTCCGGATCAGGCGTCGCAGCGCTCATGATGTGACCCCCGCCGCCCTGTCGACATCCACCAGCACGGCAGCGCCGGCATCGGCGACTACCTCGCCGAACCAGACGCAATGCGCCGGTGCGACCTGCGCGAGCAGTTTTTCACCGAAGGCGCACCAGATCGCCAGCGTGGTTTCGCCGATCGAACCGGCAAGCCCCTTTGCGGCATGCAGCGCGCGTGTCGCTGCTTCCGCGTCGCCGGCTGCCAGTGCGGCGGACAGTTCGCTGGTCAATCGCGGCAAATCGCGGTGCACGCTCGCCGCTAGTCGCTGGCGGATGTCGGCCGGTAGTCCGTCGAAAACTTGCGGCGCCTCCGGCACCGGCGCCTCCGCCAGCGGGTGCAGCAGCAACGGCCCGAGTGCGGCGAGCATGGAGTGCCGACTGAACGGCTTGGCTAGCGAGGCGTCGATGCCGGCACGCACCAGCTTGTCGCTCGTCGGCTCGTCGGGGCTGGCAGTAAACCCGACGACACGGCGCGCCGCGACGCCGGCGGGCAGCAGACGCATCAACTCGATGGTGGCGGCACCGTCTAGCACCGGCATGCTGCTGTCCATCAGCACCGCATCGAAGCGGCGATGCGCCATTGCGGCAAGCCCTGCGACGCCGTCGGGCGCGGATGCGGTATCGCAACCAACCGCCGCCAGATGCGCCTCGGCCACGGTGCGCGTGGCCTCGATGTCGTCGACAACCAATATGCACGGGCGCGTGCCGTCAGGCAGCGCCAGCATGACTGGGACGGGCTCGGGCGCCGGCGCTAGCGCCTCGACGGTGGTGCGGGCCAACGGCAGTTCAACCCAGAAGCAGCTGCCGCCGTCGATATTGCTTTCGGCGCCGACCTGACCGCCCATAGCTTCGGCGAGATGGCGACAGATGGCGAGCCCCAGCCCGGTGCCGCCAAAGCGCCGCGCCGTCGAAGATTCCGCCTGCCGGAACGGCGTGAACAGATGCGGCAAGACTTCGGGATCGATTCCGATACCCGTGTCATGGACCTCAATTCGGATTGGTATGTCGGGTTTGACATCGGCATAGATGTCGATGCGGCCCTGACCGGTGAACTTGACGGCATTGCTGACAAAGTTCGCCAGAACCTGTTGGATCCGGGTCGCATCGCCGATGACTGGCACCGGGCCGACCAGATGGTTGGTGATGGTGACATTCTTGGCGTTCGCCGCCGGGCGGAACAGATTGGCGCTTTCTTCGATGACTTCGGCCAAATCGAAGGCGGCCGCCTCGAGCTCGAACTGGCCGCTGTCGACCTTGGCATGCATCAGAACATCGTCAAGCACCGTCATCAGTGTTCGTGCCGACTGTGCAATTGTGGTCATCGCGCGCACCTGATCGACCTCGTTGGCACCGCGCATCAGCTCGATCATGCCAATGATCCCGGTCATTGGCGTGCGGATTTCATGGCTCATCATAGCCAGCAACTCGGCGCGCTGTTCGGCTGCAAGATCGGCAGCGTCGCGTGCTTCGGTCAACCGCTGTGCCGCTTCGACTTCGTCCGAAACATCGCGGGCGATACCGAACAGCGCAACGGGCACATCTCCGGGCGCGATTTCCACCTGTGCCTTGAGGTCGATCTGGCGCAGCACGCCGTCACCGCGCACGATTGTCGTGCGCAGCGCAAACGGTTGTTTGTCCGCATTGGCGGCATGCACGGCGTCGAGAAGAGTCGCCGCCGATTCGGGCGTGTACATCGCCATGGCATTGTCGAAGCTGATTGGCGCGTCGCGGTCGAGCCCATAGATGCGGTGCATGCCGTCAGACCAGGTCAGGTCGTTGCTACCGTATTCTAGTCGCCAATGGCCGATCTGTGCGGTGTCCTCGGCGAGCATCAGCAGCCGCAGGCTTTCCTGCAGGCGTAACCCGTTCTGCCGCTCTTCGGTTGCGTCATGCATGACTGCTGCAAAGCCGGCGATCTCGCCTGCAGCGTCGCGGATCGGTTCTACCACCAGTGAAGCCCAGAAACTGCTGCCATCGCGCTTGAGCGCCGACCCCTCGCCGAAATAGCGGCCGCTGCTGGCAGCACGCGACAGGATGCGCTGCGACAGGCGTTCGGCCTGACCGTCCTGGCGCAGGAATATGGTGACATTTCGGCCGATGATATCAGCGCTGGAATATTGCGTGATCTGCTCGGCGCCGCGGTTCCAGTTAGTGATATTACCTTCGGCATCGACCATGAAAATCGCGTATTTTCCGACATTCTGTGCGAGCAGTTCGAACGACCGGCTGAGCCGTTGGCGTTCGGCGTCGATGGTCGCTTCCATGACGTCGAAGCTCGCGTGCAGCCGGTCGATTTCGCCCAGCGTCGAGTCGATCGGCTTCAAGGGCGCGTCGCCTGGCATCATTTGCGATGAAAGTTCGGTAATATGCGCGGCGCGGCGCGTCAGTGCCGCAACCGGTACGCCGAGCTGGCGCCGCAGGAACAGGAACACCAGAAGACCCTGTATAAGAGTGCACAGCAACCCGACGAGCAGGACCGATTGCGCCGTCCGCATCGACAGGTCGGCAACCACCGCCTGCGGGTAGAATGTCACGACATACCAGCCCGGCGTCGGGATGCGCTTGAGCGCGGCATAGCCCTGCATCGGCGCGACGAAGCCGGCAAACTGCGGCTCGGCGCGATGTGCGCTGACAAATGCCCAAAGCGCCTTCAGCGATGGATCGTTGGTCTTGGTCAGATCGAGATAGTTGCCGGTGTTGAGATCGGACTGGTGGGTGAAATCGGGGTGGTATATCAACCGTCCCTCGTTCGACATGATGATGACCTTGGCACCGGGCATCTCAGCAAACGAAGTCGAGGCAATCAGGTCATCGAGCAAAAGGCTGACGCCCCAGCTACCGATGTGCTGACCGCGGTAGTCGACCGGGGTCATGCATCCCGTCGTCCAGGTCTTGTGGAACGGATCATACAGGATGCGCTGCAGACTGGTGCAGCGCATGATCCGGCCCTTGTTGTTGGAGGGCAGCATGTTGCGCTCGAATTCCTCGGCCTGAAAATCAAAGGTTGCAGGCGCATCGTGGCGGTAGAACTTCAGCCGGTCGGGGCGTCCGGGCGCAAACATGATCAGGTTGTTCTGTGGTGTGTAGAAATAGAGGCTCTTGATCTCGGGCAATGCGCCTTCGCCAAGCAGCCGGATGACGCCATAGGCCGCCATCAGTGCGCGTTTCTGCTCGGGCGTGACGGCATCCGCCTCGGTGACGATCGCGCCGATACCGCGCACCGTCATACCGTCGGCCAGTGTTTCGCCGTCGAACAGCCCGGGTCGGCTTCGCCTTGTGCCGTCGCCGAACAGCGGGAAGGCAGCATCAAACGCCGCAAAATCGGTCGGATAGGGGCTATCCAGACTCTTTATCATCAACTGGCGCGCGCGCTTTTCGACAAAGGCAATGCGTGCGAAACGCGATTCGAGATCGTTGACCACGTTGGTCGCATGCGCCGACAGATCGGTCAGCGAGTTGGCGACCGAATAGGCGCGGACCTGCAGAAAGATCACCACGGTCGCAATCAAGAACAGCAGACCGATGACCAGCGACAGTCCAAGTGCCGCCCGGCTGGCCAGAGAACGCATTCGCATTCCTCAAGTTTAGCGCCGGCGTCGCCAATAGGACATAAGATTCGCCGGCAAGCCTAGCGACCCCGTAGAAATCCGGTGTTTGCCGCCGTCTGTACGCCAGCGCGAGGGAAATGCGCTGGAGCGGGTGAAGGGAATCGAACCCTCGTCGTAAGCTTGGGAAGCTTCTGCTCTGCCATTGAGCTACACCCGCATTCCGATGGCTTGGGAAAGTCGGCGCTTGGATGACGCTGCGTTTGCCGGTTTGCCGTTAATGCGCGAGTTCGATTGCCATGATGTTGCGCGCCCGGTCAATGCAAATACGTTGAAATGCTGCCGGCCCGATTGTCGGGAGCAGCACGACCGGTCTGCCGAGCCTTGGGCGGGGCGATTTTCAAGCGTCCGGCATCCCGTAAGCATAGCCAAAAAGGTTTACGGACATTTACGTATTTCCCAACCACTTTCGACTGATATACCGTTTTGGTTAATGTTTCAGTTATTTGTTTCGATATCGAAGCAAAGGCGGAAGCGGGAAGCGCAGAGGGGAGAAACCATGAATTTCCGTACCAGAATTCTACTTGCGTCGGTTTGTGCGGCAACGCTGATCGGGCCGGCGCACGCCGATACGTTCATCAACGGCAGCTTTGAAACAGGCACACTCAACGGTTGGACGATTGGCGGCGGCGACTGGTCCGGCGGGCCGTATCCGGTTGCGCAGGACTATCTGCCCGCTGGCAGCGCCTATAATCTTTCGAGCAGCGCGGTGACCATCACCAACGCCGGGTTCGATTCGCGTACCGACAACGTGCTGTCGCAAGTTTACGCGGGCAGCCACTCGGCGCAGGTCAACGACCCGATCAATAACTACAGCGTCTCGGTGATTAGCCAGCGTGTCAACAATTACACTGATCCGTTGATCGCCTTTGCCTATGCGGCCGTGCTTGAGTCTTCGCATGGCGCCACCGATTCCGATGCCTTCATCGTAACGCTCGACGATGCCACCACCCACGAAACGCTGTATTCGTTCAACCTCAATTCGGCGACGGCGCCGGGGGTGTTCACCCAATCGTCGCTGGGCTGGTATTATACCAACTGGCAGACCGTCAGTGTCGATGTGTCGCTGCGTTCGGGGCATGATTTCGTGCTGTCGCTACTCGCCAATGACTGCCCTTACGGTGGCCATGCCGGCTATGCCTATCTCGACGGTTTCGGCGCCACCGAAGGCGGCGGCGGTACCGGTGGCGGCGGCAGCGGCAGCTTCCAATACTGGGACGGCGACGCCGCCGGCAACGCCAACAACGGCCTCGTCGATGGTGGCGACGGCATCTGGAGCGTGACCGCCACCAACTGGACCGACTCGGCGGGCGCCACCAATGGCACGCAGCAGCCTTCGGTGATTTTCTCCAGCGCACCCGGCACCGTCACCATCGACAATAGCGCTGGCGCCGTCAGCGTTACCGGCATGCAATTCGCTGTCGGCGGCTATGTCATCAACGGTGACGCGCTGACGCTCACCGGCCCCGAAGTCGTCATCCAGGTCGGTGACGGCACGGCCGCCGGCGTCGACTATGCTGCCGTGATCGACGCCGAGCTGACCGGTGCATCGGCGCTAACTAAGACCGATCTCGGCACCTTGGTGCTCTGGGGCGTCAACACTTATACCGGTCCGACAAACGTCATGGCGGGCACGCTGGTCGGCAACGCCACCAGCTTCGGCACCGGCGACATGATCAACGACGCGACGCTGGTTTTCGACCAGGCGACATCGGCAACCTTCGCCAATGTCATCGATGGTACCGGCAGCATGATCAAGGCCGGTGCCGGGACGTTGCAGCTGACCGGCACCAGCCCGTTCATCGGCACGACCGAGGTCGCCGAGGGCAAGTTGCAGGTCGATGGCTGGCTCGCGTCTTCGGACGTGACCATCGACGGCGGCGCGACACTCGGCGGCCATGGCATCGTCGGCAACGTACTGGCGCTGGCGGGCTCGACGATTGCGCCGGGCGGGTCGATCGGCACGCTCAGCGTCGCGGGCAACTATGTCCAGAACGCAGCCTCGACGCTGCAGATCGAACTGACCTCGACTGGGTCGACCGACCTGGTCGATGCCACCGGCGGCGCGACGCTGGCAAGCGGCGCTAAGCTCAATGTCACCAAGACCGACGCGCCGCGGTATGTGCTGGGCACGCGCTACACTGTGCTGTCCGCGCCGGGGGGCGTGACCGGCAAGTTCACGCTGTCGGGCCAGACACAGGTGTCGACGTTCATCAACGTCGTCGACCGCTATGACGCGACGCACGCGTACCTCGATGTCCTGCAGACTCGCAGCTTTGCGTCGGCGGCGTTTACCCCCAACCAGCGTGCCGCCGGCACCGCTGCCGACACCGGCACGGGCGTCCTGTACAATGCGCTCGTCTACCTGCCGACCGATGCTGCGGCACAGGCGGCGTTCGATGCGATCTCGGGCGAAATCTACGCAACCACCACCGCTTGGTCGTATGAAGACAGCCGCTTCATCCGCGAAGCCGTGGTGGGTGAGCTTAACGCCAAGCCTACCGGCCGGGCACTGTGGGGCCGGGCCTTTGGGTCGTGGGGCCATATGGACAATGACGGCAACGCCAGTTCGTCCAAGCGCGATATCGGCGGCTTCTTCATCGGTGCCGACTTGTTAAGGAACGAAAAGTTTCAGGTGGGTATCGCCGGTGGCTATGACTACAGCAAGATGAGGGTGCAGGGCCGGTCGTCGACTGCCGCGGCGAATGACTATCATGTTGCGCTGTACGGCGGCTATCGTTCAGGCGGCCTCGGCGTCCAGCTCGGCGGCGCGTACATGTGGCGTAACCTTGGTGTCGATCGCTCGGTGGCGTTTGCCGGCTTCAGCGATACGCTGTCGTCGGACTATAACTCGCACGTCGGACAGATCTTCGGCGATGTCGGCTACCAGTTCGACCTCGCGCACATGCAGATCGAGCCGTTCGCAGAACTGGCGTTCATCAGCATCGGCACCGACGACGTGCTCGAATCGGGTGGTGCGGCAGCACTGCGCGTCCACCAGCAGAACGCCAACATCACCTCGACTCTGCTCGGCGCGCGCCTGCGCACCGAAACCAGCTTCGGCAGCGTCTTCACCACTGCGGCGTGGCGCCATGCCGGCGGCGACACCGCCACGCTGGCGACGATGCAGCTCGTCGGCGGTGGTGCGCCGTTCATCATCGGCGGGCTCCCGATTACCGATAACGCGCTGGCCGTCGACGCCGGGGTGGGCTTCCGCCTCGGTACCAACGGCACGCTCGATATCGCCTACAACGGCCAGATGGGCGGCGGTCTGTCGGATCAGGGCGTCCGCGCCGTGCTGCGCTACTGGTTCTGAAACCTGCTTAATGGCGCGCCGGCGGATGCAACACTGCATCCGCCGGCGTCGTCGTCTTGGCCATGCCGCGTTGACGCAAGCAAGCCCGCGCGGCTAAGCCTGCTGCCATGAAAAAGCATACCGGCCAGAACCGCCAGATTACCAGGTCATGGCATCCCGCAACGCAGGCCGTGCGCGGCGGCACCATGCGTTCCGAAATCGGCGAGACGTCGGAGGCGATCTTCCTGACGTCGGGCTATGCGTATGACAATGCCGAGGAAGCCGCTGCCCGCTTCCGTGGCGAACAGCCCGGCATGACCTACTCACGTTTGCAGAACCCTACAGTGGCGATGCTCGAGGAGCGGCTGTGCCTGCTCGAAGGCGCCGAAGCCTGCCGCGCCACCACCACCGGCATGGCGGCGATGTCGGCGGCGCTCATGTGCCAGCTGTCGGCGGGCGACCATCTGGTCGCGGCGCGCGCGATGTTCGGATCGTGCCGCGTGCTGGTCGACACCATCCTACCGCGCTTTGGCGTCGAGACCACTGTCGTCGATGGCCGCGACACCCAGGCCTGGGCCAAGGCGCGCAAGCCCAACACCAAGATGTTCTTCCTCGAAACGCCGGCCAATCCGACGCTGGACATTGTCGACATGGCCGCGGTCGCCGACATCGCGCATGACGCCGGCGCGCTGGTCATGGTCGACAACGCCTTTGCGACGCCGGTGCTGCAGCGGCCGTTCGAATTCGGCGCCGATATTGTCGCGCATTCGGCGACCAAGCTGATGGACGGGCAGGGCCGCGTGCTAGGTGGTGCCGTGCTTGGGCGTGAGAAGTGGATCAACGATGTCTATCTGGCGTTCACCCGCCACACCGGCCCGATCCTCAGCGCCTTCAACGCCTGGGTCATTCTGAAGTCATTGGAAACGCTCGACCTACGCGTGCGCCGCGCGGTCGAAAACGCAGGCAAGGTTGCCGCGTTCCTCGAAGCGCGGGTGCCGCGCCTGCTCTATCCCGGCCTCGCCAGCCATCCGCAGCACGCGCTGGCGATGCGGCAGATGGACGGTGGCGGCACGATCATCGCGCTCTATCTCGATGGTGGCCGACCGCAGGCGCACGGCTTGCTCGACGCGCTGCAGCTCATCGACATTTCGAACAATGTCGGCGACTCGCGCTCGCTGATGACGCACCCGGCATCGACGACGCACGCCAGCGTCCCCGAAGCCGGGCGGCTGGAGATGGGCATCACCGAGGGCATGCTGCGGCTGTCGGTCGGGCTCGAAGACCCGCGCGACCTCATCGCCGATCTCGATCAGGCGCTAAGGCAGATCGGGCTATGACGAATGCCGGCCAGCCAATGAACGTGTTCTTCCCGTTCGCGGCAGAGACGCTCGGCGTTGTGGTGCGCGTCAACCCGCGCTTCCTGCCCGATCAGTCCGATCCGCAGCAGCGGCGCTATGCTTGGAGCTATCACGTCCGCATCGAAAACCGCGGGGCCGTACCGGTGCAGCTGACCGACCGCCACTGGGTCATCACCGACGGTAATGGCCAGGTCGAGGAAGTCCGCGGCCCCGGCGTGGTGGGCCAGACGCCGGTGATCGAGCCAGGACAATCCTACGACTATGTCTCGGGCTGCGGACTAACCACGCCGTCAGGGTCGATGCATGGCAGCTTCCGTATGCTGGCGGGCAGGGTGCCGTTCGACGCCGCCATCCCCAAGTTCGGGCTGCTTAGCCCGCCGCCGCGCGCGGTACGCAAATGAAGCGGACGCACCTACCGCTCAACGCGCTGCGTGTATTCGACGCTGCCGCGCGGCATCTGTCGTTTACCAAGGCAGCTGACGAACTGGCGGTAACGCCGGCGGCTGTCGGCCAGCAAATCCGCGCCCTGGAAGATGTGCTCGGCGTCGTGCTGTTCCGCCGCATGACGCGAAACCTCGAGCTGACGCCCGAGGCCGAGCGCGCATTGCCGGCGTTGCGCGCGGGATTCCTCGAGTTCGAGGAATCGGTGCGGCTGCTGCAGGAAGCACAGGGCTCGAAGACGCTGACGCTGGCCGCACCGCGCGACCTGACGGCGAAATGGCTCGGCGTGCAGTTGGCGGCCTACACCGCGCTCAACCCCGATGTGCGCTTCGTCATCGTGTCGGCGGATGACGGCATCGATTTCACCCAGGCCAATCTCGATCTCGCGCTGGTCTTCGGCCCGGCGCCTAATGACGAGGGCATCCATGGCAAGCCGCTGGGCGCCGAAACCTTGGTCACCGTCAGCGCACCGGGCCATGCCAGCGACGGCTGCTTCATTCGTTATCCCGGCGATGCGATGCCACCCGAAGGCTGCAGCACGCTGACGGTCGCCGATGCAGGACTGGCACTCGATGCGGCCGCCGCCGGGCTGGGCCGGGCGCGCGTGCCGGCGCTGCTCGCGGCCGCGGATATCGCCAGCGGACGGGTCGTCGCCAGCGGCGATCCCGAACCGATCAATCAGGCCTGGTGGCTGATAGCCCCGACACCGCAATGGCGGCAGGCCAAGGTCAAGGCACTCGTCGAGTTCCTCGCAACGCGGGTCTAGGCGCTAGCGGTCGCGGAACCAACCGGTGATGGCGTAGCGGCCGACCTGCGACCAGCTTGGCACGAAGCTGACATTGTGGCGCTGTGGCACAGCGAACATGTTGAGCGCGTTGAAGCGTGGCCGGAAGCCGGTGATGATGTCGCCGTCGTCGTCGTAGAAGTTGAGGTAGCCGCCCCAGTCCTCGTGCCAGTCCTGCGTGAAGTTCATGACATAGGCGATACGCCAGCCCTCGGCGACATGCGCGTCATGGTGAAGCCCGAGGAACTGGCCGGGGCCGAACAAGGTCGCCTGCGCGTCGGCCTTGACGAGGTCGGGCATCGCCGTCACCTCGCGCACCAGATCCATCAGCGGCGCATCGTTGATATGTTCGACCAGCAGATGCAGCGGGCCTTCGGGGTCCCAGTTGTTCGCGTACGCCGTGACCATCGGGTAACGCTGGTACGAGAAGCCGTAGCCGCGTGCCCGCACGCGCTGCGCGATCGCCTGGCCCATGGCACCGCGCTGCTGCGGTGACAGCTTGGCGAGGTCGGCGGGGCTGATGTCGGTCTGGCTGTTGCCGTCGTTCCACGCCAGCCCCCACGGCGTCTGCTGCGACAGCACCTGATGGATTGTCGCGGCGGCATCGGCGGTCAGGAAGTTGCGGATCTGGACGCGGCGGTCGCGGGCGAAAGTCGCCGCCAAGGCCGCGCGGTCGAGCCCGGGGTTGATCTTGAACAGCGGGATTTCGTCACTCACGCGAATGTCTCTATCGTTGCGCCGCTCATGCGTCGATCACCTCGGCATCGACGGCCTCTGCACTGGCCTGGATGAATGCGAAGCGGTGCTCGGGGTTGCGCCCCATCAGCCGCTCGACGAGGTCCTTGACGTCAGCACGCGCATCATAGTCGGTCGGCAGCGTGACGCGCAGCAGCGTGCGCTTGGCCGGGTCCATCGTGGTTTCCTTGAGCTGCGATGCCGCCATTTCGCCGAGGCCCTTGAAGCGCCCGACCTCGACCTTGCCGCGGCCCTTGAAGACTGTCGCCTCAAGCTCGGCCTTGTGGGCATCGTCGCGGGCATAGGCAATCGTGCCGCCTTGCGCGAGGCGGTAGAGCGGCGGCTGTGCAACGAACAAATGGCCATCCTTCACCAGCCCCGGCATTTCCTGGAAGAAGAACGTCATCAGCAGCGTGGTGATGTGCGCGCCGTCGACATCGGCGTCGGCCATGATGACGATGCGCTCATAGCGCAGCGCTTCGGGGTTGTAGCGGTCGCGGGTGCCGCAGCCGAGCGCCTGGATCAGATCGGCGATTTCGGTGTTGGCGCCGATCTTGGCGCTGTTCGCCGAAGCGACGTTGAGGATTTTGCCGCGGATCGGCAGCACCGCCTGCGTCTTGCGGTCACGTGCCTGCTTCGCCGAGCCGCCGGCGCTGTCACCTTCGACGATGAATAATTCGGTGCCCGCCGCGTCATCGCTGGCGCAGTCAGTCAGCTTGCCGGGGAGGCGCAGGTTACGCTTGTTGGTCGCGGTCTTGCGCTTGGTGGCGAGCTCCGCGCGGCGGCGCAGGCGTTCGTCCATGCGCTCGAGCACGAAGCCGAGCAGCGCGCGGCCACGGTCCTGCGCGTCGCTGAGCCAATGGTCGAAATGGTCGCGGATGGCACTTTCGACCAGTCGCGCAGCTTCGGGTGAGGTCAGCCGGTCCTTGGTCTGGCTTTGGAACTGCGGGTCGCGGATGAACAGCGACAGCATGACCTCGGCCCCGGTCAGCACGTCCTCGGCCTGGACGTCGCTGGCCTTCTTCTGGTTGATCAGCGCCGCGAAGCCCTTGATGCCCTTGGTCAGCGCGGCGCGCAGGCCGGCTTCGTGCGTGCCGCCATCGGGGGTCGGAATGGTGTTGCAATAATAGCTGCCCGAGCCTTCGCCGTAGAGCGGCCACGCGACGGCCCATTCGACGGCACCCTGGCTGTCGGGAAGGTCAACGCGGCCGGCAAACAGCTCGGGCGACACCAGATCGCGGTCACCCAGTTGTTCGCGCAAATGGTCGGCAAGCCCGCCGGGGAACTGGAACACCGCGCTCGCCGGTGTGTCGTCATGGATCAGCGCGGGGTCGCACTTCCAGCGGATCTCGACGCCGCGGAACAGATAGGCTTTGGACCGTGCCAGCCGGCACAGCCGCGCCGGCTTGAAGCGCGCGTCAGGGCCGAAGATTTCGGTGTCGGGCAGGAAGGCGACGCTGGTGCCGCGCCGGCTTTGCACTGCACCCATCGCTTCCAGTTCGGAGGTCTTGTGGCCGCGCGAGAAGCTCTGGCGGAACAGCTCGCGGCCGCGCGCGACCTCAACGACGAGCCGCGATGACAGCGCGTTGACCACCGAAATGCCGACGCCGTGCAGCCCGCCGCTGGTCGCATAGGCCTTGCCCGAAAACTTCCCGCCCGAATGCAGCATCGTCATGATGACTTCGAGCGCCGATTTGTCGGGGTATTTGGGGTGCGGATCGACCGGGATGCCGCGCCCGTTGTCGACGATGGTTAGCGAGCCATCGGCCTCGAGGCTGATTTCGATGCGCGTCGCGTGGCCGGCGACGGCTTCGTCCATCGCATTATCGAGCACTTCGGAGGCCAGGTGATGCAGCGCGCGCTCGTCGACGCCGCCGATGTACATGCCGGGCCGACGGCGAACCGGCTCAAGGCCTTCGAGCACCTCGATATGGCTGGCGTCATAGTCGGTCGAAGTCGCGGTCGCGCTGAATAGGTCGCTCATGCCGTCAGTCTATAGAGCCGCAATCGCCTGTGTGAAAGTGGTAGAACAGGCGGGGAACGACGATGCCACCGCCGCCGCATATGTGCCAACGCTGCGGCGCGCTGTCACAGCTGCAAAAAAGTTGGACTTGTCAAAAAAAGACACTTGCATTTAGCTTTGTTGCAGTGCACAACAATCAGGCCAACATGGCGATCCTCCCCAAGGATTTGACTAAGGGCCGGCGCGAAAGCACCGGCCCTTTTTTTAGGCAGTGTGCCTATTTTTGCGGCGCTTTCCCGAGGGAAAAGCCCGAAAGTTCCACCAACTGTGGCGCGAATCACACAATCATTGCTCGAATCAATGTGCAGTGCGCAATTTGCTTGTGCAACGCAGCACAACTGCGCAAACTTTTCCCAAGTTGACCGAAAACGGACATCAGAGCCGTTGGTCCCGAACTGGCGCGGAATGCACATATGACAAAGGAGTTTTGGGACATGATTCGTTCAATTCGATTTGCAGCGCTGGCTGCCACGGCTTTGGTATCGCTCGGCGCTTCGGGCGCGGCCTATGCCGAAGACGCACCGGCCGAAGCCACGCCGTTCGTTACCTTCACCGGCAACGTCACGCTGGTCAGCGACTACCGCTGGCGCGGTGTGTCGCTGAGCAACACCGACGCGGCGATTCAGGGTGGCATCACCGCCACGACCAAGCCGGGCTTCTTCGTGTCGATGTGGGGCTCGTCGATCGCGCCTTACGGCGGCGCGACCACCGAAGTCGATCTCTATGGCGGCTGGACGGGGACCTTCAGCGGTATCACCCCGACGATCGGTATCTACGGCTACCTGTATCCGGGCGGCACTAACGTCGATTTCTATGAACTCTACGGCTCGCTGGGCTTCGCGCTCGGCCCCGTCGGCTTCACCACCGGCATCAACTTCGCGCCGAACCAGAACAACATCGGCGGCGGTAACAACACCTATATTTACATCGCGCCGTCGTTCACCATCCCCGGCGTGCCGATCACGCTCAAGGGTAACCTTGGTTACGAATCCGGTGACATCGTCGCTGCGCTCGGCACCCCGTACGACAACAAGGTCGACTACATGATCGGCGCCGACTTCAAGTACAAGATGCTGACCTTCGGCATGCAATGGGTTGGCAACAACCGCAGCAGCTACGGCGGCAACCTTGGCGACACCTTCCTCGTCAGCCTTGGTGCCAGCTTCTAAATCGCGTTGCTTTCGTGCTTACCGGCGGGCGGATTGCTTCGGCAGTCCGCCCGCTTTTTTGTGCGCGGTGCCGCAATGCGTTTTGGCACCGCCACTGTGATAATTGACACAGACATGGTCGAACTGGAATCCTAGCTTTCCAAAGCAATCAGGGGGATGCTTCGATGCGATCAATTTACATGACCACTGTTCTCGCCGCGCTGGCATTTGGTACTGCCGCGCATTCGGCGAGTTTCCTGTCGCGATCGGGCACCATTGCGATTGCCGCAAGTTGCCCCGCGGCACCGCTGACCGGTGAATGTCCCAACGTGCCGGGCAGCCAGCCGCTGATACCGATCGGCAGCTACCCACTGGTGCAGGACTGGAAACTGTATCAGCCGGGTCTGACGCTGACGTCGTACATCGGCAGCGCGTCAACCGGCTATGGCGGCGCTATCGGCAACATTTATCCCGACGGATTGACGCCGGCGCTCCAGGTCGGTGCGTTCACAATTCCCGATGCGCGCGGGCAATATGCGGTAAGCTATGGATTGGCGGCTGCAGCCTATGCTTACACCTACACCGGAACATCCGCCGTCGCATTGCCGCTGGTTGGCAACATTAACTTCGATGTGCTGTTCGCCGCGCCAACGACACTGGCGCTCAATTACAGCTTTGGCTCCGCGACGATGCGCATGGCGGTCACAACGCCCAATCTCTTCGCGAACCCCGGGACCGCACCGGATTCGGTCGTTTGCGGCAACCCCGACGTGCTGGCTGCCGGCTATGCAACCGGCGGTGTCGGGGGCTTTGCCAACGGCTTTGCCGCGAAGTCATTCAACTTCGCGCTCGATCTGACCAACGGCTGTGACGGCCAGCCGATGATGCTCAACCCAGGGCAGTCGGTCTACATTTACACCTATCTCAATGCCTATGCGCAGCGTGGCGCGACGGTCGACGCGACGCACAGCTTTCACGTCAACCTCGCGCCGGGTACGCCGCCGGCGGTGGCGGCGGCATTGCAAAGCGGCTTGACGTTGCACGCCAATGTGCCCGAGCCGGCAAGCTGGGCGATGATGATTGCCGGCTTCGGGCTGGTCGGCAGTGCGGCAAGGCGCCGGCGGATGGCTTCGCTCGCCTGAGCATTGGGCCTCGCTTCCGGGCACGACGAATTTCCGGCCAGCGGATATCCCCGCCCCGGTCTATCGTCCTTGGGTACTGACCCCCACCGCCACGGTGGAGATGTAATCCTCTTCCCGATGACGGCTTCCTTGGGTGGGTCGCTTGGTCATCGGGAAGAGGCAGGCTTTGTGTCGTTGGTCGAGGTAGCCGGGGGCGGAGGGCGTTTTGCGGTTTCTTAGGCCGCATACGCGGTTTGGACGCGTGTTTGACGCGGTTGACGTACGCGTTTGGTAGACGTGCCCTCCTTGGAACACTTGGAGCTGAAGTCCTCGACCTGACAGAGCGCGGGGCTGAAAAGCGCGGCGGTGAAACGACACGTCCGGGTACGCAAGTGGCGATCGTGAGCCCGGACAGGTTGGACGGGAAACACCCATTTCCCGTCGCCTTGATGAACCTACTAACCGATTCGGTTCGAAATGTCAAATGAAATCACTCAGGCGGCGATAGCGGGCACCACCGTTGCGACGTCGACGCTGAGCCAGACCAGCTCGGCGCCGATGTTGGTCGTCAGAAACGCGATGTCGGCGGCGTCGCGGCCCGCAGCGATTCGTACCAGCCCGTTGATCGGCGCCAGCCGCGTCGGGTCGACCAGCCACCAGCTGCCAGCGACGAACACCTCGATGACCGCGTGGAAGTCCTGCGGCACCAGTCCCTCGGCATAAACCGCGACGGCTCGCGCCGGGATGTTGGCGGCGCGGCACAGTGTTATCGCCAGATGCGCGAAATCGCGGCAGACGCCGGCGCGGTCGACAAACGTCTCCTCCGCCGTGGTTTCGTGCGTGCTGACGCCGAACTGATAGTCGATGTTGCGGTGGATCCAGTCGAGGATCGCTGCGACGCGTGCGCCACCGCTCATCGGTGCCGGGAAAGCGCGCGCGACGAAACGGCCGAATTTGTCCGACGGGCAGTAGCGGCTGGGCAGCAGGTAGCGCAGCGCATCGGCGGGCAGGTCGGACCAGCGCGTTTGCGGCGCATTGGCGGGAATCGCGATGCGCGGGACGATGTCGACGACGGCGGCGTATTCGATGCGCAGTTCGTGGGCTGTTTTGCCGCGCAAGGTTCTTGAGCCGTCGGTGGGGTCGGTGGTTTCGATCAGGCGGGTTGCGGGGTTGAGCGTCAGTTGCTCGCTGACCAGCGTCTGGCCGAGGGCGTGCGCGACCTGGAACTTGGCGATGATTTCGGTGGGCTCGTGGAAGCGGTAGGCGAGGGTGGTCAGGACGCGGACGCGCATGGGGGCGGGGGCCTTGGAACGGGTTTTGGGGACAGCGGCAGCGGATGGTGCGCCGGCTAGCGTTCCATTTTGATGACGGTGTTGGGATGGTGTCGCGCCTAGCTGGTTTAGGGGCGTGGCGCAACCGTACGGCAAAGCCGCACGGACCTGGGTGGGTTCGTGCGGCTTTGGGGAATTTTAGGGGAGGGTAGGTAGGAAGTAAGGGGCCGGCAAAGCCGTCCGTCGGACGGGTTCGGCGGCGGAGGCCCGCCGCCCCGCCGGCCGGGCGCCACGCGAGTCCGTGGCGATGGCCGCGATTGCAAGCGCAATCCCGGCCATCGCCACTGGCCGCTTAGGCGCTGTAGTACATATCAAACTCAACCGGCGCCGGGGTCATTTCCCAACGCGCCACATCTTCCATCTTGAGCTCGATGTACGAGTCGATCTGGTCGTCGGTGAACACGCCGCCCTTGGTGAAGACCGCACGCGCCTTGTCGAGCGCGCCGAGCGCTTCGCGCAGGCTGCCGCACACCGTCGGGACCTTCTTGAGTTCCTTCGGCGGCAGATCGTACAGGTTCTTGTCCATCGCCGGACCGGGGTGGATCTTGTTTTCGATGCCGTCGAGGCCCGCCATCAACAGTGCGGTGTAGCACAGATAGGGATTGGCCATCGCGTCGGGGAAGCGCACTTCGACGCGCTTGGCCTTGGCACCGGTGCCGTACGGGATACGGCACGATGCCGAGCGGTTGCGCGCCGAGTAGGCGAGCAACACCGGTGCTTCATAGCCCGGGACGAGGCGCTTGTAGCTGTTCGTCGACGGGTTGGTGAAGGCGTTGCAGGCCTTGGCGTGCTTGATGATGCCGCCGATGAAGTACAGCGCCATTTCACTGAGGCCGGCATAGCCGTCGCCGGCGAACAGCGGCTTCTTGCCGTCCCAGATCGACAGGTGGGTGTGCATGCCCGAACCGTTATCGTCCTTGATCGGCTTGGGCATGAACGTCGCGGTCTTGCCGTAGGCGGCAGCGACCTGGTGGACGACATACTTGTAGACCTGCATGCGGTCGGCGGTGGTGACCAGCGTGCCGAAGGTCAGGCCGAGTTCGTGCTGGGCAGCGGCGACTTCATGGTGATGCTTGTCGCAGGGCAGGCCCATTTCGAGCATCGTCGAGACCATTTCGCCGCGCAGGTCGACGCAGCTGTCGACGGGGGCGACGGGGAAGTAGCCGCCCTTGACGCCGGGGCGGAAGCCCTTGTTGCCGCCTTCATACTTGGTGCCGGTGTTGGTCGGCAGCTCGATATCGTCGAGTTCGTACGAGCCGGTGTTGTAGCCGAGCTTCCAGCGCACATCGTCGAAGACGAAGAATTCGGCTTCCGGCCCGATGTAGACGGTGTCGCCGATGCCGGTCGACTTGAGATAGGCTTCGCCGCGCTTGGCAGTCGAGCGCGGGTCGCGCGAGTAGAGCTGGCCGGTCGAGGGTTCGACGACGTCGCAGATCAGGATCAGCATCGGCGTCGCCGAGAACGGATCGATGTAGACCGCGTCGAGGTCGGGCTGCAGGATCATGTCGGATTCGTTGATCGCTTTCCAGCCGGCGATCGAGCTGCCGTCGAACATGAAGCCGTCCGAAAGCTGGTCTTCGTCAACGACAACCGAGCACATCGTCAGATGCTGCCACTTGCCCTTCGGGTCGGTGAAACGCAGATCGACCCATTCGATCTCCTGCGCCTTGATCATTTCGATGATGTCTTTGGGCTTGTTGGCCATGTCGGGGGAACCTTCTTGCTTGGTTTGACAGGTTGGTTGGAAACTAGAGGGCGTCGCTGTCGCGTTCGCCGGTACGGATGCGCATCGCGGTTTCGATATTCGACATGAAAATCTTGCCGTCGCCGATGCGACCGGTGCGCGCAGCCCCGGCAATCGCCTCGATCACGCGCTCGGCCTGATCGTCATCGACCACCACTTCAAGGCGCACCTTGGGCAGGAAATCGACGACATATTCGGCACCGCGGTAAAGTTCGGTGTGGCCCTTCTGGCGCCCGAAACCCTTGGCTTCGGTGACGGTGATGCCGCTGACACCGACTTCGTGCAGCGCCTCCTTCACTTCGTCGAGCTTGAACGGCTTGATGATCGCTTCGATTTTTTTCACTTGGGTCTCCGGCGGGAAGCAGACGGGGGCGAGAGGCGTGCGTGCTACCGCTAGAGAAGCACAATCCGTGCCAAATGCGCCTGCCACGGCAACGACCTGAAAACGGGCAGGACTCGCATCAAATCCTGCCCGATTCGCTCGCAACTGCCCGTTTTTTGGGCAGCAAGCCCAGCCTCAGGCCGTGGTCGCGAAGCCGCCGTCGACGGTGACCGTCGAGCCGCACAGATAGCCGCTGGCGCGGCTGCCGAGGAACAGCGCGACGCCCGCCATGTCATCGGTGTTGCCCTTGCGGCGCATCGGCGTCTGGCTCATCGTCAGGTCGACGATTTCGTCGTTGAGTCCGGCGGTCATCTTCGAGGGGAAATAGCCCGGTGCGATGGCGTTGACCGCGATGTTCCGCGCCGCGAGAAACTTCGCCATCATCCGCGTCATGTGCAGTACGCCGGCCTTCGAGGCGTTGTAGCTATAGGCTTCGTATGGCGACACGTGCATGCCGTCGATCGAGCCGATGTTGATGACGCGGGCCCAGTCATCCTCGGTTGCGGCGGCGGCGAGCTGCTTGACGAGCTTCTGCGTCAGGAAGAACACCGATTTGAGGTTGAGGTCGATGACCTTGTCCCAGCCGGCTTCGGTGAAGTCGTCGAAGCTCTGGCCCCAGCTGGCGCCGGCGTTGTTGAACAGGATGTGGACCTTGGGCTCGCGCGCGGCGATTTCGGCGGCAAAGCGCGCCAGGTCGGCCATGTCGCCGAGGTTAGCCGGGATCGAGATGCAGGTGCCGATTTTCGATAGCTCGGTGGCCAGCCCGTCGCACACCGCGGCGTTGCGGGCGCTGATATAGACCTTGGCGCCGTTTTCGACATAAGCGCGGGCGATCATTTCGCCGATGCCGCGCGAGCCGCCGGTGATGACCACGACCTTGCCGCGGACCGAGAACAGGTCTTCGATTTTCATAAGGGATTCCTTCTTGGGGGATTGAAACAGGTCAGGCAGGCTCGCCGGCTGCGATGGCGCGTTCGACGCGCGTCGCTTCGGCAAGCGGCAGCCGGCGATAGACGAAATACATGCACACCATCGTCACCGGCACCACGACCAGCAGCGACAGGATGCCCGTCGCCAGCGAGCCGGTGACCTTCGACACCGCACCGGCGAAATACGGCCCGAGGCCCAGCCCGATCAGCGTCGTGCCGATGAAATAGGTCGCGGTCGCGGCGCCGCGCATGCGCGGCAGCACCAGGTCCTGCGTCGTCGCGGCGGCAATCCCCGGATAGACGCTGGCGAGGATGGTCAGCGGGATGTTGCACAGCAGGAACGTCGCGAGCGATGTGGTGGTGAACATCACCAGGAACAGCGGCAGCGGCAGCAGCGTCGCCAGACTGACCACGATGATGCGGCCACCGGGGTTGCGGCGCTTGGCGATGTCCGACAGCCAGCCGCCAACGACGACGCCGATGAAGCCGCCCGCGGCGCCCATGCCGCCGAGCGCCAGTGCGACAAAGCCGGTGGTCGCGTAGAATGGCACCGGCAGGCCCGATGCCTCCATCGGCGCGACAAAGGTGCGCATTGCGTAGGGCACCGCCCAGAAACCCGCAGCATAACCGACGAAGCTCATCAGCCCGAAGCCGACCAGCGCGAACACGAACGTCGGCGTGCCCCAGATCAGGGCGAAGGTCGGCTTGTCGCGCTGGCGCAGCGACTGCGACCAGCTGGAGACGGCATAGCCGCCGAGGCAGATCGCCACCCATTGCGGCACGTCGCCGGTCACCGCGATCATCACTGCAGCCAGCGCGCTGAAGCCGCCGGCAATGGCGATGTTGGTCAGCAGCACGCGCGGGCCGAACTGCGCGACATGGAAGAACGTCAGCGGCGGCAGCACGCTCGACAGGTCATGGTAAAAGCGCTTCCAGATATCCGGGGTCGGCAGCGGCGGCGGCAGGCCGTCGGCACGGCCGCGGATCGGCTCCTTGAGCGTCGCCACCCACACCGACAACAGCAGCCCGGGGAAACCGACCGCGAGGAACGCCGCCTGCCAGCCAACCAGCCCCATCGGGCCGCCGCCGGGGTACCAGCCGTTCCACGTCTTGACGACAACCGCGCCGATCAGCAGCGAAACGCCGGCGCCGATGTACAGCCCCGACGAATAGACCGCGAGCGCCGTGGCGCGGCGCTCCTTGGGGAACCAGTCCGACAGCATCGAGAACGCCGACGGCGACGCAGTCGCTTCACCGATGCCGACGCCGACGCGCGCCGCGCTGAGGTGGACGAAATTGTTCGAAAACCCCGACAGCGCGGTCATCGTCGACCAGATCGCCAGCCCGATGCTGAGCAGCCGCGTCCGCACCCAGTTATCCGCCAACCGCCCGAGCGGGATCCCAAACAGCGAATAAAACACCGCAAACGCGGTGCCGTACAGAAACCCGATTTCGGCGTCGGACAGCTTGAGGTCGCGCTTGATGTCCTCGGCCAGGATCGACAGGATCGACCGGTCGATGAAATTGACCATATAGACCAGCACCAGCACGAACAGCACATAGCGGGCGTAGGTGCCGCCAACAGGGGGCATGTTCGAATCGGCCGGTGGTGCGGTCGTGCTGGCGTTCATGATGTTCCCCGAGGTTGGCGCTTTGTTGCGTCTTGCTCGCATCGCTAGCAGGGTCGAAGGGCTTCGGGAAGCGGGCAAGCGTGAAGAGCCTCCGGCGGGCAGGCCTTGGGCCTGCACCATTGGTTTGGACCGGTGCCATCATAACCGGCATCGGTCATTGTGACGCGCCGCCAAACTATTGGTGCAGGCCCAAGGCCTGCCCGCCGGAGGCCCTTAACCTTCGTCTAAAGCCGATATCTTTCAACGATCTCGTAATTCGAGCCGCCGCCGCCCAACGTCGACTCATACAGCGCAAAGCTGGCCACTTCGAACGTCGTCGCCGGCAGCACGCGGGCCAGAAAGCCGTCGATGGCGCCGGCGCTGCGGTTCAGCCGCGCCAGCGTGATGTGCGGGAGAAAGGCGCGTGCTTCGGGGGCGATGCCGACGCGTGCCAGCGCCTGTTCGATGCGCTGGTTGAGTGCCTTGATGGCGTCCTGCGGGGTGACGCCGATCCACAGATTGTCGATGATGCCGCGTGTGTCGAAGCTGCCGGGGGCGCCGAGTGCCAGTGTGAACGGTACGCCGCGGACCTGGCCCAGTGCGGCGGCGATGTCCTGCGCGCGGTGGCGGTCGACCTCGCCGATGAAACGCAGCGTCAGGTGGAGCTGGTCGTCGGTTTGCCAGCGCGCGCCGGCGACGCCGCCCATGGCGGCGAGCAGCACGTCGCGCACTGCCACCGGCAGTTCGAGCGCGACGAACAGCCGGTGCATTATTTCGGTCCCAGCGCCGCCTCGACCGTCGGCAGGATGCGCTTGACGATCACCGCGACGCCCGCGGCGTTGGGGTGCATGCCGTCGGCGAGTTGCAGCTTGGGCGTCGCCGCCACGCCGTCGAGGAAGAATGGATACAGCCGGACTTTGTGCTTCGCCGCGAGTGCCGCGTACATCGCATCGAACGGCTTGGTGTACGCCGCGCCGAGGTTGGGCGACGCGCGCATGCCCGCCAAAATCACCGGAATCTTGCGCTTGCCGAGTTCGGTCAGCATTGCATCGAGGTTGGCGCGGGTGATGGCCGGATCCTGGCCGCGCAGCATGTCATTGGCGCCGAGTTCAAGGATGACGAGGTCGGGTTTGGCGCCCAGCCCCGCCAGCACCCAGTTCAGCCGCGCCCGCCCCGCCGTCGAGGTATCGCCCGATACGCCGGCATTCTTGACGGTCACATCACGCCCGGCCTTGTCCAGCGCCACCTGCAGCTGCGCCGGGAAGCTTTCGGCAGGCTTGAGCTGGTAGCCGGCCATCAGGCTGTCGCCGAAGCCCAACACCAGCTTCGGCGCGGCGTTCACCGCCTGCGACACCAAAACCACCAACAGCAGCAGCGCCAACTGGTAAAGCGGACGCATACGCCCATATGATTGCAGCCACCGCGTCACTTTGCTTCCGGAACCTCCATGCACAAGCCTGTCGATACTATCGTCATTGATGCCGCCAATGTCACGCTCCGACTGGGGCGCGGCGAGGCGGCGGTCGATATCCTGCGCGGCGTCGATTTGCGTGTGCGCAGCGGCGAAAGTGTTGCAATTCTCGGGCCTTCGGGATCGGGCAAATCGTCGCTGATGGCTATCTTGTCGGGGCTGGAACGCGCCACATCGGGACAGGTTCAGGTCGCCGGCAATGATTTCACCAAGCTCGACGAAGACGGACTGGCGCGCGCCCGACGCGGCCGCATCGGCATCGTGCTGCAGGCGTTCCACCTGATCCCGACGATGACCGCGCTCGAAAATGTCGCGGTGCCGCTCGAACTCGCCGGCCACGCCGATCCCTTCACCCGCGCCCGCGCCGAGCTCGAAGCCGTCGGCCTCGGCCACCGCCTCAGCCACTATCCCGCCCAGCTTTCGGGCGGCGAGCAGCAGCGCGTCGCCTTGGCACGCGCCACTGCCCCTGGCCCGATCCTGTTGTTCGCCGATGAACCCACCGGCAACCTCGATGCTGCCACCGGCGGCGCCATCGTCGAGCTGATGTTCGCCAAGGTGCGCGCGGGCGCCGCGACGCTGGTGTTGATCACCCACGACCCCGAACTCGCGGCGCAATGCGACCGCATCATCGAAATGCGCGACGGCAAGATCGTCCACGACAGCGCTAACGCTGCGGTCACCGCCTGATGCTCGCGTTACGCATGGCGTTGCGCGAATTGCGCGGCGGACTATCGGGACTGCGGCTGCTCGCCGTCTGCCTCGTGCTCGGGGTCGCCGCACTCGCCGGCGTCGGCAGCCTGTCCGACGCGATCACCACCGGCATTTCCGACCGCGGCCAGCTCATCCTCGGCGGTGACATCGAAATCGCCATGACGCAGCGCAGCGCCACGCCCGCTGAACGCGCCGCGTTCGCGAAAACCGGCGCGGTCAGCGAAGTGCTGCGGCTGCGCGGTATGGCAGGGAAGGGCGCCGACTCCACCATCGCCGAGGTCAAGGCGGTCGACGCTGCCTATCCGCTTTACGGTAACTTCGCCATCCAGGGCGGCGTGCCGCTCGCCCCCGGCAGCGTCGCGGTCGCCCCTGCACTCGCCGACCGCCTCGCGCTCAAGGCCGGCGACACGCTAACGCTCGGCAACCGTGCTTTCCGCGTCGCCGGCACCATTGCCGACGAACCCGACCGCGCCGGCGAGGGGCTCGGCTTCGGCCCGGCGCTCATCCTGCGTCTCGATGACCTCGCCGCCACTGGCCTGCTCGAACCCGGCAGTCTTTATCGGGCCAACTACCGCATCCGATTGCCCGATGGTCAGGCCACCGCGCCGGTCATCAAGACCCTCGAATCCGCTTTCCCCGATGCCGGCTGGCGCGTCCAGGACCGCAGCGACGGCGCCCCCGGTGCGCGGCGGTTCATCGAACGCCTCGGCCAGTTCTTGACGCTGGTCGGGCTGACCGCGCTGGTGGTCGCGGGTGTCGGCGTCGGCAACGGCGTCGCCAGCTATCTCGACAGCAAGTCGAACACCATCGCCACCTTGAAAAGCATCGGCGCCGAATCCGCGCTGATCTTCCGATCGTACCTTTTCCAGATCGGCCTCGTCGCGCTGGTGTCAGTCGTCATCGGTGCGGCCATCGGCGCGCTGGTGCCATGGGCGGTGGTGCAGCTTGCCGCCGACGCGATGCCGGTGCCGCCGGTGCTCAGACTTTACGCCGCGCCGCTGCTCAGCGGTGCCGCTTACGGCATGCTGATCGCCGTGGCGTTCGCGCTGTGGCCGCTCGCTCAAGCCACCGCGATGCCCGCCGCCAAGCTGTTCCGTGACGCCGTCGAAGTGCGCAACGTGCCGGTCTTCAGCGTCATCGGCATCATCGCGATTGCCATCGTCATCATCATCGCGCTCGCCGTGGGGCAAGCCAACGACCGCCTGTTCGCGCTCGGCTTCGTCGGCGCCGCAACCGTGCTGCTCGGCCTGCTCACCGCGCTTGCGGCCGGCATCCGCGCACTCGCCGCGCGCGCCCCGCGCCCCAAAACCCCGCTGGCGCGCCTCGCGCTCGGCAACCTCCACCGCCCCGGCGCACTTACGCGGCAGCTGGTGGTGGCGCTCGGGCTCGGGCTGACCTTGTTCGCGACGCTCAGCGTCATTGAAACCAACCTGTCGGGGCAGATCAACAAGTCGCTCCCCGACCGCGCGCCGAGCTTCTTCGTCCTCGATATCCCCAGCGACCGCATCGATGAATTCCGCGCCATCGTCGCCAAAAATGCCCCCGGCGCCGCCTTGCGCACCGTCCCCAGCCTGCGCGGCCCGGTCACCGCGGTCAACGGCGTGCCAGTTTCGTCCATGAAGAACATCCCGGACGACGCGTGGATCCTGCGCGGCGACCGCGGCCTCAGCTATGCCGCCGTCCTGCCCGCCGACAACAAGCTCGTCGCCGGCAAATGGTGGCCCGCCAACTACGCCGGCCCGCCGCTGATCTCGCTCGATGAAGCCGCCGCCACTGCGCTCGGGCTCAAGGTCGGCGACACGTTGACCGTCTCGGTGCTCGGCGTCGAAATCCCTGCGAAAATCGCCAGCCTGCGCGCTATCGATTGGGGCACGCTCGGCTTCAACTTCGCCATCCTGTTCGCGCCGGGCACACTGGAAAACGCGCCGCACACCTGGATGGCCACCGTCGCCGCCACCCCCGTCCACGAACGCGCACTGTCGGCCGCTATCACCAGCGCCTACCCGACCGCCTCGCTCGTCCGCGTCCGTGATGTGCTGGGGCAGGTCGGCGAGTTGCTCGGCCAGATGTCGGTCGCCATCCGCGCCGCCGCGTCGGTCACCGTCGCCGCCGGCATCGCCGTGCTCATCGGCGCACTCGCCGCCAGCCGCCGCGCCCGCACCTATGACGCCGTGCTGCTCAAGGTGCTGGGCGCCACCCGAGGCCAGATCATCCGCGCCACCCTCATCGAATATGGCGCACTCGCCGCCATCGTCGCGCTCCTCGCGCTGGCGCTCGGCTCACTCGCCGGCTGGTTCGTCGTCGTCAACGTCCTCAAACTCAGCTGGGCCCCGTCCTGGCCCCCCGTCATCGCCACCGTGCTGGTCGGCGGCCTCGTCACCGTGTTGTTGGGCCTCGCCGGCAGCTGGCGCGCTTTGGCGGCGCGACCTAGCGAGGTGCTGCGCACGCTCTGACGAGGAGTTGAAGGGCCTCCGGCGGGCAGGGGTGACCCCTGCACCCATTTGATTGGCGCTCTTCAATTGGGTGCAGGGGTCACCCCTGCCCGCCGGAGGCTCTTTTTCTCGCCAAACTTCTGCGACACCAACGCCGCTTGAAACCCGCTCCGATAACGCCGATATTGGCGGCACGGCTGGCACTCTTGCCGGCGTGATGGAGATTGAGATGGCAAACCAGTTCGACCCGCGTTCCGCTTTTTCGGCGCAGGCAGGCCGTTCCGTTGACGCGGCCAGCTTTGACGCCGGGCTGCGGTCTTATATGCTTTCGGTTTACAACTACATGGCGAGCGGCGTGCTGCTCACCGGCCTCGTCGCGCTGTTTGTCGCGCAGAGCGGCCTGGTGGCGAAGCTGTTCAACCCGGAGACGGGCCAGACCTCGCTGCTCGGCTGGGTGGCCATGCTGTCGCCGCTCGCCATGGTGATGGTGCTGAGCTTCGGCATCAACAAGCTGTCGGAAGGTGCCGCCAAGGCGCTGTTCTGGGCCTATGCCGGCATCATGGGCGTTTCGATGTCGACGATCTTCCTGATTTACACGGGCAGCTCGATCGCCACGACGTTCTTCGCTACCGCCGCAGGCTTCGCCTCGCTCAGCCTGTACGGCTACACCACCAAGCGCGACCTATCGGGCATGGGCAAGTTCCTGATGATGGGCCTCGTCGGCATCATCGTCGCGATGATCGGCAACTTTTTCTTCAAGTCGAGCGCGCTGTCGCTCGGCATCTCGATCATCGGCGTGTTCCTGTTCGCCGGCCTGACGGTGTATGACACGCAGAAGATCAAGAACATGTACGACCAGGTCGCCGGCAGCGATTTCGAAGGCAAGGCCGTCGTGATGGGCGCGCTGACGCTGTACCTCGACTTCATCAACATGTTCATGTTCCTGCTGCGCTTCATGGGCAACAGCCGCAACTAAGCCGCGGCAGCTTCCAGAATGCGAAAGGCCCGGTGGGAAACCACCGGGTCTTTTTTGTGCGAAGAGCCTCCGGCGGGCAGGGCCTTGGCCCTGCACCCGAATATTGGGCGGTGAATTTGCAGCCGACATCGCGCATGATGCACCGGCGCAATAGTTGGGTGCAGGCCTCAGGCCTGCCCGCCGGAGGCCCTTTGAATGGTCATCAAATCCCCATCTCCCGGTTGGCGCCTGCTCGCCGGTGTCGGCGGCAGCAACCGCGCGCGGCTGGCGCTGACCTATGTGCTGGTGCTGGTCGAGAATCTGGCGGACCTGCTGTATCCGTTCACCATCGGGCTGGCGATCGACGGGTTACTGGCGGGCAAGCCGGAGCGGATGGCGCCGCTGATTGCGCTGTGGCTGGCGCATCTGGTGGTCGGTTTGGGGCGGCATTTGTACGATACGCGGGTGTTTACGGCGATATATGCCGAGATGGCGACCGACGTGGTGCGCGGGCTGCGTGCCGGCGAAGCGTCTGACAACGTCATTGTCGGCCGGATCTCGCTGTCGCGCGAGCTGACCGATTTCCTGCAGCACGAGATTCCGGCGGTGGCGCAGGTGCTGGTGAAGAGCATCGGCGCGGTGGTGATGCTGTTCGCCTATGACGTGACGGTCGGCGCGATGGCGCTGGCGGCGCTGGTGCCGATGCTGGCGGCGAGCGGCTGGTTCACGCGGCGCGCCGGCCGGCTCAACGCCGGGCTCAATGACCGCTATGAGAACGAGGTGCGGATTGTCGCGCGGTCACCGCTGGCGGCGGTGCGCCGGCATTTCCTGCGGCTGCGCTGGTGGCAGGTGCGGATTTCGGACAGCGAGGCGACCGCCTGGGGGATCATCGAGCTGGCCGCCATCGGCTTGACGGTGGCGGTGCTGCTGCGACTGACGGCGATGCCGGGGGTAACCGCGGGCACAATCTACGCGGTGCTGGCCTATGTGTTCAGCTTCTACGAGGCCGCGTCGGAGCTGCCAGAGCGGCTGCAGAACGCGGTGCGGGTGGGGGATATCGGCGACCGGCTGGCGGGCGGCTAGCGCACGTGCTTCTTGAACCAGTCGACGGTGCGTGCCCAGGCCAGATCGGCGGCGGCCTTGTTGTAGCGCGCCGCCGATGTGTCGTTGTTGAAGGCGTGGTTGACACCGTCATAGACGAACGCCGCATAGGTCACGCCCGCCGCCTTTAGCGCGGCTTCGTAGCCCGCGATGCCGGCGTTGATGCGCTCGTCGAGCCCGGCGTAGTGCAGCAGCATTGCCGCCTTGATCTTGCTGACCTGCGTCAGGTCGGCGGGCACCGGGCCGTAATAGGCGACGCCGGCCTTGAGCGCGTCGCCGGCGGCAATCGCCAGTGCGTTGACCATGCCGCCACCCCAGCAGAAGCCGACCGCGCCGGCCTTGCCGGTGGTGGTCTTGAGGCCCTTGTGGAACGCCAGCGTCGCCACCGCATCGGCGACCGTCGCGGGCCGGTCGAGCGCGCCGATCATCGCGCGCGCCTTGTCTTCGGCAGCCGAAATCGCTTCGGGGGTGGTGTCGGCGGCGACGGGCGTGCCACCGGCCGGCGACAGGAAATCGGGCGCCAGCACGTCGAAGCCTTCGAGCGCCATGCGCCGCGCGATATCCTTGATATGCGCCGTCAGCCCGCGGTTTTCGTGGATGACCATGATCGCGGGCAGGCGCTTTGCAGTGTTCGCCGGGCGGACGTGATAGCCGCGCATGACATGGCCATTGGCGCCGGGCCATTCGAGCATTTCGGAAACCACGCGCGGGTCATTGTCGGGGGTCAGGCTGGCGGCTGACGCAGAGGCCTCGATCAGCGGCAACAGTGCTGCGGCAGTGGCGGCGCTTCCGGCCAGCCGCGTCAGCCCCGACATCAGCGCGCGGCGGTCAAGGTCATGATGGGTGAACCGGTCGTAGAGGTCGATCATTGACTGGGTGATCGTCGCTGGCTTGGTCATGGCAAGTCTCCCGCTGTTCGCCGTGGAAGCTAGCGCAACCGCGTGACACTGGCGAGTAGGACTAGCGGGCGAGCGAAAATTTGCGCGCGTCGCGTTCGGTCCATGAAATGACCAACTGCAACCCCATGCCGGCGGCCTTGGCTGCGAGCGCGAACTGGCGCGGGTTGGGGTCGGCGCGGTCTTCGAACGCCAAGCTGAGCCGCGCGCCGTCCTGGCTGGCGAGCAGCACCAGCGCGGCGAGCGCGCCAAAGGCGAAGGTGTTGGGCGATAGCATCGGCGGTGTCTTTCCCCCGTTGGTGGCGCCCGTCGCGATTGTCGGTGCCTGTCGCCGGATTAACGTGCGCCGGGCCAGTTCGCCGCCGGCGTTCGACCAACCGCCGTGGCGGTTCGACCGACGACCTGCGGCATGGGTTACAGCACCGCCAATGCTGGTAAGAAGGGGCATGGCTAGTCCACCCCAAACCGCGCCGTTCCGGGTGCCGCCGCGCGTCGCGCTGGCATCGATCCTCGGCTTCTGGGCGTTCTACTTCGTCATCAATACGGTGCGCACAGCGGCGTTTCATGAAGGCCCTGGCGAACTCGATATGCTTGGCCGGCGTACAGTGGTGTCGCTGTTCGGCATCGGGCTGACAGCGCTGTTCTATTTGCTGTTGCGGCGTGTTGAGAATTGGCCGTTGCGGCGACTGGTGGCGACTGTGCTGGTCGGCGCGGTGCCGCTGTCGCTGGCGTATGCGGCGATCAACTTCACGGCGTTCTACATTGTCAGTCCGGCCGAATCGACGCTCGCCGAAATCGCCAAATATCCGGATAAGCACGTCTCGCCGTTCATGCTCATCGCCGAGGCGGCGCTCAACTGGTACTTTTTCATTGTTGCCTGGGGCATCCTGTGGATTGCGCTGGCCAATGCCGAGCGCGTCCGCCACGCCGAGCGGCTGATGGCGCGCTACCGTGCCGAGGCGCAGACCGCCGAGCTGCGCGCGCTGCGCTATCAGGTCAATCCGCACTTCCTGTTCAATACGCTCAACTCGCTGTCATCGCTGGTGCTGGCCGGCCGCAATGCCGATGCCGAGGCGATGATCATCAACCTCGCGAATTTCTTCCGGTCGAGCCTGAGCGGCGACCCCGCTGCCGATGTGCCGCTCGCCGACGAGATCGCGCTGCAGAAACTCTATCTGGGGATCGAGGCCGTGCGCTTTCCAGCGCGGCTGATCAGCATTATCGATGTGCCCGACAGCGTCGCCGATGTGCGCGTGCCCGGCCTGATCCTGCAGCCGCTGGTGGAGAATGCCATCAAGCACGGCGTCGCGCCGACGCAGCGGCCGGTGACGTTGACCATCCGCGCCCGCGCCGAGGGCGTGCGGTTGCATATTACGGTCGAGGATGACGGCAACAACCCCGGCACCGTGCCGTGCGGCGGCGTCGGCTGGCGCAACGTCTGCGACCGGCTGGCGGCGCGCTACGGCGACCGCGCGCGCTGCGAGGCCGGCCCGCTGCCGGGCGGCGGCTACCGTGCAAGCCTGTGGCTACCGCTGGCGATCGACGGGCAGCAGATGGACGCGCGGGTCGGTGCCTGACGCGCCGATCCGCACGCTGCTGGTCGATGACGAGCCGCTCGCCATCGAGCGGCTGCAGATCCTCGCGGCGCGGCTGCCGGCGCTGCACATCGTCGGCAGCGCGCATGATGCGGCGTCGGCGCTGCGGATGATCGCGGCGCTGGCGCCCGAGTTGCTGCTGCTCGACATTGCCATGCCGGGGCTGTCGGGGATCGAGCTGGCGCGGCAGCTGGGTGCGACACCGGCGCCGCCGCTGGTGATTTTCGTGACGGCGTTCGACAGCTATGCGGTGGCGGCGTTCGATGTTGCGGCAGTCGATTATCTGCTCAAGCCGATCGACCCCGAACGGCTGGAGCGCGCCGTCGGCCGGGCGCTGGCGGCGCGTGCCGCAGCACCGCAGGCGGCAGCGCCATGGACGCAGGAATTCTGGGTGCCGAACCGCGGCGAGATCAGCCGCATTGCCGCGGCCGATATCGAGCGCATCGAAGCCGAGCGCGACTATATGCGGCTGCATGTCGGTGCGCGGTCGTACCTGCTGCACACGACGATCATCGAACTGGAGCGCCGGCTTGATCCGGCGGTGTTCATCCGACTGCACCGGTCGACTATTGTGCGGCGCGACTGCATCGCGGCGCTGAAACGCGACCCCGGTGGCAGCTGGGTGGCGGTGCTGGGCGATGGTGTGCAGGTGCCAATCGGCCGGACCTACCTCGATGCGGCGCGGGCGCTGCGCGGGTAGGGACCGGACGTCCAAGGGATAAAAGGACAAAGGGCCGGCAACCGCGAAGGTTGCCGGCCCTTGCTGCGGTGCGCGCGCGCTATTTGCGCAACGCACCGGTGGCAACGCCGCCACCACTGGTTTCTGCGCGGGCCAGCACCGGCGCGAGTTGCGCCGTTGCCGCTGCATGCATCGCTGCCGACATCTGCGCTGACTGCTGGAGCTGCTTGAGGTCGCGGTAGTCTTCGGGCGCCGTCAGCTGCGCGATTGTTGCATCGACGCGGGTTTCGAGCGCGGCACGACCGGCGGGTGTGCCGAGATCGAGATCGGCGTAGCTGATCTTGCCGCTGACGGTCTGCTGCGCGGCGGCAGCGGTGGCGAACATCGGCAGCGCGATCAGCGCAGCGGCAATGAGGGGGGTGCGAAACATCATGTCAATTCTCCCAAGGGGTTCGGGGCTGCGGCGGGGGGAGCCGCACAGCCTTTCTGCGCTTGGGGGGCATGTCTGTCGCGACGAAGTCGATGAGTGTCGGTGGCGTTACGACCAGCGTCAAACCGCGCTGACCAACAGCATTTCTGCTTCGACGAACGCCGCGGGCTGCCGTGAACGCTCACGATTCGGCATAAATTCTTCAATCGGGTGCAGGCGTCACGCCTGCCCGCCGGAGGCCCTTCACTGAACCTCCGGCGGGCTTGCGTCTACGGTTCAGGCGCTCGCCGGACTTTCGGACGACGCCGTGCCCGCCTTGCCGGCCTTGGGCTTGCTCTTGCGCTTGGCCTTGGCGACGCCGGGGACGATTTCGAACGCCAGCGTGGCGTCGGGCGTGTCGGCATCCTTGACGTGGACACGGACTTCGCCGCCGTGCACCAGCTTGCCGAACAGTAGTTCCTCGGCGAGCGGCTGCTTGATCTTTTCCTGGATCAGGCGGCCGAGCGGACGTGCCCCGAACAGCTTGTCGTAGCCGCGCTCGATCAGCCAGGTCTTGGCCTCGTCGGTCAGCGCGATATGGACGTCGCGGTCGGCGAGCTGCATTTCGAGCCCGAGCACGAACTTGTCGATGACGCGCATGATCACCGCCGGCGGCAGATAGTCGAACGGCACGATCGCATCGAGACGGTTGCGGAACTCGGGGGTGAACATCTTCTTGATCGCCTCCTCGTCCTCGCCCTCGCGGGTGATCGAGCCGAACCCGACGCCTTCGCGCGCCATGTCGCTGGCCCCGGCATTGGTCGTCATGATCAGGATGACGTTGCGGAAATCGACGGTCTTGCCATGGTGGTCGGTCAGCTTGCCGTTGTCCATCACCTGCAACAGGATGTTGAACAGGTCGGGGTGGGCCTTTTCGATTTCATCGAGCAGCAGCACGCCGTGCGGGTTCTGGTCGACGGCATCGGTGAGCAAGCCGCCCTGGTCGAAACCGACATAGCCCGGCGGCGCACCGATCAGCCGCGAGACGCTGTGGCGTTCCATATATTCCGACATATCGAAGCGCGTCAGCGGGATGCCGAGGATGGTCGCGAGCTGGCGCGCGACTTCAGTTTTGCCGACGCCGGTCGGGCCGGAGAACAGATAGTTGCCGATCGGCTTGTTGGGTTCGCGCAGGCCGGCGCGGCTGAGCTTGATGGCGCTCGCCACACGCTCGATTGCCTTGTCCTGCCCGAACACCACGCGCTTGAGGTCGGCCTCCAGCGTGCCGAGCGCCTTTTTGTCGTCGGTCGAGACGCTTTTGGGCGGGATCCGCGCCATCGTCGCGATGACGGCCTCGACTTCCTTGACGCCGATGACCTTCTTGCGCTTGGCGAGCGGCACCAGCATCTGCGATGCGCCGGTTTCGTCGATGACGTCGATCGCCTTGTCGGGCAGCTTGCGGTCGTTGATGTAGCGCGCCGACAGCTCGACCGCGGCCTTGATGGCTTCGGGCGTGTATTTGAGCTTGTGGTGCTCCTCGTAGCTCGGCTTGAGGCCCATCAGGATGGCGATGCTGTCCTCGATCGTCGGTTCGTTGACGTCGATCTTCTGGAAGCGCCGCAGCAGCGCGCGGTCCTTTTCGAAGTGGTTGCGGAACTCCTTGTAGGTCGTCGAACCGATGCAGCGGATGGCGCCCGATGACAGTGCCGGCTTGAGCAGATTGGACGCATCCATCGCACCGCCGCTGGTCGCGCCCGCACCGATGACGGTGTGGATTTCATCGATGAACAGCACCGCATGCGGCAGTTTTTCGAGCTCGTTGACGACGTTCTTGAGGCGCTCTTCAAAGTCGCCGCGGTAGCGCGTGCCGGCGAGCAGCGCGCCCATGTCGAGGCTGTAGATGACGGCGGGCAGCAGCACGTCGGGGACCTGGCCCTCGACGATCTTGCGCGCCAGCCCCTCGGCAATCGCGGTTTTGCCGACGCCGGGGTCACCGACATACAGCGGGTTGTTCTTCGACCGCCGGCACAGAATCTGGATGGTGCGATCGACTTCGCTGCTGCGGCCGATCAGCGGATCGACTTTGCCCAGCTTGGCCTTTTCGTTGAGGTTAACGGTGAACTGCTTCAGCGCCGATTCGGTCGGCTTGCCGCCCTTGGCATCCTTGGCTTCGGGCTCGGGCGTCGGCTCGGCAGCGCCCTTGACGGCGCGCGGTTCGGACGCGCCGGTCTTGGCGATGCCGTGGCTGATGAAGCTGACCGCGTCGAGGCGCGACATGTCCTGCTGCTGCAGGAAATAGACGGCGTGGCTCTCGCGTTCGGAAAACAGCGCGACCAGCACATTGGCGCCGGTGACTTCCTCGCGGCCCGACGACTGGACGTGCAGGATGGCGCGCTGGATAACCCGCTGGAATCCGGCGGTGGGCGAGGGGTCGACACTGGCATCGGCCTTGAGCGCCGACAGCTCGGTGTCGAGGTAATTCGACAGCTGCGCCGCCAGCTCTTCGGTGTCGGCACCGCAGGCCTTCATCACCGCATGCGCATGCGTGTCGGCCACCAGTGCCAGCAGCAGATGTTCGAGCGTCGCATATTCATGGTGACGCTTGCTCGCTTCGGCCAGCGCATTGTGCAGCGTGTGTTCAAGCTCGCGCGTGAAAGCGGGCATGGACGTCTCCTAATCTCGCCGGCCAAGGGACTCCGACCGGCCCCCACAATGTCACCCTGCAACGCGCAACAATCAAGGGGGCTGAATGCAGTGCGGCAATTGCGTCGGGGATAACCCAACTCGCCGCTTTGCAATCGTGAAGCCGATGCTAGGATAACGGCAACAACCGGCGGGGCTTGCCGGCCAAGGGGAGACGAAAATGCGGATAGCCTATGCCTTGCCATTGCTGCTGCTTGCGACTGGCGCTGTCGCCAAGACGCCGGCGCCGCCGCCCGAATCCTCGGCGAAGCTGACCGCCGCCGAAGCGCCCAAGATGCCGCCGGGCTATCTCGCTGGCCAGCCGCCGGTCGACATCCTCAAGCTGCTGCCGCCGCCGCCCGCGCCCAACTCCGCTGGCGACGTCGCGGACCGTGCGACCTATGCCGCGAGCGCGCTCGGCATCGATGGGCCCGCATGGAAGGCGGCACAGACGCAACTTTCGCCGCCCGATGCGCAGTTCATCGGCACGCTGGCGTGCGCGATGGGGGTCAAGCTGTCACGCGAGACGACGCCGGCGACGCTGGGCCTGCTGTTCCGGTCGTTTACCGATTTCGTGCCGCCGATGAATGTCGCGAAGGACAAATATATGCGGCCGCGGCCGTTCACCACCGATGACGGCCCGGCGTGCGACCCGAAGGTCGCCAAGGGTGAGGGTGCCAAGCTCGGTCCCAGCTACCCCAGCGGTCATTCGGGAATCGGCTGGCTGATCGCGTTGGTGCTTGGCGATGCCGCTCCCGCCAAGGCGACCGCATTGCGTGAATGGGGCGCCGACGTCGGCCAGCACCGCATCGACTGCCGCGTCCATTGGACGAGCGACGTCGCCGGCGGCAAGATCCTCGCGGTCGCGGTCTATGATCGCATCGCCGCGACCCCGGCGTATCAGGCCGATGTCAAAAAGGCTGCCGCCGAGCTGGCTGCCGCACCTGCGCTGACCTGTCCAGCCAGCTAGCGCGAGCCCCTAATCCTCCCCCTCCCCGAAGGCGGGGAGGATCAAGCGGGTGTTACTTCTGGTAGTTCAGCACCTGCGTCGCGCCGCCGCCGGCTGCCGTCACGGTTGCGGGGGCAACGCCGGTTTCGACCCAGGTGTCGAGCAGCGCGAACCAGTCGACGTTCACCGGCGCATCACCGCCACGGCAATGCAGCATGCCGGGCACCATGAAGATGCGGTAGAAATCGTCGGTCGGCCCTATCGCCTTGCGGACATTGGCCAGATACTCAAGGCTCAGCCCCGGCGGGATCGCCGGATCGTTCCAACCGTGATAGCCGATAAGCTTGCCGCCGCGCGCCTTGAAGGCCGACAGGTCGGGCGATGATGCGTCGAGCGTTGCCGCCCATTCTTTGGCACCGGCGATGACGTCGGCATCGGTCAGGTTGCGCAGATCGAACTTGGAGTCCTTCTTCACAAGATAGGCAAAGTGGTTCCACGCAAAGCCGCTGCCGGTGGCGCGGCTGGTGTCACCGTCGGGGGAGGCCACGCCCCATGCCGCCCAGCTGTTGGCACCGGCTTCGGCGCCGGGCTTTAGCCCCGGCATGGTGCCGCCGGTCACGACATCGCGGCGGCCATTGTAGATCGAGCGCACCACCGCGACCTGCTTCGCCGTCAGGCAAGCGTCGGTCTCAGTGCCGGTGCATTGCAGCACAACCGGATCAAAGCGGCACGCCTGCGGGTCGGCGATATAGGTTTTGCCATGGCCGCACGCCTTCAGCGCTGCAGCTTGCAGCGCCGGTAGCTTGCCCGGGGGCAGATTGCCGCCGGGCTTGACCAATGCCTTCGTCGCCAGTCCGCTGACGCCCTGCATCCGCGTCCACGCCCACGCCGGTGCGCCCGCGACGATGCCGTCGAAGTCCGCCGGATAGCGCTGCGCGGTCATCAGCGCCTCGCGGCCGCCGTCCGAACAGCCGAAGAAATAGTTGCGCTTGGCTGCCTTGCCGTACGCCGCGACGATGGACTTTGCGGTGTCGGTGGTGGTCTTGACCGCGCGCCAGCCGAAGTCGGTGACCTTTTCGGGATGGCCCAGCGCCCAGCTCGCATCGGTGCCGTCGTCGCTCTGGTGGCCGTCATCGGTGCCCGCGACCGCATAGCCGCGCGATAGCCCGAGCAGCATCGTGCCCCAGGGAATCCGCCCGGCAAAGCCGCCGTTGCCGACCTGCACGAACTTGCCGTTCCACGCCTCACCGACAGGGATCAGCACCGCCAGCCGGATATCCGAATCGCTGGTCGGGCGCGCCGTCGCTTCGACCTTGCAGACCGCGAACGGCAGCTTGACGGGGTTGGGCGCGTCCTTGACCGAAATGCCGGTGTCAGGCGCTACTTCGGTCGCTGCGGTGATGGTGACATTGGGGAGCGCCAGCTTGGCCAGCCCGGCGCAATCGGTGGCGGCGAGCGTTGGTGTGGCGGCGCATAGCGCGGCAGCGAACACGATGTGGCGCATGGAATCCCCCCGGTTGTTTTAGAGCCTCCGGCGGGCAGGCCTGAGGCCTGCACCCATTAGTTTGGGGCGGTGCAACCAATCTGCGCTGGTTGTTCTGTCACCGTCCAAAATCCGGGTGCAGGGGTCACCCCTGCCCGCCGGAGGCCCTCAAGTTCCTTACATCGCCTTGATTTCGTTATACGGCGTATCCTTGTCCGGCCGCATGTCGCCGGGCAGCCCGAGCACGCGCTCGGCGATGATGTTGCGCAGGATTTCGTCGGTACCACCGGCGATGCGCAGCCCGGCGGACGCCATGTAGCTGCCCTGCAAACGGTTGAGTTCGGGGTTGCTGCCGTCGGTGACGACGCCGCTCGACTGGTTGAGGTCCATCGCGAACGAGGCGAGGTCCTGCATCGTCTTGGCGACGACGACCTTCGAGATCGACTGCTCCGGTCCGGGCATTTCACCACGCGACAATGCCGATTGCGCGCGCATCTGCGTCAGCTTGATGCCTTCATCGGCGATATAGGTCGACGCGATGCGTTCACGGACCGTCGACTGGGAGATGGCCGGACCGTTGTCGGTCTGGATGCCGGCAGCGAGCGTCATCAGCGTCTTGTAGCCGGGCGCGTGGCTTGGCTTGCCGCCGACGGCGAGGCGCTCGTTCATCAGTGTCGTCAACGCGACCTTCCAGCCGTCGCCTTCGGCGCCGACGCGGTGGCTGTCATGGACCTTGACGTTGGTGAAGAAGACTTCGTTGAAGTCGGCGCCGCCCGACATCTGCTTGAGCGGACGGGCTTCGACGCCCGGCGCGTGCATGTCGACGATGAACATCGTCAGGCCCTTGTGCTTGGGCTTCGACGGATCGGTGCGGCAGACGATGATGCCGAAGTCCGAAAGATGCGCGTTGGTCGTCCACACCTTCTGGCCGTCGATCGTCCAGGTGTCGCCGTCCTTGACAGCCTTGGTGCGGATGCCGGCAAGGTCCGACCCGGCGATGGGTTCGGAAAACAGCTGGCACCAGACTTCGACGCCCGACAGCGCCTTGGCGACATAGCGCTCGATGAGTTCGGGGGTGCCATGCGAGAAGACCGTCGGGATGCACATGCCGAGGCCGATGGCATAGAGCCCGGTCGGGGCGTGGAAGCGGCTTTCTTCCTGGTTGTAAATGATCGAGTTCATCGGGCCGAGGCCCTGGCCGCCCATCGACTTGGGCCAGGTGATGCCGGTGTAGCCGGCGTCATACTTCTTCTTCTGCCAAATCTTTGAATGGCGGACGAAATCGGCGTGGCCGCGCCCGAATTCGGTCGGTTCGCGATATTCGCCGATGTTGGCTTCCAGCCAGGCGCGCGCCTTGGCGCGGTATTCGGCTTCGGGTGCGGTATCGTTGAAGTCCATGACGGTGTGTCCTTCTATGAATGTCTTAAGCGGCGTTGCGGCGTTCGAGCGCGCGCACCAGCCGGTCGGCCCACCACGCGCTGCTGCCGAGTGCCGAAGCGAGCTGGCGGTTGCGGCGGTAGTAGAACTGGCAGTCGCTCTCCCACGTGAAGCCGATGCCGCCGTGCAGCTGCACCGTCTCTTCTGCAGTAAAGCTGAGTGCATCGAGGCTGGCAACGCGCGCTGCTGACGCAGCCTGTCGCAGTTCGCCGGCGTCGGCGCCCATCGCCCAGGCGCCGTGCAGCGCATGCGCGCGCGCCAGTTCGAGCTTGATGTACATGTCGGCGCACTTGTGCTTGACGCCCTGATAACGGCCGATGCGCTGCCCGAAGGCGACGCGATCCTTGGCATAGGCGACGGTCATGTCCATCGACGCGGCGGTGGTGCCGAGCGCTTCGAACGCCGCGAGAATGGCGGCGCGGTCGAGCCAGTCCTGATAGGCGTCGGGATCGCCGAGCGCTTCGACGGCGGCGTTGTCGAGCGTCAGCTTGCCCGAACGGCGCACCAGGTCGAGCGTTTCGACGAGCTCGGTCTTGACGCCGGCACCGCCGAGATCGACCAGGTAAAGCTGCACGCCCTTGGGGCCGTTGGCGGTGATGATGGCGAGCTGGGCGCCGAGCAGGTCGGCGATCGGCAGCTTGACGCCGCTGGCCTTGCCGTCCTTGACGGTCAGTGCGGCGGTCGACGGCGAGGCGGCATTGCCTTCACCCCAGCCGACGCAGGCGATGACCTTGCCTTCGGCGATGCCGGGCAACCAGCGCGCCTGCTGTTCCTTGCTGCCGGCGCGCAGCAGCGCTTCGGTGGCGGCAAGGACCGAGGTCAGCGGGATGGGGGCGAGGCTGCGGCCGGCTTCTTCGGCGAGGACACAGGATTCTTCAGCCGTCAGGCCGACGCCGCCGAATTCTTCGGGCACGCGCGCTGCGGTCCAGCCGAGGTCGATGACGGCCTTCCACAAATCGGCGTCATAGGTGGCGGTGCCGTTCATCGATTTGCGGGCGATGGCGGGGCCGGCGTTGGCATCGAGAAACTTGCGCGCCGATTCGCGCATGGTTTTGGCGTCGTCGGAAAAGTCGAAGTTCATGCTGTCATTCCCCAAGGCTTGGTTTGGGGCTACCTTACGTTAACGTAAAGCAAGTGCAAGGGGCTTGTTGTCGCAACTTCCACTCTCCCGACTGCGGGAGGCGGAATGCGTCACTTGCGGCGAAAGAGGTCGTCGGCGGCGGACCGGAACTTGCTCGCGGCGTCGCGCTTGGCCTTGGTGCGGGCGATTTCGGCTTCGAGTCGCTCGACGCGCTCGTCGAGCTCGGCCACCGACAGCGGATCGAGATCCTGCCGCATCAACGCAGCAAGCGCGTCGTCGCGCTTGCGCGGTTCGAGATCGTCGATGTCCATGAGCCGAGATTTGACCTTGGCGGCGGCAGAGTCAATATCAGCGCCATGAGCAACATTCCCACGACCATGACCGCCATTGATCCCGCCGCAGCCGGTGGACCCGAAGTGCTGGTGCCGGTGTCGCGGCCAGTGCCGCAGCCGGGGCCGGGCGAGGTGCTGGTGCGTGTTGCTGCCGCCGGCGTCAACCGTCCCGACGTGCTGCAGCGGCTCGGGCTGTATCCGATGCCGCCGGGCACGCCGACGATCATGGGACTGGAAATTGCCGGCGAGATTGTTGCGGTGGGGGCGGACACGCCGCGCTGGCAGGTCGGCGATAAGGTCTGCGCGCTGGTCGCAGGCGGCGGCTATGCGGAATATTGCGTCGCGCCGGGCGGTCAGTGCCTGCCGGTGCCGGCGGGGTTGAGCTTTGCCGATGCGGCGGGGCTGCCCGAAACCTATTTTACCGTCTGGTCGAACCTTTTCCAGCGCGGCGCGGCGAAGGCCGGCGAGAGCGTGCTGGTCCACGGCGGCACCTCGGGCATCGGTGTCACGGCGATCCTGCTCGCCAAGGCGTTCGGGCTGACGGTCATCGTGACCGCAGGCAGCGACGAAAAATGCGCGTCGGCACTGGCGCTCGGCGCTGACCATGCAATCAACTACAAGACGCAGGACTTTGCTGCCGAGGTGGCGACGCTGACGGCGGGGCGCGGCGTCGATATCGTGCTCGACATGGTCGGGGGCGATTATATCCCGAAGAATATCGCCAGCCTCGCGGATGACGGGCGCCATGTCTCGATCGCGTTCCAGCGCGGGCCGCGTGCGGAAGTCGATTTCACCGCGGTGATGCGCAAACGGCTGGTGATTACCGGCTCGATGCTGCGACCACGCCCGGTGGCGTTCAAGGCAGCGGTGGCGGCCGAGCTGGAAGCCAGGGTCTGGCCACTGTTTGCGCAGACGCGGCTGCGCGCGGTGACCGATTGCGTTCTGCCGCTGGCACAGGCCGCCGATGCGCACCGCCGCATGGAAGCCGGGACGCATGTCGGCAAGATCGTGTTGAGCACGGATTAAGCTGCGGTGCTTGATTGGCGGACGCAATAAGCCTACATCATGGCCAGCACAGCCGTCCCGACCGGGGCGGCTCTTTCTATGTCTGAAACCCAAGGTTAGTCAAAATGTCCGCTCAACTTACGCCGCTGATGCCGCACGCGACCGCCGCCTGGCTGGTCGACAACTCGGCGCTGACCTTCGAACAGATTGCTGCTTTCTGCGGTCTGCACATCCTCGAAATCCAGGCGATCGCCGATGACACCGCCGCGACCAAGCTGTCAGGCCGCGACCCGATCCGCGCCAACGAACTGACTCAGGCCGAAATCGATCGCTGCGCTGCCGACCCCGATGCGCGCCTGCGCCTTGAGAAGCAGCCCGAGCAGGAGCGCCGCACCAAGGGCCCGCGCTACACGCCGGTCAGCAAGCGCCAGGACAAGCCCGACGGCATCGCGTGGATCATCCGCAACCACCCCGAAATCACCGACGGCCAGATTTCGCGCATCATCGGCACCACCAAGTCGACGATCGCCACGATCCGCGACAAGAGCCACTGGAACATCGCCAACATCCAGCCGAAGGATCCCGTCACGCTCGGCCTGTGCGCGCAGCGCGAGCTCGATGCACTGGTCGCGGCGGCGGCGAAAAAGGCCGGCATCGTCGCCAGCCCCGACGACGGCAAGATCGCCGGCGAGCGGGCGCAGCTGATCGAACAGCTGCAGGCCGAACGTGTCGCTGCGGCGCATATCGCCGAGCATGGTGCGCCGCCGACCGAGTTGGGTACGGCGCAGCAGCAGGGCGATGCACTGTTTCGCCGCTAGCGCGGCCAGCGCGTAAGTCGAAATTCGCCCTTCGCGAATTTTGCCTTACGCGCGGACTCGCGCAAGGCCGGCCGGCGGGGCGGGCGGACTAACCGCCCGAACCCGTCCGACGGCGTGGCTTTGCCACGACGCTCTATGGCGCAAGATGGCAAGCTAATGATCATTGATAAAGGTAATTGGGTTTTCATCGAACAGGAGAACGCGATTTTTCGCGGGCCTTCACGCAGCTTTCCACATGAAGTTTGGAGCGTGAAGCAACAGAAATGGTTTCCCTATCATTTCGACGAACCTTTCAAGCCAATTGAATGGGGTAATATCGTTTCTGAGACCGAAGCTGGGCTCTATATGGCACCCGACTAAATCGCTTGCACAGGTCTTCTTTCTTTTCAGGGCACCTCTCACCCCGCCGTGCATAACGCGCGAGTAGCCCTCTCCCGCAAGGGAAGAGGGGAAGATACGAGCTTCCTACCCCTCGACTTCACGTAAACGTCAACCTAAGGTCGCTCCGAAACCGGAGAAGCCTGCATGTCCGACGTCAGCCTCGCCAGCGCGCCCATCGAACCCGATGACCTGCGCGGCCTGCACTACCCGTTCGGGCGCCATGTCCCCGAAGGCGGTAATCTGCTCGAAGTGGCGCCGGGCGTGTTCTGGTTGCGCATGCCGATTCCGTTCGCGCTCGATCACATCAACCTGTGGGTACTCGAGGATGGCGACGGCTGGGCGATTGTCGATACCGGCGTGCAGACCACCGCCGGCAAGGCGCTGTGGCGTGCAGCGTTCGATGGCCCGCTGAAAGGCCGCCCGGTCAAGCGCGTTATCGTTACCCACTACCACCCCGACCACCTCGGGCTGGCCGGCTGGCTGTGCAAGAAGTGGCAGATTCCGCTCGAAATCGCGCGCACCGAATATTTGCTGGCGAAGACGCTGATCCTTGAGACGCATCCGGTGCCGCCCGCCGATGTCGTCGAATTTTACACGCGCGCCGGCTGGCCCGACGAGCGGCTGGCGGCGTTTGCCAAGCATAGCTGGGGACATTTCTCGCTCGGCGTGTCGCCGCTGCCGACCGGCTTCATCCGCATCGAGGATGGTGACGTGCTCAAGATCGGCGGCCGCGACTGGCGCGTCGTGACGGGGCGCGGCCACAGCCCCGAACATTCGTGTCTGGTCTGCGACGAGGCCGGGTTGATGATCGCCGGCGACCAGGTGCTGCCGCGCATCACCTCGAACGTCTCGGTCTATCCCGGCGAGCCGCGCGGCAACCCGCTGCGTGACTGGCTCGAATCGATCGAAAAGCTTGAAGGTCTCGATGCCGGCTTGCGCGTGCTGCCGGCGCACAACGAACCCTTCGAACGGCTGCACGTGCGGCTGGCGCAACTACGCGATGACCACATGGACAAGCTCGACAAGCTGGCGGATTTCTGCAGCGAGCCGCGCAGCGTGTTCGAGACGTTTCCGATCCTGTTCCGCCGCCCGGTCGGCGAGCGCGAAGTGATGATGGCGAGCGGCGAGGCATTGGCGCATCTGCATTGGCTCGAAGCGCGCAATCTGGTGGCGCGCGAACGCGTGGGCACCGTCGACCGCTTCGTCGCGGTCTGATGCGCGTTGCGCCAAAGACCTGCGCGCATTAGCCTTGGCGCCAGCCGGGGAGCCGTGATGTCGAAGAAGAAGACCAAGTCGCACAAGCACGACAAGGCGGCAAAGGCCGATCTGCCGGTGCCGACGCCGCCGGTCATCGGCGCGTACAATGACGGCACGCCGTTCGACCAGATACAGTTTCTCGAGGCCAAGCTCATCCTCAAGCCTGACCGCTTCACCTCGGTGAAGGCGTTCCGGCAGTTCGACCGGCTGGTGGCGAAAGTCGCCAAGGCGAGTGGCGTCGGCTACACGCCCAACCCCAAGGCGCCCGAGCGCCCCGAAATCCGCGAAATCACCTTTTACGACACACCCGATTTCCGCCTCTACAATGCCGCCTTCATCCTGCGGCGACGCATCGCCTATGTCGACGGCTTCGCCACTGGCGACCCCGAACTCGTCGGCAAGTTCCGCCACACCGACGAAGCGACCGCGATGAAGGTCGACATGCGCCCGAAGATCGAGGGCAATTACGAAATCAAGTTCAAGGCCGAGATGCTGCCGCGCAAGGAAGGACCCGGCGGCTACCGGTTGCTTTATTCGCACAACTGCCAGTTCGGCCAGAGCCAGTGGCATAGCGCGGAGCGGACCACCGCAGTGGCGCTGAACCATGCGTTTCCGGCGCTGGCGAAGCTCAAATTGCCCAAGGAAAGCCATGTCAGCCTGGTCAACGAAGGTATTGTCGAGGAAATCATGTTGCCGCTCGGCATCCTCGATTTCGGCGGTGGCCGCACCGCCAAGACCGACATCAGCCTGTGGCGGACGCGCGGCGAGCACAAGTCGCTGGTCGGCGAATTTTCGTTCCAGATGAAGTTCGACCGCAAGGAAGCTGTGGCCACCGAACAGCGCAAGCGTGTCGTGGAATTCTACGTGTCGTTGCAGCATGCCGTCGAGGAATGGCTCGCATTCGGCGTCACCAAGACCGCGATGGTTTACCGTCTGCGCGGCAATCCGCCCGCCAGCCACGAATGAGCGACGCTGCTGTTCCGCCGGCCGCCGCGCCCGTGCCGGTGACGCTGCTGCGCATCTTCATCGAATTCCTGATCATCGGCGGCACCAGCTTCGGCGGTGTCGTGCCCTATCTGCGCGGCGGGCTGGTGACGCGCACCGGCTGGCTCGACGACCGCGAATTCGTCGAGATGCTGTCGATCTGCCAGTCGTTGCCGGGGCTCAACGCCACCAACATGGCGGTGCTGGTCGGGCAGAAACTGCGCGGGCCGCTCGGCGCTCTGGTGGCGATTGTCGCGATGTGCCTGCCTGGTGCGCTGCTGATGTATATCGTCGGGATTTTCTACCGCCAGCATGGCGACCATGCGGCGGTGACCGGTGCGCTCAAGGGTGTGGCCGCCGCCGCCGTCGGGCTGATCCTGTCGACGGTGGTGCAGCTCGGCAAGAAGTCGCTCGATAGCAGCGCCGATTTCATCTTCGTCGTGGTGACCGTCGTCGCGGTGATGGGCTTTCATGTCTCGGTGCCGGTGGCGCTGCTCGGCGTCGGCGCGGCGGCGATCCTGTGGCACAGGCCGAAAGCGCCAACGCCATGAGCGAAATTCCGGCACTCGCCCGGGTATTTTCCTATCTGTCGCTGCTCACCGTCGGCGGCGGCATGGCGGCGTTTCCCGAGCTTCAGGACCAAGCGGTCCACGTCCACGGCTGGCTGACCGACAAGCAGCTCATCCACCTCTATTCGGTCGGCCAGCTGGCGCCGGGGCCGAACATGATGATGATCGTCGCGATCGGCCAATGGGCCGGCGGGCTGGCCGGGGCGCTGGTTGTGCTCGCCGCGTTCTTCGGACCGACGGCGGTGCTTGCCTACGGCGTCGCTGCGGTATGGAAGCGCCTCGAAAGCTGGCCGTGGCGCACGTCGATCCAGAAGGGCCTGGCACCGGTGTCGATCGGGCTGTTGCTGGCGGGCGGGCTGACGATGGCCAAGGGCGCCGTGACCGGCACGCTGACCGCCACGGTGGCGACGGTGGTGCTGATCATATTGCTGCGCTTCAAGGTCAATCCGGCGCTGCTGGTGATCGGCGGTGGCGCATTCGGCTTCCTGGTCATGCAGTGACCGCCGACGGGCGCCGTGCCAGCGGTCTGCGGCGTCGGCTCGCCGCGATTGGCGGTCAACAAGTCTTGACCGTAAACACCGGCCCGTCCACAACCGCCCGACTATCTTCGACTTTGGACCCCGTACAGGCGAACCGGCATTTTTGATGAGCGACGCACCCGACCCACTCGCCAACCTGAGTTTCGAAGCCGCGTTGGCGCGGCTCGAAGCCATCGTCCACAAGCTCGAGGCGGGCGACGCCAGCCTTGAGGAATCGATTGCCATCTACACCGAAGGCCAGGCGCTCAAGAAGCATTGCGAGGACAAGCTCGCCGGTGCGACGGCGCGTATCGAAGCCATCCAGCTCGGCGCCGACGGCGCGCCGGTTGCCACCAAGCCCTTTGACGCATGATGTCGGATCAGGATCGCGTGCACGCCTCACTCAGCCTAAAGCCCGCGCTCGATGCCATTGGCACGGCGATCGATCAGCGTTTCGACCGGTTGCTGCCGCTGCCCGATGACGGGCGCCGCCGGCTGTTCGAAGCGATGCGCCACGCCGTCATCGGCGGCGGCAAGCGCATGCGGCCATTGCTCGTGGTTGCGGCGTGCGACCTGTTCCATGTCGACCGCGAACGCGCACTGCGCGTCGCCATCGCGATCGAGGCGGTGCATTGCTACAGCCTCATCCACGACGATCTGCCATGCATGGACGATGACGATCTGCGCCGCGGCAAGCCGACGGTGCACAAGGCATTCGACGAAGCGACCGCGGTGCTGGCGGGCGATTCGCTGCACGCGCTGGCGTTCGAAGTGCTCGCCGACGAAGCCACCCACGAAGACCCGTTCGTGCGTTCCGAACTGGTGCTCGAACTGGCCCGCGCCAGCGGCCCGAGCGGCATGGCCGGCGGTCAGATGATGGATCTGGCGGCGGAAAGCCAGGTTTTCGACCTCGCCGCAACCACGCGCCTGCAACAGCTCAAGACCGGCGCGCTGATCAGCTTCTGCCTCGATGCCGGGGCGATCATGGGCCGCGTCGGTGACGCCCAGCGCACCAAGCTGCGCGGCTATGCGCACGACCTGGGGCTGGCGTTCCAGATTGCCGACGACCTGCTCGATGTCGAAGGCAGCTCGGCGAAAACCGGCAAGGCGGTGCAGAAGGATGCGGCAGCGGGCAAGGCGACGTTCGTGTCGCTGCTCGGTGTCGAGCGCGCCCGCACGCAGGCCGAAATGCTGATCGATCAGGCGATCGGCCATCTGCACAGCTTCGGCGCCGAAGCGGACCTGCTGCGCGCCATCGCGCGCTTCGCGATCGAGCGCGACCGCTAAAAATTTCGAACAGGGGTTTGGCAATGGCAATGCGCATTGGGGTCTATCCGGGGACGTTTGACCCGCTGACTTTGGGCCATATGGACATCATCCGGCGCGGCGCACGGCTGGTCGACCGGCTGGTCATCGGCGTGGCGACCAACCCGTCGAAGTCACCGATGTTCACACTCGCCGAGCGCAAGGCGCAGGTGGGCCGCGAAGTCGCCGATCTGCCGGGTGTCGAAGTCGTCGAATTCGATGAACTGCTGATGTCGTTCGCCGAACGGCTGGGCGCGACGGTCATCGTGCGCGGGCTGCGCGGTGCGGGCGACTTCGAGTATGAGTTCCAGATGACGGGGATGAATCGCGCACTCAATGACGATATCGAGCAGCTGTTCCTGATGGCCGATGTCGCGCTGCAGCCGATCGCGTCGAAGCTGGTCAAGGAAATCGCGCTGTACGACGGCGATATCCGCAAGTTCGTGCCGCCGCGCATCGCCGATGAGGTTGTGGCGCGTGTCGTCGAGATGCGGACACCGCGCGGCTGAGGTTTGCAGCACGATTGAGCCGGCGGCACGCAACAGTGCGTGACGTTCAGCGCCGTGACAGCTACAAGCTGGCATTGACACAAATTGGCTCGATTTGCGGAGAGTAGTGATGACCAGGCGAATTCCGGCACTGTGGCTGGCCGTGGCCGGCGTGCTGGTGGCACCGCTGTTGTCCGCCCCGCTGCTGGCGCAAAGCCGTGGCAAGGAAGAGGCGCCGATTTCGCCCGCCGCAACCGCTGCTGTCGAAAAGGCCGCCAAGGCGAAGGCCGCCGAAACGGCGCCGGTGCCGGCTGCGGTGCCGGCGGCGTCCGACCTCGACAACACCTGGCTGCTCGACCTGTCGACGGGCGGCCGCGTTACCATCGTGCTGCGCCCCGATGTGGCGCCCGAACACGTGGCGCGCATCAAGACGCTGACGCGCGAAGGCTTCTACAATGGCACGGTGTTCCACCGCGTCATCGAAGGCTTTATGGCGCAGGGCGGCGACCCGACGGGCACCGGCACCGGTGGTTCGAAGCTGCCCAATCTGAAGCCTGAATTCAGCGATCTGCCGCATGTCCGTGGCGCCGTTTCGATGGCACGCGCGCAGGAAAAGGACAGCGCCAACAGCCAGTTCTTCATCATCCTGTTGCCGACGATGAAGCTCGATCACAACTACACGATCTTCGGCCGCGTCACCGGCGGCATGGAGTTCGTCGACAAGATTGCGCCGGGCGAGCCGCCGGCCGACCCGTCGAAAATCATCCAGGCATCGATGGCATCCGACCATAAGCCGCCGCCGGCGCCGCAGTCGACGATTCCCAGCGCCGCCAAGCTTGGCATTCCGTCGCTGTTCGAAACGCCCCAGAAGCCCGCAGCACCTCCGGCTGCTGCAACGCCGCCGAAGAAATAGGCAGGCCCGTTGCGCGTTTCCGATTTCGATTTTGACCTGCCAACCGAGCGCATAGCGCTGCGGCCGGTGTCACCGCGCGACGCGTCGCGGTTGCTGATGGTGACGCAGGGCGGCCTTGCCGACAAGATGTTCGCCGACCTGCCGAAGCTGCTGCGCGCCGGCGACCTGCTGGTGTTTAACGATACCCGCGTGCTGCCTGCACAGCTGGCGGGGATGAAGTTCAACGCCAAGATCCGCGTGACGCTGCACAAGCGTATCGAGCCGCGGCGCTGGTGGAGCTTTGTCAAGAACGCCAAGCGCCTGAAGCCCGATGATCGCGTCGATTTCGGCCATGGCTTGACCGGCGTTGCCGAAGCGCGCGACCCGCGCGACGGCAGCATATTGTGGCATTTCGAAAGTGCGCTGCCGATCGAGGAAGCGCTGATGGCAGCGGGGCAGATGCCGTTGCCGCCGTATATTTCGTCGAAGCGCAATGTCGATGCACAGGACCTCGATGATTACCAGACGGTATTCGGCGACAAGCTCGGTGCGGTCGCGGCGCCGACCGCCGGGCTGCATTTCACGCCCGAGCTATTGGCCGCGCTTGATGCGGCGGGCATCGAGCGCCGCACCGTGACGTTGCACGTCGGCGCCGGCACATTCCAGCCGGTCAAGGTCGATGACACCGACCAGCACATGATGCACGCCGAATGGGGCCAGATCGACGCCGCCACGGCCGCCGCCATTCGCGCCGCCAAGGACGAAGGCCGCCGCGTCATCGCGGTCGGCACGACGTCGGCACGGCTGCTCGAAAGCGCCTGGACCCCCGAAGGCGTGCAAGCCTTCAGCGCCGACACGCGCATCTTCATCACGCCGGGGTTCCGCTTCGCGGTCGTCGACGGGCTGCTCACCAACTTCCACCTGCCCAAATCGACGCTGTTCATGCTGGTCAGCGCGCTGATGGGGCTCGACACGATGAAGGCGGCTTACGCGCACGCGGTGGCCAACGACTATCGCTTCTACAGCTACGGCGACGCGAGTTTGCTGCTGCCGTGACGTGGTCGGCGTCGTTTGCGCCACACGTCGATCCCGGCACGCGGCTGCTGATTGTCGGCAGCCTGCCCGGACGCGAGTCACTGGCGCGCCAGCAATATTATGCGCACCCGCGCAACCAGTTCTGGGCGCTGGTCGGGGCGGTGATCGGCGTTGAGCTTGCGGCGATGGCTTATCCCGATCGGCTTGCCGCATTGGCTCGCCACCATATCGGGCTTTGGGACGTCGTCGCCTCGGCATCGCGTGTCGGCAGCCTCGACAGCGCCATTCGCGACCATCAGCCCAATGACCTCGCGGCACTGGCCGGGTCATTGCCGGCGTTGCGCGGTGTCGGCTTCAATGGCGCAGCGGCATTCAAGCTCGGCGCGCCCGCGGTGGCTGCCGCCGGCATTGCGGTGGTGGCGTTGCCGTCGTCGAGCCCGGCACATGCTGCGATGCCGCTGGCCGCCAAGCGCGCGAGATGGCTGCAGCTTGCAGCATGGTTGTGAGACCGCAACTGCCCCTGTTCGTGGCGGCGTTTCGCCGCTAGACGGCTCGCCATGACGCGTTTCGACTTCAACATCCACGCCACCGATGGTGCCGCGCGCACCGGGGTCATCCGCATGCAGCGCGGCGATATCCGCACGCCGGCGTTCATGCCGGTGGGGACGGCAGCCACCGTCAAGGCGATGCGGCCGGCCGAGGTGCGGGCCAGCGGCGCCGAGATCATCCTGGGCAACACCTACCACCTGATGCTGCGACCGACTGCCGAGCGCATTGCGCGACTGGGCGGGCTGCACAAGTTCATGGGGTGGGAGCGGCCGATCCTGACCGATAGCGGCGGCTTCCAGGTGATGAGCCTCGGCGCGCTATCGAAGCTGACCGAGGACGGCGTGACGTTTGCCTCGCACCTCGATGGCTCGAAGCATCTGATCACGCCCGAACGCAGCATGGAGATCCAGCGGCTGCTCGGATCGGACATCGTCATGGCGTTCGACGAATGCACGCCGTATCCGGCTACGCGCGTACAGGCTGAAAGCAGCATGCTGCGATCGATGCGCTGGGCGCAGCGGTCGCGCGATGGTTTTGACAGTGGTATCGACCATGCATCACGGTCAGCGCTGTTCGGTATCCAGCAGGGGTCGACATTCGAGGATTTGCGCGCGGTTTCGGCGGCCAAACTGATCGACATCGGCTTTGACGGCTATGCCATCGGCGGGCTGGCGGTGGGCGAGGGGCAGGCGGCGATGTTCAGCGTGCTCGACTATGCGCCGGGCCAGCTGCCCGCCGACCGGCCGCGCTACCTGATGGGCGTCGGCAAGCCCGACGATATCGTCGGCGCCGTCGAACGCGGCATCGACATGTTCGACTGCGTGCTGCCGACGCGGTCAGGCCGGACGGGGCAGGCGTTCACCCATGCCGGCCCGATCAACCTGCGCAACGCGCGCTTTGCCGAAGACGAGGCGCCGCTCGACGCCACATGCGCCTGTCCGGTGTGCAAGACCAACAGCCGCGCCTATATCCACCACCTGATCAAAAGCAGCGAAATCCTCGGCGCGATGCTGATGACCGAGCATAATGTGTGGTTCTACCAGCAATTGATGGCCGGTTTGCGTGCCGCGATCGCAGCAGGCGAATTGACCAAATTCGCCAATGATTTCAGGGCGCAATACGGCGCACGTTGAGCGCCAATGTGGTCAGTCTTTACGGGTGTAGAGCCTCCGGCGGGCAGGGCCGCAGGCCCTGCACCCAACTATTTGGCGCTCTTCAATCGGGTGCAGGCCTCAGGCCTGCCCGCCGGAGGCTCTTCCGTCTTACTTGCCGGTGAAAACCGCCGGCCGCTTCTGCAGGAACGCCGTCACGCCCTCGGCAAAGTCGGCGGTGCGGCCGGCCTTGAGCTGGTTGTGGCGCTCGACCATCAGGCCTTCGGTGAGCGTCACGTCCATGCAGGCGCGGATGCCGGCGCGGATGAGTGCGTAGGACTGCGTCGGGCCCTTGGCGAGCTTGGCGGCGAGCGCGTTGGCGGTGTCCATCAGCGCTTCGTCATCGACGACCTGGTAGATCATGCCCCAGTCGGCGGCGGTTTCGGCCTTGATGCGCTCACCGAGCATCATCATCGCCTGGGCGCGGGCCTTGCCGGCGAGGCGCGGCAGCAGCCAAGTCGAGCCGACGTCGGGGACGAGGCCGATGTTGACGAAGGCTTGCAGGAAATAGGCCGACTTGGCGGCGATGACGATGTCACCGGCGAGCGCGTACGAGCAGCCGGCGCCGGCGGCAGCGCCGTTGACGGCGGTGATGAACGGCACGGGCAGCGAGAACAGTCGCTCCATCAGCGGGTTGAAGTGCGTTTCGAGCACCTTGCCGGCGTCGGGTGCGCTGCGCGGCAGCTTGCTCTCCTCGCCGCCACCGGCGCCGCCGCCCGACAGGTCGGCGCCGCTGCAGAAGGCGCGGCCGGTCGAGGTCAGCAGCAGTACGCGTGCGGTGCCTTCGTCGCGGACGCGGTCGACGGCGTGGATCATTTCGGCGATGACGCCGGTGTGCAGGGCGTTGAGCACCTGCGGGCGGTTGATGGTCAGCGTCGCGACGCCGTCAACTTCGGTGAAAAGAATGTGTTCGTAGCTCATGGTTGGCTCCCCAAGTTCGAGTCTCGGGTTACCTTAGCGCGATAGTTATCGCGAATGCCAGCACTGGTTGACGTTTGCGTCAACCAATCAGTGTTAGATGCGCGCCTTGACCGTCATGAACGCCGGCATGCCTTCGGCGCCGAAGCCGACTTCGTTTGACGGCGCATCGTCGCGGTCGTTGCGGCCACGGCCGCGGTCGTCGCGACCGCGGTTGTCGCGGCCACGATCGTTGCGCGGACGCTCCTCACGGGGGCGTTCCTCACGCGGACGCTCCTCGCGGGGGCGCTCTTCGCGCTGGCGTGCGGCACGCGGCGCTTCGACGGGCTGCTCGGCTGCGGGGGCTTCGACGGGAGCTTCTGCGACTTCTGCAGCTTCAGCGGTGACGACTTCTGCAGCAGCGCGGCCCTTGCCGCCACGGCCGCGACGGCGCGGGCCACGGGCAGGGCGTTCGCCGGCGTCGGGTTCTGCAGCAGCAACTTCGGCAGCTTCAGGGGCTGCCTCGTCAGCGACAACGGCGGCTTCGCTGCCTGTGTAGCGCCGGATGGCGTGCTTGATGAGCTTTTCGACTTCGGCGAGGTTGTCGGCGTCGGCGGGGGTCACCAACGTATAGGCGGTGCCGGTGCGGCCGGCGCGACCGGTACGGCCGATGCGGTGGACGTAGTCGTCGGCGTGGTGCGGCACGTCATAGTTGAATACGTGGGTCACACCCGGCACGTCGAGGCCGCGCGCCGCGACGTCGGAGGCGACGAGAATGGTGATTTCGTCGCTCTTGAAGCGGTCGAGCTCGCGGATGCGGTCGGACTGGTCCATGTCGCCGTGGATCTGGCCGGCCTTGAAACCGGCGCGCTTGAGCGTGTCGTACAGCTCGCGCACGTCCTTCTTGCGGTTGCAGAAGATGATGGCGTTCTTGAGCTCGGGGGCGCGGAGCAAGCTGCGCAGCGCTTCGCGCTTGCCGCGCGGGGACACTTCGACGACGAGCTGGGTGATCAGCGCATTCGATTCGGCCGGACGTGCGACTTCGATGACGCGCGGGTCGGTCATGAACCGGTCGGCGAGCTTCTTGATCGGCCCTGGCATCGTTGCCGAAAACAGCAACGTCTGGCGCGGGCTCGGCAGCTTGGTGCAGATTTCCTCGATATCGGGGATGAAGCCCATGTCGAGCATGCGGTCGGCTTCGTCGATGACCAGCAGGCTGCACATGTTGAGCATGATCTTGCCGCGGCCGAACAGGTCCATCAGCCGGCCGGGGGTGGCGATCAGCACGTCGACACCCTTTTCGAGCGCCGCCATCTGGTCGCCCATCGACACGCCGCCGATGAGGAGCGCCATCGTCAGCTTGTGATACTTGCCGTATTTGTCGAAATTCTCCGAAACCTGCTGCGCCAGTTCGCGCGTCGGTTCCAGAATCAGCGAACGCGGCATGCGGGCGCGCGAGCGGCCTTCGGCGAGAATGTCGATCATCGGCAGCACGAAGGAGGCGGTCTTGCCGGTGCCGGTCTGGGCCACGCCAATGATGTCCTTGCCCATCAGCACCGGCGGGATCGCCTGGCGCTGGATCGGGGTCGGTTCGTTGTAGCCGCTATCATTGACCGCGCGCAGCAGGTCCTCTGAAAGGCCCAGGGCTTCGAAGCTCATGAACATCCTTGGAATGCGCGGGTGAAGGTCACGCGCGCTTGGCGCTGCATTGCGCTGCAAATGCGCGAAAAGTCAAGAAAACAGCGCTTGGGGCGAAATGGGGTGAAGGGCCTCCGGCGGGCAGGGTCTTGGCCCTGCACCCATAAGACGGGCCGGTTCAACATGCCGCAACGTCAGTCGCATTGGCACTCTTACCAAAATTGGGTGCAGGGCCAAGGCCCTGCCCGCCGGAGGCCCTTTGGCACACAAAAAACGGGCGGGGATTTCTCCCCGCCCGCAGATTTATTTCCGACTTCGACGCTTAGTTGAAGTGGAAGCCGATGGCCGCACCGTAACGACGCGGGTCGACGGTGAAGACGTTGGTGAACAGGCCCGACGAAGCGTCGGTCAGGTACATACCGGTGACAGCCGTGGTGTCCATGATGTTCTGGACGAAGCCGCGGATGTACCACTTGCCGTTGCCGCCGTTGAGCTGCACCTGGGCATTGAGGATGCCGTAGGAGTCGATCCGGTCAGCGAAGGTGTTGTAGTTGCGGCCGTACTGGTTGCCGGTGAAGTTGTAGTTGATCTGGAAGTAACCGCCCATCGATTCGTTGACATCGAAGTTGTACTGGGCACCCAGCGCCATCTTGAATTCGGGCGACTGGGCAAGCTGGTTACCATCGAGGTTGACCGGCACACCGTCAGGCATCGACACCGAGCCGTTCGGCGCAGTGATGATCTGGTACGGCAGCTTGTTTGCCTTGATGCTGTTGGCGAGTGCCGAGCAGATCGAGAAGGCGCCGACGGTGTTGGTACCACCGATCGGGGTGACCGGCTTCAGACCAACCGCAGCATTCAGGCCGTTGACCAGCGCGTCGCCACGCGGACCACCGACGACCGTCGGGATGACAGCGCAGTTCGAAGCGTTGGTGATGTCCTTAACGATGACGACATCGTTGCGGCCGGCGCTCGGATCACGCGAGTCCGACAGGCTGAGGTCCTTGATCGACGTGTGCAGGTAGCTGACAGCTGCAGTGAACTGCAGTGCCGGAACCGGCTGCATGACGAATTCGGCTTCGAGACCGTAGATCGTCGCGTTCGAGTTATCGTTGAACGACGAGCGCGCGATGATGCGGCTGACCTGCAGGCCCTGATAGTCGTAGTAGAAGCCGGTCAGGTTGGCCTGCAACGTGCCATCGAGCAGACGGTTCTTCATACCGATTTCATACGCGTTGATGAACTCGGGGTCATAGGCGACCTTCGCACCGGCGACGACCGACGGGTCAAACGACGGGTTGATACCGCCCGACTTGTAGCCGCGCGAGTACGACGCATAGAACATCGTCGAGTCGGTGAAGTTGAGCGTCGGTGTCCATTCGAGGACGACGCGGCCCGTCCATTCGCTCTCGTCGACGGTGGCGAAGCGGAACTGACGCTTGCTGGCTGCGACAGCCTGCGTGCCGCCCGCGGTGAAGCCGTAGTTATACAGCGGCTGCGGCTGATAGTCCTGGACGTCCTTGGTGGTGCTGGTCCAGCGCAGACCGCCGGTCAGCTTCAGGTTGTCCTTGAACTGCAGATAGGCCTCGCCGAAGAAGGCGTAGGTCGTCAGGTCGTAGTTTTCGACGCGGCTGTCGAAATACGGCGACGCCAGACCGCCCGGCCCGGGGCCGGCAGCGCCGAGCAGCGTCGCGGCATAGTCGAGCGTCGAGGCGACAACGAAATAGTCACCGCTGCTGTTGAACGACAGGTAGTTAGCGCCGAGCAGGAAGTTGAACATGCCGTCCAGCTTCGATTCGAAGTGCGCTTCGATCGACCACTGGTGGGTGTAGGCCGTCGAGCGGTCATACTGCAGCGGGCGGTCGAATGCGCAGCTGTAGTTCTGGCCGCCGATGTAGCCGACGAAGTTGGTGTTGGCTTCCGACGTGCACATGTTGGTGCCGTTGAAGTTGAGCGACGCCTTGCCCTGACCCGGGAAAGCGGCGTTCAACGTCGCGATGTTGGTCGGGATCGTGGTCTGAACGTTGGCGACGGTCAGGCTGTAGTCTTCACGCGAGTCGACCATGTTCTGGTCGTAGCCGCCGATGATGCTCAGCGTACCCTTTTCGAACGCATATTCGATGTTACCCATCAGGATGAGTTCGTTCGAGTTGTACGTCGGCTTGTACAGCGTGTTGGTTTCCCAAGGGTCGGCCGGGATCGGCACGCCCGAGAACGGATCGTTCGGGTTATAGATGCTGCCGAACGCCAGGCCGGGGATTGCTGCGCCGAGGCCAGGCGCTGCGATACGCAGGAATTCCTGGCTGGTCAGGATCGAGCCGAGCGTCGAGTTGCCGTTGGTGTGCTGCGTGGCCAGGCCGTTCGGCTGGCAGCCCAGAACCGCCGTCGCGTCGCGGATGCAGAGCTGCTTCTGGATGCGCATGCGATCCGAATCTTCATTGAAGTAGCTACCCATCAAGTCGATGGTCAGCGCGTCGGTCGGCTGATAGTGGATCGAGCCGCGGATCGCGTAGCTGTTGCGACCGTCGATCTGCTGGTCATCCCACAGGTTGGTGATGTAGCCGTCGCGGTTGACGTAGAGACCGGCGACGCGGAACGCGAGCTTGTCGTTGACGGCATAGTTGAACATGCCGGTGACTTTGATCGAGTTGTAGTTGCCGTATTCGAATTCGCCGAAGGCTTCGAGGCCCTTGGTGCTCGCCTTGTTGGGGATGAGGTTCATCACACCGGCGGTAGCGTTACGGCCGAACAGCGTGCCCTGCGGGCCGCGCAGCACTTCGATGCGCTGCATGTCGTAGAATTCGGTTTCGAACAGTCGCGGCGCAACGATCGGCATGTCGTTGACGTGGATGCCGACGCCGGTGTCGCCCGAACCCGAAACCACCGGGGCGCCGATGCCGCGGATGGTCAGGTTGGCGCCGGTGAAGTTACCCTTGGTGAAGGTCGTGTTGGGGATCGACTGGATCAGCTTCGAGGTGTTGGTGATCTGCTGTTCCTGCAACGTCGCACCGGTGAAGGCCGACACGGCAACCGGGACCGACTGCAGGTTCTGCGCGGTACGGGTGGCGGTCACGACGATTTCGGCGATGCCGGTGTTTTCAGTCGTGGCGGCGGCAGTGGCTTTGCCGGTATCGCCTTCGACCTGCGCCCAGGCGCCGGTGGAGGCCATCAGGCCGATCATGGACACGCCGGCGACCAGCGCGACGCGTGTAGTAGTAGCGATTGAACGCATGGTTCATTCTCCCCAAAGGTTTTGCCCATCCAGCTTCGCCCGCTTGCGTCGACGCGACCCGGTTGCCCGGCGCGAAGATCGAACTGACGATCGCTGGCGCGTTCCACTTGACGTTAGCGGAAAGCGTCGGGGGTTCTTTGAGCAATGTTCGACCGGCTTGTCTAGCGCTGTTGAACTTTTTTGTCCGATTCAACGCCTTGGAATCGCAACCGTGTTATTAATGCAACGGTTACTATCGGCGCTTGGGGGTGGCTTTGGGGGCCGGCATGATGCTGACAATGCTGCATTCGCCCCCCGACCGCGCGATCACGGTGTCGCGCCCGGCGCACAGCTTGCCGGCCTGCGCGCGCCGGTAATAGAAGCCCTGGTAAAAGCTCAGCGTCGGGCAGCCCTGCGCCAGATACATGCGCCAGCGCTGGCCGTTCGACAGAGTCATCTCGACAGCCTGGTCCCCGTAGACGATGGCACCGGCGACATGCTCGACATTGATGCAGCGCTTGCGGCCGGCCTTGGGCGGCGCCGGCCGCGGGCGTGCCGGGGACACGTTGGCGGGCGCTGCCGGAACGCGAATGATCGTTTCGCTATAGATTTGCACCGATACCGTGGGTTCGGACGCCGGTGCCTGCGCTGCGGCCAGCGGGACAGCCCAGGCGAGACTGCACGCCGCGACGGCGCCGGCGGTGAAGCCACCGGCCGCCATCCGGGCAATTCCGCTACTGGAGTGCAATCGCTGCATGGCCGCGCGTCAATTCCCTGACCGAATCCGTTGCTTCAAAGCCTGACTCCCACCCGTTGTCAGTACGGCGCGGCCGGATGCGACGCCCAGACAGCGGTTGGGCTGTCCAGATTGAACGGTGGGTGAACCTGCGCGGATTGTGCCATGACCCGTTCATGGCAGGCGACCGGCGCCATGGTCAACGCTGTTACGGTTACCGCATGCTGCCGTCAAAACGGATGCGAATATGCTGTCCAGCGGTCTTGCGTGGTTGCTTTGGCTTGCCTAAAGCAATGCCCGCCCCTTGTGCATGCTTGGGGGCGACCCTTGGGGCGCGAACCCTGTGGTTCGCGATGACTGCTCCGACTACCAGTTTCGTTGTTTGCTCTCGTCAGGAAAGATTAGTCTCATGGCTTCCACGCCCACCACCCCACAACTGCCGCTGTTCTACGGCGCTCTCGCACCCCTGCAGTCCACCGAACATGGCAGTTTCGGCCTTGTCGAAGGCGGCACGCTCGGCTTCGCGCAGGGCACGCATGCCATCCCCGTCACCGTCGACGAATTCGCGCTGGTGCAGCGCCACTACCCGATCGTCTTCGGGCTGGGCGACAATTCGGCGCCGCTGGCGCTCGTCGGCCTGTCGGAAGGCAGCAACCTGTATGTCGACAAGGACGGCAAGTGGCAGTCCGACACCTACATCCCGGCCTATGTCCGCCGCTATCCGTTCTTCCTCGCCAAGCTGACCGAAGAAGCGACCGAACTGACGCTGTGCTTCGACAACGCGTCGGGCTTCGTTTCGGCCGACGGCGCCAACAAGCTGTTCGACGGCGGCGAAGCCACCGACACCACCAAGGGCATCCTGGCGTTCTGCGAGCAGTTCGAACAGGCGATCGCCCGCACCCGCCAGTTCATGGAAGAGCTTAACAAGCTCGACCTGCTGATGGACGGTGAAGTCACCATCAACCAGCCCGGCATGGCCGAGCCCGCCGTCTATCGCGGTTTCCGCATGGTCGACGAAAACAAGTTCATGAACATCCGCGGCGACAAGGCCCGCGAGATGGTCAAGTCGGGCATGATGGGCCTGATCTACGCGCACCTGTTCTCGCTGTCGCAGATCGGCGGCTTGTTCGAAAAGCAGCGCAACCTCGCTGGCTGATTGAACGCCTGAGGTCTCGGCGGGTGGCGGCTATGCTGCTGCCCGCCAGACTCTACATCCACGCGTCTTTATTCCTGCGGAATCCGCAACAATCTGTTGCGCTGTCTGCGGTTGGCAATGCCCCGGCCACGCTCTAGTCTCCCTCCATCCATAAGGAACAGGGAGAATTCACATGCGTGCTGCACTGATCGGTCTGGCATTGTTTTCGGCTTTGGGCGGCATGACCGCCGCACCGGCACTCGCCGCCCCCACTTCGATCGCGCTACCGTCGGGCAAATATGTCCTCGACCCGTCGCATGCCAGCCTGACCTGGCGCGTCGTGCATTTCGGCCTGTCGAACTACACTGCGCGCTTTGTGAAATTCGACGCCACCGTCGATCTGAATGCCGCCGACGTCAGCAAGAGCACGCTCAAGGTCAAGGTCGATCCGACCTCGGTGCGCACCGACTATCCCTATCCCGACAAGGTCAACTTCGACGCAGAGATTGCCACCAGCCCGAAGTTCCTCGACGGCACCGCGCATCCCGATGTGACCTTCGTGTCGACCGGCATCGTCGTCACCGGTGCCAAGACCGCAAACATCACCGGTAACCTGACGCTGCGCGGCGTCACCAAGCCGGTCACGCTGGCGGCAACGCTCAACGGCAGCATCCCGGCGCACCCGATGACCAAGCTGCCGGTGTTCGGCATTTCGGCGAAGGGCAGCTTCAAACGCTCCGACTTCGGCATGGACTATGGTACGCAGTTCGTCAGCGACACCGTTGAACTGGTGATCGAGGCAGAATTCAATAAGGCACCATGATGAACCATAGTCGGTACTCGAGCGTTGCAATCACCCTGCATTGGCTGATTGCGCTGATCATCATCGGCAATATCATCGGCGGGCTGGCGCTCGACACCTTCCTCGACAGCGCCGACCCGGCGATGAAGATGACCGGCTTCAAGATCATCCAGCTGCACAAGGCGTTCGGGCTGACCGTCATCGGGCTGTCGGTGCTGCGGCTGTTGTGGCGGCTGGCAAATCCGGCGCCGGCGCTGCCGGCGCATATGACGCCGCTCGAAGTGCTGCTCGCCAAGGCGACACATCTGGGCTTTTACGCGTTGATGCTGCTGCTGCCGCTGTCGGGCTGGGCGATGGTGTCGACGAGCGCCAAGCGCTTCCCGATCAGCTATTTCGGGCTGTTCGACGTGCCCTATCTGCCGCTCGGCCAATCGAAGGCCCTCGGCGGATTGATGCACGAATCGCATGAATTGCTCGGCTACGGCGCGATCGTGCTGATTGCGCTGCACGTCGCGGCAGCGCTCAAGCACCATTATTTCGACCGCGACGATGTGCTGGCGCGGATGCTGCCGCTGGTGCGCAAGCGTGGCTAGCCGGGTCGCCCGCACGCTGCTCGGCCTGGCCTTGCTTGCCGCGCCGCTGCAGGCGGCGGTGCCAAGCTGGAGCGTCGAACCCGGCGCCAGCGCCATCGCCTTCACCGCAACCTGGCTCGGCAAGCCGGTGCACGGCCTGTTCAAACGCTGGACCGCTGACATCGCGTTCGACCCGGCAGCACTCGAAGCATCAAGAGTCAGCGTCAGCATCGACCTGACATCCGCCGTCAGCGGCGAATCGACCGTCGACGGCGCACTCCCCGAATCCGACTGGTTTGCGGTCAAGTCCGGCCCGACCGCGCGCTTCACCAGCACCAGCATCGCCAAGACCGCCACCGGCTATATCGCGCACGGCACGCTGACGCTGCGCGGCCGTGCCGTGCCGGTCGACCTGCCGTTCACGCTGGCCATCACCGGCGACCGCGCCACCATGCAGGGCAGCGCCAAACTCGATCGCCGGTCGTGGAAAATCGGCCTCGAATCGGATGCCACCGCCGAATATGTTGCTTTCGCGGTGCCGGTGGCGATCAAGGTGAGTGCGAAGCGCAAGCCCTAGGAACGAGAAGGGCCTCCGGCGGGCAGGGGCTTGCCCCTGCACCCATGAATCTGCGCCGGAATTTGTGCGTCGCCCGAACAATTGGGTGCAGGGCCACGGCCCTGCCCGCCGGAGGCCCTTAAACTCCCCATTTATCGCAATTATGCTGCACCTGCGTTGACAAGATATAACGTAACAAATAGGCCTGTGGTCACTTCATTCCCGGGAACCGACCATGTTGCGTACGAAGTTCACTTTGCTGCTGGGTGCCGCGCTATTGCCCGCGATGCTACTGGCGGCCCCGGCGCGCGCCGCAGATGCCGCGCCGACGCAGACCGCCGAGGCCGATGCCGGCGTTCACGATGATGCGCACCCGCAGGTCAGCGACGACATCATCGTCACGGCGCCATTCGCGCGCGACCGTTTCGGCGCGATGACCGGGGTGTCGGTGCTCGACGGCACCGTGCTGACGCGTGAAGTGCGCGGCACCATCGGGGAGTCGCTGACCAGCCAGCCGGGCGTCAGCGCAACCAGCTTTGGCCCCAACGCCTCGCGCCCGGTGCTGCGCGGCTTCCAGGGCGAGCGCGTCCGCGTGCTCACTGACGGCATCGGCAGCTTCGACGTGTCGAACACCAGCGTCGATCACGCGGTCGTCATCAACCCGCTGCTCGCCGAGCGCATCGAGGTGCTGCATGGCCCGACGTCGCTGCTGTACGGTTCGTCGGCGATCGGCGGCGTCGTCAACGTCATCGACACGCGCATCCCGCGCCACGTGCCCGACGAACCGGTGCATATCGAGGCGCTGGGCAGCTACGGCACCGCGGCGAACGAATTCAACGGCGCCGCCAGCGTCGACGTGCCGCTGACGCCCGAAATCGTCGCGCATGTCGATGGCAGCTACCTCAATTCGAGCGACCTCGACATCGGCGGCTATGTCTTGTCCGAACCGATGCGCCAGACCGCGATTGCCAATGGCGCGTTCGACCAGGCGGCGCTGAAGGACGTGCTGCCCAACAGCTCGGCGAAGACCTGGAATGTCGCCGGCGGGCTGGCGTACATCGGCGAAGGCGGCAGCGCCGGCATCGCGCTGAGCCACTACAACAGCAACTACGGCGTGCCGATCCGCTATTCGCTCGACCCGGCGGTCGAAAGCGAGGCGGTGCGCATCCAGATGCAGCAGACGCGGCTCGATGCGCGCGCCGAGTTCGAAACCGGCGGCAGTTTCGTCGAGCAGGTCAAGTTCCGCTACGGCTACGCAAACTACTCGCATTTCGAACAGGATCTGCAGGGCAACATCGGCACGACGTTCTACGACAAGGCGATGGAAGGCCGCGTCGAGCTGGTGCAGGCGGTGCGCGGCGGCTGGAAGGGTGCGTTCGGCGGCCAGTTCATCACCCGCGACTTCGATGCCATCGGCGCCGAAGCCTTTCTGCCGCGCAATTCGACAACGCAGGTCGGCGCGTTCGTGCTGCAGGAAATCAAGTTCGGCGCCATCAAGACCGAGTTCGCGGCGCGCATTGAAAACAGCCATGTCACGACAGCGATGACCGGGTTCAACCGCGACTTCACGCCGCTGTCGGCGTCGGTCGGTGCATCGGTGCCGCTGGGCAGCGAGGATTGGCGCGTCGGGCTCGACCTGTCGCACACCGAGCGTGCGCCGTCGGCCGAGGAACTGCTGGCGAACGGCCCGCACGGCGGCACCGCGGCCTATGAAATCGGCAACCCCGACTTCGTCATCGAAAGCTCGAACGGCGCCGAAATGGTGCTGCACGGCAAGGGGGACAAATATAATATCGAAGCGTCGGCGTTCTACGACAGCTTCTCGAACTACATTTATGAAAACCAGACCGGTGCCATCATCGACAATCTGCCGGTGTTTCAGGCTGTGCAGGCAAATGCGGTCTATTGGGGCTTCGAAGTGCAGGGCAATGCGACGCTGACGCAGTTCGGCAGCTGGACGCTGACCGCCAACGCACTCGCCGACTATGTCAACGCCGAAATCAAGTCGGTCGGCCCGGCGCCGCGGATCCCGCCGCTGCGGTTGCGCGGTGGGTTGACCATCGCCAACGACAGCTGGGTCGGCGAAGTCACCGCCGAATATGGCGCGGCACAAAACCGCGTCGCGTATAACGAAACGACGACGCCCGATTATGTGCTGCTCAATGCCAATTTGACGTGGACGCCGTGGACCGACAAACCGGGCACCTATTTCATCTTCGCGATCGACAATATCCTCAACCAGGATATCCGCCGTGCGGCGTCGTTCCTGAAGGATTATGCACCGCTGCCGGGGCGCGATTTCCGGCTGTCATTCCGCGTTGCAATATAATTTGTCGCACCCGTTGACGCGCGCCAACTTCATTCCCATCTGAGGTTCGTGGCCGGGAGTTCCCCCCCTTTCTTCCGGTCATTCGATAGCGCCGAGGCGCTGTCATTCTCCCTGAACCCTGGCCACTCCGGCATTGTCGGAGTGGCCTTTTTTTCGCAGTGCGGCAGGGGCTCGCCCCTGCACCCGGTTGTCAGGCGCTCTTCAATCGGGTGCAGGCGTCACGCCTGCCCGCCGGAGGCTCTTGAAGCTTACTCCGCCGCGTCGCGCAGCGCCGCCTCCAGCCCCAGCCGCGGCAACTCCACCAGCAGCCGGTCGATCAGCCCGGTCATCAGCGCGGTAATCTTCGCGAAGCCGGCGTTGGGCCGCAGCCGCGCGGTGTCCATGTAGAGCGCGCGGTCGATTTCGATCTGCACGGCGTGGGTGCCGGTGGCGGGGGCGCCGTGCGCGGCGGTGGTGTAGCCGCCGGCATAGGGGTCGTTGGCCACGACACGCAGCCCGGCGCTGGTGAAATGTTCGGCGATGGCGGCGACGAGGGCAGGCGCGGCGCTGCGGCCGTGGAGGTCGCCGAGCACGATCTGCGGCGTGCCGTGGCGACCGGGCAGCGGCGTCGGCATCGAGTGGCAGTCGATCAGCACGGCATAGCCGTGGCGGGCGTGCGCGGCGTCGAGCAGTGCTGCCAGTGTCGCGTGATAGGGGGTGTGCACGGCGCTGATGCGGGCGCGGGCATGTGCGAGCGACAGCGGGCCGGTGTAGATGTCGAGGCCGTGCGCGGCGATGCGCGGCAGGATGCCGAGCCCGACGCGGACGCGGTCTCCATGCTGGTCGGGGTGTGGCGGTGGCGGGGCGTCGAACATCGACGGATCGAGTTCATCGGCGCTGCGGTTGAGGTCGAGCCATGCGCGGCCGTAATGCGCCGCGACCAACGGCACGCCGCGGTCGGGCGCGGCGCCGACCAGCGTATCGACAAAGGCGTCTTCGGCGCGGCGCAGCTGATCGACGCGCAGCCGCGTCTGTGCCAGGAATGCCGGCGGATAGGCGCGCCCCGAATGCGGCGACGCCAGCACCAGCGCGGTTGCGGGCGTGCCGGTGACGGTGAAGCCGTCGGTCGGGGTGGAATCGCGCATCGTGCTGGCACCTTAACAGCAAGCGGCGTTGCGGCCAGCCCCGTGAAATGCTGCACGTGCGGAAAATGCGCCACGCTGCGCTTGCTTATCGCCAAGCCTGCGGCTATTGACCCCGCAGCGTGGGCGCGTAGCTCAGTGGTAGAGCACTGTGTTGACATCGCAGGGGTCGCTGGTTCGATACCAGCCGTGCCCACCATTTTCCCCTTTTTGATGTCATGACCACTGCCCGCCGGCGGCGTGGCGGTTCGGGGCGCCACGGCGTCAAGCCGGTTTGAAAACGACCCGCATTGTGCAAGTCAGTTGGGCAGGCGGTGCCGAATGCCCTGCTTGATTCGGGCTGCCGGATCATCCGGGGCTTCAGGCCGCAGACATAAATGACAATGCCGCAACGGCGTGCGCAAGGGGAAGATCGATGGAACCGCTGGTCAAGCGCGAGAATTTTGACGGCTGGACGCAACTGACACTCAACCGGCCCGACAAGCTCAATTCATTGACGGTCGGGGTGTTTGCCGAGCTGCGCGCGCATGTCGAGGCGTTGGCGACCGACACGACCATCGGCTGCGTCGTGCTGCGCGGCGCCGGCAAATGCTTTTCCGCCGGGCACGACCTGGGTGACATTGCCGAGGGCGAGAAGGTGCCGTCGCGCGGCTGGCACAGCGAGACGCTGCGCATGCTGGAAATGCTGCCGCAGCCTGTCGTCGCGGCGGTGCACGGGCATTGCTATACCGGCGCGCTCGAAGTCGCGCTGGCGTGCGATTTCATTATCGCCTCCGATGACGCGCGCTTTGGCGATACGCACGCCAAATGGGCGCTGACGCCGATCTGGGGCATGAGCCAGCGGTTGCCGCGGCGCGTCGGGGCCGCCACCGCCAAGCGGCTGATGTTTACTGCCGACATGATCGATGCCACTGAGGCCGTGCGCATCGGGCTGGCGGAATATGCCGTGCCGCGCGCCGACTTCGAGCGCGAGATCGAGAGCCTCGCCAAGCGCATCGTTGCCAATTCGCCGTTCAGCCACCGCGCCAACAAGCGGCTGCTCGAGGCGACCGATGGCGGCCTGCTCGACGCCGGGCTGAACTGGGAAGTCGAGCACAGCGAAGGCGTCGGCCCCGACATGCACGCGCGCATCGCCGCGTTCACCAACCGCCGCAAATAGGCCGGGCTCAGCCGTACAGTATGTCGCTGGCGTGGACGGCGCCGGTGATGGCGATGGTTGCCGTGCTGTGGTCGATGCCGTCGGTGATGATCCAGTTGCTGCCGGTGCCCTGGACCATCTTGGTGCCGGCGCCCCAGCCGATCAGCCGGATCAGGTCGCCGGCGGCGGCGCAGTTGCCGGTAAAGTCGCTGATGCTGTCGCCGCTTGCCTCGCCTTTGACGAAGACGAAGATGTCATTGCCGGCGCCGCCGGTCAGCCGGTCGGTACCGGTGCCACCGTCGAGGATATCGTTGCCCGCACCGCCGCTGAGCATATCGTTGCCACCGAGGCCGTAGAGCATGTCGGCACCGCCCGCGCCGGCGATGCTGTTGTCGAGCGCATTGCCGGTGCCGGTGAACGCTGCGGTACCCCAGTACAGCAGGTTTTCGACGCCGGCGCAGAGCGTATACGCCGACAGCAGCGCCTTGACGGTGTCGACGCCGCCGAGATCGATGCCGTTTTCGACCTCGATGACGCGGTCGCCGGTGTTGTCGACAATGTAGGTGTCATTGCCGCCGCCGCCGACCATCGTGTCGGCACCACTGCCGCCATCAATGATGTTGCCGGCGCTGCTGCCGCGCAGAACATTGTCGAGCGCATTGCCGGTCAGGTTGCCGGTGCTGCTGCCCGACAAGGTCAGGTTTTCGATGGTCGCGCCGAGGGCATAGCTGCGGTCGGCGATGACGGTGTCGTTGCCGCCGGTGTCGACGACCAGCTGCGTCGGGTTGTTGACGTAGTAGGTGTCGTCGCCAAGCCCGCCCGCCAGCGTGTCGGTGCCGAGGCCGCCATTGAGAATGTCGTTGCCGCTGCCGCCGGTGATGATGTTGTTGCCGCCGTTGCCGATCAGCGTGTCATTGCCGGCACCACCGGTGATGACGTTGGCCAGCACGTTGCCGGTGCCGGTGAAGTTGCCGGTGCCGGCGAAGGTCAGATTGTCGGTGACCGCATCAATGGCGAAGCTCGCAGCCTTGGTGATGACGGTGGCGTCCTGCGTGATGCTCAGCCGGTCGGCGGCGGTCAGCGCCGTGTCATAGGTGAAGCTGCCGCGCTGGTCCCAGAACTGCAGGTCGCGGGCGCCGGCGACGATCGCGACATTGCCGCTGTTGCCGGTGAAGACAATGTCGTGCGATTTGCCGGTCACCTGAAAGCGTGGCGTATTGTTTGCCGCCGTGCCGGTGCCTGACCAGCTCAGCGTATTGTTCGCCACGGTGCCGCTGACGTTTTCGAGCAGCATACCCTGGCCGGTGCCGTCGATGACGGTGTTGCCGGTGATGACCGCGCCGGGAAAACCCAGTCCCTTGCCATTGTCGTCGAGGTAAATTCCGAGCATCGGATCGCCGCTGCCCTGTTCGAGCAGATTGCCGGTGATGACGACACCGGTGATTGCGGTCTTGTCGGTCCAGATATGAATGCGGTCGCCATGGTCGCCGGCGCCGCCGAAATTCCACGGGTGACTGCTCCAGCTGTGGTTGCCGGTGATGACCAGCCCCGAAGTCGCCGAGCCGCTGATCGGCGTGGTACGCAGGTCGTGGATGTCGTTGCCGCTGATCGTCAGGTTTGACCCGGTAAAGGTGATGCCCTTGTGGAACAGGCTGATGTCGCTGTTGGTGATGGCGCAGTCGCGCGAGTTTTCGAAGTTGATTCCCTTGCCCGCCGGCAGGCCGAGCACATTGCCCGTCGCGTCGAGCAGTTTGGCGCTTTGCGCGACGCCGTTGACCGCCAGCCCGCCGCTGACCTTGGCATTGGTGATGGTAACGCGGTCGCAGTCCCAGATGCGGATGGCTTGGGCATTGCTGTCGCTGGTCGCGGTCGGCTTGAAACTGACGGTGGCACCGTCGAACGTCACGCCGCTGACGCGGCTGAGCGCGATGCTGGTGAAGCTGCCGCCCTTGATGGTGATGCCACCGCCAAAATTGAGGTTGGCGAGCAGCACCGCGCCATAGTTGCCCGCGGCAAGCTGCAACGTGTCGCCCGCCTTGAGCGTGCCCAGCTGGGCTTGAAAATTGCCGGTGTTGGCATTGATAATCGCCATGAACGCATGCTCCCGCAACATTGGTCGTGGAGCGTTCAACGGCGGCAGCGCACGCCACGTGCGGGCATAATTGGTGAAGCGCGGTCAACCTTACCGGCCTTTCGGCGCGGACCAGAGGGAGACGGCGGCGCGGCGTGAAAGTCCGTTAAGAACGTTTGTCAGGGCGCAGCTTTCGGGGCGTGCCGGCAAACAGATTAACGCACACGGCGATATCCAGCTTGTCGGCGGCGCGCCGGTTGTGAATATGGCAGGCACTGACAACAACCAACACAACACGTCCGGGGAGACCTGCCATGAAAATCGATTCGAACACGGCCGCCATCGTCACCGGGGGCGCATCGGGCCTCGGCCAGGCATCGGCGCGGGCGCTGCGCGCCGCCGGCGTCAAGGTGACAATCTTCGACATTGCCGAAGCCGGCCAGGCGGTCGCTGACGAAATCGGCGCGACGTTCTGCAACGTCAACATCCTGTCCGAAGAAAGCGCGCTGGCGGGGTTTGAAAAGGCCCGCGCCGTCAACGGCCAGGAACGCATTCTGGTGCATTGCGCGATGACCGCCAAGGGCGGCAAGACCGTCGGCCGCGACAAGGCGACCGGCGGCTTCAAGCGCGTTTCGACCGAAGACTATGCCTTCTCGGTCGACGGGATTCTGGTCGCGAGCTACCGCATGGCGTCGATTTCGGCGCTCGGCATGGCAGGCCTCGAACCGCTCGAAGACGGCGAACGCGGCGTCATCACGCTGACGTCGAGCGTCGCGGCGCAGGACGGGCAGGTCGGGCAGGTGTGTTATGGCTCCGCCAAGGCCGGCGTCAACGGGCTGGTGCTGCCGATGGCGCGCGACCTGATGGAGCTAGGCATTCGCGTCAACTCGATCATGCCGGGGATTTTCGCGACGCCGCCGATGCTGCGCTTCAAGGATTTCAACCCGGCGATGTGGGACGGTCTCAACGCCTCGGTGCCGTTCCCGCGTCGGCTGGGCAACCCCCCCGAATTCGGCAGCCTGGTGATGGAGCTGGTGCGCAACAGCTATTTCAACGCGCAGACGATCCGGCTCGATGGCGGCATCCGCATGCCGCCGCGTTGAGGCGGGGCAGCCGGCCGGAAGGAACTAAGCCATGACGAACCCGCACCTGCGCCGCTATGTCTGGGATGTGCCGACGCGGCTGTTCCACTGGGGCATTGCCGGGCTGGTCGGGTTCTCGTGGTGGAGTGCCGAAAACAGCCATATGGATTGGCACTACAAGTCGGGGCTCGTGGTCACAGGGCTGCTGGTCTTCCGCATCCTGTGGGGCTTTGTCGGCAGCGACACGGCGCGCTTCGCGCAGTTCCTGCGCGGACCGGTGGCTATCCGTGCCTATTTGCGCGGGCAGTTGGCGGCGCGGCCCGGACACAACCCGCTCGGCGGCTGGAGCGTGCTGGCGCTGCTGCTGGTGCTGGTGACGCAGGTGACGACGGGGATGTTCAGCGTCGATGTCGACGGCATGGAATCGGGGCCACTGTCGTATCTGCTCGATTTCGATCAAGGCCGCACCGCCGCCAAGATTCACGCGGCGAGCTTCAACCTGCTGTTGGCGCTGGTAGCGCTGCATGTGCTGGCAATCGCCTACCACCAGGTCTTCAAGCGCCACAATCTGACGCGCGCGATGGTGACCGGCTATCAGGCGTTCGATGCCGGCGGCACGGGGCTGGCGCGCGTTGGTTGGTGGCGCGTCATCGTCTGCGCCGCCTTGGCGGTTGCGGCAGCCTATTGGCTATCGCGCGGCGGACGGCTTTGACCGGATGGCCTGTAGCGCCGGTCCTGCGTGCCTTGCTGGCATCAGGGCTTTAACTCGGACTCCGCTAATCAGGTGCTAGCTTTGAGGGCACCCATTCGCCAACGGCTTGCCAGCAACGCGGTCCTTGACCCATTCAAGATACATGGGCGCTGAAACGCCGGGCGTCGTAAAGTGCGTTTGCGCACCGGGCAGCTGGTTTCTCCCGACATTCGCACCCATGGCGCACATTTGCTTTTGATAAAGCTCATGCATAATGGGCGGCACGGCAGTGTCCTTGGTACCCCAATAAATGACGACAGGCGCCACCGGCTTCACAGGCTTCACGCTGCCATCAACAAACGCCTTTACCCATGCCAAGGCGTTGCCAGGTTCGGGTTTCAAGAGCGATTTGTATTGATCGCCATAGGCATAGTTGAAAGTGTCGGCGAGCACATGGATGCACTTGTTTCTGGATAGATTGTCTGTGGCCTTGGCGCCTTCATCGGTCAGCACATCGGTCAGCTTGAGGTGGGGATAGGCTGCCTGCGTACCCCAAAGACCCATCACATAATGCGCAAACAGGACCACATTGGGGACGTTTGCCTGCGTGAAGCCGTTCATCAGCTTGGCCGCGCTCGCCTCATCGGTCGGCATGGTCGGCAGCATCGCTGCCACATCTTCCGGCGCCAGCGCCACGAATCCAAGATACTGCAGGTTATCTGCAGCCGTGCCCTGAAGCGCCTGATAGTCCGGCAGGCTGGCAGCTGCGATTGTGGCGCCGCCGCCCTGCGACCAACCGTAAATGATGGTCTTCTTGCCGGCGCCGGTTTCGGTCATCGAGCTTGCTGCCCGGGCCGCGTTGATGACATCCCTGCCGTTGGTTTGAGCCACGGCATATTGATGATTTCCACCGCCACCCAGGCCTTGGTAGTCAGTTGCCACAACAACATAGCCCTGATCGATAAACTCCTGGCCATTGGGGATGCCGAAGTCAGTCCAGGAATTCCCGTCGGTCATAAAATACTGATTGAGTGCGCGCGTCGGTTCAATGATCTGCGATGGCCCGCAGTTTTGTGCCGATCCGGTCGTGCCGTGCGCCCAGGACATAATCGGCCTGCCTTCCTTCGGCGCAGCCCCCACAGGTGCAATGATCAACCCCGTGGCAATCGTTTTTCGCCCCGCCACATCAGATGAAATGTAGGCAATTTTCCATGCCTGCGCACCCTTCAGCGAGGTCGCGATTTGCTCTTTCGCAATGACTTGGCCCAGCTTTCCCTGAGGCGCCATTTTCATGACGCCATCATAAAAGGCCGACATTGGCGGGTCGGCATAGGCTGCGGAGCCGTTGAAACACAGCAAAGAGCCAGCAAGCAAAGCGGCAAGCATCTTCTTCATACTGAACTCCCAAGTATTGAAAGCCATCATCGCGGACGATTTAAATTGATCGAAAATGTCCCGGTTTGCGATACGTGGAAACCCCTAGTCAGATGTGCCGCCAGGCAAGGTGACCGGCGTCAGTCTGTCGACAATAGCAGCCCGACTGAACGGGCGCGCGTCGGCTGATAGCGGCTGGCCGTCGCCGAAGCGTACTGGCGGTCGCGTGGCGGGCGGCTGTAACGCCCGCGATTTCGGCGATTTGAAGGGATGGTGGACGCACCAGGGTTCGAACCTGGGACCCGCTGATTAAGAGTCAGCTGCTCTACCGACTGAGCTATACGTCCATACGCAAATGGCAGCTTGCTGCCGAGCGAGCGGCGCGATTAGCACCCGCTGCCGGGCTTGTCCAGCACTGTTGACGGCTTATCCGTCGTTTCCGCGATCGAGCAGGTCGGCGTCGCGCTGGCGGGCGATGCTCATGACGATGCCGAGCAGGATCATCACCGTCATCATCGCCGAGCCGCCGTAGCTGATCAGCGGCAGCGGGATGCCGACGACCGGTGCCAGCCCCATCACCATCATCATGTTGATGGCGAGATAAAAGAACAACGTCGCCGCCAGTCCCATCGCCGTCAGCCGCGAAAACATCGCGCGCGAGGTCAGCGCGACATTGATCGCCCAGCCGAGCACGATGCCGAAGCCGATCAGGATGAACAGTCCGCCGGCCAGCCCCCATTCTTCGGACATCGTCGCGAAGATGAAGTCGGTGTGGAGTTCGGGCAGATAGTCGAGGTGGCTCTGCGTGCCCTGCAGATAGCCCTTGCCGAAGATGCCGCCGCTGCCGATGGCGATCTTCGACTGGGTAATGTGATAGCCGGCGCCGAGCGGGTCGGTTTCGGGGTCCATGAAAATCAGCACGCGCTTGCGCTGATAGTCGTGCAGCATCGACCAGACGACCGGCATCGCAGCACCTGCCGCTACCACGCCACCGATGAACAGCCAGATGCTGACCCCCGACAAGAACATCATCACCACCCCGCCGAACACGATCGACAGCGCGGTGCCGAGGTCAGGCTGCAGCATCACCAGCGCCGCGGGCATGCCGATCATCAGCAGCGCCGGCCATAGCGCGTTCAGCGTACCGATGAACGGCCTTGGCAGGTTGTGATAATAGCGGGCCAGCGCGAGGATAATCGCCAGCTTCATGAATTCCGACGGCTGCAAGCGGATGATGCCGAGGTCGAGCCAGCGCTGGCTGCCGCCGCTGATCTGGCCGAAGACTTCGACCGCAATCAGCGCCAGCAAAACGATACCGTAGAACCAATAGGCATAGCGCAGCCACAGCCGCGAATTGACTTGCGACAGCACCAGCATCGCCGTCATCAGCACGCCGAAACGCACGCCTTGGCTGGTCGCCCAGGGGGCGAAATGCCCGCCCGCTGCCGAATAGAGGATGACCAGCCCGAAACCACCAAGCGCAGCAATGGTCAGGATGACCAGCCACGGCAGCTCGCGCAGGCGGTTGATCCAGGGCGCGTTGAGCATCGCCTAGTCGCCCGGCGCCGGCGTTGGCGGCGGTGGTGCGGCGGCATCGGGGGCGACCGCGACGACGAGTTCGGGGTGAGCGGCGGCATAGGCGGCTGCCTCTGCTGCGGCGGCCTCTGCGGCGCGTTTGGCGGCAAAGGCACGTTCGAGTGGCTCGAGTGTCTTCAATGCGCGTTCGGGCTCGAAGATATAGGTTAGCACGTCGCGCGCGATCGGGGCGGCTGCCGTGCCGCCATGGCTGCCGTGTTCGACGATGACGCTGACCGCATAGCGCGGCGCATCGGCAGGGGCGAACGCCACGAACAATGCATGGTCGCGGTATTTGTAGGGCATGCGGTCGCTGCTGGTGCGGCCGGCGCGGCGGTCGGCCATGGTGATGCGGCGTACCTGCGCCGAGCCGGTTTTGCCGGCGACGCGGATGCCTTCGACCTTGAGTCGTGCTGCCTTGCCGGTGCCACCGCCGGCGTTGACGACGTCGATCATGCCGTCGCGGATGATTTGCAGATGATCGGCGCTGATGCCGAGGTCGCCGGGCGGCACCCGCGGCGCATCGGCGAGCAGCCGTGGCTCGACCTTTTTGCCCGACGCGATGCGCGCCGACATCACCGCCAGCTGCAGCGGATTGACGATCAGATAGCCTTGGCCGATCGAGGTGTTGAGCGTTTCGGCGACCGCCCAGGGCTTGCCGTAGCGCTTCATTTTCCAGGCGTCGTCGGGGACGATGCCGGCAGCCTGCGCGGGCAACGGCAAGTCGAATTTCTGCCCCAGGCCAAAGCGCCGTGCGACGCTGGCGATAGCATCGATACCCGCCGCGCGCCCGAAAGTGTAGAAGTATACGTCGCAGCTATGGACCAGCGCCGCGTGCATCGGGACATTGCCGTGGCCGCGCTTGCTCCAGCAGTGCCAGACGTTGTTGCCGAGCCGGTAGCTGCCGTTGCAATACGCCGTTTCGGTGGGCAGCGTGCCGGTTTCGAGCGCGGCGATGGCGGTCATCATCTTGAACGTCGAGCCCGGCGGGTAAAGGCCCATCACCGACTTGTTGATCAGCGGGTGGCGCTCGCTGGCCTGCAGTTCGGCCCATAGCTTGCTGGTGATACGCGTCGAAAACACATTGGGGTCGAACGCCGGCATCGATAACAGGCACAGCAGATCGCCGGTTTCGCAGTCCATGACGATGACGCTGGCGCTGTCATTGCCGACACGGCGCGCAGCATAGGATTGCAGGTCGCGGTCTATGGTGAGCTTGAGGTTGGCACCGGGAATGTCGCTGCGCGTGTCGAGTTCGCGGATGACGCGGCCGCGCGCGTTGACCTCGACGCGGTTGGCGCCGGCGGTGCCGCGCAGTTCGGCGTCCTTGCGCTTTTCGATGCCGTCCTTGCCGATCTTGAAGCCGGGGAAGATCAGCAGCGGGTCGCGGGACTTCTGATATTGTTCGGCGGTCGCGGTGCCGACATAGCCGAGCAGATGCGCAAAGCGTTCGCCTTCGGGATAGACGCGCGAAAAGCCGCGTACCGGCTGAATGCCGGGCAGGTCGGGCAACCGGACGTTGAGCTGCGCGAACGCCTGCCAGCCGATGCCGCTGGTGATGGTCACCGGCATGTATTTGGGCTGACGCGCGACATCTTCGCGGATGCGCGTCAGATCCTCCTCGGTCAGCGGCAGGATCTTGACGATTTCGGTCAGCGTCGCTTCGAGATCGGTCAATTGTTCGGGGATGATTTCGAGCCGGTAGTCGGGGGTGTTGAGCGCCAGCGGCTTGCCGTTGCGGTCGATGATCCAGCCGCGCCGTGGCGGGATCAGCCGCAGCTGGACGCGGTTGCTTTCGGCGAGCAGCTTGAATTTTTCGCCCTGGAATACCGACAGCCAGGTCATGCGCGCGGTCAAGGCGACACCGACGACGCCCATCGCGCCGGCCACGACGAAGCTGCGGCGCGAGAACATCTGCTCGCGCGCCGATTCGGTGTTCATCGTCACGAGCGTGGGCCGATGAAACGCCGCTGCAGCGCCGCGCACAGGGTGACGACGGCGGGATAGGCAGCGACGGTGGTGAGCCACTGGACGAGCAACGGTGCAAACCCTGTCGCGTTGCCGGCAAAGCGCGCCGCCTGCCAGCCAAGGACCTGATATACCAGCGCGACCGCCGCCAGCATCACCCAGTCAAAGCGGTAGACATGGTGGCCAAAGCGCGCTTCGAAGCCGCGCACGAACATCGCGGTCAGCGGCAGCAGCGTGGCGTTGACGCCGAGCGGCAGCCCGAACAGCAAGTCGCTGACGATGCCGATGACGAACGCCAGCCACGGCGGCATCATCGCCGGCTGGAACGTCGCCCAGATGAAAACACCGAGCAGCCCGAGCTGCGGCATCAGCGGCAGCGGTGCAAAAATCGGCGCGGTCATCAGCACGACAAGGCCCAGCGTTATCAGGCCCGGCAGCGTCCGGCGCCACTGGCCGGCCCACCAGTCGATACGCTCCTCGCGGCTCATCAGCCGATAAGGGGCCGTCCGGTTCATTGCGGTGGCGCCGCCGGTGCATCGGCCGGAGCCGAAAGGCGACCATTGTCGGTCGGCGACAGCACCGGTGCGGCGAGCGGCACGTTCATCGCCTTGGGATGGAATTTGAGCGCCGGCGCGGCAGGCGTCGCCGTCACCACTGGTGCAGTGACGGGAGGTGGGGGGGGCGGCGGCAGCGCGCTCGCGGTCGCCCGCGGTGTCGAGGTGATGATGCTCGGCTTGGCGCGGCCACCGCCGGCTTCACGCGGCACGGCGACGGTGTTGGCATCGACGGGCACCGTCGCCGGCACCGGCAGATAGGCGCTTTCGATCAACACCATGCCGAGCCCGGCGGGATTGACGAAGGGCCGCGCTAGCGGTGGCTCCTGGCCGCCGTTGACGACGACGGCAACGGGGATGCCGGGCGGGAAGACCCCGCCGTCGCCCGATGTCACCAGCCGGTCGCCTGCCACCAGCGGCGTTTCGGCGCCGACGCGTTCGCGGACTTCGACCAGCGCGCGGCTGGCGCCGACGACAAGTGCGCTCTGGCCGGTGCGGACGATGGTGACAGGGATGCGGCTGTTGGCATCGGTGAGCAGCAATACGCGTGTCGCCGAGCTGCCGACTTCAACGGTGCGGCCGACGAGTCCGGCGGCAACGCGCACCGGCTGGCCGACGGTAACGCCGCTGTCGCTGCCCGCTGACACAACTGCCGAGCGCACGACGCCGCCGCTTGAGGCGCCGGCAATGCGCGCGCTGGCGATGACCTTGCGTTCGGGGGTGACGACTTTGAGCAGCGACCGCAACTGCTGGTTTTCGCTTTTGATCGCGGCTTGCGTCTGCAGCGCGCGCGCCTGCTCGGCGGTCAGCTTCTCAAGGTCGCGGTTGCGCGATGCGGCGCCGATATAATCTCCGACATAGCCCAGCCCGGTGCCGACCAGATCGAACGGCACGCGCACCACACTCCATACCGGGGCAACCAGATCAATCGCAGTGCCGCGCAGTCGCGCGCTACCTTCGGGATTGGCGCGTGACAGCAGCAGCAGCACCAGCGCCACGGCGATGACCGCGCCCGACGCAAGCGCCCCCAGCAACGCGAGATTTTGCTCGCGCCGGGTGGTGCTCATGCGCCGGGAAGGGGGCGGCCAATCCATGCGGCCTGCGCGCGTACCGCTTAGGCCGTGGTCAGCACGCCGCGGTACACCGGGTCTTCGAGCGCGCGCCCGGTGCCCAGCGCGACGCAGGTCAGCGGATCATCGGCGACGGTAACCGGCAGCCCGGTGGCTTCGCGCAGCACCGTATCGAGGCCGTGCAGCAGCGCACCGCCGCCGGTCAGCACGATACCCTGATCGACGATATCGGCGGCGAGTTCGGGCTGGGTGTTCTCAAGTGCGAGGCGGACGCCTTCGACAATCGTCGACACCGGCTCGGACAGTGCGTCGGCGATCTGCGCCTGGTTGATGGTGATTTCCTTGGGCACGCCGTTCATCAGGTCGCGGCCCTTGATTTCCATCGTCAGTCCGATGCCGTCGGCCGGCGGCTTGGCGGTGCCGATTTCCTTCTTGATGCGCTCGGCGGTCATTTCGCCGATCAGCAAATTGTGGTTGCGGCGGACATAGTTGACAATGGCTTCGTCCATCTTGTCGCCGCCAACGCGCACCGAGGTGGTGTAGGCGAGACCACGCAAGCTGAGTACCGCGACTTCGGTGGTGCCGCCGCCGATGTCGACGACCATGCTGCCGATGGGTTCGGTGACCGGCATGCCGGCGCCGATCGCGGCTGCCATCGGTTCCTCGATCAGGTAAACTTGGCTGGCGCCGGCGTTGTTGGCGGCGTCGCGGATGGCGCGGCGTTCGACCGAGGTCGACCCCGACGGCACGCAGATGACGATTTCGGGGAAGCGCGGGAAGCGCGAGGTGTGCACCTTGCGGATGAAATAGTTGATCATCTGCTCGGCGACGTAGATGTCGGCGATGACGCCGTCGCGTAGCGGGCGAATCGCTTCGACGTTGCCCGGCGTCTTGCCCATCATCATCTTGGCTTCGTTGCCGACGGCCTTGACGGTCTTGCGGCCGTTAATGGTTTCGATGGCGACCACCGAGGGTTCGTTGAGCACGATGCCGCGACCGCGCACATAAACCAGCGTGTTGGCGGTGCCGAGGTCGATTGCCATATCCTGGCTCAGGAACGAGAACATTCTGCTGAAAAGCGACATTTACGCAAAATTTCCGAAAGAGGGAGATACTCCTTTGCGTGTAGGCGCTCAGCCCCCCGAAAAGCAAGGTCGATACGCATCTATTGCGACTCGATATGCGTTCGACGGTTCATCGCTTGTGGCGCATGACGCGCGCCCGCGAACGCGCTAAGCAGCAGCAATGCCGATCCGCCGCCTTCCCGACCACCTCGTCAACCAGATCGCTGCCGGCGAGGTTGTCGAGCGTCCGGCGAGCGCGCTCAAGGAGCTCGTCGAAAACGCGCTCGATGCCGGGGCGACGCGCATATCGGTCGATCTGTCGGCGGGCGGCGTCGAGCATCTGTCGGTCAGCGACAATGGCTGCGGCATGGCGGCTGCCGAGTTGCGGCTGGCGGTCGAACGCCACGCCACCTCGAAACTGCCCGACGAGGATTTGAGCGCAATTGCCACGATGGGCTTCCGCGGCGAGGCGCTGCCGTCGATTGCCTCGGTGGCACGGCTGTCGCTCGCCAGCCGCATCGCCGGCGGCGAGGGCTGGGAGTTGGTCGTCGATAACAGCCGAGTCGTCGCCGACGGCCCGGCAGCACAAATGCAGGGCACGCGCGTCGCCGTTGACGGGCTGTTCGCGCAGGTGCCGGCACGGCGCAAGTTCCTGAAGTCCGAACGATCCGAGCTCGCGGCATGCGTCGATGTCGTGCGGCGGCTGGCGATGGCGCGCCCCGATGTGGCGTTCGAACTGCGTCACGATGGCCGGCGCTTGCTCGGGGTCGAGGCGCAGGGCGATTTGATGGCCGACGGGCTGGCGGCGCGATTGGCGGCACTGCTCGGTGCCGACTTCGCCGACAATGCGGTGCCGATCGACTTCGAGCGCGAGGGGCTCAAGCTCGGCGGTTTGGCGGGGCTGCCGACCTATAACCGCGGCATCAGCGACCTGCAGTTCCTGTTCGTCAACCGTAGGCCGGTGAAGGACCGCTTGCTCGTCGGTGCGGTGCGCGGCGCCTATCAGGACTTGCTGGCGCGCGAACGCCATCCGGTGGTGGCGCTGTTCCTCGACGTGCCCGCCGACTTCGTCGACGTCAACGTCCACCCCGCCAAGACCGAAGTGCGTTTCCGCGACGCCGGGCTGGTGCGCGGCATGATCGTCAGCGGGCTGCGCCGCGCGCTCGACGCCGCCGGCCACCGCGCTTCGACGACGGTCTCAGCGGCGGCACTCGGCGCCTTCCAGCCCGGTCCGCTCGCCTCTCCCTCATTCTTCTCCCCTCCCGGAACGGGAGGGGCCGGGGGTGGGCACGTCTTCGCCACCAACCGCAACGAAATCGCCGGCAGCTACGGTGTCGCTGAAGCCCAGCCCGGCCACTTCGCGCCACCGCAAGCCCGCGCTGAAGCCGCAACGGACTTCCCGGCCGGCGATTTCCCGCTCGGTGTCGCGCGCGGGCAGGTCGCGGGCACCTACATCGTCGCCGAAACCAGCGACGGGCTGATATTGGTCGACCAGCACGCCGCGCACGAACGGCTGGTGATGGAGCGCATGAAGCGTGCGCTCGCCGGTGGCACCGCAGCGTCACAGGCGTTGCTGCTGCCGCAAGTCGTCGAACTCGACGAAATCGCCGCTGACCGCGTCGCGGCACGCGCCGAAGAATTCGCCGTGCTCGGGCTCGAGGTCGAGCGCTTCGGGCCGCGCGCGGTGCTGGTGCGCGCCACCCCGGCGCTGCTCGGCGCCACCGACGCGGTGGCCCTGGTCCGCGACCTCGCCGATGACCTCGCGGCGTTCGATGCCGCGCACAGTCTGACCGAGCGCCTCGACGCGGTCGTCGGCACGATGGCGTGCCACGGCAGCGTCCGCGCTGGCCGCGCGCTGTCCGTCGCCGAAATGAACGCGCTGCTCCGCGAAATGGAAGTCACGCCGCACAGCGGCCAATGCAACCACGGCCGCCCGACCTGGGTGAAACTGGCGAAGGGCGATCTGGAAAAGCTGTTCGGGCGGCGCTGATGCGGCTGGTCATTGTCTATAATGCCAACGCCGGGCTTGTCGCCGCGATGCTCGATTCGGTTCACAAGATCGCGTTGCCATCCACCTATCCATGCAGCCTGTGCGCGGTGACTTACGGACCATTGGCGATGAAGCGTCGCTGGCGCGCCTGGCTACAGGAACAGCCGTTGCCGGTCGAATTCTACCACCGTCCCGATTTTCGCGCGGCGTTTCCCGCCGATGCTGACCTGCAGTTACCGCTGATCGCACTTGCCGACGGTGCGCGGGTTTTGCCGCTGCTCGATGCCGCGACACTCGATGCGATCGGTTCGATTGACGATCTGATCGCGAAAATCGACGACCGGTTGCGATCTCAGCAGGTTGAATGAAACAGCCCGCCGACCGCGACGCCCGCTGCTGCAAGGCGGTTGTAAAGTGCCGCCGCCGCCATGGTTTCGAGGACATGGACTTCGATGCCGCGTGCTGTGAGTAGCTCGAGCGTTTCGGGACAGGTCTGTAGAACCAATTCCATGCCGCGCGTCAGGATGATTGTCGTGCAGCCATGATCGATCAGTTCGACAACGTCGGCGGGCTGGATGCCCGGCCGGTGATGTGTGCCGGTTTCTGCCCAGTCCCAGCCGCGACCGCCGCCGGGAAACAGCTTGAAATCGGTCCCCGCCGGCAAGCCGTCGACTTTCATGTCGCCCCATTTGAGCCGGGTGATGCGCGGCGACGCCTTGTCGCCGCGCACCGCCGGATCAGGCGCGGGCTTCCAGACCTTCCAGCGCATTGCGGCCCCGCTTGACCATCAGCTTGTTGAGCGCGTTGACGTAAGCCCGCGCGCTGGCGACCATCGTGTCGACGTCGGCGCCGGTGCCGCGCACGGTGCGACCGTCCTCCGCCAGCATCACCGAGACTTCGGCTTGCGCATCGGTGCCGGCGGTGACCGCATGGACCTGATAGAGCTGCAGCACCGCGCCGTCGTGCGGCACGAGCTTGCGGATGGCGTTGAACAGCGCATCGACGGGGCCGTTGCCGCGCACCGCGGCAGTGTGTTCCTCGCCGTCGATGTTGAGCGTCAGGATCGCACGCTGCGGTCCGTTCGAGCCGCAATAGATTTCGACTTCGACGACTTGAATCGCGTCATGGCCGCGCAGCACTTCGTCATCGACCAGCGCGACGATGTCCTCGTCCCAGATCGCCTTTTTCGCGTCGGCGAGGTCCTTGAAACGCTTGAACGCATCGCCGAATTCATTGTCGGACAGCTTGTAGCCCAGCTCGTCGAGCTTCTGGCGGAACGCCGCGCGGCCCGAGTGCTTGCCGAGCACGAGGTTGGTCGCGCCCTGGCCGACGCTGTCGGGCGTCATGATCTCATAGGTGCCGGCGTCCTTGATCATGCCGTCCTGATGGATGCCGCTTTCGTGCGCGAAGGCGTTGGCGCCGACAATCGCCTTGTTCGCCTGCACCGCCATGCCGGTGATGCCGCTGACAAGGCGACTGGCCCGGGTGATTTCGGTGCTGACGACATTGGTGCGGAACGGGATGATGTCACCGCGGACCTTGATGGCCATGGCGATTTCCTCGACCGCGGCATTGCCGGCGCGTTCGCCGATGCCGTTAATCGTCGATTCGACCTGCCGCGCGCCGCCCATGATTGCCGCCAGCGTGTTGGCGACGGCGAGGCCGAGGTCATTGTGGCAGTGCGTCGAGAATACCGCCTTGTCGGCGTTCGGCACGCGCTTGATGACATCGCGGAACATCGCGCCATAGGTTTCGGGCGTCGCATAGCCGACGGTGTCGGGCAGGTTGATCGTGCTGGCACCCGCGGCAATCGCGATTTCGACGGCACGGCACAGGAAGTCGGGGTCGGTGCGCGTTGCGTCTTCGGCCGACCATTCGATATCGGCGCACAGGTTGCGCGCGTGGCTGACGCTGGTACGGATCGCCTCCAACGTTGCCTCGGGCGTCAAGTTGAGCTTGACGCGCATGTGCAGCGGCGAAGTCGCGATGAAGGTGTGGATGCGCGGTTGCTTGGCGTGGCGGACGGCCGCCCAGGCGCGGTCGATATCGCCCAATGCAGCGCGCGCCAGGCTGGCGACGACGGCGGTTTCGCATTGCTTGGCGACGGCGCTGACGGCTTCGAAGTCACCTTCGGAGGCGATGGCGAAGCCGGCTTCGATGATATCGACGCCGAGCGCCTCCAGCTGGGCGGCAACGCGCAACTTCTCTTCAAGGTTCATCGAGCAGCCGGGTGACTGCTCGCCGTCGCGCAAAGTGGTGTCAAAAATTCGGATGGTATCGGTCATGGCATGTGCCTCAAGATTCGGGTTCGCTGTTTCGGGGTGTCTTGTCCCTTAAGCGCATGTCCATCGCGGCCCGTTGGGGGCGAACAGAAACGACGCGCCTAAGGGCGCGTAAGTCGAAGCAGGGCGCAAAGTGCGCGGGGCTGACCGCTGTTCATGGGCTGACCTTAACGTAAACCGCCGACGCCTGTCCAGTGTTTACGCAGGGCAATGTCGTCAGTCGCTATAGTCCGGCCAACCCGTCGAAAATCAGCTTGGCGCCGACCAGCACCATCAGCGCATAGACGATGTTGATGAAGCGTTCGCCCGACACGCGGCGCACCAGCCAGACTCCGGCCAGCGTCGAGCCGATGGCGATCGGCAACAGCCACGCCGCCACCGTCAGATTGGCGCGGTCGAATTGCCCGAGCGCAAAATACGCCGGCACCTTGACCCAGTTGATCGCCGCGAAAAAGATCGCGCTGGTACCGATGAAATGATCGCGGTCGAGCCTTGCACGCATCGCATAAAGCTGGAACGGCGGTCCGCCGGCGTGCGCGACCATGCTGGTGAAGCCTGCCGCAATGCCGCACACCGCGCCGTAGAGTTTTCCTGGTATCGGCCCGTGCGGCACGCCGGTGGCGCGGTGCTGCCACGCCTTCGCCAGCCGCGAGCCGCCGAACAGCACCGAAATCAGCCCGACAATCAGCTCGACCGCCGCGACCGGCACATAGGCTGCCAGTCCCCAGCCGAGCAGCACGCCGAACGCTGCCGTTGGCAGCAATAACGCCAGGACCGGCCGGCTGAAGGTGTGGCGAAACGCCCAGACGCCGACGACGTCCTGCACAATCAGGATCGGCAGGATGATCGCCGCAGCGCGCACCGGCGTCGTCACCAGGCTGAACAGCGGCACCGCCAGCGCGCCGACGCCGCTGAACCCGCCCTTGGCCAGCCCGAGGATGATGACCGCACTGACCGCGACCGCGTAGAAAGTGAATTCGCTCGACACGGTGGCGACACTGCGGTGTCATGGCGGTGCGGTCAATCGCCGTGCGGTCGGTACCCGCGCGCGGGATTTCGGTTCCTGCAAGCGTAGGCGTGCAAGGCGGGGGGATGATGATGCAGAAATTCAACCGAAAGTATCTCGCCGCTGCGTTGTTCGTCGTGGCGGCGTCGGGCACGACAGCGCAGGCGGCGTTGCCCGCCGAACCGGCACCGATTGTTTGCGACGCTGTCTGGCACGACAATGCCCGCAACCGCGACATGCCGGTGCGCATCCGCATGCCCGCCAGCGGCGCGCACGTGCCGGTCGTACTGTTCAGCCACGGCCTCGGCGGCTCGGTCGCGGCCGGCACGCGCTGGGCGGCCGACTGGACCAACGCCGGCTTCGCGGTCATCCACCTCCAGCATCCGGGCAGCGATGCCGGCGTCTGGGAAGCGCTGCCGCAGGCGCAGCGTGTCGCGGCGCTCAAGGCGGCGGTAAACGCGCAGCAATTGGTGGCGCGCCTGCAGGACGTCAATTTTGCCGTCGACACGGTGATCGCGCACGGCAAGTATGGCGACTGCGACCTCGCGCGCATCGACAGCCGCCGCATCGGCCTGGCGGGGCATAGCATGGGCGCCAGCACCGTACTGGCGGCGGCGGGGCAGCGCTATCAGGTCGGCACGGAATTGCGCAGTTTCCCCGATCGGCGCATCAGGGCGTTCATCGCGTTCAGCCCGTCGGCGCCGCCGGTCGCCCGGGCCGCGACGCCCGGCGACGATTTGACCGCGGCGGCGATGGCGTTCGACCATATCACCGCGCCGTTCCTGTCGGTGACCGGCACGCGCGACACCTCGCCGATCGATCCGTCGGTAACGCCATTGTCGCGGCAGCTGGTGTTCCGCGCGCTACCGAAGGGCAATGCTTATCTGCTGGTGATGGATGATGCCGACCATATCGTGCTCGGCGGCGGCAACGGCGAGGGTAATGCGCTGCGCCAAACGACAAGCGCCGACGATGCCGGTATCGAGCGTGTCGTCGGCCAAGTGACGACGTTGTTCTGGCTGGCGACACTTTCCGACAGCACGCTGGCGCTAAAGACGCTCAAGGACCTGCCCGCCCGGGCGCTGCGGCCGGGCGACAAATGGAGTGTGCGCTGACGGTACCAGTAAGGGGCGTGGCGACCGGCAGGTGCGATTTGCGCTTGCAACCGTCCCGCGCATTGCCTTCATAGCGGAATCGGCAGCCTGCAGGACATTTCCGTGATGAACGCACCCCTCCACCCCGAACTCTGGCAGCGCGCCCGCGCGCAAGCGGCGGCGGTGCCGGCGATTTACGGCAATGTCGATTTCGATGCGCAGCCCTTCCGCTTCGCCACCGCGCCCGATGATGTCTCGACCTTGCCCGAGGCGCTGACCGGCGAACGGCCGCGCGTGCTCGCCGATGCCGAAGCGGTCGATCTGGTGCGCGCCTATACGATGATGGGCGACATTGTTGCCGACGCCTATGCCGCGCTGATCCCGACCTACGGGCTGCAGACGCTGATCGCGATGCTGGTCACCGCGTGCGACAAGGGCATCGCAGCGGTTCCCGATGCACCCGCCGAACTCGCAGCGTTTATCGCGCATATGGAGCGTACGCCCGAATGGCTCGACATGGCGCTGGTCGAAGCCGGCGCGCGCCATGACCGCAACTCGACCGCGAACCTGTCGCCGTTCGTCATTCGCGGTGCGTTTCTGGCGACCTTCCTCAACAAATATTCGGCGCTGCCGATGGCGCTGACCGGCTCGTTGTCGAACGTCACCGCCGCCCGCCGCGTCAAAGAAACCGCGACGTTCTTCGCGACCACCGTGCTGCCCGGCGCGCTTGAACGCCACGGCCCCGGCTTCAAGGCAGCGGCGATGGTGCGACTGATGCATTCAATGGTGCGCTTCAACGTCATGCGCCGGCCCGGCATGTGGGACCTCGCGGAGTTCGGCGTGCCGATCCCGCAAGTCGACCAAATGCCCGCCGGGCTGATCCCGATTTTCCTGATGTCGTACGAAATCATCGGCAAGGGCGGCACGACCTTCTCGCCCGTCCAACGCGCACAGGTCGAACTGGCGCGTTACCGCTGCTACCTGCTCGGCCTGCCCGAAGAGCTGCTGCCCGACACGCCGCAAGGCATCGTCGACGTCATGAACACGCGGTTTGCGACGCTGCGCGACGGCTATGACGACGCCACCTGTGGTGCACTGCTGCGCGCGACAATGGCAACGCGGCTGTTCCCCGATGACAGCCTGAGCGCCTGGGTGTTCAACCGCATCGAGCACCGTTTCTCGCGCAAGTTCTTCGTGAACACCATGCTCGGCGGTAATACCGAACGCGCCGCGCAAGCCGGCGTCGTGCTCGACGGCCGCGACCACCTGCTCCACGGCGTCGCCAGCCTGTTCATCGTCGGGCGCATCATCGCCTACAAAGTCGCAGACCGCATTCCCGTGGTGCGCGATATCGTCGATCGGCGGCTGGTGCGCCGAATCGAACGCCAACTCGCACGCTACGGCCGCGCCGAATTCGTTAGCGACGGCGCGCACTACAAGCCGGCGGTGGTGGTGCCGGCGGAATAGAGGCTAAGGGCCTCCGGCGGGCAGGGGCTTGCCCCTGCACCCGAGAGTTTGCGGCGCGTGCGACCATCACCACCGGTGTCGGTTTGGGCGCAACCAACATTTGGGTGCAGGGGCAAGCCCCTGCCCGCCGGAGGCTCTTACCAATTGTCGACCATCCGACCGGTCGGCGCGACGCGCGGCAGTGCCGCCAGCGCGCGCGTCATCCAGTCGCGCGTGTCGGCGGGGTCAATGACCGCGTCGATTTCGAGGTAGGCGGCGATACTGACGGCCTTGCCGCGCGCATAGGATTTGGCGACGAGTTCGTCGAACAGCGCCTTGCGGGTCTCTTCGGTTTCGCACGCTGCAAGTTCCTTGGCGTAGCCGAGCCGGACGGCGCCTTCCAATCCCATGCCGCCGAACTCGGCAGTTGGCCAGGCGATGGTGAGCGCCGGGGCATGGAGGCTGCCGGCGCCCATCGCTTGCGCGCCGAGGCCGTAGGCCTTGCGCAGCACGACCATCAGCACTGGCACGCTGAGGCTGGCGCCGACGGTGAACATGCGCGAGCCGTGGCGCACTGCGCCGGTGACTTCGCTCGGCGGGCCGACCATGAAGCCCGGCGTGTCGCACAGGCTGATGATGGGAATACCGAACGCATCGCACAGCATCATGAAGTGCGCGGCCTTCGCGGCGCCGTCGCTGTCGATGGCGCCGCCAAGGTGTTTGGGGTCGTTCGCCAGATAGCCAACAGCGCGGCCGTTTAGCCGCGCGAAGCCGGTGAGCACGCCGATGCCCCAGCCGCGCCGCAATTCGAGGACACTGCCGCTGTCGAACAGCGTTTCGATGACCGACCGCACGTCGTACACGCGCAGGCGGTTTTCGGGGATGCTGTGGCGCAGCAAGCGCTGATCGGCGGCTTCGGTGACGGGCAGGTCGCCCTGGAAATAGCTCAACAACTGCTTGGTGAGTGCGGTGGCGTGCGGTTCGTCGTCGGCGACGATATCGACGACGCCGTTGCTCGCCATCACGCCGATCGGGCCGACTTCCTCGGGCTTGAAGTTGCCCAGCCCGCCGCCTTCGATCATCGCCGGACCGCCCAGCCCGATGGTGGAATCCCTGGTGGCGATGGTGATGTCGCACAGCCCGAACATCACCGCATTGCCGGCAAAGCACCGGCCCGAGGCGATGCCGATACGCAGGCAGGTGCCCGACAGTGCGGCGAGCGCGCGGAAGCTCGGCACGTCGAGTCCGGTGGCGCTGAAATGGTCGGTGTCGCCGGGCCGGCCGCCGCCGCCTTCGGCATACCAGACCAACGGCAGTGCCCAGTCGCGCGCCAGGTTGAGCATGCGGTCGGTCTTCTTGTGATTGGCGGTGCCCTGCGTGCCGGCGAAGACGGTGTAGTCGTACGACAGCACCATGACGCGCGACTTTTCAGGCCCGAAGACGTCACCGTTGACGCTGGCGGTACCGGCGATCAGCCCGTCGGCGGGCGAGATCTTGAGCAGATGCTCGCGCGGGTGGCGCTTGAGCTGCGCGGCAAAGGTCAGCGCGCCATATTCGTTGAAGCTGCCGGGATCGATGAGTTCGGCGATGTTCTCGCGCGCGGTGCGCTGGCCGGTCTTGCGGCGGCGGGCGACGGCATCGGGGCGCTGCGGATCGAGCGTCGCGGCGGTGCGCGCCAGCAGGTCGGCGAGGTCGGGGCGGATATGGTCGGGGTCGGGGGCCTCGGCAACAATCGCGCTGCCGCCTTCGACTTCGGCGGGTTCGACCAGCACCAGCGCGCCGCCGTCGTTCGCCACCGCGCCGACCTGCGCGTCGATGCGCCGGACGATGCCCGACAGCTGTGCGGTGACGACATGCTCCATCTTCATCGCTTCGAGCACCGCGACCTGCTGGCCGACGCGCACCGCGTCACCGACCGCAACCGACACCGCGACGACCAGCCCCGACAGCGGCGCGGGGATGCCGACAAGTCCTTCGGGCACGACTTGCGCGACGGCAGCTTCGCTGACGGGCAGCGTCGCCACCAAGTCAGCAGTGACCGCATCGACAAGGCTGGTGGTCATCCGGTCGCCGACGACATCGGGATGCGCGATCAGCGCGCGCAGGAAGCCGGTGTTGGTGGCAGGGCCGTCGATAACGCATTCGCCGAGCGCGCGGTCGAGCAGCGCCAATGCGCCGCGCAAGTCGGAACCACGCGCGATGACCTTTGCGAGCAAAGAATCGAACGCCGGATTGGGCTGCGTGCCGGTGCGCGCGAAGCCGTCGACGCGGATGCCGGGACCGCTGGGGGCTTCGTAGCGCGTGATCGCCGCATGGCTGGCGCGCAAGGCCCCGTCGGCGCTGACGCTTTCGGCGTTGACGCGCGCCTGCACCGCAACGCCGCGATGGCCCGACGGCAACGCGAGGTCGCCCAGTTTCGCGCCCGCCGCAATACGGATCTGCGTCGCCACCAGGTCGATGTCGGTGACTTCTTCGGTGACGGTGTGTTCGACCTGCAGCCGCGGGTTCATTTCGATGAAGGCGAAGATCTCGGCGTCATCGGCGTCGAGCAGGAATTCGACGGTGCCGAGGCTGTCATAGTGCGCGGCGCGCCCCAGCCGCAGCGCGGCATCGAGCAGCGCGGTTTCGGTACCGGCAGGCAGATGCGCCGGCGCAATTTCAATGAGCTTCTGGTGGCGGCGCTGCAGGCTGCATTCGCGCGTGCCGGCATGGGTTAGCCCACCATGACGGTCGCCGATCAACTGCACCTCGATATGGCGGGCGCGCGACATATAGGCTTCGAGATAGACGCGGCCGTCGCCGAACGCCGCCTGCGCTTCGCTCGACGCGCGGGCATAGGCTTCGGGCAGGTCGGCAGCGCGCGTGACGATGCGCATGCCGCGCCCACCGCCTCCCGCCAGCGCCTTGATCATCACCGCGCCGAGCTTGGCGAACGCTTTTTCCGCCTCCTCCAGACTGACCGCGCCGGTGCCGCCGAGCACGGGTACGTTCGCGGCTTCGGCAGCGGCGCGCGCTGCGGCCTTGTCGCCGAACAAGGTGAGGGCGGCCGGCGCTGGGCCAACGAAGGTGATCCCCGCCGCAGCGCAGTCGGCGGCGAACGCAGCGTTTTCGCTGAGGAACCCATATCCCGGATGCAGCGCGTCGCAGCCCGCCGCCTTGGCGGCGGCAATGACCGCAGCGCCGTCGAGATAGGCGCGCGGGCCGCGGACGGGCAGCGCGCCGCCGCTGGTCGCGGCCAGCACGTGCGGCGAAGCGGCGTCATCTTCGGAAAACGCCGCGACCGAGGCGATGCCGAGCCCGGCAGCAGCGCGTGCGATGCGGACGGCAATTTCGCCGCGATTGGCAATGAACAGGCGTTTGAACATCAGGGCTTGTCCGTTTTGGTCGGTGTGAAGAATGCGCCGGCGGGACCGGGGAATTCGATCGGGCTGGCAAAGCCCGCCGCCGAAACCGACGACACGCCGAAGAACCAGGTGTCGATGGTGACGCCGGGCAAGGTGACCGAGGTGCTGCCGTCGCCGACGCTGCGCTTGTGCGGCCACTGCGCCGCGTCGGTGGCGCGCCACCACACGTCGTACGACGCCGCGCCCGGCACCGCCGACCAGCTGACCTTGGTATCGGGCGATACCGAGCCTTCGATGGTCACCGTATCGGGCGGCGGCGGGGCAGACGCCAGCGCGGCAATCGCCACGACATTGAGCCGCGTGACGTTGGCGAGATAAGTGAAATCGACGCCGCTAAGCACATCGCCATAGACGCGGCCGTTTTCGGTGCGCAGGTCTTGATGCTGGCGGTCGTAATGTTCCTGCATTTCGGTAAGGCGCACCGCCGGATAGCCAGCCTCGAGCATCGGCACCTGGTCGCCGCCGCGCGCGTAGCGATCAGTGCGATAGACCATCGTCACGTCGAACGGCGCCAGATAGCGTTCGGCGAGCCCGTCGATGAACCGCGCGAGGTTGCGTGCCGGGCTATCGACTTCGCCGCCGTTGTAGCGCCGCGCGTTCGCCTGCTCGGGGGTTTCGACCGCCTTGGTGCCTTCGGAGAACACACGCACATGCGTCGCGTCCTTGACGCCGCTGCTGCCGGTCGAATTGCCGATAATGTCGTTGTTGAGCACGGCTTCGACCTTCCAGCCCTGCGCCCTGGCGTATTTCGCCAGCAGCTTGCCGCCGAGCAGCCCCTGCTCCTCGCCCGACAGCACCGCGTAGACGATGGTGGCGTCGAACTTGTGCCGCGACAAAACCCGCGCCGCTTCGATGACGGCGGCGGTGCCCGACCCATCGTCATTGGCGCCGGGCGCGTCGCTCGTAGCGTTGATCGGATCGCTGACGCGCGAATCGATGTGGCCCGACATGATGATGACGCGGTTGGGGTCGCCGGTACCGCGCTGGACGGCAAGCACGTCGACGATTTCGACGCTGGTCGGGATGCGCTTGCCGGTGAAGGTTTCGGCGGGTGTGGCAACGCTCAGGCAGCCACCGCAGGCCTTTGAGAAGTCGGCGAAGCGCCCGGCAGTCCAGCGCCGCGCCGCGCCGATGCCGCGCGTTGGTGACGCTGTATCCGACAGCGAATGGCGCGTGCCGAAACCGACCAGCGCGGTCAGCGACTTGCGCAGCTCGGCTTCCGACACATCGGCGGCGACTGATTTGAGCAACGGTTGCGTGGCAATCGTGGGTGGTGCCGCTGGCGCGGGCGGGGGGGCCGCCGGTGCGGCCGAAACAGCTGCACCCGCCAGCGTCAACGCCACCATCAGCACCTGCTTGCGCATTCTATAATCTCCTGCCCCGTTGGACTTACCGTGGCGGCGCAGGCGGCGTGATGCAAGCCCGCTTGCCAGCGGCTTCATTCATCCGCAAAACGCTGTTCAGCCCATTGACCGGAGTCATCCGCCGTGACCAACACCACCACCGAGTTCCGCGTCCGCCGCCAGGACCTGCGCAAGACCGAAGTCGCGCACACCTTCGCCGAACCCGCCGAGGGCCAGGTGCGCTTCGCCATCGACGCCTTCGCGCTGACATCGAACAACATCACCTACGGCGCGTTCGGCGAGGCGATGAAATACTGGAACTTCTACCCGGCGCCCGACGGCTGGGGCATCATCCCGGTCTGGGGCTTCGCCACAGTAGTCGAATCGCGCGCGCTCGGCTTCGCGCCGGGCGACCGCTATTACGGCTATTGGCCGATGGCGAGCCACGCCATCCTGACGCCCGGCAAGGTGCGCCCCGACAGCTTCAGCGACATCGCCGAACATCGCGCCGGGCTGGCGTCAGCGTACAACGGCTATACCCGCGCCAAGTCCCCCACTAATGCCGACGACGACGCGCGCTACGCGCTGTTCCGCGGGCTCTACATTACCTCGTTCCTGATCGACGACTATCTCCCCGAAGTCGCGCCCGGCGTCACCCAGGTGCTGCTGTCGAGCGCGTCATCAAAGACCGCGATCGGGCTGGCACAGGCGCTCAAGGTGCGCGGCGGCGTCAAGGTCGTTGGGCTGACGTCGGGCGCCAACGCCGATTTCGTCATGCACACCGGCGTCTATGACAGCGTCGTCAGCTATGACGCGATCGAAACGCTCGACCCGTCGCTACGCAGCGCCTTCGTCGATTTCGCCGGCAACGAGGCCACGCGCGCCCGCGTCCACCGCCACTTCGGCGATGCGCTCGCCACCAGCCTGATGATCGGCGCCACCGACTGGGATTCGCCGCGCGGCGGCGGCGGCGACCTGCCCGGTCCCAAGCCCGAAATGTTCTTCGCGCCCAGCGTTCTGGCGCAACGCATCGCCGAATGGGGCCCGGGCGGCTTCGACAGCCGGCTTACCGCCGCGTGGGAAAGCTTCCTCGACTCCACCGAAGGCTGGCTCGAAATCGTCCGCGACCGCGGCGCGGTTTCGGCCGAAAAGCACTACCGTGACTTGCTCGAGGGGCGGGCTTCGCCAAAGCAGGGCGTGATTCTGACGCTGCTCGACGCATAGAGCCTCCGGCGGGCAGGGCCTTGGCCCTGCACCCGAATAATTTACTCCGCACACTTTCTGCTCCCCTCCCTGCAAGGGAGGGTCGGGGGTGGGCTTTAGCTGCCTGTCTGCTAACGACTCCGTGTCGGACATGCGGCAGCGTTCATTGTTACCCCGGAAGTTGTCATTGACCGAAGAACCGTGTCCGCTACCATCGGAAAATCACGACTGGGCATTTCAATCTGTCGATGGGTCGAACCTATGTATAAATTATTAATGTACATGGCTTCATTTGTTTTATTGCCAATTGGCATATTGTTACTGATATTTGACAGATCTTGGGTAGGAATTTCTATTTCTATTTTTTGTGTATTTTACTTTTTCAGGTCACGCAAAAAAATTGAGAATATGAACTCTAAAAATAGATCGTCATTTCAAAATGACTATACAGTTGATCATAATCTGTCGGATGACGTGAAATTCATTCCGGAAGTATCTCTCGCAATTTCAGCATTATCTTGGATAGCAATGCAAAATTATCTATTTATGAACTTTTCTTTATACGCATTTTCGATCTGCGGCATGGTGTTTGGAGTGGCCGCGCTGATGGACGTATTGCCAATACCGAGAAAGTTTTGATGGCAATTTGCCTGCAAGCCCATCGTATTTGCGCGTTGAATTGGTCGCTTCGAATGGCAGCTGAGCCAACCTTTGTGCCGACACCCGCCAGTCAGCTAACCACCCCATTCCAGTCATTAGCCAATCAATCGGGTGCAGGCCTCAGGCCTGCCCGCCGGAGGCTCCTTCGTCCCCTCGTCAGATCACGAAGAACAACACCGACGCCGTCGCCATCACCGCGGTCGCCAGCCATCCGCCGATGGTCAGGCCGCGTGACAGCACCATGCCGCCCATTGCCGTCTTGTTGCGGGCGATCAGCATCATCACCGCCATGACGGGGGCGGCGAGCACGCCGTTGACGACGGCGGCCCAGTACAGCGCACGCACGGCGTTGAGGCCAATGAAGGTGAGCGCGACACCGCCGAGTGTGGCCACCGCGATGGTGGTGTAGAAGGCGCGTGCTTCGCTGGGGCGGGCCTCGAGGCTTTCGGTCCAGCCGAAGACCTCGCTGACGGCATAGGCGGCCGCACCCGCGAGCACCGGTACGGCGAGCAGCCCGGTGCCGATGATGCCGAGCGCGAACAGCGCGAAGGCGAACTCGCCGGCGATCGGCAGTAGCGCTTGGGCGGCCTGAGCGGAGGTTTCGATCTGGGTGATGCCGTTGGCATGCAGTGTTGCCGCGGTGGCGAAGATGATGGCGATACCGACGAGGCTCGACACGGCCATGCCGATCAGCGTGTCGAGGCGGATGCGTTCGAATTCGTGCTTGGCGCGGTAGGGCGCGGTCATCAGTGGCTTGATGTGGCGCCGCCGGCCTTCCTCGACTTCCTGGGCTGCCTGCCAGAAAAACAGATAGGGGCTGATTGTCGTGCCGAGGATGGCAACCATCGCCATGGTGTGCGCCTTGTCGAACTGGAAGCTGGGCACGACCAGCGACAGCAGCGCCTTGCCCCACGGGATGCCGGCGACCATGACCACCGCGACATAGGCGAACAGCGACAGCGTCGCCCATTTGAGCAGTCCGGCGTAGCGTTGGTAGGGCACCAGCACTTCGATCGCGACACACAGCAGCCCGAAGCCGATGGTGTACGCCCATTCAGGGCCGCCGACCAGCAGCCCGAGTGCGGCGCCCATCGCGCCAAGGTCGGCGCCAAGGTTGATTGTGTTGGCGATAATCAGCAGCAGCACGATGAAATACAGCAGCGCCTTGGGGTAGTGGAGCTTGAGGTTCTGCGCGATGCCGCGGCCGGTGACGCTGCCAATACCTGCCGAAACGCCCTGGATGACGCTCATCAGCGGGAAGCTGAACAGCATCGTCCACGCCATACTGTAGCCGAACGCCGCGCCGATCTGGCTGTGCGTGGCGATGCCGCTGGGGTCATCATCGGCGGCGCCGGTGACGAGACCCGGCCCGAGCCGCGACCACAGGCTGGGCTTGGGCTTGGCGGGCGCATCGGGCGTGTGATGGCGGTGCATGCGACGTGCTTAGGGGATGCGTGGTGTCGGCGCCAGCCGCGCATTGCGGTCGAGGTGCCAGAGCAAGGTGTGGCGCAGGCCGATGGCAATGGCGATGCCGCCGAGCGTGTAGAGCAGGAACACCACCAGCTTCTTGTCATCGACGCTGCCGTTGCCGCCGATCAGCACGAACAGCGACACCAGCCCGGCCGAAGCGGTTTGCGCCGTCGCCGGATGGGTCAGCCGGCGGCCGACGCCGAGCACGATCAGTGCCGCCATCAGGCCCGCCATCAGCGGCGTCTGGACGATGAAGGTGACGTTGCGGATGAAGAAGGCGCCGGCGACACCCGCGGCGGTGGCGGCCATCGTCATGCCCGCGGTCTTGATACCGGCGCGTGGATCGACCGCAGCGAGCACGGTGCTGGCGATCATCAGCAGCCGCAGCGCGCTTTGGGCGTCAAAGCGCAGCGTCAGCGCGATGAGCAGCACGAGAATGGCGGCGCTGACGGCGCTGTCGATCGCCGAGCGCGGTGCGGCAGGGATGGCGGCGCTCGCGGCGGCGGCAGGGCCGGGGAAGACCAGCCACGCCAGAATGACGCCGATCACCGCGCAGCCGGCGAGCAACATCAACAGCACCGCCATACCCTGCGCAAAGCCCGCCGACAGCGGCACCAGCGGCCCGAACATCACCAGCAGCGGCAGCGTCAGCGCCACCACCGGCGCCAGTTTCGGATGCGCCTGCAACCGGTAGGCGAAGAACAGCGCGACGCCGACAATCGTCAGATACGCCGCGCGGTTGCCGAGCAGCGGCGTCAGCAGCAGCGTCAACCCCTGCGCGACGACGGCGACGAGCACCACCATCAGCAGCGCGGTCTTGATACTGAAGGTGTCGAGCAGGCCGCCGAGCGCGGTCACCACCAGCACCGGCGCGATGTAGCCGATCGGCAGCCGCAGCCAATAGGCCAGCCACATCGCCACCGCGACGGCGAACGCCGTGCGCAGCACGCGCGGGCCGCTGCGCGCCCATTCGGCGGCAGCTGACATAGGCCCGGCAGCGTCAGCTGACATACGAAAGATAAGAGCGCAGCGTCAGCACCCAGCGGTTGAGCGTCTTCATGAATCCCGCGTCGCCGGTTTCGACCATGACGCTGGCCTGCGAACCGAGCCGCAGCCCGGGCGGGACCTGCCCCGACGGATCAAAGGCGATGCGGATCGGCAAGCGCTGCGAACTGCTCAGCCAGCTCGAACTCGGCGCCTGTACCAGCGACCCCGTTGGCGCGCTCTGGTTCGGCGTCGAGATACCACCACCGAGCCCGACAACCTTGCCCGTGAACAGTTTGCCGGGGAACATGTCGAGCGCGATCAGCACGCGGTCGCCGAGCCGGACATTGCCGATCTGGTTTTCGGTGAAATAGCCGATCAGTCCGGCGCGACTGACATCGATCAGGCTGATCAGCGGCGTGCCGGCCTTGGCATAGGAACCGTGGCCGATCTGCAGGTTCGAGATATAGCCGTCGACTGGCGCGGTGACCTTGGTCCATTCGAGGTTGGCGCGGGCGCTGTCGACCGCCGCAACCGCGGCGCGCAGCTGCGGGTTGGCGCTGCCCGTCGGGCCGAGCTGCTGCAGCGCACCCGCCAGTTGCGCTTCGGCCTGAACGACGCCGGCTTCGGCGGACGCCAGCTTGGCCATTGTCGCCTCGAGCTTGGCGCGCGTCGCATAGCCGACTTCGAGCAGCTTGGCGGTGCGGTCATTGTCCTGTTGCGCCTCGACCAGCTGCGCCTTGCGCGAGGTCAGCACGGCACGTGCCGAGTCGACCGCAGCGGCCGCGGCGCCGACCGACTGCTGCGCAGCGCCATATGACGCGCGCGCGCTTTCGAGCGCGATGCGGTAGTTTGTCGGGTCGATTCGTGCGAGCAACTGGCCCTTGGTGACACGGCTGTTGTCGGTGACCGGCACGCTGAGAATTTCACCACTGACCTGCGGCGTCACCGGCACCACCAGCGTTTCGGCGGTCGTCTGATAGGTGATAGGTGCCAGCCGGTCGGCGGCGATATTATAGGCGAGCAGCGCCAGCAGCAGACCGGCGACGATGTAGGTCCAGCGCCGCACCGGATCGGGCTGCGCCGCAGGCGCCGGGTCCGGTTCGGTCGTTTCGCTCATCCTTTACCTCTTGCATCCCGCAGGCTCCGGTCTATTCGACTTCGGCGTGCCGTGCTAGCCTGCGGCGCATACCGGTACCGTTGCAGGGGATGTATCGTGATTTCCAGTTTTCCCGAAATGGTCATCATCCTGTCGATCGTCGCGTTCGCGACGAAGGCGGCGGCGTATTTCGCTGCCGAAGCCGGACACCTGACGCTGTCCGAACGCCGCGGGGTCGCGATAAAATCGGTGCTGGTGCAGGCGGTGGTGCTGTCGATCTTTGTCGCGCGCGGCCCGAATATCCTGGCATTCTTCCATGTGTCGATTGCCGCGCTCGAAGTGGCGGGCGGGCTGATCCTGCTGCTGTTCGCCATCGGGCTGGTGCTTGGCGAAGGCCATGACAATGCCGAAGGCGCAAAACGCGTCGGCCCCGAGATGGCGATCTATCCGCTCGCGGTGCCGCTGCTGGCGTCGCCACAGGCGATTGTTGCGATCACCATTTTCTCGACGCAGATGGGCCCCGGCAACCGGCAGCTGCTGTGGGCCGGGCTGGGGACGATCATCGCCGGCAACCTCGCGGTGATGCTCGGCGTCGCGCAGGTCATCGGCGGTGAGAAAAAGTCGGGCGGCGGCGGTTTTTCGGCGGTGCTGCTGCGTGTCGTGGCGCTGCTGCTGGCGGCGCTGGCGGTCGAAATCATCGCGCTCGGCCTGCGCGGCTACGGTGTGCTGCCGCCGATGCCGGCTGCGGCACACTAACGCATCGCCGCGCTTGACCGGTGGCGTTCGCCGCCCGACCGGTCTATGCTGCACTGCAACGTGAATTGGCGCAATCTGCATTGGCATTGACGGAAGGCCGCAACATGGCCGTTTTCTCGCGCACCGAGTCTCTTAACGGCCGCAAGCTGCCGTTCGAGCGTGTGGCGCTGTTGCTGCAGGGCGGCGGCGCGCTCGGCTCCTATCAGGCCGGTGTCTATGAGGCGCTCCACGAAGGCAAGATCGAGCCCGACTGGGTCGCGGGCATTTCGATCGGGGCGATCAACAGCGCGATCATTGCCGGCAATGCACCTGCGCAGCGCATCGAAAAGCTGCGGGCGTTCTGGGACCAGGTCAGCTCGGCGCCCGACTATGGCGTCGCCGACTATTGGCTGGCACTGTGGCAGGGCGATCTGGCGCGCAGCTGGGCCAACCGGCTGACGGCGGCGCGCACCATGACCGCTGGCGCGCCGGGGTTTTTCGCCACGCGCATGCCGCCGCCGATGCTGCTGCCGACCGGCGCCGAGGGCGCGACGAGCTTCTATGACACCGCCGGGCTCAAGGCGACGCTTGAACGGCTGGTTGATTTCGACCGCATCAATGCGCCGGGCGCGATGCGCTTCAGCGTCGGTGCGGTCAACATCCGCACCGGCAATTTCGAATATTTCGACAACAGTACGCACAGCATCCGTGCCGCGCACATCATGGCCAGCGGCGCACTGCCGCCGGGGTTTCCCGCCGTTGAAATCGACGGAGAATTCTATTGGGACGGCGGCGTCGTCTCGAACACGCCGCTCGACTGGATCCTGTCGAACCTGCCGCTGCTCGACACGCTGGCGTTCCAGGTCGATTTGTGGAGCGCCCGCGGCCACGTACCGCGCAATCTCGGCCAGGTCGCCGAGCGACTCAAGGAAATCCAGTATTCAAGCCGCACGCGCGCCAGCACCGACCATTTCCGCGAGCTGCAATCGGCGCGCTCGCTGGTCCAGGCGCTGCTCGACAAGCTGCCCGACGACTTGAAGCTCAGCACCGAGGCCGCCGAACTGTGCCGGCTCGCCGACCCGTCGGTGCATAACATCGTCCAGCTGATCTACAAATCACCGCCGCACGAGCTCGAATCGAAAGACTATAATTTCTCGCGCGCCGCGATGGAGTCGCATTGGGCGCAGGGCTATGCCGACGCCGCGCGCACGCTGGCGCAACCGCAGGTTTTCGAACGCCCGCATGACAGCAACGGCGTCCAGACTTTCGATTTCTGCGGCGTACGTTGAACCCCGGGAGCCGCACACGATGAACATCGACGACGTCCGCAAGAATGCCTTCGCGATGCCGCTGACCAGCCCGGCGTTTCCCCCGGGGCCGTACCGCTTCGTCAACCGCGAATACATGATCATCACCTATCGCACCGACATGGATGCGTTGCGCGCGGTCGTGCCCGAGCCGTTGATGGTCACCGAGCCGCTGGTCAAATACGAGTTCATCCGCATGCCCGATTCGACTGGGTTCGGCGACTATACCGAAAGCGGCCAGGTCATCCCGGTGACGTTCGAAGGCCGCGCCGGCAGCTACACGCACGCGATGTATCTGAACGATCACCCACCGATTGCCGGCGGCCGTGAGTTGTGGGGGTTTCCGAAGAAGCTCGCGGCGCCGTCGCTGACCGCCAATGTCGATGCGCTGGTCGGCCGGCTCGACTATCACGGCATTCCGGTCGCGCTCGGCACGATGGGCTACAAGCATCGCGCGCTCGACCTTGCGCCGGTGCTGGCGTCGATGCTGGCGCCCAATTTCCTGCTCAAGATCGTCCCGCATGTCGATGGCACCCCACGTATTTGCGAGATCGTCGAATATGAACTCACCGACATCAACCTGAAGGGCGCTTGGACCGGCCCGGCGGCGCTCAGCCTCACGCCGCACGCGCTCGCGCCTGTGGCCGATTTGCCGGTGCTCGAAATTATCTCGGCGACGCATATCGTCGCCGACCTGACGCTCGGCCTCGGCCGCGTGGTGTTTGATTATCTTGGAAAGGACGTTTGATGGGACAGTTGCAGGACAAGGTCGCGGTCGTCACCGGCGCGGCAAGCGGCATCGGCAAGGACATTGCCAACCTGTTCCTTGCAGAGGGCGCCAAGGTCGCGATTGCCGACCTCAACATCGACGCCGCGAACGCCACCGCACTTGAGTTTGACCCGACGGGCACGCGCGCGATGGGCGTCGCGATGAACGTCACCGACGAAGCCCAGGTCAACGCCGGCGTCGAGGCGGTGGCCGCAAAGTTCGGCGGCATCGACATTCTGGTGTCGAACGCCGGCATCCAGATCGTCGCGCCGATCGTCGATTTCGCCTTCGACGACTGGAAGAAGCTGCTCGCCATCCACCTCGACGGCGCCTTCCTGACCACCAAGGCCTGCCTCAAGCACATGTACGCCCAGGGCCGCGGCGGCAGCGTCATCTACATGGGCTCGGTGCACTCCAAGGAAGCGTCGAAGCTCAAGGCGCCCTATGTCACCGCCAAGCACGGGCTGATCGGGCTGTGCAAGGTCGTCGCCAAGGAAGGTGCCGAGTTCGGCGTCCGCGCCAACGTCATCTGCCCCGGCTTCGTGCGCACGCCGCTGGTCGAAAAACAGATCCCCGAACAGGCGAAGGCGTTCGGCATTTCGGAGGAAGCGGTCATCAAGACGGTGATGCTCAAGGACACCGTCGACGGCGAATTCACCACCGTCGATGACGTCGCGCGCACTGCGGTGTTCCTCGCGGGCTTCCCGACCAACGCGCTGACGGGCCAGTCGATTGTCGTCAGCCATGGTTGGTACATGCAGTAGGGAAGACCTGAGGGCCTCCGGCGGGCAGGGGCTTGCCCCTGCACCCATCAATTGGAGGCGCGCTCGACAATCACCGCCGGTGCCGGTTTGGGCACGACCAATATATGGGTGCAGGGGCAAGCCCCTGCCCGCCGGAGGCCCCTAATTCTTGTCCATCTCCGCTTCCGACCGCGTCTCGACTGCAGCGCCCTTCATCGACGCCGACACCGCCTCGGCGCGTTCCATGACGCGCAGGATATTGCCGCCCGCGAGCTTGGCGACATCGGCGTCGCTCCAGCCGCGGCGCATCAGTTCGGCGAGCAGCGCCGGATAGGTTTCGACGCCTTCGAGTCCGACGGGGGTTTCTTCGATGCCGTCGAGGTCGGCGCCGAGCCCGACATGGTCGTGGCCGGCGATTTTGGCGATATGGTCAATATGGTCGGCGACGGTGGCCAGTGCGGTGACCGGGCGCGGGTGCGCCTTGTCCCACGCGTCGAGTGCGGCGTCGACCTTGGCGGTGGGTTCGCCCATCATCGTGGCGCCCAGGCGGGCGGCTTCGGCGCCGCGGGCGGCGCTCCAGTCGCGGCGCGCCTGGTTGATGAACAGCGGATAGTAGTTGACCATGACGACGCCGCCGTTCGCCGCGACCAGCGGCAGCACGTCATCGGGGACATTGCGGGGGTGGTCGTCGAGCGCGCGCGCCGATGAATGCGAATAGATGACCGGCGCCTTGGTGGTGGCGAGCACCGCTTTCATCGTCGCAGGGGACACGTGGCTGAGGTCGACGAGCATGCCGATGCGGTTCATTTCGGCGACGACGGCACGACCGAATGGCGTCAGGCCATTGTGCAGCGGCGGCTGGTTGGCGCTGTCGGCCCAGTCGTTATGCTGCACGTGCGTCAGCGTCATATAGCGCGCGCCGAGCGCGTAATATTGGCGCAGCACCGCGAGGCTGTTGTCGATCTGGCTGCCGCCTTCGACGCCCATCAGCGAAGCGACTTTGCCGGCCTTGTGGATACGGCGGATGTCGGCGGCAGTGCCGGCGAGTTCGAAGGTGCCGGGGTAGCGTGCGATGATGCCGCGGACGAGGTCGATCTGCTCAAGCGTCGCCTTGACCGCGGCCGGGCCGGTGACTTGCGCCGGGACATAGACCGACCAGAATTGCCCGCCGACCATGCCGGCGCGCAGCCGCGGAATGTCGGTGTGCAGCGGCTTCTTGAAAGCCCGTGCGTCGGCCGACAGGTCGACGGTCCACCATTTCTCGCCGAACTGGTCGCGCAGCTGTTCGGCCCAGTCATTGTGGCCATCGATCAGCGGCGTCGCCTTGAGCACGCGCGCGACGCGCGCATCATAGCCGGGCGCGGCGGCCAGCACCGGTTGGGCCAGCAGCAGCGCTGCGATAAGGGCCTTGTGAAGCATGAAATCCCCGCTTTGACAGTTTGCCCGACATGGCTACGCTGTTCGGACGCGCTGTAGAAGGGCAAATCCCGCGTGGCGCCGGACAGGGGAGTTTTCGTGGCCGAACAGTTGGATGGAGCGCTGCAGTCGACACGCGGCATGCGCCGCGTGCTGGTCGCGCTGATCTTTGTCGCGGTGTCGCTCAACTATGTCGACCGGCAGGTGCTCGCGCTGCTCAAGCCGACGCTCGAAGCCGAATTCAACTGGACGGACCAGGAATTCGCGCATCTGGGGTCGGTGTTCCAGATTGCGGCTGCAGCGGCTTTGCTGTTCGTCGGCTGGTTTGTCGACAAGATCGGCGTGCGCTGGGCACTCGGGCTCGGCGTCGCGGTGTGGAGCGCCGCCGGCATGGCGCATGCCTTTGCCAGTTCAGTGCAGCAATTCGTCGTGGCGCGTGCGGCGCTGGCGGCGGCGGAATCGATCGGCACGCCGTCGGCGGTCAAGGCCGGCGCGGTCTATCTGCCGCTGAAAGAGCGCTCGCTCGGGCTCGGGCTTTTCAACACCGCGCCCAACATCGGCGCGATCCTGACGCCGTTGCTGATCCCGCCGCTGGCGCTGATGTGGGGCTGGCGCGCGGCGTTTCTGGTGACCGGCGGGCTGGGGTTTGTCTGGTTGATTTTCTGGTGGCTCGGCACGCGCAATCTGCGGCCAGTGGCAACGACGACCAGCGCCGCGCAGGACGCACATGAAACGCGCTGGTCGGTGCTGCTGACGGATCGGCGCAGCTGGGCCGTCGCCGGCGCCAAGGCGCTGACCGACCAGGTGTGGTGGTTTGTGCTGTTCTGGATGCCCGACTTCTTCCACCGGCAGTTCGGCATGGCGCAGGCCGATCTGGGCTATCCGATTGCCATCATCTTCACGCTGGCGGCGCTGGGAGCGCTGTCGTCGGGGTTGCTGTTTCCGCGGTTGCTCGACCGCGGACTGAGCGTCAACGCGGCGCGCAAGACCTCGATGCTGTTCTATGCGACGCTGATCCTGCCGATGGCGCTGGCTTTGTATACATCGAGCCCGTGGATTGCCGCCGGGCTGATCGGGCTGGCGTTGTTCGCGCACCAGGGGTTTTCGACGAATATCTTCGGGCTGACCGCGGATGTGGTGCCGTTGCCACGCGTGGCGCGGGTGATTGCACTGGGGGCGGTGTGCGGGAATCTGACGGGGGCGGGGATTATCGAGCTGTCGGGTTGGTCACTCACCAACGGGGTCGGTTATTGGCCGATGTTTGCGATTTGCTCGGTGGCGTATTTTCTAGCGACGGCTTGGGTCCATTTGTTGGTGCCGGTGGTGCGGCCCAGTCATGCTTAGGCGTGGGTAGAAGAGAAGTAGGGCAGGAAGTAAGAGCGTCGTGGCAAAGCCACGCCGTCGGACGGGTTCGGCGGCGGTTCGCCGCCGCCCCGCCGGCCGGGCTTCACGCGAGTCCGGCGCGAAGCGAAAATTTGCGAAGGGCAAATTTCCGCTTCGCTTTGGCCGCTTAGAAGCCGACCCGCGCCGTCAGACCCCAATACCGATCCGCTTCACGCGGAATGATATAGCGCAGCGACCCGCCGGGCCCGCCGGTGGTGATGCTGGCGGTGAAGCTCTGGTCGAAGACGTTCTTGACGGTGCCGAGCAGCGACCAGCGGCCATCGGGCGACGCGAGGCCGGCCGTCAGGTCGAGGATGCCGTACGCCGGGATCGTCGTTGCGGCACGCACCGCGGCGCTCGGGTCGAGCTGCGACAGTTGGCTCGACTGATAGGCGCTCTGGAAGCCGAGGTTGACGTTGGCGAAGCCACCGGTTTCGATGGTGTAGTTGCCGCCCAGCGTCATCTTCCATGTCGGTGCGTTCGGCAGCTGTGTGCCCGACGGCACGACGGCTGCGGGGTTGCCGCCCGGCGGCACCTTGAACTGGTCAACCTGCGCATCGGTGTAGGCAACGCCACCCGAGAAGCTGAGGTTGGTCGTGGGGCGCCAGATCAGGTCGAGCGAGGCGCCCTGCGTCGAGACGTTGCCAGCGTTGGTCAGGCGGGTCACGACGACACCGGCGACGAGGTCGGGGTTGTTCGCCTGATAGTTGTAGTATTTGGCGTACCAGGCCGCGAGGTTGAGCGCCATCTTGCCGCCGAACAGCGAGTTCTTGAGCCCGAGTTCGAAGGCGTTGACGGTTTCGGGCTCGATCGCGCCGATGCCGGTGGCGGTCAGGTTGAAGAAGATGTTGTACGCCGGGCCTTTGTAGCCGCGCGAGTAGGTCGCATAGGCGGTCGATTCAGGCACGATGTCGTACTGCAGGCCGACCTTGCCCGACAGGTTGCTCGAACTGGTGCTGCCCGGCCACGGATAGGCGATCGAATAGGTAACGCCGCCGACCACCGGGCCCGACGGGTTGATACCGGGACCCGACAGCGTCGTATCGCGGCCATGGAAGACATCGAGATTGTCGAGCGTCAGGCGGAGGCCGCCGATGGCGCGGAAGCGGGTATTGATGTTCCACGTCGCCTGGCCGAACGCCGCGATGTTCGAAATCGTCGAGCCGAAGTTGGCCGTCCCGGTCGGGAAGGTCACCGTCGAAACACCCGGCGCCGTCGAGCACGGGAACAGACCCGGCGAAATCGCCGGCAGCGTCGTCGCGGAGCAGACGATGTCGCTCCGCGTGAAGGTGCGTTCGGAAACCGAGCGCGAGTAATAGGCACCCGCGGTCCATTCGAGCGGCACGCCCGAGGGCGAAGCGATGCGCAGTTCCTGGCTGAACGTCGTGCCGGTCTGCGGCCCATTGTCGTGCAACTGCGCGACGCCGACATAGGGTTGGCTGAGGAAGTCGCCGTCGCGGATTTCCTGGTTGTCCCAGCTGCGATACGCGGTGATCGAGGTCAGCGTGTTGTTGCCGAGCGCGATGTCGGCCTCCAGCGACACGCCCCAGCTGGTTTCGTTCGTCGCGGTGACGAGGTTCTGTTCGATCTGGCGGGTCTTGTTCCCCTGGATCGTCACACCCGGAAGCGCACCGGCGGTGATGCCGACCGGCGTCGTCGCGATGACTTCAGCGCAGCAATCATCCTCGGCCTTGCGGTAGTCGGCGATGAGCAGCAGCGAGACATCGTCCGACGCCTGATACTCGGCCATGCCGCGGATGCCGTAGTGCTTGTAGCCGTTAACCGTCGACTGGACGTTGGCGGCGACGTTTTCGATGTTGCCGTCATACTGGCCGTAGAAGCCGGTGACGCGGGTCAGCAGCTTGTCGGTGATCGGATAGTTGAGCGTCGCGCGGCCGCGCCATTCGTTCTGGCTGTAATAGGAACCTTCGACATAGCCCGACAGGTTGCGCGTCGGGCGCTGGCTGATGATCTGCACGACACCCGCCGAGGCGTTCTTGCCGAACAGCGTGCCCTGCGGACCGGGCAGTGCTTCGATGCGTTCGACGTCATAAAGGTCGCCGAAGCCTTCGCCGGCGCGGCTGAGCACGACACCGTCGAGCACGACGGCGACCGATGGTTCGGCGGCGATCGAGAAGTTGATCGTGCCGACGCCGCGCAGGAACAGCGACTGGTTGAGGCTGGTGCCCGACTGGCGGAAGTTGAGCACGGGGACGAGATACTGGACGTTGGCGATGTTGACGCCGCCGAGGTCGCGGATCTGGTCACCGGTGACGAGGCTGACCGCAACGGGCACGTCCTGCAGTTTCTGCGCGCGCTTCTGCGCCGTCACGATGATCGCATCGGGATCATCGGCGTCGGCAGTCTCCTGCGCGTCCTGCACGTTGACGTTTTTCGGCGCGTTGGCGACGGTGCTCTGCGCGAGCGCCGGCAGCGCGGTCAAAGCCAGCAGTGCGGTGCTGGCAAGCATGATTGAACGATTCATCGGTCAGTTCCCCTGGAAAATACCCTCTCCGTCGGTCCAAATGCACCGCGGCGATGTTGGTACGCATCTGTTAGGACAGTTTTCGGCACAACAAAGCAAAAACCGGCAATTGTTAACCCCAGCTATCCTGTGGGGTATCGGATTTGGGCGCAGCTGTGATTCAGTCGCAACACTTTGCGCGGTTTGACTGCCAATTTTCGTCGAAATCGGCCTTCAGAGCCCCAATTCGGCCATTTCGACGACGCGATGCTCTTTCGCGCTGATTTCGGCGGCGAGACCCATGGCGACCGCACGCAGCCCGTCATCGGCGGTGACTTCGATCTTGCCCTCACCGCGCACTGCCCGCGCGAAGGCCGCGTGGCTGTAGAAGCTGGCGCCGTGGTGATGGCCGGCGGCGAGCGCGGCGCCATCGACTTCGACGACCCGGCGTTCAACCTGCTTGGGGTTCATGAAGCCGACGCGTGGGCTGAAGACGATCTCGCCCTTGGGGATGAACACCTCGAGCCGCGCATTGTCGCCGACCGCGCAGATTTCTTCCTGCTGCTCGGCACCTTCGGCGAACATACTGAGGTCGAGCATCGCGCGCACGCCGTTCGCAAAATCGACCGTCGTGTAGCTGTTGTCGATGATGTCGGGTTTTTGCCCGTCATAACGCTCGTCTTGGTGGTTGACGTCGTTGCCGCCCGAACAATAGATGCGCACCGGCTCGGCCTGGACGATCAGCCGCATCAGGTCGAAGAAGTGGCAGCACTTTTCGACCATCGTGCCGCCGGTGTTCCGCGCAAAGCGGTTCCAGTCGCCGACCTTGACGAGGAACGGGAAGCGGTGCTCGCGGATCGACAGCATCTGCAGCTTGCCGACGCGGCCGGCGTGCAATTGCGCGACATAATCGGCGACCGGCGGCATGTAGCGGTATTCCATCGCCGTCCAGAAAATCCGGTCATAGCCCTTGGCACGCGTCGCAATCGCCCGCGCATCGGCGAGCGTCGTGCACAGCGGCTTTTCACACAATATATGCAGTCTCGCGTCCATCAGCGGCCCGAGCACGTCATGATGGGTGAAGTTCGGCGACGATACCACGACCGCGTCGCACAGCCCGCTTGCCGCCAGCGCGGCGCTATCGGCGAACGTCGCGACCTCGTGGCCGATGGCGCGCTGCGACATGGCGAGCGACGACGCCACCGGATCGGCCAGCGCCACGATCGTTGCGCCCGGCGTCAGCTTGAGGTTGTTGATGTGCTCGATGCCCATCATCCCCGAACCGACGATGCCCCAGCGAATTGCGTCTCCCATTGCCTGTTCCTTTGTGTCAAAACGCCCGCATGACCGAAATCACCCTCTCCCCCAAATCACGTCCGCTCGGCAAGAGCGGACTTTCCGTTTCACCCATGGCGTGGGGCATGTGGCGCTTCGCCGGCACCGACGTCCGGGCCGCGCGCGAGCGTGTCGAAGCTGCGCTCGATGCCGGCATGACCTTGCTCGATACCGCCGACATTTACGGCCCCGACAATGACGAGCCGTTCGGCGCGTCGGAGCTGCTGCTCGGCAAGGTGCTTGCCGAGGCGCCGGCGCTGCGCGACCGCATGGTGCTCGCCAGCAAAGGTGGCATCCGCATGGGTGTGCCGTATGATTCGTCGCCGGCCTATCTGGTCGAAGCCGTCGATGCATCGCTGACGCGCCTCGGTGTCGAGCGAATCGACCTGTGGCAGATCCACCGCCCCGACATGCTGGCGCATCCGGCTGAAACCGCGCGCACGCTCGAAGGCCTCGTCAAGGCCGGCAAGATCGGCGCCATCGGCGTGTCGAACCACACGCCCGCGCAAACCGCCGCACTCGCCGCGCACATGAGCCTGCCGCTCGCGAGCATCCAGCCCGAGTTTTCGCCGCTCGCCACTGCACCGCTGTTCGACGGCGTGCTCGATCAGGCGATGGCCAATGACTATGCCGTGCTGGCGTGGTCGCCACTGGGGCAGGGGCGGCTGGTCGGCGGCGACCCGCGCCCCGGTCGCGGCAAGCCCGACGACGCGCGCACAACCGCGGTCAAGGCGCTGCTCAAGGCGCACGGCGAACGCTTCGGCGTCGGTGTCTCGGCAGTCGCCTATGCCTGGGTGATGGCGCATCCGGCGCGGCCCATCCCGATTGTCGGCACGCAGACCCCGGCGCGCATCGCCGAGGCGGCGGAAGCCTTCAAGGTCAGTTTCACGCGCGCTGAATGGTACGCCATTCTCGTCGGTTCGCTTGGGGAAAACCTGCCATGAATGCTGTCGCCAAGGGCTGCGAAGTCAGCTGGTTTTCGGCGCTGTGCGACGATGACTATGAATTCCTGGGCCAACCCGACGCCGCGCTCAAATCGAGCTGGGAGCATTGCCGCAACATTGTGCTGACCGCTGAAAAGGGCGGCTTCGACAATATCCTGCTGCCCAGCGGCTATGCGCTCGGCATCGATACCACGGCGTTTGCCGCCGCGATCGCCACGGTTACGCGGCGCATCAAGTTGCTGATGGCGGTGCGGGTGGGCGAGGCTTGGCCGCCGCAACTGGCGCGCCAGATCGCGACGCTCGACCAGTTGGCGAATGGTCGTTTGAACGTCAACATCATCAGCTCCGAAATGCCCGGCGAGGTGCTGGCGAGTGCGCCGCGCTACCAGCGCACCGTCGAGCTGATGGAAATCCTCAAGACGCTGCTCAACGGCCAGCCGCTCGATTATCAGGGCGAGCATTGGCAGCTCAAGCTCGACCCACCGGGCATCAAGACGGTCAGCGGCAAATGCCCGCCGCTGTATTTCGGCGGGCTGTCGCCCGACGCGCGCGATGCCGCCGCCAAGGCCGCCGATGTCTATCTGATGTGGCCCGACACCATGCCCGCGGTGCGCGAAATCGTCGCCGACATGACCAAGCGCGCCGCCGCCTATGGCCGCACCTTGCGCTTCGGCTACCGCGTCCATGTCGTGGTGCGCGAAACCGAGGCCGAGGCGCGTGCCGCCGCATCGCGGCTGCTGTCGAAGCTCGACGCCGCCACCGGCGACGCCATCCGCGCCAAGTCGCTCGATTCGACCTCCGTCGGCGTCCAGCGCCAGGCCGAACTGCGTGAGGCGGCGGGCAACGAAGGCTATGTCGAGGACAATCTGTGGACCGGCATTGGCCGCGCCCGCTCGGGCTGCGGCGCCGCATTGGTCGGCGATCCCGACCAGATCCTGGCGAAACTGCGCGCCTATCAGGCCGAAGGCATCGAAGCGTTCATCCTGTCCGGCTACCCGCACGCCGCCGAATGCGACCTGTTCGCGCGGCATGTGCTGCCGAAGTTAGAGCATGGGCCGCTGGTGATCTGACCTATGGTCCCTCTACCGCAAACGGGAGAGGAAGCAGAACGGCAGCAACCGACCCCGTTGCGGTCTTTCCAATCTAGAAGTCGAATGACCAATAGCCGCCATTCAATCGACCGCGATCCGCGAATTTGCCGTATCTGTTGCAATTCAGTCTAAATGTTTACTATCTCCATGAGACAGCAACTACAAAGACCGCCAGCAACACGCTAAATGCTAACCGAAACTTGGCAAACCTCTGAATTTTTTTGTTGTCAATACCTTGAGCATATGCGGCTCCGGCAACGAGAGATTGCCAAATTATGATTGGCAGAATGGCCATCGTAACTAAATTCGACACCTGCATAATATTTACAACCGCCGCCGATTTTGTTGCTAAATCCAAGCTTATACGAGGTCCTATTGATTGGCTATGGACCTCAGAAGCAGACAGTCCGCTTCCCACCCCATAGTCGCCATTGCGCCGCCCCGAGACCAGCGGGATTGCCCCGGAAGCCGCCAGTCCGGTTTCGGCGGGGAAAGCTGCCTGGCGGCAACCGACCCCATTTCGGTCGCTATAAGTCGGGGCGCTGTTTCCGTTCGCGCCCATCGCATGTGCCGCTTCTATCTTTGCAACCGGTTCTACAAGTGTTCAATGTCCTAACAAAAAACTGCGTACGAGCCTCCCAATGCAGATATTCCCATCACCACGGCAATAAATCTCAAATAATAGATGTAATTCGGAGATTTGACAAAACCTACGTCTATCCATCGGCGATTTGGTTGATCATCCAAATCATAGGATTTTATAAGCCACATTTGTACTTTTTTTGGAAAGAACCAAAGCAATACGGAGAAAAATGAGAGGGATGAAAAAATAGCAATTGCTGAAATCATGGACTTATTACCTATTCACATCCAAATGATTGCTAAGCTTTCAAAATAAATATGCAACTCAAAGCAGCCTGTCAGCAACCCACCCCATTCCGGTCATAGCTCGTTACCGAGTCGACCTCAGATTGCCCGGAAGCTGCCGTTCCGGTTTCGGGGTGAAAAGCTGCCTGTCGGCAAACGACCCCAACTTGGACGTTGGGAATGAGATCCGCGCCACCTGGAAACGGTCAGCATGCCTTGAGGTGGACGGAGACGCCGTCCTTGAACGTTTCGATCACGGCTATGTCCTTGATGGTCATGGTGTCGACCTTCAGGGGATTCGTTCCAAGGATTACGAGGTCCGCCAGTTTTTATGCCTGGAAGGAGCCCTTCGATCCCTTCTCAGAAATTCTGTAACTTGCCAGTCTTTCCCCGCAGATGGCCATCGCGCCATCGGGTCCGAACTTCGAAAATTGTCAAATTGTTTTACACTTTGCCAAACTATGCATTTTCCAAATATCTGTTTCGATTTACCAAATTGAATTGGCATGGCTCTTGCAAATATGTTTATGTGCCGACACTTTTCGGCACAGCAAACAGGGGTATCACATGGGTAAACTGAAAGCTTGTCTTCTTGCTGCCGCAGTCGCTGCGAGCAGCATGGGATTTTCCACCGCAGCAAGTGCCGTGACCGTGTACGGGACGCTTACGTCAGCAGATGACATTGCATCGTTCAGCATTATTGTGACCACACCGGGCACCGTGACGTTCACAGCGTTTGCAATGCCGACTTTCGACTCGATCTTTTCGCTCTACGCCATGCCGTCGGGCTCGTTGCTTGCAGTCAATGATGACGGCTATGTGCCCGGCCATGATACCTATGACTCGTTCATCGGGATCACTCTCGGGGCCGGAAAGTATCAGCTCGATGTCACATCATATGCGAACTTCCCGAACGGCGACCTTGGTTCTGGCTACTCCGGGGGCAGCGGTTACCCCTTAGGTGGCGACTTCTCGGTTGAAGTGACCGGCGCTGCCGTCCCCGAACCTGCCAGCTGGGCGCTAATGATCGCCGGCTTCGGCATGGTCGGAACCAGCCTGCGCCGCCGCAAGGTTGCGCTCGCCGCTTCCTAAGTACCCGACATCCAGACGTGAGGGGCGGTCGGAAACGGCCGCCCCTTTTCATTGGCTAAGCGACGAACGAAGATCGGCCCAATAGTCCGAACGGTGTATAAATCCTTCTATCCAGCCGATTAAGCGAAAGTCCGCTTCCGCGTCGTCTTCAGCCAAAACCTGCCTTTCCGTTTCCCACCCCATAGTCGCCATTGCGCCGCCCCGAGACGAGCGGGATTGCCCCGGAAGCCGCCAGTCCGGTTTCGGCGGGGAAAGCTGCCTGGCGGCAACCGACCCGTTTCGGACATTCGCGCTTTTCCCGCACTTGCAGACGGACGTCCCTGCGAGCGAATTTAGCTAACTCTTCCTTGTCCACATCGGCTTCAACGCAAGTCCCGCATACAAGATAAGGATACCGATCGAAACGTCCGGTGAAAGTCTACCGCTGTTGGATAGAGTGACGCATGTAAGAAGTAGCGTCAAAATCATCCAAGTGAAAATATCCCAATAATTTTCTATCGTTCGATTAAAATAGGCTAAACATGCGACAACGGTCAGAGTTATCCCCAAGGTTAGCCGATAATCTACCACGAGCGTTAAGCCTGCAAATATGGGCAATGGGAGCAGGAAGCTCAGAGTGCGCAACTATCTGCCCCGTTCAAATGCATTGTGCCTACGCTAACTGGAAACCTGCCTGTCAGCAATCCACCCCATTCCGGTCATTCCCCGAAGCGAGTTCAGGTTGTGGCCTCGCACTGGCGTCAACAGCTTCACGCTAATCTCTAGCGTCCCGAATTTCCGAGCTAGACAGCTGCCCGTCGTGGCAAAGCCACGCCGTCGGACGGGTTCGGGCGGGGGTTCCGCCCGCCCTGCCGGCCGGCATGCGCACGAGTCCGTCATTAGTGGCAAAATCGCGAGGGCAATTTTGCCACTAACGACCGGCCGTGCTTATGCGAAAACTTCCTCGAAATGCGTCTTCATCGCCTGCCAGCTGCGGCGGTTGGTCGGTTCGTGGAACTTGATGCCGGGCATCATGCGGCCGTCGGCGTCGGGGTTGGTGAAGCTGTGGACGGCGCCGGTGTAGGCGATGGTCTGGCAGTCGGCTTCGGCGTCGCGCATTTCGTTGAGGAAGTCCGCGATGTGGTCGTGTGTCACCATCGGGTCCTCGGCGCCGGTCAGCACCAGCACCTTCGCCGGCACCTTGCCCTTTTGCGCGCGTTTGTTGGTCTGCAACCCGCCGTGGAAGCTGACGCCAGCGGCCAGATCGGGGTTGCCGTCGCGGACGATCGCCAGCACCGTCGAGCCGCCGAAGCAGAAGCCGATGGCGCCGACCTTGCCGTTGCAGCGCGGGTGCGCGTGCAGCACCTTCAGCGCCCCGCCTGCACGTGCCGCGAGCTGGTCGGGGTTCTTGAGTAGCGCGTTGAGCCACGCCATGCCTTCGGGAAAGTCCTTCGGGCTGGCGCCACCGCCATAGACATCGGCCGCCAGCGCCAGATAGCCGAGTTCATCGGCGATGCGCTGCCCCCACGCCTTGGTCTGCTTGCCCAGCCCCATGATGTCGGCAAAAATCGCGACGCCGGGGACCTTGTCATGGCCGGCGGGCACCGCGAGCACGCCGTGCGCCTGCGTGTCGCCGGCGGTGTAGGTGACTTCTTGCGTTTCGATCGACATGCGTCGCTCCCCTGATGTTGCGGGCTTTTCATCGCGCGGCCTTTGCAGTGCGTCAATGTCGCAGTGACTGGCGCCGCCCGCGAATCTTCGCCAAGATAGTTTCAAAGGCGCAGCAAGCGCCGCTTGAACGGGGATGACGCATACCATGGACCTGAACTGGAGCCCGGCTGACCTGGCGTTTCGCGACGAAGTGCGCGCCTTTCTCGATGCCGAGCTGACGCCCGAACTGCGCGCCACCAGCGAGAAGATGACCAGCGTCTATTCGAAACCCGAGGTGTCGCTCGAATGGCAACGCCGGCTGCACAAGCGCGGCTGGCTGGTGCCGTCATGGCCGGTCGAACACGGCGGCACCGGCTGGAGCGTCGTCCAGCGCTATATCTTCACGCGTGAACTGGCCGAGGCCGGCGCGCCGCCGCTGTCGCCGATGGGGCTGGGGATGATCGGCCCGGTGCTGCTGCACTATGGCACGCCCGAACAGAAGGCGACGCTGCTGCCGCGGATGTTCTCGGGCGAGGATTTCTGGTGCCAGGGCTATTCCGAACCTGAGTCGGGCTCCGACCTTGCGTCATTGCGGATGAAGGCGGTGCGGGACGGCGATCATTTCGTCTGCACCGGCACCAAGATCTGGACGACGCACGCGCATTACGCCAACCGCATGTTCTGCCTGGTGCGCACTGCCGACATCGGCAAGCCGCAGCTCGGCATCACCTTCCTGCTGATCGACATGGACGCGCCCGGCGTCAGCGTCCGCCCGATCGTGTCGCTGAGCGGCGAGCATATCCAGAACCAGGTGATGTTCGACGGCGTGCGCGTGCCCGTCAGCAACGTCATCGGCGCCATCGATGACGGCTGGACGGTGGCAAAGTATCTGATGGAATTCGAACGCGGCGGCAGCCAGTACGCCCCCGGCCTGCGCACGCGGCTGGCGCGGCTGCGGCGCTTCCTGCGCAGCGGCGAGGCCGGCGAGACCGGTGTCGGCCTGCGCCATGCGATTACCGACGTCGAACAGCAGATCGACGCGATGGATGCGCAGGAATTGCAGTTCATGGCGCTGCTGTCGCGCGGCGGCACGCCCGGCATGATGGCCTCGGTACTCAAGATCCAGGGCACCGAGCTCAGCCAGCGCCTGACCGAAATCGAGCTTGAGGCGAGCGGCGTCTATGGCGCCGCGTTCCAGCCGCAGCTGACCGCACCCGGCGGCGAAGTGCCGGGGTTTGTCGCGCCCGCCGGCAACAGCGGCGTCGGCCCGGCCTATGCGGCAAAGGCCGCGCCCAAATACTTCAACGACCGCGCCGGTTCGATCTACGCCGGCACCAACGAAATCCAGCGCAACATTATCTACAAACTGCTGGCGACAGCCTGATCGTCTGGTCAGCGGCGGTGCATGCTAGGACGCCGAGGCGATCCACGCCTTGGCGTCAGCCAACTGATCCATTCTGAACAGTTTGAGTTTGGCTGGAAACAAGGGCGCAAACATCCGCGTCGCCAAGCGCGCCCAGCCGACATCGCTTACGATTGCCAGATGACTGAAGTCGCGCCAGTGCCGAACCGTAAACACTTGATCGTCCCAGAATGCCTGCGGCGAAAATTCCGTGACGCCTTCGTTGAAGATGTAAAGTGCCTTGATCGGCCCTTTCCCAAGCATCGCGTCAACCCGCGGAATGAGCTTCTGATAGTCTTCGTGCGTGATCGGTCCCGAGGCTTCGACGCCCAGCACATCGGCCGGCAGGTCTTCGATGAATGTGAACATATCGGTCCCTCGAGATGTGCTGATGCGCTAAACAGGCATCGGATATGAACATTACACTAACAGTATAATACGATTTTGGACTAACGTTAATCAAATTCGCTACGCGCGGCGGTCACCGCTGCCCGGCACAATGCCCATGGCCGGCAATTGGCGGGACTTGACATGGTCCCAACGTCACTGCCTTCTGCGGCTTTAACAGGGAGCACGATCCGTTGACCACTTTGCCCGCATCCGCGCCCGCCACTACCGGCGCGGCGTTTGCACACATCAACGCCGTCACCGCGCCGACGATCGACGACCTCAAGCTAATGGTGTTCCTCGAAGCCTCGGGGCTCAAGGGCTATTACGGGCTGGCGTCGGGGTCCGAAAATCCCGAAATCCGCGCGCTGCTCGAAGCCAATGGCCGCGAGGAACTGGCGCACGCGCACCGCGTCGCGCAGGTCATCACGCTGCTGACCGGCGAACCGTTCGCGCCGCCCGCCGATGAGGAAAACCCCTATGTTTCGGCAACCGCGCCGGCGCTGACCGCCGCGGTGCTCGAAGGGCTGGTGCGCGCCGAGACGAACGGCAACGACCTATACGAAAGCTGGGCGCAAAGCATCGGCAACGCCGAAGCCGCCGCGCTGCTGCGCCAGAACGGCAAGGAAGAAGTCCGCCACGCCGATCGCGCCGCAAAGGCGCTGGCGTTGATGGGATAGCCCCGCCATAACCGGGCGATGGTTGACGCATCTTCGCCCGGCTGGGAATTCTGGATCGACCGCGGCGGTACCTTCACCGATATCGTCGCACGCGCGCCCGACGGCGTGCTGCATCTGCGCAAATTGCTGTCGAACAACCCCGCGCGCTACGCCGATGCGGCGGTCGCTGGCATCCGCGCGCTGCTCGGGGTGGGCGAGGGCGAAGCGGTGCCCGCGGACCGGATCGCGGCGGTCAAGATGGGCACCACGGTCGCCACCAACGCACTGCTCGAACGCGCCGGCGCACCGACCTGCCTTGCGATAACGCGCGGACTGGGCGACGCGTTGCGCATCGGCCACCAGGCGCGACCACGGCTGTTCGACCTTGAAATCAAACTGCCCGAGCCGCTCTACGGCCATGTCGTTGAAATCGACGAGCGACTGGCCGCCGACGGCAGCGTCGTGCGCGGCCTCGATGAAGCCACCGCCCGCGCCGGTCTGCAAGCGGCGTTCGACGCGGGATTTCGTGCGCTCGCGCTGGTGCTGATGCACGGCTATCTCAACCCGGTGCACGAAGCGCGCATCGGCGAAATCGCCGCCGACATCGGCTTTACGCGCATATCGCTGAGCCATGCGGTCGCGCCGCTGATCAAGCTCGTCGGGCGCGGCGATACCACGGTGGTCGATGCCTATCTGTCGCCGGTGCTGCGGCGCTATGTCGACAGCGTTGCGGCGGCGCTGGGCGATACGGCGCTGCAGTTCATGCAGTCGAACGGCGGGCTGGTCGATGCGGCGCGTTTCCAGGGCAAAGATGCGATCCTATCCGGGCCGGCGGGCGGCATCATCGGCATGGTCAAGACTGCCGAGGCTGCGGGCTTCGAGCGCCTCATCGGCTTCGACATGGGTGGCACCTCGACCGACGTCTCGCACTATGCCGGCGTGCTCGAACGCAGCACCGATAACAGCGTGGCGGGCGTGCGGGTGCGCGCACCGATGCTGCAGATCCACACTGTGGCGGCAGGCGGCGGCTCGATCTGCCGCTTCGACGGCATCCGGCTGCGCGTCGGCCCCGAATCCGCCGGCGCGATGCCCGGCCCGGCGTGCTACCGGAACGGTGGCCCACTGACGGTGACCGATTGCAACGTGCTGCTCGGTCGGCTGTCACCCGATCTTTTTCCGGCGATTTTTGGGCCGGGCGGCGACCAGCGGCTCGACGCAGAAACCGTCGCAGCAAAGTTCGCGGCGCTGTCGGACGAAGTGCTCGCCGCGACCGGCCAACGCCTGACGCCTGCCGCACTGGCGCAGGGATTCCTCGACATTGCGGTCGCCAACATGGCGCGCGCCATCCGGCAGATTTCTGTGCAACGCGGGCATGATCTGGCGCGCTACACGTTGGTGTGCTTCGGCGGCGCCGGCGGTCAGCACGCCTGCGCCGTCGCCGAAAGCCTCGGCATCTCCGAAATCATGGTGCACCCGCTCGCCAGCCTGTTGTCGGCGTATGGCATCGGCGCCAGCGACCTGCGCGAACTGCGCGAGACCAGCCTTGGCGTAGCGCTCGATGCCGCCGGCATTGCCGCTGCCAGCGTCGCTGCCGACAGCCTCGAAGCGCAGGCCCGCGCCGCGCTCTGCGCGGTCGCGGGCATGAAGGTGACTCGCCATGTCAGCCTGCTCGTACACCACGCCGGCGCCGACACGACGCTCGAAGTGCCGATGGGTGAAGCGGCCGCTGTCGCCGATGCCTTTGCCGCCGCACACCGCGCCCGCTTCGGCTTCATCGGTGACGGTGCGCCGATGATCGCCAGCGTCCGCGTTGAAATCGTCGTGTCGGCGCCGCTTGCTGCATCGGTCGCTGCAGCGGCGGGTGATGAACCCGCTGGCGGCGCGCTGGTCGATTGGGGGCAGGGCGCCGTCGACACGCGCGTGCTCGGCCGCGCCGCGCTGGCGCAGGCTGGCGAATTGGCGGGACCGCTGGTTATTGTCGACCCGACCTCGACGATCCTCGTTGCGCCGGGCTGGCAGGCGCGCTGCGACGCGGCCGCGAACCTGCTGCTGACGCGCGGCACCGCCGTCGCACGCAGCGAATACCGCAGCGAGTTTCGTAGTATTGGGCGCGATCCCGTCCAGCTCGAACTGTTCAACAACCGCTTCATGGATGTCGCGGAGCAAATGGGGCTGGCGCTGCAGAACACCGCCACCTCGGTCAACATCAAGGAGCGGCTCGATTTTTCGTGCGCGATTTTCGACGCATCAGGCGCGCTGATCGCCAACGCGCCGCACATGCCCGTCCACCTCGGCTCGATGAGCGACAGCATCCGCACGATCATTGCCGCACGGGGCAACACGATGGCGGCGGGCGACGCCTATATGCTCAACGCGCCGTACAACGGCGGCACGCATTTGCCCGACATTACCGTGGTAATGCCGGCGTTCACCGACGGCCCCACGCCGGCGTTCTTCGTCGCGGCGCGCGGCCACCATGCCGATATCGGCGGGCTGACGCCGGGGTCGATGCCGCCCGACAGCCGCAGCATCGACGAGGAAGGCGTGCTGATCGACAATGTCACGCTGGTCGAAGCCGGGCGCTTCCGCGAGGTCGAGGTCTCGGCATTGCTTGGGTCGGGTGCCTATCCGGCGCGCAACATCGCCGCCAACATCGCCGACCTGAAGGCGCAGGTCGCCGCATGCAACCAAGGCGCCGCCGCGCTCAAGACGCTGGTCGCGGCCCACGGGCAAGACGTGGTCGCCGCCTATATGGGCCATGTCCAGGACCATGCCGACGAAGCAGTGCGCCGTGTGCTGGAGACACTCGACAGCGGCAGCTTTACCTACCCAATGGACAATGGCGCCCAGGTGTCGGTGGCAATTACCGTCGACCGCACCGCGCGCACCGCACACGTCGATTTCACCGGCACCAGCGCCCAGCGCCCCGACAATTTCAATGCACCGCGCTCGATCGCGCGCGCCGCGGTGCTTTATGTGTTCCGCTGTTTGGTGGGGGATGACATCCCGCTCAACGACGGCTGCCTGCGCGGCGTTACGATCACCGTGCCGCGGGGCTCGATGCTCGACCCGGTGTATCCGGCGGCGGTCGTCGCGGGCAACGTCGAAACCAGCCAGGTCGTCACCGATGCGCTGTTCGGCGCGCTGGGCGTGATGGCGGGCGCGCAGGGGACGATGAACAACTTCACCTTCGGCAACGACCGAGTTCAGTATTACGAAACCGTCGCCGGCGGCGCCGGCGCAAGCGCGGCCTTCGACGGTGCCAGTGCAGTGCAGACGCACATGACCAACAGCCGGCTGACCGACCCCGAAATCCTCGAAACGCGCTTCCCGGTGCGGCTCGAAACCTTCTCGATCCGGCCCGGGTCGGGCGGCGCTGGCGCACACCATGGCGGCGATGGCGTCGTGCGTCGCGTGCGTTTCCTCGAACCCGTCACCGCCGGCATACTGGCCAACCGCCGCGATGTGCCGCCGTTCGGGCTGGCGGGCGGCGCCAACGGTGCAGCGGGCCGAAACTGGGTCGAACGCGCCGACGGCAGCCGCGAAGACTTCGGCGCGACCGCCACGGTGGCGCTGGCGGCGGGCGACGTGTTCGTGATTGAAACGCCGGGCGGCGGCGGATTTGGAAAGGCACGGGCTTGAACGACCTGATCGTCCCCGACGGCTTTGTGCCGCACACCCGCAAGAGCGCCGTGACGGCGCCGTGGGAGCCGCTTTATGCGCGCGTCACGGGGGAGGCGTTCATCCTCGGGCTGCATATCCGCCCCGAACATTGCAACGGCCGCGGATTGCTGCACGGCGGGGTCATCGCGGCGCTGGCGGACAATGCGATGGGGCTGAGCGCGGCGCTGCGCTACGACCCGGCGCCGGGCCTGGTGACGGTCAACCTGTCGGTCGATTATCTCGGCATGGCAAAGCTTGGCCAATGGGTCGATTTCACCACGAATTTCGTCAAGACCGGGGCGACGCTGGCCTTCACCTCGTGCCTTATCAATGCTGACGGCGTGCCCTGCGCCAAGGCGGCTGCCACCTTCCGCGTCGGGCCGCGCTAATGCTGGTGCTGTCGGGAATTGGCGTCATCGTCCTGGGCTTTGTGCTGCGCATCAACCCGCTGCTGGTGGTGACCGTCGCGGCGCTGGTCACCGGCTGGGCGGCAGGGCTCGATGCGCTGACGGTGGTCGCGGCGCTCGGCAAGGCATTCAACGACAACCGCTATGTCAGCGTCATCTGGATCGTGCTGCCGGTGATCGGGCTGCTCGAACGCTACGGCTTGCAGGAGCGCGCGCGGACGCTGATTTCGTCGATCCATGCCGCCACAGTGGGCCGGCTGCTGCTGACCTATATGATCTTCCGCCAGTTGACCGCAGCGGCGGGGCTCAACGCGATTGCTGGCCATGCGCAAACCGTGCGGCCATTGCTCGCGCCGATGGCGGTGGCCGCAGCCGAAAAGCAGGGCGCCACGACCGACGCCGAGCACCAGAAAATCCGCGCGATGGCGGCGGCGACCGACAATATCGGGCTGTTCTTTGGCGAGGACATCTTCCTCGCGGTCGCGTCGATCCTGCTGATCAAGGGCTTCCTCGAAAACTACGGCATCCTGCTGTCGCCGCTGGCGCTGTCGGTGTGGGCGATCCCGACCGCGATTGCCGCGACGCTGATCCACGGCTTCCGGCTGTGGCGGCTCGACAAACGGCTCGCCGCACGATGATCGGGCTGTCGTTCATCTACAGCTTCGGCGGCATCGTCTTCGCCGCGATTGCGCTACTTAGCGCGCACGACCGCGCTAATCGCAAGCGCTGGGGCAATGCGGCGTTCTGGGGGCTGCTGGCACTGAGTTTCCTCGGCGGCAACGCGCTCGGCGACCTCGGCAACGGTGTGCTGGTGCTGGTGCTGGTGGCGCTCGCCGGGTTCGGCGCAGTCGGGCGCAGCCACCCGGCGACGACCGACGCGCCGACGCGGGTCGCGTCTGCCGCAAAGTTCGGTAACCGGCTGTTCGTGCCGGCGCTGGCGATTCCGGTGACCGCGCTGGCGGGCACCCTGTTGTTCAAGCACGTCGACATCGGCGGCTTGCCGCTGGTCGATCCCAAGCAGACGACGTTGGTATCGCTGGCGCTCGGCGTGCTCATCGCGTTGGCACTGGCGAGCGTCATGTTGCGCCCGCCGAAACTCGCGGCGTTGCAGGAAGGCCGGCGCCTGCTCGATGCCGTCGGCTGGGCGGCGGTCCTGCCGCAGATGCTCGCCGCGCTCGGCGGGGTGTTCGCGCTGGCCGGGGTCGGCGAGGTCGTCGGGCAGGGGGTCAGCGCGATTGTGCCGGACGGCAATCTGTTCGCGGCGGTCGCGGCGTATACGCTCGGCATGGCGCTGTTCACGATGGTGATGGGCAATGCGTTCGCAGCGTTTCCGGTGATGACCGCGGCGGTGGCGCTGCCGCTGCTGGTGCATGGCTATGGCGGCAACCCGGCGATCATCGCGGCAATCGGCATGCTGTCGGGGTTCTGCGGGACGCTGTGCACGCCGATGGCGGCGAACTTCAATATCGTGCCGGCGACGTTGCTCGAACTCGATGACCGCAACGGCGTCATCAAGGCGCAGGTGGCGACCGCACTGCCGCTGCTCGTCATCAACACGCTGCTGATTTACGGACTGGCATTTAGATGAGACTGACCCCTGACCTCGCGTCGCGGATAGCGAATATCGCGCTGGCGCATACGGTGCGCGAATTCCCGCACAAGCTCGACCATGTCTGGAACGGCGCCGGCGATGGCACGCGGCCGAGCGCACAGCACCCGATCTTCTATGGTAGCTTCGACTGGCACAGTTGCGTCCATGGCTATTGGCTGCTGCTGAGGCTGTTGCGGCTATTCCCCGACCTGCCCGAAGCCCCGGCCATCCGCGCCCGCGCCGACGATGTCTTCACCGCCGCAAAGGTCGCCGGCGAACTGGCCTATCTGGCGCGCCCCAACAGCGGTGGCTTCGAACGGCCCTATGGCTGGGCGTGGCTGCTGGCCTTGCACGGCGAGGCGGCGCTGCACGATGCCGCCTGGGGTGCGGCACTCGAACCACTGGCCCGAGCCTTCGCCGCGCGCTTCACCGCGTTCCTGCCGGTGCAGACCTATGCAATCCGCAACGGCAGCCACGCCAATACCGCATTCGCGCTGGTGCTCGCACACGACTGGGCGGCGGAGCATGACGCGCCGCTCGCCGCGCTCATCAGCCGCCGCGCCCGCGACTGGTACGGCACTGACCGCGACGCGCAGGGGTGGGAACCCGGCGGCGACGATTTCCTGTCGCCGGTGCTGACCGAGGCGCTGTTGATGCAGCGCGTGCTGCCGGCCGCCGACTTCGCCGTCTGGTACTCGGCGTTCCTGCCCCGTCTCGCGCAGCACCAGCCACCAGCCTTGTTCACCCCCGCCACCGTCAGCGACCGCAGCGACGGCAAGATCGCCCACCTCGACGGGCTCAATCTCAGCCGGGCGTGGGCGTGGAAGGCACTGGGGCACGGCGATCTGGCGCAAATCCACCTCGACGCGGGGCTGCCGCATATCGCCGGCGACTATGCCGGCGAGCATTGGCTGGCGACCTATGCAATGCTGGCTTTGGAGGGTTGAAGGGCCTCCGGCGGGCAGGGGCTTGCCCCTGCACCCATATATTCGCGGCACGCTGCAATAGCCGACGCCGACTCTTGGTACGCGGGCTGAATCAATGGGTGCAGGGGCAAGCCCCTGCCCGCCGGAGGCCCTTCGCTCAGACTGCCGGGCGCTTCAACCGCGCCGCATGCCAGTCCAGATGGTCATCGATGAAGCTCGAAATGAACCAGTAGCTATGGTCATAGCCGGCGTGGCGGCGCAGCGTCAGCGCGATACCGGCCTTGGCGCAGGCTGCTTCGAGCAGTTCGGGCTTGAGCTGTTCGGCGAGGAAATTGTCCGCGAGCCCTTGGTCGACGAGCACGTCGGGCAGCCGTGCGCCGTCAGCGATCAGCGCACAGGCGTCCACGCCACGCCACGCCGCGCGGTCGGCGCCGAGATAGGCGGTCAGCGCCTTTTCGCCCCACGGGCATTGCATCGGCGCGACGATCGGCGCGAACGCCGAAACGCTGCGGTAGCGGCCGGGGTGGGTGAGCGCCAGCGTCAGCGCGCCGTGGCCGCCCATCGAGTGGCCGGTGATGCCTTGCGCGTGCATGTCGGCGGGGAAGTGTGCGCCGATGAGGCGGGGCAATTCGTCGGCGATATAGCTGCCCATGCGGAAATTAGCCGCCCATGGCGCCTGCGTCGCGTCGAGGTAGAAGCCCGCACCTTGGCCGAGGTCATACGCCGCGTCATCGGCAACGCCGTCACCGCGTGGGGACGTGTCGGGCATCACCAGCATCAGACCGAGCTCGGCGGCACGGCGCTGGGCGCCGGCCTTGGTGCTGAAATTCTCTTCGGTGCAGGTCAGCCCGGCGAGGCACCACAGCACCGGCACCGGTCGCGTTGCGGCTTGTGGCGGGGTGAACACGGCAAAGCGCATCGGCGTACCGGTGCTCGAAGATTCATGGCGATAAAAGCCCTGCGTGCCGCCGAAGCAATGCGCGGTCGAAAGCGTCTCGTACGGCATGGCGTGTTCCTAGAATTTTGTGCCGGCGGCCTTGGCGTCGGGCGCCATCATCGACTGATAGACTTCCTCGAAGGCATCGGAGCTGACGCTGATATCGCCGCGGAACGGATAGTCCATCGCCGCGATCAGGAAGATGACGACGCCGATGAACGCTGCCAGCAGACCGACCAGCACGACATGGACATGGCGCGACATGCGCAGCATCCACACCAGCCCGATATTGATCGCCGCGCCGAACAATACCACCGCCCATAACAGCCCCTGGATGCCGGTGTTGACCGACGCCAACCGCAGCCGGCGCAGCTCTAGCAGGTTGTTGGCTTGGCGCAGCGCCTCCTGATGGATGACCGTTTCGCCGGCGTCGGCGGGCTTGAACGTCTGGATGCGCTTGAAGAAGGTGTCGAGCTCGACGGTGGTGCGTTGCTGCGTGATGCCCTCGCGCTGCATCGGCCAGGCGTTGTCGATGATATCGCGCGTATAGACGCGCAATATGCCCTTCAACTCGCCGCCGAGTGGCGCGGGATAGCCGCCGACATCGCGGTAAAGCGCCCCGACGCTCGCCGCCTCGCGGTCGACGATCGTCATCATGTCCGACAAATTCTGGCTGGCGTCGACCGCCATCAGGCCGAGCAGGATGCCGTAGAGCATCGCAAAGCTCGACATGGCGAAACCGACCATGTCGTTGGCGCGCGAATCGCGGTGCAACCAGTCGAGCGCGGTCAACCGGAACAACAACAACCCGCCAACGCCGAACGCGGTGAACGCGAACATGAACACCAGCGCCATCAGCCAGTCGGGATAGTCGTAGATCCAGAAGAACATGCCGCGCCCCCTCAGAACCGGATGACGGTGCGGATCGACTTGCCTTCGTGCATCAGGTCGAACGCATCGTTGATCTTCTCCAGCGGCAGCACATGGGTGATCAGGTCGTCGATGTTGATCTTCTTGTTCATGTACCAGTCGACGATCTTCGGCACATCAGTACGGCCGCGCGCACCGCCGAACGCCGAGCCCTTCCAGACGCGCCCCGTCACCAGCTGGAACGGCCGCGTGCTGATTTCCTTGCCGGCTTCGGCGACGCCGATGATGATGCTTTCGCCCCAGCCACGGTGGCAGCATTCGAGCGCCTGGCGCATGACATCGGTGTTGCCGGTGCAGTCAAAGCTGTAGTCGGCGCCGCCGTCGGTCAGTGCGACCAGCGTTTCGACGACTTTGTCGTTGCCCACGACCTTCGGGTTGACGAAGTGCGTCATGCCGAACGCCCGCGCCATGGCTTCCTTGCCGGGGTTGATGTCGACGCCGATAATCTTGTCGGCGCCGGCCATGCGCGCACCTTGGATGACATTGAGGCCGATGCCGCCCAGCCCGAACACCACGACATTGGCGCCGGGTTCGACCTTGGCGGTCCAGATCACCGCGCCGATGCCGGTGGTGACGCCGCAGCCGATATAGCAGATCTTGTCGAACGGTGCCGCCGGATCGACCTTGGCGACGGCGATTTCGGGCAACACGGTGAAGTTCGAAAACGTCGAGCAGCCCATATAGTGATAGATGGTCTGGCCCTTGTAGCTGAAACGGCTGGTGCCGTCGGGCATGACGCCCTTGCCCTGCGTCGCGCGGATGTGCGTGCACAGGTTGGTCTTCTGGCTCAGGCAGCTTTTGCACTGGCGACATTCGGGCGTGTACAGCGGGATGACATGGTCGCCGACCTTGACCGAGGTGACGCCGGCCCCGACTTCGCGGACGATGCCCGCACCTTCATGGCCGAGCACCGACGGGAAGATGCCCTCGCTGTCCTTGCCCTCGAGCGTGTAGGCGTCGGTGTGGCAGACGCCGGTCGCCATGATTTCGACCAGCACTTCACCGGCCTTGGGGCCTTCAAGGTCGAGCTCGACGATTTCGAGCGGCTGGTTGGCGGCAAAGGCGACGGCGGCGCGGGTCTTCATCGGCGGACTTTCCTGAATTTGGCTCGGCTGCTTCTACCGACTGTCGGCAGCAACTTCAAATTGCCAGATTCAGGTGTGCGTCCGTTTCAGAGCCGCGCCGCGCGCGCTTACACGACCAGCATCCGGCGCCGCCGCAGGCGCAGGCCGACGCCGGCAAAGCCGGTAATCAGCAGCGCCCAGCTCGCCGGTTCGGGCACCGCAGCCGTCGCGGCACCGCCGCTAAAGCCGTAGCTGCCGAAATCGCCGCTGCCGCAGGTGTTGGTGACGGTGTTGGTGTCGAGTGTTACCGCCGCGGTCGACGCCAGCGCCCGTCCGCACAGGATCTGCGCGCCGGTATCAAGCGTGATGCTCGCCTGCGCGAGGATGTTGCCGGCAAAGCGCGTCGCGGTGCCCAGCGTCGCCGAACTGCCGACATTCCAGAACAGCGTCGTATTGGCATTGCCGTTCAGGACCTGCACCGATGACGCACTCGCCGTCGTCAATGTCGAGCCGATCAGGAAGACGAACGCCGCATTCGGGTCGTTCTGTGCGTCGAGCGTCAGCAGTCCGTTGAGCTGCGCCGAACTGGCGAAGCGGTAGGTGCCGGGTGTCAGGATCGACACGCCGCCGGTCCCGAGTGTCTGGCCAGTCAGGTCGCTTGTCACCGGCATGCTAACGAGTGTTTGCATGGCGTTCGCCAGATCGGCCTGTGCCTGTGCCGCCACCGCGTCCGTCGCATGGACAGTGCCGGTCAGCGTGATGGTGCCCAGCCCGGTGATCGCCGTGCCTGGGCTGACGCCGAGGTCGCCGACGATGGTTGTCGGGCCAGTGTTGGTGACGGTCGCTGCGCTCAGGACGGCGAACTGCTGCGTTGACCCCAGAATAGTCAGCGCTGCAGCGGGCGCCGCAATGGCACTCAGCAGTATCAGTAGAAGTGCTTGATAGAGGTGTTGCGTGACGTGAAGTTGTGACCGAAATATATACATGACCAATTCCTCGGTTGCTGCGGTTGCAGAAAGTCGAGACCCCAATTTGGTATTTTTCGTGTCGGCAAGTACGTCCAGACGATGAGCTCCACTGCAGCACGCTGCACCTCCATGCGAGGCCCACGGAGACATAAAAGCACGTTTCGGCGGCGGTGGTTCCAAACTGTTTGAAAAATGCGACGAATCGAGTTTGGCAGTCCGACTGTCTTAATTTGACCGTAACACCTTGCTGGTAAACCATAATTCCTGGGGTTGAGCATTAGTCACAGACAGGGAGTTTAGAGTATGAAGATTTTGGCACTGACAGCAGTCGCACTCCTCGCGGCCGCACCGGCGCTGGCCGTGACAACGGTTAACGCCGACAAGGAAGCTCTTCGCATTGCCGCCGAGCGTGGCGATGCCTGGCACATCAAGCACCTCGGCCCGGTGACGCCGCCGGCGGTGATCGTTGAAGCGCCGACCACGCCGGCCGGCGCTGTGCCTGAACCGGCCAGCTGGGCGATGATGGTTGCGGGCTTCGGCCTGGTCGGTGGCGCGCTGCGTCGCCGCAGCCTGGCGCACGTCGCTTCCTGATCATCGGGTCAGACTGAATTGGGCCCGGAGGACGCACGTCCGCCGGGCCTTTTTTATGCGAGCAGCAGCACGTGCGGCGCGATATCGCGCGGGTAGAGCCCGGTCACCCGCGGATCGGGGAAAGTCTCGACGGCACGCGCATAGGGCTTGAACCCCTGACGCTGGTAAAAGCGCAGTGCGCCGGGATGATCGAGATCGCAGGTGTGGACCCAGACGCGCACCGTATCGTCGCGCCAGGCACGACGCAGCGCGTGTTGCATCAGCCAGCCGCCATGGCCATGTCCGGCGAGTTCGGGGGTCAGCCCGATGAACGCCAGTTCGGTCTGGCTCGGTGCCGCGAAATCAAGCTCGATAATGCCGATGGCGGTGCCGTCGCGGCGCGTCGCGACGTAAAGCTCGGTCGTCGGCGCATCGAGAATTGCGGCAAGTTCGGCATCTGACAGCAGCAAGCGGCTGAACCACAGCCACGGCCCGCCAATTTTACGGAACAGCGCGCGATAAGCCTCGACACTGGCCGGTGCTGTCCAGCGCTCGAGCTTGAACGGCGCGCGCACCGGCTCGGTCGGTGCGGCGGGACGCGCGGTCATTTCGAGGCTGGTGACGATGGTGGCGAGCCAGCCGGCGGGCACGGGGGTCAGGGTGGATTGCATGCTGCCAGCCATAGTCAAAGCGCCGGTCTTGCGGAAGCCGCGACGCATTGCCGCCAATTCGGTCGCAATTTGGGTGGCGGGCGCGATTGACGGCCATCGGCGCGATTCCTAGCATCGTGGCAGGGGCATTTCGGGGGAAATTCAATGACTTTTTCGGTGGGATCGGTTTGGCGCGCGACGCACGCCGTGGTGCGGCGCGACTGGCAAATCTATGCGGTGGTGCTCGCCGCATTTTCGGTGCTGCCGGCGCTGGTGCTGCGGATGACCGTGCAGATGCCATCGCTCGACCATCCCGAAGTCCGGCTCGGCGTCGCCGGCTGGTCGTTCCTCATCGTGAACTATGTTTTGGCGCTGATCGGCACGTTAACTGTCGCGGCGCTGGCGGGCGCGACGGCAGAACTGCGGGGGCAAAGCGTCGGCACTGTTCTGGCGGGCACAGTTAAGCCGATGATGAAGTTGCTTGCGGCGAGCTTGCTGGCGTTATTGATCATGACGGTTGCGTTCACAGCCATCGGTTTCGCGTTGGGGCTCTTGGCCGGCATAGTTGGCATCCTGTCAGGCGTGAAGCTGCCAGACACGCAAAGCGCAGGATGGGTGCTGTTTCTCATTTTGATTTTTACCGCCTTTATCGGCGTGGAACTCTATGTCGTGCTGCGCCTGAGTGCGTTGCCGGGCATCGCGCTTTTCGAACGCATCGGGATTAAGGCCAGCCTGCGCCGGACGTGGCGGATGACGCGCGGTCACATGCTGACGCTGCTCGCGTTGGCGTTGATCTACATTGTCGCGGCCGTACCGATCGTGGCGCTCGTCTATCTGGGCACGCAAAAGTTCGGACCGCCGACAGGCTCGCTGCCTGCATTCGTCGTTGCAGCGCTGCTATTGCTGCCCGGTCTGGTGCTCAGCACCTATTTCAGCGCGGCGATGGGCGTCGTCTATCGCCTACTCGCCGGCGCCGAGGTCGAGGCCGCCTAGTCCCATTTGGCGACGGGCGGCAGGCTCATCAGAATGGCATCGACATTGCCGCCGGTTTTCAGGCCGAACAAGGTGCCGCGGTCGTAGATCAGGTTGAATTCGGCGTAGCGGCCACGATACTGCAGCTGCGCCTCGCGGTCGGCGGCGGTGAAGCTGTCGTGGAGGTGGCGGCGGACCATTTCGGGATAGGCGCTCAGGAACGTCTCGCCGACATCGCGGGTGAAGGCGAAGTCCTTGTCCCAGTCATTCTCCAGCCAGTCGTAGAAAATGCCGCCGACGCCGCGCGCGACATTGCGGTGCGGGATGAAGAAATATTCGTCGCACCATTTTTTGAAGCGCGGGTAGTGTTCGGGGTCGTGGCGGTCGCAGGCGGCCTTGAACGCGGCGTGCCAGTCGGCGGTGTCCTTTTCAACCGGTAGCGGCGGGTTGAGGTCGGCGCCGCCGCCAAACCAGCGCTTGGTGGTGACCAGGAAGCGCGTGTTCATGTGCACTGCCGGCACCTTGGGGTTGGTCATGTGCGCGACCAGGCTGATGCCGGTGGCGAAAAAACGCGGGTCCTCGGTGGCGCCGGGAATGGTCTTGGCAAATTCGGGCGAGAAATTGCCGTGGACGGTCGAGACGTTGACGCCGACCTTTTCGAAAACGCGGCCCTTCATCACACCCATCGTGCCGCCGCCGCCTTCAGGGCGCTGCCACGGTGTGTAGACAAACCGGCCGGCGGGTTCGTTGCCACCAAGTTCGTCTTCAAGGCCTTCGAACGCCGCGCAAATCCGGTCGCGCAACGACTGGAACCAGGTCTCTGCGGCTTGTTGCTGGGCATCGAGCTTTGTGGTCATGACGGAAATCCCTGAGTTTGACGAAGCGCCTCGGCCAGCACGATGCCAGCCGCGACGGCGACGTTCAATGAGCGGGTGCCGGGCACCTGGGCAATACGTAATCGCACGGATGCGGCAGCGTGGACGAAATCGGGCGCGCCGGCGCTTTCCTGCCCGACCATGATGATGTCGCCGTCTGCAAAGTCCGCGTCCGCGTGGCGGACGTCGCCGCGCGTGGTCAGCAGCATGATGCGCCCCGGCTGCGCGGTGCGAAACGCCTCCCAGTCGCGGTGGCGCGTCAGCTGCACGATGTCGGCATAGTCCAGCCCGGCACGGCGCAGCTGCCGGTCATCGAACGCGAAACCGCAGGGTTCGATGATGTCGACGCCGACGCCGAGACACGCCGCCAGCCGCAGCATCGTCCCGACATTGCCGGGTTGGTCGGGCTGGAACAGCGCCAGTCGCACGTTTCAGGCCGGCGGTGCGATGGTCAGGTCGAGCGGCGCCAGTCCGTCGATGTGCGCGTGCAGCCGCGCGCCGACGCTCACCGGCCCGACACCGGCGGGCGTGCCGGTGAAAATCAGGTCGCCAGGCCGCAGAACCAGATAGCGCGCCAGCTCGGCGATGATTTCGGGGACCGACCAGATCATGTCGGACAGCTTCCCCGACTGGCGCACCATGCCGTCAACGCTGAGGCTGATGTTTGCGTCGGGCATCGTCGCGCCCAGCGTCAGCAGCCCGACCGGCGCGGCGCCGTCGAAGCCCTTTGCCATGTCCCACGGCCGCGCGGCGGCCTTGGCGGCAGCCTGCAAGTCGCGTCGCGTGAAGTCGATGCCGACGGCATGGCCGGCGATGCCGTCGGGTCCGATCGCGACGACGAGTTCGACTTCGTGATGGAGGTCAGATGTCATCGGCGGATAGGCGAGGCTGCCGCCCGGCAACACCGACGACGCGTGCTTGCTGAAAAAGAACGGCGGCTCGCGCACCGGATCGCTGCCCATTTCGCGCGCGTGCTCGGCATAGTTGCGACCGACACAGAACACCCGCCCGACTGCAAAGCGCCGCGTATCGCCGACAATGCCGAGGCTGGCGGGCGGCGCGGGGGCGAACAGATAGGGCGAATCGGACATGAGCGGCGGGCCTTTCGCTATCCGACCTAGCGCAGGCACTGCCGCCGCCGCAAATCGCTGCTATGGTCGCGGCGATGAGCACCGACCTGACCCGCGCGCACGCCGTGGCGCTTGACGCCGCCGATCCGCTTGGCGCGTTGGTAGATGAATTCGATATCGCGCCTGGGACCATTTACCTCGCGGGCAATTCGCTTGGGCCGCTGCCACGCGCCGCCGCGACCGCCGTCGCCGATGCCGTGCGCGAACAATGGGGCAGGGGCCTCGTCACCAGCTGGAACAAGGCCGGGTGGTTCGACCTGCCGTACCGCATGGGCGACGCCATTGCCGCGTTGGTCGGCGCCGACGCCGGCGAAGTGGTGATGACCGACAGCACCGGCATCAACCTGTTCAAGATGGTCGCCGCCGCCACCGCGCTCAACCCCGACCGCCGCGTCATCGTCATGGAAGGCAGCAACTTCCCGACGAACAATTACGTCGTGCAGGGGCTGACGCGCTGGCTCGGGCAGGGTCATGAAATACGCTTCGCCGAAAGTCATGAGCTCATCGATGCGATCGGCGACGATGTCGCCGTCGTCGCGCTGACGCACACGCACTACAAGTCAGCGCACATCCTCGACATGGCCGCGCTGACGGCGCGCGCGCATGCCGTCGGCGCGCTGACGGTGTGGGACCTGTGCCACAGCGCCGGTGCAATGCCCGTCGCGCTCAATGCCTGCGACGCCGATTTCGCGATCGGCTGCACCTATAAATATCTCAACGGCGGCCCCGGTAGCCCGGGGTTCGCATTTGCCGCGGCGCGCCACCATGCCGCACTCGACCAGCCGCTGACCGGCTGGTGGAGCCACCGTGCGCCGTTCGCATTCGACCGCGACTTTGCGCCGACCGAAGGCATCGGCCGGCTGCTCACCGGCACGCAGCCGATTCTGTCGATGGTTGCAGCGCAAGCCGGCCTCGAACTTGCCACACGCGCCGGTAGCGACGCAGCACGGGCGAAATCGATGGCGCTCGGGGCGCTGTTCGTCGATCTGATGGCCGCGCGGCTCCCCGATGCCGGCTTCCGCCTCGCCAGCCCGCGCGACATTGCCGCACGCGGCGGCCATGTCGCCTATGACCACGCCGACGGCTACCCGCTGATGAAGGCGCTGATCAGCCGCGGCGTCATCGGCGACTTCCGCGCCCCGTCAACGCTGCGCTTCGGCTTGTCGCCGCTGTACCTACGCTACGCCGACATCTGGGATGCGGTCGACCGGCTTGCCGATGTCGTTGAAAGCGGGCTCTGGCGCGCACCCGAATTCCAGACCGCCGAGAAAGTGACCTAAGGGCCTCCGGCGGGCAGGCCTGAGGCCTGCACCCATTTGTTTGGCGCTCTTCAATCGGCTGCAGGCCGCCATCTTGGACAAGTGCTGGCCTGCCCGCCGGAGGCCCTTGAATCACTTCTCATAGTCAAACTTGTCCACCCAAGGTGCCAGCACCGGCTGCACCGGCGCCAGCTGCGCGGCATAGCGGCGCCATTGGCCGATGCCGCTATCGGTCAGGCCGCGCGTCAGCTGGACGTCGCTGGGGGTGCGGAAGCGGCCGCCGATACGTGCGGCGAAGTCGCGCACCGCCGGGTCCCAATCGAGCCCTAGGAAGCCCAGCACCGCGCCGAGTTCGGCATCGAAATCGCGCACCAGCGTTTCGTGGCGGACATCGCGCAGGTTCAGCGGCATGATCGCGCGGCAGCGCTGCACGAGGCGCATGACCTGGTCATAATAGGCAGCAGCACCGTCGAGCGTCAGGAACTCGAACATCGCAGCATTGATCTGAAAGCGCCGGCGGAAACAGCTGAGCACGACATCGCGCGGGTCGCGCAGCGCCAGCAGGATTTTGGCGTCGGGGAACAGCTTGGCAATGACCGGCAGCGCGACGCTGTGCAGCGGCAGCTTGTCGACAACGGTGCGTCCGGCGACGCCACCGGGGACCGAGGCTTCGACTCGGCGCCAGTACTCGGCGCGGGCAGCGTCGGCGATCGCGGCATCGAGCGTTGCTAGACGCTGCAGCGCCGCGTCATTGTCGAGCCACCCCGGCGTCACTGCTGATAGATGGTCAAGCTCCTCGAGGCTGACGACGTCCGAATGCCCGGCAAGCGCCTTTTCAAGCAGTGTGGTGCCCGAACGCGGAAAGCCGATCAGGAAGGCATGGCCGGCGGCGGGGCACGCACCAGCGTCCCCGGTCCGCTGCTGCCACGCTGCCGCGGGTGCCGCGTCAAACCACGCTGTCAGCCGCCGTGCCTGGGCGATGCGGCGCTCGGGCAGCTCACGGGCGACGCGCGGGGCATTGGCGGCCTGCAGCAACGCATTGCGTGCGGTGTAGTCAGCAAACGCCGCCGCACATGCATCTTGTGCGTCATGCGCATCGGCGCGCAGGTCGAGCGCCGCGACGCGGTTCTGTGCGTTGATGTCGGGACGCGCCAGCAGGGCATCGAGCCGCGCGATGCAGCCGGAGGTGGCGCCGTGCAAGAACTCGGCGCGCGCCACCGCTAGCGTCGCGGTGACATTGCCAGGCGCCAGCACCAAGGCCGCCATGCCAAGCTCGCGCGCCGTTTCGGGGTCGCCCTGCCGAGCCGCGATGGCTGCGCGCGCGGCAAGTGGTTCGATTTCACCGGGACGCAGCGCGCTCGCCGCCGCGTAATGCGCTTCGGCGGCCGCAAGGTCGGCCTTCATGAACGTCACCGTGCCCGCGTCGATGCGCGCGGCATAGTTGTCGGGATCGATGGCGAGGCTGGCTTCAAGAGCGGTGCGCGCCGCGTCGAGCCCGCCCTGACGCGCGAGCAGTCCGCCGTAGCGCGCCAGCACCTCGGCGGCATCGGCGGCGGTGACACGCGGTCGGCCTTCGGTGCTCAAGGCTCGAAACACTTGCGCCAGCGCATCGGGATATTCGAGTCCGGCGCGCAACATGTCGAACGCGCGCTTGGCGGCTTCGTGACGGTCGCGCGCTGCTGCAGCGTGAATGGTAGCCCAACCATCGTCAGGCTGGCGCGCCGCGCCCGCCGTTGAAGCCGCCATCTTCTGTCCTCCGCTTGCCCGTGCGCCGGCGTCGATATGGTGCCAAAGTGTCAATAAAATTTACATATTCTTAGGCGCGTCGCAATGACTAACCGAAATTCACATTTGAATACAATCAGTTAAATTTTCGCAATTTTTTGGCACGATTCCTGCATCATTGCTTGTGGGTAGGGCGTCTCGTCTATCAACTGCCGTACGCGGCTTGGAGGGTCAATTATGAACTATATCGCAAAATTTGCGGCGCTTGCGGCGTTCGCCGGTGGCGCTGTTTCGGCGCAAGCGGCCGTGGTGTCGCTCAATTTCGAAGGCGTCAACGCGACGTACCCGTCGGGCTTCGCGCAGATTCTCAACTTTTACAACGGCGGCACCAGCAGCGACGCCACCACTGGTACCAACTATGGCGTGTCGTTCTCGTCGAACGCGCTGGCGCTGTGCCTGAACACTGCAACGGTCAACTGCTCGAACACGACCCGCGGTGGTCTCGCACCCGGTTCCGAATTCGGTGCCCTGTTCTTCCTGAGCGGCAGCTCGACCATTCTCGACTATGCAGCAGGCTTCACCACCGGCTTCTCGTTCAACTATTCGCAGGTCAGCCGTAGTGGCGGCACGGTAAACGTCTGGGACGGCCTTGGCGGCACCGGCAGCCTGCTCGGTTCGATCAGCCTGGCACTGACGCCGTCGGGCTGCTCGGGCTTCTTCGGCGCCTATTGCCCGTTCGTGCCGATCGGCGTTTCGTTCGGCGGTACCGCGAAGTCGATCGAGTTCGCCGGCGTCGCCAACTTCGTCGTGTTCGATGACGTGACCTTCGGCAGCGCGACGCCGGGGCCGGGCGTGCCCGAACCTGCCAGCTGGGCGCTGATGATCGCCGGCTTCGGCATGGTCGGCAGTGCACTGCGTCGCCGTCGCGGTTTCGCCACCGCATAACGGTTTCCAGCACCCCGGTGCTGTGCCCTCGATGGCGCGGAGCGGCCAAGCCCGTTCCGCGCCATCGCCATGTTCGGGCCGTGCCCGATCAGCGCGCAATGGCAAATCTGCCGCACAACTGCCCCCCGTGCCAAATTGCCCGTTGCACTGTGGCACCTGTCGCGGCTATCAGCCTTTCCAGTTCACGCGCGCCGCAGGGGTGGCGCGCACTTTGTGTTATGAGGGTGGCGCCGTATGGCTACTGATCAAGCCCATGTACCGGCAGCAGGCGAGCTGACCGAAAGCGGCGAGCGCCGCCGCGATTTCATTTACATCGCCACCGGGGCGTTTGCCGCGGTCGGTGCGGCAACGGTGGCTTGGCCGCTGATTAACCAGATGAACCCGTCGGCCGACGTGCTGGCGCTGGCGTCGATTGATGTCGATCTGGCCGCAGTGCAGCCGGGGCAGGCGATCAAGATCAGCTGGCGCGGTCTGCCGGTGTTTGCACGCAACCTGACGCAGGCCGAACAGGATGCCGCCAACAAGGTGCCGGTCGCCAGCCTGCGTGACCCGCAGACGCTCGCCGAACGCACCAAGGAAGGCCATACCAACTGGCTGATTACGCTGGGCGTTTGCACCCACCTTGGCTGCGTGCCGCTCGGTGCCGGCGAAGGCGAGACCAAGGGCGACTTCGGCGGTTATTTCTGCCCGTGCCACGGCTCGCAATATGACACAGCAGCACGCATTCGCTCGGGCCCGGCCCCGAAGAACCTTGAAGTGCCGCAATATGCGTTCAAGTCGCCGACCAGCGTGACGATCGGATAAGGTGAAACCATGAGCTTTCCCTGGGCCAAGCATTACGAACCCACCACCGAAGTCGGCAAGTGGATCGATTCGCGTCTGCCGCTGCCGCGGCTGATCTATGATTCAGTCGGTGCCGGTTATCCGGTGCCGAAGAACCTCAACTATTTCTATAACTTCGGCGTGCTCGCCGGTGTCGCACTGGTCGTCCAGATCATCACCGGCATCATCCTGGCGATGCACTACACGCCGAACGTCGGCCTCGCGTTCAACTCGGTCGAACACATCATGCGCGATGTGAACTCGGGCTGGATGCTGCGCTACATGCACGCTGTCGGTGCGAGCTTCTTCTTCATCGTCGTCTATCTGCACATCTTCCGCGGGCTCTACTACGGCTCGTACAAGCCGCCGCGCGAAGTGCTGTGGCTGCTCGGCATGGTCATCTACCTGCTGATGATGGCGACGGGTTTCATGGGCTATGTGCTGGTCTGGGGCCAGATGAGCTTCTGGGGCGCCACCGTCATCACCAACCTGTTCTCGGCAATCCCGGTAGTCGGCGAAGCGATCCACACCTGGCTGCTCGGCGGTTTCTCGCCCGACAACGCCACGCTCAACCGCTTCTTCTCGCTGCACTATCTGCTGCCGTTCGTGATCTTCGGCGTGGTCATCCTGCACGTCTGGGCGCTGCATATCCCCGGTTCGAACAACCCGACCGGCGTCGATATCAAGGGTCCGCAGGACACCGTGCCGTTCCACCCCTACTACACCGCGAAGGACTTTTTCGGTCTCGGCGTCTATTTCACGCTGTTCGCGATCGTCGTCTTCTACCTGCCGAACGCGCTGGGTGAACCCGACAACTATATCGCTGCCAACCCGCTTTCGACGCCGGCGCACATCGTCCCCGAATGGTATTACTGGCCGTTCTACGCGATCCTGCGCGCCTTCACCGTCAACTTCCTGTGGGTGCCGGCGAAGCTGTGGGGCGTGCTCGCCATGTTCTCGGCGATCCTGCTGCTGTTCTTCCTGCCGTGGCTCGACAAGTCGCCGGTGCGGTCGAACAACTATCGCCCGCTGTCGAAGCTGTTCTTCTGGGTGTTCGTCGTCGACTGCCTCATCCTCGGCCTGTGCGGCGGCAAGCCTGCGGCCGAGCCGTGGCTGCGCATCAGCCAGTTCGCGGCAGCCTATTATTTCGCGCACTTCCTGATCATTCTGCCGATCATCAGCCGTATCGAACGGCCGCTGCCGCTGCCGAAGTCGATCTCGGAAGCCGTGCTGACCAATGCCGGCCATAGTGTCGAAGCTGCTCGCGCTGCGGTTGCCGCCGTGCCGCAGCCGGCCGCGTAAGGGGATTACCAATGGGTCGTTTGATCGCCTTTCTCGCGCCGTTCGCCATTGGCGGCGTCTTTGTCCTCGCGCTGCTCGTCGGTGCCTTCATGCCACGCGATGCCGTCACGCCCGACCCGACGCTCGCGCTGCACAAGGAAGCCAAGGAAGTCAGCTTCCAGAGCGACGGTCCGTTCGGCACCTACGACCGCGCGCAGTTGCAGCGCGGCTTCAAGGTCTATCGTGAAGTCTGCTCGGCGTGCCATTCGCTGCACCAGGTGGCGTTCCGCGACCTCGCCGCGCTCGGCTTCACCCAGGCTGAAATCAAGGCGATTGCCAAGACCAACGAACAGCCGACGATCGACGAAAAGACCGGCGAACCGGCCATGCGCCCGGGCCTGCCGTCGGACAAATTCTATGGCCCTTACGCCAATGAAGTCGCCGCACGCGCTGCCAACAACAATGCGCTGCCGCCTGACCTGTCGCTGATGACCAAGGCGCGCGAACACGGCAACCGCTACGTCTATTCGCTGCTGACCGGCTATGCCAACGCCCCCGCGGGCTGGAAGGTGCCGGATGGCCTGAACTACAACCCGTACTTCAAGTCGATCAACATCGCGATGCCGGCACCGCTCGCCAGCGAAGGCCAGGTCGAATACACCGACGGCACCAAGCCGACGGTCGACCAGATGGCCAAGGACGTTGCGGCGTTCCTCACCTGGACCGCCGAGCCCAAGCTCGTCGAACGTCATCGCACCGGCTTCGGCGCGGTTATCTTCCTGCTCATCATGACCGGCCTCGGCTACCTCAGCTATCGCCGCGTCTGGGCGGAGATCAAGTACAAGACCAAGAAGGGCGAAGTCGCTTCGGCGTAAGCGCCTCGGCCGTCTGCAAGTTCAAGGCCGCCCGGCAACGGGCGGCCTTTTGCTTGGCCGAGGTGCTATCGCGGAAGATATTGCCCACGGCACGCAAACGCGTTGCGCGGCCGGACTTTCCCACACAATATCGGCGACGATTTCAGGTAAGGACAGAGCAAATGAACCTCGGCAGCCGATCTGTGCAACGAACCGCGATGACGCTTGCGGCAACCTTTGCTGTGTTGGCGCTGGGGGCGCCCCGCGCTGCGGCTGAACCGGCGAATACGCTACCCGGCGGCATATTGGCGGAAGCGCGCGCCGGCTTCACGCCCGAACAGGCACGCAAACTTCGACAGGGCTACAGCCCCGAAGCGTTGATTGCGGCGGGTGACGTTGCGCTGTTCCACTTCCTTGATATCGGCCTGTGGCTGGAAACCGAGATTGCCGCACGAAGTGGCGCGGTCATGCCTCTCGAAGTCCGTCTCGATCCCGCGATCGGACAGACCCATGTCGGCACTGCCGGCGGCGGCTTGCCGCTGCTCGCCTATCTGCGGTCGGAAAAGTCGCGGGCGCAGGGCATGATTGTGATGCAGGGCGGCCGGATCATCTTCGAAGACTATCCCGGCATGCGACCGACCGATAACCATGTCTGGATGTCGATTTCGAAGACGACGGCATCGCTGGTCGTCCGCCAGCTGGTCGAAGAAGGCAAAATTGACGTCGACAAGCCTATCGACAGCTATATCCCCGCGCTGCGTGGCACCGAATGGCGCGGCACGCGGGTGATCGACGTGCTCGACATGGCGTCGGGCATGGACATAGTCGAAAATCAGGCTAACCGCGAGAATCCGCACTCGATCATCGCGCGCTACAACCATGCGACCGTTGGCGAACCCAATGCCGATGGCAAGGTCGAGAGCCAGCTCGAAGTCATCCGTACCGCGAAACGGATGGGGCCGGCCGGCGTGGCCTTCGACTATTCCTCGCTCAACACAACGGTGCTGGCGCTGCTGGCCGAAGCCGTCGAAGGCCGGCGCTGGGGCGATATCTTTCAGGACCGCGTCTGGGCCAAGATGGGGGTCGAGGGCGACATGCAAGTCGCGCTGGCACCCGACGGCACCCCGCAGGCCCACGGCTTGTTGGCGACGCGGTTGCGCGATCTGGCGCGCTACGGGCTGCTGTATACGCCGAGCTGGGCCAAGGCATCACGCGAACAGATTGTCAGCGATGCCTATGTCCACGAGATCCAGACCGGCGGGCGCCAGCAGATTTTCCGCAAGGGCGAACTGGGCAATGTGATGGCGAAGGCGGTTTTCCCGGCACATCCGCCGTCGGCGAACCACTGGCAATGGGACGCCATTTGGGATGACGGCGATTTCTTCAAGGGCGGGGTGTTCGGGCAGGGGCTCTATGTATCGCCGCGCAACGATCTTGTGGTGGCGTGGTATTCGACAGTGATGTCATCGGACCTGCCGCAATATGCGCGACAGATCTCGGATGACCTGGGCAAGCGCAAGCCCTAGCCGTCACGCACATTCGGCAGATGCAAAGGCAGTAGTGCGAGGTTGCCGCGCGCCTACGCGCCGTTCGCGGCGTAGCGCGGGTCCTTGACCAGCAGCGTCACCACCGCCAGCGCGCAGCCGAGCAGCGCCATCGACAGCCCGATTAGCGTCGTGAAGCCATAGACCGTCGCGATGACGCCGCCGATCAGCGGGCTTATCGACGCGACCGAGGTTTCGGCGGTGGCCGAGATGGCGAGGCGCATCGGGATATCGGCTTTGGAGCCGAATTCGAGCACCAGCGTCTGCGCGCCCATCATATAGCCCGAACTCGCCGCGCCCATCGCGACAAAGCCGAGCACGAAGCCGGCTTGGTCGTGCGCCACCAGCATCATGCCGAACGCGCCGATCCACAGCAGCAGCGACAACAGGAACACCAGCCGGAAGCCCTTGCGGTCGCCGAGCATGCCCCAGACCAGATTGGCCAGCGTGTCGGCGCCCAGGAACGCGAACGACAGCAGCCCGAGCGCGCGGCCATCCAGGTGCATGACCTGCCCGGCATGCAGGATGCAGAACGGCATGCCGATGCGCCCCGCCGTCGTCAGCAGCTGGCTGATCAGGAAGTATTTGTACGCCTTGTCGTGCAGTAGCAGCGGCAGCTCGCGCACCCGGTGGCGCAGCTTCATCGGCGCGCGGCGCTGGTGGCTGTCGGGCTCGCGGATCAGCGTCACCAGTACCGTCAGGCCGAGGCTGGTCAGGATAAAGCTCAGCATGAACGTCGTCGCATAGCCGTTGCCGAGCACATTGCCGGCGATCAGCGTCTTGCCCGCCCACCACGACAGTGCCGCCGCAATCGCGCCGCCCGCCAGGTTGCGATACCCCTGTAACCGCCCGCGCTTGTCGAGCGGAATGACCTTTGCCATCAGCATCTGGAACGACACACGCTGCGCGCCCGAATAGTAGCCGAACATCGTCAGGAACAGCAGCGTCAGCCCGATCAGCCACGGCCCCGACAGCAGCCACCCGGCCAGCGCCAGCCCGAGCAGCGGCAGCCGCATCATCATGCCGGTGCGCAACGCGGTGGGCAGGATGCGCTTCTTGTCCTCGATGGTGCTGGCATTGATCAGCGGCGATGCCACCGCACCGATCTGCTGCAGTGCCTGCGACAGCCCGACCATCATCGACGAACCGGTGAGCATGAAAATATACGCTGGCACGAACGTCGGCGCGTTGATCAGCCGGAACCCCGTCATGCCGAGCATGCCGTGGCCGAAATTCGCGATGAAATTGCGCTTCAGGTTTGCCGCGACAAACGCATCATTGGCATGATCGTCGGGCGCGAGCGTCGGGTCACCGAATTCGATGCCGTGGCGTTCGAGGTCGTCTTCGTTGACGGTCATTTTAAGGCCAAAAGGGAAAGGATAAGGGCCTCCGGCGGGCAGGCCTGAGGCCTGCACCCATTAGTTTGGACGGTGCCAATGCGACCCACGCCGGTTGTTGCAGCGCCGGCAGAAGATGGGTGCAGGCCTCAGGCCTGCCCGCCGGAGGCCCTTGCTGCTCAATCTTCAATACCCTGCCAAACTTGCATACCGATCGCGGTGAAACGTCGACGACCCCCAGGCGTTTTCGAGGACGCGGGCGCGTTTGATGTAGAAGGCGATGAAATATTCGTCGGTCATGCCGATTCCGCCGTGGAGCTGGATGACTTCGCGGCTGACGAGGTGCAGCGTGTCGTTGGCAGTGGCCTTGGCGAGTGACGCCATCGCCGGTACGTCGGTGCTGCTGTCCAGGGCGGCGAGTGCGGCTTCGACATCGGTGCGCATCAGTTCGATGCGCGTGAACAGTTCCGCCATGCGGTGCTGCAGCGCCTGGAAGGTCGCGAGGATCTGGCCGAACTGGACGCGCTGCTTGAGATAGTCGAGCGTCACGCCGAAGCTGTGCTCCGCCAGCCCGAGCATTTCGGCGGCGGTGACGATGCGCGCGCGGTCGAGCAGCCGGTCGAGCAGGTCGCTGCCGCCGAGATACGCGTCGGCGCCGACTTTGACATTTGCCAGCGTGACGTTTGCGTGGCTGCGCGAGTCGGTGAGTTTGCGCGTGGCGAGGCCGAGGCCCGCCAAATCGGCAGGCACCGCGAACACGCCGACACCGTCGGGCGTCTGCGCCGCTACGATAAACAGCGCCGCGCCATGCGCTTCATGGACGAACGCCTTGGTGCCGCTGAGCGTCCAGCCGTCGCCAGACTTGGTCGCCGTTGTGGCGATGGCGGCGGGGTTGTGGCGCGGGCCTTCGTCGATGGCGAGCGTGCCGACGACTTCGCCCGAGGCCAGCCTGGGCAACCACGTCGCTTTCGCCGCGTCGCTGCTGCCGAGCACCAGCGCACTGGCGGCAAGCGCCGAGGATGCGAGCGGGCTGGCGGTCAGCGTCTTCGCGGTTTCTTCGAGCACGAGGCCGAGGCTGAGCCAGCCGAAGTCCGAGCCGCCAAACTTTTCCGGGATGACAATGCCGGCCCAGCCCATTTCGGCCATGGTTTTGAAGGCATTGGCGTCATAGCCGCACGCCGGCGCCAGGTCGCGGAACTTGCGGAACGCGGTGACCGGGCTTTCGTTCGTCGTCCATTCGCGCGCCATGTCGCGCAGCATCGTCTGTTCTTCGCTGAGTACGGCCATCGTAACGGTTCCTTACTGGTGGTCGAGCATGCCAAGGATGCGCTTGGCGATGACGTTGTTCTGGATTTCGGTCGAGCCGCCGTAGATCGTCGTCGCCTTGCCGGAGAGCCAGCCGCGTGTCGCCGCGAGCTCGGCGTCGGAGAAGCCTTCACCCTCCCAGCCCAGCCCCTGCAGGCCGGTGATTTCGATCAGCAGCTCGGACCGTTCCTGCACGAGCTTGGTGCCGACGGTCTTGAGGATCGAGCTGACTTCGGAGACGCCGCCCGCAGCCTTCGATTCTTGCGTGATACGCTGCGTGGTGAGCAAGAACGTCCGCCAGTCCATTTCGAACTTGGCGATGCGCGCGCGCAGCTCGGGGTCGGCAATGCGGCCCTGCGCATCGGTGCCGAGCGCTTCCTTCGCGGTCGCCACCAGCCCCTGCGCCATTGCCGCCGCCATGCGGCCACCGCCGCCCGAAATATTGGTGCGTTCGTGCTGCAGCAGGCGCTTGCCGATCGTCCAGCCCTGGCCTTCCTCGCCGACGCGGTTTTCCTTGGGCACCTTCACATTGTCGAAGAAGGTTTCGCAGAACGGCGACATGCCCGAAATCATCTGGATCGGCTTGACGCTGACGCCCGGCGATTTCATGTCGATGAGCAGGAAGGTGATGCCCTCGTGCTTTTTCGACTTGTCGGTGCGGACCAGCGCGAAGCACCAGTCGGCCCATTGCCCGCCCGACGTCCAGGTCTTCTGGCCGTTGACGATGTAATGGTCGCCCTTATCCTCGGCGAAGGTCTGCAGCGACGCGAGGTCGGAGCCGGCGCCGGGTTCCGAATAGCCCTGGCACCAGCGGATATCGGCGGTGCAGATCGCCGGCATGTGCCGCAGCTTCTGTTCCTCGCTGCCATATTCGAGCAGCGTCGGCCCGAACATCAAAATGCCCATGCCGCCGATCGGGTTCCACGCGCCGATGCGCGCCATTTCCTGATTTAAAATCGCCGCATGCGCCTTCGACAGCCCGCCGCCGCCATAGGCCTTCGGCCAGGTCGGCGTGCCCCAGCCTTTGCCGCCGAGCGCCTTGCGCCACGCGGTGCCTTCGGGGCCGGCGCTGTCGGCGCCGTAGGGGGAGGTCATCGCGCCGCCCTTGCCTTTCAGCGACGCGGGGAAGTTGGCGGCGAGCCAGTCCTGCACTTCGCTGCGGAAGGCTTCGAGCGCGTCGGGTTGTTCTTTTGCGGCAGTAGCCATCTCAGTCTCCAGACGGGGTGAACATCGGGTAGGGGGCGCCGGTGCTGCCATCGGGCGCGCTGCTCGGCACGAAGCGCACCTGCACGCGCTGGCCGATGGCCAATGCGTCATGGTCGCAATCGGTGATGTTGGTCATGATCGACGGACCTTCGTCGAGCGTCACATAGGCCAGCGTGAACGGCGCGTTCGGGCCGCGCCGCATCGTCGACAGCGTGTAGATGCTGCCCTTGCCCGAACAAGTTTCCCACACCGTCGCGTCCGAGCCGCAGAACGGGCAGATGGTGCGCGGGTAGTAATGCGCTTCGCCGCACGAAGTGCAGCGCTTGACGAGCAACTGGCCTTGCGTGGCGGCGTCCCAGAACGGCTTGGTTTCGGGGTTGATTTCGGGGGCGCGGAGTTTGCGGGGTTCGGTCATTATTGGCGCTCCAACACAAGCGTCGCGGCACCGTGGCGGATGCCGAGCGAGCCGCCGATGCCGGTGGCGACGGCAAGGTCGCAGTTCGGCACCTGCACCGCCGGATGCGCTTCGCCGCGCAGTTGCCTCACTGCTTCGATGACCTTGGTGATGCCGCCGCGGTTCGACGGGTGGTTGTTGCACAGCCCGCCGCCATCGGTGTTGAACGGCAGCTTGCCGACCCCCGAAATCAAATTGCCGTCGGCGACAAAACGCCCGCCTTCACCCTTGGCGCAAAAACCGAGGTCTTCGATCTGCATCAGCACGGTGATGGTGAAGCTGTCGTAGATCGATGCATATTTGATGTCGGCAGGTGTAACGCCGGCCTCTGCGAACGCTGCCGGGCCTGAACGCGCTGCGGCAGATGTCGTGAGGTCGAGGTTGCGGCCACCGTTCGGCCCCTTGAGCGCTTCGCCGGCACCGCGCACCGCCACCAGCGGGCGCTTCAAACCACGCGCGATTTCGGGCGCGACGACGACCAGCGCGCCGCCACCATCGGACACCACGCAGCAGTCGAGCCGGTGCAGCGGGTCCGAAATCATTGGCGAGTTGATGACATCCTCGACCGTCACCACGTCGCGCAGCATCGCGTGCGGGTTGTGCTGCGCGTGCGTCGAGGCCGCGACCTTGATCCACGCCAACTGCTCGCTGGTCGTGCCGTACTGATACATGTGGCGCGCTGCGCACATCGCGTACGTATTCTGTGTCGATTGCCCGACCCAGTTTTCGAAACCGGCCTCGGGCGCGCCTGGGCGGAAAGCGCTGAACGCTTCGGAGCGCGGCCGGCCGGCCAAGGTAATCAGCGCCACCGAACATTTGCCCGCGGCAATCGCTGCAGCCGCATGCGCGACGTGCAGGATATACGACGAGCCACCGGTTTCGGTGTTGTCGATATGGCGCGGGGAAATCCCCAAATAGTCGACCATCGACAGCGCGCCGAACCCCGCCGCGTCGCCGGCACAGAAATAGCCGTCGACATCGGCCAGCGTCAGCCCGGCATCGGCCAGCGCGCCGCGCGCACATTCGGCGTGGAGCTGCGGCGTCGAGTGGTCGGGCGCCAGCCGCAGCGGGTGCTCGAAGGCACCCGCGATATAGGCCTTGTTGCGGATGGTCATGCGGTGCCGAACGCCGCGATCGCCCGCTCCTTGACGACCTTGTAATCGAGCTTGCCGTTGGGGGCGCGCGCGACGCTTTCGACGATCAGGATATGGCGCGGTGCCTTGTAGCCCGACAGCAGCGCCTTGACGTGCGCGATCAGTTCGTCGGGGTCGGGCGTGGCAACGCCTTCCATCAGGTCGACCAGCGCGGCGATGCGTTCGCCAAAGCGCGGATCGGGCAGCCCGGTGACAGCGGCGTCGCGCACCGCCGGATGGCGCTTCAACACTTCCTCGACTTCTTCGGGGAAGACCTTCTCGCCGCCGGTGTTGATGCACTGGCTGCCACGGCCGAGCAACGTCAGCGTGCCGTCGGCCGCACACGTCGCCCAGTCACCGGGGATCGACCAGCGCCGCCCATCGAGTTCGGGGAAGGTCGCCGCCGACTTCGCCGGATCCTTGTAATAGCCAACCGGCAGGAAGCCGCTGACCGCGACGCGGCCGCGTTCGGGCGAGCCGGGTTCGACGCGGCGGCCGTCTTCGGTGAACAGCGCGCAGTTCGGCCCGAGCGTGAACGCCGCCGTCGCGACTTCTTCGGTCGCCGTCATCATCGAGCTGCCGAGCCCGAGCGCTTCGGACGACGAGAAGGCATCGACCAGCGTGATCTGCGGCATGTGGCGGATCAGCCCGAGCTTGTTTTCGCGCGCCCACATCGCGCCCGACGATGTCATCATCATCACGCTCGACAAGTCCCAGCGTCCCGGATTGGCATCGAGCACTTCGAGCAGCGGCTGCGCGAACGGCTGGCCGACGATGGTGATGCGCGTCGCCTTGTATGTCGCAACGATGTCCCACAGTTGCGCCGCGCTGAATGCGCCCTGCGGCAGCAGCAGCACCGTGCCGCCGGCGACCAGCGCCGCCATCGCGGTCAGCATGCCGGTGCCGTGCATCAGCGGCGGGCCGATCATCGCGCGCGGGCGGATGGGGGCGGCGGCAGCACGCGGGCCGGCTTCCTCGGGGCTGGACAGTGCCGGCACGCCCGCAAGCGGATTGGCGCCATAGTCCGACAGCCCGAGCAGGTCGCCGGTGCGCCACATCACGCCCTTGGGCATGCCGGTGGTGCCGCCGGTGTAGATGAACATCATGTCCTCGCCGCTGCGGCCCCAGGGCGCGATGACCTGCTCGGTGCGCGGGGCGATGCTGGCGTAATCGACCGCCCAGGCGGGCACCGGTGCGCCGTCGCGGGCAATCGCGATCCACAGCTTGACGCCGGGCAGCTTGGCGCGAACGGGTTCGATGACCGACGCATAGCCGGCTTCGAACACCACCGCCTCGGCATCGGCATTGTCGAGCAGATAGGCGATTTCTTCGGGGGCGTAGCGGTAGTTGACGTTGAACGGTACCATGCCCGCCTTGAACGCCGCGTAGTAGCCCGTCAGATATTCGGCGCAGTTCTGTGTGTACGACGCGACCTTGGCCTGCTGGCCCAGCCCGGCGGCGAGCAACGCGGCGGCGATGCCATTGGCCTTGGCGTCAAAATCGCGCCACAGCAGCACATCATCGCCCTGAATGAATGCGGCTTGGTCGGGCAGCGCGGCAGCCACCGATTCCCAGATATTGGCGTAGCTCCAGGCGCTCATGCGACGAACTCCCGGCTGGAAGTCGGGCGTGCGTGTGCAGGTCGTGTCATGTGTCGGTTCCCAAGGTGTGCGGCACTTGGCGGCCGCTTGTTTTCGATTGTCAGCATCCGATAGTCCGGCCTAGGAAGGCCGACGTCAAGCCGGTGTGCGGTCTATTTCGCCGGCTTGTGCTGAAAAATGACAGTGGCAGTGTCACCCGCACGGTGGCACGCCCGAGCAAGCGGGGCGGAGCGATGAGCCAGACAACCACCGAAGAGCGCAATGCCATCCAGGCCAGCGTGCGGTCGCTGATGGAGGACCGCAACACCGAAGCCGATGTCCGTCGCGTCATGGAAACCGCCGAGGGGCATGACCCGGCGGTATGGCAGCAATTGGTCGAACTCGGGCTGACCGGACTCGTCATCGCACCCGAATTCGGCGGCGCCGGGCTCGGGCCGGTCGAACTTGAACTAGTTATGGAAGAAACCGGCGCAGCGCTGCTGGCATCGCCGTTGCTGTCGAGCAGCGTGCTCGCGGCGGGGCTGCTGACGGCGGCCGGCGACGCCGCAGTCAACAAGCGGCTGCTGTCGGCGATTGCCGCGGGCAAGACAATCGCCACTGTCGCGATGACCGGTGATGCCGGGACGTGGACCGCCGACGGCGTTGCGGTCAGCGCACGCGCCGATGGCGACAAATGGTTGCTCGACGGCCGTGCCAATTACGTCACCCATGCGCAGCTCGCCGATGTGCTGCTGGTGCTGGCGCGCACCCCCGCCGGCATCCGGATTTTCGAGGTCGCCGCCAAAGCCGCTGGCGTGACGATTTCACCGCTGCCGACGTTCGACCGCACCTTGCGGCTGGCGCGCATCGATTTCGCCGGCGTTGCCGCGATGCCGGTCGGCACCGCCGGCTGGCCCGCTGCCGAAGCCGCGCTGCAACTGGTGCTGGTGGCGCTGGCGGGTGAACAGGCCGGCGGCGCGCGCCGGATGTTCGAAAAGACCGTCGACTATGCCAAGACGCGCATCCAGTTCGGCCGCGCCATCGGCAGCTTCCAGGCGATCAAGCACATGGCCGCCGATTTGCTGATCGAAGTCGAATCGGCGACGTCGGCGGCACGTGCTGCCGCGACTGCACTCGATGCCGCCGGCGAAGGCTCGAACGAACCCGCCGATGCGGCAATTCACCTCGCAGCGTTCGCCTGCGCCGATGCCTACACCACCGTCACCGCGACGGCGGTGCAGATGCACGGTGGCATCGCCTTTACCTGGGAACACTCCGCGCATCTCTATCTGCGCCGCGCCCGCGCGCAGGCGCAACTGTTCGGCGCCCCCGCGTATCACCGCGAGCGCTTTCTTACTGCCTTGGGAGCCTGACCATGACGACCGAAATCAGCGATGACGCCCTGCGCGCCGAAGTCCGCGCCTGGCTCAAGGCCAACTACCGCCCCGAAGAGCTGCGCGGCGCAACGCTGTGGAGCTCGACCCCCGAAACGCGGGCGTGGCTGACCAAGGTTCTGGAAGCCGGCTGGGCCACGCCGCGCTGGCCTGCCGAATGGTGGGGCCGCAGCCTGCCCGAACATCAGGCGCGCATTGTCGAGCGCGAATTCGCTGCCGTAAAGGCACCCGGCGCCGGACAGGACCGCGGCAACCTCTACGCCAACACCGCGATGGCGTACGGCAATGACGCGCTGAAGGCGCATTTTGTCCGCGGCATCCTGACCGGCGAAATCAACATGTGCCTGCTCTATTCGGAACCCGGCGCCGGGTCCGACCTCGCCGGCATCCGCACCCGTGCGGAGCTGAAGGGCGACAACTACATCGTCAACGGCCAGAAGGTCTGGACCTCGGGCGCGATGACCGCCGACTATGGCATGCTGATCGCGCGCACCGACTGGGATGCCCCCAAGCACGGCGGCATCAGCTTCTTCTTCTTGCCGATGAAGCAGCCCGGCGTCGAAGTCCGGCCGCTGCGCCAGGTCACCGACGAATCGCATTTCAACGAGGTGTTCATTACCGACGCGGTTTGCCCCGTCGACAACCGGCTTGGTGCCGAAGGCGCCGGCTGGCGCGTGCTGCAGACCGCACTCGCCTATGAACGCTCAGTGATGGGCGACGGCGCGCGCGGCCCGCGCAACGCCAGCGCCAAGGTCAGCCTGATCGATCTGGCGCGCGATGCCGGCAAGCTGAACGATCCGGTGCTGCGTCAGGATCTGGCGCGCGTCATCGCCTATCGCCGCCTCAATGACCTCAACAACGCCCGTGCCAAGGCGGATCTGAAGGAAGGCACGTCGAGCCCGATCATGTCGCTCGGCAAACTGGCGATGTCCCGCATCCTGCACGAAGAAGCGCGGCTGCGGACGTCGATGCTCGGTGCCGCGAGCCTGCTCGAAGGCAAGGACTTCCCGGTGTCGGACGACGCCAACTTCCTGTCGCTCAACGCCTATTTCACCTCGATCGGCGGCGGCACCGACCAGATCCAGCGCAACATCATCGGCGAACGCGTGCTCGGCCTGCCCAAGGAACCCGAAGTCGACCGCGACGTTCCGTTCCGCGAGGTGCGCGCCGGGTAGCGGGGGAATTGGCGGAGCGGGTGGGATTCGAACCCACGATAGGCTTTTAACCTATACACACTTTCCAGGCGTGCGCCTTCGACCACTCGGCCACCGCTCCGCAGCGGAACGGGGCGGGTAGCACCGCGAAGCGACGCGTTCAACGTAAAAGGGCGGCCCGTTGCCGGACCGCCCCTCCACGCTGGTTTCTGACCCGGGCGACTTAGCGCAGCAGCTGCAGGACCTGTTGCTGCGACTGGTTGGCCTGTGCCAGCATCGCCTGTGCCGCCTGGCTGAGCACCTGCGACTTGGCGAGGTTGGTGGTTTCGGCCGAGAAGTCGGCATCGATGATCCGCGACCGCGACGAGATCAGGTTGGTCGAGGTCGAGCTGAGGTTGTTGACCGTCGCTTCAAGGCGGTTCTGCACCGCACCGAGGTTGGCGCGGTCGAGGCTGACCGACGACAGCGCCTCGTCGATTGCGGTCAGCGCCGCGTCGGCGCCTTCCTGCGTCGACAGGTCGATGTCCGCGACCTTCAATCCGCCCTTGTCCGAACCATAGCCATTCTGTTCGAAGCCGAGCTTGGTGAAGTTCGACGTCGCGCCGAAACCGAGCGAGCCGGCTTCGATGTCGATGCTTTTCGACGAGGTCAGCGACACCGTCGAATACGCCGTCTGCACGGTGTCAGCGCTGTAGATCGTCGTGTCGGCAAGACCGGTCGAGGTATAGGCCGTGCCGGTGCCGCGCTGGGTGATGTTGCCTAGCCCGAAATTGGCCGCGACCACACCGCCGACGTTGCTGTGGCTGACGCTGATGTTGCGCCCGTCCGCCGCGGTCAGCGACAGCCCGCCCTTGCCGCTGTCGCTGGCGACGACACCGGTAAGCCCCGAGTATTTGTTGATTTCGGCAGCGACGTTCTGGCGCGTGGCCTGGGCGCTGTCGTTCTGGTCGAGCGTGATGGCAATCTGCACGCCGTTGATCGCGACGTTGATGGCAACCGTGGAGGCGACCACCGTCGTCGGGGCCGAGCCGTCGAGCGTCAGCGAATCGGCCTTGGCCGTGACGCCGGTCGCAGCCGTCGACGAATTGATCGCGGCTGCGATGGCGATGGCGCTGCCGGCCTTGTTGCTCGACAGTGCCAGCGTGTCGGAAAAGGTGTCATCGGCGGCAATGGCGCCGCGGATGGCGGTGCCGTTGATCACCAGATCGCCCGAATTGAGCGAGTAGGCGGTCGCCGACGTCGTGGCGACGGCGCGGGCATCGGAATTCACCGAAGAGACACCCCGCGCGAACGTGCCTTCGTGCAGCCCCGACCGGGCAATCTGGCCCGACGTCGTCGATGACAGCACGACGGGGTTGCCGTTCTGCGACACCAGGCTGAAGCTGCCCGACTGCGCGCCGGTCTTGAGGCCCGTCGACGCCGCGGTCAGCGTGCTCAGCGACACGACGATGTTGCGGCCGTCAGCAGCTTCGAGCCGGATGCCGGCCTTGTCATCGCCGGTGTCGACCGCCTTGACGCCGGTCTGCCCCGACATCAGGTTGATCGCGTCGATGGTCAGCGTGCGGCTGGCGGCGGCGTTGGTCGTGGTGGTGATCGCTGCCGACGTGAAGCCGTTGATGGTGACTGTGCCGGTCAGCGCCGCACCGGTCATCGACGTGCCGGTCATCACCGTCTTGCCGACAACGGCGGTAACGCCGCTCTGGTCGGCGACGCGGTTGATCGCCGCCGCCTTGGCAATTGCCGACGCACCCTTTTCAGCCGAAGACACGCTGTCGTCCGACGCCGAGGAGGCGCCAACGACGACGCCGTTGATCAGAAGATCGCTGGCGATCAGCGATTCGTTCGCCGACAGGTTCGATGCGGTCGCCTGGAAGGCGCCGGTGGCGCTGAGGGCGGCGGTAGCGCCGGTGCCGAGATCGGCAGCACGTGCCGAACCGATACCGAAGGTCACGGTCTCGCCGGCGCGGCTGCCGGTCTGCAGCTGCAGACCCTTGGCGGAGCCGTCGAGCAGTTTGATGCCGTTGAAGTTGGTGCGCGAGCCGACGCTGTCGATTTCGCCGGTCAGCTGCTTGATTTCGGCCTGCAGCGCCTTGCGGTCATCGCCGGTGACAGTGCCGTTGGCGGCCTGCACGGCGAGTTCGCGCATGCGCTGCAGCATGTTGGTGACTTCGCCCATCGCGCTTTCAGCGGTCTGCGCCATGCTCATGCCATCGTTGGCATTGCGGATTGCCACCGAAAGACCGCGGACGTCGGCGGTCATGCGCTGCGAAATCGCGAGGCCGGCGGCATCATCCTTGGCCGAGTTGATGCGCTGGCCGGTCGAAAGCTGCTCCATCGCCATGCTGAGGCCCATCTGGGCGGTGCGCTGGCCGGCCTGTGCCGTCAGTGCGGAGGTGTTGGTGTTGATAACGGTCATGTCTGCAATCTCCCATGCGGTGCCCGGCCACCGCGGACAGGGAGGCCGATGCAGCTAGGGACGGCGGGGCGCGAAAATAATTAACTGTGCGGTGCGCCGCGAAAGCTGGCATGAGCGCAGCCATGGACGATCTCGCTGCCCGCATTCTGTATATCGACGCGCATCTGCTGGTGTTGAACAAGCCCGCGGGACTCGCGGTGCACCCCGGCCCGCAGACGCCCGAAAGCCTTGAAGACCACCTCTACGCGCTGCGCGAAGGCTTCCACCGGCCGCCGCAACCAGCGCACCGGCTCGACCGCGACACCTCGGGCTGCCTGGTGCTGGCGCGCAACCCGCGCGCCCACAAGAAGCTGACGCAGCTGTTCATGGAAGGCGCTATCGGCAAGACCTATTGGGCACTCGTCGACGGCGCGCCCGAAGGCGATGAAGGCCTGATCGATGCGCCGCTGTTCAAGGTGTCGACGCGCGAAACCGGCTGGCGGATGATCATCGACCCGCGCGGCAAGGCGGCGCGCACGCGCTGGCAAGTGCTCGAACGCGCCTCGCCGCACAACGGCAACCGCTCAACGATGGCGTTCATGCCTGAAACCGGCCGCACGCATCAGGTCCGCGTCCATGCGGCCGCACTGGGCTGCCCGATTACCGGCGATCCGGTCTATGGCGCAGGGCAGGGGCCGATGCGCCTGCACGCGCGGCAAATCGTCATTCCGTTCACTGCGGGCCAGCCGCCGGTCAGCGTGATTGCGCCGTTACCCGACGATTGGCGGGTGGGCGTGCTGACGGCTTAAGAGCCTCCGGCGGGCAGGCCTGAGGCCTGCACCCAATTGAAGAGCGCATAACAATTGGGTGCAGGGCCTAGGCCCTGCCCGCCGGAGGCCCTTATTCCTTCGGCTCCGTCGTCGAAATCGGCTCGACCTTTTCGACGCCCGGCAGCGCGAAGCTGCCGTCGACGATGCTGCCGCGCGGCAGATAGGCGCGGAACACCAGCACGAACGGGCCAGGCGGGATCGGCAGCCAGTTGACGGCGCGTTCGCCGAACGGCTTGGCGGTCTGCAGGAACAGCTCGACCGAGCCGTTGCGATCGACGTGCAGGAACTTGGTGCGGTCGGTAATCGCGTAGCGCTTCGACGGCGTGTCGTAGAAGAACAGCCGGCCGTCCTTTTCCTGTTGGTAGACGGTCAACGACCAGAAAGCGCCGATCGGCATGTTGGCCGGCAGCCGCAGATAATAGCCGGTGCCCTTGCCAGCGAGCGGAGCGCCTTCCTTGTCGACGCTGGTGCGGAAATAGGCGGCTTCCTGGCGCGGCAGTGCCGCAAGCCCGCCGAGCGCGACCTTGGCGCGGGTGGCGTCGTCATCGCCGAACTGGCCGGCGTTGGCCGCCGAAATCGTCCAGCCGTTGACCGGCTCGCCCGCGGCCAGCCCGGTGCGCAGTTCGGCGCGCAGTTGCGGCAGCGCGCGGTTCCACAGCGCCTGCTGCTCGGGCGTCAGCTTGGCGAAGGCGTCCTTGTCGCCGGGCACGATGCCGATATCGGCGAACTTCGCCATGCGCGCGGCGTCATTCGCCGGTACCGGCCCGCGGCCGAGCGCTTCGTTGACCACCGCAAGGAAGGTCTTGGCGTCGGGCACCAGCGTCGGCACCGCGGTCACAGGCTTCAGGTCCTTGAGCGCGATTTCGGGCTTCAATGAGAATTGCTTGATGGCGTCGGCGGCGTTGATCAGATCATCCTGGCCGTTGACGACGACGCGCACCAGCATCCACGCATCGTTGGTGGCGCTGCGCACGACGGGGATACCTTCGGGCGCGCGGCCCTGCCAGTCGGGGCCGACGAGCAGCACATTACCGCCGACGCCGCCCATGCGCGTGCCCAGCACCGAGGTGTTGTCGGTAAACAAATCCATCAGCGCCGCGCTGTGATAGCGTCGCGGCAGCGCCGGCATGGTCAGCGTCACCGGCCCGCCCGAAAGATCGAGCCAGGCGCTCGAATATAGCGTGTCGTTGTTCGGCGTGGTGACTTCGCGCGACGCGGCATCGGCGAGCGTCAGGCGCGGCAGGAAGTGGTTGACGCCGGGTACGCCGAGCTTGGCAGTGGTCGCCATATAGTTGGCGCGCGTGCGCATCATTTCATAGACCGGGAAGCCAAACTGGAAGGCACCGCGGACATGCGCCAGCTCGGCGCTTTCCTCGAGCGGTGTGACGACCGGCTCGGGCTTGGCAACGGCAGGCTTGGAAGCCGGCTTGGCGGCTGCGGCCTTCGCGGGCGCCTTGGCGGCGGGCTTGGTCGTCGCCGCCGCACCGGGCAGCGCAATCAGCAGCGCCAGGGCTGCGGCAGTAAGGATATTGCGCATTGGCTCCCCTTCATTATTACAGTGCGCTTTAAATTGCAGGCGACTGCAACAAGCACTGGCACTCGCGTTCCATCTTGTGCAAGGACGTTGGTGTCAAGCAAACGGACCAATGAAAAAGGAGAATTCTTGTGGGTGAAGCTTATATTGTTGCAGCGGGTCGTACCGCCGGTGGCCGTCGCGGCGGTCGTGTCAGTGGCGTGCATCCGGCCGACCTCGCCGGCAAGGTGCTCGACGAGCTCGTCGTGCGTGCCGGTGCCGATCCGGCGCGCATCGAAGACGTCATCATGGGTTGCGTCAGCCAGTTCGGCCAGCAGTCGGGCAACATCGGCCGCAACGCCGTCATGGCCTCGTCGCTGCCCGAGTCGGTTCCGGCCACCTCGGTCGACCGCCAGTGCGGCAGCTCGCAGCAGGCGCTGAGCTTTGCCGCTGCCACCGTGATGAGCGGCCAGATGGACATGGTCATCGCCGCCGGTGTCGAAAGCATGAGCCGCGTGCCGATGGGCGCCGCTGCCAAGCTGGCGCACGAAGCCAACCTCGGTTCGCCGAACAGCCCGAAGATCAAGGCACGCTACAACGGCCATCAGTTCAGCCAGTTCGTCGGCGCCGAAATGATCGCCAAGAAGTATAATTTGTCGAAGGACGAGCTCGACGCGTTCGGCTTTGAAAGCCACCGCCGCGCCATCGCCGCGACCAACGGCGGCGCGTTCAAGGACGAAATCATCGCCGTCGAAGTCGTGCTGCCCGATGGCAGCACCGAACTCCACACCATCGACGAAGGCATCCGTTTCGACGCCAGCCTCGAAGGCATCCGCGCGGTCAAGCTGCTGCAGGAAGAAGGTCGTCTGACGGCTGCCACCTCGTCGCAGATCTGCGATGGTGCCTCGGGCGTGCTCGTCGTCAATGAACGCGGCCTCAAGGAACTCGGCGTCAAGCCGCTGGCGCGCATCCACGCGATGACCGTCATCGGTGAAGACCCCGTCATCATGCTCGAAGCGCCGATCAATGCGACGCGTCGCGTGCTCGACCGTGCCGGCATGAAGCTCGATGATATCGACCTGTTCGAAGTCAACGAAGCCTTCGCCAGCGTGCCCGCAGCCTGGCTGCAGCAGCTCGGTGCCGACCCCGCCAAGCTCAACGTCAACGGCGGCGCCATCGCGCTCGGCCACCCGCTCGGCGCCAGCGGCACCAAGCTGATGAGCACGCTGATCTATGCGCTCAAGGCGCGTGGCAAGAAGTGGGGCCTGCAGACGATGTGCGAAGGCGGCGGTCTCGCCAACGCCACGATCATCGAAATCCTCTGACCTGTCTTCCCCTCCCCGCAAGGGGAGGGGCGACTCGCCAAAAGCGAGCGGGGGTGGGTGCCATCGTTCAGACTGGCACTTCCCGCTCGCCGAGGCGCGTTGACTGCGTTTCGACAGGCGACGCCGGCATGTGCATGCGCGTGCGCCCAAGCACCCACCCCCGCTCGCCTGACGGCGAGTCGCCCCTCCCCTAACGGGTAGGGGAAGAGCAGCAGGAGCTTCCCATGGCATTCGAACAAATCATCTACTCGGTCGCCGACGGCGTCGCGACGATCACGCTCAACCGCCCCGAAAAGCTCAACGCCTTCACCGGCAAGATGATGAGCGAGATGATCGAGGCGTTCGACATGACCGACGCCGATGACAACGTCAAAGCCGTCATCGTCACCGGATCGGGCCGCGCCTTTTGCGCCGGTGCCGACCTGTCCGAAGGTGCCAAGACCTTCGATTATGACGCACTCGGTGTCGGCCGCGGCGGCGGCGGCTCGCCGACACGCGCCGATGGTACCACCGATTACAGCCACCATGCGGTGCGCGACGGCGGCGGTCGCCTGACCTTGCGCATCTTCGAAAGCCTGAAGCCCGTCATCGGCGCGATCAACGGCGCGGCGGTCGGCATCGGCGTGACGATGCAGCTGGCCATGGACATCCGCATCGCCAGCGAAGCGGCACGCTTCGGCTTCGTCTTCGCCCGCCGCGGCATTGTCCCCGAAGCCGCGTCGAGCTGGTTCCTGCCGCGCATCGTCGGCATCTCGCAGGCGCTCGAATGGTGCTATTCGGGCCGCGTCTTCGGTGCCGAGGAAGCGCTCGCCGGCCGCCTCGTCAGCCGCGTTGTCGCGCCCGACCAGCTGCTCGCCGAAGCCAATGCGCTGGCGCGCGAAATCGCCGACAATTGCGCCCCCGTCTCGGTATCGCTGACGCGGCAGATGATGTGGCGCATGCTGGGTGCCGATCACCCGATGGAAGCGCACAAGATCGACAGCCGCGCCATCTGGGCCCGCGGTCGCCAGGCCGATGCCAAGGAAGGCGTCGTCAGCTTCCTAGAAAAGCGTCCCGCGAAGTATCCCGACACCGTGTCGAAGAACATGCCCGACTTCTTCCCGTGGTGGGACGAGCGTCACTACAAATGAGCGACGCGCCCACGCCGACAGAGGACCCCATCGATCCGCTGAGCGCCGATGATCCGGCACGCGCGGCGCGTATGGCGGCGTGGGCGGAAATCCCGGCGCCGTTGGCGGCGTTCAACGGCGCCGTCCCGCCCGCACCTGCGTGGTTCGGCGCCGCGCTGGCACACGCCCCCGAACGCAGCTTCACCGATGTCGGCGGCACGCAAATCGAAACGCTGACCTGGGGCGAACGCGGCAAGCCGGGGCTGCTGCTGATGCACGGCAACGGCGCCAATGCCGACTGGTGGAGCTTCATCGCGCCGTTCTTTGCCGCCGATTACCGCGTCGTGGCGTTTTCGTGGAGCGGCATGGGGCGGTCGGACCACCGCGACACCTACGGCTTCGAATTGTTCGTCGACGAGCTGATCGCCGTCGCCGAAACCGCCGGGGCGTTCGATGCCGGCAAGCCGCTGATGGTCGGCCACAGCTTTGGCGGCTTCCTGATGATGGCGACGGTGCAGCGCGCCGGTGCACGCTTCAAGGGCGCGGTGATTGCCGATACGCCGTTTTCCGAACCCGATGACCCGCACCGCCACCGCCCGCCGCAGCGCAGCGGCTCGGCGCACCGGCCCAACCCGACACTCGCCGCCGCGCTGGCGCGCTTCCGGCTGGCGCCGCCGCAGGGCTGCGAAAACCCGTACATTGCCGACTATATCGCGCGCCATTCGCTGCGCGAGACGCCCGAAGGCTGGGTCTGGCGCTTCGACCCGATGATCTTCGGCCGGCTCAGTGTCGATGATACCTTCGACCTGCTGTCGAACCCAAGCTGTCCGGTGGCGCTGGTCTGGGGCGACAAGTCGTTCCTGATGCCGCCGCACCGCGTCGAACGCATCCTGGCGCGCTTGCCTGCGGGTTCCCCGGGCATCGCCATTCCCGATGCCGAGCACCATGTGATGATCGACCAGCCTTTGGCGTTCGTCGCGGCACTGCGCGGGCTTTTCGCCGGCTGGCCGCACTGATAGGGTCGCGTACGGGGAGACACATCATGGCACGCAGCGCATTCGTTACCGGGGGCACCGGCTTCGTCGGGCTCAATCTGATCGAGCGGCTCAAGGCCGAAGGCTGGGACGTCACCGCGCTGGTGCGACCGACGTCGGACCTGCAGTTCATCAACCGCTTCCAGCCGAAGCTGGTCACCGGCGCGATTACCGATCGCGCCTCACTCGATGCGGCGATCCCCAAGGGCGTCGACACGCTGTTCCACGTGGCGGGCAACACCAACATGTGGCGCAAGCGCAATGCCGAACAGACGCGCGACAACGTCGAAGGCACGCGCAACGTCGTCGATGCCGCCATTGCCAAGGGCGTGCGCCGGCTGATCGTCACCTCGTCGATTTCGGCGTACGGCCCGGTCACCGGCGCGGTCACCGAGGAAACCCCGAGCAAGGCGGCGCAATCGCGCGTCAACTATGAACTGACCAAGTGGCAGGCGCAGGAAATCGCCCGCGCCGCGGTCGGGCAGGGGCTCGAAGTCGTCATCATGCAGCCCGGCGCAATCATGGGCCCCTACGACATCGGCACCTGGTCGCGGATGTTCCACATGGTGCGCGACGGCAAGATGAACGCCGTGCCGCCCGCCGGGCTGACCTTCGCGCATGTCCATGAAGTTGTCGGCGCGCATATTGCGGCGGCAGATAAAGGCGAAAACGGCGGGCAATATCTGCTCGGCGGTGAAAACCGCACGATGCTCGACCTGGTGCAAGCCATCGCCGCGCTGCTCGGCACCAAGGCGCCGTCGTCGACGGTGCCGGTGGCGCTGGTCAAGCTCGTCGCGCAGTTCGGCGACTTCGCCAGCAACTTCACCGGCAAGGAACCCCCCTTCACCCCCGAAATGGCCGAAGGCCTCGGCGGCAACAGCACCGTCAGCGCCGCCAAGGCGCAGCGCGAACTCGGCTTCAAGGTCGTGCCGCTCGAGGTGATGGTGAAGGACTGCTACGACTGGATGCGCGCCGAGGGGCGGATTTAGCCGATTAGAGCCTCCGGCGGGCAGGGCCTTGCCCTGCACCCAAATGTTCTGGTGGTGCTTCAGACTCAGCGCCGCGATTGTGACACCCGCGCAAATTTTCGGGTGCAGGGCCAAGGCCCTGCCCGCCGGAGGCCCTTTCACCCGACCGGCGTCGCCCGATAATATTGCGGCATCTGCGCCTTCAGCGCGGCGATCTTCGGCAGGTCGTTGATCACGATATAGGGCTGGTCGGGGTTCAATTTCAGATAGTTCTGGTGGTAGCTCTCGGCCGGATAGAAGGTGTCGCCGGGCTCGACAGTGGTGACCACCGGCGCACCGAACACCTTGGCCTTGTTGAGCTGCGCGATATAGGCATTGGCGACTTTCGCCTGCTCGCCGTTCAGCGGGAAAATCGCCGAGCGGTATTGCGTGCCGGTGTCAGGGCCCTGGCGGTTGAGATCCGTCGGGTCGTGCGCGACGGTGAAGAAAATGCGCAGCAGTTCGCCGTAGCTGATCTTGCTCGGGTCGTAGCGGATTTCGACGGCTTCGGCATGGCCGGTCATGCCGGTGCCGACAAGGTGGTATTGCGCCGTTGCCGACTTGCCGCCGGCATAGCCCGACCGCACCGCGGTGACGCCCGCGACATGTTCATAGACGCCCTCGATGCCCCAGAAGCAGCCGCCCGCAAGCACGGCAGTCGAGGTTGCGGGTTTCGCGGCACGGGGCTGGTCGAATTGCGGCGGTGGCACAGTCGCGGCGTCAAGTGGCAATGCCATGGCGCCGAGCAGCGCGGCGGCAAATATGAGTCGGGTGTTCATCTGGGGTTCCTTCAGGCCTTGGGCACGAAGTTCAGTGCGACGCCGTTGATGCAGTAGCGCAGCCCCGTCGGCTTGGGGCCGTCATCGAAGACATGGCCCTGGTGGCCGCCGCAGCGCGTACACCACACTGCGGTACGCTCCATGCCGAAACTTCTATCGGTGGTGGTGCCGATGGCCTTGGGCAGCGGCGCCCAGAAGCTCGGCCAGCCGGTGCCGCTGTCGAACTTGGTCGTCGATGAAAACAGTGGCAGCGCGCAACCGGCGCAGACGAAGGTGCCGACACGATGTTCGTTCAGCAACGGGCTGGTGCCGGCGCGCTCGGTGCCTTCCTCGCGCAGTACGTAATAGGCCGCCGGCGACAGCCGCGCCCGCCATTGCGCCGGCGTGTAGCTGACCTTGAACGGTCCCGGCGGCGCAGTTGTGGCACCGGCGCGTCCCTGCAGGTTGAACAACACTGCAACACCGGCGGCAGCCGCCGTACCTGCAATCAGATTGCGCCTTGTCATCGTCAACTCGGCCATCGAACACTCGCTCCTGTAGGCGCCATGCCAGCCTATCCGTCGGCAGCACGCCGAAGGTTACACCGTGCCAGCAGATTTGTCGCAGCCGGCGGTTGCGTGCGGCGTCTTGTCGTCGCAAATTGGCGCGCAAGGGGAGCACCACGCGATGAGTCCGACAGATACGGGGCAAGACGAAACGACGGCCGCGCGCCGCCGCGCACGGTCGCGTCTGCAATCCGCGCAGGCGCGTGTGTCGACGGCGTTCCGCGAACGCATGTTGACGGTGCTGCTGGTGCTGCTGCTGCTGCTGGCGTTCGTCGTGCCGTCGGCGGTGCAGTCGGTTTTTCAGGCCGAGTTGCTGGTCGATATCCTGCTGACGCTGGTGCTGATTGCGGGCACCATGGCGGTATCGGCCAATCGCCCGCTGATGATGGCGATGGCGGTGCTGGCATTTCTGGCGATGGGCCTGCGCTGGTCCGAATGGATTTTGCCGGGGACGCTGTTGCCGATCGTCCGCGAATCTTCGGTGCTGATTACGTTGTTCGTGCTGGCCATCGCGGTGGCGATCAACGTGTTCAGCAGCTCCACCGACATCAGCGAGCGCATCGTCGGCACGGTCATCCTCTACCTGCTGATCGGCATGATCTGGGGCATTGCCTATATGGCCATCGCCACGCGCCACCCGGATGCCTTTGCGCAGACCAGGGTAGTCGAGTTCCCGATCACCAACTGGATCTATTTCAGCTTCGTCACGCTGACCACCGTCGGTTACGGCGACGTGCTGCCGGTCAGTCGCATCGCGCGGTCGCTGGCGACGCTCGAGGCGCTGATCGGGCAGCTTTATCCGGCGATCATCATCGCGCGGATGGTGTCGATGCCGCGCGCCGATAGCTGAGGCGCGGCACCGACTTTTCCATCGGCGTTACTGACCGGTGAAGGTCTGCCCGCTCGCCGCCAGCTTTTCGAGCAGCGGTGCCGGGGTGATGCCGTAGTGCTTGAGGCGCTCGACGATCTTCGCCAGCCCGTAATGGTCAGCCCAGAACATCGGCCCGCCGCGATAGACCGGCCAGCCATAGCCGTTGAGCCAGACGATATCGATGTCCGACGCGCGCTGCGCCATCTTCTCCTCGAGGATCTTGGCGCCTTCGTTGACCATCGGCAGCAAGCAGCGTTCGAGGATTTCGTCATCGTCGATCGACCGGCGGTTGATGCCGCGTTCAGCGGCATAGTCGAGGATGATCTTCTCGGTTTCGGGCGACGGCGTGCGGTTGCGCTCCGCGTCATAGTTGTAGAAGCCCTTGCCGTTCTTCTGGCCGCGCATCCCGGCTTCGCACATGCGGTCGCGGATGGTTTCGCCCTTCGACGTTGCGGCGTTCCAGCCGATGTCGAGCCCGGCAAGGTCGCTCATCTGGAACGGCCCCATCGGGAAGCCGAAGTCATAGAGGACGCGGTCGACGTCTGACGGCAATGCGCCTTCCAGGATCAGCTTCTGCGCCTGCTGCTGGCGGAAGCTCAGCATGCGGTTGCCGATGAAGCCGTGGCAGACGCCCGACACCACGGCAATCTTGCCGATCTTCTTGCCGATGCCCATTGCGGTGGCGAGCACGGCGGGTTCGGTCTTGGCACCGTTGACGACTTCGAGCAGCCGCATCACGTTCGCCGGCGAGAAGAAGTGCATGCCGACGACCGACCCCGGCCGCTTGGTCGCCGCAGCGATTTCATCGACGTTGAGGTACGAGGTGTTCGACGCGAGGATGGCGCCGGGCTTGGCGACACCGTCGAGCTTGGCGAACAGCTCCTTCTTGATGTCCATGTTCTCGAACACCGCTTCGATGATCAGGTCGGCCTGGCCCAGGTCGGCGAGGTCGAGCGAGCCTTTAAGCAGCCCCATGCGCGTTTCGACATCGGCGGCGGTCAGCTTGCCCTTTGCAGCGGTGTTTTCGTAATTCTTGCGGATGACGCCGATACCGCGCGACAGCGCCTCTTCCTTCATCTCGACGATAGTGACGGGGATACCGACGTTGAGGAAGTTCATCGCAATGCCGCCGCCCATCGTGCCGGCGCCGATGATGCCGACCGACTTCACCGGCAGCAGTTGCGCGTCGGCGGGCAGGCCTTCGACCTTGGCGGCCATGCGTTCGGCGAAGAACACATAGCGCTGGGCGCGCGACTGCAGGCCCTGCATCAGCGGCACGAACAGCGCGCGCTCGACCTTAATGCCTTCGTCGAACGGCAGGTTCACCGCGGCCTCGATGCACTGGATATTGGCTTCGGGGGCTTCGAAGCCGCGCAGCAGCTTGGCGTTCTTGGCGCGGAAATCGGCGAACAGCTTGGCCGCGTTGGGGCGCGCGGCATCGACCTTGTCGTTGACATCGCGGGCGAGGCGCAGCGGCCATTTTTCGGCAATCGCCTTGCGCGCCATCGCCATTGCGCCGGGGAGCAGCTGGTCATCGGCGACGACTTCGTCGAACACGCCCATCTTGAGCGCTTCCTTGGCCCCGACATGACGGCCGCTGGTCACCAGGTCGAGCGCGATTTCGGGCCCAACAAGGCGCGGCAGCCGCTGCGTGCCACCGGCACCGGGCAGCAGGCCGAGCTTGACTTCGGGCAGGCCGCATTTCGCCGACGCCGCAGCAATGCGGTAATGGCAGGTCAGCGCGACTTCGAGCCCGCCGCCGAGCGCGGTGCCGTGGATGGCGGCGATGATCGGCTTCTTGCTCTGTTCCATCGCCGTCTGGACGTCGAACAGGCTGGCGCTCTTGACCGCCGGCTTGCCGAATTCGGTGATGTCGGCACCGGCGATGAAGGTGCGGCCGGCGCAGATCAGCACGATGGCCTTGACCGCCGGATCGGCCTCGGCTGCGGCAATGCCCAGCGCCAGTCCGTCGCGCACCGGCGCCGAAAGCGCATTGACGGGCGGCGAATTGAGCGTCAGCACCGCCACTTCGCCGTCGCGCGTCAAATCCATTACCGCATTGATTGCCGTCATTGTTCAACTCCCCAATTGGTTTACGTAAACGTTAGCCGATAAAATCCGTCGCATGCAACCGACTCAATGGGTCACCGTGTGCATTTCATCCCGCCGCCTGCCACCGATTGACCCGAAACACCATGTCCGACACCGAAACTGCCCGCCCGCACCCGACCAAGGCCACGCTGCTGCTGCTCGGCACGTTGACCGCCTATGGCGCGGTGTCGATCGACCTGTACTTGCCCGGCATGCCCGCGATCGGCCGCAGCCTCGGCGTCGACAGCGGCGCGGTGCAGCATACGATGGCGGCGTTCTTCATCGGCATGTCGCTCGGCCAGATGATTTACGGCCCCTTGTCGGACCGGATGGGGCGGCGGCCGCTGCTGTTGTTCGGCGCGGCGGTCTATGTCGCGGCGTCATTGCTGTGCGCGCTGGCGCCGTCGATCGAATGGCTCGTCGCCGGGCGCTTCGTCCAGGCGCTCGGCGCATGTTCGGGGGTGGTGCTGGCGCGCGCCATCGTCCGCGACCGCTTCGACCATCAGGATTCGGCGCGGATCTTCTCGCTGCTGATGCTGGTGCTCGGCATCGCGCCGATTTTGGCGCCGACGCTTGGCGGCTGGCTGGTCGGCTGGGTCGGCTGGCGCGGCATCTTCGGCGCGCTCGCGGCGTTCGGCGTCGCAACCTTCATCGCGGTGGCGCTGTGGCTGCCCGAAAGCCGCTCGGCCGCGACTGCCGAACTGGCGCGCAACGAGCATGTCGGGCTGAGCTACGCCGCGATGCTGCGCAACCCGCGCTTCCTCGGCTTCCTGCTCACTGGCGCGTTCAACGGCGCGACATTGTTCGCCTATATCTCGAACGCGCCCGACCTGCTGATCGACCAGCTCGGCTTCGATATTGCGCAGTTCGGCTGGCTGTTCGCGCTGCTGGCCGTCGCCGTCATCGGCTCGGGGCAGGTCAACCGCCTGCTGCTCGATCACATCCCGTCGATGCGCATCCTGCACGTGGCGAGCGCCGTCGGCGTCGTGATCGGCATCGTGCTGCTCGGCGTGGCGGCGAGCGGGATTGGTGGGCGCTGGCTGCTGCTCGCGGTGCTGTTCGCGGCACTCGCGTCGTATGGCTTCATTGCCACCAACACCACCGCGGCGGCGCTCAGCGTCGACCCGCAGCGCGCCGGCACTGCCTCGGCAATGATCGGCGCCGGGTCGTTCGCGATGGGCGCGCTGGCCTCAATGCTGGCGGGCGCCCTGCACGACGGCACGCCGTTGCCGATGGCGGCGATCATGGCGAGCGCGCTGACGCTGTCGGCGCTGGCGCTGTTCGGGCTGGCGCGGCCGGCGGCACGGACATGACACAGACGCGCGCCTTCGGTTGGCGACCGCTGCTGCTCGGGCTCGCGGTGATGGCGGTGTGGGGCAGCAACTTCACCGTCATCAAGCTGGCGCTCGGCACGCTGCCGCCGCTGCTGTTCGCGACTCTGCGCTTCACCTTTGCGCTGCTGCCTTTGGTGTTCTTCCTGCCGCGCCCGCAAGTGCCGTGGCGCAACCTTGCCGCCTACGGCCTGTTCATCGGGCTCGGCCAGTTCGGGCTGCTGTTCATCGCCATCAACGGCCATATCGCGGCGGGCCTCGCGTCGCTGGTGGTGCAGTGCCAGGCATTCTTCACCATCGCGTTGTCGATGTGGATCGGCGGCGAGCGGCTGCTCAAAATCCAGTGGCTGGCGCTGGCCTGCGCGGTCACCGGCATCGGCATCATCGCGCTGCACGGCGACACCAGCACGACACCGCTCGGGCTGGCGCTGGTGCTGGCGGCGGCCGCCTGCTGGGCCGGCGGCAACATCGTCCAGCGCCGCTCGGGGGCAACCAACATGCTCGCCTATGTCGTCTGGGCGAGCCTGTTTTCGGTACCGCCGCTGCTGGCGCTGTCGCTGATCGTCGAAGGCCCGGTAGCAATTACACAGGGCCTGCGTGCGGCGACGCCGTTGGTCTGGGCGGCGGTGCTGTGGCAGTCGGTCGGCAACACGATGTTCGGCTACGGCGCCTGGGGCTGGCTTCTGGGCCGTTACCCGACCTCGACGGTGGCGCCGCTATCGCTGCTGGTGCCGGTGTTCGGCATGGGCTTTGCGGCATGGATTCTCCACGAGCCGCTGCCGGCATGGAAACTCGCCGCCGCCGGGCTGGTGCTCGGCGGGCTGTGCATCAACATTTTCGGGCAACGGCTGGCGGCCCGCCGCGCAGCAAAGCCTATTTAGGCAACCGGAAGCTATACGGAGCCGTCCGGTCGGCCACCGCAATCCACGCCGGCCGCGCTTGCAGGCGCCGCGCATAGGCGAGCAGCCGCGGCAGGCTCGACAGCTTGCCCTGGACCGCGGCGATTTCGGCGACGAATGACATCATGATGTCGGCGCCGGTGAGTTCGTCGCCCATCAGGAAGGGTTTGTCGCCGAGTTCGCTGTCGATGAAGGCGAGGTGGCTCATCACCTGTTCCTCGATGCGTGGCAGCAGCGGCGCGGCGGCTTCGCCGAGGCGGCCGGTGTAGAGCGCCAGCATGAATGGCAGCATCGCCGAGCCTTCGGCAAAGTGCAGCCATTCGAGGTACTTCTCATGGTCGGCGGTGCCCGGCTTGGGCATCATCCGGCCCTTGCCATAGGTGCGGATGATATAATCGGTGATGGCGCCCGATTCGGTGACGCGCAGGCTGCCGTCTTCGATGACCGGCGATTTGCCGAGCGGATGGACGTCCTTGAGCCCCGGGGGGGCCAGTCGGGTCACCGCGTCGCGGGTGTAATCGACAGTGCGGTAGGGGATGCCGAGTTCCTCGCACAGCCAGAGGATGCGTTGCGAGCGCGAATCGTTGAGGTGGTGGACGGTCAGCATTGCAGATCCCCTGTGCGGTTTATTTCGCGGTGTCGGCAGAGTATGCCTGAATCATGATATTCGTCACGCCCGAAATCAGCATCGACGAGGCCGAGCTCGACGAAAGCTTCATCCGTGCCAGCGGGCCGGGCGGGCAGAACGTCAACAAGGTTTCGACCGCGGTGCAGTTGCGCTTTGATGTCCGGCGCTCGCCGAACCTGCCCAATGACGTCGCGGTGCGGCTGATGCGGCTGGCAGGCAGCCGGCTGACCAGCGACGGCGTGTTGGTGCTGACCGCGCAAAGCCACCGCACGCAGGAACGCAACCGCGCCGATGCGCGCGAACGGCTGGTCGAACTGATCGCCAAGGCCGCGGTGCGCCCGGTGCGGCGACGGGCGACCAAGCCGACGTTGGGATCAAAGACGCGGCGGCTCGAATCGAAAGCCGTGCGGTCGGGAATCAAAGCGGGCAGGGGCCGCGTCCGCGACGATTGACTTGTGCGCTGCTTCGCTTTGACCGGCGAAATCGGCAGCCCGTCGTGCTATTGTGAAAAATTGCTGGCATCCTCGCTTGGCGATGCAACTTTTCGTTCCCATATCGGTAATCCAGTTTGAACCCCCCCCTCAGGAGCAGACACCATGAACAGTGACGAAATCGAAGGCCGCGTCCGCGACTTTGCCGGCCAGGCCGAAGCCAAGCTCGGTGCCGCCGTTGGCGATACCCAGGCGCGCGTTGCCGGCGTCGTCGACAGCGTCAAGGGCAAGGCCCAGGAAGCTTTCGGCACGGCGCGCGAAAAGGCTGCCGACGGCTATGAGCGCGCCCGCGCCAAGGCGCGTGAACTCGCCGACGAAGCCCCTGAGTATGTCGATCGCGCCCGCGAAACGACGCGCCGCTATGCCGACAAGGCCAGCGCCACGGTCAAGACGCAGGTTCAGGAACAGCCCGTCGTGACGCTGCTCGGTGGCGTTGCTGTCGGCTTCCTCGTCGGCTGGCTGCTCAGCGGCCGTCGCTCGGAATAGTCACTAGCGCGCGGTGCTGGCGCCTCAGCGCGCCAGCGCCGCGCGGATATCGGCCTCGACATAGGGCAACCAGACCCTGGGTTCGCCCAGCGTCATGTGCCCCATCGTGGCGTCCGATGCCGGCACGATGACCGTCCGGATGTTGGGGAATTGCTTGACGATGGCCGGCATCGGATCGGTGTCGGGCGGATATAGCGGGTCATCGGCGAAGTTGAGATTGACGACGCGCGCTGTCACTGCGTCGAGCAACGGCTGCGGGTCATAGGTCCGCACAGCATCGAGCTGCCACGCCAGATCGAGTCCGTCACTCGCCGGTTGCTCGCCTGCCATGACCGCCTCGGCAGCCTTGGCGCCCGGTACGAACATCTTGAGCGCCGGCGGCGCCACCATCACCAAGGCACTGATTGCATGCGCTGTCCGCACGCCGGCGCCGCCCGGCGACGGGTCGGCGAGCAGTGCATCGCGGCTGGCAATGCGCCACAGCAGGTTGCGCCCCGTCGGCTTGACCGGCAGCGAAGACAGCACGATTACCGTGCCCGCGAGATCGGGAAACTCGGTCGCCCATAGCCAGGCATTCGACCCGCCCATCGAGATGCCGAGCACCAGCTTGAGCTTGCGGATGCCCAGCGTCTTGCGCACCACATGCGCCTGCGCCACTACCATGTCGTGATAGTCATAGTGCGGGAAATTGCGCCCGGCGCCGTCGCTCGGCTTGCTGGAGCCGCCGGTGCCAATGGCATCGACCAGGACAACATAGGTCTTCGCCAGATCGAGCGGCGCGCCCGCTGCATAGAGGCGCTTGTCAAACTTGGGATCGAGGAACGCGGCGCTGCTGCCGCCGGTGCCGTGGAGCAGCAGCACGGCGTTGTCGATGCTGCCGTCGCTGCCGCGATGCGGGGTGCCGAAGGCGTGATAGGCAATGCGCAGCGGCTGGCTGCGACCATCGGCAAAGGTGAAGTCGGGCATCACAACCGTATGCTGTTCGCGCGGATCGGCTGCGGTCATCTTGGGTCCCGGAATTTGTGTGGCGCCCGCCGCGCCGCCGGTTGCCAGCGTTATGGCAACCAGCGGCACGGCGAGGCGGCCCCAGTTCATGCCTAGTGCGCTTCGGGCTTTGCCATCAACTCGACAAGCACGCCGCCGGTGTTCTTCGGGTGAACGAAGATGACCGGCACGCCGTGCGCGCCCATCCGCGGCTCGCCGGTGCCGAGCACCGTCGCGCCGCGGTCGCGCATCGCATCGCGCGCCGCGACGATGTCATCGACTTCGAAGCAGATGTGATGCTGACCGCCCGACGGGTTCTTCTTGAGGAAGCTCCACACCGGCGACGCATCGCCGTACGGCTCGATCAACTCGATCTGGCTGTTGGGCAGATCGATGAAGCACACCCACACGCCCTGTTCGGGCAGCGCGAACTTCGCCTTGCTGACGGTGGCGCCGAACAGGTCGCGGTACATCGCGACGGCGTCATCGATCGACGGCGTCGCGACACCGACATGGTTGAGGCGGCCGATTAGCTGCGCGCTCATTTGCGCATGCCTGCCAGACGGTTGTCGATGATGCCTTCGGCTTCCGCGATGATGCGGTCGATCAGTTCCTTGCAGGTCGGGACGTCGTTGATCAGGCCCTGGACCATGCCCGCCGACCAGATGCCGGCGTTGATGTCGCCGCTTTCGAGCCCGGCCTTGCCGCGCTGGCCGGCGACGAGGTCGCGGACCTGTTCGAACGCTGCGCCCTGCTTTTCGAGCGCGACGACCTGTTGGCTGACTTCGTTGCGGGCAACGCGCGCGGTGTTGTGCATGGTGCGGAAGATCAGGTCGGTCGAACGCTCGTCCTGTTCGACCATCGCGGTCTTGAACGCATCGTGCAACGGCGCTTCCTGCGTGGCGCAGAAACGCGTGCCCATGTTGATACCGTCGGCACCGAGCGCGAGCGCGGCAACCAGACCGCGACCGTCACCGAAGCCGCCCGAAGCCAGCATCGGAATCTTCACCTTGTCGGCAGCGGCGGGGATCAGGATCAGGCCGGGGATGTCGTCTTCGCCGGGGTGGCCGGCGCATTCGAAGCCGTCAATCGAAATGGCATCGACGCCCTTGCGTTCCGCCGACAGCGCGTGGCGGACCGAGGTGCATTTGTGGATGATCTTGATGCCGGCGGCCTTGAACATCGCCCATTGTTCGGCGACCGCAGGCGTGCCGGCGGTTTCGACAATGGTGATGCCGGCGTCGATGATCGCCTGCGCATAGGCGTTGTAGTCGGGGGCGTTGATCGTCGGGAAGACCGTCAGGTTGACGCCGAACTTCTCGCCGGTCAGCGTGCGGGTGCGGGCGATTTCGTCGCGCAGCGCATCGGGGCTGGGCTGCGTCAGCGCAGTCAGGAAACCGAGGCCACCGGCGTTGGCGACGGCGGCGACGAGCGGTGCGCGGCCAACCCATTGCATGCCGCCCTGCGCGATGGGGTGCCGAATCCCGAAGGTTTCGGTGAAGCGTGTCTTGATCATGTCGTCTCCCTAGGTGCTTTTTCTATGTCGATAGATGGAGTGGCGCGGGCACGTCCACAAACTTTATCAATCCATGACCATGTGCGCAGCTTCGTCGTCGATGGGCTGCGCCTGCCGTGCCGGTGGCCGCAGGAACAGCATCAGCGGAAGCACCGCGACCGTCAGCCACATCAGCATGCGGAACACGTCGATATAGCCGACCATAGCCGCCTGCGCGGTGACGGCGGCATTGAGCGCCGACATGACGGTATCGCCGCCGGGGCCAAGCGCTTGTGTCATGTTGCCCTCGGCAAACGGCACCGTCATCGGTGTCAACGCACTGCCGATATCGGCGTGCGCGACCTGCACCTGCCGTGCCAGTGTGCCGATGACGATCGACACGCCGATCGAGCCGCCGATGTTGCGCAGCAGGCTGTAGAAGCTGGCGGCATCGGTGCGGAACGCCGGTGGCAGTGTCGCAAACGCGATGGTGTTGAGCGGCACGAACATGAAGCCCAGCCCGAACCCCTGTAAAAGCCCGCTGAAGATGACTGGCTGCATGTCCATCTGCGGGCTGAACTGGCTCATCCAGAACATCGAGGTGCCGGTCATCGTCAGCCCGCACAGCAGCAGGAAGCGCGGATCGACCTTGCCGACAATCTGCCCCATCAGCATCATGCCGATCATCGTGCCGAGCCCGCGCGGCGCCAGCACCATGCCGGTGGTGAGCACCGGATAGCCGAACAGCCCCTGCAGCATCGGCGGCAGCAGCGCCGTCGTCGCCACCATCATCATCCCGACGATAAAGATGAACACGAAGCCGGTGGCGCAGTTGCGGTCGCGGATCAGCGCCATGTTGAGGATGCCGTCGCCTTTGGCATAGGTGTGGACGCCGAACACCCAAAAGGCGGCGGCCGCGAGGATCGCCTCGATGCGGACTTCCCACGACTCAAACCAGTCGATCTGCTGGCCGCGGTCGAGCATGACCTGGAACGCCAGCAACGCAATACTCAGCGACACGAAGCCGAACATATCGAAGCGTCGGTGCGCCACCGGGGTCTCGCGCAGGAATGCCAGCGCGCCGAGCAACGTCAGGCCGCCGACGGGCAGATTGACATAGAACACCCAGCGCCATTCGAAATTGTCGGTGAGCCAGCCGCCGAGCAGCGGGCCCATCACCGGCCCGACCATGACGCCGACGCCCCACCACGCCATCGCCTTGCCGTGCAGCGAGCGCGGATAGGCATCAAGCAGGAACGCCTGGCCGAGTGGCACGAGGAAGGCGCCGCTGGCGCCCTGCATCATCCGGAACGCCACCATCTGGTTGAGCGACTGCGCCGTACCGCACATCATCGAAGTAATGACGAACCCCGAAATCGCCGCGATGAACAGTTTGCGCCGGCCGAACTTGTCGGCGAGCCAGCCGGTCAGCGGTGTCGCGATGGCAGACGCCGCGATGTACGAGGTCAGCACCCAGGTGATGGTATCGGCGGCGGCGCCGAGGCTCGCCTGCATGTGCGGCAGTGCGACATTGGCAATCGTCGAATCGAGCACCTGCATGAAGGTCGCGAGCATGACGACGATGGTAATCGCCAACGCGTTCGGCGCGATGACGCCTTCGGCTTCGGGTGGATGGCTCGCCACGCGGGTCAGCCGCCGGTTCGCAGGTCAACCGTGACTTTGGCCGACAGCCCGGCGAGCAACGGCTGCGGCGGTTTCGAATCGATGGCGATGCGCACCGGCACGCGCTGGACAACCTTGACCCAGTTGCCGGTGGCGTTCTGCGCCGGCAGCACCGAAAACTCTGAGCCGGTGCCGGCGCCGATGCTGACGACATGGCCGTCAAGCGGGTTGTCTGGGTAGGTATCAAGCTTGATCCGGGCTTTTTGGCCGGGGCGCATGCGTTCGAGGTCGGTTTCCTTGAAGTTCGCCTCGACCCACATATGGTCACCGACCATCAGGCTCATCGTCGGGACGCCGGCGAAGATCATCTGGCCGACCTGGACCTTGTCGGTCTGGCTGGCGCGGCCGGCGACCGGCGCATAGATCGTCGTGCGCCGCAAATCGAGCGCTGCGCGGTCGCGCGCCGCACGCGCCGCGGCCACCAGCGGATGCGATTCGATCGCGGCGGCGGACACACCCTGACCAGCGAGCGCCGACTGCGCCTTGGCGGCTTCCGCCTCGGCACTGGCGAGTTCGCTGCGCGCCTGCGCGAGTTGGTGTTCGGCCTGCTGGTAGCGTGCACGTGTCGTGAAGCCGGTGTCGAGCAGGCCCTTCTGGCGCTCAAGATCGATTTCGGCGAACGACACCGCCTCGCGCTTGCCGCGCACATCGGCGCCCTTGCCGCCCGAGGTGTCGCGCAACTGGTGGACTTGCAGGCGTGCCGACGCCAGCGCCGCTTCGGCCTGGGCGAGCGTGATCTGGAACGGCTCGGGATCGATGCGGATCAGCACATCGCCGACCTTGACCGGCTGGCTTTCGGTGGCACCGACGGCGATGACGCGGCCATTGACGTCCGAACTGACCGAAACCCGGTCCTGCTGGACATAAGCGTTGTCGGTCGAAATTTCGTTGCTGCCGAGCAGCCACAGCGCCACGCCGCCGGCAATCAGCAGTAGCGGCAGCGCCACCATCAGCAACGGCGTGCGCAGCCGGTCCCACAGGGTCCGGCGCTTGGTCAGCTGCGCGGGGTCGATCCGGTCGTGCATCATGCCCGCTCCTGCAGCGGTGCGTCGGGCAGCGTGGCCGGGCCACGCGCCGAAAGGTTGTTCCGCAGCGCCGCGAGGCCATCGTAAAGCGATTCGCGTAGCGACGGCGAAATGCCGTTGAGCGCTTCCTCGACCAAGGCCCCGCCGAGCTGGCGCAGCTGGTCGAGCAGCGGCCCTGCCGGCTCGGTCAGATAGAGCTTCCAGGCGCGGCGATCGGCCGGGTCCGGCCGGCGTTCGACCAGTCCTGCCTCCTGCAGCCGGTCGACCATCCGGCATAGCGTGATCGTCTCGACCTCGAGATACTCGGCAAGCCCGGCCTGGTTGGTACCCTCTTGCCGCGACAGCGCGACGAGCACCTGCCACTGTGCACGGCTGACGCCGAGCGCGCGCGCACGCGCATCGAAACGTCGCCGCAACAGCCGCGAACAATCGCCAATCAGGAATCCGAGCGGGTCATCTTGCATGACCCACATATAATATACATTGCTTATTATATGCAATGAGATTCAGGTTTTGGCGGGGGTTCCGCTCTCCACGATGAGCAGCCGCGCGCCGCTTGCCGACACGATGATATCCCCAGCAGCGGTGTCGGCGTTGTCGAGCCGCTTGCCCGCAACTTCGGCCGCACCGGCGATTGCAGTGACGCGTGCTGCTGGGGCCTTCCAGCTGGCGCCGGCGTCGAGTTCAATCTCGTAAACCCGCACGCCGTCGCCTTCCGCCAGCCGTCGCAGGCAGCCCCCGGCGAAGCTTTCGACGCGCGGCTGCACCAGCGCCGCGTCACCAGCAAGACGGTCGACAATCTTCCGCACGCCCTGCGTTTGGCCTGCAGCGCTGACGAGTACCGCATCGGCGGTCGCGACAATGACCAGATCCTGCACACCGATGGTCGCCAGAATCGGCCCCTCACTGCGCAGCAGGCAACGCTGTGTATCGACGGCAATGACGTTGTTGCTGCTGACATTGCCATCGGCATCGGCAGGCCCGAGATCGCGCAGCGCGTCCCACGACCCGATATCCGACCAGCCCATCGCGACCGGCACCACCGCCACGCGTTCGGCGCGTTCGAAAACCGCATAGTCGATCGAATCGGCAGGACAGCCGGCAAAGATGCCCGCATCGGGGGTCACCGCGCCGGCGTCGCGTCGGGCTGCGGCAAAGGCACGCTGGCAGGCGTCACGCATCGCCGGCGCGTGTTTCGCCAATTCGTCGAGCAGCACATCGGCGCGCATCAGGAAGATGCCGCCGTTCCACACATGGCGACCTTCGGCGAGCCAGCGCGTCGCGGTCGCAATGTCGGGCTTTTCGACGAATTTCTCGACCTTGTTGACCCCGTCAGCGAGCTTTTCGCCGATTTCGATATAGCCGTAGCCTGTCGCCGGATGGTCGGGCGTGATACCGAATGTCACCAGCCAGCCGGCTTCGGCGAGTGGTAGAGCGGTGGCAACCGCGGCTTGCAAAACCTCGGGATAAGCAATGTGATGGTCCGATGGCATCACGAGCATCAGCCCCGCTGGATCGTGCTGCAGCACCTCCAGCGCCGCCAGGGCAATCGCCGGTGCCGTATTGCGTGCGACGGGCTCGAGGATCAGCGCGCCGGGTGTGGCATCGACGGCGGCGAGCTGGTCGCCAATCGTCACGGCATGTGCGGCGCTGGCGACGACCAGCGGCGGATGGAAGCGCGCCGCGTCGGCACACCGCGCGGCAGTCGCCTGCAACATCGTCGCCGCTTCGGTCAGGCTGATCAGCTGCTTGGGCATGGCCGCACGCGATACCGGCCACAGCCGCGCGCCGACGCCGCCCGACAGCAGTACAGGCCAGATACGCTTTTGGGTCATACCGTCTCCGTTGATTGACGCAGCGCCTACTTGAATGCGACACCTGCGCCAAGCAGAAGTCGCCGCACGGCGGTGCCGTCGCTGTTGCCATGCCGAGGGGGAGGACGAAGCCACCGTGTTGACCGACGTCGGACTGTTCAGTCACACCGTCGCAGCGCTGGGCTTTGGCGCGCTGGCGGTGGTGCTGCTGACCCGGCGCGCGCAGAGCGGCACCAGCCTGTGGCTGATTGCCGCGTCGCTGGTCACTATGGTCTGGGCATTGGTCGTCGTGCTTGCCGAACGTCGTGGCGGTGGCTGGCAGCTTTTGGCGTCGCCAGCCGAGACACTGCGCTCGGCGGCGTGGATCGCCTTCCTGCTGGCGGTGCTGCGGCGCAGCTGGCGGCTCGATGAGCGGCGACGCTCGACGTTTCTGATTGCCAGCCTGCTCGGCTTTGTCGTGGCGCTGCAACTGCTGCTCGATATTGTCTGGGCACTCGGCGTCGTGCCGATCGCCAACCAGCCGCTGCTCGCCTCGACGCTGGTCATCAGCCGCATGGCGATGGCAATTGCCGGACTGGTGATGCTGCACAATCTGTTCGTCAACGCCGACCCCGAAAGCCAGGGCGAAGTCCGGCTGCTGTGCATCGGTCTGGCAGGCGTTTTCGCTTATGATCTTAACTACTACACGCTGATTTTCCTGTTCGGCACACCGTCAGTCGATCTCTACAACATCCGTGGTGCTGTCGACGTCATCGTGGTGCCGTTGCTGCTGGTGTCGTCGAACCAGAACTGGGCGTCGCGCGTCCATGTCTCGCGGCAAGTGGTCTTCCATTCGTTGTCGTTCAGCATGATCGGTGTCTATCTGATCGCGATGGCGACGGCGGCCTATGGCCTGCGCCTTGTCGGCGGCGACTGGGGCCGGCTGCTGCAGATCACCTTCCTGTTTGCGATGGTGTTGCTCGCGGTAGTGGTGCTGGTGTCGCCGCGCTTCCGGGCGTGGTTGCGGGTGCTGATTGCCAAGAACTTCTTCGCCTACAAGTATGACTATCGGCAGGAGTGGCTGCGCTTCATCTCGACCGTGGCAGGCGCCGGTGCCGGGTTGGGCAGCCTGTCCGAACGCGTCATCCGCGGCGTCTGCACCGTCGTCGACTCCCCTGGCGGTGTGCTGTTCACGCTGGACGGCGAGGGCAATTATGCTGTCGCTGCGACATGGCGCTTCGACGGCTTTACCGCGGCGCCGCTGTCGGCGGACGGTGCGCTGCCCGGCTTTCTGGCCAACCGCCAGCGCATCATCGACCTTGACGAATTACGCGCCGGCAGCGGCGACTATGGCGCGGTGCGCTTGCCACCCTGGGCCGCGACCGACACGCGCGCTTGGCTGATCGTGCCGCTCACCCATCTTGAACGCCTCGAAGGCTTTCTGCTGATCGAGCGCACGCTGGTCGCGCGTGCGCTCAACTGGGAAGACTTTGACTTGTTGCGCACGCTCGGGCGCCAGGCCGCGAGCTATATCGCCGAGGCGGCAAGCCAGGAAGCGCTCGACGAGGCCGGCAAGTTCGACGAATTCAACCGGCGCTTCGCGTTCATCATGCACGACCTCAAGAATCTGGTCAGCCAATTGTCGCTGGTGGCGCGCAACGCCGAGCGCCATTCCGATAATCCGGCGTTCCGTGCTGATATGGTGGCGACGCTGCAAAGCTCGGTTGGCAAGATGAACGACCTGCTGGCGCGGCTGTCGCAGCGCGAGATCAGCAAGGGCGACGGCGTTACGGTGCTCGATGTCGACAAGCTCGTTGCCGAGGTCGTTGCGGCGAAAAAGCCCGGCTATCCGCAGCTGGAACTGACGCCGTCGGGCAAGCCGGTCGAGGTTTCCGGCGACGGCGCCCAGCTCGAGCAGATGTTCGCGCACCTGATCCAGAATGCCATCGATGCCAGCGTCGATGCGACGGCAGTCACCGTCAGCGTGGCGAGCGGCGCCGACGAAGTGGCGATTGCCGTTGCCGATCAGGGTGTCGGCATGACACCAGCGTTCCTGCGCAATGATTTGTTCCGGCCGTTTCATTCGACCAAGCCCGGCGGTTTCGGTATTGGGGCCTATGAAGCACGAACAATCGTGCGCAACATGGGCGGGCAACTTGATGTCGCCAGCACACCGGGTGAAGGGACTGTATTTACCGTGCGATTGCCGATCCATCACGCAGTCGGGAGAATAGCCTCGTGAGCGAGGACAACCTGCGTCCTAAATTGCTCGTTGTCGAAGATGACGAAGGGCTGCAGCGCCAGTTGCGCTGGGCGTATGAAGACTATGACGTGACCATTGCCGGCGACCGCGAATCGGCGATTGCGGCGCTGCACGCGATCGAGCCGCCGGTGGTGACGCTCGATCTCGGCCTGCCGCCCGACCCCGATGGCACTAGCGAGGGATTCGCGACGCTCGAGGAAATCATGGCGCTGCGCCCCAACACCAAGGTCATTGTCGCGTCGGGCCACGGAGCCCGCGAAAGCGCGCTCGGCGCCATCGCCAAGGGGGCGTTCGATTTCTACCAGAAGCCCGTCGATATCGACGAGCTCGGCCACATTGTCCGCCGCGCGATGCACGTCCACGCGCTCGAGGAGGAAAACCGCCGGCTGCAACGCGCCGCGACCGGCGAGGGCGTCGTCGGCGGCATTATCACCGGTGCGCCTGAAATGCTTAAGGTCGCGCGGATGATCGAGCGAGTCGCCAGCGCCGACGTCTCGGTGATGCTGCTTGGCGCCAGCGGTACCGGCAAGGAATTGCTCGCCAAGGGGCTGCACGACAATTCGCTGCGTGAAAAGGGCCCGTTCATCGCCATCAACTGCGCGGCGATCCCTGAAACTTTGCTCGAATCCGAACTGTTCGGCTATGAAAAGGGCGCGTTCACCGGCGCCGTCAAGTCGATGGAGGGCAAGATCGAGCGCGCCGAGGGCGGCACGCTATTCCTTGATGAAGTTGGCGATATCCCGTTGCCGCTGCAGGTCAAGCTGCTGCGCTTCCTGCAGGAACGCGTCATCGAACGCATCGGCGGCCGGCGGCCGATTCCTGTCGATGTCCGCATTATCTGCGCGACGCACCAAAACCTCGAAGCGATGATCACCGCCGGATCATTCCGTGAGGATCTCTACTATCGCCTCGCCGAAATCGTCGTGCGCATCCCGTCGCTTGCCGAACGCCAGGGCGATGCCGAACTGCTCGCGCACCACTTCCTTAGCAAGTTCGCACGCGAACATCGCCGGCAGATCAAGGGCTTTACTCCTGCCGCACTGGCGAAAATCGCCGACTGGCCGTGGCCGGGCAATGTCCGTGAACTCGAAAACCGCATCAAGCGCGCGGTCATCATGGCCGAAGGTAGCCGGCTGACTCCCGACGACCTCGATCTCGGCAGCGGCGACGAGGAAAGCACCTCACTCAACCTCAAGCGCGTCCGCGAAATCGCCGAGCGCCGCGCCATCGAGCAGGCCATCGCGCGGTCTGAAGGCAATATCTCGCTGACCGCCAAGCTGCTCGGGATCAGCCGTCCGACGCTGTATTACATGCTCAAGGACCACGGCCTCGAAGCCTGATTTCGGACGCGGCGCTGTGATTTTTGTATGCCCGCGCTTGCACTCGGCGGCGGCGCAGCCTAAGGCACACGCCGGTCGGAGCGTGGCGCAGCCTGGTAGCGCATTAGACTGGGGGTCTAAGGGTCGCAGGTTCGAATCCTGTCGCTCCGACCAGTTTCCCCCAAATCGCCAAATTCAGCGCGGCCAGGCTTCGACGGCTACCCGCCGCCGTGCGTCGCAATCGACATAGAGCGCGGTCACTTCGCTGACCCACGTCACCGCCTCACCCGCGGTCGTGAACATCCGCGGCAGTGGCGCACAGGCGATGCGGCTCTCAGCGGGCGGCGGCGACAGCGGCATTGGCGGCGTCGATACTCGCCTGCCCGATGTGCACGCCGACAGCATCAGGGCAAGCAGTGGCAGCAGCGGGACTTTGGACATAGCGGATGACCTCCTGGGCGATGGGTTTGCGGGCGTCGGCATAGCGGCGCGCACGTTCGGACGCGGCGACCAGTGCCGCCTCGCGTTGCGCGGTGCGCGTTTGTGCCTGCGCGATGGCGGCGGCAGCAGCGCGGGCGGCACGCGCCTGCCATATCTGCCGTTCGGCCAGCGCGCCGCGCTGTTCGGCCGCGTGATTGAACCAGACGAGCGCGGCTATCGCGAGCACCCCCGCCGCCAGCGGCTTCCAGTGGCGCAGCAGCGAGTCGATCAGCAGCGCGTTCATTGTGGTGCCCCGTCAGCCGGCGGCGTGGGCACGTCGGGCTCGGTGGTTTCCTTGAGCTTGGTCGCGACTGCGCCGCTGGTGTTGGCGATGCCGAGCGCACCGGCGAGCTCGGTCAAACTGACCGGCAGGCCCTTGAATGTCGCTGCCGCCGCCGTGCCGATGATCGCCAGATTTGCGAGCAGCCAGGCATGGCGCGCCAGATCGGGGGTGCTGTTGTCCTTGCCGCTGAGCAGTTGTTGCGCCCAGCGTCGCATCTGCGTGCCACTCATGCTGCGGTCCGGTACAGCGCGGCTTCGGCAGCGCGGCGGCGCGACAGGCCGGCCAGCACGACCTTGCCCTGGCGGTTCCAGCGCGCGAACTGCGCGGCTGCCCCGGTGAAATCGCCAGCGCGGTGCAGCGCCAGCAGCGTCGAGCGCGCCAGCGCGGTCGCGCCTAGATTATAAGCAAAGCTGACCAGCGCATCGAATTGCGGCTGGCTGGTGGGCGCACCTGCGACGGCGCGACCGACTTCGCGCGCCAGCGCCAGCAGCTGGTCGTTGAACACCGCATCGGCGTGCGCTTGCGTCCACACCTGCCCGATGCGGATGCGTGTGCCGTCGCTGTCGCGCGTGCTGCCCCAGCCGATGGTCGGGACGTCGTCAGGCGTCGGCAGATAGGCTTGCAACCGGCACTGTTCGAACGCCTTGATCAGCGCGATGCCGGTCGTCGACGGCATCCGGAAAGCTGCCGACGTGCGATTGGTTCGCGTGGGGGGAATGGGAATCGAAATGACGCACCTCTTCGTTCTGAGGTGGCATCATATATCCAAATTGGTTATTTATGTCAAGCGAATTCACGTTTATGGCGTTGTGCCAACTCGACATAGCCCGCTGCACCGGCGCGGTTGCGGGCAATATCATCGGGTTTCAGGTCGCGCAGATACACCGCCGGCCGCCCGGCCCACAGCTGTCCCGCCGGGATGCGCTTGCCCGGTGTCAGCAACGCGCCAGCCGCCAGCATCGCATCGGCTTCGATGACGCAGCCGTCCATAACGATCGCACCAAGCCCGACGAATGAATGATCCTCCAGCGTGCAGCCGTGGATCATCGCGAGGTGGCCGATCAGGCAGTCTTCGCCGATCACCGTGTTGAATTTGCCGCCGGTGACATGGACGACGCTGCCGTCCTGGATGTTGGTACGCGCGCCGATGGTGATGGCACCGACGTCGCCGCGCACGACGCAATTGTACCAGATGCTCGCGCGCGCCCCGATGGTCACATGGCCGATGATCCGGGCGCCGGATGCGACGAACGCATCTGCCGCGATATCCGGCGCGACGCCGTTGAAAGCTATGATGGTCATGGTCAAGAGCCTCCGGCGGGCAGGCGCGACGCCTGCACCCGATTGAAGTGAGCCCCGCAAGCGGGTGTAGGCGTCACGCCTGCCTGCCGGAGGCGTCGAACTGCGCGCGCGTGATGTAATGCGTGATGTGCGGGCGGCCGGGGTGGCCGACAGGCATCATCGGGTGGTCGAAATCGGCGCCGAGATCGCGCGTCATGCCGAGCCGTTCCATGACCCGCCACGATTCGCGGTTGGCTAGCGTAGTGATCGCGGCGATGCGGTTGACCGCCGGGTCGGCGAAGCCATGCACCAGCGCGGCGCGGGCAGCTTCGGTGGCATAGCCTTGGCCCCAGCCGTGCCGGTCGAAGCGCCAGCCGATTTCGACTTCGCCTTCGATCGGCGTGTCGGGCGCACCGTCCTTTAGCCCGCAGATGCCGAGAAATACGCCGTCGCTGCGCCGCACGATCGGCCAGAAGCAATAGCCCCGCAGCGCCAGCGCGGCTTCCTGCCGGTCGACCTGCGCATCGGTCTCCTCGCGCGACAGCGGCGCCAGAAAATGCCGCATGACATGCGCGTCGGCGTTCATCACGGTGGCCGCGTCGCGATACGCCGGCGTCCAGTTGGCGAGGATCAGCCGCTCGGTGACGATGGGCGTATAGGTCATGGCGTGGCCTCATAAACGACGTGCGGCCGCAGTGGGTCATCGGCGGCGAGCCTGGGGTGATGGAAATCGAGATCGGCCCGCCGTACCATGCCGGTGCGTTGCATGACGCGCTGCGACGGCAGGTTGGCGACCGTGGTGAAGGCGATGATGCTTTCGATGCCGAGGGCGAATCCCCAGCCAAGCGACGCCCGTGCGGCCTCGGTGGCGTACCCTTGGCCCCAAGATGCGCGTCGCAAACGCCAGCCGGCCTCGATGCTGCCCGCCGGCACAGCATCGAACCTCACCGGCAGCAGGCCGCAAAAGCCGATGAACGCACCGTCGGCCTTTTGTTCGAGCGCCCAAAAGCAAAAGCCGTGCGCCGCCTGTGCGACATTCATGCGGTCGATCGCGGCGTCACTGTCCTCGCGGCTCAGCGGCGGGCCGAGATAGCGCATCACCTCGGCGTCCCGTCCCATTTCGGCGAACGGCGCGCGGTCGCTGTCGCGCCACGGCCGGATGCGCAGCCGCGCTGTCTCGATCACGGGAACAGCGGTGCGGCTTCGAGCCCCGTCGTCTCGGGCAGGCCAAACATCAGGTTGAAGTTCTGGATGGCCTGGCCGCTCGATCCCTTCACCAGATTGTCGATTGCTGCAATGACGATGGCGCGGCCGGGCACGCGGTCGGCAAAGACGTTGAGTACGCAATGGTTCGACCCGCGCACCATCCGCGTTGCCGGCGCCACGCCTTCGGGCAGTAGATGCACGAACGGCTCGTCGATATAGCGGCCGACGAACGCTTCGCGCAGCTCGGCGACCGAGGCCTTGGTCTCGACGATCATCGTCACCAGCTCGCCGCGATTCATCGGGACCAGGTGCGGCGTGAAACTGATGATGACCGGCGCGCCGGCGCGCAAGCTCAGTTCCTGCTCGATTTCGGGCATGTGGCGGTGATGGCCGATGCCGTAAGGATGCACCGCCTCCGCCACTTCGGGAAACAAATTGGCCTCCTTCAGGCTGCGGCCAGCGCCCGACACGCCCGAAAGCGCGTTGATAGTGATGCGGTCGATGCCGATCAGCCCGGCCTCGACCAGCGGCAATAGCCCGAGCAGCACTGCGGTGGGGTAGCAGCCGGGGCAGGCGGCAATCGTCGTTTCCGCCAAGGCCATGCGCGCATATTCGGTCAGCCCATAAACCGCTCCTGGCAACAGTGCCGGTGCCGGGTGTGCGCCGCCGTACCAATCGGCATAGGTCGCAGCATCCTTGAGCCGGAAATCCGCCGACAAATCGATGATCTTCGGGCCTTTGACCTGGCTCAGCAGTTCCGCCGACGCCGCATGCGGCAGGCAGCCGAACACCGCGTCGATCCCCGCCCAGTCAATTTCCTCGGCCCGCACCAGCGCCGGCAGCCGTGGATAGGGCGCGAAATGCGGCCAGACCTGCGCCATCGTCTGCCCCGCCTTGGCATTCGCCGAAAGCGCTGCGATTTCGATGCGCGGATGCGTCAGCGCCAGCCGCACGAGATCGGCGCCGGTGTAGCCCGATGCGCCAAGCACGGCGATGCGGATAGGTTTGGTCATCCCAGCAACCGCGCGGCATCACGTGCGAAGTAGGTCAGCACGCCCGAGCAACCGGCGCGCTTGAACGCGGTCAGCGTCTCGATCATCGCCTTGTCGCGGTCGAGCACGTTCGCCGCGACCGCGGCCTCGATCATCGCGTATTCGCCGCTCACTTGGTAGGCGAACACAGGTACGTTGAAGCTGTCCTTCACGCGGCGCACGATGTCGAGATAGGGCAAGCCGGGCTTGACCATAACGCTGTCGGCACCCTCGGCCAGGTCGAGCGCCACTTCGCGCAACGCCTCGCCCGAATTGGCATAGTCCATCTGATAGGTCTTCTTGTCGCCCTTCAAATAGCCACCCGAGCCGACCGCGTCGCGGAACGGGCCGTAGAAGGCGCTGGCGTATTTGGCAGCGTACGACATGATCTGGACGTTGGTGAAGTTTTCGCCCTCGAGCGCCGCGCGGATGGCGCCGACGCGGCCGTCCATCATGTCGCTCGGCGCGATGATGTCGGCACCGGCACGCGCCTGGTTGAGCGACTGGCCGACGAGGATTTCGACGCTTTCGTCGTTCAGAATCCGCGCCTCTGCATCGAGCACGCCGTCATGGCCGTGGCTGGTATAGGGGTCGAGCGCGACATCGGTGAGCACGCCGATTTCGGGCACCGCCGCCTTGATCGCGGCAATCGCCCGGCACATCAGATTGTCGGGGTTGAGCGCCTCGCGGCCGTCATCGCTGCGCGCCGACGCGGGCGTGTTGGGGAACAGCGCGAGGCACGGGATACCCAGCGCCGCGGCTTCCTTGGCCGCTGCCGCCAGCAAATCGACCGACAGCCGTTCGACGCCGGGCATCGAGGCGATGGGTTCGCGGTTGTCGCGCCCGCCAGTGACGAACAGCGGCCAGATCAGGTCGGCCGGCGACAGGCGGTTTTCGGCGACCATGGCGCGCGACCAGGCGGCGGCACGCGTGCGGCGGAGGCGAAGGGCGGGATAGGCTGCATGAGTCATGGCTTCGACCTAGCGCCTTGCCCGGGCTTTGTCATCTGCACAGCTTTGGGCCGGCACCGACGATTCACCGCAAAGCTTCGTAATGGACGTCAACTGGCGTGCCCCTGTCATCTGGCGAACGCACACCTATATCGGGGTACAACAACAGGAGTCCGACATGGCAAACGCGCTTTACGCAGTAGTGATCGACGGCAATCAGTGGCGGATTTCGCACAACGGCCAGTTGTTCGACCGCTACCCGACCGAGGCGGCTGCCGTCGCTGCAGCCCGCACGACCGCCGAAGCTGCGGTCGCCGCCGGTTTTGATACGCGCGTCGTGGTCGAGACCGCCAACGGTGGATTCCGCGTCGAATGGAATAGCGCCGACGCCGCAGCATAACTCAAGCTCATAGGTTGACGTATGCGGCAACTGGAGGTGCCCGATTCGATTTGCTAGCCCTTTGAACCGGATGCCAGCGGTCTTGCGATAATGGCCGTAGCAGCAGGGGAGACAGGTCATGCAGCAACTCAGCGCCACAGATGCGTCGTTCGTCTATATGGAGACGCCGAATACGCCGATGCACATCGGCTCGCTGGCAATTTATGACCCATCGACGGCGCCGAACGGGCTGGTGCGCTACAAGGACATTCTGGCGCACATCGAAGCGCGGCTGCACACCGCGCGCAGCTTCCGCCAGCGACTGGTGCAGGTGCCGGGCAACCTTGATCACCCTTATTGGATCGAAGACCCCGATTTCGATCTCGAATTTCATGTTCGTCACATCGCGCTGCCGGCGCCGGGTGACTGGCGGCAATTGTGCATCCTTGCGGCGCGCATCCATGCCCGCGCGCTAGATATGTCGAAGCCGCTCTGGGAGTTCACCATCATCGAAGGTCTGGACAATATTCCCGGGCTGCCCAAGGGCAGCTTCGCGTTGCTGTCGAAGGTCCACCATGCGGCTATCGACGGCATGTCGGGCGTCGATATGACCTCGGGCATCCACAGCCTTGAGCCTGGTTCGCCGCCGCCGGCGGTTGAAAAGCCGTGGAAGCCCGACGCGCGGCCGGGTGTCGGCGAACTGCTGTTCCGCAGCTATATCAACAGCATCGGCCAGCCTCTTCGGCTGGCGCAGGTTGTCGCACAGTCGGTGCCGGGGCTGGCCAAGCTCGGTGCATCGGTGACCAAGGGCGAAGTCTCGCTGGCCGGCATGAAGGCGGCACCGCGCACACGGATCAGCGGCAAGGTCGGCGCGCACCGCGTCTTCGAGGGCCGGGCGTTCTCGCTGCGCGACGTCAAGGTCATGCGGACGCTGCTCGACGGCGCGACGGTCAATGACGTCATGCTCACCGTCGTCGGCGGGGCGTTTCACAAATACCTCGACAGCAAGGGCGAACTGCCTGCCGATCCTATGCAGGCGATGGCGCCGATTTCGGTGCGCGCCGAAGGCGAAAAGGGTGCGATGGGCAATCTGGTGTCGGCGATGATCGTGTCGCTCGGTACAGATATCGCAGATCCGGTCGAACGCCTGAAGGCAGTGCACGCATCGGCCAAGAATTCGAAGGCGATGACTAACGCCGTTGGTGCGAAAACTCTGAGCGAATATAGCAAGTTCATGCCGTCGGCGCTCGCCGGGCTGGGGGCGCGGCTTTACACGCGGCTCGGGCTGGCGAACCAGGTCGACCAGCCGTTCAACTGCGTCGTCACCAACGTGCCGGGGCCGCGCGTGCCGCTGTATATGGCTGGCGCGCGGCTGGTCGTGCAGATGGGCACCGGGCCGATCTTCGACGGCATGGGGATGATCCTGCCAGTCTACAGCTACGGCGATACCATCGCGATTTCATTCACCTCCGACCGCAACATGATTCCCGACCCGCAGTTCTTTGCCGACTGCCTGCAGGCGTCGTTCGACGAACTGCTGGCCGCCGCGCAGAACCCCGACGCATCGCTTGCGGCGGCGGCCAAGCCTGCACCGGCGAAGGCGGCTGCCAGGAAGCCGGCAGCCAAGAAAGCTGCGCCCAAAAAGGCTGCGGCAACCGCGCCGAAGACCGCTTCGGCGAAACCGGGTATCACCGGGCCGCGCAAGCCGACATTCAAGCCGGGCAAGGATATCAACTGACCATGGCCGCACCCGCCGCCAATCCATTCACGCAGGTTCGCGCCAACGGGCTGGCGTTTGCCGTCGATGACCGCGGGCCGCGCGATGCGCCGGTCATCCTGCTCGTCATGGGGCTGGGGACGCAGGCTATTGCCTGGCCCGAACCGCTGATCGACGGCCTGCTGGCGCAAGGCTTCCGCGTCATCCGCTACGACAACCGCGATATCGGCGAATCAACGCATCTGCACGCGACACCGGCGCCGCATCCTTTGCTCTATCTTGCCGGCGCCAAGATCGGGCTGCGGCCGCGCATTGCCTATCAGCTGTCGGATATGGCCGATGACGCGGTGGCCTTGCTCGATGCGCTGGGCATTGCCGATGTGCATATCGTCGGCGCGTCGATGGGCGGCATGATTTCGCAGCTGGTGGCGGTGCAGCACCCGACGCGCGTGCGCAGCCTGACGTCGATCATGTCGTCGAGCGGGGCGCGTGACCTGCCGGGGCCGAACGGCGATATCCGCAAGCGCCTGCTCAGCCGGCCGGCAAAGACTGCCAGCCGCGAAGCCAAGATTGCCGCCTCGGTCGAAACCATCAAGCTGATTGCCTATCCCGACCCGCTGCGTTCGGATGCCGAGGTCAAGGCGATGGCGGCAGCCGCAATTGATCGCGGCTACAACCCGATGGGCGCACGCCGACAGTTGCTGGCGATCATCGCTGACGGCAGCCGCGTCGAGCGCCTCAAGTCGGTGACTGCGCCGACTTTGGTCATCCACGGCGCCGCCGACAAGCTGGTGCCGCTGGCATGCGGCATCCACACTGCCGCGAGCATCCCCGGTGCGCGGCTGGAGATCATCGAGAAAATGGCGCATGATCTGCCGCCCGGCGAAGTCCAACACATGGTAGCGCTGATTGCCGGCCATGCGCATCAGGCCGATGCCGCCATCCGGCAGCCGCAGGCCGCGCAATAGGTTTCAAGTCCGTACAGTTCGCGTATTCATCCCGACATAACAGGAGCAGATCATGGCAGACGACAAGAGCATGGCCGACCGCATCATCGAACCCGTCAAAAAGGCCGGTGAGCAAGTCCGCGCCGCCGGTGAAAAAATGATGGAAAACAGCGCATCGGTGAACCGCAAGGTTCTCGACCATGCCGAAAAGAATGCCATGGAGGCTTTCGCTGCGATGCGTGCGGCATCCTCAGCCGAAAACCTAAAGCAGGTCATGGAAATTCAGGCCAGCTTCGTCCGCGAGCAGGCGGCACGCAGTGTCGAACAGGCCCGCGAAGTCGGCGAGCTGATCGCCAGCTTCGGTCGCGCGGCAATCGAGCCGCTGACCGGCAAGAAGGGCAAGTAGCGCGAGGGGGGCAGGGCTGATTGGTCCTGCCGCCTTGATTGACAATTTGCGCCAAATAGGTTATATGGTGCGATGCCTGTTGAGTGCAGGCAATAAGGGCCTCCGGCGGGCAGGCCTGAGGCCTGCACCCGATTGATTTCCGTGAACCACAATGGGCGTTCGCAGCTGCAGCACCGGCAGAAGTTGGGTGCAGGCCTCAGGCCTGCCGGCCGGAGGCCCTTAAACGTCTTGTTCGCCCCGGACTGTAAACTTCGCGAACGCCCGAATCTTCGTACAGATTGTAAACTTCGGGCCTAGTGCAGGTGGCCCGACGACGGGTAGATGGCCGACCGCAGCAGCGTCCGATCGAACGGCTTCCACGCGCCTTCGGGCTGCGCCAGCCGGTCGGCGATGGCGTAGAGCACTGCCGGATTGATGCCGAGCCCGCAGTGGCTGCCGTGCACTTCGATGTTGTCTGTGGTCGGGCTTTCGGGCTCGACGCAATTCTCCCACGGCACGACACCGTCGCCGCGTGTGTAGATTGCCGTCGATGGCACCGGCGGCGGCGTGCGGCTTTCGGCGAGATCGAACTGCATCCGCTTCGTGGCGATGCGGTTGCCGGTCACGCGCTCGTAAAGCTTGGCCACCGGGGAGGCGAGCGGATTGCCGGTGAACGGGCTGCCGAGCGTGATGACTTGGCGAACGGCGTGCGGCGCCGCGCGCGACAATTGCCGCGCCATGACGCCGCCAAGGCTCCAGCCGACCAGGCTGATAGTGAGACCGGTGCGGTCATGGATTTCATCGAGCCGCGCCGCCAGGTGGCGCCCGTCGACACCGATCGAGCGCGGGCCGAGGTTGCGCCCCAGATCCCAGGTGTGCGCGTCATAGCCCAGCCGCGTCAGGAAACGTCGCAGCACGCCGGTCGAGCGGTCGCTGGCGGTAAAGCCGGGGATGACCAGCACCGGATGGCCATCACCGTTCGGCGCATGCGCCAGCAGCGGTGCCGCTAGCGGCAATGCCGATAGTTCCGCCAAGGCGCGCGGCAACTCGGTCAGACTCAGCAACCGGTGCGGCGCCTTGATGTCTTCAATCGGACGGCTTGCCATCTTCACTCTTCTCCAACGGTCACGGCACTTGCCGGATACCTGTACAATGCACAGCGGGTAGGTTTGTTCCTCGCAGGAAGCCAAGGCGCGATACGTCGCAGCGGCTCAGGCGAGGTTGTCGAGCCCGAACAGCGACTGCTGTGCGCTGACCTGCGCGACGTCGTGGCTGAGTACGGCGATGTCGTGCAGCGTGCCGTCGCGCGACTTGACCTGCTCCTTGAGCAATGCCTCGCCGCGAAAGCCCAGACCTTCGAACACCGCAATGGCGCCGCGCTGGTCGATCGTCATCTGCACCGTCAGCTTGGTCAGCCCGCGCCCGATGCCTTCGACCAGCGCCTCCTGTGCCAGCGTCCGGCCGAGCCCGCGGTCGCGCATCTCGGTGGCGACCAGCACGCGGATTTCACCGACATGCGGCGACCATGACAATGCATCGGACACCACCGCGCAGCAGCCGACGACCTTGCCGTCGGCCACGGCGATGATGGTGCTGATCGTGCCTTCGGCGATTTCGGCCAGCCACGCCTTGATGACGCGCGGATGAGTGATGTCGCGGTTGATGAACAACAAATCGTGCTGTGGCAGCGCCTTGGCAAACGCCAGTACCGCGGTTTCGTCGGCGGGCAGGAAGCGCCGCAGTTCGACGGCAACGCCGCCGCAGTCAATTGTGCGCGGGTATTCGCGGCTCATAGCGAGCGCTCCTGCAACCATTGGTCGAGGCGCGGCCACAGCCGCTTCTGCGCATTGGCGCCAGCCACCAGGCTGACATGTCCACCCTTGAGAATGACTTCCTCCTTGTCGGTCGAACCGACCATCTTGACCAGTGGGCTCGACGCTTCATACGGCACGATATGGTCGTGCTCGGCGACGACATGCAGGAACGGTACCTTGATATTGCCAATATCGACCCGCCGGCCACCGACCTCGAGCGTGCGCTCGACCAGGCCGTTTTCCCACATCAGTTTTTTGGTGGTGTCGCGGAAATATTCGCCCGCGAGCGGCAGCGTGTCATTGCCCCAGCGTTCGAGCCGGCGATATGCCTTCACCGCCTCGTCGTTCCACATATTGTCCCACAGCCGGATGTTGCCGGCGATGCGCGACACCGGGCGCAGCATGTCGAACGAGGCGACGACGACTTCGGGCGGCACATTGCCCAATGAATCGACTAGCCGGTCGACATCGAACCAGCGCTTGTCCGAAAACGACGAGAATAACCCCATGCCGTGCCAGTTGATCGGCGTCGTGAAGCACACGAAATTGACCACCGGCCCGTCGGGGTTGAGCGCCATGTACATCGTCGACAGCACGCCGCCCATGCAATAAGCCGCGAGCGTGACATCAGTCTCGCCGCTGTCGGCCTGCACCTTCTCGATACAATCGGGAATGAAGTCGTTGACGTAGGTGTTGAGGTCGAGCGTCTTTTCGGCTGCCGTCGGGGGCGCCCAGTCGAGCATGTAGACGTCGTAGCCGCGCTTCAACAGGAACTCGACGAAGCTCTGCCCCGGCGCCAGGTCAAGGATATAGCCGCGGCTCGACGTCGCCATCACCAGCAGCACGGGGATGCGGTAGATTTCGTCGGCGAGCGGCCGGTAGTGATAGAGCAGCATCGTGCCGCGCGAATGGATCAGGTCGCGCTCGCAGGCGCCGACCACGGGTGCGGCGGAGCCGAAATATTCGAGGCCCTTGATGTTGCGCTGGATGGCGCGTTCCACCGTTGCGGTAACGCGCGCCGCAACACTTTCCTCAGTCGGTGCGCTGCTCATGACTTGACCGGCTTGCGGGTACGCGGCGGGCGCGGAATGGCCGGTCGCTCGGCGACCGGGCTGGCGCCGGTCAACTTGACCAGCAGCGCCTCGATCCGGTCGAGCCGTGCATCGACGTCGCGGATCTGCGTCGCCACCGTCAGCAATTCGTCGCGGCTCGGCAGGTTCATGCCGGTGAGCACCTTGCCGAAAATCTCGCTGAAATTGTTCTTTGCCTCAAGCGACATCGTCGTCATCTGGCTCATCGCGCGGCCGAATTCGTTGGTCGCCATGAGTTGCGTCATGGCTTCGTTCGACGTCTTCTCCCACTGCCCAAGCATGTCGCGCAGCATCGCCGCCGGATCGGGTAGTTTCGCGTCGCTCAACCGAGCCTCCCCTGCCTCCTTGATGGAGTGTTGCAGCAGACTGCACTGCGCCTTGCAGCTTGTCCACACCAGAAAGCAGCCGTTTCCGCCCCGAAATGCTTGGTTTGTTTGAATGCGGCGACTAGGTTGCGCGCCATGACCGCCCCCATCCTGTTTTTCGATTCCGGCGTCGGTGGCTTGTCGGTGCTGGCGCCGGTCGCGGCCGCACTGCCGACCGCGCCATTGGTCTATGTCGCCGACAATGCCGGCTTCCCGTACGGCACCAAGACCGAAGCCGAAATCAACGCGCGCGTGCCGGCACTGCTCGGGCGGCTGGTCGAACGCTACAAGCCGCAACTGGTGGTCATCGCCTGCAACACCGCCTCGACCATCGCGCTCGCGACGGTTCGCGCCGCGCTCGATCTGCCAGTGGTCGGCACCGTGCCCGCCATCAAGCCAGCCGCCGAAGCCTCGGTCACCCGCACCATCGGCGTGCTCGGCACGCAGGCCACGGTGCGCCAGCCCTATGTCGACCGCTTGTCGGCCGAGTTCGCCGCCGATTGCCGCGTGCTGCGTCACGGCAGTGCGGCACTGGTACAACTCGCCGAAGCCAAGCTGCGCGGCGAAGCCCCCGACCGCGCCGCCTTTGCCGCCGAACTCGCCGGGCTGCTCGATCAGCCCGGTGGCGACGCTGTCGATACCGTGGTGCTCGCCTGCACGCATTTCCCGCTGGTGGCCGATGAACTGGCCGCGGCGGCCCCGCGGCCATTGACGTTTGTCGATGGCGGTGCTGGCATCGCGCGGCGTGTCGTCACGCTGCTGAAGGCCGCTGAATGGCCTGCGACACGCTCGCCGGGCGTTGCGGTGTTCACGCGCGACGCGCCTGAAGTCGCGGCGCTGGCACCGGCACTGGCCCGCTACGGCCTTGAACGGACCGAGATCCTGTGAGCGGCCTGCAACGCCTCCGCATCGTCGCCATCCTGCTCGGCGGGTCGCTGATCATCGGCGAGGCCTATCGGTCATGGGGCGCCGGTCGCACGCCGACGGCGTGGCTCGACGATATGCTGATGGGGACGCTGCTGATCTGCGCGGCGATTGCAGTGGCGCGGGGCGGCTGGCAGCGCCGCGCACTGTTCACCGGCGCGTGGGGCGTCTGCGCCGGGATGCTCTACGGCAGCTTCTTCGGCAAGGTCTTCGCGCCGGCAGCAGAAAATCCCGGCAATTTTGCGTTGGGAACCTTGACGGCGCTGGTGGGTGTAGCGTTTGCAGTATCGGTGCTGGGGTTTGTCGCCAGCCTGTTCGTGGCGGACGTTGCGCCGCCGAATGATACCAAGTGACGATAATGCAGGACCACCACCTATGCCGATGACCGACGACCAGCTGCGCGACACGATGAATGCCCGGATGTCGCCTTCGGCGCGCTTGCTCGGCATGAACATTCTCGAAGTCGACTCAAAGGCCGGGCGCGTGCTGATGACCTTCGAACCACGCCCCGAGTTCTGCAACCCGATGGGCAGCGTCCAGGGCGGCTTCGTCACGGCGATGCTCGATGACGCCGCGGCCTATGCGGCGATCATCCACTCGGGCGAGCGCATCGCGGTGCCGACCATCGAGCTCAAGGTCAGCTTCTTCGGCCCGGCGCGCGCCGGCAAGCCGTTGCGCGTCGAAGGCCGCTGCATCAAGCTCGGCAAGCGCGTTGCCTTCATGGAAGCCGATATGTTCGACGAAAACGGCAAGGTGCTGGCGCGCCTCAGCACCAGCGCCAGCCCGATGCGCATGGGCGAGGCCAATCTGGTCCCGCCGACCGCCACCCCGACCGGCGGCACAGGAGAAGCCCAATGACCCACACCCCCGCCGAACCCGAAGTCCTGACCCGCCGCGAAGGCCGCGCGCTGTTCATCACGCTCAATCGTCCCGCCGCGCTCAACGCGCTCAACAAGGCGATGTGCGATATCATTCAGGCCGCGCTGTATGACAGCATTGGCGATGCCAACGTCAGCGTCGTCGTCATCGACGGCGCCGGCGACCGGGCGTTCTGCGCGGGTGGCGATGTCGTCGGGCTCTATCATCTGGGCCGCGCCGGCAGCCCCGATTTCGAAAAATTCTTCTACGACGAATACCGCATGAACCAGACAGTCGCGGTCTATCCCGACGACTATGTCGCGCTGCTCGACGGCGTCACCATGGGCGGCGGCGTCGGCCTGTCGATCCACGGCCGCTACCGCGTCGCCACCGAGCGCACGCTGTTCGCGATGCCTGAAACCGGCATTGGCCTGATCCCCGATGTTGGCGGCACGCATGCCCTGGCGCGGCTGCCGGGGTTCATCGGTACCTGGCTGGCGCTGACCGGCGCGCGGCTTAAAGGCGCCGACTGCGTCTATGCTGGCATCGCGACGCATTACATCCCGTCCGACCGCCTGCCGCTGCTGCGCGAATTGTTAGCCAAGGGTGAGGAGCCTGTCGACCAAATCCTCGCGACGCTCGATGCACCGGCCGGCGAAACCACGCTCGAAGCGCTGCGCGACGCGATCGACTATCACTTCGCCCACGACAGCGTCGAAGCCATCATGGAGTCGCTGGCGGGCGGTGACGACTGGGCGCTGGCGCAACACGCAATCATTGCCAAGATGTCGCCGACGTCGTGCAAGCTCAGCCTCGCGGGCCTGCGCATGGGCCGCCACGCCTCGATCGAAGAAGCGCTGCAGAACGAATACCGCATGGTCTGCGCCATCAAGCACCAGCACGACTTCTTCGAAGGCGTCCGCGCCCAGCTCGTCGACAAGGACAAATCGCCGAAATGGTCGCCGGCGACGCTCGCCGAAGTCGATGACGCACTGGTCGAAAGCTATTTGCGCGAACCCGATGGCGGCGACCTGCGCTTCGATTGAACCGGGGTCGTGAGGCCGACGGTCTGAAAAGGCGCCGGTTGACGTACGTCGACGTTGTGTATTATTCTAACAACACACAACGTCGAGGTTCGTCATGCTTTTGGAAGACTCACTCATCCCGCTTGCGGTTTTCGCATCGATCGTCGGCATCGTCTGGATGCTCGTTGCCGGCACTGTCCGCATCATGACCATGCGTACTTTGCGTGAAACCGCGCGCACCAGTCCCGAAAGCCTTGGCACCGTCGCGGCGCGGCTAGGCGCGCCCGCAACCGGCGTCCGCAGCGAAACCATCGGCTTGCTCGGCATGGCGATGGGCGCTGCACTCGCTGTCGCGGGGCTGATTGGCGATCCGGCGTCGCGGACCTTGCTGATCCAGACGGCGCTGCTGCCGGGCTTCATGGGCGCAGCGCTGTTCGCGCAGCGCTGGCTGCCGCGCAAATCGACGCCGCCGCTCCAGCTCCCCGAAGCCTGAATTCCGGCGGCAATTGCGCGCAGCGCGAATTGACCGTCGCGCTTTGCCGATTGGCGCGCTAGTCTCCTGCAAAATTTGGGGAGATCAATATGACTGACACCAACCGCCGCTGGCTGCTCGCGTCGCGCCCTGTCGGCGCCGTCAAGGACAGCGACTTCACGCTCGACAGCGGCCCCGTGCCGCAGCCCGGCGACGGCGAATTCCTCGTCCGCGTCACGCATCTGTCGTTCGACCCGACGCAGCGCGGCTGGCTCGGCGGCGATACCTATCTGCCCGCGGTCAAGATTGGCGATCCCGTCCGCGCCGGCGCCATCGGCCAGGTCATCGCCTCGAATCACCCGAAGTTCAAAGTCGGCCAACTCGTGCAGGGCACCTTCGGCTGGCAGGAATATGTCGTGTCGAACGGCATGACCGAAACCGGGCCGGTCGCGGTCGTGCATGCCGGCGTGACGCCCGAACAGGCACTCGGCGTGTTCGGCATCACCGGGCTGACGGCGTATTTTGGCCTCACCGACCTCGGCAAGCCGCAGCCCGGCGACACCGTACTGGTGTCGGGCGCCGCCGGCGCCACCGGTTCGGTGGTGGTGCAGGTTGCCAAGGCGCTGGGGTGCAAGGTCATCGGCATCGCCGGCGGCGCGTCGAAATGCGCCTTTGTCACCGATGTCGCAGGGGCGGATGCCTGCATCGACTACCGCGAAGGCAATGTCGCGCGCCGCATCAAGGAACTGGCGCCCAAGGGCGTCAACATAGTGTTTGAGAACGTCGGCGGAGAAATCCTCGATGCCGCGCTCGCCAACCTCGCGATGCGCGCCCGCATCATCCTGTGCGGCGGCATTTCGTCGTACAACGACACCAGCGACAATCGGTCGGCTGGCCTGCTCAATTATATGAACATCACCGTGATGCGTGCGACGATGACCGGTTTCATCGTGCTCGATTATGCACCGCGCTTTGCCGAAGGCGTGCAGGCGCTGGCGACGATGATGGCGCAGGGCAAGCTCAAGACCATCGAGGATGTCCAGCACGGCTTCGAAAACTGCCCGGTCACGCTGCGCCGGTTGTTCGAGGGCAAGAATGTCGGCAAGCAATTGTTGCAGCTAACCGAACTGCCGCTGCCGCGCGTCTAGGCGACAAGACGGACGCGATTGGGGAACAAGACATGACCATCGATTTTGCCGGCAAGATTGCAGTGATCACCGGCGGCGGCACCGGCATGGGGCGGGAACTGGCGCGCCAGCTGGTCGCCGAAGGCTGCAGCGTCGCGATGTGTGATGTCTCGGCCGACAACATGGCCGAAACGCGCCGCCTGTGCCTCGAATCGGCGCCACAGGGCACACAGGTCGATTGCTATGTCGCTGATGTCTCGATCGAGGATCAGATGATGGCCTGGGCCGATGTCGTGCGCAAAACGTTCGACACCGATCGCATCCACTTGCTGTTCAACAACGCCGGGGTGGCGGGCGGCGGCAGCTTTGTCGCGGGTGATCGCGCCAGCTGGGAACGCACCTTCAACATCTGCTTCTACGGCGTCGTTCACGGCGTCCGCGCCTTCCTGCCGTTGCTGATGAACGCCGAGCGCGGCCATATCGTCAACACGTCGAGCGTCAACGGCTTCTACGCCTCGATCGGCCCCGAAACCTCGCACACCGCCTATGCGGCGGCGAAGTTTGCGGTGAAGGGCTTTACCGAATCGCTGATTACCGATCTGCGGCTCAACGCGCCGCACATCAGCGCGGCGGTCGTCATGCCCGGCCATATCGGCACTGAGATCGCCGGCAATTCAATGGCGATCAACCCCGGTACGCGCGACTTCCGCACGATGCTGTCGCGGCAGGGGCTCGACACCGCGAGCATGGACGATGCGCAGCTCGCGATGGTCGTCAACGCCGGTTTCCGCGATTCGGCGCCAACCAGCGCCGCGCAGGCCGCCACCATCATCCTCGATGCCGTCAAGGCGGGGCAATGGCGCATCCTTGTCGGCGATGACGCGCGCATTCTCGATGAAATGGTGCGCGCCGATCCCGAAGGCGCCTATGCGCCAGCGTTCCACGAGCGCTGGGTCGCCACCCGCAGCGCCTGACGCGGCCTGCGGCCACACTCGACAAATCCCCCCGGGTGTGGCTAGACACGCCGCCGTATGACCAGTCCCGAAAAACCCGATTATCGCAACAGCGTCTTCCTGCCGCGCACCGACTTTCCGATGAAAGCCGGCCTGCCCGAAAAGGAGCCGGCAATCCTGGCGCGCTGGCAGGCTGAGAACCTGTATCAGGCGCTGCGCGACAGCCGCCGCGGCAAGGAGAAGTTTATTCTCCACGACGGCCCGCCCTACGCCAATGGCGACATGCACATCGGCCACGCGCTCAACCACATCCTCAAGGACACCGTCTGCCGCACGCAATCGTCGCTCGGCAAAGACGCGCCGTATGTGCCGGGCTGGGACTGCCACGGCCTGCCGATCGAATGGAAGGTCGAGGAAAAGTACCGCGCGCAGGGCAAGAACAAGGACGAGGTCGACCCGGTCGTCTTCCGCGCCGAATGCCGCGCCTATGCGCAGGGCTGGGTCAACGCCCAGCGCGAGCAATTGAAGCGCCTCGGCATCAACGGCGACTGGGACAACCCCTATCTAACGATGGACTTCGAAGCCGAAGCCACCATCGTCGCCGAACTGCTCAAATTCGCCACCACCGGCCAGCTGTACCGCGGCTCAAAGCCGGTGATGTGGTCGCCGGTCGAAAAGACCGCCTTGGCCGAGGCCGAGGTTGAATATGAGGACATCACCTCGACGCAGATCGATGTGGCATTTGAGATTGTCGAGTCGCCGATCCCTCAACTGGTCGGCGCGAAGGCGGTCATCTGGACGACAACGCCGTGGACGATTCCGGTCAACCAGGCGCTCGCCTATGGGCCGGACATCGACTATGTTTTGGTCGAGGTGCTATCCTATGGTCAATGGCTGGATGTCGCCGCGCTCGAACGCGGTGACCCAGAGACCATGGCGGCGCGTCCGGAACCGTGCGGCGTCGGGCCGTTCCTGATTGCCGAAAAACTCATGGACCGATTGTCCATCTACGTGTCCGAATTGGTCGACGCGACGACTCAACTTTTTGTTGCTGGAGGTTGCAAGGGCTCCGCACTCGCTGGCACTATCGCGCGCCACCCGATGCACGCCCTCGGCGGCTTTTTCGCGCGCCCGCGCCCGTTCCTCGCCGGCGATTTCGTCACCACCGAAACCGGCACCGGGCTCGTCCACATGGCGCCCGACCACGGCGAGGACGACTTCCTGCTGTGCAAGGCCAACGGCATCGACCCGGTGTTCGCGGTCGAGGGTGACGGCAAATATCGCGCCGACTGGCTGTGGCTTGGCGGGCAGGGCAATGTCATCGCGCCGAAATTGAACGCCCCCGACGGCCCAATCTGCAGCGACCTGCGCGAAGCCGGCGCGCTGCTGGCGGCCAGCGCCGATTACCAGCACAGCTACCCGCATTCGTGGCGTTCGAAGAAGAAGGTCATTTTCCGCTGTACGCCGCAGTGGTTCATTCCGATGGACAAGCGCTCGACGTCGGAAAACCGCTGGGAAGGCGAGGGCGGGCTGGTCGCCGACGAACATGACAAGCCGATGCTCGAAGGGCTGACTTTGCGCGAAACTGCGCTAACCGCCATCGCCAACACGCGCTGGGTCCCCGAAAAGGGCGAAAACCGCATCCGCGCGATGGTCGAAGGCCGCCCTGACTGGGTGATCTCGCGCCAGCGCGCTTGGGGCGTGCCGATCACGCTGTTCGTCAACCGCAAGACCGGCGCCTATCTGCAGGACCCCGGCGTCAACGCGCGCATCGTCGCCGCAGTGCGCGAAAAGGGCGTCGATGTGTGGAGCGCAGATACCGCGCAAGACCTGCTCGGCCCGCACTACGACCTCGCCGACTACGAACGCCAGACCGACATTCTGGACGTCTGGTTCGACAGCGGCTGCACGCATGCCTTCGTGCTCGAATCGGGGCGCTGGCCCGACTTGAGCTGGCCCGCCGACCTCTATCTCGAAGGCTCCGACCAGCATCGCGGCTGGTTCCAGTCGTCGCTGATGGAAAGCTGCGGGACGCGCGGCCGCGCGCCCTACAAGGCAGTGCTGACACACGGCATGACGCTCGACAGCAAGGGCTACAAGCAGTCGAAGTCGGTCGGCAACACCACTGATCCGATCAAGCTGATGCAGACCAGCGGTGCCGATATCATCCGGCTGTGGGCGCTGACCTCGGACTTTACCGAAGACCATCGCATCGGCGACGAGATCCTCAAGGGCGTCGCCGACCAGTACCGCAAGCTGCGCAACACCTTCCGCTATCTGCTTGGCGCGCTCGACGGCTGGGATGAAAGCGAACGTTTGGCCGTAGCCGACATGCCCGAGCTCGAACGCTGGGTGCTTCACCGTGTCGCCGAAATCGATGCGCAGCTGCGCCAGAACATCGCCGATTTCGATTTCAACGCCTATATCGCGGCGGTCTCGACGTTCGTGAACAATGACCTGTCGGCGTTCTACTTCGATATCCGCAAGGACAGCCTGTATTGCGACGCGCCGACAGCGCTCAAGCGCCGCGCCGCGCGCACCGTGCTCGACTTGCTGTTCGACGCGCTGACCAAGTGGCTGGCGCCGGTGCTGGTATTCACCGCCGAGGAAGTCTGGCTGACGCGCTATCCGGATGCGGCCAGCGTCCACCTCGAAACCTTCGCAGCCGTCGGTGACGACTGGCTTGACGGGTCGGTGTCGCACAAGTGGAACCGGCTGCGCGAACTGCGTCTGCTTGCCACCAACGCGATCGAGCCGATGCGCCGCGAAAAGCTTGTCGGGTCGAGCAACCAGGTGGCGCTGACCTTTGCCGCCGCCAGCGCCGAGGACCGCGCGCTGGTCGCCGGCGTGGATTTCGCCGAAATCTGCATCGTCGCTACCGTCGCTGTCGAAACCGCTGCCGAAGGTGTCAGCGTCACTGCCGCGCCGACCGATTTGCCGCGTTGTGATCGCTGCTGGCGTCACCTGCCCGTCACCGCGGATACAGGCCTGTGTGGGCGCTGCGCCGAGGTTGTGGCGTGAAAGCCTTTGGCTACTCGGTTGCCGCGGTCGTCTTCGTTCTCGACCAGCTCAGCAAATATTGGGTGACCTATGTGCTCGATCTGCGGACACTGGGCAGCGTGGAATTGCTGCCGGTTTTCAACCTGACCTGGGTCGAAAATACCGGCGTCTCGACCGGGCTGTTCCGCGCCGAAACCGACAAGATGCGCTGGCTGCTGGTCGCTGCGACCTTGGCAATCGCGCTTGCAGTGGCGGTGTGGATCGCACGCGAGAAGAACCGCTGGGACGTTTTCGCGCTCGGGCTGGTACTCGGCGGCGCGCTCGGCAACATCGTCGACCGCGCGCGCTACGGCTATGTCGTCGATTTTTTCCACGCCTATTGGCGCGACCATCATTTTTACGTCTTCAATGTCGCGGATGCCGCTATAAGCTGCGGTGTGATGGTGCTGCTGGCACGTGCGCTGTGGGCGCGCGACGCGCAGCCGGTCAAGGAGTAGAGTGATGCGCCTGGGTTCGAACAAGTTTGTGGTGGTTTCGGTTGTCGCGCTCGCCGCGCTGGGCGTTACGGGCTGCAAGAAGACCAGCTACAAGAACAGCAACTCGCCCGACGAGTTCGCGATCAGCCGCAACGCGCCGTTGGTCGTGCCGCCCGATTTCGCACTCGTCCCGCCCAAGCCCGGCGCCCCGCGCGCGCTCGGTGCCGATTCGCAGACGCAGGCCGTCGAAGCGCTATTCGGCCCCGGTGCCAAACCGCCGCCGAAGTCGGCGAGCGAACAGCAGCTGCTTGACAAGGCCGGCGCTACCAAGCCCGACCCTTCGGCGCGTTCAACCGCCGGTGACGCCACCAACGCGGCGATGGTCGACAAGGGCGCATTCGTCCAGGAACTGCTCGCCGCCCGCCCCGGTAGCACCAACGCCGCTGTCGCGAGCGTTTCGACGGGCGGCTAAGAGCCTCCGGCGGGCAGGGACTTGTCCCTGCACCCTGAAGTTTGCGGGGAGCACCATCGAGCCGCGCGGTTCCTGCTGGGCTGTCACAAGCAAAAGGGTGCAGGGACAAGTCCCTGCCCGCCGGAGGCCCTTCAACGGCCTACTTGAATAGCGACCCCAACAACCCGCGCAGCAACTGCCCGCCGACCTTGCCGCCAAGCTGGCGGCCGACTGACGTTGCCGCCGACCGCGCCGCCGACTCCATCATTTTTTCGGTCATCGATTTGGGCGCGTTGCGTGCGGCGCGTTCGGCGGCGGCTTCGGCGCGGATGCGCGCGGCTTCCTGTGCTGCCGCCTGCTTTTGCGCAAACGCTTCGGCCTTGGCGGCGGCTGCAGCGGCCTTGGCTTCGGCGTCAGCGGTTTTTGCTGCGGTCGCGGCTTCGGCGCTTTCGGCGGCCTTGGCGGTGAGCAGTTCGTACGCGCTTTCGCGGTCGACGACTTCCTCATACTTGCCGGCGACGCCCGAGGTGTCGATCATTACCTTGCGTTCAGCCGGCGTGATCGGCCCGACCCGCGAGCGTGGCGGCGCGATCAGCGTGCGTTCGACGGGCGAGGGGGCGCCGTCATCCATCAGCAGCGACACCAGCGCCTCGCCAACCTTAAGTTCGGTTATCGCGGTCTCGACGTTGAGCTTGGGGTTGGTGCGGAAGGTGGTGGCGGCCGCCTTGATCGCCTTCTGGTCGCGCGGCGTGAAGGCGCGCAGCGCGTGCTGGACGCGGTTGCCGAGCTGGCCGGCGACGTTTTCGGGAATGTCGATCGGGTTCTGCGAGATGAAGTAGACGCCGACACCCTTCGAGCGCACCAGCCGCACGACCTGCTCGATCTTGTCGAGCAGTGCCTTGGGCGCCTCGTCGAACAACAGATGCGCCTCGTCAAAGAAGAACACCAGCTTCGGCTTGGGCGGGTCGCCGACTTCGGGTAGCGTCGTAAACAGTTCGTTGAGCAGCCAGAGCAGGAAGGTTGCATAGAGGCGCGGCGACTGCATCAGCTTGTCGGCGGCGAGGATGTTGACCTGCCCGCGACCATTGTCATCGACCGCGATGAAATCGGCAATATCGAGTGCCGGCTCACCGAAGAAGTTGGCACCGCCCTGCGATTCGAGCTGCAGCAACTGGCGCTGGATGGTGCCGACGCTGGCCTTGGTGACATTGCCGTATTTCGACGCGAGCTCGCCGGCGTTGTCGGCGCAGTAACTCAGCATCGCCTGCAAGTCCTTGAGGTCGAGCAGCATCAACCCCTGTTCGTCGGCGTAGCGGAACGCCACCGACAGCACGCCTTCCTGCGTTTCGTTGAGCCCCATCAACCGCGCCAGCAACAGCGGTCCCATTTCCGAAATCGTCGTCCGCACCGGGTGGCCCTGCTGGCCAAATAGGTCCCAGAACACCACGGGGTTGTCGGCAAAAGCAAAGCCCTCGATGCCGAGTTCCGCGGCGCGCTTGCTTGTCCATGCCGCTTCCGGCGAGCCCATCATCGCCATGCCGGCAATGTCGCCCTTCACGTCGGCAAGGAACACCGGCACGCCTTCGCGGCTGAAACCTTCGGCCAATGTCTGCAGCGTCACTGTCTTGCCTGTGCCGGTGGCGCCGGCAATCAGCCCGTGGCGGTTGGCGCGGCGCAGCACTAGCGCCTGCGGATGTTCTTCGCCCTTACCGATGAAAATACTGTCGGCCATGTTGTTCTGCCCTGCCAGGTTGAGCTGTCAGCGTTAGGGCGTTCGGCGCGGTGCTTCAACAGCTTTGGCGCCGGTCGCGGCAGCTCCGCAGGTGATGTATGGTTTGGCTCAAATAGTCTTAGCGTCGATGTTAAGGATTTGCTAGAAAGTCATGTCGCCCGTGGCGCGGTGCTGCCGGCTTTGACAGGGGAAGGGTTCAAAATGGCCAATTCATCTTATCTGCGCCTTGGCTTCGTCGGTGCGCTGCTGCTCGCCGGTTCGACGATGGCACTCGCAGACGGCACCAATATCAAGGGAGTGATTACCTCGCGCGACGGCGCCAACATGACCGTCACCGGTCAGGACGGCACCAAGACGGTCATCACCATCACCGATACGACCAACGTCCAGCAGGTCGAAGGATCGCTTGGCGTTCGCAAGGACAGTGAACCCGCAACGGCGCTCATCGACGGTCTGCCGGTCAGTGTCGATGTCGTGCAGAATGGCACCGAGACCGATGCAACGGCCGTCAAGTTCAAGGCCAGCGACCTCAAGACCGCGCAGATGGTTCAGGCCGGGGTTGCGCAGGAAGACGCCAAGCTGCAGAGCCAGGTCAGCGCCAACGCTGCCAACGAAGCCGACCTGCGTAACCACGTCGCCAACATGGACAACTACACCAGCGTGGCCGACACCACGGTGCTGTTCGCCGTCAACAGCACCGCGCTCAGCCCGGCTGCGAAGAGCGCGCTGCAAGCGATCTCGGCCAAGGCGAAGGCGACCAATGGCTATCTGGTTTCGGTTCAGGGCTTCACCGATTCGTCGGGCAACGCTGCCTATAACCAGAAGCTCAGCGATGAGCGTGCCGCTGCCGTGACCGCCTATCTGCTACAGATCGGCAACATCAAGCCTTACCGCATGCTGTCGCCTGCCGCGATGAGCCAGTCGAACCCGGTGGGCTCGAATGAAACGGCGTCTGGCAAGGCTGAAAACCGCCGTGTTACGGTGAACGTGCTGGTGAGCAAGGGCTTGCAGGGGCTGTGAGGCGCAGCGCGGCCGCGCCGAAGGTAAAATTTGCGTAGCGAATTTTCACTTCGGCGCGGACTCGCGCCAGCCCGGACGGCGGGGCAGCGGCTTTCGAGCCGCTGAACCCGCCCGACGGCCCGGCTTTGCCGGGCTCTTTTTTTGTCTGCCTGCTTCTTGGCTGCGTTCCCGTCGGTGCACCGCAAGCGCGGGCTTAGCCCGCGCCGGTCGTGGCGCGACGTTCAAACGTTGAGAAGGCCAGAAAGCAAGCAAGTGCCAGGCGCAGCCGTGCCGTCGGACGGGTTCAGCGGCTCGAAAGCCGCTGCCCCGCCGTCCGGGCTTGCCCGAGTCTCAAAGTAGCGGAAAATCGCTGCGCAATTTGTCCGCTATTTTGTGCCGGGATGCGCCTTACTTCGCGGAGGATTTCGGCGCCATTAATTTCACGCCAATATACCGCGCCGGATTCGGCCCACGCTGCACCAGCAGCAACACCGTATCCCGACCGGCCTTGCGTGCATCGTCGACCGCTGCGGCCGCTTCAGCCGGCGTGTTGACCGGCCGCTGGTTGATCTGAACGATCAGGTCGCCGCGCTGCAGCCCGTTGGCCGCGGCGTCACTTGACGGGTTGAGCCCGGCGATGACGACGCCCTTGGCGGTTTCGGGCAGCTTGAGCTGGCGGCGCGTGTCGGGCGTCAGCGCCTGCAGCGAAATGCCGAGGCTCTGGCGTGCGGCTTCGGCGCCAGGTGCCGGCTTGTCCTTGCTATCGGCATCTTCACCAACGGCAGGGGTGCCGGTAATCACGGCTTCGCTCGGGCGCTTGGTCAGTGTGGCGTTGACGGTCATGGTCTTGCCGTCGCGGATCAACTCGACCGGCACCGTTGCGCCGATCGGCGTATTAGCGACAATAAAGCTCAACGTGTTGTCGAAGGTGACCGGTTGGTTGGCGACCTTGACGATGACGTCGCCCTGCTTGATGCCGGCGCGCGCGGCGGGGCCGCTGGGTTCGACCGAAGCGACGATTTCGCCGCGATCCTTGGGCAGGCCGAGGCTGGCGGCAATATCGGGCGAAACCGGCTGGATGCCGACACCGAGATAGCCGCGCGTTACTGCGCCGGTAGTCCGCAACTGCTGGATAACCGGTGCTGCGAGTTCGGCGGGAATGGCAAAGCCCAGCCCGACGTTGCCGCCGGTCGGCGAGAAGATCGCGGTGTTGATGCCGATGACCTTGCCATCGAGGTCGAACAGCGGACCGCCCGAATTACCTTGGTTGATCGACGCGTCGGTCTGGATGTAGCGGTCGTACTGGCCCGAACCGATGTTGCGGTGCAGTGCAGACACGATACCCGCGGTCACCGTGCCGCCGAGCCCGAACGGGTTGCCGATGGCAATCGCCCAGTCGCCGACGCGCGTGTCGGCGCTGTTGCCGAAGCTGACATAGGGCAGGTCCTTGGCGTCGATCTTGAGCAGCGCCAGATCCGACAGCGCGTCGCGACCGACGACCTTCGCGGTGAATTCGCGTCGGTCGGCGAGCGTCACGGTGATCGAATCGACAACAGTCTTGGGCTCGCCGTTGCGGGGGTCGCCGCCCGAAATGACATGGTTGTTGGTGACGATATAGCCATCGGGCGAGATGATGAAGCCTGAGCCCAGCGACGTCGCCTCGCGCGTGACGGCCTCGCCATCGGCACCCTGCTGTTCCTGGAAGCGCTTGAACAGTTCATCGAGCGGCGTGCCCGGCGTCAGCTTGGGCATCTTGCCGACTTCGACCTTCTGCGTCGTCGACACATTGACGACGGTCGGCGTCAGCCGCGCGGTCAAGTCGGCAAAGCTGCGCGGTGCGCCGCCGGGGCCGGTGGTCGCAGGGGCGCCGGCGCTGACCGGCGGCTGGGTGGCCACAACGGGTGCAGCGGCAGGCGCCTGCGCGTGTGCAACACTCCCCAGGATCAGAAATGCTGGAATCAGGCTCCGGACAATCCGCACGTGGTTCAACTCCTAAAATTCGCTCGCTCTAAAGTCGGCACCCGCGACGGAAATCATCGCGGGTGCCTGCTGTTCCTAATCACGCCAAGATGAACAATTGCTGTCTTGGCAGTTCATATGTCAACGCGCGGTCTTGCGGCCTTCAAACTCGCGCAGGAACTCGTTGCCCGTCGATAGAACGACGGTGGCGTTGTTGTTGTTGAACGTCGTCCGATACGCCTGCATGGCGCGGTAGAAGGCGTAGAAGTCGGGATCCTTGCCGAAGCTTTCAGCGTAGATGCGCGCAGCGTTGGCGTCGGCTTCGGCGCGGACCAGTTGCGCTTGCTTGTTGCCCTGGGCACGGATGGTCAGCGCTTCCTGTGCACGCTGCGACCGCATGCGGGTGAACGCCGAATCGAGCGGGGCGCCGGTCGGCAGATCGGCGCGCTTGATGCGTACGTCGACGATTTCGGCGCCGTACTGCTTGGCCAGCTTGTTCACGCTGCTCTGGATATCATCCATCATCTGCGAGCGTTCGGGGCTCAGCAGCGCCGCGAACGGCTGCTTGCCAAGTTCGTTGCGCAGCCGCGACGCCAGAATCCGCGACAGCGCCTCGGCTACGCGCTCTTCGCTGCCGACGGTTTCATACATGCGCTGCGGGTTGGTGATGCGGAAGCGTGCGAAGGCGTCGACGACCAGCCGGAGCTGATCGGTCGACAGCACTGTCTGCTCGGGCATGTCGAGGTCGAGCACGCGCTTGTCGATAAACACGACGTTTTCGATGAACGGCACCTTGAGCGCGAGGCCGGCACCACCGCTGCCGAACGGCGCCTTGGCGTTATAGGTGTTGAGGATGCGTTCGGGCTTGCCGAGGCGCAGCACCAGCGCCTGCGAGGTCTCGGGCACGGTGAACAGCGAAGACGCAAGTACGAAGCCGCCGATTACAGCGGCAACAGCATAAGGCACCGGATTGCGGAGAATGTTCATCTTACTTCGCCTTCTCAGCTTCTGGTGCAGCCGCGGCGGAGCGCGCTGCCCGGCGCTGGACTTCAGACAGCGGCAGATAGGTCTGGACACTGCCCGGTTCGATGACCGTCATGTCGGTCTTGCCGAGCACGTCTTCCATCGTTTCCAGATACATGCGCTTTCGCGTGACTTCGGGTGCCAACTTGTACTGGGCATACACAGCATCGAACGCCGCGGTCGCACCCTGCGCCACCGCCAGCAACTGCTGCGCATAGCCGCGTGACTGGTTGAGCGCCTGTTGTGCGTCCTGCTGCGCTGCCGACACATCCTTGAACGCTTCGTCGACCGCAGCGGGCGGATCGGCCTGCTTGATGTCGACACCGCGGATTTCGATGCCGCCGCGGTAGCTGTCGAGCATCTCCTGCATACGTTCACGCACCTGCTCGGCAATCTGCGCGCGCTGCGGGCCGATCGCGTCATTTAGCCGTGCCTTGCCGATTTCGGAACGCATCGCCGATTCGGCGGTTTCGCGAATTGTCTGCTCGGGCTGCGCGAGCTCGAACAGGTAAAGTTCGGGGTTCTTGATCTTCCAGCGCACCGCATAGGCGATGTCGATGATGTTCTGGTCGCCGGTCAACATCAGGTTCTCGGCCGCGCCATCGGAAGCGCCGATGTCGACCGAATTGACTTGTTCGACCTTGGGCTTGAGCACGGTGTCGATCGGTGCCGGCAGCTTGAAATGGAAGCCGGGGCCGACAGTTTCGACATATTTGCCAAAGCGCATGACGACACCGCGTTCCTGCGCGTTGATACGGAATGTCGAGGTCATGGCTATCCACAGCAGCGCGATACCGGCGACGCCATAGGCTGCGACGCGGCCGGGATTGATATTGCTCCCACCGCCGCCACTGCCACCACCGCCTGGAATGGCGTCGCGCAGCTTGTCCTGCGTGCGGCGCAGGAAAGCTTCGATGTCGTTACCAGGCCCGCCGGTGCCGCCGGGACCACCGCCACGCTGTGGCACCGGGCGCTTGGGCGGCGCGTCACCCCAGGGGTTTTTCGGCCCTTCGCCTTCGGGGCGCTTGGACCCGCTGCCGTCACTATTGTCCTGCCAGGGCATCTGCATCCTTTGGAGTTCATGTCGCCCTGCCGGGCGCACTTGCATGCATGTTCAAGGGCTATATACGAAGCCTCCGCGCCGATTGCGAGGGATGCGGCGAAATCGTCGCACCTGTTGTTGCCCGCGGCGCCGTTTGTTTGCCGGCGTTGGACCGAAACTGGAGTTTTATCATGGATTTGCGCGAGCGCGCGACCGAGGCGTTGACCGTCATCGCCGACCCGCTGGGCGGCGGCAATATCGTCGCCACCGCGCGTGCGGCAGGCATCGTCGTGCGCGATGACGGTAAAGGCGGCTCGACCATCGGCCTGGTGCTCGGGCTCGATGGGCTTGCGAACGCCGATGCCGAGCGCCTGCGCGCCGAAATCGAGGTGGCCTTGCATCGTCTGCCCGACGTCAGCGAAGTGCGAATTATCCTGACCGCCGAAAAGGGTAATGCCCCTACTGGTGCGGCGGCGACCACGACCGGCACGGTGCCCGGCATCCGTCGCATCGTGGCGGTCGCCAGCGGCAAGGGCGGCGTCGGCAAGTCGACCGTTGCTGCCAATCTCGCGGTGGCGCTCGCGCGCCAGGGCCTCGCCGTCGGGCTGCTCGATGCCGATATTTACGGCCCATCGGTGGCGACGCTGTTCGGCATCACGGCGCGTGCGCAACTGGTTGAAAAGCGTATCCAGCCAGTCAGCGCGCACGGCATCAAGCTATTGTCGATGGCGATGATGACCGATCCCGGCAAGGCGATCATCTGGCGCGGCCCGATGGCGTCATCGGCGATGATGCAGATGGTCGAACAGGCTGACTGGGGCGTGCTCGACGTGCTGGTCATTGATCTGCCGCCCGGCACCGGCGATATCCAGTTGACGATGGCGCAAAAGCTCAAGCCCGACGGCGCGATCATCGTCTCGACGCCGCAGGACCTTGCGTTGATCGACGCGCGCCGCGCCATCGCGATGTTTGGACAGGTCAATGTGCCGGTGATCGGCATTGTCGAGAACATGAGCTACTTCCTGTGCCCCAAATGCGGCGCGCAGAGCGACATCTTCGGCCACGGCGGCGCCGAAACCGCCGCCTCCGAAATGGGCGTGCATTTCCTTGGGGCGATCCCGCTGCACGCCAGTATCCGCGCCGCTTCGGACGCTGGCACGCCGCCCGCTGCCGGTGATAGCCCGCAGGCCGAAGCGTTCACCCACCTCGCGACGGAAGTCGCGGCGCAACTGGTCTAAGCCGATGCCGCTGACTTCAGATGCCGATATCCGGGCGTTGCTCGAAGACGCGCGTACCATCGCACTGGTGGGCGCGTCGAACCGCCCCGAACGCGACAGTCACGAGGTGATGGGCGTGCTGCTCGACTGGGGCTACCGGGTGATTCCGGTCAATCCCAACCTCGCCGGCAAGACCATCCACGGCGTGCGTGTGGTTGCCGATATCGCAGGCATCGAGGAGCGCATCGACATCGTCGATATCTTCCGCCGTTCGGAGGAGGTGCCGGCAATCGTAAACGACGCCATCGCGGCCGGCGCGCGCGCCATCTGGATGCAGCTTGGCGTCATCAACGCCCCCGCCGCTGCCCACGCCGAAGCCGCCGGCTTGAAGGTCGTGATGAACCGGTGCCCCAAAATCGACCTGCCGCGCCTGCACGTCGCGCGCCTGAAATAGCCGGGTGCAGGGCCAAGGCCCTGCCTCTATCTGTTCAGCGCCTCGCGCCGCACCGCCGACAGCGCCGCAATCCCCGCGCCTAGCCGCCGCGCAACTTCAGCGTGCAAGGCAGGGGTGGCGGCCACCAGCCCGTGAACGGTCGGGCTGGCGCGGTTGAACGCCAGCGCGGCGCCGTTGCGGTCGCTGACGGTGCCGCCGGCTTCGGTGAGCAACAGTGCTGCGGCGGCGATGTCCCATTCGGAAATGCTGCGGCCTTCAAGGAAGGCATCGGCCTCGCCACTGGCGACCTTGGCGATGCGTAGCGCGAGGCTGTTGGGTTTTTCGACTGCGACGGCATCCCAAGGCTCGGGCCAGAACGGCGCCGTGAGCCCTTGGGGGTCGATCGGCATCGACAGGCCGGCGAGCGCGCTGCGTCCCGATACGGCCATCGGGGCGTTGTTTAGCGTCGCGCCGGCGCCCCGCGTGGCGACGAACAATTGGCCGCGGATGGGCGCGGCAAGCGCTCCGAGCACTGCGACACCGTCCTCGACGAGCGCAATCGAAACCGCCCAACCGCTGCGGCCGCGCAGGAAGTCGCGCGTGCCGTCAATTGGGTCGACCACCCAGACACGGCGTCGATCACGGCGGGCGGCGTCGTCTGCGGTTTCTTCGGACAGCCAACCATAGTCGGGGCGGGCTTCGATCAGCCGGCGCTTGAGGAAGCTGTCGACGGCGATATCGGCGTCGGACACGGGGTTGCCGGGCGACTTGTCCCAGCTGCGGACGTTGCGGTCGAACAGGCTGGCGGCAAGTTCGCCGGCGGTGCGTGCCGCGTCGACGAGCAACGCGCGGTCGGCAGCTTGGGTGTCAGGCACCGGCCAGCGTCATGCCGTCGATACGCAAGGTCGGGACATTGGTTGCGTAGCGGAATTCGAGGTCATCGGCTGGGACAATGGCGCGGAACATGTCCTTCAGATTGCCGGCGATGGTGACTTCGGCGACCGGCACGGTGAGTTCGCCGTTTTCAATCAGGAAGCCGCTGGCGCCGCGGCTATAGTCGCCAGTCAGCCCGTTGACGCCCATGCCGATCATTTCGGTGACATAGAGCCCGTATTTGATCGAGCCGATCATGTCAGCGCGGCTGGTGGTGCCCGCCGCCATGTGGAGGTTGCTGGTACCGGCGCCCGGCGGGCCCGACACGCCGCGCGCGGCATGGCCAGTGGGGGCAAGGCCAAGCTGGCGTGCCGAAGCCGATTCCATCAGCCAGCCCGTGAGGATGCCGTCGTCGATGATCGCACGCTCGGCGGTCGGCAGGCCCTCGCCGTCGAACGGCTTCGAGCGCAGCCCGCGCAGCCGGTGCGGCTGGTCGATGATACGGATTCCCGGCGCGAACACCTGGGTGCCCAGTGCATCGAGCAGGAAGCTCGTCTTGCGTGCGATAGCGCCGCCGGTGATTGCGCCGATCAGCGCCGACAGCATGCCACCACCAACGCGCGGGTCGAACACCACCGGCAGCGACTGGGTATCGAGCTTGATCGGGTTGAGGCGCCGCACCGCGCGCGTGCCGGCGCGCAGCCCGATGCTTTCTGGAGTTTCGAGATCGGTCGCGTAGCGGCTGCTGTGATAGGCATAGTCGCGCTGCATGCCGGTGCCTTCGCCGGCGATTACGCTGGCGGACACGCCGTAGCTGGTGCCGTGATAGCCGCGCGCAAAGCCCGTCGACGTGGCGAGCGCCATGACCGCGCGCCCCGAGCTGGCCGAGCCGCCTTCGCTGTTGGTGACGCCGGCAACTGCGCGTGCCGCATCTTCGGCGGCAAGCGCCATGTCCTTGAGCGTTTCGGCGGAGATTTCGCCGCCGTCGTCGATATCGAGATCGCGCGGGGTGTCGCGCATCAGCAGTTCGGCGGGCGCCAGTCCGGCATAGGCGTCTTCGGGGGCCTCGCGCGCCATCGCGACAGCGCGTTCGACAGCTTCCTGGAGCGCTTCGACCGACAGGTCCGAACTCGAAACGCTGGCCGAACGCTGGCCAACGAACACCCGCAACCCGACCTCTTCGCCTTCGGAGCGGCCGATATCTTCGAGCACGCCCATGCGCACGCCGATGCCGGTCGAGCCGTCGCCAACATAGATGGCATCGGCGCTGTCGGCGCCAAGCCGTTTGGCGGCGGCGAGTGAATGGGTCAGGCGGTCAAGCGCGGCATCAACGGTAAGCATGCTGCAGACTTAGGCACTCGGACGCGGTGGCGCTACCCCCGGCGTGCGCGTCGACCCTAGAATCCGAAGCTGTCGAGGTCGGGATGGTCATCGGGGCGGCGACCAAGCGGCCATAGGAATTTGCGGTCGGCCGCTGCAATCGGTGCCTCGTTGATGCTGGCAATGCGGCGCGTCATCAGCCCGTCGGGCGCGAACGCCCAATTCTCGTTGCCATAAGCGCGGAACCACTGGCCACTATCGTCATGAAATTCATAGGCAAAGCGCACCGCGATGCGATTGCCCTGGTGCGCCCACAGTGATTTGATCAGCCGGTAGTCATGTTCACGCGCCCATTTGCGCGTCAGCAGCGCGACGATTTCAGCGTGGCCACTGACGAACTCGGCACGGTTGCGCCACTGGCAATCGGCCGAATAGGCCTGAACGACGCGCGCCGGGTCGCGGCTATTCCAGCCATCTTCGGCGAGCCGGACCTTATCGGCTGCGCTGGCATCGGTGAACGGCGGGAACGGCGGACGCGTCATGGCAGATCTCCAAGAATAGAGCCCCCGGCGGGCAGGGCTGAGCGCTGCACCCGATTTTTGGGTGCAGGGGCGAGCCCCTGCCCGCCGGCGGCTCTTAAAGCGTCAGGCGGCGAGCGCTTCGACGACAGGGAAGTCGATTTCAGTGCCGAGCACTTCGTTGACATAGTTGGTCAGCGTGTTGAGCGCGACGTGCGCAATAATTTCGACGATTTCGGCATCGCTGTAGCCGGCGTCGCGCACCGCCTGGACTTCGCCGCCGGCGACGGCGCCGCGGCGGCGGGCGATTGTTGTAGCGAAATTGACCGCGACCGCAGCACGGGCGTCGGTCGAGCTGCCGTTGCGATTGGCAACGATCTCGGTCGAGTCGAGCTTGGCGAGATTCTTGCCGAGGTAGCTATGCGCGGCGAGGCAATAGCCGCATTCGTTGATTTCGGCGACCGCAAGGGCAATGCGTTCGCGCGTTGCGGCGGGCAACTTGCCCTTGGCCAGCGCGCCGCTGAGCGACAGATAGCCTTCGAGCGCGGCGGGGCTGTTCGATACGATGCGGAACAGGTTGGGGACGCTGCCGAGCTGCTTGTTGACGGCATCGAGCAGCGGGCGCGACGCTTCGGGTGCAGCGGCAGTGTCGGCGGGGGTAGGGATGCGTGACATGGTGGTTGTCCTTCCTGGGTGCCGGGCCAAGGGGCAGGATCGCCGCCCGGTCCGATTGTTATGAAACTTGTTCAGATTGATGATAATTGGTCAATTTTGTAATATAATATTCCATATAATGGAATAATGACGACGCGCTATTTGTTGGCGTCGAACGTCCCGGCCTTGATCGCGATCGGCTTGGCGGTCGGGTAGAACTGGGTAAAGGTCGTATCGACGGCACCGTGCTGCTGGTGGCAAGAATAGCAGCTGGCCTTGGCCGGCAGCACCTTGGCGGGCTTGTCGCCGGTGTTGACGAAGAACCCCCAGCCGCCGGGGAAGCGCTTGCTGTCGCGGACATGGACTTCCAGGTCAAAGCGCTGATCGGTCTGGAAGATGCCCGACTTGTTGATCGAACCGTGGCTTGAACCGACGCGGCCTTCCTTGACGAACACCGTGCCGTCGGGCCAACGCCCGGTCGCCTTGAACGCCTGCCATGATGTCGGGTCGACAAAGACATTGTCGACCATTTCATGGTCCATGCCCGACGGCGTGTCGCTGTAGTTCATGTTGACCCCGGACGTCAGGAATACCCAGTCGCGGTAGTCAAGCGGTGCAACAAGTTCGCCGGCCGCGGTGTAGCGTGCCGCCGGCAGCGCGGTGGCGCTGTGGCCATCGGCGCTGATGAACAGTGTGGCGCTGGCCAGCAGCACGGCGGGCACGAGGAATACGGCCTTGGCAAAGCCAGTCGGGGCGAGATGCATGATTTTCTCCATGAGGCGGGGTTACGCGGCAAGCGCTGCCGCGACGTTGCAAGGCTGGTAATGCGGTGACGTCAGTGCGGACGCTTGAGGTCACGCAGTTCGGACTCGAGCACGGCAATACGTGCGTCGCGTTCGGCAAGCGCCGCCGCAACATCGGCTGCGGGGAGTAGCTGCGGGATATGCTGCGGGCAATTGGCATCCCAGGCGGTGATTTCGAACAGCATCGCTGCCTCGGTTCGCGCCGTGCTGCCTTCGGGCAGCAGCCGCGCGATCAGCGCCGGATCATCTTCGACAACGCGAATGCGGCCCCAGATTTTGATGCGGCGCCGGTGCGCATAGTCCATCAGGAAGATATAGGCCTTGGGGTTCTCGCTGAAGTTGCCGGTCGAGACATACTGGCGGTTGCCGCGCAAATCAGTGAACCCCAGCGTATGCTCATCGATGATCTTCAGGAAGCCGCGCGGGCCGCCGCGGTGCTGGATATAGGGCTGGCCGTCGGCGCTGGCGCTGCCCAGGTAGAAACTGTCACGTTCGGCGATAAATGCCGCCAGCCGTTCATCGACGCGGTCACCCATTTCCATGCGTTCATAGGCGGCGCGCGAACCTTTGCGGATCTGCACTGCCTTGATCGCCGGGGTGAAGGCAATATCGATGGCGCGTTGCGCTGTTGCTGGGGTGGTCATGAGCGGCTCCGAGTACAGCGGGCGGCATTGTCAGACCCGCAGCACCCATATCGCTGCTTGGCTTGGCAAATATAATAGCGCTAATTGGCAATAGATTATTCCATCAGGAGAAACGATGATGGCGCGCCTCGAAGCCATGGCGGTGTTTGCGAAGGTTGCCGAAACCGGCGGCTTTGCCGAAGCGGCGCGGCAGCTCAACATGAGTCCGCCGGCGGTGACACGCGCCATTGCCGGGCTGGAGGATGCCATCGGCACGCGGCTGCTGACGCGCACAACGCGCTCGGTGCGGCTCACCGAAGCTGGCGCGCGCTATTTCGAGGATTGCCGCCGCATCCTTGCCGAAGTGGGCGAAGCCGAAGCAGCGGCGGCAGGCGCCTATGCGATGCCGACCGGCACGCTGAGCCTGACGGCGTCGGTGTTGTTCGGACAGAACTACATGTTGCCGATTGTCACCGACTACCTCGACCGCAATCCGGCGATGACGGTGCGCGCGCTGTTTGTCGACCGTGTCACCAACATTGTCGAGGAAGGCATCGACGTCGCGATCCGTATCGGCCATTTGCCCGATTCGAGCCATGCCGCAATCCGCGTCGGTGCGGTACGGCTGGTGGTGTGCGGGGCGCCAGATTACTTCGCCGCGCACGGCCTGCCGCAGACGCCGGCCGAACTGACACAGCACAGCATTATTGCCGCGACGAGCGCCTTCGCCGCACTCGACTGGCGCTTCGGGCAAGACGAAAAGACCGTCGTGACGGTGGTGCCGCGACTGCTGCTCAGCAGCTACGCCGCCGTGACGGCCGCGGCCGAGCATGGCTGGGGATTGGCGCGGGCGTTGTCGTATCAGGTGGCACCGGCGCTGGCGTCGGGGGCCTTGCAGACGGTGCTGTCGGACTATGAGCCCGCGCCGTTACCGATCCACATCATCCATCCCGAAGGTCGGCGCGCCGCCGCCAAAGTGCGCGCCTTCGTTGACCTCGCGGTCGACCGGCTGCGCGCGAACAAATTGATCAACTAGGTTGCCGGATGACCTCGTGCGCGGCCTGGGCTGCGATACGGTCGGCTTCGTCCTGCGGCAGTCCGAACGCCTTGAGCACCAGCGCGCAGAGCTGCTGCGCGAGCAGGATGGCAAACTGCGGCGTCGTCGTCGGCGCCAGCACGGCCGCGAGCGCCGCCTCGCCGACGCCTGCAACGAACAATGTCCCGACGTCGCTGGTCGGCAGCGCAAAGCGCCCGGCAGTCAGGCCTAGCGCGATATCGGCGCGCAAGCCGGCGTGAAGGTCAGTAGCACTTTCGCCCGGCATTGCGGCTGCGGCGCGCAGGCCGCGCGCCATGATGCGGGCACGTGCGGCGTCGCCAAGCGCGAAATCGACATAGACACAGATGCCGCGCACCAGCCGCAGCGCCGGATCGGTGACACCGGCGTTGGCGGCATCGACACGTGTTTCGATATCGGCGCGCACGCGGTCGCCAACCGCTGCTGCGAGTGCCGCCTTGTCGGCGAAGTGGTTGTAGAAGCTGCCCTTGGCGACGCCGGCGGCATTGACGATGTCATCGACTGCCAGCGCATCGATCGGGCGCTCGGCGAGCAGCGCCGCGCCGGCGGCAAGCAGCGCTTCGCGCGTACGGTTGCGGCGTGGGGCAGGGGTGGACGGCATGAATGACTATCCGGTCAATTGGACGGCTTGAGCATATCGGCGCTCTGCAAAATCACCAAGAAAAAATAGGATTGCGCGAATCGGCATAGCACGCCATAAACTGACTAAATAGTCATTTCAGCTTTGGGGAGCATGGAATTGAGCATCATCCGCATCGAAGATATCGCCCATGTCGGCTTCACCGCGCCCGACCTTGACGCGATGGCAGACTTCCTCGGCGATTTCGGGTTGCAGCCGGCGGGCGGCGACGCCGAAACACGCTACTTTCGCGGCACCGGAAGCGCGCCGTTCGTGCATCGCACCCGGCGCGGCGCGGCTGGGTTCGCTGCGTTGGGCTTGCGCGCCGAAAGTGTCGCCGACCTCGAAACGCTGGCCGCGGCCGAAGGTGTGGCGGTCGAGGATTTCGATGCGCCGGGCGATGGCAAGGTTGTGCGGCTGACCGATCCCGATGGCTACACGGTCGAAGTCGTGGCGGGCCAGAAACCGGCGGCACCGCTGCCGCTCGCAGACGCCGCGCCGGTCAACACAGCGCGCGCCAAAGCTCGGCTGCGCGCCACCAAAACCAGCGCTGCACAGCCGGCGACGGTCGTGCGGCTCGGCCATTGCGTGCTGGGCGTCAGCGACTTCCGCGCCAGCGAGGCGTGGTACAAGGCGCGCTTCGGCTTTATCACTTCGGACGAAATCGCCGTCGCGCCGAATTTTTCGATCGGCGCCTTCATGCGCTGCGACCGTGGCGATACGCCCACCGACCATCACACGCTGTTCTTGCTGCAGGGACCGGGCGGCGCCGGCTTCAACCATGCGGCGTTCGAAGTCATCGACCTCGACGACCTGATGCACGGGCATGACCATTTGAAGGCTAAGGGCCGCGAAGCCGATTGGGGCGTCGGGCGCCACATCCTCGGCAGCCAGATTTTCGACTATTGGCGCGACCCCTGGGGCCACACGCTTGAGCACTGGACCGACGGCGATCTGTTTACGGCCGCCGACGGCTCGAACATGTCTGATTTGCCGACTTTGATGGGCGTGCAATGGGGCATGAAAATGCCAGCACGCGGCTGAACGACAACAGGGGAGAAAACCATGAAGCTTGCAACTTTTTCGGCAGGTGCCGCACCCGAGCTTGGCGTCGTTGTTGGCGACGGGGTGGTGTCGCTGTCACGCGCCGCGCCGCAGCTGGCGTCCGACATGATCGAGCTCATCACGCGCTGGGATGACATCGCCGGCGAAGTCGCAGCCGTTGCTGCCGCCGGCGCACACCGCTTCGCGCTCGATGCCGTCAAGCTGCACGCGCCGATCAAACGGCCCGGCAAGATCATGGCGATTGGGCTGAACTACGCCGACCATGTCGCCGAAAGCAAAATGGAAACCCCCGCCAACCAGATCTGGTTCGCCAAGATGTCGACTGCGGCGAACGGTCCGTTCGATGCCATCCAGGTGCCCAAGGTCTCGCAGTTCCTCGACTATGAGGCCGAGATGGTCGCGGTCATCGGCAAGCCCGGGCGCCGCATCAGCAAAGGCGATGCCCCCGCGCATGTCTTTGGCTGGTGCGTCGGCAATGACGCGACCGAGCGCGCCTGGCAGCACCGCACGCACCAGTGGACACTGGGTAAATCGTTCGACACGCACGCGCCGTTTGGCCCGTGGATCACCACCGCCGACGAAATTCCTGACCCGCACGCGCTCGGCATCCGATGCTTCGTCAATGGCGAACAACGCCAGTCGTCGAACACCAAGCACCTGATTTTCAACGTCTGGGACCAGATCGAGCATCTGTCGGGTGCCATGACGCTCGAACCCGGCGACCTGATCTTCACCGGCACGCCGGGCGGCATCGGTGCGGCAATGGAGCCGCGCCAGTTCCTCAAGGACGGCGACGTCGTGCGCATCGAAATCGACAATCTCGGCGCGATCGAAAATCCCTGCGCCAACGAGGTGTAGCATGGATACTGACGTCCTGATCATCGGCGCCGGCCCGACCGGCGTCGCGCTTGGCATCGCGCTGGCGCAGCACGGCGTTTCGGTCATCCTCGCCGATAAGGCCGACGGCATCTATCCGCTACCGCGCGCCGCACATATCGATCATGAAACGATGCGCATCCTGCAGGCACTCGGCGTCGGCGACGCGGTGTTCGCGAAGTCGCGCCCGTCAAGCGGCTATGACTTCCTCACCGCCAAGCGCGAGGTGCTGCTGCGCTTCGCCTCCGATCCGGTGACCAGCCCGTCGGGTTGGCCGATGGCGAACATGATCCACCAGCCGAGTGTCGAGGCCATAATGCGTGACCGTCTGGCAGCGCTGCCGAACACGCAGCTACGACAGGGCTTGGCCTTTGCCGGCTTCACCCAGGACGCCGACGGCGTCACCGCCAGCTTCGAAGATGGCACGACCCTGCGCGCCCGCTACCTCGTCGGCGCCGATGGGGCATCCAGTGCGGTGCGTGTTGCAGCAGGCGGCGGGCTCGACGATCTGGCATTCGATGAACCGTGGCTGGTGTTCGACGTCATCGTTCATGACGAAAGCCGCTTGCCCGACATCAACCTGCAGATCTGCGACCCCGAGCGCCCGACGACCTGCGTGCTGATGGCACCCGGACGCCACCGCTGGGAATTCATGCTCAAGCCCGGCGAGACCCCCGAAAGCATTAACACCCCCGAATCGATCGCGGCGCTGCTCAAGCCGTGGAATGTCGACGGCGCGGTGACGCCCGAACGCAGCGCGGTTTACCGTTTCCACGCGCTAGTCGCGAAGGCGTGGCGCACCGGGCGCGTGCTGCTCGCGGGTGATGCCGCACACCAGATGCCGCCGTTCGCCGGGCAGGGGCTGTGTTCGGGGCTGCGCGACGCCGCCAACCTCGGTTGGAAACTCGCCGGCGTCATCAACGGCGACGCCGATGCGGCGCTGCTGGACACCTATCAGGCCGAGCGCGAGCCGCACGTCCGCGCCATCATCGATATGGCGCTGATGATGGGCCGCACCGTCTGCATCACCGACCCTGCTGCAGCGGCGGCGCGTGATGCGGCGATGCTGGCGGCGCGTGCCGCCGAAGCTGGTGCCGGTGGCGGCGGGGGTGGCGGCATCGGCTGGCCGCCATTCGTCGCGGGCTGCATCCTCGCCGGTAGCCCCGGAGCCGGAGAATTATTCCCGCAGCCGTGGCGCGGCGGTCAACGACTCGATGACGTGCTCGGCGCGGGCCCTTGGTTGATTGCGCGCGCGCCTGCCACAGATGCTATCGCGCTTGATGATGGGCGGTTGGCACCGTTCCACGCCGATCTTGCACGCTGGCTCGACAAGCGCGGCGCCGACGCAGTGCTGGTGCGCGCCGACCGGACGGTCTTCGGGACAGGTGTTGTCGATGTGCTTCAGGGCGCATGGGCGATGGCGCGCGGCAATACAGCTTAACGCGCGTAAGCGCCGTCGCAGCTGGATTGTCGGTAAAAGAGTCGCATACGGCAATGCCGAAATGCGAAATGCAAAAGCAGATTTGCAAGCGGCGAAACGGCGGGCATGGCTTGTCGCCACGCCCGCCGCCTGCGGCCCTCCCGAAACTTTGGGGCCTTCGCTTGGCTCAGGCGCTGACGTGCGCCAGCGTCGGCTTGGCGCGACGGCGCGATGCCGCGCCGATCATGCCGAAGCCGATGATCATCAACATCCAGCTCGCCGGCTCTGGCACTGCGGCACCTGCAATGCTGTCGAGTTCGAAAGCGACCCCCGTCGAGCGGAAGCGCAGTCCGGTGATGGCTTCGCCGGCACCCGCGTCGAATGACACGCGGCGGTTGGTCGAAGAAATGAACTGGTTGCCGTTGGCAGCAGGCAATGAACTCCCTGCCAGCGTGAACAATGTCGTGCCGCCGGCGCCGAGCACATCGACGAAGTTATAGTTGTCGACTGAGCCCCAATAGAAGCTCACCGACTTAAGGCTCGGCGTCGTCAGCTTGGCAATGCCGCTGCCCAGCGCACTCGACACGTAAAAATACTTCGACGTATCGGTGGCCGGCGTCGCGGCGGCCCCCGACGATCCCGAGACAATTCCATAGTCGCCCGACAGCGCATAGCCGGTCGGTAGTGGTGTATCGAAGCTGACCAGCATGGTCTGCCCCGGTGCCGGGCCGGGATCGGGTGCGCCGGGCACTGACGACCAGGTCACGGCCTGTGCGGCGGTGGCAAAAATTGAAACGGCAGCCAGCGCGACCGCGCCGCCGATTGAATGCTTATTCATGGGAAAACAACCCCTTCTAGACCCAGCGGCCAATTCCGCTGATGACTGGTCCCAAGCAAGGTCCATGCCAGAATTGCGCTCTAGCGCATTCGCACTGAACGTCAGATGTATAGATAGTTAATTTATTTGAACCATGATGCGATAGTGTAATGTTTTCTGACAGAATCGCTGTGGCTGGTCGCTGAAGGCCGCCTTTAGTCGGACCAAGCCAGCGGCGGAATCCGGTCCATGCTGCCCCGTTGACCGTGGCCGCCAAGCCGGTCACTGTTGGCGCGCGGATGCCCGCACCCGTTCACAAACAAGCTAGTGTTACATGCCAACCAAGCCAGTCTCCATTGCGAGCAAATCCGATGACCGCCGCGCGGCGATCATCGAACGGCTTGCCGACCATGTGCTGGCGCACGGGCTGACCGCGTCAAGCCTGCGGCCGCTGGCCAAGGCAGCAGCGACCAGCGATCGCATGTTGCTGTATTATTTCAAGGACAAGAACGAGATTGTCGCGGCGACGCTCGAATGCATTTCGGCGCGGATGGTGGTGCTGATGGGGCCGCGCACCGCCCGCACGCCGCAGCCGTTTGCGGCACTGCGCGCGCAGCTGGCGGCAATCGTGCGCGATCCGGTGTTCTGGCCGTACATGCGCGTCTGGTTGGAAACCGCGAGCCGCGCCGCGCACGGAGATCCGCTGTTTCGCACCGTCGGCGAAAGCATCGGCCGCGGGTTCCTCGCTTGGGGTGCGGCGCAGCTCGATAGCCCGGATGAGACCATGCGGGCGCGTGATGCTGCGCAACTGCTGGTGATGACCGAAGGGCTGGTACTGCTTACGGCGCTGGGCCTCGACGATGTCTGCGAGGCCGCGCTTTAGCCGCGGTCGCGCAGAAACGCCAACACCAACCCGACGCCGGCACCCCACAGGATGACCGCACCGGCGCCCGCGATATGCGCAACGCTGCTGCCGTAAAGCGACGGGAACCACGCCAGCGCCAGACCGTCGAGCAAAGTCGCCGACGCGGTGCCGACGGCGTAGCCCATGGCCACTTGGTTGCGCGCCAGCCCGCCGAGGCGTTCGAGCAGCAGCACGAACGGCCAGGTTCCGGGGATGGTCAGCGCATAAACCAGCACACGCGTACTGCCTTCGAAGATGTTGAGCGGCTCGAGCGCGCGAAGCAGCAGCGCTGCGGCAAGCCACAGCACCGCGCCCATCAGCGCCATAATAATGTTTTGGCGGCTGGTCAGCGGTAACATGCCGGTGGTGTTCATGGCGTCACTCTCTCTGTTGACGACACGCCTTCTAACAAAATGTAGCGACTGCTACAAGTGCCGGGCTCAGGCCCAGCCAACCACCGTGCACGCCGCGAACAACAGCGATCCGGTCAGCCGGTTGCTACGGAAAAGCGCCAGCGCGCGCGCCGCGTCATGGTCACGCAATTGCACCACCTGCCATGCCAGATGCGCGGCGGCAGGCGCCAGCGCCAGCAGCGCCGGCCACTGCGGATTGACCAGCCATAGCGCCGCCGCCGCTAGCACGACCACTATGCCATAGAACACGCCGACGCCGGCGCGGGCGCGTGCCCCCAGCGCCCGCGCGCTCGACTTGATGCCGGCAAAGGCGTCGTCCTCGATATCCTGCAGCGCGTAGATCGTGTCATAGCCGAGCGTCCAGAACACCCCGGCAGCGTAGAGCAACAACATCGGCAGCGACGGCGGCGCCACCGCCAGCCAGCCGACCAGCACGCCCCAGTTGAAGGTCAACCCCAGCCACGCCTGCGGCCACCAGGTGATGCGCTTCATGAATGGATAGGCCGCGACCAGCACCAGGCTGCCGAGCGCCACCGCTTGCGCGCGCAGCGGCAGTTGCAACAGCACGATTAGCCCGACCAGCGCCAGCGCCAGCAGCCACACCCACGCCGCCTTCACTGACACTCGCCCCGATGCGATCGGCCGGTTGCGCGTGCGCGCGACACGGGCATCGAGGTCGCGGTCGACGATATCGTTATAGACGCAGCCTGCACCGCGCATCGCGAATGCGCCGGCCGCAAACCACAACAGCAGCGGCCAATGCCATGGCAACCCGCCTGCCAGCCCGAGCCCCCAGCCGCACGGCCACAGCAGCAGCCACGTCCCGATCGGCCGGTCGAACCGCGCCAGCCGCGCATAGGGACGCATGCCTTCAGGCAGTGTATCGACCCAGCTCGCCGGTACGGCATCAGGGGTCGGGGTGTCGGTGCGACGCTGGTTCAAACTGTCCTGCCTGTGCTAGTGGCGCACCATGAGCGAAACGCGCACCAGTCTGTCAACCCGAGTACTGGCAACCACGCCGCGACTTTATGTCGAGCAATCGCTGACGGTCGGTGCGCGCATCGTGCTGCCGACGCCGGCCAGCCACTATCTCGCCAGCGTCATGCGGATGGCGGTCGGCGACAACTTGCGGGTGTTCGACGACATCGGCGGCGAGTTCCACGCGCAGATCGCCGATGCCGCGCGCAAGGCCGTGGCGATCGACATTGTCGCGCTGCTGCACCCGCGCGAGCCCGTCGCCGATATCTGGCTGTGCGTTGCGCCGGTCAAGCGCGGCCGCATCGACCTCGTCGCCGAAAAGGCCTGCGAGCTCGGCGCTGCGAAACTGTTGCCGGTGATCACCGCGCGCACCATCGTCGACAAGCTCAACCTCGACCGGCTGCGCGCCAACATGATCGAAGCCGCCGAACAATGCGGCCGCACCGCGCTGCCCGAACTCGCCGAGCCCGTGGCGTTGGCAAAGTTGCTCAAGGAATGGCCCGCCGACCGCGCACTACTGTTCGCCGACGAGGAAGGCGGCGCGCCGCTGGCTGCTGACCTGTGCCGCGCCCCGGCCGCGATCCTGATCGGCCCCGAAGGCGGCTTTACGCCGGCCGAACGCGACACCATCCGCGCCCACCCTCAGGCTGTCGCCATCACGCTCGGCCCGCGTATCCTGCGTGCAGAAACTGCTGCGATTGCCGCGCTGGCTGTGTGGCAGGCACTCGCCGAAATACCGTGCACCCGTAAAGACTGACCACATTGCCGAGGATGAGCGCTACTCAATTGTTGCTGGCACAACGCCCCTGACAGGCTTATTGCGCAACTTATGAGCAATAAAATTGATGCCTTGGGGGATGACGCGATCATCGAGACGCGCGACCAGATGATCGCCACCTTCGAGGCCGGCGCCAAGCCCGCCGACCGATGGCGCGTCGGTACCGAACATGAAAAGATCGTCTACCGCATCGCTGATCATCGCGCGCCGAGCTACGAAGAGCCCGGCGGCATCCGCGACCTGCTTGACGCCATGACCGCCTATGGCTGGGAACCGGTTCTGGAAGGCGGCAAGGTCATTGCCTTGAAGGGCAGCGATGGCGCGATCAGCCTCGAACCCGCCGGTCAGTTCGAACTGTCGGGCGCACCGCTCGATAACATCCACCAGACCTGCGCCGAATCGAATCGCCATCTGAAGCAATGCCATGAAGTCGGCGACAAGCTCGGCCTGGCGTTCCTGAGCCTTGGGTTCTGGCCGGACAAGACGCGCGATGAACTGCCGCGTATGCCCAAGGGTCGCTACGACATCATGCTGCGCCACATGCCGCGCGTCGGCAATCTCGGCCTCGACATGATGCTGCGCACCTGCACGATCCAGGCCAATGTCGACTACGCCTCCGAAGCCGATATGGTGGCGAAGTTCCGTGTCTCGATGGCGCTGCAGCCGCTCGCCACCGCGCTGTTCGCCAATTCGCCGTTCACCGAAGGCAAGCCCAACGGCTTCAAGAGCTTCCGCAGCCATATCTGGACCGACACCGATCCGCACCGAACCGGCACGCTGCCGTTCGTGTTCGAGGACGGTTTCGGCTACGAACGCTACGCCGATTACGCGCTCGACGTGCCGATGTACTTCGTCTACCGCGACGGCAAATACATCGATGCCGCCGGCCTCAGCTTCCGCGATTTCCTCGCCGGCAAGCTGTCGGTCCTGCCCGGCCAGAAGCCCAAGGTCGGCGACTGGATCGACCATCTGTCGACGGCTTTTCCCGAAGTTCGCCTCAAATCCTATCTCGAAATGCGCGGCGCCGATGGCGGTCGCTGGGACCGCATCTGTGCGTTGCCGGCGTTCTGGGTCGGGCTGCTTTATGATAGCGTCGCGCTCGATGCCGCATGGCAACTCGTCAAGCACTGGACGCCCGAAGACCATGCCCGGCTGCGCGCCGAAGTGCCGCGGCTGGCCCTACAGGCCGCCAGCCCCAACGGGGGCACGCTGCAGGATCTGGCGAAGTCGGTGCTGGCGGTTGCCGACGGTGGCCTCGCACGCCGCGCCCGCCTCAATGGCAGCGGCGACACCGAACAGGGCTTCCTCGGCCCGCTCCACGAAATGGCGGCCACCGGCGTCACCAACGCCGACAAAATGCTCGCGGCGTTTAACGGCCGCTGGGGCGGCGATATGGCGAAGGTCTACGCCGAAGAGAGCTACTAGGCCGCGGTCTGCCGGGAATAGTCGTCGGCATCAAACCAGCCGAGCGAAGTCTGGATGCTGCCGTCAGCAGCCAACTGCCATTCTTCCCAACCGATCACATGCACATTGTTGCCGGTGTCGGCATGTGTCCCGGTGAAGGTCCATAGATAGACAATGTGCGTTCCGGCAACGCGGATCCCGTCGCAACGCAACGCCAGGTCGGGTATGTCGGCGAAGAAGCCAGCCGCCATAGCCGCGACGCCGCCGCGTCCGTGCCAAGGCTCCCCGGCATTGATAGTGATGCTGCCGTCAGGCGCGAAGAACGCCGCGACGGCGTCCGCACTGCCGCTGTTCCACGCAGCCGTATAGGCTTCGGCAAGAGCGCCCGAGTCCATACCTACAGGGCGCGCCGTGCCGCCGCATAAAGCGCGATCGCCGCGGCGTTCGACACGTTGAGGCTTTCCATCTCGCCGGTCATCGGCAGTCGCGCCAGTACATCGCAATGGGCTTGCGTATTTTGCCGCATGCCTTCACCTTCAGCACCGAGTACCAGCGCCGGTTTGGTGTTGCCGAGCGCATGTTCGAGCGTGACTTCGCCGCTGCCATCGAGTCCGATGCGCCAGAAGCCGGCTTCTGCCATTTCATCTAGTGCACGCGCCAGATTGACGACTCGGCACCATGGCAAAGTTTCGAGCGCCCCTGATGCGGCTTTGGCGAGTGCGCCCGATTCGGGCGGCGCATGCCGGTCCTGCGTGACAATGGCGAGCGCATTGAATGCGGCGGCTGAACGCATGATGGCGCCGACGTTGTGCGGATCTGTAACTTGGTCGAGCACAACCAGCGGGCGTGTGTTGCCTTCGCCCAGCGCGAAGATGTCGCCGATCCACGGGTTTTCGAGTGGCTCGACCTCAAGCACATAGCCCTGGTGCGGGGCGTCGTTCGGAATCAGCCGCGCCAAGTCGTAGGAATCGCCATACTGCACCGTCAGCCCCTTGGGGATGACGATCTCCTTGGCGGTTTCGTGCGTGACATAGAGCTTGCGGTGCACACGCTCGGGATTATCGAGCGCGGCGAACACGGCATGGCGACCATAAAGGCGCGGGTAGCTGCTTTTTTGCCCGGCAGCATTTCGGGGGTGTGGTCTGCGTCCCATGGTGCAGCCTGTAGCGGGGAAGTAGAATTTATACCAGTTGGAGACAGCGGTTGTTGACAGCGGGGCGCGGCTTCGCCACTAACCGCGCCTCGCAGTCGCAAGGCTGCGACGAAGGACACGTCCGTGGAGGGGTGGCCGAGCGGTCAATGGCAGCAGACTGTAAATCTGCCGGGTTTTCCCTACGTTGGTTCAAATCCAACCCCCTCCACCACCTGTCCCGACGCACGGTGCGGGTATAGCTCAATGGTAGAGCGGTAGCCTTCCAAGCTTCATATGCGGGTTCGATCCCCGCTACCCGCTCCAGCCGCTGCGCGGCTGGAGCGGAAGAGTGAATTCGCCCTTCGCGAATTTTCGCTTCTGTCCAGACTCGCGCAAGGCCGGCCGGCGGGGCGGAGGCGCCAAGCCGACGAACCCGTCCGACGGCGTGGCTTTGCCACGACGCGCCGCAAGCTCTCGACTGCTCCCGAACACCCCGCTACCTTCCCCCACAGGGGGCCCAACACCATGTCGCAACTCCACAAATCACCCGTGCTGCGCGTGCTGCTCGGCCTCGTCGCCGGCCTGACCCTCGGCCTGCTCGCACCCGACAGCCTCGCCATCAAACTCGTCGAACCTGTTGGCCAGCTCTGGGTCAACGGGCTGCGCATGACGATCGTGCCGCTGATTGCAGCGCTGCTCATCGTCGCGGTCGCGGGCGGCGAGCGCGGCGCCACCGGCAAGCTTGGTGCCCGGGCGTTCGCGGTGTTCGCCACGCTGGCGATTGTCGTCGCCACCATCGCGGCATTCGTCACGCCGCATCTGTGGGGCGGACTGAAACTTGATCCCGCCGACACTGCCGCGCTGCTGGCGAACAGCACCGCGCTGCCCGAAGGTGCCGCGCTCACACCGCGCGACTGGCTGCTGTCACTGGTGCCCGCCAACATCATCAAGGCTGCCGCCGACGGTGCCATCCTGCCGGTGCTGGTCTTCACGCTAATCTTTGCCGCAGCGCTCGGGCGGCTGCCCGATCCGGTTGCGGCGCCGGTCATCGGTTTCTTCAAGGGGCTGGGCGACGCGATGATGATCGTCGTCGGCTGGGTACTGATGCTTGCGCCTATCGGCGTGTTCGGATTGGGCGCGGTGGTCGGTGCCAAGCTTGGCGGTGCGGCGGCGGCGGCGCTGCTGCTTTTCTTCGCTGTGAGCATCGTTGTCCATGCGGTGCTGACCTTGGCGCTCTATCCGTTGGCGCCGCTTGGCGGCGTGTCGATTGCCCGCTTCGCGCGCGGCATCCTGCCGGCACAGTTGGTGGCGTTCGCGTCGCGGTCATCGCTGGCGTCGCTGCCGTCGATGCTGACGGCAGCGCGCGGTCCGCTCGGTGTGTCGGAGCCGGTCAGCGCCTTTGTGCTGCCGCTGGCGGCGGCGACGTTCAAGCTGCAAGCGGCGGTCAGCACATTGCTCGGCGTGACATTTGTCGCGGCGCTATACGGCATCCCGCTCGGGTCGGCGGCGATTGCGCTGGCGGCGGGCTACGGGGTGCTGCTGGCGCTCAGCACGCCGGGCATCACCAGCGCCGGCTTGCTGATGCAGGTGCCGTTGTTCGAAGCGCTCGGACTACCGGTCGAGGGGTTGGCGTTGCTGATTGCGATCGACACCATACCCGACATCTTCAAGACAGTGGCGAATGTCACCGCCGATCTGCTCGCGGCGGTGTTGCTTGACCGCAGCAAAGCTTAGCCGGAAAGCTTGGCGACCATGCCACAAGGCACTTGCGAGATTTAGCCCGTATCGGTATAGCCGCCCGTCTCGGACCCGGAGGAGTGTAGCTCAGCTGGTAGAGCATCGGTCTCCAAAACCGAGGGCCGGGGGTTCGAATCCCTCCACTCCTGCCATGCTCCGGGACCGTTCAGGCCTTGAAGTCGGCCGGGACGGGTACGAAGTTGGGTTGGATGCCCAGCCGCGGTTTCGCGGGTGTCGGTCACAGTGACCGGTACAGCGCGCTCCGGGCTGGTTTTTGTTGTTTTACCGTTCAGGCGGGAAGGTTGAGATGGCCAAGACGACCCCGGGTGAGTTCGTTGCGCAAGTTCGCGCCGAAACTGCCAAGATCAGTTGGCCGACGCGTCGCGAGACGATCACCACGACGATTTTCGTGCTGATCATGACCACGGTGCTGTCGATCTTCTTCCTGGGCGTCGACCAGATTCTCGGCTGGTCGGTCAAGTTCCTGCTCAGCTTCGCGTCCTGACGCGTCGCTTAGGCAGCATAAGGGAAGTTTGGATCAATGCCGTCGCGCTGGTACATCATTCACGCTTATTCGGGCTTTGAGAACAAGGTCCGCGAAGCGATTCAGATCGAAGCCGCGCGCATGGGCCTCGATGCCTTCATCGACGCTATCGAAGTGCCCGTCGAAAAGGTCACCGAGGTGCGCCGCGGCAAGAAGGTCACGTCGGACCGCAAATATTTCCCGGGCTATGTGCTCGCCAAGCTCAACATGAACGATGACGTCTATCACCTGGTGAAGAACACGCCGAAGGTGACGGGCTTCCTCGGTCAGCAGAACAAGCCGCAGCCGATTACCGAAGCCGAAGCGGCGCGGATTTTGAACACCAAGGCCGAGGAAGCGGTGTCGACCGCCAAGCCCAAGCTCAAGGTCAATTTCGAAATCGGCGACCAGGTCAAGGTGCTCGACGGTCCGTTCGCCAGTTTCAACGGCATGGTCGAAGAACTCGATTTCGATCATGGCAAGGTCAAGGTTTCGGTGTCGATCTTCGGGCGCGCAACGCCCGTCGAGCTCGCGTTCGAGCAGGTCGAAAAGCCGAAGTAAGGTTGGTTTAAAAGTTTCTGCCGCAAGGCAGGATTTGGAAGTGGGAGGCAGCCTCGGCTGTCGTTTGCACCACATAAGGAGTGCCGAAAATGGCAAAGAAGATTACCGGTTACATCAAGTTGCAGGTTAAGGCTGGCGCTGCCAACCCGAGCCCGCCGATTGGTCCCGCGCTCGGTCAGCGCGGCGTCAACATCATGGAATTCTGCAAGGCGTTCAACGCCAAGACCGAATCGCTCGAGAAGGGTACGCCCATCCCGACCGTGATCACCGTCTATGCCGACCGCAGCTTCACCTTCATCACGAAGACGCCACCGGCGTCGTTCCTGATTAAGCAGGCCGCCGGCATGAAGTCGGGCGGCACGACGCCGGGCAAGGGCGCTTTCGCCGGCAAGATCAAGCAGTCGCAGATCCGCGAAATCGCGCTGATCAAGATGGCGGATTTGAACGCCAACGACATCGATATGGCAATGAAGACGATCGAGGGCTCGGCCCGTTCGATCGGCCTCGAAGTAGTGGAGGGCTGATCCAATGGCCGCAACCAAGAAGTACAAGGCGCTCGCCGCCACCGTCGACAACGACAAGCTCTACGACCTCGATGTCGCGCTGAACTCGGTCAAGGCCAACGCCACCGCCAAGTTCGACGAAACCATCGAAGTCGCGATCAACCTCAACGTCGATCCGCGTCATGCTGACCAGATGGTCCGCGGCGTCGTGACGCTGCCGTCGGGCACCGGCAAGACCGTGCGCGTCGGCGTGTTCGCCCGTGGCGCCAAGGCTGAAGAAGCCCTTGCTGCGGGTGCTGACGTTGTCGGCGCCGAAGACCTGCTCGAAATCGTCCAGGGTGGCAAGATCGACTTCGATCGCTGCATCGCCACCCCCGACATGATGGGTCTGGTCGGCCGTCTCGGCAAAGTGCTCGGTCCCAAGGGTCTGATGCCCAACCCGAAGCTCGGCACCGTGACGATGAACGTCAAGGAAGCTGTCGAAGCGGCCAAGGGCGGCCAGATCGAATATCGCGTCGAAAAGGCCGGTATCATTCATGGCGGCATCGGCAAGGCGAGCTTCCCGGTCGAAGCGCTGCGCGCCAACTTCGATGCGCTGCTCGATGCAGTCGTCAAGTCGAAGCCGTCGGGCGCCAAGGGCAAGTATCTGCAGAAGATCGCGCTCAGCTCGACGATGGGCGTCGGCATCAAGGTCGATACGACGACGGTCGGCCACAGCGCCTGACCTTAGCGACCTAAAGCAATGCGAAGGGCCGGGGGGTAACTCCGGCCCTTTTCATGTGCTGCAGCTTGACCGCAGAACTTGACCGCGACGCGAATCCCACTATAGAGACGCGCTCTGCTGCGGGCTTGCCTGTGGCACACCGTCCGAGATTGCAGGTGCTGGCAACAGCTTAAGCCCAGAAGGGCCTGCATGAGACGGGGAGAGTTTTTACCGCAAGGGCCGTGCGATGGCGCTTCCGGTCGGTCCGTCAGGAAACTGCGGTGCCGGTGACGACCCCTCGGACGGGCCTTGGAGCCCGTATCCCCCAAAGATATTGGCGCCATGGCTCACCCGCCTGCTGGAATCGTCCGGCAGGTGAAACAAAGGAGAGACTATGGATCGCGCTCAAAAAGCTGAGCAGGTTTCCGGCCTCGCCAAGACTTTGTCCGAGACCTCGGTTGTCGTCGTTGCACGCAACCACGGGTTGACGGTGGCGCAAGTCACCGATCTTCGGATCAAGATGCGGGCGGCCGGCGCGACCTTCAAGGTGACCAAGAATCGCCTTGCGCGCATCGCACTCGAAGGCACGCCCTACCAGCCGCTCGGCGACATGCTGACCGGTCCTGTCGGGTTTGCCACCTCCACCGATCCGGTTGCAGCCGCCAAGGTTGCAGTTGATTTCGCGAAGTCGAACGACAAGTTCGAAATCGTCGGTGGCGCGATGGGCGCAACGATGCTCGACATCAACGGCGTCAAGGCACTGGCAACACTGCCGTCGCTCGACGAACTGCGTGCGAAGATCGTGGGCCTGGTTCAGGCACCTGCGACCAAGATCGCGCAGCTGGTCAACGCCCCGGCGGGCAAGCTGGCGCGCGTCGTCGGCGCGTACGCTGCCAAAGCCGCATAACGCTGCAATTTCGCAGCTCAACCCAAATGAAATTGCCGCGTGATTTGCGGCACATGAATGGAGACTACACATGGCTGATCTCAACAAGCTCGTTGAAGAACTTTCGACGCTGACCGTCCTCGAAGCGGCTGACCTCGCCAAGATGCTCGAAGAAAAGTGGGGCGTCTCGGCCGCTGCTGCCGTCGCCGTTGCCGGCCCGGCCGCTGGTGGCGCCGCTGCTGGCCCGGCTGCTGAAGAGCAGACCGAGTTCGACGTGATCCTCACCGGCGACGGTGGCAAGAAGATCAACGTCATCAAGGAAGTCCGCACCATCACTGGCCTCGGTCTGACCGAAGCCAAGACGCTGGTCGAATCGGCTCCGAAGGCCGTGAAGGAAGGCGTTGCCAAGGCTGAAGCCGAGAAGCTCAAGAAGCAGCTCGAAGAAGCCGGCGCGACTGTCGAACTGAAGTAAGCGACACGGCGGCCGTTGGCTGGAGCCTGATTGCGCAGCAATCGGGCGAAGCCAACGGACTCGCCGAAGGCCGGACGGCACGTGAAGGGGCGGGAGGCAACTCCCGCCCCTTCATCGTGTCCGACGGGCGGCTATGCCGACCACTTCCTTCCTTCTGCCCTTGTCCCACCCAGCTTGACTCGCGGGCTTGCCCCGCGGCAGGCCGCCAACCACCCCCGGCTCCAGACAATCCCCAACAACCCCCCTTCCCAAAATCCTACACCCGCCCTATATACCCCTCCACGAACAAACGCCGCGATTCTCCACACGGGGATAGCGTCGCTTGGCCCACCTCCGGGACACGATCCGACTGGCGATACGGATCGCGACGAATTGGAGGCGGCGGCCAAGGTTATCATCACGCTCACGGTGCGGTTCCGGCGACCCCGGAATGCGCACTTTTTCGCGTTGGAACAAGCTCCTGCGCGTTGACGAAAAGGCGAGAGAGACACATGGCAACCAAAGCATCGACCCCGGTCGCAACGACCTCGTTCACCGGTCGCAAGCGCGTCCGCAAGACCTTCGGCAAGATCCACGAAGTCGTGCAGATGCCGAACCTCATCGAGGTTCAGCGCGAGTCCTATGAGCATTTCCTGCGCTCGCGTCCGGCCGATGGCTATGTCTCGGGCCTCGAAAAGACGCTGCGCTCGGTGTTCCCGATCCGTGACTTCGCCGGCACGTCGGAACTCGATTTCGTCCACTACGAACTCGAAGAGCCCAAGTACGATACCGAGGAATGCCGCCAGCGCGGCATGACCTATGCGGCGCCGATGCGCGTCACGCTGCGCCTGATCGTCTTTGAAGTCGACGCCGAGACCGAAGCCCGGTCGGTGCTCGATATCAAGGAGCAGGACGTCTACATGGGCGACATGCCGCTGATGACCGGCAACGGCACCTTCATCATCAACGGTACCGAGCGCGTCATCGTCAGCCAGATGCACCGTTCGCCTGGTGTGTTCTTCGACCATGACCGCGGCAAGACGCATGCGTCGGGCAAGTTTCTGTTCGCCGCGCGCGTCATCCCGTATCGCGGTTCGTGGCTCGACTTCGAATTCGACGCCAAGGACATCGTCAACGTCCGCATCGACCGCAAGCGCAAGCTGCCGGTCACCAGCCTGCTCTACACGCTGGGCGACACGGTTTTCCAGATCGACGACGTGGTGAATGCACCTGCGGTCGGTGAAACCGTGCGCATCGCCGGCCACTTCCCCGCCAAGGTCGAAGAGTTCGACGGCAAGTATCTGCGCGTTTCGGGCCTGCACGGCGCGGTTTCGGACGGCCAGTACATCACCCGCGACGGCGAACGCGACAAGGACGTCGGCGTCATCAAGCGCGTCGTGTCGCGCGGCATGAACAGCGAGCAGATCCTCAATGAGTTCTATGGCCGCGTCACCTGGGTGCGTGGCCAGGGCGGCTGGATCGTGCCGTTCGAGGCCGAGCAATGGCGCGGTACCAAGCCGAGCTTCGACGTCGTCAACGCCGAAACCGGCGAAGTCGCGTTCCCGCTGGGCACCAAGATCACGCCGCGTCTGGCGCGCAAGGCGCAGACCGACGGTCTGAAGGAATTGCTGATCCCGACCGAAGAAATCTTCGGCCGCTATTCGGCGTACGACCTGATCAACGAGAAGACCGGCGAGATCTACATCGAAGCCGGTGACGAGTTGACCGAAGCCAACCTCGCCAACATCGACAAGTCGGGCGTCGACCGCGTCGAGTTGCTCGACATCGATCACGTCAACGTCGGGCCGTGGATCCGCAACACGCTGATGGCCGACAAGGTCGAAGACCGCGACCATGCGCTGAGCGAAATCTACCGCGTCATGCGCCCCGGCGAACCGCCGACGCGCGAAACCGCCGAAGCCATGTACTACGGCCTGTTCTTCGATCCTGATCGCTACGACCTGTCGGCGGTCGGCCGCGTCAAGATGAACATGCGCATGAGCCTTGATGTCGCCGATGACATCACCGTGCTGCGTTCGCAGGACATCATCGAAGTCGTCCGCACCTTGGTCAATCTAAAGGACGGCAAGGGCGAAATCGACGACATCGACAACCTCGGCAACCGCCGGGTCCGCTCGGTCGGCGAATTGCTCGAAAACCAGTACCGCGTCGGGCTGCTACGCATGGAACGCGCGGTCAAGGAACGCATGTCGTCGGTCGATATCGACACCGTCATGCCCAACGACCTGATCAACGCCAAGCCGGCGGTTGCCGCGGTGCGCGAATTCTTCGGCTCGTCGCAGCTGTCGCAGTTCATGGATCAGACCAACCCGCTGTCCGAAGTGACGCATAAGCGTCGCGTTTCGGCGCTCGGGCCGGGCGGTCTGACGCGTGAGCGTGCCGGCTTCGAAGTCCGCGACGTTCATCCGACGCACTATGGCCGCATCTGCCCGATTGAAACGCCCGAAGGCCCGAACATCGGTCTGATCAACAGCCTCGCGACGTTCAGCCGCGTCAACAAGTACGGCTTCATCGAAACGCCGTACCGCAAAGTCGTCGATCACAAGCTCACCGACGACGTCGTCTATCTGTCGGCGATGGAAGAAGTGAAGCACACGATCGCGCAGGCGAACGCCGAAACCAACAAGGACGGCGGCTTCGTCGAGGACCTGATCTCTGCACGTGAAGCCGGCGAGTTCCTGATGGCGCCGAAGAACCAGATCACGCTGATGGACGTCAGTCCCAAGCAGCTGGTGTCGGTCGCGGCGTCGCTGATTCCGTTCCTGGAAAACGATGACGCCAACCGCGCACTCATGGGCTCGAACATGCAGCGTCAGGCCGTGCCGCTGGTGCGCGCCGAAGCGCCGTTTGTCGGCACCGGCATGGAAGGCACCGTGGCCCGCGACAGCGGCGCCGCGATTGCTGCCCGCCGCACCGGCATCGTCGACCAGGTCGATGCGACGCGTATCGTCATCCGCGCCACCGAAGATGTCCAGGCCGGCAAGTCGGCGGTCGACATCTACACGCTGATGAAGTTCCAGCGTTCGAACCAGAACACCTGCATCAACCAGCGTCCGCTGGTGAAGGTCGGCGACATCGTCAGCCGCGGAGACATCATCGCCGACGGCCCGTCGACCGAACTGGGCGAACTGGCGCTCGGCCGCAACGCACTCGTCGCGTTCATGCCGTGGAACGGCTACAACTACGAGGATTCGATCCTGATCAACGAGAAGATCGTCAAGGAAGACGTCTTCACCTCGATCCACATCGAAGAATTCGAAGTCATGGCGCGCGACACCAAGCTCGGGCCGGAAGACATCACCCGCGACATCCCCAACGTCGGCGAGGAAGCCCTGCGCAACCTCGACGAAGCGGGCATCGTCTACATCGGCGCCGAAGTCGAACCCGGTGACATCCTGTGCGGCAAGATCACGCCCAAGGGTGAAAGCCCGATGACGCCTGAAGAAAAGCTGCTGCGCGCCATCTTCGGCGAAAAGGCCTCGGACGTTCGCGATACCTCGCTGCGCCTGCCGCCGGGCGTTGCCGGCACTGTCGTCGAAGTCCGCGTCTTCAACCGCCACGGCATCGACAAGGACGAACGCGCGCTGCAGATCGAGCGTGAAGAAATTGAACGCCTCGAAAAGGATGCCGCCGACGAACGCGCCATTCTCGACCGCTCGACCTATGCCCGCCTGCGCCAGAGCCTCGTCGGCCAAACCGTTGTTGCGGCCCCCAAGGGCCTCAAGAAGGGTGCCGAAATCGATGACGACATGCTCGCCACCGTGCCGCGCCGCGAATGGTGGAAGTTCGGCGTTGCCGAAGACGCCATTCAGGCCGATCTCGAAGCACTGAAGGCGCAGTGGGAAGACGCAACGAAGAACATCGACGCGCGTCTCGATGACAAGAAGGACAAGCTCCAGCGTGGCGACGAAATGCCGCCGGGCGTGCTCAAGATGGTCAAGGTCTTCGTCGCGGTGAAGCGCAAGCTGCAGCCGGGCGACAAGATGGCCGGCCGTCACGGTAACAAGGGCGTCATCTCGCGCATCCTGCCGCAGGAAGACATGCCGTTCCTCGAAGACGGTACGCCGGTCGACATCGTCCTTAACCCGCTGGGCGTGCCGTCGCGCATGAACGTCGGTCAGATCTTCGAAACGCACCTTGGCTGGGCTGCACGCGGTCTCGGCAAGCAGATCGGCCAGATGCTCGAAGACATCCATGCCCGTGGCAAGGAACTGGCTTCGGCGGACACCACCGAACTGCGCGCCAAGCTCAAGTCGATCTATGGCTGGCAGTATGACAGCGATATCGCCGACCTGTCGCCCGACCAGCTGGGTGAGCTTGCGCACAACCTCGCTGCCGGCGTGCCGATGGCGACCCCGGTGTTCGACGGTGCGCGTGAAGCCGATGTGACGGCGATGCTCGAACTGGCCGGCCTTGATGGCTCGGGTCAGGTCGAACTGTTCGACGGCCGCACCGGTGACATGTTCGACCGCAAGGTGACCGTGGGCTACATTTACATGCTCAAGCTGCACCATCTGGTTGACGACAAGATCCACGCACGTTCGATCGGGCCGTACTCGCTCGTTACCCAGCAGCCGCTGGGCGGCAAGGCGCAGTTCGGTGGCCAGCGCTTCGGCGAAATGGAAGTCTGGGCGCTGCAGGCTTACGGCGCCGCGTACACGCTGCAGGAAATGCTGACGGTCAAGTCCGATGACGTCATCGGCCGTACCAAGGTCTACGAAGCCATCGTCAAGGGTGACGACACCTTCGAGGCCGGCATTCCCGAAAGCTTCAACGTGCTGGTCAAGGAAATGCGTTCGCTCGGCCTCAACGTCGAACTGCAGAACCACGAGGTCGTCAAGTAGGGGCGGGTTGGCGGCGCGGCAGCTTCGGCTGCCGCGCGCACCGACGGCGCGCAACACCGCGCGCAACCTCCCCTCGGCCCCGCGCAGTTGGCGGGGAACAGAATTAGAAGGAACCGGTTATGAACCAGGAACTGATGAACTTCTTCAACCCGGCGGCGAAGCCGGAAACGTTCGACCAGATCCAGATCTCTCTGGCATCGCCCGAACGTATCCGTTCGTGGTCGTTCGGCGAAATCAAGAAGCCCGAAACCATCAACTACCGGACGTTCAAGCCCGAACGCGACGGCCTGTTCTGCGCGCGCATCTTCGGTCCGATCAAGGACTACGAATGCCTGTGCGGCAAGTACAAGCGCATGAAGTACAAGGGCATCGTCTGCGAAAAGTGCGGCGTTGAAGTCACCGTTTCGAAGGTCCGCCGCGAACGCATGGGCCATATCGAACTGGCGGCGCCGGTTGCGCACATCTGGTTCCTGAAGTCGCTGCCGTCGCGCATCGGCATGCTGCTCGACATGCAGCTAAAGAACCTAGAGCGCGTGCTCTATTTTGAACAGTATGTCGTGCTCGAACCCGGCCTGACGCCGATGAAGAAGTTCGACCTGCTGACCGAAGACGAACTGCTCAAGGCGCAGGACGAATACGGCGAAGACGCGTTCCAGGCCGGCATCGGCGCCGAGGCGATCCGCAAGCTGCTCGAGGAAATGGACCTCGAGGGTGAAATGGAGATCCTCAAGGAGGATCTGCGCACCACCAAGAGCGAATTGAAGCCCAAGAAGATCATCAAGCGGATGAAGGTCGTTGAGAGCTTCATCAATTCGGGCAACCGCCCTGAATGGATGGTGCTCCAGGTCGTGCCGGTCATCCCGCCCGAACTGCGCCCGCTGGTGCCGCTCGACGGTGGCCGCTTCGCGACGTCGGATCTGAACGACTTGTATCGCCGCGTCATCAACCGCAACAACCGTCTTAAGCGGCTGATCGAACTGCGCGCGCCGGACATCATCGTCCGCAACGAAAAGCGCATGCTGCAGGAAGCCGTTGACGCCCTGTTCGACAACGGTCGCCGTGGCCGCACCATCACCGGTGCCAACAAGCGTCCGCTCAAGTCGCTGTCCGACATGCTCAAGGGCAAGCAGGGCCGCTTCCGCCAGAACCTGCTTGGCAAGCGCGTCGACTATTCGGGCCGTTCGGTCATCGTGACGGGTCCCGAACTCAAGCTGCACCAGTGCGGCCTGCCGAAGAAGATGGCGCTCGAACTGTTCAAGCCCTTCATCTACTCGCGTCTCGATGCCAAGGGTCTGTCGATGACCCTCAAGCAGGCGAAGAAGTGGGTCGAAAAGGAACGCAAGGAAGTCTGGGACATCCTCGACGAGGTGATCCGCGAACATCCCGTGCTGCTCAACCGCGCGCCGACGCTGCACCGCCTCGGCATCCAGGCGTTCGAGCCGGTGCTCATCGAAGGCAAGGCGATCCAGCTGCACCCGCTCGTCTGCTCGGCGTTCAACGCCGACTTCGACGGTGACCAGATGGCTGTCCACGTCCCGCTGTCGCTCGAAGCGCAGCTCGAAGCGCGCGTGCTGATGATGTCGACGAACAACATCCTGTCGCCCGCCAACGGCAAGCCGATCATCGTGCCGTCGCAGGACATGGTGCTCGGGCTCTATTACCTTTCGATGGAGCAGCAGGAGCACTTCCCCGAATACATCGAGCTGCCCGATGGCACCAAGAAGCAGAAGCTGCCGATGTTCGGCAACATGGCCGAAGTCCATGCTGCACTGAACGCCAAGGCGGTGACACTGCATTCCAAGATCATCGCGCGCGTCGAAACCGTCGATGAAAACAACCAGCCGGTGCTGCGCCGTGTCGAAACGACGCCGGGCCGCATGCTGCTGGGTGAAACGCTGCCGAAGAACAGCCTCGTGCCGTTCGAAACCATCAACCGCCTGCTGACCAAGAAGGAAATCGGCGACGTTATCGACGTCGTCTATCGCCACTGCGGCCAGAAGGACACGGTGCTGTTCGCCGACGCCATCATGACGCTCGGCTTCCGTCACGCGTTCCAGGCCGGCATCAGCTTCGGCAAGGACGACATGGTCATCCCGGCCGCCAAGGAAGCGCTGGTCAATGACACCAAGGCCTCAGTCAAGGACTTCGAACAGCAGTACCAGGACGGCCTGATCACGCAGGGCGAAAAGTACAACAAGGTCGTCGACGCCTGGGCGCGATGCGGCGATCTCGTTGCCGACCGCATGATGGAAGCCATCAAGGCGCAGCCGATCGATCCGGTCACCGGCGTCCAGAAGAGCATCAACTCGGTGTACATGATGGCGCATTCGGGCGCCCGTGGTTCGCAGGCGCAGATGAAGCAGCTTGCCGGCATGCGCGGCCTGATGGCCAAGCCGTCGGGCGAGATCATCGAAACCCCGATCATCTCGAACTTCAAGGAAGGTCTGACCGTCCTTGAATACTTCAACTCGACCCACGGCGCCCGCAAGGGTCTCGCCGACACCGCGCTGAAGACCGCCAACTCGGGCTATCTGACGCGGCGTCTGGTCGACGTGTCGCAGGACTGCGTCGTCATCGAAGACGACTGCGGCACCTCGCGCGGCATGATGATGAAGGCCATCGTCGAAGGCGGCAGCACCATCGTTTCGCTCGGCGAACGCATCCTCGGCCGCACCGTGCTCAACGATGTCGTCGATGCCAAGACCGGTGAAGTGCTCGCACCCGCCGGCCTGCTGCTCAGCGAAAGCGACGTGTCGCGTATCGAAAAGGCGGCAGTGCCCGAAGTCAAGATCCGCTCGCCGCTGCTGTGCGAAACCAAGGCTGGCGTCTGCGCTACCTGCTACGGTCGCGATCTGGCGCGCGGTACCCCGGTCAATGCCGGTGAAGCCGTCGGCGTCATCGCGGCGCAGTCGATCGGTGAACCCGGCACGCAGCTGACGATGCGTACGTTCCACATCGGTGGCGCGGCGCAGGTCAGCGAGCAGTCAACGCTTGATGCTCCCGTCGACGGGACGCTGGTGTTCCGCAACCTCAACACCATCGCCGACAGCCGTGGTCGCAACATCTCGATGGCGCGCAACGGTGAACTGGTGCTGATGGACAGCGACGGTCGCGAACGTTCGATCCACCGCATCCCGTATGGCGCCACCGTCATGCACGGCGATGGTGCCATCGTTGCGAAGGGCGACCGTCTGGCCGAATGGGATCCGTACACCCTGCCGGTCATCACCGAAAAGTCGGGCAAGGTGAAGTACCAGGACCTGATCGAAGGCGTCTCGATGTCCGAGAACGTCGACGAAGCCACCGGCATCGCCAACAAGGTCGTGCAGGACTGGCGTTCGATCAACAAGAAGGACGACCTCAAGCCGCGTATTACGCTGCTCGACGCCGACAGCGGCGAAGCCGCGCGTTACCTGCTCGCGGTCGACGCCATTCTGTCGGTCAATGACGGTCAGGAAGTCTTCGCTGGCGACGTCGTCGCCCGCATCCCGAAGGAAGCCGCCAAGACGCGCGACATCACCGGCGGTCTGCCGCGTGTTGCCGAGCTGTTCGAAGCCCGCATCCCGAAGGACAATGCGATCATCGCGCGCATCAACGGCCGCGTTGAATTCGGCAAGGACTACAAGACCAAGCGCCGCATCAACATTCGCCCCGAAGGCGAAGGTGAAGTCGCCGAATACATGGTGCCCAAGGGCAAGCATGTTTCGGTGCAGGAGGGCGACTACGTTCGTCGCGGCGATTATCTGATCGACGGCAACCCGAACCCACATGACATTCTCGACGTGCTCGGCATCGAGCCGCTCGCTGAATATCTGTGCTCGGAAGTGCAGGAAGTCTATCGTCTGCAGGGCGTGAAGATCAACGACAAGCACATCGAGGTGATCGTTCGCCAGATGCTGCAAAAGGTCGAGATCACCGCGTCGGGCGACACCACCTTGCTCGTCGGCGAACAGGTCGACCGCGAGGAAATGGACGAGACCAATGCCAAGGCGATTGCCGAAGGCGGCCAGCCCGCCGAAGGCAAGCCGATCCTGCTCGGCATCACCAAGGCGTCGCTGCAGACGCGCAGCTTCATCTCGGCCGCATCGTTCCAGGAAACGACGCGGGTGCTGACCGAAGCGGCGGTGCAGGGCAAGATCGATACGCTGACGGGTCTCAAGGAGAACGTCATCGTCGGTCGCCTCATCCCCGCCGGTACCGGTGCGGCGATGGCGCGGATGCGTGTCACGGCGAACAGCCGCGATGCCGCGCTGCGTGCGAGCCAGGCTGCCAAGGTCGATGTCGTGGCCGCGCCCGAAGCGCTGGTCAGCCCAGTAGCGACCGCAACCGAAGTCTAGGCCTCGGTTCGAAACAAAAAGGGGCGCGCGCCGGGAAACCGACGCGCGCTTTTTTTGTTGTGCATCAGGTAGTTACGCGGCGAATCTGGTCAGGCTTTACGGGTCCAGGGCTTTTCGCGCAGTTTACACTGCTATCGCTGCGCAATTGCAGAATAGCCAGCGCCAAGGCGTGCGAAAGCGGCGACCTGTCGCCGGCCTGTCGCTTTCATGCCCTATCGTCGCCATTATCGGCGCGTAGATGGGCAGCATGGAGCTGAGCCACCCCCAGTTCGCGCGCCCTGTCGCCCCGCTGTCCACGCCGGGGCAGGGGCTGCGCGTTGCGCTGATTTCCGGCAACTACAACTACGTCAAGGACGGCGCAAACCAGGCGCTCAACCGGCTCGTGGCGTATCTTGAACGCAAGGGCGTCACCGTCCGCGTCTACTCGCCGACTAGCGACACGCCGGCGTTCGTCCACAGCGGCACCCTTGTGTCGGTGCCGTCGATCCGCATGCCCGGCCGCGGTGAATATCTCGTCGGGCTCGGCCTGACGCCGGCACTGAAGCGCGATTTGCGCGAATTCGCGCCCGATCTGGTGCATCTGTCGGCGCCCGACTTGCTCGGCCACCGCGCCAAGAAGTTTGCCAAGTCGCTCGGCGTGCCGATCGTCGCCTCGGTGCATACGCGCTTTGAAACCTATTTCCGCTACTATGGCATCGGCTGGCTGACACGCGTCGGTGAAAACATGCTGCGCAGCTTCTACAGCGACCTCGCCGGCATCTATGCGCCGTCGGAAAGCATGGCCGACCTGTTGCGCGCGCAACGCATGAATGAGCATGTGCGGATCTGGAGCCGCGGTGTCGACCGCAACCTCTACAAGCCGTCGCGTCGCGATACCGACTGGCGCCGCGCAATGGGAATCGCCGATAGCGAAGTCGTGGTTGGGTTCGTCGGCCGCTTGGTCCATGAAAAGGGCCTCGACGTCGTTGCCGACACAATCGCCGAGCTTGAACGCCGCGGCGTCAAGCACCGTGTCGTCATGGTCGGCGAAGGCCCGGCGCGCGACTGGCTCACCGAACATATCCCGGGCGCCATCCTGACCGGCCACCTTGAGGGCGAGGCACTGGCGCGTGCCTATGCGTCGATGGACATGCTGTTCAACCCCTCGACGACCGAAACCTTCGGCAACGTCACGCTCGAAGCGATGGCAAGTGGCCTGCCCGTCGTTGCCGCAATTTCAACCGGCAGCAGCTCGCTGGTCAACGACGGCGTCAGTGGCCGCCTGATCGCGCCGGGCTCGATTGCCGGCTTTGCCGATGCGCTCGCCGGCTATATCGCCGATCCGTTGGCGCGCGTTGCCGCCGGTGGCAGCGGGCTCGCCGCGAGCTCGCGCTACGACTGGGACGAAATCAACGGCGCGATGCTTGAACATTATCGCTCGGTGCTCGAACCGGCACCCGCCGCGCTGCCGGTATTGCTGCCGCGCCGTGCCGGTGCTGCACGTGTCGCGCCGGTGCCGCCAGTCGCCGCCGTCCGGCCGCCACTCGCCGCCAGCGGCAGCTAATTTGTGGCCGCCGTTGCGGCCATTCCAAAGCATCCCTTTCAAATCATGCCCTGCGCGCCTATATTGACCGTGCAGTCCTTCGGGATTGCTATGGCGATAAACGGCGTCGTGAAATAGGCACAGCGGACCCGGGGGCGGTACCCGGCGGCTCCACCATTATTTCTGGTTGTTCCGGAAGGTTTGGGGCCGAACTAGGATCGACGTGTGTTGAAAGACGAGAGCTTTTGCCCGGCCTGAAAACGCCGTTAAACTGTTCAAAACACCATAAATGCCAACGACAACGAGGCATTCGCAATCGCAGCGTAACCCGGTCCTCACGGACTAAGTTACACTGGCCGAAAGCGCGGTAGGGACCACGCCGGGCAACAGAAGTGGAAACCAGCGGTACGGGGAGCACCGGGCAACAGAAGCTCCCCACTTTTTTTGTTGGCGCTTCCGCTTGTAGGCGGCACCGGCCCACACCCCCGGCCCCGCCACCCATGAGTTTGTCGCAAAGTGCGGCTGGGCCGGGGGTGTGGGCCGGCACCTTGCGACGGGCGTGATAACGCGCCGCTTGACCGCGGCGGCGCATCACGTCACCTAGGGCGCTTAGCTCACCGGAGTCGCACATCGTGACCGATACGCCCGTCGACAGCCTGATACCGTACGACGAGATCGTGCAGGACGCGCTGCGTTCGGTCGTCCAGCGCGTGCTTGAACGCATCGATGCCGAAGGCGGACTGCCCGGCAACCACCATTTCTACATCGCTTTCCGTACCCGCTATCCGGGCGTCGAGATGCCCAAGCACCTGCTCGAGCGCTATCCCGAAGAAATGACCATCGTCATCCAGCACCGCTATTGGGATCTGAAGATCGACGACAAGCATTTCGAAATCGGCCTGAGCTTCAACCAGGTGCCGGCCAAGCTGTCGATCCCGTTCGATGCGGTGACCGGCTTTGTCGACCCGGCGGTCGATTTCACGCTGCAGTTCCCCATGAAGGAGGGCGAAGTCGCCCCCGAACCCGAACCGGCACCGCCGATCGTGCAGGGTGAACCCGGCTCGAACGTCGTGACAATGGACGCGTTTCGAAAGAAATAGCGGCAGGTTTAAGGGCCTCCGGCGGGCAGGGCCTCGGGCCCTGCACCCAATTGTTTGGCGCTCTTCAAATGGGTGCAGGCCTCAGGCTTGCCCGCCGGAGGCTCTTTAATCATCGAAAACAATCACTGACCGCGCCACCGACCCGCGCGCCAGTTCCTCGAACGCCTCGTTGATGCGCGACAGCGGGATGCGCTGCGAGATCAGCTCCTCGACCTTCAACTTGCCCTGCATGTAGAGCTCGACGTAGCGCGGGATGTCGATCGGCGGTCGCACGCTGCCCATGTACGAGCCCTGGATGGCGCGCTCGCCGATGGTCAGCGTGATGCCGGGGACTTCGATGTTGACGCCGGGCGAAATGACACCGGCGATGGTCGCGGTGCCGCCGCGCGCCAGCATCCGGTAGGCTTGCTGCGCGGTCTGCGGCAGGCCGATAGCTTCGATGGCATGGTCGACGCCCCAGTTTTCGGTCAGCGCCATCACCGCCTCGACAGGGTCGCAGGTCGAGGCATCGATGATGTCGGTGGCGCCGAACTTCTTCGCCATTTCAAGCTTCATCGGTATGCGGTCGACGGCGATGACACGGCGTGCGCCTGCTACTGACGCGCCGTTGACCGCCGCCAGCCCGACGCCGCCGCAGCCGATGACGACGACGGTTTCGCCGGGATGCACATTGGCGGTGCGCGTCGCGGCGCCAAAGCCGGTGGTGACGCCGCAGCTGATCAGGCAGGCGCAATCGAACGGCATGTCGTGGCGGATCGCCACGCAGCCGCTGTCGTGCACCAGCATGTACTCAGCGAAAGATCCGGTGCCGCAGAATTGTTCGAGCGGCTGGCCGTTCGCCGTCAGCCGCGGCGCCTCGCCGGCACCGCGCCGCGCTTCGGACGGCATGCAGCGGTTGGGGTGGCCGCTCAGGCAATGCTGGCAGTGGCCGCAGTGGAACACCAGATTGGCGATGACATGGTCGCCCGGCTTGACATTGGTGACGGCGCTACCGACGCGTTCGACGATGCCGGCGGCTTCATGGCCAAGCACAATCGGCAGTGCGGCGGGCAGGTGGCCATCGATGACGTGCAGGTCCGAATGGCACAGCCCGACCGCCTTGACGCGCACCAGCACCTCGCGTGGGCCGGGTTCTGCGACGGCGACCTCCTCGATCTGCATGGGCTTGCCGATTTCGCGGAATACTGCTGCCTTCATGGACGTTCACCTCCCAAGTGCGGCGCTGCGGCGCCTGTTTCGTTGGGGCGATAGTCCGCGCGATTGTGCAGCATTGCAACCCCATTGGGTGGGCGGGCGGCGATGCGCTATGCTGGCCGCCGTGGCGACACTGGAGACATTTATGGCAACGCGAACCGAGACTGACAGCCTAGGCGCCGTCGAGGTGCCGGCCGATGCTTATTGGGGCGCGCAGACGCAGCGCAGCATTGAAAATTTCCCGTTTCCGCCGCGTGAACGCATGCCGATCGAAATCATCCACGCGCTGGCGATCATCAAGGGCGCGGCCGCAGCGGTCAATCGTAGCCACGGTCTCGACGCCGGGCTGGCCGATGCCATCGAAGCCGCTGCCGCTGCGGTCGCCGCCGGCGCGCATGACGACCAGTTCCCGCTGACGATCTGGCAGACCGGTTCGGGCACGCAAACCAACATGAACGTCAACGAGGTCATCGCCGGGCTGGCCAATGAAGCGCTGACGGGCAAGCGCGGCGGCAAGGCGCCGGTGCACCCCAACGACCATGTCAACATGGCGCAATCGTCGAACGATTGCTTCCCCACCGCGCTGCACATCGCTGCCGCGCGGATGGCCACGCAGCGGCTCATGCCGGCGCTCGACAGGCTGCACGCCGCGCTGGCGGCCAAGCAGGCAGCCTGGGCCGACATCGTCAAGATCGGCCGCACACACCTGCAGGACGCAACGCCGCTGACGCTGGGGCAGGAGTTTTCAGGTTATGCCAACCAGCTGTATCGCTGCCGCGCGCGCATCGAACCCGCGGTGATGCACGGCATGTGCCAGCTGGCGCAAGGTGGCACGGCAGTCGGCACCGGGCTCAACGCGCCGCCGGGGTTCGGCGGTGCGATTGCTGCTGAGATCGCGCGACGCACCGGCCTGCCGTTCTTCACCGCCGAAAACAAGTTCGAGGCGCTGGCGAGCAACGATCCGCTGGTGCATCTGTCGAGCACGCTCAATACGCTGGCGGTGGCGCTGACCAAGATCGGCAACGATATCCGCCTGCTCGGCAGCGGGCCGCGCGCCGGCATCGGCGAGCTGTCGTTGCCCGAAAACGAGCCCGGCAGTTCTATCATGCCCGGCAAGGTCAACCCGACGCAGAGCGAAATGCTGACGATGGTGGCGGCGCAGGTCATCGGCAACCATGCCGCGGTCACGGTTGGTGGTATGCAAGGCCAGTTCGAACTCAATGTGTTCAAGCCGCTGATCGGCGCCAATGTGCTGCGCTCGATCGACCTGCTGAGTGTGGCGATGGACAGTTTCGCGACGCGTTGCGTCGAGGGACTGGTCGCCAACCGCGACCGCATCGCCGAACTGGTCGAACGCTCGCTGATGCTGGTGACCGCGCTGACGCCTGAAATCGGCTATGACGCAGCGTCGAAGATCGCCCGTCACGCGCATGCCAAAGGTCTGACGCTGCTCGAGGCCGCCCTAGCGCTCGGCCTCATCGACGAACCCCGCTTCCGCGCGCTGGTCCGTCCCGAAACCATGACCTGAACAACCGGGTGCAGGCCTCAGGCCTGCCCGCCGGAGGCCCTTAAATCCCGCTGGCGATTTCCCCGGGGTCGATGCAATGTCAAGCAGGGCAAGCAGGGGACACGGCATGCAAATTAATCGCAGGTGGGCGCTCGGGCTGGGCGCGGCGGCGAGCGTTGCGCTGGCGAGCGCCGGTCGCGCAGCGACAGTGGGAGCGGCGCGGATCAACGTGCTGGCGCCGGGTGCGGGCGATGCGGGCGCGATGCTCAAGGCGCTCGGCGACTATGCCGCAACCGAGATGAACGCATGGGGGCTGCCGGGGATGACGCTATCGGTGCGCGGGCCGAAGGGGCTGCGCGCGGTGATGACGCTGGGGCTTTCGGACATCGAACGCGGCTTGCCGGTCCGGCCCGACCAGCTGTTCCAGATCGGCTCGATATCGAAGTCGCTGGTGGCGCTATGTCTGTACCGGCTGGCGGCACAAGGGCGGCTGAACCTCGATGCCCCGATGGCGGAAGTGTTGCCCGGCGTGCCGCTGCCGGTGCCGGTGACCGTGCAACAGTTGCTCGAACACAGCAGCGGGCTGGCGCATGACGCGCCACTGTTCCCGCGCGTCAATGGCAACATGCTGTGGACGGGGTTCACGCCCGGCACGCGGTTTTCGTACAGCAACACCGGCTATGATTTGCTCGGCCACGTCGTGTCGCAGATCACCGGCAAGACCTATGCGGCCGCCTGCCGCGAGCTGGTGCTGGTGCCACTCGGCATGACGCACGCCGAGCCGGTGATCGTGGCGCGCGACCGGCCGCGCTATGCCATCGGCTATGTGCCGACGCTGGGCGACCGTGTCTATTTCCCCGGCGCCGAGTGGACGGCGGGGCCGTGGTTCGATGCTGATATTCCGGCGGGCTCGGTCGCGGCAACGCCAGCCGACATGTTGCGCTACCTCGACATGCTGGCGCAGCTTGCGGCGGGCAAGGGCGGCGCGCTGATGACCGATGCGCTCGCCAAGCGCTTTGTCACCGCCACCGTCGATGCACCCGATTTCGGCAAGGGCGCGCGCTACGGCGCCGGGCTGGCGACGATCGATATCGATGACCACAAATGTCTGCATCACACCGGCGGCATGATCAGCTTCAGCTCGTCGATGATGTTCGATGCGGCGGTCGATGGCGGTGTGTTTGCCAGCAGCAACGTCGGCAACATCAACTATCGCCCGCGCGAAATCACCCGCTACGGCTGCCGCTTGCTGCGCGCCTATGCCGAGGGCAAGCCGCTGCCCGAAACGCCAGCGGTCCGTACCCAGCCGCCGGTCGAGGACCCAATCAACTACATCGGCAACTACCGCGCCGCGAACGGCAGCGCGATCGACATCGTGCCCTATTTCGATGGCATCGCGGTGCGTGTCGGCAGTGTCTATGGCAGCATGAAGCCGATTGGCGCGACGAACTTCCTGACCGATCACCCGGCGCTCTACGCGCACGAAATCGCCTTTGACGCGGGCTCGACGACACGCGACCGACTGTGGTGGGGCGGCACGCTTTACGGCCGCGATGCGCCGCTCGCCACGCCGCCAGTCCCGGCCAAGCTCGCGGCGCGCGCCGGCAGTTATTATAGCAGCGACTCCTGGGTCGGCGGCATCTCGGTCGTGGCACGCGGTGACACGCTTGTCGCCGAAGGCGCCGGGCCGCTGAGCGAAAGCCCCGACGGCAGCTGGCGCTTCGCCGACTCCGAAATGGCTGCCGAACGCCTGTGGTTCGACGCGCCGCTGGCGGGTCGCATGCAGCGCGCCAGCTTTTCGGGCGGCGACATGTGGCGATTCAACGATGTTTGAGTTCAAAGTGAAGAGCCTCCGGCGGGCAGGGCCTGAGGCCCTGCACCCGATTGTTATGCGCTCTTCAAATGGGTGCAGGCCTCAGGCCTGCCCGCCGGAGGCCCTTGAATCGTCCCGCGCTTGAACGCGCTCCCCTGAAATGCCACAGCAGCGCATGAGCGAATTCATCCATCCCAATCTGACGCAACCGCAGCGCCGCGGGCTGATGTTCGTGCTGTCGTCGCCGTCGGGCGCCGGCAAGACGACGATGTCGCGCAAGCTGCTCGAAGACGACGACCATATCACGCTGTCGGTGTCGGCCACGACGCGGGCGCCGCGTGCCGGCGAAATCGATGGCCGCGACTATCATTTCGTCGACAACGCGCGCTTCGATGCGATGGTGGCGAACGGCGAGCTGCTCGAATGGGCGCATGTTTTCGGCAACCGCTACGGCACGCCGCGCGCCGCGGTCGAGGCAACGCTGCACGCCGGCCGCGACGTTTTGTTCGATATCGACTGGCAGGGCACGCAGCAGCTCCAGCAGACCGAAGCCGGCGGTGATTTGGTGCGTGTTTTCATCCTGCCGCCGAACATGGCCGAACTTGAGCGCCGGCTGCGGTCGCGCGCCACCGACAGTGAGGACGTCGTCGCCGGCCGCATGGCGCGCGCCGCCACCGAAATCAGCCACTGGGGCGAATATGACTATATCCTGGTCAATGACGACGCCGCGCAGTGCCTCGCCGAAATCCGCGCCATCCTCGCGGCGGAGCGCTTGCGGCGTTTCCGTCAACTCGGGCTGGCGGCATTCGTTCGCGACATGCTAGGCGTCGCGGGCTGAAACGAATCGCGCCAACGCGATCACCAACACGGCTTCAAGACATTTGGCACGACACTTGGGAAAGGACGACCGCATGACCATGGCCTCCGAATTCGGGTTCAACCCGCACGATGACCTCAACGACCTGCGCATGAGCGAGGCAGCGACGCCGCTGTATGACCACGTCAAGCGCTTCATCAAGGAAACCGTCGAGCCGATGCAGGCCGAGTGGGTCAAGCTCGGCGAAGTGCCGCACGACCGCTGGCAGTTCGCGCCGGGCCAGCTCGAAGTGCTCGAAGTCGCCAAGAACAAGGCGAAGGCCGAAGGCCTGTGGAACTTCTTCCTGCCTGACGCCGAATCGGGCGTCGGCCTGAAGAACCTCGACTACGCCTATATCGCCGCCGAACTCGGCAAGGCGCCGATGGCCTCCGAAGTCATGAACTGCGCTGCGCCCGACACCGGCAACATGGAAGTGCTCGAACGCGTCGGCACCCCCGAACAGAAGAAGAAGTGGCTCGAACCGCTGATGAACGGCGAAATCCGTTCGGCCTATGCGATGACCGAACCCGATGTCGCCTCGTCGGATGCCAAGAACATCGCCACCAGCGCCGTGCTCGACGGCGACGAATGGGTCATCAACGGCGAAAAATACTATATCTCGGGCGCCGGCGATCCGCGCTGCAAGATCATGATCACCATGGTCCGCACCAGCCCCGATGCCGTGCCCAACAAGCAGCAGTCGCAGATCCTCGTCCCCACCGACACGCCCGGCGTCAAGATCCTCGGGCCGATGCACGTGTTCGGCCAGGACCACGCACCGCGCGGTCACATGCACATCAAGTTCGACAACGTCCGCGTGCCGGCATCGAACATGCTGCTCGGCGAAGGCCGCGGCTTCGAAATCAGCCAGGTCCGCCTCGGGCCGGGGCGCATCCATCACTGCATGCGCACCATCGGTAAGGCTGAAGCCGCGCTCGACCTGATGCTCAAGCGCGGCGTGTCGCGCAAGGCATTCGGCCAGAAGATCGCCTATCTCGGCGGCAACCTCGAAATCATCTCGCGCGCCCGTATCGACATCGAAGCGATGCGCCTGATGGTTTTGAAGGCCGCCAAGGCAATGGACGTGCTCGGCAACCGCGAAGCCCGCATCTGGGTCTCGATGGTCAAGGCCATGGTCCCCGAACGCGTCTGCGAAATCATCGACCAGGCGATGCAAATCCATGGCGCCACCGGCATTTCGCACTGGTCGCCGCTGTCGGAAATGTACACCGATGTCCGCCACCTGCGCTTCGCCGACGGTCCCGATGAAGTCCACCACATGGTCGTCGGCCGCAACGAAGTACGCCGCTATGAAAACAGCCCGGCCGATGACATTACGCCGGCGGTGGTTTGGCGCAACTAGGGGGTAGGGCCTCCGGCGGGCAGGGGCTTGCCCCTGCACCCGATTGATTTGGGCCGGCATTCCACAAGGGACGCCGGCCCTTCCTTTTTCCCTCTCCCTTGACGGGAGAGTGCGACCCGCGCGCCAGGGTGAGGGTGACCTGCCGCCCGCGTATTTCCCCTTAATTCCGGCTGCCACGCGCTGTGCTACAGACTGCCAACTCGTGATGGCGCAAAGGTCGGTGAATCCAGTGAGTCGTCGTCCATCAGTGATCGCACCCGGCCGCACAATCGCCGCGTTGGTCATCTGGGCTGCAGCCACTGCGACGGCATCCAGCGCGTCGGAGACCAATGCAAAATCGCCGCCACGCTGGACGATTTCCGCCGAAGCCGTCCTGCTCGGCCGCGTCGGCACCGGCAACCAGCCGCTCGTCGCGTTCGTGCCCGGCGATGTCTATTGGTGGACGCCTTCCGGCCTCAACACGACGAACTATCCCGGTGCCGTTGCGCTCGCCAGTAACCAGCTCGGCCAGCGGTTGGCGCCCGGACCGAAACTGGGCGTGACGTATCGTGGCGCATCGGGCTGGAGTGCCGAACTCAGCTATTTCTCGGTGGTCGGGCTGGGTGCCACGCGCACGCGCGGCCCCGAAAACCCCGGGCAATGGTTGGTGATGAAGGCACCGGGCAGCTTCTGGCAGACGCAGGACTTCGCCTATCAGTCGATGGCGTGGCGCGCTGATTCCGGGCTGCACAGCCTTGAGGCCAACGTCCGGCGTGATGTGTCGCCACGCGTCACGCTGTTCGCCGGGCTGCGTTGGCTGCAATTGAACGACACGCTGCAGGGCACGCTGACCCCCATCGACATCGGCGAGCCCGACTGGAAAACCACGGTCATGCCGGCGACGCTCGCCGACGCGAAGCCTATGGCCGGCAGCACGCCAGTCGCCAACCCGCCATTCTGGACGACCGATACAGGTAACAGCCTCTACGGCGTCCAGATCGGCGCGCGCGCAACGGTCTGGCAGCATGCCCGCTTCTCGGTCGAGGCACTGGCCAAGGCCGGCGTCTACGCCAACCACGCCGAACAAGCCGCGCTGGTCAGTATCCGCAAACAGCTCAACCCCGCCAGCGCCGCCGTCAACACCACGAGCTTCGTCGGCGAGGGCGGTCTGGTCGCGCGGTTTGGCGTCACTGACGCCGTCGCGTTCAAACTCGGCTACGACATTCTATGGCTAAACGGCGTCGCGCTGGCGCCGACGCAGATCGCGCAAATGAGCACGACGCCCACTACGGTCACCGCGACCGGCGTCGATACGGGCGCGTCGACGCTGTTCCAGGGTCTCAGCTTCGGGGTTGAATACACCTTCTAGGCCGCGTCAAACCGCCGTTTGCGCAAATCGACGACCCAAAGCACCAGCGCCACCACCGCGTTGAGTACGATGCCGATGTTGATCAACGGGCCGAAATCGCTGCCGAAGACGCCGCCCAGGAACTGCACCGCGTCCCACAGCATGTGGAAAATCATCACCGGCACCAGGCTGTTGGCGCGCAGCGCGTAGCACGCCATTGCCAAGCCGAAGATGAAAGTCAGGCCGAGCTGTTCGAACATGCTGTCAATGGGGACGCCCGCCAGCGTATTGACTGAGTGCAGCAGCGAAAAGCCGACTGATGAAATCAGGATGGCCTTGCCCAGGCTGACATCGCGCAATGCGCCCTGCAGCAGGATGCCGCGAAACACCAACTCTTCCGAAAAGCCGACCAGCACCATCGTCGCGACGATCAGCAGCACAAACCCTGAAAGCTGCGGGTTGCCGGTGCTGAACGCGGCGTAGAACAACGCGGCCGCGAGCGCGAAATTGGGCAGCATCCACAGCGCGCCGCGCCAGTCGATCAGGCCGTAACCGCAATCCCAACGCCCGAAAATGCGCCGCGCCATGAAGATGGCGAACAGGCTCATCGCCACTTCGAAAAATACCAGCACCCGGACCATGTTCGGGTCGCCGTACGTGATGTTGAATACATGGCCGGTGGTGAACATGCCCACCGCCATGATCGCGATATAGCCGGTCGCAGCCATTATGGCAGGCCGCAAGGTTCCACCTTCAAGCTTCACGGCTGCTCCCTTTCTATGTTAGCCAGCGCATGCCCCCGGCATTTCGCGGATCCATTGGCGGATCAGCGCGACGCCCTCGCGGTCGGCGACCGAGCGGCCGAGTTCGGGCATCATCTTGGCGGGGTCGGCCGATTCCATCCGGTAGAGCAAGATCGACGCATCGGGCTTGCCCGGCACGACGTCATAGATACGGTCACCGCTGCCTTGCCCGGCCGCGACGGGGGTCTTGCACACGCCCCACAGTGCGGCATCGGTGACGCCGGGCTCAAGCGACAGCCCCGTGGTGTCGGCGGCGCCCTTGCTGTTGTGGCAGTGCGCGCAGTTGATATCGAGGTACGACCGCGCACGGACATCGAGCGACGCCGACGTGTCGCGCCAGTTGACGCTGCGCGGGGCATCGGCGGGCGCCTGATCGAGCATGTGGCGGCTGACCAGCCGCTGCAACTGTGCCGGTGCGCCGCCGAAGCCCACGTGGTTAAGGTGCGCCGCGGTCAGCCCGATCGGCTGCATGACCTTGGTCGTGTGGTTGACTTCGTGGCACTGCGCGCACTGGTTGGCGTTGGGCACCTGGTAGGTCAGCTTGACCGGCTCGGCGGCGATGTCGTCAAGGGTGATGTCCTCGATGGCACCGGTGCGCCGCAGCGTGGCTTCGGTCTGCTCGGCGTTCCACACATAGGGCAGACCGACCCAGCCGGCTTCACGTCGCACCAGCAGCCGCGTTTCCATGATGCGAACGCCGCGCAGGTCGAGTTCGGCCGCCGAAGCCGGGGTGAAGTAGCGGTCGCCGCGGCCTAGGCCGCTGGCCGATTTGCGGTAGAAGAAGGTCTTGCTGACGATGGTGCCGACGGGGAAATCGAGCGGCCCCGACGTCGTGTAGGTTGCCCGCTTGCCCTTGGGGATCCAAACCGTGCGCAGCTTGCCGGCATAGTCGCTGAACAGCGGCGTTTGCAGCGTATAGGCGAAGCTGTCGGGCGCCGGGCGGACGCGGTCGCCCGACATCTGCAATATGCCCCAGTCGCTAAGCTTCTGCGGGTTGTCTTCGGGGTGGAATTCGACGCCTTCATCGCTGCCGCAGGCTGCGAGCAGCAACATCAACACGAACGCGAGCAACCTCACGGCTTGGGAGCATCCACCAGAATGCCGGTCAGCGCGACGGCGGGCAATGCCGGCAGTGTGCAGACGAACGACTTGGTATCGATGCGCGGGTTCTTCGATTTGTTCGGCATATCGGCATTGAGCACCGGCACGCCGTCGGTGCACAGCACCGGCACAGTCGCCTTGGGATTGCGGAAGCCGTCCCACAGGATTTCGGGCAGCGGACCGGTCAGACCGACGACCGCCAGCCGCAGCGCTTTGAGCTGGACGCCGTCAGGCGAATTGCCGTTGCCCGACATGCGGTTGCCGTGGACGTAGATGCCTTCGGGGTAGGGATCGAAGGTCGCGGCGTGCGGGTATTTGTCGTTGAAGCCCGACGAGAACCCGCTCGACACGATGACCGCCGATGTGTCGTTGCCGGTGATGTCATTGTCGAAAATCTCGACATCGTCATTGGCGTTGATGACGACGCCCGAGCCGGCGGGAACATTGCCGACCGCGCTGCCCTTGGCGCCGAAATTGGGCTCGTTGTTGGCAATGACCTTGTTGCGGAAAACGCGCGTACCCTGGCCGACCTTGGTGAGCTGGGGCATGTTGAATACCAAAATGCCGCCGGTGTTGCCCTCGGCAATGTTATCGTAAACATCGGCGTGCTGGCTGTTTTCGATTTCGATACCCGCGACATTCTTCGACGCCTTGTTGCGGCGCACGACGATGTTTTCGGACTGGCCGACATAGATGCCGGCATCGGCGGCCGCGATGGCGACGCTGTCTTCGATCAGCACGTTCTTGATCTGCACCGGATACAGGCCATAGGCGCCGTTCGACGTGCTTGGGCCACCCGTCCATTCGGTGCGGACGCGGCGAATGATGACATTCTCGCCTTCATTGACTTTGAGCGCGTCACCCTTGCTGTCTTCGATGGCGAGGTCCTGGATGGTGAAGTTCGACGCATTGACCAGCAGCCCTTCGGCGCCGGCCTTCTGGCCCTTGAACGACAGGATGGTCTTGTCCATCCCCGCGCCCTTGATCGTCACGCCGTCGACATCGAGGCTGAGGCTACGGTCGAAATGGAAGGTGCCGGCCGGGATGTCGATAACATCGCCGGGCTTGGCGTCGAGCAACTGCTGCTGCAGCTTGGTTTCGATTTCCTTGGTCGCGGTGTCACTGCTCGCACCCGGCTTGTTGCATGCTGCGACCAGCGCCAGCGCGCTGATAGCGGACAGCGTTGCCCACGTCTTCAATCCCGCCATGTCATTCTCCCCTGCAACGCCATGCCGCGCCGCCCCTTGCAGCGTTTTGACCACAGGACGCGCCGCGCTGGCAAGTGGCGAAGCGCCGCCCTGACGGGTTTTCAATTGCGCGCCAACCCGATACGCTGGCGCATTGCCGCCAATCCCCGGAGTTCCGATGCGCATCCTGCTCGCTCTTGCCGCCGCGCCGTTGATTGCCAGTGCTGCGCAAGCTGCTGACCCCAATGCTTATCTGGAGGAAGTCGAAGGCCCGGCGGCGATTGCGCAGGTCAAGGCATGGAACGCCGAAACGCTGAAGGTGCTGACCGCAACGCCGGGGTTCGACGCCAACCGGACACGGGCGCGGGCGCTACTCGAGGACGACAAGCGCATCGCGACACCCGACGCCGTGCAGGGCGGGCAGGTGCTCAACATCTGGCGCGACGCCGCCAACCCACGCGGCCTGTGGCGCACTGCCTCGCTCGACAGCTTCAAGGCGGGGACGCCGGCATGGCGCGTGCTGATCGATGTCGACGCGCTCGGCAAGGCCGAGCACAAGAGCTGGGTTTGGGAGGGCGCAGTGTGCCGTGCGCCGGCGTATGACCGCTGCATGGTCGCGCTCGCCGACGGCGGTACCGACGCGCATGTTTGGCGCGAGTTCGATGTCGTGCACGGACATTTCGTCGATGGCGGTTTCGCGCTGCCCGCCGCCAAGGCCAATGTCGCCTGGGCCGGCAATGATGCGCTCTATGTCGCCACCGACTTCGGCAAGGACAGCCTGACCACGTCGGGCTATCCGCGCATCGTCAAGCGATGGACGCGCGGGTTGCCACTATCGACCGCAACGCTGGTGGCGCAGGGCAAGCCGACCGATGTGGGCGTCGCCGCCAACGTCATCGTCGACGGCGACAAGCAATGGCCGCTGGTCGTGCGCAGGCTCGATTTCTACCACACCGAAGTCAGCCATATCGCGCCGAACGGCAAGCTGGTGCGCAGCCCGCTGCCCATCGACGCCGAAATCGAGGATATCGTCGATGGCCGGATGATCGCCAAGCTGATCACGCCGCTCGGCGCCATCCCTGCGGGGGCGCTGGTCGATTATGACGTCGCGGCGCTGCTTGCCGGCAAACCCGCGCCGATTGCGCCGGTGTTCGTGCCGGCCGCCAGCCAGTCGGTCGAACAGGTGTCGGGCGGCGCGTCGGTGCTCTGGGTCAAGCTGCTCGACGATGTGTCGGGCAAGCTGCTGGCGCTGCGTCGCGGCGGCGACGGCACATGGGCGCAGACCCCGGTGCCACTCGCTGCAAACGCTACCGTACATCTTGATGCCGTCGGCGGCACGTCGCCGCTGGCGTTCGCGACGGTCGAAGGGCTGCTACTGCCGCCGACGCTGTACGCGGTGACGCCCGCGACAACGCCGCAGCTTGTCCAGCAACTGCCGGCCCGCTTCGATGCGAGCACGATGCAGGTCGAACAGCGTTTCGCCAAATCGAAGGACGGAACGCGCGTCCCCTATTTCCTGGTGCGCAAGAAGGGCTCGACCGGTCCGGTGCCAGCGCTGGTGCACGCCTATGGCGGCTTCCGCGCCGCGCAGACGCCAACCTACCTTGTGGAACAACCCTATCGCGCCGGGCCGGTGGCGCTGTTCTGGGTCGAGGCGGGCAACGCCTATGTGCTGGCGAACATCCGCGGCGGCAGCGAATATGGCCCGGCGTGGCACAAGGCGGGCCTGCGCGAAAAGCGCCAGAACGTCTTTGACGACCTGCACGCCGTCGCCGAGGATCTGGTCGCCACCGGCGTCAGTGCCAAAGGCCACATCGCGATTTCGGGGCGCTCGAACGGCGGCTTGCTCGTCGGCGTCGCGATGGAGCAGCGCCCGGATCTTTACGGCGCGGTCGTCATGGGCTCGCCGCTGATCGACATGCAGCGTTATTCGCACCTACTCGCTGGTGCGTCGTGGATGGGCGAATATGGCGACCCCGATGTCCCCGCCGACTGGGCATTCATCAGCGCCTATTCGCCGTACCAGAACCTCAAACGCGGCGTGAAATATCCGGCGCCGTACATCTACACCTCGACCAAGGATGACCGCGTCCACCCCGGCCATGCGCGCAAGTTCGCGGCGAAACTCGCCGAGTTCGGCGACCCGTTCTTCTACAGCGAGGCGTTGGAAGGCGGCCATGCCGCCGGCGCCGACCGTATCGAGGATGCGCAACGTGCGGCACTGATCTTCGCCTATCTGCAGCGCCAGTTGCCCGCGGCCCACTAGCGGCAAAGCGATTGGAATTATCTATGCAGATTTGGCGAAGCCGCAGCGCACTATAGGCAATCTATGGTGGATTTTCAGGGGGACTTTCACACATGCCGAAGACCTATGCGCTGCTGGTCGGTATCAATGACTATCCGACCGAAACCAGAGTCGCCAAGCTGCAAGGCTGCGTCACCGATGTCGAGAACTTCCACGGTTGGCTGAAGGCCAATGTCGCGGCCGAAGACCTTGATGTGCTGGTGCTGACCGATGCCGCAGCGACGCGCGCGGCGGTCATCGACGGCTTCCGCAAGCATCTCGGCAAGGCGCGCAAGGGTGACGTCGCGGTGTTCCATTACTGCGGCCATGGCGCACGCTCGCTTTCCGCGCCCGACTTCGCCGAATACTTCCCCGTCGGCAAGGACGAGGGGCTGGTCTGCATCGACAGCCGCATGCCCGGCGGCCGCGACCTCGCCGACAAGGAACTTGCTGTGCTGATCGCCGAGCTGGGCACGCACGCGCCGCACATTTCGATCATCCTCGATTGCTGCCATTCGGGTTCGGGCACGCGCAGCGCCGACAAGATCATGGGCGCCCGTACCCGCGCCACCTATGAAGTCACCGCCGACCGCCCGCTCGAAACCTACATCGACGGCTACTATGCCAAGCTCAAGGCGCAGGGGCAGCCGCTGACCATCCCGGCCACGCCGCACATTCTGCTCGCCGCGTGCGAGCGCAACCAGGAAGCGCAGGAAACGCAGGACGTAGGCAACCACGCCGGCGTCTTCACCACGACGCTGTGCGAGGTGCTGGGCAAGTCGCGCGGCGATTTGAGCTATGCCGACCTGTTCGTGCGCTGCCGTGCCGCGGTCCGCAGCCGCGCCGACAATCAGAACCCGCAGTTCGAAGCCGTCGGCAGTTTCGACGCGCAATCGGGTTTCCTCGGCCGCACCTCGCGCTCGGCGGCCGCGCGCTACAGTGTCTATCACGCGGCGGATGGCTGGACGCTCGATTGCGGCGCAATCCACGGCCTGCCGACCGACCCCGGCAAGCCGGTGACCTTGGCGCTGTTCCCCGAAGACGCGCAGGGCACGCGTGCCGGCGGCGCGGTCGCGGTGCAGATCGGACCGCAGAAGAGCCTGATCAAGCTCGATTTCGCCAGCGATGAAGCCACGCGCTACCGCGCCGAAATCACCAGCCTGCCGGTGGCACCGCTGCTGCTGGCGTTCGACGGCGATGATGCGTTGCGCGCCGCGCTCCAAACGTCGTTCGCGACTGAATCGGCGTCACCGCTGGCGCTCGCCGCACCTGCAGCTGTAACTGACTATGCGCTCGGCGTCAGCGGCGGCCAGCTGCAACTGGTCCAGCGCGCCACCGGCATTGTTGTCGCATCTGCGCGGTTTGACGATGCAAAACCCGCTGACGCCGCGGCCGCATTGCTGCCGGCGCTGCGCCATGTCGCGGCGTGGGAACGCAGCCTCGCGCTCGCCAATCCGACGACGCAAATGGAAACGTCGCTGGTCGATTTCGATTTCCACAGCCCGCAGCTCGACGATGGCAAGGCACCCGCAAGCGCGGCCCGCGAATTCACCATCGAAGTCGGTGGCGAGCAGCTGCCGCTCGGCAAGCTGACCGTCACCAACCGCACCAACCAGCTGCTGCACGCGGTGCTTGCCTATTATTCGCCCGACTTCGGCGTCAGCATCCTGCGCAACGAGCCGATCGGCGAGGACGGCGTGCCGGTGACGATGTGGGGCGGCGACTCCATCGGCTTCACGCTCGAACCGACGCAGAACTCCTCGATCGAGAATTTTAAACTGTTCGTCAGCACCGAGCAGGTCGATGACTTCCTGCTGGCGATGGAACCGCTCAAAATGGCGCAAACGCGCGGCATCGGCAGCGTGCTGCCGGTCAAGACCTACAGCAACGAATGGTTCACCCGCGGCTGCCGCGTCCGTGTGGTGCGCCGCATGGCCACCACCGGCACCGGCGATGTCAGCGTCGCCAAGGGCCGGATTACCATCAAGGGCCATCCGTCGGTCACCGCGAGCATTGCGCTGAGTGCCGCGACACCGCCGACCCGGGGGCTCGGCGCGGCGCCCGATTTCTACCGAGCGCTTGAACGCCAGGGGCTCGACCTGGTCAATTTCGCCAACACGCGCGGCGAGGGCGAAAACGTCCTCGAACTCACTGGCATCACCAACACCGCCGCACTCAAGACCGACCCGCTCAAGATCGAAGTCGATATCCCGCTCGCCGACAACGAGGCCATCCTGCCGGTGGTGTTCGACGGTGAGCACGTGTTGTTCGCCGGCGACGCGTACAAGGACGACGCCGGCAAGACGCAGATCAGCATCAGCGAACTGCCGGCAGCGGCGATCAGCACGCGCAGCCTCACCGGCGCGATCAAGATGTATTTCTTCAAGACCTATCTCAAGGCCGGCAACGTCAATCTGCTGCGCCGTGTCGAATATCTGGAGGACGGCAGCTTCGCCTATTGCGCCACCGAAAAAGACGACAAGCACGTCGCGGCGGCGAAGAACATCCTGCTGCTCGTCCACGGCATCATCGGCGACACCGAAGGCATGGCGGCGGGCGTCAAGGAATGCGGCGTCGCCGACAAGTTCGACCTCGTGCTGACCTATGACTATGAAAGCCTCAACACGCTGATCGCCGACACGGCGCGGTCATTGCAGGCGCAAATGGCGCAAGTCGGTATCGATGCCAATGACGGCAAGTCGCTGACAATGCTGGTGCATTCGATGGGCGGGCTGGTGTCGCGCTGGTTCATCGAACGCGAAGGCGGTAAGCATGCCGTTGATCACCTCGTCATGTGCGGCACCCCCAACAATGGCTCGCCGTTCGGCCGCATCGATGGCGCCCGCAAGATCGCCAAGGTGCTGACGGGGCTGGCGATGAACTATATCCCGACGGTCGTGCCGGTCGCCAGCGTGCTGATGCTGGCGCTCAACCGCTCGGCCAAGGTCACCCCGGCGCTCGAACAGATGAACCCCGACAGCGACTTCATCAAGACGCTCAATAAGAGCGAAGACCCCGGCATCCGCTACACCATCCTCGCGGGCAATGTGGACGAATATCAGGAACCCTCCGACGCGTTCTTCGCCAAGATGATCGCCAAGGTCGGCCAGAACGACGTGTTCGAAATGCTGTTCGCGCAAAAGCCCAACGACATCGCCGTCGGCGTCGAAAGCATCCTCGGCGTCGGCACCGGCCGCGCGACGGTGCCGGTGCGCACCAACATCGCCTGCCACCACCTCAACTATTTTGTTTCAGCTAATGGCCAGAAGGCGCTGACCACTGTCGCGTGGGATGGCTAACGCGGACGGCTAAGAGCCTCCGGCGGGCAGGGCCTTAGGCCTTGCACCCGATTGTTATGCGCTCTTCAAAAGGGTGCAGGCCTCTGGCCTGCCCGCCGGAGGCTCTTGAACCTACCCCGCCACCGGCGGATACAGCCGCACGCGGCGCACCATGCGCGGGTCGCCGTCGATGACTTCGAAGCGCCAGCCGTCGGGGTGGGGGATGGTTTCGCCGACGGCCGGCACGCGGCCCGCGAGCATGAACACCATGCCGCCGAGCGTATCGACATCCTCGCCGATGTCGTCGTTGGCGAAGTTGTGGCCGGTGGTTTCGGCGAGTTCGGTCAGGTCAAGCCGCGCATCGGCTTCATAGATGCCGCCGCCGATTTCCTGGAGCAACTGCGCGTGGGTGTCGTCGTGCTCATCCTCGATATCGCCGACGATTTCCTCGACGAGATCCTCGATGGTGACGAGGCCGTCGGTGCCGCCGAATTCATCGACGACGATCGCCATGTGGGTGCGTCCGGCGCGCATCCGCGCCAGCAGGTCGAGCACGCGCATCGATGAAGGGACATAAAGCACCGGTCGCAGCAGCGTTTCGACCTTGAAGTCGGCGAACGGCGCGCTCGAAACATTGTCGTCGAAGGTTTCGGCAATGACTTGATAAACGTCCTTGACGTGGATCATCCCGACGACGTGATCGAGGCTGTCGCGGAATACCGGCATGCGGCTGTGGCCGGCTTCGCGGAACAGCGCGACGAGCTCGGCGAAGCTGTCATCGATGTCGAACGCCACGATGTCGGCGCGCGGCACCGCGACGTCATCGACATCATGTTCGCCGAAATGCAGCAGGTTCTTGAGCATCGTGCGCTCGACCGCCGACAGGTCGTCGCGGTCGTCGGGCTCGCCGACATGCTCGTCGATGGCTTCTTCGAGGCTGGCGCGCAGGCTGGGTTCGGCGCCGGCGCCGCTGAGCAAATCGCGGATGCCGCGCCAGATACGGCTGCCTAAATCGCCGGATTCGCTGCTACTTTGGGGGTCCGCCATGTCAGCCGTCCGTCCGCTCAGGCGACATCAGCATAAGGGTCAGCCACGCCGAGGCCGGCGAGTGCGCTCCGTTCGAGCCTTTCCATATGCTCGGCCTGCCCCTCATCTTCATGGTCATATCCTAGCAGGTGCAGCGTGCCGTGCACAATCAGGTGCGTGGCATGATGTGCGATGCTGATGTGCTTTTCGGCCGCCTCGCGCGCCACCGTCTCGGCGGCGAGGACGATATCTCCGAGCAGGATTTCGCCGTCATCGCTGTCCGCCAGCGTGTCGAACAGGTCGGGTGCCACCATCGGGAACGACAGCACGTTGGTCGGCTTATCCTTGCCGCGGTAGTCGCGGTTGAGCGTCTGCACCTCGGCGTCATCGCTGAAGCGCACCGAGACTTCGGCGGCCGCCGCAAGCTCGGCAATCCCGGCATAGAGCGATTGCGCGAGGGCCGCCGCACAGGCCTTGGCGGCGAGCGCTTCCCAATCGGCAGCCGCGTCCCAGTCACCCGCCGCGATATCGGTTTCGACGGTCAGCATGGCGGGCAGCCAGGTTGTCGGTCAGGCATCCTTGGGCGGCCCTTCATAGGCCTCGACGATGCGGCCGACGATCGGGTGGCGGACGACTTCGCTCGCCGAAAAGCGCATCGTCGCGATGCCTTCGACGTCTTCGAGCTTGCGCACCGCATCGGCCAGCCCCGACATCGCCGGGTTGGGCAAATCGACTTGGTTGGGGTCGCCGCAGACGACCATCCGCGAGCCCTGGCCGAAGCGCGTCAGGAACATCTTCATCTGCAGCGGCGTGGTGTTCTGCGCCTCGTCGAGGATGATGAACGCGCTCGCCAGCGTGCGGCCGCGCATGAACGCCAGCGGCGCGATTTCGATTTCGCCCGACGCCAGCCGGCGCTCGACCTGTTCGGCGGGCAGCATGTCGTACAGCGCGTCGTAGAGCGGCCGCAGATAGGGATCGACCTTGTCCTTCATGTCGCCGGGCAGGAAGCCGAGTCGCTCGCCGGCTTCGACCGCCGGCCGCGACAGCACCAGCCGGTCGACGGTGCCGGCGACGAGCTGGTTGACCGCCTGTGCGACCGCGAGATAGGTCTTGCCGGTGCCCGCCGGCCCGAGCGCGAAAATGACATCGTGGCTCGACAATGCCTCGATGTATTTCACCTGTGTCGGCGAGCGCGCGACGATGGTCTTGCGGCGCGTGTGGATCGTGGCGAGCGTCGCGGGGCCGCCGCCGGCATCGGCGCGGGTCAGCCCGTCGAGCGACGGGTCGGCGCTGATCGCCACCGCACCGGCAATGTCGCCGGGGTCGAGTGCACGGCCGGCGACCAGCCGGTTGTAGAGCCCGGCGAGCACGTCACGGGCGCGTGCGACGCTTTCGGCATCGCCTTCGATCGCGACCTTGTTGCCGCGGGCGCTGATGTGGACGCCGAGTTCGCGTTCGATAACGATGAGGTTTTCGTCATACTGGCCGAACAGCGGGCCCATCAGGTGCGGGCGGTCGAATTCATGCTCCAAGCGAACACGGTCGGCGGGTTGCATGGTGCTGCGGGCTGGGACGCGGGGTGCGGATTTCTTGGCCATGCTCAGGCCGCCCGCGCATGGGCAAGTACCACGCCTTCGAGGCTGTTGGGCTGGGCATCGCGCAGTTCGACACGGACGATATCACCGATGACGGCGTCACCCGCCGCGACATGCACCGATTGCAGCCACGGCGACTTGCCGATCAGCTGGCCGGGACGGCGGCCCTTGCGTTCGAGCAGCACATCCACCTGTTTGCCGACGCTGGCGCGGTTGAACGCCAGTGCCCCCGCGCTTATCGCTTCCTGCAACTCGGCAAGCCGGGCTTCCATGACCGCTTCGGGCACTTGATTCTCCATTGTTGCTGCAGGGGTTCCGGCACGAGGACTGTATTTGAAGCTATAGGCTTGCGCGTAACCGACGCGTTTGACCAGCGCGACGGTGTCGGCGAAGTCCTGGTCGGTTTCGCCAGGGAAGCCGACGATGAAATCGCCCGACAGCGCGATGTCGGGCCGCACCGCGCGCAGCCGGTCGAGCGTCGCGAGATACGAATCGACGGTGTGTGCGCGGTTCATGGCCTTGAGGATGCGCGTCGAGCCCGACTGCACCGGCAAGTGCAAATACGGCATCAGCTCGGGGACTTCGGCGTGCGCGGCGATCAGCGCATCATCCATGTCGCGCGGGTGCGAGGTCATATAGCGCAGCCGCGCCAGCCCCGGCAGCGCCGCCAGCTCGCGGATCAGCCCCGCCAGCGTGATGGCATTGCCGGTGCCGCCGGTGCCGTGGAAGGCGTTGACGTTCTGGCCGAGCAGCACGATTTCGCGGGCACCCGATGCGACCAGCGACCGCGCTTCGGCAATCAGGTCGGCGACCGGGCGCGAGACTTCGGCGCCGCGCGTGTAGGGCACGACGCAGAAGGTGCAGAATTTGTCGCAGCCTTCCTGCACCGTCAGGAACGCGCTTGGCGGCACGGCGCGGCGGCGCGCGGGCAGGGCATCGAACTTGGGGTCGAGCGGCATGTCGGTATCGACCGCGGCCTTGCCGCCTTGCGCGGCGGCGAGCAGCGCCGGCAGGCGGTGATAGGCCTGCGGTCCGACGACGACATCGACGGTCGGGGCGCGGCGGGCGATTTCGGCGCCTTCGGCCTGCGCGACGCAACCGGCGACGACGATGACCGGCTTTACGCCCGACTTGCGCTTCGAGGCTTTCAGCCGGCCGATGTCCGAATAGACTTTCTCGGCGGCCTTTTCGCGGATGTGGCAGGTGTTGAGGATGACGACGTCGGCGTCTTCGCTGGTCTTTGCGGCGACCATGTCGCTGGCTTCGAGCAACTCGCCAATACGTTCGGAATCATAGACGTTCATCTGGCAGCCGAAGGTCTTGACGAAATAGCGTTGGCTCACAGGCAGAACGATCTCCGGTCCAGCGCCGCGCAGTTTTGCGGCAACACGACTCCTATACGGGGTAACCGCGGCCGGCGAAAGCGCCGCGCCACGGCCATCATCGGACAGGTCGCGGCGTGTTGCCGCCGCGCATCAATTGCCGGTAGCTGCTGGCGATGACGGTATGGCAGTGTCGCATCAGCGCCTTGCGGTCGGCGAAATCAGCAGCGCGCACCGCGGGGTGAAAGACGATCTCGGTGCGGATCGGGCCAAGCCCCATCAGCGTCAGCGCGTGCGGTGCGAGCTCGCTGTCACCGACCCAGGCGATGTCGGGCAACTGGCCACGCGTAACCGGCATGCCGTTGACGCGGGTATAGGCAATGGTGACCGGCTGGATCAGGAAGTCCGCGGCTTCGGGGCCTTCGACCACCGCGAACAGCGCCGATTTGAATGGCATGACGCTGACGCCGTCGCTGTTGGTGCCTTCGGGGAACAGGATGACATCGCCGCCATTTGCCAGCCGCTCGACGATGGCGTTGCGTTGCTCGGCGGTGCGCGACCGGCGCTCGCGTTCGATGTAGACTGTGCGTGCCAGCGTCGCCAGCCAGCCGACCACACCCCAGCCGGCGACTTCCGATTTGGCGACGAATGCCGCGCGGATCTGGCTGCCGAGCACCGGGATATCGAGGTAGGAGATATGGTTGGCGACGTAGAAGACGCCGCCCTGGCGTGCCGGTGCGCCATGGATGCCAATACGCAAGCCCAGCGACCGGCACAGCATTTTGTGAAACATCTGCGTCAGTTGCGGCCAGCCACCGGGGCGCAGTTTGCGTGTCAGCAGTTCGAGCGGTACCAATACGGTAACGGCGGCTCCGGCGCCCAGTGCGGCGCGTGTCCGGCCATAGATTTTGGCGCCAAACCCGATCTGCCGTGGCGTCTTCGACGGGTCTGGCGCAGCTGCGTTATTCAGCTGGATTTCCCTGACGGCTTGGCCGGGCTGCCGTAAAGTTCCATGCGGTGATCGACCAGCTTGTAGCCCAGTCGCGCGGCGATCTTGGCCTGCAGTTCTTCGATCTCGGGATCGTGGAACTCGATGACCTGGCCGGTTTCTATGTCGATCAGATGGTCGTGGTGCTCATCGGGGACGGTTTCATAGCGCGAACGCCCGTCACGAAAGTCATGGCGTTCGAGGATGCCGGCTTCTTCGAAGAGGCGGATCGTGCGGTACACGGTGGCGATTGAAATGCGCGAGTCGATCGCCGCCGAGCGCCGGAACAGCTCCTCGACATCGGGGTGATCCTGCGCATCCGACAGCACACGGGCAATGACGCGGCGCTGGTCGGTGATCCGCAGGCCCTTGGTGGCGCACAGCGCTTCGATATCGATCCTGCCGCTCATGTTCACCCCGGTGAAGATTGTCTCGCCGCCATATTAGAAAGGCGCCGCGACGGCGGCAAGTGATGGTGCAGCGATTGTCGGATACGCAGCACAAACAAAAAGGCGGCGGTTGCCCACCCAACCGCCGCCTTTCTTGTGTCGGTGTCTAAAAACTAGCGCTTGCTGGTGCGCTTGGTGCCGAGACCGATTTTCTTGGCGAGCACGCGACGCTGTGCAGCGTAGTTGGGTGCAACCATCGGATAGTCGGCGGGCAGGTTCCACTTGGCGCGATACGCATCCGGCGTCAGGCCATAGTGCGTCATCAAGTGGCGCTTGAGCATCTTGAGCTTCTTGCCGTCTTCAAGGCAGATGACATAGTCGGGCTTGATCGACGCGCGGACGCTGACAGCGGGTTCCTGGCGCGCTTCGGGCGCCTTCACGTCTTGACCCAGACGCGCGAGCGTCGTGTAAACATGCTCGATGACATGCGGCAAATCGGATACTGCAACCGTGTTGTTTGCAACATGCGAAGACACAATGTCCGCAGTCAGCGAAAGCAACTCTTGGTGCGATTCTGTACGATCGTTCATTGGATTGACCCTCAATTTTATCGTTCTCAACCATGGGAACGAGCGTCATATGTCGATTATGACATAAAAATGCAAGAAGAGTCCGGTGACGTTAACTCAAATTTAGGAATATTGCTACTGCTTTTCAAATGCCGAACTTGCAGCGCATGGTAATGGCATCGAAGCGTTCGGTTCCAGCGCCGGAATAATAGTCTTTGCGGCGGCCGATTTCTGTAAAGTCGCACTTGCGGTAAAGCGCCAGTGCCGCCTCATTGCCGTCGCGCACTTCGAGGAACATCTCTGCGGCACCGCGTTGGCGCGCCTGCTCTGCCGCTGCCTCAAGCAGCGCGCGACCGCAACCGGCACCGCGACAGTCATTGGCGACCGCGACAAGTAAAAGTTCGGCCGAGTCGAGAATCAGCCGCGTCAGCGTGAAGCCGGTGACTGTGCCGTCAGCGCCGTGCGCGACCATCGCCCAAGTGCCGGGGATCGACAGCGAGCCGGTGAGCTGGCTGACCGACCAGGCCTCGCCGAAGCGCGGGTCAAACGCGTCGCGCATCACCGTCATGATGGCCGACACATCGGCGCCGGAGGCAAGGCGCACGTCGACGCTCATGACAGCAGCATCGCCGGTGCCACGGCATCGGGGGCGCGGACATAGAGCGGTGTGGGTGTCAGCGCGCGCGCCGCGGGCGTCAGCAACCGCGCATCGGCGGCACGCGGCCATGCGTCAGACAATATCCGGGCATCGCCGAGCATCGGCGCACCCGGACCGGCGACGGCGATTCCGGCGCAGGCGCGCGTCGCGTCGGGGGGGCTCAGCGCGACGATGTCGCCAGCGGGTTGGCCGCGCTCGAAGTGCTGGACATAAAGCTGGCCACGGCCAGCATCGAGCACGACGGCGAGGCGGTCGCAATCGGGCGCATCGGCGAACGCTGCCGCGGCGACGAGGTCGGTGGCGCGCATGCCGTGCACCGGCACGCCCCAGGCGAGCCCGAGCGCGCGCGCGGCCGCGATGCCGATGCGCAGGCCGGTGAAACTGCCCGGGCCGATATCGACGACGATGGCGTCAGGTACATCAACCCCGGCCCGCGCCATGACATCGGCGACCACCGGAATCACCGACTCGGCATGGCCGCGGCCAATCAGCACATGGTGTTCGGCGACAATCCGGTCGCCGTCACACAGCGCCACCGACAGCCCCGCCAATGCCGTATCCATGCAAAGCAGCATCAGCGCGGCCGGTCCGGGTCAGACGATCTGCGCGGCGTCTTCGAAGCTCAGGCGCGGCGAGCGACCGAACAGCTTTTCGGTGGTGCCCTTGCCGAGCGTGCAGATGAAGTTGGTTTCGATCGTCGTGCCGGCGAAGAACGCCGCATCGACCAGCGGTTTGGCGAACCCCGACATAGGTCCGGTGTCGAAGCCGAGCGCGCGTGCCGCAAGGATCAGATAGGCGCCCTGCAGCGCGCTGTTGCGGAATGCCGTTTCGCGGCGCAGCTCGTCATTGTGCGCGAACCAGCTGCGCGCATCGGCGTGCGGGAACAGCTCGGGCAGCCGTTCGTGGAAGTTCATTTCCATGCCGATGATGACAGTGACTGGCGCGGTCAGCACCTTGTCCTTGTTGTTCGGCCCGACAAATCCCGCCAGCTTTTCGCGGCCCTCGGCCGACTTGACGAAGACAAAGCGCGCCGGCGAAGCATTCGCCGACGTCGGCCCCATCTTCACCAGGTCATACAGCGCCCGCAGGTCGGCATCGCTGACGGGGGCATCGGACCAGCTGTTATAGGTGCGGGCTTCGCGAAACAGCTGATCGAGCGCGGCATCGCCGAGCGGGGAACCGGACATGGTAACTCCTGTTATGCTGGGGGGTCAGACCGCGCGAACCTCGGTCACTTCGGGCACATAATATTTGAGCAGCGATTCGATGCCGTTCTTGAGCGTCGCCGTCGATGACGGGCAGCCCGAGCAGGCGCCCTGCATCTGCAACGACACGACGCCCTTGTCGAAGCCGCGGTAGATGATGTCGCCGCCGTCATTGGCGACTTGCGGGCGGACGCGCGTGTCGATCAGCTCGATGATCTGCGCGACGATTTCGGCATCTTCGGGGTCGTCGTTGATGGCGGCCGCCGCCGGCGCCTGCGCAGTGAATAGCGGCGCGTTGCTGCTGAAGTGGTCGACAAGGACGCCGAGTACCTGCGGTTTGAGATAGCTCCAGTCGGCGCTGGCTTCGGCCTTGGTCACCGCGATGAAGTCGGTGCCGAACAGCACGCGCGTCACATCGCCGAGTGCAAACAGTGCTGCGGCGAGCGGCGAGCCCTCGTCGGCGGCCTCGGCAGTGGCGAATTCGGCGCTGCCTTCGGCGAGCACGGTGCGGCCGGCGAGGAACTTCAGCGTGGCCGGATTCGGCGTGCGTTCGGTTTCGATGTACATTGGGGGGACTCCATGTCTGGCGTCCATGTGGCGCGTTGGCGTCGCAATATCAAGCATTCGCCGCAGCGCCGCGACCCGCGCTCAGGTCAGTTCTGCCAGCCGGTCGTCAGATACGCCGCCGGGCACGATCATCACCAGACAGGGCAGGGTGCCGGCGCGTTCGCCAGCGAAGTAGCTGACCAGCGGGCCAGGGGCTCCCTTGGGCGCGGCGCCGAGCACCAGTGCATGGATCGACGGGTCGGCCGCGACGGTGTTCATGACGGCGGCAATAGCCTCACCCTTGGCGATGATGACGCCGGGACGGCTGCCCGTCCATTCGACGACTTCGTCGGCAATCCCCGCGAGCAATGTCTGGGCGTTTTCGGCGGCCTCGGCTTCAATCGCCGCCTGCACGCCGCCCCATTGCATGAACTCGGTCGCGGGCATGACGTGGAGCAGGATGACGCGGCCGCTGACACTGCGCGCGCGCAATGCGGCATAGCGCAACGCGACACGGCTTTCGGGCGTCGCGTCGACGACGACGAGATAGGTTCGTACCGAATCGGCAGCGGCTGCGTTCATCGACGGCAGCCTAAGCCGCGCCGACGCCTGACGGCAAGCGCGGTACTATTTGGCAGGCACCGCAGCAACCGGTGTGGGCGCTACCGGCGGCCGTGTCGGGTCGAAGGTGACCGTCGTCGTCTGGCCCGATACACCGGGGAAGTCGGTGAACAGCGCGCGTACCAGATTGGGTACGAGGAAGGTCACCGCGCTCTGCGTGCTATTGGTCTGGGCGCGGCCTTCGAACAGGCTGGTCTTGTCGGCAGCGCGATCGATGTGGAGTTCGGTCCAGGCGTTCCAGGTGTCGGTCGAATAGATCTGCGGCGCGGCCCAGCCGCCGCCCCAGCCACCCCAGCCGCCCCAGCCGCCATAGCGGCCCCAGCCGGCGCCTGCGCCCCAGGCGCCGCAGCCCCAGCCACCGCAGGCCGGGCCCCAGCCCGGCGTACTGTTGATCTGCGTCGGACCCTGCATGACGTTGTAGTCGAACTTGGCGATCAGCGTGGCATTGGTCGGCGTCGGCGCTTCGACAAAGCCGGCGTCGATCAGTCCGCGGCGGACATAGCCGGCGAAGGTGGCGAATTCGATGCTGCCGACCTTGGCGGGATCAAGCGGCTCGATGGTGAAGCTCTGGCCGGTCGGCGGCGGCAGGACCTGGAAACGCGCGACTTGCGCGGTGAACGTCGGGGCGCAGGCGCTCACCAAGGTCAGCGACGCCACGGCAAACAGGATCTTCAAACGCATTGCCCACTACTCCACGGCCAAACGGCCAAACCCACAAGGAACATCAAATCATGCAAATATAGATATGAACTCGTCGTGAATTTGAAACAAGTGGCCGCGCCGTCGCACGTCGCTGCGGTTCAGCGCAGGAAGCCGACGGTTTCCTGCACCTGCGCCAGCACCGGCTCGGCAATCGCATTGGCGCGTTCGCCGCCGTCACGCAGCACCTGGCTGAGATAGGCGGGGTCGGCGCGCAAATGCACGAAGCGGTCGTTGATCGGTGCCAGCGCGGTGATCATCAGCTCGGCGAGCGCCGGCTTGAACGCGCCGAACCCCTTGCCGGCGTAGTCGGCAAGCACCGCATCGACGCTGCAATCGGCGAGCGCCGCATACAGCCCGACAAGGTTGCGCGCTTCGGGACGTCCCTCAAGCCCGGCGGCGGTTTCGGGCAGCGGCTCGGGGTCGGTCTTGGCGCGCTTGATCTTGTTCGCGATGGTGTCGGCATCGTCGGTTAGGTTGATGCGGCTCATGTCCGAAGGATCGGACTTCGACATTTTCGCGGTGCCGTCGCGCAGGCTCATGACTCGGGCCGGACCGGCAGCATTGTGACCGCCGATGACCGGTTCGGGCAGCGGGAACAGCTCGACACCGAAATCGGTGTTGAACTTTGTTGCGATGTCGCGCGCCAGTTCAAGGTGCTGTTTCTGGTCGTCGCCGACGGGTACGTGCGTCGCCTTGTAGCCGAGGATATCGGCAGCCTGCAGCACCGGATAGACGAACAGCCCGACGCTGGCGCCTTCCTTGTCCTTGCCCGACTTGTCCTTGAACTGCGTCATGCGGTTGAGCCAGCCCATGCGCGCCGTGCAGTTGAGGATCCACGCCAGCTCGGCATGCATGCGGACGCGGCTCTGGTTGAACAGGATGGCGCGCTTGGGGTCGATGCCGCTCGCCAGCAGGGCTGCGGCCATTTCGAGCGTGTTGGCGCGCAGCTCGGCGGGCACGTGCGGCATGGTGATCGCGTGCAGGTCGACGATGCAATAGATGCATTCATACTCGTCTTGCATCGTCACCCAGTTGCGGATCGCGCCGAGATAGTTGCCGAGGTGCAGGTTGCCCGTCGGCTGGATGCCCGAAAACACGCGCTTGGTGATGGTCATAACTCTTCTCAACTCTTGCGGCGGGTCAGTTGCGCGCGCAGGTCGGCAACCGAAAACGCCTTGAGGGCGAACGCGCTTGCCAGATACGCGATACCGCCCGCCGACAGCAACAGTCCAAGGCCAAGGCCGCGGACGATGATGTTGCCGTGCATCCAGCCCATGATGACCGGATTGAGCGCCAGCAGCACGCCGACCATGGCCAGCGCCGCAACCACCAGCCGCCAGACGGTGCGCCGCAGCCGCGCATCGACCGCGAAATGCCCGCGCTTGTGCAGCACGACATACAGCGCCCCGGCGTTGACCCAGGCGGCGAGCGCCGTCGAGAGTGCGATGCCGACATGCGCCAGCGGCCAGATCAACAGCAGGTTGCCGACGAGGTTGACGAGCATCGACGCGACCGCAATGCGCACCGGCGTCTTGGTATCCGAACGGGCATAGAAGCCCGGCGTGAGCACCTTGATCAGCACATAGGCCGGCAACCCGAGCGAAAACGCCGCGAGTGCTGCCGCCGTCGCCGACGAATCGGCCGGCGTGAACGCGCCGCCTTCGAGCAGCCCGCTGATGATCGGCACCGCCGACACCACCAGCGCGGCAGCGGCGGGCAGGGTGAGCAGCAGCACCAGCTCGATGGCGCGGTTTTGCGTGTGCAGCGCGACTTGCGGGTTGCCGGCACCAAGCTGCCGCGACAGCGCCGGCAGCAGTGCCGTGCCGACACCGATGCCGATCAGGCCGAGCGGCAGCTGGTTGAGCCGGTCGGCGTAATACAGATAACTGACCGCACCTTCGGGCAGGAAGCGCGCCGCGAGTGCGGTCGAAATCAGCAGGTTGAACTGCACCGCACCGGCACCGAGCGCCGCCGGGCCGATGATGATCAGCAGCCGCTTGACCATCGGCGTAAACGCCGGCCAGTGCAGCCGCAGCTTGATATCGACACGCACGCATGCCCACAGCAGCCAGATGAACTGCAAAATTCCGGCAATGGTGACACACGCCGCCTGGACGCGCGCAGTCTGCACATCGCTGTCGCCGCGGAAGAACAGCATCCCGCCGATCAGCGCGAGGTTGAGCAGGATCGGCGCGGCCGCATTGACCCAGAAGCGCCCGAGCGAGTTGAGGATACCGCCCATCAGCGACACCAGCGAAATCAGCAGCAGATAGGGAAAGGTGATGCGGGTGAATTCGACCGCCAGCTCGAACTTTTGCGGGCTGGCATCGGGAAAGCCGCCGGTCAGTGCCCAGACGACAGGGCCAGTGGCGACCAGCATCACCGCAGTGAACACCACCAGAATGGGCAACAGCACCGACAGCACTTCTTCGGCAAAGCGCTGGCCGGCGCCGCTGTCATCGGGATTGGCGGCGATTGTCCGGCTGAACATCGGCACGAACGCCGCCGAAAACGCGCCTTCGGCGAACAGCGCGCGGAACAGGTTGGGCAGCCGGAACGCGATCAGGAAAGCGTCCGCCGCCATGCCAGCGCCGACAAACCGCGCCATCAGCACGTCGCGCAGGAAGCCGAGGACGCGGCTGACCAGCGTCAGGCTGCCGATGGTCGCGGTGGCGCGGACCAAACTCATGCGCAGCGGGGCCTGTGGTGAAGGCGAAATTCGTCCTTCACGAATTTTGGCTTCGGCACGGACTCACGCAAGCACGGCCGGCGGGGCGGGCGGAAACCCCGCCCGAACCCGTCCGACGGCGTGGCTTTGCCACGACGCGTGCCACTTGCTTGGCGTGAACTAGGCGTTGCCAACCGAAGGCTGGCCGGCGTTGCCGGCCTGCTGCTGCATGTACAGCGAGGCAAAGTCGATCGGTTCGAGCAGCAGCGGCGGATAGCCGCCATCACGCGTGGCGTCCGCCACGATGCGGCGTGCGAACGGGAACAGGATGCGCGGGGCTTCGACGACGAGGAACGGCTCGAGCGCTTCGGCGGGCACGTTGCGCAGGCCGAACAAGCCGCCGTAGAGCAGCTCGACGACGAACGCAGCAGCATCGCCATTGAACGCCTTGGCTTCGATCTTGAGCTCGACTTCGAACATGTCATCGCTGAGGCGGCGGGCGTTGACGTTGACGTTGATTTCGATGCGCGGCGCAGTTTCCATCTGCAGCGACTGCGGCGCGTTCGGGTTTTCGAACGACAGATCCTTGACGTATTGCGTCAGGATGCTGACCTGCGGCTGCGTGTCGGCGCCGTCGCCAAAGGCAGTGGTGTCGATTCCTTCGATCTCGTCGGCCATGATCATATCTCTTTTTGAAGCTGAAACTGATGGCGCGGTCGCTAGCAGAGGTGAACCCGTTTAGGCAAGCGACGTAGCGTTGTCGCGGCACTTGCGGGCGCGGCGAAACACCCTATGTCGCATCTGCGGCACAGGCATGGACGATTGACCATCGGCTTGCTACAGTGTTGCAGTTGAATTGAGGCGTATTTGATGAGCGATAGCGGAACCTGGATCGAGATCGTGCTGCTGGCGATGCTGGCGGGCTTTATCGGTTTGCGGCTGGTCAGCGTGCTGGGCCGGCGGACGGGCCATGAAAAGCCCGCGGGCGAACCCTATCGCGCCGGCGCCCCCGAACTGTCGAAGCCCGGCACTGTCGCAACCGACGCGCGCAAGCCGGTCGCCATCGAGCTGCCGTCGGGAACGCCCGCCGCGCTACGTGCCGATTTGCAGTCGATTGCCGATGCCGATCCGCGTTTTGACCCGGCGCGTTTCCTGACCGGCGCACGCGCCGCCTACGGCATGATCCTCGAAGCGTTCTGGGCCGGCAATGCCGCCGACATGAAGCATCTGGTTTCGGATGAAGTGCTCGCGCATTTCACCAGCGCCATCGATGCGCGCAAGGAATCGGGCGTGCGTTTTGAAAACCGCCTCGTCGGCATCGATGCCGCGACGCTGGTGGGCGCGCAGATGGTCGGCCAGATGGCCGAAGTGACCGTGCGCTTCGATGCGCAGATCGCCGGCATGTCGACCGACGCCAGCGGCGCCGTGGTCGCCGGTTCGAAGTCCGACGCGACGCCGACGCATGACGTGTGGACGTTCAGCCATCATGTCGGCTCGGCCGATCCGGCGTGGTTGCTGATCGCGACCGACGACGGAGAGTGACGCCGCGCCTTGCGGCACTGGCGGGACTGCTGTTCCTCGCCGGCTGCGCAACGACGACGCCCAAGCCGGCAGTACCGGTTGCACCTCCTGCTCCTGCACCGACCGCTGACGCGCGTAGCCTTGCGGTGCGCGCCGCGCCGCTGATGCAGCAGCCGGGCTGGGCGCAGGCCGATGCGACCGCCGCACTTGCCGCCTTCCGCAAGACCTGTCCGGCGCTGCTCAAACGGACCGATGCCAGCGGCCTGACGCAGCCCGGCGACTGGGCCGCTGCCTGCACTGCCGCCAAGACCGCGACCGACGCGCGCGGCTTTTTCGAAACCGCGCTGGTGCCGGTGCGGATCGGCGACGGGCGCGGGCTCAACACGGGTTACTATGAACCTGAAATCGCCGGATCACGCACCGCCGCGCCTGGCTATGCCGTACCGTTTTACCGTCGGCCGGCCGATTTGATCGAGGTCGATCTCGGGCTGTTCAGCGACAGTCTCAAGGGCAAGAAGGTGCGCGGTCGCGTCGACGGCACGGCGCTGGTGCCCTATTACGACCGCGCCGCGATCACCGGTGGTGCGCTCGCCGGGCGCGGGTTGGAACTGGCCTGGGCGGCCGACCCGTATGAGGCGTTCTTCCTCGAAATCCAGGGCTCGGGGCGGCTGCTACTCCCTGATGGCAGCGTCATGCGCATCGGCTTCGACGGCCAGAATGGCCGCGACTATGTCGCCATCGGGAAGCTGCTGCGTGACCGTGGCGCGCTGGCACCGGGGCAGGCGACGATGGATGGCATCATCGGCTGGCTGCGCGCACACCCCGACGAAGCGCCCGCTATCCTCAACGCCAATGGCAGCTATGTGTTCTTCCGAGAGGTCAAGGGCGACGGGCCGATCGGTGCGCTGGGGCAGGCGCTGACACCGCAGGTCAGCGTTGCCGCCGATCCGCGCTACGTGCCTCTCGGTGCGCCGCTGTGGCTCGATACGCGCGTGCCGGCGCCGTTCGCGCGGCTGATGGTGGCGCAGGACACCGGCGGCGCGATCAAGGGCGCCAACCGGCTCGATATCTTTTGGGGCGCGGGCGCCGACGCGCGCAAGACCGCCGGCGGATTGTCCACAACGGGCACCACGGTGCTGTTGCTGCCGCCCGCCGCTGCTGCCCGGCTGTTTCAAAATGGTCCGCAAACTCGGCGCTGACGAAACCGCGCTGTGGTCGCATGTCGCGGCTTCGGTGCGGCCGATGGAGGGGCAGTCGCGGCCACCGTTGCAGCCGTTGCCCAAGGTGGCGTTAAAGCCGCAGCCAACCTCCGCAACCCCGCCCAAGCGCACCGCCGCCGCCAATCGCATCGCCGTCGATGACGCGACGCTTGACGGCAGCTGGGACAAGGCGATCCGGCGCGGCGTGCTGACCCCCGACACGACGATCGACCTGCACGGCTATACCAGCGACCGCGCGCACGCATTGCTGGTGCAGCGCATTGGCGACGCGGCGTTGTCAGGCGCGCGCGTGCTGCTCGTCATCACCGGCAAGGGCGCGCGCGATTCCGACACCGAACGCGACCACCGCCACCATGACGACCGCCCGCGCGGCGTCATCCGCGCCCGACTGCGCGACTGGCTCAACGGTGCCGAACTGCGACCATTCATTGCCGCACTGCGCCCCGCGCACCCGCGCCACGGTGGCGGCGGGGCATGGTATGTCATCCTGCGGCGGCGCTGAACGTCCTGCTTGAGCCGGCGCGGCGTTGCGCCTAGCCTGTCGCCAATCGCTTTTGGGGAGGCTCGCACCATGAAGATTTCACCGTTGCTCGCGTTGCTGTTGCTGACCGCGTCGCCGCTTGCTGCTGCACCCGCGGCGAACCCTTTGGCGGCCGCCGTCGCCGCTCCCGACCGCCCCGCCGACCAGGTCGAACTCGATGCCGGGCGCAAGCCCGTCGAGGTTCTCGGCTTCTTCGGGCTCAAACCCGGCGACCGCGTGCTCGATGTCATGGCGGGCGGCGGCTATTACACCGAAATCATGGCGCGCGCCGTCGGCCCCAAGGGCTATGTCATGGCGCTCGAACCGCCGCAGTTCGTCAAGACCGACAAGGCCAAGGCGGCGTGGGCGTCACTCATTGAACGCGACAAGAATGTCGGGCTAATGCTGATGTCGCCGCAAAATGTCGCGCTGGCGCCGAGCAGCTATGACTTCGTGCTGATGCACCTCGTCTATCATGACACCTATTGGGAAAGCGCCAAATACGACTTCAAGCGCATGGACCCGGCGGCGTTCCTGCAGGTCGTGTTCAATGCCACCAAACCCGGCGGCATCGTCGGCGTCGTCGACCATGTCGGCGCAACCGGCAGCGACACGCGCGCCACTGTCGACAAGCTGCACCGCATGGACCCGGCGGTCATCAAGGCCGATTTCATCAAGGCCGGCTTCGTGTTCGAAGGCGAATCGCCAGTGCTGGCGAACCCGGCGGATGATCACACGACTTTGGTGTTCGGCCCCACCATTCGCGGCAAGACCGACCGCGTGGTGTACAAGTTCCGGAGGCCTAAGGGCTGAGTCAACCTTGAGTCAGGCTGAGCGCGTTGCCATCGGGGTCGTTGAAGAACGCCACTTTGGCGCTGCCATCCGGCGCCGTCCAGATGCCGAGCGCATCCTGACCCATGCCATCGTAGATGGTGAACTTGACGCCGCGGGCGGTGAGGGCAGTTGCGGTGGCGACGATGTCGGCGACCTGCCAGCCGAGCACCGGGTGCGCTGACGGGACATGGCCCGGCACCTCGGTCACCCGCAAGGCCACGCCGGCAAGGTCGAAGACCGCGGCAAAGCCGTCATCGCGCCGCAGCGGTAGCCCTAGGGTTTCGCCGTAGAACGCTTCGGCAACCTTGCGGTTGGCGGTGATGATGAAGGTGATCGGTGCACAACCGGCAAGCGACATGTCTGCCTCCCCTGCAAAGCGGCGGGAATTTAACATGAAGTGCGGGGTAGAGGTAGAGCCTCCGGCGGGCAGGCCTGAGGCCTGCACCCGATTGAAGAGCGCCTAATAATTGGGTGCAGGCGTCACGCCTGCCCGCCGGAGGCGCTTTAGTTCGCGGCGACAGCCTGCATGGCTTCAAGCCGCGCAACCTGTGCGCCCAGCGTGCGCTGTTCGCCGGCATCGGTGGCGAGGCGCAGCTTTTCCCGGGCCAGGCTGAGGTCGGCAATGACGGCGTCGACGGCGATGTCGGCGACCGGCGTGGCGCTTTCGGCGAGGATGGTCAGGCCATTGGCGCCGACTTCGGCGAAGCCGCCGTCGATGAACACGCGTTCGGGGGTGTCGTTGAGGCCGGTCGGATAGACGAGGATCGCGCCGGGGCGGATCGTCGACATGAACGGCGCGTGGCCCGCGAGCACGCCGAAGTCACCCTCGGCGCCCGGAACGACAACCATGAACACTTCGTCCGAGCGCAACAGCTTCTCGGGCGAAACGAGTTCGAAGTGGAGGAGGTCTGCCATGTTATTCCTTACTCAATATCGAAATGGTGACTAACATCTGCTGCTGTGAGGTTAACAACTGTCCCTCTCGCGGCTCGGTCACAACTAACGTTGGTCGTATATTGCAGCTTTCGCAGCGCTGAACATACACTTGATGTGTGTTACCACCCGATTTTCCGAAATAGGGATTTTCCTTGTCAGTCGCTACGCTCCACGTGCCCCCTTCAAGAATTAGCGGTGATAGTGACGAACCTGCTCGTGATATGAACTTGGAATTTGAAACTGCAATTCGGCATGCTTTTCGCTCAGTAGACGCCAAAATCCATATGCTGGCGTGAGGATCAAACCACTCGTAAAATTGCGACTTCCCCAAAAATCCTGCAAGTTCGTTCAATTCAGGAGAAACTTGCGACGCTGGCTTCAGGCTGTATCGAACTCCAAAGGTTGTTTGGTTTTTCCACTCAGCTTCTGACGCCGCTAGGTGATACTCGCACGCTTGAATGGCGCCATTGAGATTCGCCGCCAAAGCGCCAACTTCACGTCCCGCTTCCCATTCCGGCAGCGGCTGCGCGATCGTTGCACTTGCAACAAAGCAACACGCCACTGCCGCTTGGGCAAGCGGACGAATCACGCCGCTTCGGCTGCCATCTTCTGCGCCTTGGCGACGGCCTGCTCGATGGTGCCGACCATGTAGAAGGCGGCTTCGGGCAGGTGGTCGTATTCGCCGGCGACGATGGCCTTGAAGCCCTTGATCGTGTCTTCGACCGCGACGAACACGCCGGGGAAGCCGGTGAAGATTTCGGCGACGTGGAACGGCTGGCTGAGGAAGCGCTGGATCTTGCGGGCGCGGGTGACGACGAGCTTGTCGTCTTCCGACAGTTCATCCATGCCGAGAATGGCAATGATGTCCTGCAGCGACTTGTACTTCTGCAGCACTTCCTGGACCGAACGCGCGACAGCGTAATGTTCTTCGCCGACGGTGCGCGGCTCGAGCACGCGCGAGGTCGAATCGAGCGGATCGACGGCCGGATAGATGCCGAGTTCGGCGATCGAGCGCGACAACACGGTCGTCGCGTCCAAGTGAGCGAACGAGGTGGCGGGCGCCGGATCGGTCAAATCGTCGGCGGGCACGTAAATCGCCTGCACCGAGGTGATCGAACCGCGGTTGGTCGAGGTGATGCGTTCCTGCAGCGCGCCCATGTCGGTGGCGAGCGTCGGCTGATAGCCCACCGCCGACGGGATGCGGCCCAGCAGTGCCGACATTTCCGAACCGGCCTGCGTGAAGCGGAAGATGTTGTCGATGAAGAACAGCACGTCCTGGCCTTCGACGTCGCGGAAATATTCGGCGTTGGTCAGGCCCGACAGCGCGACGCGGGCACGCGCGCCCGGGGGTTCGTTCATCTGGCCATAAACCAGCGCGACCTTCGAACCTTCACTGGTCGGGTTGCCGTCAGCGTCCTTGGCGATAACGCCGGCTTCGAGGAATTCGTGGTAAAGATCGTTACCTTCGCGGGTGCGTTCACCGACGCCGGCGAACACCGAGGTGCCGCCGTGGCCCTTGGCGATGTTGTTGATCAGTTCCTGGATGAGCACGGTCTTGCCGACGCCGGCGCCGCCGAACAGACCGATCTTGCCGCCCTTGGCGTAGGGCGCGAGCAAGTCGATGACCTTGATGCCGGTGACCAGAATCGAGTTGTCGGTCGACTGGTCGACGAACAGCGGTGCTTCGGCATGGATCGGCATCGTCGTCGCGGCGCCCACCGGGCCACGTTCGTCGATGGGCTCACCGATGACGTTGACGATGCGGCCGAGCGTTGCCGGGCCGACGGGGACGCGGATCTGGCTGCCGGTGTCGGTCACCGCCTGGCCGCGGACCAGACCGTCGGTGACATCCATGGCAATGGTGCGGACGGTGTTTTCACCGAGATGCTGCGCGACTTCGAGCACGAGGCGGACATCGCCGATCTTGGTTTCGAGCGCCGACAGAATCGCCGGCAGGTCGCCGTCGAACTGTACGTCGACAACGGCGCCGATGACCTGCGTGATGCGGCCGATGTTGGCGGTGACGGGGGCTTTTGCCATGGGTACTTCTCCTGAATTCTTAAAGCGCTTCGGCGCCGGAGATGATCTCGATCAGCTCCTTGGTAATCGCGGCCTGGCGGGTGCGGTTGTAGGTGATGGTCAGCTTGTTGATCATTTCGCCGGCGTTGCGCGTCGAATTGTCCATCGCGGTCATGCGCGAGCCTTCTTCCGACGCGGCGTTTTCGAGCAGCGCGCGGAACACCTGCACGCTGAGGTTGCGCGGCAGCAGTTCGGCGAGGATCAGCTCCTCGTCGGGCTCATAGTCGGCAGACGACGTAGCAGCGGCGGGCGTTTCCTCGGTCGCGCCGGCAATCGCCACCGGAATCAGCTGCAATTCGGTCGGTTCCTGGACCAGCGCCGAACGGAAGCGCGCGAAGAACAGGTGCGCGACGTCGAATTCACCGTCGTTGAAACGTGCCACAATGTCATCGGCGATGCGCTGCGCGTCGCTGAAGCTGGCGCGCTTCATCTCGCTGATGTCGATGCTGCCGATGATGTGCGACGCATGGCTGCGCTGCAACTGCGCGCGGCCCTTCTTGCCGACGAACAGCAGCTTGACGGTCTTGCCCTCGGCCAGCAGCGTATCGATCTTGCGGCGTGCAAGGCGAACGATGTTGGTGTTGAAACCCCCGCACAGCCCGCGCTCGGACGAAGCGATGACGAGCAGGTGAACCTGGTCGCTGCCGGTGCCGGCGAGCAATTTGGGAGATTCGGGTCCCGGCGTGACCTTGCTGCCGAGCGACGCCAGCACGGCGGCCATGCGCTCCGAATAGGGGCGCGCGGCTTCGGCGGCTTCGGACGCACGGCGCAGCTTCGCCGCAGCGACCATCTTCATCGCCTTGGTGATCTTCTGCGTCGACTTCACCGAAGCGATGCGCATCTTGAGCTGTTTAAGACTGGCCATCGTATCCTTCTGTCATCCCGGCTTGCGCCGGAACCCAGTTCGTTCCGCCGTCACCGGAGTGACGGCTGAAGTTTCAAGCAAACGTCTTGGCGAAGTTGCCGATTGCAGCGTTCAACTTTGCCTTGCTGTCATCCGAAATGTCCTTCGACGTGCGGATGGCGGCGAGCAGATCGGCGTGGTTGTTGCGCATGTCCGACAGCAGGCCGGCTTCGAAGCGCGTCACCGCGTTGGTCGGGACGGCATCGAGGAAGCCGTTGACGCCGGCGAAGATGCTGACGACCTGTTCTTCGAACGGCATCGGCTGGTACTGGCCCTGCTTGAGCAGTTCGGTCAGGCGGGCACCGCGGTTGAGCAGGCGCTGCGTCGACGCATCGAGGTCCGAACCGAACTGCGCGAACGCCGCCATTTCGCGGTACTGCGCGAGCTCGAGCTTGATCGAGCCGGCGACCTTCTTCATCGCCTTGGTCTGGGCCGCCGAACCGACGCGGCTGACCGACAGACCGACGTTGATGGCCGGACGGATGCCCTGGTAGAACAGTTCGGTTTCAAGGAAGATCTGGCCGTCGGTGATCGAAATCACGTTGGTTGGAATGTACGCCGAAACGTCGCCGGCCTGGGTTTCGATGATCGGCAACGCGGTCAGCGAGCCCGAGCCATTGTCGGCGTTCATCTTCGCGGCGCGTTCGAGCAGGCGCGAGTGGATGTAGAACACGTCGCCGGGATAAGCTTCGCGGCCCGGCGGGCGACGCAGCAGCAGCGACATCTGGCGGTAGGCGACGGCCTGCTTCGACAAATCGTCATAGACGATGACGGCGTGCATGCCGTTGTCGCGGAAATACTCACCCATCGTGCAGCCGGTGTAGGGCGCGAGGAACTGCAGCGGGGCAGGCTCCGACGCGGTCGCGGCGACGACGATGCTGTATTCCATCGCGCCGTTTTCTTCGAGCGCGCGGACGATCTGCGCGACGGTCGAACGCTTCTGGCCGATGGCGACGTAGATGCAGAACAGCTTGTTCTTGTCATCGGCGCCGGCGTTGGTGATCTTCTGGTTGATGAAGGTGTCGATGGCGACAGCGGTCTTGCCGGTCTGACGGTCACCGATGATCAGTTCGCGCTGGCCGCGGCCGACGGGGACGAGCGCGTCGAGCGCCTTGAGGCCGGTCTGCATCGGTTCGTTGACCGACTGGCGCGGGATGATGCCGGGCGCCTTGACTTCGACGCGGGCGCGCGTGACGTCGGTCAGCGGGCCCTTGCCGTCGATGGGGTTGCCGAGGCCGTCGACAACGCGACCGAGCAGACCGCGGCCGACGGGAACGTCGACGATGGTGCCGGTGCGCTTGACGGTGTCGCCTTCCTTGATGGTCGAATCCGACCCGAAGATGACGATGCCGACGTTGTCGGCTTCGAGGTTGAGCGCCATGCCCTTGATGCCCCCGGGGAACTCGACCATTTCGCCCGCCTGGACGTTGTCGAGCCCGTAGACGCGGGCGATGCCGTCACCGACCGACAGCACAGTGCCGACTTCGCTGATTTCAGCTTCGTTGCCAAAGTTGGCAATCTGGTCCTTGATGACCTTCGAGATTTCTGCGGCGCGGATATCCATGTTCAGCCCTTCAGTCGCTGTCCGAGTGTGTTGAGTTTGGTGGCGATCGACGAATCGATCATGCGCGAACCGACGCGCACGACGAGCCCGCCGAGAATTTCAGGATCGACATGCAAGTCGAGCGCGACGTCGCGGCCCAAACCGGTCTTGAGCTGCGCGAGCAACGCTGACGTCTGCTTGGCATCGAGCTTGCGGGCGCTGGTGACGTGCGCGGTGACTTCGCCGCGCGCCGCTGCCGAAAGCTTGCCGAAGTCGGCGATGATCGCGGGCAGCACGGCGAGGCGGCGGCCCTGGGCGAGCACGCCGAGGAAATTGCTGGTCAGCTTGTCGAGCTTCATCGCCTTGGCGGTGGCGGCAACCGCCTTGCCGGCGTCGGCGCGATCGATCAGCGGGCTGTTGATGAGCGACTTCAGGTCCGCCGATTCGGCGAGTGCTGCCGTCAGCGCGGCCAGCGAGGCAGCAACCTTGTCGGTCGCCTTCGCGTCCTGCGCGAGCTGGTACAAAGCGGTGGCGTAACGCCCCGAGATACCAGCAACAATTCCGCCCGATGTTTCCACGAACCTCGCCATTTCCAAAGGATTGGACCTGAATGCACACGCGCGAAATGCCCCGGAAGGCACGGTCTGCGCGAGCGCGGTGGCCCTAGCATGGGGTCATTCATGTTGCAAGGCAGCGAAACACCGTAGCGCCGCCTCGGGCGAATTTATCGCCGGCGCAGCAGCGGCACCACCGCAAACAGCAGCTGCGCGGCCAGACCGAGCCTGGCGGCGGCGCCGGTGTAGCTCGCCACAAACTCTGCCGGGCTGCTGCCGTTGAGGACCCGCGCCAGCGCCATTTCGGCGGCAATCAGCAGCGCGAACGCCGTAGCGCTCATCAATAGCCGCCATGGCCACTGCGGCGGCACCGCCCAGTGCGCCAGTACCCGCCCGCACACCAGCCACGACACCGCCAGGATCAACGGCGCCTCGATCATGACCGCGGGCAAGGCACCGATGCGCGGCATCAGCAACAGCGTGCGGACAATGCCGAACACGAACCCCGCCGCGAACACCACGGCAAAATAGACCAATGCGGCCACCAGCGTGCGGCGCAGCGCGCTAGCGCTCATTCATTGTCTTCAGCGCTGGGCAGCGGGCTGGTAGGGTCGCCGCTCGCCGCCATCAGCACCGCAATATCGGCTTCGAGCGATTCGATCAGGTCGGGAATGCTGGTCAGCACGCCGCGCTCGGCGGTCAGAATGGCAGCGAACGCCCGCGCCTTGATGCCGCGCAGCCGCTCGGGGGCGATGGCCTGATTGTCGGGCAGGGTCGAAGCGACGATGTCGATCAGCCGTTCGGCGCCGTGCAGCCGGCCCCACAGATAGTCGTTTTCGCGGTAGGCGCGCGAAAAGAACGCGCCGAACGAATTGAGCTGCGTGCCCTTGAGTGGGCTGGCCCTGACCGGATCGACGGTGCTGGTGGCCGACGTCGTCGCCTTGGCGAGCGCCACGGTGGCGCGGCCGCGGCTCAGGCTGTTGGCGTCGGCGGGCGAGATGCGGTCAACCATGATCTCGTCGAATTCGTCGATGCCGTCGCCCTGCAGCAGCGGCAGCACGGTAATGTCGTAGAAGGCAAAGCCGAGATAGGCGCGCAGCAGCGCCTGGCGATGCGACTTGGCGCTGATCGTTTCGAACAGCGTGACCAGATCGCGATCGGTCGCGGTGTCGAGCGCATTGAGGTCCATCGCATCGGCGAGCGCTTCCATCGCCATCACCGGATCGAGCGGCGAGGCGGCGGCGACCGAGCGCAGCGTGTCCGAATAGTGCCCGTCGCTGCGGCACGCCAGATACGGCGCCATCAGCCGGTAGATGCCGGCCTTGACCTTTTCGAGACGCTCGCGCTCGTCCTCGTCGTCGATGGCTTCCGCCAGGCTGTTGAGGCGCCGCAGCAGAAAGCGCAGGCGGCGGATGCGGAATTCGAGGTCGTATCGCCGCAGGAACTCGACAAACGGCGAATGCGCGCCGCCGCGTGCGGTGACCTGCGCCACCTCGCCGAGCTTGCGCGCGGTGACATTGTCCCAGATTTCGCGGCGCAGTTCGGCGGCGCCGCCGCGCATGTCGAAGCCGCCGAGGTGGATCAGCCGGCCGATCAGCGATTCGACAACGCCGGCGAATTTGAGCTGGCCGTAAGCGGCATAGGCAAAGCCCGCCTCGACCGCCGCCAGCGTCTGCGTCTTGCTGCGCCATTCGGACAGCCGCGCCGGGGTCAGCTTGCGCAGGAAAAACCGCCGGCCGACAGCGCGCGCAATCGCGGCATCGACTTGCGGCTGCATGCCGTCGACGACATAGCGCAGCCGGCGCACGCGCGCCGACACGCCCTCGATCGCTTCAAGGTTGTCGCGGATCGGCTGCTCGCGCGGGATATCGGCCAGGCTGCGCAAAATCGTCGTGAAGAATCCCGGCGGCGCCCCGGCCTTGCCCGCCGGATCACCGCGTGCGCCGGGCTTGGGGTCGATATAGACGAAGCGCCGGTCGACCTCGCGGTGCGCCGGGCGGTGGCGCAGCGCCTCGATCGCCGGACCGAACGGCCGGTTGTTGAGCACGCTGCCATCGATCAGCGTCGCGCCTTCGGGTGGTAGCCCGGCCGACGTCCGGCGCGCCAATATCCGCCGCAGAAACGCATCACGCCCCGGCCATGACACGCCGCGCGCCGCCAGCACGCCATCGATTTCGCCGACCTGCGTCGGCGGAAACGCGCCGGGGAACGACGCCGTCGCGCGCGCCGCCAGCGTCAGCTCGGCGCGGTGGCCCAGGCTGCGCGTCGTCGTGACCGTCGAACCGTCGTCGATTTCGCTGTGGAAGCCGATGATCAGTCGGTGCTCGGTCTCGATGATTTCCTTGGGCGAGTGCAGTTGCAGGTTTTGCGGCGAACCGTGGAAATCGGTGACGGTGACGAACAGGTCGAGCGGCTGGCTGGCGGGGATCAGCGGCGGCCCGGGCGGCGCCTTTTCCATCGCGGTCAGCGCGTCGAACAGATAGCCCGAAAACCCCGGCCCCGAAAACGGCGGCTGGAACCAGCGCGATCGGATAAAGCGCGACAGCTTGGCGCGGACTTCGGCGCGCGCTTCGGGGTCGAGATCGTCCTCCATATTGTCGGGCAGGCGATTGGTGCGGCCGTTGAGCCACCAGATCAGCGGGCGCGCCCACCACTTCGAAAACCGGCTCGATGCGGCCTCGGCATCGAGCAGATTATCGATGTCGGCGTTGACCAGCCACAGGTCGCGCAGCGCTTCCATGTCGTAGCCGCCGGCGATGGCGTGCGCGAGCTGGATGCCGTTGATGCCGCCCGCCGACGCGCCCGCGACGATATCGACGATGACGTGCAGGTCGACCTGTTCACCGATGACGTCGAGCAATTCGGCGTAGACGTCCTCGGTGCAGGCGCCGGGCAGCGCGCAGGCGCTGGTCAACCGCGCGCGGGCGGTCGAGGCGCGGAGCAGCTTCCACACCTCTTTGGTGATGCCGTGCATGTAGATGGCCAGGCTGACGCCGCCGTAGCAGACGAGTGCGAGCCGCAGTTCCTTTTCGCGCATGCGCGCTGTTTCCCCAAACTGGACGCCCGGCGCCCGCTTCAACTAAATACGGCATTTGCGTCGCGCACAACACCGCGTTGATTTGACGGCGAAATAATTGCCGCAGCCGGCGAAGCTTTGTAGGGCCTTGCCGGCAATTCAAGTCACAGGGAGCACCCGGCGCATGATCATCGTCATTGGCACGTTGCGATTTCCACCCGAAGCGCTGGCGACGCTGCGCCCGGCGCTGACCGAGCTGGTCGAAACGACGCGGCGTGATGACGGCTGCTTCAGCTATGACGTTGCCGAGGACGTGTTTGATCCGGGACTGCTGCGGTTTTCGGAAAGCTGGCCCGATCGGGCCAGTCTCGACCGCCATCTCGGCGCGCCGCACATTGCCCCGTGGCGCGCCGCCGCCGCGGCACACGGGCTGATCTCGAGGGCGTTCACCGCCTATGAGGCGAGTGCCCCGACTTCGGTCTAGGTGAAAGCTTGCGGAAACGTGACGACCGCCTAGTCTGGCCGCGACCGGGGGAATTGCCATGCAGCTGCGTTTGATGTTGCCGATTGTCGCGCTGCTGCTGATGGCGCTGGCGCCCGCCGCCGCACCGCTCGACCGCATTGCCCGCGACTATGTCCAGTTGACGCTGGAGGCCGGGACGCACGAGGACGGCTATGTCGATGCCTATTACGGCCCGCCCGAATGGGCCGCCGCCGCCAAGGCCAAGCCGCGAACGGTCGCAGAGCTTAAGGCCGCCGCTGCCGCGCTTGAAGCCGAAGCCCGCGCCGTCGATCCCGCAGGACTGACGCCGATCGAGCGCCAGCGCGCCGCCAACCTCGCGCTGCAACTGCACGCCGCGCAAACCCGGCTGGCGATGATCAGTGGCGCCAAGTTCAGTTTCGACGACGAAGCCTTCGGGCTATTCGGCGTGCATCCGGTGCTCAAGCCGCTCGCCGACTATGACGCGACGCTCGCCGAAATCGACAAGCTGCTGCCCGGCCCGGGGCCGCTGTGGCAGCGCGTCGACAGCTGGCGCAACGCGGCACTGATCCCCGCGGACAGGCTCAATGCAGTGATGCAGGCGGCAATCGCCGAATGCCGAGCGCGCACACTCGCGCATATCGCACTGCCCAAGGATGAAAAGTTCACGCTCGAATTCGTCAGGAACCAGCCGTGGAGCGGCTACAACTGGTACAAGGGCAACGCCACCAGCCTGATCCAGGTCAACACCGACCTGCCCGTCGAAATGTCGCGCGCCGTGGGGCTCGGCTGTCACGAAGGCTATCCAGGCCATCACGTCTATAATGCGCTGCTCGAACAGCAGCTGACGCGCGGCCGCGGCTGGGTCGAATTCAGCGTCTATCCGCTCTACAGCCCGATGTCGTTACTCGCCGAAGGCTCGGCCAATTACGGGCGCTATCTGGCGTTTCCGGGCGACGAGCAGGCGGCATTCGAAGCGCGCACACTGTATCCGCTCGCCGGTCTCGATCCGGCATTGGCGCGTCGCAACGTCGCGCTTTATGCCGCGCTCGAGCGACTGGGCGGGGCGCGGCTGACCATCGCGCGCGATTATCTCGACGGCCATATCGACCGCGTGACGGCACTGGCGCTGACGCAGAAATACCTGCTGCTGTCGCCCGAACGCGCCGCGCAGTCGGTCAAGTTCACCGAGCACTACCGCAGCTATGTCATCAACTACGGTCTCGGACAGGATCTCGTGCGCGCACACATCGAAGGTGCCGGTCCCGACCAGACGGCGCGCTGGACGGCGATGCAGCAAATCCTGTCGCGCCCGACGACACCCGCCGATCTCGGCGCGCGCTGACGGTTGTCGCCAAGGGCGCGGAGGCATATTGTAACGGCGTCGCTTCAGGGGAGTTTCGACATGGTCGACAGTCTGCACCGCCGCCTGATGTATCTGTGTAATCTTAGCTACGAACTCGCGCCGGGTGCCATCGCCGTGCCGGTCCGCCCCGGCGAGACCGGCCGGCGCGACGCCGCCATCGGGCTTGGTCATCAAGGCGCCGTGATCGCGCGCAACGCGGCGGGCGGGCTGTTCCGCGACGTGGCGCTGGTCGGTCACATCCCCGAAGGCATCGTCATCGCGGCGCGCGGCACGATGCCGCCCGATCCGCACGCGAAGGGGCCGGCGGCGCTCGCCATCATCCGCGACTGGCTCAACGACGGCAATCTGTTCGACAAGGCGTCGAACGACTTCGTCGACCGCGTTCATGGCGGTTTTGCCGCATCGGCGATTGCGTTGTGCGGCGGCGATGACGGCATCAAGGCGGTGCTGACCGACCTGCTGGCGCGCGACGACATCCCCAGGCATGTTTTCGTCACCGGTCACAGCAAGGGCGGCCCCGTCGCCAACCTGATCGCCTGGGCCATTCGCGCCCGCTGGGGCATTTCCAGCGTGCCGGTCACCGTCGTCACCTTTGCCGCGGCACGCACCGGCAATGCGGCCTTCCGCGCCGATTTCAACTCGCGCGGCATCGAATGCACGCGCTACGAAGCATTTTTCGATCAGGTCCCCAAGCTGCCGCTCGGCACCGACCAGAACGCTGCGCTGCGCAAGCTGCTCGACCATTTCGGCATCAAGGTTTCGGGCGACGGCGTCGGCTTTGTCGGTATCGGCAGCAAGGTCGAGGAAAACCCGTTCCAGGCAATTTTCAAGAACGCCGGCGGGCTGGTCCACCTCGGCAACGGCAAGATCGATTTCATCGACAACCTCGAAATGATCGTCAAGGCGCACAGCATCGGGCCGGAAACCTCCTACGACGGGCTGGTGCAGTAACGGCACTTGCAGGCGCGCCGCTGCGATGCTACGTTCCCGTTTCGTTCGCATCTTCCGGAGTCGCCATGGCCCGCCCCGCCACCCGCTATGTCTGCCAGACCTGCGGCTCGGTGACGTCGAAATGGATGGGGCAATGCGCCGACTGTAACGAATGGAACACCATCCAGCAGGAAGCCGCGCCCGTCGTCAGCGTGTTTTCCGCCAAGCACTCGCTGAGCGCCGGTGGCGCGCGCATCGACATGACGGGATTGAACGACGATGTCGCGCTGCCCGAACGGCTGTCGACCGGCATCGCCGAACTTGACCGCGCACTGGGCGGCGTGCCTGGCGGTGGCGGCCTGGTCGCCGGCTCCGCCGTCTTGATCGGCGGCGACCCCGGCATCGGCAAATCGACGCTGCTGCTGCAGGCGGCGGGCAAGATGGCGCTGAATGGCCTTCGCGTCAGCTATATTTCAGGCGAGGAGGCTGCCGATCAGGTGCGGTTGCGTGCCCGCCGGTTGGGCCTTGCCAAGGCGCCAGTGCAGCTTGCCGCCGCGTCGTCGGTGCGCGACATTCTGACGACGCTGGCCGCCGGCCCACCACCAGCGCTACTGATCATCGATTCAATCCAGACGATGGTATCCGACACGCTTGAAGGTGCGCCGGGCACTGTCAGCCAAGTACGCGCCTCGGCGATGGAACTCATCCGCTACGCCAAGACCAGTGGTGCGGCGGTGGTGCTCGTCGGCCATGTCACCAAAGATGGGCAGATCGCCGGACCGCGGGTTCTGGAGCACATGGTCGATACCGTGCTCTATTTCGAAGGCGAGCGCAGCCACCAGTACCGCATCCTGCGCGCCGTCAAGAACCGCTTCGGCGGCACCGACGAAATCGGCGTGTTCGCGATGGGCGCCGATGGCTTGGAGGAGGTGGCGAATCCGTCGTCGCTGTTCCTCACCGACCGAGAACGCCCGGTATCGGGTGCAGTGGTGTTCCCGGCGCTCGAGGGCACACGGCCGGTGCTGTGCGAGATCCAGGCGCTGGTGGTGCGTGTTGCCTCGGGCGCAACGCCGCGCCGCGCCGTGGTCGGCTGGGACAGCGCGCGGCTGGCAATGATTTTGGCCGTTCTGGAGTCGCGCTGCGGACTGAGCTTTTCGGCTTGCGAAGTCTATCTCAACGTGGCGGGCGGCCTGAAAGTCTCCGACCCCGGCGCCGACCTTGCGGTGGCGGCGGCGCTGATATCGGCGCTGACCGAGACCGTGGTGCCGCACGACACGGTGGCATTCGGCGAAATCGCGCTGTCAGGCGAAGTCCGCAGCGTCGGCCACGCCGCACTACGCCTCAAAGAAGCTGCGAAACTCGGTTTCAACGCCGCGTTGGTGCCGGCGGGCACGAAGGGCGTCGGGTCGCTGACGCCGCGCAACTTTGCCACCGTCGGCGCGCTCGTCGATTGGCTCGGCGCCAAGGGCTAGCGCGCCCAGGTCGTGATGAAATCCGCCAGACTCGGCAGGAAGTCCACCGACCCGTGCAGCGCCGCGACCAGCAACAGGCTGCGCGTACGCCACCACGCCGTGCCGAGCATCAGCGACAGCGGCGACAGCGTCGCGATGGTGAATGCCGCCACCTGCCACGGGTCGGTCGACCAGCCATCGGTGCCGGGACCGCCGCGCAGATACAGCCCCGGCCAATGCGCCAGCGCGAAGATGATTGAGGCAACCGGAATTGCGCCCGCCGGTGATCGCAGCACCGCCGCCAGCCGCGATTGCAGAACGGCGCGGTACAGGAATTCCTCGTTCAATCCCGCGACGATGCTGATCGCGACGAAGTTGAGTGGCACTGCCCACAACAGCGTCGGCAATGTCGCTCCGGTCGCCGCGACCTGCTTGAGGCTGGGGCTGACAACCGCCAGCAGCCCGATCAGCGCCCCGCCGACCACCAGCAGCACCGGCCAGAACCCGCGCCGCTCGATGCCGCTGTCGAACAACGTCCGCACCGGTGCGCGCAGGGCCAGCAGCAACAGCACCGGCAGCAGCACATGCGCGGTCAGCTTGACCAGTGCGGTGACAATGTCATGACTGCGCGGATCAGTGATGCTGTGCGTCCACGCCATCACCGGGCCGAGGAAAACCGTGGCGTAAACCAGCAGATACGCGAGCACCGCGCCAAGCTCGACCACTGGTCGCCGCACCGGCACCGCCGGTGCCTTGGTGTGGCGCGTCAGTACCAGCACCAGTCCCGAGCCGGTGATCCCGAAGATGGCCATCGACACCAGCGGAAAGCCCCAGTCGCCACCCGTCGCGGCGAGATAGGCCACCGATGCTATCCAGGCGAGCGCATAGGCCAGCAAGCAGTTGCGGGTGGCGGCAGGATTTGCGTTCATCGTTGCTGTATTATCACACTAATACGCAAATGCAACGGGGATTGCGCCGCGTCCAGCGCGCAGGGCTTTAGCTTGGCGCCAAATATCGCTACACCGGCGCCATGCTAGCCAGTCTTACCCCGTTCGACATTGTCGTCATCCTGCTCATCGGCCTCGGCGGCGTTGCCGGGCTGTTGCGCGGTTTTGTCACCGAAGTGCTGTCGCTGCTCGCCTGGGTGGCGGGCATTGTCGCGGTGCGTTTCCTCTATGCGCCGACGCGCGACTTTGCGCTGCGCTATCTGGGCAACGAGGCCGGCGCGGCAATTCTGGCGTTCGTGCTGATTTTCTTCACCGCCTATATCGGCTTTCGCTTTGTCGCGCAGATGCTCGGCACCCGCACGCGGTCGTCGATCGTCGGGCCGCTCGACCGGTTGCTCGGGCTCGGCTTCGGCGCGTTCAAGGGGCTGATTGGCGCTGCCGTGCTGTTCCTGTTGCTGACCTTTGGGCTCGATCTGCTCGACAAGGGCGGCCCGCGCCCGGCGTGGCTGCAGGCCGGCCGCACCGAGCCGCTGCTCAACATGACGTCGAAGGCGATGATCGATTTCGTCGACAAGACCCGCGCTGGCCAGCCCATCGGCAAGTCGCTGAGCGAAGCGGTGACCTTGCCCAAGGACAAGGCCGTAAAGCCAACCGACAAGCCCGCAGGCAATTTGGCCGCCAAACCCGCCGAAAGCGGCTATCAGCCCACCGATCGCAAGGCGCTCGACAGCTTGCTTGGCGACACCGACGCCACCGGCGGCGACAAGACCTGACCGCAAGGCGCAGCATGCAGATCAAGCTTTACGATACCATGGCGCGCGCCAAGCGCGTCTTCGTGCCCGCCGACCCCGACCGCGTGACGATGTATGTCTGCGGCCCGACGGTTTATGGCCGCGCGCATATCGGCAATGCCCGCCCCGCGGTGGTGTTCGACGTGCTGGCGCGACTGTTGCGCCACCAGTACGGCGCGAACCACGTCATCTACGCGCGCAACATCACCGACATTGACGACAAGATCAACGCCGCCGCCGCCGCCGAAGGCGTCGACATCAGCGTGATTTCAAAGCGTTGGGAAGATTTCTATCTCGCCGACATGGACGCGCTCGGCGTGCTGCGTCCCGATATCGAACCGCATGCAGTGGCGAGCATTCCGGCAATGGTGGCGATGATCAGCGACCTGGTTGCCAAGGGCGCGGCCTATGCCGCCGAAGGTCATGTGCTGTTCGATGTCACAGCAAGCCACGACTATGGCGTGCTGTCGCGGCGCCCGCTCGACGAGATGATCGCCGGCGCGCGCGTCGAAATCGCGCCCTACAAGAAGAACGCCGCCGACTTCGTGCTGTGGAAGCCCAGCGCCGCCGGCCAGCCGGGTTGGGATAGCCCCTGGAGCCACGGCCGCCCGGGCTGGCACATCGAATGCTCGGCGATGATTGCCGAAAACCTTGGTACCACGATCGACATCCACGGCGGCGGGCAGGACCTGATATTCCCGCACCATGAAAACGAGCACGCGCAAAGCCATTGCGCGCATGGTGCGCCGCTGGCGAATTATTGGCTGCATAACGGCTTCCTCAACATGGGCGACACCAAGATGTCGAAGTCGCTCGGCAATATCGTCAGCGTCGGCGATCTGCTCGAAGCGGGCTGGGATGGCGCGGTTTTGCGGTTGGCGCTGCTCAGTGCGCATTACCGCCAGCCTCTGGCGTGGACGCAGGACCTGCTCGAAGCGACCAAGGCGCAGCTCGAACGCTGGCGGCGCGTCGCCGGCAGCGGCTGGGATAGCGCGTCGGAGCCGCACCCCGATGTCGTCGGTGCACTTGCCGATGACCTCAACACCCCCAAGGCGTTCGCGGCGCTGTCGGCGCTCGCCAATGCCGGCGATATTGAGGCATTGCGCGGCTCGCTGGCGTTCATCGGCATCGGCGAGGCCGAGGCAGACGTTGACCCCGAAATCGATGCCCTCGTCGCGGCACGCACCGCGGCACGGGCGCGCAAGGACTTCGCCGAGTCCGATCGCATCCGCGACGAACTTGGCGCACGCGGCATCGTGCTCGAAGACGGCGCGGCTGGCACCAGCTGGCGTCGCGCCTGACCCCGCGCAATCGTGCTTTCACCCCGGCGCGCCAGCGTCTATGACGTTCGCATTGCGCGTCATTAATCGGGGACTGTCATGGGTATGCGTTTGGGTTCGGTTGCGCTGGCGGTGATGGCGCTGGCGTTGGCGCCGGTTTTAGCGACGTCGGCGGGGGCCGCGCCAATTCTGGCGAGCGACCTCATCCTCAAGAGCAACACCGCGAACCTCCAATACAGCTGGCGCGTCCCACCCGAAGTCGGTGTCGAACCGCCGCTGTTCGAAGTCATGCGCGGCAAGGCCGAAGCGGGTTTCGCCGCCGGTCTGGCGCAGGCCAATGCCGACGCCGCCGAAGCCAAGAAGTCCGGCTTCCCGGTCCACCAATATACCGACCTGCGCTACTGGACGGTGGCTGCCGACACGACGCGGCTGCTGGCGCTGACCGGGCAATTGTACGGTTACACCGGCGGCGCGCACGGCAACACCGGCTATGACAGCGTCATCTGGGACCGCAAGACCAGGACCGCCATTAGCCTGCCGTCGCTGTTCAGCGACCGCGTCAAGGCGCGCGCCATTATCGAGCCTTTGGTCTGCAAGGCACTTGCCGAGGAGCAGAAAGAACGCCGTGGCGGCCAGAAAATGCCCGATTTCGAAAAGTGCCCGCCGCTGAGCCAAGCGACGCTGGTACCGTATGGCGGCATGACGCCGGTCGCGCATTCGCTGCGCGTCATATTCGCGCCGTATGTCGCGGGCCCCTATGTCGAAGGCAGCTACGAGCTGACCATCCCCTGGCCCGAAGCCGTCAAGCCGCTGGTCAAACCCGAATTTCGCGAAGCGCTGTTCGGCGTGATGCAATAACGGCGCAGCCGCGCTATATCGGCGGCATGTCCGAAGCGCTCTACAACACCGCCATCCTGCGTCTGGCCGCATCGATCCCGCATCAGGCGCGCCTGACCGCGCCGCAGGCGAGCGTCGTCAAGGTGTCGCCGGTGTGCGGCAGCCGCGTCACCGTCGATGTCGATCTCGATGCGCAGGGCCGCGTCGTGCGTTTCGGGCAGGAAGTCCGCGCCTGTGCATTGGGGCAGGCGTCCGCCAGCCTGTTCGGCGCGCACGTCATCGGCCGCACGCCCGAAGAACTCGCCGCCGCGCGCGATGCGCTCGCCGCCTATCTGAAGGGCGACGCCGATACCGCCGGCGACTGGCCGGGGCTCGAGCTGTTCGCGCCGGCACGGCCGCACACCGCGCGCCACGGCTCGATCCGGCTGGCGTTCGAAGCCGGCGCCGAAGCCGCCGCACTTGCCGCCCGCGCGGCAGCGGCATGACCGAAGGCGGTTCGGGCTATCTGATCGAAACCGTCGGCTATCTGGCGGCGGCGGTGGTGATGGTGCCGCTGTTCGTGCGCTTCAAACTCGGCGCGGTGCTCGGCTATCTCGGCGCTGGTATATTGATCGGTCCGTCGGTGCTCGGGTTGCTGGGCGATCCCGAACAGACGTCGCGGCTTGCTGAATTTGGCATCGTGCTGCTGATGTTCATCATCGGGCTCGAACTCAAACCATCGCGGCTGTGGGCGCTGCGACGCGACATATTCGGGCTGGGGCTGCTGCAGGTCGTGCTGTGCGGGCTGGCGCTGACCGGCGTACTGCTGCTGCTGACATCAATGAGCTGGCAGGCGGCGCTGGTCGTCGGGCTGCCGCTCGGGCTGTCGTCGACGGCGCTGGTCATGCAATTGCTCGAAGAACGCGACCTGACCAACACGCCGTTCGGCGAGCGCGCGTTTTCGATGCTGCTGTTCCAGGACCTTGCCATCGTGCCGCTGTTGACCGTAGTCGCGGCGCTGTCGCGGGTGCCCGATCCCGATGCGATGCCGGGCTGGCTGCAGGCGCTGGCAACCGTCGGCGCGATTGTCGTGCTGGTGCTTGGCGGGCGTTTCCTGCTGCGGCCGGGCCTGCGCCAGCTGGCATTGTTCGGCGCCCGCGAGGCGTTCACCGCCGCCGCGCTGCTCACCGTGCTGGCGGCCGCATTACTGATGGCGAGCCTCGGGCTGTCGATGGCGCTCGGCGCCTTCGTCGCCGGCGTCATCCTCGCCGACTCGCCGTACCGCCACGCGCTCGAAGCCGATATCGAGCCGTTCCGCGGGCTGCTGATGGGGCTGTTCTTCGCCTCAGTCGGGGCGTTGCTCGATTTCAGTGTCATCCGCGACCAATGGCCGCTGGTCATCGCGCTGGTCATCGCCGTGCTGGCGACCAAAACCCTGGTTATCGGGCTGCTGGCACGCGCCTTCGGCAGCAGCTGGCTGCGTGCCTTCCAGATGGGTCTGCTGCTCGCGCAGGGCGGCGAATTCGGCTTCGTGCTGTTCGCCAGTGCGCAGCGCGGCCTGCTGATCGAACCGCAGGCGGCGGCATTGTTCAGCGCGGTGGTGACGGTGACGATGGCGCTGACACCGCTACTGATCCGGCTGGCGGCAAAGCTTAATCCGAAGGCTCAGCCACGTACCGATCTCGACGGCCCCGACGCGGCGCCGCGCGAAAATGCCGACAGCAGCGTCGGCCGCGTACTGCTCGTCGGCACCGGCCGCGTCGGGCAGGGCGTCGCGCAGATGCTGCTGGCGCGCGGCGCCGATGTCGTGGCGATCGACAATGACCCCGAAATCATCGACGTCAGCAAATTGTTCGGCAACCGCGTCTATTTCGGCGACGGCCGCCGCGTCGATATCCTGCGCGCCGCCGGCGCTGCCGAGGCGCGGCTGCTGGTGTTCGCCATCGACGGCAAATGGGACCCCGAAACCGTGCTCGGGCCGATCCGCGCGGCGTTCCCGCAGCTCGAAATCGTCGCACGCGCTTTCGACCGCGTGCATCTCCTCGACTTGCTGCGCGCCGACGTCGGCGTCGCCGTACGCGAGATGTTCGATGGCAGCATTGCGCTTGGCCGTGCGGCGCTCACCGCGCTCGATACCGATTCCGAAACCATCGCGGCGATCGAGGCCGAATTCCGCAGCCGCGACGCCGAAAGGCTGGCGCTGCAACTGGTCAGCGGCGACCAGCTTTCGGGCGCCGACCGGCTGTTCCGCCCTGGTAGCGTCTTCATCCCCGATGCGCTCGGCGAGATTCCCTTTGAGGAAGCCCCCGCGGACTGATACGCGCTGCCTACAAACCTTGGGAGAACTGCAATGACCGTTTCGCGCGAAGTCCGTTTGGCGAGCCGCCCCGTCGGGCTGCCGACCGCCGCCAATTTTGCCGTCGCCGACGTGACGCTCGCCGCACCCGGCCCCGGCCAGGTGCTCGTCGCCAACCGCTGGATGTCGGTCGACCCCTATATGCGCGGCCGCATGTACGACCGCGAAAGTTATGTGCCGCCGTTTCAGGTCGGCGAGGTGCTGCAGGGCGGTGCCGTCGGCGAAGTGATCGAATCGAACGATCCGGGCTTCAAGGCCGGCGACCTGGTGATGTCTTTCTTCGGCTGGCGCACGGCGTTCGTCGCGCCTGCTGCCGCGCTCGAAAAGCTGCCGGCCGTCGCCGGTGTGCCGACGCAGGCGTTTCTCGGCGTGATGGGCATGCCGGGGCTGACCGCCTGGGGCGGGCTGCTCGACGTCGGCCAGCCCAAGGCGGGTGACACGGTATTCGTGTCGGGCGCCGCCGGCGCTGTCGGCTCGCTGGTCGCGCAGATTGCCAAGATCAAGGGCTGTACCGTCGTGGCGAGTGCCGGCACCGACGCCAAATGCGCCTGGCTCAAGTCGCTCGGCATCGACCATGTCATCAACTACAAGACCTGCGGCAACCTGCTTGAAGCCGTCAAGGCGGCAGCGCCCAAGGGCATCGACGTCTATTTCGACAATGTCGGCGGCGAGCATCTCGAGGTCGCGATCGAATGTGCCAAGCCGTTCGCCCGCCTCGTCGAATGCGGCATGATCGGCGACTATAATGCCACCGAGCCTTCGCCCGGTCCGCGCAACATCATCATGGTCGTCGGCAAGAGCCTGAAGATCCAGGGCTTCATCAGCACGCAGTTCGCCGGCAAGCGCGCCGAATTCGCTGCCGAAATGGCCGGCTGGATTGCCGCCGGCAAGATCAAGTGGGAAGAAACCGTGTTCGAAGGCATCGACAAGGCCGGCGACGCTTTCCTCGGGCTGTTTTCGGGTGCCAACACCGGCAAGATGCTGGTCAAGCTGTGATGCTGTTGCTGCTGGCAGCTGTGGTTGGCAGCGTCGCCGCGACGCCGCCACCGGCAGCACCGCCGACCGCAACGACGACGCTCGCCAATCCGGCGAGCGTCGCCTGCGGCAAGGATGGCGGCACCATCGAGATGGTGCCCGATGTGGCGGGCAACATCACCGGCATCTGCCACCGCAAGGACGGCAGCGCCTGCGAGGAATGGGCGCTGTTCCGCACCGGCCAGTGCGTGTTGCCGCCACCACAAATCAAGAACTAGACCAACGACCTCAGGGCATTACGAAATGCAATTCGATCTGACCGAAGACCAGCGCAGCATCCAGGAAATGGCGCGCCGCTTCACTGCCGACCGCGTCGTGCCGTTCGCCGCCGGCTGGGACCAGCGCAGCGAGTTCCCGCGCGACACCATCGTCGAGGCGGCGGGGCTGGGCTTCGGCAGCATCTACATTTCGGAAGCGTCGGGAGGCATCGGGCTGGGGCGCATGGAAGCGGCGCTGATCATGGAAGCCATGGCCTATGGCTGCCCGAGTTTTTCGGCGTTCATTTCGATCCACAACATGGCGTCGTGGATGATCGATTGCTACGGCGACGCCGACGTCAAGGCGCGCTACCTGCCCGACCTCGTGCCGATGACGCGCATCGCCAGCTACTGCCTGACCGAGCCGGGCTCGGGCTCCGACGCCGCCGCCTTGCGAACCCGCGCAGTGCGTGACGGCGACCACTATGTCGTCAACGGCAGCAAGGCATTCATTTCGGGCGCCGGCGTCAACGAAGTCTATGTGACGATGGTGCGCACCGGCGAGGACGGGCCGCGCGGCGTCTCGTGCCTTGTCATCGACAAGGACACGCCCGGCGTCAGCTTCGGCGCCAACGAACACAAGATGGGCTGGCGCAACCAGCCGACCGCGGTGGTCAATTTCGACAACGCCCGCGTGCCCGTCGCCAACCGCCTAGGTGCCGAGGGCGAGGGCTTCAAGATTGCCATGTCGGGCCTCGACGGTGGCCGCCTCAACATCGGCGCGTGCTCGCTCGGCGGTGCCCAGCGCGCGCTCGACGACGCGATTGCCTATACCCGCACGCGCAACCAGTTCGGCAAGGCCATCGTCGATTTCCAGGCAACGCAGTTCAAGCTCGCCGACATGGAAACCGAACTGCAGGCGGCGCGCACCTTGCTCTACGCCGCCGCCGCGAAGGTCAGCGCCAATGCCCCTGACAAGACCAAGTTCGCCGCAATGGCCAAGCGGCTGGCGACCGATACCGGCATGAGCGTCGTCGACCGCGCGCTGCAGCTTCACGGCGGCTATGGCTATCTGCAGGACTATGGCATCGAAAAGCTGTTCCGCGACCTGCGCGTCCACCAGATACTCGAAGGCACCAACGAGATCATGCGCGTCATCATCAGCCGGGAATTGCTGCGCGAGAGTAATTAAGAGCCTCCGGCGGGCAGGCCTGAGGCCTGCACCCGATTGAAGAGCGCCAAACAAATGGGTCCAGGCCTCAGGCCTGCCCGCCGGAGGCCCTTGAATTGGTTGACTGAAAGAGTCGCCACTGGCCTGTTCTGCGGCTAGACCAAATCGTACCAACACCGTTCTGGGGAGGACGCATGACCAATCCTTTGATCGTCGCCGATGCGGCGACAATCGATGCCGCCTGGATGACGATGGCGCTGCGCCACGCCGGCGTGCTCGGCAGCGGCAGCGTCGCCAGCCTGACGCGCAAGGCGGTCGGTAACGGGTTGGTGGCCGACAGCTACCGCTTCGAAATGACCTATACCGGGGATGCCGGGACGGCGCCGCGCAGCGTGGTCGGCAAGTTCCCCGCGACCGACCCGGTGAGCCGCAAGGCGGGGTCGGAGCATGTGCTGTATCTGCGTGAGGTCAGCTTCTACCGCGAATTGGCGCGGACGCTCGAAATCCACACGCCGCACGCCTATGTCGCCGAAGTCGACCCTGACAATGATGATTTCACGCTGTTGCTCGCCGATCTCGCGCCGGCGCGGCAGGGCGACCAGCTCGCCGGCTGCTCGGTGGCGGATGCGCGCGTGGCGCTGCGCGAGGCGGCGATGCTGCATGCGCCGCGGTGGGGTGATGCATCGGTGGAAAGCATCGACTGGCTGGTGAACCGGCCGGCGCGGTTGCAGCCAATGGTCGAAGCTGCGCTGCCGACGATCGCGGGCCTGTTCCAGGAACGCTACGCGGGCGTGCTCGAGCCCGAATACATCGACCTCGTCAACCGGCTGCCGGCGGCGCTGGCGGGCAGCCGCGAGGACCGGTCATCGCCGCGTACGCTGATACACGGTGACTTCCGGCTCGATAACATTCTGTTCGATGTCTATGGCGGCGCGCGGCCGATGGCTACGCTCGACTGGCAGACCGTCACCGTCGGGCCGGGGCTGACCGATGTCGCCTATTTCCTGTCGGCCGGGCTCGACCCCGATGTCCGCCGCGCGCACGAAGTCGAGCTGGTGCGCGGTTATCACGCCGAGCTGCTGCAACGCGGCGTCACCGGCTATGGCTGGGATGACTGCTGGCGCGATTACCGGCGCTACACGCTGCACGGCATCATGATGGGCGTGTTTTCGGCGCTGTCGGTCGAACGCACCGAGCGCGGCGATGCGCTGTTCCTCAAGATGACGCGCGGCGCCTGCGCGCAAGCGCTCGACCATGGAAGCTTCAGCTTCTGGGAGGGCTGAAACGCTATTGCGCCGGCACCGGCATCAGTCTTGTGCGCCGCGCAATGCGCCAGTCTTCAATCGGCCGATCAATGAAGCGATAAGTCAGGAGCGTCACCACGACCGTGGCGAGCAGCGCGACAAGCTTGCCGGCCCAGCCCGGCGCAAACCAGCCGGCCGCCATCCCGATCGACAGCACCGGATAGTGTAGCAGGTAGAATGGGTAGGACAGATTGCCGAGCAGCCGGTCGATTGGTGGTGCGATTTGCCGCACGTTCCATGCGATGAACGGTATCAGCAACAGGCACCACGCCATGCCGACGCGCAGATCGGCGTCCGACCACACCCCCGGCGTCTTGAGGACTATATGGCTTAATCCGGGCACCAGAAAACAGACCAGCCCGAAGCCCGCGAATGTAACGACGGACGCCAACGCCGAACGCCCAGTACATGTCCAGCCGGTCAAGCGGATCGCCAGCCCGGCGCCGAACGCTGGTACCAGTACCAACACGGTAGCGATGTCATGATTGCATAGCAGCCAAAGCCCGACCGGCGTCGCCACCAACAGCAGCAGTAGTGCCCGCCATCTGACCAGCACGCCGGCCGGTGCGACCAGCAGCATCAGCAGCGGCAGCAATATGTAGAATTGTAGTTCGAAATCGAGCGACCAGGCGACGCCGAGCACATCATGGTGGCGCGTCGCCAGTCCGAGCAGCAGCAGCGTCGACGCCAGATTGCCCGCCGCCGGCAATGCCAGCCACTGACGCACCGCAACCGTGGCTATTGTGGCAATCGCCATCAGCGGCCAGATACGCAGCCAACGATCGAGAATGAAGCTGCCGATGCTGCCGTTGTGGCGCACGAAAAGCCCCGTCACCCAAAAACCGCTGAGCACAAAGAAAACGATGACTGCGGGGCCACCGATTTGCAGGCGCGACGTGTGCGAAACCCACACAAGCAATGCCAGCAGCAACCGCAGCATGCCGGGGCCGCGAAGAACCGGCAGCCAAAATGCCTGCAAACTGCCTGAATTTCCTGTCACTCGCCCCCGCGCCCGCCCTTCGCACGATGGCTATAATGTTTCCAATTTATTAATTCTAATGACTTGTTTGAATGCTGGCAACATTCGGCATATGCGTTTTCGGCGCAATTCCTGCGGTGGACCCCTGCTGATGGCCAATCTTCAACCTGCCGGCGCACGCTGGCTGCCGACGCTGGCGGCGCTCAACGGGCTGCTCGCCGTTGGTGTCGGTGCAATGGCTGCGCACGCACTGACCGATCCGCAGGCCAAGGCGTGGGCGACGACGGCGGCGGCTTATCAGCTACCGCACGCGATCGCGGTGTTCGCGCTGCTGGCGTGGCGCGACAGCCGCGCGGTGCGTGGCGGTGCGTGGGCACTGACGCTGGGGACGTTGCTGTTCGGGCTCAGCCTCGACGCGCTGGCGCTGGGTGCGCCGCGCAGCGTTGCCCTGTTCGCGCCGGTCGGCGGTTCGCTGATGCTCGGCGGCTGGGCGTGGCTGATCTGGGTGGCGGCGCGGCGGTGAGGCCGCGCCGTAGCCGTCGCTAGTTGGCGTAACCCGGATTGTGGCGGTCGAGCTTGCGCAGCAGCGCCGGCCACGCCAGTTTGTCGGCAATCACGCCGATCATTTCGGTCTGGCCATGGACCTTTTCGGGCGTGCCCTGCGGCGGGTTGTTGAGGCCCTTCAGCCCGGCGCTGAGCGCCTTGACCTGCACTTCGCAGGCGCGTTCGAGATAGTACATCGACACGAACGCCTCGGCCATCGTCTTGCCGACGGTCAGCGTGCCATGGTTGCGCAGGATCATCGCGGTGTTGGTGGCGCCAAGGTCCGTGCCCAAGCGCGCGCGCTCTTCGAGGTCGGTCGCGATGCCTTCATAGTCGTGATACGACAGCCGGTTGACGACGGCCATTGCGGTCTGGCTGATCGGCAGCAGCCCTTCGGCCTGGGCGGCGACGGCCTGGCCCGACGGCGTGTGCAGGTGGATGACCGCATGCGCGTCCTCGCGCGCCATGTGCACCGCCGAATGGACGGTGAAGCCAGCGGCGTTGACCATGTACGGCGTCTCGTCGACGGGGTTGCCGTTCATGTCGATCTTGACGAGGCTCGACGCGGTGATTTCCTCGAACATCAGGTTGTACGGGTTGATCAGGAAGTGATGTTCGGGACCGGGGATGCGCACCGATAGATGCGTGAAGATCATATCGTCCCAGCCGTACATCGCGACCAGCCGGTAAGCGGCGGCCAGATCGACGCGCAGCGCCCATTCCTCGGCACTGCAGCTGTCCTTGACGCTGGGCGCGGCCTTCATTGCGGTAGCCATGATAAATCTCCCCGGAGATGGAATTTGCTAAACCGAGAGCCTATGCCCGACTCGGTGGCAAAGGCAAGTCCCGCGGTGTGCGCTGCGTCCGGCAGGCATCCGAACAGTAGCGCACATTTTCCCAGTCGCGTTCACACTTCTTGCGCCAGCTGAACGGTCGCCCACAGCACTGGCAAATTTTTGTCGGCAGGTCGGCCTTGTTGCGCATCTTGGGCATATTGTTAGTCTAGGCGCGCGCATCGCAGCTGCCAATCGGCAGCTGTCCAGTGCGCCAACGATAGTCCCGGGGGATGCGCGATGATCGACTTTCTGCAAATGGCGATGAATCGCCGCAACCTGCTCGGCAGCGGCGCGCTGGCAGCCGGCGCGATGATGCTGCCGGGCCGGCTGAATGCCGCCACCGCGCCGACCAGCGGCTTCACCCACAGCGTCGCCAGCGGCGAACCGGGGCCGACATCGGTATTGCTGTGGACGCGCTACATCGGCGCCGATGACCGGCCAATCCTGCGCGCCGAAGTCGCCGCCGATGCGGGTTTCGCCACCGTGCTGCGTCACCGCGAAGTCAGCGCCAACAGCGCCAGCGACGGCTGCGCCAAGGTCGTCGTCGACGGGCTGAAACCCGGCACCATCTATTACTACCGCTTCGTCGCGCCCGATGGCAGCAAGTCGCCCGTCGGCCGCACGCGGACGCTGCCGACAGGCGCGCTGGCACAATATAAGGTCGCGGTATTCAGCTGCTCGAACATCGGCTTCGGCTGGTTCAACGCCTATGGCCATGCCGCCAAGCGCGACGACCTCGACCTCGTCATCCACGTCGGCGACTATCTGTACGAATATCAGCGCGGCGAATACCCGAGCGCCGCCGAAACCGTGCCTGGCCGGCTGGTCGAACCCGCCAACGAAATCATCACGCTGAGCGACTACCGCACACGCTACGCCAGCTACCGCAGCGACCCCGATTTGCAGGAACTGCACCGGCTGTTCCCGTGGGTGGCGATCTGGGATGACCATGAATTCGCCAATGACGCCTGGATGGGCGGCGCCGAAAACCATGATCCCAAGACCGAAGGCGACTGGTACGCACGCAAGGCGGCGGCCAAGCAGGCACACAGCGAATGGCTGCCGGTCAGCGGCAAGCCGTACCAGCGCTATGACATCGGCGACCTGCTATCGCTGATAACGCTCGATACGCGTGTCGAAGGCCGCGACAAGCAGCTCGACATGTTCGGCGCGATCAAGGGTGCGCCCGACCCCAAGGCGGCGCTGGTGGCGTTCCGCGACGGACCCTGGTCGGACCCCAAGCGCAGCCTACTCGGGCCGGCGCAGGAACAATGGGTCGCCGACCAGCTCAAGGCCTCGGTCAAGGCCGGCAAGAAATGGCAGCTCGTCGCCCAGCAGATCGTCATGGGCGGTTTGATTCTGCCGCCGGCGGCAGCGGGCTGGCTGGCCCCCGATGCCGACAAGCGCGCCGTCGGTTTCCTCAAGGTCGGCGTGCTCGCGGGCACAGTCGGGCTGCCGCTGAGCATGGACAGCTGGGAAGGCTATAGCCCGGCGCGGATGCGCTTCTACAAGGCGGCGCAGGCGGCGAAGGCCAACCTCGTCGTCGTGTCGGGCGACAGCCACAACGCCTGGGCGAACAATCTGTCGCTGAACGGCAAACCCGTCGGGGTCGAATTCGCCGGGCAGGGGGTGACCTCGCCAGGGTTCGAATCGGTGCTCGGTATCGCGCCGACGAAGGCCGCCGCCGATCTGGTCGCTGCAAACCCCGGCCTCAAATGGTGCGACCTCAGCCGGCGTGGCTATTTGACGGTGACGCTCACGCCTGAAGCCGCACGGTCGGACTGGGTGTTCATGAACACGGTCCGTGAGCCGTCGCTGGCGCTGTCGGCCGGCAAGACCGCCATCGCCAATCACGGCACCAACAGCATGGTGATGATCGAGCCGGTATCCGGCTGAACGGCGGCGTTACGGCTCTTCGCGTAATAGCAGCAACAGCGGCGCCACATGGTTGCGGCGTAGCGCCACGATCAGCACGCCGGTCAGCGCCAGCGCCGCGCCGATCGCCATCCGCATGTCGAAATGGTCGTGGGTGATGAGCACGCCAAACGCAATCGTCGCCAGCGGCGCCATCAAGGTCAGCGGCGCAATCAGATTGGCTTCGTAGCGCTGGATCAGGCCGTAGAACGCCGTGTGGCCGACCACCGAAACGATCAGCGCGGTAAACGCCACCGCGCCGACGAACGGCCAGCCCGCCGCCATCGCCGACGGCCATTGATTGTGCTCGAACAGCAGCGAGCCCAGCGCCATCGGCACCAGCGAGGCGAGCGCCACCCAGGCCTGGAAGCGCAACGGCGCAACGCCCTCCATCTGCTTCATCATGATGCCGCCGAGCGAGCCGACGACGGTGGCGCCGGCAATCAGCCACAGGCCGTACGACAACTCCACGCCTTCGGGGTGCCAGATGACGGTCAGCGCGCCGGCCATGGTCAGCGCGATGCCGAGCGCGCGGCGCCAGTGGATGCGCTCGCCCAGCATGAATACCGACAGCAAGGTGGTGATCGGCACGCCAAGCTGCAGCACGATTGCCGCGGCGGATGGTGATGCGGTCTGCAACCCCATGAACAGCAGCGCGAAGTTGCCGCCGCCCATCAGCACGCCGATCATCAGGATGCGCCAGATCGGCCGCGGTGCCGGCAGCAGCCACGGGAAGGTGACCGCCAGCACGACAGCAAAGCGCAGCGCGGTGTAGAACAGTGGCGCGACGCCCCACTGGCCGACGACAATCTTGCTGACAACGTTGCTCAGCCCCCAGACGAGGCAGATGGCAATCAGCAGGGCAAGGTCGCGCAGCGACATGGTCGGGCCTTCATTGGCGCACGCCGGAGGTCGACGTGGCGCGACTGGTAGTGGCTGCACGCCGCGCGTCAAGCATTCAACCGCAGCTATTCTAGTGCGGGCGCCTCTTCCCTTGTTGTCGCAACCGTGGAATAGCGCCGCCATATTGCAAGTGACGGAGGCGGCGATGGCGACAAGCGAGATCAAGCAACTGGTGCTGCGCCAGCCCGACGATTGGCACGTGCATCTGCGCGACGGCGCCATGCTCGGCGCGGTGGCAAACCATACCGCGCGGCAGTTCGCGCGCGCCATCGTCATGCCCAACCTGTCGCCGCCGGTGACCAGCGTCGCCGCTGCCGCCGCCTACCGCGACCGCATAATTGCCGCGGTCGATCCGGCGTACAATTTCACGCCGCTGATGACCGCCTATCTGACCGACAGCAGCGACGGCGCTGAGCTGGCGCGCGGCCATGCCGAGGGCGTGTTCACCGCCGCCAAGCTGTATCCGGCGAACGCCACCACCAACTCGAGCCACGGCGTCACCCGCATCCAGGCGCTGTATCCGGCGCTCGAGGCGATGCAGAAGGCCGGCATGCCGCTGCTGGTGCACGGCGAAGTCACCGACCGCGACATCGACATCTTCGACCGCGAGGCGGTGTTCATCGACCGCGTGCTGGCGCCGCTGCTCAAGGATTTCCCCGGCCTGAAAACGGTGTTCGAACACATCACCACCGCCGAAGCCGTGGCATTCGTGCAAACCGCCGGTGCCAATATCGCCGCGACCGTCACGCCGCACCACCTCGCGCTCAACCGCAATGCCATGTTCGATGGCGGCATCCGCCCGCACGCCTATTGCCTGCCGGTCATCAAGCGCGAACGCCATCGGCTGGCGCTGCGCGGCGCAGCGGTTTCAGGCTCACCGAAATTCTTCCTCGGCACCGATTCCGCCCCGCACGCCGCACCGACCAAGGAAGCCGCATGCGGCTGCGCCGGGATCTACAACGCCCCCTACGCCCTCGAAAGCTACGCCAAGACCTTCGCTGAGGAGGGCGCGCTCGACAAGCTCGAAGGCTTCGCCAGCGAATACGGCCCGCGCTTCTACGGCCTGCCGCTCAATGCGGGCACGGTGACGCTCGACCGCATCGACACGCTGGTGCCCGCCGACCTGCCGGCTGCCGGCACGACGATCGTACCATTCCATGCCGGCGAGACATTGGCATGGCGGTTTTCAAGGGCCTCCGGCGGGCAGACCTGAGGCCTGCACCCATTTGAAGATCGCCAAATAATCGGGTGCAGGGCCTGAGGCCCTGCCCGCCGGAGGCGCTTCTAAGCCGCCACCGCCTTGCGCGCTGCCGCCCGGATCATGTCGCTGGCCTTTTCGGCGATCATGATGGTGGGCGCGTTGGTGTTGCCTGACACCAGCCGCGGCATCACCGAGGCATCGACAACGCGCAAGCCGTCGATTCCGTGAACGCGGCAATCCGGCCCGACAACGCTGCGCGGATCGTCCGCCCGGCCCATCGCGCAGGTGCCGACGGGGTGGTAGATCGTGCTGCCCGATTCACGGATGAACGCCAGCATGTCGGCATCGGTTTCGACCGCCGCGCCGGGCAATTGCTCATGGTCGATATAGGGCGCCAGCGCCGGCTGCGCGGCAATCTTGCGGCCCCAGCGCATGCCCGCGACGATGGTGTCGCAATCGACTTGCGCGCTGAGGTAGTTGGGCTTGATCGACGGATGGTCGAACGGGTTGGCGGTGCGCAGGTGGATGGTGCCGCGGCTTTCGGGGCGCAGCTGGCACGGCGCGATGGTCAGGCCGGGCGTGCGCTCGAGTTCCATCACCTGGTGCAAAGTCAGCTTTTCGACATCCATCGTCGCCGGCAGGATGTGGAACTGCACATCGGGCCCGGCGAGACCCGGCCGCGTGCGGACATAGGCCTGGATATGCGCTGCCGACAGCGCCAACAGCCCCTTGCGCGTCACCGCATAGCGCGCCGCCTCGCGCACCAGCCGCCAGCCGCGGCTGAGTTCGTTGACCGACAGGCAGCCGGGCTTGAGCCGGAACTGCGCGCTGACGACATAGTGATCCTGCAAATTGGTGCCGACGCCCGGCAGCGCTTGCACGACATCGATGCCCAGCGGCTTGAGCACCTCGGGGTCACCGATGCCCGACAGCTCCAGCAACTGCGGCGAGTTGACCGCGCCGCCGGCCAGAATGACCTCGCGCCGCGCCTTGGCTTCGACAACCACGCCCTTCTGGTTGTAGCGCACGCCGGTGGCGCGCTTGCCGTCGAAGGTGATGCGTTCGGCCTGTGCGTTGATTTCGAGCTTGAGGTTCGGCCGGTTCAACGCCGGGCGCAGATACGCCATCGCCGCCGACCAGCGCCGGCCGTTCTTCACCGTCATCTGGAAATAGCTGATGCCGTCCTGGCTTTCGCCGTTGACGTCATTGTTGAACGGGATGCCGGCTTCGACGCCGGCAGCGATGCAGGCGTCCGAAATCGGGTGGTGGTCGGCGGGGTCCGACACGTTCAATGGTCCGTCGCTGCCGTGCAGGTCATCGCTCAACCGCTCGTTGCCCTCGGCGCGCTTGAAGTACGGCAGCACGTCCGAATAACTCCACCCCGCGCACCCGAGCTGCGCCCACTGGTCATAATCCGCCGCCTGGCCGCGCACATACAGCAGGCCGTTGATCGACGATGAGCCACCGAGCACCTTGCCGCGCGGCCACACGTGCGGGCGGCCACCGCTCGACGGGTCCTCGTCGGTTTCGTACAGCCAGTTGACCTTGGGATCCTTGAGCGTCTGCGAATAGCCGACGGGGATGTGGATCATCGGGTTGGTGTCCTTGCCACCCGCTTCGAGCAGCAGCACCGTGGCACTGCCGTCCTCGGTCAGCCGGTTGGCCAGCACGCAACCGGCGCTGCCGGCGCCGATGATGATGTAATCGAATTCCACTGACCCACTCCCCGAATGTTTTACTTGGGGCGACACTGCGCCAAATCAGCGCCTTGGGAAAGTACGTATCAGCACTACCAGCGCTATCCGGGGTTACCGGCTTTCCAGCGCGCTTCGAGCTTCGCTTCAAGCTTGTCACCCAGCCCGCGCGACACCAGGCTCAACCCCTGCAACTCGACGCGGTCCGACCGCAGCGTCCGCGGGTGCAGCGTATAGCCCAGGTCATAGAGCGCGGTATCGGTGACGGACTCGCCGTTCACCTCGAATTTGGTGATGATGCCCACTGGCATGCGGCCGGTGAAGGTGCCGTCATGGTCGGGCACGGTCTTGAGCAAGCCGCTTTCGAACCAGCTGGCATCGATATGCGCATCGCCGGTGGTGTCGACGGCGCTGGCGTCGAGCGCCTTGGGGAAGATGACCGTCTGCGTCTGCACGACAATGCCGTCGGCACTCGCCGCCAGATCGAGCCGCGCGCCGTCGTCGACCGCCTTGCTGGTCAGCGTCAGCTTGGGCTTGGCCTTGGGGGCGGCTTCGCGGGCTTCGCTGCGGACACGTTCCTGATGGCTGTCCCAGAAACTCGCCGCCGAAATCAGCAGCGCAATGACCCCGACGGTTTCAGCGAAGGTCAGCCAGCGGCGACGGCGGCGTGCCTCGGCGGCGGCAGGCGTATCGGCACCGGCGGGACGATCGACGGGGTCGGGCAGCGGGCTCATGCAGGTCCTCGGTTGGGTGAACCGATGATGTGGGAGGCGCTGTACGGCGGTGCAATCCCGCGCCGGAAATATTGACCGTTAGTTGCAGCCGGCGTTGGCATGGCCCTTGACGCAGGTCTTGCCACCCGGGCCGGTCGCGACGCCGTAGCCGTTCTTCGACTTGGCGGTGACGCCGGTGTTGGTCTGCGTGGTCTTGACGCCGTTGTACGGGTTGGTGGTCTGCACCGCTGCCTTGCCGGTGTTGGGGTTGTACGCGGCCTTGTCGCCATAGGCGCCAGTCGCGGTGGTGACGCCCGACGGGTAGCGCGTTGCGGTGGCGACCGGCGCGGCAACCACGGCATGTGGCGCAACAACCACGGGCGCTGGGGCGACAACGACCGCCTTGGGCGCGGCAACGACCGGCGCTGGTGCAACCACGGCGCCCGCTGCGGTTTCACAAACGGTGCGGCCGTAGCGCGTGGTGATGCAGCCGGCAGCGTGTGCGGTGTTGGCGAGGAAGACCGAGCTGGTCAGCAGTGCGGTCGCGGCGAGAAAGACGAACTTCATGGTGCACTCCCTGACGGCGGATGCTGCGGACATCAGGTCACGCAGGCACTCCGCTGTGCAGGGACATGCTATGCCTTTGTCGGCGCGGCGGCAAGCCGCCGCCTAGTCGGCGCAGTTCACGCAGCGGGTGGCGGTGGGCACGGCGCGCAGGCGGGCGGCGGGGATTTCGGCGCCGCAGTTGCTGCATTCGCCGTAGTTGCCCGCCGCGATCCGCGCCAGTGCGGCGTGGATGGCCTGGGCCTCGGCGAGGTGGCTGCCTTCGATGCCGTGCAGCGCGTCCTGGCCCTCCAGCTCGGCGGCCTGTTCGGCGAAGTCGGCGTCGAGCGGGGCGCGCAACGCGGTTTCGATGCGCGCGATATTGCCGCCGAGTTCGGCGAGCCGGGCGTGCAGCGTCTTGACGATATCGTCGGGGACGGTTGCAGCCATGTCAGGCGGCCGTCTTGGCGGCGGCGACGCAGGCGGCGATCTCGTCGAGCAGCGCCAGCCGGTGCTTCTTGATTTCTTCGAGGCGGATATCCGACGCGGGTTCGGTGCCGGCTTCGATGCGCAGCACTTCCTCGTCGAGTTCGTCGAAGCGTGCCGACAGCGTCTGGAAGTGGCGGTCTTCGGCCTTGAGCTGACGCAGCACCGCCTCGTCATCGGGGAAGGCGTTGTGCAGGTCTTGCGAGATATGCGTCATGGGAAACTCCACTCTGGTGTGATCGAGTCGGGTTATGCGCCGGTTTTGGCAGCAAGGTCGATGATTTAGATCAAAAAGGCCAAGGCGGCAGCGCGCTGGAGGAAATTCGCGCAGCAAATTTCCGAAGTCCGCTGACTCGCCGCAGCGTCCGGCCGGCGGGCGGCAAAGCCGACCCGTCCGACGACGCGGCTCCGCAGCGATGGAGGAAGCAGTTTGACAGCAGTGGACGTGATTCCAGATCTCGAAATCTGATCTGTTAAAATAGATCTGAAAAAAAGATCTTGATACGTGGATCGGATTTGCTTATATCGGATTCACAGCGGCCGGCATTGTGCCAGCCTGATTGAAGGGAAATGCGATGGGTGAATTTGATGATTTCGAAGACCTGAAGAGCCTTGAAGGCGCTGGTACGCACGTCGCGGCATTCGCGATTCCGATTGTCGTGGGTCCGAAGCTCTCGTCTGGTGTCCAGCTAATTTCGGGGTTTATCCCGGTCAAAGCACTTTTGGGACGCTTCACCGTGCCATCTTACAACCCGGTCAGCCGCATTGGCTACCAGCGGATGCCGGGCAAGGCACGCGTCAACCAGTTGGCCGCCGCCTTGCGGGCCGGTAGCGTAGATCTGCCGAACTCGGTGATCCTTAACATCCGCTCGCAGGATGCCGCTTCGATGGTGTCTGGCGGTCACCTTCATCTCCCGGGCATTAGCGGAAATCCGACTGACGACCAGATCATTCACGTGGTTGACGGCCAGCATCGCGTCTTGGCGCTATCGAAGGCCGTAAGTGATGGCTGGGAATACGGCGAGGAGTATCTCTTGCCGTTTGTTTGCATGCTAGGTGGTAACGAACTGGAAGAGATGAAGCAGTTCTATCTGGTAAATTCGAACGCCAAGCCCGTGCGCACCGATCTCGCGTTGGCGCTCATGAAGCGTATGAGCGTGGCTGATCCGTCGGTGATGGATGAATTGGAAGGAAAAGGGCGGGCATGGCAGATTAACGGTCAGACTCTAGTTGAGCGGCTTGCGAATGAGTCGGGCATCTGGCGTTTGCGCATCCGACTGCCTGGTATGGACAAGGGGCAGACCACGATGCCGTCCGCGTCGATGGTCAAGTCGCTTCAGGGTGTACTCAAGTCGCCGTTCTTCCAGCGCCTGAATCAGGACCAACAGGTGCGCATTCTCGAGGCATATTGGGAAGGTGTCCGGCAGGTTCTGCCTGCGGCATTTTCCAACGCCGAAGACTATACGATCATGAAGGGTGTAGGTGTGCGCGTGTTGCATAACCTCTTACCTGACGTGATTGAAATCATTCGCGATTCTGGGAAGTCTACTGCTGATCCCAACAACTACGAGGAAGTCCTTGCGCAGCCACTGCTCGAAGTGAGCGGCTACGACTCAGAAGGTGACGAAGTCACTGGTGACAGGTTCTGGCTCAGCGGTGCAGAAGGTGGCGCGGGTAGCTTCAGCAGCGAGTCCGGCATCAACAGGCTAACTGCGTCCCTGCAGAAAGCGTTGCCGAACCTCGAAATCGGCTAAGTTGCGGTCCCCAATCTTGATCATCGGCCCGCCTTTATTGGCGGGCCGAACCTTTTTGAGTCGTTGGCTAAATACTGTTTGCCTTAGAATTGCGGTCACCAAAATTACCGTGACAATGCATGCAGCATCGGGCGAGTTTCGCGACTTGAGAAACCGGCGAACGAGTGGGCGCGGATTTGTAACGCTGCACGCAGGCGTTGCTGCGGGTTTGATGATGGCCTTGGGCGGGCGGCACCGTTGGTAACGGCAGCGGCCAGCGCCGCTTCCCCCTCACCCCGCCGCGCTGGGGCGCGAGTCGCCCTCTCCCTCGAGGGGAGAGGGGCAAGAGGGCGGCGCGCTTCAATCGGGTGCAGGCGTCACGCCTGCCCGCCGGAGGCTCTTGGCTTCGGTCTTGGTACGTGGCGAAGTGCCCACCCCCGCTCGCCTATGGCGAGTCGCCCCTCCCTTGGCAGGGAGGGGGTTGATGGGGTCAGGCGGTGGCTTGGGCTTTGGGCGCTTCCAACAGCGCCTTCAAATACCCCCCCGTCCAGCTCCGCGCACTCGCCGCCACCTGCTCCGGCGTCCCCGTCGCGACAATCTCCCCGCCCTTATCCCCGCCGTCGGGTCCAAGGTCGATGATCCAGTCGGCGGTTTTGATGACCTCCAGATTATGTTCGATGACGACGACGGTGTTGCCCTGGTCGACGAGCGCGTGGAGGACCTCCAGCAGTTTGCGGACGTCTTCGAAGTGCAGGCCGGTGGTGGGTTCGTCCAATATATACAGCGTGCTGCCGGTGGCGCGGCGGGCGAGTTCCTTGGCGAGTTTGACGCGCTGCGCCTCGCCGCCCGACAGCGTGGTGGCTTGCTGGCCGATCTTGACGTAGCCGAGGCCGACTTCGTGGAGCATGGCGAGCTTGTCGCGGATCGGCGGGACGGCCTTGAAGAATTCGACGCCGTCTTCGACGGTCATGTCGAGCACGTCGGCGATGCTCATGCCCTTGAACTTCACTTCGAGCGTTTCGCGGTTGTAGCGGTGGCCGTGGCAGACGTCGCAGGTGACGTAGACATCGGGGAGGAAGTGCATTTCGATCTTGATCAGCCCGTCGCCGGTGCAGGCTTCGCAGCGGCCGCCCTTGACGTTGAAGCTGAAGCGGCCGGGTTTGTAGCCGCGCGCCAGTGACTCGGGCAGCCCGGCGAACCAGTCGCGGATGTTGGTGAAGGCGCCGGTGTAGGTGGCGGGGTTCGAGCGCGGGGTGCGGCCGATCGGCGACTGGTCGATGTCGATGACCTTGTCGAGGTGTTGCAGCCCCTCGACGCTGTCATGCGCGCCGGCCAGCAGGCGCGCGCCGTTGAGCTCACGCGCCGCGGCGGCGTAGAGCGTATCGATGGTGAAGGTCGATTTGCCGCTGCCCGAGACACCGGTGATGCAGGTGAAGGTGCCGAGCGGGATGCTGGCGGTGACGTTCTGCAGGTTGTTCGAGCGTGCGCCCTTGACCGTCAGCTTCTTGCCGCTGCCCTTGCGGCGGATGAGCGGGACGGGGACGGCGCGACGGCCCGACAGGTAATCGCCGGTGACGCTGCCGGGCGTGGCGATGATGTCGGCGACCGAGCCTTGCGCGACGACATGGCCGCCGTGGACGCCGGCGCCGGGGCCCATGTCGACGACATAGTCGGCGGCGCGGATGGCGTCCTCGTCATGTTCGACGACCAGCACGGTGTTGCCGAGGTCGCGCAGGCGCTTGAGGGTGAGGAGGAGGCGGTCGTTGTCGCGTTGATGCAGCCCGATGCTGGGTTCGTCGAGCACGTAGAGCACGCCCGACAGGCCCGAGCCGATTTGCGAGGCGAGACGGATGCGCTGGCTTTCGCCGCCGGACAGCGTCCCTGATTTGCGATCGAGGTTGAGGTATTCGAGGCCGACGTTGTTGAGGAAGCCGAGGCGTTCGACGATTTCCTTGAGGACGCGCTCGCCGATCTGGCGCTCCTTGGGGGTGAGCTTTTCGGCGAGGTCGCGGGCCCAGGGGTAGGCTTGTGAGACGGGGCGGCGGACGGCGTCGGCGATGGTCTCACCGGCGATTTTGACCGCGAGCGCTTCGGGCTTGAGGCGGTCGCCGTGGCAGGTTTCGCAGGGGGCCGACGACTGGTAGCGGCTGAGTTCCTCGCGCATCCAGGCGGATTCGGTGGCGCGGAAGCGCTTGTCGAGGTTGGCGATGACGCCGTCGAACGCCTTGATGACGTCGTACGACTTGCGGCCGTCGGTGAAGGTCAGCGGGATGGCCTTGCCGCCAGTGCCGTGGAGGATGGCGTGCTGCTGTTCGGGCGTGAGGTCGCGCCACGCGGTTTTGAGGCTGAAGTCATAGGCGCGGCCGACGCTGGCGAGCACCTGCATATAATAGGGCGAGGGCGGGTTGGATTTCGCCCACGGCATGACGGCGCCCTGCGCGATGGTCAGGCTTTCGTTGGGGACGATGAGCGCGGGGTCGAAGTAGAGCTTGTCGCCGAGGCCGTCGCAGGCGGGGCAAGCGCCTTGCGGGGCGTTGAAGGAGAACAGCCGCGGTTCGATTTCGGCGATGGTGAAGCCGGAGACGGGGCAGGCGAATTTTTCGGAGAAGGTGATGCGTTCGGGGGTTTCGCCTTCGGGGGCGTCGGCGAATTCGGCGATGGCGAGGCCTTCGGCGAGCTTCAATGCGGCTTCGAAGCTTTCGGCGAGGCGGCCGCCGAGGCCTTCCTTGACGACGATGCGATCGACGACGACGTCGATGTCATGCTTGTATTTCTTGTCGAGCACGGGGGCGTCATCGATGTCGTAGAAGGCGCCATCGACCTTGACGCGCTGGTAGCCGTCCTTCTTCAGCGTCGCGAGTTCCTTGCGGTATTCGCCCTTGCGGCCGCGCACGATGGGGGCGAGCAGGTAAAGCCGGGTGCCTTCGGGGAGCGCCATGACGCGGTCGACCATCTGGCTGACGGTCTGCGCGGTGATCGGCAGGCCGGTGGTCGGCGAATAGGGGGTGCCGACGCGCGCCCACAGCAGCCGCATGTAGTCGTAGATTTCGGTGACGGTGCCGACCGTCGAGCGCGGGTTCTTCGACGTGGTCTTCTGTTCGATGCTGATGGCGGGCGACAGGCCTTCGATATGATCGACATCGGGCTTCTGCATCAGTTCGAGGAATTGGCGGGCATAAGCGCTCAGCGATTCGACGTAGCGGCGCTGGCCCTCGGCGTAGATGGTGTCGAACGCGAGGGACGACTTGCCGCTGCCGGACAGGCCGGTGATGACGACCAGCTTGTCGCGGGGCAGGTCGATATCGACCGACTTGAGGTTGTGTTCGCGCGCGCCGCGCACCTGAATGTGAGTCAGCATGGGTGGTTTGTTCCAGATTTGTTCGCTTTTGGCAAGCGCGCGGAGGTGCGGGAATGTGGTTTCCGAAATAGGGGTTCGACGGGGCGACCGCAACCGCGCGACATCGCCGCATGCATCAGCCAGTGTCGGCGATTGCGGCGGCGCGCCAAATCTTCCAAAGTGGCGGCGGACGGGTGTGCAGCAGTTGCTGCCGTTGCGAAACAAGGGATATGGCTATGCGGTTGAAAACTTTGGCAGTGCCTGTGGTGCTGATGCTGGCGGGCGCTGCGTCGGCGCAATCGAGCGTCGGCAATATGGTGGGTTCGGCGGTCAATTCGGCGGTCGATTCAACCACGAGCCTGGTCAATGCCAACCCCAAGCAGGTGCCGCAGATCCTCGAAGATGCCATCAAGCGGCCCTATACGCTGCAGGGCACGGCGAATTGCGCGCAGCTGACGGCGAGTGTACAGGCGCTCAATGCGGTGCTTGGTCCTGACGTCGATGCACCGCCGCCGCCGAGCAGCGACAACACCGGCACCGAGCTGGCGATGGCGGCGGGCCAGTCGGCGGTGAGCATGTTCATTCCCGGCACCGGGCTGATCCGCCAGATTTCGGGTGCGGCGGCGGCGCAGAAGCACGCGCAGACGGCGGTCTATGCTGGCTCGATCCGGCGTGGCTTCCTGAAGGGGCTGGGCCAGGCCAAGCGCTGTGCGCCGCCGGCCGCACCACTGCCGGCCGCGCTGCAGTAAGTCAGTTGCCGGCGCGCGCGGCGAGGGCCTTGTAGACATAGGCCATCAGTAGCTCGAAAAAGCCGATCTGGCCGTTGGCGTTGGCGTCGATCTTGGCGAAGGTCGTGTCGGCGCCACCGGCCGCACTGAACTCGCTGGCGCTGATCGTCCGGCTGTTGTCGGTGTCGACTTTCTGGATGGTTTTGACCGTGGCAGCGACGATCGGGCGCTTTTTGGCGAGCGCGGGCGAGGCGGTGGCGGTTAGCGTGACGGCAAGCATTGCAGCGACCAAAGTGGCGTTCTTCATTGTCATTCTCCCCGTTGCGGCGGACTTTATGGCCCGCACGTAAAAACATTACGCCGATGCTGCACTTTTCCCTCGCGCACTTCAACTCGACCCTGAAATCAGGGCATTTGGCCGATGAAAGCCACCAATGTGGCAGTTTCGGGGGTGGCACGACGGCGCTTCGGCGGCTATGGAAACCTTAGGCTGAGGCTCGGTCGGTAATGGCGCTGTCACTAGCACATGGCAGGAATACGGGCGGACTGGATGTGCGATTGTAAACGCCATCGAGTCTGCGCGCAGCAAGGGATCGCTGCCATCCATGGTTCAGGATGGTACGAAGAAGGACAAGATGACTGCGACGCGCCTCCAACCACGCTATGTGCACAAGCCTTGGGGCCGCCGCGATCTGACGCCGTGGTCCGACGGCCTACCGCCGACGACGGAGCCGGTCGGTGAGATCATTTTTGATGTCGGCCACGGGCTACCTGCCGACCCGGAACTACTGATCAAGGTATTGTTCACTTCCGAGGCGCTGTCGGTGCAGGTTCATCCCGATGCCCCTACCGCGACATCGCTTGGCCTGCCGCGCGGCAAGGATGAGGCATGGGTCGTGCTGTCGGCCGAGCCCGGCGCACGCATTGGCTTGGGCCTGACGGCGCCGGTCAGTGCCGAAGTGCTCGCGGCTGCAGCGCTTGATGGCTCGATCGAGAAGCTGCTCGATTCGCGCCCCGTATACGCCGGCGATGTGATGCTGGCACAGGCCGGCACTATCCATGCCATCGGTGCCGGGGTGGTGTTGATCGAAGTCCAGCAGAATCTCGACCTGACCTACCGCCTGTATGACTATGGCCGGCTTGATCATGGCGTCCCGCGCGATCTCCATCTGGGGCCTGCTCTGGCGGTCGCCAAGTGTGAAGTCTGGCAGCCGGCAACGTCGCCGCGCGCGATGGGGGCCGGGCGGACGGCGTTTGTCGAGGGGCCGAACTTCGTGGTCGAGCGCGTCCGCGCACATGGCACGGGGCGCATCTGCGGTAGTCGCGAACGGCCGGTCTGGGTCGCTGCCGTGGCGGGTAGCGGCACGGTCGACGACGCCGCATTCATCCCCGGCGAAGTGTGGTTCCACACCGGCGCCGCGCAGTGGCATTTTGAAGGCGAAGCCGACCTCGTGCTGGCCTATCCCGGAGACTGCGCGGTCGACGTGGCCTGGCAGCAGATCCAGGCGCGCGCCGTAGCCTAGCCGCGCTCTGGTCTCAGCCCCGCATCGCGCTTTCCATCTTTTCTTCGGTAATCGGATAGTCGGCACCTGTCGGGATGGTCAGGAACATGCCGTCGTCGCGTTTGACGATTTCGGGCTGGATGAGCTGCAGTTTGCGTGCCGCCGTTCCCGCCCACAGCGCCTCGACGGTCGGGTATTGCGCCAGTCGTTCGAGGTTGCGGCGCGTCGGGAAGATTACGCCAATTTCCTTGGCATCGGCGCGCGCAAGTGCCGCCGCCGCCGTCGACCAGTGCGCGGTTACCGCTTCGCGGCCGTCGGGCGTCATGACCTCGCCGTCGGGTAAGCGAGCGATGTAGAACAGCGTGTCGAAACGCTTGGCGACACCATGCGCCATCGGCGGGATCCAGTGCGAGAATGGCAGCAGCGCCGCTGCATCGAGGACATGGCCGGTGGCTTCGAGAATTTCCGCGTAGCGCTTCGATTCGTCATGGTCGTTCGCCAGGTTGAGGCGTCGGCGCCATTCGGCGCGCGTCGCGGCGTCGAGTGCCGGACCATCGGAGAGCAGTACGCCGGCTTCCTCGAACGTCTCGCGTGCGGAGGCGACGCGGCCCGCGGCGTCGGCATCCGATAGCCCGTCGAACCCGCGCGTCCACTTCGGGTTGCGCGCGATTGCGAGGTCGCCGTCATCGACCTTGCCGCCGGGGAAGACGTACATGCCGCCGGCAAAGCCCATGCTGCGGGCACGCTCGACGAGCAGGATTTCGGGGGCGTCTTTGCCTGCACGCAGCAGGACGACGGTGGCGGCAGGCTGCGCGGCAGCGGCGGGTTTTTCATCGGACATGCAACCACCTTAGGACGCAGTTGGCGAACTTGCCAAGCGCGCGTATCATTCCGGTGCAAACGGGGATCTGCAAGATGGGGGCAGTCGAAGTCATCGGTGTTGCGACCAGCCTGAGCCTGTTGGCCGGCTGGCGCCTGTACGCCTGTGTTTTCGCCTGCGGGCTGGCGATGCGATTCGGCGTGTTGCCGTTGCCCGAGAACTTTCATGCGCTAGATGCGTTGGCGAGTTGGTGGGTGATTGGCGCGGCGGCGGTAGGCCTGATCGCGGAATTCTTCGCCGACAAGGTCGCGTGGGTCGATAGCATCTGGGACACCATTCATACGCTGGTGCGACCCGTTGGCGGCGCGATGCTGGCGCTCGCCGTGGTCGATCCGAGCAATACCAGCCTGCAGATCGTGACGCTGCTGCTCGGCGGCGGTGCGGCGCTCGCCAGCCATGCCGCCAAGGCCGGCGGCCGCGCGATGATCAATCTCAGCCCCGAGCCGGTGAGCAACATTGTCACCTCGACCACCGAGGACGGCGTCACCGCGGGCGCACTATATGTCGTGCTCGCACATCCGCAGGAGGCGGCGATGGTGGCGGCGCTGCTGCTAGCCGGCGTGGTGTTGCTCGCATGGTGGAGTTGGCGCAAGCTACGGCCGTTGTGGAAGCGCTGGAACGATTGGGGCGACCGGAATCTTTAGACAGGCGCCGGTGATCAAAGGGGGCATTGATGCCGCAGGCACGCAAGTACGAACCGAGCGAAGCCGACAAGCTGGCGGCACTGCGCGCCTATGAACTGTCGCGTATCGCCCGGCGTCGTGCCGCCCAGGGTGATGCCCGCGCGCCCGATGTCGATATGTCGGCGCTGGCGCTGTCGGGCGGCGGCATCCGCAGCGCGACGTTCAGCCTTGGCCTGATGCGGACACTGTCGCGGCTCGGGCTGTTGCACCGTTTCGATTATCTCTCGACAGTGTCGGGCGGTAGCTACATCGGCAGCTTTATCGGCGGGCTCTATGCGCGCCGCGACGGTCAACCCGGCATGCTCGAGGGTGTGGCTGCCGACGGTGTCGATCCGCTCGGCAAGCTGCAGGTGCGGCGCTCGATCGCGTGGCTGCGCGATTCAGGCAATTATCTCGCGCCAACCGGCGCGGGAGATTTTCTGTATGCATTGACCTTGCTGGTGCGCAACTGGTTCGGCGTGCAGCTGGTGATCGGCGCGGCGCTGTTTCTGGTGGCGCTGGTAGCGGTGGCGCTAAGGCTGGCGTTCGGCTCGGCATTATTTGGCCCCGTGCAGGCACTCGCTGGCTGGGCATTGCCGCTACCCGACACAGAAGCGCTCAGTCCGTTCGTCGTAATGGCGCTGGTGCCGGCGATGGGAGCGGTGATTGCCAGCTGGTCATACTGGCTGACGCGCCGCGAGGCGTTGAGCCGTTGGGCGCTACCTTGGCCGGCGCTTGGAGGGACAGCATTGGTTGGCTGGACAGCCTGTTATGTCTGGCGCCACATGCAGACGCATCCGAAGGCCGGGCTGGTGATCGCCGTGATGGCGTTTTTGGCGTTCGCACTCTGGGCGATGGTGACATTTCACCGGCTGCGCGCGGCAACGCCAAAGGGACCACGCGCGCAATTCGAACTGGCGCGCGCCTGGGATCTGGTGCGGCAGGACCTGACCGGGTTGCAAGCGCGGCTGGTGCGCTGGGCGCTGGTGCTGCTGGCGGTCGGCATCATCGATTCGGTAGCGATTTTCTTGTGGCAAATGCTCGCGAAGACAGCGGCGACGGGCGGCTGGAACACCAGCCTGGGTGATGCCATAAGGTTGTCGCCATTCGCGGCGGCGGTGCTGGTCCCGACGGCACGCTGGCTGCTCAAGCAGGTTGGGCCGGTCGACCCCAAATCGATCATCGACCGGCTGAAGGCCATGGGGCTCAAAGCCGCAACAGCGCTGATCTCGGTGTTGTTGGTGCTGTTCGTCGCCCTGTTCTGGTCGATTGCGGCCTATACGGTGGCGTGGCGGGTTTATGACGGCGCGCTGCCGGGGCTGCCGACGGGGCGCACCGGGCTGCTGTGGCTGATTGGACTGACAGTGCTGCTCAACCTGTTGCTCGGCTATGTTGCGGCGTTCCTCAACCTGTCGTCGCTATCGACCTTCTACGCCTCGCGGTTGCGGCGCGCTTACCTCGGCGGCAGCAACCGCAACCGCTTCGATGGCCGCGAAATGGGCGTCGACAAGGCCGAGCGCAACGACGAAATCCGCATCAGCGACTATTACGGCGCTGACGCCGCGCCGCTGCACCTGATCAACATCACGCTCAACGAGACGGCGAGCGAAGGTTCGAACCTTGTCCAGCGCGACCGTCACGGCCGCAATCTGGTGCTGTCGCCGGCGGGCATCATCACCACGCGCGGTACCTATGACCGGCTGCTGCGCGTCCATACATCGCCGCCCGAATATGCCAGCACGGCCGAAACCGCGGCGCTCGAAGCGCTCGACAAAGGGTTCCCTGCTAACCCGCCAGGCGAGCCGATCGCGATGTCGGCATGGGTGGCAATTTCGGGCGCGGCGTTCTCGACCGGGTTGGGCGCACAGACCAGCATCGGTATGGCGATGCTGGCGGGACTGGCGAACATCCGGCTCGGCTATTGGTGGAACCGTACGCGCAACCCGCCGGGCGAAGTCATCGGCGCGGCATTGAAAAAGCCGTTCAAGCTGCTCACCGAAGTGCACAAATGGCCGCGCTATTTGCTTGCCGGCTGGCAGGCATTCGTCGCGCACAAACCCTGGGTCATCCAGATCTACCTGCTCGGCGAATTTACCGGCACTTTCCACGGCTCGGACCGCCAGCGCTGGTATCTGACCGACGGCGGGCATTTCGAAAACACTGCGGTCTATGAACTGATACGCCGCAAGCTGCCGTTTATCGTGGTGTCCGACAATGGAGAGGACAGCGCGCGGATTTTCGACGACCTCGCCAATCTTGTGCGCAAGGCGCGCGTCGATTTCGGCGCCGAAATCGTCTTTGAAGACGACGCTGGGCTCGATGCGGCGGTCGGCCATGACAAGACGCTGCGCAGCGCCTTCCGTGCGCTGCCCAAGCTCGCCGGCGATGATGACGGTGTCAGCTCGGCGGTGGCGATGCTGGCGCGGATTACCTATCAGGACGGCAGCGGCGGTACGCTGGTGGTGGTCAAGCCGCGGCTGGCCGGTTACGCGCCTCTCGACGTGCTGAGCTACCACTACCGCAACCCGATTTTCCCAAATGAACCGACGATCGACCAGTTCTTCGACGAGGCGCAGTGGGAAAGCTATTTCCGCCTCGGGCGACTGAGCGGCGAGCGGGTGTTTGCGGCGTCGGAAACGGGGTGGCATCCGGCACAGTTCAAGCGGCACTTTTGAGTGATGATACCTGCGCAGCCGGGCGCGCCGTGGCGCGTCCACGGGCTCGACCTGTCGTATTTCACCGGCAAGATCGAAGCCTATCTGCGCGCCAAGGGCATCGCCTATAAGCTCGTTGAAATGGACACGGCGGGCTTTGCCGCCTGCGCGCTTGCCACGGGTGTCCGGCAGATGCCGCAGATCGAACTGGGTGACGGCCGCTGGCTGACCGATACGACGCCGTCCATGGGCTGGATCGAGGCGCAGTATCCGGAACCGCGCATTGCCCCTGAAAACGCGCTGGTGGGGTTCGTCAGTCGGCTGATCGAGGATTTCGGTGACGAGGCGCTGTGGCGGCCGGCGCTCTATTATCGCTGGGCCAAGCCGGACGATGCACGGCTGATGAGCGGGCGCATCGCGGCGGGGATGCTGCGCGATATCAAGCTGCCGCTGGCACTACGCCGGCAATTCATCCTGCGCCGCCAGCGACACCATTATCTGCGCGGCGAGGGTGTGACGGCGGCAAATAGTGCTGCGGTCGAGGCGCTGTATCTCGATTCCCTCGCCGTCCTCGAGCCGGTGCTGGCGACGCGCGACTTCATTATGGGCGCGCGGCCGTGCGAGGCAGATTTCGGGCTGTTCGCGTCGATGTTCCGGCATTTCTTCTGCGACCCGACACCGGCACAAATCATGCGCGACCGCGCGCCGCATGTGCTGGCCTGGGTGACGAGGCTCTGGGCGATTTCACCGGACGATTTCGCCGATGCGCCGGCGCTGGAAACTGTTCCCGCTGACCTCGCACCATTGCTGGCGCTGATCGGGCGCGATTATCTACCTTATCTCGCGGCCAATGCGGCTGCCTGCGCAGCCGGCGACAAGACGGTGCGCTACACCTTCTACGGCGGCGATTTCGAAACGCGCTGTAACGCATATCATGCCTGGTGCCTCGATCAGCTGCGGATCGGCTTTGCGCCGTTAGCGCAATCCGATCATGCAAAGCTCGAAACATGGCTGGGTGCCGATGCGCTGGCCGTGTTGGTAGTGCCGCGAGACGCCGGCATCGCGGTTGCGCAGGTACTACCAATCGCGGCGCCGCCGATGACGGCATTGCGCGACCGACAGTGGCGCAGCTGAAGGCCTAAGAAAGCGGCTGTCTGGCGACCTGCTCAGGCTTGGCGGTACTACGTCGTGGGAACGGGCCCGGAAATGCGATCCGTTGACCCAAAAATCGCTAAAGCGGACGAAGCGACCTAGGTACGCACCACAGCGTAAAATTTACCGTTAATCAATAATAATGAAATAAAATAGCAAGCAGAGTGCCAATTTAACATGTCGAAACACGTAAATCTTGCGCGCGAAACGCTCAACCGTTCAAAAAGTCGCATCGTCTGTGTTAATTTTTTGTGCTGTTAACTATTTATTCTGATTTGCTCTGCGACTTGATGCCTCGGGGTCGGAACTGAACAAGGGCAATCCAGATTTCTAAGAGGTAGCGTAATATGACAACCCAGACAATTCAGGTTTCGACTGCAGCCGGACTTATGTCGGCGCTCGCGTCGGCCACCGGCGGCGAGACGATTCAGCTGGCGGCCGGCAATTATGGCGGCGTGTATTTATATCAGTATAATTTCGCACAGAAGGTGAACATCGTTGGCGGTACGTTCTCCAGCATCCAGGTTGTCAGCAGCAACGGCCTGAATTTCGAAGGCACGACGGTCAATTTCGTGCCCGATGCAACCAGTACCAGCAACAGTCAGGGCGTCCGCGTCTATCTGAGCCAGAACATCAATTTCAACAATTCGACTGTGGTTGGCGGGCTGTCGGTCAACGGTGTGGACCCGAGCGCCGCGTCAGGCGATGCGACGGGAAATGTGCTGGGCTATCCAGTTGGCAAGGGGGTCAACTTCGAGAACTCGAGCTTCTGCTCGATCACCAATAGTGACGTTTCGGTATTCGCCAAGGGAATCACCATAACTGGCGGGCATGACTACCTGATCGACAACAACACCATTCACGACCTGCGCACGACGCCGATCAGCGGCTCGGTTACGTCGAACCTGACGATCAGCAATAATCACACCTGGGACAGCCATCCGTGGCAATTCGGGACCCAGGATCACGGCGACCGTATCCATGTTTGGACCAACGGCACGCCGATCTCCGGTCTGGTAATTGCCAACAACTACCTCGACCAAGGCGCCGGCGATCCGATGCTGGGCATTTATCTCGATGACAATGGCGCCGGTATGGGCTTCACCAATGCTGTCATCAGCGGCAACACGTTGATCGATGGTACAGGTCAAGGTGTGCTGCTCGAAAACGTAACCGGGACGGTATCGAACAACACACTGATCTGGTCGGGCACCGGGACGCAGGCGAACAATTCGCCGCGCTTTGATATCAATGCCGGCAGCGATCACATTAACTTCACTGACAACACCGGCAATGTCTCGATCCAGACCGGTTCGACCTTTCTCAATTTTGTGCGCCAAACCGGCATGATTGCCGAAGACGCGACGATGTCTTCTGCTGATCGCGATACCATTACTATCGACTATATGGTAATCACCGCGCACAACAGCTACGCGCTCAATGCCACAACCTCTGACCTTTATTTTCAAGGTGGGATTGGCGATTTCGTTGGCACTGGCAACACGCTTGCCAACCACATCGTCGGCAGCACTGGCAATGACACGCTGACAGGCAATGGTGGTGCCGACTATCTCGAAGGCAAAACCGGCAATGATACCTATGTCGTCGATAATCTCTCGCAGGTTATCTACGATTCGGGGGGCACCGAGCTGGTCAAATCAAAGATTTCGTGGACACTGCAGACCGGCTTAGAAAACCTCACCTTTATCGGCACCGGCAGCGCTACGCTGGCGGGCAACGCGGCGCCGAATATCATTATCGGCGGCGGCGGTGCCGACCGGCTTATCGGCAATGGCGGTGCGGACACACTGCAGGGCGGACTTGGCAACGACACCTATGTCATCGACAATCTGGGCCAGAAGATAACCGATACAGGCGGCACCGACACCATCGAAGCCAGCCTGAACTGGACGCTACAATCCGGAATCGAAAATTTGACGCTGACCGGCGCTGCAGTGTTCGCCACTGGCAACACCAGCGCCAATACGTTGCGGGGAAACGGGCTCAACAACACACTCGACGGCAAAACCGGCGCGGATTCGATGTATGGCGGCGCGGGAGATGATATCTACATCGTCGACAACGCCGGCGACAAAGTCTTTGAAGTCGTCGCCGGCATAGATTCGGGTGGTTTTGACACGGTCAAGACCGCCTTGGCGTCGTGGACAATGGCGGCTGGTGTTGAGGTGCTGACCTACACCGGCTCGGCAGCGTTCACTGGTACTGGCAACACACTCAACAACACTATTAGCGGCGGAGCGGCGATTGATACGCTCAACGGGCTCGCCGGCGACGACAAGCTGATCGGCAATGCCGGCGATGACAAGATCAACGGCGGTGCCGGATCCGATACGCTTACCGGCGGCACCGGTAACGACACCTTCATCTTCTACCGAGGCGAGGCGTACAGTGACTCGATCACCGACTTCAACGGTCGCATTTCGACAGTCGGCGATTCGATCGAACTGCGAGGTTGGGGCACGGGTTCGACCTTTACCAATATCGCCGGCACCAACTTCTGGGTGATCCACGACGGGCTGGACGGATACGAGGAATACATCTCGGTGACGGGTGGCGTCGACCCGAGCGATTGGAGCTTCACCCAGTCGGTCACCAGCGTTGTCGCGCCAGCTGCGGCGGTGATGCCGATGTCGGTCTTGGCGCTCGACACGCAGGGAGTCGATCTGACGTCGGTGGCAGCGACCGAAACCGATCTGGTGCTCGCCACCAGCGACACGCCCGACCTGTCCAGTGTGCTCGATGATAGTGTCGATCAGACCGACATGTTCCCCGATGATAGTGCACAGGCAGCGCAGCAGGTCACCGAGGACGCTGGCACTTTTGATCCCGCCGTCCCCGAAGCAGCCGCTGCGCAGGGCCATGACGGTGGACGGGACGGAGTGTGGCTTCCGTTCGCCAACGCCGACCACCACGTGCCGTACCACCACGCTTGACCTGACGCAGGGCCGCGCGCCACCGGTGCACCCACCGGTGCACCCACCGGTGGCGCGCGGCTTGCGCTGCACGCGCCGGACTGCCATTCATTCGCGTATGACATCCGTCACCAAGCGCAAGGGAGCCCGCGTGCCAAAGGCCAATTGCAACACCTATCGCCGCATTGGCGGCCAGGGCGCCGCATGACCGCGCGCCAGTCTGCCGAATGGGCGCTCCACGCCGCTTGCTGGACAGCGTTCCCCAGCGCCGCCGACCTGTGGGAGGACAATCTGGCCCCCGCACAGGCAGAAGTCGCGGCGATGGTCCGCGTCATCGCGGAGAGTGAACGCGTCGAGCTGCTGGTCAACGGACTGGCGGCCGAACTCGCTGCGCGCGACCTGCTGGGCGCGGCCAATGTCGGCTTCCACCAGTTCGGTTTCGGCGACATCTGGCTGCGCGATACCGGTCCGTTGTTCCTGTCATCGCCGGTCGGCCATGCCGCCGCGGCGTTCCGCTTCAATGGCTGGGGCGGCAAGTACGACTTGCCGGGCGATGATGCGGTCGCCGCGTTCGTCGCGTCGACCGCCGGCGTGCCGCTGGCGCGACATGACTGGGTGCTGGAGGGCGGCGCGATCGACGTCGACGGTACGGGCCTCGCGGTAACTACCGAACAATGCCTGCTCAACCCCAACCGCAACCCGCGCATGGACGCCAATGAAATCGCCTCGCACCTGCGCCGCGACCTCGGCATCGACCGTCTGCTCTGGCTCGGTGACGGGTTGGAGGGCGACCACACAGACGGCCATGTCGACAATCTCGCGCGCTTCGTCGCGCCCGGCGTGCTCGCCGTGCCGGCGCCGAGCGGTGCCGACGACCCCAACGCTGAAATCTACGAAGACGCGCACCAACGCGCCCGCGATTTCGGGCTAGATGTCGTGACGATTCCCTCGCCGGGGCGCGTCGTCGTCGATGGCGACGTCGTGCCGGCCAGCCACATGAATTTCTACATCGCCAATGGCGCCGTCGTCGTGCCGACCTATGGCAGCCCCTACGGCGACGCTGCGGTCGCGGCGGTCGCCGCGCTGTTCCCGACGCGCAAGGTCGTCGGGCTGCAGGCATTGCATGTGTTGAGTGGCGGTGGCAGCTTCCACTGCATCACCCAGCAACAGCCGCTTTGATGCTCTACCTAGCGGTCAAGGCGTTGGTATCGGGCATCATCGTTGCGGCAGTGTCGGAAATTGCGCGGCGCAGCCCGGCCGGCGGCGCGCTGCTGGCGTCGCTGCCACTGGTGTCGGTACTCGGCATGATCTGGCTGTGGCGCGACACGCATGACCCGGTACGGATGGCGTCGCATGTCGGCGCGACATTCTGGTATGTGCTGCCGTCGCTGCCGATGTTTCTGGTCATCCCGCTGCTGCTTCGCGCTGGCGTCGGCTTCGCGCCGGCGTTGGTCGCGGGTTGCGTGCTGACGATGGTGCTGTATCTGGCGATGGTAGTGGTGCTGGCGCGCTTCGGCATCACGCTTTAACTGCAGGAGTCGGGCGATGCGCCAAGTCACCGTAGCCGGATTGCAACTGGCGTTCAGCGACAACCGCGACAAGGATATCGCTATGACTGCCGCTGCGGTGCGCGCAGCCGCCGCTGCCGGCGCGCAGGTTATCCTGCCGCCCGAACTGTTCGAAGGCCATTACTTCTGCCGACATGAAGACGAGAGCCTGTTCGCGCGCGCGCTGCCGGTCGACAAGCATCCTGCGGTCGCGGCGATGCGCGAGGTCGCGCGGACGACCCGCACCTTCATCCCGACCAGCTTTTTCGAAAAGGACGGGCACCACCACTACAACAGCCTCGCAATGATCGACGACGAAGGCCAGGTCATGGGCGTCTACCGTAAGAGCCACATCCCCGACGGCCCGGGCTATGAGGAGAAATTCTACTTCCGCCCCGGCAACACCGGCTTCAAGGTCTGGCCGACGAAGCACGGGGTCATCGGCGTCGGCATCTGCTGGGACCAATGGTACCCCGAAACCGCACGCGCGATGATGCTGCAGGGCGCCGAAGTCCTGATGTTCCCCACCGCCATCGGCACCGAGCCGCACGACCCCAGCCTCGACACCCGCCGCATGTGGCGCCGCGCCATGGTCGGCCATGCCGTGTCGAACGTGGTGGGCGTCGTCGCCTGCAACCGCATCGGCACCGAAGAAGCCGGCACCCCGCACGCACAGACGTTTTACGGGACCAGCTTCATCGCCGACCAGCGCGGCGACATCGTCAGTGAACTCGATGACCACACGCCGGGCATGGTCATCGCGACCTTCGACCTAGACTTGCAGGCGAAGCATCGCGCCGCCTTCGGCTTCTTCCGTGACCGCCGGCCGGAGCTCTACGGGCGGATTTCGAGCGACATTTAGGGGCCTCCGGCGGGCAGGGGTGACCCCTGCACCCGATTGTCTAATCGAACGTCTCGCTGCCGTCGGGTTCGTAGTGGGCTACGTGGTTCATCGCCTGGCGGTACCGCGACAGTTCCTGGTACATGCGGCGGCGTGCGCGGCTCTGGTTGCCGAGCGGGCGGTTGGCGATGTGGGCGTGCCACGGGTTGTACGACAGGCGCTTGGCGAATTCGAACTGCGCCGGCTGATCGAAATGCTGCGCCGGAATCTTCAGGATGGCGGCAGGGATCAGCGGTGATTTACGATACGACCAGCGCACCCCGGCGTTTTCGATCGGCATCGCGTGCGCATTGGTCTGTAATTGCAGGAACACATCAAATTCGACCGGCTGCGCATCCAGCGTGCGCTGCATGTTCTGCCGTAGGTAATTGTCATCGGGGTCGAACGGCAGCCCGTCGATATGCATATCGACCTTCTGGCGCGGCCTGATTTCGTATTTCATCGCCTGGCCCGGCCCAAGCAGATACGGCACGCACGAGTAATATGTGGCGCCGAGCGGGTTGCGCTGAGTTTCGTTCCACAGGCTCTGCATGATGAAGTCGCGGATGTGGCTGTTGCGCGGATCGAGGAAGTACCAGACCGGCATTTCGCGCCGGCTCCAATATTGCAGGCGGGCGTTGTCACGGGTGTTGCAGGTGACGAACGTCGGGGTGACGACGGCGGTGAAGTCCTGCGTGAACTTCTCGTCGTCGAGCAGCTTCTCGCCGGGCACATCCATCGCCTTGATCGAGATGCTGCCGAAACCGACGTCGTTGATGTCGGGCTCGACATGCGGCCCCGGGCCCGAAAACCGCACCCACGCCGGAAAGCTGCGCGGCGTCGCGAAAATGCCGTGGCGGCAGTGCGCCGGCAGGTCGTCGCGGATGACCAGCTCGGCGCGGACGATGCCGTGCGTCTTGGTATTGCCGCCGCGCTGCATGTCGCCAGGCGCGAAGTCCTGCGCCAGATGCCGGCGGATTTCGTCGATCATGCCCTGGCAACTCGCCTCCTCGTCAGGGTCGATGACTTCCTCGGCGAGCGCCAGATGTTGATCGGGGCGCGGCAGGTTGATCGCCAGCTGGGTCAGCGCCGCGACAGGCTCGCGCACCAGCGCATTGAGCGCCGGGCGGAAGAACGGTTCGAAGCGGCGCTCGAGGTGGAGCACCGAAGTCAACGCGTCGTGCAGCGGCTTGAGGATCATTGCTGACCTCCTGCGGACTCCAATAGCACATCTGCGGCCTTTTCGCCGATCATATAGATGGCCGAGACGATGAAATATCCGGGGATGCGCGGGAAGACGCTGGCATCGACGACGCGCAGGCCCTGAACGCCATGCACACGGAAGTCGCTGCCCAGCACGCCGCCGGCATCACGCGGTCCGATGGCGGCGCTGCACGAGGCATGGTGCCCCCAGGCGTTGTCGCGCACCCAGTCGGCGAGCGCGGCGCCGCGCACGTCACGTCCCGGCACCAGTTCCTCGGCGATGCGGCCGCGCTTGCGCATCGGTGCGGTGATCTGGCGCGCCAGTTCGACGCCGCGCACCGCGGCAGCGAGATCGCGGCCGCCGGGGTCGCTGGTTTCGGTGAAGTAGTTGAACTGGATCTGTGGGGTCGCGCGCGGGTCGCTCGACGCCAGCCGTACGGTGCCGGCGCGGTTGGCGGTGTGCGCGAGCAGCACCGCCCAGGTCAGGCAATCATGCTCGGTCGCCACCAGCCGCGAATAGCCGGGAAAATAGCCCTGAAACCGTGCCAGCAGCCCCATCATGAAGATATCGGGGACGGGCCGGTCAGGGTGCGAGCGCCGCGTCACCGCCAGCGACACGCCGTTCGAGCCATACATGCCGCGACCGTGGCGCCGCCATTCGGCGAACAGCGGGTCATCGCGCGTGAACGTCGCGCCCTTGAGCGCCGTCCAGGGCTTCGCCATGCGGTTGACGACGCCGACTTCGTAGCGGTCCTGCAGGTTGCGCCCGACGCCCGGCAGATCGACGCGGCAGGCAATGCCGTGCGCCGCCAACTCGCCCGCCGGGCCGATGCCCGACAGCATCAGCAGTTGCGGCGTGTTGAAGGCGCCGCCCGCCAGGATGACCTCGCGCGCCGCAAACGCCTGCCGGGTTTCGGCTGCTTCGCCATGCGGTGCGGGATGTGCGGCGTACAGCCGTTGCCCCTTGAGATATTCGACGCCGATGGCGCGGTCTTCGGCATCGAACAGCACGCGCGTCACCAGCGCGTCGAGTTCGATGTGCAGCCGGTCGGGGAAGCGTCGCTGGATGTCGAGCAGGTGTTCGCGGGTGCCGCGCCGGCTATTCGACTTTGCCGAGATCGGCCCGTACCAGATGCCTTCGCGGGCGTTGACGCGGACGTCGTTGGGGTCGCCCTTGCCGATCAGCAGCCGCCACAGTCCGGCGATGATCGCCTTGATGCGGAACCGCGACAGCTCGTCGAACGCGGCGCGCGCGCTGAGCAGCATGGCCGACAGCATCGCGCGGTCGCGCAGCGCTTCGGTCGGCATCGCGACCTGCGTGTCGAGCCAGCCGTCGAAGCCGTGGCCGGTCGGGTTCCAGCCGGTACGGCGGTAGATCCAGCGCCAGACGTTGCGGTGCTGGCAGCGTTCGACGCGCTGCCAATAGCGCGCCATGTGCGCGGCCGACCAAGACGCATCGCCGGTCACCTTGGCGATCGCGTCCCAGTCCTGCGCGTTGGGCGCCATGAAGATCATCGCGTTGTGCGCGGTGCAGCCGCCAAGTGCGGCGGCGCGCGGATAGAGGATATGGCCGTCGGCCATGCGCTTGGGGTCGCGCGCGGCTTCCACCGCGTCGGCGTGATGGTCGACGCCGAAGTTCCAAGCCATCGCAGCGTTTTCGGACGACTGCGCGTGGAACGCCGGTACCTGATAGTCTTCGGGCATGCCCGGCGTGCCGCTGTTAACGGGGTCGCTGCCCGCTTCGATGACCAGCACGCGCATGCCCGACTGTGCCAGTCGCGCCGCCACCGTGCCACCGCCGGCACCCGAGCCGACGACGATATAGTCCGGCCGAAAACCTTTAGAGTCCAAGGTGTCGGCGGAAGTGTCGGTCACAGCGTCTTCAGATACTCGACCAGCGCCAACTTGTCGGCTTCGGCGAGCACCGGCTCGGTCCCAAAGGCGCGTTCGTCGGCGGTCAGCCCGGCCTGGTCATTGAACTTCGCCGTGCCGAAATAGTGCCCGCGGTTGACGACGAAGTCGGGGCATTTGCTTAAGCGCAGCATCGGTGCCGCAAGGTTGGCAAAGTGCGCCCTCAGCTCGGCGTCGGTGGCGTTCTTCGGCTGCTTCGCCATGTCGACCTTGATGCGCACCAGCAGGTCGAGCAACCGGTCATAATGGCGCGCGATTTCCGCCGGGTTCTTCGATTCCGCCAGTGGCTGCAGGTTCGCCAGCAGGTTGACCGGCACACCGGCCGGGATCGGCCCGAGGTTGACGTCGCCATTGGCGTCGATCAGGTGCGGCGCGGCTTTGGCGGCGGCAGCGTCGTGCTTGCGGATGAACTCAGGAACATAACCGCGCGGGATGAAGATCCAGCTGCGTGTCGTCGTGCGGTCGATGGTGCCATCGACCTTGGCACCGAGCACGGCATCCATCTGCCGCGTTTCGGGCCACAACATCTGGCGGATCGCAGCGTCATACATCGCCATGCGGCCCTTGACCGACGGATCCTGGTTGAACGGCCCGACGCTGTTGTTGAGCAGATACGGCGCCGAGGTCCACAGCGACACGAGCGTCGGCGGCCGCGTATAGCCGCGCCCGCCGCCGGCCATCACATAGGCCGAGCGTGCACCGGTGAACGGATCGGCGATGGTGATCGACCCGACCGACGGCAGCGATTTGTAGGTCGACGCCGAAAAGTCGTTCCAGATGTTGCCGGCGATGGCGTTCGATGCCAGTGGGCTGCAGGCGTTTGTACGTAGCAGCGTCGCGGGGATGCGGACTTCGGTCGAGAAGTAGTTGCCCTGCTTGAAGTCGGGCGCGGCGACGATGCTGCGCATCTGCGCCTTGTAGGCCGGCGTCTGCGTGAACGCCCACCATGCCTTGAAGCGGTTGAGATAGTCGGGGCCTCCGCCGCCAAGCCGCGCGTTGGCCGGCGGCACCACGCCCTTGCTCGAATGGCAGCGCGCACAGGTATCGGCAAAGGCGTTGCGACCGCGTTCGAGCGTTGCAGCGTCCGCCGTCAAGAAGGCCTTGCCACCGGGAGCTGCAGACAGGTCATCGGGTCGCCCGGCCTTGAGGAAGAACAGTGCGGTGTTGGGCGTGCTGTTCTGCGTCGCACGCCAGTACGCTGAATTGGCGTTGGCCGATGCTATGGTAATCGGCGTGATCGGCTTGCCGCCGACGACGGGGTTGAAGTGGCGCAGCCACTCCTCCGAGTACAGCCCGATGTTCAGATAGACACGGTTCAAGGCGCCCAGCGCGCCGACCGAGTCCGAGCCGTCCTTGAGCACGTGCGGCGAATAGACGGTGGCGGGCGGCTTGAAGAAATGCGTCAGCGGGCCGGTCTTGACGAAGTCGTTGAATTGCTTGTTGTTCAGCTCGCCGCCCTGGAGCGTTTCCTCGCCGACATGCAGCGCGTTGTCGAGACGTTCGGGCAGGTTGTAGATGGCGTTCATCGTTCGCGGGTTGTTGATGTTGTCGGTCGATACCAGCGAGGTATCCATCGCGCCCGGCCGGAACGTCATGACCAGCTGGTACATAAAGTTCTTCGGGTTGGCCTCGACCATGAACAGCCGGTCGACCCACATGTATTGCGCGCCGACCGTCGAATTGAGGTTCTCCCATTTCGGATGCGCAGGATCTGCGGGCGGATTGATCGGGCTCGGGCCGACATGGCAGAAACCGCAGCTCATGCCGACGCGGTAGGGGCGCACCAGCTTGGCATCGTTGTAATAGGTCGGGTCGTTGTAATAGCGGTTGGCGTCCCAGCGCGCTTTGGCCTTGGCGTCGAATTCGGGGTTGGGGAACAGCCGCAGCCCGACGATGCCGGTGGGTTCGCCGTAATAGGAACCGACGGGCAGTTCGCTGCCATCGGCGAACTTGGTGCCGCGCGCGCCGATCTTGACGCCGGGGTATTTCTTTTCATCGGCGAACGGGTCGGGCGCGCAGTCGCTGCTGCGCTGATCCATGTACAGCCCGAAATGCTTGGGGTCGGGGCCGGCGGCGGGGGTGAAGCACGGCTCGTTGATCAGCCCGAGATATTGCCAGCGCTGCTCACGGCCATGCGGCGTGCCGGGGCGGCCGGCAACGATCTTCAGCAGGTCGAAGCCACCGAACGTCGGCTTCGACATGGTGTCCCAGAACCGGTCGTTGCCGCCGGTCCAGACGTTCCACATGTTGCGACCTTTGATTTCGGCGTCGTTCAGTTCGATGCCGTTATCCATCGCCTTGAAATAGTCTTCGTCGGCCTGTTTGAAATGTGCGTCGGACAACCCGGCCTGTGTCGCTTCGTCCTCGACCGCGCCCTTCTTGCACGCCGTAACGCCGAGCCCGGTCGCGACGATCAGCGCTAGTGCAAGCGCCCCCTGTGAAATCCGCTGCATGACGCCGGTCCTCCCACCCAAGACAAGACAAAGCACGCGACCAACTGGCGTTTTCACGCCTTCGCAACAGGATTGCGCGCGGCACGCACAACGTCAAGGCCGCTGTGCGTGCGTGCTATGCGGTGTCAGGCTTGCTTGGCGGCTGCGGCGAGTGCCGCGAGGATTTCGGGGCTGATGTTATCGGTGCCCTTGGCGGCGATATGCCCGACAATGCGCGCCCCGACCGCGGCCTGCACCTGGCCGATAAACTCGGGCCGGTTCTTCGCTGCCCAGTCGATTGAGGCGATGCGGTTATCGTTGAGGTTCTGCAGCCGCGGCATGACATAGCGCGCCAGCATCTCGTAGCTGCGGCGCTTGGCATCCCAACTCGCCCAGTTGTGGTCCATCAGCAGGAAGGCGCCGAAGCCGCCCGACTGCGCCTGCAGCCGCTCGATCTGCGCCACTGCGTCATCGGGTGTGCCGATCACCGCCATGCCGTTGGCGATCAGCGCATCGACGGGGTCCGTGCCGTCATCGGGCGCCAGCGGCAATGCCGCGACGTCGCGGAAATAGTGCAGCCAGTTGTGCAGCCCGAACTGGACATCGGCTCGCGCCTGTTCGCGCGTCGCAGCGATATGCATCGGTCCGACCAGCCGCCACTGATTGCGGTCCATCGTGTTGCCAGCGGCGCGTGCAGCCTCCTCGGCAATCGCCCAGTTCGACGCCAGCGCGTTGAAGCCGCCCGTCGAGGTGGCGCCGATCGACAGCAGCCCCAGCCCGTGCAGCCCCGCCGCCTGCGCACCGGTAGGTGACACCTGCGAAGCGACGGTGATTTCGACCGAAGGCCGGCTGAACGGCGTCATCTGCAGCCGGGCATCCTTGAGCTCGAACCATTCGGTGCTGGCGCTGACGGTCTCGCCGCGCAGCAGCGGCACCAGCACCGCGAGCGCCTCGTCCATGCGGTCGCGCTGCTTGGCGACGGGGATGCCCATCATGAACGCATCCGACGGCAGCGCGCCGGGGCCGACGCCGAACATGACGCGGCCGCGGGTGATGTGATCGAGCTGGTTGATGCGGTCCGCCAGCATCAGCGGGTGATGATACGGCAGGCTCGATACGCCGGTGCCGAGGCGGATGTTGCGCGTGCGTTCGGCAACGGTGGCGATGAACAGTTCGGGGCTGGCGATGAGTTCGAAGCCCGCCGAGTGATGCTCGCCGATCCACGCTTCGTCAAAGCCGAGCTTGTCCATCCACTGGACGAGCTCGAGATCGCGCTCGAGGCACAAGGTTGGATTTTCGTCCATGGCATGGAAGGGGGCGATAAAGGCGCCGAAACGCAGCTTGTTGCCGAGCATGTCGAGTGTCCCAAGGTTATGATTGTTGACGTTTACGTTAACCGCCACTGCTACCGATGCAACATCAAAGTGCGCAGCTGCTGCAGACCTTCCTCGACAAACGCCGGCATTTGCGCAAAAGCGTCCCGGCGACTCCCGACCGGCGGCCGCATCCGGAGGAGTATAGTCCATGCAATTTGCCAAGCTTGCCATCGCCGCCGCCACGCTGTCACTGGTCAGCGTGCCCGCAGCCGCCGTCACCAACGACCAATGGGACAACGCCGGCACCGCCGTCACCATCGGCCTGATGGCGACCGGCTACGGCCTGAGCATCGCCAAGGAAGATAATTGGCAGGGTGCCAAGCAGCTGACCTTCGCGCTGGTGGGTTCGGGCGCGACGACCGAATTGCTCAAGCAGCTCGTCCACGAAGAACGCCCCAACGGCGAAAACGACCAGTCGTTCCCGAGCGGCCACACCACCATCGCCTTCGCCTCGGCGGGCTTCATGCAGAAGCGCTACGGCTGGCAGATCGGCCTGCCGGCAACGCTGGCGGCGGCGTTCGTCGGCTTCACGCGCGTGCAGTCGAACAACCACTACATCCAGGATGTCGTTGCCGGCGCGGTGATCGGCGAAGTCTGGGCCTGGGTCGTCACCAAGCCGCTCAACGACAATGTCCAGGTGATGCCATGGGGCGACTCGAAGGGCGGCGGCGTTTCGGTCGCGGCGAAGTTCTGAGCTAGAATAAACGTCCCTGCATCCACAGGTCGACCGCCAGCGCCAGCGCTACCAGCAGTGCCGTGCCGCTGAGCACCAGCACCGCGCCCGCGACCATGTCTTTGATGATCTTGATCTCCGGGTGATGCTCGGGGTGCAGGTGGTCGATGACGCCCTCCAGCGCCGAATTGACCAGTTCGAGCGCGAGGATCAGCGCCACCACCAGCAGGATCACCGCCCACCACACCGGCGCCGGGCGCAGCAACGCCAGCGCCGCGACCGCGAGCAGCCCCATCACGCAATGCGTGCGGAAGCTGGCTTCGCGCTGCCACGCTGCCTTCAGCCCCGCCAATGCGAAGCCCATGCGTTCGATGAACGGGCGGTTCTTCATGCTCAGGGGATCAACAGTACGCGGCCGACGGCGGCGCGGCTTTCAATATAGGCGTGTGCGGCAGCCGCTTCCGATAGCGGGAAGGTCTTGTCGATGACCAGCTTGATGCTTCCGGCGGCGGCCTGCGTGAACAGCCCGGCGATCATGTCATGGACGCGGTCAGTCATGATTTCGGCGCCGAGGAACACGCCGCGCAAGGTGCGGTTGCCGCCCATCAACGACCCGACATCGACCTTCATCGGCTCGCGCCCGGCGGCACCCACCGAGGCGAGGCGGCCGCGGTAGCCAAGCGAATCGACGCTGCCCTGCAAGGTGCTGCCGCCGACCGAATCGACGACCACCGCAGCGCCCTTGTTGTCGGTCAGCCGCATGACTTCGGCGGGCACGGCGTGGGTCTTGTAGTTGATGCCGTGGTCGAGCCCGTAGGCCTTGAGCTTGGCGAGCCGGTCATCGGACGAGGCGGTGGCGATGACGGTGGCGCCGGCGGCCTTCGCCAGCTGGATCGCCGCAATGCCGACGCCGCTGGCGCCCGCCTGCACCAGCACGGTGTCGCCGGCCTTGAGCTGCCCGGCGTCGAACAGGCATTCATGCGCGGTGCCGAAGGTGACGGGGATGATCGACGCCGCAGCAAGGTCCAATCCATCGGGCACAGCCCAAGCATTGCGCGCCGGCACTTCGCGCAATTCGGCGTGGCTGCCCCATCCGTTGACGGTGGCGACGCGGTCGCCGAGCTTGTGCGTGGTGACCTCGCTGCCGACTTGCACGACGGTGCCCGATGCCTGATAGCCGACGATGTGCGGACGTGTGACCAGTGGCCCGCCGAAGCGGTTGAGCGTGTCGCCGCCTTCGATGCTGACGGCTGCGACCTTGATGACGACATTGCGCGGGCCGCATGTGGGATCGGCGACGTCCTCGTAGCGCAACACCTCGGGACCACCATTTTCGTAATAGACTGCTGCCTTCATCGTCGCATCTCCCCATTTGACTGTTGCGCAAAACCCGCGCTTGGTTAAGGCATGACGTATACGTCAACCAATCAACGAGCAATGCCGGGGAGTCGAACAATGAAGGTCATGCGTCTGCGCAAGCCAGGTGGGCTGGAAAATCTGTACCTTGAAGACATCGCGCCGCGCGAACCCGGCGCCGGTGAAATCCGCGTCCGCGTTCACGCCACCTCGCTCAACTATCACGACTATATCGTCGTCAAGGGCGGCATCCCGACCCCCGATGGCCGCGTCCCGATGAGCGACGGTGCCGGTGTCGTCGAAGCCGTCGGCGAAGGCGTCAGCGAATTCAAGGTCGGCGACTCGGTGGTCAGCACCTTCTTCCCGCTATGGTGGACCGGCGAGGCAACGCCCGAATGGATTTCGCAGGTCCCCGGCGACCGCAGCGACGGTTTCGCCAGCCAGACGGTGACGATGGCCGCCAAGGCCTTCACGCATCCGCCCAAGGGCTACAGCCATGCCGAAGCGGCGACGCTGACCTGCGCCGGGCTGACGGCGTGGCGCGCGCTGGTCGTCGACGGCCAGATCAAGCCCGGCGCGACGGTGCTGGTGCAGGGCACCGGCGGCGTGTCGATCTTCGCGTTGCAGTTCGCCAAGGCGCTCGGTGCGACGGTCATCGCCACTTCGTCGTCGGATGAAAAGCTCGAACGCCTCAAGAAGATGGGCGCTGACCACCTGATCAACTACAAGTCGACGCCCGATTGGGGCGTGGCGGCACGCGCCTTCACCGGCGGTCGCGGTGTCGACCATGTCGTCGAAATCGGCGGCGCCGGCACAATGAACCAGTCGATCATGGCCACGCGCATGGGTGGCCACATCGCGCTGATCGGCGTTCTTGCTGGCTTCGCGGGGCCGGTGAACACCGCCGCAATAATGGGCAACCAGCTCCGCGTGCAGGGGCTGTTCGTCGGCAACCGCGAACATCAGCAGGACATGATCCGTTCGATCGACGTGTCGGGCATCAAGCCGGTGATCGACTGCTCGTTCCCATTGGAAGGTCTCGCCGACGCGTTCCGCAAGCAGGAATCGGGCACGCACTTCGGCAAGATCTGCGTCGAGTATTAAGCGTGACGTCGTTGCGCGCACGCGCATTGGGGCTATCGTAGCAGCATGTCGATCTTCGCCGCCCCGTTACCCGTTTTGCCCGATGTCGGGGACCTGCGCGACCGCGTGCGAGCGCTGGTCGCCGCGACGGTTCCGGGCAACCCCGCAGCGCACCGCGCCAATTGCTGGGCGGTTGCCGACGAAGGCTTCAGCCGCGCCGCCGGTGCCGCCGGGCTGATCGGCATGATCTGGCCCGAACGCTACGGTGGCCACGCCCGCGCGCCGCTCGAACGCTATGTCGTGCTCGAGGAGTTGCTGGCGGCGGGCGCGCCGGTCGCGGCACACTGGATTGCCGACCGCCAGACCGGCCCGCTGCTGCTGCGCCATGGCACCGAGGAACAGAAGCTCAAGCTGCTGCCGGCGATGGCGCGCGGCGAGCTTTATGCCTGCATCGGCATGAGCGAGCCCGGCGCCGGCTCCGACCTTGCATCGGTGCGGACGCGGGCGGAGCGCACCAAGGACGGCTGGCGCGTCAACGGCCAGAAGCTGTGGACCAGCGGCGCGCACCGCGCCCACATCATGATCGCGCTGGTGCGGACCGATCCTGAATCGACGCGCAATGCCGGGCTGAGCCAGTTGCTGGTGACTATGGACACGCCGGGCATCACCGTGCGGCCGGTCATCGACCTGACCGGCGCGCACGACTTCAACGAGGTGTTCTTCGACGACGTGTTGCTGCCGCATGATGCGCTGATCGGCAAGGAGGGCGAGGGCTGGAAACAGGTCACCGCCGAACTGTCGCTCGAACGCTCGGGTCCCGAACGCTATCTGTCGAGCTATGCGCTGTTCGTCGAACTTATGCGCTGGGCCGGTCCCGAACCCGATGCGGCGGTCGCTGCACTGATCGGGCGCACCGCAGCCGAGCTGTGGACGCTGCGCCGCATGTCATGGGCGGTCGCGGCGAAGCTGGCGGGCGGCGAGGATCCGGCGCTTGAGGCGGCGATGGTCAAGGACCTCGGCAACAGTTTCGAGCAGGCGCTGCCGCCGGCGGTGCAGGCGCTGGCTGAAATCGATCCGGCGGGCGCGCCCGAACTGGCGGCGGTGTTGGCGCAACTGTTGATGGTGTCTCCGAGCTTCTCGCTGCGCGGCGGCACGCGCGAGATCTTGCGTGGCATCATTGCGCGGGGATTGGGCCTGAGATGAGCAAGACGCGATGAGCGACAATCGTGACATGGTGGTCGATACCGCGGCGCGGCTGTTTGCGGCGCTCGGCAGTGATTATGCGACCAACATTGCCGAGGTTGAGGCTGCCGGGTTGACCGACCTGCTGCTGCCCGCCGATGACGGCGGGTTCGGCGGTGACTGGGGCGATGCTGCGGCGGTGCTGGCGCTGGCCGGCGCGCATGCCGTGGCGCTGCCGCTCGGCGAGGTTATGCTGGCACGACGGCTGGCGGCGGCTGGCGGGCTTTCGCTCAATGGCCGACTGACGATTGCCGGTGCGACACAGGGCCGGCTGACCGGCGACAGCTTCACCGGGACATTGTCGCAAGTGCCCTGGGGCCTCGAAGCCGATGCAGTGCTCGCCGAGGCCGATGGCCGCTTGCTGCGGCTGGCGGTGGCCGACGCGCGCGCGGCCCGCGCCATCAACCCGGCGGGCGAGCCGCGCGACACGCTGGTTTTCGAGCGTGCCCCGGCAACAAGCGCCTCCGAGGCCGGCCTGTTCGCGCAAGGCGCCTTGCTGCGCGTGCTGCAATCGGCAGGCGCGCTCGATGCGGCGCTCAAGCTGTCGGTCGACTACGTCAACGGCCGCCAGCAGTTCGGTCGCGCGCTCGCCGCATTCCAGGCGGTGCAGCAGCTGCTCAGCCAGTTCGCCGTCGAGGTGGCTGCCGTGCGTGCCGCTGCGGCCGGAGCGTGCGAAGCTGCCGATGCCGGCGATGCAGCGTTTGAGATTGGTGCGGCCAAGCTGCGTACCAACATCGCCATCGGCGTCGGCACCGCGGCGGCGCATCAGGTCCATGGCGCCATCGGCTTCACGCAGGACTATAGCCTGCACCCGCTGACGCGACGGCTGTGGAGCTGGCGCAGCGAGTTCGGCAACGACGCCTATTGGGCGGTGCGGCTCGGGCATGAAATCACTGCCCAGGGCGCCGATGCCTTCTGGCCGCAAGTTGTGGCGCGTACCGACAGGCTCAACCGGCGCGCTTCGTGAGTCACAGCGCGGCGGCAAGGTTCGACATCGACTGACGGAGGCGGGGCATGGAGGTCGGCACCTATTTCGGCGTTGGCGAGGAATGGTTGGCGCTCGCCGCCATCGCGCTGTTCTTCCTGGCGATGATCCTCTGCCTCGAGTTCGGGCGCCGGCTCGGCCAGCGCGCGCGCGGCCGTCAGGATGACGGCCCGGTCGGCGTCGCGACGATCGATGCCGCTTTGTTTGCCCTGCTCGGCCTGCTGATCGCCTTCACCTTTTCGGGCGCCGCGGCGCGTTTCGAAGGGCGCCGCGAGCTCATCCGCGACGAAGCCAACGCCATCGGCACCGCCTATTTGCGCGTCGATCTGGTCAACGCGGGCGCGCAGCCGGTGCTGCGGCAGAACTTCCGCGACTATGTCGATGCGCGGCTGAGCGTCTATGCGCACGTCACCGATCCAGTCTCGACACGCGCGGCCGTCGCGAAGGTCGGGCAGTTGCAAGCCACGCTGTGGCGCAACGCGGTCGCGGCCGCGGGCGCGACACCGGGGCCGCAAGCGTCAACGGTGCTGCTGCCGGCGATCAACGCGATGTTCGACATGGCGACGACGCGCATGGTCGCAGCCCAGGCGCACCCGCCCAGGGTGATCTATTTCATGCTCGGCTTCCTCGCGCTGGCCTGCTCGATGACCGCGGGGTTCGGCATGGCCAACGGCAACCGCAAGCGCGAGTGGCTGCACGTGATGGCGTTCTCGACGTCGATTGCGATGACACTCTACGTCATCATCGACCTCGAATATCCGCGCGTCGGCCTGTTCACCATCAGCCACGCTGACCAGATTCTGATCGACGTCCGCAACAGCATGGGTACTGCGCCGCGCTGAGCGCTACTTCATGCGCAGGATGATCTCGATGCGGCGGTTGGCCTGGCGCCCGGCGGCGGTCGTGTTGGGCTTGACCGGCTGGTATTGCGAATAGCCCGTCGCCGCGAGGTTGACCGGCGGCACGCCCTTGTCCTGCAGATATTTGACGACCGAGGTGGCGCGCGCCGTCGACAGGTCCCAGTTGGTCGGGAAGCGCGCGATGATGCTCGGGCCGATTGGCTGATCGTCGGTATGGCCTTCGATGATGATCCACTTGCCGGTCTGCGCGGCCAGCGTCGGGATGGCCTTGTCGAGCACCGCGCGGCCCTTGGGGTGGAGTTCGGCGCTGCCCGAGGCGAACAACACCTGGTCGACCAGTGTAACCACCAGCCGATCGTTGAGTTGCTGGATGGTGACCTGCTTGTCGGCGATTTCGGCCGCCAGTTGCTTGTTGAGTTCGGCATTCTGGGCGCTGAGGTTCTGCGCCGCAGCAGTTGCGGCGACCTGGCTGTTGTATCTTGTCTGGCTGACACAGCCGCCGAGCAGCGCGAACGCGACAAGAGGCACAATGGCAGCAGTATGCGTGAGGGCAGGGCGCATGGCAGGGACTCCTTCGGCACTGTTGGTCAGGGCGGTAGCGTATCGGTGGCGGTAAGGGCGGCAAGCTGTTGGCGGCAGCACGGGCGCCGGGCGCGGCAGACTGTTGCGGTAATGTCGCTTTTGGCGCAAAATACCTGTGTCCCTGCGAGTTTTGCTTGAGTTGGCAATGGTCGCCGTGGGATAGGCAGTCCTGACATTGCGCCGCTACATGCTGGCGCATGGACAGTTGAACTCAGGGCGAAGGAATATTTGATGACTGTGGGTTTTTCGAAGCGTGCGTTCGCCGGGCTTGCCGGCCTTGGCATGGCGATGGCTGCACAGGCCGCCCACGCCGAAGTTGATCCGAGCTACGGCGGTCAGGGTACCGACAAGTTCACGCTGAGCGCCGGCTGGGTGTTCACCGATCTCGGCGGCAGCATCGGCCTCAACGGCACGACAACCGATGGCACCGATGTCGGTTTCAATCCTGATGGTAGCGGCGCCAGCACCAGCTCGTTCCTGGCTTCGGCCAACTGGCGCGTCGCCAACCGTCACCGCGTTTCGCTGCTGTGGTATCAGACCAAGCGCGACACCAGCTACACGACGCAGAACGACATCCAGATCGGCAATGAGTTCATCCCGGCCGGTGCATCGGCGTCGATCGAACTGAAGAACAACTATTTCTTCGGCACGTATCGCTACTCGTTCATCAAGAAGGACAATCTCGAACTCGCCGGCTTGCTCGGCCTTTATGGTTCGAACGTGAAGTTCAACTTCGCGGCGTCGGCCTATCCGGGCAACCCGACGCGCAGCTTCTCGACCAGCGAAGGCACCACGCTGCCGCTGCCGGTCGTCGGTGGTTCGTTCGACTGGTATCTCAGCCCGCGCTGGACGGCAGGCACCAGCCTGTCGGGCATGAAGGCCAAGATTGGCGACATCGACGGCTCGATCTGGGTGCTGACCGCCTCGACCGATTATATGCTGTTCCACAACTTCGGCGTCGGTCTGTCCTATCTGCACACCAACATCGACGTTGGCGTCACCAAGACCAGCTTTGACGGCAACGTCAACATCAAGACCAACAGCTTCCTGATCTACGGCGTCGTCAAGTTCTGACGACAGCGTAGCAGGGTTGAAAGGCACGACGCCGGTCCAAGGATTTGGGCCGGCGTTTTGCTGTCGACAGCGTGCAAACCCGTCGCAGCCACGACGAATTTCCGGCCAGCGGATATCCCCGCCCCGGTCCATCGTCCTGGTACTGACCCCCACCGCCACGGTGGAGATTTATCCTCTTCCCGATGACGGCGTCCTTGGGAGGGTTGCTGGATCATCGGGAAGAGGCAGGCTTTGTGACGCTGATCGGGATAGCCGGGTTGCGGAGGACGGGCGGTTTCTTACGCCGCTAGTACTGTTTCAGTACTGTATGTCAGCACTAGGCTTCGTACAGGGTAGAAAGTGTCCTCCTGGAAACACTTGGAGCTGAAGTTCCCGATCTAACAGAGCGCGGGGCTAAAAAGCGCGGCGGTGAGACGTCACGCCCGGGAACGCAAGTGGCGATCGTGAGCCCGGACAGGTTGGACGAGGAACTCCCATTCCCCGTCGCCTTGAGAGCATCACTAACCGATTCGGTTCGTTATGTCAAGTGAAATCGCGCATTCGGCGCGCACAAAAAACCGGCCGCGGTTGCCCGCGGCCGGTTGATGGTCACGCCGGGCGCCTTAGTACGGCGCGTTGACCACCACATATTGCGTGCTCGAACCCTGCGCCATCGGCTGGTACCAGGTGCCGTTGCAATACAGGTAGACATAGCCGTTGTAGGGCTGGTTGGTGCAACCCGACGGCTGGGTGTTGACGATCGAGCCGACCACTGCCGCCGTCGTCACCACCGCAGCGGTGGTGACCATGGCGCGGCCGACATAGCCGATGCCGTCATTGTAGCAGCAGCCACCGTGGTAGCCATTGTTGTAATAGCCACCGCCACCGTAGCGGTTGTTGCCGCTGACGTTGACGTTGGTGTTATGGTTGACGTTGACGTTGTTGTAATTGTTGCCGTTGTTGTGGGCGCCGCCACCATTGGGACGGTTGCCGTTGCCGCCACCGTTGTAGCCGCCCTTGTTGTAGTTGCCGGCATTGCCACGATTGACGCTGGTCTGCGCGCTGGCGCGGTTGCCGCCACCGCCGCCGCGGTCAAAACCGCCGCCGCCACCGCCGCCGCGACCACCGCCGCCACCGCCGCCGCCGCGTGCGAGGACCGGGGACGCCGCCATGAAGGCTGCGCCGACGAGCAGGATAATCGACTTCTGTTTCATGTTCATGGTTCTGCTCCTCACTTCGCCGGCTTCTTGGCCGCAGTTGCTGCGGCAAGCGCTTCGGGCGTCATGAACGGGATACGCTTGGCATTGGCGTCGGGCGTGAAGGTGAACACCGCCGGATCAATTTTGGGATCCAGGTTCCAGTTCATCACTGCCGTGTATTGCGGCTGCGCCGGATCGGCGAGGTTGTTGATGACCAGCTTGCGCGGCAACGGCTTGTCACCCTTTTCGATCCAGACCTGGAAGTCGACGTCGCCCTGACGGAAGGCGTAATGATCGGTATCCCAGTCGACGACCTTCGAGTCGCCGATGGCGATGCCCTCGGTCGGCTTGCCGGTTACCGCCGTAGGGTCGCCCCAGCGGAACAGATCCTGCAGCGGCAGGTCGACGCCGTACTTTTCGACTTCGGTGAGCAACTGCGCGATGGTGCCGGTGAACGGCACCTGCGCGTAGAAATCATTCTGGTTGTTGCGCACGGTGAAGGTCTTGCCGTCATAATAATAATGACGCTTGATCTTGTCGCCGCTGACCGTCGCCGCCAGCATGTTCGGCGCCTTCAGGACATAATGGACCTGGTTGTTGGTCATGATTTTCTGGCCCGAATCGAGCACGTCCTCGGTCGTGCTGTAGACGGTGACGTCGAATTCCTTGAGCGTCCGCAGATAGGCACCCATGCGGTTGAGCGCCGCGGTTGCTGCCGGATCAACGGCGGGTGCTGCGACGGTCTTCGCCGGCGCTGCGGCCGTTGCTGCCTGTACCGGTAATGCCAACATGACCAGCGACAGGCTGCCCAGAAGGGCGGCATGCATTCGCTTCATAAATATCTCCCGTTACGAGCCCATGGGTAGCCTGACCCAACACAGGCCGTGTTGCAAGTCACAAACGCGTCAGGCCGGCACCGGAGGCTCGGCATACGACGCGCCGGCGGTAATCATTTCGTCGGGCACTTTGAGCATCTTGAGATAGACATCGCGCGGATAGGCCATGTGCGGCTTCGCTGGGTCGAATTCGGGTTGCGGCAATGGCGACGGGCCGGTGTACGCCGGCGGCGCCGCATAGACCGCGGCCTCGGCGGCCGAAATGCCGGCCTTGGCGAGCGTCGTCGGGTCGATCCACTTCTTGGGATCGAGCGGCGATCCCGGTGCGGCGACCTCGAGCGTCATCTGGTCGGGGCCGGCGAAATAGATCGACTTGCACATGCCATGGTCGATCGGGCCGATGACGTTGACGCCGTGGCTGCGGATGCGGTCGCGCATGGCGATCAGCCCGGCATCATCGGGGACGCGGAACGCCAGATGCTGCAGCGTGCCCGCAGCGCTCGGCAAGGCGCCGCTGCCGGCGTGGGTGACGCCGAGCTCGGCGGGGATCTTGTCGACGTCGGGGAGCTGGACGATCGAGAAAAAGCTGTGGTCGTTCATGCGCAGGAAGGCGTGCAGCCCGCCCGGCACGCCGTGCATGTCGAACAGCGCCACCAGCGGACAGCCCATGACCTGCGAGAAGAATTCGATGTGTTTCTTGATGTCGCCCGCCATGAAGGCGAGGTGGTGGATACCATCCGGTTGCTGTGTCATGTCGTTCTCCCCAGCGTCTTTGCCCATTCGGCATTGAAGTTGACAATATGCAGCGCCGCGAAGAACGTCCAGCACGCAACGAGGAGCAGTCGATGAACGTGGTACGCGAACCCTATGGCTATCAGAGCAAGGATCCGAGCAAGCTCAAGGAGGTCTATGGCGGCGCAGCGGGGGCGGTGTTCGTCGAATGCATGCGGATCCGGCCCGAAACCGGCGCGTCCAAATCGGTCATCCTGTTCAGCCACCCGATCGGCGGCGGGTCATTCCTGCCGCTGGTGACGGCGCTCGCCGCGGCGGGGCACCACGTCATCTATTGCAACACGCGCTACCGCGGCAACGACACCGCGCTGATCCTGGAAAAGTGCGTGCTCGATCTCGGCGCCTGCATCGCCGATCTCAAGCGCCGCTTCGGCTATGAAAAGGTCGTGCTCGGCGGCTGGTCGGGCGGCGGCTCGCTGTCGCTGTTCTATCAGGACCAGGCCGAAAATCCGTCGATCACCACGACGCCGGCGGGTGACGAAGTCGACCTGGTCGCCGCCAAACTGCAGCCCGCCGACGGCATCATGCTGCTCGCCGCGCACATCAGCCGTTCGGTGACGATGACCGAATGGCTCGACCCCTCGGTGACCGACGAGGACAAGCCCTATGAGCGCGACGTCACGCTCAACATCTATGACCCGAAATGCCCCGACCAGCCGCCGTACAGCGCGGCGTTCGTCGAACGCTTCCGCGCCGCGCAGATCGCCCGCAACCGCCGCATCACCGCGCGTGTCGAGGCGACGCTGGCGGCATTGAAAGCGTCCGGCGAACCCGATGCCGAGCGGCCGTTCATCGTCGCCGGCACAATGGCCGATGTGCGCTGGACCGACCCGACGCAGGACCCGTCCGACCGCAAGCCCTACACCTGCTATCTCGGCGAGCCGCGCATCGCCAATGACGGCCCCGTCGGGCTCGGGCGCTTCACCACGCTGCGCTCATGGCTGTCGCAGTGGAGCTATGACCGCAGCCGCGCCAACGGCATCGTCAATGCCGGGCATATCTCGTGCCCGGTGCTGGTCATCAACAACACCGCCGACCTCGCGTGCACGCCGAGCCATGCGGCGCGGCTGTTCGAAGCGGTGGCGTCGCCCGACAAGAGCTATGTCGATATCAAGGGCGCCGACCATTATTACATCGAGCGCCATGATTTGCTGCCCGAAGCGGTTGCGGCGGTGAGCGGCTGGATGAGTGCGCACGGGTTTTAGTAGCAGGGCCTCCGGCGGGCAGGGGCTAGCCCCTGCACCCGATTGTTATGCGCTCTTCAAATGGGTGCAGGCCTCAGGCCTGCCCGCCGGAGGCTCTTAACCCTTGCCCTGCGGCAGCAATGTCCGTCCCTTGACCACCGCATCGATCAGCGCATCATCTGCAGGCAGTTGGCCGTCGAGGATCAGCATGGCCAGCCCGTGCACCTGCGCCCAGGACCGTGCCGCGATGACGCGTACTTCTTCGGCGCTGGTGCCGGGCGGGGCGAGGGCGGCGATGGCGTCGCGCAGCTGGCGCATGGCGCCGGAGACGCGTTCGGGGGCGGCGGCGGTCTGGTCGATGACGTCACCGTTGGCGACGGCGATGTTCGACATGATCATGCGGAACAGCTGTGGGCGCGCGACGGCGAAGCGCACATAGGCGGCGCCTGACGCGTCGAGGCCGGCCGCACCGCCGCCGGCGTGCATCATCGCGTTGCGCTGGTTCTGCGCGAGCTGGTCGAGGCCTTCGCGGGCGAGTGCGCGCAGCAGTGCGGCCTTGTCGGCGAAGTGGCGGTAGACGGCGGTGGCGCTGACGCCGGCTTCGCGGGCGACGGCGCGCAGGCTCAGGCTCTCGGCGTCGCCGCTTTCGAGCAGCCGCATGCCGCAATCGACCAGCGCAGCGCCGAGGTCGCCGTGGTGGTAGCCGCGCGCTTTGACGGCGGCGTCGGATTCAATGTTGACAGTGTTAGCATCGCTCGCCATGATGCTAACACTGTAAACATTCCTGAGTCGTTTTGCCAAATCATATTCAGAACAGGGGAGCCGATCATGGCCAGCACCATTGACGATCTGACCACCCGCGCCGGGCCGGCCAAGCCGCTGTTCGCGGCCGACCAGCCGCATCCGTATCTGTCGGGCATTCATGCGCCGCTGGCGCGTGAAGTCACCGTCACCGACTTGCAGGTGACCGGCACCATCCCGGCTGCGCTCGACGGTCGCTACCTGCGCATCGGGCCCAATCCGGTTTCGCCGCCCGATCCGGCAAAATACCATTGGTTCGTCGGCGACGGCATGGTGCACGGCATCTGCCTGTCGGACGGCAAGGCGCAATGGTATCGCAACCGCTGGGTGCGCTCGAAGGCGGTCAGCGCGGCGCTCGGCGAGGCGCCGGCGCCCGGGCCGCGCAACGGCATGAGCGACACCGCCAACACCAATGTGCTCGGCCACGCCGGCAAGACCTGGGCGCTGGTCGAGGCCGTCGGCTTTCCGGTCGAGATGTCCGACACGCTCGACACGGTGGCGCATAATCCGTTCGGCGGCACGCTGACCGGCACGTTCAGCGCGCATCCGCATCTCGATCCGCTGACCGGCGAATTGCACGCGATCTGCTACGCTGGCACCGATCCGACGACGATCCGCCACGTTGTCGTCGGCAAGGACGGCAAGGTGACGCGCGAGGAGCCGATTGCGGTGCAGGATGGCCCCAGCATCCATGACTGCATGATCACGCAGCGCTTCGTGCTGATCTTCGACCTGCCGCTTACCTTCTCGATGAAGACGCTGCTCGCCGGCCATGCCTTTCCCTATGCTTGGAACCCCGCGCATGAAGCGCGCGTCGGGCTGCTGCCGCGTAACGGCAAGGGCAGCGACACCATCTGGTGCCCGGTTTCGCCGTGCCATGTGTTCCATCCCTGCAACGCCTATGACACGCCCGACGGCAAGGTCATCGTCGATCTGGCGGTGCACGACCGCATGTTCGCCGAAAGCACGCAGGGCCCGGATTCGCAGACGGTGACGTTCGAGCGCTGGACGATCGATCCGGTGGCGCGCACTGTGGATCGCAAGGTCCTCGACGCCGATCCGCAGGAGTTCCCGCGCCCCGATGAACGTCGCCTCGGCCAGCCGTATCGCTACGCCTATACGATGCCGCTGCCGGCGGGCTCGTCGGACTTTGTCTCGCTGCCGCATTACTACAAGCACGACCTGCAAGCCGGCACGCGCGAGACGCACGAGTTCGGCGCCGGCCGCTATCCGGGCGAGTTCGTCTTCGTGCCGCGCAGCGCCGATAGTGCCGAGGACGACGGCTGGCTGCTCGGCTATGTCATCGATACCAATGACGCGACGACCGATCTCGTCATCCTCGATGCCGCCAGCTTCACCGCGCCGCCGGTCGCGACGGTGAAGATCCCGCACCGCGTCCCGCCGGGCTTCCACGGCAACTGGATCGCGGCCTGACGCCGGTTGCCCTTCCCGTCGCCCGCAGGCTATGCGTGCGGGCATAACAAGACGGGGAGGGCGCCGACCATGCGCAAGACAACGATAGCTCTGACGGCGCTCGGCGTGGTGCTGCTCGCGGGCGGCGCCTGGTACGCCAGCCTCGACCGCGAAGCGCGCGATGTCATCGCCTCGATGCCGACCACCGCCGATGTGCTGTCGTGGTCGATACCGCAGCGTGACGCGGCGTTCCGCGCCATGGACCGGCTGCCGATGCTGGCGGCGTTCAACGAAATCGCGCCGTCGGCGACGCCGCTGCCACTGCCCGCGGGCAAACCGCTCGACATTCCCGGCGTCGACAAATTCCTCGCCGACCAGCGCTCGGCCGGCATCGTCATCCTGCAGGACGGCAAGCTGCGCTTCGAACGCTACGGCCTCGGCTTCGATGCCAAGGGCCGCTGGACGAGCTTCTCGGTCGCCAAGTCGTTCACCTCGACGCTCGTCGGCGCCGCCATCCGCGACGGCTATATCAAGAGCCTCGACGACAAGGTCAGCCAGTACATCCCCGACCTGCGCGGCTCGGCGTATGACGATGTCAGCATCCGCCAGTTGCTGACGATGAGCTCGGGCGTGCGCTGGAACGAGGATTACGAGGACCCCAAGGCCGATGTTGCGCAGTTCAATGTCGTGAAGCCCGACCCCGGCGTCGATGCCACCGTCAGCTACATGCGCAAGCTGCCGCGCGCCCACCCGCCGGGCGAGGTCTGGCACTACAACACCGGTGAAACCAACCTGATCGGCGTGCTGGTGTCATCCGCCACCGGCAAACCGCTGGCCCAATACATGCAGGAAAAAATCTGGCAGCCCGCGGGCATGGAAGCCAAGGCAACCTGGCTCAAAGGCAGCACCGGCCACGAAATCGCCGGCTGCTGCATCCAGGCGGCAACGCGCGACTTCGCCCGCTTCGGTCAGTTCGTGCTCACCGACGCCGGCGGCAAGACCGTCCCCGCCGACTGGTTCGCCCAAGCCACGCACAAGCAGAAAGACATCGGCACGCCGGGCATGGGTTACGGCTTCCAGTGGTGGACCTATGATGACGGCTCGGTCGCCGCGATGGGTATCTTCGGCCAAGGCATCTTCATCGATCCCAAACGCCACCTCGTCATCGCCAGCAACTCGAACTGGCCACGCGCCGACGCCGGCCCGCAACCCGAAGCGCGCGAGAAGTTCTACAAGCAGGTGCAGGCGCTGATCGACGCGGGTGGCTGAGGCTAGGACGGGGAAGGGGCAGAAAGGGCCTCCGGCGGGCAGGCCTCAGGCCTGCACCAATTGATTTGGAACCGTGCCACTGTCGGCTGCCGCTGACTATTGAAGCGCGCCACAAAACTATTGGTGCAGGCCTGAGGCCTGCCCGCCGGAGGCCCTTCAATTCACTCGGCGACCGCCACCGCTGACGCCGACCGCGGCGGTGGCGGCAGCGCGAGGATTTCGGTTTCCGCCTGCAGTTCGGCGCCTGCGACGAAGTTTGTGGTGATGCCTTCGAGGGCCAGCCGTGATGCCAGCGTGGTCGCGGGGGCGGTGTTTGACCGCTCGGCAAAGTCATCGCCGGCGGGTAGCCGGATGCTGACGCCGCGCAGGCCCCAGGCCTTGAGCGCCCAGATTGCCGCGTCGGTATCGGCGGCGGCGCGTGCCGGGTCGCCGGCAATGCGGATGACCGCTTGCGGCGGTGGGACGACGCGCAGCGTCCAGCTGCCGAAGCTGCGGCCGCCGGCACCGTCGAGGCTGCGATAGTCGGCGAGAGTCCAGCCGGGGGCGACGGCGAGTTGGGCATGGACGATGTGTGACGTCGGGTCGTGCCACAGCGCGGTCACCGGCAGTTCGAATGCAGCGCGGATTTCGGCAATGGGCGGTTCGTCGCGGACATTACCTTCGGCGCTGCGCGCGAGGGCGGCGGCGATCATCGCTTCGGAGCGCGCGATGCCGCTGCCGATTTCGATCTGCTGGAGGTGCAGGTCGGGCTTCTGGCCGATCTGGGTGGCGATTTCCTTGAGCACTTCGCTTTGCGCGTCGGGGGCAAAGCGCGGGGTGATGACCACGGCCGAGATTTCGGGGCTACCGCGCAAGGGCCAGCTGACGTTGAGTTGCGAGATATCGGTGGTGGGCACGTCGAAGGTCGCGGCGAGCACGCGCTGGCTGACGCGCCGCACCTCGACTTCGCGCTGCAGGCGGAACAGCGTGGCCGCCAACGGCGTCAATAGCGCCACTGTGAGCACCGCACCGATCAGGAAGATGCCGGGGTTGACGCGCAGGCCGGCGCGCGGCGCCGCTGCACCGGTCAGCCGCGCGACGCCGGCAATGGCAATCGCGATAGCGGTCAAGTTGGTCAGGAACAGCAGCATCGCGCCGCCGGCTATGTCGGGGCGCAGCGACGCGATGCCGTAGCCGACGGTGGCGAGCGGCGGCATCAGCGCCGTGGCGATGGCGACGCCGATCGCGGTCTCGCCCTGCTGGCGGACGATGGCATAGCCGCCGGCGATGCCCGACAGCAAAGCCACCGCAAGGTCGAGCAGCGTCGGCTGCGTACGCGCGATGATTTCGGGGGTGATGTCGTCGATTGGACTGATCCAGGTGACAAGCAGCCCGGTGGTGATGCCGATCAGCGCACCGACGGTGACGACGCCCGCGCCTTCGCGCAGCCGTTTGGCATCGAAGGTGGCGAGCCCGAAGCCGAGCGCGGCAATCGGCGTCATCAGCGGCGACACGAGCATGGCGCCGATGACCACCGCGACCGACGATTGCAACAGGCCGAGCGTCGCGATGCCCGCCGACAACACGCACATCAGCACATAGCCGGGGGTCAGCGAGCCGCGTTCGAAGACGCTGCGGCGCAACTCGCGGCCGCGCTCGCCGTCGAGGTCATGGAGCTGGAGCAGCTCGACCAGCCGCCGGCGCCAGCGCGGACCCAAGGCGCGCGGGTCAGCCACCCTGGTTGAAGTCCCAGCCGCGTTCGCCGTGGCTCGACAGGTCGAGGCCGTCGTGTTCGGCCTCCTCGTCAACGCGCAGGCCGAGCACGCGTGCCACCAGCCAGCCGATGGCGATCGTGGCGACGCCGGTCCATAGCGCGACGACGCCGACGCCGAGCGCTTGTGCGCCGAACTGCGTCGCCATGCTGTTGCCCGCAGCAAAGCCGATACCGCCGAGCGCCGGCAGCATGAACAGCGGCAGCAGCAGCGAGCCGAGGATGCCGCCGACGCCGTGGACGGCGAAGACATCGAGCGAATCGTCGATGCGGAACTTGTGCTTGACCAGCATAACCGCGCCGAAACACACCAGCCCGCCGAGCGTGCCGAGAGCGATGGCGCCCGCCGGGCCGATGTAACCCGCCGCCGGGGTCACCGTTGCCAGCCCCGCGACAGCGCCGGTGACGATGCCGATCGAGGTCGGCTTGCGGATTTTGAGATATTCGCCGGCAATCCAGACGAGCGCTGCAGCGCATGCCGCGAGATGCGTGTTGAGGATGGCACTGGCGGCGAGCGCGTTGGCACCGAGCGCCGAACCGCCGTTGAAGCCGTACCAACCGAACCACAGCAGGCCGGCGCCGGTCATGGTGAGCGCCGGGCTGTGCGGCACCATCGCTATGCGCGGGAAGCCCTTGCGCGCGCCGATCATCATCGCGACGATCAACGCTGCGACGCCGGCAGTGGTGTGAACGACAATGCCGCCGGCGAAATCGAGCGTGCCGCGTGCGGCCAGCCAGCCGCCGCCCCACACCCAGTGCGCGACGGGCACGTAAACAATCAGCGACCACAGCAACGTGAAGGCGACGACCCAGCCGAAACGCACGCGCTCGACAAAGGCGCCGATGATCAGCGCCGGGGTGATGATCGCGAAGGTCATCTGGAACAGCGCGAAGGCGTTTTCGGGAATGGTTGTGCCGGCGCGGACGGCGGCGAGATTGGCGAGCAGCAGGTTGGCGGTGCCGCCAAGCCACGGCGAGCCGGTGCCGAACGCGAAGCTGTAGCCGCACACCGCCCAGAGCAGCGAGATCGCGCAGGCGATGACGAAGCAGTGCATCAGCACCGACAGGATGTTGCGGACGCGGACGAGGCCACCATAGAAAAGCGCGAGGCCGGGCAACGTCATAAGCAGCACCAGCGCGCTCGCCATCAGCACCCAGGCGGTATCGCCGGTGTTGGCCGTCGCATCTTGTGCGAACACCGGCGTTGATGTCGCCAATGCCAGCAGCATGGCCCCCATGCGCCGAACGTTCATCATGCCTCCCCGCAAACGCTTTTGTTGCAGCGTCCTATCCGGGAAAGCAGCGCGGCTGTCTATTCAAAAGCCGCGTTTCAGACGCGCGTAGGAATGACCACGCGCATCGATTCATAGCCCTTCACGAACGTCGAGAACACGCGCTTGGGTTCGGCGACGACTTCGATGGTCGGGAAGCGCTTGAGGATTTCCTGCCAGATGATCGTCAGCTGCAGTTCGGCGAGGCGGTTGCCGACGCAGCGGTGGATGCCGAAGCCGAAGCTCAGGTGCTGGCGCGGGCGGGCGCGGTCGATGATATAGTCGTTGGGGCGTTCGATGACGGTGTCGTCGCGGTTGCCCGACACGTACCACATGACGACCTTGTCGCCCTTGCGGATCTGCTTGCCCTGGAACTCGATGTCCTGCGTTGCGATGCGGCGCATGTGCGGCAGCGGCGTTTGCCAGCGGATGGTTTCGGAGACCATCGAGGTGATGAGATCGGGGTTGGCGCGCAGCTTGGCGTATTGGTCGGGGTTCTGGTTGAGCGCCAGCACCGAGCCGCTGATCGTGTTGCGCGTCGTGTCGTTGCCGCCCACCGTCAGCAGCACGATGTTGCCGAAATATTCGCGCGGCGACATGTTGCGCGTCGCCGGCCCGTGCGCGAGCATCGAAATCAGGTCGTTGCCCGGCTCGGCGTTGACGCGCTGGTTCCACAGCTCGGTGAAATAGGCGTGGTATTCGGTGAAGATCGCGAACTTCTGCTCGAGCGTATCGATCAGGCCCTGGCCGGGCACCGCGGTGACGACGTCGGACCAATAGGTCAGCTTGCGGCGGTCTTCCTGCGGCATGTCGAACAGCGTCGCCAGCGTCATTGCGGTCAACTCCATCGACACTTTGTCGACCCAGTCGAACTCCTCGCCGATCGGTAGCGAGTCGAGGATCTTCGCCGCACGTTCGCGGATCAGCGGTTCGAGCCGCGCGAGGTTGAACGGCGACACCGCCGGGTTGACGGTCTTGCGCTGTTCATCGTGCTTGGGCGGGTCCATCGCGATGAACATCGGCAGCGGGCCCTGCTCGCCGTCCTGCGAGGCGATGGTGATGCCGCCCTCGGACGAGAACACCGCATGGTTGGTGTCGACCGCCATGATGTCGTTGTATTTGGTGATTGACCAATACGGGCCGTAGTTGCTTTCGGCGGTGTAGTGCACCGGGTCTTCGGCGCGCAGGCGCTCGAAATACGGCCACATCGTATCGTTCTGGAACTGCTCGGGGCGCGCCGGATTGAGCTCGGCGAGCGGCAGCGCATAGGCCTGTGCGCGTGCGGCGGCGAGGCGCTCTGCGTGAGTGGCAATCATGGGGCGGCACCTTTTTGCGTAGTGTTAGTTCGCATCTTCTGTGCAACGCGGCCCGGCAAATGTCCAGACGGTGCGAAGCCATGTCGCAGGCCGCGGTGCCCGTCCATCCATTCGCCGCTTGTTTGCCGCCCGCGACCTCGCCTACCAAGGTCGCCGGAGCGGGCGCGTGAGACCTGCGGGGATGGTTCGGCATGGCGAGTGAGCAGGCAGTGGCGCGAACAGGCCGCGCGGAGTGGCGGCGCGGCTGGCGCGTTGTTGCGGCGTCGGCGGCCGCCATCGGCACCGGTGCAGCGCTGTATCAATATGTGTCGAGCCTGTTCGTGGTGCCGGTGCAGCACGCGTTTGGCTGGAGCCGCGGCGAGATCGCCACCGGCGCCGCGCTCGGGCTGATCGGCTCGCTGACGGCGCCGCTCGTTGGCTATCTGGCCGACCGCTGGGGCGTGCGCCGCGTCACGCCAGTCAGCATCGTCGCGCTGGCGCTGGCGTTCGTCGGCATGTCGCTGATGAACGGCAGCTACTGGCAGTTCGTGCTGTATTCGTTCGCCATCGGGCTGGCGGCACCCGGCACCACGGGGCTGGTCTATACGCGCATCGTCAACGGCTGGTTCGACCATGCCAAGGGCCAGGCGCTCGGCGTCATGGCGTCGGGGGTGTCGCTCGGCGCATTGCTACTGACGCCGGTGGTCGGCTGGGCGATTGAAAACTGGGGGTTTCGCGGCGGCTATCTGGCGCTGGCGGTGCTGACGCTGGGCATCGGCTTGCCCGCGGTGCTGATCGGCGTGCGGCCGGCACCGACCGATGTCGTGCCCGCCGATCTCGAAGCCGCCGAAGATGCTGCGGTCGAGTCGGTGACCGAAGGTGTGCCGGCAGGACTGGCCACACCTGAACTCGTTGAAACGACCAAGGCGCTGTCGGCGGTCGCCCGGACGAGCGTGACCTGGCGTGCAGCGCTGCGCACGCGTGGCTTCTGGCTGCTGGCGCTGGCGATGGTGTTGATCAATGCGCCGACGACCGGCATCCTGACGCAGCTTGATCCGCTGCTGTCGGGCAAAGGCATCGAAGCCGGGTCGATTGCGCTCTATATCGCACTGTATTCGGTGTCGGTGCTGTTCGGTCGCATCGGCGTCGGCATGCTGTTCGACCGGATCAGCGCCAAGCACGTTGCGGCGGTGGTGGCGCTCGGCGGCGCCGGGGGCGCGCTGCTGTTGACCGCGCCTGCACCCAACGCGTTCATCCCGTTGGCAATCGTGCTGGTCGGGTTGCTGCAGGGCTCCGAAACCGACGTGCTGGCGTGGTTCGTGTCGCGGCTGTTCGGCCAGGCCCATTACAGCGCCATCTACGGCGCGCTGGTGCTCGCCTCATTGCTCGGCACGGCAGGCGGCGTCGTCGGTTTCGGACGGCTGTATGACTATAGCCAAAACTATGACATCGCCCTTGTCGGCGCTGCGGCGATGCTGGCCGGTTCGGCCTTCACCTACTTGCTGTTGCCCAGGATACGCCTGCCTGATTGAAGCCCTTATTTGCCGGTAAAGCGCGCCGGGCGGCGTTCGAGGAACGCTGCGACGCCCTCCTTGTGGTCGGCCGATTTGAAGCAGGCGCTCATCGCCGCGACGTGTTCGGCCATGTGCTCGGCGACATCGCGTTCGAGGCCTTTCCAGACCAGCTGCTTGATGCGGCGCAGCGACATCGGCGAGGCCGTCAGGTAGCGCTCGGCCTCGGTGCGGGTTGCCGCCGCCAGTTCTTCGGGGGCGACGATGCGGTGGGCATAGCCGAAGGTCAGTGCTTCCTCGGCCTCGAGGAAATCGGTCGAATAGAGCAGCCGCAGCGCGCGTGACGGCCCGATGATGCGCGGCAGCAGCCAACTGCCGGCACCGGTGTCGGGCACCAGTCCGCGCTGCGCGAAGTTCCAGGCAAAGCGCGTGCGCGGCGTGATGAAGCGCACGTCGCACTGGCTGGAGAACTCTGCGCCCATGCCGACCGCGTAGCCGTCGATGGCGCCGATGACCGGCACCGGGCATTGCACCAGCGGCCACCATTTGCCGACTTCGTGCTGGCCGCCGCGTACGCCGCGCGTTTCGCCCGGAATGGTCGCCAGATCGGCGAGGTCGGTGCCGGCGCAGAAACTGCCGCCGCTGCCCGTCACGATCAGCACGCGGACTCGGTCATCGTCCGCGATTGCGGCGACCTTGGCGGTGAATTCCATCAGCATCGCATAGGTCATCGCGCCGCGCTTTTCGGGGCGGTCGATGGTCAGTGTGGCGATGCCGTCGCTGTCGAGTTCATAGCGGATGTGGTGCGCGGTCATGTGTGAATCCCCAAGGCTGTTTGGGGCCACTTCGCATCGTTCAGCGCGCTGCTGTCAAGCGCCTCAGCACCAACTGGCCTGATCGGGGTCGGGGGCGCGCAGCAATTCCTCGATATTGGCTTCGAGAATGCGGTAGCCGATGTTGCCGAACAGCTTCTGGCGGCCATCGTTGAGGATGAACGTCGGGCTGCCCTGCACGCCGAGCGCGTCGGCATCCTTATAGTCGCTGGCCAGCGCAGCATGCGCCGCGCCCGACGCCAAGGCCGCGTCGATGGCGGCAAGGTCGACACCTGCATCAGCCAGTACTTCGCGTTGCACAGCGGCATCGGCGATGTCGCGCGCGTCGACAAAGAAGGCATGGCGCAGCGCCAGCGCCGCAGCGTCGGTCACCGTCGCACCCCAAGCGCCACCGGCAGCGCCGAGCTCAACCGCCTTGAGCATCAGATGCGGCGATAGCGATGACGCCGGCCGCACGCTGCGCCAGATTTGCGCGTTTACGGTCAGTTCGGGGAAGCCTGCGGCGGCGTGCAGCAGATGCGCGTTGAAGCCGTCGTAGCCGCCCTTGTCAGCCCATTGTGCCGGGATCTTGCGCGCCGTGTCGCCGAACACCGAGCAGTAGCGCGGCACGAAGCTCACGCGGTCACCGAAATTGGCGCGCACCTCGTCGATGCGCGGCTGCGCGAACCATGCCCAGACGCACAGCAGGTCGGAGAAGTAGGTGATGTCGATACGCTTCATGACGCGGCCCCGATGTGGTGGCGGATTGGAGTCATAGACCCCAATTGCGCCGCCGCGTCATCTCCGTAAAACCCCTCAGCCCGGCTGATACCAGATCGGCGAGCTCCACGCGCGCTCCTGGATGCTGACTGGCAGCTTGCCCGGGATCGGCACGCCGAGTTTTGCTGCAGCAATCGTGCTCCAGCGCGGCGTCGGAATTTCGAGCACGCGGGCATAGTAGAAGGCGCGCACCTTGGGATCGAAATCGGGGTCGGTCCAGGTGCTGGCGAGCGACGCGCTGCCGATGCTGTTGGTGTATTTGCCGGTCTTCAGATCGACAGTGTTGCCGACCGCAGGCAGCTTGCCGGCGGCGTCGGGCTTGCGGTCACCGCTCCACACGACGTCGTAGATTTTCTCATGCTGCGCGCCCTTGGCATCGACCCAGCCCTTGACGATCTGGACGCGGTCGAGGTTGCCGCTCTTGGGGTCCTTGAGCGCTGTGACCATGAACGTAGGGGCCTTGCCCGTGCCCTTGAGGTCGCCGCCCATCGGCACGCCGCGCTTGTAGCCGCGCTGGACAAAATCGCTGGCGGTGACATCGCCCGGCGCAAAGTCCCAGCCGCCGAAGAAGCGCACCTTGATCATCGTGCCCGAGGTGCCGAAGGTTTCCTTGCGCGCCATCGCGTCGTAGATCGCGCCGCGCGTGTTCTTTTCGGCCCAGACGCCGGCGAGACCGCCCGAGCTGAACTCGCGGATCTGCTGGATCTGGCCTTCGGGCATGCCGGGTGCGCCGCCCAGCGCAAAGCGCGGGTCGTTCTCGTGCGCGAACTTGCCGGTGTTGTTGAATTCCTCGTTGGTGCCGGCGGCGTTGTGCGTGTCGCTGTCGCCGATGAAGCCGTATTTGAACGGGTTGCCCTTGCCCGCCGCGTCCTGCGACAGGCCGTCGAGTAGTGCTTGCCGCGCGAAGCTGCCGCGGTGGTTGACCGGGCGCTGGAAGTCCGCCGACAGCGTGTAGTTCCACTGTTCGAAGCCGGCAAATTCGTCGTTCGGCGACAGGCCCGGCCAGGTTTCCGATGTGCCCTTGATCTGGCTGATTTCGTACAGCGGCTCGTTCTTGGCGCGCGTGGCATTGTACGCGGCATCGATCGGCTTGCCGTCGAACTTGGTCAGTTCGAACATGCGGCCGTCGCTGGCGTTGCCGTTGTGCGGAATCGCGAACAGCGTCGCGCCATTGTCGCGCTGCTTGGCCATCCACGCCCACAAAGTTTCGGGGTCATCCGATTCGAGCGACGACAACACCAGATCGGGCAGGTGTGCAGTATCGCGGAACACCACGACGCGGTGCAGGTTGCGCTTCTGCGGGTTCGACGTCCATTCGAAGCCGGCAAAGGTGGTGAACTTGCCGGGCTTGTAGTTGGCGTCGGCGGCCTTGATGATTTCTTCCCAGACCGAATGCGCCAGCTTGGGATCGGTGAACGCCGGATCGATCTTGCCGGCGCTCATGTCGCGCAAAATGCCCGCGAACGTCTGCAGCGCGACATTGGCGTCGGGCGAGGTCACGCCGGCGGCGAGCGGGTGCTTGCTCAGCGGGCTGTCAGGGTTCGACATCTGGTTGAACACGCCCATGAACTCGGCGTGTTCGGACACCATGTAGAAATCGAGCGGGGTGACGATCTGGATCTTGCCGCCAACGCCGCTGTTGGTGATTTCCTTGCCCTGCGCCCAGGCATAGGCGTCTTCGGGCTTGGTCTTGCTGCCGTTGGTCAGCGCGTCGAACGAATAGCCGGTGTGGACATGGACGTTGCCGAAATAGGCGTTGCGCTCGGGGTTCGACGGAATTGCCGCCTCGGCTTCGTTCTCACCGGCGATGGCGGTCGCGGCGACCTCGGTCTTGCCGGGCGTTTCGGCCTTTTTCGAACAGCCCGCGAGCGTCAAGACGCTGGCGCCGAGCAGCAGTGCCGTCATTGTCGATTTGATCATGGCCTTCGTCCTTCGATACGCTGGAAAGCTTGAACAATTTAGCAGACTGGTCCCCGATGGAAAGTCGCGGAATGCGCGGTCAGGCTGGCGTATACCAGATCGGTGACGAGACGGCGCGTTCCTGCAGCTTCATCGTCACCTCGGGCGCCATCTTCACCTTGAAGCGCTTGGCGTCATAGGCGGTCCAGCGCGGCGTCGGGATTTCGATGGCGCGGGCATAGTAGAATGCGCGCTGGCGCGGGTCGAAGCCGGGGTCGCGGAAGCTGCCGACGAGTTCGCTGGCGCCGATCGAGTTGCGGTAGCTGGCGTTGGCGACATCGACGGTATCGCCGACCGGCGGCAGCTTGCCGGCGACGGGCTTGCGCTTGGCCGGGCTGCTCCAGACGACATCGAAAATCGCCTCGCGCGGCTTGCCATCGGCATCGAGCCAGCCCTTGATGACTTGCACGCGGTCGAGGTTGGCGCCGCGCGGGTCCTTCATTGCCGCGACGAGGAAGGTCGGCACCGCGCCTTGCGCCGGCTTGAGGTCGCCGCCCATCGGCACGCCCTTGGCATAGCCTGCAGCGACCAGCTTGTCGGCACGCGCGTCGGCGGCGTCGAAGCCGTAGCCGCCGAAGAAGCGCAAGGTGATGCGCGGCCCCGACGAGGCATAGGTTTCCTTGCGCATCATCGCGTCCCAGATGGCGTCGCGGGTGTTCGCGTTCGCCCAGACTCCGGTGACGCCCTGCGCCGCTTGCGTCCAGGTGCGGCGGACATAGCCGCTGTCTTCCTTGCGGTGGACGGCGTTCCAGGTGTCGGCGGCGGGCGCCCCCTTGGCCCAGTAATTGCTCTCGACCGGCGTGCTCAGGCCGGTGTGCGCGTCGGTACCGGCGGCGGCGCCGAACTTGAACGGATTGACCCCGACGCGCGCGCCGATGACCATCCCGCGCTCCAAACCGGTGCGGGCATATTCGCCCGCGACCATGCCCGGTTGCTTGGTCTTGCCGTTGAGGTTGGCGGTGTCCCAGATTTCGAAGTTGGCGAACTCGTCGGTCGGTGACAGCGCCGGGTGCGCTTCGCTGGCGCCCTTGAACTGGTAATATTCGTACAGCGGTTCCCAGCGCGCGCGCATTTCGGCCCATTCGCGGGTGATGGGCTCGCCGTCGTACTGCTGGTCTTCGAACATGCGGCCGTTCGACAGATTGGCGTTGTGCGGGATCGCCAGAACGCGGCCGCCGGTCTTTTTCTCATAGCCCGCCATCCAGCGCCACAGCACGGCGGGGTCATCGGTTTCGAAGGTGGTCAGCGGGCGGACTTGCCCGGCCTTGTCGGCGGCGTCGCGGAAAATCAGGTTGCGGTGGAGGTTGTCGCCGTTGCCGCCGTTCGACGTCCATTCATAGCCGATCAGCGCGGTGAAGCGGCCGGGCTCGTTGTATTTGTCCATGATGGCGATCGATTTCGCCCAGGCCTGTTTCATCCATTTGGGGTCCATCATGATCTTGGGCAGCGTGCCGGTGGCCTGCGCGTTGATCGCCTCGAGCTGCGCCGCACGCGCCTGCGCGCCACCGGCGGCGGTCATCGCGGCCCAGCGCTTGGCGGTCGGGTCGGCGAGCATTTCGGGGTTGCCGGCGCGCAGTTCGCTGGCGGTGCCATAGCCGTCGCTGTGATCGGTGACCGCCAGCCAGTCGAGCGGCACGTCGAGCTTGGCGTCCTCGCCGGTGCTCGACTTGACGGTTTCGCCGCGTGCGAAGCGCACCGCGTCTTCGGGTGTCAGCGTCGTGCCGCCGAGCGAGGCGTCGCCCGACCAGCCGGTGTGGAGATGCTCGTCACCCCACAGCACGCGCGTCGGATATTTGCGGTCGGCATCGGGCAGATAGCTACCGCGCGCCAGCCCCGGCGCGGCGTTGGTCGCTGCCACCGGTGCGGTGACCGGCGGCAGCAACAGTGCCGTCACCCCGGCAACGCTGACACCCGCCAGCAATAGCATTCCAAACGAAACCCGCATGTTCAAACTCCCCCGGCGTGACGCTTGCTGCGTCGTTGCTGCAACGGTGAAGCCTGGCGCGGCATGGGTCAAGGTGGCGCCCGCATCGACGCTTTATCTATCGGCGGGGCTCGCCTAGAACAGGCGCCGGCTCGGGGCTCAAACCGCCACCGCCGGGAGATTTTCTTGAGTATCCGAACGATTCTGCGCGAGCCGCTGTTGCACTTCCTGCTGATCGGACTCGGGCTGTTCGTGTTGTACGGGCAGGTGTCGCCCGGCGATGCCAACACCAAGCGCATTGTCGTCGGCCAGGCGCGCGTCGATGACATGGCGGCGCAGTACAAGGCGCTGTGGGGGCGGCCGCCGTCCGCCACTGAACTCAACGGACTGGTCGATGGCTTCGTGCGCGACGAGATCGTCTACCGCGAAGGGCTGTCGCTCGGGCTCGACAAGGATGACGCGGTCATCAAGCGCCGCGTGCGCCAAAAATATGATTTGATGGCGGAGGAGGAGACGGCGCGCACCACGCCGACCGATGCCGATCTGCAGGCGTGGCTCAAGGCGCATCCGCAGTCGTTCGTGCGCCCGGCGGTGGTCAGTTTCGACCAGATCCATTTCGACCCCGCCATCGCGACGCCGGCAAGCGTCGCCGCTGCGCAAGCCGAACTGGCACGCGGCGTTGATCCGGCAAAGCTCGGCCAGCCGTCGATGCTGCCCGGCCACGTCAACGCCACCGCGCTCGACCTGGTGGCGCGCGACTTCGGCGAGGATTTTGCGCAGCAAGTGGCCGCAGCGCCGATTGGCCGCTGGGTCGGGCCGTTCCAGTCGGGGATGGGGGTGCATCTGCTGCGCGTCAGCGCGCGTGCCGCGCCGCAACTGCCGCCACTCGCCGACATCCGCACCGAGGTGGCGCGCGAGTGGGAGAACGACCAGCGCATCCGCGCCCGTGCCGATGTGCTGGCGCGGCTGCGCAAGGATTATGACGTCATCATCGAGGCCAAGCTGCCCGGAGCGACCAAGTGATGCGGCGGCTTCTGACGTTGTTGCTGTGGTTGCTCGCCATGCTGGCGGCGCCGGTTGCCGCCGACGAGTTTCGCCCGGCGTATCTGCAGATTACCCAGGCCGGGCCGACCAGCTATGACGTGCTGTGGAAGGTGCCGGCGCTTGACGAGAACACCACGCTCAAGGTCAAGCCGGTGTTCCCCGCGGGCACGACCGCGGCCACCCCCAAGCACACCAGCTATGCCAATGGCATGGCGGTGCAGCGCTGGCGCGTCGAAGTGGCGGGCGGGCTCGACGGCAAGACCATCGGCTTTCCCGACCTGCCGAATTCACGCACCGATATCATCGTCCGGCTGGCGCGCGCCGACGGCACGGTGCAGCTCGACCGCATCCTCGCGGTCGATCCCAACTTCACCGTCAAGGCCAGCCCCGGCGCGTTCGAGGTCGTGCAGACCTACACCGTGCTCGGCATCGAACACATTCTGACCGGTTTCGATCACCTGTGCTTCGTGCTGGCGCTGGTGATGATCGTGCGCGGCACGCGGCGGCTGTTGTGGACGGTCACCGCGTTCACGCTGGCACATTCAATCACGCTGGCACTCGCCACGCTGGGCGTCATCCATGTCCCCGGCCCGCCGGTCGAGGCAACCATCGCGCTATCGATCGTCTTCGTCGCCAGCGAAATCGTCCAGCAACTGCGCGGCCGCGAAGGACTGGCGGCGAAGAAGCCGTGGCTGGTGGCATTCAGCTTCGGGCTGCTGCACGGGCTGGGATTTGCCGGTGCGCTCGCCGAAATCGGCCTGCCGGCGAATTCGATTCCGCTGGCGCTGCTGTTCTTCAACGTCGGCGTCGAAATCGGGCAATTGCTGTTTATCGCTGTCGTGCTGGCGACGACGCGCTTGCTGTGGCGGCTGGTCGGCGACCGTTTCGATCTGCACCGCGCGGCGATTGTCCCGGCTTATCTGATCGGCGGGATCGCCAGCTATTGGGTGATCGAACGCATCGTCAAATTTTGGCTCTGAAGAGTAAGGGCCTCCGGCGGGCAGGGCCTAGGCCCTGAACCCGATTGAAGAGCGCCAAACAAATGGGTGCAGGCCTCAGGCCTGCCCGCCGGAGGCCCTTAAATCCGTTCATTTATCATTCAACCTTTATGCATCCACTGCATAGCTGCCCGTACTTATGCTGCGGTGCACAATAGTCCCTTCAGTTCCTATCTCGCGTTTGTCCGGCAGATCCGGACTTAGAATGGAGATGGAAATGAAACTCGCGACGATGGGCTTGATGCCCAAAATTGCCCCAGCAAAGGCCAATCCGGCTGCGAAGCGTAACGTTACGCCGCGCCGTCCGGTTTCGACCACGCCGGGCAATGCCGAATTCCGGCTGTTTCACGCCTGGCGCGCCTGAGCGCCAATGTTGACTAGCCCTTGACCAGCACCAGGGTCGGCCATTCGCCGACCTTGGGCTGGATAAGCGGCACCAGTCCCCGCCCGCGATAGGCGGCGACGACGCGCTGGCGCTGCCCGTTGAGCAGCCCTGCCAGCACCAATACACCGCCCGGCGCCAGCGCCGCGCTGATATCGCCCGCCATGCCGACCAGCGGCGCGGCCAGAATATTTGCCAGAATCAGATCGTAGCGTGCGCGTTGACGCAGCCGCGGCGCATCCATGCCCTTGGCGGTGACGAATTCGAGCCGCCCCGCGGTGCGCCCCAACCGTTCGCGGTTGAGCCGCGTATTGGCCTTGGCGACATCCACCGACACCGGATCGATATCGCTGCCGATGATGCGGGCGCGGCGAAAGCGCTTTGCCGCGCCGAGCGCCAGCACGGCGGTGCCGGTGCCGAGATCGAGGATATTGTCGAAGCGCCGCGCGCGCTTCGCCAGCCGGTCAATGACTTTGAGGCAACCGTGCGTTGTCGCGTGCTGGCCGGTGCCGAACGCGAGGCCGGCGTCGATGCGGATGCCGATCTGCCCCGGCCGGCGGCGGTGCGCGTGATCGCCGGTGTGGACGTGGAAGCGCCCGGCGACGACCGGCTCGATGCCGGCCTGCGACAGCGTCAGCCAATCCTGCGGCGGCAGATATTCGACCGACGCGCTGCCCGGCGCGGCGCTGGCGACGGCGTTTTCAAGCCGCGCCACCTGTTCAGTTGTCGGCTCGCTGGCGAAATAGGCGTGCAGCAGCCAGTCGTCGGGCTTGTCGGGGTCGGGCTCGTCGGTCAGCAGCGTCGGCTGCACGGCCATGTCGGCGAACAGGTCCTCGGCATAGGCGAGCAGTTCGGCCTCGATGCGGTTGCAGGCTAGCGTGACGCGCCAAGCTTCGGCATCAGCGGACATAGCTGGCGCCATTTATGTCGAGCGTCGCACCAGTCAGCGACGGCGGTGCGTCGAGCGCCAGCCAGCGGATAGTTTCGCCGACTTCCTCCGCACTGGCGACGCGGCCCAGCGGGATGTCGGCGAGCAGCTTTTCGCCGCCGCGGCTCGACAGATATTCCTCCGCCATGCCGGTCATCGTGAAGCCCGGCGCGACCGCAAACGCCAGGATGTTTTCGTGGGCATAGGCGCGGGCGATCGTCTTGGTCATGCCGATCAGGCCGGCCTTGGCGGCGGCATAGTGCCAATGCTGCGGGCTGTCGCCGCGGTGGCCGGCGCGGCTGGCGACGTTGACGATGCGGCCACCGCCGTTTTCACGGAAATGCTTGACCGCCAGCCGGCACAGGTTCGCCGGCGCGCGCAGGTTGATGGCGTTCGACCGCGCCCAGGTCGACGCCCACTCACTGTCGGTCGCATCAAGGTCGACGCTTTCGAACACGCCGGCGTTGTTGACCAGCACGTCGATGCGGCCACCCAGCGCATCGAGCGCGCGGCCCCAGAGCTGTTCGGCAGCGCCCGGAATCGCGAGGTCGGCGCCGATGGCGCCGTCGCGCGGCCGCATGCCGTGACCGACCACGCTTGCACCGCTCGCGGTGAGTGCTGCGAGCGCAGCTGCGCCGATGCCGCGCGTGCTGCCGGTAATCAGGATGTTGGTCATTGGGATATTTCCTGCAGGTGTCGCGCTGCGATGCCATGATCGCCGCCGCGTCACAAGCATAAGGGATGATTAGCCATTGACGTGGTTGCCGTTAACGTAAACTATCATCGGCAAAACACCTTGGGAGAGACGCCGATGACTGCCACCAACTATGATCTCGAACCCGCACTGGTCGCCTATCTGGCCGAGCTTGACGACTTCATCGAGAAGGAAATCAAGCCGCTGCAGGCCAAGGACGACAACGAGCGCTTCTTCGATCACCGCCGCGAATGGGCGCGTACCGATTTCGAAAATGGCGGCCTGCCGCGCCATGAATGGGAAGACCTGCTGCGTCAGGCGACACGGCTTGCCGACAAGGCCGGCCACTGGCGTTTTTCGGCGCCGAAGAAGTACGGCGGCAAGGACGGCAGCAATTTGTGGATGGCGGTGATTCGCGACCATTTCGCCGCCAAGGGCCTCGGCCTGCACAATGACCTGCAGAACGAAATGTCGATTGTCGGCAACTTCCCGTTTGTCGCGATGTTCGAAACCTTCGGCACGCCGGCGCAGCAGGAGGAGTTCATCCTCGGCGGCTTCAACGGCACCCGCCGCACCGCGTTCGGCCTGACCGAGCCCGACCATGGCTCCGACGCGACGTTCATGGAAACCCGCGCAGTGCCCGAAACGCGGAACGGCGTCGAAGGCTGGCTGATCAACGGCGAGAAGATGTGGACGACGGGCATGCACGTCGCGACGCATTGCGCGACGTTCTGCCGGACCAGCGGTGCCGACGGCGCTGCCAAGGGCATCACCTGCCTGCTGGTGCCGACCGAAACGCCGGGATTGAAGATCGAGGAATATCTGTGGACGTTCAACATGCCCACCGATCACCCGCGCGTCAGCTTCACCGACGTCTGGGTGCCGGCGACGGCCATGCTCGGCCAGCTCGATAACGGCCTCGCGCTGGCGCAGAGCTTCGTCCACCAGAACCGTATTCGCCAAGCCGCGAGCTCGCTCGGTGCGGCAACCTATTGCGTCGAGGAAAGCGTTAGATACGCGCGTGAACGCAAGCCGTTCGGCGAAGAGCTGGCGCGCAACCAGGCGATCCAGTTCCCGCTGGTCGAGCTGGCGACGCAGTGCGAAATGCTGCGCCTGCTGATCCGCAAGACGGCATGGGAAATGGACCGCATGCCGCACGAAGCAATCGAGAAGGAACTCTCCGACAAGATCAGCATGTGCAACTATTGGGCGAACCGCCTCGTCGGCCAGGCCGCCGACCGCGCGATGCAGGTCCATGGTGGCATTGGCTATTCGCGCCACAAGCAGTTCGAGCACATCTATCGCCACCACCGCCGTTACCGCATCACCGAGGGTTCCGAAGAAATCCAGATGCGCAAGGTCGGCGCCTATCTGTTCGGCTATCTCGGGCCGCGCCGCGCGATGTTCCCGAAGAGCACCAAGAAGGGCTGACGGCCGCACAACACAGGAGCCAGTGCCATGACCATGCTCGGTAAAGTCGCAATCGTCACCGGAGGCGGCACCGGGCTTGGCGCGGCGGTGGCGCTCGGCCTGGCCGCGCGCGGCGCCAATGTGTTGGTCAATTACTCGCGCAGCAGCGCCGACGCCGAAGCCACCGCGGCTGCTTGCCGGGCGCTCGGCGTCGATGCGGCGGCGGCACGCGGCGATGTCGGCGACGATGCGGATTGCCGCGCGCTGGTGGCAGATGCCGTCGCGCGCTGGGGCCGCCTCGATATCCTGATCAACAACGCCGGCATCACCAAGATGGTCGGGCATGATGATCTGGACGGGCTCAGCGCCGAGGACTTCCTGTCGATCTACCGCATCAACGTCGTCGGCGCCTTCCAGATGATACGCGCGGCCGCGCCGGCGATGGCGGCCAGCGGATCGCAGGGTGTCGTGGTCAACGTCGCGTCGATCGCCGGTATCATGGCGATCGGATCGTCGGTCGCTTATGCGGCCTCGAAGGCCGCGCTGATCAACATGACAAAGTCGCTGGCGCGCGCGCTGGGGCCTGGGTTGCGGATCAACGCGGTTTGTCCGGGCTTCATCGGGACGCGCTGGTTTGCCGACCCGATGGGCGAAGCCGGGCTGGCCAAGATGATCGCCCAGCAGGAGCAATCGACACCGCTGGCGCATGCCGGAACCGCCGAGGATATTGCCCATACGGTGCTGTTTCTCGCCGGCAGCGAGTCGGGCAATATTACCGGCGAAAGCATCATCACCGATGCCGGCGCGCATCTGGGGCCAAGGACCGGCCCGCCCAGAAAGCCGGCGCCAGACCAGTAACAAAAGGAGCCCAGACGATGAATGATGCTTTCAAGGACGGCGTCCTGGCCGGCAAGACCGTGTTCGTCGCCGGTGGCTCGAGCGGCATCAACCTCGGAATCGCCGAACACTTCGCGCGCCACGGTGCGAAGATCGGCCTGATCAGCCGTAGCGCGGACAAGATCGAGGTGGCCGCTGCGGGCATTCGCGCCGCCGGTGGGACCGCGATGGGCATTGCCGCCGATGTCCGTGACTATGCCGCGGTCGAGGCAGCGCTTGCAGCGACGCAGGCGGCGTACGGCGACATCGACATCGTCATTTCGGGTGCGGCGGGCAATTTCGTCGCGCCGGCGCTCGGCATGTCGGCGAACGGCTTCAAGACCGTCATCGATATCGACCTGATCGGCACGTTCAACGTGCTGCGCGCTTGCTATGCGTTCCTGCGCCGGCCGGGCGCCTCGCTGATTTCGATCACCGCCGGGCAGGCGGTCAACCCGACGATGATGCAGTCGCATGTCTGCGCGGCAAAGGCCGGCATCAATATGCTGACCAAGTGCCTGGCAATGGAGTGGGGTCCCGAAGGCGTCCGCGTCAACGCCGTCACGCCGGGGCCGATTGCCGATACCGAAGGCATGCGGCGGCTGGGTTCGACCCCCGAAATCGAAAAGCGCATCAAGGCCAGCGTGCCGCTGCGCGACTATGGCACAAAGCGCGACATTGCCGATGTGGCGCTGTTCCTGTGCACCGACAACGCCAAGTATATCACCGGCGCGATCATCGATTGCGACGGCGGCTCGGGGCTCGGCGATTCGTCGGCACGGCTGGGTTAAGGTTCACAACGACGCTTCTGGGGAGGGGCATATGGGCAACGAACTCTGGCGCAATTCCGCAACCGAACTTGCTGCGATGATCGCGCGCCGCGATACCTCGTCGCGCGCGGTGGTCGAGGCGCATCTGGCGCGCATCGCGGCGGTGAATCCTGCCGTCAACGCGGTGGTGAGTACCGACGCCGCCGGCGCGCTTGCCGCCGCTGACGCCGCCGACAAGGCGGTCGCCGCGGGCGCCGCGCTCGGGCCGTTCCACGGCGTGCCGTTCAGCGTCAAGGCCAACATCGACCAGGTCGGCGTGCCGACCACGCACGGCGTCCCGGCGTTTGCGAACGCCATGCCGAGCCTCGATGACCCGACGGTCGAGCGCATGAAGGCGGCGGGTGGCATCCCGTTTGCGCGCACCAACCTGCCCGACATGGGGCTGCGCATCCACACCGACAGCGCGCTGTACGGGCTGACGCGCAACCCCTGGGACGCCGGCCGCACCGTCGGCGGTTCGAGCGGCGGCGAGGGTGCGGCACTCGCCACCGGCATGACGCCGATCGGGCTGGGCAACGACATCGGCGGCTCGCTTCGCAACCCGGCGTTCGCTTGCGGCATCGCCAGTCTGAAGCCGAGCTTCGGGCGCATCCCCTATGCCCAGTCGATCGAGCTGCGCAGCCCGATGCTCGTGTTCCAGATGATGGCGGTCTATGGCCCGATGGCACGCAGCGTCGGCGATTTACGCACCGCTTTGTCGGTGCTGGCCGGGCCGCATCCGCGCGATCCGTTCTCGTTCCCGGCGCCGCTGGTGGGGCCCAAACCTGCCGGCCGCATCAAGGTCGCGGTCGTTGCCGATCCGCCCGGCGGCACCACTGCGCCCGAAATCAGCGCCGGTGTGCGCGCGGCTGCCGCCGCACTCAAGGACGCTGGCTATGATGTCGTCGAGGTCAATCCGCCGATGGTCGAGGACGCCATCGACGTCTGGGCGAAATGGCTGGTGTGGGAATATGGCACGATGACCGACGTGCTGCGCCAGATCATGTCGCCCGACGCGGTCGGCTTTTTCGAAGCCTTTGCCGCGACGCAGCCGCTGCCGAGCTATGCCGACGGCGTCATGCTGCAGGCGCGGCGCCACGAAATCGCCCGTGCCTGGTCCGAATTCTTCGCCGACTATCCGCTGATCCTCGGGCCGACGTGGTGCACGCCGCAGTTCGTCCATGGCTATGATGTGGCCGGCCCCGAAAGTACCGCGAACATCCTCAACGTCATGCGCTTTGTCGTGCCGATGAACTTGCTCGGGCTGCCGGTGGTGTGCGTGCCGACGGGTACCGCCAACGGCCTGCCGCTCGGCGTGCAGATCACCGGCGACCGCTTCCGCGAGGACCTGTGCGTCGACGCCGGCGCGGCGATCGAGGCGCGGCTGGGTCGGCTGACGCCGATTGATCCGAAGAAGTAAGAGCCTCCGGCGGGCAGGGGCTAGCCCCTGCACCCGATTATTGGGTGCAGGGCCCGAGGCCTTGCCCGCCGGAGGCCCTTCACTTCACGGTCACTTCCCCCTATGTAGCCCGCTCACTTTACGGGAAATCACACAATGCGTGCCGAGGGCCAGGCCCATGTCGATAAAATCCAGCAGGCGCTCGACCTGCTGAGGAGGTTTCTTTGACTGGGATCGCGCCCTCCGCCGTCTCGACGAACTGAACAATCGCGTCGAAGACCCGACGCTGTGGAATGACCCCAAGGCCGCGCAGGCGGTGATGCAGGAACGCCGCCGCCTCGACGAGGCGATCGGCGCGACGCGGCGCATCGAGCGCGAGCTGTCGGACAATGTCGAACTGATCGAAATGGCCGAGGAAGAGGGCGATACGGCCATGGCCGACGAAGGCGTCGCCGCACTCGCCGACCTGGCGAAGCGCGCCGATACCGACAAGGTCGCAGCACTGCTGTCGGGCGAAGCCGATTCCAATGACTGTTACCTCGAAGTCAATTCGGGCGCCGGTGGCACCGAGTCGCAGGACTGGGCCGAAATGCTGCAGCGCATGTACACGCGCTGGGCCGAACGCCATGGCTACAAGGTCGAACTGATCGACTATCACGCCGGCGAGCAGGCGGGCATCAAGAACGCCACGCTGCTGATCAAGGGGCTCAACGCCTATGGCTGGGCGAAGACCGAAAGCGGCGTGCACCGGCTGGTCCGCATCAGCCCGTACGACAGCGCGGCACGGCGGCACACCAGCTTTTCGAGCATCTGGGTCTATCCGGTCATCGATGACGAAATCGACATCGACATCAAGGAATCGGACCTGAAGATCGACACCTACCGCGCGTCGGGCGCCGGCGGGCAGCACGTCAACACCACCGATTCCGCCGTCCGCATCACGCATATGCCGACCGGCGTCATTGTCGCGTGCCAGAACGAACGTTCGCAGCACAAGAACCGCGCCACCGCGATGAAGATGCTCAAGGCGCGGCTGTACGAACGCGAGCTGGCGATCCGCGAGGCCGCATCGGCCGACGTCGAAGCGGGCAAGACCGACATCGGCTGGGGCCACCAGATCCGCAGCTACGTCCTGCAGCCGTACCAGCAGGTCAAGGACCTGCGCACCGGCACCAAGACCAGCGCGACGGGCGATGTCCTCGACGGCGACCTCGACGCGTTCATGGCGGCGGCACTCGCGCAGCGCGTGACCGGTGAGACGGTTGATGTGGAGGATGACGACTAAGCGCGGCTGGCGCGTAAGACGAAATTTGCCCTTCGCGAATTTCGCCTTACGCGCGGACTCGCGCGCAGTCCGGCCGGCGGGGCAGCGGCGCTCTCGCCGCTGAACCCGTCCGACACGCGGGCTTTGCCCGCGCCTGCTTCCGCTCCCGATCTGCGCCCGTTGGCGCGCGCATATCACCCACCCCTGATATCTGTTACAGTCTTGCACCGAGGCCGGTGCATCCACCGTCGCTTCGCTGTCGGGGAGGCAGATATGGGCGCGCTGTTTTGGGTGCTGCTGGCGGTCATTCTGGCCGGGCTGTATTTCTGGTACGCGGCGATTGTCACGCGGCGCAACCGCGTTGCCGAGGCGCTGGCGGGCATCGATGTCCAGCTCAACCAACGCCATGACCTGATCCCCAACCTGCTCGCCGTGGCGCGGCGCTTCATGGAGCATGAACGCGGGTTGATCGAAGAAGTGACCGCGCTGCGTACAGCCGCTGTCGCACTGCCGCCCGGCACCAGCGCGCGCTTTGCCGCTGAAAACCAGCTCGAGGCCGGCGTCGGCAAACTGCTCGCGGTGGCGGAGAACTACCCGGCGCTCAAATCCGACGGCCCGATGATCGAGGCGCAGCGCGGCATGACCGAAGTCGAAACCAACATTTCCGCTGCACGCCGTTTCTACAACAGCGCCGTCGGCGACCTGCGCAACGCGACGCAAATCTTCCCGGGCCAGTTGCTCGCGGGACTGGCCGGCGCATCGGCGCCGCTGCCGTTCTTCGAAGCGCCGGCGGACGCCCGCGCCCCCGTCGACGCCGCAGCGCTGCTGCGGTGACCGACCCCCGCCCAGCCCCTGATCGCAGCGGGCTGGCGCGGCTGGCGATTTTTGGCGGGCTAGGCGCGGGTGCGCTGGTGTTCTTCATGGTGCTGACCGCGTCGGTCCGCCAGACGCCGGGTGCTTCGGGGGTCATGTCGGGGATAGCCGTCGGGCTGTTTGCCGGGCTGTTGGTGGCGATGGCGGGCGCCTGGGCGGCGATGCGGCTTATGGCAAAACCCGAGCCCGCGCCCGACACGGCGGTCGGCGGCGAACTTGCCGAAAGCCTCGCGCCGGTGCTGCGCGAAATTGAGACGACGCGGGTTGACCTGCTGCGGCAGGCGAAGGCGCGCGGGCGGTGGCGGATACCGTTATGCACACTGGGCGGCATCGCGCTGTGGGCCACCGGCTTTTGGAGCGACGATCCGATCGACTATTTCGACCTGCTGACAATGGCCGCCACGGGTGCGCTGGTTGGCTGGGGCTGGGCGGAGTTCGCGCTCAGCGACCGCTATGACCGGCTTTACCGCGACAAGATGCTGCCGCTGATCGCCGCACGCTTCGGCGACATCACCTACACGCGCGCGGTGGACGCCGACCTTTCGGCGCTCACTGCCGAGCATGTCTTTGGCGACTATGACTCCGCTGGCGCACAGAACCGGCTGGCAGGCACGCATGGCGGGCTGCCGATCGACATTTGCGAATTGGCGCTGACCAAAGGCAGCGGTGATAACCGGCAGACGGTGTTTTCGGGGCTGCTCGCCAGCGTCGAGCTGCCGCGTAGCTTGCGCGGCACGACCGCTGTGATCGCCGAAGGCGACGTGTTCGCACCGGCGCGCGACTGGATGAGTGGCCGCGGCCGGCTGCGCGTGCGCATCGAGGATCCCGAATTCGAAAAGGCCTATCAAGTTTACGGCACCGACCAGATCGCAGCGCGCGCGCTGCTGACGCCGGCATTCATCGAACGATTCCGCGCCATGGCGACGCACAGCTGGGCGGGGCGGCCGTTGGCGCTGGTGCAGGACAACCGCCTGACCTTGGCCATTCCGCGCATCGGCAACAGCCTGTTCGCACCGCCGAGTTTCCGCGCTCCCGCCGCCAGTCGCGAGGCGCTGGCGCGGTTGTATCGCGACATCACCGAAGTGCTCGCTACGGTCGATACGGTCATCGACCTCGACCAGGCAGCGCGCGGCATTGCGGCCGGTCATGCGGCCAAAGGCGATGCCCGCGACTAGCGCTTGAAGAAGCCGCGCGACTGCAACCAGATGAACACCGCAATCGCCGCGCCTGCCATCAGCGCGAAAGCCAGCGCCGTGCCATGTTCTTCGGCCGCGAACGGCAGCCCGCCGGTGTTCATCCCGAAAAATCCGGTGACCAGCGTCGGCGGCAGCAGCAGTGCGGTGAGCAGCGACAGAATGTACAGGTTGGCGTTGGTGCGATTGGCGGTCTGCATGTCGACTTCCTCGCGCAGCAGCCGCAGGTTGCCCTGAATCTGCAGGACATCGGTGTCGAGCGCCGCGACGCGCTGCGTCAGCTTGGTGAACGTCGGGTGCAGCGCTTCGGGCACATCCTCGTCGGTCTCGAGCCGGTGCAGCACGGCGCGCAGGCCGGTGAGCTGGCGGTGCAGCAGCACGGCGCGGCGCCGGACCTCGACCAGCGCCCGCGGGTCGGGGGCATGGCCGTAGTCGATCAGCGCGTCCTCGGCCGCCTGGACGATGGTGGTCAGCTGGTTCGACACGCGTGTCGCGACTTCGGTGACCGAACCAATGAGCAATTCGGTGGCGGCAGCTGCGTCGGCCGGGCGCGCGCCAAGATCGATGCGGCGGCGCATTTCGTCGGCGGCGCTCATCGGATGGTGGCGCGCCGACACCATCAGCCCCGGCGTCACCGCGAACACCAGCAAGCCAGTGCGCGTCGGCTCGGGGACATCGAAGTCGCGTTCGAAGTCGAGCAAAGCGCATGCCACCGTATCGCCGTCGACCAGCGCACGTTGGTGGCGTTCGGTGGCGACCAGCAGGTCACGGACAAGCGGCGACAGCATGCTGTGACCACCCAGCCAGCGCTGCGTCCATTGGTCGGCGAGGTTGAGATGCAGCCAGCGAAACACGCCTGCTGGTGGGGTGCGCAGCGCTGTCGCTGCACTGAGCGGCGCGGCTTTGGTGCGCGTGAAATCAAAGCCCCAGATCAAGCCCAGACGCGCGCTGTCATCGGCGCCGGGCAGGTCTCCAGAGGCAAAGGGCAGGTTCATGGGGTAGCCTTATAGCGCGTCCGGCGTGGCATGGCAGTCGAATCGGACGTCATTGACTTGGGCGCGCCGGCGTCCATGATGCCCCAAAATACTTGGGAGGAACTGCCATGCCTTATGCCCCCGCCGACCGGCTGTATTATGACGCCGACAGCCATATCATGGAGCTGCCCGATTTCCTGAAGCGCTACGCCGATCCGGCGCTGCGCGATGCCATTCCGGAGGTCAGCTATTCGGCGTCGATCGTCACCGACGAGGAGGTCGCGGTGATCATGGCGCAGGGTGGGCGTCACAGCCCCGAACATGTTGCGGCACAGGTCGCGATGGGCGATGCGCTGATCGAAAAGTCGAAGGAAATCCAGGGTCTTGGCGCGTTCAACCGCGATGACCGCACCGTCGCGATGGACCTGCTGGGGTTTGCCAAGCAGCTGGTGTTTGCGACCCACAGCGTCGCCATGCCGTTCTCGCCGAGCAGCAAACTTGACCCGGCGCTGCGCTACGGTGCAGCACGCGCGCACAACCGCCACATGGCCGATTTCTGCAGTGTCGATGAGCGGCTGATGGGCGTCGCGGTGGTGCCGCTCGATGATCCGGCGCTGGCGATGGCGGAACTCGACAACGCGCTGCGGCTTGGGCTGCAGGCGGTGTGGGTGCCGCACCGGCCGTGCGGCGACCGCTCGCCAGGCCATGTCGATCTCGACCCGTTCTGGGCGCGGCTGGCCGAAAGCGGTACGCCGTTCGTGCTGCATGTCGGCGGCGCGCCGCTGCAGGCCGCGAAGGCATGGATGAACAATGGCCGGCCGCCGACGAAGGACTGGCTCGGCGGCGGCGAGAATCTGCGCACCAAGGATATTGCGCTGGCGCATGCCGCGCCCGAGGCATTCGTGTCGATGTTGGTGCTCGACGGGGTGTTCGAACGGCATCCGGGGCTGCGCGGCGCCGCCGTCGAACTCGGCGCCGGCTGGGTGCCCGAACTGCTGCGCCGGCTCGACTGGGTGGTCAAGCACTGGAGCCGCAACGACGCCAATCTGCAGGGGCTGAGCCGCACGCCGTCCGAGCAGCTGACGCAGCAAATGGCGTTCACGCCGTTCGTGTTCGAGGAGGTCGGCGTCTTCATCGACGCGTCGAACCCCGACCTTTACCTGTTCAGCAGCGACTATCCTCACATCGAAGGCGGGCGGAACCCGATTGCGCGGTTTGAAGCCGCGCTCGGCGACCGCAGCGCGGCGGTGCGCGACAAGTTCTACACCGAGAACTTCCTGCGCATCTTCCCCGGTGCAAGGGTCGAGGCGCGGCGCGCCGCTAGCTGAGCTGCGGCCGCGTCTCGGCCCAGGGCGCCGCTTGCTCAAGTTGCGCCGCAAGGCTGTAGAGCAACGCCTCGTCGCCGTAGCGCCCGGCGAACATCATGCCTATGGGGAGGCCGGTGCTGCTTGCGGCCAGCGGCACCGACATCGCCGGCTGGCCGGTCTGGTTGTAGAGCGAGGTGAACGGGCTGAACGTCGTGATTTCGGCGGTCCAGCGCGCGTTGTCGGCGGGCGCGAGGTCGATCAGCCCGAGCTTGATCGGCGGCTTGCCCATCACCGGCGACAACACCACGTCATATTTGGCCATGAACTGCGCCATGATGATCGCGGTCTTCTGGAACATGTCGTTCGCGGCGATGATTTCGGTGCCGCTGGTCTTGCGGCCGATGTGCGCGAACATCGCGGTGACGGGTTCGATCTCGCCCTCGCGGATCGCGCGGCCCAGTTGTGCGGCGCGGCTGTCGACATCATGCGCGGTGCAGACGCCGAGCACCGCAACGAACGCCGCGGCAATCGCGGCGCCGTCGAGCGGCGGCTGGGCTTCCTCGACATGGTGGCCGAGGCCTTCGAGCAGCTTGGCGGTGGCGCGCGTCGCGGCGATGACTTCGGGATCGACGGGCACGCCGGTCGGCGGCGACAGCATTATCGCGATGCGCAACTTGCCGGGCGCGCGCTGGGTGGCCGCGAGGAAGCTGCCTTCGGGGGCAGGGGCGCTGTAGCGCGCGCCGGGCTCGACCCCGTGCGTCGCATCGAGCAGCGCGGCGCTATCGCGTACCGAGCGTGTCACGGCGTGGGCGATCGACATGCCGAGCCAGCCTTCGGTCTTGTGCGGGCCGTTCGGCATGCGACCGCGCGACGGCTTCATGCCGAACACGCCGCAGCACGACGCGGGTGCGCGGATCGAGCCGCCGCCGTCCGAAGCCGACGCCATCGGCACGATGCCCGCCGCCACCGCGACCGCCGAGCCGCCCGAGGAGCCGCCGCTGGTGCGCGACGGGTCCCAGGGGTTGCGCGTCAGGCCGTAGGCGGCGCTCTCGGTGGTCACCGTCAGCCCGAGTTCGGGCGAGGTGGTCTTGCCGAAGGTCACGAGGCCCGCGGCTTCGTAGCGGTCGAACAGCGTGCTGTTGACGGTTGGCACATAGCCGTCCCACAAATGGCTGCCTTCGCCAGAGCGCGCGCCAACGATATCGACGTGGAGGTCCTTCACCAGAAACGGCACGCCGGCGAACGGCCCGCTGCCGACGGGTGCGCTACGGGCGCGGTCGTAGAGCTTCTGCGCCATGAAATTGAGCTGCGGGTTGACCGCCTCGGCGCGCGCGATGGCGCTTTCGAGCAGCTCGGCCGGCTTGACCTGCTTCGAGGCGACCAGCGCTGCCTGCGCCAAGCCGTCGAGATGGCTGAAATCGTCCATAAGTCCCTCCCCAGGGTTGTCTAGAATTGTGCCTGATAGCGCTCCAATCCGGCGGCCAGATCGGCGATCAGATCGTCAGGGTCTTCGAGCCCTATCGATAGACGCAACAGTGGCCCGGGCGCTTCGAACTGCGTCGCGGTGCGGATCGGCGCGACGTTCGACGGCAGGATCAGGCTTTCGAAGCCGCCCCAGCTGAAGCCGATGCCGAAATGGTCGAGGTCGTCGATCAGCGCCGCGGTCTGGCTGCGCTTGCCTTGCTTGAGCACGAAGCCGAACAGCCCCGAGGCGCCGGTGAAGTCGCGCGCCCACAGGTCATGGCCGGGGCAGCCGGGCAGCGCCGGATGCAGCACGCGCTCGACCGCCGGATGCGCGGCGAGCCAGTGCGCGATCTTCAGCGCCGACTTGCCCTGCTGCGCCAGCCGAACGCCGAGCGTACGCAGGCCGCGCAAGGTCAGGTAAGCGTCATCGGGCCCGACGCAGTAGCCGAGCCGGTAGCTTGCGCTGCGCAGCTTCGGATAGTGCGCGGCGGTGGTGGTGACCGCGCCCATCATCACGTCGCTATGGCCGGCAACATACTTCGTCAGCGCCTGTACGCTCATGTCGATGCCGTGGCCGATGGCCGGAAACAGCAGCGGCGTCGCCCAGGTGTTGTCGAGCACGGTGACGATGTCGCGCGCGCGGGCGACCGCGACGATGGCGGGCACGTCCTGTACGTCGAAGCTCAGCGAGCCGGGGCTTTCGAGCAGGATGGCGCGGGTGTTGGGCCGGACCAGCGCAGCGATGCCGGCGCCGATCAGCGGGTCATAGTAGGTGGTTTCGATGCCGAGGTCGCGCAGCGTGCGGTCGGCGAAGCTGCGCGTCGGTTCATAGGCGCTGTCGGTCACCAGCAGATGGTCGCCGGCCTTGAGTAGGCTGAGCAATGCGGCGGCAATCGCCGCGACGCCGCTCGGGTAGAGGCAGGTGCCCGCGGCACCGGGTTCGAGCTCGGTCAGCGCGGTCTCGAGCGCCCAGCTCGTCGGCGTGCCGCGGCGGCCGTAGTAAAGTCCGGCGTCGGGCGCCGCGATGCCGGCGTCGAGCGCCGCGAGGTTATCGAACAGGATCGTCGAGGCATGCCAGACCGGCGGGTTGACGATACCCGCGCGGGCACCCGGTGGCCGCGTCCAGTCGGCACGGCGGCCGGCCTCGGCGAGGCGGGTCGCCGGTGCCTTGTCCTTGCCGTTGTCGACGGCCAAGCCCTTAGGCCGCGCCGGTGACCACGGGTGCGGTCGCCGAGCTGCCCCATTCCGACCAGGAGCCGTCGTAGATCGCGACCTTCTTCTCGCCGAGCACGGCGGCGCCGAACGCCAGCACGGCGGCGGTGATGCCCGAGCCGCAGGTGGCGACAGTCTGCTTCTTCAGGTCGACACCGGCGGCATCGAACTCGGCGCGCAGCGCGTCGCCCTGCTTCCAGGTGCCATCGGCATTGAACAGATTGGCGTAGAACAGGTTGCGCGATCCCGGGATGTGGCCGGCGCGCATGCCTTCGCGTGGCTCGGGTTCGGTGCCGGCGAAGCGGGCAGGCGAGCGCGCGTCGATGACCTGTTCGGCCTTGGTCTTCAGATTTTCGGTCATCTGCGCCATGTTGCGGACGAGCGCCGGCTCTTCGAAGATCGTGAAATGGCGGTGGCGGATGACCGGCTTGCCCGATTCGAGGCTGCGACCTTCGGCCTGCCACTTGGCGAGACCGCCATCGAGGATCGCCACGTCATGCGCGCCGAACACATCGAGCATCCACCACATGCGCGCGGCACTCTTGAACGGCGAATTGTCGTATACGACGATGCGGCTGCCATCGCCCAAGCCCAGCGCTTGCATGCGGCTGGCGAACTTTTCAGGGCGCGGCAACATGTTCGGCAGCGGGTTCGACGTGTCCGAAAGCTCTTCGATATCGACGAATACGGCACCCGGAATGTGCGCGGCTTCGAATTCGGCCTTGGCGTTGCGGCCCGAATCGGCGGGGAGCATCGTCGCATCGATGATGCGCAAGTCGCTCTTGCCAAGTTCGGCGGCCAGCCATTCGGTCGTTACCAACGGGGTCATGTGGGCGATTCCTTGAATCGATATTGGAGTTTTATTCTGTGCCCTGACATAGCGAGGCAAAGCGCCGCTGTCATGTTCGCAGTTTGACGAAAACGCCGCAGGTTACTACGGCCAAGCACCATGAACGACGAAAACCCCAGCGGTCTGCAGCATTTGGGCCAGAACAGCCGCTTGCCGGCCTCGCCCGAGGCGGCACGGCTCGACTACCCGGCCAATCCGCGCGCCGGCACCGATTATCTGGTGCGCTTCGTCGCGCCCGAATTCACCTCGCTGTGCCCGGTCACCGGCCAGCCCGACTTTGCGCACATCGTCATCGATTATGTGCCGGCGGCGACCATCGTCGAATCAAAGTCGCTCAAGCTGTTTCTCGGCGCGTTCCGCAACCATGCGGCGTTCCACGAAGATTGCACCGTCGGCATCGGCCAGCGCCTGTTCGCCGAAATGGCGCCCAAGTGGCTGCGCATCGGCGGCTATTGGTATCCACGCGGCGGCATCCCGATCGATGTCTTCTGGCAGAGCGGCCCGCCGCCCGCGAACGTGTGGATTCCTGACCAGGGCGTGCCGGGCTACCGCGGCCGCGGATGATGCGGAATAGCCAGCGCTGGGCCACGCTCGTCCCTGAGCTGACGGTTAGCAACCTTGAAACAAGTCTGGCGTTTTATTGCAATTTGATCGGGTGCTCGGTGCGCTTCACGCGCCTGAATTTCGCGTACCTTGAACTTGGCGCTGCCGAACTAATGCTTGACGCGACCAGCGAGGACTGGGCCACCGCCGAGCGACGCTATCCGTCCGGGCGTGGCATCAACCTGCAAATCGAAGTTGCCGACGTTACTGCAATTCGAGACCGGCTGGTTGCGGCACAGGTTGCGCTGTTCCGTCCGCTGGAAGATTGCGCTTACGTGCAGGCGACGGCCATTCATCGTCAGCGCCAATTTCTGGTACAGGATCCCGACGGCTACTTGCTGCGGTTTTGCCAACCACTGCCAAGTTTAGCGTAGTCCCGTCAGCTTGTGCGTTTGCAGCCCGAGCCGCCAGCGCGGGTGGGCGAGGCAATAGGCAATGGCCGCCTGCGTGTTGGCTGCTGCATCGGGGCCGTCCATCGGTTGCAGGAAGAAGTGGTCGAACGGCAGATCGGTGAAGGCTTCGGGTTGCGCTTCGGGTTCGGCCTGCGGATAGACCAGTTTGAGTTCTTGACCGCTGCGCTGGACCAGCGGGGCATTGGCCTTGGGGCTGACGCAGATCCAGTCGAGGCCCGGCGGCGCGGCGATGGTGCCGTTGGTTTCTACCGCAATGCGGAACCCATGCGCGTGCAGCGCGTCGATCAGCGGTGCGTCGAGCTGGAGCAGCGGCTCGCCGCCGGTGCAGACAATCAGACTGTGTTCGCGCGCAGCGCCCCAGGAGGCGGCGGCGGCATCGGCGAGCGCTTGCGCAGTCTTGAACTTGCCGCCGTCGGGGCCTGTTCCGACGAAATCGGTGTCACAGAAGCGGCAGACGGCGGTGGCGCGATCGGCTTCGCGGCCGCTCCACAGGTTGCAGCCGGCAAAGCGCAGGAACACCGCGCGCCGCCCGGCCTGCGCGCCTTCGCCCTGCAGCGTCAGGAACAGTTCCTTGACCGCGTAGGTCACAGCGCGGGGTCCGTCACCCCTGCGTCGGCGAAGCCCTTGGCGCGCAGCCGGCACGAATCGCATTGGCCGCACGGGCGGCCTTCGGGGGTCGGGTCGTAGCAGCTCCAGGTGTGCGACAGGTCGACACCCAGTCGCACGGCTTCGCGGACGATATCGGCCTTGGTCATTGCTGCCAGCGGGGCGTGGACGGTGAAGTGGCCGGTGCCTTCGACGCCGGCCTTGGTCGCGGTGTTGGCGAGATTTTCGAACGCCGCGATGAATTCGGGGCGGCAGTCGGGATAGCCGGAGTAGTCGAGCGCATTGACGCCGATGAACAGGTCGAACGCGCCCGCAGCCTCGGCCCAGCCGAGCGCCACCGACAGGAAAATCGTGTTGCGCGCCGGCACATAGGTGACGGGGATGCCGGGTTCGACGCCGAGCTTGGGTACATCGATATCGGCGGTCAGCGCCGAGCCACCGAAACCGCGCAGGTCGAGCGGCAGCACGATGTGACGCTCGGCGCCGAGTGCGGCGGCAACACTGGCGGCGGCCTGCAATTCAATGCGGTGGCGCTGGTTATAGTCGATGGTCAACGCCAGGATGCGGTAGCCGCGTTCGCGCGCGATGGCGGCCACGGTGGTGGAGTCGAGTCCGCCCGACAGCAGGACGACGGCGAGCGGGGCGGTCATGGTCAGGCGACCACCGCAAAGGTCTTGGCGCAAAACGCACAATCGACGCCGATGTGGCCGTCGGGCCTGCGCATCTGCACACGCTCGGCTTCGGGGAAGCGGCGCAGGACGTCGGTGATGTGCGCGATCGAGCAGCGGCAGCCGCGCACCGGTGTCGGGGCGGGGGTGACGCGGGTTTCGTCCTCGTTGAACAGCCGCCACAGCAGCGACTCTTCGGGCAGTGTGACGTCGGTCAGTTCGGCGTCGGTCGTGGTGCCGGCGAGGATTGCGACATGCTGCCAGTCTGGGTGCTGCGGCGCTACATCGAGGCGTTCGGCGCCCGATTCGGCACGTGCCAGATGCTGGACGAGCAGCCCGCCGGCGATCCAGCCGCGGCCTGTGGCGGCATCGGGGGCGCTGATGCCGAGGCGGATCAGCGTCGGCAATTGTTCGGACTGGGCGAAATAGTTGATGGCAGCGTCGGTCAGCGACGCGCCTTCGAGCGCGACGATGCCCTGGTAGCGTTCGGCGGCAGCGGTCGGGTCGAGCGTGATTGCCAGATGGCCCTCGCCGAACAGCGCCGGCAGGTCGAGCGTCGCGCCCGAGGCTTCGAGCCCCGCGAAACGTTCGGCATCGAAGCGCAGGTAACCGCGCAGCGCGCCGGCGTGATAGTCGCAGACCAGCAGGTCGACGGCGCCGCCGGTGCTTTGCGCCTGCAGCGTCATCTGCCCGGCGTCGCCGGTGGCGCCCGACTTCGCGTCGGGACGCAGTGTCGCGCCGAGCAACGTCGTCAGCAGCAGCGCTTCGGCAAGCAGCGTCGCGAGTACGGGCGGATAGTCATGCGCCGACAGTATGGCGTTGAGGCTGGTGTCGAGCCGCACGATCTGGCCGCGCGCGTTGCGACTGGTGACGCTGAAGCCCAGCGCGCGGTCGGCGCTGGGGGCGAGCGTGTCGGTCGGGTGCTTCACCGCGCTCAAATCTTGCCCAGACACCAGAGCAGGATCGATTTCTGCACGTGCAGGCGGTTTTCGGCTTCGTCCCAGACCGCCGACTGCGGGCCGTCGATGACCGCGTCGAGCACTTCTTCGCCGCGGTGCGCGGGTAGGCAGTGCAGGAACACTGCGCTGGGGGCTGCGGCCGCCATCAGCAGCGGCGTCACCTGAAACGGCGTCATCGCGGCGATCTTGTCCTTGGTTTCGCTTTGCCCCATCGACACCCAGGTATCGGTGACGACGACCTGGGCGTTTTCGACAGCGGCCTTGGCGCTGCGCACCAGTTCGATGTGGCCGCCGCGCGCGCTAGCGGTGGCGACGACCGCCTGATCGGGGTCATAGCCGTGCGGGCAACCAAGGCGCAGTTCGAATCCCAGCACGCTGGCGGCTTCGATCAGCGAGTGCGCCATGTTGTTGCCATCGCCGACATAGGCCCAGCAGGTGTCTTCGACGGGGCGGCCAAGGCGTTCTTCGACCGTCATGATGTCGGCCATCGCCTGGCAAGGGTGCGACAGGTCGGTCAGCCCGTTGATGACAGGGACCGTCGCGGCGCCCGCCATCGTTTCGATGACGGCGTGGTCGCCGGTGCGCAGCATGATGGCGTCGACCATCCGCGACAGCACGCGCGATGTGTCGGCGACGGTTTCGCCGCGGCCGAGCTGGGTGTCGCCGGACGCCGTGATGATCGTGCTGCCGCCGAGCTGGCGCATCGCGAGATCGAAGCTGAAGCGCGTGCGCGTCGACGGCTTTTCGAAGATCATCGCCAGCATGCTGCCGGTCAGCGGTGCATCGGCGTCGGGCAGTGCTTTGGGTTTCCCGCTACGTGCCGCCTTGCGGGCATGCGCGTCATCGAGAATCGCCCGCAGGCCGGCGCGACCGGCGCCGGCAAGGTCGAGAAAGTGGCGCATCGCCTTACGCTGCCGCCGGGCGCTGGTATGCCGACGCGGCTGCCGACAGCTTTTCGACGCATTCGCGGATGTGGCTTTCGTCGATAATCAGCGGCGGCAGGATGCGCACGACATTGTCGGCGGCCGCGACCGTCAGGACGCCATGGCTGCGTGCGTAGTTGACGAAGGCGCGGCTGTCGGACTTCATCTTGATGCCGAGCATCAGCCCGACGCCGCGGACGTCTTCGAACAGATCGTCATGGTTGGGGATCATCTGCTCGAGCGCCTGGCGCAGGCGGTCGCCCATGGTGCGGACGTTTTCGAGGAACGCCGGCTCGGCGACGACATCGAGCACCGCTTCGCACGCCGCCATGCCGAGCGGATTGCCACCATAGGTCGAACCATGCGTGCCGACGACCATGCCGCTCGCGGCCTTTTCGGTGGCGAGGCAGGCGCCGACGGGGAAGCCGCCGCCGATGCCCTTGGCGATTGTCATGATGTCGGGCGTGACGCCGAAATATTCATAGGCGAACAGGTGACCGGTACGGCCGACGCCGCACTGGACTTCGTCGAAAATCAGCAGTGCGCCGTGCTTGTCGGCGAGGTCGCGCAGGCCCTGCAGGAAGGCCTTCGAGGCCGGACGCACGCCGCCTTCGCCCTGGATCGGCTCGACCATGAAGCCGCCGACGCTATCGGCCAGCGGGCCGTTCATGAAGTCTTCGACCGCGGTCAAATCATCGAACGGCAGCACGGTGAACCAGTCGGGCAGCGGCTCGAAACCGCCGCGCATCTTTTCCTGGTTGGTCGCCGAAATCGCCGTCATCGTGCGGCCGTGGAAGGCGTTCGAGAAGGTGACGATGCGGTATTTTTCGGGGTGGCCTTCGACGAACTGGTGACGGCGGCAGGTCTTGACCGCGCATTCGATCGCCTCGACGCCCGAGTTGGTGAAGAACATCGTGTCGGCAAAGGTCAGCCCCACCAAACGTTCCGCCAGATGCGCCTGGGCCGGGACCTTGTAGAGGTTCGACACGTGCATCAGCGTCGCGGCCTGCTTCTGGATGGTGCCGATCAGGTGCGGGTGGCTGTGGCCCAATGCGTTGACGGCGATGCCGGCGGCCATGTCGAGCCATTTGTTGCCGTCGGCGTCGAACAGATAGCAGCCTTCGCCGCGGACGGGTTCGACTTCGCAACGACCGTAAACGGGCATCAGGGGGGTAATGGCCATGGCTTCAACTCCGGCGGGCTTGCACCAACGCAAAAAGGCGGCCCCATTGGCCGCCCGTCCATGATGCGCCTTTAGCGAGTCTGGGAAGGCTTCTCAACCCCTAGCGAACCCCCCGGCGCGTCGCGCGCCGGGGGAGGGGGAGGGTCAACGCAGCGCCAGTTCGTCGCCGAGCGCGCGAGCGACGGCGGGGCGGGCGCGGATGCGGTCGCGGAACGCCGCGAGCACCGGCCAGGCGCTGAGGTCGATGCCGGCGGGCTCGCACCAGCCGAGCATGGTGGTCAGGTAAATGTCGCCGATGCTGAAGCTGTCGATCAGATAGTCGCGGCCAGTGAGGTGGCGTTCGAGCAGGTCGAACTTGGGCTGCAGGCGGATTTTGGCGAACGCCTTGGCGTCGGGGGTCGAGGCGGGGTGGAACATCGGCACGAACACCGCGCTGTGGACCTCCGAGCACAGCAGGTTGAGCCATTGCTCAAGCGCGGTGCGCTGCGCGCTGCCGCGCGGCGGTGCCAGACCGGCCTCGGGGCGCAGGTCGGCGAGATATTGCAGCACGACGGGGCTTTCGGTGATGACGCGGCCGTCATCGGTAGCGAGCGCCGGCACCTGGCCCTTGGGGTTGATAGCGAAAAAGTCGCTGCCGTCGGCGAGCGTCTTGGTCATCAGCGTGACCTGGCTATAGTCGGCGTCCAACCCAAGTTCATAAAGCGTGGCGCGCGAGGCGAACGAGCAGGCGAGCGGGGCGAAATACAGGCGCATGGCGGGTCTCCCAAGGTGTTGTTGATATTTATACCATTTCGCATTAAATTGAGTCGGTCAAGGAATTTCATGCAAATCAGTACACAAATATGTTGACCCCCGCAGCGCGCCCGCGTGGTCGCCCGCGCAGCTTCGATGCCGATGCGGCGATGGCGCAGCTGATCGATGCGTTCTGGCAGGGCGGCTACGGCGCGACGTCGGTCGATGATCTGGCGCGCGCCAGCGGACTGGCGCGGCCGAGCCTGTATGCGGCGTTCGGCGACAAGCACGCGATCTACCTGTCGGCGCTCGACCGCGTCGGCCAGGGCATGGCGGCGCAGGTCGGCGCGTTGCTCGATGCCGAGCCCGATCTGTCTACGGCGCTGCGCGCGGTGCTGCGTGCTGCGACCGATGTCTATCTGGAAGGGCCGATTGGACCGCGCGGTTGCCTTATCGTCTGCACGGCGACCGCCGAGTCGGTGGAAGATCCGGTCATTCGTGCCAAGCTGGCGGAGGTGCTCGGTGCGATGGATGCGCTGGTCGCGGCGCGTTTCGAGCGTGCGCGGGTCGAGGGCAAGCTGGCACTGGGCATCGATCCGGCGCGGCGGGCGCCGCTTGTCGCGGCGACGATCCACAGCCTTGCCGTGCGCGCGCGTGCCGGCATGGACCGGGCGCTGCTCCAGACGATGGCCGACGAGGCGGCGGCGGTGCTGGCGCGCTAGCGCGCCGCCTTGACCATGTTGGTGACGGCTTCGATGACCACGTCGGGTTGGTCGCGCATCAGCAGGTGGCCGCTGCCCAGCACCATTTCGTTGCTGCCGGCGCTCGATTTTGCCGCAAGCGCGTCATGCGCCGCCATCCACGCCGCCAGTTGCGCTTGCGCCTGTTCGGTGAGCGGGCCGGTACCGCCGGGCGTCAATATGACCAACGGCATTTTGCCGTAGCTTTGCCGGCCGCGGCGGAGCTGGTCGGTGGTCGCGCCGGCGATCGCGGCATATTCGCGCGCCAGCGTCTTCCAATACGCCGGCGTCAGCATCAGCGCCGCGACCTGCTTGTCGAACGCCGAAGGTGCCGCCTTGGCGGGCGAATTGCAGCGTGACAGCTCGGGCAGCTTTGACGGCAGTTCGCGGCGCGCCGCTGCCGCCGCGCAGGCGTCATAGCGCGCCACGGTGGCGGCGACCTGCGCGCGCTGGCCATCGAACTGGCCCTCGACCGACGGGTCGAGCAGCACCATGCCGACGACGTTTTTTGGTTGCAGGTCGGCGAACAGCCGCGCCGTCATCGCCCCCGCCGAATGCGCGACGAGGATGTAGGGCGGGGCGATTTTGGCCGCCTTGAGCGTGGCGGCAAGATCGCGCGCCTGTGCCAGTCCGTCGCGCGGGCCCGGCGCCGGATCGCTGAGGCCCAGACCTGCGCGGTCATATGAACAGGTGCGGGTAAGTGTCGATAATGCCGGCTGGATCCTGTCCCAGGCGAAGCTCCACGCCTGGAAGCCGGCCTCCAATATGACGGTCGGGCTGCCGGTGCCGGTGCAGCGCAGGTTGATGTGGCGGCCGTCGGGTAGCGCCACCAGTCTGCCGGGCTGAACATAGCTGTCGAGCGGCCCGGCGGCGCCGAGAAGCAGCAGCAGCGCCGCTGCCAGCGCGGGCTTCACGCCTTGAGCCGCCATCCCGATTTGATGACGCGGTAGCTGGCCCACCACAGCACGATATTGACGCCGAGCAGCACCAGCGCGCCCTGCAGCAGCAGCCCGTCGGCGGCGCCGAGGAAGCCGAAGCGGAAGCCGTCGATGACATAGAAGAACGGGTTGGCGTGGCTGAGGATGGCCATCGTCGGGTTGACGCGGTCGATGGCGTAGAAGGTGCCCGACAGCAGCGTCAGCGGCTGGATGACGAAGTTGGTGATCGCGGCGCCGTGGTCGAACTTGTCGGCCCAGATGCCGGTCAACACGCCGATCAGCCCGAGCATGACGCAGCCCATCGTGCCGAAATACAGCACCGCGAGCGGGTGCGCGACGCCGACATCGACGCCCGGCGCAATCGCCATCGCCAGCCACACCGCAATGCCGACCAGCCAGCCGCGGGTGACGGCGCCCGCCACCCAGGACACCAGCAGTTCGCCGGGTGACAGCGGCGGCATCAGCACGTCGATGATCGAGCCCTGGACCTTGGCGACGAGCAGCGACGACATCGAATTGGCGAAGGCGTTCTGGATCATGCCCATGACGATCAGGCCGGGCGCGAGGAAGTCCGCATAGGGCACGCCGAGCACCTGGGTTTTGGCACGGCCCAACGCGATGGCAAAAATAACGAGGAATAACAGCGTGGTAATCGCCGGTGCCCAGATGGTTTGCAGCTGCACCTTGAAGAAACGCCTTACTTCCTTCAAATAGAGGGTCTTCAGGCCTTGCCAGTTGACCGACGGGATGACCATCTCGCCCGGTTCGCGGTGGCGGAACTGGTGGCCGTCGGAAGTCGGGGCCAACGGGGGCGCAATCGGGGAAAGTTCGGACATGCAACTGCCATAGACCGGCAGATGCATGGCTCGCAAGCGCCGGTGAACAGAGAGAGACATAGAGAATGGCGTGGACCGACGAACGAATTGAGACGCTGCGCAAGGGCTGGGAAGGCGGCAAGACCGCCAGCCAGATCGCCGAGGAACTGGGCGAAGGCGTCAGCCGCAACGCCGTCATCGGCAAGGCACACCGGCTCGGGTTGCAGGCGCGGCCGTCGCCGGTCAAGGGCGGCGAGGGCGAAGCTGTCGAGGCCGTCGCGGCCGCACCCGCCGCCAAGTCGCCCGCCGCACCGCGTGCCAAGCCCGAAGCCGTCGAAGCGCCGGTCCTCGCCGCACCTGTCGAAAAGCCCGCGCCGCGCCGTGCCACGAAGGTGGTCGCCAACTCCAAGCCGGCGAAGACGACGCTGCTCGACCTGTCCGAACGCGTCTGCAAATGGCCGATCGGCCACCCGGGTGAGCCGGACTTCCACTTCTGCGGCCAGCCGAGCAAGCCGAGCTTCCCGTATTGCGAGGAGCATTGCCTGGTGGCGTATCAGGCGCAGCTGCCGCGGCGCGACCGTAGCAGGCCGCCGCCGCCGATGATGCCGGGGATGCGCCGCTAGCGCGGCCAGCGCCTAAGCCGAAAATCGCGCAGCAATTTTCGGCTTAGGCGCGGACTCGCGCAAGGCCGGCCGGCGGGGCAGCGGCTTTCGAGCCGCTGAGCCCGTCCGACGTGCGGGCTTTGCCCGCGCCCCTTACTTACTTGCCTTCTTCAACTTCGACCGCCGCATCCCCCTCACCCCGCCGCGCTGGAGCGCGAGTCGCCCTCTCCCTCAAGGGGAGAGGGGAGAAGAGCGCGGGCTTTGCCCGTGCCGGGCATCCTAAGCCGTCAAATGCGCTCCTTGACGTAACTCCCCGGCGCATCCTCAATCACATTCACCGGCACGCGTGCGGCAACCTTGCCCCCCGACTGCGGCGCCAGCCAAGCGATCCAGTCCGGCCACCAGCTCCCCTTATGCTCGGTCGCCCCGGCAACAAACCCCTCCAAAGTCGCCGGCAACTTCTCATTCGTCCAATGGTTGTACTTCATCGCCGCCGGCGGATTGACCACCCCGGCGATATGCCCCGACCCCGCCAGCAGAAACCGCATCGGCCCGCTGAAATGCCGAGTGATTTCGTAAACCGACTTCGCCGGCGCGATATGGTCTTCCTTGCCGGCCTGAATGTAGCTCGGCGTTGTCACCGTATCGATGTCGATCGGCACGCCGGCCACGCTGATGCCACCGGGCTTCGCCAGCAGGTTGTCGCGGTACAGATCCTTCAAATAGGTCAGGTGCCATTTCGCTGGCACATTGGTCGCGTCGGAGTTCCAATAGAGCAGGTCGAACGGGAAATAGTCCTTGCCCAACAGGTAGTTGTTGACGACATAGTTCCAGATCAGGTCGTTCGAGCGCAGCAGGTTGAACGTCGTCGCCATTGTCCGGCCGTCGGTGAAACCGGTTTCAGCTGCCGCGGCCTCAATCTTCTCGAGGTTTTCCTCGTCGACAAAGACCTTGAGGTCGCCAGCGTGTTCGAAATCGACCTGGGCTGTAAAGAACGTTGCGGTGCGCACCGTGGCGTCGGCGCCGGTGGCCTTGAGATAGGCGAGCGTAGCCGCCAGCGTCGTGCCGGCGACGCAGTAACCGATGGTGTGCGTCGCAGGCGCGCCGGTGATGTCGAGCACCTTGCTGATCGCGGTCATCTGGCCTTCGCCGACATAGGTGTCGAGCGTGGCGTCAGCCAGGCTGGCGTCGGCGTTTTTCCAGCTGACGACGAATACCGTCAGCCCCTGCGCCACGGCCCAGCGGATGAAGCTCTTTTCGGCGGTCAGGTCGAGGATGTAATATTTGTTGATCCACGGCGGGAAGATCAGCAGCGGGATTTCAAAGACTTGCGCGGTGGTCGGGCTATACTGGATGAGCTGGAACAGCCGGTTCTGGAACACCACCTTGCCCGGCGTGATCGCGACATTGCGGCCGACTTCGAACGCGTCCTCGTCGGTCAGCTTCATGCGGCCGGCCTTGATGTCATCGAGCATGTGCTCGAGGCCCTTGACCAGATTGGCGCCGCCCGATTCGGTGGTGGCCTTCAACACCTGCGGGTTGGTCAGCAGATAGTTCGACGGGCTCAATGCATCGACGAACTGCTTGGTGTGGAACAGCAGCTTCGCCTTGACTTCCTCATCGAGCTCGGTGTCGGCGGCGAGGCCGGCGGTGCCCGACAGGATGTAGTTCGACGTCAGCAGGTATGACTGGCGCAGGAAATCGAACACCGGCAGCTTCGACCAATCCTCGGCGGCGAAGCGCTTGTCCTTGATCGCGGCAGCAGGGCTGTCCTCCGCATGGCCGGTGGCGAACGCCTGCCAGAGCTTGGCGGTGTCGGTCCAGTATTTGGTCTGCAGCTCGACGAACTTCGCGGGGTTCTTGGCGAGTGCGCCGGCAATTTCGGCCCAGCCTTCGAACAGGCCGCCGGGGTAGGGGTTGGCGGGCGGCTTGCTCGCCTCGCGCGCCATGAACGCCATCATCAGCTTCTGGCTTTCGCCGAGCAGCTGGCCCCAGCGCTGCAGCGTTTCGGCGGGCGCCGGCAGTGTCGGTTCCGCGGGGTCGGTGGCCGTCATTTAGTGTCTCCGGAGTCGTTCGGGCAGAGGGGCACCGTCATTCTGGACGGTTGCGAGGGTCGAGACAAGCAACTGTCAAATCTATACTTGGCGACACCACACTTGGCGTCGTAGGATATGCGCTGCACCGTGCGACAGGGCCGGTGCCCGAACGGGAGAATGAACATGAAGTTTGCACTGATTGCTGTCGCCGCGGTTCTGGCGTCGGCGCCGGCACTCGCCCAGACCCCGCCTGCCGAGGCACCCAAGCTGCCGTATTGCAGCGCCAAGATCACCGACAGCTGCCAGCAGACCGCTGCCCAGCAGGCCCGCGCGATGACCGGCGAACAGGCCGACAAGCGCGATGCCAAGACCGGCACCTGGACGCCGAACAAGCGCGCCACGCCGGCCGCACCGCAGCCCAAGTAAGCTGTAGACGCCATCAACGCCCGTCCGGTGCCGCATGGCGGTGCCGGGCGGGCGTTTTTGTATCTGCCGCAGTTTGCGGGGCAAATGCTCGCAATCGCGGCGCGCATGTGGCAAACGCCATGCAACGCCGCGCGCGCGGTGCCTGTTGCAACCGATTGACCTGAAACTTACCCACCTGAACTGAAAGCCCAAGTCGATGTCCGAAGAGTTCTACCGCATCCGCCGTCTGCCGCCCTATGTCATCGCCGAAGTCAACGCGATGCGGGCCGCGGCGCGCGCGCGCGGGGACGACATCATCGACCTCGGCATGGGCAACCCCGATCTGCCGCCGCCGCCGCATGTCATCGAAAAGCTCTGCGAAGTCGCGCGCAACCCCGACGCACACGGCTATTCGGCCTCCAAAGGCATCCCCGGCCTCCGCAAGGCGCAAGCCGGCTACTACGGCCGCCGCTTCGGCGTCGAAATCGACGCCGAAACCGAAGTCGTGGTGACGCTGGGGTCGAAGGAAGGCCTGGCCAACCTCGCGCAGGCGATTACCGCGCCCGGCGACGTCGTGCTGGCACCTAACCCGAGCTACCCGATCCATACCTTCGGCTTCATCATCGCCGGCGCGACTATCCGCTCGATCCCGACCAATCCGGGGCCGGGGTTCTTCGACAGCCTCGAACGCGCAGTCAAGTACACCGTGCCCAAGCCGAGCGTCATGGTCATCGGCTATCCGTCGAACCCGACCGCCGAAGTCGTCGACCTGGCGTTTTACGAAAAGGTCGTGGCGTTCGCCAAGGAGCACAACATCTGGGTGCTGAGCGACCTCGCCTATTCGGAACTTTACTATGACGGCTGCCCGACGCCGTCGATCCTGCAGGTGCCCGGCGCCAAGGATGTCGCGGTCGAATTCACCTCGATGTCGAAGACCTATTCGATGGCGGGCTGGCGCATCGGCTTCGCGGTCGGCAACAAGACGCTGATCGCGGCGCTGACGCGGGTCAAGTCTTATCTCGACTACGGCGCGTTCACGCCGATTCAAGCGGCTGCCGTCGCCGCCATCAATGGCCCGCAGGATATCGTTGCCGCCAACCGCGCACTTTACCAACGCCGCCGCGACGTGCTCGTCGAAAGCTTCGGCCGCGCCGGCTGGGAAATCCCGTCCCCGCGCGCCAGCATGTTCTGCTGGGCGCCGTTGCCGCCGGCACTCGCGCACCTCGGTTCACTGGAATTCACCAAGCAGCTGCTCACCCACGCCGGTGTCGCGGTAGCCCCCGGCGTCGGCTACGGCGAGGAAGGCGAAGGCTATGTCCGCATCGCCATGGTCGAAAACGAACAGCGCATCCGGCAGGCTGCCAAGGGCGTGAAGCGTTATCTGCAGAGCATGGGCGTCAACACCCCAGCCAAGGGCGCGACGGGAGGTTGAGCGCTGCGACAATACTGCGGGGGTTGGCGGCGACGCTTGTGTTTGCTGCTTTGATTGCGACTCCGCTGGTTGCAGCGACGTTGCAGGCGCCGCAGCCTAAAGGCGCTCTCTACAATCCCCGTGACTATCCGCAATCGGCGATGCGCAATGACGAGATGGGTGTCGCGCGTATCCGCGTCACTGTGTCACCGAAGGGCAAGCCGATTGACTGCGCAGTGATTTATTCGAGCGACACTGAAAGTCTCGACAAGGCGAGCTGCGCTGTGATGTTGGCGCGTGGCAGCTACACACCTGCGCAGGACGCCACGGGGCAACCGCTTTACGGTGTCGTCCGCAGGTTGGTCAGTTGGTCGTTCGGCCTGAGCAGCGCCAATCACCGCGCGTTCGAGGAACGGAATCAACCCTCAGATATCGACATTATTGTCACCGTCACGGCGCTGCCAGCCGGGCTGGTGGCACCTGTGGCTGTGATCGCCGATGTGCTCGTCACGCCTACTGGCCAGATCGCCGACTGCAACGCGGACGCTGGCGGCGCGGTTCCTGTTGAATTGGCGCAGCTGGCCTGCGTGCAGGCGAAAGCCTTGAGCCACGCAATGCCGGCGGTTGACCCAACGGGGGTGGCGGTCATGTCGGTTCAGCAGATCAAACTTGCCTTCATCACCGAGCCCGCAGCCAAGTAGCGTCGACGGCGCTTTGCGACGCGCTGCGCATAGGCTGGAGCCGGCGCAATAGCATGGTTGAATGTGCACAGCACATCCTGCAAGCTGCCAAGCGGCGACGGACGCCTAACCGAACAATCAGGGGAACCGATGGGTGCGATGAAGCCAATTGCCGCAAGTCTGTGGGCGGCGGCGGCGAGCGCCTTTCTGGCAGCACCCGCCGGTGCTGCAATCACCCCCGCGAAGCTGGTCGCATCGCCCTATACGGCGTGGGACTATCCGCAACTGGCGTCGCACAATTCGCAGATGGGCTATACGCGCATTCGCGTTACCGTGTCGCCGCAAGGCAAGCCGTTCGAATGCCTCGTCATCGCTTCGAGCGGGACCGCCAGCCTCGACGCCGCGAGCTGCGACATCATGCTCAAGCGCGGCCAGTTCACGCCAGCGCGCGATGACAAGGGCAAGTCAAGCTATGCGCTGTACGAGCAGACAGTGCCGTGGTTCATCGCGTTCAACGCCAAGGACATGCAGGCGCTGGAAGCCAGCTACCCCAAGCCCAACGACGCCGATATTGAGGTCAATGTCGCGCGCCTGCCGGCTGGACTGGCATCGCCGCTCGCGGTGATCGCTGACGTCATGGTGTCGCGCGACGGCAAGCTGCTGCAATGCGCCGCCGATGCCGGTGGCAGCGTGCCCGCCGCGCTCGCCAAGGCGGCGTGCGCACAGGTCGCGGCGCTGGTCAATTTCAAGACGGCGCTGGTTGATGGCCGCGCCGTGCCGTCGGTCCAGCAGGTCAAGGTGGTGTTCTTTTCGGAGCCACAAGCGGCGGCAAAATAGCCGGCGCACCCACCAATCCGACACGCCGATTGCGCTCGGCCCTTGCGCTTTGCGACAGACCTCGCAAAGGAAGCTGCTTAGTGTGAAGGACAGTTGCATGACCCAACCTCTCCGCGTCGGCCTCGCCGGCCTTGGCACCGTCGGCGGCGGCGTCATCAAGATTCTCGATACCAATGCCGCGCTGATCGAACGCCGCGCCAACCGGCCGATTGAAGTTGTCGCTATCAGCGCGCGCGACCGCTCGCGCGAGCGTGGTATCGATCTGTCGCGCTTTGCCTGGGTTGATGACGCGACGCAGCTCGCGGCGCGCGACGATGTCGATGTCGTGGTGGAGCTTATCGGCGGCGCCGATGGTCCGGCGCTGACGCTGGCACGCGAAACGCTCGACGCCGGAAAGTCGTTCGTCACCGCGAACAAGGCGATGCTCGCGCACCACGGCCTTGAACTCGCCGGACTCGCCGAAATCAAGGGTGCGGCGCTCAAATACGAAGCGGCGGTCGCGGGCGGCATCCCGGTCATCAAGGGGCTGCGCGAAGGCGCCGCCGCCAACGTCATCGAACGCATCTATGGCATCCTTAACGGCACCTGCAATTACATCCTTACCCGCATGGAAGCCGAGCGCTTGCCGTTCGGCGAGGTGCTGGCGGACGCACAGCGGCTGGGCTTTGCCGAAGCCGACCCGAGCTTCGACATCGACGGCATCGACGCCGCACACAAGCTGTCGATTCTGGCGAGCCTCGCATTCGGCGCACGCGTCGACTTCCCGCATGTTGCGTGCGAAGGCATCCGCGCCGTCGAAAGCGCCGATATCGACCATGCCGCCGCACTGGGTTTCCGTATCAAGCTGATCGGCCTCGCCGCAGCCGAAGGTGGTGCCTTGTTCCAGCGCGTCCACCCGTGCCTCGTCAGCCTCAAGCACCCGCTGGCGCATGTCGATGGCTCGCTCAACGCCGTGGTGGCGGAAGGCAATTTCGTCGGCCGCCTGCTGTTCCAGGGGCGCGGCGCCGGCGAGGGGCCGACCGCATCCGCGGTGGTCGCCGACCTGATCGATGTGGCGCGCGGTGAGTTCGGCCCGGCGTTCGCCATGCCAGCCGCCCGTCTGTCGAAGCTACCGCCTGCCGACCAGCTCGCGCACGAAGGCCGCTTCTACCTGCGTCTGACCGTTGCCGACCGCCCCGGCGTGCTCGCCGAAATCACCGCCGCGCTGCGCGATGCCGGCGTGTCGATCGAAAGCCTGATTCAGCGCGGGGTCGCGGCGAACGGCGGCGTTTACGTCGTCATGGTGACGCACAGCGCCGTCGAGCGCCAGGTGCGCGCGGCGCTGTCGGCACTCGCCGGCTCCGACAGCCTGACCGGCGCGCCGATGATGATGCACATCCTCGACTTTTAGAGCGGCGCGGTTTAGGCACGCGGCAAATTCATCTGCGGTGACATGCCGCAGCAGCAATCCCAGGGAGCAGCCATGAACTCGACCTTGCCGCGCAGCCAGACGCTCGACCGCGTTCTCGTCCTCGAAATGGTGCGCGTCACCGAATATGCGGCAATCGCCGCCGCGACGCAGATCGGCCGCGGCGACGAACACGCCGCCGACCAGGCCGCGGTCACCGCGATGCGCGACGCGCTCAACCAGCTGCCGTTCGATGGCACTATCGTCATCGGCGAAGGCGAACGCGACGAAGCGCCGATGCTGTTCATCGGCGAAAAAGTCGGCCGCGCGCAGGGCACCGGCCCGAAGATCGACATCGCGCTCGACCCGTTGGAAGGCACGACGCTGACCGCCAAGGCCGGGCCGAACGCGCTCGCTGTGCTTGCGGTCGCCGAAGAAGGCGGGCTGCTCAACGCCCCCGACGTCTACATGGACAAGATTGCCGTCGGCCCGGGCTACCCCGCCGGCGTCATCAATCTGGCGAAGTCGGTCACCGAAAACATCAACGCAGTGGCCAAGGCCAAGGGCGTTGCGCCGCGCGACATCATCGCCTGCGTGCTCGACCGCCCGCGCCACGAAGCGCTGATCAAGGAACTGCGCGCCATCGGTTGCGGCATCGTGCTCATCCCCGACGGTGACGTCGCCGGCGTCATCGCGACGACCAACCCCGATACCTCAATCGACATCTACCTCGGCAGCGGCGGCGCCCCCGAAGGCGTGCTCGCGGCTGCGGCACTGCGCTGTGTCGGCGGCCAGTTCCAGGGCCGGTTGATGTTCCGCAACGACGACGAGCGCGGTCGCGCACGCCGCTGGGGCATCGAAGACCTCGACCGGATCTATGGCCTCGAAGACCTTGCCAAGGGTGACGTCATTTTCGCCGCGACCGGCGTCACCGACGGCTCGCTGCTCAAGGGCGTCAAGCACCGCCGCGACGGCGTCACCACGACGCAGACCGTCGTGATGCGCGCCTCGTCGGGCACCGTGCGCTGGGTCAGCGGCGAACATCGTTTGGGTAACCGGGCTTAAGTTTTAAGAGCCTCCGGCGGGCAGGGGCTTGCCCCTGCACCCATTTGTTGCTTCTTCAATTGGGTGCAGGGCCCGAGGCCCTGCCCGCCGGAGGCTCTATACTTGGCCGTCTTCAACGTCATCCAATCGATCCTCGGCCATGAATGGGTCTGGCGCGGCGGCATTGCGCCCGACGTTGGGGCTTCGGGTGACGATGACCTGATCGCGCAACTGTTCCGCGCGCGCGGTGCCAACCCGCAGGACTTCGACCGGCTGCGCGCGCCGACGCTGCGCGACTGGCTGCCCGACCCGTCGATCTTCCGCGACATGGACTCGGCGGCGGCACGCATTGCCGATGCTGTCGCGGCGGGCGAAAACATCGTCATCTACGGCGACTATGATGTCGACGGCGCGACGAGCGCGGCGTTGCTGGTGCGGTTGCTGCGCGGTTGCGGCGCCACGGTCGGCTATTACATCCCCGACCGGTTGCTCGAGGGCTATGGCCCGTCAGCGGATGCAATGGTCGAGCTCGGCAAGGCCGGCGCGGCGCTGGTGGTGACCGTCGATTGCGGCATCCAGGGGTTCGAGGCGTGTGCGGCGGCGAAGGCGGCGGGCGTCGACGTGATTGTTGTCGATCACCACCAGGCGTCGACGGCGCTGCCGGTGGCGGTGGCGGTGGTCAATCCCAACCGGCTCGATGAAGATGCGGGTGCGGCTTACGGGCATCTCGCGGCGGTCGGCGTGGCGTTTGTGCTCGGCGTCGCGGTGTTGCGGACGTTGCGCGGGCGTGGGTGGTTTGAAGGCCGCAAGGAACCGCGGATTCTCGACCTTCTCGACATTGTCGCGCTCGGCACGGTGGCCGATGTCGTGCCGCTGACCGGGCTCAATCGCGCGTTCGTGACTCAGGGCCTCAAGGTCATGGCGGCGCGGCGCAACATCGGCATGAATGCGCTGATCGATGTCGCGAAGATCGAGCGCGCACCGACGCCGCATGATCTGGGCTTTGCACTGGGGCCGCGCATCAACGCCGGCGGCCGCGTCGGCAAGTCCGACCTCGGCGTGCGGCTGCTCAGCTGCGATGACCCTGATGAAGCGGCGGGACTGGCCGCCGAGCTCGACCGGCTCAACCAGGAACGCCGGATGATCGAGGCTGATGTCACCGAGCAGGCGCTCGAAATGGCGGCGGCGCAGGCTTTGGGGGCCGTGGCGGTGGTCGCCGGTGCCGGCTGGCACCCCGGCGTCATCGGTATCGTCGCCAGCCGCGTCAAGGACCGCATGCAGCGCCCGGCGATCGTCATTGCGCTGCAGGACGACGGCACCGCCAAGGGCTCGGGGCGCTCGGTGCCCGGCGTCGATCTGGGCGGCGCGGTGCTCGCAGCAAAGGACAGCGGCTTGCTGATCGCCGGCGGCGGCCATGCGATGGCGGCGGGGCTGACCGTCGAGACCGCGAAGATCGCCGCACTGACCGAATTCCTCGATGCGCGGCTCGGCAGCGAGGTCGCGCGGGTCGGCACGACACGGACGCTGTCGGTCGATGCCGCGCTGGCACCGCGCGGCGTCAATCTGGCGCTGACCGAGGCGCTAGATGCCGCCGGACCGTACGGGCAGGGCTGGGCGGCGCCACGCGTCGCCAGCGGGCCGTGGGTGATGGTCAAGTGCGACATTGTCGGTGAAAATCACGTGCGGGCGATTCTTTCGGGGGCCGACGGCGCGCGACTCAAGGCGATGGCGTTCCGCGCTGCCGACACGCCGCTGGGCGTCGCGATGGTCAGCGCCGGCAAGCGGCCGCTGTATCTGGCGGGCCGCGTCAAGCGCGATGACTGGGGCAAAACGGCGACCGCCGAGCTACACCTTGACGACCTCGCCTTTGCCGACTAATGCACCGGCTCCCGCTTACGGTCCCTTCGTCTAGCGGTTAGGACGCGGCCCTTTCACGGCTGAAGCACGGGTTCGATTCCCGTAGGGATCACCAAACAGCGGACTTCAGTTCTCAGCTTCATGGGGTTGCCGTGCCATTCGGCGAGCGACCGGCTGCGGCAAGCTTATTACCCCATTTTCAGATCCCCAGCATGTCCTGCTGCGTTGCCTGATTGATCGGCATAGGGTGTGACGACGGCGACGTCCGCGTCGTCTTTGGGGCCGGAAGCTGACAGGCAGCAATCGGCCCCGCAATTGTCAAAAGCGGACGTTAGTCTTGAGAATTAGCGCCCGAAGGCAGCCCGCATCGTTTGCAACCCCATCTTCGTTGAGGTTCCAGGCAGGGCGTGTCGCCGATATGAGTGCTCGCGGCTCAGCTGAAGAGCCGAACTGGCAACCGCTTCACGCCGCAAACGAAGTTGCTGCGTAGATACGCGGGGTCACCGGTGGCGCTAATGTCCGGATAGCGTCGCAGCAGTTCGGTGAGCAGGGCGCGGAGTTCGATTTGTGCCAGCCGGGCGCCGATGCAATGGTGGATGCCGGTGCCAAAGGCGAGATGCTGCCGGGCATTGCTGCGTCCGATATCAAGTGCATGCGGGTTTTCGAATACCGCCGGGTCATGGTTGGCTGCACCGTACAGCAGCGCGACACGCTCGCCTGCGGCAATTGTCTTGTCGCGCAGCTGCACATCTTCGACGGCAGTGCGGACCATATGGATGACCGGAGACGTGTGCCGCAGAATTTCCTCGACCGCATCGGGGATCAACTCGGCATTGGCTACCAGTTGCGCGCGTTGGCCGGGATGATCGGTCAGCAACATGACCGACCCGGTCAAGGCGTTGCGGGTTGTTTCGTTGCCGGCGGCGAACAGCGTGGCGCACATGCCATCGCGAGTTGCGTCGCTCAGCGGCTCGCCTGCCAGGGTACCATGCGCGATCAGGCTCATCAGATCGTCGCGGGGTTCTGCGCGACGCTTTTCGACGAGCCACTTGCCGTAGGCGAAGACCTCGAGGAAGGCCTGTTGCGCCTCGATGATATTGGCCGACATGTCGGGGTCTTCCGCGCCGACCATGCGGTTGGTCCAGGCGAGAATCTTGGGTTCGTCCTCGGCCGGCACGCCGAGCAGTTCGCACAATGCGCGGATTGGTACCGCACTGGCGACTTCGCTGACGAATTCGACTTCGGTTCGTCCGTCGAGGCTTTCGAGCAGCTCGGCGACAAATGTCCGGATGCGGTCCTCCAATATGCGCAGTCGCGCCGGCATGAACATGGGCATCAGGATGCGCTTGAAATCGCCGTGCTCGGGTGGGTCGTAGGTCAGGATGTTGCGACCGAGCGCCCGCAGCACCGCCGATGCCGCCGTATTTTCACCTGAGGCTGCGAGATTGAAGCCATTGGCGGACGAAAACCGGCGGGTGTCCCGGCTCACGGCCTGCACATCTGCGTGGCTGGTCAGGACATGGAATGGCAGCTGGCTGGGGCCGCCGGGATGCAAGTGGACGGGGTCGGTGCTGCGCAGCAAATCATAGGCTGCATGCGGGTGACCACCGACAAACTGCTCGAGATCGAGCATGTTGAATATTGCCGGCGTGCCATTCCGGACATCGGCTTGCGCGGTGTTCATGCGTGTTTTCCCTTGGCTAGAGCCGGCGCGCGGCAGTCACAGCAAGTCTGCCGGCGTGGGGTCCAGCCCCAGCGTAATCTTGCCGCCGATCTGGGCGGCGCGGTCCCAGTCAAATACGACATGGCCGCGCATCATCTGGACATCGCGCAGGTGGCGTTGCAGCGGCGAATCCAGAAAGCCCGAACTGGCGCCGGCAGCGGCTGCCATGGTGTTAATGGCAAGATTGGCCATGCGTACGACATCAGCGCTGGCAAGGCGGATCGCCGCCAGTGTTTCCACACCGATTGAATTGCCCTTGTGGCCTTCGCGTTCGAGCAGCGCGATGGCATCGGCCCAGACCAGCCGCGCCGCGCGCACCGTGGCGAGCGCCTCGCCAAGCCGCAGGTGCGTCGCCTGTGCATCACTTTGCTTGGCGCCACCGGTGTAGGCCTGAATCTTGGATTTCATGCGCGCCGTGAAACTGTCGAGCGCCCCCTCGGCCGCGCCGAGTGCCGGACTTGCCGCAACCAGTGCGAGCGCTGCCGACATGGGAAAGCCGACGTTGGAATTCGGGTGCAGTGCGTCGCCCGGCGCCACGCCGAACTTCAGATACACCGCGGCCATGGTGCGATGATCGGGAACGAAAACATCGCTGGCGACAATGGTGTTGCTGCCCGTCGCGGCCATGCCCGCAGTGTGCCAGATATCATCTACGGTGACATCGGCAATGGGCAGCACGCAAAAGCGCGGACCCATGGCGCCGGGTTCGATGCAGTTGACCATCACCCAGTCGGCATGGTTGACGCCGGTCGCCCATTCCCAGCGCCCGCCAATCCGGTAGCCGCCATCGACCTTTCTGGCCTGACCCGTCGGGGCGAGCGGTGCCGGCACCATCGGCACCTTGCCCTCGGCAAAGAGTTCGGCCTGCAATGCCGGCTCGAACTTGCACAACAGCCAAGCGTGCATCGCCAGAAACGACAAGGTCCAGGCGCTTGATGCACAGCCATGGGCAAGCCGCCGGGTGACGTCGAACAACTGACCGAGCGAAGCACCGCCACCGCCGCCGCTGACCGGGACGGCCATGGCGAAGAATCCTGCCGCTGCGGCTTCATCAATCGACGCCTGCGGCACCGATCGGTGCGCCTCGGCATCGCGGGCCCGGGCTGCGAGGCGCCCGGACATTTCGTCGGCCCAGTCCGGCCAGTTTGTTGCAGCTTGCATCAATCACCTCTGTCGTGGTCGGGCCGGATCGACGGGATTTGCCGGATAGCCCGCCTGTAGCTTCACGCTGTCCATCATCTGGCGCACCATGGCGACTTCGGCGTTGGCCCAGTCCGGCGGACTGGCAACGCGGCCGAGAAATCCGAACGCATCGATGAAGCGGGGTTCGAGCGACGGGCCAAGATGATCGGCGCCGCGTACTAGGCGGTATTCATGCGCGACGCCGGCATCGTACAGGATTCGGTGCAGAAACTCGGCGCCATGGTGCAGGAAGAACAGGTCGTGGTCGCCGGCTTCAAAATAGATTTCGAGGCCGGTCAAGCGCCCGGGTTCGGTGGCAGCGATGGTCGCTGGGTTGTTCGCGGCCCACCAATCGGTATCGACAGGCTTGCCGTAGATTTCTTCGAACAGCGCGTCGGACCGCCAATAGCGGTCACGCTGCTTGATGTCGTGAAATGCCAGCGCCGGCTCGATCGCCGCCTCGAGCACGGCCACAGCGGCGAAGCGGTCGGGATGCTTGAACGCCAATCGCAGCGCGCCCATCCCGCCCATCGAAATACCTGAGACGAACGTTCCGGTTCGGTCTGTCGCGATATGCGTATTGGAATGCATCCACGGCAGCAGCTCATTGAGGAGGAAGTCCTCCCAGTTAGCCGAGCCGTCGCGGAAGTTCATGTAGAACGAGCGCCCCGCCGACGGCATGACCGATACCATCGGTGGAATCTGCCCGCGCGCCATCGCCGTTTCGAGATAGGGCGCAACGTCACGCAGCCAGACATTCGACTGCCCGCCGCCATGAAGCTGGATCAGCAGCGGATACGGCTCCGCCCGGTTCGTGTCATAACCCGGCGGGTATGCGATTGTTGCGGGTATCGGCCCCGGCACATGGTTTGACGGGATCGCGACGTCTTCGAAATGCATCACGACAAAGTCGACACCGCGCTCCGCCCCGGCCTAGTAGCGGAAGCGCACGGTCAAACCATACATCTGCGGATCGCCGAGTGACGCCGTCAGTGCGCCGGTGGCGCCAACCCCCGGCGAGACGGTGGTGAAGTATTCCTCGTCGAACAGGTTCTTCGCCCAGACATAGGCGTCCCAGATGCCGCTTTCGGCGCGGATGCCAATGCGCGCGTTGACCAGATTGAGCGGTCCTGAAATCGTGTAGATCGAGTTGGCAGCCGTCGTGTTGATCGATGACCGATAGCTCCAGTCGACGCCAACATAGGCTGTCGCCGGCATCGAGCCGAGGTTCAGTGGCTGGTCGAATTCGCCGCCCGCTGCCGCAGCCCATTCGGGAACGCCGGGCAGCTGGGTGTTGCTGAGGTCGCATGACGGCTTGGTGGCATTCTCCAGACCGCAAGGGCCGGTGGGGAAGCTGTCATACTTGGCGTTATCGTAGGTCAGCGAGCCGTAAAGGCTCAGATTGTCGAACGGCCGCGCCTGTATATCGATTTCGACGCCCTGCGAGGTGACCTTGGGCACGTTCGCCAGATAAAGGACGGCGTGGTCAACGTCGTAGGTCTGCGCCTGATAGTCGTTGTCCTCAATATAGAAGAGCGCGGCATTGAACGTCAGGCGCCGGTCGAACCACTGACTCTTCAGGCCGATTTCGAAATTGTTCAACGTTTCGGTGGCGACCACTGGCGATACGCCCGGCGGCAACTGGATAAGATTGAGCCCGCCCGAACGGCTGCCGCGCGAGTAGGTGCCATAGACCATGAGATTGTCGGCCGCCTGATAGGAAAGGTTCGCCATGCCCGACAGCGCCCCCTCATTCACACTGACGTTGAAGTTTCCCGGGCTCGCGAAGCCGTTGCGGATGGCCGAAAACAACGGTGGGAAGCCGGTGAGCGGCACACCGCCGGCGACGGTCGCGCTATAGATGCCATCCTTCCAGTCATAGGTGTAGCGCAGCCCACCGGTCAGGTTGAGCTTGTCGTTGATGTGCCATGTCGCCTGGCCGAAACCTGCGAGGCTCTGTGTGTGATAGTGGTTGGCGGTGGTTTGCGTCACCCCGTTAAGCACCAGCGCGGGCAGGAACGGGCTGACGAACAGCGACATTGCGGCGTTGCCGTAGCCGATTACCAGATCCTGATCGATCTTCTCGTCGAAGAAGAACAACCCGCCGACATAGTCGATTGTGTTGGTGCCGTTCGAGGCGATGCGCAATTCCTGGCTGAACTGATTCTGCTGGTCAGCGTTGTTGGCCGACGTAAAGGCGCTCATCGGCGTGAAATCGAGATCGTTCTGCGGCGCCCAGTTCCAGAACCGCCACGCCGTGACCGAGGTCAGCGTCATGCCCGACAATGTCCAGTCGACTGCCATCGAAACACCGCCGGTCTCGCCAAAGGCCGAAAGTGGCGAATTGGTGTTCGCCTGCCGCGCGAACGGATCGACGACCGGCGTGTAGCCAAAGGGCTTCGATAGCGCGACGAAGTTCTTGCCGTTCGACGGGGTGACGATGTTCGACAGCACCTGGTTGCAGCAGGCCACATCCTGCTTGCTGTAGTCGCCGATCACCCGGACGGAGATGTCGCTGGTCGGCGTGAACAGCAACTGGCCGCGCAGCGCCAGATTGTTGAGATCGTTCTGCTTTTGGTCGTTATACAGATTGACCAGCGTGCCGTTGCGTACCGTGACCGCCCCCGACAGGCGCAACGCCAGCTTGTCGGCGACCAGCGGCCCGGAGACGCTGGCCTTCCCCTGGAAATAGCCATAGTTGCCGATGCTGACCTCGCCGCCGGCGTGCAGGTCGAACGTCGGCTTGGCGCTGGTCACGACCACTGCGCCGGCGGTGGTGTTCTTGCCGTACAGCGTGCCCTGCGGACCGCGCAGGACTTCGATACGCTCGATATCGATCAGGTCGAAGGTCGCGGTGCCGGGCCGGTTGAAATAGACCTGGTCGACGTAAAAGCCGACGCCGGGGTCTAGGCCGTCGCTGGCCAGCCCGATGTTGTTGCCCAGGCCGCGGATGTTGATGCTCGAGTTGCGCGGATTGAAGGTCGTGAACTGCGCCGAGGGCACGAACGTCAGCGCCTGCTCGATGGTGTTGGTGTTGGTCTTGCGCAGCAGATCGCCGCTGAGCACCGAAATGGCGACCGGCGTGGTCTGCAGATTCTCGGAACGGTGGCGCGCAGTGACGACGATTTCGTCATAGTTGGTCGCGTCGGCGGACGCCGTTTTTTCGGTAGCAGCCGCGTCGGGTGCCGCCACTTCGGCCGCATGCGCGGCAACCGGTGCCCCGATCGCCAGCAAGCTGACCGTGCCTGCCAGCCAATGGCGGTGCAGGCGACGCGTGGCGTTTGCCTGATTGTCCGTGACCATGACCCTGTCTCCCCGCGGTGCGGACGGTTGACGGTCTGATGCCGCTCGACGTCCTATGTTTTACATATGAGTATCTATTCGCACCGATTCGCGGGGGACGTCAAATTGTTTTTACAATTGAGTATCACTGCGCCCTGCAATGAAATATACAGGTTCGACACGCCGTGCCGCAGTGATCGGAATCTTGGGGCGGCGCTGAGCCAAGCCTGAAGTGTCAGATGGGCTTCAAACCCAATCGCAGGACATCGACAACCTCGGTCGCAATCTCGGCGCGCCGTTCTGCACTGACATCGAGCAGTCCCTTCGAGAGCCATGACGGCCCACCCGGTATTACCGTCAACAGCAACCGGAGATTAATCGCGCGCACTTCGCCTTGCGATTGCAACTTGCTGTACCGGCTCTGCCAATCTGTCGTCAGATTGCGTCCTACTGCCGCCAGCAGCGCCCTGTTTTCGGCCGAAAGCGCGCCAAAGCCGAGTGTCGGCCGCAGTGGCTCGATATCAGGCCGCAGCAACGCAATGGCATTGGCGCGCAAAACGCCGACGACGAGATCCATTTCGCTGAATCCGGGCTGCGGACGGTCAAAGGCATTGTTTTCGATAAACTGCCCAATGCGGTAAACGCGTTCGTAACACGCTGTAACAATAGCGTCTTTATCGCCAACATGGTGATACAATGTACGCTTGGTGGCGCCGAGCTCGGCCGCAATTTCATCGAGCGACGTAATATCGACGCCTTTGCGGTTGAACAGTCGCGACGCGGCTACCAGAATCGCTTCACGCTTGCCTTCGGCAAGCCGTTTGCGATCAAAGGCCGCGATATTCTGGACGAGCAGCGGATCAAGGTCGATCGCCAGTGCATTTACCGGTCGGCCGCGGTCGGAAGCCCAGCCGCTTGCCAGTAGGTCATTGATGCCGGTGATGATCTCCTGCCGATCGACCGAATTCGCGCCGAACAGTGTCGGCGCCCAGGACATTGTCAGCGGTATCCAATGGATAAGGCTGACAACCGTGCGGGCCAGGATCGGGAAGTTACCGTGGCGTATCGCGCCGGCCTTTGCGCCGGCCTCGAGAATGGCGGCCAGCCTTGCCACGATCCCTTCGTACACTGCCATTACCGTTTCACGGTCGGTCGGGCGCAGCACGCCGAGTTCCGTCAACGCGGCGAGTTCGGGTTCGTCCGGATTCAGTGACCGCGCGACAAAATGCTGCACAACCTCCAGCGCCGAGCCAGGCATCACAGCAGCTTCGCCAAGGTGACGGGCGAGCCGCTCGCAGGACCGGCGATAGACCTGAAAGACGAGGTCCTCGCGGTCATCGATGTAATAGTATAGCGCCGCCCGCGACACTTCGAGCGTGTCGGCGATTTCGGCAAGCGACGTCTGCGACACACCGCTGGCGTTGAACTGCCGCGCCGCCTCGTCGAGCAGCGAGTCGCGCCGCGATGGCGACGTCTTGCTATTGGCTTTCGCCGGCTTGGCAGGGGTTTTGGCCATCAGGCTCCGTGGTGATTCTGCACGATACGGCTTGGCGCCGGAAGGACCGTGTGGAGCCCTCCCATAGCTGCTGCCCAACACAGGCGCACGATAATTCCATTCTGCGCGGCAACTTCAAGCAGCAATGGCACGGGTTGCCAAGCATGTCTGCAAATGAGTATCATAATTCCCTTATACGTCACAAAATGCACCGGCCAAAGCGGTCGGAGCAATAGCTACAGGGGAGCGAAGTCATGGCCATGGCGAAAGACGAGTGGCGCCGCGGATGGCCGACTTTGCTCGGGTCGACGCTGGGTTTTGCCGCCGGAGTCGGGCTCTACACCAATGCCAACGGCTTCTTCATCAAGCCGCTTGCCGAGGCGTTCGGCTGGTCTCGCGGCCAGATTTCACTGGGCGCAGCAGCGCTGCTGGTCGGGTTGGTCGTCTACCCGTGGCTGGGCAAGGCGGTCGACCAGCGCGGTCCGCGACCGTTCATCCTGGCCGGCGGCATCCTGTTCGCGATCGCCTATCTGCTGCTGGCGCTGATGCCGGGACCGTTCTGGGTCTATATCGCGATCGTGGCATTCATCGGTGTGAGCGCGGGGCCGTTGACGACGACATTGGTGTTCACAAGATCGCTGGTCAGCGTTTTCGACAAGTCGCGTGGCCTGGCGTTGGCGATCTCAGTCAGCGGCAACGTCATTGTCGGCATCGCGGTGCTGCCAGTGCTGCAACATGTCATTGCAGCCTACGGCTGGCGTGTCGGCTATGCAGTAATGGCCCCGATTTCGCTCGCGCTTGGTCTCGCGTCATTTTTCATCCTTGGCTACCGCCCTGCACACGCGCCGGCGACGTCTGATGCGGCAACCGTGTTGCTACCACAAGCAGCAGGACATAGCCTGCGCGAGGCGGCAACCGATGTGCGGTTCTGGCTGCTGGGGCTCTCGATGGTCAGCATCAGCGTCGCGGTGGGGGGCTTTGCCGCACAGCTACAGCCGCAGCTTTCCGATCTCGGCGTGCCCGGTGCAAAGGCTGCCGTGCTCGGCGCCTGGTATGCCGGCATCGTCGTTGTCGGGCGCATCGGCTGCGGCGTGCTGCTTGACTGGCTGTGGCCACCGGCAGTTGCGAGCGCCGCGCTGGTCTTGCCGGTGGCGGGTGCATTGATGCTGATGGTTGATGCGCCGCCGTTCTGGACCATTGCTGCCGGCGCATCGCTGATTGCCTTGTCACAAGGCGCTGACGGTGATGTGCTTGGCTTCTTCATCGTCCGCTATTTCGGCCTCAAGGCCTATAGCGTCATCTTGTCGGTGTTGGGCATGGCCTGCGGCATCGCGCTGGCGCTCGGCGCCGTGCTGGGCGGCTATAGTTTTGACCGCACCGGCGACTATCAACTGATGCTGGCCAGTGTCGCCGTGCTCAGCCTGATCAGTGCGGTCGCACTCTTCGCATCGGGTATCGTCCGCGGCAAAAGTTATGCTGTGCCGACCGACGAGGTCATGCGCGCCACCGAGGCGGGCTTTACGCCGCAAGCGTGATTTGAGGCAGGCGGTAGTCACCTTGCAACAGCGCGGTGCGCGGCAGATATGCACGCATGTTCAGCCGGAATTTACCCGCTGGCGCCGGCAGCCAGTTCGACTCGCGTGCCGTCCCAGGGTGGTTGTGCCCGATCCAGATATCGAGCGAGCCGTCGGCATTATACGCCAGACCGGGCGTGCGGTCGCCGATCGAGAAGCGATTGAGCGGGTTTTCGGTAAAGAAGAACTGCCCGTCGGGCGTCACCTCGTACATGCTAAGCGACCAGAAGGCATCGACCGGCACCATCTCGCCGGCGGCAAAGTGCAGGCACCAGTCCTGCGTGCCGTCGAACAGCACGCCGGTCGCACATACGGGGGTCATGTACATTGCCTCCTCCGGAGTCAGCGCGGCGAGCCCGACCAACGCGACAACCGCTCGAAATGCGTAGCTTTGACCGAAATTGCCTAGCTCGGTCGCCGGATAGGACCAGCCTCCGACGACACCGCCGCCATTGCGCGCGAATTCGCGCAGCTGCTGTCGCGCATCACCGACACCCAGCGCCACAGCTTCGGCTTCGGCGGCCGAAAAACGACCGGCATCGAAACTGCCGGTGCCTAATCCCAACAGTGCAATCCGGCGCAACAGCGCAAGGTCGGTCACCGGGGGGCGATTTGTCGCCATCAAGGTATCTACACTGGCGAAATAGTCCTGCCAGGGCGCTGATCGTTCGGCGAATTCGGGGCTCATGGCGTGTGCCGGACCCTGCATCGAAAGGCCCGATTGAACAGTGCGGGCCGCCGCAAGGTCGTGCGGGCCATCCACCAGAATGCGCGCCAGAACCCAGACATCGTTGGTCGGCGACCTGACGATATTGCCACCGTCAGCCGCATCCCCCGGGCCGATAATCCGGAATGCTCCGCCGTCAGGTCCCGTGGTGCGCGTCCCGAGAATTGCGAAGTTGTTGGTGTAGGCATCCATCAGCGCGACCGACAGATAGCGATCGCCCGACGCCGGCACGACCAGCGTCACCGGACCCTGGCTCAAGTCGAGCTGCGCGCTCGAATAGAGCGTATCGTTGTTGGGCATGGTGACGTCGCGGGCGCGATGGTCGAGCAAGTCGCGGACATGCGCCAGCGTGTTGAGCTGGCTGCCGCGCCGGGCCAGACGCGACCGCGTCGTGGCCATCTCGATCAGCGGCAAACCATAGAGCCAGGCCTCGCATGCCGCGTCGCGCAGCTTGCGGAGGCTGGATGACATCGGCTCTGCAGTGGCGGAATCCATTTTCGGGCCTCCTGAAATCTCGCTGATTTCGGTGCGATTGAAGAACGGGACGCTAATGCAGTGCCGAATTCTACGCAATAGGTTCATACGATACCATAATGTAGAATTGCGCTTGACGTTCGGGCTGCGGCATTGCCACAACATGCACGCAAGGGAGACACCAATGACAGGCAGCATCGTGCATGGTTTCGCACTGGATAAATTCGCCGGGGTGCGCGACGCGATGGAGGTAAACTTCGCCAGCGGTGCTGATCTCGGCGCGTCCTTCGCCGCCACGATTGACGGTGAAACCGTGGTCGATCTATGGGGCGGCTGGGCCGATGCGGCGCAGACCCGGCCATGGCAGGCCGACACCATCGTCAACGTCTATTCTACGACCAAGACGATGACTGCGCTGACCGCGCTGCTGCTCGCCGACCGCGGTGAGCTCGATTTCGACAAACCGGTTTCGCATTACTGGCCCGAATTCGCACAGGCCGGCAAGGCCGACGTCAAAGTCAGCCACCTGATGAGCCATTCGGCCGGACTGCCAGGTTGGGAAACGCCGATTACCACACAGGATCTTTATGATTGGGATAAGGCGACCGCGTTGTTGGCGGCGCAGGCGCCGTGGTGGGAACCGGGAACGGCGCCCGGCTATCACGCGCTGACGCAGGGCTACCTTGTCGGTGAAGTGATCCGGCGCATCACCGGCAAATCGGTGGGAACGGTGTTCCGCGAGGAGATTGCCGAGCCGCTGGATGCTGATTTTCATATTGGCTTCGGCCCGGTACATGACGCACGTGTCGGCGAGCTTATTCCACCCTCCGGCGCGCCGCAGGCGATAACCGCGCCGATACAGCTGCGTGTTTTCGGCAATCCCGTCAACGACCCGCGCGAAACCGCAACGCGCGCCTGGCGCGCCGCCGAAATTCCGGCGGCCGGCGGCCACGGCAATGCCCGCTCGGTTGCCGAAATCCATATGCTGTTGGCCAATGGCGGCGTCGCCAAGGGTAAACGCCTGCTGTCCGAAGCCGGTTGCCGCAAGGCGCTCGAATTGCAGATCGAAGGCCATGACCAGATTCTAGGCGTTCCGGTTCGCTACGGCATGGGGTTCGGCCTGCCCGGCGCGCTGGTGCCGCTCCCCAATCCCAACACCATCTTCTGGGGTGGCTACGGCGGCTCGCTGATCATCATCGACATGGATGCCCGCGCGACCTTTGCCTATACAATGAACCGTATGGACCGGACGATGATGGGTGACGGCCGGGCCTTCGCGCTGCTGATGGCGATGCGGCAATAGGGGGATGTCGGCATGGAATCGGTCTTCGTCACATATGACAACGGGCGCGATGCCCAGCTGGTAACGCTGGAGGTCATGACACAAGGCGCGGGGCCATTGGTGGTCTTGATCGCATCGCTTGGCCGGGGTGTGACCGATTTCGCGGATCTTGCCGCGAAGCTCGCTGCGGCAGGCTATAGGGCCGCATCCACGAACCCGCGCGGCATTGGCAATAGCACCGGTCCTGCCGCACAAACGATGGCGGACTTTGCCATGGACGTTGCGCAGGTGGTCAAGACTCTGTCACCGGCTGGGCGGCCCGCAGTTTTGATTGGCCACGCTTTTGGCAACCGGGTTGCCCGCGCCACAGCGACATACCACCCTGATTGCGTATCCAGCTTGATCTTGTTGGCCTGCGGCGGTCAGGTGCCCATTGCACCGGCCGCCGGCAAGGCCTTGCGCGACGTATTCGACGACAGCTTGTCGGAAGAAGACCATATTGCAGCGGTTCGGACCGCATTCTTTGCACCCGGCAATGACCCCGAGGTCTGGCGCGACGGCTGGTATACGGCGGTGGCCCAAGCTCAGCAACTTGCGCTGCACGCTACTCCGACTGAAAGCTGGGTAGGTGGCGGCACTACGCCGTTGTTTGTCATTCAGGCCGACTGCGACGCTATTGCGCCACTGGCGAACGCCGAAGCGCTGCAAGCTGCCCATCCCGACAGAGTCAGCATCGCCACTCTGCCACTCGCTGGCCACGCAATGCTACCCGAACAGCCCGAAGCTTTGGCCAATATTGTTCTGGAGCGGCTCCGAGCGATCGGCTGAAAAGCCGCGCCGCGGGCGCAAAGCAGCCCGACCGCTAACGGCGTTCGCTTTAGCAAAATCGAATGTCGCAAATGGAGCGCACCTCCGTCAACCGGAGGTGCGCCCTAGGGCATATCATAGTTCAGTGTGCTCGGAGAGCGTCAGGGCATCTTCAATATCGACACCCAGATATCTGACCGTCGTTTCAATCTTGGTGTGTCCGAGTAGAATCTGGACTGCGCGCAGGTTGCCGGTTCGCTTGTAGACCAGTGCGGCCTTCGTCCGACGCAACGAATGCGTGCCATATTCATGTGCAGGCAGACCTACGGCGGTTATCCACTCATCGACTAATCGGGCATATTGACGGGTACTGATGTGACCGGCGGGATCGATCCTGCTCGGAAAGGCATAATCGTCAATGCTCCCACCGCGTCGCTCCAGCCAGTTCAGCAAGCTGGTCCGTGTGGGCTCCAGCAGTTCAAACTGAACTGGTCGTCCGGTCTTCTGCTGAATGATCGTTGCCCGATTGCGGATGCTGCCATTGCTAACGAGATCGCCGATCGCGATTTTGACAACGTCGCAACCGCGCAGCTTGCTGTCGATCGCCAAGTCGAACATCGCGCGATCGCGCAGGCGGCCTTCATGCTCAAGGAAGAACCGAATGGCCCATACATCTCTGGGTTTCAGCGGCTTCTTGGCACCCACCATTCTGCCGGCGTTCCACGCCGGACGGTTGTCAAAAGTTGGTTCGTAACGCGTATGTCCCATGGTCGTTCTCCAGGCGAGCAAGACGCCCGCGGGAGATAACGTGGGAACGAATAGGTGCGTCTTCAGCAGGCGACTTTGGGGCCGGCTACTGCCTGTCCGGTTTCGGTCGATCGTGCTGGGATAGCTGCCATAGGTATTTGCCAAACCGGGCTGGCGGCTAACGAGCGCTTCATTCCTTCCGGAAAATCGCTTCGTTACGGCCCACGGCCTTCAATTTCTTCCTGCCAGGCGTCGCTAGCCGCGGAAATCGGCCGGAATCGGGCAGTCGGTGCAAACGCGGTCATCGCATAGGCGACAGAGGTTGCAGCGATCGAGGTCGGTGGTCTCCATCGATGCGAGCAGCTTGTGCAGAAGTGCGGCCAAGGCTTCATGCTCGGTACCCGTCAGCGGTTCCAAAAGCGGTCGAATGGCGGCAAGTCGTCCCAGTAGCAGTTCTTCGCGAAGGGTGTGGCCCCGTTCGGTAAGGTAAAGCGCCACTGCCCGCTTGTCGCGTCCTTGGCGGCGCTCGACCAAGCTGTCGGCCACAAGCCGGTCCACAAGGCGCACTGAACCCGGGTGGGACAGCCCAAGGATGCGCCGCAGTTGGTCATTCGATGGACCCAGGCCATAGCCAATGACGACCACTGCCGCGGGTGTTTCGCCGGCGTGGCTGAGGATTTCCCGCGCAGCCGCCTCGATACGATCAGCGACGGCAAGCCCGACAACGCCGAGCAAATTGGCAGTACGATCAATCATGATTGAGAGAGTATGTGCGGCGCGCACATTTTACAACTTGACATTATGTGCGCTGCGCACATAATTTTGGCGGTACAAGGTCAAGCCCCCTCAATTTCGGCAATGGAGTGCGCCATGAACGACAGGTCTGCAGTATCGCTTACCCCAGAGCACCAGGATTTCTATGAGCGCTTCAAATCCTTCTGGGCGGCGCCCACCGGCCCGCGCGTCGCAGAGCTGATCGCGCCAGACGCCACGATCCACTTCACGGGTGCCGGGACATTCACCGGGGCCGACTATGTCGACGTCATGCAAGGCATGCTCGATACGATGGTCGATATGAAGGTCACACCGCTCGACTGCGCGGGCAATGGCGATCGCTTGTATATCTCTTGGGAATCGTCGGCATTGATCGATGGCCAGCGCCGCAGCTGGCTTGGCGTCGATCGCTTTCGCCTCGCCAACGGGATGGCGATCGAGGAGCAGGTGATTTTCGACTCCGCAGTGCTCCAACCCGCGGGTTAAAGTGACACCGGTGATGGGCGATGAACCGTCGTGTTGGTGATCAATGACTGCGTATGAAATCAAGCCACTCGATGCGGCCACCTGGCCGGACTTCGCACGCCTGGTCGAAGCGAACAACGGCGTCTGGGGTGGGTGCTGGTGCATGTGGTATCATCGCAAAGACGCTGGAGAGACGCCCGAACAGAAGCGTGCGGCGAAGGAGCAGCTCGTTCGTGAAGGTCGTGCGCATGCCGCGTTGGTCTTCGATGGCGACACCTGCGTCGGCTGGTGCCAGTTCGGGGCGCCCGCAGAGCTTCCCTGCATCCATAACGAGCGCGCCTATTTCGCGACCAATCCTGCGCTTCCCGACTGGCGCATCACTTGCTTCTTCTCCGGTAAGGGCTACCGTGGCAAGGGCGTCGCCGAAGCTGCGTTGCAGGGTGCGATTGGGCAGATCAAAGCACTCGGCGGTGGCCGCATCGAGGGCTATCCCGAAGACACCGAAGGGCGAAAGGCCGCGCCGGCCTTTCTGTTCAACGGTTCGCTATCGACGTTCGAGCGCCTTGGATTTGAGCGGTCGCGGCTCATCGGCAAGCATAAGTGGGTTGTAACTCGAACAATCCCCTGACGGCTCGAAGAGCTCCAAAACACAGGTCGGCTACCGAAAGCATGACCCTGGGCCACAATCTCCTGCAGAAGCATGTGGTGTCCGCTGTCGCGATGCTCTCGAACGGAATCGAATGTCTCGAATGGGGCGCGTTGCCAGCTAGACGCATTTTTGACCGAAGTGGGGCCGTTAGCGGTATGGCAGCTTTCGGGATTATCGACACGCATAGCTGCCGATCGAGAGGTCGTCTCGCAACGATCTGAGTGCAACTCCTGCGGACGGGTCGCTAAGTTGCTCAGCTGGCAAAAACCATCAGCCTGGATTCAGGCTGCTCCGCGCATTCAGGATCGCCGGGTCAAACCCAGCAGTCGCTTTGTAGCCGGCGGCGATTTCAGCGCGCTCTGTCATTGGTAGCACCGTCGCGAGGTCTGTGCCGGGAGAGCGCAGGCGTTCGGCCGCCAGGTCGAGGACGCGGTCGGGACCTTGCGCGCGGTTCATCAGCACGATCCGCGCCGTTGCTTCGCGGCGGTCGGCTTCGTATTGAACCAGCGCGTCTTCAACCGTCTCGCAGGCGGCGAGGTGGAACGCCATCACCCGCGCATCGATGATGCCCTGCGTCGCGCCGTTCGAGCCGATCGGATACATCGGGTGCGCGGCATCGCCCATCAGCGTCACGCGGCCGAACGTCCAGCGCGGCAGCGGATCGCGGTCGACCATCGGGAATTCATAGATCGGCCCCGATGCCGCGACGATGGCGGGCACGTCGATGCCGGGCCAGCGCCAGTCCGCGAACGGCGGCAGGAAGTCGGCGCGGTCGCCCGGCCGGTTCCAGTCGCGCGGTGGCGGCGCGCCATCTGCGTCGCGCTTGAGGTCGCAGATCCAGTTGAGCCGGCCTTTGCCGATCGGATAGGCGACGAATTTCTGCGCCGACCAGCCGGCCCAGATCATCGCCCTGCCGCCCAGCGGCGCGACGACCGGCGACGTTGAACGCCAAAGCGTGATGCCGTTCCAGCGCGGCGCGCCTTCATTGGGGTAATAGTGACGCCGTACCGCCGAGTGGATGCCGTCGGCGCCGATGAGCAGGTCGGCTTCGACGCTGGTGACGGCGCCGTTGGCGCGGTCGGCGAAACGCACCTGCACGCGGCCCACGTCGCGTTCGATGGCGACGAGTTCCTGGCCGAGCCGCACCGCATCGACGCCCAAACGTTCACGTACCTTGGCGAGCAGGAACATCTGCAATTCGCCGCGATGGATGGCGATTTGCGGCCAGTGATAGCCCGCCGCCAGCCCGCGCGGTTCGTGCCACACCGGCTGGCCGTCGGCTGTCAGGTAATGCAGGTCGGTGATCGCGACGCCGATATTCAGCAGCTCGTCGATCAGGCCGAGGTCAGCAAGTTCACGCACCGCATGCGGCAGCAGGTTGATGCCGACGCCGAGCGGTGCAGGCTGCGCCACCGCCTCGTACACCGTCGGCCGAAACCCCGCGGCGTGCAGGCTGAGCGCCGCGGTCAGTCCGACGATGCCGGCGCCGGTGATGGCAATATCGAGGTCACGGTCCATGTCAGGCGATCATGAAAATATCGAGGTGGACGCGGTCGGCGCGGCGTTCGCCGGTCGTCACCGCGAGCAGCCGGTTGAGATAGGCCAGCGCGGGCGCGGCGGTGCGGAAGCGCATCGCGGTGCGGAAATAATAGTCGGCCGGGTCAACCGCCTCGCCGCGCGCCAGCCGTGCCAGCACTTCGGCCGGCCCGGCGCGCAGCCCGCGCGAATCGACCTCGACATGGCCGCCGCCGAGGTCGAGGACATAGCGTGCGCTGATCTCGAGGCTGCCGTCGGGTGCGATGTCCTGCCAGTCGGCACCGCCGGGCAGCACAACGCCGTCATGATTGCCGCGCACGCTGCCGCCGAGGATCGGGATATAGCGCCGCTGCATTCCGTGCAGGGTGCCGGCGTCGACGGGTGCGCCGACCGCCAGCTCGAACTGCAGCATCGGCGTGCCGGTCAGCGCCACCCCCGTCATGCGCGCGCCACCGGAATCACCGCGATGGTCAGCCGCGACAGGCAGACCAGTCGGTCTTCGTCATCGGTGATGCGGATGCTCCAGATCTGGGTGGTGCGGCCCAATGCGTCGGCAGTCGCGGTGGCATGTACATGGCCGGATTTGACCGGGCGAACGTGGTTGGCGTTGATCTCCAGCCCGACGCCGATATGCGTTGCGGGGTCGAGTGTTAGGTTCGCGGCGAGCGACCCGACGGTTTCGGCAAGCGCCACCGACGCGCCGCCATGCAGGCGGCGGTGCGGCTGCACGGTGCGGTCGTCGACGGGCATGCGGGCGCGGACGAAATCATCGCCGACCTCGACGATTTCGATGCCGAGATGTGCCGCCAGCGAATGCGCCTCGCCCGCCGTCAGGACCGCGGGATCGAGGTTGTCGCGTTTCCAGATGCGCGCGCCGGCCACCTCAGACGAACCGCAGCCCGATGCCGCCGAGCGCGCCGTAATCCGCGTGGAACACATCGCCGGCGTTGGCGAACACCGGCCGCGTGAACGACCCGCACAGCAGTATATCGCCGGAGTTGAGGCTGATGTCGAACGGCGCGAGCTTGTTGGCGAGCCAGGCGATGCCGGTAGCGGGGTGGTTGAGCACGCCCGCGGCCAGCCCGGTCTCCTCGATGACGCCGTTGCGGTATAGCATGGCGCCGACCCAGCGCAGGTCGACCGCATCGGGCTTGACCGGGCGGCCGCCGAGCACGACGCCGCCGCACGCGGCATTGTCCGAAATCGTGTCGAGTGCCTTCATCGGCTTGCCGGTCTTTGGGTCGACCGGATCGACGCGCAGGTCGATGATTTCGAGCGCCGGGGTGACATAGTCGGTCGCCGCGAGCACGTCGAACAACGTCACCCCCGGCCCCTTGAGCGGCCGCGCCAGCATGAACGCCAGCTCGACTTCGATCAGCGGCTTGATGAAGCGTGCGACGGGCACATCCGAGCTTTCGGCGAACAGCATGTCGTCGAGCAGACTGCCGTAGTCAGGTTCGTCGATCGACGAATTGGCCTGCATGGCGCGCGACGTCAGCCCGATCTTGTAGCCGATGGTGCGCCGTCCCTCGCCGCGCTTGATGTCGAGCCACGCGGTCTGGATGGCATAGCCATTGGCCATCGTCATGCCGGGGAAGCGCGGTGCGATCTGCGGGATGCGGACCTTGCTGCGTTCGGCTTCGTGGAGGTCGCGCGCCAGCGTCGCGATGTCTTGCGGGGAAATGGTCATGACTGTCCTTTCGCGGCACCGAGCAGCGTTCGCGCCTGTTGCACCACGTTGCGCCCGGCCATGATGAAGTTGAAATCGCCAACCAGCGTGATGAAGCGGAAGCCGAGCTCTGCCATTCGCGCCGCGAACGCCGGGCTGGCAGTGTGGATGCCTGCGGTCAGGCCGTTCGCCGCGCACGCCGCGACAATCGCGCGGTAGGCGTCGAGCATGTGCGGTTCGTCCTTGTCAAAGCCCTGGCTGCCACCGAGCGCCAGCGACAGGTCGGATGGCCCGACATATAGCCCGTCGAGCCCAGGCGTCGCGGCGATTGCCGCGAGATTGTCCAGCGCGTCGCGCGTTTCAATCATCGCGAACTTGAGCAACTGCGCTTCGGCCACCATGCCGTAGTCGAACCCGGCGTAAATCATCGCACGCGTCGCCCCCGAGCTGCGGATGCCGAGCGGCGGATAGCGGCACGCCGCGACAAAGCGCGCGGCATCGTCGGCGGTGTTGACCAGCGGGCAGATCACCCCCATCGCGCCGGCGTCGAGCGCCTGGCCGACCAGCGTCGCATCATTGGCGGCGAGTCGCACCAGCGGCGTCAGCGGCGTTGTCGAAATTGCCTGCAGCATCGCCAGCATGTCGGGATAGCCGATCATACCGTGCTGCATGTCGATGGTGAGCCCATCCCAGCCCAGTGAGGCCATGACCTCCGCCAGAAAGCCGCCGGGAATCACCGACCAGCCGTTGAGCACGGTCTGTCCGCGCGCCAGTTGTTCCCTGACCTGGATTGCCTTCATGCGCATCTCCCCGTTTGAGCCTGGTCATTTTTTGGCCATTGGCCCGGCGTCGTCTTGCCGTGGGAGGAGATGGCACAATTCGCCGGAAGGCTTCAAGCAAAAATAATGAGCTTACTCATTTTTCTATTGACTCCGGTAACGCCTGAGTTAGCTTTGGGCACAGAAAACAACGAACAGGAGAGGTCGGCCGGTGGCCGTCGCAGCACTAAGCCGCAGAGAGCAGAACAAGCACGATAAGCGTGCGCGGATTACCGCGGCAGCGCGTGCCCTGTTCGCGCACAAAGGCTTTGCTGCGACCACCACGCAGGAAATCGCCGATGCCGCCGGCGTCGCGGCGGGCACGATCTTCACCTATGCGCGGACCAAGGACGACCTGCTGATTCTGGTGTTCCACGACGAGATGCTCGACGTGGTCGAACGCGCCCGCAAACGCGCCTTGCAGCAGCCGCGGCTGCGCGATCAGGCGATCGCCTTCTTCAACGAAATTGCCGATTATCACGAACGCGACCTGCCGCTCGCACGCGCGCTGATGCGGCAGCTGAGCTATGTCGAAAGCACTGACCAGCGCGCCCTGGTGTCGCAACTGATGCGGCGGCTGACGGGCCATCTGGCGAAGCTCATCGATGCAGCGAAAGCCACCGGCGAAGTGGCTGCCAGCCGCCCGCTGACGGTGGCGGCGCGCACGCTGTTCGCGGTGTATTTCCTGCACCTCAACGGCCTGCTCAACGGTTACCTCGACCGCGCGCAGTTCGAACGCGCGCTGACCGCGGATTTCACGCTGGTACTCGCGGGGTTGGCGCCGGCGCGCGCCGCCAAATCAAAAATCCAGTAACCACCCGGGGAGGTGACAAATGAGCGGCGTAACGGAATTGGGCTATGTGCGCCTCGGGGTCTCCGACCTTGCCAAGTGGCGCGATTTTGCCGGGCGGCTGGTCGGGCTGGAGGTCGGTGCCGACTCGACCGACGATGTCGTCTATCTGCGTGCCGATGCGTGGCACCACCGGCTGATCCTCGAACGCGATGCCAGCGATGATATCCTCGCCGCCGGCCTGCGCGTGGCCGGTCCGGGCGAGTTCCGCGCGCTGCAGGACACGCTGCGCGCCGCGGGCGTCGCCTTTGAAGTTGCCGATGCCGAAACCGCCGGCAGGCGCTGCGTGCTGGAGATGTTGTCGCTCAGCGATCCGGCCGGCAATCCGCTCGAAATCTTCCATGGCCCGCGCGTCGATACGCACCGGCCCTTTTATCCCGGCCGCGGCATGTTCGGAAAGTTCGTCACCGGCAACGGCGGGCTGGGCCACATGATGCTGCGCCACGGCGACCTCGGCGAAATGCATGCCTTTTACACGTTGCTCGGGATGCGCGGCAGCATCGAATACAAGGTGCCGGTCACGCCCGAATTCACCGTCGAAATCCTGTTCATGCACTGCAACCAGCGCGATCACAGCCTCGCGTTCGGCTTGCCGTCGCAGCGCCGCGTCAACCACATCATGTTCGAAGTCAGCGAACTCGATGACGTGTTCCTGGCCTTCGCCCTGCTCCGCGACGCCGGCTACGAAATCGCCATCCTCCCCGGCAAGCACGCCAATGACCAGATGTTCTCGTTCTACTGCATCTCGCCGTCGGGGTTTCAGGTCGAAATCGGCTGGGGCGGCCGTCCCGCCAGTCACCAGTCCGAATATTATGTCGGCGACACCTATGGCCATGAATTCACCGCCGGGAGGCCCGCATGAGCGGCGCGACCAAGCTGCCGCCGCAGGCACATTTCATCGACGGCAAGTTCACCCCCGCCGCTTCGGGCGCGACGTTCGACGCGGTCAATCCGTACACCGAAACCGTGACCACGCAGGTCGCGCGCGGTGACGCCGCCGATGTCGCCAACGCCGTCGCGGCCGCCAAGGCGGCGTTCGACGATGGTGCCTGGTCGCGCGCCCCGGCGTCGTTCCGCCGCAAGGTGTTGTTCAAGGCTGCCGACCTGATCGAGGCACGCTCGGCCGAAATCATCCGGCTGCAGACGCTCGAAATGGGCGGCCCTGTCGGCCCGGCACACCCCGGCCCGCACCCGATCATGTCGCGCTCGGCCTGGAACCTGCGCTTCTTTGCCGAGGAGCAGGAACAGGCCGGCGACCATGCCTTCAACCGCGACGACAGCCTGCTGACCTACACGATGAGCGATGCCGCCGGGGTGTTCGGTCTGATCACGCCGTGGAACGCGCCGATCATGCTGTCGACATGGAAGATGGCGCCGTGCCTCGCCTATGGTAACTCGGCGGTCCACAAGCCGTCCGAACTGTCGCCGCTGTCGATCAAGATCCTCTGCGAAATCTTCGCCGAGGCCGGCATGCCCGACGGCGTCTACAATGTCGTCCAGGGCCTCGGCAAAGAAGCCGGCGTCGCGCTGGTCGAGCACAAGGACGTCATCGGCGTGTCGTTCACCGGCTCGCCCGGTACGGCGCGCGACATTGCCGCGCGTGCCGCGCCGCAGCTCAAGCGCACCTCGTTCGAACTCGGCGGCAAGTCGGCGAATATCATCTTCGCCGACGCCGATCTGGCGAAGGCGATTCCCGGCGCCGCGATGGGCATTTTCATGAACAGCGGCCAGGCCTGCGTCGCCGGCTCGCGCATCCTCGTGCAGCGCTCGATTTACGACGCCTTCCTCGAAGGATTCGCCAAGGCGGCGTCGATGTGGAAGGCCGGCGACCCGTCCGACCATGGCACACGGCTCGGGCCGCTGGTGTCGAAGGGCCAGTATGACCGCGTCACCGGCTACCTCGATCTGGCGCGGCAGGAAGGCCGCATCCTGTTTGGCGGCGGCCGTCCGGCGGGGCTCGACACCGGCTATTTCGTCGAACCCACCGCCATCGTCGATGTCAGCCCCGACGCCCGTGTCTGTCAGGAGGAGATTTTCGGCCCCGTCGCGACCATCCTGCCGTTCGACGATGCCGATGACGCGCTCCGAATCGCCAATAACTCGTCCTTCGGGCTGGCGGGCTATGTCTGGACGCGGTCGCAGGACACAGCACACTACATGAGCCACCGAATGCAGACCGGGATGATCTGGATAAACTCGGGCTTCGACCGCGATTTGCGCCAGCCGTTCGGCGGCATGAAGAACAGCGGCGTCGGCCGCGAAGGCGGCAACCTCAGCCGCGAATTCTTCACGACGACGCGCTTCGCCTCGTTCCCGCTGACACCGCGCAAGTAAGGAAAACGACCATGCATGTTTTGGAAGGTGAACGCTTCGAGCAGCGCCGCATCCTGTTCGAAGGCCGCCCCGAGTGGGTGACGGTCGACGGCGACGAATTGCGCCTGATGGACGGGCGGCGCGTCGCCGAGGCGGCGGCGGTCTATCTGCCGCCGTGCGACCCGACGAAGATCATCTGCATTCACCTCAACTACGATTCGCGGCGCGTCGAATTCCGCGCCCCCGAACTGGTGACGCCGACCTATTTCCAGAAGCCGACGACAGCGCTCAACGCGCACCGCGGCATGCTCAACCGGCCGGCGAACACGCAGTATCTCAACTATGAAGGCGAGATCGCCGCGATCATCGGCCGGCCGATGAAGAATGTCGCACCCGAAGACACATGGCACTATATCGCCGGCTTCGCGCCCGCCAATGACGTCGGTAGCCAGGACTTCCGCGATACCGACGCCGGCGGCATGCTGCGCGTCAAAGGTATGGACGGGTTCTGCCCCGTCGGCCCCGGCATCGTCCGCGGCGTCGATGTCCGCAAGTCGACGCTGCGTACCATCCTCAACGGCAAGGTCGTGCAGGAAGACGCGGTCGCCAACATGACCTTCGGCATCGACTATCAGCTCGCCGACCTGTGCCGCCACATCACGCTGCTGCCCGGCGATATCGTGTTGACGGGCACGCCCGCCAACTCGCGACCGATGCAGCCCGGCGATGTCGTCGAAGTCGAAGTCACTGGTCTCGGCCGGCTGACCAACCGCGTCGCCGACATTCCGGCGCCTGCGCATGATGTCGGCCACCAGCCCACCGACAGCGAAGCGGTGCGCCGCGTCGCGCTGGCGGGTGACTGGTGGAAAGAACAGGACGCGCTGCAGCGTTCTTAATTTTGGGGAGTGCCGCGCCATGACCGCCTATGCCATCGAAACCAACCTGCTCGACCCGGATATCTTTCCGCAGGCCAAGGGCCCACCGCACCACCTGTTCGATGCCTGGCGCGCCAGCGATCCGGTACACTGGAATCCGCCCAACCCCGCATACACCGGCGGCATGCCCAATTCATCGGGCGTGAAGGGATTCTGGGTGCTGACCCGCTATCACGATGTCTTCGACGTCTCCATGAACCAGGCGCTGTTCACCTCGCATGACGGTATCGTCCTGTGGGATGTTGAAGGTGCCGAGCTCGAACGTCAGCGCGCCAATTTCATGGTGATGCAGCCGGAAGCGCACAGCGCGGTGAAGAAGGTGATCATGCCGCCATTCATGCCGCGCGCGCTGGCCGAACTGTCACCGGAGATCGACAAGCTGGCGGCCGAGATCGTCGACCGGGTCGCCCCTCGTGGCAGTTGCGAATTCGTCTTCGACGTCGCCGCGGTCCTGCCGGTCCACACCTTTTGCGAGCTGATGGGCATCCCACCGCAGTATCGTGACCAAGTGGCAGCCTATGGCAATGAAATGGCCGATGTCGAAAGCCGCGCCAACATTTCGATGGATCCGATGATCGGCCTGTTCGGCCTCGCCCAGCAGATGGCCGAGGAAAAGCGCCGCAACCCCGATGGCCGGCTGCTCAGCGTCATGGTCAACGACAAGACGCTCAATCTGGACCCGATGATGATCAACCAGTTCGTGCTGGTGTTCGCCATGGCCGGGCATGAAACGACGCGTTCGACCGCGGCACATTTTCTCTATTTGATGAGCCGCCACCCCGAGCAATATGCCCTGCTGCGCAGCGACTTTGATGCGCACATCGACAATGCTATCGATGAAGTGCTGCGCTTTACATCGACGACGACAAATTTTGTCCGCCATGCCGTTGCCGACACGATGATCGGCGATCAGCAGGTGCGAAAAGGCGACAAGATCTACCTCTCATACGCCGCCGCCAACCGCGATCCGGCGGTGTTCGCGGATCCGCACCGCTTTGAGATCACCCGCGCCAATGCCAAGCGCCACCTCGCCTTTGGCGCCGGCCCGCATATCTGTGTCGGGGCCCGTCTCGCCCGCATGCAATTGAAGGCGCTGTTGCAGCAGGTCGTCACTCGCCTACCTGATTATGCGCTGGCGGGCGAGCCCGAATGGCTGCGCTCGATATGGTTCAACGCCATCATCCGCATGCCCGTGGCGTTCACCCCGGAATAGCGGCTCGCGCGCGACATACGCGACCAAATCGCAGTGTGCCACCACGGCAAGCTTGTACTCACATGTCCGGTTTCAGGGATATGGTGGACGACCTTGAACTGCACAAATGGGGCGCGTTGCGGCATAGGCATCATTCTGACCGGAACGGGGCCGGAAGCGGAATGGCAGCTTCCCGGCGCAGATATGCGATTAGCTGCCATTCGATCAGTTTCTCGACCAACGCGCTGCACCACGGCGGAGCCGATGCCCATTGCTGTGGCGAGTGAAACTATTTTAGCACAGCTGGTTCAAACCCCGCGAGCTTGCGCTGCTTGTTGATCTCGGCACTGCAGCGCCCCTTGATCGCCTCGAACCGCGGATCGCCGTTGAGCGGTGCGAGCAGCTTGTCGTTGCCAATCCAGGGAAAATCACAGACCCGCCACCAGGCGGTATTAACGCCGCGTTCGAGCTTGGCCAACGCCCCCGCGCGGTCGCCTTCGGACAGCAGCAAAGTTGCCCAATTATTCGCGTTCACTGACGCTGCCGTACCGTTTGCTTCTGCGCGGGTCATGCGCGCACGCGAGAAATTCCGAAGTGCGCGAGCGTCGGCCGGGCGCCCTACACTGTCGAACGCGCTGGCGAGAGTTGCGGCGCCAAAATGCTCAGCAACAGGCGCCGCGAGATAGGCATCTACGTTGGCAAACGCCTCATCGAAGACACGTACCAACTCGGTCGGCTTATCGATTTGCATCAACGCAAACGCCAGATAGCCAAGCTTGATGGGGTCATTCCAAGTCGCCGCGCCGTCCTTGAGGGCCATGTCGGCGACCTGCCGCCACTGCTTCGCAATTGCCAACGCTAGATAGGGAGACCGAGCCGTCAATTCGGCCGCTGTCAGGCGATCGTGAGCGAACATGCTCAACAATGCATTCTCTCTAGCCTCCTTTGCATTGGTCATTTGGGGGTTGCGTGCCAAGGCCGCATTGGCGGACAAAAGTCCCCGCGCAAATTCGCCCGAGGTGAGCGACAGTGAACTATCAACGAAATCGCCATCCGCCGGATTGGGAGCAATGGCACGATAGTGTCGGACGACCTGCCGCGCGTCCTGAAAACGGTCGCCCTGTGTATAAGCGATCACAAGATTTTGAACAGGCTTCGCCCAAAGCGGGTCGCTGGCAACGGCCTTTTCGAGTTGCGCAATTGCCTGATTGGTCTGGCCATTCATGGCATAGGTTCGCCCCAGCCAATAGCGCGCTTCCGAATTGTCGGGCTTCAATGTCACGGCACGATTCAGCGCCAGGATTGCAGCTTCGAGGTCGTTCATCTGGGTCAGGACAAAGCCCATCGCCATGTAAGCCTCGGACAGATTTGGATCGAGCCGAATGGCGGTTTCGGCGTCACGCTTTGCTGCGGGCATAGCGCTGAAAGGCAGGTCCAAATACATTGTAGCTAGCGCCGCGCTGTGCGCGCGCACAGCATAAGCAGGTGCGTAGCCCGGTGCGAGCGCCACCGCTTCATTCGCCAGAAAGCGCGCTTGTGCGATTGAATCAGCCTGCCGAGTCCGCATTAACTGGCGCGCGACTAGTACCTTTTCATACGCCGCCGCAGGCACCTTGGCGTTGCTGGCGGCCACCGGCGCGGCAATCCCGCCCAGTGGCCCCGCCAATTGCATTGCAACCGCCTGCGCCACCTCCTCCTGCACGGCGACCACATCGGCGCCGCTGCGGTCGAACGCCTGGCTCCAGATCTCGCTGCCATCGGCGGTGTCGATCAGCCGCACCGAGACCTTGACGCTGTCGGCGCCGCTACCACCGCGTACGCTGCCCTCCAGCAGCCGCGTCACGCCAAGCTTGTCGCGGGCGAAATCGGGGTTAGCGCTGTTGTCGCGGATCGCGCGCGCGGTAGTGCCTCCTAGCACCTTGAGCCGCGCATCATGCGCCAGTGTATCGAGAATTTCCTCCGCCAGTCCTTCCGCGAAATACGCCTTGCCCTTGGCTTCGGACATGTCGGTGAACGGCAACACCGCGACGATCGGCTTAGCTGCCGCGCCAAATTTAGGGCCGAGGAGAAACCAGGCGGCGCCGAGCACAGCGACTAGCACCAATGCCGCAATCAGCCAGGGCATGAAATGCAGTGGGGACTTGGGTTTTACTGCTGGCGCCGCGACTGGCGCGCTGCCCGCAACGCGTGCAATGGCCGCGACCAGCGCCGCCAACTTCGGATCGCTCGCTCGCCCACGCCAGATCGACAGATCGATCGCCTGCAACTGGCGAAATCCCAGCGGCGGCGGGGTAGTATCGAGTTGAACCGGCACCAGCCGCTTGCGGTCACGCCCGGCACCGGCCTCATCGCGCACCCATGCCGACCCGACCGACGACGCCGACCATGCGACGACAACGACGTCGGCGGCGTCAAGCTCGCGCGCGATGTCGTCGGAAAAGTCCGATCCGCCTTCGATCGCGGTATCCCACCAGACCTGGTGCCCGGTCGCCGTCAGCGCCTCGGCGAGCTTCGCAACGCGCGCCCGGTCGGCGCGCGCGTACGACAGGAAAACACGCGGCGGTTGCGGTGAGTTCAAGACATTCCCCCGATTTGTGTCACCACCGTAAAGGACAGCAGCCACTGCGCATAGCCCTCCAGCCTAAGATGCCTGACCGAGCAAATCGACGCATTGCGTCAACGGCAGGTTGCGGGAATTCCACAATACCCGTAGTGACGTGAATGGAGCGCGTTGCGGCCTAGGCACTTTTCTGACCGGTTTGGGGCCGATAGCGGAATGGCGGCTTGCGGATAAAAATTCGCGAATAGCTGCCGCGGAGGTCGGTTGGACGCGGGCCTACACTAGACAAACTGGCTGAACCGATTCACCCCCGCCCAGTGCCCGCTTCTCGCAGTTCGCTTGGCTCAGTGCGCAATCACCGCCACAACGCCAGAGTCGCACAGCCGCTGCAGCGCGCGCGCCTGTTCGGCGATGATCGCCTGCAGTCCGGTGACGATGCGCGGATTTTCGAGCAACCCGCCGCGGTTGGCGAGCCCGCCGCGCGGGCCGACGAGCAGCAGATCTTCGGCAAGCAGCTCGTTGACGATGCGGCGGACATTCTCGCGCGGCAGGCCGGTTGCTGCGGCGATCGCGCGGCGCGAGATATAGCCGATGTCGCTGCGTGGCAGGCGGACGTCGCCGCGCACCGGACCGGACAATTCGGGCGCGCGCATCAGCCGCTGCACCGTCGCGGTGACGATCACCAGATAGACGAGCAGCTTCGCCGGCCGCATCCCGAACGTCTCCGACATGATCGCGTGCTGCGCCAGGAACGTGTTGAGCGTGGCATAGGCGGTGGTGCGCCGTTCGGCTACAAGCTGTTCTGGCTCGACAGTGACATGCGGTCCTGTGGTCACGGCGGGCTCCCGGTTGACAACGCGGCAATATTGGCCCGATCCGGGTCACTCGGCAAGAGGCGCCGGGGCCGAGCTGTGCGATACTGTCGGCTCAGGCAAGATGGGGCTCGCGACGATGGCAAACCGGATAGCGCGTGCGGTGGTGGCAGCGTTGCTTTCGACGCCTGCATTGGCGCAGACGTCGCCCGAGACCTTGTTCACCAACGTCCGTGTGTTCGACGGCAGCGGCGCGCCGCTGACCGCGCCGACCGCGGTTCTGGTGCGCGGCAATACGATCGCCGCGATCGGCGCAAGCGCGACGAGCAAGACCGCGACGGTGATCGACGGACATGGCCGCACCCTGATGCCCGGGCTGATCGACAATCACGTCCACATCACGATGGGTGCGAGCAGCCAGGCCGATCTGGTCGATCCCAGGGTCACGCCCGAAATGCTGCAGGCGCGCGGGCAGGCGGAGGCAGAGGCGATGCTACTACGCGGCTTTACCGCAGTGCGCGACATGGGTGGACCAATCTTCGCGATCAAGGCGACGATCGACAGCGGCAAGTCGGTTGGTCCGCGTATCTGGCCGAGCGGGGCGATGGTGTCGCAGACGTCGGGGCATGGCGACGGGCGGCTGCCGAACGAGCGCTCGCGGCGCTGGGGCGGTGAAGTGTCGCGCGGTGAGCTGCTCGGCGCCTATTACATCGCCGACGGTCGCGCCGAGGTGCTGACCGCGGTGCGCGAGGACCTCCGCGCGGGGGCGTCACAGATCAAGGTGATGGCGGGCGGGGGTGCGGCCAGCGCGTACGACCCGCTCGACGTCGCACAATACACGTTCGACGAACTGCGCGCGGCGGTCGAGGCGGCGGACGACTGGAACACCTACGTTACTGTCCATGCTTATACCCCCAAGGCGGTGCGGCGTGCCGTCGATGCCGGGGTCAAGTGTATCGAGCATGGCCAGCTGCTCGACGAGGCTACGGTCGAGCTACTCGCCGAAAAGGGTATCTGGCTGAGCCTGCAGGTGCTCGACCCCGCGCCGCCGACCGCACCGGAGTCGACGCGTGCGAAGAAGCTGCAGGTCGTCGACGGCACCGATGCTGCGTACCGGTGGGCGAAGCAATATCATGTCAAACTGGCGTGGGGGACCGACTTCCTCTTCAACGTCAAACAAAACGTCAACCAGGGCAAGGACATCACCAAGCTGGCGAAATGGTTCACCCCGCCCGAGATCCTCAAGATGGTGACGCACGACAACGCCGAATTGCTCGCGATGTCGGGGCCGCGGACGCCGTATGCCGGCAAGCTGGGAGTGGTCGAGACCGGCGCGCTAGCGGACCTCATCCTCGTGGACGGCGACCCTACGCATGACATCAACCTCGTCGCCGATCCGGCGAAGACGTTCGTGGTCATCATGAAGGACGGCAAAATCTACAAGAACATCACTACGGGCGGGGTCAACAGCGCGCGATAGCACCCTGCGAAACGAGATTGCCGCCGGATTAGTGGCAAACGACGTAGCATCCGTTCGCGGATGTTGCCCGGTCGGCGGCGGCTCATGAACCCAGTCGTCGCCGACCGACGATCGACTGTGTTGTGAATCGTCGACCGTTGATTAGGCGCAGCGGACGTTCAAGCGGGCAGGACTTGGTTGAGCCAAGGCTTGACTCCAGAGCAATACCGAAGGTGTCCGCAGTCGGGGCACGGCAACCAGTCGACAAATGTCGCGGTTGGGGCGCGTTACGTAATAGGCGCTTTGATGTCCGGCATGGGGCCGTTTGCGGAATGGCCGGTTTCGGGAGCAGGTTTAGCGTAAGCAGACCTTGGCCTACGCCATATCGCATCAAAGTTCGACGCGAGCAGCGGCCAAGGATTGTTTACCGGGCTCGCGGCCCATCAAGTTTTCGGAACCAGCGCGCTGGCGTGGCACATGCGCCAGCCAGCGGCCGCGCTATAGATTGCAGAAAGTGCAAGCAACCATAACAAGTGGCCGGTGACCTCATCAAGACTGGCGCCCATCTGACCCAGCGCGATGAAGATGTGGATGCCGCTGGTGGATGGAGACAGATGCGCCAGCGCGGCGACCCAGCCGGGCATCGATGCCAGCGGCCATGCAGCGCCGGACATGAAAAACAACAGCAGCGACGTCGGCGCAAGCAAGGTCATCGGCTGGTCCTCGCGCGCGAAGCAACTGCCGATCAGCAGTCCCAGCGCGGATACCGCTGCCGCGTACAGCGGCATTGCCAGCAGCATGGCGGTGACATTCGGGTGATGCGGGACATCCTGCAGCCAGTAGACCACCCCCTGATAGTAGAGCGCCGTCAGCGTGCCGAGAAAAGTGAATGCGGCCCAGGCGCCGAGAAATGCGGCGAGCGAAAGCTGCGGCGTAAGCTGCGCGCGGCGACGAGCGGCCCAGATGGCCGCGCCGAACAACAGGGTTTGCTGGATGATGATGCCCGCAACCGCCGGAAACACATAGTCGCCGTAGCCGGCGCGTGTGTTGAACAGCGGCCGCATGACGATGGTCAATGGCGGTGCAGCGTGGACCGCGGCGGCCAGTGGTTCGATCCATTCGCCGATGGCACCGCCAACGGCGCCGCTGAGCGCGGTGCCGATCTCCTTCGCGCGTAGCGGGTTGGTGCCGTTGACAATGATCGCGACGCCGCCGGGGGTTTGCCCGGCAATGCTGCGCCCCAGCCCCGCTTCGATGAGGATAATGCCGTCGGCCTCGCGGTCGCGCGACAGCGCAGCTGCCGCGGTAAGATCGGGCGCTTCGGCGATTATGCTTACCGCGCGCGCCGCGGCAAGGTTGCGCAGCAGCGCGCGGCTGAGCGTACTACGATCGAGATCGACCACCACGATCGGCACACCGCTGGCGGCCTGGTGTGCGTACGGCGCTGGATAGAAGAAGCCATAGAACAGGACGGCCACGACCATCGTGAACAGCAGCACGCGCGTCGTCGCCACGTCGACCAGCGTATCGGCAAAGGTGCGGGCAAAGTGCTGCACGTCAGACGGCTACCGGCGCGCCCGCACGACGGCGAAAAAGCACGAGGGCCAGCGCCGCTGGCACCAGCGTATAGCCGGCCAAAAGGACAAGTGGCGACAACGCGGTGACGGGCAGCGCGCCGACGAACTGGTCCATCTGGATGCGGAGATAGGCGGTGAACGGCAAGCCGCTGCTCCACGCGCGCGCAAAGCCATTGGCGCCGTTGAGTGATAGCGTTGCACCCGAATAGGCCAGCGCCGAGCCGGCGTAGACTGCGCTGACCGATACCGCCGTGTTGATTTCGCGCGTCACCGCAATCAGCAACGTCGAAATCGATGCTGACGCCGTGAGCAACAGGATGTGAGCGAGCACGATCAGCGCCAGCGAACCGAGTGGTTGCCAGCCGCGTGCGCCGACCAGCCAAAGCAGCCACACCAGGCTCCACAGCGACAGCATTGCGATGTGCGGCGCCAAGCTGCCCGCGAGCACGGCAGCACTTTGCGATAGCGATCGCACGCACCCCAGCGAACCGTTGAATGCCAGCCTGCCGACCACTGCGGCTGCCACACAGCAGGCCAGCAAATGCAGCACGCCCGGGTTGATCAGCGATTGAAGATACCATTCATAGCTGATTTCGGGATTGAGCAGGATCGACGCCTGCACCTTGGGCACTTGCAAGCGCAAGTCGGGTGCGCCGCGCTGGCGCAGCGCGATGGCTCCGTGTTCTGCTGCAACTGCCTTGACGGCAGCTTCGAGCCCACTGCCCGCCGTACTGCCTATGCTGAGGTAGGACGCATTGTAGAATATGAACACCGCCGGCCGCGACCAGCGTGTCAGCCCATCCCCGGCACCTTTGGGGATCAGCAGGATGGCCCAGACCTTGCCGCTTCGGACCAGGTGTTGCGCTTCGTCCAGCGTGGCCGGGTTGGCCGCGACGGTGATCGCCGCGACGCCAACCGCCGCCGTCGCAATGTCGCGGCTGAACGCGCTGTGATCCTGATCGACAATTGCGACGGGCAAGTGCCGCGGCACGCCCGAAAACAGCATCGCCGCGACAATGACGATGACCGCCAGCGGCATGATCGTGATCATCGCCAGCGCGAGCCGGTCGCGACGCAAGTATGTCAGTTCATGCCCGACCGCGTCGACAAAGGTCCGGGCGATGCTGGCCATCAACGCGCCGATTGTGGCCAGTCGAATAGCACGCTCATGCCCGGCCGCAGCCCGACGATTGGCGCCATTGGCACCACCTGGACCTCGAAACTGTGAATGTCATAGCCGCTCGATTGCCGCGTTGCGCGCCAGGTCGCGAACTCGCCGCGCGGCGCGATATGTTCGACTCGGAAGCGGGCGTCGGCAAGTTTGAGCGCCGGCACCGCACCGCGCAGTTCGGTGCCATGCTTGACGGCGTTGAACTGATCTTCGCGCAAATTCAGCACAACATGGAGACGCGTCATGTCAATGATCTGGAACACCGGCACACCGGGAAAAACGACTTCGCCAACTTCACCAAGCCGGCGCGCGACCTCCCCGCCGATCGGCGCGGTCAGCTGCATTTCGCTGCCAAGCGTGCGCGCCAGATCAGCGGTGGCTTGCGCAACGGCGACTTGCGATGCCGCGACAACCTTGTCCTGTTGGCGTAGCCCAGCGACAAGCTTGAGGTATTGCTGGCGCGCCGCTTCTGCCTGCGCCGCGCTGCTCAACTGCGCAGCGGTGATTTCGTCACGGCGCTGCGCGGAAATCACGCCTTCGCGGAACAGCGTGTCGGCGCGGCGGCTGCTTGTGGCGGCGAGATTGGCGACGGCTTGTGCCGCATCCCACACCGCTTTGACCGAGGCGATGTCTTCGGGACGCGCGCCAGTGTTGACGAGCGACTCCAGCGCCTTTGCCCCTGTGACCGCCGCTGCCGTCTGCCGTTCGCTCGCGGCGATTTCGGGCACCGACAATTTGGCCAGCACTTGGCCAGCAGCAACCATGTCGCCTTCCTTGGCAGTGAGGCTGGCGATACGGCCTATCGCCTTGGCCGCAACATTGACTTCATCGGCTTCGACCATGCCCTGGATCTGGTCGGGGGCCGGGCGCGTGGCGCGCCACAAGCCGAAGCCGATGATGACGACCGCGATCAGAAACACGAGCAGCACGAGACGGCGGCGGTTCGTTGCTGGCGGTGTGTCGGCGTCGGCAGTGCCAACGGTCGTATCGTCGGTCATGGCACGATCATCCTGTCAGCGGCTTCGAAGTAGGACGCGAATTCATGGCTGCGATTGCTCGCCGCCAGCAGCGCCACCAGCGCGAGATCATATTCGAACGCTGCCGCCGCGCGCTGGCTTTGCGCCAGCGACAGCGACGTACGCGCGTCGAGCAACGCCGTGATCGTCGATTCGCCCTCGCGGAAGGCAATCTGCTGGACGCGCAGATTTTCCTGCGCGGCGGCGATGTTGGTGTCGAGCAACAGATACGCACGCCGCGCATTATCGACGATGGCATAGCTGCGACTGGTTTCGATCTCGACGGTAGTGCGGGCTTCACGGGTCGCCTCGGATGCGGCGCGTTCGCGCATCCGCGCTGCCGCGAGCGCCTTGGCGCGGTCGCTCCCCGACAGCAAGGTGTAGCGCACGCCGACGCCGACGATCCAGTCGGGGTCGATCGGGATCGCGTTGGTCGGGTTGAAGCTGTATTCCGCGAAGGCATAAGCTTGCGGCAACTGCCTTGAACGCGCCATCGCCGACCCCGCACCGGCAAGTTTCTGCGCCGCGGCGGCACCCAGAATCATCGGATTGTCGCCCAACGCGGCCGCGACATAGGTCTGCATCGGCAACAATGCGCCACGGTTGACGAACAACGGCGTCGTCACCGCCACACCGCCGGCAACATCGACAAGCTGGGCCAGCGTTTGCATCGCGATTTGCTGATCGCGCGCGCTGCGATCAACGGCACGCGCCGCCGCGTCACGCGCGACCTCGACCATCAGTACATTGGCATGCGCCAGTACGCCTTCGCGCTCCATCGCGCGCGCATCGTGAAGATACTGGTTGAGGCCGGTCAACGCCGTTTGCGCGGTGACAGAGAGCTGATCGGCGAGCTGGACGCCGAAATACGCTGCGGCCAGCCGGACATCGGACAGATTGCGCGTCGTCCCGGCCTTGGCACGCGCGGCGTCAACCCCGGCGCGCGCACCTGCCTTCGCCGCCGGAATTGCGCCGCCGGTGTAAAGCGGCACCGCCGCCGTGACCGTCGGGCGGAATACGGTTTCACGCGTCTGATAGCGCAGCGTGTCGGGAATCACGCCAAGCGTACCCGGCAATGCAGCGCTGATCTTGTCGGTCACTTGTGCGACGATGCTGCCGAATTCGGGCGGGAACTGGTCCGGCAGACTGCCGAGGAAGTTGTTGATCGCATTGCCTGCGGCTTCGCGCGTACCGGTCAAATCGAGCCCAAGCGTCTTTTGATATTCGATGACTTGCGCCGACACGCCGACAACCGGACGCCCGAGCGTGTTGACCGAAGCGGCATCGAGCTCGCTTGCGGAGACATCGGCGGCGGCGGCGCCCAGCGCCCCCGACGCACGCTCGAACCGCAGCTGGGCGTCAGCATAACTCAGTTGCACCGGGCTGGCAGTCGCGCGCACCGCCAGTCCAGCCAGCAACGCGATCGTGATAGCTTGTGGCAGTCGGCAATATCGGGACATGACGCTACCGCTACAGCAATATGACGAGCGACTAAATGGCAACACCGCCTTCTGAGTAGTTTCCGAACCTCTACCTGCGTGTGCGACTGATCTTATGATCGTGCCACCCAGGACTGCGCGCCCTTGCGCGGCTACTCGGTCCAGACCGCCGGAGACGAATGATGATCGCCGCAACGTCGCTCCGGGGTAATCCGTCTACTTTCAGCGGACTTCAACAAGGACGCGCGGGGGCATCTGTGGCGCCCGTGTCGACCTGCCGAAACGCCTGCCAACCACGCCGGACCACCTCGCTTGTGGTCGCCTCGAGTCCCGCATGATCAATCGTTGGGCTTTCGCCGCTGTCACCATCATGTTGGCCGGATTGGCGCTGGTGTTCGCGCTGTCCTGGCAGTCGCCGATCTCCGCCATCGCACCGCCGAAGGAAGACACCTTTACCGCCGGCCTAGTCGACCAAGGCCGTATTCTGGCTGCTGCCGGCAACTGCGGCGCGTGCCATAGCGGCGGACATGGCACTCTTGCAGGCGGCAACGCGTTCCCTACCGGCTATGGAACAGTCTTTGCACCCAACATAACGCCGGACGTCGGCACCGGCATCGGTGCCTGGTCGCAACCGGCATTTGCCCGCGCGCTGCGCGAAGGCGTGGCGCGCGATGGCAGTCACCTTTTTCCAGTGTTCCCCTACAACCATTACACCAAGCTGACCGACAAGGATGTCGCGGCGCTCTATGCCTATTTGATGACGCGGCCGGCGATCAGTTACGTTGCGCCATCCGATACAATTCCGTTTCCGTTGAACATCCGCGCGTTGCAAGCCGGGTGGAAATGGGCCTATTTCAGCGAAGGCCGCTACCGTCCCGACGCCAGCCGCAGCGCCGAGTGGAATCGCGGGGCCTATCTGTCCGAAGGACTGACGCACTGTGGCGGCTGCCATACACCGCGCGGCAAGCTCGGCAACGAGCAGGCGTCGGCAGCCTATGGTGGCAGCGCGATCGATGGCTGGGATGCGCCGGCGCTGACCGCAGCGAACACATCACCCCTGGCATGGTCCGCACCGGCATTGTTCAACTATTTGCGCACCAGCACCGATGCCCGGCGCGGCGGCGCCAGCGGGCCTATGTCGGGGGTCATACATGATGGGCTGGCGGTACTGCCCGACGCCGATATTCGCGCCATCTCGGTCTACTTCGCCGACCTCAACGGCAGCGACGCGCACGCCGGCAAAGACACGGCTGCACTGGCACGTGCATCAGTGGCTGCGATCGCGCCGCAATCCAATGACGCCGATGCGCGGCTCTATGCGGCAAGCTGCGGTGCATGTCATTATGTCGGCGCGACCCCGCCCACACTCGCGCGGCCTGACCTGACGCTCAACACCGCGCTTTGGCTGCCCGCGCCGACCAATCTGCTGCACGCGATCCGCGGCGGCGTCGGACTGCACGAAGCCACACCCGGCTTGCTGATGCCCGGTTACGCATCGGCATTGCCCGACGCCGACATCGTCCGCATCGCCGCCTGGCTGCGCCGCACGCGGACCACATTGCCGCCATGGCCCGACCTCGCCGGAGATGTCGCGCGTGCGCGCCAGCAGGAGTCAGAGCCGCAATGACCATCAACTTCACCCTCAACGGCAAACCGGTTGCCATCGACGCGCCGGCCAACTCACCCTTGTTGTGGGCAATCCGCGACGACGCCGGGCTCACCGGCACCAAATTCGGCTGTGGCATCGGCCTTTGCGGCGCGTGCACCATCCATGTCGAGGGACGCGCGACACGGTCGTGCATCACTACGCTGGGGCAGGTTGCCGGGGCCAGCATCACGACAATCGAGGGGCTGGACCCGAACAGCAATCACCCTCTGCAAACCGCGTGGATTGCCATACAAGTGCCGCAGTGCGGCTATTGCCAGTCAGGGCAGATCATGCAGGCCGCCACGCTGATTGCCGACTTTCCCGACCCCACCGACGCCGACATCGATGCGGTGATGGACGGCAATCTTTGCCGCTGCATGGCCTATGTCCGCATCCGTGCGGCCATCAAGGCCGCGGCAGCGACGATGCGGAGCGTACCGCATGCATAGGATTGCCGGACGCGATATCGCACTGCCGACGCGGCGCAGCTTCCTGATCGCCACGGGTGCGGCGGGCGCGGTGTTCGGCTTTGCCCGTGCGGGTGCCGGGTCTTTGGCGCCTGCCACCGCGCCGTCCACGCTGCCGCCGCAATTCGAGCCGACGATCTGGTACGGCATCGGTCGCGACGGCGTCGTCACCGTCAACATCATCCGCGCCGAAATGGGCCAGCATATCGGCACGTCGCTGGCGCGCATCATCGCCGAAGAGCTGGCTGTCGATTGGGATCAGGTGCGCATTGTCCATGTCGACAGCGACCCCAAATGGGGCCTGATGGTGACTGGCGGCAGTTGGTCGGTGTGGCAGACGTTTCCATTGTATAGTCAGGCCGGCGCCGCGGGGCGCATTGCGATGATCGACGCAGGTGCGAAGCTGATAGGGGTCGCGCCGGCGGCCTGCACCGCGGCGGGCGGCAAGGTCAGCGCCGGTGCACGACAGGTGAGCTTTGCCGATATCATCACGCACGGGCTGCCCGATCGCAGCTTTACCCCCGACGACCTCAAGGCATTGCCGATCAAGGCAGCTGCGCGTCGCCAACTGATCGGCCGGCCGGTCGCCGCGCTCGACATTCCGGCAAAGGTCAACGGCAGCGCCGTTTACGGCATCGACGCCAAAATTCCCGGCATGGTCCATGCGCGGCCCAAGCTGCCGCCGACGCGCAACGCGTCGAAGGTTGTTTCGATTGATGACGCCGCGGCGCGCAAGGTCCCGGGTTACCTGCGCAGCATCGCGCTCGACGATCCCTCGGGTACCGTACCGGGCTGGGTCATGGTGATCGCCGAAAGTGTCGTTGCTGCAGACCGTGCCTGTGCGCTGGTCAATGTTACCTGGACCTCGGGCGATGCTGCGCATGTTTCGGAAAAGCACATTCAGGACCGCGCCCGTGCACTGATAGCCGACCCCAAGGGCGGTGCGCTTGTCGTAGCCGACGACGGCGTCGATGCCGCGTTCGCGTCGGCCGCTTCAACGGTCGAGGCGACCTACACAACTGCCAGCGTACTGCATTTCCAGATGGAGCCGGTCAATGCGCTGGCCGTACCGGTCGGCAAAGGATTCGAGATCCACACCGGCAACCAGTGGCAGTCGCTGATCCTGCCGACTCTGGCAAAGGCGCTCGGCGTCACCGAGGCCCAGGTGGTCATGAAGTCCTACTTGCTCGGTGGCGGCTTCGGCCGGCGCTTAAACGGTGACTATGCCGTGCCTGCGGCGCTTGCCGCGAAAGCACTCGGCCGACCGGTCAAGTTGCTGTGCACGCGCGCCGACGACGCGCGCTTCGATTCGATCCGCTCGCCGTCGGTGCAGACACTGCGCGTCGCGCTGGGCGCCGGTGGCAAGGTGACCGCGATGACGCACGATGTCGCAGCGGGCTGGCCGACCCAGGTGATGGCGGCGTTCTTCATGCCCAAGGCGAAGAACGGCGTGCCCTATGATCCGTTTGCGATCAGCGGCGCGGACCATTGGTACAATGTCGGCGCGCACCGCGTCCGCGCGCTGTCGAACGATCTGGCGAACTCGACGTTTCGTCCCGGCTGGCTGCGCTCGGTCGGGCCGGGGTGGATCAACTGGGCACTCGAAAGCTTCATCGACGAGGTCGCCGCTGCAGCGAAGATCGATCCGGTCGCATACCGGCTGCAAATGCTGGATGCGTCCGGCGGCAACGCCGGGTCAGCGCCCAATGCCGTCGGCGGGGCACTGCGTCAGGCCGAAGTCGTGCGGCGCGTCGCCGCCAAGTCGGGTTGGGGCGCCAAACTGCCCGCGGACACCGGCATCGGTATTGCCACCAGCTTCGGGCAGGAGCGCGATATGCCGACCTGGGTCGCCTGCGCCGCGCGCGTTCATGTCGACCGCGCGACCGGCATTGTGCGTGTGCAGAAACTCGATCTCGTGGTCGATGCCGGCACGGTCGTCGATCCAGACGGTGCGCTCGCGCAGGTGGAAGGCGGTGCCTTATGGGGGCTGAGCATGGCCTTGTACGAAGGCACCGAGATCGTGAACGGCCAGGTCGCCGACACCAATCTCGATAGCTATACGCCGCTGCGGATCGGCGACGTCCCAGAAATGGCCATCGAGTTCGTCGCCAGCACCGAAGTGCCTGTAGGGCTTGGCGAGCCGGCAACAACGGTGGTCGGTCCCGCGATCGGCAACGCCATTTTCGCAGCGACCGGTACCCGGATCCGCCATCTCCCGATGCGCCCTGCCGCAGTGCTGGCGGCGCTTGCAGAAACCGGCAGCGCCAAACGTTGAGTAGTTTCCGACGCTGCCGACGCAACTGTGGGCCGTCTAGGCCGGGTGCACCGGTGGATTTTGCCGTGTCCGAAATCAGGAGCCTGCCATGAGCGACAAGATTGACCATTTTTGCGATGCCATGCGCGATAACCTCAACGCTGTCGAAGCTCAAATTGAGCGCCTAAAATCCGATATCGGCACCGCCCAAAAGGACACCGTCGAAGGCTTCGAACGCAAGCTCGCCGAAGCGCAGGCTGCAGTCACTAGCCAGCGCAACGGCGTCGACGCGGCCGGCATCAGGGTGCGCCACTGGGTCACCGCCAATCGCGAAGCCGGCGCAGCCGTCATCCAGGGCTGGAAGGACAAGGTCGACACCGGCAAACTCGAGCTTCATGCCGATCAGGCTGAAGAAAGCGCCAAGTCTTCGGTCGTGATTGCCGAAGCCGCGCTCGCCGATGCGATGTTGGCGACCTATGAAGCGATCGCTGCGCGTCATCAAGCCAATCTCGCCGCAACGAATTAACTGTACGCCGAATGTCAAAGACCATACCCGCCGCAGGTGCGGCCTCGCTGTTTGATCCGCTATTGGCGGGTGACCTGAAACTCGGCAACCGGATCGTCATGGCGCCACTGACGCGCAACCGCGCTGGACCGGGATTGGTGCCCGGACCGTTTGCTGCCGAATATTATGCGCAGCGCGCGTCCGCTGGATTGATCATAGCCGAGGCGACCCAGGTATCGGCGCAGGCACAAGGCTATTCGGACACGCCGGGCTGCTATACCGACGCACAAGTTGCAGGCTGGAAGGTCGTGACCGATGCCGTCCATGCAAAGGGCGGGGTGATCGTCCTGCAGCTGTGGCATTGCGGGCGCATCTCGCACACGGTGTTCCAGGACGGTGCGGCACCGGTTGGCCCTTCGGCGATCCGCGCGAATGGCAGGACCTTTGTCGCCGGCCAGGGATTCGTCGACGTTTCCAAACCGCGTGCGCTGCGGCTCGATGAACTGCCCGGCATCGTCGCCGATTTCCGCCATGCCGCGCGTTGCGCTATTTCTGCTGGGTTTGACGGTGTCGAAATCCATGGCGCGCACGGGTATCTTCTTGACGCGTTTCTGCGCGACGGCACCAACCATCGCACCGATGCCTATGGCGGATCGGTCGCCAACCGCGCGCGGCTGCTGGTCGAGGTGACCACTGCGGTCGCCGAGGAAATTGGCGCTGGTCGGCTGGGCGTGCGGCTGTCGCCGGTTTCGACAGCAGGCGATTCGCGCGACAATGACCCGCAGGTGCTGTTCAACTATGTCGTGGCCGCGCTCGATCCAATCGGGCTGGCATATCTGCACGTTGTCGAGGGCGAGACCGGTGGGCCGCGCGACAGCATTGCGTTCGACTATGCGGCCTTGCGCCAGCGATTCAGCGGCGTGTGGATGGCCAACAACGGCTATGACCGGGCGATAGCGATTGCGGCGATTGCGGCCGGCACTGCTGACCTGATCTCGTTCGGGCGGCCGTTTATCACCAATCCCGATCTCGTCCGGCGGCTGTGCGAGGATGCGCCGCTCACACCGCTGACCGAGCCGGCGACGATCTACGGCGGAGGGGCGCTCGGCTATACCGACTACCCGGCGCTGGGCGCAAACGCGGCAGCCGCTTAGCCGCAAGCACTTTCGTCAGCCGACCAGCCGGCCGTCGATCATGTCGATGATGCGGTCGCAGCGCTGCGCGAGTTCGAGGTTGTGCGTGACGATCAGGAAGCTGGTGCCGCTGTCGCGGTTGACCTCGCGCATCAGTTCGAAAGCGCTGTCGGCGGATTTGCTGTCGAGGTTGCCGGTGGGTTCATCCGCCAGCACCAGATCGGGCGCCATCGCCAGCGCTCGCGCGATGGCGACGCGCTGCTGTTCGCCGCCCGACATTGCCATCGCCGCGTGGTTGGCCACCTTGGTCAGCCCGACCCGCGCGAGCAATTCACTGGCGCGGGCGCGGATTTCGGCGGTTTCAAAACTGTGGTCGACGACCATCGGCATCATGACATTTTCGATCGCGCTAAACGCCGAAATCAGGTGATGTTCCTGAAACACGAAGCCGATGGTGTGGCCGCGCAACCGTGTCAGCTCGGCGTCATCGAGGTGCGTCGTGGCAGTGCCGTTGATCCAGATTTCGCCCGACGTCGGCCGGTCGAGCAGCCCGACAAGGTTGAGCAGCGTGCTCTTGCCGGACCCCGACGGCCCCATCAGCGCCAGAAACTCGCCGGGGTCGAGGCGGAGGTCGATGGCGTGTAATATCTCGATCTCCGACGGCTGGCCGATGTTGTACGAGCGCGTTACGGCCTCGAGCCGCAGCACCGGTTCAGCCACGGCGGGCTCAACCACGGATCGCCGCCACCGGATCGAGCCGCGCGGCACGCAGCGCCGGCGCCATTGCCGACAGCAAACCCGTCAGCGGCGCCAGGATCAGCGTCACGATGAACAGCTCGCGTTGCAAGATCAGCGGGAACAGCTCGCTGCCATCGACTTGCCGGACTGCGGCGTGCCACCAGTACAGCCCGCCGACGCCGACCGCCGCGCCGATGACTGCGCCGGCAAGGCCGAGCAGCCCGCCCTGGATCAGGAAAATCCGCAAGATCTGCCCGCGCGTCGTGCCCATCGCGCGCAGGATGCCGATGTCCTTCGACCGCTGGATGACCGACACCACCAGCACCGCGGCAATGCCGAACGCCACCGACAAAGCGACGAACACCCGGATTAGCGTGTTCGACGTCTGCTGCGCGTTCACCGCAGTGAAGAACTGCGCGTTGGTCTTGATCCAGCTGTCGGCGCGCACCGGATTCGATGCGGCGATCTGCTGCGCCAGCGTTTCGGCGGCGTAGATGTCATGGACGGTGAGCTCGATCGTCGTCACCGCGCCGATGCGGCCGAGCAGCGACTGCGCGGTGCGCAGCGCGATATAGGCGTTGCGCTCATTGGCGCCCTTGTTGCCGAGGTCGAACAGCCCGGTGATGCGCAGCACGATGGTGGTGCCGTTGGCAGTTTCGATGTTGAGCTTGTCGCCAAGGCTGGCGCCGAGATCCTTGGCGAGTTCGGTGCCGATGATAATTTCGTCGCTTGCCAGCCGCGCGTTGCCGGCGACGAGATAGTCGGGGATGCGGACGATGCGGAAATAGCTTTCGGGTTCGATGCCCGAAATCGAGATGGCGCGGCTGGCATCGCCGCGCACCGCAAGAGCCGAGCCCGACATGGTCGGCGACACCATCGCGATGTCGGGCAGCGTCGCCATGCGCGCGGCGATCTTCGGCCATTGGTCGATCGACACGACGCGCTGCGCCGGGCGCTGGACAATCGCATCCTCGATATCGGCGTCGCGCAACGGCCGCGCCACCTGGTCGGGCGGCAACAGCTGGATCTGCGCCGATGAGGTCAGCACGCGGTTGAGGAAGTTGGCCTGCAGCCCGGTCAGCAACGCCGACATGAAGACGATGACGCCGACGCCGATGGTGATGCCGAGGATGATGAACACCGTTTGCATCCGGCCTTCGCGCAGGAAGCGCACCGCGGCGATCCATTCGAACGGCAGCCACTGGCTCATGACGTTGTTGGACGGACCCGCGCGCCCGCGACGATATTCGACGACGCCGGGATCAGCTGCTCGCCGGCCCCGACCCCCGACACGATCTGCGTCTGGCTGGTGCCCTCCAGCCCGAGCTTGACCGGCTGGTGCACCGCTCGCCCGCCACGCACGACCATGACCCAGGGCTGCGGCGCCAGCGCGTCGCGCACATCGGCAATGGGGGCGACCAGCACGTCATTGCGCCGCGCCACCTCGATATCGACCGAAACCGTCATGTCCTGGCGCAGATACGCCGGCGGCTTGGCGACATCGAGCTTCATCTGGATCGACGCGCGGGCGATATCGATGCCGGGGTTGATATAGGCAACCGTCGCGTCGAAGCGCTGCGCCGGATAGGCGTCCGCCGACGCGAGCGCCGGCTGGCCGAGCGCGATCTTGCCGATGTTGCGCTCGTCGATCTGCAGCACCAGCTGCGTTACGCCGCCGGGCGCAAGTACCATCAGCACCTTGCCTGCATCGGCCACCGTGCCGCGTTCGACGCTGCGGCTGATCAGCGTGCCGTCGCGCGGTGCGCGGATGTTGGCATATTCGCGCCGCGACCGCGCGGTCGCGAGATTGGCGATTGCCTGCGCGAGTTCGGTCTGCCCGGTGACATAGTCGCTGCCGGCAGGGCTCGCGGTGTAAACTTGCGACTCGGCAGTGCGCGCCAGCGCACGCGCGACATCGAGCGTTTTTTGCGCATCATCGAGGAATGCACGCGTTTCGAACCCCTTGGTCACCAACGCTGATGCGCGATCGAACGACTTCTGTGCAATCAACAGGTTCGCCTGCGCCGCCTTTCGATTGTCGCGCGCCGACGGCAGCGTCAGTTCCTTCAGCTGGCGCATATGCGCTTGCGCTTGCGCAACACCGCCCTCTGCCTGCACCACCGCGGCGTCGAGTTCGTGCGGGTCGAGCGCTATCAGTAGCTGCCCTTGCGTGACGCTTTGGCCCTCGCGCACAGGAATCGCCGTCACGGTACCGGTGATCTGGCTGGCAATCTCAACGCGGTAGGGGGTTTCGACATGGCCACTGGCGACGACGGTTTCGACCAGATTGCCGCGCCGGACGGAATCGATAGCAACCGGCGTTCCGGCTAGCAGGCGCATGCCGAACCAAATTGCCGCCACAATCACGACGCATCCGGCGACCAGCCACGCCTTGTGTGTGCGAACCCAGGCAAGCGCACCACTTGCTGCTGAGGGCCGCGCGTGCGGAGCGCGATCGACCGTCGGGACAAGCGCGCCTAGGTCGGCTGGCGCGGGGGCAGTCGCGATATTGATGACGGTGTCCATGCGGTTATGCGGTTTGCGAGGCAAATAGCCTAGGCGGGCGCAGGGTTGCGCGACAGCGACGGAATCTACTCACTTGCGCATGATCTAGGTAGAATCCGACCCTTTTACTTGTCACGTGATGCTGCGATGCGCGGCCGCCCCACAGCTTGAGGATCCCGCCATGGCCAATATCCGCACGACCAACAAGAACCACAAGAATGCCGTCGCCAAGGCAAGCCGCGGTGCCAAGCTGGTCGTCGCAGCAACCGCCAAGGTTGTCGTCAAGGCACATTAGGTTTCGCCAGAACCGCGTCGGCCAGCCGGTCGATGCGGTCGGCCTCGGCCTGTGTCATCCGACCAGTGTGGACCGCAGCCGAGGCACGCGCTTTGGCGTCGCGTGCGTGAGCCTTGTCCTCAATTGGATACGCCCGGATGTCCGGCTCGGCGAAGTCTGCCACGGGCAGCGCGTCGCGCGCGGCCTTGGTCAGTTTGGTCACCGCTGCGGCTCAGGCGTCGATGTCGTGCAGCGCACGGAACGCGCTCAGCAGCACGCGCGGATCGAACGCGCCTTTGTAGACCGGCGGCGGCGCGCGATCGAGGCCAAGCAGGGCGTAGGCCGCAGTCTGTGCCGACCGAATCGAATATTCGACGGTGAACACGACATCATCGGGCAGTTCGCAATATTGGCCGACGAAGCCGAAATTGGTCGCGCCGGCCGGAATGACCTGCGGGCGGTCGCCCTTGTTGCGGGGCAGGAACTGGCTGGTGATGAACGGCATCATACACGGGATGCAGTTGGCGGCGGCGATAATCGCTTCGGCATCGAACGCATCGACCCGCAAATGGCCAAGCAACTCGATCAAGATCTCGCGGCCCGTGCATTCGGCCATCGGCTTTTTGACGAAATCGCCGGGCGCATCGACTGACAGGCCATAGCCCCAGAGCACTGACACACCTTCGGGCTGGCCGATGAAATGCGGCTGATAGGGAATGACAATCGACGCGAGCCAGGCGGACTCGGGAAAAGTGATCAAGCCGCCCTCGCCGGGCACATTGCCGGTGAAGTTGGCGACGCGCTGCAGCAACAGCGGATCGTGCATCGTCAGCGTGAACGACAGCCATTTCGACTTGTCGATATGGCTGTCGAAAGCCGCCGGATTGCCGAACGCCGGCCGGCCGCGAGCGATGGTCTCCCAAAGCGTCCACGCGCCGCCGTCGGTCCGGCTGCCAAGCGGTGCCGCCGCGTCCATGGCACCCAGCGCCGATGCTTCGGTCATCGAACCCAGCGTCACCAACACGCGGTCATCCGGGTGTACCGCAATCTTTGCCGCGCCGCCTTTTGCGGCAATGTCGATCCGGTCGACGTGGATCTTGTCGTCGGCCTCGATAAAGCCGAGGTTGGTGACGCGCGTTTCGAGTTCGAATGTCACGCCGCGTTCGTCGAGCCATTTGTGCAGTGGCAGGACGAGCGAGTCATATTGATTGTAGACGGTGCGCATGATGCCCTGAAGCCGGTCAAAGCCGCCGACCATGTGTGCGAACCGCACCAGATAGCGCTTGAATTCGACTGCACTGTGCCACGGCTGGAACGCAAAGGTCGTGCACCACATGAACCAGAAATCGGTCCTGAAGAATGCCGCATCGCACTGGTCGGCAATGCTGGTGTTGCCAAGCAGCGCCTCGGGCTCGAAAACAAGCCGCTCGATCGTCAGGATCTGGCGCTCGCTCAACCCGAATGACGGTGCGGTCTGGCGCATCCCACCGCGCACCAGCCGCGACTTGGATGACGTTTTCATCGTGGTGTTCCACGCCAGCGTCTCGCCGGTCACCGTCCGGCTGGCATCGAGCGTCGGTATCGAATCGAACAAGGCGAACGTGCAGACATAATGGCTTTCGAGCATCCGGCCGCCGCGCAGGACGTAGCCAGCTTCGGCCGTGCCGGCGCCATCGAGCGCGCCGCCGATCCGGTCCGATTCCTCGAAGATGGTAATGCGATGCCCGGGGATGTCGCCGTCGCGAATCACGAAAGCTGCGCCCGCCATAGCGGCAATGCCGCCGCCAACGAGATAGATCTTGCTGTCGGGCGTGATCATGTTCTGGTGCTTTCCTAGCGGGCGGAGAGCCCAAGCTGATGCACCGGGCCAAACTGGCCGTGCAGCGTCGGAAACTACCCAGCCGCGCGGCGTTGCCTGCCGTCGTCGACCGACATGACCAGCCGCGCGAGTGCGGGGAGCGATTTCGACCCGCTTTTGCGCATGATCGCGGCGCGGTGGTTCTCCACCGTCCGCTGGCTGATGCCGAGATCTGCGGCGATGATCTTGCTCGGCTGACCGGCGAGCACCAGTGCCATGATCTCGTGCTGGCGTGCAGTCAGCGCACCGAGCTGGCGTGCGGCGTCATCATGTTGGGCGCGGGCGGCCCATGCGCTGCGGCTGCGATCGAACGCGCGCGCAACGCTGGCGACCAGCGCGTCGCCGCCGATCGGCAGCTCGATGAAGTCTGTCGCGCCGGCCTTCATCGCCGCCACCGCCATCGGCACATCGCTGTTGCTTGTCAGCACGATCACCGGCAGCGGGTCGGCAATCGCGGCCAGCGCGTCGAGCAGCGCAAGGCCGGTGATACCGGGGTTGACGGTATCGACCAGCAGGCACGTATCCGTGCTCGGTCGATACGCCGCGAGAAAAGCCGCGCCATCGGCAAACGCCGCGACGCACACGCCGTTGAGTTCGAGCAAGTGGACGAGCGAGTCGCGCACCTGGCGATCCTCGTCGACGAGGAAAACGGTGGCGTCGGCGGGCAGGTGCCGGCAGCCTGGTGCCCCGCCTGCAGGTGGTCGGGCCGCGATGCGCGCCTGGGATCTGGTGCGAAGTTCAAGCAGCATTGTCCGGCCTCGTCGAGAACGTCTTGTCCCCCCAAACTCACGAAGCCGCCAATCGTTCCCTGGGTTGCTGAGTAGATTCCGACGCTGCCGGCGGCGAGGCACGGCTTGCATATCCGATGGGGGAAACGACGGCGCGCGTCCGTCGCGCATCTGATGAGGAATATCATGACCGTCCCGCTCCGCCACTTCATCGACACACAGGATTTTACTGCGGCCGAATTGCTGCGGATCATCGACCTTATCGGGCTGCTCAAGGCCGCCGATCGCGCTGGTGCCTGTCCGCGACTGTTGCGGCGCGCGTCGCTCGGCATGATCTTCGAGGAGCCGTCGACGCGGACGCGGATATCGTTCGAGGTCGCGATGACCAAGCTTGGTGGCCACGCTCTGTATCTCAAGCCCGGCGAAATCCACCTCGGCGCACGCGAGAATATCCGCGACACCGCCGAAGTCATCAGCCGCATGGTCGATGTCATCGAAGCACGCGTGCTCAAGCATCAGACCGTGCTCGACCTTGCCGCCAATTCGACAGTGCCGGTGATCAACGGGCTGACCGACTACAACCATCCGACGCAGGCCCTGTCGGACGTCTTCACGATGCTCGAGCACTGCCAGCCGGGCAAGCCGCGCACCGACCTTCGCGTTACCTTTGTCGGCGATGCGACCAACGTCTGCGCGTCTCTGATGATGATCTGCACGCAGATGGGGATGCACTTCACCCATGTCGCGCCCAAGGCGTATCAGGCGCCGCCGGCATGGCAGGCGATCGCCCGCGCCAATGTCGCCGCTGCCGGTGGTTCGCTGACCATGACCGACGATGTCGGCGAAGCGGTGCGCGACGCCGATTTCATCTACACCGACCTGTGGTGGTGGATCGGCCAGGAAGCCGAAATCCCCGAACGCACCAAGGCGTTCATGCCGACATATCAGGTCAATGCGGCGCTGCTGGCACGCGCACCGGCACATGCGAAGTTCATGCACTGTCTGCCGGCATCGCGCGGTGTGGAAGTCACCGACGCGGTGATGGATGGTCGGCAGTCGATCATCTACGACCAGGCCGAGAACCGCCTGCATACCGAAAAGGGGCTGCTCGCGTGGTTTGTCGCGCCGCGCTTGAAGACTGCCACGCCCGAGCTTGTTGCGTGGCACGCCGGCCGCATCGCCGACTTCCTCGCCCGATGACCCGCAGGAGTCGCGCATGGCCAGCTTGACCACTGCAGCGGTGCCCGCGCCGCGTTTCCGCAAGGTCCTTCACGGGCTCGACATGATGCTGTTTTCGGTGTGCGCAATCCTGATCATCGATCAGCTCGCGGCGTCTGCGGCGATCGGCGTGCAGTCGATATTCTGGTGGCTGCTGACTCTGGTGTTGTTCTTCATTCCCTATGGACTGATCACCGCCGAACTCGGCAGCACCTACCCGCAGGAAGGTGGCATCTATGCCTGGGTACGCCGCGCGTTCGGGCCGCGCTGGGCGGGGCGCACGGCATGGCTGTGGTGGGCGAATGTCGCGTTCTGGATGCCGTCGACCTACATCCTGTTCGCCGGCGTCGCAGCCGAGCTGTTTGCGCCGGACATGACGCTGTGGACCAAGATCATCATCACCTTCGTGCTGATCTGGGTGACCGTCGGCATCAACATCGTCACGCTCGATGTCGGCAAATGGGTCCCCAATATCGGTGCGATATTCAAGGTGGCGGTGATGCTGACCATCGGTATCGGCGGCGTTGTATTCGCGCTTCGCCACGGCGTCGCCAACGAGTTCAGCCTCGCGACTTTACGGCCCAACTGGGGCGACAGCCTCGCGTTCCTGCCGGTCATCGTCTACAATTACCTCGGCTTTGAGCTGATGTCGGGCGCTGGCGAGGAAATGGAAAACCCCGCGCGTGACGTGCCGCGGGCTATTGTCAGTTCGGGCGCGATCATCGCCTTTCTCTATGTCTTCGCCACCGTCGGCATCCTGTTGGCGCTGCCCGCGCACAACATCGGGCTGATTTCCGGGCTGACCGACACGTTCCGCCAGCTTTTCGGCGGCGGCCGCGCCGGCGACGCGCTGGTCATCGTGCTCGGTGCCATGGCGCTATACAGTTTTGTCGCAAACATGGTGACCTGGACCATCGGCGCCAACCGCTCCGCCGCCGAAGCCGCAGGACGCGGCGACCTGCCTGCGATCTTCGCGCGGCTGCACCCCAAATTCAAAACACCTGCTGCGTCGGCGATCCTCGGCGGCGTGATCGGCAGCTTGGTGTTGCTGGTCTACGGCTGGTTATCGGCCAGCGCCGAAGACCTGTTCTGGACAACGTTCGCCTTCTCGTCGGTGGTATTCCTGCTGCCATACCTTCTGCTGTTCCTGTCATTCCTCAAGCTGCGCCGCATCGATGCGGCATTGCCGCGGCCGTACCGCGTGCCCGGCGGCTACGGCGTCGCGGTGGTGCTCAGCATCATCTGCATGGCGTTCATCGCCGAATCGATCGTCTTCCTGATCTACAAGCCCGGCAAATTCGATCTTGCCTACGCGCTCGCCGTCGGCGGCGGCAGCATCCTGACCGTGCTGGTTGGCGAATTGCTCGTGCGCGGCCGGCGCCATCTTCCCTCAAGCGAAAGCTGAACCGATGTCCAGGCTGCTCACCACCACGCCGCACGACGACGGCTTCCGCATGCCGGCCGAGTGGGAGCCGCATGTCGGCTGCTGGATGCTGTGGCCTGAACGTTCGGATAATTGGCGCGGCGGCGCCAAGCCGGCGCAGCGCGCGTTCGCGGCGGTGGCCGCCGCAATCGCCAAGGGCGAACCGGTCACCATCTGCGTTTCCCCCGCACAATATGTCATCGCCCGGGAAATGGTCGATCCCGCCATCCGGCTCGTTGAAATGACCAGCAACGACAGCTGGATTCGCGACTGTGGTCCGACCTTCGTCGTCAACGACGGCGGCGACGTTCGCGGCGTCGACTGGCAGTTCAACGCTTGGGGCGGGCTTATCGGGGGGCTGTATTTCCCGTGGGACCAGGACGATCTGGTCGGTGAAAAGGTCATCGAGATGGAACGCGATGACCGCTACGCGCCCGCATACATCCTCGAAGGCGGGTCGATCGATGTCGATGGCGAGGGCACGCTGATCGTTACCGAACAATGCCTGCTCAACCCCAATCGCAATCCGAACCTGACGCGCGCGCAGATCGAAATGCTGCTGCGCGACTATCTGGGTGTCGTAAAAATCCTCTGGCTCAAGGCGGGAGTCTATCTCGACGAAACCGACGGCCATACCGACAATTTCTGCCGGTTCGTTGCCCCCGGCGAAGTCATCCTGACCTGGACCGACGACCGCACCGACCCGCAGTATGACATCTCTTCTGAGGCCTTCGAACGCCTGCAGGCTATGACTGATGCGCGTGGGCGCAAGCTCAAAATCCACAAGCTTCACCAGCCTGACCCGGCACCGATTACCGCGATCGAGGCTGCCGGCGTCGACAAGGTAGCCGGTACGCTGCCGCGTCAGCCCGGCGACCGGCTTGCGGCATCCTATGTCAATTTCTACATCGCCAATGACGTGGTGGTAATGCCGCGCTTCGATGACCCGCACGACCATGCCGCCGCGACGATGCTCGGTCGGCTGTTCCCCGGGCGACGGATCTTGACCGTGCCGGGACGCGAGATCCTGCTCGGCGGCGGCAACATCCACTGCATTACCCAACAAGAACCTCTCGGCCACCGCGGCATAGTGCGCCCGGCAGCAGCAGCCTGACCACGATGCGGCTGGTCATAGCGCTCGGCGGCAATGCGCTTCTCAAGCGCGGCGAAATCTTGTCGGCAGATAATCAACGACGCAACATGGCCGTTGCGGCGGCAGGGCTGGCGGCGGCGTGCGACGGGCACGAAGTGGTCATCGTCCATGGCAACGGCCCGCAAGTCGGCCTGCTCGCGCTCGAGGCCGACGCCTATGCCGATGTGCCGCCTTACCCGCTCGACATGCTCGGCGCTGAATCGCAGGGTCAGATCGGCTACGTCATCGTCCAGGCGCTACGCAACGCGCGGCCGGGGCGCGCTGTCGTCGCGCTGATCACCCAGACTGTGGTCAGCCGCGCCGATCCCGCATTCGCGCGGCCGACCAAGCCGATCGGTCCGGTCTACGCTGCCGACCGTGTCGCGGCACTTCAGGCCGAACATGGCTGGAGCTTCGCGCCCGATGGCAAGGCAATGCGCCGCGTTGTCTCTTCACCCGTCCCGGTTGAGGTGATCGAACTGGCAACGATCCGTCAGTTGATGGATTCGGGTGTCATCGTGGTATGTACGGGTGGCGGCGGCATTCCCGTCGAACGGCGACCCGACGACAGCCTCGCCGGCGTCGAAGCGGTGATCGACAAGGATCGGGCGGCGGCGCTGATCGCCGAACAGTTGGGTGCCGACCGGCTGATCCTGCTTACCGATGTCGACGCGGTCTATACAGGCTGGGGAACCCCCGGCCAGACCGCGCTCCGCAAGGTCCGCGCCGGCGACCTGCATCCGCAGGATTTTGCCGAAGGCTCGATGCGCCCCAAGGTAGAGGCCGCATGCAGCTTCGCCGAACGCTCTGGTCACCCGGCCGTGATCGGGGCGTTGTCGGCAGCACGCAACACAATCGAGGGATACAAAGGCACAGAAATTGCCGCATGAGTGCCTACCTCAGTACGGATTCAGCTTCATCGCCACAAGCGACACCATTGTGCCAATTCTCCAATAAAGGCGGTGCCCTGATTTGGCACGTGTAAGGTGTCACTGATCTTTGTTTGCCGAAATCCGTTGCAGCACCTCCCGCTTCGATCCGACGTCTAATTCAACATGGGAATGACCGCATCGGGGCCGATAGCGGAAAGGCAGGTTTCGGTCGATCGTTCTGGGATAGCTGCCATTGGCATTCGCCAAACCTGCCAGACAGCTAACGCCCCCGAAGCGGAATGCCCACTTTCCGGCACCGCTATTCATGTAACTGCCGCTCACGGCATGTGTCGAGCAGCTGCTTTACCCTACGCGCGTGCCAAGGGCTATTGCCCCATCGTAAAATATCTGCGGACTTTGCTGGAAGCGAATCTGGCATTCAGTTCCTGCAAAAGGTCATCGTAAGTCTTGTTGCCCAACAGGCGCGCAGGTATTGCCCTGCGACGCTGTCACGATGTCGGGGCTGAAGACGGCAAGGGCGACGGCATCTTCATATCCTACAAACGAACCTAGCGCGGCGGTGGCGCCTGGCGGCTTCGCCGTGATGCATTGGCGCTCTTGTCGTCGTCCTCCGGAACCACAGCATTGAGTTCGGCGCGGCTGGCCACCTGCGCGGTATTCGGCGCGGGCTTCATCGCAAATGGCAGCCACGCATAGAGCCGGCTGAACAAATTGGTCGGGCGGTCGGCGCACTGGATGTCGGCGCCGGCGGGCAGCCCGTAGCGAACGCGCTCTTCGGGCGTCAGGTTGCGCGGCTTTTGCCGGCAGGCGGCATCGAGCAGCGCCGTGTCGGTCAGCGTCGGTACCGTGACGATCCGCACGCTGCCGTTGGACATGCCACTGATGACGCTGCGGCTGTCGGCGGAGAATTGTGCCACCGTCACCGCGCTGTGATTGAACAGCGTCGCCAGCGGTGCTCCGTCGGCGCCGTCCCAAAGTCGCGTCGTGGCGTCGTTCGACGCCGTGACGATGCGGCGGCCGTCGGGGGAGAACATCGCGCTGGTGACGGCGCCGTTGTGCCCCGTCAGCGACGCGATCAACTTGCCGGTATCGGCGTTCCACAGCCGCGCCATATTGTCGGTCGACGCGGTGACGATGCGGTGACCATCGGGCGAATAGTGCGCCATGGTGACGCGTCCGCCATGGCCACCAAGCACGAAGCGCAATTCGCCGGTTGCAGCATCCCAGATGCGTGCGCTGGCATCGTTCGACGCGGTCAGCACGCTTTTACCGTCAGGCGCGAACTCGGCACCGGTCAGCGCTGCGGTGTGGCCGGTGAGCACGTGTTCGACCTTGCCGGTCGCGGTGTTCCAGATGCGTGCGGTCTTGTCGTTCGATGCCGTGACGATGCGGGCGCCAACGCCATCGAAAGCGGCCGTCCGGACGCCCAATTTGTGGCCGGTCAGGCGGTGCAGCACCGCGCCCGATGCGGCGTCCCACAGCGAGGAGCTATCGTCATCGGATGCGGTGACGACACGGCGGCCATCAGGCGAGAAAGTCGCAGTATTGATGCGGCCGCTGTGCCCCGACAGCTGTCGCACGAAGCTGCCATCGGTGGCCCAGATCCGCGCGCTGCGGTCGCTGCTGGCGGTCAACATGCGGCCGTCCTTCGCGAAGGCGATGCTGTTGACGCTCTTTGAATGCCCGACTTCTGCACCAGCCGGCTGCGACGGTGCACCGTCCACACCAGCCTGATGTGCGGTCAGAGATTTGATGAACTGACCATCCTGCACGCGCATCAATGCAAGCGCGCCACTCGTCGACGCGACCAGGCTGCGGCGGCCGTCGGGTGTGAAGGCCGCCGCGCTCACCGTTTCGGAGAACAGCGATGCCGTCAGCATTTGCCGCGTCGTATCCCAGATCCGCAGCTTGCCGTCAGCGGTCGCTGCCAGCAGGCGACGCCCATCCTGACTGAAGACAATATCGGAAACCGCGCCGTCGCCGTCGCCGAACTGCGCCGTCAGCGCGCCATTGGGCGCATAGAGTTTTACCAGATTGTCTTCGGATGTCGCCAACCAGCGCCGGTTGGGCGAGAAAATGAACAGGGGATCTGTTGAAATTGAGTGTCCGAGATCGACGATGGCAGTACCGCTCGCCGTCTCCCGAAACTGCGCCGTTCCGTCCATAAACAAAATTGCGATCGTTCTTCCCGAATGCGAAAACTGGCTCGAATAAACACCATTGTCGGCCGTACCGATGTCGGCAATATGCGCGCCGCGCTTGCTATCCCACAGCGTTGCCGGCGCGCTGTCAGGCTTGAGCAATAGGCGGGCTCCGTCGGCAGAAAAATTCGCTTCGATATAGAATGCATTAGCTGGCAACGGGATGCGCAGCACTGGCTTGCCGGTCTCGGTGTTCCAGACGGTGGCTTCCGCCTCTTCGGTCTGAGCAATGACCCGGCTGCCATCTGCCGAGTTGACCGGCGACATCAGAAATGCGTCACTCAAAGTTTGTAGAATTGCCTTGCCCGTGACGAGGTCGAAAACGCTGATAGAGCCATAGCGGCCGATAATCGTCAAACGCTTGCCATCGGTCGAGAATGTCGCTGTTCCGGGCTCTTCGTTACCATCAAGCCGCGCGATCAACTGTCCCGAGCCCGCATCGAAGATTGCGATGGGCACCCGGTCAGGCGTTTCCTCATTAAACACCACGATCCGATCGCCCGGGCCGAAAATTGCGCCGGCAATCGGCGTTTCGCCAGTCGCCAGCTTCATAACCGACTTTCCGGTCGCGGTATCCCACAGCACCGCACGACCATTGGTAATCGTCAGTCCACGGCTACCGTCGTTTGAGAATATGCCGGCCATCGACAGGGGGTCGCGCCCGTCGCCGGGCACCGGATTGAGGAGGAAGTTTTCCCCATTTTGGCACGAGAATTTATCGACGTCGCGTAGTGCAATACGTTTTCCGCTGGCAGTATCCCAAACCAGCGCCTTGCACGTTTCGACACCTTGCGTGGCGGCCGCTCCGAAAACACGGCGGCCATCTTTGCTGAAGCGAGCCAGCGCAAGCTGATAGCCCTTGATACCGGCAAGCAGTGTTTGGGCACCGGTCTCGACATCATGAACCGCGGCATCGCCTTCGCCCGACGCCGCCAGCACTTTCCGGCCATCGGGCGAAAAACTCGCACGCACCCTACCTTTCGTGCCGGTTTCGATGACCCGCAATTCACTGTTGGCGATCATGCCCGCCATCAGCGCCGCCCGATTGACGCCGTAGCTGTCGGCGTCGACGCGGTCACGCGGCAGCGCTTCGATGCCGAGCAGCAATCCGAGCGGGCCGTCGCTCTTCGCCGCTTCCTGCACCGCGCTTGCCGCCAGCATGCGGTGGCCCTGTTCGGCAGCATCGCGGCGGGCGTTGCGCGTCAGCCCGATCAACAGGATGATGACGCCGATTGTCGCCGCCACGATCAGGATCCGTGCAAGGCGGCTACGCCAAATGCTGCGTTGTACGAAGTTCGCCTCGTCGGCGGTCAACGCGATTTCATCGCGATAGGGATGGATGAAGGCAAGCTGTTCGCGGCTGAGCCAGCTGCCCATTTCGGCGTGCGCCGCCATGCCGTCGCGGATGACCTTGCGAACCTTGAGCAGGTTGCGGCTTTCGACGCTGCGACGCTCGGCGACGCGGCCCGCGAGGCTGTCGTGCGCGAGTTCGTAAAGGCCATCGACGTTGCGAACGAGGCGGGCGTTCTGCAGCGCGCTGAGCACGCCGTCGATGACTTTGTCGAACGCCGGCAGACGCTCAGTGAGTTCGGCGCGCGACAGCGGCGCCTTGGTGCCCTCAAGTGTCGCGAATTCCTCGATGATGCGCTGCACTGCATCCTTGTCGACATCGGGAAAATTGGCGTGGACATCGGCTTGAATTGCGCGGGTCTGTTCTTCGAGAAACTCTGCCATGACATCGCCGAGCGCGCCGGTTTCAGCGACCAGTGCATCGGTGAACACCATTGGTTCGGCGGTGCCGGCGCTGCGGAACAATTTGTCGAGATAGACCTGCAGATAGGCGAGCTGGACGCCGGTGCGCGGGTCGCTGATGTTGTCGATGATGTGCTGCGCGGTCACTTCCCCGTGTTCGAGCTCGATGCCCAGTGCCGCGGTCGTGCCGGTGATGACGCGCAGGATGTTGGTTTTGCTCATCGGCTCGACGCGCAGCCGCTTGTTGAACAGGCTCGGCACAGATTTTTCGAAGCGGTCGAGCAGCGCCAGATATTCCTCGCGCATGATCAGCACGATCTTGCACGCCATATCCTTCGCCAGCAGCGCCTGGATGCTGGCGATGAACTTGTCCTGTTCGTCGGTGCTGCCGAAGATGAACAGCTCCTCGAACTGGTCGAACAGCAGGTAGACCGGGCGCAGATGGTCGAGATAGAGCGATTCAACCGCCTCGACGATGCTGGCGCCGGCATCGATCGGCGTCGGGGCGGCGCGGCGGATTTCGGCGTCAAGCGAGGTGTTGATGTCGTCCTTGCGGCGCACGAGCACGGGCAGCCAGTCGGTCGGCTTGATGCGATTGGCGAGTCCGCACTGGATCAGGCTGGTCTTGCCGGTTCCCGACGGACCGTAGACGAGTAGCAGCCGCGTCTGGAATACCAGCGTGTAGAGCGCCTCGATCTCGGCCTCGCGGCCGAAGAAGATCGCTTTGTCCTCGGCGGCATAGGCATCGAGGAATTTGAACGGCGAGTTCATGCCGTCGCACCCGTTGGTCGCACGACGGTCGTGCGGAATTCCTCGAAAAGCGTCTTGGCCTGCGGGTATTTGTTGTCGCTGATCACCAGTTCGACATCGGCGTCATCGATTGCGGTGTAGTGAAAGCTGTCATCAGCAGCGTCGTGGTAGGCGAAGAAGTACAGCTTTGAATTGTCATCGCCGGTGAAGGCGTTCTCGTCGACGATGAACGGCGTCAGGTTGAGGTTGTCGGCGACCTGGTCGAGCGACTTGAACAGGATGACTGACTCATTGTCGCTGAAATCGGTGCGGATATTGACGTCATCCATGAAGCCCGCAGTGATGCGGTTGAGCAGCACGTATTTGTGGCTGTATTCGGGAACCTTGTGGCGCGACTTGATGAAATCGATGCGCTTGATCGTCGCAAGCTCATATTTGACGACGAAGGCAAAGTCGCTGAGCAGCACGCCGAGGTGCTTTTCGGCTTGCACGCAGAAGCTTTCGATCTCTTCGGCTGCTACCCGCCCGCGTGCCAGTTCGACCCGCATTTCCTCCATGAAGCGGTGTGCTGTATCGGTTTCCTCGTCCTTGAGCGCGGTATCGAAGTTGCCGCATTCGGGCATCCAGTGGGTGATCGCGTTGGCGCGAAAGATACCATCGATCGCGAGGATGAGGTTGAAATAGTCGAACGCCGGCGCGGTTTCGGCGGACAGACTCATGAACGCCGCGCATGGGGCCCATTGCTCGTCGGTAACCTTCAAGTCAGGGTTTTCGAAGCGCGCGTTCCACAACTGCGACACCACGGCAAACGCGAACAATTTGACCGCGGTGTCATAGGTCTGGACAATCTGCCGCAGTCGCGCGACGTCGATGCTGTTGGCCGCGAACAACTTGCGCAACTGCTCGCCGACCGGTGCCGGGAACGCATCGATGATCTGCTGGCGGACGATGCGCAGGTCGAGCCGGCGACCGGCCTTGGTGCCTTCGAGCACGCGCCCGAGTTCGTCGTTGAACGGGGCGACCGCATTGAACAGTGTCTGGATCAGTCCATCATTGACCGGCGCGCCCGACTTGGCCGACATTGCGGCGCCGCGAATGATGACCTGCCGGTCGGCGATTTCGGGGAGCTTCCACGACAGCGCTGCCGTCGCATCGGCGCCGGTATAGAGCCCCCACGTCAGTTCGGGACCGGCGGCGGGTGCGGCAGCACCGCCGACTTTGCCAATGCCGCGGAAGTCTGCGATCTGCCGCTTGTCGCCATATTTCGTCTTGATCAGGTCACGTGCGGCCTCGAACGCCTCGCCGATGGTCTTGCGCGTGCCGAGCGTGTCGTAAAATCGCACCGCAAAGTCGGTCGCCATCGCGTCGTTGATGGGGACAGCGGTGGCGATGACTGCCCTTACCCCGGCGGCCAACAGCGCCGCGACCTGCCCGCCGGTCGCGCAACCGTTGAGGAATACCAGTTGCAGAGCGGTTTCGCGGCCCAGGCGCTGTGCCAGTCCGCCGGCATTGGCCATCTCGGTCGCGCCGGTTTCGGCTTCGAGCAGCAAGGCGCTGCCGTTGGCATGGCCGCCGTAATGGAAGATCGCGACGCGCCCGGCATAGCGGTCGAACAGGTCAAAGAAGTCCTTGATCGACGTGCTTTCCTGCTTCCACAGCTTTATATAGCTTTTGTCGTCATAGTCCTGCAGCGCGCGCGACACCGCACCCCGCTCGACCTGAATGTTTTGGAGATAATCGTCCTGGTCGTTGGCGAACGCCAAAATGACAACCGGCGTCGTAATGGCATCACTCACAGCAACTCAGCCCCCGTTGCCCAGCACACTACCAGACGACATTGCCTAGCGCCTTTTGCCCATTCGCCGAAACAAAATAGTTGAGGTGGTGGCAGGCAATATTACTGCGCACCGGTACGGTCGCGCGGCCGGCGCCGACGCCGAGGATGCTTTCGACGCCGACGGCGATATCGTTGGGTTTTTGCGCGAACAGCATTTCGAACACGTCGTTCTGGCCGACCTTGGCGATCATCTTGGCGAAGAACGCGTCGGATGGCTCCTGATAATCGTCCACATTGCCCGCCAAGATGGTGTAGCGGATGCCGGGGTCGGCGCTGGTGTTGAGCGTCTTGATGAAGTCGCTGTCCGGGTTCATCTGTTCGAGCGCTGGGGTGACTTTGGCCGAGCGGTTAAGAGCCAGCATCAGCACGCTGGCAACCGGCACGACCGTCGGGATGTAGTTCATCGCCAGCCCCGTCAGCACCTTGGCAATCTTGCGCGCCCCGTCGATTTTCCCGAATGGCGAGCCATTGTTGGGGGTGCCGCACATGACGAGGTGGTCGACGGCATGCTTGCCGCCTTCGCGTTCGATGAACCAGCGCGACACCAGCCCGCCCATCGAATGCACCAGCATTGTCAGCGACTTGCCGTCATTGGCATCGATACCGACTTGCGCCAGTTGCGCCTGCAATGACCGCGCCGTGTCGGCGATCAGCGTATTGAGGCTTTCATAGTCATAGGTCAGCACGAGGTCGAACTTGTCGGCGACGCCGCATTCCTTGACGCCCGCCACCATGCCTTCGGTGTCGCCAATGATGCCGTGGACGAGCAGCAGGATGTTCTTTGCCGCCGCGACATGCTCGGCGATTTCGGTGGTGCGATAGGCGAAGCCGCCTTCGGGCAGATATTCGACACGTCGCAGCAGGTTGACGTTGCCGGCCTTGAGATAGGTCTTGAAGAAATACATCTTGATCGCGCCGGTCAGGCTGCGCGTGCTGATCGCGGCTGGTGCCAGTTCGCTGATGCTGATCTGCGTCTTGCCGGCATCATCCTTGTAGGCATCGCCGGCAAACAGCACATGCTCGCCGTCGAACACCAACGGCAGGATCGCCTCGTTCTCCTTCAGCGACACATTTAATTCGATGTGTAACGGATTGTCCCTGAGCGCCGAGCCATCGATGCCGGTGAGTTCGAGGACATTTTCGCCGGCAGTGCCGCGCGTGTTACTGAAGTTGACCATTTTGAGGCCTTGGCGTTCGAACGCCCGGTAGAAGTCAGGCGCGGCGCCGAGGCTGCGCGTCGGTGGTGTAGCGGCGCTGAGCGCGATGCTGGCGGTAACCGACGGATGGCCCTTGATGACAATACTGCCATTGGCGACCGCAACATCAGTGGTGCCGGTCGCAGCCATGCGGTGAACAAGGCGGATGCGGCAGTCGCGTGTGAACCATTCGTTGCTATAGGCGGCGACCGGGCGTGGGCCGGCACCACGTGTCGGCTCGCCGGCACGTCTCAGTTTATCCAACGTGACCTCGAGCGTGTCGATCCGAAACAAATAGTCATCGATCTGCTCGGTGGTGACGATCAGTTTGAAGTTCTCGAACGACAAGTTCTGATCGCCTCCGAGCCACAGTGAGTCTTCGAACAGCGGCACTTCATCTCCTTTACCAAGCCGCGCTGTTTTCCAGACTTGGACACCAAATTCCGCAGAATGGTAAACCAGCGTCATGTACAGCAATTGGCTGCTGCGGTTGGTAACCGTGATCTTGCCGTGCGTTTCTTTGCCGGGAAGCTCCACGACGATTGGTTGCCCATCGTCCACGACGATGCTTGCGTCGCCGAGCTCAGGACAGGAAAAGGCCAGCTCGACAAGTGAGGTATCCATCGCGGTGGCCGGATTGGCGAGGGCCAGGCTGCGTTCCCAGGCGGCGATATGCCGCAACGCGGGCAGCATCGCCGCTGCAGTTGCATCAGGCCTGGCGGCATCATAGGCAACATCATTGACGATGTTTTCCGTCGCGCGCTGGACGAGCTGCAAACTGCCCTCCGTCGCATGCAGTGCATAGTCGGTCGCTGCTGACGCCCCGGTCAGCACCAGCGGCGACACTTTCTCGGCGGAAAACGCCATCTCCAACGCTGCGCGCAACGCATCGTCGCCGTCAAACGCCAGCGCCATTGGCGCGACAGGCATGCTGGTAATTTCGGCGTAGTAGCGCATGCTTTCATCGCCGGCAAAATCGAGCTCGAGGTTACTAGTCTGCGCGCCGATTTGGACCGCGACGGCATTGCCCGCTCGCGTTCCTTGTGAGTCTTCGGGGTATAGCGCGAGCGTCACCCGTTTGCCCGGATCGTTCGGCAGGCCATGGACCGCACCGCATTTGAGCTCCCAGCCATCGCCGGTGTGCTGTACACTGTAACGCGTGCCAACCGCACGCACCTCGCGGCCCAGGAAGCCGGCGTTGGGATCGAAGTCGCCGATCGCTTCGAACTGCGGATCCTGGTCTTCAACATGGTCGAGAATGGTCGCGCGGCAGCGCACAAACAAGTCTGCATAGCTCAGATCACCATGCGTCCTGCCCAGGACTTCACACAAGGTCGTGGTGAAATAGCCGCTATGGTTGTCGGGGGCTTGTGTTTCCTGCGCCAGCTGGGTGCGGTCGCATGCTGCAAGCAGAATGTGCGGCGCCGAAGGGATGGCAAGTGACTGCCCTTGCGCCTTGCGCTTCGAATAATAGCCATCGATGTACGATTCGAGGGGCCGCGCCGTGGTGACCGGACTGGTCGCACGGGTGGCGGCGCCGAACATCTTGGCAGCGCTGCGTGTCCCCGATCCCGAATGGCAGCTATCGAGGATGATGGCGATTTGCGGCTCGTGCGCGGCAAGTTCGTTTATCAGTACTGCCATTTCCTTGTCGGCGAGGTCGTAGCCGCCGGGTAGCCGGCTGTCGAAGCACACACGGCCCTCATCAAGCCCGATCGGGAAGTATTCACGGAATTCGGGTGCCGATACCGATCGCGCGCCGTGACCGCTGTAATGGAATACCGCGACATCGCCCTTGCGCGCCTTGCCGAGATGCTTGCGGAAGCCATCGATGATTGCGGCCCGCGTCGCCTGTGCATCAGTCAGGATCTGCACCTCCAAGTCGTCGGCGGCGACCGACGCCTTGAGCCAAGCGTGCAAATTTTCGACATCAGTGACGCAGCCTTGCAGCTTGGCGACTTTGGTTTCAATCGGATAATCATCGATCCCGACCAGCAGCGCATAAGTCTTCGGCATATCATTCCCCCTCAGAAATCACACGGAAGCAACGTCGTTTTGAAGTCAGGCTAGCATGACTATGGGACAGATGTGGAACGATTATTTGAGGAATATTGCTCTTGAGATGATTGCCGGCGGTCGCAGCTTTAGAAGTGTTATGGGTGGAGCAGATGCAAAGGTGCAGGCTCCAAATGCGCTTCCTACAAACCGTTCGACGTCCGGTTTCGGTTTCCGTGAAAGCGCCAACCAATGTCGCAATTGGAGCGCTCGACAGACCGGCCGATCTCGACCGAAATGGGGCCGGAAGCGGAAAGTCCGGTTTTAGGTACCGCTGTTGGCATAGCTGCCGTTCACGGTTTGGGTCGGGCAGCAGCTTTGGCCCAAGCTCGAGCCAAGGGCTATTGCTCCCGCGTGAAATACTTGAGGACCTTACTGGAAGCGAATCTGTCATTCAGATCCTGCCAAAGGTCATCGTAAGTTTTGTTGCCCCACAGCCGCGCTGTCTTGTCATCCGACGCCGTCACGATGGTCCGGCCGTCGGGGCTGAAGGCGGCCCTGTAGACCGGGCCGTCATGTCCTACGAACTTTCGCAATTCGCGCCCGCTGGCCACGTCCCACAGCCGCGCGGTCTTGTCGTACGACGCCGTCACGATGGTCCTGCCGTCGGGGCTGAAGGCGGCACTGTAGACCCCATACTCATGTCCCACGAGCTTTCGCAATTCGCGCCCGCTGGCCACGTCCCACAGTCGCGCAGTGGAGTCGGGCGACGCCGTCACGATAGTCCGGCCGTCGGGGCTGAAGGCGGCACTGGAGACCCAGCTCTCATGTCCCACGAGCTTTCGCAATTCGCGCCCGCTGGCCACGTCCCACAGCCGCGCGGTATTGTCATACGACGCCGTCACGATGGTCCTGCCGTCGGGGCTGAAGGCGGCACTGTAGACCCCATACTCATGTCCCACGAGCTTTCGCAATTCGCGCCCGCTGGCCACGTCCCACAGTCGCGCAGTGGAGTCGGGCGACGCCGTCACGATAGTCCGGCCGTCGGGGCTGAAGGCGGCACTGGAGACCCAGCTCTCATGTCCCACGAGCTTTCGCAATTCGCGCCCGCTGGCCACGTCCCACAGCCGCGCGGTATTGTCATACGACGCCGTCACGATGGT
>NZ_SIHO01000001.1:507148-1330964 GCF_004681125.1 Glacieibacterium arshaanense
CGTCACGATGGTCCGGCCGTCGGGGCTGAAGGCGGCACTGGTGACCGCATCGCTATGTCCCACGAGCTTTCGCAATTCGCGCCCGCTGGCCACGTCCCACAGCCGCGCGGTCTTGTCGGCCGACGCCGTCACGATGGTCCGGCCGTCGGGGCTGAAGGTGGCACTACGGACCCAGCCCTGATGTCCCACGAGGTTTCGCAATTCGCGCCCGCTGGCCACGTCCCACAGCCGCGCGGTATTGTCGTACGACGCCGTCACGATGGTTCGGCCGTCGGGGCTGAAGGCGGCACTGTTGACCCGAACCTCATGTCCCACGAGCTTTCGCAATTCGCGCCCGGTGGCCACGTCCCACAGCCGCGCGGTCTTGTCGGTCGACCCCGTCACGATGGTCCGGCCGTCGGGGCTGAAGGCGGCACTTCTGACCCACTCCTCATGTCCCACGAGCTTTCGCAATTCGCGCCCGCTGGCCACGTCCCACAGCCGCGCGGTCTTGTCGGTCGACCCCGTCACGATGGTCCGGCCGTCGGGGCTGAAGGCGGCACTGCAGACCGGCACCTCATGTCCCACGAGCTTTCGCAATTCGCGCCCGCTGGCCACGTCCCACAGCCGCGCGGTATTGTCGGACGACGCCGTCACGATGGTTCGGCCGTCGGGGCTGAAGGCGGCACTGGAGACCGCACCATCATGTCCCACGAGCTTTCGCAATTCGCGCCCGCTGGCCACGTCCCACAGCCGCGCGGTATTGTCGGACGACGCCGTCACGATGGTTCGGCCGTCGGGGCTGAAGGCGGCACTGTAGACCCGATCCTCATGTCCCACGAGCTTTCGCAATTCGCGCCCGCTGGCCACGTCCCACAGCCGCGCGGTCTTGTCGGTCGACCCCGTCACGATGGTCCGGCCGTCGGGGCTGAAGGCGGCACTTAAGACTAGGCCGTCATGTACCACGAGCTTTCGCAATTCGCGCCCGCTGGCCACGTCCCACAGCCGCGCGGTATTGTCGTACGACGCCGTCACGATGGTTCGGCCGTCGGGGCTGAAGGCGGCACTGTTGACCCGAACCTCATGTCCCACGAGCTTTCGCAATTCGCGCCCGGTGGTGGCATCCCACAGCCGCGCGGTCCTGTCGTTCGATGCCGTCACGATGGTCCTGCCGTCGGGGCTGAAGGCGGCACTGTTGACCGGGCCGTCATGTCCCACGAGCTTTCGCAATTCGCGCCCGCTGGCAACGTCCCACAGTCGCGCAGTGTAGTCGTCCGACGCCGTCACGATAGTCCGGCCGTCGGGGCTGAAGGCGGCACTGGAGACCTGATCTTGATGACCGATGAAGCGTCTAAATTCACGATGCGCGGCTGCTTGCGCTAGAGCAACACTTAACAGTGGTTCATCCCAGTGTGTAAGAAACAGCGAAATCGGGAAGCGTCCAGCCGGATCTGCCTTCGCAATCCGTGCCATGGCGGAGGACGGGTCGGCGTCTGCTTCCTGTAACGCGAGAAGTGCGCTCGCCTGGATCAGCGCCTTTTCCGCGTTGAAGAAGGAGCGTCCTGCCAGCGCGGTCAGCAGCAACATCACCAGCGCTGCGGCCGCAACCCAGCGTGTGCGCTGCTTCGCGACATGCGCAGCGCGTTCGTTGGCCGCCGAAAGCGCCCGCTCGCGCGCCAGTTCGGCCTGTCGTCGCGCTTCTTCTGCGGCTTCGGCCTGCGCCACCTTTTCGACACTGCCGTTGTAAAAGTCGTACTCTGCGGGCGACAGGCGCAATGTTGCAAACGTGCTGCGTACCAGCGTCGTTTCTTCGGCATTGAGCCAGGTGCCGGTCTGTTCGAACGCTGACAAGCGGTCGCGGATGATCTTTTCGATCTTGAGCGCCGCCTTGCTGTCGGCGCTACGCCGGTCTGCGACGCGCAACGCCAGACTGTCGTGTGCGAGTTCAAGCAGGCCGTCGGCGTCGCGCAGGATGCGCGATTCCTGCAACTGCTGCAGGCAATAATCGTCCGCGGCATCCTCGGCGCCGCTCAGGTCGCGCACCTGCGCCTTGTCGCGCGGGATCTTGGTGCCTTCAAGCGTTGCAAATTCTTCGAGCAGATGCTGCACCATCAACGGCGCGACGCCCGGAAACTGCGCCGCCACGCGCGCCTGGATCGCGGCGGTCTGTTCGTCGAGGAAACTGCCAAGCACGTCGTCGATCTGCCCGGTGTGCGCTATGAGCGTTTCGGTAAAGACCACTGGCCCATCCTCATCCGCGGCGACCGCTTTGCGCCACAGCGAGTCAAGATAGACCTGCAGAAACGCCAGTTGTGCGCCGCTGCGCGGCCCGAGCTGCGTCATGATCCGCGACGCGGTCGCATCCCCATTTTCCAACGCAATGCCATAGGCCGCGCACATGTTGACGATGACCTGCCGCAACATCTTTTCGCCCATGGGCTCGATACGGATGCGGTGATCGAACAGTGTCGGCAGTGCTGCCTCGAACGCCCGCAACTGCGCGATATACTCCTCGCGAATGCTCAGGATGATCTTGCAGTTTACGTCGGAGGCGACGATCGTCTGCAGCGTCGCGATGAACTCGTTCTGCTCGGCCTCGCTGCCGAAGATCAACAATTCCTCGAACTGGTCGAAGATCAGGTAGATCGGCCGAAAATGATCGCGGAACAGCGCCTCGATGGCAGCGAGCGGCGCGACGTCGTCGGGAATCTTGCGCTTGGCGTGGTTGCGGATTTCATCGTGGAGCGACTGCTTTATCGAGCCGCGGCGGCGGACGAAGACCTCGAGCCAGTCGGTGGGGCGGAAGCAATCGGCAAGGCCACACTGGATGATGCTGGTCTTGCCGGTGCCCGACGCGCCGTAGACCAGAATCAAAGATGACTGGAACGTCAGCTCATAAAGCGCCTCGACCTCGGGCGTCCGGCCAAAGAACACATTGGCGTCATCGCGGTCATAGGCATCGAGGAACTTGAAGGGCGAAGGACGCGGCACCATGGCTAAAGCTGCCGTTCGATGGTGCTGCGGAAATCCAGGATCTGATCGTGGATTTCCGGATAGGATTGCGCGTCGATGTCCATCGTCCGCTTTTCATTCTCGATGAACCGGAAGACGCTGCCCTCGGCCTGACGGCCTGCGAAAAAATGCAGCTTGGAGCCGCTTTGCCCGTTGAGGGCGTTCTGATCGATGATGAACGGTGTCAGGTTGATCCAGCGTGGGCTGCCACCCTTCATCCGGTCCATCAGCAGGACTGAGTCATTATCAGCATAAAAGTCGTAATTGACCGCATTGTCTTTGCTACTGACCGTGGAAATTTGCGCCAGCCGCACCTTCAGGTGGCGGAATTGAATGACCTTCATCCGTGATTGCAGGATTTTGATGTCCTTGAATGCTGCCAGATCGTAGCCGGTGATGAAGGCGAACGGGGCCAGGAAATGGGCCAGTTGCGCTTCCGTCTGAGCGCAGAGTGCGTCATCGGCCATGTCGGCAGGAAAGTCGGCAAGCCGCCCCTGCAAGGCTTGCAGCCCTGCACGGGCTTCGGCCACCGCCGGCATCGACAGCGCTTGCGAAAGGTCGGCACATTGCGGTGGAAACGGGGTCACGTCATTGACCCGCAGCGATTCCAGTCCGGCCAGGATCAAGCCGACATAGTCGAACGTCGGGTCGTCATCCGCCACCAGCTTTGAAAAGTTGAGCACGATTTCACGCTGGTCGGTCGCCCACTTCCATTTGTTGTTGGTGCGGACGTTTTCCCAAAGCTGAATCATCACGACGAAGGCGAAGAATTTGCTTGTCGCCTTGTAGAGTCCAACAGCATCGGTCAACCATTCGCGCCCGGCATTGGAATCGGCGTTGAGGCGGCGGATGCCGAGCCCGACTGGAAAGGGAAATGCCTTGGCAACTTCTTCCCAGGTGGCGTCGATATCAATCGGTTCCCCAGTTCTGCCCGCATTCCGGATGCAGTCCTGAACTTCCCAGCAGTAGGGCGCGGCGGCTTCGAATAGCCGTGGGCCCAGCACCGTGTTGAGGACATTGGCACGGCCGCGTTCGGGTTCGGGAAGCGCGATCTTGACCGTGCGGGTATCTTCTGTCGGTATTTTCCAGTTGAGCACATCGCCGGCCGAGGGGCCGACATGCAGTGCCCAAAGCATGATCGGATCGATCGGCTCGGCGCCCAGCCGCCCGATGCCCCGCGTTTCCATGATTGGTGCCGCGTCACCCGACCTCGATTTGACCTCGGCTGCGGCGTCCAGAAATGCATCCTGGATGCACCTGCCACCGCCCAGCGATCTGTAGAACGAAAGTGCGAAATCCCGCGCGATCTCGTCATTGACGGGAGCAGCCGTGGCTATGACGGCCTTGACTCCGGCCGCCAACAGCAGCTCCACGTGACCGACAGTCGAACAGGCATTGAGAAACACCAATTGCAGACCGCGTTGACGGCCAAGGAAATCTGCAAGGCCTTCAGCATGGGCGACTTCGCCAGCCCCGTCTACCGCCTTCAATTCAAGTGTGCTTTTGCTCGCGTGCCCGCCATAGTGGAACACGGCGCCGCGCCCGTCATTGCGGATGAACAGCTGGAAAATGTCGGCGATTCCGGAACTGGGCTCGATGGCGAAGTCGATCGAACCGCGCGCTTTAGCGGGATAAAGGGCGTCGGTGATGCCTTTGCGCTCGGCATTCAGTGCTGGCAGCCCGTCGTCGGCAAATGCCATCAGAACCACCGGCTGTGTCATTGGTCATTTGCCGGCAGATCTGAATCGCTCATTGTAGAAGTCGCCCCCGCCACTTCTTCGATTGTTATCAAAATGACAGCAAATAGAAAAACATAATTTCGTTTGCATACTATCGCCGAGAGAACGGGGCAGATGGCGTGTACGGATATGTCATGTGCAGCTGTGTGAATTTGCCTAGCCGACTTGACGTTTCACCCGCTTCAATATCAGGGATGCAAGGCGATTTTCCGCTGAGAGTGCCGATCACACAGTAGGCGGCGCACCCCCAAAACCGCCCGCAGGTTAAAGCGGAATGACCGCTTTCGGGATCGACCTAGATGCCGTTGAACGACTGATTTGGAGCGCGAAGCTGCCGGGCAGCTTTTGGCCCCGCAGGCACCGATTGCGCTATCTGAGGGTTAGCCAAAACCTAAGAGTTCCCCAACGATTCCAATCCGTGAGTTTATGTAGTTAGCCAAATTAACTCATTGAATCATATACATTTGTGCAGTCCCGTAGGGATCACCATGCACCGGGCTCCAGTTTTCAGCATTATGCGGCGGCGGTACCATTTGTTTAGCGCACCGAAATGGCATGATCCTTTAACGTTCAGAACTCGAGTCTGGGATGACTGGCGTCATTCAACAAGAGTGCGGGCATTAGCTTTCGCACGGGGCTCAGCTTTAAGCGATTTGCCTTGGCTGATGCGCACTATAAGCTCGGCGGAAACTGGGGAGGGTGCTGAATGACCGATTGGGCGGAGAAGCGCGCAGCTTTCCAGCGTGATGGCGTGGTTCACATTCCCGGGTTGCTAGGTCGCGACCAACTTGAGGCGGCTTTGAAGGCTTGGGAGTGGAGCCTCGCGAATCCGACGCCGCGGAACGCACCGTGGTTGAAGCGCGACGGCAAGCCGCTGTTCTACAACGATTCCTTTCACCCCAATGTGCTCGATGGGTATCGGGAAATGCTTGAGGGCTCGCCAATCCCGGAAGCATGCGCGCAGATATGGGGAACCGATCCCGTCTGGTTCATCTACGAGCAGGTGTTCCTGAAGGAGGGCGGCGACACGCGGCGCACGCCCTGGCATCAGGATGGATCCTATATTCCGATGGATGGCGAGGACACGGCGGTTGCCTGGATCACCTTCGAGCCGTTGGCCAAGAACGACAGCCTTGAGTTCATTCCGGGATCGCACCGCGGCCCGATGTACAACACCTCGGCGTTCGATCCGAAGGACGATACGCGGCCGATCGACGAGCGACTACCGTTGCCGCGGCTGCCCGACTTCGAGGCCGAGCGCGACAGGCACAGCATCGTCTCATGGGCGGTCGAACCGGGCGACGTCATCTTTTTCCACTTTCGCACCATGCATGGCGGCGCGCCGACGCGGCCTGGCCAACGTCGGCGCACGCTGACATTACGCTTCTTCGGCGAACGGACGCATTACGATCCGAAGGCGGCTAAGTCGCTGCCGAATTTTCCCGATATGGCGACCAAGCTGAAGCCGGGCGACATCATGCGCGCGCCCGGATTCCTCCAACTGTATCCCAAGCCTTAGGCGGGGGCGCTGGAGCAGCTTGCGGCCCAAACGGTGCCAGCCTAGCAATAGCCTTATGAAGATGCATTTCCTGTCGGGCGGGCGCCTGCGCATGCGCCAACGTACTTACTATCCAGGCGCCGACCGTGATGCGCTGTTCGAGCTGCCGGTGTCGTGCACGCTGTTGCGCCACGCGCAGGGCAATGTGCTTTTCGACAGCGGTTGCCACCCCGGCGTTGTCGACGATGCAATGGGGCATTGGGGGGCGCTGGCGGCGCGGATGGAGCCGCTGCATGCGGCCACTGACAATGTCGTGGCACAACTGGCACTGGCCGGTGTTGCGGCGGACGATATCGACGCGGTGATCTGCTCGCACCTCCACACCGACCACTGCGGCTGCAACCGGTTTTTCCCGCGCGCCAGCGTCATTGTCCATGCCGCCGAGCTTGCCGCGGCGCGTGCTGATGCCGACGCTGCCAACGGCTATTACGCCGCCGACTGGGACACCGGCCAAAGTTTTGACGAACTGACCGGCGCGCGCGACGTGTTCGGCGACGGTGCGCTGACGCTGCTGCCGCTGCCCGGCCATTCGCCGGGGATGACAGTGGCGCATGTCGTGCTGCCGCGTGACGGGGCGTTCGTGCTGGCCTCCGACGCGGTGCCGGTGGCGGTCAACCTCGACCAGCGCTTCGCGCCGCGCAACAGCTGGGACATGGAATTGACCATGGCGGGTTTCGACGAAATCGCGCGGTTGCAGGCGGATGGCGCGCAGGTCATTTACGGTCATGACGATGCCCAGTGGCAGGCATTGCGCAAAGGGGCCGAATGGTATGAATGACACTGCCACCGCGCAGTCGCCAGCCGAAGCGCGGCTGCATGCGGCGCTCGATGCGCTGGGCATCGCCTGGTCGCAGGCCGAGCATGACGCGGTGTTTACTGTCGAGGAAAGCGCCCATCTCCACGTCGCGCTGCCGGGGCTGCACAGCAAGAATCTGTTCCTCAAGGACGCCGGCGCGCGCTTCTGGCTGGTGACGGTGCCCGCCGATTTGCGTGTCGACCTGAAGGCGCTGCCCACGGTCATCGGCAGCAAACGGCTGAGCTTCGGCAATGCCGTCGACATGGAGCGGCTGCTCGGGGTGACGCCGGGGTCGGTGACGCCGCTTGCCGCGATCAACGACGGCGAGGGCGCGGTGACGGTGGTGCTCGACCGTGCGGTGGCAACGGCGCCGTGCTTCCATGTCCACCCGCTGCGCAACAGTGCGTCGCTGGCGCTGGCGGGTGCCGATCTGGTGCGCGCGCTCGGCGCCTGGGGGCATGTGCCGGCGGTCGTCGCGGTGCCGGGCCTGTGACCGACAAACTCGGCCTAGACTCGTTTGTGCCCTACCGGCTGTCGGTGGTGTCGAACCTTGTCAGCGACGTCATCGCGCAGTCGTACGACCGGCTGTTCAACATCAGCATCGCGCAGTGGCGTGTCATCGCCGTGGTGGGGGAGGCCGGGCGGCTGACCCCGCAGGCGATCGGCGCGCGCACGCGGATGGACAAGATGACCGTCAGCCGCGCGGTCAAGCCGCTGATCGAACGCCGGCTGCTGGCGCGCGAAGACAATGCCGACGACGGCCGTTCGCATCTACTCAGCCTGACCGACACCGGCGCGCGACTCTACGCCGATGTCGTGCCGGCGGCGCGCGCGTTCGAAGCGCAGATGCTCGCCGATTTCGCACCTGCCGAGGTGGCAGCACTGATGTGTGCGCTCGACCGGCTCGAAGCTGCCGCGGCCCGGCTTGAGATGCCGCACGACAGTTGATGTATTTGGTAACGTATGTTACTAGATGTGCGGATAGGGAGAATTCCGCATGACTGATGCTGCACACGATAATCCTTTGGGTCTCGACGGGTTCGAATTCGTCGAATTCACTGGCCCCGATCCGCAGGCGATGGCCGACATGTTTGTCGCGATGGGCTTCACGCATCTGGCAACGCACAAGTCGAAGCCGGTGCGGCGTTACGCGCAGGGCGACGTCAATTTCCTGCTCAACATGGACACGGTGGGGCAGGCGGCCGAGTTCCGCAACGCCCATGGCCCGTCGGCAAACGCCATGGCGTTCCGCGTGGCGGACGCCGGCAAAGCGCTGGCCGAAGCGTTGAAGCGCGGTGCGAAACAGATTGTCGGCCCCGTCGGCCCGATGGAGCTCAACATCCCGGCGATCGAGGGCATCGGCGGCTCGAACCTGTATCTGGTCGACCGCTACGGCGCGCACGAAATCTATGACGTCGATTTCGTCACTGAGCCAGGCGCGGTGCGTGACAGCAATTCAGTCGGCCTGCACACGCTCGACCATTTGACGCACAATGTCGGGCGCGGCCGCATGAACCATTGGGCGGCGTTCTACGAGCGCATCTTCAACTTCCGCGAAATCCGCTATTTCGACATCGAGGGCCAGGCGACTGCACTGCTCAGCAAGGCGATGACCGCGCCCGACGACAAGATCCGTATCCCGTTGAATGAAAGCCAGGACGAGCACAGCCAGATCGAGGAGTTCCTGCGCGAATATAAGGGCGAGGGCATCCAGCATCTGGCGCTCGCCACCGACGACATTTTCGCCACCGTCGACAGGTTGCGCGCGCGCGGCATCGTCTTCCAGGACAGCCCCGACAGCTATTTCGACCTGATCGACAAGCGCCTGCCCGGGCACGACCATGACATCGAGGAAATGCGCAAGCGCCGCATCCTGATCGACGGCTCGCCCGAAACCGGCGGCGGCTTGCTGCTGCAGATTTTCACGCAGAACATGGTCGGACCCATCTTCTTCGAAATCATCCAGCGCAAGGGCAATGACGGGTTCGGCGAGGGCAATTTCAAGGCGCTGTTCGAATCGATCGAGCTCGACCAGATCCGTCGCGGGGTCATCCCGGGGACGAAGGCGTGAGCGCCTACCAGACCGGCTTCGGCAACCATTTCAGCACCGAGGCTGTTGCCGGCGCGCTGCCGATCGGCCGCAACTCGCCGCAGCGGCCGGCTTTCGGGCTCTATGCCGAGCAATTGTCCGGGACGGCGTTCACCGCGCCGCGTGCCGACAACCGCCGGTCGTGGCTGTACCGGCTGCGGCCGACGGCGCTGCACGGCGCCTATCAGCCTTACACCGGCGCACCTGACTTTGACGCAGCGCTGCCCGATGTGCCGCCGTCGCCGAACCGACTGCGCTGGTCACCGCGCGCCGCCGTCACCGGCACCGACCTGATCGACGGCACCGCAGTGATGCTGGCGAACGGCGACGCAACCACCGGCGCCGGCGTCACCGTTGGGCACTACGGGGCGACGCAGGACATGGTGGGCCGCGTGTTCCTCGATAGCGATGCCGAGCTGCTCTTCATCCCACAGACCGGCAGTATCGACTTCCGCACCGAATTCGGCCGGCTGGTCGTGGCGCCGGGTGAAATCGCCGTGCTGCCGCGAGGTATGCGTTGGCGCGCGCTGCTGCCTGATGGGGCGGCGCACGGATATGTCGTGCAGAATTTCGGCGCCGATTTCCGGCTGCCGGAGTTGGGCCCGATCGGTTCGAACGGCCTCGCCAATGTCCGCGATTTCGAAGTGCCAGTGGCGGCGTTCGAGGACGACGACACCCCGCACCAATGCATCAACCGCTACTGCGGCGCGCTGTGGGTGGCGGACGTACCGCACAGCCCGCTCGATGTGGTGGCGTGGCACGGCAATCTCTCGCCGTACAAATATGACCTGGCGAAGTTCAACACCATCGGCACCGTCAGCTATGACCACCCCGATCCGTCGATCTTCACCGTGCTGACCTCGCCCAGCGACACGCCGGGCACTGCCAACGCCGATTTCGTCATCTTCCCGCCGCGCTGGATGGTGGGCGAGGACACGTTCCGGCCGCCGTGGTTTCACCGCAACGTGATGAGCGAAGCGATGGGGCTGATCACCGGCGCCTATGACGCCAAGGCCGGCGGTTTCGCACCGGGCGCATTGAGCCTGCACAACCGCTTCACCAGCCACGGCCCCGACCTTGCGAGCTGGCGCGCGGCCACCGATGCCGACCTGCAGCCGCACAAGATCGACAACACGATGGCGTTCATGGTCGAAAGCCGCTGTCCGCTGCAGCCGACGAAGGTTGCGCTGGCCTCGCCGGCGCTGCAATCTGGCTATGACAGCGTTTGGGACGGGTTCCCGAAAGCGCGACTTGGGGATGTGAAACCATGAAGCTGGCATCGTTGAAGCATGGTCGCGACGGGCGGCTGGTCGTGGTGTCGGACGATCTGGTGTGGTGCGCCGCGCCGCCGCCGGCATGGCAGACGCTGCAGGCCGCGCTCGACGACTGGCACCATGCCGAGCCGATCCTGCGTGGCGTCGCCGAAAGCCTGGCGCATGACGCGGTGCCGCACAGCCGCTTCCATGAACGCGCCGCCGCCTCGCCGCTGCCGCGCGCGTTCCAGTGGGCCGACGGCTCGGCTTACGTCAATCACGTCGAGCTGGTGCGCAAGGCGCGCGGCGTCGAAATGCCGCCAAGCTTCTGGGAGGATCCACTGATCTATCAGGGCGGCTCCGACGGCTTTCTCGGGCCGCGCGATGCCATCCCGCTCGCCGACACCAGCTGGGGTTGCGACTTCGAAGCCGAGGTGGTCGTGGTGACCGGCGATGTGCCGCTCGGTGCAGACTATGCGACAGCGGCCGCGAGCATCCGGCTGGTCGGGCTATGCAACGACGTCACGCTGCGCAACCTAATCCCTGCCGAGCTCGCCAAGGGGTTCGGGTTCTTCCATGGCAAGCCCGCAACCGCGTTTTCGCCGGTGTTCGTGACGCCCGATGCGCTGGGTGCGGCGTGGCGCGACAACAAGCTGCACGGCCAGCTCAAGGTCGATTTCAACGACGCGCCTTATGGCCGCGCCGATGCGGGCGAGGACATGACCTTCGACTTCGCGCGACTCATCCAGCACGCCGCGAAAACCCGCGCGCTCGGGGCCGGCACGATCATCGGGTCGGGCACTGTCTCGAACCGCGACAGCGACGGCGGCCCCGGCCGGCCGGTGGCCGAAGGCGGGCGCGGCTACAGCTGCATCGCCGAACAGCGCATGGTCGAAACCATCGCCAGCGGTGCACCCAAGTCGGCGTTCATGACGCACGGCGACCGCGTCCGCATCTGGTTCGACGACGCCGGCGGCCACCCGCTGTTCGGCACCATCGAGCAGGTCGTGGCGTGACAATCATCGTTCGCGGTGACGTGACCGCGCGTCCCGAAAGCTTCGAACGCTTGCTCGAAGCATCGCTCGCACATGTTGCGCGCTCGCGCACCGAGACAGGCTGCGTCGAGCACGGCGTCGCCGTCGATGCCGAAAACCCGCTGCGGCTGGTGTTCTTCGAAATCTGGTCCGATGCCGCTGCGCTCAAGACACACTTCGCGCAACCTGGCTCGGCCGAGTTCATGGAAGCCGTCGCCGAATTCGCCGCAGACCGCGGCGGGCTTCACATCTATTCGGCGGACCGCGTCAAAGTCTGACCGGGCGCAGCGTGGCGCAGTTCGAGCCCCGTCGCATGGCCCTTCAGAAAGCCCTTCCATACCGTCACGCCGCCGGTGCCTGGGCTGTAGCCGGCGTAACGTGGCACCGCATCGGCGGCGCCCGGCGTCACCGGCCAGACGCCGTCATCCGAACTGACCACCGGCACGTCGAGATAGGTACCCATCGCGGCCTCACCCTTGAGCGTGCGGGCCAGGAATGCGGTGATGAAGTGCTGGTTGATGGCGTTGACGCGGCGCTTGCGCCACACCGCATCCTCGAACCAGTCGAAGTCCCACAATGTCGAGGTCATTTCGGGCGGCGCCGGGTTGAGCCCGATGCTGTGCCCGGCCTCGCGGAAGGTCAGCAAATAGCGGTCGGCGCGCGGCGTTGCAGCGAAGAACCCCGCTGCGCCCTTGTCATAGCCGACGACCTTGTCGCGGTTGCCGGCGATGAACAGCAACGGCACCGAAACGCCCGCCAGCCCGTCGCTGCCCCAGATGTCGAGGCCGTTGCCGCCGAACGGTGAAATCGCCACGACCGCTTTCAATCCGGCGACCTGCAGCGTGGCGGGGTTCTTGGCCAGCGTCACCAACTCGCCGCCAGGCACGCCTTTGGCGAGCATCCCCACCGGATCGATCGCGGCGCCCGCCACTGTCAGCACGCCGTAGCCGCCCATCGAATAGCCGATCAGCGCGGTGCGCGTCGGGTCGATCAGGTCGGGCAACTGCTTCTGCAGGCTGGCGGCGACAAAGGCGATGTCGCGCGGCCGGTTGACCAGCGGCCCGACGAACTTGGCGCGGTCGGCGATATCGGGGTCGTCGTGGCGGATCGCAGCGACGACATAGCCCTTCGATGCGAGGTTTTCGGTGAGCCAGCTTAGCGCCGCAGTGACATTGCCGTAGCCGTGGCTGAGCACCACCAGCGGATAGCGCCCCGGCGCCGGCTTGGCATTTTCGACCGCGATGCCCGGCACGCTGAACGCCACCGGCGGCAGCGGCGGCTCGGCGGTCATTGCGGCGCGGTAGGTGACGCGCGCGGCTTTGCTGGCTTGAGCGGGATAGAAGATATCGACCTTGAGGACGCGGTCGTGGCGCGGCACGACGCCGGTCTTGGGGTCAGTCGCCAGCACGTCGGGCTGATCCTTGTTGACCAAAGTCAGCGTCCGCACGCCGACCGCTGCCGCGCCGAGCTTCGCCAGTTCGGGGGCATCGACTTCGGGGATGCTCGGCGGCGCGACCGATTGTGCTAGCGCCGGTGCGGCGAGCAGCAGCGCAACCGCGGCAAGCCTAAACAAGCTGGAACCCCGCGGCGAACGGCTGTTCGCTATCGATCCACAGCGTGTTGAAGCCGGTGGTCCAGGCGCTACCTTCGATGCTCGGGATGATCGCGTCGAAGTCGCCGACCTTGGTGTGCGCTTCGACGCGGCCGATGAAGCGGCTGCCGATGATGCTTTCGTGGACGAAGTGGTCGCCGATACCCAGACGGCCGGTCGCGGCGAGCTGCGCCAATCGCGCCGACGTGCCAGTGCCGCAGGGCGAACGGTCGATGGCGCGGTCACCGTAGAACACGGCGTTACGGCCGTTGGCGTCGTTGGCTTTGGGTACGTCCGCCCATTGCACATGGCTGACGCCGTTGATGCGTGGGTCGTCGGGGTGAACGGGGTGGAACACCGCGCGCACCGCTTCGCGGACCTTCGGGCTGAGTTCGAGGATGCTTGCCGCACCCAGCGCGTCGATGCCGGGATAGCCCGGTTGCGGTTCGACGATGGCGTAGTAGTTGCCGCCGTAGGCGACATCGAGTGTCAGCGGCCCCAGCCCTTCGACCTCGATCTTGAGGCCGCGCGCCGCGAGGTAGGAGGCGATGTTGCGGATCTTGACCGAGGTGACCTTGTTGCCATCCTGTACATAGTCGATCTCGATGATGCCGGCGGGCACCTCGACACGCAGATGGCCGGGCGCGCGCGGGGTAATCAGACCGTGCTCGAGTCCGAACGTCACCATGCCGATCGTGCCGTGGCCGCACATCGGCAGGCAGCCGCTGGTTTCGATGAACAGGATGCCGAAATCGGTGTCGGGCAGCGTCGGCGGATACAGGAAACCGCCTGACATCATGTCATGGCCGCGCGGTTCGAAGCACAGCCCGGTGCGAATCCAGTCGAAGCGCTCCATGAAATCGGCGCGGCGCTCGGACATCGAATTGCCGCGCAGCAGCGGCGCGCCGCCGGCGACCAGCCGCACCGGGTTGCCCGCGGTGTGGCCGTCGATGGCGAAGAAAGTGTGGCGCGTCATTTAAAGCGCAGGGCGGGTGGCGGCGGCCTTTTCGACCATCGCGGTGACTTCGGCACGGCGTGCACCGGTCAGCGGCATGCGCGGCATGCGGACGCGTTCGGAACCGCGGCCCATGATCTGCTCGGCGAGCTTGATCGACTGCACCAGGTCATGTTCGGCGTCGAGGTGTAGCAGCGGCATGAACCAGCGATAGATGGTGCGCGCCTTGTCCCAGTCACCGGCCTTGACCGCTGCGACCAGCGCCACCGATTCGCGCGGGAAGGCACTGGTCAGCCCCGACACCCAGCCCTTGGCGCCGAGCATCAAGCCTTCCAAGGCGACGTCATCGAGCCCGGCCATCAGCACGAAGCGGTCGCCGAACGCATTGATCAGGTCGGTGAAGCGGCGCGGGTCGGGGGCGCTTTCCTTGACCGCGACGATGTTGGGGATGTCGGCCAGCCGCTTCAGCACGTCGATATCGATGCTGACGCGGTACGCGGGCGGATTGTTGTAGAGCATGATCGGCAGGCTGGTCGCCGCCGCGACCGCCGCGAAATGTGCGTAAAGCTCGTCGGGTTTGGGCACATAGACCATCGCCGGCAGCACCATCAGCGCATCGACGCCCAGTGCTTCGGCATCGCGCGCGAACTGCACGGCGCGTGGCGTGGTCAGTTCGGAGACGCCCGACAGCACCGGCACGCGGCCGCGCACGCTGTCCTGTGCCGCCGCCAGCACCGCGCGCTTTTCATCGGGCTCAAGGCTGTTGTTCTCGCCGCAGGTGCCGAGCAGGATCAACCCGTCGACGCCGTCATCGATCAGCGCCGATTGCACCGCCTTGGTGGCGGCAAGGTCGACCGACAGGTCAGCGTCGAACTGTGTCGTCACCGCAGGGTAGACACCGGTCCAGTCGAGCTTTGCATTTGCCACGGCAGTTCTCCAAAAAGGCCCAGAAACAGGGATGCAGCCTTATAGCGCGCCGCCCGCGAACCGAAAGCCCCGCCCCATGTCCAATTCGCCCCGCACTGCCATCGTCATCGGCGGCGGCTTGGTCGGCAGCGCCTGCGCGTTGCGGTTGGCCGGCGCCGGTCTGGCGGTGACGGTGATTGATGATGCCCCGAAGCAGCGCCCGGCATCGTGGGGCAATGCCGGGCATATCGCCGTCGAGCAGGTCGAGCCGATTGCGTCATGGGCGACTTTGCGGTCGGCGCCGCGTCGGCATTTTGCGCGCGGCGGTGCGCTCGATTTGCCGGTCGCGGCGATTGGCGCATGGCTGCCGTTCGGGCTGCGTCTGGCGGCGGCGGCAACGCGCTTCGATGCCGGCAAGGCAGCGCTGACGCGGCTGATGGCGGGCGCGATGCCGGCGTGGCGACGGCTGGCAGCGGACCTCGGAGATGCGGCGCTGCTGCGCGAGGATGGGCATTTCATTCTGTGGGAAACTGCCGCGACCGCCGCCGCCGGGCGCGCTGCCTGGGCCGCGACCGACACCGGCTCCGCGACCATCCGCGAGGCGACCGCTACCGAGATTGAGGTGCTGCGCGGTGCGATGGGGGCGGCGTTTGCCGGGGCCGTGCGGTGCGAAGGCTCGGCGCAGATTGCCGACCAAACGCAGCTTGCCGAGGCATTGGCGGCCGCGCTTGCGCGGGCAGGGGTGGTCCGGCACCTTGGCGCGGCGACGTTAGTAAAGCGAGGCGACCGTGTGACGGTAGAAGTCGGCGGCGAAGGTCTCGACGCCGATGTCGTGCTCGTTGCGGCAGGGATCGGTTCTGCAGCGCTGCTCGCCGGCGTCGGCGTGCGCGTGCCGCTGATTGCCGAACGCGGCTATCACATCGAAGCGCCCACCAGCGGCGCGATGCTGCCACCAAGGGTATTCGAGGATCGCTCGATGATCGTCACGCGCTTCGGCAACCGGTTGCGCGCCGCGAGCTTTGTCGAATTTTCACGCGCCGACCTGCCGCCCGACCCGCGCAAATGGGCGCGACTGCAGCGCCACGTTGCTGAACTCGGGCTGGCGTTCGAAGGCGAAGTCACCCCGTGGTACGGCAGCCGCCCGACGCTGCCCGACTATCTGCCCGCCATTGGCCGCGTGGCCGGCACCGCCAATCTTGCCGCGGCGTTCGGCCACAACCACCTAGGACTTACTTTGTCAGCTGTGACCGGCGAAATCGTCGCCTATATGCTGGTCGGCGAAGCCGCACCCGACCCGGCATTCTCAACGGTTCGCTTCTGAAGGCGGCTGCTGCAATTTGCTGCCTTCACAATTCTGCAATGTAAATGCGGTTGATTCTCAATAGCAATGTATGCTCTACGCAGTTGTGGATATTGCTAGAGGGCAGGGGCAGACGATGTGGCATTGGACTTGGGTGGGTGTGGCAGCAATCATAGCGCTGGCGTCGCCGGCAAAAGCGGCGCTGACGGCGCAGCAGGCATTGGGCAAATCGCTGTTTTTCGATGCGACATTGTCGCACAGCGGCAACCAGTCCTGCGGGTCGTGTCACAGCCCTGCGTCGGCATTTACCGACCCCGACAAGACGCATGCCACCTCCAAAGGCGACAATCCGACGCTTTTCGGCAACCGGAATGCGCCGAGTGCAATGTACATGGCGTATAGCCCCGACTTCCATTTCGATCCGGTCGAGGGGCTCTACGTTGGCGGCCAGTTCGGTGATGGTCGTGCCGCGACGCTCGAGGCGCAGGCCAAGGGCCCGTTTCTAAACCCGGTCGAAATGGGCAATGCCAGCCGCGCCGATGTCGTCGCGCGGCTGCAGTCCGGCGCCAACGCGGCAGCGTTCATGACGGTCTACGGTACCAATGTCTTCGATGACGTCGATGTCGCCTACAACAACCTCGCCGGCGCGATTGCCGAATATGAACGTTCGAGCGAGCTGTCGCCGTTCACGTCAAAATATGACTATTCGCTCAAAGGGCAGGCGCGGTTGAGTTGGCAGGAAATGCGCGGGCTGGCGGCATTCAATGACCCGATGAAGGGCAATTGCGCGGCATGTCACATCAGTACGCCGGGCGATGACGGCAGCCTGCCGCTGTTCACCGACTTCACCTATGACAACATCGGCAGCCCCAAGAACTGGCACAGCGATTTCCTCAGCCTCGATTTCCAGTACAACCCCGATGGCGCAGCGTTTCTCGACTATGGCCTGGGCGGCGTGGTCGGGGATGACAGCCTTTACGGCGCCTTCAAGGTGACGACGCTGCGCAACATCGCGTTGACCGCGCCCTATGGCCACAACGGCTGGTTCACCAGCCTTGACCAGGTCGTCGATTTCTATGCGACGCGCGACAGCAAGCCGGTGTGCGTCGATCCGACCGTCACCGCGACCGAGGCTGTCACACTCGGGTGCTGGCCCGCGGCCGAATTCGACGCGACCAAGAATGCCGATGAACTCGGCAATCTGCCGCTGAGCAAGCGCGACAAGGCCGATATCGTCGCCTTCCTCAACACGCTGAGCGATGGCTATGTGCCGTCCTCGAACGTTCCCGAGCCCGCCAGCTGGGCGATGATGATCGCCGGCTTCGGGATGGTTGGCGGTGTTGTTGGCTGGCGGCGGCGCCGAAACCCGCAAGCAATCTGATTTGTCTGGTTGAATCGCGCCATCAACCACCTTGCCGGCTTGTCTGGCGCGCCTGTCTGACGCAAGGTGCGGGCCGGTCAGAACAGGGAACGCGCATGGCTAACGGCATCGGTGGTTCGACGGCAGCGGCAGAGCTCGCCGCAATCAAGCCCTGGGACAAACCTGCGCCGCGCATTACCCGCGATGAGCGCGAGGCGCGTATCGATCATGCCCGTGCGCTGGTGCACAAAGCCGGCACGCATGCGCTGCTGATTGGTGCCGGCGCCAGTCTTGACTATTTTACCGGCATCCCTTGGGGCGCGAGCGAGCGGCTGGTGGCGCTGCTGTTACCGCCGCGCGGCCTGCCGATCATCATCTGCCCTGAGTTCGAGCGCGGCTCGCTCGATGCCGTGCTCGATATCGCCTGCGAAGTCCGGACCTGGGAAGAGCATGAAAGTCCCTATGCGCTGGTTGCGCACGCGCTCAACCAGACTCAAAGCAGCGTTCTGTCGGTCGATCCGCAGATGTCGTTCGTCATGGTCGACCGGCTGCGGCACGCCACCACGGGCCTGCGGACGATTGATGCCAGCCCGATTGTCGATGGCTGCCGACGTATCAAGTCGCCCGCCGAACTCGCGCTGATGCGGCAGGCCAAGCTGATGACGCTCGAAGTGCAGCGCCGTGCCGCGGCAATCCTGCGTCCCGGCATCACCGCGACCGAAATCCGCAACTTCCTCAATGACGCGCACCGCGCCATCGGGGCCGCGGGCAGCAGCTTCGCCATCGTCCAGTTCGGGCGCTCGACGGCGTATCCGCATGGGTTGCCCGGTGAAAGCGTGCTCGCCGAAGGCGACATGGTGCTGATCGACACCGGCTGTCTGGTTGCCGGTTACAACAGCGACATCACGCGCAGCTATGTGTTCGGCGAACCCAGTGCCGAGCAGCGCCGCATCTGGAATATCGAGGCGGAAGCGCAGCAGGCGGCGTTCAACGCGGTGCGTCCCGGCGTCGCCTGCGAGGCGGTCGACTGGGCGGCGCGTCATGCGCTGCAACGCCACGGCCTCGGGCCCGATTACCGGCTGCCCGGCCTGCCGCATCGCACAGGCCATGGCATCGGCCTGAGCATCCATGAAGCGCCGTATCTGGTGCGCGGCGACATGACATTGCTCGAGCCCGGCATGTGTTTTTCGAACGAGCCGATGATCGTCATACCCGACCGTTTCGGGGTGCGGCTTGAGGATCATTTCTTCGTCACTGAAACCGGCGCCGAATGGTTCACCAGCCGTTCGGTCGCTATCGACAAGCCGTTTGGCTGACACACAAGCCTTCTCGGTGGATTCAAAGGACATCCGCATGACCCATTCCGTCTGGCGCGCGCCCGCGCTCGTCGCGCTGCTGCTGCTCGGCACCACTGCAATTGCGGCGCCGGCTCCAGCGCCGAGCGTGCGCATGGTCGGCACGACGAAGCTCGAGAATGTGCCACCGATTCCAGCGGGCGTTTCGGCAGCAGTTCAGCGCTTCCAGAACTATCGCGCTGCAGTGTTGCAGGACTGGCTCGCCGACGGCTCGATGCTGATCACCACGCGGTTTGGTGCGACCAACCAGATCCACCGTGTTGCGGCACCCGGTGCGGCGCGCACGCAGTTGACGTTCTTTGCTGAGCCGGTGGCGGGGGCCGAGACCATCCCCGGCACCACCGACTTCGTGCTCGGCCGCGATACCGGCGGCGACGAATGGTTCCAGCTTTACCGCGCTGGGCTGGCGGGCGTGCCGGTGCAGCTGACCGAAGCCGGCACACGCAATGGCGGGCCGGTGATTGCAAAGGATGGCTCGCTGGTGCTGTGGGCGCGCGCCGTCAAGGGCTCGGGCGACTATGCGCTGATGGCGGCGAACCCCGCCGACCCCGCCAGCCGCCGCCTCATCTATCAGGCGCAGGGCTCGGTCAGCACCAACGACCTGTCGGCTGACAAGACGCAACTGCTGTTCGAGCGTGGTATTTCGAACCGCGAATCGCAGCTGTTCATTCTCGACATCGCCAGCGGCAAGGCGCGGCAGATCCGCAGCCAGGGCCAGCCGGCGCGTTTCGAGGGCGCCAAGTTCAGCCACGACGGCCGCAGCGTGCTAGCGATCACCGACGAAGCCAGCAACCTGCGCCGGCTGGTCAGCATCGACATCGCCACCGGCGCGCTGACCGAAGTCGCCAGCGATCCGCAATGGGATATCGAAGGCTTTGCAGTGTCGGATGATGGCCGCATCCTCGCCACCGTCATCAATGTCGACGGTGCGTCGAAGCTGGTGGTGCGCGACTTCGTCACGCGCCGCGCGTTGCCGCAGCCGGCATTGCCGCTCGGCGTTATCGATAATCTGCATTTCGCGCCCGACAACAACCGTCTCGGCTTTTCGATGCAGACACCGACGTCGGCGGGCGATGCTTGGAGCTGGGATTCGACCGCCGGCACGCTGACGCGCTGGACCAGCTCCGAACTCGGCGGGCTCGATCCGGCGAAGCTCGCGTCGCCCGAAGTCATCCGCTTCAAATCGTTCGACGGCGAGACGGTGTCGGCGCTGGTCTATCGCCCGAAGGTGGCACCCGGCACGCGCACGCCGGTGATCATCGACATCCACGGCGGGCCGGAATCGCAGACGCGCACCGGCTGGAACCCCGGCGCGCAATATTTTGCCAGCGTGCTCGGTGCCACCGTCATCCTGCCCAACGTCCGCGGCTCGGACGGTTACGGCAAACGCTTCCTCAACCTCGACAATGCCGCCAAGCGCGAGGACAGCGTCAAGGACATCGGCGCGCTGCTCGACTGGGTCGGCAAACAGCCAGATATGGATGCGGGCCGCGTCGCGGTCTATGGCCAGTCGTACGGCGGCTATATGTCGCTGGCGGTGATGACGCATTATTCGAACCGGCTGGTCGGCGGTGTCGAACGCTACGGCATCAGCAACTTCACGACGTTCCTGCAGAACACCGAAGCCTATCGCCGTGACAACCGCCGCGCCGAATATGGCGACGAACGCGACCCCGCGATGGCCAAGGCGTTCGTGACAATTTCGCCGATGAACAATCTGGCGAAAATCACCAAGCCGATGCTGGTGATGCAGGGCGCCAACGACCCGCGCGTGCCGCAAAGCGAGTCCGAACAGGTCGTCGCAGGCCTGCGCGCCAACGGCGTTGACACCTGGTACGTGCTCTATGCCGACGAAGGCCATGGCTTCCAGAAAAAGCCCAACAATGACTTGCGCCGCGAAGTCGAAACGGTCTTCCTGGGCAAATTGTTCGGAGAGGAATTGCGCTGATGGGTCACCCTGTCGAAGGCTGGTATGCCTATATGAAATCGCACGATCACGCCGCGCTCGACGCGATGCTCGCCGATGACGTGGTGTTCGAGTCGCCGGTGGTGCACACGCCGCAGCGCGGCAAGGCGATCACGCTGAAGTATCTCGGCGCGGCGGGCAGTGTGCTCGGCGGCTCGGGCTTCCGCTACGTCGGCGAATGGCGCGCCGACAATTCGGCGATCCTCGAGTTCGAGAACGAAATCGACGGTATCAAGATCAACGGCATCGACATGATCTGGTGGAACGACGCCGGCAAGATCAGCCGCTTCAAGGTGATGGTGCGGCCGTTGAAGGCGATCAATATGCTGCACGCGATGATGGGGGCCCAGCTGGCGAGCGCGTAAGGCATAATTCGCCCTTCGCGAATTCTGTCTTACGCGCCGACTCAGCGCAGCGCCCGGCCGGCGGGGTAGCGGCGATCTCGCCGATGAACCCGTCCGACGCGCGGGCTTTGCCCGCGCCCCTTCCTGCTCTTGCTATCCGCAAACACCAAAAAAAGTGGAAGCCGGCCGTGGGTTAGGGGGTCCGGCCGGCTTCCAGTTGGTCAGGCGGGCCGCATCTGCATGCGGTGCGCCCGGATTCGTCGCGGCGCTGATGCCGCCAATACTGAGCCCGATATTTGCCGCGTCTGGCCGCGGAGCCACACCCCCATTTGGGGGGTATTGGCAAAAGATTCTCAGGCGTTAAGCATCAATCATGAGCCGCGCCGCCGCCTTCCTCGATCGCTTCCGCCGCGCCACCCCCGATGATGCGTTGCTGGCGTTGCTTGCCGACGACCATGAGGGCTGGGGCGAAGCAATGGCGAAGGCGCCCGATGCGCTGCTCGCAGCCGCCACTGAAGCGATCGGCACCCGCAGCCCGCCTGCCGATTTGCAGGCCGACAGCTTCGCCTCGGCGGCGTGCGACCGCGACGGCAACATCGTCATCGCCGATCCGCGCTTCGTTGTCTGGCTCGACGGTGTCGATCCGCTCGCGGCGGTGGTGCGCCGGCTGACCCCGGAGCGACCGAGCGTTTCGGCGATTGCCGATGACCGCACCGGTCGGCCGGTGGCGCTCGCCGCTGCCGCGCCGGCGCTCGCTGCACACTGGCCGATTGCACCCGATGTCCGCGCCGTGCTGGCCGATGGCCGGGCGAGCTATGCGGTGATCGCGTTTCGCCCAGGCGCGCTGGCGTGGGAGCGAGCCGCGCAAATCTATGCCCTGACGCCGTCGCAAACCCGCCTGGTGGCGGCGCTGGCGCGGCGCGGAAATCTGCGTGCCGCAGCAAGCGACGCAGGTGTTACTTATGAAACCGCCCGCAAGCAGATTGCGCTGGTGATGGATAAGGTCGGGGCACAGCGTCAGACCGACCTTGTGCGCCGATTGCTCGCTTCCGCCGGCGGTGACTGGCGCCCGCCCGAGCATGCCGCGCGGCTGTTTTCCGACCTGTTCGCGCTGACACCGGGGCAGGCGCAACTGGCGCGCGAGATCGCCAACGGGGCAACGCGCGATGCCGCTGCCGCGGCGCAGGGCAAGTCACCGCATAGTGGCAAGGCCGATCTCAAGCTGATTTTCGCGGCGTGCGGGGTCGCCAATGCCGTCGATCTGGCGCGTATCGTCGCCGAAGTCGATGCGCTCGCCGGCCTGGTGACGGCGTGCAGCATCGAAATCATGCATATGGGGGGCCAAAATGAGCCGCTGCGTCTGCTCGCCCGCAGCAACGGCAGTGGCTGCATTGCCGTAGCCGACCATGGCCCGACGGGGGCGGCACCGGTGATCGTTTTTCACAACTCGGTGGCTGGGCGCCACCAGCCGCAGGCACTGATTACGGTGCTGCAAGCACGTGGCTTCCGGCCAATCCTTTTTGAACGTGCCGGCTTCGGGCTCAGCGATGCCGTTGCGGGCGATCCTTATGCAGCAGCCGTCAGCGATTTCGGCGATATCCTTGAGGCACTTGGCTTGGCACGTGTGCGGCTGCTGGTGCGCGGCGGCAGCACAGCGGCGCTGCATTGCGCCGCGGCCTATGCCGACCGCGTAACCGGCGGCGTGCTGCTCGGCCCTGACCCGCCGGTCGATCTTGACCGGCGCCTTGTCGGTATGATGGGACGCGGCAAGGCGCTGTTCTTCGGCACGCCGATGCTGGCGAACGCGTTTGCCAGGTTGATGTCGCGACGCTCCAATTCGGCGGTGATCGCCCGGCTCTACCGCGAAAGCGTTGTCGGCAGCCCCGTCGACACAGCAGCGCTCGCAGACGAGCAGGTGATTGCCGACCTGGTACGCGCCGGCCGCCAGTCGGCGCTCGGGATGCACGGGTTTCTGGCAGAAATGCTCTCGCACGGCGGCGGTGCGCGGCCGCCGGCACTGCCTGACGCATCAGGCTGGGTGGTGCTGACCGGCGCGCAGGACCCGCTCTATGCGTTTGACGATGCCGCCGGTTTCTGGCGCGACACGCTGCCGGGCGCACGCTTTCAAACCGTCGCCGAAGGCGGCCGCTTCCTGCACATTACGCACACGCAGGAAGTGGTCGCCGCGCTCGGCGCCACCTGATCAGCCTTGTAGGCGCTCGACCCCGGCGCTCGCCAGCCGGCGCGCCGCCATCGCCACCGTCAGTGTCGTGAAGCCGTTGAACAGCACGCTGATGCCGACGAGCGTGCCGACCAGCCAAACCGCCGAAACCGGGAACTGGTTGAACACCATCACCGCCAGAATGACCGAGACGATGCCACCGAACAGCATCCAGCCCCAGCCGTTCGCCGGCTTCATCTGGAACGACATGATGACGCGCATGACACCGTCAATGGCGAGCGCCACCGCGACGAACAGCGTCAGCGATTTCAGCCCCAGCGCCGGATGCGTGACAAAATAATAGCCGGCAACCGTAACCAGCAGCCCCCACAGGAACGCCAGCACGCCGCTGCCGAACGACCCCGCCATGAAGGCGCTGATGATGCGTGTGATGCCGACAATCAACATGACCACGCCGACCGTGATGACCACGGCGACGCCGGCAATCAGCGGCGAGAATATTGCGGCGAGGCCGACCAGCACCTCGAGCACGCCGAGCGCCATCAACCAGCCGGCATTCTTCTTGGCACGATGCAGCCAGGTTTCGATCCGTGTTTCGACTTCGCTATTCATCATCAGTCTCCCCTACCGTCAGGGCCGACAGCGTAAACCTGCAGCCGTAACGACGCAACAAGCCACCGATTTCGGGCGCGCAGTCAGCCGTTGCCGCCGGCCATATAGCTGTCAAGTGTCGCGTGATAGTGGCGAATCCGGCTTTCCTGATATGCCGCGAGCGTCACGCCGGGCTTTTTGGATGCGCGCAGGCCGCGCTGGATGCGTTTCAGATTGTCGGTGTCCTGGTCGGCGACCATCGCCGCCGAGCCGAGTTCCTTCGCGGTCGCCCAGGGCTCGTCGATGCCGAGCCAGGTGATTTCCGCGGGCTTGGGGTGGCTGCCATCGGGCGCCTTGGCGAACAGGAACATGATTTCCATGATGCAGGTTTCAGGGTCATCGCCATTAGGCCGGAAGCGATAAGTAATCGGCAGCGACTGGCCACCCCACGGCACCATGTTGGGGAACAGCAGATATTCGATCAGATCGAGCGATTCGGCGTCCGACAGCGCCGACATGTCGGTGCCCGACGACTTGCCGATCTTTTCGCGGGCGCGGGCGGCGAGCGCGGCACGCGGCGTCGTGCCGTTGGTGTCGATCGGTTTGCCGGCAAAGAACGGCATGTCGCGGCGCATGTGTTCGACGACGACATCATCAGGGGTGTTGGCGCGCGCGGGGCTCGGCACACCTTGTACGCTGATCATCCGGCTGACATGGCGGACGCCCGGCCAGACGTCGTACTGGGTATTTTCGTCGCCGTAATAGGCCATGACCTGCGGGTGCGCGCACGGCACGTGATAGGCCTCGATGAAGGCTTCGAGCGCCAGTTTCCAGTTGCACGGCATGATCTTGGCAACATGCGCGGCCTTGTAGCGGTCTTCGAGGCGGAACGCGTTGAAGTGTTCGGGCAGGATTTCGAGATAGGTTTCGAGCGGCTCGCACGTCGGATCGAGATTGACGAAGACGAAGCCGGCCCAGGTGCCGACCTTGGCTTCGGGCAGGTTGAAGTCGTGGCGGTCGATGTGCGCGAAGTCCCAGCCGCCTGGGATGACGGTCAGCTTGCCGTCGAGGTTCCAGGTGAAGCCGTGGAACGGGCAGCGCAGCGCCTTGACACAGCCACCGCTGTCGCGGAGCCGCGTGCCGCGGTGCAGGCAGGAGTTCACATAAGCGCGGATTTCAGTGGGGCCGGTGCGGACGACGATCAGCGAATCATGGACGATGTCATAAACGACATGGTCGCCGACATTGGGGATTTCCTCGATGCGGCACGCGAGTTGCCAAGTCCGGCGCCATACTTGTTCGACTTCGCGGTCGTGCCAGTCTTTCGAAAAATAGCGTTCGGCCGAAACGTCGGCGGTGGACTGTCCGGTCGCGGGCGATTCGGCACGCAACACTGCGGGCGCGGGGTTGGTGTCGCGGTCATAGACCTGTTGCACCGACGGCGCTGGACGGCCGGCCGGAATCGCTGCGGACATGGTGAGTCTTCCCCGGTTGTTTGAAACGATGATACGCAGTCAATTACACTATGCAACCGTGATTCTATATACTAGCTTCAATTCATCATAAACATGCTACAGTTGTGCAATGATGGGGGGAGGTCGATATGGTCCAGTTGCAAAGCGCGCCGCTGATGGTGCTCGACCTTGATGTGCCGTTTGCCGAGATGCTGTCGATCGGCGCGACTCCGGCCGGCCGTCGCCGCATCGCCCCGGTTGCCGGCGGCAGCTTCAGCGGTGACCGGCTGCGCGGCACGGTGTTGCCGGGCGGTGCCGATTGGGTGCTCAACCGTGCCGACGGGGTGATGCTCATCGATGTGCGGCTGGCGCTGCTGACCGACGACGGTGCGCGGCTGTACCTGACCTATCAGGGCAGCTTTCGCGCACCTGACGACGTGATGGCGCGTTTCAACCGCGGCGAACGGCTGGGTGACGATGAATACCTGCTGCGCACCGTGGCACGCTTCGAGACGGGCGCGGAAGCCTACCGCTGGCTCAACGACACGATTGTCGTCGGTATCGGCCACCAGCGCGCCGGTGGCCCGCGCTACCATTTGTTCGAGATTCTGTGAGCGCACCGCCGTCGCCGCGCGCAACTGCCGCCATTCTCGTCGCGGTGCGGCAGGCGGCCGACCTGCTGTGCGACCGCTGGACGCTGATGCTGCTCGCGCTGTTGGCGAATGGCGCAACACGCTTTGCAGCCCTGGTCGACGGTGGCGTGCCGGCGCGGCTGGCGGCGCTGCGGCTGCGGACGCTGGAAGGTGCCGGGCTGGTGGTCAAGCTGCCGTATTGCCTGCGGCCGGTGCGCCACGAATACCGCCTGACCCCGGCGGGCGAGGCATTCCTGCCGGTGCTCCACGAAATGCTGCGCTGGGAGGCTGCACACAACGCCATGCCACCGCCGGCTGCATTGCTTGGCGGGCGCACCTTGCGCAACGTGATGGCATGTGCGGCATGTGGTGCCGATGCCGATGCGCGCGGCGTCGCGCTGCAGGTTACCGGCCGCGGCATTGCAGCGCTGCCGGCCAAGCAGCGTGCGACCCGGCGCTCGACGCTCGACAGCGCTGACGGACAGGCATTGCCGTGGCTTGCCGCCAGCCTCGACATCTTCGGCGACAAATGGGGCATCGAGATCCTCGTCTGCGCCTTCATGCGCGTCCGCCGCTTTGGGGCGCTGCGCGACGCCACCGGCATTGCCGCCAACATATTGTCGAACCGGCTTGAGCGGCTGCAGGCGCTCGGGCTGCTGACGCCGGGCGGGGAGGGCTATTGGCTGACGCCGCGCGGGCTCGACCTGTACGGCGTGCTCGTCGCAATCCAAAATTGGGCCGATCACTGGCTCGTCGCGCGCACCCGCGCGCCCATTCGGCTGGTGCATCGCAGCTGCGGCGCCGCCTTCCTGCCGTCGGCATTTTTGCCCGACCCGGCAGTTGCGCACGCATCGGCACTTGCCGTGAGCGTCAACCACGCTATGCGTTGACGGTCGAACCGGAAAACCGGTCGCTTATCAGTCAATGGGGAACTCGCCATGCATTATGCGGAACTGGCGCAAGCGCGCGCCGAACTGACCGGCCCGGGCGGAACATTCGAGATCGAGGAGGTCGAGGTCCTCGGCCAGCGCCTGCGCAACTACAAGAATGCACCGCCGAGCGTCCGCGAATTCTGGCTGTCGACCGCCGCGTTCGCCGACCGCCCCTACCTTGTTTATGGCGACGAGACGCTGACCTATGCCCAGACGCACGCCAAGGCCGATGCGGTGGCGGCGTGGCTGCTGGCCCACGGCGTCAAGCCCGGCGACCGCGTTGCGGTTGCCATGCGCAACTTCCCCGAATGGATGGTGATCTACTGGGCGTGCGTGTCGGTGGGTGTGGCGGTTGTCGGTATGAACGCCTGGTGGACGACTGACGAGATGGCCTATGCGCTCGGCGACTCGGCGCCCAAGGTGCTGTTCCTCGATGACGAGCGGCTGGTACGCGTGCAGGCGCGGCCCGACATGGTGGCGGGCATCAAACTCGTCGGCGTGCGGCTGGTGGCTGCGCATCCCGGCATCACACCCTGGGACGATGTCGTCGCCAACGGCGGCGCGATGCCCGATGTCGCGGTCGACCCCGAAGCTGACGCTTGCATTTTCTACACCAGCGGCACCACCGGCAACCCGAAGGGTGCGCAGCTGACGCACCGCGGTTGCGTCGCGAACCTGTTCAACCTGATGTACGCTGGCGCTTCGACAGCGCGTGCCATGCAGCTGGCGACCGGGCTTGAACCCCCGGCGGAAGCGCCGATCCCGGTGACGCTGATCACGACGCCGCTGTTCCACGTCACCGCGAACAACTGCGGTGCCTATGCAACGACGGCGGCGGGCGGCAAGCTGGTGATGATGTACCGCTGGGATGCCGGCGAGGCGTTGAAGCTAATCGCGCGCGAGCGTGTGTCGTCGATGAGCGGCGTGCCGGTGATGGCGCGCGAGCTGATCAATCATCCCGACTTCCTGACCAGCGACACCAGCAGCCTCGTGGCGCTGGCCGGCGGCGGCGCGCAGGTGCCACCCGACCTGGTGCTCAAGATCGAGGACAAGGTCTCCACCGCACGCCCCGGCACCGGCTACGGCATGACCGAAACCTGCGGCATCATCACCTCGGTTTCGGGCGACTTCTTCGTCGACAAACCTGACACCGCAGGGCCGTCGATGCCCAACTTCGAAGCCAAATGCGTTGATGATGATGGCAACACCGTGCCGCCCGGCGCCATCGGCGAGCTGTGGGTCAAGGGTTCGTCGGTCATCAAGGGCTACATCAACCGCCCCGATGCCACCGCCGCATCGATCACCGATGGGTGGCTGCACACCGGCGACATCGCGCGCATCGACGAAAACGGCTTTATCTTCATCGTCGATCGCAAGAAGGATATGGTGCTGCGCGGCGGCGAGAACGTCTATTGCGCCGAAGTTGAAGCCACCGTCTATCGCCACGCCGCGATCGCCGAATGCTGCGTGTTCGGCGTTGCTGACGAGCGACTGGGCGAGGAAGTTGGCGTCGCTGTGGTGCTCAAGCCGGGCGAGGTGCTGTCGGACACCGAGCTTCGCGAGCATTGCGCGGTGCTGATCGCCAAGCACAAGGTGCCGCGGTATGTGTGGTTTTTGGACGAGCCGCTGCCGCGCAACGCCAGCGGCAAGTTCCTGAAGCGCGAGTTGCGCGACCGGCTAAGCCCGGCCTGACCTGACCTCCCTCCCCCTTGCAGGGAGGGCGACTCGCGGAACGCGAGCGGGGTGGGGGTTGGCCCTTGGCGCCGGGAGTAGGGAAGCAAAGAAGAGCGTCGTGGCAAAGCCACGCCGTCGAACGGGTTCGTCGGCCGAGGCCTCCGCCCCGCCGGCCGGGCGCTTCGCCGAGTCTGCGCGCAAGGCCAAAATTGCGAAGGGCAATTTTGGCCTTGCGCGCAGCCGGCTCGGCCAGACCATCTGTAAGCCGGGTTCTGTCCCGGGGCTTGCGCTCCATAGACGGTCATTCCTCTAGGACGAACGTTACCGTCCGCCTCAAGCAACCAACCCGGACGACTGGGCCGCAGCGGGCCTTGCACGTTGCCGTGCGCGCCGTCCCTATTCGGTCTTGCTCCCGGTGGGGTTTGCCGTGCCGCTTCGGTTGCCCGTCGCGCGGTGCGCTCTTACCGCACCCTTTCACCCTTGCCCTTCTCGAAAGTCAGGCGGTCTGCTCTCTGTGGCACTTTCCCTGGGGTCACCCCCGCCGGGTGTTACCCGGCACCGTTGCTGCGTGGAGCCCGGACTTTCCTCCCCCACACTCGCGTGCAGCGGCGACCGTCCGATGGTCTGGCCGAAATCCCCGTCTAGGCGTGCCGGCGCCCCTTGCCAAGCGCCACGTCGCACGGCAAAGCGCGGGACAAGCCCCAAGCGGAGACCCGACATGCGTGCGCTGCTGATTGCTACACTGCTGCTGCTGCCCGCCTGCTCGACCATGCGGGACGCCGCCGCCAAGCAGCGCGAACTCGCCGAACACGGGATTCCGGGCGTCACCACCGCCGCTGCCTATGAAGCCGCGAACCCTACCGAACCGGCAGCGGCACCGCCCGCCGACAAGACCAAGGCTCTGCCAAGCGGGCTGGGTGGCGATAAGGAAAACGCCGCGCACTTGCCGCCGCCGCAGTAAAGCGAAGGGCCTCCGGCGGGCAGGGGCTTGCCCCTGCACCCAGTTATCATACGCTCTTCAAATGGGTGCAGGCCTCAGGCCTGCCCGCCGGAGGCCCCTAACCTGCCACTAGAATGCTGCGAAGCAGCGTCCGGCACTCAGCATCGATGACACCGTCGATCTTCGCCGGCCGGAACCGGCGCTGGAATGCGACAACCGCGGCGTGCGCGTCGTCGATGTCATAGCCCCAGCGCTTGAGCGCGGCGAGGAAGCCGATGTCGTACCAATTCGGGTCGAAGCCATCGGTCGGGATCGGTGTGGCGAGGCCGGCGCGGGCCAGGCGGGGCCAGTCGAACAGTTCGCCGGGGTCCTGCTTGCGCGCCGGGGCGATATCGCTATGGCCGACGACCATGCAGGTGGAGATCTTGTAGCGGTGCGCGATATCGGAGACCAAGGCCTCGACAGCGGCCATCTGCAGCTCGGGGAAGGGGCGGTAGCCGAATTCGTGGCCCGGGTTGACGATCTCGATGCCGATGCTGGCGCTGTTGACATCCATGATGCCGCGCCACTCGCTGCGGCCGGCGTGCCAGGCGCGATTGGCCTCATCGACCATACGGACGATTTGCCCGTCTTCGGCGACGACATAGTGCGCCGAGACTTTGGCGGCCGGGTCGGCGAGGCGGTCGAGCGCGGCCTGCGCGGTTTCCATACCGGTATAGTGCAGCACGATCATCGAGATGGGGAAACGGCGTTGGTCGAAGTTGGGGCTCGGCAGGTCGATGAAATTCATGCCAGCACCTCGACTTCGGGCGCGTTCGCGGTGCGCAAGGTGATGATAGCGATGCCGATCATCGTCAAGATGCCGCCGATGACCATTTCGATGGTGACCGGCGTGCCGAGCACGACGGTCGCGACGATGACCGATAGCAGCGGCGTCGGCAGCGTCATCGGCGACACCATGCTGACCGGATAGTGGCGGAACAGATACGACATACCGGCATGGCCGATAACCGATGCGCCAAGCGCCGAATAGGCCAGCCAGCCCCAGATATTCGGGGCGATGGCCCCGACTTGCATGATCGCGCCAGGCTCCTCGACATAACTCGCCGCGCCGAGGAGCGGGATGCTGATCAGTGCCAGCCAACCATGAACGTTGAGCGGGTTGAGGTCGCGCAGCGACCGGAACAGCAGCGTGCCGACCGCCCAGCAGAACGTGCCGGCGATGGTCAGCAATATGGCGATACGCTCGTCAAAGATGCGCGGATCGAAAACCATCACCGCAACCCCCAGGAACGACAACACAATCCCGAGCATCCGCACCCAGCGGATGCGTTCGCGGTAGAAGATGATCGCCAGCAACAAGCTGAACGGCACGCCGAGTTGGCCGGCAATCGCCAGCGCCGACACATTGTACGCTGCCTTGAACGACATCGCGCCGAGGCCCATGGCCAGCGCCCCGGCAATAACGCCGGTGATCCCGATCAGCCGCATCCGGCCCGGTACCCAGCGCATGAATGGCAGGCACGCGGCCAGCACGATGCCATAGCGGATTGCCACCGCGAGCAACGGCGGCACCGCATTGACGCTGAACTTGATCGCCACCGTATTGAAGGCCCAGATGCAGTCTATCAGCAGGATGAAGGCGATGTGGATCGGTTTCATGCAGCGCCCTTTGGCATGATTGCAGCATAAGCTGCGTTGAGCGCCGCCATGCGCGCTTCGGCGACCTTGATGAATTCGAGCGGCGTGCCATCGGCCATGTGGCGATCGGGATGCGTGGTCTTGACCAGCGCGCGATAGGCAGCGCGCACGACTTCCGGGGCTGCGCCGGGTTCGATGCCGAGTACGGCGTAGGGGTCATCGCGCCCGATACCATCGCCGCTCGGCAGATGCCGCGCCCGAATGCGGGCGTATTCGGCGGGCGTAAACCCCAGCCGCGTCGCCACAGCATCGAGATAGGCGAGCTCGTCGGGGTGGATGCCGTCGGTCTTGGCAATCAGCAGCAGCGCTTCGAGCAGGTCTTCGAGCACCGGCGTGCCGCGGCCGAGCAGCGCGGCGGCCTGATCGGCATAGGCTTCGAAGCCGGCGGTCGAGCCTTGCGCCAGCCGGTAGAAGCGCGTGGCGTTGCTGCGTTCGGCTTCAGGCACCTGGAACAGCCGCTGGAAGGTGGCGAACTCCGCGTCGGTGGCATCGCCGTCAGCGCGCGCCATTTTGGCCGCGAGCGCAATCGCCGCGATGGTAAACGCCACCTGGCGCCGCGCGGCGCTGGTCGCGCTGCCGCGCTGCTGTAACGCCAGATCGGCAGCGCCGCCCGCCGCGGCGCCGGCAAGCGCACCGAGCGGGCCGCCGAGCAGCAGCCCGGCAGCCGTGCCGATGAGCGTGCCCCAGATGGCCATGCGCTAGGCGGCGATATCGCCGGAATTATGGACGCGCAGGCGGAGTGTTTGCGGCACGGCGGTCATCGCCACGCGCTGGCCGTCAACGCCGGCATTGGCGATGACGACTTGCGCCAGTGCGGCACGTGGCGTCACGGCACCGCTGGCGCCGCCGATGGCATCATGGACATCGCGGTCGAGACGCAGATTGGGGCCATCGGCCTCGACGAAATCATCGCCAACGGTCAGCTTGCCGCCGCGCGTCAGCGCCTCGCAGGCCACCAGCGCCAGACCAAGCAGGGTCGCGGCAGCCGGCGCGGCGATCTGATCGCCACTGACCTGCCAATCGAGCGTCACCGCGTTGCGTGCGCTGACCCAGTCGGCGAGCAGGGCGCGTGCCTCGTGATTGGCGAGCGGGGCTTCGCTCGGCGACAAGATGACACGATACAGGCGCAGCGCGGCAGCCAGACCGCGAGCGCTATCGCGGATCAGGCCGCGGATTTCGGGGTTGTTGTCGTCTTCGAGCAAATCGAGCGCGGTTGAAATCGCGCCAATCGGACCCGCGAAATCGTGGCAAAGCCGTCGCGCTACAAGTCCAGCCAATTCAGTCATTTGCCTCAACTTCCCCCTGTCGATCCCATGTCGTGGGCCCTGCATGGGAGGCTATGCATGACCAACGGCAGCACGGGCACTCGCTCATGCCTGACTGGATTGCAACTGCAATCCGTATCAAATCATACCGAAAGATTAAGCGTTATCAGGCTAATGCCATTCAGGCAATTGCCTGTCGGCACCTGGACTCAGGGGATTGTGCCCGGCGGTTCGTCGGTGTTCGGATTTTCGATTTCCTCATCTTCGAGCAGCCGCAGGCCGAGCGCGGTCAGCCGGCCGTCACGCATCTGCGTCAATTCGAACTCGATGCGCTGGCCCTCCTCGATGACGTCAAGCCCGGCGACATGCACTGCAGAGACATGGACGAAGGCATCGCGCGCGCCGATGTCGGGCCGGATGAAACCGAAGCCCTTGGCGCGGTTGAACCATTTGACGGTGCCGGTGGCCATCAGACGACCACCAGTTCGACCGGCGCGAAGCGGCCATGCAATGCGCCGCCCGCCACAGCCTGCCAGGCGCACACGCCGGCGGCGCTGACGATGATCCATAATTGACCATCCTCGACCGCGCGCGCCGCGTCGGTCTTTGAGGGTTCAAGGCTGCCGTTCGGGTGCGAATGATAGTGTCCGATAACGGCTTCACCGTGGCCGCGGGCTTCGCGGTGCTCGCGCAGCAGCGCCGCCGGGTCGATTTCAAAGCTGCGTTCGGGGTGCGGCGCGACGTTTTTGGTGCTAATGGCGGCGCGTATGGACCCCGCATGACCCAGCAACAGCCCGCAGGCTTCCAGCGGCGCAGCGCTGCGCGCATGCGCCTGCATCGATTCAAGCGCCACCGTGGCAATCGTGCAACTTGCAATCTGACCATTCATCCCGACATCGGCTAGGCGATGGGGGACAAAATGTCGATGCTTGCTGATTCTGGGGGGCTTGCTGATGCGCCTGCGGAAGTGCGCGTTGCGGTCACGCCCGAAATGGCGGGCTGGCGGCTTGACCGGGCGCTCGCCGTCCTGGTGCCGACCTTGTCGCGTGAGCGTCTCAAGGCCTTGATGAGTAGTGGCGCGGTTGCCGGCGCCAGCGGGTTGCTGCGCGACCCAGCCAAAAAGGCGGTCGCCGGTGACCGGCTGACGGTGACGATCCCGGTGCCGGCGCCGTCGCATTCGGTGGCGCAGGATATCGCGCTCAACGTGGTGTTCGAAGACGCGCATCTGCTGATCGTCGACAAGCCCGCCGGGCTGGTCGTGCATCCGGCCGCAGGCAATCTCGACGGCACTTTGGTCAACGCGCTGCTGCATCATTGCGCCGGGCGGCTGTCGGGCATCGGCGGCGTGGCGCGGCCGGGCATCGTCCACCGTATCGACAAGGACACGTCGGGGCTGCTGGTCGTCGCCAAGGACGACCCGACGCATGAGGGCCTGTCGCGGCAATTCGCAGCACACACTGTTGAACGGCTCTACACCGCCGTCGTCTTCGGCCAGCCGGTGCCGCCCGCCGGGCGCATCGAAGGCGCACTGGCACGCAGCAGCGCCAACCGCCAGAAGATGGCGATCGTCCCCGAAGGCCGCGGCAAGCACGCCGTCACGCATTACCGGCTGGTGCAACCTTTGCGCGATGCCAGCGTTGTCGAATGCAAGCTTGAAACGGGCCGCACGCATCAGGTGCGTGTTCATATGGCGTCCATCGGCCACCCCTTACTCGGAGATCCAGCCTATGGACGCACCCGCAGCCAGCATCGTGCCGATCTCGCCGAGCTCGGCTTCGCGCGCCAGGCGCTGCACGCTGCGACGCTGGGCTTCATCCATCCCATCACCAAAGAAAAAGTTTCTTACCTGAGTCCGCTGCCAGCGGATATACAGGACTTGATTAGTCGTCTTTCGAACTAAGGAATTGCCGATGGCCAATGTGCCCGCTGTTATCCCCGCGATCGGCCCCGAAGCCGGGCTGAACCGCTACCTTGCCGAAATCCGCAAATTCCCGCTGCTGGCGCCCGAGCAGGAATACATGCTCGCCAAGCGCTGGGCAGAACATCAGGACCCCGAAGCTGCCGCGAAGATGGTGACGAGCCACCTGCGTCTGGTCGCCAAAATCGCCATGGGCTACCGTGGCTACGGGCTGCCCGTCGCCGAGCTGATTTCCGAGGGCAACATCGGCTTGATGCAGGGCGTCAAGAAGTTCGACCCTGAGCGCGGCTTCCGCCTCGCCACCTATGCAATGTGGTGGATCCGCGCCTCGATCCAGGAATACATCCTGCGCTCGTGGAGCCTCGTGAAGATCGGCACGACTGCCGCGCAGAAGAAGCTGTTCTTCAATCTGCGCCGGCTCAAGGGCAAGATCAACGCGATGGAAGACGGCGACATGCATCATGACGATGTCGCCAAGATCGCCACGACGCTCGGCGTGTCCGAAGACGAAGTCGTCAACATGAACCGTCGCATGGCGATGGGCGGCGACACCTCGCTCAACGCGCCGATGCGCGAGGACGGCGACGGTGAGTGGCAGGACTGGCTGACCGATACCGGCCCGATCCAGGACGAAATCGTCGCCGACGCGCAGGAGCGCGACCAGCGCCACGCGCTGCTCACCGAAGCCATGGACAGCCTCAACGAACGCGAAAAGCACATCCTGACGCAGCGCCGGCTGATCGACGAACCCGAAACGCTCGAGGAACTTTCGCAACAGTATAACATCAGCCGCGAACGCGTCCGTCAGATCGAGGTGCGCGCGTTCGAAAAGCTGCAGCGCGCGATGTATAGCCTCGCGGGCGCGCGCAATCAGTTGCCTGAACTGGCATAGGATCTAAGAGCCTCCGGCGGGCAGGGCCTTGGCCCTGCATCCGGGTAATGGGTGGGCGCTGCTGTATCCGGCGCTGCTTGCGGTGCACCGTCCCGATAAGTGGGTGCAGGGCCAAGGCCCTGCCCGCCGGAGGCTCTTTACAATTCCCTAGTTGACCTTCGCCGCCACCCCCGCAACATGGGTACCAGCTTTGTACCCGGGGGTTCCACTTTGCCAGCAGCGCGCCGCAGCCCGAGCCTGATATCGCGGGTGCTGCGCTTTGTCGCGCGGGCGGTGGTGGTGCTGGTGGTATTCAGCCTGGTCTGGGCGCTGGCGTATCGCTGGATCAATCCGCCGACGACATTCCTGATGCTGCGCAATGCGGTGCGCGGCGATCATGTCGAGCAGCATTGGGTCGGGCTGGATCAGATTGCCAAGTCGGTACCGCGCGCGGTCATCGGCGCCGAAGACGCCAATTTCTGCGCGCATAACGGATTCGACTTTGCCGCGATGGAGGCGGCGATGGCGCGCAACGCCGACGGCAAGAAGTTGCGCGGCGGCTCGACGATATCGCAGCAGACCGCGAAGAACGTATTCCTATGGCCAGGCCGTTCCTATGTCCGCAAGGGTCTCGAGGCCTGGTTCACCGGCCTGATCGAGCTGATGTGGGGCAAGCCGCGTATCATGGAGGTTTATCTCAACGTCATCGAGATGGGCCCGGGCATCTTTGGCGTCGAAGCGGCCGCACAACATTACTTCCACACCAACGCGGTCAAGCTGACGCCAGCGCAGGCGGCGCGGCTCGCCGCCATCCTGCCGCAACCGATCAAGCGTGATGCCGCCGACCCTGGGCGCTACGTCCGCCGTTACGCGCACCGCATCGAAAAGCGCATCCGCATCGTGCGCAACGAAGGCGTGGATAGTTGCCTGTCGTAGCGCGGACGGGTTGACTGTGTATTATTCAGACAATACACATTTTGCATGATCAAAGCCCTGTTTCTTGTCGCGTTGCTTGCGGCGCCCGTATTCGCCGGCCCACGCGAAGGCCCGGCGACCGATGCCGCCACCGTCAAGGCGCTTGAGGCGCGCGACGCCGAACTGTTCGATATCATTTTCAACAGCTGCGACACGGCAAAGCTGCCCGGGCTGATCGCAGACGATTTCGAATTCTACCATGACAAGGACGGGCTGAGTTCAACCAGCGGCGCGCAGTTCATTGCCGGCATCACCGCGACATGCGCGCGCCAGAGGACCGGTGAGGACTATCGCGCCCGCCGCGAAATCGTCCCCGGCTCGGTGCAGGTCTATATGCTCAACAACTATGGTGCCATCCAGACCGGACAGCACCGCTTCTACGGCGTTGGCGGCAAGCTCGACGGCAAGTTGATCGAAACCGCGACCTTCTTCGATGTGTGGAAAAACGAAGCCGGCAGGTGGAAACTGGCGCGGGTGTTCAGCTATGGCCACGCGCTCGATGCGGGGGTGAAGTAGCCCCGAGACGCTATGCCTGCCAGCGCAGCGACATGCACGACAGGCCGGCGTCTATCTTGCCGATTTCGCGGGTGGCGAGCGGCACCAGCTTGAAACCGCGGGCGGCGAGCTTGTCGATGGTGCGCGGAAAATGCGCGCCAACCAGCAGCCAGTCGTTGAGACGCAGTGCATTGGCGGCGGCGTCCTCGCCGTCGCCGACGGTGATGCAGTCGAAGCCGGGGAACATACCCGCTGCCGCCATCGGCGCGGTGACGAGCAGCACGTCTTCATCGATCAGGTTTGCGCCGGTCTTGAGGTGCAACACGCCCGGCGGCGGCGTGACGATACGCGCCTTCCGGCCGATCTGCGCCAGCGCGCGCGCCAGTGCCGCCGCACCGGTGGCGTCGGTGCGCGCCGACAATCCGATATAGACCGCATCGGGTGTCACCATGACGTCGCCGCCATCGGCATGGCCGGCGTCGAGTTCGATGACCTGCGCGAACTGGCGAGCGAGCTCGGTGCGGATTTCGGCGGCCTCGCCGGCGCGGCTCGGGGCGCCGGGGTTGAGCACGATTGCAGTGTCGCCGAACACTAGCGCCGGGTCCTCGACGAACACCGAATCGGGAAAGGCTTCGAGCGGCGGCAGCGTGGTCACCTTCAGTCCGGAGTCCGCGAGCGCCACGACATAGGCAGCATGTTCGGCGGCAACGCCAGCAGCGCTGGGGCCGGCATGATCGCCGGCGCGCAGCCCGTCGACCACCGAGCGTGCAGGGGTACGGACGATGGCGTTGTTGAAGCTGAAAACCGACATACTGCCTGCGAATTGTTGTTGCACGGCTTAACCTTAGCCTAGTTTACCTGCCGTGCCACCCGCCACGGAGCAGGGGTGTGGCGAAAATGCAACCGATTGCACTGCATTTTTGAATACGTATTCAATCGGCTTGGCTTTGGCGCGGAAAGTCATAATAGCTTCATGCAATCGTTTGAAATTCGAATTTCGGCGAGAGTTTTGGCGTAAACAGGCGGTTTCCGACGCGATCAGGACGCGGTGACCGAACTTGGGGAGTGACACATGATTGATTCAGGCAGCCGTTTTGGCGTGCGCGGTGCTGCGCGTCTTTCGTTGAATGCCAGCACTGGCGCCATTGCGGCGTCACTGTTGTTCGTGGCGACCAGCCAGGCCGCGTTCGCGCAGGTCGGCACCGACCCTTCGCTTACCCCCAACGTAGAGACCGCTTCGAAGAAGGTCGCCGAGGAAAACCCGGACGACATCATCGTCAGTGGCCTGCGCTCGGCCATCGCCGCGTCGATCACCGAAAAGCGCCTGTCGAACCAGATCGTTGAATCGATCTCGTCCGAAGACATCGGCAAGCTCCCCGACAACAGCATCGCCGACTCGATCGCCCGCCTCCCCGGCGTCACCGCGCAGCGCGTCGACGGCCGCTCGCAGGCAGTGTCGATCCGCGGCTTCGGCCCCGACTTTTCGACCACGCTGCTCAACGGCCGCGAACAGACCACCGTCGGCGACAACCGCGGCGTTGAATATGACCAGTTCCCGTCGGAACTGATCAGCCAGGTCGTCATCTACAAGACGCCGTCGGCGGCACTCGTCGGCGCCGGCATGTCGGGCACCGTCGACCTGCGCACCATCCGCCCGCTCGAATATGGCAAGCAGGCGATCGCGGTGAACGCGCGCGGCGAATGGCTGTCACTGGGTGCGCTCAATTCGGGCTCGAAGGACACCGGCTACCGCGTGTCGGGTCTGTATGTCGACCAGTTCATGGATAACACGCTCGGCATCGCCGTCGGTATCGCGCACATGGAATCGCCGACGCAGATCGAACGCTTCAACGCCTGGGGCTACCCCAACTATGACGCGACCAACATCATCATCGGCGGTGCCAAGCCGTACGTAACGTCGACCGAGCTCAAGCGCACCGGCGTCGTCGGCACGCTCGAATACACCCCCAATGACAACTTCACCACCGTCGGCGACGTCTATTGGTCGAAGTTCGACGATTCGCAGATCCTGCGCGGCATCGAATTCCCGCTGCAGTGGAGCTCCGCCTCACTGGCGCCGGGCTACACCGCCGCCGGTGGCCGCATCACGAGCGGCACCTTCAACGGCGTCAAGGGTGTTGTGCGTAACGATGCCAACGCCCGCGATGCGACGAACCTCGCGCTCGGCTGGAACGCCAAGTTCCAGAAGGACGGCTGGATGGCGTTCACCGACGTCAGCTACAGCCACGTCACGCGCAATGACACCATTCTCGAATCCTACTCGGGCACCGGTCCGGCGGGTTCGGGGCCGTATGACAGCCTTGGCTTCACCACCAACAGCAACTCGACGACCAGCTTCAACCCGTCGATCAACTATGCAGACGCCAACCTGATCAAGCTCACCAGCCCGCAGGGCTGGGGCAGTGACGTCATCCCGGGCGGCCAGGTCGGTTACGTCAACTACCCGACGATCGACGACGAACTGTTCGCGTGGCGTACAGGCTTCGAACGCGACCTCAACATGGGCTTCCTGAAGAGCGTCAGCTTCGGCTTCAACTACGCCGACCGTACCAAGTCGCTGACGCAGGACGAATATTTCCTCGGCCTCAAGAACGGCGCGCTCAGCCAGCCAATCCCGACCGGCAGCCTGCTGGCACCGACCGAACTCGCCTTCCTCGGCGTGCCCGGCATGGTCAGCTATGACCCGATCGCACTGGTCAATGGCGGCACCTACAACCTCGTCCGCAACCCCAACGCCGATGTGTTGACCAAGGGCTGGAGTGTCTCCGAGCAGGTGATGACCGGCTATCTGCAGTTCAACATCGACAGCCAGATCGGGGCCAACACGCTCACGGGTAACGTCGGCGTCCAGGTCATCAACACCAACCAGCGTTCGAACGGCGAAGCCGCCAGCGGTACACCGGCGTTCACCTCGAACAACGTCACCGGCGGCGCCGAGTACACCTACGCTCTGCCGAGCCTCAACCTCGCGCTTCGGACACCTGAACAATTTGTGGCGCGTTTCGGCCTGTCGAAGCAGATGGCGCGTGCACGCCTCGATCAGATGCGCGCGTCGATCAACTTCAGCTACAACCCGGCGCTGGCCGGTTCGACGGATCCGGAATTCTCGCCGTGGGGTGGCAGCGGTGGCAACCCGGCGCTGCGCCCGTGGATCGCTAACGCGGTCGACGTTTCGTTCGAAAAATACTTCGGGCCAGTTGCCTATGTTGCGGTCGCGGGCTTCTACAAGAACCTCGACACATACATCTATGACCAGCAGGTGCTCTACAACTTCACCGGCTTCCCGGTGTCGAGTGGCCCGGCGCCGGTGCTCAACGTCGGTTATGTCACCATCCCGACCAACGGCAATGGCGGCGAGATGTACGGCGTCGAATTCTCGGGCACGCTGCCGTTCAACAAGTTCGCCAGCGCGCTTGATGGCTTCGGCCTGCTCGGTAACTTCTCGATCACCGAAAGCAACATCCAGCCCGACCCGAACAACCCGAAGTCGCCGATCCCCGGCCTGTCGAAGTACGTCGGCAACGCCACGCTGTACTTCGAAAAGCAGGGCTTCCAGGCACGCGTTTCGGTCAGCTATCGCTCGGAGTTCCTGGGTGAAGTTGCCGGCTTCGGCAACGCGCGTACCTTCCGCACCGTCGACCCCGAAACGCTGGTCGATGCGCAGATCGGCTATGAGTTCCAGGCGGGCTCGAAGTTCGCCGGTCTGTCGATCCTGCTGCAGGGCCAGAACCTGTCGAACGAGCCGTTCGTCACCTATCAGGCTGGCGACACGACGCAGGTCATCGACAACCAGAACTTTGGTCGTCGTTTCCTGTTCGGCATCGGCTACAAGTTCGGCATGAACAAGTAAGCATCCCCACTAACGCGTGGCGGTGCCCGGCGCCGCCACGCGCCTTTTCTCGGGATGCTGAAGCCGGGTTGCCGTGAGGGTGCATGACTGACAATCGGCAAAGCGACTTCGTTATCGTCGGCGGTGGCACCGCCGGCTGGATGACCGCGGCTGCACTGGCGCGTTTCGCGGTCAAGGGTACGCGCATCAGGCTGGTTGAATCGGATGCCATCGGTACCGTCGGCGTCGGCGAGGCGACAATCCCGCAGATCAAGCTGTTCAATGCGGCGCTGGGTATCGACGAGGCCGACTTCCTGCGCGCCACGCAAGGCACCTACAAGCTCGGCATCGAATTCGTCGACTGGACGCGACCGGGGCATCGCTACATGCACGCCTTCGGTCCGGTCGGTCGCGACCTCGGGCTGGTACCGTTCCATCACTATTGGCTGCGCGCCGGAGCAAGCGCCGGGCCGCTGGGGCAATATTCGCTCAACGAAGCCGCGGCGCGTGCCGGGCATTTCGGCAACGCACCTCCAGCCGCCGGCTCGGTCATCCCGCCGCTTGCCTGGGCTTATCATTTCGACGCCGGGCTCTACGCCGCCTATTTGCGCAAATTCGCCGAAACACGCGGTGTCGTGCGCCACGAAGGCCGTATCACGCAGGTGCCGCTGCGCGCCGACGACGGCCATATCGAGGCAGTGGTGCTCGAAGACTGCACGCGCATCGACGGCGACCTATTCATCGATTGCTCGGGCTTCCGCGGGCTGCTGATCGAGGAAGCGCTGGGCGCGGGTTATGACGACTGGTCGCATTGGCTGCCGGCCAACCGCGCGCTGGCGGTGCCGTGTGCGCGCGCCAACGGCGAAATCACGCCCTACACGCGATCGACGGCGCGCCCGGCCGGCTGGCAATGGCGCATCCCGCTGCAGCATCGCACCGGCAACGGCTATGTCTATGCCAGTGACTTCATCAGCGACGATGATGCGGCGGCGACGTTGCTTGCCAATCTCGACGGCAAGGCACTCGCGGAGCCGCGACCGCTGCGCTTCGTGACGGGCAAGCGCCGCAAGCAATGGCACCGCAACTGTGTCGCGATCGGGCTAGCGAGCGGGTTTCTCGAACCGCTCGAATCGACCAGCATCCATCTGGTGCAATCGAGCATTTCGCGACTGCTGGCGCTGCTGCCGGGCAAGGTCATCCACGACGCCGACCGCGACGAATACAACCGCCAGGCCGATTTCGAATTCGAACGCATCCGAGACTTTATCATCCTGCACTATCGCGCCAATGGCCGAACCGGCGAGCCGCTGTGGGACTATTGCCGCAATATGGGCATCCCCGATACGCTGGCAGCGAAAATCGAGCTGTTTCAGGCCAGCGGGCGGATTTTCCGCGAGCATGAGGAACTGTTCACCGAAGTTGGCTGGGCGCAGGTGCTGATCGGGCAGGGAGTGCAGGCGGCTGCCTATCACCCGCTCGCCAACGCGATTTCGGACGCCGACCTTGGCGACTACCTCGGCAAGCTGCGTACCGTTGCAGCACGCGGTGCGGCCAGCATGCCGGGACACGCGGATTTCATCGCCGGCTTTTGCCGCGCACCATCGGCGGAGGCATGACGATGCGGCTTTGGCGCCAGGGATTGCTCGCAGCGGCGACGCTGCTTTCGGCCAGTAGCGCGCTCGCAGCCGACTATCGCGCCCGGCTGCCGCAGGACGAGACGATCTATTTCGTGTTGCCCGACCGCTTCGAAAACGGCGACCGTGCCAATGATCGCGGCGGGCTTAACGGCGACCGGCTGGTGACGGGCTATGACCCAGCACACAAGGGCTTCTACCACGGCGGCGACCTCAAGGGTCTGACCGCGCGGCTCGATTATTTGCAAGGCATGGGGATAACCGCGATCTGGCTGGCGCCGGTGTTCAAGAACAAGGCGGTACAGGGCGCGCCAGGCAAGGAATCCGCCGGCTATCACGGCTATTGGGTCACCGATTTCACCCAGGTCGACCCGCATTTCGGCAGCGAGGCCGATATGGCGGCGTTCGTTGCGGCGGCGCACGCACGCGGAATGAAGGTATATCTCGACATCATCGCCAACCACACCGCCGACGTCATCAAATACCGCGAATGTCCCAAGAACGACTGCGCCTATCGGTCGCGCGCCGATTATCCGTATCAGACACGCGGCGGCGTGCACGGCGCTCCGATCAATCCAGGGTTTGTCGGCGACCGCGATGTTCACCAGACCGCGGCGAACTTTGCCAAGCTGAAGTCGCCCGACTTCGCCTATACGCCGTACGTTCCGGCAGGCGAGGAAAACCTCAAGGTGCCGGGCTGGCTCAATGACCCGATTTACTACCACAACCGCGGCGATTCGACCTTCACCGGCGAAAGCTCGACGATGGGTGACTTCAGCGGGCTCGACGACCTCTACACCGAGCATCCGCGCGTCGTGGCGGGGTTCATCGAGATTTTCGGCAATTGGATCGACCGCTTCAAGATCGACGGTTACCGCATCGATACCGCGCAGCATGTGAACCCCGAATTCTGGGCGGCGTTCGCCCCCGCCATGGCAGCGCGCGCCAAGGCCAACGGCATCGACAATTTCGCCATCTTCGGCGAGGTTTTCACTTCCGACATGGACCCGGCGCGGCTGGCGCGCCACACGCGTGTCGACAAGCTGCCGACGGTGCTCGATTTCGCCTTCCGCGCCGCAGTTGCCGGCACCGCCGGCGGCACTTCACCAACCAGCCTGTTGTGGCGGCTGTTCGCCGATGACGCGCTCTACGAAGGCGGCACTGCGACGGCGATGCAGTTGCCGACCTTCCTCGGCAACCATGACGACGGCCGCTTTGCGATGACCATCCGCAAGCAATTGCCGAACATCAGCGACGACGAATTGCTGGCACGCGACAAGCTCGGCCACGCCATGCTGCTGACCTTGCGCGGCGCGCCGGTCATCTATTCAGGCGACGAGCAGGGCTTCACCGGCGACGGCGGCGACCAGGACGCACGCGAGGACATGTTTGCGAGCCAAGTCGCGAGCTACAACGACAACAAGCTGGTCGGCACCACCGCCACCACCGCGCAGTCGAGCTTCAACACCGCGTCGCCGCTCTACCGCGAAATCGCCGCGCTGGCGGCACTGCGGCAGGCGACTCCGGCGCTGCGGCGCGGCACGCAAATCGTCCGCGCCTGGGGCGAGGCGCCCGGCCTTTTCGCGGTGTCGCGATTCGACCCGGTGACAGGGCAGGAAGTGCTGATCGCCTTCAATACCGCTACCAAGCCGCTCGACGCGCAGGTCGAGGTCGAAGTGACCAGCCTCGGCTTCACCGCCTTACGCGGGCCGTGCGCAGCCAAGGCCAGCGCGCCCGGCAGCGTCCGTGTCACGCTGCCGCCACTCGGCTATGCCATTTGCGCCGGAACCAAATGATGAACGAAGTTGCTTCCCGCCTTGTCGCCGAAACCGTTTCGCCATGGTGGCGCGGCGCGACGATCTATCAGGTATATCCGCGCAGCTTCGCCGATTCGAACGGCGACGGCGTCGGCGACCTCGCCGGCATCACCGCGCACCTCGACTATATCGCCGGTCTGGGTGTCGACATGGTCTGGCTGTCGCCGTTCTTCAAATCGCCGATGCGTGACTTCGGCTATGACGTGTCGGATTACTGCGACGTCGATCCGATTTTCGGCAACCTCGCCGATTTCGACGCGCTGATCGCCCGCGCGCACGCGCTGGGCCTCAAGGTCATCATCGATCAAGTCTATGCCCACACCTCGGACGAACACGACTGGTTCCGCGAAAGCCGCGCCAGCCGGGACAGTGTCAAGGCCGACTGGTATGTCTGGGCCGATGCCAAGCCCGACGGATCGCCGCCGTCGAACTGGCAATCGGTGTTCGGCGGCCCGGCATGGACCTGGGACGCGCGCCGCCAGCAGTATTACCTGCACAATTTCCTGAGCACCCAGCCCAATCTCAACGTCCATAATCCGGCGGTGCAGGACGCGCTGCTGGCCACCGCGAAGTTCTGGCTCGACCGCGGCGTCGACGGTTTCCGCGTCGATGCGATCAACTTCGCGATGCATGACCCGCAGTTACGCGACAATCCGCCGGCACCGGGTAACCACCTGCGGACGCGCCCATTCGATTTCCAGCAGCACATCTACAACCAGTCGCACGCCGACATCCCGCTGTTCCTCGAAAGGCTGCGCACGCTGACCGACAGCTACGGTGGCCGCTTCACCGTCGCCGAAGTCGGCGGCGACGACAACGAGCGCGAGATGAAGCTGTTCACTGCGCACGACCGCCGGTTGAACAGCGCCTATGGCTTCAACTTCCTCTACGCCGACGCGCTGACGCCGAAACTGGTGCGCGAGGCGGTCGAAGCCTGGCCCGACGCGCCGGGCATCGGCTGGCCGAGCTGGGCGTTCACCAACCATGACGCACCACGCGCTGTATCGCGCTGGGCCGCACCCGCCGACCACGACGCGTTCGCGCAAATGGCGATGCTGCTACTGGTCGCGTTGCGCGGCAACATCTTCGTTTATCAGGGCGAGGAACTCGGGCTGACACAGGCCGAAATCGCCTTCGAGCATCTGCGCGACCCCGAAGCGATTGCCAACTGGCCGCTGACGCTGGGCCGCGATGGTGCGCGCACGCCGATGCCGTGGGTTAGCCAAGCGGTCAACGCCGGCTTCTCGACCGCGACGCCGTGGTTGCCGCTCGGCGCTGACCATGCAGCGCGCGCGGTAGACGTGCAGGCCAGTGATGCGACGTCGCTGCTCGAAGTCACCAGGCGCCTGCTGGCGCTGCGCCGCGGTTATCCGGCGCTGCATCACGGCAGCATCAAAGTCATCGAGGCAACCGACAAGCTTCTCGTCTTCGAACGCGTTGAAGGCGACCAACGGCTACTCTGTCTGTTCAACATGGGCAGTCCGCCCCTCGGCTATTCGCCCAAAGGCGCGTGGCAGGTCATCGCCGCGGTGGGCGGCGCGGATTGCTGGACGCTGCCTGGTCTATCGGGACTGATCGTCGAGGCACGTGCATGAGCTGGCTCGCGCGTCTGGCGGCACTGGTGCTGCTCGCGCTGGCACCGATGGTGCACGCCGCCGAAGCCGCAGCGGTCGCATCGCCCGACGGCAAGATCCGCGTCAGTATCGATGTCGATGGCGAGGGCCACGTCCGCTACAGCGTCGCGCGCGGCACTGCAGCGCTGATCACCCCGTCATGGCTCGGCTTCCTGTTTACCGATGCACCCAAGCTGCATCGCAACCTGTCGGTCACCGGCAGCGAAGCCCGCAGTTTCGACGAGACCTGGACGCAGCCGTGGGGCGAGCGGACGCAGGTGCGCAATCATTTCAATGAACTGCGCGTCCACATCAAGGAAACCAAGCCGCTGGCGCGCGGCTTCGATATGGTGTTTCGCGTCTTCGATGACGGCGTCGGCTTCCGCTACGAATTCGCCGACCAGCCCAACCTCCACACGTTGAGCATCGCTGAGGAACTGACGCAGTTCAACCTCGCGCAGGACGGCACCGCGTGGTGGGTGCCGGCGTTCGAATGGAACCGCGAGGAGTATATCTACAACACGACGCCGATCCGCGAGATTGCGACGGCGCAGACGCCATTGACGGTCAAGCTCGCCGACGGCACGCACATCGCGTTCCACGAAGCGGCGCTGGTCGATTATGCCGGCATGAACATCGCGCGCGTTCAAGGCACAGCATTGAAGGCGGTGCTGACGCCGTCGGCGCGCGGGCCCAAGGTCGTGCGCGCCGCGCCGTTCACGACGCCGTGGCGGACGTTGCAGATTTCGCCCGACGCTGCCGGGCTGGCGATGTCGAACCTCATCCTCAACTTGAACGAGCCCAACAAGCTCGGCGACGTCAGCTGGGTCCACCCACGCAAATATGTCGGCATCTGGTGGGGCATGCACCTCGACAGCCAGAGCTGGGCATCGGGCGTCAAGCATGGCGCGACGACCGCCAACGCCTTCAAGACCATCGACTTTGCCGCCGCCAACGGCTTCAAGGGCGTGCTCATCGAAGGCTGGAACCTCGGCTGGGACGGCGACTGGTTCGCCGACGGCAAGGACTTCAGTTTCACGCAGGCCTATCCCGATTTCGACCTGCCGAAGATCGCCGCCTATGCCAAATTAAAGGGCGTACACCTGATCGGCCATCACGAAACCTCGGCAAACATCGCGCATTACGAGGACCAGATGGACGCGGCGTTCGACCTTTACGCCAAGCTCGGTATCGACGCCATCAAGACCGGCTATGTCTCTGACGCCGGCGGCATGCAGGCGCGCGGTGCCGACGGCAAGACCATGTTCGAATGGCACGAGGGGCAGGTGTCATCGGTGCACCACCTCAAGGTCGTCACCGAAGCCGCCAAGCGCCACATCAGCATCGACGCGCACGAGCCGATCAAGGATACAGGGCTGCGCCGCACCTATCCGAACTGGGTAAGCCGCGAAGGCGCGCGCGGTATGGAATACAACGCCTGGGGCGCGCCACCTAACCCGCCCGAACATGAATCGGTGCTGGTGTTTACGCGCATGCTCGGCGGGCCGATGGACTTCACGCCCGGCGTGCTGTCGCTGACCGGCAAGCACGGCCAGCAAATCCAGTCGACCGAGGCCAAGCAGCTGGCGCTGTATGTCGTGCTCTATTCGCCTATTCAGATGGCCGCCGATCTGCCTGAGAATTATGTGAAATATCCGCGCTCATTCCAGTTCATCAAGGACGTCCCGACTGACTGGTCGGACACGCGCGTGCTGAACGGCGAAGTCGGCGACTATGTCACCATCGCCCGCAAGGACCGCGCCGGTGACAATTGGTACCTCGGCGCCGTCGGTGACGAACAAGCGCGCACCAGCACCATCAAGCTCGACTTCCTCGACCCCGGCCGCAGCTACACCGCAGAAATCTACCGCGATGGCGACGGTGCCGACTGGAAGACCAACCCGCACGCGGTCGCTTATGAAACACGCAAGGTGACCAGCGCCGACAGTCTGACGCTGGCACTTGCGCCCGGTGGCGGGCAGGCGATCCGCTTCGTCGCGGGCCCACGCAAATGATGCGGATGCTTTTGGCGCTGATGTTGTTGCTCGCAGCGCCCGCGCTGGCAGCACCACCCGCATCGGGAACGACCATCGAAATTCCCGAATTCGCGTCGAAGTTCGTCAAACCGCGTCATGTCAGCATCTGGCTGCCACCGGGCTATAGCGCGCAAGGCAAGCCGGCGCGCGTGCTCTACATGCACGACGGGCAGAATATCTTCGACGGCGCCAACGCCTATGGCGGCAACGAATGGGGTGTCGACGAAGCGGTCACCAAGCTTCTCGCCGAACATAAGCTGCCGCCCATGATCGTCATCGGCGTGTGGAATACCGACAAGCGCTACGAAGAATATTTCCCGCAGAAACTAGTGCAATATCTGCCGCCGGCGTTGCAGGCCAAGCTTGACGCCGCGACCAAAGGTGGCCTGCAAGGCGACGCCTACCTCAAATTCCTCGTCCGCGAACTCAAGCCCTATATCGACAGACACTACCGCACGCTGTCGGGGCCGGCCGATACCGCAGTCATGGGCTCATCGATGGGCGGGCTGATTTCAATCTATGCGATGGCGGAATATCCGCGCGTCTTCGGCCAGGCCGCAGCGCTGTCGGTGCACTGGCCGCTGGTCGCGCCGTCGGACGCTGCCAATGCCGCGGGCGACGCCGATGCCGTCGCCGCAGCGTTCACCCGCTACTTCGCCACCGCCAAATGGGCGCCCGGTCGCAACCGCCTCTACATCGATCACGGCGACCAGGGCCTCGACCAATACTACCGGCCCTACAGCGCGCGCATCGAAGCCGAAATGCCGGCACTCGGCTGGAGCGGCGACAGCTTCGTCAGCCGGACGTGGCCAGGCGCGACGCATAACGAAGTGAGCTGGCGCAAACGGCTGGATGTGCCGTTGTTGTTCTTGTTTGGAGAGCGGTAGAGCCTCCGGCGGGCAGGGTCACAGGCCCAGCACCCATTAATCTGCAGTGCCACAATCGCGCCGTGGCGTTTGGTGCGTGGACCCAATTTATGGGTGCAGGGGCAAGCCCCTGCCTTTAAGCCGAGGCGCGCAGGACCAGCTCTGGCGCAAACGCGACCGAAGGCGTTGCCGTCCCCGCCATCCGTTCGAACAGCGCAGCTACCAACAGTTCGGCGCCTTTGCCGAGGTCCTGGCGGATGGTGGTCAGTGGCGGTGTGGTGTGCGCGGCGAAGGGGACGTCGTCATAGCCGATGACGGCGACGGCTTCGGGAACGGCGCGGCCGGCTTCGCTGAGTGCGCGGATGGCACCCATCGCGGCGACGTCGGAGGCGGCGACGATGCCGTCGATGTCGGGGTGCGCGGCCAGAAAGTCGCGGGTCAGGCCGAACGCAGCTTCGGAGCCGAGTTGCAGCGGCAGCAGCAGGCTGGGCTCTGCCGTGACGCCGGCACCCGCGAGTGCCGCGAGATAGCCGGCATGGCGTGCACCGATTTCAGGGGCTGCAGGATTGCCGAGAAAGGCGATACGGCGGCGGCCAAGACCGAGCAGGTGCGCGGTCGCCAGCCGGCCACCCTCGCGGTTGTCGGTGCCGATGGCGCAATGCTTTTGGCCGATGCCGGCCTCGCCCCAGACCACGAGCGGCAGGTAGCGCGCCGCAGTGCGGTCGAGCACGGCGCGCTGGTCGGACTGGCCGATGACAATGACGCCGTCGACGCGGCCCGAAATCGTCAGCCGGTCGAGCCATTTGTCATCGGCGGGCACGATGCGCGTCAGCAGCAGGTCATAGCCACGCTCGGTCAGCGCATCTGCCAGAAAGCCGAGCAGCGTCATGATGAACGGGTCGGAGACATGCTGCGCGCTTTCGTCGCCGAGCGGCAGCACAACGGCGATCGCCTGCGTGCGGCCAAGCCGCAGGTTGCGGGCGACCTGGTTAAGCTGGAAACCATGCTCGCGCGCCAGTTCGGCAATGCGCGTGCGGGTCTTTTCACTGATCAGCGGGCTGTCGGCGAGCGCGCGTGACACGGTCGAGGTTGAAACCCCGGCGATGCGGGCGAGATCGGCGAGATTGCCGATGGACGGCGCGGTCATGCAAAGATTACCCCAGAAACTGACTCGCCCGCTTCATGGCGCAGTTTCAATGCCTTGTTAAGCGTTTTCTGCAATCGATTGCAAAATTGATTGTCGGCAGCTTGGCCAAGTGCTACGAAGCTATCGACCGCAGATAAGCAAGAGGGTTCAGGGGTGGGTTCGATGTCGGCGCTGTTGCTGTTTGGCGCCACCGGCGATCTGGCGCGGCGCATGTTGTGGCCGTCGCTGTACGCGCTCGATGTCGATGGGCTGCTCGCGGCCGATTTGCGCATTGTCGGCACGGCACGCAGCGCGCTCGACCGCGACGGGCTGGCGGCGCTAGTTGCCGATGCCATTGCGGCGCATGTCTCGGGCGGGCTCGGAAATGACGCGGCAGTGGCGAAGTTCCTCGCGCGGCTTGACTATGTGCCGCTCGATGCCACCGACATGGCGGGTTATGGCGCGCTGCGCGCCGCCGCCGGCCCCGATGGTTGCCCGGTGGCGATCTTCCTGTCGACGGCGCCGAGCCTTTTCGGCGCGACGATTGCCGGGCTGCAGGCGGCCGGGCTGGCGTGCGACAATGTCCGGCTGGCGCTCGAAAAGCCGCTGGGCAGCGACCTCGCCTCGAGCCGCGTCATCAACGACGCGGTGGCCAGCGCCTTCCCCGAAGACCGCACCTTCCGCATCGACCATTACCTCGGCAAGGAGACGGTGCAAAATTTGCTGGCGCTTCGCTTTGCCAATTCGCTGTTCGAGCCGCTGTGGAACGCCGGCCATATCGACCATGTCCAGATCACCATCGCCGAAACCGTCGGGTTGGAGGGCCGCGTCGATTTCTACGACGGCGCCGGCGCACTGCGCGACATGGTGCAGAACCACATGCTGCAGTTGTTGGCACTGGTCGCGATGGAGCCGCCGGGGCATTTCGGGCCGACGTCGGTGCGCGACGAAAAGGTCAAGGTTCTGAATGCGCTGCGCCGCATCGATACCGGTAATGTCGCGGCGCACTGCGTCACCGGCCAGTACGGCCCCGGCGTTGCTGATGGCAAGTCGGTGCCGGGCTATGCCGAGGAGCTGGGGCATGCTTCCAACACCGAGACGTTTGTGGCGCTCAAGGCCAATATCGACAATTGGCGCTGGAAGGGCGTGCCGTTCTACCTGCGCACCGGCAAACGGCTGCCGTCGCGCGCGTCGCAGATCGTGATCCAGTTCAAGCCGGTGCCGCACCTAATTTTCGATACCAAGGGCGCCACCGTCAGCGCCAACAAGCTGGTCATCGAGCTGCAGCCGAATGAGAATATCCGGCTGATGCTGATGACCAAGACGCCGGGGCTTGACCGCGACGGTATTCGGCTGCGCGAGGTGCCGCTCGATATCGGGATGGACAACGCCTTTGCCGATACGCGGCGGCGCATCGCCTATGAACGGTTGTTGCTCGACTTGATCGAGGGCCGTTCGACCTTGTTCGTTCGACGTGACGAGGTCGAGGCGCAGTGGCGTTGGATTGACGGCATCCGCGCCGCGCTTGCTGCCAATGGCATCGCGCCCAAGCCCTATGCGGCGGGCAGTTGGGGGCCGTCGGCCGCCATCGGCCTCGCCGAACGCGATGGAGTAAGCTGGCATGACTAGACTCGACGCGCGCGTTGCCGCTGTCACCGACCGGGTCATCAAGCGCTCGGTAGCGGGGCGCGCGCAGTATCTGGAGATGATCGCGCGCGAACGCGACAGCGGCGTCGATCGGCCCAATCTGAGCTGCGGCAACCTCGCGCACGGTTTCGCCGCGAGCGGTGACGACAAGGCCGCCATTCGCGGCGGCAAGGCAATGAACATCGGTATCGTCACCGCGTTCAATGACATGCTGTCGGCGCACCAGCCCTATGGTCGCTACCCGGAACAGATGAAGCTGTTCGCGCGCGAGGTCGGTGCCACCGCGCAGGTCGCGGGCGGCGTGCCGGCGATGTGCGACGGCGTCACCCAGGGGCAACGCGGCATGGAGCTATCGCTGTTCAGCCGCGACACCATCGCGCTGTCGACGGCAGTGGCGCTCTCCCACGGCATGTTCGAAGGCGCCGCGCTGCTTGGCATCTGCGACAAGATCGTGCCGGGGCTGCTGATCGGCGCGCTACGCTTCGGGCATCTGCCGGCGATTCTGGTGCCTGCGGGGCCGATGCCATCTGGACTGGCAAACAAGGAAAAGCAGCGTGTCCGCCAGCTTTATGCCGAGGGCAAGGCGAGCCGCGAGGAGTTGTTGGAGGCCGAAGCGGCAAGCTATCACGGTGCCGGCACCTGCACATTCTATGGCACCGCCAACTCGAACCAGATGATGATGGAGGTGATGGGGCTGCACATGCCCGGCGCCGCGTTCGTCAATCCGGGCACCAAGTTGCGCGACCGGCTGACTCGCGCCGCGACACAGCGGCTGACCGAAATCGGCTGGGACGGCGACGATTATCGCCCGCTGGGCAAGGTCATCGATGAAAAGGCCATCATCAATGCGGTGGTTGGCCTGCTGGCGACCGGCGGCTCGACTAACCATGCCATCCATATCCCGGCCATTGCGCGAGCCGCGGGAATTTTCATCGACTGGGAAGACATCGACAATCTGTCGGCGGCGGTACCGCTGATCGCGCGCGTCTATCCCAACGGGTCGGGCGACGTGAACACCTTCCAGGCTGCGGGCGGCATGGCGTTCACCATCGCGACACTGCTCGAAGCCGGGCTGCTGCACCGCGACGTGCTGACCGTGGCCGGACGCGACCTTGGCGACTATGCGCGTGCGCCGATGCTGGCCGACGACAAGCTGGTCTGGGGCGACACGCCGCTGGCCAGCCTAGACACGACCATGCTGCGGCCCGCCAGCGACCCGTTCGGCCCCGATGGCGGCATGCGATTGGTAAGCGGCAATCTCGGCCGCGCCATCTTCAAGACCAGTGCGGTGGCGCCCGAGCGGCTGACCATCGAGGCCCCGGCGCGCATCTTCAACGACCAGGATGAAGTCATCACCGCATTCAAGGCGGGCGAACTCGACCGTGATGTCGTGGTGGTCGTGCGCTTCCAGGGGCCCCGCGCCAATGGCATGCCCGAACTGCACAAGCTGACGCCCAACCTCGGCGTGCTGCAGGACCGCGGCTACAAGGTGGCGCTGGTCACCGATGGCCGCATGTCGGGCGCCAGCGGCAAGGTGCCCGCCGCGATCCATGTCTCCCCCGAAGCGCTCGGCGGCGGACCGCTGGCGGCGCTGCGCGACGGCGATATCGTGCGGCTGTGCGGCGTCACCGGCGAACTGTCAGTGCTGCTCCCCGATGACGTGCTCGATGCGCGCCCCGACGCGATGCCGCCGCTGCCCGGCGTCGGCACCGGTCGCGAACTGTTTGCGTTCATGCGCTTCGGCAGCGACGGCGCCGAGCGCGGCGGCTCGGCGATGCTCGCGGCGGCTGGCCTGTGATGGAAATCGTCGCCTGCGATATCGGCGGTACGCACGCGCGCTTCGCGATTGCCAGTGTCGAATATGGCCACGTCGTCGCACTGGGTGAGCCGGTGACGCTGGCGACCGCGGATTTCGCCGGGCTGCCGACCGCGTGGGAAGCATTTGCAGCGCGGCTTGGGCGGCCTTTGCCGCGCCATGCCGGCATCGCGGTGGCGGCGCCCATCGACAGCGACGTGCTCAAGATGACCAACAGCCCGTGGATCATCCGCCCGGCGCTGATAGCCGAGCGGCTGGGGCTGGAAAGCTTCGCTTTGGTCAATGATTTCGGTGCCATTGGCCATGCAGTGGCGCAGCTTGGCGATGATGCGTTCGTCCACATCTGCGGTCCGACCGATGTGCCGGCGGACGGCGTGACGACAATCGTCGGGCCGGGGACGGGGCTGGGGGTCGCGCAGTTGCTGCGGCGGGCCGGTCATGCGCATGTCATCGAAACCGAAGGCGGTCACATTGATTTCGCACCGCTCGACAGTATCGAGGACGGCATCCTCGCGGCGCTGCGGCGCCAGTACCGCCGCGTCTCGATCGAGCGGCTGGTGTCAGGGCCGGGGCTGGCGGCAATCTACGCCGCGCTCGCCGCGATCGAGGGTCGCGCGGTGCTGCAACGTGAGGACCGGGAACTCTGGCAAGCGGCGCTGGCGGGCGACGAAGCCTTGCTCAACAGCACGCTCGACCGCTTTTGCCGGATCCTCGGCGCGGTGGCGGGCGACCTGGCGCTGGCGCACGGCGCCAATGCCGTGGTGCTGGCCGGCGGCATCGGGCTGCGGCTGGCCGACCGGCTGGCGACATCGGGGTTCGCCGAACGCTTTGCCGCCAAGGGCCGCTACGAAGCGCGCATGGCGGCGCTGCCGGTGCGGTTGATTACCCACCCACAACCCGGCCTGTTCGGCGCGGCGGCGGCGTTTGCCAACGGAGTGTCCGGATGAACGACATCGATACCCTGATGCAGGTCGCGCCGGTGATTCCGGTGCTGGTCATCGACGATGTTGCCCACGCGGCACCGATTGCCGCGGCGCTGGTCGCGGGCGGCTTGCGGATGCTCGAAGTGACGCTGCGCACGCCGGTCGCACTTGATGTGATGCGCGAAATGGCGAAGGTCGAAGGGGCCATCGTGGGGGCCGGGACCGTGCTTAATCCCCGCGACCTTGATGCCGCGCTATCGGCAGGCGCGCAGTTCATTGTCAGCCCCGGCCTGACCGAGCCGCTGGGGCGCGCGGCGATTGCCAACGGTGTCCCGTTCCTGCCCGGCACCGCGAGCGCCGGCGACATCATGCGGGGGCTCGACATGGGGCTCGACCGCTTCAAGTTCTTCCCCGCCGAAACCTCGGGAGGACTGCCGGCACTGAAAGCGCTGGCGGGCCCGTTCGGCGCGGTGCGTTTCTGCCCGACCGGCGGCATCACGCTCGCCACCGCACCGGCGTGGCTGGCGCATCCGGCGGTGCGCTGCGTCGGCGGCAGCTGGCTGGTGCCGGCGGGCGTGCCCGACCTCGCCGCAATCACCGAACACGCCCGCGCGGCGTGCGGCTTGCGACGTGGATAAGACGACCTCGTTCGATATCGCGCAGGCGGCCGGCGTGTCGCAGCCGACGGTGTCGCGCGCCTTGCGCGGCAGTCCGCTGGTCAACGAGGCGACGCGGCGGCGCATCGAAGCGATTGCCCGCCAGCTCAATTATACCGTCGACAAGAACGCCTCGAGCCTGCGGACCAGCCGGTCGCGGACGCTGGCGCTGCTGTTCTTCGAAGACCCGACACCCGACGAGTCGAACATCAATCCGTTCTTCCTGTCGATGGTCGGCGCGATCACCCGGGCGTGCGCGGCGCACGGCTATGACCTGCTGATTTCGTTTCAGCAGCTGTCGTCGAACTGGCACGTCGATTTCGAGGATAGCCGCAAGGCTGACGGCATATTGCTGCTCGGCTACGGCGACTATCACCTGTCGCGCGCCCGGCTCGAAGCGCTCGATGCGCAGGGTACGCATTTCGTGCGCTGGGGCTCGGTGCGCGACGGTCAGCCCGGCATCACCATTGGCTGCGACAATGTCGCCGGCGGCCGCGACGTGACCGCGCACCTGCTGGCGCTCGGCCGCCGTCGCATTGCGTTCATCGGCGCGGCCACCGACCATTATCCCGAATTCGAGGACCGCTTCACCGGATACGGCGCCGCGCATGCCGCTGCCGGGCTGGTGGCCGACCCGGCGCTGCAGGTCGATGCCATCGCCACCGAAGCCGCCGGCTTCGACGCGACCACTGCGCTGCTGGCGCGCGGCGTGGCGTTCGATGCGGTATTCGCGGCGTCGGACCTTATCGCCATCGGCGCCTTGCGCGCGCTGCACGCGGCGGGGCTGCGCACCCCGCACGACGTTGCGGTTGCCGGTTTCGATGATCTGCCCGCCGCCGCGATGGCCAATCCGCCGCTGACCACCGTGGCGCAGGACGTGGCGCGCGGCGGCGCGGCGCTGGTCGGCGCGCTGCTCGACCGTATCGAAAATCGCGACGTTGGCGACCGGCTACTGCCGGCGCGGCTTGTCGTTCGAAAAAGCTGCGGCGCGGCTGCATAAACGCAAGGACCGGCCGAAGCCGGCAGTAGGGGAGTCTCATGACCAAGCCACGCCAGAGCCATATGGGGCTATGGAATATCAGCTTCGGCTTTTTCGGCATCCAGATCGGTTTCGCGCTCCAGAATGCCAATGTCAGTCGCATCTTCCAGTCGCTCGGCACCAGCATCGATGACCTGCCGATCCTGTGGATTGCCGGGCCGCTGACCGGGCTGCTGGTGCAGCCGCTGATCGGGCACTTTTCGGACCGCACCTGGGGGCGCTTCGGGCGGCGGCGGCCGTACTTCCTGCTTGGCGCGGTGCTGGCGACGCTGGCGCTGGTCGGCATGCCAAACGCGCCGGTGCTGTGGGTCGCGGCGGTACTGCTGTGGGTGCTCGACGCCTCGCTCAATATCTCGATGGAGCCGTTCAGGGCGTTTGTCGGCGACATGGTCGATGATGACCAGAGCACCGCCGGCTATGCCTTCCAGACAGCGTTCATCGGTGCCGGTGCGGTCGTCGCCAGCCTCGCGCCGACGCTGCTCACCGAGGTGTTCGGGGTCGGCAATGTCGCTGCCGCGGGCGAGATTCCGCCGTCGGTGCGGCTGGCGTTTTACCTTGGTGCGGCGGCGCTGCTCGGCGCGGTGCTGTGGACGGTGCTGTCGGTCAAGGAGTATTCCCCCGAACAGCTCCGCGCTTTCGATGGCGAGAGCCATGAACCGCAACGCGGCGCGGTCGCCACCCCGGCGATGGTGCGCCAGGCGCCGCTTTGGATTGTCGCCGGACTGGCGGTGATTGGTGCCGTGCTGGGACTTGGGCTCGACAAGCCGGTCTATATTCTGGGCGCGATGCTGGCAGCGTTCGGGCTGGCGCAGCTGGCCAGCGCGCGCTTGGTCGCGACCGGCCACGGCGACAACGTCCTGTGCCACATCGTCGCCGATCTCGCTGCGATGCCGGCGACGATGCGCAAGCTGTGCCTCGTCCAGTTCTTCACCTGGTCGGCGCTGTTCATCATGTGGATCTACACCACGCCGATCGTCACCGCGCGCGTGTTCGGCGCCACCGATACGGCGTCACAGGCCTACAACGACGGTGCCGACTGGGTCGGCGTGCTTTTTGCCGTCTACAGCGGCGTCGCCGCGCTCTACGCCTTCGTCCTGCCGCGCGTCGCCAAGGCCATCGGCCGCCGCAACACGCATGTCATCGGGCTGCTGGCGGGCGCCGCCGGCTTCGCGTCGTTCCTGTTCATCCGCGACGCGCAGGCGCTGATCGGCTCGATGGTGCTGATCGGTATCGCCTGGGCCTCGATCCTGACCATGCCCTACGCCATCCTTGCCACCACGCTGCCGCCGGCCAAGCTCGGCATCTACATGGGGCTGTTCAACATCTTCATCGTGCTACCGCAGCTTATCGTGTCGAGCGTCATGGGCGAAGTCGTCGGCAGCCTGTTCCCCGACCAGCCGGTCTATGCGATGGCGATTGCGGCGGGGGTTCTGGTGTTGGCGGCGGGCGCGATGGTGCGGGTGAAGGAAGGCGTGTAGGGCCTCCGGCGGGCAGGGGTGACCCCTGCACCCGAATTTTGCAGTCCATGAAACGCGACCGTGGCCTTTGGTGCACCGACGCCAACATATGGGTGCAGGGCCAAGGTCCTGCCCTCCGGAGGCTCTACCCGTCTTCCCACTGCGGCGGCCGCTTCTCGAGAAACGCCGCAATCCCCTCCTTGGCGTCGGCGTGTGCGACGTTGGCAATCGCCTCGGCCTTGGCGAAGCAATAGGCGTCGGGCACGGACATCGCGGCTTGCGCATTGAAGCTGCGTTTGCCGCGCGCCAGCGTTGCGGCGGATTTGCTGGCGATGCGTGCAGCGAGCGCGTCGACGGCGGCGGGCAGGTCGTCGGGGTCATGGACGGCGTTGATCAGTCCGATGTCGCGGGCGTGGCTGGCGGGGAACAGTTCGCCGGTGGCGAGCATCAGCATCGCCGCCTTGCGGCCGATGTTGCGGGACAGCTGGATCTGCGGCGTGTGGCACCAGAAGCCGATGTTGACGCCCGGCGTGGCGAAGCGCGCGGTGCTGGCGGCGAGCGCAAGGTCGCACGCGGCGACCAGCTCGCAGCCCGCGGCGGTGGCGACGCCGGTGACTTCGGCGATGACGATCTGCGGGGCGTTCATCACCGCCTGCATCAACGCGCCGAGCCCGTCGAAATCCTGTTCGAGGAATGCCGGATCGGGGTCGCCGGTGAATTCGTTGAGGTCGTGGCCGGCGCAGAAAATGCGGCCGCCGGCGCCGGAAATTATGATGACCTTGATATCGCGGCGTTCGGCGAGGTCGGCGAGCGCGGCACGCAGGTCTGCGGCAAGTTCGAATGATAGGCTGTTGCCCGCCGCCGGCCGGTTGAGCACCAGCCGCGCGACCGCGCCGTTTTCGTGGCGTAACAATCTGGGGGCGGGGGATTCGGTCATCGCGGCCTCAACGGGGTGAAGAACAGTGACGTGCGATATAGTCGCGGTGCGTCGGCATGGCGTCGGCGGCTTCGCCGATGACGCGCTTGAGGCCCGACAGCAGCCGCGGCGCATCGACATTGCGCGCGTCCGCCAGTGGGTCATAGCGCGCTGGGATGATACCTTGCCCGAGGAACACTGCGAGCCAGCTGACGTTGACGAATAACTCGCCGGGGTCGGCGACGACACGCGCGTGCGCGGCGAAGTGCGCGATCTTGTTTGCCAGTTCGTCGGGGATGTCCATCGCCGCAACGTGGCGCCACAGCGGCGTGTCGGCGCGCGTCGTCGCCTTGTAGTGCAGGATGATGAAGTCGCGGACGCGTTCGAATTCGCGCGCGGTCAGCTTGTTGTATTCGGCCGCGACCAGCGGATCGAAATCGCGGTCGGGCCATAGCGCCAGCAGCCGGTTGATGCCCGACTGGATGAGGTGGATGCTGGTCGATTCGAGCGGTTCGAGGAAGCCGCTCGCCAGGCCAAGGGCAACGACATTGCGATTCCAGAATTGCTTGCGGCGGCCGGTGGTGAATGCCAGCCGGCGCGGTTCCGCAAGTGCTTCGCCATCAAGGTTGGCAAGCAGCGTTGCCTGCGCGACGTCATCATCGAGGAAGCTGCTGGCATAAACATAGCCGTTGCCGGTGCGATGCTGCAGCGGGATGCGCCATTGCCAGCCGGCGTCACGTGCCGTCGAGCGCGTGTAGGGGGTGAAATCGTCGCTGCTCGCGCACGGCACGGCGACGGCGCGGTCGCAGGGCAGCCAGTGCGTCCAGTCGTCATAGCCGCTGTCGAGTGCGCCCTGGATGAGCAGCCCGCGGAAGCCCGAGCAGTCGATGAACAGATCGGCCTCGATGCGGCGCCCGTCTTCGAGTTGCACCGCGCTGACGAACCCGCGCGCGTCCTGTTCGACCGTGGCGACCTTGCCTTCATGGCGCGTCACGCCACGCTTTTCACCATAGCCGCGCAGATACAGCGCATAGCGCGACGCATCGAAGTGATAGGCATAGTCCATCGTCGACTGCACCAGCCGGCGGTCGCTGGTCGGCTTGTCGAAGCGGTTGGCGCGCGCGGCAGCCCAGGCCATCGAATAGTCCGACAGCGGCGTGGTGTCGCCGCGCTGGCGTTCGCGCAGCCAGTAGTGGTGCAGCGTCACGGCATCGAAATCGGCGCCGAATGTGCCGAACGGGTGGAAATAACGGTTGCCGGTCCAGCCCCAGTCGACGAATTCGATGCCGAGCTTGAAGCTGCCATAGGTGCATTTGAGAAAGTCGTTCTCGTCGATGCCGAGCTGCGCGTTGAACAGCTTGATCGGCGGGATCGTCGCCTCGCCGACGCCGACGGTGCCGATATCGTCCGATTCGATTAGCTCAATGGCAACGCCGTGCTGCAGCGCGTTGGCCAGTGCCGCCGCCGCCATCCAGCCCGCGGTGCCGCCACCGATGACGGCGACGCGGCGGATATTGCGGGACTCAGGCATGCGGGGTTCCGGCGATTGGGGCTTGCAATCGATTTCATCGTCTGCGAACCGCGCCGCGTCAAGTTGCTGCGGGTTGATCCATGTCAATGCCGCGCCAATCGCCAAAGTCCAGAAAGCTGACCATGAGCCCCGACGAATTCACCGCCGCTGCCCGCACCATTACCGCCACGCTGAGCGGCCATGCTGCGCATCGGGCATTCGACCTGCTAACCAACGACCTGCTGCGCGCGCTCGGCTACGGCGACGGCGTTGCGACGTTCGAGGCGGCGGTGCTGCACTGGCACGAGGCTGCACACCCCTATCCGCACATCGGGCCGTGCCCTGATTGCGAAGCGGCAGCGCCGCTGCGCGCGGCTGCATGACTGTCGAAGTCGCCACCAAAGCCCCCGCAGCGCCGACGCCGTTCGAGCTGTTCGGCGGTGCAGTGGCGGTGCGCAAGCTGGTCGACCGCTTCTATGATTTGATGGAGGGCGACCCCGACTACGCGGCGCTACGTGCGCTGCATGCCGCCGATTTGGACCCGATGCGTGACTCGCTGACGGGCTTTCTGATCGCCTGGCTCGGCGGCCCGCGCGACTGGTTCGACGCCCGCCCCGGCGGTCCGTGTGTGATGTCGATGCATCGCAAAGTCGCCATCGACAGCACGGTCGCCGATCAATGGCTGTTCGCCATGTCGCGCGCGCTCGATTCCTGCGCCATTGATGCGCCGTTGCGCAGCGCCATCATCACCGCCTTCACGCGCATGGCGGGCGGCATGGTCAACCGCTGAGGACTACCGCCAGATGCGCTCGTCGTTGTTGGCGAGCTGCTGTAGTGCGGTGCGGTCGATGATTTCGAGATTGCGGTAACCGATCGCGATTATGCCGCGCTCGACCAGACCGTGCAGCACCTTGTTGGTCGTCTGCCGCGACAGCCCGCACATTTCGGCTAGATCGCTTTGTGAAAACCCCAGTTCGTGGCGCCGCGTCGCATCGAAATAGCCGCTGAACGACAGCAGACGTTGCGCGATGCGGATTTCGGGCACCGGCTGGATGAGGTTGGCCACGACCGAAACCGCCAGGCTAAGTGACTCACCGCCGTTGATGGCGAAATGCCGGCAATTTTCAGCATCCTGCGCCATTTCGTCGAAATCGTTCTGCGACAGGTGCAGCACCTCGACCGGCGTGCCGGCGACCAGCGTTACCCAGCGCGGTGCGCGTTGGAATGCAGTCGCTTCGCCGATCCAGTATCCAGGCTGCTCCGAATTGACGAGCACATCGGCCGGCGGCACCCGCGTCAGCAACCGGCCGCTGACCAACCCGAACATGCCGCTGGGGGGATCGCCGGGGTTGTACAGCGCTTCGCCGGTTGCGAACTGCCGTAACCGGCAGCGCGCTATGACCGCGTCACGGAACGCCGCCGGCCGCCGTGACAGCCAGCCCTGCGCGGTAACAACGGCGGCGGCTTCGGCCTTGTCCATCGTGCGCCCTTAACCTTCAGCTAACACTGTCAATACCGCGACAGTCCGGCAGCGGCAAATGCGCTACCCGCGGTATCCAGCACAAATCGACAATTGCGGGAGCTTCACCATGAGCAGTTCAACCAGCGTCGCGACCCGGCTAGGCGCGCTTGAATTCGAAAACGGCTATCCAAGCGTCGCAACCGCGGCCCGGTTGTATGACGAGATGGATTTCCAGCGCGCGACGCAGGCCTATATCTGGGCGTTGCCGGCGATCGGCTTCAAGGCGCTTTATGACGCGCAGGCCAAGACGCTGGGCACCAAGAACGGCGATGTCCTGATGTATCAGGACCTCAAGGACAAGGCAGGGATGCTGACCCCCAACATCACGACGCTTTATGCGTTCAGCTTCTGGGATCTGGCGGCGCAAGGGCCGCTGGTTGTCGATGTGCCGGCCGGGCTGACCGCTGGCGGGGTGATGGATATTTGGCAGCAGCCACTGTGCGACATGGGCCAGACCGGTCCTGACAAGGGCGCCGGCGGCAAGTATCTGATCCTGCCGCCGGGGCATCCTGGCGTTGACGCGCCCGACCACCGGATTTTCCAGTCGCCGTCGAACCAAATCTGGTTCGGCACGCGTGGGCTCGACCCTGACAAGGCGGTCGCCGAAGCCACCGTCAAGCAACACCGGCTGTACAGCTGGAACGACCGCGCCAACCCGCCGGTCAGCCAATATGTCGGCGTCGGCGGGCGCGCCTGGGAATCGGCGCATCCGAACACCCTCGACTATTGGCGCCTGCTCGCTGAACTCTATGCCAATGAACCGGTGGCGCCGCGCGACCGCATGATGTTCGGCATGTTGAAGCCGCTGGGCATCGAACCCGGCAAGCCGTTTGCGCCCGATACGCGCGCCGCGAAAATCCTGACCGATGCCGCGCAGGTCGGCGAGTTGATGGCGCGCACCATCGCCTTTGAAAAGCGCATCGAAGGCTCGGTCGTCTATCCCGGCAAGCGCTGGGAATACGCGGTTAAGTTCGACCTCGATCAGGAAAACCCCGAAAAGACCCGTGTGCAGTTCGATGAACGTGGCTCGTGGTTCTACGAAGCCATCGGCATGTCGACGGGCATGCAGGGCCGCGTGCTCGGCTTCGGGCAGGTCTATCTCGAAACCTCGAAGGACAAGGCCGGCAACTGGCTCGACGGCGGCAAATGCTACCGCATGCGTGTCGATGCCAATGCGCCGGTCAAGCAGTTCTGGTCAATCACGCTCTACGACAATGTCGATCGCGGCCCGCTGGTGACGCCGCAGGGCGCCGCCGACATGAGCTCGCGCCGGCCCGACCTTGTCACCAACGCCGATGGCTCGGTCGATGTCTATTTCGGCCCCGAAAAGCCCAAGGGCGCGACCAACTGGATCGAGACGCTGTCCGGACGCGGCTGGTTCCCCTATTTCCGCTTCTATGCCGCAACCGAAGCCTATTTCGATAAGAGCTGGCAGTTGAACGATATCGAGGAGATTGTCGGATGAGCGCGTTGACCCCCGCCGATGCCAAAGCCATTGCCGGCGAGGCCTGGCTTTATGCCTTTGCACCCGTGGCGCTGTACAACACCATGTTTGCTCAGGCGATCGACGCCGCCTCGCCCTCCTTTGTCGGCGGCTTCAACCGCTTCCGCCACTATGACCGGCTGGCGACACCCGATGACAAGGACATCGTCACGCCCAACAATGACACGCCCTATAGCTGGGCCTGGCTCGATCTGCGCGCCGAGCCAATGGTGCTCAGCCTGCCGGCGGTCCCCGATCGCTATTATGTCAACCAGTGGTTCGACCTTTACACCCATAACTTCGCCTATACCGGCGTACGAACGACGGGGCGCAAGGCGGCCCATTATCTGTTCGCCGGGCCCGATTGGCAGGGCGAGGTGCCAGCCGGTATCACCAAGGTGTTTCGCGCCGAAACGCGGATCGTCGGCACGTTGACCCGCACCGCCGTCAGCGGCGCCGATGACATTCCGGCGATGAAGGCCGTGCAGGCGCAATATCTGTTGCAGCCGCTGTCGGCCTTTGCCGGCACGCCGGCGCCCGCTGCGGCCGCGATGCCGGCCTGGCCGGCCTGGGACGACGCCACGGCCAAGGGGCTGGGCTTTATCGGGTATCTGAACACGTTGCTGCCATTCTTGCCGGTGGTGTCGTCAGAAGCGGCGATGTTTGCTCGCTTTGCAAAGATCGGCATTGGCGCGGGCCGCGGCTTTGACGAAGCGGCCCTCGATCCGGCGCTGCGCGACGCGATGCGCGCCGGCGTTGCCGAGGCGGCGGCGGCGTTTCAGGCCAAGGCAGCGAAGGAAACCAGCTCGGTGGCAATGTTCGGATCACGCGCCGAACTGGGCCCGGATTACATCTATCAGCGCAGTTGCGGCGCGGCGCTGGGCATCCTTGGCAACACCAAGGAAGAGGCGATCTATGGTAGCCAGCAGACCGAGCCCGATGGCACGGTTCTGAGCGGCGCGCGTGACTGGAAGATGCGCTTTGCCCCCGGACAATGGCCGCCGGTCAATGAATTCTGGTCGATCACCATGTATTCGCTGCCCGACCGTTTTCTGGTGCCCAATCCGGTCAATCGCTTCTCGATCGGTGACCGGACGCCAGGGTTGAAGGCCGATAGCGATGGCGGGCTGACGATCTACCTCCAGTCCGAAAGCCCCGGGCCGGACAAGGAATCGAACTGGCTGCCGACACCCAAAGGGCCGTTCTTCTTTGCCGGTCGCTTTTATGGGCCGAAGGCGGAGGCGCTCGATGGCCGCTGGACGTTGCCACGGCTGGTTGCGACGTCCTGAGACGTCGCAACCGGCAAGCGCCTATTCCCACCAATAAGGCGCGCGTTTGCGGGTGCCGGTGACGTCCTCGTTCATCGTTCTGGGGTCATACATGCGGCCGCCGATCATGACGCGGTGGACGGTTTCGCTGTTGCGGATATCGACCGTCGGGTCCTTGTCGAGCACGACGAGGTCGGCGAGCTTGCCTGGTTCAAGGCTGCCGATGTCCTTGGCCATGCCGAGCGATTTCGCGGGGACGATGGTGCCGGCCGCCAGTGCCTCGATCGGGCTCATGCCGCCGCGGACAAATGACCAGAGCTCCCAGTGCGGGCCGATGCCGGCCTGCTGGCCGTGCGCGCCGATCGAGACCAGCACGCCGCGCTTTGCCAGTTTGTGGGCTTCGCGGGCGTTGTCGTCGTCGACGAATTCGCTTTCGGGTGCCTTGGTGCGGCGGACGTTGTTTTCGGCGAGTTCGGTCGGCGGGATGTTGGCGACGAGCAGCGGCTGCGCGAACACATCGGTCGCCTGCCGCCAATAGGGGTCGCCGGCCAGCCCGCCGTAGGTAACCACCAGCGTCGGCGTGTAGTTGGTCGTCGTTTGCGGGAAGAAGCTCAGCACATCGTCGTAGAACACCCCGAGCGGGATATTATGTTCAAGCGTCGAATTGCCGTCAGCGGCAATCGTCATGTCCATGCCGAACAACGACCCGCCTTCGGCGACCACCTGCATGCCTTCGCGGCGCGCCGCCTCGACGACCTGCTGGCGCTGTTCGCGCCGCGGTTGGTTGTAGTTCTTGATGCTGTAGGCGCCCTGCGCCTTGAGGCGGCGGACGTGTGCAAGTGCATCGTCGAGGCTATCGATCTGCGCATACACATCGGCGGCCTTGGCGCCGTAGACGATCTCGCCGGTCGAGAAGATGCGCGGGCCGAGGATGATACCGGCTTGCTGCATTTCCTTGGCGGCGAAGATCTCGCTGGCGCGCGCCGACGGGTTGTGGATCGTCGTCGTGCCGAGCGCGAGGTTGACCATCGAGCTCCAGTTCTGCTGCGGCACCAGCTCGTCGCTGCCCTGCGGGCCGTGCGCGTGCGCATCGATGAGACCGGGGATGATCGTCTTGCCCGCCATGTCGACAGTTTTGGCGCCCGCCGGAACGGTGACGCTGCCCGACGGCCCGACAGCGAGGATGCGGTCGCCCTGGATGACGATGGTGCCGTTGTCGATGATGCCGCCGTCGTTAGCGCCACCGTCGCCGCCGGCCACAGGTTTGCCCGCCATGGTGACGATGCGTGCGCCCGTGAGCGCGACGATGCCGGTTGGGCGGTCGGCGCTGACTTCGCGTGCTAGCGAAACGCCGGTCGTCGGCGCTGCGAACTTGGCGCTGTCACCCGGCGCCGAGCGGAAGAACTCATTGGTACGTGCGGTGTAGAGCGTCGGTCCGACGCTCCAGTGGAGTTCGTTGCCGCCGTTCGACCAATGGATGAAATCGGCACCCCCGCGGCTGACGCGGGTGACGGGCAGGCCACCGCCGCTGCTCGACACCGACACGTCCTGCGTGCCTGGCATCAGCGGCATGACAAAGGCTTCGTAGTTCTGGCGGAACGCGAAGTATCTGCCGTCAGGCGAAACGCTATAGTCACTGACTAGTTCGCCGGTGGCGTGGACACGCTTTTCATCGCCTGCGAGGTCGGTGCTGACGAGCTGCAGCTTGCCCTTCTCACTACCAATCATGAACAGGCGGTCGTTCGAAGCGCCGAACTGCGGCGCGGCATAGTCGCGGCTGATCAGCGTTGCAGCACCACCGGCGGCGGGGATGCGATAGACGCCGGGCGCGACGCCCCAGTTGGGCGAGGTCAGCCCGCCGCCGCTGGCCTTTTCGAAAACGATCGTGTTGCCGTCGGGCGAAAAGCGCGGGCGCGCATAATGGCCGGGCTGGGTGGTGACGGTCTTGGCGCCGCCGCCGCTTGCCGACACGGTGCGGATGCTGCCGAGCTTGCCGTCGTTCCAGCTGACGAAAACGATCTTGCTGCCGTCGCGCGACCATGACGGGAACAGCTCGAAGTCGGCCTCGTCGTTGGTCAGCCGGCGCGGGGCGCTGCCGTCGGTCGGCTTGATGTAGAGTTTGCCGAGGCTTTCAAACACGACCTTGCCGCCGTCGGGCGAGACGCTGGCAAAGCGCGTCATCTTGGTGGTGAAATGGTCAGGCGCCACGGTCATTTGCGGGTGCGGTGCATCGATGACGCCGCGCGTATCATTGACCTTGAACGGGATGACCGCGGCGTCGCCGCCGCTGCCGGAAACCTTGCGGATCTTGCCGCCGGCCCAGAAGATGATGGTCTTGCTGTCGGGTGTCCACGCCATGTTCGGGTAGACGCCGGTGACCGCCCAGGTGCCCTGAAGGTCAGGATCGAGGCCGTCATAGAGTTTGCGCTGCACGCCCGAGGCGAGGTCCATCACATAGAGCCGCGAGCTGCCCTGTTCGCGTCGTACAAAGGCGATCGACTTGCCATCGGGGGAGGGGGTGGGGCGCACCGAGCCGCCGTTGCCCGACAGCACCGTGGTCACCTCGCCGGTGTCCATGTCGTAGCGTTCGACGTTGAACAGGTCGGTGTTCCAGTCCTGCGCATATTCGAAGATCGGGCCGCGCGTGATGTTGCGCGTGTAATAGATGCCCTTGCCGTCGGGGCTGAAGGTCGGTTCGCCGAGTTCCTTCTGCAGCTTCTCGTCGGCGCGCTTGACCAGCACCACGCCGCCGCCGCCCGAGACGTGATAGAGCCACACCTCGCCGGTGCCGAGCGAGCGGCCAGTGGTGAAATGCTTTTTCGCGGCAATGAAGCGCCCGTCGGGGCTCCAGGTCGGCTGGTTGAGCAGGCGGAAATCTTCCTTGGTGACTTGCAGCTTGTTCGAGCCGTCGCGGTTCATCACCCAGATGTTGTCGCCGCCGCCACGGTCCGAGGTGAAGGCGATGCGGCTGCCGTCGGGCGAAAACCGCGGCTGGACTTCCCAGGCGAGACCTTCGGCAATGCGCGTCGCTGTGCCACCGCTGATCGGCATCGTGTAGATGTCGCCGAGCAGCGTGAAGGCGATGGTGCTGCCGTCGCGGCTGACATCAAGGTCCATCCAGCTGCCCGAGTCGACCGAAATCGGCACTTGCCGCACGGCGGCGGCAGGCGGCGCGTTGACATCCCATTTGGGCGCGGCGGGTTCGGCAGCTGTTGCCGGCAAGGCGTGCATCATGGCAGCAGCGGACGCCACCCCCAGCAGGCGGGTGACAAGGCGCGGTTGGTTGGTCATTGGATTTCCCCTGAACTGACTGGCCCGATTGGGCGTATGCACCATCACTAACGCCGCGCGGGCGGCGTGCAAGTGCGCTGACGTCGCCAGATGCCGGTTGAATTACAGTGGCCAAGCAGGCAAAACGGCGGCCGTAAGCCAGTGCCCCGGCGTCAGGCTATGACGCGCCCCGTTTTGCGAGCACCAACGCCATGTCGCCGCGTGAATTTTCGGCAACGATTGAAGCCTTTGAAGGCGGTGGTACGGTCAGCATGCTGCCGTGGGTCGATGCCAATCTGGGCGAGGTCAAGGCGATGCTGGCGTCGCAGGGCGCAGTGCTGCTGCGCAACTTCGCCGACAGCGCGGGTGACGACCTCGCCGAAACCGTGCTTGGCCGCATCGGCAACGAGTTGCTCGACGACGCCTATTGGTCGACGCCGCGCAAGGGCGTCAAAGGCAAGACCTTCACTGCCACCGAAATGGCTAGCAACCGCACGATCGCGCTGCACAGCGAGATGGCGTACATGCCTGCCTGGCCGCGGCTGGTGGCATTCCATGCGCTGATCGTCGCCGAAACCGGCGGCGAGACTACGGTGTGCGACCTTGACGCCGCGAGCGCGCTGATGGGCGATGTGGCGGCGAAGTTCGCGGCGCAGGACATCATCTACCAGCGCAGCTTCCACAAGGGCATCGACATCCCGTGGCAAACGGCATTCCGTACCGAAGACCGCGCTGACGTTGACGAGGTCGCAGCGCGCAACGGCATGACGGTGCGCTGGCTCGACAACGGTGTGCTGCAGACCGAGCACCGCGCGCAAGGCACCGTCGCCGACGAGGCCGGGCGGCCGCTATGGTTCAACCAGGCGCATGTTTTTCATGCCTCGTCGCTCGGGCCGGCGCGGGCGCAGCTTGAAAAGCTGGTGGGCGCCGACAAGCTGCCGCGTAACGCAATTTTCGCCGACCGTACTCCGATTGCCGATGCCGACATGGCGAAGGTCCAGGACGCCTTCAACACCACGACCTGCGCGATGGCGTGGCAGCCCGGCGATGTGCTGGTGCTCGACAACATGCGTTTCGCGCACGGCCGCGCGCCGTTCACCGGCGCACGCAAGCTGCATGTAGCCATGGCCGACGCGCAAACGGTGCGCACCCGCACGCCGCTGTTCGGCTGAGCCGTAGCCATGGCCGCATCGCCTTCGCCAAATCCGGCCGCATGGGCGCCCGGCCCCGTTGTCGGCGTGGTGCAGGCGGCGAGCCTCGATTTCATCGGGACGATGCTGGCGCTCGAGGCCGAAGGTGCAGTAGCGGTGCTGCTGCGTGCCGTGGATGATGCTGAACGCATCGCTTCGACCGGAGTGTCGCGCGTCATCGTGCCCGCCGCCGGGGCAGGGTGGAGCCAGGCGACCTATGCGCCGCGCGGCGGCGACGCCATAGCGCAGATCGCTTTTACATCGGGGACGACCGGCACCGCGACCGCAGTCGCGCTCACGCACGCCAATCTGGCGAACACGCAGGGCCGGCTGATCGCGGCGCAGGGACTCGACAGCGACGTCCGCGAATATCTCGGCGTGCCACCGGGCTATTCATTCGGGCTGGGGCGGGTGCGGGCGGTGGCGGGTGTCGGCGGGCAGTTGTTCGTGCCGGCGCATGGGTTTGACCCGCATGAATTTGGCCAGATGTTGCAGACCGGCGCGGTCAACGCGCTGTCGGCGGTGCCGACCTTGCTGCGCGTGCTGCTCGCCAATCGCGACCAACTGGGCGATGCAGGGGCACGATTGCGCTGGCTCGAAATCGGCAGCCAGGCGATGACGCGCGGCGAAAAGGAGGCGGTCAAGGCGCTGTTCCCCAACGCGCGCATCGTCCAGCACTACGGGCTGACACAGGCGTCGCGCACGACCTTCCTCGATCTCCATGCCGCCGAAGGTGCGCAACTCGACAGCGTCGGGCGAGCGGTGGCGCCGGTCGAACTGCGCGTCGATGCTGATGGCGAACTCCATGTGCGCGGGCCGCATGTCGCGCCGTTCCGGCTGGTCGCAGGCGCATTGCAGCCGCTGACTGACGCGGATGGCTGGCTCGCCACCGGTGACCTCGCCCGGCTCGATGACGACTGGCTAACCTTTGAAGGCCGCCGCGACGACCAGATCAACTGCGGCGGCATCAAGCTGCAACCCGATGCCATCGAAGCCGGCATCACTGCCGCGCTCGGTGCGGTGCCGGTCGGTGTCACGCGGCTCAGCGACGCATTGCGCGGCGACGGCATATTGGTCGCTGCCGAACGCGGCGCCGGGGTCGATGTCGACGCGCTGCGGGCTGCCGCCGACAAGGTCATCGCAGGGCTGGGAGTCCACGCCGGCACCGCACTCGACGTGACCTTGGTCGATGCGTTGCCACGCACTGAAACCGGCAAATTGCGCCGCGCTGCACTCGCGGCCGCGCACGTGCCGCACAGCTACGCCGATACGCCTGAAGCGCGGCTGGTCAAGCTGTGGCAGCAAGTGCTTGGTATCGAAGCGGTCGGCGTCAACGACAGCTTCTTCGACCTCGGCGGCGATCCGCTGGTCGGCCATGACCTGATTGCCGCCATGGAAGCGCAGGGCATTTCGGCGTCCGCGGCGAGCGGCTTGTGGGACGGGCTGAGCATAGCGCAGATCCTGACACTCGATGCCGCGCCAGTAGCGGGCGCGGGCGCCGAGGCGCAAATCCTAGCGCTGTGGCGCGAGACTTTGGGCCGCGAGGATGTCAGCCTGACACAGGGCTTTTACGACGTCGGCGGCGACTCGCTGTCGGCGATCACGCTGGCGCTCAACATGGAGCGCGCCGGCTTCGATCCCGAACTTGCGCGCGCAATCTTCGACGGCAAGACCATCGCCGAAATCGCCGCCGAGGCCGATGCTGCCGCCGGCCCGCAGGTCGCCGACCGGCCGGCGCCGGTGCGCACCAAGAGCCAGATCGCGCTGCTCAGCGAGGGGATGAACCTCGTCAAGGGTATCCTCGTTCTGTGCATGATCGCGTCGCATTGGGTTCCAATTTATCTCGGCTATCTCGGGCTGCGCGGTGGGCTGATTTCGAAGGCCATCCAGCCGGCGCTGTCGATGGGCACGCCGACGCTGGCGTTCATTTTCGGCATCGGCATCCCGGTGTTCCACGCGCGGCAATATGCCGGCAGCGGGCCGGCGTTCCGCGCCAATGTGCGCAAGGGCGGGCTGCTGCTCGCGGTCGGTTTGCTCGTCGGCTTCTTCCTCGAGGCGGCGACGCGTCTGGTGGCGGGCGAGACGTTCGACGCAACGCTGGTCGCTTCGTCATTCACCAACGGGCCGTTCCTGTACTTCCTCGCCGCGACGCTCTCGATGCCGCTTTGGATCGGGGCGGTGCGGCGCGACACGGCGTCGATGGTGCGGCTGGCGCTGGTCGCGCTGGTGTTCATGGCGGCGTATCTGGTGCTGCTCGCGGTGCTGCCGGCAGACGCCAGCGGTGCGGCGGCGGTGTTCCTGCGCGAGGCGTTCGCCGGCCACTGGAGCCTGTTCCAGCTCGGGTCGCTGACGCTGGCGGGCGTTGTCGTCGGGCTGCTGATCGAGAACCATCTGGCGGCGGGCGGCAACCTCCGCGCTATCGCGCCGGTCGGGGTGATCGTGTTCGGCACCGGCATGGTGATGTCCGCGGCGGCGCACGACCTTGCCAGCTGGATCACCCCGCATGAGTCGATCACCTTGTGGTCGGCGATCGCTTATGCAGGCATCGCGCTGTGGCTGGTGGCACGTTTCGAGGGCATCGCACAGGCCGCAGCGCCAGTCGCCCCGGCGCGGCTCGGCGTACAGCTGCTCGCCAGCCTCGGCATCCTGCTGTTCCCGCTCTACGTGCTGCAGAGCCTCGTCTACCACTCGGCGTCGATTATCGAGATGCTGACCGGGCAGAGCCTGATCAAGATGCTGACGCTGTGCATCGCGATCTTCCTGGTGCTGGCCAGCTATCCGGTGTGGCGTGTCTGGCGGCTGTACTACGCCGACCGGCGCTAGCGCCGGGGGTTCACGCCGCAGCGGGCATTTCGCGGACCAGACGCAGCACCTGCTCGCCCCATTCGGCGCGGCAGATCAGCAGGTCAGGCAGGTAGACGTTGCGCTGGTTGTAGACGAGCGGGCTGCCGTCGATACGGCTGACGTGCAGGCCATGCGCAGCAGCGACCGCGACCGGCGCACAGCTGTCCCATTCATATTGCCCGCCAGTGTGGAGATAGATTTCGGCCTCGCCGCGCACCACCGCCATCGCCTTGGCGCCCGCCGAGCCCATCGCCACGAGCTCGCCGCCCAGCGCTTCGGCGACCGCCAATGCCTCGCGCGGCGGTCGCGAGCGGCTGACCAGCATCCGTGGCGGGTGCATCGCGACGGGTAGCAGCGCCGGCTGGTCGGAGCGCAGCACGAGGCCCAGCGCCGGCAGCGCCACCGCGCCGATGGACGGCACGCCGTCGATGGCGAGCGCGACATGCACCGCCCAGTCGGTGCGGCCCTCGCCATATTCGCGCGTGCCGTCGACGGGGTCGATGATCCAGACGCGCGACTTGCCGAGGCGTTCGTTGGTGTCCTTGCTCTCTTCGGACAGCAGCCCGTCATCGGGGCGCTGTTCACGGATGGCGTGGATGAGGAACTGGTTGGCGGTCTGGTCGCCGGCCTTGCCGAGCGATTTCAGCGACAGCAACCCGCAGTCGCGCACCTGCAGCAGCAATTGCCCGGCGACCGTCGCCAGTTGCGCCGCGAGTTCAGCGTCGGTCATACTCATCCCAGCAGCCTTTCGACGATCAGGTCGGCGGCCGCATCGGGGGTCATCGTTGTGGTGTCGATGCGGATTTCGGGGTTGGCGGGGGCTTCATACGGGCTGTCGATGCCGGTGAAGTTCTTGAGCTGACCGCTGCGGGCTTTCTTGTAGAGACCCTTGACGTCGCGGGCTTCGGCGTCGGCCAATGGCGTATCGACGAAGATCTCGATGAACTCGCCGTCGGGGACCATCGCGCGCACCATTTCACGCTCGGCACGGAACGGCGAAATGAACGCGGTGATGACGATCAGCCCGGCTTCGGTCATCAGCTTGGCGACCTCGCCGACGCGGCGGATGTTTTCGATGCGGTCGGCCTCGGCAAACCCCAGGTCCTTGTTGAGCCCGTGGCGGACATTGTCGCCGTCGAGCAGGAAGGTGTGGCGGTTCATGTGGTGCAGCTTTTTCTCGACGAGATTGGCAATCGTCGATTTGCCCGACCCCGACAGTCCGGTGAACCACAGCACTGCAGGCTTCTGGTTCTTCAGATTGGCGTGCATGTCGCGGGTGATATCTACCGTCTGCCAATGGACATTCTGCGCGCGGCGAAGGCTGAAGTTGAGCATGCCGGCAGCAACGGTGCCGTTGGTGATCTTGTCGATCAGGATGAAGCCGCCGAGCGCATGGTTATCGGCATAAGGTTCGAACACGATCGGTTTGTCGGTGGCGATTTCGGCGACGCCGATGGCGTTGAGGTCGAAGGTCTTCGCCGCCAGATGTTCCATGGTGTTGACGTTGACCTGATACTTCGGCGCCTGCACCGTCGCCGACACCAGCTGCGTGCCGAGCTTGAGCCAATAGGCCCGACCGGGGATCATCGGCTCGTCGGCCATCCAGACAACGGTGGCTTCGAACTGGTTGGCGACCTGCGGCGGATTATCGGCAATGCTGATGACATCGCCGCGCGAGCAATCGACTTCATCGGCAAAGCACAAGGTCACCGACTGGCCGGCTACGGCCTCGGCGAGGTCGCCGTCCTGCGTGACGATGCGCGAAATGGTCGAGGTCTTGCCCGACGGCAGCACGCGGATGGCATCGCCGGACTTGAGCGTACCGGTGGCAATCTGGCCCGAGAAACCGCGGAAATCGAGGTTGGGGCGGTTGACCCATTGCACTGCCATGCGGAACGGCTGGCCCTGCGCCGCGGTCACATCGAGCTCGACGGTTTCGAGGTGCTCGATCAGCGGCTTGCCCATGTACCACGGCATGTTGGGCGAGAGCGTGGTGATGTTGTCGCCCTTGAACCCCGAAATCGGCATTGCGGTAAATTCGGTGATGCCGATCGAGCGCGCGAACGCGGTGTAGTCGGCGACGATGGCGTCATATTGCGCCTGATCATAGTCGATCAGGTCCATCTTGTTGACCGCGAGCACGATGTTGCGGATGCCGATCAGGTGCGCGAGGTAGCTGTGGCGCCGCGTCTGGACGAGCACGCCCTTGCGCGCGTCGATCAGGATAACCGCGAGGTCGGCGGTCGAGGCACCAGTGACCATGTTGCGGGTATATTGTTCGTGGCCGGGGGTGTCGGCGACGATGAACTTGCGCTTTTCGGTGGCGAAAAACCGGTAGGCGACATCGATGGTGATGCCCTGTTCGCGCTCGGCCGCCAGCCCGTCCACCAGCAGCGCGAAATCGATGTCCTGGCCCTGCGTGCCCATCTTTTTGGAATCGGCTTCGAGGCTGGCGAGCTGGTCTTCGAAGATCATCTTCGAATCGTAGAGCAGCCGGCCGATCAGCGTCGATTTGCCATCATCGACCGAGCCGCAGGTAATGAAGCGCAGCAGCGACTTGTGCTGGTGCGTTTGAAGATAGGTGTCGATGTCCGAGGCGATCAGATCGTCGGTTTTGTAGATAACATCCGACATTAGAAATATCCCTCGGCCTTCTTCTTTTCCATGGATGCCGCCTGGTCATGGTCGATGACGCGGCCCTGGCGCTCGGAGGTGGTCGTCAGCAGCATTTCCTGGATGACCTCAGGCAAGGTCTTGGCGTCGCTCTCGACCGCACCGGTCAGCGGGAAGCAGCCAAGCGTCCGAAAGCGGATCGAGCGTTCGATCACATCAAGCTTGCGCCCCAGCACTTTTTCGACCCGGTCGATATCGTCGGCCATGAACAGCCCGCCCTCCCATTCGTAGGTTGGGCGCGGGGCAGAAAAGTAGAGTGGCACGATTTCGATGTTTTCGAGGTGGATGTATTGCCAGATATCGAGCTCGGTCCAGTTCGAGATCGGGAAGACACGGATACTCTCGCCCTTGGCTTTCTTGGCGTTGTAGAGATTCCACAATTCAGGGCGCTGCGCCTTGGGGTTCCAGCCGTGCGCGGCCGAGCGGAAGCTGAAGATGCGTTCCTTGGCGCGCGACTTTTCCTCGTCGCGGCGGGCGCCGCCGAACGCCACGTCGAAGCCGTATTTGTCGAGTGCCTGCTTGAGCCCTTCGGTCTTCCACATGTCGGTGTGCAGGCTGCCGTGGTCGAACGGGTTGATGCCACGCGCGATGGCTTCGGGGTTCTGATAAACCAGCAGTTCCATGCCGGCATCGCGCGCGGCCTTTTCGCGCAGGTCGTACATCGCCTTGAACTTCCACGTCGTATCGACATGGAGCAGCGGGAATGGCGGCGGCGACGGGAAGAACGCCTTCTTCGCCAGATGCAGCATCACCGCGCTGTCCTTGCCGACCGAATAGAGCATCACCGGGCGCTCGGCCTCGGCAACGACCTCGCGCATGATCTGGATGCTCTCGGCCTCCAGCCGTTCGAGGTGGGTCAGGGTTCTGGTCATGACGACGTGGTTCCGGCTCTGGCGGGCAGCAAATTGAACGCGCTACCCGATATGTTCAATCTGCTTGGTGCCTTGGCCTGCCACCCGCGACGGCTCAAGCGAGTTCTTCTTTACCGCCAGTGTATGAACGTTTGCCGGTGCGGGCAAATCCGTGCCGATAGCGGCTTTTGCCAAATCGCCGGCGGCTTGTATAAACAGTGGCAAAGCTTGGGTGGAGGATGCGACAATGGTCTATGTGCTGGGCGGCTGGCAAAGCGATTTCGCGCGCAACTGGGACCGGCAGGGGCTCGATATCGCCGGCGCATTTGCCGAGACGGTGAACGCCGGACTGGAGGCGACGCAGCTTGACGCCGCCGACATCGAGACCGGCCATGTCGGCAATTTCGTCAGCGATCTGTTCGCGCGGCAGGGCCTGCTCGGCGGCTTTTTCGGGCAGGTCGATCCGGCTTTCAACGGCCTGCCGACGTCGCGCCACGAAGCCGCGTGTGCGTCGGGCAGCGTCGCCATCCTCGCCGCCACCGCCGAAATCGAGGCCGGCCGCTACGACCTCGCCTGCGTCGTCGGGCTCGAGCAGATGCGCAACGTGCCGGGGCAGACTGCCGCTGAATATCTGGGGGCCGCGGCGTGGACGGGACACGAATTTGCCGATGCGAAGTTCCTGTGGCCACGGGCGTTTTCCGATCTCGCCGAGGAATATGAGAAGCGCTACGGGCTCAACTACGAGCATCTGATGCGCATCGCCGAAATCAACTTCGGCAACGCCAAGCGCAATCCCAACGCGCAGACACGCGCCTATCAGTTCGGCCCCAAAAGCTTCTCCGCCGATGACGAGGCCAACCCTGTCGTCGAAGGCCGGACGCGCAAGATGGACTGTGGCCAGGTCACCGACGGCAGCGCGGTGGTGTTCCTCGCGTCGGCAGAACGAGCGGCGGCTTACGCGAAAGAACGCGGCATCGCGCTCGAAAGCCTGCCGCGGATCAGCGGCTGGGGCCACCGTTCGGCGCCGATCGAATATGCGCAGAAGATCCGCGATTCGGCGCATGACGCCTATGTCTTCCCGCAGGTGCGCCGCGCCATCATGGATGCCCGCGCCCGTGCCGGCGTCGCCGATATCGACCAGATCGACGCGGTCGAGACGCACGACTGCTTCACCTCGACCGAATATATGGCGATCGACCATCTCGGCCTGACCGCGCCCGGCGAAAGCTGGAAGGCGGTCGAGGACGGCAGCATCGAAATGGGCGGCCGCCTGCCGATCAACGCCTCGGGCGGGCTGATCGGCACCGGGCATCCCGTCGGCGCCACCGGCATCCGCATGATGCTCGACGCCTACAAGCAGGTCACCGGCACGGCGGGCGACTATCAGGTCGAAGGCGCGCGCCGCGTCCAGACGCTCAACATCGGCGGCTCGACGACCACCACCGTCAGCTTCATCGTCGAGCAGGCCGCATGAGCCGCTACGAACAGTTCAGCGCCGTGATCGAGGCGTGGAAACGCCGCGACATCGAAGCCGTGCTCGACGCGATGGATGACGACATCGTCTGGCACTATGCCGCCGCGGTAGCCCCGCCGGCGCGCGGCAAGGCCAAGGCGCGCGCCTTCCTCGAACGCTTCAGCGCGACGATCGCCACGATCCGCTGGCGCATCTTCGCGCACGCCGAAACCGCCGACACGCTGTTTGTTGAAGGCGTCGACGAATATGACAATGTGTCGGGCGTCACCGTGCTGGCGCCCTACGCCGGCGTCATCGACTTCAAGGGCGACAAGATCATCGGCTGGCGCGACTATGTCGACCACAGCGTCATCGCCGCGAGCGAGGCGGGCAATGCCCCGTCGAAGCAGGTCACCGAGCTGATCAGCCGCCCAGTGGCGCGCTAGGCGTCCCCCACAATCGGGTGCAGGGCTCAGCCCTGCCCGCCGGAGGCTCTGTGCGCGGCCACGCGTTCCCAGAACGCCGACTCTGCCGCAGTCAGCCGCGCGATATACGCCTCGTCGCGCGGCACGGTGAGCAGCATCGGTTGCTTGCCCGGCAGCCAGACCCAGAAATCGATCGCGTCAAATCCGGTGACCGCCAGGATATGCTGCAGCTGTCCAATATAATAGCCGGGGACGCCGCGGTTGGCTTCGACATGGGCGTAGACCTTTTCGCCGCACTTGATTTCGAGCGCGCGGTTGGTGCGCAGGCACAGTCCGTCGAGGCTGGCGCGCTGCCACGGCCGGTCGCGCGATTGCAGGCAATTGGCGACAAGCTCGGCGCCGACATGGCGGTTGTAAAGGTCCCGTGCATAGGGTTCGAGCGCGGTGCCGCGCGACGCGGCCGATCGGTACCAGCCGCCGGACAACGGCGGCGTGGTCGGCGTCGCGGCGGCGTAGAGGTCGGCGAACGCCGACCGCGGCGGTGCCGGCTGTTCGGGGCCGTGGCGCGACGGCGCAACCTTTTCGGCGAACAGCGCCTTGGCCGACCGCCAAGGGTTTTCACCCATCAGCGCGGGCGCGTCGGACCCGCCGATGCCATTGTGGCGCCAGCGCAACCATGGGATGCTGCCCTGGTCGTGATCGATAATCTCGAACATCAGCGTGCTGCCAGTGCGGCTTCGAATACCGCGTCGAACATTTCGGGGGTCAGGCGGCCGGTGCTGGTGTTGAGCCGCGACGGGTGGAAGCTGTCGATCAGCGTGACCGCGCCGAAGCGCTGGCCGTGCAGGCGGTGGACATTGCCGTGGCCGAACGGCGCCTTGGGCAGCTTGCCGCCGCAGGCCTTGACCGCCGACTGGTGCGCGATCTCCCCGAGCGCGACCACCACTTGAAGATTGGCCAGCCCCGCTAGCTGCGCGGCGAGGAACGGCCGGCAGGCGTGGATTTCGGCGCTGCCGGGCTTGTTGCCGGGCGGCACGCAGCGCAGCGCGTTGGTGATGAACACGCCGTGCAGTTCGAGCCCGTCGTCGGCGGCACCGGCATAGGCGCCGTTGCTTAGCCCGAACTTCGCTAGCGTCGCGTGGAGCAGGTCGCCCGACGCATCGCCGGTGAACGGCCGGCCGGTGCGGCCCGCGCCGTTCAGCCCCGGCGCCAGCCCGACGACGGCGAGCCAGCCGCCGCTGTCGCCCCAGCCCGGCACGGGGGCGTTGAACGCGTCGGGGTGGGCCGCCGCATTGGCGGCGCGGTAGTCGACCAGCCGCGGGCAGCGGTCGCAGTCGCGCGGCGGGTCAGCAGGAAAGGGTTCGGCGGTGGCGTCCATGACGATAACGCTGTAGGGCGCTGGCGATGAAATCCGCAATGGTTCTTGTCGCACTGGGGTCGAACAAGCCGCATGGCCGCTACGGGCCGCCAAGCCGCGTGCTGGTTGCGACGATGGCGGCGCTCGACAGCCACGGCATCAAGCTGGTGGCGCGGTCGCGGATTCGCACGACCGATCCGGTCGGTCCGTCGTCGCGCAGCTATGCCAATGCCGCGGTCGTCGTGAAGACCAAGCTGTCGCTGCCCGACCTGCTGCGCCGATTCAAGGCGCTTGAGGCGCAGTTCGGCAAGCGTCGTGGCCAGCGCTGGGGCGCGCGCACGCTCGACCTTGATATCATTGGTGCCGGTGACGCGGTGGTGCCGTCGCGGCTGCGGTGGCGGGCGGCGGTACACGGGCTGATCGTCCCGCACCCCAGGCTCGCCGGACGGCGCTTCGTGCTCGACCCGTGCGTCGAAATCGCCCCCGATTGGCGGCATCCGGTGCTCAACCTTACCGTCAGGCAGTTGCATGCGCGCGCACACCGCCCTAAAGGCATTGCCGACGGCTGACACGCAGCCGCAATGCTCCGCAGGCAAATGCCGGGATTGGAGCCCTTAGCTCAATCGGTAGAGCAACTGACTTTTAATCAGTAGGTCGCGGGTTCGAATCCCGCAGGGCTCACCATCCCGTTGCGGGTGGCACAGAACAATGTCGCCAGATATTTGACCCTAGGATTCGCCGAAATGGACGATTGAGTGGGGTTGCCACTGCGCTATATGCGCGCTTATAAACGGCTTTTAGTTGTTAGTTGCGGGGATTAAATGCTTAACAAATCGACTATTGCCGGCGCCATCGGAGCACTGCTCTTTGCCGCCATGCCAGCGTCAGCGGTCGTCAAGATCGCCACCTATACTGGCACATTTTACGACGGCTATGATACCACGGGTGTGTTCGGGACTGCGAATACCGGCTTGGCCGGTGTTGGTTACGTCGTTACATTTACATACGATCCATCACTTGGCATTCGCTCGACCGTAGCTGGTTACAGTGATTCTAGCCGTGGGGGCGTAGGCTTTGGGTATCCCGGCAAATCGCCTGTGATAACATCTGCAATTACAGTCAACGGGACCACTAAATTACTCGCGGGTGGGTATCTTGGCCTCGTCCAGACAAGCGTGAACGGCATAAAACATGCGGCGGAATATTCATATAACGATGGCGTAGATTACGCCTTCAAACAAATTTCGATATATAATTATCCGGTTGGCGCGCCTACTTCGCTCGATCAGAATTTCGGACCTGTCGCTGCAACTGGCGGGTGGGGCTCGTTCGCTTGGTATCAAACTAAAGTTAACCCTGGCGCGGGCCCTGCCACGGACAGCGCTTACGCAGATTTCAACTATGACACAGTTTATTCGGTGAGCGACCTGCTGCCGTCAGGCGGCGTTCCGGAGCCCGCCAACTGGGCACTAATGGTTGCTGGCTTAGGTATGATCGGCGGTGCGATGCGTCGCCGTGCCGCTATCGCCGCTTCCGCTTAAATCCGCGATAAAGATACAGCCAAGGGCCGGTTCAGCAACGTTCCGGCCCATTTGCGCGCCATCCGGCCAAAGCCGTCGCGTCCTATGCGTCAGGCAATGCCCTAGGCAGCATCGACGTTGACGCCGACATTGCTATGGCTCGACAATACCTGTCAAACCACGCGTGCACAAACTGATCCAGTATGAATGCGGTGCTTAAAATTTGAACCCAGGCGGCAGCGGCATACCTGCGGTCAGCTTTACCATCTCCGCCGTGCCCACCGCATCGGCCTTGGCGCGCGCGTCATTGAACGCTGCGACCAACAGGTCCTCGAGCATGTCCTTGTCGTTCGGGTTGAGCAGCGACGGATCGATATCGAGGCCGAGGATGCGGCCCTTGGCGGTAGCGCGGACCTTGACCATGCCGCCGCCGCTGGCGCCTTCGACTTCAAGCGTGTCGAGCTTGGCCTGCGCCTTGGCCATTTCGGCCTGGACGCCTTGCGCGGCCTTCATGATGTCATCGATATTGGGCATCGTTTTCGCTCCCTAAGTCTGTGGCCGGCACATCAGCAGCCGGCGCTTCAATATCAATCAGTTCGGCGCCCGGAAACACCGCGAATATCGCCTGCACCGCAGGGTCGGCGAGCACGGCGGCGCGCGTCGCAGCTTCGGCGGCAATGCCCTGGTCGAGCAGCGTCGGCGCCGCGTCATGGTCGGCGGCGCGCGCCAGCGTTACCGTCCAGCGCTCGCCGGTCCATAGCGACAGGCACGCCATGATGCGCGCGGCAAAGTCGGTCGGCAGCTGCTCGGACGCGGTGACCGTCAGCGACGGCGGCGTATAATCGACCACGCGTACTTCGTCGTGCAGCAGATGCGCCAGTCGCGGCTCGCGCCGGTCTTCGAAGAGTTGCACCAGTGCTGCGAAATCTGCGGGGGCGGGGACGAGCGCCACCGGTTCGGGCGTTCGCAGGTTGCGCACCTGCGCCACGGGTTCTTCGGGAGCAAAGTCGCGTTCGCCGGGGCCGGGATCACCGTGATCGGCGGTTTCGCGCGGCGGGGTGGCAATACCGCGCTCGGTGAGCTTGCGGACCAGTTCGCCGGGGTCGGGCAGGCTGCTGGCGTGGATCAGTCGCAGCAGCGCCATTTCGGCCGCTTGCGCTGGCACGGGGGCACTCTGCACCTCGGCCAGCCCCTTGAGCAGCAGCTGCCACAGCCGGTGCAACGCGCTGAAGTCGAGCCGCGCCGCCCAGTCGGACACCGCGGCGCGTTCTTCGTCACTCAGCGCCGGATCGGTGGCGCCCGCGACCTTGGCGCGGGTGATGGTGTGGACGAGTTCGAGCAGTTCGCCGAGCAGCTGCGCCGGATCGGTGCCGAGGTCATGGCTGTCGGCGAACGCCTTGAGTGCGCCGGCACCATCGCCCGCCAACAGCAGCGCCATAAGCGCGCGCACCATGCCGCGGTCGGACAGCCCGAGCATGTCGCGCACCGCCTGCGCACTGACATTGCCGGCGCCGTGCGCGATCGCCTGGTCGAGAATCGACAGCCCATCGCGCACCGAGCCCTCGGCGGCGCGCGCGATCAGCGCCAGCGCCTCGGGTTCGGCGGTGACGTTTTCGAGGCTAGCGATGCGGCCGAAATGGTCGGCGAGCATCTCGGCGGGGATGCGCCGCAAGTCGAAGCGCTGGCAGCGCGACAGGATCGTCACCGGCACCTTCTGGACTTCGGTGGTGGCGAAGATGAACTTCACATGCGGTGGCGGTTCCTCGAGCGTCTTGAGCAACGCATTGAAGGCGTTCTTCGACAGCATGTGGACTTCGTCGATGATGTAGATCTTGAAGCGCGCCGATACGGTGGCGTAGCGCACCGCCTCGATGATTTCGCGGACGTCATCGACGCCGGTGTTCGACGCGGCGTCCATCTCGACGACATCGATGTGGCGGCCGGCGGCGATCGCTTCGCAGGCGTCGCAGACGCCGCACGGGCTGATCGTCGGGCCACCCTGGCCGTCGGGGCCGGTGCAATTGAGGGCCTTGGCGATGATGCGCGCGGTCGAGGTCTTGCCGACGCCGCGGACGCCGGTCAGCAGCCAGGCTTGGGCGATCTGCTGGCGGGCAATGGCGTTGCCGAGCGTGCGGACCATCGCGTCCTGCCCGAGCAGGCTGTCGAAGTTCGACGGGCGGTACTTGCGCGCCAGCACGCGATACGCCGGCGCCGGGGCGATTTCGGGAATTTCGTCGGCGGGAAACAGCGCATCATCCATGGCGACAGCGATACGCCGTCGACCAGAGTCGCTGCAAGCGGATTGGGCAAGCGATGTTAGAGGTGGGAGCCGGGAACGACCCAGAACGAATTCGTTACGGCTGCTTCCTTCCGGACCTGACCGGGTTGGCGAGTGCTCTGCCCGCCCGACTCCCGCGCCGCATATGGTTCAACTGGCGGCAAGATGCAAGGATACAGCGCTTGGCGCGTGCCGGAAGCGCGGCTATGTAGCCTGTAATGCACGTGTATTCCTCTGGCGAAAGTGTCGCTTCCGCCATGCGCGGCGGTGTCGTTGCGCTCGGTAACTTCGATGGATTCCATGCCGGCCACCAGGCGGTTGTCGGTCGCGCACTGGCGCGTGCGCGCGCCGAGGGCCGCCCGGCGCTGGTCGCGACGTTCGACCCGCATCCCGCCAGGCTGTTCCGCCCTGATGCGCCGCCATTCGCGCTGACCCGGCTCGACCAGAAGCTCGAACTGTTCGCGAACTTCGGCATCGATGCGACGGTGGTCATCCCGTTCAACGCGGCGCTGGCGGCATTGACCGCCGAGCAGTTTGTCGCCGATTGGCTGCACGCGCGCATCGGTGCGGGTGTGGCGGTGTCCGGTGCCGACTTCACCTTCGGCACCAGGCGCAGCGGCAACACCGCGCTGCTCGCCGAACTGGGGCAGGGGCATGGGTTCGCCGCCGAAGTCGTCCATGCCGTCAGCGACGGCGGCGGAGTCATCTCCTCGACGCGCATCCGCGAGGCGCTGCGTGGCGGCGAGGTCGCAGCGGCGACGGCACTGCTGACGCGGCCGTTTGCGATCCGCGGCGAGGTGCAGCACGGCGCCAAGCTCGGCCGCACGCTCGGCTTCCCGACCGCCAATCTGGTGCTCGGCGCCTATCTGCGGCCGCGCTTCGGCGTCTATGCGGTGCGTGCGCGGCTGGCCGATGGCAGTGTGATCGGCGGTGTCGCCAACCTCGGCATCCGACCGATGATCGAACCACCGGTCGAATTGCTCGAAACCTTCCTGTTCGACTGGGCGGGCGATTTGTACGGCCAGACCATCGATATCGAGCTGGTCGAATTCTTGCGCCCTGAATGGAAGCTCGATGGCCTCGACGCGCTTAAGGCGCAGATCGCCGTCGACAGCGACAACGCCCGCGCGGCGCTGGCGCGCGCGGCGGACTGAGCCAGGTCTCAGGCGCGAAAGGGCCTCCGGCGGGCAGGCCGCGGGCCTGCACCAATTGTTTGCGGGCTTGCAACCATGGCCAGCGTCGCGTCTGATAGCACCGTCCCGAACTTACGGTGCAGGCCTGAGGCCTGCCCGCCGGAGGCCCTTCAAGGCGTTATGCCGTCGGCCACTTGCCCATGATGGTGGCGAGGTCGAAATAGTCGCGCCACACGGTGATCTTGCCGTTTTCGACTTCGTAGACGCCGTTCACCGGCAGCTCGACCCAGCCGGTCGCCAGCCGGTGGCGGTCGAGGCGTTCGAGGAACACCGTGTTGCCGACCGCCGCCTCGCGCAGCACGCGGAACTCGTTTTCGAGTGTCGGCGCAAAGAACGGTTCGAGCACCGCGCGGACGCCTGCCGGGCCGGTCACCGTCCCCATCGGCATGTTGGTGTATTCACAATTGGCGGCGATCAACTTGACCGCATTGTCATAGTCGAGCGGCTCCATAAGCTTCATGAATGCCTTGACGGTTTCGAGCGGCGACAGTGTGGACATGGCGGTCTCCAGTTTATGTAGCACATGCTACATATTTGAAGCGCGCCGGCACGTCAATGTCTGAACCACAGCCACGACGAATTTCCGCCCAGCGGTTATCCCCGCCCGGTCCATCGTCCTTGGGTACTGCCCCCCACCGCCACGGTGGAGATAATCCTCTTCCCGATGACGGCGTCCTTGGGAGGGTTGCTTGGTCATCGGGAAGAGGCAGGCATTGTGACGCTGATCGGGATAGCCGGGTTGCGGAGGACGTTTTTGCGGTTTCTTAGGCCGCTAGCACTAGGGTCAGCACTGGTTTCAGTACAAAGTTTAGCACTAGGGTAGAGGTGTCCTCCTTGGAACACTTGGAGCTGAAGTTCCCGATCTAACAGAGCGCGGGGCTGAAAAGCGCGGCGGTGAGACGTCACGCCAGGGTACGCAAGTGGCGATCGTGAGCCCGGACAGGTTGGACGAGGAACTCCCATTCCCCGTCGCCTTGAGAGTATTACTAACCGATTCGGTTCGTTATGTCAAGTGAAATCGCGCATTCGTCCCTGCCGCCCAAAGGGTCGAGGGCTCAGTAAGACGCAGCCGCTTACGCAGTGGCGCTTGGCCGCGCGCTGACGCGCGCGTGCCAGGCGCGCAGATTGGCGGCGTCTTCGGGCATAGCGATGCCGATGAAGCCGGCGAAGTCGACGGTGGTGAGCAGTGCGATATCGGCGACGCTGTAGCTGTCACCGGCGACGAAATCGCGGCCCGCCAGTACGCCGTCGAACCAGCGCAGCGCGTCGATGGCGCGCGGGCGGTTGTCCTCGCCCCAGTCGGTGCGGCGCGGCATCGGCAGCCGTGCGGTCAGCGGGTGGGTGTGGACCCAGACCGCGCCGACCGGCGGCATCAGCACCATTTCGACGCGGCGCAGCCACATGTCGATGGTGGCGATTTCGAGCGCACCGCGCCCGAACAGCGGCGGATCGGGGTGCAGCGCTTCGAAATAGCGGCAGATCGCAAAGCTCTCGCTGATGACCGTGCCGTCATCGAGCTCGAGCGCCGGCACCTGGCCACGGCCGTTCTTCTCGACAAACTCAGGCGCCTTATGCTCGCGCTTGACCAGCGACAGTTCGGTGATCGGCACCGACAGGCCTTTTTCGGCGAGGTAGATCTTGACGCGGCGCGGATTGGGGGCGGGGTTCGGGGCGCTGTAGAGCATCATGCGGCGGTGGCCTTTCGGGCAGCAATCGGCACTTCGCCGGCGACGGTGGTGCGATGCAGCAGTCGCAGATGGCCGTCATAGCCGCCTTCGGCAAAGTGCAGCATGCGGCGGTTGTCCCAGATCAGCAGCGTGTCGGGCGACCATTTGTGGCGGTAGATGAATTGCGGCTGGGTGATGTGCTTGAACAGGAAACCGAGGATGGCATAGCCCTCGTCCTGCGTCATGCCTTCGAGTCCGATGGTGTAGGTCGGCGAGCAGAACAGCGCCTTCTTGCCGGTCACCGGATGGACGCGCACCAGCGGGTGGAGCTGCGTGGATTCGGCCGCCTCGCCGGTGATGATCTGCATCGTGCGGGTGCCGGTTTCCTTGGCATAGGCGCCGTTGCGGCCATAGGGCAGCTTGGCCGAATGGACGGCGTTGAGGTTTTCGCACAGCGCCTGCATTGCCGGTGACAGCGCCGCAAAAGCCGCGGTGCAATCGGCGAACAGCGTGTCGCCGCCTACCGGCGGGATGACCTTCGAATGCAGGATGGTGGCGGCGGGCGGGGTGGCCTGAAAGCTCCAGTCCGAATGCCAGCCGCTGCCGAAATTGGGCGCGGTTTCGTGCGGCTCGCGGCGCAGTTCAAGGATGTGCGCATGGCCCGCCATCGGCTTGACGAACGGGTCTTCGCCGAAATTGCCGAGTGAAAGCGTGAACGCCTCTTGCTGATCAAGGCTTAGCGGCTGGTCGGGGAAGGCCAGCACGCCATGCGCGGCCCAGGCGGCGAGGACTTCGGCCTTGGTTGCAGCATTGAGCGGCTTCGACAGGTTGAGCCCGGTGACATGGGCGCCAAACCCCGACGGTTGCGGTGTGACATTGATCGGCATGAACGCCTCCTTACACCAGAGATTTGACAGCGATCAGCACGAGCGTGCCGATCCACAGCGTTTCGGCGACCATCAGCCCGACGGGCTTCCAGCCGACCGCCGCGAGCGCCTTGAAGCTGGTTTTCATGCCGAGCGCCGAAATCGCGGTGACCAGGCACCAGCGCGACAGCTCACCGGCGAAATCGGCGACGGGCTTGGGCAGGAAGCCGAGGCTGTTGATGACCACCAGCGCGACAAAGCCGATCAGGAAGGTCGGTAGCTTGGGGGCCGCGCCGGCGTTTGCGGGCGAGCCGCGCCGCACCAGCAGCGCGATCGAAAACACCACCGGCACCAGCATCGCGACACGCAGCAGTTTGACATAGGTCGCGGTGTCGCCGGTTTCGTTCGAAATCGAATAGCCGGCACCGACGACTTGCGCGACGTCGTGGATGGTGCCGCCGATGAAGATGCCGGCCTGAGTGTGGCTGAAGCCCAGCGCCGTCGACAGCAGCGGGTAGACGATCATCGCGATCGTCGACAGCGCCGTCACGGTGACGACGGTCAGGATGGTGTCGCGTTCGCTGTCGCGGGTTTTGGGCAGCACCGACGCGACCGCCAGCGCTGCTGATGCGCCGCAGATCGCCACCGCGCCGCCGGTCAGCACGCCGAAATTGCGGCTGAGGCCGAGGCGTTTGGCGAGCAGCGCGCCGAACAGGATGGTGGTGATGACGCCGGTGACGACGAGCAATATCGGCCACGGCCCGAGGCTCATGATCTGTTCGGCGGTGATGCGCGCGCCGAGCAGGGCGACGCCGACGCGCAATATGGCTTTTGACGAAAATTCGATGCCGGCGATGCACGCGCCTTCTTCGTGAAGGAAGTGGAACGCCATGCCGAGCAGCAGCGCATAGAGCATGACTGGCGCGCTGTAGTGCGTCGACAGCCAGGTCGCGGCGATGCCTATGGTGGCGGCGACGATCAGCCCGGGATAGACGCGGCGCAGCGCGCCTTCGTAGGGGAAACGGTCGGGCTTGACCGGCGCCGCTGGCGCCGGTGGCAGTCCCTCCATGGCGTCGAGCGACGCGAACAGCTGGTGCGCCGCTGCCGTGTCGGTATCGAGATCGGTTATCCGGCCGGCCATGTTTCCCCCTGGTCCGGCCCTCAGTTGAAGGTCAGTCCCTCGAACTTGCCCGATTTGCGCCAGTCATCGATGTAGCTGAAGAACGCCACCGCACCCGCCGGGTGCCCCGCGCCGAACAGCGCCGATTCCTGGTAGCCCTTGCCTTCGTTATTGTAATAGCCCGGCGTACAATCCGGCGCGATGCCGGCCATGCCGCCCGGACTGGTCAACACGAATTCGACCCACTTCTTCTGGGCTTCGGGGAGGACATCGACCTTTTTGGCGCCGGTATCGATGGCGTGGCGGACGATCGTCGCGATGGTTTCGCCGGCATCGGACCAGTTGTGCGGGACATTGACGATGTAGTTCGCGGCCTGCGCGACCTGCACGACGAAGGCGTTGGGGAAGCCGTTGACGTGGAGGCCGTGCAGCGTCCGCATGCCGTCGCTCCAGGCTTCGGACAGCCGCTTGCCGCCGACGCCGGCGATGTCGAACCCGGCGCGGCGCTGGTGGCTGGTGCCGACTTCGAAGCCCGACGCATAGATGATGCAATCGACGTCATAATGCTTGCCGCCGACCCAGAAGCCGGTTTCGTCGATGCGTTCGACGCCCTTGCCGTCGGTGTCGATCAGGTGCGTGTTGGGTTCGTTGAACGCCTGCAGATAGGCGTCGTGGAAGCACGGGCGCTTGCACAGCTGGCGGTACCAGGCCTTTAGCTTCTCGGCGGTTTCCTTGTCTTCGACAATGGCTTCGGCGCGGGCGCGGATTTCGGACATCTTTTCGATATCGGCGTCTTCATAAGCGGCCATCATGCCGGCGGGGTTCATCTGTTCGGGCGGCAGGTTCATGACCTTGGCGCGGATGCGGCGCGTCAGGTCGGTCCAGCCGTCCTTGACCCAATCCTCGGCAGCGCCGCCCATGCCGACATTGCGGGCGAAATTGTCGAGCCAGCGCTTCTGCCAGCCCGGCGTGGCCACGGTCTTGAACCATTCGGGATCGATCGGTTCATTGGCGCGGACGTCGATCGACGACGGCGTGCGCTGCACGACATAGACGGTGCCGCCGGCGCGGGCGAGGTGCGGGACGCACTGCACGGCAGTCGCGCCGGTGCCGATGATGGCGACACGCTTGTCCTTGAGCTTGTCGAGCGGCGCACCGAACGTGTCGCCGCCGGTGTAATCATAATCCCAGCGGCTGGTGTGGAAGCTGTGGCCCTTGAAGGTGTCGATGCCGGGGATGCCGGGCAGCTTGGGGACGTGCAGCGGGCCGGTGCCCATGCCGATATAGTCGGCGGTGAAGCTGTCGCCGCGGTCGGTGGTGATGCGCCAGACGCCCTTGTCTTCCTCCCACACCATGTCGGTGACGCGGGTGTGGAACAGCGCCTTGTCATACAGCCCGAAGGTGCGGCCGATGCGGCGCGACTGTTCGAGGATTTCGGGCGCGTGCGCGTATTTTTCGGTCGGCATGTGGCCGGTTTCTTCAAGCAGCGGCAGATAGATGATCGATGCGGTGTCGCATTGCGCGCCGGGGTAGCGGTTCCAGTACCAGTTGCCGCCGAAGTCGCCGGCCTTGTCGATCAGCCGGACATCGGTGATGCCGGCCTCCGCCAGCCGGGCGCCGACGCACAGCCCGGCAAAGCCGCCGCCGACCATCGCGAAGGTGACGTGGTCGGTGACCGGCGGACGCTCGACACGCGGCGTGTAGGGGTCATCGAGATAGTGCGCGAACTGGCCGGTGGTTTCGAGATACTGGTCGTTGCCATCCTCGCGCAGGCGCTTGTCTCGCTCGGCGCGATACTTTTCCAGAATCGCCGCTTTGTCGGTCGCCATGTCGGTCTCCCCAATATCGTGTTCGCTATTTTCATCCCTGATAGACACATTTGCGCGACGCTGCCAAGCGACCTTGAACGCTGGCGGTGTCGCAGTGTCGTCGCTGGACGCGGGCGGCGGATTTGACGATAGTCCGGGGCAGGATTTTTGGGAGTGGCAGTGATGAAGCGCATGGGTGGCAAGCATATTCTGGTCGCGGCCGCGCTGGCGCTGGCTGCACCTGCGGCGGCGGCCGAGCTGCCGGCGGCGCTGGTCGCCAAGGTCGGTGCCACCGTCGATGCCGATACGGCGCGACTGACGGCGGTCTTCAAGGATTTGCACCAGCACCCCGAACTGGCGTTCACTGAAACCCGCACCGCAGGTATCGTCGCCAAGGAATTGAAAGCGCTGGGTTTTGAGGTCACGACCGGCGTCGGCAAGACCGGCGTGGTCGGCGTGCTCAAGAACGGCGCGGGGCCGACTGTGTGGTTCCGCGCCGACATGGATGCCAACGGCGGCGTCCGCGAAACCACCGGGCTGCCGTGGGCGGCGAAGGGGCCGCAGCGGCTGGCCGACGGCAGCGAAGTCGATGTCATGCACGCCTGCGGCCATGACGGCCATGTCACCTGGCTGCTCGGGCTGGCGAAGGCGATGGTGACGCTTAAAGCGGACTGGTCGGGGACGCTGGTGGTCTATGCGCAGCCCGCCGAGGAAATCGGCATGGGCGCGCAGGCGATGGTCGATGACGGGCTGTGGACGCGCGGCTTCCCCAAGCCCGACTATGCATTGAGCAGCCATGCGGTGCCGGGGCCGGTGGGCTTTGTCGCCAACACTGCCGGCGTGCGCATGGCGGGCACCGACCAGCTCGATATCGTCTTCAAGGGCAAGGGCGGCCATGGCTCGGCGCCCGAGCTGGCGATCGATCCGGTGGTGATGGCAGCGCAGGCGATCCTGTCGTACCAGACGATCATCAGCCGCAATGTCGATCCGCAGTCGGCCGCGGTGCTGACCGTCGGCGCAGTGCAGGCCGGGCGCGACAATAACGTCATTCCGTCAACCGCGACGCTGATGCTCAACCTGCGCTGGCTGCAGAAACCGGTGCGCGAACAGATGCTGACGCGCATCGACGAGATCAACAAGGGCGTGGCGATTGCTGCCGGCATGGGGCCGGACGCGATGCCGACGCGGACAATGAAAGGCACCGCGCCGCCGCTGGTCAATGACGCGAAGCTGGTCGATGCGGTCAATCCGTCGCTGACCGAGCTGCTCGGCGCGGGGAAAGTCATCGGCAACTTCCCCACAGTGATGGGGTCGGAGGACTTCCAGGTGGCGTTCGAACCGCTCGGCACGCCGTATGTGTTCCTGCTGATCGGCATCGCACCGATGGAAAAGTTCGCCGCCGCGCAAAAGGCCGGCCGGGCGTTCCCCTATGCCAACCACAACCCCGACTTCTTCATCGATTTGCCGGCGGTTGCGTTGGGCACCAAGATCGACACCGTCGCGGCACTGGCGCTGCTGGCGCAGAAATAGCCGCGCCGGTGCAACGCGCGGCGCTTTTGCCGCGCGTCGGCGAGGCCGCCGTGCGCCGGGGCGCGAACATGCGACGTTGGGATAATTTTGACTTTGGACGGGGGTGGGAACGTCTGGAATGGGGTGGTAAGCTAACAGGCAGATTTCCGGCTGAAATCAGTTCAACAAACGGGAAATAGGTCACCGCCCATGGTGCAAGGCCCAAACTCTCTTTCAGTAGAAATGACAGGCCCTGTGCGAGGATCGCGGAGAAAAGTATTTGGTTCGTCAGGCTCCCTGCGGTGACCGGCTTCGGTTTGGGCCACAGTAGGTAACCTTTACGCGCTGGATTGAAGGCACATAGTAGCCGTCCACGCGGTCAAACTCCGAGTCATCCAACTCAGGAAAAAGGCGATAAGTTAGGATCTTCTGATCCCCGGGCGCACCTGCATGAACACGCTTCAACGAGAAGTTGATTTTGTCTGTGCTCAGCGCGTCGCTATCGTTCAGTCCGAATGCATATCGCCGATCCCAGAGACTGATATCACTAACACAAGCATCTTGGGAAAGCGTAGCCTCAAGCATCTCTATGATTGTAACAGAAGGCTTACGTTCATCTGCAGCAGCGATTTGAATCGCCATCTGATGACGAGTCACCGGGTCAATATTCTGAGTGGCAGATTGGTCGTTCAATCCAATTAGCAAGGCGGATGAACTGAGCATCACCACAAGACCTAACCCCATGTTCACCCTCATTACCAAGCTGCAGTGAAACCTTATCGGCTATGTAGGAACGTGAACACGCAAAATTGTCGTTTGAATTTCGGTCGGCGGAAACCCGCGCTCCGACAGACCATTTCACGTTGACGGCTACCAGAACGACAAACGCTGATAAGCGTTGCCACCATCGCGAATGTCCGCAACGGGGTCGTTAGCTGACCGGCAGCTAAGGCCCACCCCCGACCCCTCCCTTTCAGGGAGGGGAGCAGAAAGTAAGCCAGCGCGGTCAGCCCGCCGGGGTCAGGTGATAGCCGACGCGCGGGAAGTGGACGTGGACGGTGCCGGTTTCGGCGGAACTGCGCGCGATGATGACGCGGTCGGGGGTGGCAGCGACCAGCGTGCCGGCGACCGGGTCGCGGCCATAGTCATCGGCGGACACATGCACCGCTGCCCCCGGCGACAGGCCGGCAACGTCGTGCGGGTCGTGCGCCGGCGGCGGTGCGGGGGTGGCGGCGCGGGCGATCGCGAGCGCCTCGGCGGGCGCCATTTCAGTGCGCGTGCCATGGCCGAGCGCCTGCATTCGGCCGCGCCACGCCTGCACGCCGTTGAAGCCGGCGAGCAGCGTCGCCGCCACATCGGGCACGGCGAGGCTGAGCCACCAGATGTTCATATAGGCGGCAACATCGCCCAGCGACGGCGTCGCGCCGCCGAGGTAGGGTTGTGCCTTGACGCCCTGTTCGATCCAAGCGGCTTGCGCCCGCCACTGCGCGCGCATGACGCCGGCGCCGGCCTTCATCGCGGCGACATCGAACGGGCGGCCTGACAGTTTTTCGCGGTCGGCCATGAAGTCCGCCGGGGTCTTGTCGCCGAGCGCCGCGAACACTGCAGTGACCGTGGCCTGAAACCACAGCCGGTCGGCCCACAGGTTCACCGCCCAGTCGCCGGGGCGGACGATGGCGGGCGCCGGAAAGCGCGCCTCCAGCTCGGCAATGGCCACCTGGCTATCGCAATAGACATCGGCGCCGATCTGCAGCACCGGGATGCGGCGGTAGCCGCCGGTCAGCGGCGTCAGGTCGGGCTTGGGCATGATGACCGGCTGGATGACCGAGCGCCATGCCAGCCCCTTAATGCCGAAGACCGTGCGGACCTTTTCGGAAAACGGCGACACGTCATACTGGTGCAGGATCAGGTGGGTCATGGCGCGGTTCTCCGGTGGTGTTGCGGTGCGGGCAGGGCGGTTACTTCAGACCCATCGCGGCGCGGGCGACGATGTTGTGCTGCACCTCGCTGCTGCCGCCATAGATCGTGCAGGCGCGCAGGTTGAGGAACTTCGCTACCGGGCGCGCGGCATAGTCGGGGCCGATCGGCGGGATATTGCTCGACAGGTGCAGCGACTGGCGCTGGTCGGCGAGCGCATAGTCGCCGAGCGCTTCGACGCAGAGTTCGGAGGCCGCCTGCTGCAGCGCGGTGCCGCTGAGCTTGAGCATCGACGCGACGATGTCGCCGGGGTTGTTGCCACCAGCCAGCGCAGTCATCACGCGGTGTTCGGTGGCGGCTTGCGCCAGCATGTCAATTTCGAGCTCGGCGGTCTTGCGCTGGAACTGCGGGTCATCCCACAGCGTCGCGCAATCGTCGCCGGGCTGCTGCGCGGCGATCTTCTTCGCGGCCTCCAGCATGCCCTGAGCCGACGGCGCATAGGCGCCGCCGCGTTCGAACTCGAGCAGGTATTTGGCGACATCCCAGCCCTTGTTCTCGTCGCCGATGCGGTTGGCGATGGGGATGCGGGCGTTGTCGTAGAAGGTCTGGTTGAGCTCGTGCTCGCCCGAGATCGAGATGATCGGCCGCACCGAGATCCCCGGCGTCGACATCGGCGCGAGCAGGAAGGTGATGCCCTGCTGCGGCTTGCCTTCGGTCGAGGTCCGCACCAGCAGGAAGATCCAGTTGGCGAAGTGCGCGTGCGTCGTCCAGATTTTCGAGCCGTTGACGAGATAGTCGTCGCCTTCGCGCACCGCCGACGTGCGCAGGCTGGCGAGGTCGGAGCCCGAGCCCGGCTCCGAAAAGCCCTGGCAAAAATACAGCTCGCCCGACAGGATGCCGGGCAGGAAGAAGTCCTTCTGCGCCTGGGTGCCGAACTTCATAACCACCGGCGCAACCATCGCCAGCCCCTGCACCGCGAACGACGGCGTGTTGGCGGCGGTGCATTCGCTCATGAAGATGTGCTTTTGCACGGCGTCCCAGCCGGTGCCGCCGTATTCGACCGGCCATGACGGCGCGCCCCAGCCGCGCGCGTGCAGCGTACGCTGCCACCATTGGCCGAGCTCGGGTTCGGCGAACATGCCGGCCTGGCGCTGGTTGAGCTCGCGCTTCGAGGCGGGGTAGCTGGTGGCGAGAAAGTCGCGGACTTCGTCGCGGAAGGCGTTGTAATCGATGCTGGTCATGGCTGTTTCCCCGTTTCAGGCGGCGATGGCGGCGGGCGCATTGGCGAGCCGCGTGTAGCGCGTGAGGTGATATTCGACGCTGCCGAACTGGCGTTCGATCTCGATGGCGCGCTTGAAGAAGAAGCCGACCGCGAGTTCGTCGGTCATGCCCATGCCGCCGTGCAGCTGGATCGCCTGCTGGCCGATGTAGCGCAGCGACTTGCCGACATAGACCTTGGCGGCCGATACCGCGCGGGCGCGTTCGGCGGGGTCGGCATCGAGCAGCTCGATGGCGCGTGCGGTAATCGACTGTGAGTGTTCCATCGCCACCAGCATGTCGACCATGCGGTGCTGGAGGACCTGGAAGCTGGCAAGCGGCTTGCCGAACTGCTCGCGCTGGCTGGTGTAGGCGAGCGTGTCGCCGTGCAGGCGGCGCATGACGCCATTGGCTTCGGCGCACAGCAGCGCGGTGGCTTCATCGACGACGCGCTCGATCAGCGGCAATGCGGTGCCTTCGGGCACCAGCAGCGCCGACGCCGGCACGGTGACGCCGGTAAAGGTGATGTCCGACGCCGGACCGCCCGAAATGGTGCGATAGTCGCGCCGCGTGATGCCGGGCGAATTGGCGTCGACGACGAACAGCGAGATGCCTTCAGGGTCGCGGTCGCCGCCCGACGTGCGCGCCACGACGATCAGGTGCGTCGCACCGACGGCGCCGAGCACCACGGCCTTCTGGCCATCGATGACATAGTTGGCACCGCGGCATTCGGCGCGCGTTTCGACATGCGCGGGGTTGCTGCGGGCGTTGGGTTCGCCAGCGGCATAGGCGAAGATCGCGGTGCCGGCGATGGCATCGGCGATGAGCTGCGGTGCGGCAGCAGCGGTGCTCGCCTTGAGGAAGCCGCCGGCGATCACCGCCGTCGACAGATAGGGTTCGACCACGAGCGCGCTGCCGAATTCTTCGAGGATCAGCGCATGTTCGGCAGCGCCGCCGCCGAGTCCGCCGGCAGCCTCGGCAAAGCCGGCGCCGAGCAGGCCGAGTTCGCCGGCGAACGCCTGCCAGTGCGGGGCGCTCCAGCCGGCTTCGGAATCGATGATGCGGCGGCGTTCGGCGTCATCATAACGGTCGCGCAGATAGCCGGCGACCGAATCGCGGATCATCCGCTGGTCGTCTGAAAGAGGGGTTTCCATCGTGAAGTTCCTGTCGAACGGGAGGTGAGGGGGTCAGTTGACGCGGCGCGTGTGGCCGGCCCAGAACGGCTCGCGCAGTTCGCGGCGCAGGATCTTGCCCGACGGGTTGCGCGGCAGGATGTCGATGAAGTCGACGCTCTTGGGCGCCTTGAACGCCGCGATGCGGGTGCGTGCAAAGGCGATGATGTCGGCGGGCGTCGGGTTGGTGCCGGGCTTGGCAACAACGATCGCCTTGACCGCTTCGCCCCATTGCGCGTCGGGGACGCCGATGACCGCGACTTCGGCGACATCGGGGTGGCCGTAGACGGCGCTTTCGACTTCGGCGGGGTAGATGTTTTCGGCGCCCGAAATGATCATGTCCTTCACCCGGTCGTGGATGAACAGATAGCCGTCGGCGTCGAGGTAACCGGCATCGCCCGAGCGCAGCCAGCCGTCGGCACCCATCGTCGCGGTGGTGGCTTCGGGCAGCTTCCAATAGCCCGCCATGTTGGCGACCGAGCGGATGGCGACTTCGCCGACTTCGCCGGTGGGCAGACTGTTGCCGGCATCGTCGATAATCTTGATCTCGACGCCGGGCATCGGCAGGCCGGCGGCGCGCATCCGCGCATTGCCGGCCGGATCATGGTCTTCGGGCGGCAGGTAGACGATGGTGCCGGTGGTTTCGGTCATGCCGTACTGCTGGCAGAAGCCGCAGCCAAACACCTCCATGCACTCGCGCAGCAGGTCGAGCGGGATCGGGCTGGCACCATAGAGGATGTACTTCAGCCGCGAGTAATCGACTTCGCGGGCGCGCGGCTGGCGGACGACGATCTGCAGCGCGGCGGGCACCATGAACATCTTCGAGATGCGGTCCTGTTCGATGAAATCGAGCACCTTGAACGGGTCGAATTCACGCGCAACGACGCCCTTGGCGCCGTTGACCAGCCCGACAATGCCCCAGCCGGTGCCGCCGATGTGAGAGACCGGCATCGCCACCAGGCTGACGTCTTCAGGGCCCCAGTCGTTCCACGCGAGGCCGGCGGCGGCCGCGAGCTTGCGCCCGCCGAGCAAGTTGCGGTGCATCAGCATCGCGCCCTTGGGACGGCCGGTGGTGCCCGAGGTGTAGAGCTGCACGGCGATGTCGGTGTCGTCGATGGCGACGCCCGGGTCGCTGTCGGGCTGCGCGTCGCGCCACGCCTCGAACGTCGGCCAGCCGCGGTCATTGGGTTCCATCGCGACGATTTTGAGGTTCGGCAGGTCGGGTGCGATGGCGGCGGCCTGGTCGGCGACTTCAGGGCCGACGAACAGCATCACCGCATCGGAGTCGCCGACGATATAGGCGACTTCGGGTGGCGCCAGCCGCCAGCCGATCGGCGCGATGACGACGCCGGCCTTGAGCGCGCCGAACATCAGCTCGAAATAATGGTCGCTGTTCTTGCCGAGGTAGGCGATGCGCTGGCCCTTGGTCAGCCCGGCGGCGACCAGCGCATTGGCGACCTGGTTGGTGTGGCGGTCGAATTCGGCATAGGTCGTTTCACGGCCTTCGAACACCAGCGCCAGCTGGTCGGGCCGCACGCGCGCCTGGTAGCGCGCGACGTCACCCAGCGTCGGCATCTGGTCGAAATCGATGGCGGTTGCGGCGGTGTTCGACTTGTCCATGCTCGATCCATTCGTTTGATTTGGCCGGCTTTGCGCCGTGCCGTCTCTTTGTCAGCGCGACGGTGCGTTGGCGGCACCGTCGTGCATCCGCTCCCCCAAGGCTGGATCGGATGTTGCCTCTGTCATGCGTGTAGATGCCCCCGAGTCAATACCAACTGTTCGGGTGGTGGCGTCAAATGCCGGTGGGCGGCGTCAGTTGTTCATTGTCTTGATGGCTTCCATGATGCCATGGAAGACCAGCCCGCCACCCATTGCCGCGACGAAGAAGCCGATGATTTTGGTCGCGGCATCGAGCCCGGCGGCACCGATGAATTTGACGATGTCGTTGGCGCGCACCAGCGTCGCATAGGTAATGATCATTGTCGCCACGAGCGCGCCGGCAATCGCGACGAAAGGCGCGATCTTGTCGGCGTCGGCGCGAATCGTCGAGGTCATGCCGAGGATTGCGGCAATACCGCCGGGGCCGAACATGATCGGCAAGGCGAGCGGCGCGAAGGCGACATCGCCTTGTCCGCCGTCCGACGCCGTAATGGGCGAGGCGCCGGGGGTCGGGGAGAACAGTTCGAACCCGATCTTCATCAGCACGATGCCACCGACGACGCGGATCATTGCCAGCGGCACGCCGAACGCCTTGAGCAGCAGCGGGCCGCAAATCAGGAAGAAAAACATCAGCCCCAGCGCGTAAAGGCAGGCGCGCCTGGCGACGCCGAGCTGTTCGGCGCGCGACTTGCCCGCCGTTAGCCCGAGGAATATCGGCATCGCCTCGAGCGGGTTGATCAATGCCAGCATCGTGGTGAACGTGGCGACGAACAGCGAAAATGATGCGCTCAATCTGGGCCCCTGCCGGAAATTTCGCCGCTGCATACCATGACCGGGCCAAGTGTGCGACACCCGGCGCGGGCTATTGCGATGCATCACTTGACGTAAGCGTCAGCCTCTGGTCAATTTGCCGCTTGCGTTGCCCATAAATCAAGAACGGGCAGTCTGAATTTGGGGAGAATGACCGTGGCGGATGGCGTCTATAGCGAAGTCGATGTGGTGGTTGTCGGTGCCGGCTTCGCCGGCATGTACATGCTGCACCGGCTGCGCGGGATGGGGATGACCGCCAAGGTGTTCGAAGCCGGCAGCGGCGTCGGCGGCACCTGGTTCTGGAACCGCTATCCGGGCGCGCGCGTCGATATCCAGAGCCTCGAGTACAGCTTCAGCTTTGATGAACAGCTTGAACGCGAATGGCGCTGGAGCGAGCGCTATGCGCCGCAGGCCGAACTGCTCGACTATGCCAACCATGTCGCCGACCGCTACGACCTGCGCCGTGACATCCAGCTCGACACCCGCGTCAACGCCGCGCATTTCGATGAAACCGCCAACCGCTGGACGGTGACCACCGACCGCGGCGATACCGTCAGCGCGCGCCATGTCGTGATGGCGACGGGCTGCCTGTCGGTGCCGACCGATGTCGATTTCGCGGGCATCGACAGCTTCAAGGGCACCGTTTACCGCACGTCGCGCTGGCCGCACGAAGGCGTCGATTTCACCGGGCAGCGCGTCGGCATCATCGGCACCGGATCATCGGCGATCCAGTCGATTCCGATCATCGCCGAACAGGCCAAGCAACTGACGGTGTTCCAGCGCACGCCCAACTACAGCGTGCCGGCGCACAACCAGCCGCTGGCGCCCGAACTCGTCGCCGAATGGGACGCCAATCGCACGCGCTACCGCGCCGAACGGCGCTACACCGCGGGCGGCTTCTGGAATACGCCGCGCGACCAGTTGACGATGGATGCCGGTCCCGATGACCATCGCGCCGAATATGAAAAGCGCTGGCAGGTCGGCGGTTTCGACATCCTCGGGGCGTTTGCCGATCAGGGCGTTGACCCGAATGCCAACAAGGTCGCGGCCGAATTCGCCGCCGCGAAGATCCGCGAACTGGTCAAGGACCCCAAGGTCGCCGACTTGCTGACGCCGAAGGACTATCCGTTCGGTACCAAGCGGCTGTGCGTCGATACCAACTATTACGCGACCTATAACCGCGACAATGTCAGCCTGGTCGACATCAAGGCGACGCCGATCGAGACCATCACGCCGACCGGCATCCGTACCAGCGGCGGCGATTATGAATTCGACAGCATCATCCTGGCGACGGGCTTCGACGCGATGACCGGCGCGCTGGCGCGCATCGACATTCGCGGTCGTGGCGGCGAGACGCTCAAGAGCCATTGGGCCGAAGGGCCGCGCAACTATCTCGGGCTGATGGTGGCGGGCTTCCCCAACCTCTACACGATCACCGGCCCGGGCAGCCCGTCGGTGTTGACCAACATGATCATGTCGATCGAACAGCATGTCGATTTCATCGCCGACACGCTCGCCGCGATGGCCGGCCGCCAGCAGGTGACCATCGAACCGACCGCGCAGGCGGAGGCCGAATGGACCACGCACGTCAACGAACTCGCGGCGATGACGCTCTATCCGCAGGCCAACAGCTGGTACATGGGCGCCAACGTGCCGGGCAAGCCGCGCGTGTTCCTGCCGTATGTCGGCGGGCTAGGCGTGTATCGCCTGCTCTGCGACAAGATCGCCGCCGACGGCTACACCGGCTTCGCGCTGGGCAATCTGCCGACGGCGCACTGGGAACGCCCGACGCTGGAAGCGTTTGCGGAACTGGGCGAGGCGGTAAAGGCTTTCCAGCCGGCGCGGGCGGCGTAGCGCCGCGTCAGGCCATCCGCCCCGGCACCACGGGATGCGATGACGACAGCCCGCCGTCGACGGCAATCGACTGGCCGTTGACATAGCTTGCGGCATCGGACGCGAGGAACACCGCGACTTCGGCGATTTCTTCGGGCGCGGCAGCGCGCTTGAGCGGGTTGAGCTGACCGAGCTTGCCCTCGGTGCCGCGCGAGCGCGCGAAGTCGAAAGTGTATTTGGTCATGCCGGTTTCGGTAAGGCCCGGGCAGACGGCGTTGACGCGGATGCCAGTGCCCGAAAGCTGCTGTGCGGCGGTGGCCACCATGTTGATGACGCCGGCTTTCGAGGCGCTGTACGGCATGCCGCCGGCGCCCGAGCGGATACCCGCGACCGAGGCGGTGCAGACGATGGCGCCGCGCCCCTGCGCGACCATGACGCGGGCGGCGGCCTGCAAGGTCAGGAAGGCGCCGACGAGATTGACGCGCAACACCGTGTTCCATTCCTCCACCGTCAGATCGAGGAAGGGGACAAGCCCGCCCGAAACGCCAGCGTTGACGAAGGCGGCGTCGAGGCTGCCGTATTCGCTGACCGCGCGGGCGACGGCGGCATCGACATCGGCCTTTTCACCGACGTCGGCGGTCAGCCCGACCGACTTGCCACCGGCGGCGACAATCGCCGCAACGGTTTCATGGACGCTGTCGGCCCGGTCGACGGCGACGACATTGGCGCCACGCGCCGCAAACAGCTTGGCGGCAGCGCGCCCAATCCCGCTGCCAGCACCGGTCACAAGTGCAGTACGTCCACTGAAATCAGTCATGGTTCTTCCTTCAATTGGGTGCAGGCGTCACGCCTGCCCGCCGGAGGCTCTTTCGTTCAAAGAAATTCGCGCATTTCAGCAACGAACTTTTCGGTCTGGTCATGATGGACCCAGTGGCCTGCCTGTTCATAGCGCGTCACGGTAGCGTTGTTGAAATAACCCAGCCTGCCGTCCTCGGCGGGGTTCGAGGCCCAGCTTTCGGCGCCATAGACCAGCCGCGTCGGGCAGGTGATGCGGCCCCACAGCGTCTGCAGATCGTCGAGCGACATGTCGACGGGCGAGAACGAGCGGACGTAGTTGTCGAACTTCCAGCTGTAGCTGCCGTCTTCGTTCTGCAGGATGCCGTGACGGGTCAGATGTTCGGCCTGGGCCTGCGATAGATGGCTGTTTTCGGCCTGCATGCGGCCGAGCGCTTCCTCGATCGAGGCGTAGCGCTTGGGCATGCGGCTGCTCAGCTTGCGTTGTTCATCGACCCATTCACGGAAGCGGTCGGCGAAGTCTATCTTCTGGCGCGCCGCGACCATCTTGGGCGAGGGCCCAAGGCCTTCGATGGCGACGATCTTGGCGACGTTTTCGGGATACAGCCCGGTATAGCGCAGCGCGATCGAGCCGCCGAGCGAGTGCGCGATGATGTGAACCGGCCCGCGCGCCTGCTGGTGGATGAGCTGCGCGAAGTCATAGGTGAACGCCGACATCGTATAGTTGCCGTCGGGTGACCAGGCGCTGTCGCCGTGGCCGCGCAGGTCGGGGGCGATGATGTGCCAGTCGTTCGCCAGCTCGCCCGCCACCCAGTCCCAGTTGCGGCAATGGTCGCGGCCGCCGTGGAGCAGGATCAGCGTCGGCGCGTCGGGGTTGCCCCAATCGACAAAGTGCAGCCGCAGCCGCTGCGAAAAGAACACGTTCGACGATGGTTTGGGCGGGGTGCGGATCATCGGCGTTACTTCAATTCGTGGCTGAAGCGGATGTTGCCTGCCGCCATCCCGGCCTGCAAGACCTCGAGACCGCCCGACCGCAGCATCCATTCGAGCCGGTGGTCGCGGTATTCGCGCTTGAACGCGCCGCTGGCGAGCGCGGCCTTGAGCAGGCCACTGTCGGTGACGGCCGACGCGGCCGCCTGCGCTTCGGCGGCGGACTGACTGACGCTTGGCCGGGCGAGGCAGCGCTTGACCCATTTGCCGAGTGCCGAGTCAGGGGCGGGGCCGCAGCCATAGCCGGTGGCGCCGAGCACGAACGGAATGACGGCGATATCGCCCCAGCCGAATGCAGCACCGTTGAACCAGTCGGCATCGCCCAGCTGCGTTGTCAGCCAAGCGTGCAGGCCGTCGAGTTGGCCGCGGGCGCGGGCGAGCAGCGCCTCGCCGGCGGCACCCGGCGCGCGGTCGAAGACGCGGACTTCCATCATGCCCCAGGTGATCGCCTCATACTGTGTGTCCATGATCTCCTCGATCATGCGGACGCGGGCGCGCTGCGCCGGTGTTGCGGGCAGCAGCGCCGGTGTCGGCCAGCTTTCCTCGATATAGTCCTGGATGATCGTCGAATCGAAGACGCTGGTGTCGCCGTCGATCAGCGCCGGCACCTCGCCGCGCGGGTTGGCGGCGGCGAATTGCCCGGCGACATGGCCGGTGCCCATCGCCTCGGGCGTCACTACCTCGAACGCCACGCCCTTTTCGCGCAGCGCGATCTTGTTTTTCTGGCTGTAGGGCGACAGCGGATGTTCGAACAGCGTGACGGTCATGGCGTATCTCCCCTTGTGGCGGACGGGGTTAGCACCGTGCCTCAAAGGCTGGCAAGCGCTACGGCTATTGCGGGTTGCGACACGCCGCCACTGTGCCAAGATGGCGCCAACATCTTTGGGGAGCCGCCATGACCGAGACCGAATCCGGGCATTTCCGCCTGAGCCGTGATGGCGCGATTGCGACAATCACGCTGGCGCGCGGCGAAAAGCGCAACGCGCTGACCGGCGCCTCGCTGCGCCAGTTGCAGCGGCTGGCGGAGGACTTCCGCGAAGACGACGCGACGCGCGTCGTCATCATCCGCGCCGACGGCCCCGACTTCAGTGCCGGCGCCGACCTCGGCACCGTCGGCGGCGGGCGAAAGCCACCGCGCACCGAAGTCATGCGACGCGGCGCCACCCAAGGCGCGCTGCTGATCCGCGCGTTGCGTGAAATCCACCAGCCGACGATCGCGGTGTTGCACGGTATCGCCACCGGCGGCGCGACGTGCATTGCGACGGCCTGCGATTTCCGCATCTCCGCCGACAACGCCCGCATCGGCTACGGCGAGGTCAAGCTCGGCATCAACCTGATGTGGAACGCCATCGGCCCCTGCGTCGAACTCGTCGGCCCGGCGCGCGCCAAGACGCTGATCATGTCGGGTGCGCTGCACGATGCCGCAACGCTCGAACGCTGGGGCTTCCTCGACCGCGTCGTGCCGCTCGGCGAACAGGACGCCGCCGCGCTGGCGATGGCGCAGCAATACGCCGCGCTGCCGCCGGTCGCGGTGCAGATGATCAAGCGCTCGGTCAACGCCGTCGCCGGCGCGCTGAACGCCGCAGTCCTCCACGCCGACGCCGACCAATGGCTGCTCGCCGCGCGCACCAGCGATTTCCGCGAGGCGATGACAGCGTTCCGCGAAAAGCGGCCGGGGGTGTTCACGGGGGACTAAGGCGTAAGAAAGGGCCTCCGGCGGGCAGGGCTGAGCCCTGCACCCGAATGATTGCTTTGGGCCTCGCAACATCGGGCGCGCTCGGCTAGCAATGGGGCGGGGAGAGTGGCTTGGACGGGTTCTGGCTGACGGGCAGTGATGACGCGCTGGGCTTGCTGACGCCGGCGCGCGGCGTTGCGCGGCTGGGCTATTGGGGCCCCAGCGGGTTCGACCAAAGCCTCGACGAATTGGCGGCACTGGTGGCCGCACTCGTGCCGCACGGCATCCTCGATGACGGCGAGGCGATGTGCTGGTTTCCCGAAGCCGGGCAGGGCTTCACCGGCCATCCGGCACTGCTCGGCCACCGCGACGGCATCGAACTGGTCACCCAGTTGGAACTGGTGCGCCGCGACGGTGGCACGCTGACCTATGCCGACGCCCGCGCTGAAATCGAAGTCGAGCTGGCACTTACGATTGACGCCGCAACCAACGTCGTCACCAGCCGCACCACCGTTCGCAACCTGTCGGCCACGCCGTTGACACTTGACTGGTGCGCCGCCGGCGCGGTCGAAGTGCCGCACGCCGAACTGCTGCTGTTCGATGGCCGCTGGGTGCGCGAATTCACCCCCGTCCGGCAAACCTTGGTTACCGGCATCATTGCCAAGGAAAACCGCACCGGTCGCACCTCGCACCATGCCCCACCGTTCATGCTGGTGGGCGAAGCGGGCTTTGGCGAGGCGCATGGCGAAGTGTTCGCGCTGCACCTGGCGTGGAGCGGCAACCACCGGATGTTCGCCGAACGGCTGCGCGACGGCCGCATCCAGTTGCAGGCGGGCGAGCTGCTGGCGCCCGGCGAAATCATCCTCGCGCGGGGCGAAAGCTACACCAGCCCGGCGCTTTACATCGCGCGGTCGGATGTAGGCCTGAACGGCATTTCGGCGCGGCTGCATCCGTTCGTGCGCGACATCATCCTCGGCGGCCGGCTGCGCGGCAAGCCGCGCAAGGTGCATATCAATAGCTGGGAGGCGGTGTATTTCGCGCACGACCATGCCGGGCTGTGCGCGCTGGCCGATGCAGCGGCCCAGGTCGGCGCCGAACGCTTCGTCCTTGATGACGGCTGGTTCAAGGGGCGCGGCGATGACAGGGCAGGTTTGGGCGATTGGGTGCCCGATGCCGTCAAATATCCGCGCGGGCTCAAGCCGCTGATCGACCATGTCCACGGCCTCGGCATGGATTTCGGGCTGTGGGTCGAACCCGAAATGGCCAATGCCGATTCCGATTTGTTGCGCGCGCATCCTGATTGGGTGCTTGGCGCGCCGGGTCGGACGCAACTGCTGGGGCGCGGCCAATATGCGCTCGACCTGACGCGATCCGAGGTCACCGACCACCTGTTCGGCGTGCTCGACGGCCTTCTCCGCGACAACGCCATCGCCTATCTCAAATGGGACATGAACCGCGACCTCGTCCACGCGGTCAGCGGCGGGCGCGGCGCGGTGCATCGCCAGACGTTGGCGCTCTATACGCTGATCGACCGGTTGTGCGCGGCGCACCCGCACGTCGAAATCGAGGCCTGCGCGTCGGGCGGGGCGCGCGCCGATTATGAAATCCTGAAGCGCACCGACCGCATCTGGACGTCGGATTGCAATGACCCCATCGAGCGCCAGGCGATCCAGCGGGCGTTTTCGATTTTCTTCCCGCCCGAAGTCATGGGCGCGCATTTCGGCCCCGCCGATTGCCACACCACCGCCCGTCGCAGCAGCGCCGCGATGCGCGCCTGGACGGCGTTTGCCGGACATATGGGCATCGAGGCCGACCTGCGCCGTTGCAGCGAGACCGAACTGGCGACGCTCGCCGGCACTATCGCGCACTATAAGGCATGGCGCGACGTGCTGCACGGCGGCGCGACACTGCGGCTTGAAACCGCCGACCCCGGCTGCATCGCGGTGGCGTTTGGCGGACCACGCGACTGGATCGTCAGCGTCGCACAGGTCGCCACCGCGCCGCACGCCGCGCCTCTTCCGCTGCGGCTGCCGATGTGTGCTGAGGAGACAAGCTATCGTGCCGAGTTGCTCAACCCGCGCGCCGGTCGCCAGCGCGCGATGCGCTCGACGACGCCGTTCATTCGCGGCGACGCCATCGCGGTTGACGGTGCGTTGCTCGCCCGGCGCGGGCTGCATTTGCCTATCCTCCACGCCGGCGAAATCGCTGTCGTGCAACTCACCGAGGTGACGTCATGAAGCTGGGCGTTTGCTACTATCCCGAACACTGGCCCGAAGCCTGGTGGGACGAGGACGCGCGCGCCATGGTCGCGATGGGGCTATCGGTGGTGCGCATTGGCGAGTTCGCGTGGAGCCGCATCGAGCCCGAACCCGGCGCCTTCGACTGGGGCTGGCTCGACCGCGCGCTCGATACGCTGCACCGCCACGGGCTGCAGGTCGTGCTCGGCACGCCGACCGCGACGCCGCCGAAGTGGCTGGTCGATGCCGATCCGTCGATGTTGGCGGTCGACTACCACCGCCATGTGCGCGGCTTCGGCTCGCGTCGGCATTATTGCTTTTCGAGCGAAAGCTACCGCGACCAGTGCACGCGCATCGTGACGGCGCTCGCCGAGCGTTACGGCAACCACCCGGCGGTGGTCGCATGGCAGACCGACAATGAATATGGCTGCCACGCGACGACGCTGAGCTATTCGGCGGGTGCCGTGCGGCGTTTCCGGCGCTGGCTGGCGGCGCGCTACGGCGACATCGCCGCACTCAATGCGGCATGGGGCAATGTCTTCTGGTCGCAGGAATACCGCAGCTTCGATGAAATCGACGCGCCCAACCTGACGGTCACCGAAGCCAATCCGGCGCACCGGCTCGACTATCAGCGCTTTGCCTCCGACGAGGTCGCGAGCTTCAACCGGCTGCAGGTCGAGATATTGCGGGCCGCGTCGCCGGGCCGCGATATCATCCATAATTTCATGGGGTTCGTCACCGATTTCGACCATAACGACGTCGCCGCCGACCTCGATGTCGCGAGCTGGGACAGCTACCCGCTGGGCTTCACCGAGCAATTCTGGTTCGATGACGACTGCAAGGCGCGCTACCTGCGGCAGGGCCATCCCGACATCGCCGGCTTCCACCATGACCTGTACCGCGGTGTCGGGCGCGGGCGCTGGTGGGTGATGGAACAGCAGCCGGGGCCGGTGAACTGGGCGCGGTCGAACCCGGCGCCGCTGCCCGGCATGGTGCGCGCCTGGAGCTGGGAGGCGTTCGCGCACGGTGCCGAGGTCGTCAGTTATTTCCGCTGGCGCCAGCTGCCGTTCGGGCAGGAGGCGATGCACGCTGGGCTGACCTTGCCCGACCGCAGCACCGATGTCGGCGGTGTCGAGGCGGCGCAGGTGGCGCGTGAGATCGCCCAGCTCGGTCCGCTGCCGGCAGCAAGCCGGGCCGAGGTGGCGCTGGTGTTCGGCTACCCCTCGGTGTGGATGAGCGAGATCCAGCCGCAGGGTCGCGACCTGTCGGCGCTGCGTGCAGCGTTTGAAATGTACACCGCGTTGCGCCGGCTCGGGCTCGATGTCGATATCGTTGCGCCCGGGGCGGATCTGGCGGGATATCGGTTGATCGCCGTGCCGATGCTGCTCGATGCCGATGCGGCGCTGGCGACGAAGCTGGCGGCGAGTGGCGCGCAGATTTTGATCGGCCCGCGGTCGGGCTCGAAGACGCGCGATTTCCAGATTCCCGCAGCGCTGGCGCCGGGGGCGTTGCAGGCGCTACTGCCGCTGGCGGTGACGCGCGTCGAAAGCCTGCGGCGCGGCGCCAGTGTCGGCGTCAGCATCGACGGCGTCGCGCATGGCGTGACGCGCTGGCGCGAGTGGGTGCGCACCGACCTGACGCCGCGTGCGCGCTTTGCCGACGGTGGCGGTGCGTGGTTCAGCCATGGCAAGGCGCATTATCTGGCGGGCTGGCCCGAGCCGGCGATGCTGCGCACGGTGCTGCGCGCCCTGACCGAGGCGGCGGGCATCGCCACCACCGACATGGCCGACGGCGTGCGCTGGCGCCGGCGCGGCGGGCTATGCCTGGCGATCAACTACGCCGCTGAACACCGCCCGGCGCATGCCCCGGCCGGCGCCAAGTTCGTGCTCGGCGGCCCCGACCTGCCGCCGGCGGGGATTGCCGCGTGGCGCCTCGCGTGAACGACGCCGACCTGTCCGCACGGTTTACTGAGCGTTTCGGCGCGACGCCGCGGCTGTTCCGCGCGCCGGGCCGCATCAACATCATCGGCGAGCATGTGGACTATTGCGACGGGTTGGTACTGCCCGCCGCGATCGACCGCTGGTGCAGCGTGGCAGCGGCGGCGAACGGTAGCGACATGCTGCGGGTTACGGCGATCGACGTGGATGCCGAAGTGACGCTCGACCTTGGCGCGCTGACGCCACGCAAGGACTGGAGCGACTATGTCGCGGGCGTCGCGCAGGTGCTGCGCCGCGACGGCATTGCGGTGCCGGGCGCGGATTTGATGGTGACCAGCGATGTGCCGATCGGCGCCGGCGTCAGTTCTTCGGCGGCGCTCGAAGTGGCGGTGCTGCTGGCGTTGCTGGCGCTCGCCGGGGTGCGCGATGTGCCGCGCGTGCAAATGGCGCGCTGGGCGCAGGCCGCGGAGAACGATTTTGTCGGCATGCCGTGCGGCATCATGGACCAGTTCGCCAGCGTCCATGGGCTTGCCGGACACGCGCTGCGGCTGGACTGCCGGACGCTGGATTTCACGCCGGTGGCGCTGCCCGATAAAGCCGCATTCGTGCTGGTCGATTCGATGCAGCGTCACGCGTTGGTGGACGGCGGCTATGCCGAACGCCGCGCCGATTGCGAGGCGGCAGCTGCGGCGCTGGGGGCCAGTTTGCGCGACGTGACGCTGGCGCAACTGGCGGGTGCGGTGCTGCCCGAACGCCCCGCCAAGCGTGCGCGCCATGTTGTCAGCGAAATTGCCCGCGTCAATGCGGCGGTGGCGGCGCTGGCGGCGGGGGATTTGCGGACATTGGGTGCGTTGCTCGACGCCTCGCACGCCAGCCTGTCGGTTGACATGGCGGTGAGCACGCTTGCGCTCGATACGCTGGCGGCGTGCGCGCGGGCGGTGCCCAGCGTTTACGGCGCGCGGATGATGGGTGGCGGCTTCGGCGGCAGCGTGCTGGCGCTGGTCGATGCGAAACAAGCCAGTTCGGCGCAGAATGCGATTGTCGCGGCCTATGCAGCTGCGACCGGCGTCAAAGCCAACGCCATGCTGGTGCGCGCCGGTGACGGCGCCGGCGAGGTCCTGCCATGACGGCGCGCCCCGAACGCCGGCTCAACCTGCTCAGCGGCGACTGGGTGCTGGTGTCGCCGCAGCGCGTGTCGCGGCCGTGGCAAGGCGCGACCGAGGATGACGCCGCACCACCGCCGCCTTCCTATGACCCCGAATGCTACCTGTGTCCCGGCAATGCCCGTGTCGGCGGTGTGCATAACCCCGACTACGCCGGCGTGAATGTGTTCGATAACGACTTTCCGGCGCTGCTGCCTGGTGTCGTGCGCGCCACTCCGGCCGACCCGCTGCTTGTCGCCGAGCCCGAAGCCGGCGTCTGCCGCGTCATCTGCTACGGCCCCGACCATGGCCGCACGATGGCGGCGATGACGCCCGCCGAAATCGCGGCAGTGGTGGAAGTCTGGGCGGCACAGACTGCCGAACTGGCGGCGCGCGACGATGTCGGCGCGGTGACGATCTTCGAAAATCGCGGCGCGATGATGGGGGCGAGCAACCCGCATCCACATGGCCAGATCTGGGCGACGCAGCATTTGCCCAACGAGCTCGACCATGAAGTCCGGCGCCAGCGCGACTGGGCGGCGACGCATGGCAGCCTGCTGCTCGATGACTATCTGGCACGCGAACTTGCGGAGGGCGTGCGGCTGGTGACGGCCAATGACAGCTTCGTTGCGCTGGTGCCGTTCTGGGCGGCGTGGCCGTTCGAGCTGCTGGTATTGCCGCGCCGTGCCGTCGCCTCGTTCGATGCGCTGACACCGGCCGAACGCGACGGGCTGGCGGCTCTGCTTTCAGTGGTGACGCGCGCCTATGACCGGCTGTTCGATTGTGCCTTTCCCTATTCGCTCGGCTGGCACCAGCACCCCGGTGACAAGGATTTCACCCTCCACGGCCACTTCCTGCCGCCACTGCTGCGCTCCGCGACAGTGCGCAAGCATATGGTCGGCTTCGAGCTACTCGGCATGCCGCAGCGCGACCTGACCCCCGAAGACGCTGCGGCGCGGTTGCGGGCGTGCCTGTGAACGTCAGCGTCAGCGATTTCGGCACGCTGCCCGACGGCAGCATGGTTCAGGCGGTGACGCTGTCGGCAGGCGCGGTGCGGGCAACCATTCTGACGCTCGGCGGCATCCTGCAATCGCTGCAAATGCCCGGCCGCGACGGTTGCTGCGCCGAGGTGACGCTGGGCCATGACGATGTCGCGGGCTATCTCACCAGCCGCAGCTACCCTGGCGCCATCATCGGGCGCACCGCCGGGCGCATCGCTGGCGGGCGTGTCAGCGTCGATGGTGTCACCCATCAGCTCAGCCAGAACGAAGGCGACAATACGCTGCACGGTGGCGCGCAAGGCTTCGACCGCGCGCTGTGGCGACTGGTTGCGGCGATGGTCGAGGATGGTGCCGCGGTTTTGCGCTTGAGCCATCAAAGCACAGCGGGCGATCAGGGCTATCCCGGTGCGTTGACGGTGGTGGCGACCTACCGGCTTGATGCGGCAGGGCTGACGTTGGCGCTGGCGGCGACGAGCGACGCGCCGACACCAGTCAATTTGACCTGGCACCCGTATTGGAATCTGTCGGGCGCGGGCACACCGGTCGGCGACCATGTCCTTCAGCTCGATGCGTCGGCGTATTACCCCAGCGGTGCGGGGCAGGTGACGGCGGGTGCCGCACCGGTCGCTGGAACGGTATTCGATTTTCGCGTCCCGCAGCAGCTGGGCGACATCCTTGCCTCGGCCGACCCGCAGGCGGTGGCCGCAGGTGGCATCGACCATGTCTTCGTGCGCGGCAGCGGCACGGCGGCGGTGCTCAGCCATCCGGCATCGGGGCGGCGGTTGACGGTGACCAGCCCGGCGCCGGCGCTCGTCGTCTACTCCGGCGTCGGGCTGGCCGGCGGCCCGCCGGGGCATGGCGGGCAGGTCATCGGGCGCCACGGTGGCATCGCGTTCGAGCCGCAGGCGCTGCCCGATGCTTTGCCGGTGCTACGGCCAGGCGCGACGTTCGACTGGCAGATGACGCTGGGGTTCGACACGGATTAACAGGGGGGAGGCGGCATGACCGCAAATGGGCTGCAATGGCTGGTGTTCGGCGGGCTGACGCTGCTGATGGCGCTGGCGACGACGTTCACCGTGCGCCGCATGGGCGGGCGTTCGACCGATTCCAACCGCGAGTATTTCCTGGCGGGCGGCAACCTGACCTGGCCCTATATCGCCGGATCGATCACGCTGACCAACCTGTCGACCGACCAGCTCGTCGGCATGAACGGCAACCAGATGCTGCTGCTGGCGTGGTGGGAACTGTCGGCGATCGTCGGGCTGCTGATGCTCGCGTTCATCTTCCTGCCGATTTATTACCGCAACCATTGCACCACCACGACCGAGCTGCTCGAACGCAAATATGGCTCGATCCAGCTGCGCGCTTTGGTGTCGGTGCTGTTCCTGCTCGGCAATGTCTTCATCTATTTGCCGATCATGCTCTACACGGGATCGCTGTTCCTGAAATCGATGTTCGGGGTCGATCTGCCGGTGCTGTGGATTGCCGCCGCGATGGCGGTGATGGGCACCGCCTATGCGGTCGGCGGCGGGCTGCGCGCGGTCGCGGTCTATGATACGATATCGGGCGTTGGGGTGCTCGGCATGGCGCTGCTGGTGACGTTCCTGGCGCTGGCCGCAATCAATTTCGATTTCTCCGGTATCCCGCCCGAACGGCTGTCGATGATCGGCGGACCGGACTCGCCGATCCCGTGGCCGACGCTGCTGACCGGCATGATCTTCATCCAGATGTTTTACTGGAGCACCAACCAGACGATTACCCAGCGCGCGATGGCCGCACCGTCGATCCGCGAGGGGCAGAAGGGCGTGCTCGCGGCGGTCGCCATTCGCATTCTGATCGTGCCGGCGGTCGTCGTGCTGCCGGGTGTCGCGGGTTACAAGCTGTTTGGCGACATCGGCGATGCCACCTACGGCCGCGTGGTGGCGACGGTGATGCCGGGCTGGCTGTCGGGGGCTTTCGCGGCGTTCATGCTGGCGGCAGTGCTGACCAGCTACACCTCGGTGCTCAACTCATCGGTGACGCTGTATGTCTGCGACCTCCACGAAAAGTTTTTGACCGCCAAGCCTGATGTCGGGCGGCTCAACCGCCTCATCTCGCTGGCGTTCATGGTGGTGTCGATTGCGCTGGTGCCGGTCTATTCGGGCGCGGACTCGATCATCAACCTCGTGCAGCAACTCAATGGCCTGCTGTCGATGCCGATTCTGTCGGTGTTTATCGTCGGGCTGCTGTTCACCGATGTCGATGCGCGCGCAATGATGGCGGCGCTGCTGTTCGGCGTCGGCCTGTATGCGGTGTTCACGTTTCTGTGGACGCCGGTGCACTATATCCACCTGATGCTGGTGACACTGCTGGCGTGCATCGCGCTGGCGCTGGCGCTCAACCGGCTGGTGTTCGGGCGCCACGCGCGCTGGGTCGGGCGGCTGCGCCTGGCCGATGGTACAGTGTGACATGCGGGCAACAGTTTGAGCCATTCTATGGACTCTAACCGGTTAGCACTGGCAAATTCGTGATCCACCGACTATCTGGCGCTGCAACAGGGAACGCCGACGCTGATTATCTCGCTTTTTGTTTGAGAATATCAGCTTGTTTCATTTCTGTTGCACAAAACGTGCGTTATTCATCGCGCGTTCATTATAGGAGATAATTATGTTGCGCACTCTTACTGTTGCTGCTGTTCTGGCGACCGCTGCTGCTGCTATGCCGGCTGCTGCTGCTGAATTCAGCGGTTTCCGCGCTGAACTGCAGGGCGGTTGGGATTCGACCTCGATCGGTTACGTCGATCGTTTCGGCACCAACTGGGAAAAGTCGAACAGCGCTTTCGGTTATGGCGCCGAAGTCGGCTATGACTTCCCGGTCTCGGAAACCGTCATTCTCGGCGTGCTCGGCAACGTTGCCGGCAGCACCGCCAGCTTCGACGACATCCTCTGCCAGACCTCGGCTTGCCTTCTCGGCCGCAACACCGTCAACGCCAACATGGGCGTGAACTTCTCGGCGATGGCGCGTGCCGGCTTCAAGGTTGCTGACTCGACCCTGCTGTACGGCGGCGTCGGCTATGCCAACCAGAGCATCAAGTTCTACGACACCCCGGTGGGTGGCGCGACGGTCGAAGATTCGCGTTCGTACAGCGGCTTCCGTTTTGCTGCCGGTGGCGAGCAGGCTTTCGGTGAAAGCTTCTACGGCAAGATCGAGTATCGCTACTCGAACTACAAGGACAACGTCTCGACCAACCAGGTCTGGGCCGGCGTCGGCATGCGCTTCTAAGCGCTGCCAACGCAGTCTGAAGAATTGGGGCGGGCCGAAAGGTTCGCCCCTTTTCGTTTGGGCAAACAGCATCTAGCATCGCCTTGAAAACAGGGAGATTGTGATGACCGATCCTATCGCACGCCGGACGATGCTGCAGGGGGCCGCGCTCGGCGCCGCCGCACTGGCGATGCCGCAAATGGCGCTCGCCAGCCCCGCCGACTTGAAGGCGCTCGCCGCCGAACTGGCCAAATCGCACGATACCAACGTCAAGCGCCTGCAGGACTGGATTCGCCTGCCGTCGATCGCCGCCGAAAACCGCGGTTATCCCGAAGGCGCCGAACATCTGGTCAAGCTGCTCCTGGACGCCGGCTTCAACCACGCCGAAGTCGTGCCGACCAGCGGCAAGCCCGGCGTATTTGCGAAACTTGACGCCGGCGCCAAGCGCACCATCGGCGTCTATTTCATGTACGACGTCAAACAGGCCGACCCCAGCGAATGGGTGGTGCCGCCGTTCGATGGCGCGCTCGTCGACAAGCCCGGCGTCGGCCTCAGCCTCGTTGCGCGCGGCGCCACCAACCAGAAAGGCCCGCAGGCAACGTTTCTCGCCGCGCTGCATGCGTTCAAGGCGACCGGCCGCAAGTTGCCGGTCAATCTGGTGTTCGTCGGTGAGGGCGAGGAGGAAATCGGCTCGCCGAACTTCCACGAAGTCGTCCACCGCGCCGATGTGCTGGCGGCGCTCAAGCGCTGCGAAAGTGTCTTCATGCCGTTCGCCTCGCAAAACCCAGATGGCGGCGTGACGATCAACCTCGGCGCCAAGGGCATCATCGAACTCGAACTCATCGCCAGCGGTGAAAAATGGGGCAAGGGCCCCAAAACCGACATCCACTCCAGCTACAAGGCCAGCATCGACAGCCCGGCCTGGCGGCTGGTCAAGGCGCTCGACACGTTGGTGTCGGACGACGGCAACACCCCGATGATCGACGGCTATGGCGACAATATCCGGCCACTCACAGCGCAGGAAAAGGCGCTCAACGCCGACTATGCCAAGCGCACCAGCGAAGCGGCGGCGAAAAAGTCGTTCGGCGTGACGCAGTGGGTCGACAACATCAGCTGGGAAGAAGCCGTCACCCGCAACACCAGCCGCCCCACCGTCAACATCGAAGGCCTCGTCGCCGGCTATACCGGCCCCGGCGGCAAGACCGTGCTGCCCGGCAAGGCGGTCGCCAAGATCGACATGCGCATCGTTCCCGACATGACCGCCGCCGACAGCCTTGCCAAACTCAAGGCGCACCTCGCCAAGCGCGGCTACGGCGATATCGAGGTCAAGATGAGCGGCGGCTATGACCCGACCACCACCTCGATCGACAGCGCCCTCATCAAGACGCAAGCCGCAGTCTACAAGGCCAACGGCATCGATCCGGTGATGAACGTGCGCCTCGCCGGTAGCTGGCCCGGCTATCTGTTCACCGGCCCGCCACTCAACCTCCCCGCCGGCCACTTCGGCTTCGGCCTCGGCAGCGGCGCCCACGCCCCCAACGAATTCTACGTCATCGAATCGGCCAACCCCAAAGTCCGCGGCTTCGACGGCGCGGCGCTGGGCTACGCCGAATTCCTCTACGCACTGGGTGCACGCTAACCCGATGCGCGCGCTCGCCCTGCCTGCCGTACTGCTGCTCGCGGCGTGTGCCACCACACCGGCACCCGCGCCGGTTAGCCCTGCGCAAAAGGCGCAACTGACGCAGATCGAAAAGGCCTATGCCGGCGGAGTGATCACCCGCGACCAGTATGAGGCGCAGAAGAAGAAAATTCTGACGCCGAAGTGAAGGGCCTCCGTCGGGCAGGGGTGACCCCTGCACCCGGCAATTGGCGGTGCTTGCCTGACTGCGGCGTGGTTTTGTGGCATTGGGTGGGTGACTGGGTTAGATTGGCGCTCCGTTGGTCAATCCGGTGTGACGGCAATGGTGTTCGATCTTGGGCGGGCGTTGCGCAAGAAGGAGGAGTTCGAATCCGCACGCCTTGTGGATTTCGAGTTTCGACGGCGCGCCCGCGCGACGCGGCTGCTGCTGCAGGCGATGGGCCGCGATGACGCCGAAGCCGCGGCCATCGTTGCCAGCCTGGGCGAAGATGCCATACCCGCGCATCTCGCCGCGCTGATGCAAACGCCGGTCAAAGACGTGGCTGCCGAATTTCAGAAATGCCTGGTGATCGCCCACCGGCAACTCGTCGCCGAACAAGGCGACCCGGCACCGTTCAGATTGGCCTGAACCACAATCGGGTGCAGGCCTCAGGCCTGCCCGCCGGAGGCCCTTCTCTTAACCCTTATACCCGTCGCGCAGTTCGCGCTTGAGTACCTTGCCGATGGCGCTGCGGGGCAGGCTGTCGACGAGCTTGATCGCGGACAGGCGCTGGGTCTTTCCGACTTTGGCGTTGGCCCAACTGCGGATTTCCTCCGCGTCTGCCTCGCCCTTGGGCACGACGAAGGCGACGGGGGTTTCGCCCCAGGCGTCGGACGGCACACCCACCACCGCGACATCGGCGACGGCGGGGTGGCCGAGCACGACGGCTTCGAGGTCGCTGGGGTAGATGTTGAAGCCGCCTGAGATGATCATGTCCTTGCGACGGTCCATCAGGGTGAGGAAACCGTCGGCATCGAAGCGGCCGACGTCGCCGGTGCGGATGAATTCGACGCCGTCGGCGTTTCGCCAGATTGCGGCTTCGGTGGCGTCGGGGCGGTTCCAGTAACCGTTCATGACGCTGCCCGAGCGGCCGACGATTTCACCGATTTCGCCGGTGGCGACTTCGTTGCCTTCCTCGTCGATCAGGTGGACATCGACACCGGGCAACGGCCGCCCGACGGTGGCGAGCTTGTCGGGGTGTTCGTGCGCGATCAGCACGCAGCCGCCGCCGCCTTCGGTCATGCCATAGTATTCGATCAGCCCGCCGGGCCAGCGCGCGAGGATGTCGGCCTTGAGCGCGGCGGAAAACGGCGCGCTGGTGCAGAACTTCATGACGAAGCTCGACAGGTCGAACTTGCCGAAGTCGGGGTATTCCATGATGCGGCGGTATTGCACCGGCACCAGCATCGTGTGGGTGACCTTGTGGCGTTGCGCGAGGTCGAGATATTTGGCGACGTCGAACTTTTCCATCAGCACCGCGCAGCCGCCGAGCGCCATGGTCGGGAAGAAGCTGACCAGCGTGGTGTTCGAATAGAGCGGCGTCGACAGCAAGGTCACGCAGTTCGGGCCGTAGCCCGAGCCGCCGCCGCGATTGACATGACCCCAGCGCATCTTGTGCGACTGGACGATGCCCTTGGGCGTGCCGGTGGTGCCCGACGAATAGATCAGGTTGAATGCCATTTCGGGGGTGATGGTGACCGGCTGCGGCACGGCGCCGACGGCCGGCAGCCAGTCGGCGAACGGCGTGCCGCTTTCCGAGCCGTCGAAGCTGATGCGCTTGGTCGGAATCTTGACGCCGGCGGCGTCGATTTCGGTGGCGACGCTGCGGTCGAGGAAGAACAGCTTGGCGCCGCAGTCGGCAATCATTGCCGCGAGGCTGTCGGGCGTCGAGGACGGCGCCAGCGGGGCGACCGCGATACCGGCGCGCAGGCCGGCGAGGAATGTCGCGGCGTAGTTCAGCGACGACAGCGCGCAGATGGCGATGCGGTCGCCCGGCGCGACGCCGTCGCGCTGGAAGCCCGCAGCAATGCGGTCGACAAGCGCATCGAGCTCGCCCCAGCTCAGTTTTGCGTCACCGTGGATCAGCGCCGGTGCTGACGGGCGCTCGCGGCCGTGGATGCGGACGAGGTCGGCGACGGTGCCGAAATCCTGGTCGAGGTAAGCGGGGGCGGCACTGGCAGCAGACATGCGTACTGAACTCCTGATCGGCATCTGGATCGGCGACGGGGCTAAGCTTTGGCGGCGGCAGCTTCGATCTTGTCCTGCGTCTTGGTGTCGAAGTCGCTGGCGTCGTGGCGTTCGCGCAGCTGGCTGGCGGGGTCGCCCATAACGCGGTTGACCATACGGCCGCGCTTGACCGCCGGGCGCTCGGCAATCATGTCGGTCCAGCGCTGGACGTGGGTGTAGTCCTGCACCGACAGGAACTCGCCGGCGTCATAGACCAGTCCCTTCACCAGCGCGCCATACCACGGCCAGATCGCCATGTCGGCGATGCTGTATTCGTCGCCCGCCATGTAGGCGTTTTCGGCCAAGTGGCGGTCGAGCACGTCGAGCTGGCGCTTCACCTCCATCGCGAAGCGGTCGATGGCGTATTCGATCTTGAACGGCGCATAGGCGTAGAAGTGCCCGAAGCCGCCGCCGAGATACGGCGTCGCACCCATCTGCCAGAACAGCCATGACAGCGCTTCGGTGCGCTTGGCCGGGTCCTTGGGCAGGAAGGCGCCGAACTTTTCGGCGAGGTAGAGCAGGATGGCACCCGATTCGAACACGCGCTGCGGCTTCGCGCCGCTGCGGTCGACGAGCACCGGGATTTTAGAATTGGGGTTGGCCGCGACATAATCGCTACCGAACTGGTCGCCGCTGCCGATGTTGATCAGCCAGGCGTCATATTCGGCGCCGCTGTGGCCGGTGGCGAGCAACTCCTCGAGCATGACCGTGACCTTGACGCCGTTGGGCGTGCCCAGCGAGTAGAGCTGCAGTGGATGCTTGCCGACGGGCAGTTCCTTGTCGTGCGTCGGGCCGGCAATCGGCCGGTTGATATTGGCGAAACGCCCGCCGCTTTCCTTGTTCCAGGTCCAGACTCTGGGCGGCTCATAGGCGTCGGTCATCGGTGGCTCCTCCAAGGTTTTGCCCATGCTATGGCAGCAAGCGCGCAAGCGGGGCAAGGGGGTCGCGATAGTCAGACCAGGATGAGCGCAATGCCAATCAACACCACCAGCAGCATCGCCAGCCCCAGATAGCGCATCGCCAGCCCGAATGCGGTCCACCAGCCCGGTTCGATCTGGTGAAAGAACCAGCGCGTCTGCACGGTGATGAACCACACCGCTGCAACGACGAACAGTACGCCGCCGATCAGTTGGTGATGTGGCCCCGGAACTGCAAGCAGCGATGTGGCGGTGCCCGCCATGACGGCGAACGGTGCGGCAAGATAGCATTGCAGATAGAAGGGGCTGCGCAGCGTGTTGCGGTCGATTGGCTGGCCGCGCGTGCGCAGCAGTCCGGCCGCCATTACAATCGGAAACATCGACAGGAACAGCGCGCGAAACGCCAGCAGGTTTTCGACGTTGCCGGTGATCGCGCGCAAAGTTTCGCTTTCGTTGGATTGCATGCGCGCGCCAAGTGCCAGCCCGATGCCATAGGTGAGGGTGATCGACATGATGAGGAACAACGGCGGGCTGATCGTGTCGACAAACTGCTCGCCCGGCTTTTCGCCGAGTTCCTTGTCGGTATAGGCGATGATCCAATCGGGATGGAACAGGCAGCGCCACAGCGTGCGCGGGTAGAACAGCAGCCACGTCATCGCTTCGTAGAGCAATTCCTCGAACGAGCGGATGATTTTGAGGAAATCCATGTAGCTTAGTCGTAGCTGAGCTTGATGCACGCCGCGGCTGTCGTGGCGGTGGCGCGCGCGGCTTCGCAGGTGGCGCCGGTGGCGAGCGCGACGCCCATGCGGCGGCGGTCGCGCGTGGTTGGTTTGCCGAAGATGCGGGCGTCGACATGCGCGTCGGCGGTGGCGAGCGCCAGTGCGTCGGCGAGGCCGGTGACGGTGAAGTTTTCGGCAATGCGGTCGGCCAGCACGACGGCAGAGGCAGCGGCGGGGGCGATCATCCTGATCGGCGGAATCGGCAGCCCGAGGATGGCGCGCGCGTGCAGGTCGAACTGCGTCAAATTCTGCGAAATCAGCGTCACCATGCCGGTGTCGTGCGGGCGCGGCGACAGTTCGGAAAAGATGACCTCGCCGCCCGCCACGAAGAACTCGACGCCGAAGATGCCGCGCCCGCCGAGGTTGGTGACGACCTTGCGCGCCATGTCCTGTGCCGACGCAAGTGCGGCGTCGGACATCGGCGCCGGCTGCCAGCTTTCCTGATAGTCGCCGCGTTCCTGCCGGTGGCCGATGGGCAGGCAGAAGTGGATGCCGTCGGCGGCACTGACTGTCAGCAGCGTGATTTCATAGTCGAAAGCGATGAATTCCTCGACGATGACCTTGGCGCGGTCGCCGCGCATATTGGCGACGGCATAGTCCCAGGCGGCGGCGAGGTCAGCGGCGTCGCGCACCGTCGACTGGCCCTTGCCCGATGACGACATCACCGGCTTGATAACGCACGGCAGCCCGGTGAAATCGGCGGCCGCCAGTACGTCCTCCAGGCTTTCGGCGTAGCGGTAGCGCGAGGTGCGCAGCCCCAGCGTGTTGGCGGCCAGGTCGCGGATGCCGTCGCGGTTCATTGTCATCGCGGCGGCGCGGGCAGAAGGCACAATGTGCACGCCGCGGTCCTCGAACGCCTGCAGGACTTCGGTGCGGATCGCCTCGATTTCGGGGACGACCAGATCGGGGGCATGGCGGGTGATCGCGTCCGCCAGCGCATCGGCGTCGAGCATCGAATACACCTCGCAGCCGTCAGCCACCTGCATCGCCGGCGCATGCGCATAGCTGTCGCAGGCGATGACGGTGCAGCCGAGCCGCTTGGCCGAAATCACGAACTCGCGCCCCAGTTCGCCCGAGCCGAGCAACAGGATTTTCGCGGTGGGGGTCATCGACGGGGCTCCTCGAACGGCACCCGACCCGCAATAGTCGCGGGCAACTTGACTCGCAATCACTTCGGGGACAGCTTCGCGGTCAATAAATAAAATTGGGTGAGGCTGGCGATGCAAAAGGCATATGATCTGGTAATTCGCGGCGGCACCATCGTCGATGGCAGCGGCGGCGACCGCTTTGTCGGCGATGTCGCGGTGGCCGACGGGCGGATTGTCGCGGTGGGCACTGTCAGCGGGCAGGGCGCCGAGGAAATCGACGCACGAGGGCATCTGGTCACGCCGGGCTTTGTCGACGTCCATACCCATTACGACGGGCAGGCGAGCTGGGACGAACGGTTGCAGCCGTCAAGCTGGCACGGCGTCACCACCGTCATTTCAGGCAATTGCGGCGTCGGTTTCGCGCCGTGCAAGCCCGAGGACCATGACCGGCTGATCCGCCTGATGGAGGGGGTCGAGGACATCCCGTTTCCGGTGCTGACCGAAGGCCTGCCGTGGAACTGGGAGAGCTTCCCCGACTATCTCGATGCCATCGGCAAACGCAACTTCGACATCGATATCGGGCTGCAACTGCCGCATGCGGCGCTTCGGGTGTTCGTCATGGGCGAGCGCGGCGCCAACCGCGAGCCGGCGACGCCGACCGACATCAACGCGATGGCGGCGATTGCCAAGCGCGCCGTCGATGCCGGGGCGCTGGGGTTCAGCACCTCGCGTACGCTCAACCACCGCACCAGCGACGGCCAGCCGACACCGACGCTGACGGCCGCCGAAGACGAACTGATGGGCATCGCGATGGGGCTGAAGGCGGCGGGGAAGGGTGTGCTGCAGTTCGTCTCCGATTTCGCCAATCCGGTCGAGGAATTCGCGATGTTCCGCCGGCTGTGCGAAGCTAGTGGCCGGCCGCTGAGCTTCAGCCTGGCGCAGTCGGCGCGCGCCAAGGACGGCTGGAAGACGCTGCTTGGCGAGCTGACCGCAGCGACCGAGGCCGGGCTCGAAATGCGCGCGCAGGTGGCGCCGCGCGCGGTCGGCGTGCTGCTCGGGCTCGAACTGACGCTCAATCCGTTCAGCCTGTATCCGGGCTACAAGGACATTGCGGGGCTGCCGATTGCCGAGCGTGCGGCCAAGCTCGCCGATCCGGCATTCCGTGCCGCGCTACTCAGCCAGCCGCCGACCGAAAGCCATGCGCTCGCGGCGAACATGCTGGCGCGCTGGGACGATATGTATGCGCTGGGGGCGGAGCCGAACTACGAACCGACCGCCGACCAGAGCTTCGGCGTGCTGGCCAAGGCGCAGGGCCGCTCGCCGCAGGAAGTCGCGCTCGATGCGATGCTCGACCACGGCGGCAAGGGCATGATCTATGTGCCGTTCCTCAACTATGCCGATGGCTCGCTCGACCCGAGCTACATGATGCTGCGCCACCGCGACACCGTGCCGGGGCTGTCGGACGGCGGCGCGCATGTCGGGATGATCTGCGATGGCAGCTTCCCGACGTCGCTGCTGACGCACTGGACACGCGACCGCGTGCGCGGCCCAAAGCTGACCGTCGAACAAGCCGTGCGGATGCAGGCCGCTGATACCGCAGCGCTGATCGGACTGCACGACCGCGGGCGCATCCATGTCGGGCTGCGCGCCGATATCAACATCATCGACTATGATAATTTGCGACTGCATCCACCTGAAGTTGCGTATGATTTACCCGCCGGCGGGCGCCGCCTGATCCAGCGTGCGACTGGCTATGTCGCGACGATTGTCGCGGGGCAGGTGACCTACCGCGACGGTGAACCGACCGGCGCATTGCCCGGTCGGCTGGTGCGTGGTGCAAAATCGGCCCCGATGGCCGTGGCAGCGGAGTAGGCGACATGAAGCTCGAAATCCTCGAACCGCAATGCGAATGGACCGCCGACGCGGTCAAGGACCCGGCTTTGTGGACTGAATGGCTGACGCCGGCCGAGCTCGCCGAACTGGACGCGGCGACGAAGGCCAACGCCGGCCGCGACTTGCGCGAGGTCGGCAAGGCTGATTTTCCGCTGCCGACATTGGGCGCGCGCATCAAGCGCATCGAAAACGAGCTGATCAACGGCCGCGGCTTCGTACAGATCCGCGGGGTCGACCGCGCCGCCTACAGCAACGACGAAATGTGCATGATCTACTGGGGCATCGGCGCGCACCTCGGCAAGCCCTGGGCACAGAACAAGCACGGTCATATTCTGGGCGACGTCACCGATCAGGGAAAGAGCGCCGATGATCCCACCGCGCGCGGCAACGAACTCGGCGGCATCAAGCTGGGGTTCCACTGCGATGGCTCCGACCTCGTCGGGCTGATGTGCCTGCAGACTGGCGTGTCGGGTGGGCTGTCGGCGGTGGCCAATTCGGTCGCCATCCATAACGCCATGGTGCGCGAAGTCCCCGAACTCGCTGCCGAACTCTATGAGCCGCAGCCGTATGACTATCGCGGCGAGCAGGCACCGGGGACCAAGCCCTATTACATGATTCCGGTATTCACCAACTGGCACGGCCGGCTGTTCGTGCGCGCCATCGTGCCGTACATCCTCGCCTCGCAGCGCCACCCCGAGGCGCCGCGATTGACCGACCGGGCGCGCGAAGCCTTGAAATGGCTCGACGATGCCGCCGAAAGCGGGCGCTGGAACGTCATCATCGACTTCACGCCGGGTGACATCCAGTTCATCAACAACTTCCACGTGATGCACGGCCGTACCGAATATGTCGACGACCGCGCGGCGGGCAAGGTGCGCCACCTCAAGCGCCTATGGCTCGAAACCGAAGTGCTCGCCGACCGTCCGCCGGTGTTCCAGCGCAACGTGTCGAGCCATTGGAGCGATAAGGCGGTGATCAGCCGGTTGGACGCAGCGGAATAGATTTACAGAGCCTCCGGCGGGCAGGGGTGACCCCTGCACCCAATAATCGGGTGCAGGGACGAGTCCCTGCCCGCCGGAGGCTCTTCCCGTTCCGCGCGCCAGCGCCTAGGGTTGGCGCGTCACGTGCGTTGGAGAACCAGGTTGAGCATTCGTCTTTCGTTGATGCCGGTCATCGCGGCACTGTTGTTGGCGTCCCCGATTGCGGCGCAAGGTCTGGACCCTCAACTCGCGACATTGAGCACCGCGACGCGGATCAACGGCGCGCCGATTGTCGATCCGCTGTTCGTGCGCGCGGTCTATGCGGCGAACGGTGGCAAGCTGCTCTGGACCGACCCGGCGCGCTTCGCGTCGCTGCAAAAGGCGATCGCCGACAGCGCCAAGGACGGGTTGACGCCGGCGGACTATCACGCCGCTGCACTGGCGAATTTCAAGGGCAGCGTTGGCGAGCGTGACTTGCTCGCCACCGATGCAATGGTGCTGCTCGCCGACCATCTGCGCCATGGCAAGGTTCACCCCGAAACCTATGATCCGCAATGGAATTTCGGCCAGAATGGCCACAAGCCGGGGACGCCGCCGACACAGGCCGAAATCGACCGCGCGATGGTCATCATCAACGCCCCCGATGTCGCGGCGGCGGTCGCCGCGGTGGCGCCGACGCATCCGGTCTATACGCAGGTACGCGCCGAGCTGGCGCGTTATCAGGCGCTCGCGGCGCGCGGTGGCTGGTCCGACGTGCCGGCGGGGCCGACGATCAAGTTCGGCGAGACCAGCCCGCGCGTCGCTGCGGTGGCGACGCGACTGTCGGCCACCGGCGACCTGCCGGCCACTGCCGTGCGTCCCGATCCGGCGCGCTATGACGAGCCGCTCAAGGTCGCGGTCATGCGCTTCCAGACGCGCATGGGGCTGACCGCCGATGGTGCGATCGGTGCCGGCACGGTGACTGCGCTCAACACGCCGGTGGCGACGCGCATCGAGCAGCTGCGCATCAACCTTGACCGCGCCCGCGTGCTGATGGCCGACCTCCCCAAGCGTTTTGTGATCGTCAACATTGCCGGCTTCCAGATCTATGTGCTCGACGGCGAGACCGTCGTCTGGCGCTCACGCGTCATTGTCGGCAAGCCGTTCCGCCAGACTCCGGTGTTCAAGTCGGCGATCAACCATCTGGTGTTCAACCCGACCTGGACGGTGCCGCCGACGATCCTCAAGCACGACATTGCACCCGCGGCGCGCAAGAACCCAGCCTATGTGACGAAAAAGGGCCTCAAGGTCATCAACTCGAGCGGGCAGGTGGTGTCGCCGTACAGCGTCAACTGGTCGGGCAGCATCCCCTATACGCTGCGCCAGGACGGCGGGCCGGACAATGCGCTCGGCCGCGTCAAGTTCATGTTCCCCAACCCCTATTCGGTCTACCTGCACGACACGCCGTCGAAGACGCTGTTCGATACGCCGATGCGGACGCTGAGTTCGGGCTGCGTGCGCGTGCAGAACCCGTTCGAGCTGGTGCAGATCCTGCTCGGCGCCGATGATCCGACCTGGACCCCTGCAAAGTCGCAGGCCATCGTCGACAGCCTCAAGACCACCACCGTCAACCTGAAGACGCCGGTGCCGGTGCTGCTGGCGTATTGGACGGCGTGGGTCGACAACAACGGGCTGATGAACTTCCGCCACGATGTCTATGACCGTGATGCGCTGTGGTTGAAGGCGCTCGACGCGCCGGTCGGCTAGGCGCGTAATTCGGTCAGCCGTTGGGAAACAGCCGGCCGGCGGGATCGCTTTCGGACTGCACGAATTCCTCGGCCTCTTCCATGGTGGCGAGCAGTGAAATCTTGCGCCAGCCACCCCAGAAATAATAGGCGATGGTCAGCAGCAGCGACACCGCGGCGCTGATCGGAAAGCTCCACCATAGCGCTTCGATCCCGAGGAACGGCGTCAGTGCAAACACGACACCGAGGCGGCCCGGGATATAGGCGATGACCATGATGACCAGCGGCACGAAGGTGGCGCCGTTGGCGCGGGTGATCGACGACAGGATCATCGTCACGCCCATAACCATGAAGCTCCAGCTCGCCACCAGATTGACGTGCGCGGCAATTGAAATCGACTGGCCGCTATGCGGCAGGAACAGCTGCAGCACCTGCACGTCGAGCAACACCGTCAACAGCACGACAGCGCCGGTCATCGCCAGGTTGATGGCGATACCGGCGCGCGCGATGCCGTCGATGCGGTGCCACTGGCCGGCGCCGATATTCTGCGCCGCCATGGCGCTGACTGCCATGCCTACCGCCACCGCAGGCATCTGGATATAGGTCCACAGCTGGTTGACCGCGCCATAGGCGGCAACCGTGTCGATGCCCTGCCGGTTGACCAGCCACATCATGCCGATGGCGGAGCCCGACATGACCATCATCTGCAGCGCCATCGGAAAGCCCTTTTGCAGGATGGTCACGACGATTTCGCGGCGCGGCAGCAGATAGGCGAACTCGCGGCCGCGCAGCCGCACCGGCAGGTCGCGCGCATAGATGAAGCCGATCAGCAGCGTGAATGACACCGCATTGGCGCACAGCGTGGCGACACCGGCGCCCATGATGCCGAGCGCCGGTGCCGGCCCCAGCCCGGCGATCAGCACGGGGTTGAGCGCGATATCGACGGCCATGCCGGGCAGACCGAGCAGCATCGGCGTCAGCGAGTCGCCGGTGCCGCGTAGGGCCATCGAGAGGAACACCGTCAGCAGCGCGGACGGCAGGCCGAGGAACATCACGCGCAGGTAAATCAGCGCCTGCGGAAATACTTCGGCGGGCGTGCCGAGCAGGTGCAGCAGTTCGGGCGCGAATACCCAGCCCAGTGCCGCGCTCGCCAGCCCCATAAGGCTGAACATCGTCAGCCCGGTGCCGATGGCACGCCGCACGCCGGTAGTGTCGCCGCGCCCGACGCATTGCCCGATGATGATCGTCGCGGCCATGCCGAAGCCGAACACCAAGGTGAACATCATGAACATGACGAGATTGGCATTGGCGGTGGCCGCCAGCCCGGTTTCGCCGAGCAATTGTCCGACCCAGATCGCGTTGATCGAGCCGTTGACCGACTGCAGCACGTTCGACGCCAGCGCCGGCAACGCGAACAGCAGCAGTGAAGCCGCAACCGGCCCCTGCGTCAGGTCGCGGCCACCGTGCGGGCGTGAAGGCATGGCCTCGCTCATTTGCGCTTCAAAATCCCCCCACCGCACGCCGGTTGTTCTACCAGCCCTATGGCAGTCGCCATGCGGTTGCCAGAAAAAGCTGTGTACAGGTCGTTGGCATCAGTCGCAGCACCCCTTGCGCCGTGCACCCGGCGGGGGCAGTGTCGGCGCAGCTCATTCGGGGGATTAATTGATGAACCGCAAGATTTTCGGCCTGCTCGGTGTGGCGGGCAGCCTGGCATTGGCGACCGCAACGTTGGCCGCGACTCCGGCCGCTCAAGCTGCGAACGAAAAGACCTTCGACAGCCACGTCAGTGCCACCGACCAGCTGGCGTGGCTGAAGCAGATGACCTCGGCGCCCAACCATGTCAGCTCGGTGCACGACAGGGCCAATGCCGAGTTCATTCTGTCGCAGTTCAAGGCCTGGGGCTGGGACGCACATATCGAACAGTTCGACGTGCTGTACCCGACGCCGATTTCGACCAGCGTTGCGCTGGTCAGTCCCAAGGCTATCGCGCTCGGCGGGCAGGAGCCGGTGATTGCCGGTGACGCGACTTCGGGCAACACCGCCGACGCGCTGCCGCCGTATGTGGCGTTCCAGGGCGACGGCGATGTCACCGCCGATGTGGTCTATGTGAACTACGGCATGCCGGCGGACTATAAAGCGCTCGAACGGCGCGGGATTTCGGTCAAGGACAAGATCGTGCTGGCGCGTTACGGCGGCGGCTGGCGCGGCTTGAAGCCCAAGCTGGCGCAGGAACATGGCGCGGTCGGCACAATCATCTATTCCGACCCCGCCGATGACGGCTACGCCGACGGCGACGTCTATCCCAAAGGTGGCGCGCGGCCCGATAGCTCGGTGCAACGCGGCTCGGTCGCCGACATGACGACCTATCCCGGCGACCCGCTGACGCCCGGCATCGGCGCGGTGCCCGGCGCCAAGCGACTGACCAAGGAAACCGCGGCAACGGTGCTCAAGATTCCGGTGCTGCCGATGAGCTACGGCGATGCCAGCAAGATTTTGGCCGAACTCGGCGGGCCGATGGCACCTGAAAACTGGCGCGGCGGCTTGCCGCTCGCCTATCACATCGGCGGTGACGGCAAGACCAAGGTGCATCTGGCGGTCAAGTCCGACTGGTCGCTCAAGCCGCTGTACGATGTCATCGCGACGTTGAAGGGCAGCAAATATCCCGACCAGTGGATCGTCCGCGGCAACCATCACGACGGCTGGGTATTCGGCGCGCAGGACCCGCTGTCGGGCAATGTCGCGATGTTGTCCGAAGCCAAGGCGTTGGGCGCGATGTACAAGGCCGGCTGGCGGCCTGATCGCACCATCGTTTACGCGAGCTGGGACGGCGAGGAGCCGATGCTGCTCGGGTCGACCGAATGGGCCGAAACGCACGCCGACGAGCTCAAGAAGAAGGCGCTGATCTACATCAACACCGATGGCAACAGCCGCGGTTTCCTCGGCGCCGAAGGCAGCCATGACTGGCAGAAGCTGGTCAACAGCGTCGCCGACGATGTCATCGACCCGCAGACCGGCGTCAGCGTCAACAAACGGGCGCGCGCCAAGATTCTTGTCGATGCCTATGACAACATCGGCAAGCCCGACGAAGCCGAAGTCGCAGCGGCTGAAAAGGGCGGCGACCTGCCGATCGGCGCGCTCGGGTCGGGGTCGGACTATTCGTCGTTCCTGCAACACCTTGGCATCGCGTCGCTCAACATCGGCTACGGCGGCGAAGGCACTGGCGGCGACGCCTATCACTCGATCTACGACAGCTATGACCACTACACGCGTTTCGGCGATCCGGGTCTGGCGTACGGCGCGGCATTGTCGAAGACTGTTGGCCGGCTGGTGTTACGCATCGCCGATGCCGACACGCCGCCGATGCAATTCACCGACTTTGCTGACACGATGTCGCGCTATCTCGGCCAAGTGCAAAAGCTCGCCGCCGACCGCCGCGCGCAAGACCCCAAGCGAGTCAGCCTGACCGCCGACGGCGCATTCAAACTGGCGAGCGATCCCGAAAATCCGGTCGCCGCACCCGCGCCCGAACCCGCGACGCCCTACTTCAACCTCGCGCCGCTCGAAAACGCCGTCGCCAAGCTGCAGGCCAGCGCCAAGGCGTTCGACGCGGCCTATGCGGCGAACGGCGCGGCACTGTCACCGGGCGCGCGCGAACGCCTCAACGCCAGCTTGCGCGACATCGACCAGTTGCTGCTCGACCAGAAGGGCCTGCCCGGACGGCCGTGGTACCAGAACATGGTCTATGCCCCCGGCCGCTTCACCGGCTACGGCGCGAAAACGCTGCCCGGCGTGCGCGAGGCCATTGAGGAGCGGCGCTTCGCCGATGCCGATACCTACGCCGTGATCACCGGCAACGCGCTCGCGGCCTATGCGGCACGGCTCGATGCCGCGACGGCGATTGTAAAGGCACGCTGACGGAAAGGGCCTCCGGCGGGCAGGGGCTCGCCCCTGCACCCAATAATCGGGTGCAGGCCTCAGGCCTGCCCGCCGGAGGCTCTCAAGCGTCGCTGAAGCCGAACGGCGCACTTGCACGGCGATAATCGTCGGGCAGCATGTCGCGCCCGATTGGCGGCGCCGAGCGCGCAGTGCATTGCGTGCGGTGGCACAGCCGGCAGGTGACGCCGATGGGCGTCGCGGTATCGGGGGTCAGCGCCGGTTGCGCCTGCGTATAGACCAGCCGGCCGGCGTGTTCGGCGGCGCAGCCGAGTGCGATGGCGCGTTCGACGCGGACGCTGCCGAAGGCACCGCCGCCAGCGGTGACGGTGCGGGCGATCGAAAAGAACCGGCTGCCGTCGGGGAGCTCGAGCCACTGGGTGACGATCTGGCGCGGGGTGCGGAAGACCTGGTGGACGCTCCACAGCGGGCAGGCGCCGCCGTGGCGCGCGAACGGGAAGCCGGCGCCGTCGAGGCGCTTCGAGACATTGCCCGCGGGATCGACGCGGATGAAGAAGAACGGCACGCACTCGGCGCCGGGCTTTTGCAATGTGGTCAGCCGGTGCGCGGTCTGCTCGAAGCTGGCACCGAACTGGCGGGCGAGCATTTCGACGTCATAGTGGCGTGCTTCGGCGGCGCGCGCGAACGCGGTGTAGGGCATCAGCAGCGCCGCGGCGGCGTAGCTGGCGAGTGCGCGCTGCGCGAGGCGACGGCCGCTTTCGGTGGCGAAGCTGCCTTCGGCGAGCGCCGCGTCGATTTCGGCGCGCCAGTCGAGCCAGGCAATCTGCAGCGCCAGCTGGAAGGTCTGGCTTGCGGTGTCGAGCGTCGCATCAAGCAGCACTTCGCCGCGGTGACGGTCGAGGCGGCGCATCGAACTGCCCATGACGTCGGTGGGCAGGCGGCGGACGCGCAGCTTGTGGCGCGCCAGCAGGTGGGCGATCAGCCCGTCCTGACCGCGCACGGTTTCGGCGAGCGCCTCGGCGGCATCATCGAGCGTCGGGAAATTGTTGCGCCGCGCCGCGAGGAAGCGCCGTGCCTCGGCAACCGGGTCGGTGGTGTCATCGCTTTCGTCACGGCCTTCGGCGCCGCGGTCGGCGAGTTCGAGCTGCTCCTCGCGGTAGGCGGTATAGAGCCGCAGCAGCACTTCGGTAATGCCGGGGAAACCGGTGACGACGTCGGTGGTCTCCAAAGGTGGGATGTCGATATCGGCGAACATCGGGTCCTTGAGCAGCGCCTGCAGTCGCGCCGTGGTCTCGGCGCCGCCGTCGCCTGCCAGGCTTGTCATGTCGAGCTTATAGACGCGCGCCAGCCGCAGCAGCATGTCGGCGGTCAGCGGGCGCTGGTTGCGTTCGAGCAATGCGACGTAAGATGCTGAAATATCAAGGTCCGTGGCCATGTTGGCCTGCGTCAGGCCAAGATCGCGACGCAGCCGCCGCAATCGCGGGCCCATATAGACGGGACGTTCGTTCGACATCGCTCTACCCTCGGGTGACGCTCGATATTTGTGCAATCCTTACAACATTACAAGGAAAATCTGTAAAGTCTTACAGTTGAACTTTATCGCGCTTTCAAAATGCTGCACTGCACCCTAGGTCGGATGCAACACGCAGCCCCATTTCCTGTCTCATCAGCATTCGAGGTACCGGCCATGTCGTATCAAGATCATATCACCGCCACCAACAAGCTCATCCGCAGCTACAACGGCACCTGGGACGGCATCAGCGCCGAATCCGTCGCCCGCATGCGGCTGCAGAACCGCTTCAAGTCGGGCCTCGACATCGCGCGCTACACCGCCGCGATCATGCGCAAGGACATGGCGGCGTACGACGCCGACCCCGCCAACTACACCCAGTCGCTGGGTTGCTGGCACGGCTTCATCGGCCAGCAGAAGATGATTTCCATCAAGAAGCACTTCGGCACCACCAAGGGCCGTTACCTGTATCTGTCGGGCTGGATGATCGCCGCGCTCCGTTCGGACTTCGGCCCGCTGCCCGACCAGTCGATGCACGAAAAGACCAGCGTTCCGGCGCTGATCGAAGAACTCTACACCTTCCTGCGCCAGGCTGATGCGCGTGAACTCGGTATGATGTTCCGCGACCTCGATGCGGCCCGCGCCGCCGGCGACCAGGTCAAGGAAAAGGCGATGATGGCGGCCATCGAAGGCTACCAGACGCACGTCGTGCCGATCATCGCCGACATCGACGCCGGTTTCGGTAACGCCGAAGCCACCTATCTGCTCGCCAAGAAGATGATCGAAGCCGGCGCCTGCGCGCTGCAGATCGAAAACCAGGTGTCGGACGAAAAGCAGTGCGGCCACCAGGACGGCAAGGTCACCGTGCCGCATGAAGACTTCCTCGCCAAGGTCCGCGCCTGCCGCTACGCCTTCCTCGAACTCGGCGTCGAAGACGGCATCATCGTCACCCGCACCGACTCGCTTGGCGCCGGCCTGACCAAGCAGATCGCCGTCAGCCAGACCCCGGGCGACCTCGGCGACCAGTACAACAGCTACCTCGATTGCGAAGAAATCGACCCCAAGACCGCACGCAACGGCGACGTCATCCTCAACCGTGACGGCAAGCTGCTGCGTCCCAAGCGCCTGCCGAGCAACCTGTTCCAGTTCCGCGAAGGCACTGGCGCGGACCGTTGCGTCATGGATTGCATCGCCTCGCTGCAGAACGGCGCCGACCTGCTGTGGATCGAAACCGAAAAGCCGCACATCGAACAGATCGCCGGCATGGTCGACCGCATCCGCGAAGTCGTCCCCAACGCCAAGCTCGTCTATAACAACTCGCCGTCGTTCAACTGGACGCTCAACTTCCGCCAGCAGGTCTATGATGCCTGGGTCAAGGCCGGCAAGGACGTGTCGAAGTATGACCGCGACCGCCTGATGAGCGTCGACTATGACGACACCGACCTCGGCGCCGAAGCCGACGAGCGCATCCGCACCTTCCAGCGCGATGCCGCCAAGCGCGCCGGCATCTTCCACCACCTGATCACGCTGCCGACCTATCACACCGCGGCGCTGTCGACCGACAACCTCGCCAAGGAATATTTCGGCGACGCCGGCATGCTGGGCTACGTCAAGAACGTCCAGCGCGCCGAAATCCGCCAGGGTATCGCCTGCGTCAAGCACCAGAACATGTCGGGCTCGGACCTCGGCGATGACCATAAGGAATATTTCGCCGGTGAGGCCGCATTGAAGGCCGGCGGCGTGCACAACACGATGAACCAGTTCGCCGCCGAATAGGCTACGCGACTGCTGAACGGATTGGCCCGGGGCGGAAACGCTCCGGGCTTTTTCGTTTTGAAGGGCCTCCGGTGGGCAGGGGCTCGCCCCTGCACCCGATTATTGGGTGCAGGCCTCAGGCCTGCCCGCCGGAGGCTCTTGTCGTCCCCCTCTGGATTTGTCATGCCAAGATCAATGAAAACAACCTTGGGGACCCGACATGCGCCTGCGCCAACCACGTATCACGCCGCTAACCGCCAGCGCGTGCACCCCCGAACAGACCGCGGTGCTGGCGCCGTTCGAGGCCCGCGGCGGGGCGTTCAACATTTTCAAGACGATGGCGCGCAAGCCGCTGGCAGCGACGAAGTTCCTCGAATGGGGCAATTATATCCTGTCGAAGTCGAACAGTCTGCCGGCACGCGAGCGCGAGATTGTCATCCTGCGCACCGGCTTCAACTGCAAGTCGGGGTATGAATGGGCGCAGCATGTGGTCATCGGCAAACGCAGCGGCCTGACCGATGACGAGGTGGCACGCATCAAGGCGGGGGCGGGCGCACCGGGCTGGAGCGCTGCGGACGCCGCGCTGATTGCCGCGACCGATGATTTGTCGCGCAACCATTGCGTGTCGGATGCGAGCTGGGCCGAACTCGGCAAGCACTACAGCGACGAGCAGCGCATGGACCTTGTCTATACCGTCGGCCAGTACACGCAGGTGTCGATGCTGCTCAACAGCTTCGGCGTGCAGCTTGACGACGGGCTGACGCTCGATCCGGACCTTGCCGGCGTGGCATAACCGCACAGCAGGGGTTCGCGCGTTGACCCGGGGTAATTAAGCGCCGCTAGTGCCGGTGTGGCTGGCGTTGGGGTAGCCGTCGCGCGTCGTGCGTCGCCGTTGCCGGCCGGATGAGCAAATCCGGACGCAACACCCAATCCTCCCGAAGGTTATTCCCCATGAAATCGATACTGAGCGGCGCTTTTGCGCCGACTGCCGGCGTGCGCGCCGTTTGCGTGGCATTTGGCGCGGCGGTGCTGCTGGCGCCGGCCGCGGCACAAGCCAATGCGGTAACCGACGTCAATGCCGCGCTGGTCGCGGCGATCCGCAGCGCCGCGATGGCACCGCCCGGCGCTTCGCGCGCCATCGCGATGGTCGACATTGCGGTTTTCGACGCGGTCAACGCCGCGACCGGCCTGCGCTACGACGCCTATTTCTACACCGGCACCAAGGCCAGCGGCGTGTCGGCCGATGCGGCGGGGTATGTCGCGGGATATACGATGCTCGCCAAGCTGTTTCCCGCCCAGGCATCGGCGCTGACGGCTGCGATGCACACCTCGGTCGCGGCGCTGCACCTGACGCCGGCGCGGCAGGCGGCGGCCATGGCGCTGGGCAGCGGCATCGCCAACGGCTATTTCGCGGCGCGCGCGAACGACGGCGCGGCGACCGCGCAGACGCCCTATGTCTTCGGCACCAATCCGGGCGATTTCCAGAGCGTCAACGCCGGCGCCCAGCCGGTGCTGCCGTCATGGGGCAAGGTCGATCCGTTCGTGATGGCGAGCGCCGGGCAGTTCAGCCTCGGCGCCCCGCCGGCGCTCGGCAGTGCGGCGTGGGTCGCCAGCTATACCCAGGTCCGCGATCTGGGTTGCGTGACGTGCGGCACGGCGTGGCAGCAGGACACCGCGCGCTTCTGGGCCGATGACGGCGGCGGCACGGTGACGCCGCCGGGGCATTGGGTCGAAATCGCCGCGGATATCTCGGTGGCGCAGCGGCTCGACCTACTGGCGTCGGCGCGGCTGTCGGCGATGGTCGGTGTGGCGATGGCCGATGCCGGCATTTCGGCATGGGACATCAAATACACCTATGATTTCTGGCGCCCGGTTACCGCCGTCCGGGCCTGCACGCTGGCGCTATGCGGCAGCACCGGCGACATAGAATGGACGCCGTATCTGCCGACGCCGAATTTCCCGTCGTACGTGTCGGGGCACAGCAGCTTCAGCGGCGCGGGCGCGGCGGCGCTGGCCAACTTTTTCGGCAGCGACAGCATGAATTTTTGCGTTGAATCCGATCCGCTGGCCGGACTCGCCACGCGCTGCTTCACCAGCTTTGCCGCCGCTGCGGCGGAATCGGGGATCAGCCGGATTTATGGCGGCGTGCATTATCAGCTCGACAATGCGCCGGGGCTCGGCATGGGTGGCGACGTCGGCGACTACGTCGTCAGTCACGCCTTTCAGCTGGCGGCGGTGCCTGAGCCGGCAAGCTGGACATTGCTGGTCGCCGGCTTCGGGGTCGTCGGCGCCACGGCGCGGCGGCACAGGGCCGTTACCGACGCCTTGCTTCAACCGCGCGCGGCATAAGCCTTGTCGAATGCCGCTTCGAGCTGGGGGTTGGTGCCGCGGACGCCGTCGATGACCTGCTTGGCCCAGTCGAAATAGTCGCGGCGGCGTTCGATCGACCAGTCATGCGGCGGCGTGCTGGCGAGGTCGCGCAGATTGGCAATCTTGTCGGCGAGCTTGACCAGCTTGGCGCGCGGCGAGGCCTTGGCGGCGTGCGCGATCTGTAGCTTCTTGCGCTCGGCCTTTTCGAGCGACTTGTCGTCGGTGACCTCCATCACGACGTCGGCAATTTCGGTGCCGAAGTTGCTTTTCAGTTCGGCATAGGTCGTCTTGGTATCCTCGATGGTGTCGTGGAGGATGGCCGCACACAGCACGACAGCATCGGATACGCCGCCTTCGCTGATCAGGATGTGCGCGAGCGCGATCGGATGGTTGATGTACGGTGAGGCGTCCTTGTCCTTGCGGCGCTGGTCGCGGTGCTTGTGCGCGGCAAACGCCAGCGCGTGGATGAGGCGGCGGGCTTCGCCGAACGAATGCGCGACGGTGGAATCGGTCATGGCCAAAATGATGCTCTCCTGTTGGGATGCCTCATCATAACCGGAGCGGGTGTCATTCGGGGACATGGTCGTGGTTCCAATCAGGGTAATGCAGGCCAGGCGGGCATCTGCGCCGGCAGCAGGTCGCGCAGTGCGGCGGGTTCAAGGACTTCGACGGCGTCGCCCCAGCTCATCAGGTGCCATGCCATTTCGAGCAGGCCGCCGGCGTGGAAGCGCACGACCAAGCGGCCCTCGGCGTCAATTTCGCTGGTCTGGCTCGGGTGAAACTGGAACTGGCGCGCGATGGCGGAAGCCTCGGCGGTGAAGCGCCAGACGATATCGACGGGGGCTTCTTCGAACACGCCGAAGGAGGGCGCGACAAAGGCACGCAAGTCGAACCCGGGGTCGCGCACGAAGCTCTCGCCGGTCAGCCGCAACCGTGAAATCTGCGGCAGGCTGTAGAAGCGCACTGTCGCGGCGGGGTCGGCGTCGTTGATCGCTACCAGATAGTGGCGGTGGCCGTACAGGAACCCCAGCGGCCGTACAGTGCGCGTTGCGGTGTTGCCGCTGGCGCGCCCGGCATAGCTGAAACTGACCTTGCGGCAGGCTTTGACCGCGCCGCGGAGTGTGGCGAACAGCGCCGGGGCGATGGCGGGGCGCGGACCGGGGCGCAGCGCGATGCCTTCGGCTTCGGCAAGCGCACCCAGATCGGGCTCGATGCGACGCATCAACTCGGCGGCGATCGATGCGCGGATTTTGGACGCCAGCCCGCGCAGGTCGTCGGCGGCCTCGATCAGATTGTCGGCGGCCATGCGGCTGGCTGCGACTTCGATGGTCGCTAGGTCGTCAGCAGTAATGCCGAGCAGCGGGCGCGTCGCCGGGGTCGACAGCCGCCAGCGTTTCGAGCGGTCGTTCGATGGCACTTCGTCGGCCTGCGGGAACACGCGCAGCACCGCATCGCGCATGCGGATCGCGGTGCGGCGGCTGACTTCGAAGCGCGTTTCGATATCGGTCAACGTCAGCCCGCCGCGCGCGGCCTGCATTTCAAGCGCGAGCTGGATTAGCCGGTCGGCGCGTGCATAGCGCATGGTTTGCCCCCGTTCGCCGCAATATGTCATTCCCCTTCAAGGCTTTGGCGGGTTTTGCAAGCGCCGTTACATCCACAACGGCGCTATGGTTGCCTCTACGGGCGGACTGCCGCATGTAGGCTGCAAACAAGCCTTTGGGAGATTCGACGATGAAGTCACCGATTTGCGAGATGCTGGGCATCGATTTTCCGCTGCTGGCGTTCAGCCATTGCCGCGATGTGGTGGCGGCGGTCAGCAAGGCGGGCGGGTTCGGCGTGTTCGGTGCGACTGGCCATACACCCGAAAGCATCGAAGTCGAACTCGCGTGGATCGATGCGCACTGCGGCGGCAAGCCTTACGGGCTCGACGTGCTGATCCCCGAAAACCTCGTCACCGGCGGCGCCAAGGGGCTGACCTCGCGCGGACTGGCCGAGAAAATCCCGCAGGGCCACCGCGATTTCGTCGATGACCTGCTCAGCCGCAACGGCGTGACGCCGTCGCCGCGCAATGAACGCCCCGCCGGTGAGCCCGCCAAGGACAGCGCGCCGCCGTTCGACCCGACCAATGCGCTCGAACTGCTCGAAGTTGCGTTCCGGCATCCGATCAAGCTCATCGCCAACGCGCTCGGCGTGCCGCCCAAGGCGATGCTCGACATGGGCAAGAAGCACGGCGTGCCGGTCGCGGCACTGGTCGGCGCCAAGGAGCACGCCATCCGCCAGGTCGAGGCCGGGGTCGACATTCTGGTCGTTCAGGGCGGCGAGGCCGGCGGCCATTGCGGTGAGGTCTCGACGCTGGTGCTGGTGCCTGAAGTATTGAACGCGCTGAAGGCGATTGGTGCCAAGACGCCGGTGCTTGCGGCAGGCGGCATCATGAACGGCCGCCAGATGGCGGGCTGCATGGCGATGGGCGCGGCGGGCGTGTGGACCGGCTCGGTATGGCTGGCGACTACCGAATCCGAAACCAGCGAAATCTTCCGCGAGAAGATGGTCGCCGCGACGTCGCGCGACACCGTGCGGTCGAAGGGCCGCACCGGCAAGCCGTCGCGCCAGCTCAAGTCGGGCTGGACGCAGGCGTGGGACGGCCCCGACAGCCCCGGCGCGCTGCCGATGCCGTATCAGACTCTGATCAGCGAGCGCGCGCTGCTCGCCATCGAAAAGTCGGCGGCAACGGGCAATGCCGCGGCGCGCGACATGGTGACCTACTTCGTTGGTCAGGGTGTCGGGCTGGTCGATCAGGTCAAGTCGGCCGGACAGGTCGTGCAGGAGTTCAAGGAGGACTTCGTCGCGGCGTATGAAGATATGACGGCGCTGTTCGACTAACCCTCGACGAGCGACGCGAGCTGGTCGGCCGCGGCGCCCCAGCCGGCTTCGAAGCCCATCTCCTTGTGCCGCGCGCAATCTGCCGCGTTCCAGTGGCGCGCGCGTGCGGTGTAGCGCGTGCCGTCGCCTTCGGGTTCGATTTCCCAGATGCCGACCATCATCGGCCCGGCGGGTACCCAGCCTGCCGTGAAGGCGTCAGTCGAAACCCAGCGCTTGCCGGGCACGAATTCGAGCACGATGCCGTCATTGGGCATGACCTCGCCGTTCGGCCCGAGCATTTCCATCGACGAGCGGCCACCGGCGCGCCATTCGACGTCGATGATGCGCACACGCCATGGCTTGGGGCACCACCATTCCTCCATCCGTTCGGTCATGGCGTGCCAGACCTTGGCCGGCGGCGCGGCGATATAGCGGGTTACAGTCAGTTCATGGGCGGCCTGCGTCATGTCAGTCTCCAGCGAATGCGGCTTCGAGCGCCGCGACATCGAATTTGCGCATCTTCATCATGGCAGCCATCACGCGTCCGGATTGTTCGGGCGTGCCCGCAGACATCAAACGGCCGAGTGCCGCGGGCACGACTTGCCATGAAACGCCGAAGCGGTCCTGGAGCCAGCCGCATTGCGAAGGGCTGCCGCCACCGGCAAGCAGCCCGTCCCAATAATGGTCGACCTCGGCCTGGTCGGCGCAGGCAACCGATAGCGAAATCGCTTCGCTATGCGGAAACTGTGGCCCACCGTTGAGCGCCTGGAAGCGCTGGCCGCCAAGGCTGAATTCGACCATCAGCGCGGTGCCGGCGGGGAAGGGCGCGCCGGCGCCGTAGCGCGACACCGCGCCGATGCTGCTGTCCGGAAACAGCGCGGTGTAGAGCTTTGCGGCATCCTCGGCCTCGCCGTTGAACCACAGGCACGGCGTGATGGTCATGCGGCAGCGCGCTTGCCGACCAGCGCGAAGCTGGCGCCCTGTGGATCGGTGCCGATGATGATGTGGTCATCGCCGGGGACTGCGCTGGGGCCGTGCGCGATGCTGCCGCCGGCGGCAATGACGCGCGCCACGGCGGCATCGATATCGGGGACGCGAAAGTAATAGGTCCACACCGTCGGCGGGCCGCCGGGCGGGCAGGGGGTGACCGCACCGATGCCGCCATCGGCACGGTTGATGAAGCGGTATTGCCCCAGCGCGCCCATGTCCATCGCGTCGCCCTGCGTCCAGCCGAACAGCCCCTGATAGAAGGCGAGTGCGCCGTTCTGGTCGGTCGTCGACAGCTCGTTCCAGCTGCAGCGTTGCAACAACTCCATCGAGAACGACGTGCTGGCGCCGACGCCCTTGGGGGTCATCACGTAGAACACGCCGCCCTGCGGATCGGCGACCATCGCGATGCGGCCGGTGCCGGGAATATCGTTCGCCGGCATGTGGATGGTGCCGCCGGCGGCGGTGATCGCGGCCAGTGTGGCATCGACATCATCGACGCAGATATAGCCGAGCCAGCCTGCCGGCATCGGCGCGCCGTTCGGCAGTGCCATCAAGCCGGCAACCTGCTCGCCATCGGCAGCAAAATGACCATAGCCACCGTGGTCGGCGGGCGCCGACGCACTCCAGCCGATGACCTGCGCATAAAAGCGCGCGGCGGCGGCCGGATCACTTGTCAGCAGTTCGTACCAGATGAATTTTCCATGCGTGCTGGTCATTGAAGCTTCTCCTCTTGCTTGAACAACAACATCAGATAGCGGCGCAGATGGTCGATACTGGCGACGACCGCCGCGGTATCGTCGAGCGCCTTGGCAACGACGTAACCGCCTTGCAGTACCACCTGGGTATGCAGCGCGAGGTCGGCTGCCTCGACCACGTCGCCCAGCCCATGTTCAGCAATGGCGGCCGCAAAGTCGGCCTCGAGCGTCGCGGCATGACCGGCGATGCTGACGCCACAAGCATCGCGGATCGCCGGCTGGGTTTCGAAAACTTCCTGCGCCATAGTGCCGGCGACGCAGCTGAACTGTGCCGGCGCGCCGGCAATCATCGCGCGCCGCAGGTCGAGATAGGCGAAGATGCGCGCGAGCGGCGTCGGTGCGGCGTGGTAGTCGGCGGCGGCGAACATCGGCGCAGTGATGTTGGTCCAGTGCTGCGCGGCGGCGACACCGTAATCGGCCTTGCTGGCGAAATGATGGAAGAACGCGCCCTTGGTGACGCCGGCGGCGCTGCACAGATCCTCGACGCGCGTCGCATCATAGCCGCGTTCGCGCAGCAGCTGCATGCCGGCATCGAGAAGGCGCGTTCGCGCGTCGGTTTTGGGGGTGCTCATGCATCAAACATACCAACCAGTCGGTATCGAGTCAATGCGCAAGCAGGGACTGGCGGGGCGGCGCGCTGCGGCCTAGAACAGCGGCTGCAACACAGAGATTCAGGAGCCTTGGGCCATGTCGACCGTCCCCGTCCGCAACTATGACATTCCCGAATTGCGCCGGCTCGATGTCGCGCACCACTTGCCGGCGCAGACCGACTATGGCCTGCAGCAGCGCAATGGCGGCTCGAAGATCATCACCCGCGCCGATGGCTGCACAATCTGGGACGGCGAGGGGAAACCCTATCTCGACGGCATGGCGGGACTTTGGTGTGTCGCTGTCGGCTATGGCCGCGAGGAGTTGGCGAAGGCAGCCTATGAGCAGATGCTCGAACTGCCGTATTACAATACCTTCTTCAAGACCGCGACGCCGCCGGCGGTGAAGCTCGCTGCAAAGATCGCCGAACTGGCGGGCGGCAACCTCAGCCATGTATTCTTCAACTCGTCGGGCTCCGAAGCTAATGACACGGTGTTCCGCATGGTGCGCCATTACTGGACGCTGAAGGGCCAGCCGCAGCGCAGCATCTTCATCAGCCGTTGGAACGCCTATCACGGCACCGGCGTCGCCGGCGTGTCGCTCGGCGGCATGAAGGCGATGCACGCCCAAGGCGGCCTGCCGATCCCCGGTGTCGAACACGTGATGCAGCCCTACAAGATGAACGAGGGCCTGCCTGGTGAAAGCGACGCCGATTTCTGCGCGCGTGCCGCACAAGCCATTGAAGACCGCATCCTCGAAGTCGGCCCCGAAAACGTCGCGGCGTTCATCGGCGAGCCTGTCCAGGGCGCCGGCGGCGTCATCATCCCACCCGAAGGCTATTGGCAGAAGGTCGAGGCGATCTGCCGCAAATACGGCATCCTGCTTGTTTGCGACGAAGTCATCACCGGCTTCGGCCGCACCGGCAACTGGTTCGGCTTCCAGCATTACGGGCTGAAGCCCGACATGATCGCGATGGCGAAAGGCCTGTCGTCGGGCTATCTGCCGATCTCCGCGGTGGCGGTCAGCAGCGAGATCGTCGAAGTGCTGCGCGCCGGTGGCGATTTCGTCCACGGCTTCACCTATTCGGGCCACCCGACGGCGTGCGCAGTGGCACTCGCCAACATCGCCATCTTCGAACGCGAGCACCTCGTCGAACGCACCCGCGATGACACCGGGCCGTATCTGGCGAAAGCCTTGCAGCGCCTCGCCGACCACCCGCTGGTCGGCCAGGTCCGCAGCCTCGGGCTGCTCGGCGCCGTCGAAATCGTCAGCAAGCGCGGCACCAATGAACGCTTCGGCGGCAAGGAAGGCACGGCGGGGCCGATGGTCCGCGACGCCTGCATCGAACGCGGGCTGATGGTGCGCGGCATCCGCGACACCATCGTCATGTGCCCGCCGCTGATCATCACCCACGAGGAGATCGATCGCATCGTCAGCATAATCGGCGCTGCGCTTGATGCGTGCGAGCCGGAATTGCGGAAGATCGGCTAAAGTGAAGGGCCTCCGGCGGGCAGGGGTGACCCCTGCACCCATTTGTTTGACGCTCTACAATCGGGTGCAGGGCTCAGCCCTGCCCGCCGGAGGCCCTGAATGACCTCACTGACCCGCCAATACCGACAAATTCCTGACGGCGAAGTCTGGACGCTCGAATGGCGCGACGCCGGCGAGCGCGCGCCATGGCTGCATTTTCTCCACGCGACGGGGATGAATGCCGAACTCTATCGGCCACTGCTCGCGCCGCTGGCGGGCGAGTTCAACATCGTCGCCAGTGACGCGCGCGGCCACGGCATGACGAAGCTGCCCGCCGACCCTGACCAGTTGCAGCGCTGGACGACGTATCAGGATGATTTGGGCGCGCTGCTCGCCAGCTACGGGCGCAGCGAGCCGTGGCTGCTTGCCGGTCATTCGATGGGTGCGACGGTGACGCTTGAACTGGCGGCAAGGACGCCGGGACTGGCGCGCGCGGTGCTGATGATCGAGCCGGCGACGGTGCCCTTCGCCAATGCCGCGGCGTTCGAGGCCGAGCGTGTCGCGGGCACTTCCGGGCCGAGCCATATGGATGCGCAGGCGCGCCGCCGCCGCCGCGACTGGCCATCGCTTGCCGAACTGCGCGCGGCGTATCACGGCCGCGGCGTGTTCAAGACCTGGGGCGATGAATGGCTCGACGCCTATCTGGCGGGCGGCACGCGACCCAACGCGGAGGGCGGCGTCAGCCTGAGCTGCGATCCGTTGTGGGAGGCGGCGACCTTCCGCGCCGTGTCGGCGACGCTCGAAGCCAGCCTGCACGACTGGCACGGGCCGATGGCGCTGCTGTTCGCCAATGAAGGCAGCACGGTGACGCGCGCCGATGTGCCTGTATTCATGGCGCGGCCGGGACGTACCGAGGCCTATTTCGAACAGGCCGGGCATTTTCTGCCGGTCGAGCACCCTGACGAGGTCGCAGCGGCGATCCGCGAACTGGCCGCGCGGTCGTGATCGAACCGCGCACCCGGCAAACGCGTGTCGAGGTCGCGGGGCATTATGACGAGCTCGACAAGGTCTACCGTGAAGTCTGGGGCGAGCATGTCCACCACGGCTATTTCAAGCGCGGCGACGAAAGCATTGCCGAGGCGACCGACGCGCTGACCGACCTGGTGGCGGAAAAGTTGCGCATTACGCCGGGCATGGCGCTCGTCGACATCGGCTGCGGTTACGCCAAAAGCGCCGAGCGGCTGGCCGAAAATTTCAACGCGCAGGTCACCGGGCTGACGGTGTCGGCCGAGCAGGCGGCAGTCGGCCAGGCGCGGCGGCCCAAGGCGGGCGGGCTTGATATCCGTGTTGCCGACTGGATGGCGAACGGGCTGCCCGACGCGGCCTTCGACCGTGGCTACGCGATCGAATCGACCGAGCATATGGTTGATAAACAACGCATTTTCGACGAGGCGTTCCGCGTGCTCAAGCCCGGCGGCCGACTGGTGGTGTGCGCCTGGCTATCGGCCGACGAACCGACCAAGTGGCAGGTCAAGCATCTGCTCGAACCGATTTGCCGCGAGGGCGCACTGCCCGGGATGGGGACGAAGGGCGAATATGACGCCTGGGCGGAGACGGCCGGTTTCACCGTCTATGGCAGCCATGAGATCAGCGACTATGTCGCCAAGACGTGGACAATCTGCCTGAAACGTCTGGGCGCCAAGCTGCTGACGCGGCCCGACTATATGCGCATGCTGCTGAGCCCGAAGACGCAGAACCGCGCGTTTCTGTGGAGTATGTTCCGGCTTGTCGAAGCTTATCGCAGTGGCGCGATGCGCTACGTGCTGCTTACTTACGACAAGCCCAAATAGCCGAGCTGATCAGGCAAACGCCGCGCGGCGCCGGCGCAACGTTGCGCCGACCATGCCGAAGCCGCCGATCATCAGCGCCCAACTCGCCGGTTCAGGCACCGGCGCGGGCAGGAAAACGCCGAGTTGGCCAGTGTCTGAATCAAAAGTCGGTGCCAGCAATGGGGTCAGCGTGTTGAACGCGATACCCGCAACCGGAATGCCCGACAGTGGCGCAGTCAAAAACGGCGAGTCCCCGCCTACCATGATGCTATTGATGATGCCGCCGCTACGTACCGGGTCGCCGAACACCGAATAGCCGATGGCGCAGGTCTTGTTAAAGGCATTGGTGCCGGGAACCGGCGCACAATTACCGGTGGCACTGGCCCAAGTATAGACGCGGTAGGTCAGCGTTCGGCTTTGGCCGGCACCGAGCGCCGCCAGCGTCAGTGTGACATGCGTCATATCCCAGCTGTAGCCGATCGCCGAGGAGTCGCCTGGGACGGTGTCGAGCCCGAAGTTGAGCAAGGTACTGCGTGCCGCGCCGAGGTTCTCGACGACATTGCCGTTCGCATCGATCGCCATGTCACCGCTCAGCGTATAGATCGAAGTGCCACCATCGAGGATGTCGAACTTGAATCCGGCAGTAGCGTTTTTGACCTGGCTGATGCTCGCGCCCTTGGTGGTCTGGCTGCAGTTGTTAAGTTGCGTCGGCGCACAGGTACCCGGCGCGACATCGGACACGATGTCGCCGAGCAGGAAGCCGAGGCCCGCAGGCAGTAGCGTCGAATCAAGAATAGGTATGACGCTCTTGCTCGACGTGTTCTGGAATGTCACAGCTACTTCCGTGAAGGCGTCGCCGACGCTCCCCGGGCCCCCCGAGATCACGCCATTCTGGAATTCGATAAGCCCGCCGGTGAGCTGCGAAGTCGCCTGAATGCCGCCGCCGGTCAGCCCGGTGCCGCCGACTGCGGCGTTGATTTGCGCACCGCTAAAGCTGGTCTTGGGCTGGCCGCTGACCTTGATATTGCCGTTGGTCGCGGTTAGTACCGCGGTGACATTGGCCGATGCTGGGATAGCCGCGAACACCGCAGTTACCGACAGCAACGCCAAACCGGTCGAATTCAAGAAACGCATTGCGACAACCCCTCCTCAAAACGCATACACAGATCGAGATATGCGAAGGATTGTTCGCAATCTTCAACTTCTTGCAGTGCAGCATAGCACAGCCGCAATGTCAATATCTCGGTATCACTGTTAACCATATTGCAAGCAACAGGCTGCCCTCACACCTTGATGCGGATGTGAAATCACTCGGCGCAGATAATAATATCAATTTATTATCAATTTATTACGCTACCTTGGCCATGAGCGCGGCACAGGTTGCGGCAGAGCTCTTATAAAAGCCGTCGGACTTGCCCATGGTCTTTTCGAGAATCGCCAGTCCCTTGGCGCAATTTCCGCGCGCTTCGGCGTGGCGACCAGCCTTCGCCAGAATCACGGCGCGGTTGACCATCAGGTCTCCGTGATTGGGGTGCAATTTGCCGTAGCTGACGTCGTAATTGATCTTGGCATCATCGAGTTGGCGCAAGGCCTCCGACGTCCGGCCCAGATCGGACAAGGCGAGCGCCAGATAGACTTCTGCCGTACCAATCAGATAGTGCGGCTTGCCAAAGCTCTTGCGATAGACGTCGACCGCCTGCGTCAGCGCCTTGACGGCATCGGCCGGACGGCGCTGGTCACGTGCGATCTGGCCTTCAAGCATCAGCGCATCGGCGCGGATATAATTGTCGGGATCGAGCACGCGGTCATAGACGGCCAGCGCACGTTCGATCTGTGCCTGCGCCTCGGGAAGCTTGCCCGCATAATATTCATTGGTGGCAATCGCGAAATAGGACTGGCCGACGGTCAGATGCGCGTCACTATAGACTAGTCGGTAAATCTGATTGGCTTCGCTCAGCGATTTGCGCGCATCATCATAGCGCCCGATCCCCGACAGCAGCAGACCGCGATTGTTGAGCACGCGCGCAATGTCGGTCTGTTTTGCTCCAGGCGAAGCGCGGAAAAGCGCCAATGCCTGATCATAGGCCGCCAGCGCCTTGGCGTTGGCAGTCTGGTCGGTGTAGGCCGCCGCCATGATCTCGCGGGCGCGGGCACGGACTTGCCGGTTGCGGCCATCATTGTCCTGTGGGTCCGCAGCCAGCTTGGCTTCGGCGACCTGCGCTGTGCGGACGGCGCCGTCGAGGTTCCCCTGTCGGTAAAGCGTGGTGGCCAGCGTCACCATGGCGTTGGCGCCCTGCGGCCCCGCCTTGTCGATAATCAGCTTCGATCGTTCGAGCGCGTCGCGCGCCTCATCGAACAGCCCAAGGTTGTTGTAGGCGCGCGCCACTGTATCGAGCAGCCGCAGCTGGATTGCCGGCTGCCCTGCAAGTTCGGTGCGCGCGCGGTCAGCCGAGCGCCCCAGAATCGTCAACGCGGTGATGGTGCGCGGGTTCTCGGTCGCTGGATTTGCCAGCTCGAAGGTACCGACAAGATAGTCGGCTGCCGCGCGCGCCGCTGCGCTCTCGGTTTCGGCAATCTTGCGCTGTTCGATTGCGGCGATGCGTTGGGTGTTGGCGTAATAGGCGAGCCCGAGCGCGCCGAACATGCCGATGACCGAGGCGCTGGCGATAATCGCCAGCCGCCGTGCGCGCCGCGCCGCTTCGCGCTGTACGAGCAGATCGAGCTTGAGCCCGGTCAGCCCGGCGAGCAGCTTGAACAGCGCCAGCCGCTTGCCGTCCTTGCCCTTGCGCATGTCGGCGGCGATTGGTTCGGCCGGAATGTCCGAAAGTTCGCCGTCTGGGCCGAGCGTGTATTGCAGTGCCGGCGGGAAGCATTCGCTGTCGGGGTGGCCGGGTTCACCGCTGGCGATCAGCGCGAAAATACGGCCTTCGCCATGCATGCGCTTGAAGCTTTTGACTTCCTCGTTGACCCAGCGCGATTTCGCTGCCGACGGCGAACAGATCAGCAGCAGGCACAGCGAATTTTCGAGCGCGCTTTTGAGCTCGAACGACAGGTCGCCCGATGCCGGCAGCTCGTCGCGGTCGCGGAAGATCGGCGTCAGTCGCTTGGGTACCGGCCCGAGTGCGGTCTCGGTGCCGACCAGCTTCGCCGGCACATGATAACGTTCGACAGCGCCGTGCAGCCAGGTCGCGACATGCTTGTCGGCGTGGCTGTAGCTGATAAATGCGCGGTAGTGCTTCGGCTCGGCGGTCATGCGGTGTCCGGTTGGGGCGACTGCGAATGCGTATCAGAAATATAAGTGTCGCTCAAAGGTGACTTTGCGTGGAGTGCGGTGCTGCTATGGTGGCGCCCGAATCCGGGGAGATTTGAATGACTGTCATGCCTACCGCCGCCAATTCCGTTCTGGGCGGCATCCGTATCGTCGACCTGACGTCGGTGATTTTCGGCCCCTATGCGACGATGATGCTTGCCGACCTCGGCGCCGATGTCATAAAGATCGAGCCGCCGACGGGCGACACCTTCCGCATGTCGGGAAAGCCCGCCAAGACCAAGGGCATGGGTGCCTGCCACATGACGCTCGGTCGCGGCAAACGCTCGGTGGCGCTAGATTTGAAGCAGGCCGCCGATAAGGAAATCTTACGCAAGCTGCTCGGCACCGCCGATGTCTTCATCCACAACATCCGCGCCGATGCCATCGAACGCCTTGGTTTCGACTATGAAAGCGTCAAGGCGATCAAGCCTGACATCATCTATGTCCATTGCGTCGGCTTCGGCTCGGACGGTCCGTACGCCGAGCTCCAGGCCTATGACGATGTCATCCAGGGGCTGACGGGCTGCACCGACATGATCTGCAAGGTCGATGGCAACCCGGCGCCGCGCTTCCTGCCGATGGCCGCCGCCGACAAGGTCGCGGGACTCTACGGCGCACAGGCGGTGCAGGCGGGCATCATCCACAAGCTGCGTACCGGCAACGGCCAGCATATCGAAGTGCCGATGTTCGAAACCATGACGCACTTCAGCTATGAAGAGCATCTGTTCGGCGCGACCTTCGTGCCGCCCAATGGCCCAATCCTCTACACGCGCCAGATCGATCCCGAGCGCCAGCCGTACAAGACGCTGGACGGTTACCTGTGCATCGTTCTCTACACCGATGACAAACAGGTCGAATTTTTCCACCGCACCGGCAATGGCCACTACATGTCCGAGCCGCGCTTCGCCGACCGCGTCGCGCGCTTCAAGAACCTCAGCCAATTGTTCGCGGTGATGGGCGAAATCATCGCGACGCAAACCACCGCCTATTGGGTGGACTGGTGCCGCACCAACAGCATCCCCGCCATGCCCGCGCACCGCGTCGAGGAGGTCATGAGCGACCCGCACCTCGTCGCCACCGGCTTCTTCCGCCAGCGCGAGCACCCGACCGAGGGCACCTTCATCGAAATGCAGCCGCCGCTGCGCTTTTCAGGCAGCGCGCCGCGCGATCTGCGCATGGCGCCGCAGATTGGCGAGCATACTGAAGAGGTGCTTGCCGAGTTGGGGATTTCGCGGAGGTAGGGGCTTAAGGGCCTCCGGCGGGCAGGGCCTCAGGCCCTGCACCCATTAGTTTCTTACTTTTCGTCATCCCGGCGAAGGCCGGGACCCATCTTTCTTTCGGACCGTGGAACAGAAAGCTGGATCCCGGCCTTCGCCGGGATGACGACGGCTCCAACAAATGGGTGCAGGCCTCAGGCCTGCCCGCCGGAGGCCCTTGAACTTCGGCCTTACTTCCCCTTGAAGTCCGCAGGACGCTTTTCGAGGAACGCCAGCATGCCTTCGCGCGCGTCCCCCGAGCGCAGCAGCGGCAGTAGTTGCAGGAAGACGTGATGGACATGGTCGTTGAACGTCTCGTTCAGCCCCATGCGCATCATGCGCTTCGACGCCTGCACGGCGAGCGGTGCGTTGCCGGCGATTTCTTCGGCGAGCGCGCGCGCGCGGGCCGGCAGGTCGGCGGGTTCGACGATTTCGCTGACCAGGCCGAGGCGGAGGGCTTCATCGGCATCGAGCGTGCGACCGGTGAAGATCAGCTCCGCGGCCTTTGACCAGCCGAGCAACTTCGGCAGCAGCCAGGTGCCGCCTGATTCGGGCAGGATGCCGCGCTTGACGAAGGCGGCCGACAGCTTGGCGCCGCGCGCCATCAGGCGGATGTCGGCGATCAGCGCCATGTCGAGGCCGTAGCCGGCGGCCGAGCCGTTGAGCGCGGCGATCAGCGGCTTTTCGAGGTTGAACATCACCGTCGGCGGGGTCGCCTTGAGGTCGAGGTTCGACGGGTTCGAGCTGGCGTTGGCGACGCCGCCTTCGCCTTTGGTCGCCGAGGTCAGGTCGAGCCCGGCGCAGAAGGCGCGGCCGGTGCCGGTCAGGACGATGACGCGGACGGCGGGGTCATTGTCGGCCTTGAGCATCAGTTCGGTGATATCGCCGAGCATGGTGTGGCTGATGGTGTTCATCCGCTCGGGACAGTTGAGCGTGATCGTCGCGACATGGTTGGCGACGCTGTAGAGCACTTCGGCGGGATTGGCTGCGACGGCAGCGGCAGTGGCGGTCTGTGACATTTTTGGTCTCCCCAGAGATGAAGGTTCAGGCTTTGGCCCAATATTTGTCCTTGAGCAGCCGCTTGTACAGCTTGCCCGTATCGTGGCGCGGCAGTTCCGGCAGGAAATCGATGGTCTTGGGACATTTGACGTGGCTGAGCTTGCTGCGCACGAACGCTAGCAATTCGGCTTCGAGCTCGGGCCCGGCGTCGGCCCAGTTGTGCGGCCGGACGACGGCCTTGACGGCTTCGCCCATGACTTCGTCGGGTACCCCGAACACCGCGACATCGGCGACCTTGGGGTGCATCGTCAGGACGTTTTCGGCTTCCTGCGGATAGATGTTCACGCCGCCCGAAATGATCATGTAGGCGACGCGGTCGGTGAGGAACAGGTAACCGTCGGCATCGACATAGCCGATATCGCCGAACGTCGCGCCGTGCTCGGTGATCGTCGCGGCGGTCTTTTCGGGGTCATTGTGATACGAAAACGCCGGCCCGCCGGCGAAGAAGATCCGCCCCGGCACGCCCGGCGGCAGGTCCTTGTTGTCGTCGTCGAGAATGCGGATGGTGCCGAGGATGGCCTTGCCGACCGAGCCCGGCCGTTCGAGCCATTCCTTCGGGCCGATTGAGGTAAAGCCGGCGCCTTCGGTGGCGGAGTAGTATTCGTGGATCTTCGGCCCCCACCAGGCCAGCATCGCCTGCTTGACGTCGACCGGGCAGGGCGCGGCGGCGTGGATCGCGGCTTCGAGCGACGACAGGTCGTATTTGCTGCGGACGTCTTCGGGCAGCTTGAGCATGCGCACGAACATCGTCGGCACCAGCTGGCTGTGGGTGATGTGGAACTTCTCGATGTTGGCGAGATAGGCTTCGGGGTCGAATTTTTCCATCACCACGACGGTGCCGCCATAGCGATGCACCGACATGCAATAGCGCAGCGGCGCGGCGTGATAGAGCGGCGCCGGCGACAGATAGACCATGCCGGGGCGGAAGCCGTAGAGCATCGCCACCATGCCAGTCAGCGCCTCGCCGTCCTCGAGCTTGCCTTCGGGCAGCGCGCCGCGAACGCCCTTGGGGCGCCCGGTGGTGCCGCTCGAATAGAGCATGTCGCGGCCGCAGGATTCGTCGGTGATGCGGCTGGTCGGCTGCGCGGCGACGGCGGCCTCGTAAGGTTCGTAGCCAGCAATGGCACCGCCGAGAGCGTAGCGCGCCGTGACCACCGGCAGGTTCGCCGCGACCGCGGCCAGCGAGGCGCCGGCGAAGATCACCGAAGCGCCCGAGTCGCTGACGATATAGCCGGCTTCCTCGGCGGTCAGCTTGGTCGCCATCGCGACATAGACGAGGCCCGCGCGCTGCGCGCCCCAGCAGATCGCCAGATATTCGAGGCAGTTTTCCATGAACACGACCACGGTGTCGCCGCGCTTCAGGCCGTTGGCGCGTAGCAGGTGCGCGACCTGGTTCGACCGTGCTTCAAGCTCGCCATAAGTCATGGTGGCGCCGCTGCCCGCCATCACGGTGGCGATACGGTCGGGATGGCTGGCGGCGTGAACGAACGGATGCATCTTTACTCCCCGGGTTGGATTCTTGTTTGTCGTGACAGGCGCCCCAGCACGCGGTCGAGCGCGATGACGGCGAGCGCCAGCACCACGAACAACGCGAACAGCAGCACGATGTTGCGCGTTACCGTTGCCCCGTCGAGCTTGGTCAGGTCAAGAAAAGGATAGGCGTACTTGTCGGTGAGCGCGCCGCGAACCATCGCGAAGCCGAGATAGCCGGCGGGGAACCCCAGCCACGCCAGCGCCTGTCCGGCGCGCAAGCCACCGTGCGGCACCAGCGCCAGCCAGAACAACGGCACCGCCAGCGGCGTCACAGTATGCAGCAACGTGTCGGCAAGCTTGTGCAGCCCGACCGGGTGCCATTGCGACGCGAGGACGAGATTGTACACCGCGCCGACGATGATGATGTAGACGCTGAGTGCTGCGACCGTGCCGCGCCGTGACAACCAGCCGGCATCGAGACCGTGGCGCGCAATCGCGGTCATCACCAGCGCGACCAGCAGGTTAGACCAGATGGTGAAATAGCCAAACAGCCCGATCAGGCCCGGCAGCCCGCCGTTGCCGGTCATCGGCGCCAACGTCGACAATGCCGACTGCAGACCGACCGCGCCCCATGCGGTCAAGGCGATTGCCAGCGCGGCGGCGCGCAGCTTGTCCATCGATTGCTCCCCAGTTTGCGATGTTTGTCTTTTCCTAGCATGGCGTGACACGCTGACAAGCGCGCCGGGCATTGCCGCGCGCCGCACAATATCGCATCAAGCGCCATTGCCTGCAGTCCCGGAATCGCTGCCTTGCCCGAACCAACCGCCGCGCCTGGCCCAGACTCTTTGCCCGGGGGCGTTATCCTGCTCCATGGTCATGGCCGTACCGGCCTGTCGATGCGACCACTGGCGTCGGCGCTGCAGGCGGCGGGGTTCACGACGTTGACGCCGTCGTACGGGCTGCGGCGCACGATGCCCGAAATCATCGACTATTTGCGCCCGCGCGTTACGGCGTTTGCAGACACGCACGATGGACCGCTGCATGTCGTGACGCATTCACTCGGCGGGCTGGTGGCGCGGGCGTGGCTGGCGCGGCACCGGCCGCAGCAGCTCGGGCGGGTTGTCATGCTGGCGCCGCCCAACGCCGGCAGCCCGCTCGCTGATGCGCTGCACCGCTACGGGCTGGGCAACATCGTGCTCGGGCCGGTCGGTGATTTTCTGCGGACGCGGCGGACGCGCGCGGCCGAGGCCGCGCTGGGCGCGGTCAATTACGACCTTGGCATCATCGCCGGCGACCGCATGCTGCTGCCGGCGCTGACGCGCGCCTTCATCCCCGATGCCGGCGACGGCAAGGTCGCGGTCGCCGCCACGCATGTCGCGGGCATGTCCGACCATATCGTGCTGCCCGTCGCACACACCTTCATGGTGCGTGACCCCCGCGTCATCGCGCAGACTCTGGCCTATTTGACGACGGGCGCGTTCGACCGCTGAGCCGCCAGCACCGCCGCCAGCCGGTCAGGGTAGTCGGCCGGGAAGCTCCAGTATTGCGCCCCCGACGGCGCTGCACCCGGCGCCAGACCGCGCTCGGCCGGCGGCAGGCCCAGCAGCAGCGTCAGCAGCACATCGCTGCTCGCCCAGGGGTCGTCATACCAGAAGGTGTGCGCGCGCGCCGAAATGCCGCTCATCGTCTCGGGGCGGACGTCGATCAGGTCAAGGCCTTGGCGGCGGTTGGCCTCCAGCAGAAAGCGTGTGGCATTGGGGCTGAGTTCGGCGAAATCGGGGCGCCCGGCGCGCGAGGCGCGATTGATCAGCTGCGACAACCGCAGCGCAGAGTCATTGAGGTTGGCCGCCACGGTGACGCGCGTCGCCACACCGGCATAGTCGCGCAAGTCGTCGACAAAGCCGCGCGTGTCGGCATCGGGCGCGGCGTGATAGACCTCGCCGAGCCGCGGGTTGACGGCACCGGCGACGCGCGACTTGCGGCCGACCAGCGCCAGCCCGTCGCTGCCGACCATGCCGCCGGCGCTATAAGTCAGCACGTCGATCTTTCGTGCCTTCGTGTGCACCGCCAGCAGCTCGATCAGCTTCGCCAGCTGCGGTGCGGCACCGAACGCCGTCTGGACATCGCGCGGATAACGCAGGAAATTTTCCGCCGTCGGCCAGGCGAACAGCAGCACAACCGAATTCTGCCCGGTGAAGTGGCGCAGCTGCGCGGCTTGGCCGGCGGCGCGTTCGACGGTGGCATTGGCGCCGTGGACATAGATGATGATGTCCTTGTCGGCCGAACGCTCGAGCGCGGCGTTGACCAACCCGAGCCACGCGCGCGCACCTGGCGACAGCGGCTCGCCCTCCGCCAGCGTCGCGAGTTCCGCCATTGTTTCAAGGTTCAGCTGCGGGCGCCGGTCATCGCCGGCGCCGGTCGACAACGCGTAGATCTGCTCCCACGTCGTCTGCTCGCCGCCGATGCGGATCTGTGACACGCCGAGCTGCAGGTCACGCCCCGGTACCACTGCATACAGACGGTTGGTGCGCGGCCCGACGGGCAAACGGTTGGTGGCGTAGAACAGTTCAATGGTGTTGCTGCGCGCCAGCGCGGGGTTCGCGGTGAAGGCGTTAGGGCCGCCATCGAGGAACAGCTTGGGCGTCGGCATCAACCGCATCGGCGGCTGGTGGAACGACATCGCGATGATGACCGCGACGATGATGAATAGGGCAATGAAAAGGATCCGGCGCATGGCTTTCCATAGCGCGGGCGCGGCGGATTGCACACGCTCTTCCCATCAACGCCGCGCGCGCTTAACCTGCCCGCAAAAGTCCGGGGAGTTCTACGCCATGCCGACCACGCACATCCGCACTTGCCATTTGTGCGAAGCCAATTGCGGCCTGCTCATCACCACCGAGGGCCGCACCGTGCTGAGCATCAAGGGCGACCCCGACAATGCATTGAGCCGCGGTCACATCTGCCCCAAGGCGACCGCGATCACCGACCTGCAGGACGACCCTGACCGGCTGCGCGCGCCCGTCAAGCGTGTCTCCAATGCCAGTGGGGGCGACCAATGGCAGGAAATCAGCTGGGAAACCGCGTTCGCCGAAATCGCCGCCAAGGCAGCAGCGGTGCTGGGCGAGGGCGGGGCTGCCAGCGTCTATGTCGGCAACCCGACTGCGCATAATTATTCGGTCGGCGGCATGATCGGGCATTTGAAGCGCGCCGTCGGCGCCCGCACCAATTTTTCCGCCTCGACCGTCGACCAGATCCCGCACCAGCTCGTCCAGATGTGGATGTACGGCCACAACGGGCTGTTCCCCGTCGCCGACATCGACAACACACAGACGATGCTGATGCTCGGCGCCAATCCGCTGGCGTCGAACGGCAGCGTCTGGACTGCGCCCGACGTCAAGAAGCGCATCGAGGCGCTGCAGGCACGCGGCGGCAAGCTGATTGTCGTCGATCCGCGCCGCACCGAAACCGCTAGGATCGCCGACGAGCACCACTTCATCCGCCCCGGCAGCGATTCAGCGCTGCTTATCGGCCTGCTGCTGGCGCTCGACGAGGCCGGGCTCGTTAACCCGCGCGCCGCCGCCGCGTTGCTCGATGCGCGCTGGGATACCGCCTGGGCGGCGCTGCGCCGCTTCGATATCGCAACCTGCGCTGCTGCCTGCGGCATCGACGAGGCCACCATCCGCGACATCGCCGCGCGGTTGGGTGGCGGCGAACCCGCCGCGGTCTATGGCCGCATGGGCGTGTCGGTCACCAGCTTCGGCAGCCTCAACCACTGGCTGATCCAGTTGCTCAATATCGCCAGCGGCAATTTCGACCGCGTCGGCGGCGTCATGTTCAACCAGCCCGCCGCCGATATCGTCGCCACCGCCGGCGCCGGCAGCTATGGCCGGTTCCATTCGCGCGTGTCGGGCCATCCCGAAGTGCTGTCTGAGTTCCCGGTGGTGGCGCTCGCCGAGGAAATCCTCACCCCTGGCGCGGGGCAAATCGACATGCTGTTCGTCGTCGCCGGCAATCCGGTGCTGTCGACGCCCGACGGCACCAACCTCGATCGCGCGCTCGAACGCCTTAAGCTGATGGTTTCGGTCGACATGTATGTCACCGCCACCAGCCGCCATGCGCACTATATCCTGCCGCCGTGCGGCCCGCTCGAAAAGGACCATTACCCGACCTTCCTCGCGCCAATCATGGTGCGTAACTTCGCGGCCTACTCGCCCGCAGTGTTCGACCAGACGCCCGGCACCAAGTCCGACTGGGAAATCCTGGCCGAAATGGCGCGCGCCATCAGCCAGGCCCGCGGTGAGCCGGCGCCCAACATCATGCACCCGCGCGAGGCGCTCGACCGGCTGCTGCAGCGGAGCCCGCGCGGGCTCAGCCTTGCCGACATCGAAAAGCATCCGCACGGCATCGACCTCGGGCCGCTGCAGCCGACCGGCGACACCAAGCTGGCGACCCCCGACAAGAAAATCGACGCCGCGCCGGCGCTGCTGCTCGCCGACCTCGACCGCTTTGCCGACTGGCTCGCGGCGCTGCCCCCGATCGGCGGCGATACGTTGCTGCTGTTTGGCCGCCGCAACGTGCGCTCGAACAACAGCTGGATGGCCAACAGCCGCCGCCTCGCCAAGGGCCCGGCGCGCTGCGTGCTGATGATCAACCCCGCCGATGCGGCAGCGCGCGGCCTCGAATCCGGTCAACTCGTCGATATCGAATCGCGCGTCGGCAAGGTGCAGGTGGCATGCGAGGTCAGCGACGACGTCATGCCCGGCACAGTGTCGTTGCCGCACGGCTACGGCCATAATCGCCCTGGCATCCAGCTGCGCGTCGCCGCCGAACGCCCCGGTGTCAGCTACAATGACCTGTCGGATCCGCTGCTGATCGACCCGGTTTCGGGCAATGCGGCGCTGACGGGTGTGCCCGTCACCATCACCGCCGCAGCGTCAGTGGTTGCCGCGGCGTGAGCGAGCGGCTATGGAGCGCCGCATCCACACATCAAAGCGAGACTCATGGGCTTCAAACTTCCCGATCATAAAGACCGCGCTGCCGTTGCAGCCAAGGCCCGTGCTGCCGCACTCGAAAAGTTCAAGACTGCCGCCGAACCCACGCCCGAAGAACTCGCCGCACGCGACGCGCGTGCTGCCGCTGCCGAGGAAAAGCGCCTCGCCAAGCTCGCGGCCTTCGCCGCCAAGCGCGAAGCCCAGCGCCAGGCTGCGGCCGACGCGCGTGCCGCCAAGGAAGCTGCCAAGCTCGAAGCGCTGAACCGCATCATCCTCAGCGAGGAAGAAGAACTCGCCGCCAAAAAGGCCGAGCGTGACGCGCGCTACGCGGCGCGCAAGGCTGCGAAGTCGACCGCCAAGGCGGTCAAGAAGGCCAAGCGCACCTAAAGGGCCTCCGGCGGGCAGGGGTCACCCCTGCACCCGATTGAAGACTTGGGGCCGGTGTTTGCCTTGACCCTTGGCCTGCCGCACCGCTAAACGCGCACTCGTTGTTTTTGCACCTGCGAACAGGGAAATTGCGTGGCCAATTCGTCATCCTTCCAGGGCCTGATCCTGACGCTGCAGAATTACTGGGCGGCGCAGGGCTGCGTCGTGCTGCAGCCCTATGATGTCGAAGTCGGCGCCGGCACCTTTCACCCCGCCACCGTGCTGCGCGCGCTCGGACCGGAACCGTGGAAGGCCGCCTATGTACAGCCCTCACGCCGCCCGTCGGATGGCCGCTACGGCGAAAACCCCAACCGCCTCCAGCATTATTACCAGTTCCAGGTCATCCTGAAGCCGTCGCCCGCCGACATCATCGACCTGTATCTCGGGTCGCTTGAAGCACTCGGTATCGACACCAAGAAGCACGACATCCGCTTTGTCGAAGATGACTGGGAAAGCCCGACGCTCGGTGCCTGGGGCCTTGGCTGGGAAGTCTGGTGCGACGGCATGGAGGTGACGCAGTTCACCTATTTCCAGCAGGTCGGCGGCTATGACTGCCTGCCGGTAGCGGGCGAAATCACCTACGGGCTCGAACGCCTCGCCATGTATGTGCAGGGCAAGGACAGCATCTACGACCTCGCCTATAATGACGAGGGCGTCACCTACGGCGACGTGTTCCTTGCGCAGGAGCAGCAGTTCAGCGCGTTCAACTTCGAACACGCCAATACCGAAAAGCTGTTTGAGCATTTCCGCGCCGCCGCCGCCGAATGCAACGCGCTGGTCGCCGCCGGACTGCCGCTGCCGGCGTATGACCAGGCCATCAAGGCGAGCCATTTCTTCAATCTGCTTAACGCCCGCGGCGTCATTTCAGTCGCCGAGCGCCAGGCCTATATCGGCCGCGTCCGCGACCTGACCAAGGCAGTGTGCACCGCACAGATCGAAAAGCACCGCGCGCGCTGGCAAGCACAGTTTCCGGAGTGGGCGGCATGAGCGATTTCCTGCTCGAACTCGCCTGCGAGGAAATCCCGGCGCGCATGCAGGCGAAAGCCGCCGAGCAACTGGCGGCGCGCTTTGCCGACGGGCTCAAGGGCCGTGTCAGCACCGACAAGATCGAGGTGTTCGCGACGCCGCGTCGCCTCGCGCTGATCGCCACCGGGCTGCCTGACCACGGCGCCGCAGTTTCCGAAGAACGCCGCGGCCCGCGCGCTGATGCACCCGCGCAGGCGCTCGAGGGCTTCCTGCGCTCGACGGGCATGACGCGCGACCAGCTCGAAGAACGCGAGACCCCCAAGGGCGTGTTCCTCTATGCAAACTTGCGCAGCGAAGGCCGCCCGACCGCCGAGTTGCTGGCCGAACTGATCCCGCAGATCATCCGTGATTTCGACTGGCCCAAGTCGATGCGCTGGGGTCCCGCCTCGGTGGTCAGTAGTTCCCCGCGCTGGGTGCGGCCGCTGACCGGCATCATCGCGCTGCTCGGCGACCATGTCGTGCCGTTCGAAATCGCCGGCATCACCTCGGGCCGCAGCACGCGCGGCCACCGCTTCATGAGCCACGGCAGCATCGAGATCGCCCACCCGCGTTTCTACGCCGCCGAACTGCGCGACGCGCACGTCATCCTCGACCCCGCCGAGCGCCGCGACATCATCCTGACGCGCGCCCGCAAGCTCGCCACCGACGCCGGGCTGACGCTGATCGAGGACGACGGTCTGGCGACCGAAAATGCCGGTCTGACCGAATGGCCGGTGCCGCTGCTCGGCAAGTTCGATCCGGCGTTCCTCGACGTGCCGCCCGAAGTCATCCAGCTGACGATGCGCACCAACCAGAAGTATTTTGCCGCGCAGGACGCGAACGGCAAGCTCGCACCGGTGTTCATCGCGGTCGCCAATATCGAGGCGAACGACGGCGGCGCCGCCATCGCCGCGGGCAATGCGCGCGTGCTCAGCGCGCGGCTGTCGGACGCCAAATTCTTCTGGGACGGCGATGTCGCCAAGGTCAAAGCCGAAGGGCTGGAAGCGTTCACGCCCAAGCTGGCGGACATTGTCTTCCACGAAAAGCTCGGCACCGTCGCCGACAAGGTCGAACGCGTCGCCAAGCTGGCCCGCTACCTCGCCGCTTTCATCCCCGGCTGCGACGCCGATCAGGCCGAACATGCAGCGCGCCTGTGCAAGGCCGACCTCACGACCGGCACCGTCGGCGAATTTCCCGAGGTGCAGGGCCTTGCGGGCGGTTATCTGGCGCGCGCCGCCGGCCTCCCCAATGCCGTCGCCGACGCGATCCGCGACCACTACAAGCCGGTCGGGCAGGGCGACGATGTGCCGACCGCGCCGGTGAGCGTGGCGGTGGCACTGGCGGACAAGCTGGATACCGTCGTTCAGTTCTTCGACGTTGATGAAATGCCTTCGGGCTCGCGAGATCCGTTCGCACTTCGCCGAGCAGTGTTGGGAATTATTTCCTTAATCATCGACAATGGTTTGCGCTTAGAACTTGCGAAGGTTTTCGTCGCCGCACTGCATGGCAAGGGTCGCAAAAGCGACCGCTGGCCCGACAATTTGGAATTGCTCACCTTCTTCGGCGAGCGCTTGAAAGTGCAGCAGCGCGCGAAGGGCGTGCGGCACGACCTCATTGACGCAGTTTATGCGACCGGTGCGGCGGACCTCGTCCGCCTGCTCGCCCGCGTCCATGCGCTGCAAGCCTTTCTCGCCACGCCCGACGGCGCCAACCTGCTCGCCGGGGCCAAGCGCGCGGCAAATATCCTGCGGATCGAGGAAGCCAAGGACGGCGCCAAGACCGGTGATGTCGATGCCGAGCTGCTCGTCGAACCCGCCGAATCTGCACTCGCGGCGGCATTGGCGACCACATTGCCGGTGGTCGAAAAATCGCTCGCCGATGAAGATTTTGCCAAGGCAATGCAAGCGCTTAGCGCATTGCGGGCGCCGGTCGATGCGTTCTTCGACGCGGTCATCGTTAACGCCCCCGATCCGGCGCTGCGTATCAACAGACTCAACCTTCTCAATCAGTTGCGTAACTCTGTTCAAGCCGTGGCTGACTTCTCGAAGATCGAAGGCTAGGCTACACCCGTAAAGACTGACCAGATTCCTACAGCTCCCGAGGTCTCCGCACATGCCCACCACCACCGCCACGCAATGGGTTTACCGCTTCGGCGGCGGTGTGGCCGAAGGCGACCGCTCGGCGCGCAACCTGCTGGGTGGCAAGGGCGCCAACCTCGCCGAAATGGCGTCGATCGGCCTGCCGGTGCCGCCGGGGTTCACCATCTCGACCGAGATGTGCGCGGCCTATTATGACGCCGGCGAGAAGTTCCCTGCCAGCCTGCACGACCAGATCGCATCGGGCCTCGCGCACATCGAAAAGACCGTCGGGGGCGTTGGTTTCGGGTCATCGACCGCACCGCTGCTGGTGTCGGTGCGTTCGGGCGCGCGCGTTTCGATGCCGGGCATGATGGACACGGTGCTCAACCTCGGCCTCAACGACGACACCGTCGAAGGGCTGGCAGCCGCCTCGGGCGATGCGCGCTTTGCCTGGGACAGCTACCGCCGCTTCATCCAGATGTATTCCGACGTCGTGCTCGGCATCGACCATTATCTGTTCGAAGATGCGCTCGAAATTCTCAAGGAAGACCGCGGCGTCACGCTCGATACCGAACTCACCGCCGAGGACCTGAAAGGGCTCGTCGCGAGCTACAAGGCCAAGGTCGAGGCCGAACTCGGCCACCCGTTCCCGCAGAACCCGCATAATCAGCTGTGGGGCGCGATCGGCGCGGTGTTCGGATCATGGCGCAGCGAACGCGCCAAGGTCTATCGCCGCCTCAACGACATTCCCGACGACTGGGGCACCGCAGTCAGCGTGCAGGCGATGGTGTTCGGCAACATGGGCGAAACCTCGGCGACTGGCGTGGCGTTCACCCGCGACCCGTCGACCGGCACGCGCGCCTATTACGGCGAGTATCTGATCAACGCGCAGGGCGAGGATGTCGTCGCCGGCATCCGCACCCCGCAGTATCTGACGCTCGACGCGCGCACAAAGGCCGGCGCCAAGGCGGCATCGATGGAAGAGGCGATGCCGGTGGTGTTCGGCGAGCTGGCGGCGGTGTTCGACCGGCTCGAGGCGCATTACCGCGACATGCAGGACATTGAGTTCACCGTCCAGCAGGGCAAGCTGTGGATGCTGCAGACGCGGTCGGGCAAGCGCACCGCCAAGGCAGCGCTGAAGATTGCCGTCGACATGGTCGACGAAGGGCTGATCAGCAGCGACGATGCCGTGCTGCGTGTTGACGCGCAGGCGCTCGACCAGCTGCTGCACCCGACGCTCGACCCGATGGCGAAGCGCGACGTGCTGACGCGCGGTCTGCCGGCGTCGCCGGGTGCGGCGAGCGGCGTCGTGGCGTTCGACAGCGACACCGCCGAGCGCCGCGCCGCATTGGGTGAGGACGTCATTCTGGTGCGCATCGAAACCTCGCCCGAAGACATTCACGGCATGGTCGCAGCGCGCGGTATCCTGACCGCGCGCGGCGGCATGACCAGCCACGCCGCCGTGGTGGCGCGCGGCATGGGGCGGCCGTGCGTTTCGGGGGCCGGCGGCCTCGCCATCGACATGAAGACGCGCACCTTGCGTTGCCTCGGTCGTGAGGTCCGCGAAGGCGACATCATCACCATCGACGGCGCCAGCGGCGAAGTGATGGTCGGCGCCGTCGCCACGATCGAACCCGAGCTGTCAGGCGATTTCGGCCGCTTGATGGAATGGGCCGATGTCCACCGCCGCATGACGGTGCGCGCCAATGCCGAAACGCCGCACGACTGCCGCACCGCGCGCAGCTTCGGCGCCGAAGGCATCGGGCTGTGCCGCACCGAGCATATGTTCTTCGATGCCAGCCGCATCACCGCGGTGCGCCAGATGATCCTTGCCGAAGACGCTGCGGGCCGAAACCTCGCGCTCGCCAAGCTGCTGCCCGAACAGCGCAGCGACTTCGCGGCGATCTTCGAAATCATGGCAGGGCTGCCGGTCACCATCCGCTTGCTCGATCCGCCGCTGCACGAATTCCTGCCGCACGCCGACGGCGAGTTCGACGAAGTCGCGCGCGCCACCGGTATCAACGTCGATATCCTGCGCCGCCGCGCCGCCGAACTGCACGAATTCAACCCGATGCTCGGCCATCGCGGCTGCCGGCTCGGCATCACCTATCCCGAAATCTACACGATGCAGGCGCGCGCCATTTTCGAAGCCGCCGTCGATGTCGCCAAGCGCAGCGGCGCAGCCGTCGTGCCCGAAATCATGATCCCGCTGGTCGCCACGCCGCGCGAACTCGAAATCACCAAGGCGCTGGTCGATGGTGCCGCCGAAGCGGTATTCGCGGAAACCGGTATGCGGCTGACCTATCTCGTCGGCACGATGATCGAGCTGCCGCGCGCCGCACTCCGCGCCGGTGAAATCGCCGCGCACGCGCAGTTCTTCAGCTTCGGCACCAACGACCTGACGCAGACCGCGCTCGGCATCAGCCGCGATGACGCCGGCCGCTTCCTCGGCGCCTATGTCGACCAGGGCATCTACCCGCGCGATCCGTTCGTCTCGATCGACGTCGAAGGCGTCGGTGAACTCATCGAAATCGCCGCCAAGCGCGGCCGGGCCACCCGCCCCGATATCAAGCTCGGCATCTGCGGCGAACACGGCGGCGACCCGGCAAGCATCGCGTTCTGCGAGTCGGTCGGGCTCGACTACGTCAGCTGCTCGCCGTACCGCGTGCCGATTGCGCGGCTCGCGGCGGCGCAGGCGGCGTTGCGGGCAAGGGGGTAGTCGAAGGGCCTCCGGCGGGCAGGCCTGAGGCCTGCACCCGATTGAAGAGCGCCAAACTAATGGGTGCAGGCCTCAGGCCTGCCCGCCGGAGGCTCTTATTCTCCCAACTTCCCGAACCGCGTCTCATATTCGGTAATCCGCCCCTCATGCAGCAGCTTGGCCTGCTCAACGAGGCGGTCGCGGGTGATGCGGCCCTGGAACGGCCCGAGCTGCGAGTCGATCACCGCGACATCGGCACCGGTCCAGCCGGCGATCTGGCGCAGGCTGTCGATGCCGAGGTCGCGCAGCTTGGCAGCGAACTTGTCGCCGACGCCCTTGAGTTGCGACAGGTCGTGGCTTTCGGTGACGACTTCGGGTGCTGCTGCTTCGATTGCCGCGGCGGCGGGCGCTGCTGACAGCCGCTTGGCCTCGGCGCGCTTGAGCCGGTCGACTTCGTCCGACAGCGGGCGGATTTGCGCGCGCGCCATGTCGAGGTCAGTGAGCAGCCGGTTGCGCTCGGCGGTGACCATGTCGCGTTCGCCCTCGATGCGGCCGATTTCGCGTTGCAGCGTCGTGATGCGGCGGCGGGACGCGCCGCGCATGATCAGCATGACGATGACCAGCACCACGGCCAGCCCGGCAAGCATCATCAGCGCCATGTTCGGATCATAGGTCGTGGTCATCGCAGGCCTCGTCATTGTTGCGCACTTTGCGCGATGTTTGGCACCATGCCGGCGCCGGTGGCAAGTGCGCATCGCGCCATGCCGTTGCCGACAGCCGTTCAAGCGTTTAGGGCAGGGCCCATGCACATGCTTGCCGCTTCGCCATCGGAACTTTCGCGCCGCGACCGCATATTGGCGTTTGCAGCTGCCCTGCTGGTACTGCTGCTGTCGGCGCTCGACCAGACCATCGTCGCCACCGCCATGCCGCGCATCGTCCGTGACCTGTCGGGGCTCGAACGCATCGCCTGGGTCGGGACGGCGTATCTGCTGACCTCGACCGTCGTGGTGCCAATCTACGGCAAGCTCGGCGACATTTACGGCCGTCGTGCCATCCTGATTTTCGGGGTCATCGTGTTCCTGACCGGCTCGGCGCTGTGCGGGCTGGCGGGCGAGTTCGGGCCGCTGCCACTGATCGGCGACGGCATGAACCAGTTGATCGTCTTCCGCGCGTTGCAGGGTATCGGCGGCGGCGCTTTGGCGACCGGCGCGTTTGCCACCGTTGCCGATCTGGTGCCGCCCGCCGAACGCGGCCGCTACACCGGGCTGTTCGGTGCGGTGTTCGGGCTGGCGAGCGTGCTCGGGCCGCTCATCGGCGGGTTGCTGACCGACCATGCCAGCATGACCATCGCCGGACATTACGTCAGCGGCTGGCGATTTGTTTTCTATGTCAATTTGCCGCTCGGCGCGGTCGCGCTTTATGTGCTGGCGACGCACTGGCCGCATGTCGGGGTACGACGCGGCGGGCGCATCGACTGGCTCGGCAGCGTGCTGGTGCTCGCGTCTTTCGTGCCGCTGCTGCTGGCGCTGAGCTGGGGCGGACATCGCTTTGCGTGGGACTCGCCGGTGCTGATGGCGATGTTCGCCGCCGCGGTTGCCGGGCTGGTGGCGCTGTATTTTGCCGAACGCGGTAACCCCGACGCGGTCATCCCGATCGACCTGTTTTCGAACCGCGTGTTCGCTCGCGGAAATGCAGCGCTGTTCCTGATCAACATGGCGTTCATGGGCATCGTCATGTTCTACCCGCTGTATCTGCAGGTGGTGAAGGGCGAGGCGGCGACGACCAGCGGCTTCGCGATGCTGCCGATGATGGGCGGCATATTGGTCGCCAGCATGATCGGCGGGCGGCTGTCAGCACGCTTCAAGGTTTACAAACCGATCTTGGTCGGCGGCAGCATATTGATGTTGATCGGCGTCGGGCTGTTGCTGACGGTCGACCGCAATACGCCGCTGTCGACGCTCGGCTGGTTCATGGCGGTGCTTGGGCTCGGCATGGGGCCGGCGCAGGGCATGTACACGCTGGCGATCCAGAGCACGGTCGCACCCGCACGCACCGGCGTCGCCACTGCCTCGGCGCAGTTCTTCCGGCAGATTGGTTCGACGGTCGGCGTCGCGATGTTCGGCGCACTGCTTACCAACAGCCTTGCCGCCGACTTGCCGGTGCGTGTCCCCGAAATCGCGCCGGTCGTGGCCCAAGGCCGCAGCGCCGAACCTGTCGATATCAGCCACGCCCAGACGCTGGCGATGGATGATAATGTGTTGCGCAGCGAACTGACGGCGCAGGGGCGCGGCGACGACGCGACAGTGGCGCACGTCAAGGAGGAACTGCGCGACAGCTTTGCCGCGGCGATCCTGGCGCTGTTCCGCGTCAGCGCAGCGCTGATGGGGTTGGCGTTTCTGGTGACGCTGACGGTGCCGGGGCTGAAACTGCGCGGCCGGCAGTTACCGACACCGCCCGCTGACGACGCCTAGGCGGCTTGCGCGACGGCTTCGAGCAGATTGGCCGGGTAAGGCGCGTCGTAAGGTGCGACGCCGAGCCGCGCGCGCACCTCGGCGACGGGCAAGCTCCAAAGCTGCTCCCATGGTGCATCGAGCAATTGCGGTGTCCGTCGGCCATGGCGCCAGCCGCGCAGCACGACATCGAGCATCAGTTCGAGCCCCCCGGGTGTCTGTGAGCCGGCGGCGGTCGCCATGACGAACGCCAGGAACATCGACGAATAGCCATGGCCGAACTGGCCCATCTGGAACCCCGAGATGGCGATTTCGTGCATCGAGGTCAGTTCATAGCCGCCTGTCAGGTGCAGCAGGTCGTGGAGTTGCAGGATGCGTGCGTTGAGATAGCCGAGCGGGTGCGGCAGACTGGCAAGTCCGAGTGCATCGCGGTCGAGCACTTCGAGGTCGAAGCCGTTGTCGACAATCTGCCGGTAGAAATCATGGCCCAGCGAGCCGGCCGGACACGCACCCAGTGCGGCCATGGTGAAGCGGTCGGGGAAGCCGGTGGCTGCCGCAGCTGGCACGCCGGGGTAGGCGAGGCAGGCGGCACTGGCGCGGGCGGCAAAGTCCGCGGGCAATTGCGCCCCGAGTTGCGCCGTCCGCTCCGTGACGCCGAGTGCGCCAATGCTGCCGCCGACGGGATCGACCGCCGCATCGACCAGCGCCCAGAAGTCGGGCCACAGCGCTGCGGGCGGTGCAGCGTCGGGATAGGGCAGCAACGCAATAGCCGGCCCCTCGTCAGGCGTATCGAACCAGCCGCGCGCGGCCGCATCCCAGGTCTCGGCAATGCGCTCAGGGGCGGCAAAGGCGCAATGCGCGAACACCGCCGCAAGCCGCAGCCGGTCGTCGGGACTGGCTGTTGCGCCACGGACCGCGCGCGCCATGGCCTCTATAGCGGCGGGTGTCTGCGCAACGCTGGCTGCTGTCATGAAGGCTTCACGCCAAGCTGTTGATCCGGGTGCTGACATGTGGATTATCCTAAGTGGATTGTGCCCTAGCTGATATCAATTCGGGCGGCGGGTCAATCGCGCCGTCAACCTTCGACGAAGCCTTTCCATGTCGCCATATAGTCGACGAACACCGGCCCCAGTCCTTCGGCCACGAGGTGTGCACGGGTGACGGGCAGCTTGGCCGCGACAAATGCCGGGTCGGCGGCGAGTTTGGGCCAGTCGTGATGCAGGATGGCGCCGCGGCCGATGAGCACGAAGTCGGCGCCGGCGGCGAGGCAGTCACGTGCGATTTCCGCCGACATGATCTTGCCCGCGACGCCGAGCCGGACTTTGCCGCGGTCGAGGCCAGTGAACACCGAGATCAGGCTGGTGCCCTTGAACGCCTCCTCGTTGGGTTCCTTGCGGACGTCCCAAAGCGACATGTCGAGATAGTCGATGTCGCCGGCACGCATCAGTCGCTGCGCGTGGTCGCGGACTTCGGCGAGCCGAAGCCCGAAGCGTTCGGGCGACAGCCGCAGCCCGAGGTTGAAGTCGGGCCGACAGGTGGCGCGGACGCCGGCGATGATGCGGTCGAGCAGGCGTTCGCGGTTGGCGGCGCTGCCGCCCCATTGATCGCCGCGCTGGTTGATTTCGGGGCTCAGGAACTGCGAGATGACGTAGCCGTGTGCGCCGTGGAGTTCGACACCGTCGAAGCCGGCAATTTCGGCGCGCTTGGCGGCGGTGATAAAGTCGGCGATCAGCGTCTCGACCTCTTCCGCCGTCAGCGCGCGCGCGCCGAATTCGGCATTGTCCGATGGACAGACCGGCGCGGTTCCTATCAGGTCCTTGGGGCTACGCATCCCGGCGTGATGGAGCTGGACGACTGCGAGGCTGCCTTCGGCCTTGATCGCCGCTGCGAGCCGCGTCAGCCCGGGAATGTGCGCGTCGCTGAAGATGCCGAGCTGGCCGGGGAAGCCCTGGCCGACCGCCTGGACATGCGCGGCGCAGGTCATTGTCAGACCGAAGCCGCCCTTGGCGCGCAGCGTCAGCCAATGGAATTCGTCCTCCGACAGCGTGCCGTCGGCGTTCGACTGCAGATTGGTCAGCGGCGCCAACATCATGCGGTTGGGCATTGCCGGGCCGTGACTGAAGGTCATTGGCGCGAACAGGTCGGGGGTGGTCAATGCGGCCTCCGTGGGAATTGCGATAGGGCTGGCCTGCGTCGTAGCAACGCGGTGCCTGCGACACCAGAAACTCCGGCTTCGCTGCGCGATGCTTTACCTGTCGCGCGCGCCACCGTATCGACGCTGCATGACCGACGCACTGTCCCATCGCCGCAGCCTGCCACCCGGTGGCATCGTGCGCACGCACGCGGCGGCCGACGGCTGGGCATTGCGCGCCATCGACTGGCCGGGCGAACCCGGCGGGCGCGGGTCGGTACTATTTCTGAACGGGCGCGGCGATTTTATCGAGAAGTACGCCGAAAGCTATTGGCACTGGCGCGCTCGCGGCTTCGGCGTCACCACGTTCGACTGGCGCGGGCAGGGGCTGTCGGGACGGCTCGGCGATGATCCGCTCAAGGGCGATTGTTTCGGCTTTGATGCCTGGTTGTCGGACCTTGACGAGATGGTCGATCACTTCATCGCGACCCAGCCGGGGCCATGGTTCGCGGTGGCGCATTCGATGGGCGGGCATCTGTTCCTGCGCCACCTCGAAGCCAAGCCGCGCGAGTTCAGCCGTGCCGCGTTGCTGGCGCCGATGATCGGAATCGCCGGCGGCAAGGTTGCGCCCGCAATGCTCGAACGCATCGCGCGTTCGGCGTGCCGGATGGGGCTGGGTCCGCGCTTTGCGCCGATGCAGGGCGGAGATGCTGAGTCGCGGCGCTCGGCCTCGCGGCAGGCGATTTTGACTACCGACGCCGAACGCTTCGCCGATGAAGGCTGGTGGGTCGACCAGTATCCGGCGCTGGCCTTGGGCGGCGTTACCAACCGCTGGCTGATGCACGCGTTCGAATCGACTGCGGCGCTGGGCGCCCCCGGCGTCATCGAGCGCATTGCGACGCCGATGCTGGTGTTCACGGCGGAACACGAACGACTGGTTGATAACCGGCTGATCGCCACGCTCGAAGCGCGCATGCCCGACGCCAAGCTCGAGCACGTACTCGGCGCAGCGCACGAATTGCTGCGCGAACGCGACCCTGTCCGCAGCGCCGTTCTGGCGCGGCTCGACGCATTTCTGGTGGCTTGATGAAACCCGAATTCGATATTGCCATCATCGGTGCGGGGATTGCCGGTGCTAGCCTCGGCTATTTCCTTGAAAGCGGCGCGCGGGTGCTGCTGCTCGAAGCCGAATCGGCGCCGGGCTATCATACGACGGGGCGCTCGGCAGCGTTCTGGGTCGCGACCTATGGCGGGCGCTTCATCGAGCCATTGACCAGCGCGTCGAAGACATTCTTCGATGCGCCGCCGCCGGGCTTTGGCGATGCACCGCTGCTCGGGCCGCGCGGCGGACTGCATCTGGCGCCGCCCGAAGGCGCCGACGACCGCGAACATGAAGCGGCGACCGCGCTCGAAGATTTGGAGGCCGAGTTCGCCGGCAGCGGTTTGCGCTTCGAACGTTATGACACTGCGACATTGCGGGCGCGTTACCCGCTGCTGCGTGAAGCCTGGGCGACGGACGCGATGCTTGAGCCTGATAGCTACGACATTGATGTGGCGCGGCTGCACGCTGGGTTTCTGGCGGGGATGCGGCGGCGCGGGGCAAGTCAGGTCTGCGATGCGCGGGTCACCGCGCTGGCGCACGACGGCGCGGGCTGGCGCATTGCGACAACAGCAGGTGAGTTCACCGCGAAGACCATCGTCAATGCGGCCGGCGCCTGGGGTGACGAGATAGCCCGGCTGGCCGGTGCGAAGCCGCTTGGCCTAATGCCGCTACGCCGGACGATGGTGGTGCTGGCAACCGATCCACCGCCGCCGGCCGATCTGCCAGTGGTGCTCGATGCGGGTGGCAGCTTCTATTTTAAGCCCGATGCCGGGCGCATCTGGGTGTCGCCGCACGACGAAATCGCCGATGTGCCGCGCGACGCCGCGCCCGAGGAAATCGACATCGCCATCGCTGTGGATGCGTTCGAGCGGGCGTGCAAGCTACGCGTCGTCCATGTCGAGCGCAGCTGGGCGGGCCTGCGGACGTTCGCGCCCGATCGCCTGCCGGTCTATGGCTATGACGGGCAAGTGCCGGGGTTCTTCTGGTGCGTCGGGCAGGGCGGGTTTGGCATCCAGACCGCACCCGCCGCTGGCGCATTGGCGGCAGCGCTCATCGAGCACCGCGCCGCGCCGTTCGGGCTCGACCCGCAAAATTATACCCCCGGGCGCTTCGCCTGAAGCCGCACGGGGGTATCGTTCAGCGCAATCGGTCAGACCATGTTGACCGGGGCGTCCTTCGAGCTCTTGACGTTGTCGACGCACTTCAGTGCATCGGCCTTGGCCTTGTAGCCTTCGGACGAGGTGGCGAGGATGTTGCCGTTGTTGTGCTTGAGGCGCCAGCGCCACTCGCCCTTCTTGTCCTGATAGACTTCGAACTTCATGTGTCGCTCCTCCCATGGTTGTTACCGCGGCGGAGACTGTCACAGGCTTCAAGCGTCGACAAGCCTGACTTAGCCGCGCGCCTTTGCCCAGTGCCCCCTAGCCGCGCGCCTTCGCGCGCATGGCCTCGATCGCCGCATTGGCCAACGCGTCGCAGCGTTCGTTGTCGGGGTCGCCGCTGTGGCCCTTGACCCAGCGCCAGTCGATGCGGTGCGGCTTGGCTTCCGCCAGCAGTGCTTGCCACAGTTCGACATTCTTGACCGGCTTGTTGTCTGCGGTGCGCCAGCCCTTGCGGACCCAGCCATGGACCCACTTGGTGATGCCGTCACGGACATAGACGCTGTCGGTGGTCAGCGTGACGTGGCACGGCTTGGTCAGTGCGGCGAGCGCCCGGATCGCCGCCATCAGCTCCATGCGGTTGTTGGTGGTGTGGGCTTCGGACCCCGACAGTTCCTTCTCCTTGTCGCCCATGCGCAGCACCGCGCCCCAGCCGCCGGGGCCGGGGTTGCCCTTGCAGGCGCCGTCGGTGGCGATGATCACCTTGGGCAGGTCGGGAAACTGCGGCAGCGTCATGCGCCGGTCAGCGTGTCCGCGGTGGCGCTGTGATACCAGTCGAGCCGGCGGGCGAACGCCAGCGGGTCCTTGCGCGTCACCAGCGCCCCGGCGGGCGTGTTGATCCAGTCGAAGGCGCGCGTCAGCAGGAAGCGCAGCGCCGCGCCGCGGCACAGCACCGGCAGTGCCGCCAGTTCGGCGTCGGTCAGGACGTGGGCGGCGCGGTAACCGGCGACCAGCGCGGCGGCACGTTCGGGAAAGTAGGTGGCGCCGTCGCTGCTGAAGCACCAGGCGGTGTGCATGACCGCAAGGTCATAGGCGCGGATGTCGGTCGCGGCGAAATAGAAGTCGATCAGTGCGCTGACCTTGCCGGCAGTGAACATCAGATTGTCGGGGAACAGGTCGGCGTGGATCGCCGAGGTCGCCAGCCCCTTGGGCCAATTCGCATCGAGAAATGCCAGTTCATCGGCGATTTGCGTGGCCAAGCCTTCAGGCAGTTCGTTTGCGCGTGCTGCGCAGGCGTCGGCAAGGTCATGCCAGCCAGGCAGCGCCAGATCGTTGATGCGGTGTCCCTTGAAATCGGCCAGCGCCACATGCATCGCGCCGAGCGCTTCGCCGGCGGCGCGACATTCAGCGGGCGTCGGCTCGTTGACCGACACGCCGCGCAGGAACTCGATCAGGCAGGCCGGGCGGCCGGCGAGCATCTGCAGCGCGACGCCCTTGCGGTCGGTCAGTGGCCGCGGCACCGGTAGGCCCTTGTCGGCAAGGTGCGTCATCAGGCTGAGGAAGTAGGGCAGCTCGTTCAAGTCGACGCGGTGTTCGTAGAGCGTCAGGAAATAGCGGCCGTGCGTGGTTTCGACGAAATAGTTCGAGTTCTGCACACCCTCGGCAATGCCCTTGAAGGTGACAGCTTCGCCCAGGTCGTAGCGCGACAGGAATTCGGCGAGCGCATCGGCGCTGACCTGCGTATAAACCGCCATCAGACCGTCAGTGCGCGCGGCAGCTTGAACACCACGTCTTCAACCGCCGAAGCGACTTCCTCTATCTCCAGCGCATAGCGCGTGCCGAGCAGCGCCAGCAGCTCCTGCACCAGCACTTCGGGCGCCGAGGCGCCGGCGGTGATGCCGACGCTCTTGACGCCGTCGAACCATGCCCAGTCGAGCACATCGGCGCGGGCAATCAGATGCGCTGCGACACCGTCGCGCTCAGCAACTTCGCGCAGCCGCAGCGAGTTCGACGAGTTGGTGGCGCCGATAACCAGCATCAGGTCGCAACGTGCGGTAATCGCCTTGACCGCCGCCTGGCGGTTCGAGGTCGCGTAGCAGATGTCCTCGCCCTTGGGCCCGATGATGCCGGGGAAGCGGCGCTGGAGTTCGACGACGATTTCGGCGGTGTCGTCGACCGACAGCGTCGTCTGCGTCAGGAACGCCAGCTTGCCGGGGTCAGCAACCTGCACGGCGCGGGCATCCTCGATGGTTTCGACGAGCGTCATCGCGCCGGGACCGACTTGTCCGAAGGTACCAATGACTTCGGGGTGGCCGTTGTGACCAATGAACAGCACGTGGCGGCCAGCCTCGACCATGCGTTCGGCCTGGCGATGAACCTTCGACACTAGCGGGCAAGTCGCATCGAGATAGTTGAGCGCGCGGGCTTCGGCGGCAGCCGGCACCGATTTGGGGACGCCATGCGCCGAAAACACCACCGGCACGCCGTCGGGGACTTCGTCGAGCTCCTCGACGAACACCGCGCCCTTGGCCTTCAGGCTGTTGACCACGAAGGCGTTGTGGACGATTTCGTGGCGGACATAGACCGGCGCGCCGAAGCGCTCGATCGCCAGCTCGACGATATGGATGGCGCGGTCGACGCCGGCGCAAAAGCCGCGCGGTGCGGCGATGAGCACTTTGAGCGGCGGTAGCGGGGTGTTTGGTTCATTCTGCATGCAGGCGCTTTACGCGATTGCTTGTGCAGGCGGAACCCGCTTCCTATGCTAGGGGCCGCAAATCCAGTTGTGATCCCCGAAGGGAAGTTTCGTTGTTCAAGTCCCGACCTGCGCGTGTTTCGGTCTCGCTGGCGCTGCTGGCGCCACTGCTGTTGCTCGCCGGCTGCAATAAGAACCCGCTGCAAGTGACGCGCTCGCTGTGCCCGGCGGTGGCGATCCCGCAGTATACAGGCGACGTGACGCTGTTCGCGCCGGCGAACAGCCGCGATGCCAGCGCCATCGATGTGACGGCGACGATCATCAATCTGCGCGGCACCTGCACCGAATCGCCCGACCAGCTCGGCACCTTGGTTAACTTCGACGTGGTCGCGCAGCGCCGCGATGCCGGGCCGGCGCGCACGGTGATCTTCCCCTATTTCATCGCGATGGTGCAGGGCGGCAACGTCATTGTCTCCAAGCAGGTCAGCAACGTTGCGGTGAACTTCGCCGCCGGCCAGATCCGCGCGCAGACTGCCGGCGGTGGGCAGGCGCAGGTGCTGCGCTCCGCCGCGACGCTGCCGCCCGATATCCAGGCGCAGATCAGCCGCAAGCGCAAGGCCGGCGACGCAGATGCCGCGATCGACCCGCTTGCCGATCCGACGGTCAAGGCGGCGATTCGCGCCACCAGCTTCGAAGTGCTCGTCGGCTTCCAGCTCGATGACCAGTCGCTCGCTTATAACGCGTTGAAGTAGCGCCGCGCGATTGACTCGCACGCCGGGTTGACGCAAAGCGCAAGGGTCGTCGGACGCAAGTCCGGTGGCCGCGCGGGAGAGTGTGGGGGGCGAAAACGCTGCTCCACCGCCGAAGGAGCAACCGCCCCCGGAATCTCTCAGGCAAATGGACCGCGCGGGCACGATAGCGACATTCTGGAAAGCGGGGCCGCAAGGCTCCCACCGATGGGGTAAGCGCCAGTTTGGGAACCGGCGTCAAAACTCTCAGGTCCAAGTGACAGACGGGGGCACGGCCGGTGGATTTCCCGCCGGCCGAGAGCTGTCATGGTGTGCCGATGTCCGATTTCGATTCAAGTCCTCAGCCGCTCGTCCTCGATGCGCTGCACCGCGAACTCGGTGGCCGCATGGTGCCGTTCGCCGGCTATGCGATGCCGATACAGTATGAGGGCATCATCGCCGAACACCTGTGGACGCGTGAAAGCGCCGGGCTGTTCGATGTCAGCCACATGGGGCAGGTGTTGTTGCCGCTGGCGGCCGACACCGCGCTCGAAACATTGCTGCCGGGTGACATCAAGGGGCTGGGCGAGGGCGTGCTGCGCTATTCGCTGCTGCTCGATGCCAAGGGCGGCATTCTCGACGACCTGATGGTGACGCGGCGTTCGGGCGACCTGTACCTCGTCGTCAACGGCGCGGTGAAGGCCGCCGACATTGCGCACATGCGCGCCGCTGGATTGAGCGTCGACGAGCGTACCGACTGGGCACTGCTGGCGCTGCAAGGTCCCAAGGCGGTCGATGCGCTTGAGCGGCTGGTGCCCGGCGTCAGTGCGCTGCGCTTCATGCGCGCCGCGGGCTTCGACTGGCAGGGCCATGCACTTTGGGTCAGCCGTTCGGGCTATACCGGCGAGGACGGTTTCGAGATTTCAGTCCCCAACGCCGCCGCCGAAGCGCTGGCGCGGGCGCTGCTGGCGCAATCCGAAGTCCGGCCCATCGGGCTCGGTGCGCGCGATTCGCTGCGCCTGGAAGCCGGGCTGCCGCTCTATGGCCATGACCTCGACCCCGGCACGACGCCGGTGACTGCGGGGCTGGCGTTCGCGATTTCGAAGCGCCGCAAGACCGAGCTGGGTTTCCCCGGCGCCGATATCGTCATGGCGCAACTGCTGAACGGTCCGCCGGTCAAGCGCGTCGGCCTCGCGGTCGAGGGCAAGCTGCCGGCACGTGAAGGCGCCGAAGTCTTTGTCGGCAGCATCAAGGTCGGCACCGTCACTTCGGGTGGTTTCGCGCCGAGCCTCGGCTTGCCGATTGCCATGGCCTATGTCGATGCGGCGCACGCCGCCGATGGCACGCCGCTTGAAATCGAGGTGCGGGGCAAGCGCCTCGCCGCCACAGTTGTTCCGATGCCGTTCAAACCCAAGAACTATGTCCGCGCCGAAGGAGGGCCAGCATGACGACCTACTATACCCAGGACCATGAGTGGCTGTCGGTCGATGGCGCCACCGCCACCGTCGGTATCACCGACTATGCGCAAGGCCAGCTCGGCGACGTCGTGTTCGTCGAACTGCCGGCGCCGGGCGCCAAGCTGACCAAGGGCGGCGACGCCGCAGTGGTCGAATCGGTCAAGGCCGCGTCGGACGTCTATGCGCCGGTGTCGGGCACCGTCACCGAAGGCAATGCCGCGCTGGAAGCCGATCCAGCGCTGGTCAACACGGCGGCCGAAACCGACGGCTGGTTCTTCAAGCTGACGCTTGCCGATGCCGGTGAACTGTCGGGCCTGATGGACCGTGCCGCCTATGACGCGTTCATCGAGACGCTGTAGCCCATGGCCTGGGACGCAACCGCCTATGCAAACCACGGCGGCTTCGTGCCGGCGCTGGGGGCGGCTGCGCTCGACCTGTTGGCGCCCAAGCGCGGCGAGGCTATCCTCGATCTTGGCTGCGGCGACGGCGTACTGACACAGCGATTGGTCGAGGCCGGTGCGACGGTCGTCGGTATCGATTCGGACGCCGCGATGATCGCCGCAGCGCGAGAGAAGGGCCTCGATGCGCGGCTCGCCGATGGCCGCCAGTTGGCGTTCGACGGTGAATTCGATGCGGTGTTCACCAACGCCGCGCTGCACTGGATGGGCAATCCGCGCCCCGTTATTGCCGGCGTCCACCGTGCGCTCAAGCCCGGCGGGCGCTTCGTCGGGGAGTTCGGCGGCTTCGGCAATCTGGCCGCGGTGCGCGTCGCGGTGCGTGCCGTGCTCGCCGCGCGTGGCTACCGCGCCCCTGACGACAACTATTACCCGACCGCCGAAGCCTTCTCCGCGGCACTGACCGCCGGTGGTTTCGCGGTGCATAGCTGCGCGATCATTGCCCGCCCGACACCGCTGACCACCGGCATCAGCGCCTGGCTGCAGACGTTTCGCGGTGCCACCATCGACGCCGCCGGTGTCCCGCCCGCCAAGCGTGCGCAGGTCATCGAAGATGTCCGCGCGCTGCTGCGCCCGGTGCTCGCCGACGACGACGGCAATTGGACTGCCGACTATGTCCGCCTGCGTTTTTCCGCCACCCGCTCTGAACCCGCCTGATTGAAAGGCCTGCTCCCGATGCGCTACCTCCCCCTGACCCCTGCCGACCGGAGCGCCATGCTTGGCGTGATCGGCGCGCCCGATATCGACGCGCTGTTTGTCGATGTGCCCGCTGCCGCACAGCTGTCGGCACCGATTGCCGGGCTGACCCCGCACATGACCGAGCTTGAGGTCGAGCGGAAACTCGGCGCGCTGGCGCGGCGCAACATGACCGCGTCCGACGGGCCGTTCTTCGTCGGGGCCGGGGCCTACAAGCACCACGTGCCTGCCAGCGTCGATCATCTGATCCAGCGCGGCGAGTTCCTGACCAGCTACACGCCGTACCAGCCCGAAATCGCCCAGGGCACGCTGCAGGTGCTGTTCGAGTTCCAGAGCCAGGTCGCCCGGTTGCTGGCGATGGATGTGGCCAACGCCTCGATGTACGACGGCAGCACGTCGATGACCGAGGCGGTGTTCATGGCGCGCCGCGTCACCCGCCGGAAGGTGGCGCGCGTGTCGAGCGGCGTCCACCCGCACTACACCGCTGTGCTCAATACGCTGACGCGCTTCACCGATGACGAGATCGTCACCCGCGCCCCCGATTTCACGCCCGACGATGATCTGGCCGCACTTGCCGCGGCGGTCGACGCCGACACCAGTTGCGTCGTCGTGCAGAACCCCAACATCTTCGGCCATGTCGCCGACCTGACGCCGCTGGCAGATGCCTGCCACGCCGCCGGCGCGCTGCTGATCGTCGTGGTCACCGAAGTCGTGTCGCTCGGGCTCATCAAGGCGCCGGGCGAAATGGGCGCCGATATCGTGGTGGGCGAGGGCCAGTCGATCGGCAATGGTCTCAACTTCGGCGGGCCTTACCTCGGCCTGTTCGCGACGCGCGACAAATACGTCCGGCAAATGCCGGGCCGGCTGTGCGGCGAGACCGTCGATGCCGATGGCAAGCGCGGCTTCGTGCTGACGCTGAGCACCCGCGAACAGCATATCCGCCGCGAGAAGGCGACGTCGAACATCTGCACCAACTCGGGGCTGTGCGCGCTGGCGTTCAGCATCCACATGACGCTGCTCGGCGAAAGCGGCCTGCGCAAGCTCGCGGCGCTTAACCATGCGCGCGCGGTGCAGCTTGCCGACCGGCTGGGGCGCATCCCCGGTGTCGAAGTGGTGACGCGCAACTTCTTCAACGAGTTCACCATCCGGCTGCCGCAGGAAGCACGGCCGGTGGTGCGCAAGCTGGCGGAGAAGGGCGTGCTTGCCGGTGTGTCGCTCGGGCGGCTCTATCCGGACAATGCGGCGCTGGCCAACGGGCTGGTCGTCGCGGTGACCGAAACCGCGACCGATGCGGATTTTGATGCGTTCGAAGACGCGCTTGACGAGGTGCTGGCATGACTGTTTCCGCTTCCAACCACCGCGTCGTCAGCGGCGCCCCCGAAGCTGGCGGCGCGCCCGTCACCACCTTCACCGGCAACCGCGCGCTGATGCTCGAAGAGCCGTTGCTGTTCGAAAAGGGCGCTATTGACCGTTGGGGCGTCGACCTGCCCGATGTGCCCGCCGTCGCGACGCGGCTCGGCGGCCTCGAACGCACCGCCGAAATCGGCCTGCCGGGCCTCAGCGAGCCCGATACGGTGCGCCACTACACGCGGCTCAGCCGGCAGAACTACGCCATCGACATGGGCATCTTTCCGCTGGGTAGCTGCACGATGAAGCACAACCCGCGGCTCAACGAGAAGATGGCGCGGCTGCCGGGCTTTGCCGATATCCACCCGCTGCAGCCGATCGACACCGTCCAGGGCGCGCTGGCGCTGATCGACCAGCTCGCGCACTGGCTCAAGACGCTGACCGGCATGCCCGAAGTCGCGATGTCGCCGAAGGCCGGCGCGCACGGCGAACTGTGCGGGATGCTGGCGATCCGCGCCGCGCATGACGCCGCCGGCTCCGACCGCCGCGTCGTGCTGGTGCCCGAAAGCGCACACGGCACCAACCCGGCGACCGCGGCGTTCTGCGGCTATACCGTCGAGGACATTCCCGCCGATGCGCGTGGCCGTGTCGACCTCGCGGCACTCAAGGCGCGGCTGGCGAACGGCAGCGATGTCGCGGCGGTGATGATCACCAACCCCAATACCTGCGGGCTGTTCGAACCCGACATGATCGAGATCTGCGCCGCCGTTCACGCGGCCGGCGGCTATGTCTATTGCGACGGCGCCAACTTCAACGCCATCGTCGGCCGCGTCCGGCCGGGCGACCTCGGCATCGACGCGATGCACATCAACCTGCACAAGACCTTCTCGACCCCGCACGGCGGCGGCGGGCCGGGTTCGGGGCCGGTGGTGTTTTCGGCCGCACTGGCGCCGTTTGCGCCGCTGCCGTTCGTGCGCAAGACCGGCGATCATTATGAGCTGGTCGAGGAAGAGCAGGCGCATGTCTCGACCGACCATGACCACAGCTTCGGGCGCATGGTGGCGTTCCACGGCCAGATGGGCATGTTCGTCCGTGCGCTGAGCTACATCCTCAGCCACGGCAATGATGGTCTGCGCCAGGTTGCCGAGGATGCGGTCTTGAACGCCAACTATGTGCTCGCCAGCCTCAAGGACCTGTTCAGCGCACCGTTCGGCGACGCCGGGCCGTGCATGCACGAGGCGCTGTTCTCCGACGCGTTCCTCGAGGGCACCGGGCTGACGACGCTCGATCTCGCGAAGGCGCTGATCGACGAGGGCTTCCACCCGATGACGATGTACTTCCCGCTCGTTGTCCATGGCGCGATGCTGATCGAGCCGACCGAAACCGAGAGCAAGGCCAGCCTCGACCAGCTGATCGGCGCGCTGCGCTCGGTGGCGAACCGGATGCTGACCGAGGACGCCAACATCTTCAAGGGCGCCCCCTATCTGGCACCGCGCCGGCGGCTCGACGAGACGGCGGCGGCGCGCAAGCCGGTGCTGAGCTGGCAGGGCTGAGTCGCTTGCCGGCGGTGCAGTCATTTACGAAATCGGTCATCTTAGGCGGGCTGGCCGGTGCTGCACCCTTTCTGGTCTTTCTCGTTTTCATCATTGCCGGGTCGCCATACCCGGGTACGAGCGAGGACAGGGTGATGTTGCTCGTTAAGATGCCTGCATTAATACTGGCGATCTCCACGACAGTGGTACTCGTGGCGAGCGTCATTATCGGCCTTCCGCTGACCGCTGTCCTCAAACGCCGGCAGTGGGAGAGCGCCGACGCTTACACGGTGTCTGGTGCCGTTGCCGGCGCGGCATTGCCGGTATTGCCTATGTTGTTTACGGGCGAGTTCGGTGCATTCATGCTAGTCATCTGTGGCGCATTCGGCGGCGCGATAACCGGGCGCACATGGTGGTTGTCGGCGCGCCGAGGCGCGGTTGCCGATCGACCGCAATAGGCGCGCAAGCCGGTGCTGAGCTGGCACGAACCGGTCGCGGCTGCGGCGCAATAGCGTCCGGCAGCGCCCGGCGCCGCTGCTGAACTGCGGTTTTCCCTTACTTGCCGGGGCTGCGGCATTCTGGCACGTGAAGCGCGCGCCGGGCAGGCTCGCTGCCGGTGCGGACAGGTGATGTTCAACGCCGCGCCGGCGAGCCCGGTAACCCGCGCTGCGGGACTCATGGGAAGATTGCCATGCACAAGACCATCATCCTTGCCACGTCGATTGCCGCCGCACTTGCCGCGCCCGTCCTCGCCGATCCGGCGGTGGCGCCGTTCTACGAAGCCGCGATGCGCATCAAGCCCGACGGCAAGCTCGGCCACGTGGTCAAGCAGGAAGAGATCAAGACCGCCATCCCCGGCGCGCGCGCCTGGCGCATCGCCTATGTCTCGTCGGACGCGCGCGACGTGCCGACGATCGTCACCGGCGTTGTCGTGGCGCCGACCGGTGCGGCGACCGCCGGCGGCCGGCCGGTGATTGCCTGGGCCCATGGCACGACGGGAACCGCGCAGAACTGCGGGCCGTCGCAGATCCTCGACCCCGTTCAGGAGCTCAACGAATACTTCCTCGTCGGCGGCGACTCATGGACCGACTACGGCCTGCCCAGTGTCGCCGCGCTGCTCAAGGCCGGCAATGTCGTCGTCGCGACCGACTATCAGGGCCTCGGCGGCGGTGGCCGGCATCAATATGCGGTGGCGACCGCACAGGCGCATGACGCGATCAATTCGGTGCGCGCCGCCAATGCGATGTCCGAAACCGGCGCCGGCCGCAAGGCGATCATGTACGGCTGGTCGCAGGGTGGCGGCGCGACGATCGCCGCGGCCAGCATGGGCGACTATATCGCGCGTCGCGGCAGTGCTGCCGACGGGGTCAGCTTCGTCGGCTTCGTCGCCATGGCGCCGCAGGATGCAGCGGTGCTGACCGGCGGCAAGGCACTCGACCAGGCGCTTGCCGACAAGGTGATGACGGACATCGTCACGCAGTTTTCGGGCAACGTCTTCGACTTTGCGCATTTTTCGATGAACATGTGGGGCAACCAGGCGGCCTATCCGAACCTCAAAATGTCCGACCTGTTCACCGACGAGGGCGTCAAGGCACTCGACGAGATCTATTCGAAGAAGTGCATGCACGCCGGGTCGGACACCATCAGCTTCAACTATGGCACCGGCTACAAGGCGCTGCTGCGGCCGCAGCCGGTGAACACGCTGGCGTGGGTACAGGCGATCGTCGATGGCAGCGTGCCGCCGGTCAAGCCGGTGGCGCCGGTCATTATCTATTGGGGTTCGAAGGACACCACGGTGCCGCCGGTGATGGGCAAGCTCTATCAGGCGCAGATGTGCAAGCTCGGCGGCAACGTCACGCGCGTGCAGCTGCCCGGCGAGCAGTCGCACTTCACCACGCCGGGGTCGGCTGCGCCGCTGTATCAGGCGTGGATGAAGGACCGGCTGGCAGGCGTGCCGGTGGCCGATGGCTGCGCTGCGGTGGGGCAGTAAGTAGGTAAGGGCGTCGAGGCAAAGCCACGCCGTCGGACGGGTTCGGGCGGTTAGTCCGCCCGCCCCGCCGGTCGGACTGCGCGCGAGTCCGCACACAAGTCGAAATTTGCGAAGGGCAAATTTGGTCTTGTGTGCTGGCCGCGCTTGTCAGTTGATTATATCGTTGAAGCTGAGCTGCCCGTCGAACAGCGCGCGCACCACCAGTTCGGTGCGGCTCGACACGCCGTAGCGGCGCTTGGCGCTTTCGAGGTATTTGTGGACAGTGTCGGGCGACAGGCCGAGCAATTGGCCCGACACCCAGTTCGACTTGCCCTTGGCGGCGAGCACGACGCAATCGAGCTGGCGCTGCGTCAGCCGGGGCGTGCTGTCGCCTTCACCGCCGTCGCGGTTGACTGCCAGCCGCCGTGCCGCCTCGAACGCGAAGCAGGCGAGATACTGCGCCGCCGGTAGCGAGTCGGCGGGCAGCTCGCGGTCGCCCGCCATGACGAACGAGCATAGCCCCGACGCCTCGCCGGGCACGTGGATTGGCACGGTATAGCCCTGCGACAGGCCCTGGCTTTGCGCTGATTGCATGTAGGTGTGGTGGTGCTTGGTCATGTTGACCATCGTCGGCAGCTCGGCCCAGCTGAACGGCGCGACCGAGCGTTCGACCGCGACCAGCACCGGGTCATGGACGTAATAGTCACCTGATATCAACAGGTCGACCCAGTCTGCCGGGAAGTCCGATAGCTGCACCGGCGCCGCCTGTAGTCGCAAGCTGACACGCTGGACCATCGCAAAGTGGTCGAACCGGAAATGCCGCGTCGCATCCGACAGGGTTGTCGAAATGCTTTCGAGGCTGTCGGCATCGCGCACGGTTTTGACAAAAACCTGAACGTCCGAAAAAAGCGTCACACGAGTTCCCTGGGAAAAGCTGTCCCCCCGAATCCAATATCGCAACTGCCCGTATTGCGGTATCAGACCTTTCCGTCCCCCGTCAGTTACACTATGCGGAATATGTTAACAGTCAAATAATAATTCTTGTGGAGTAATTGTGACAATGACCACCGAAGTTGCAACACTCGCCGGCGGCTGTTTTTGGTGCACCGAAGCGGTATTTGTCGAATTGAAAGGCGTCATCGCCGTAGAATCGGGCTATATTGGCGGCGCTCGTCCGTCGCCGAGCTACGAGGCCGTCTGCACCGGCACCACCGGCCATGCCGAAGCGGTGCGCGTGACTTTCGATCCGGCACAAGTCAGTTACCCCGACTTGCTCGACATCTTCTTCCATACGCACGACCCGACGACGCTCAACCGCCAGGGCGGCGATACCGGCACGCAGTACCGGTCGGCGATCTTCCCGAACTCGCCCGAACAGGCTGCCGCAGCCAAGGCCGCGATCGCCCGCAACCAGGCCGACTGGGACGCGCCGATCGTCACCAGCATCGAAGCCGATGCGCCGTGGTACAAGGCGGAGGCCTATCACCAGAATTATTTCGCCAACAACGCCGACAAGAATCCCTATTGCTCGGTCGTGGTGGCGCCCAAGCTGGCGAAGTTCCGCAAGGGCTATGCGGCGCGGCTGAAATAGGCACGACGAATTTCCGGCCAGCGGATATCCCCGCCCCGGTCCATCGTCCTTGGGTACTGACCCCCACCGCCACGGTGGAGATAATCCTCTTCCCGATGACGGCGTCCTTGGGAGGGTTGCTGGGTCATCGGGAAGAGGCAGGCTTTGTGTCGTTGGTCGAGGTAGCCGGGGGCGGAGGGCGTTTTGCGGTTTCTTAGGCCGCATACGCGGTTTGGACGCGTGTTTGACGCGGTTGAAGTACGCGTTTGGTAGACGTGCCCTCCTTGGAACACTTGGAGCTGAAGTCCTCGACCTGACAGAGCGCGGGGCTAAAAAGCGCGGCGGTGAAACGACACGTCCGGGTACGCAAGTGGCGATCGTGAGCCCGGACAGGTTGGACGGGGCATACCACTACCCCGTCGCCTTGATTGACCTATTAACCGATTCGGTTCGTACTGTCAAGTGAAATCGCTATTCCGGTTCCACTGTCCCGCTTGTGTGAGCGGGCAGGGGTGGGCGACGCGGCGAGGTCCGCCGCGTCGCTGCATCACCTCAGTTCGACCAGCACTTGTTGTAGCCACTCGAATAGGCCTGCTCGTTCGAGCCGCTGTAGCTTCCGCTGTGGCGGGTATAGTCGCGGCTCTTGCCGGCGTTGCGGTCCTTGGTGCCGGCGTTGCAGCCGTTGTTGTAGGTCGTTTCGTAGCTGTCGCCCGAGTTCGACTTGTTCTTGCTCGACGACGAGGCCACCACGGCCGCCCCGATGATTGCGGCGAGTGCGACTGCGGCGACCGCGCCGTCGTTGTTGTTGTTGTGGTGATTATTATTGTTGTTCGGATAATAGCCGTTCGGGTTGTAGCCGTTGGGGTAGTAGTTGCCGCCGGTCTGGAAGATCGCGCGGCAGCCGGCGCTGACCCAGATACCGCCGCCGTCATAGCCCCAGGTGTCGCCCTGATAGCAGCCGCTGCTGCTCAGCTGCGTCTGCAGATAGACCCCGCCACGGGTGTTGCCGCGGCAATAGCGTTCGCGACCGTTGTCGGATTCGCAGCGAATGGTGTCGGCCAGCGCCGGTGCGACGGTGGCGAAGGCAACCAGCACCGCGATACCAAGTTTCATCGTGTTCATGGCTCTTGCTCCCGTCTCAGCGGATCTGGTTGGCGATGTTGCTCGGGCGCACGACGTCGTGCCACTCGGCGGGCGTCAACGCGCCGTCCTTGTTCTTGTCGGCATCATCAAAATATTTGCGCAGCACGGCGTTATAGGTGGCGATGCTGATATCGAACGGCGCCGGCTTGGCATCAGGCCCTGCGAAAGTTGCCAGTTCGCTGATTTCCATCACGCCGTCGCCGTTGGTGTCGATATTGGCGAACAGCCGCATCGCGCGGTTGCGATATTCTTCCCAGCTGACGTAGAGGTCGGCGTCGCGGTCGGCATAGGCGAAGGCAATCTGCGACACCGTGTCACCGGCGGGCACCAGCGCAATACCGTTGCCGGCGAGCGGATCGACGTATTTGACCGGTGCGTCAGCAGCGTGTGCACCGACCGCAAAGGTCGCCGCCAAGATGCTGAATCCAAGCAGTTTTCGAATCATTGAAAATCTCCCCATCACTCAATCGTCGAGCCCCCGACGCGGCGCATCAAACACCGCTGGGCGTGACAATTCAACCGCAAATGACAGGGGTTTCCGTGCGCGGGGTGCAGTTATTTGAACTTGAAGCGCCGGTCATTTCACCTTGAAGCGCCGGTCACTTCACCTTGAACCGATTGTACCAGTCGATGACCGTCAGATTGGTCTGAAGCCATTGCGACGGGCGCCCCATGCCGTGGCCGGCGCCGATCAGCCGCACCATCTCGGTCGGCACACCGTTGATCTTGAGCGCCTGGTAATAGGCTTCGGTCTGCGCGATCGGCGTGCGCCAGTCCTCGTCGCCTTCGATCAGGATCGTCGGGGTCTTGACGCTGCCGACCATCGACAAGGTCGAGCGCCGCCAATAGTCCTCGTGATGCTCCCACGGCTTGCCGTTCATCCAGTAGTTGCCGAACAGCGCGGTGCCGTCGGCTGTCAGCACCTGCACCGTCCAGTCGGTGACCGGGCGCAGCGCGGCGGCGGCGCGGAAGCGGTCGGTCTTGGCGATGGCGTTGGTGGTCAGCACGCCGCCGCCCGAGCCGCCGCCGATGAACAAATTGCGTTTATCGACGAAGGGCTTGGCCTCCATCATGTCGACGCCGGCCATCAGGTCGCTGTGGTCCTCGCCGGGATAGGTCTTGTCGATGCCGTTGGCGAACGCCTCGCCGTAGCCGATACTGCCGCGCGGGTTGGTGAACAGCACGATGTAACCGGCGGCGGCGTAAAGCTGGTGGGTGATCGAGAAATACGGGCCATAGTCGGTGTTCGGGCCGCCGTGGATTTCGAGCGCGAACGGATATTGCTTCGCGGGATCGAAGTTCGGCGGATAGACCACCCAGCCGTCGATCATCGGCAGCGTGCCGTTGGCGAGCGGCACGGTGGCGCGGAATTTCACCGGCTCAAGCTTGCCGACGGTCTTGCCGGCGCGCCATTCGGCGTTGAAATCGACGGCGGCGAGTTCCTTGGCGCCGCGCGACACGCCGAGCCCGGCGGGGCGGTCGCTGAAGCTGCTGGTGTAGGCGAAGGTGCCGCCGCCGTACGAGAAGGTGCCGCCCGATGACGGCAGATACAGGCGCGTGCCGCCGACTTCGGGGATGACGATGCGGGCGTCGGCTGCCGACTTGAGCCCCGACTTCGGCACATAGGCGACGCGCGTCAGTCCGGCGTCATTGTACTGCGCATACAGCCCGCGACCGTCATCGGCCCAGTGATAGGCGATAATCGGCCGGTCGAGCGCCTTGGTCAGGTTGACCGCCGCACCGCCGCCCGCCGGCATCACCCACAGGTCGTCCTGCGCGTAGAAGCCCGGCGTATCGAGCGTGCCGGTATAGGCCAGCGTGCTGCCGTCGGGCGACAGCTGCGGATCGCCCTCGGTGCCCTTGGTGCTGGTCAGCTGGACGGGGGTGCCGCCGCCGGCGGGGATCTTCCACAGGTCCATTTCGCGGCCCATGTTGTCGCGGCCTTCGCGCATGTTCGCGGGGTAGATCAGCGCGCTGCCGTCGTGCGTCCATTCGGCGGGGCCGAAGATCTGGTCGGTGTCGCCCTTGGTGACCTGCACCGGCGTGCCGCCACCGGCGTCGACGATGAACAGATGGTCGGCACCGGCATTGAAGAAGCCTTCGCCGTCGGCGCGCCAGCTGAAGTCGCTGATGATCTTCGGCGGCGGCGCCCAGGTCGCGCCTTCGGGCTTTTCGGGCATGCCGCCGATCTTGCGCGGCGGCGCCTCGACGCGGCCGCCGAACGCGATGCGGCGGCCGTCGGGTGACCAGCGCAGGAAGTTCGGCCCGACCTTGCCGGTGGTCAGCACGCTGGCGATGCCGTCGGACAGCTTCATGATCCAGATCTGCGGCTTACCGAGCCATGGCGCGATATAGGCGATGCGGGTGCCGTCGGGCGACCAGGCGAAGCCGCCGGCACTGGCGCTGGCGGGGATGAGCAGTTGGCGGGTGAAGCGGTCACCGTCGAGCGTGCCGAGCCAGATTTCGTTCTTGCGCGTGTCGGTGGCGAGGTCTGCATAGTTGCGGCTGAACAGCACGTGCTTGCCGTCGGGCGAGACCTCGACGGTGTTGACCTGCGAGATGCGGTAGAGGTCCATCGGTTCGACCGGGCTTGCGGCATAGAGCGGCGCAGCGCCGGCGAGCAGCGCGAGGATGAGCATGGTTTTCATTGAAAATTCCCCCGGGGTGAGCCTGTTGCGCCAACGCATATCGCATCGGGGGCGGAGTGCAATGGGGGGCGGGGCGAAAGAACAAGGAAGTAAGGGCGTCATGGCAAAGCCATGCCGTCGGACGGGTTCAGCGGCTTGATAGCCGCTGCCCCGCCGGCCGGGACTGCGCGCGAGTCGGCGCTTAGTCCTTTGACAGCGCCCGCCAGGTGAAACCCGCAATCAAGGCGCCGGTAATCGGATAGACCCAGAAAAACCACAGCTGCTGCAGCGCGATGCCGCCTTCGACCAGCGCCGGGCCGGTGCTGCGCGCCGGATTGACCGAGGCGTTGGTCACCGGAATGCTTACCAGATGCACCAGCGTCAGCGCCATGCCGATGGCGAGCGGTGCGAAGCCCGCGGGTGCGCGGGCGTCGGTGGCGCCGAGGATGACGATGACGAAGCCGCCGGTGAGCAGGATTTCGATGGTCAGCGCCGACATCATCGAGAAGCCGCCGGGCGAATGTTCGCCGAAGCCGTTCGACGCGAGGCCGTTGGTCGCCAGCACATAATCGGGGCTGCCCGACGCGATCTGCAGCAGCACGAACGACGCGACGATGCCGCCGATGACCTGCGCGGTGATGTACGGCGCGACATCGCGGCCGGGGACGCGCCCGCCCGCCCATAGCCCGATGGTGACGGCCGGATTGAAATGCGCCCCCGACACATGGCCGAGCGCATAGGCCATCGTCAGCACCGTCAGCCCGAACGCCAGCGCGACGCCGGCAAAGCCGATGCCGTACTGCGGAAACGCCGCCGACAGCACGGCGCTGCCGCAGCCGCAAAAGACCAGCCAGAATGTGCCGAATGTTTCGGCAAATAGCCGGTGCGCCATGGTTGGCATGTGTCACTCCCCGTGGTTGTTATGGGAGCGATGCTAACGCCTGCGCGGCACGGTGCAAGCGGCGATTCAGGCCGGCTTCAACCCCGCGCGTGACCGCAGCGCACCGCCGACCAGCCCGAAGCCGGCGAGCATAAGCGCCCAGCTTGCGGGTTCGGGAACGCCGGCAGGCGCGGTGACGAAGGTAAAATCGTCGAACGCGACAAAGTCCTGATTGGTGGCGCTCGGCGTGACGCGCACCCGCGCGATCGCGGCGCCGTTCGAGATGAAGCCGGCGAAGCCGTTGGGGGCATTGTCATTGCCGACCAGGCCGGCGGCGCCAAAGGTGTAGTTGCCGAGGCTGGCATTGCCCGCATCGAACAGTTCGAATGTGTGCGCGATGGCGCTATGGCCAAAGCCTTGCACCGTCAGCCCAAAGTGCGAGACGCTCTGCGCGAAGCTGATGTCGAAGGCGCGAAATGTGCTGCCTGAATAGTCGGGGGCATGCGAGATATCCGAAATCAGGCCGTTGCGGCTGTTGCCGACAGCGTTGCTGCCAAGGCTGCCAATGCCCGAATAAAAGCCGGGGCCGGTAACGAAACTGTGCGCGCTGCTGTCTGCGCTGGCGATGGTGACGCCGTAGTTGGCTGCGACCTTGGCAATCGTGTTGCTGGTCGCGGTGTCGAAACTGATCGCCGTCGACGGACCGAACGCTGCGGCACTGTTGACGATCTGGATGGCAGCGCTGGCGCTGGAAGCGGCCAGCAATGCCGCAGCGCTGCCGATGATGATGTGAAGATGTCGCAAGGCTTTGCTCCCCGTTGCCATGGGGCCCAATTCGCCATGGAGACACTACCATAGCGATCAAATGCGCCGACGCGAGTCTGTTTCGGAATCTTAACTAATTTTGGTGGCGCTCGGCAGCCGCACGGGCCAGCCGGTCGTTGATCGCGACGCCGAGCCCGGCCATCGGCACTGGCGCGACGGCAATTGCGGCGCGGCCGCTGGCTTGCGCGACGTGGAGCGCTTCGAACAGATTGGCGGCGGCCTCGATGGTGTCACCCGCCGGCGATAGCGACAGGTCGCCGCGCACCGCGCCGAAGCCGATGTGGAATTCATGCGCGGCGGCGGTCAGCGCGCCGAGGCGTACCGGCTGCTCGGGGGCGTAGTGCGACGCCAGCTGGCCGGGCGCGGTGATGCTGCTGCTGGTCGAAGGCCGCCAGTCGGGCGCTGCCGCCACCGCGCCGGGGCGCAGCAGCGTGACGAGGTCGCCGTCGACGCCGATGATGGTGCTTTCGACGCCGGCCTGCGACGGCCCGCCGTCGACGACCAGCGGGATGCGGCCGCGCAGGCTCGCCAGCACGTGGCGCGCGTGCGTCGCGCTGATCTTGCCCGAGGCGTTGGCGCTCGGCGCGGCGAGCGGCCCGACCGCGGCGATCGCCGCCTGCATCACCGGATGCGCCGGACAGCGCACCGCCAGCGTCGGCAGTCCGGCGCTGACCAGCCCGGCGACGGGGGCATCGGGCTTGAGCGGCAGCACCAGCGTCAGCGGTCCAGGCCAATGCGCCGCCATCAGCGCGGCGGCGGTGGCGTTGACCTCGACCAGCGTTGCGGCCTGCGTTGCATCAGCGACATGGACGATCAGCGGGTTGAAACTCGGGCGGCCCTTGGCGGCGAAGATGCGCGCCACCGCGGCACCGTTGGCGGCGACGGCCGCCAGCCCGTAGACGGTCTCGGTCGGCAGCGCGACGACCTCGCCGGCGGCCAGCAGCGCCACCGCGCGCGCCATGCCGGCAGCGTCGGGCGCGACGATTTGCGTGTCATGTTCCATCGGTGACTGCTCTAGCGCCAATTGTGCCGCGCGCCCACCCTGCGGCGCCGTCGCCATATTGCCCGCCGCGCCAAGGCTGCGTAGGGGAGGGGCTTCTCCATTCCGGGACGCCGCGCCATGACCTACACCGCCCCCATCGCCGAGCAGCGCTTCGTGCTCGACACCATCGCCGACCTGCCCGGGCTGGCGGCACTGCCGGGGTTCGGCGACGCGACGCCCGACATGGTCGAGGCGATCCTGTCGGAAGCCGGCAAGCTGACGGGCAATGTCTTTGCGCCCTTGAACTGGAGCGGCGACCAGGCCGGCAGCCGGCTTGAAGGCGACCAGGTGTTCATGCCCGAAGGCTTCAAGGACGCTTATGCGCGCTACGTCGAAGGCGGCTGGGCCGGGCTCGGTGCGCCGGTGGCGCATGGCGGGCAGGGGCTGCCGTTCGTGCTGGCGAGCGCGGTGCAGGAGCAGCTGACTTCGGCGAACATGGCGTTCAGCCTGTGCATGATGCTGAGCATGGGGGCGATCGAGGCGCTGGCGGCGCATGCCTCGCCCGAGTTGCAGGAACGTTATCTGACCAAGCTCATCAGCGGCGAATGGACCGGCACGATGAACCTGACCGAGCCGCAGGCCGGTAGCGATGTCGGGGCGCTGCGATCGCGCGCCGAGCGCCAAGCCGACGGCACCTACCGCATCAAGGGCAGCAAGATCTTCATCACCTGGGGCGAGCATGATGTCGCGGAAAACATCATCCACCTCGTGCTGGCGCGGCTGCCCGATGCGCCGCCGGGGACCAAGGGGATTTCGCTGTTCATCTGCCCGAAGTTCCTGCCCGACGGCGCGCGGAACGACCTGCGCGTGACCGGCGTCGAGCACAAGCTCGGCATCCACGCCTCGCCGACCTGCTCGATGAGCTTTGGCGAGCATGACAAGTGCGTCGGCTATCTGGTCGGCGAGGAGGGCGCCGGGATGCGCGCCATGTTCACCATGATGAACCATGCGCGCATCAATGTCGGGCTGCAGGGCGTGGCAATTGCCGAGCGCGCCTACCAGGGCGCGCTGGCGTTCGCGAAGGAACGTGTCCAGTCGGCGAAGTTCGGCGGTGGTCGGGACCCCGTGCGCATCATCGAGCACGCCGACGTGCGGCGCATGCTGATGACGATGAAGGCGACGACCGAGGCGGCGCGGGCGCTGACCTATCTGACCGCCGCGGCTGTCGACCGTGCGCACGCGACCGGCGATAAAGCTGCGGCCGGATTGGCCGATTTGCTGACGCCGGTGACCAAGGCCTATGCCACCGATATCGGTGTCGAAATGGCCAGCATCGGCGTGCAGGTGTTTGGCGGCATGGGGTTTGTCGAGGAGACCGGCGCGGCGCAGCACCTGCGCGATTCGCGCATTGCGCCGATCTACGAAGGCACCAACGGCATCCAGGCGCTCGACCTCGTCGGGCGCAAGCTGGGGATGGACGGCGGCACGCATTGGCGGACGCTGTTCCTTGAAATCCGCGACTTCATTGGCGACCTGCCCAAGGCCGGCGACCTTGGCGCGCTGCGGCCGTACCTCGAGGACGGGCTGGCGGCGCTCGAAAATGCCAGCGTCTGGATGACGGGCAACAGCGGCGACGCACTGACCGACACTGCCGCGGGCGCGACGCCGTATCTGCGGCTGTTCGGCGTGACGGTCGGGGGCTATTTGCTGGCCAAGCAGGCGGCAGTGGCGGCGCAGCGGTTGGCGGCGGGCGAGGGCGACGCGGCATTTCTGCGCGCCAAGATCGCGACGGCGCGGTTCTTTGCCGAACAGTTGATGCCGCCGGCGACGGCGCTGCTCGGGCCGATCACGCGCGGGTCGGGGTTGTTTTACGCGATCGAGGAAGCCGCGCTGGGGGCCTGAGGCACGCCGTCAGGCTTGCGCGAACAGGTCTTCGGGCGCCAGCCCGAGTTGCGCGATGCGGCGCTTGATGCGCGGCCATTCGGTTTCGAGGAAGGCGGCGCGCTCGGACTTGAGCAGCGCGGCGCGAGCACCCTGCTCGACATACAGGCCGACGCCCTTTTTGGCGACGACCAGCCCGGCGAGCTGGAGTTCCTGATAGGCCTTGGCGACTGTCAGCGGGTTGACATCGAGCTCGGCGGCGAGCGCCCGCACCGAAGGCAACGGCCCGTCGCCGTGGACATTATCCAGAATGCGCACGACGATGATGTCGCGAATCTGGAGGTAAATGGGTCGATCATCCTGCCACATGCTGTCCTATTGCTATACAACACTAACCAAGTCAACAATTGTCGCGCATTTAGCCGGTGACCTGCGCGCAGGGCTGGTCTAGGTTCCGCCGCGTGCTGCCGGAATGTTGCAGCCCATGAGATGCAGGAGTCGCAGATGAACCGTGCCCGCATAGTGATTTTGGCGTTGGGATTTGCCTTCGGCGCGGCATTGCCGGCGCACGCGGCGGGGATTGACGACACGCTGGTAAGCTGCGCGCGCATGGCGAACAACGCCAAGCGGCTGGCGTGTTACGACGCGGCCGTGGCGACGATTTCGAACGATGCCAAGGCAGCAACCGCGCAGCGCGAGGCCGAAATGGCGGTGCTCGCGGCCGAGCAGGCCAAGGCCGACGAAGCCGCGAAAAAGGCGGCGTTCGGCGGCGAGCGGCTGGCGCGCGGGCAAGTGCCCGCCGGGACGATTACCCGCGTCGATGCCAAGGTCACCGAAGTGCTGACCGCCAGCGACGGCATGGCAGTGCTGGTGCTCGACAACGGCCAGATGTGGCGCCAGACGACCGGCGTGGCGCTGCCGCCGGTGCGCAACGGCGATGTGGTGGTCATCACCGTCGCTTCGATGGGCAGCTTCCAGGCCGAGCTGGTCCGCCAGCACCGGGCGTTCAAGGTCAAGCGGATCAAGTAGGCGGCAGCAGCTGCTGCCCGTTTGAACAGCCTAACCCCGCTCATCCCGAGCGAAGTCGAGGGACGCGCTGACGGTTTGGTGTGTCCCTCGACTTCGCTCGGGATGAGCGGCGTTGGGTAAACTTGGAAGGCGCTTAAGTCGCGTCGGGCGTGAAGGCGCGCACCACGGTTCCCGGCGCCGGGCGCGGACGTTCGGCGAGCGGGCGGCCCTGCGTGCCGATGAACACGAAGCCGGCAATGCGGCCATCTTCGATACCGAGCGCATCGGCGACGTCGCGCGAATAGCACGCCCAGCCGGTCAGCCAGTTGGCGACAAAGCCCTGGGCGTGCGCGGCGTTGCACAGCTGCATCGTTGCGGCACCCGCCGAAAGCTCCTGTTCCCAGCGCGGGATGTGGCTGGCCGACACCGGCTGGCTGACGACGATGACCAGGCACGGCGCCTGATGCGCGAAGCTGCGGATCGCCTCGATCTCGGTGGCGCCGGGGGCCGCGTGCTCGTGGCGGTAGGCGGTCTCCAGCAGCGCCGCGAAACCAGCCCGCGCTTCGGGGGCAACGGTGATGAAGCGCCACGGCGCCAGCTTGCCGTGGTCTGGGACGCGCGCCGCGCTGGCGAGCATGGCGGCGAGTTGTGCGGCGTCGGGGCCGGGCGCAACCATTTCGCGTGCCTTGCCCGAACGTCGGGTCGCCAGCAGCGCGCGCGGCGACGAGATGTCGTTGAAATTGTCCATGGCGGCTGCGCTAGCATCGCTGCCGGCGCGGCGCCAGTGTTCAACACGGCGCAAAGCCGCCGCGCTGCCCCTTCCTTTCCGCGAAAGCCACGCTAGTGTGTTACCTAACGCGCCCGAGTCAACGTGCGCCGTGTAACGCTTAAAGATAGGGGAATAATGGCAACCAAGGCAGCGGCCGCAGGGGAAACCTGGTTCGGTCATCCGCGCCAATTGGCACGACTGTTCACCACCGAAATGTGGGAACGCTTCGGTTTCTACGGCATGCGGGCGCTGTTGACGCTCTACCTTGCCGACCACTTCCTGTTCAGCGATTCGACGACGAACGGCCTGTATGGCGCCTTCACCTCGCTGGTCTATCTGACGCCGCTGTTCGGCGGGTTGCTGGCCGACCGCTATCTCGGGTCGAAACGCGCGGTGAAGCTCGGCGCGATCCTGATGTCGATCGGCTATCTGACGCTGGCGTTCGGCGGCGATGCTGCCAAACCGTTCGCCACCGTCGGCGGCCAGCGCTACGAAGTCAGTGTCGAAAAGTCCGGCGAGGACAAGAGCCAGTACATCACCATCGGCAGCGAAAAGCTGAAGATCGACGGTCAAGCCGATGGCTCGATCGCGCTCACCCGTGCCGATGGCAGCACCGCGCAGACCGTGGCGGGCAGCGATTTCGTGTCGAGCGCCGAGCGGTCGAACTTCCACGTGCTGCTGATGCTGGCGGCGCTGTCGGTGATCACCGTCGGCAACGGCTTCTTCAAACCCAATATCTCGACGATGGTCGGCTCGCTGTATGCCGATGGCGACCGCCGCCGCGATTCGGGGTTCACGATTTTCTACATGGGCATCAACGTCGGGGCGCTGCTGTCGCAGTTCCTGCTGCCGCTGGTCGCGGTGTATTTCGGCTGGTCGACGGGCTTTGCGCTGGCCGCCGCCGGCATGGCGTTCAGCTGGGTGCTGTTCCAGTTCGATGGCGGCCGGCTGGCAAGCTACGGCAATCCGCCCGAAAGCGCCGGTCCCGACCGCAGCAAGCTCATCTATGTCTGCGCGCTGATTGCCATTCCGGTGGTCTGGCTACTGTTCCGCAACATGATGGAAGGCGCCGATGCCGCCGCCGCCGCCGCCAAGAACGGCAGCGGTTTCCTCGGCTACATCGCCTCGTTGCCGATCCTCGGCAAGTTCCTGTTCTTCACCTTCTTCGCGGCGGTCATCGGCATTCCGGCCTGGGCCTGGCGCACCGGCAGCAAGCAGGAATTCCAGATGATGATGGCGGCGTTCGTGCTGATCGTCTTCAACGTCGTGTTCTGGACGCTGTTCGAACAGGCGGGCAGCTCGCTGACCTTCTTTGCCGACCGCAACACCGACCGCGACCTCGGCTTCTATCTGGTGCCGGCCGGTCAGGTGCAGGTGTTCAATGCGCTGTTCATCGTCGGCCTCGCGCCGGTGTTCGGGGCGCTGTGGCTGTGGCTCGCCAAGCGCAACATGGAACCCGGGATTCCGGTCAAATTCGCTATCGCGCTGATGGGCGCCGGGCTGGGCTTCCTCGTGCTGGTCTATGGCGCGCGCTTTGCCGGTGATGACTTCAAGGTCGGGCTGGGCTGGGTGGCGATGCTCTACCTGATCCAGTCGATGGCCGAATTGTGCATCTCGCCGGTTGGCTTAAGCATGATCACCAAACTGTCGATGGCGCGCATCGTCGCGATGATGATGGGCGTGTGGTTCCTGTCGATTGCCGTCGCGCAATACGTCGCCGGTGTCGTCGCGCAGTTCGCCAGCGTCGAAACCGTCGGCGGCGAGGTCACCAACCTGCAGGTCAGCCTGCAGACCTATGTCGGGGTGTTCAACACCATCGGCTGGATTTCGGTCGGCATCGGCGTGTTGCTGCTCGCCATTTCGCCATTGCTCAAACGCTGGATGCACGGGGTAAATTGATGATGCGCAAGGTCATTCTGGCGAGCTTGCTGCTCACCGCCGCATGCACCACCACAAATGCGCCACCGCCACCGCCGGCGAGCGTGGCTGCCGCACCCGCACCGAAGCCGTTCCCGTCGACGTACAAGGCCTATCCGGGGGTGACCACGGTGATCCGCGGCGCCACCATCTATGACGGCGCCGGCCACCGCATCGATAACGGCCAGATCCGCCTCGAAAACGGCAAGGTCGCCGAAATCGGCACGACGGTCAGCGTGCCGGCGGGGGCGACGGTCATCGAGGCCAATGGTCGCTACGTCACGCCGGGCATCATCGACATCCACAGCCACCTCGGCGTCTACCCGAGCCCCGGCGTCGACGCCAACAGCGACGGCAACGAGGCGACCGCCCCGGCGCGTCCCGAAGTCTGGTCGGAACATTCGATCTGGCCGCAGGACCCCGGCTTCACACGGGCGTTGGCGGGTGGCGTGACCAGCCTGCACATTCTGCCGGGTTCGGCGAACCTGTTCGGCGGTCGCGGCGTGACGGTCAAGAACGTGCTCGGCCGCACCGCGCAGGACATGAAGTTCCCCGATGCGCCGATGAGCCTGAAGATGGCGTGCGGCGAAAACCCCAAGCGCGTTTACGGTAGCCGCAACCAGATGCCGTCGACGCGGATGGGCAACATCGCTGTCGACCGCCAGACTTGGGCCGATGCCACCGCCTACAAGCGGCGCTGGGATGACTATAACAAGCGCGTCGCGGCGGGCACCGCCAAGCCGAGTGATATGCCGCGCCGCGAGCTCGGCAACGAGACGCTGATGGGCGTCTTGAACGGCGAAATCCTCGTTCAGAACCACTGCTACCGCGCCGACGAAATGGCCAACACGATCGCGATGTCGAACGAGTTCGGCTACAAGGTCACGACGTTCCACCACGCCGTCGAGGCATACAAGATCGCCGACCTGCTCAAGGCCAACGGCATCTGTTCGGCGATGTGGGCCGACTGGTGGGGCTTCAAGATGGAAAGCTATGACGGCATCCGCGAGAATGTCGCGCTGGTGCAGAACGCCGGGGCCTGCGCCATCGTCCATTCGGATGACGCCAACGGCATCCAGCGCCTCAACCAGGAAGCCGCCAAGGCGGCCGCCGCCGGCAAGCGTGCCGGCATCAACATCCCGCCCGAAGTCATCTGGGAATGGGTGTCGCTCAATCCCGCCAAGGGGCTCGGCATCGCCGACAAGACCGGCAGCCTCGAGGTCGGCAAGATGGCCGATGTCGTGCTGTGGAACGGCGATCCGCTGAGCGTCTATTCGCGGCCCGAAAAGGTCTGGATCGACGGTGCGGTGATGTTCGATACCAGCGATCCCAAACGTCGCCCGATGACCGACTTCGAGCTCGGCCAGCCCGGCATGGGAGATGTGAAGTGAAACTGTTCCGCACCGCCGCCGCCGTCGCGGCCTTGCTTGTCGCCGCAGCACCGCTAAGCGCCGAAACCATCGCCATCACCGGTGGCCGCGTCGCCACCGTCGCCAACCCCGAACCGCTCGACGGCGCCACTGTCGTCATCCGCGACGGCCGCATTGTCGCGGTCGGCAAGGGTGTCGCGGTGCCCGCGGGCGCGCGCGTCATTGATGCGACGGGCAAATGGGTGACGCCGGGGCTGATTGCCGGCAACTCGATGCTCGGGCTGTACGAAGTCGATGCCGTCGATGAAACCAACGATACCGAAGCGCGCAAGTCGCCGTGGTCGGCCGCTATCGACGTGTCGTCGGGGCTCAACGCCCGCGCCACGCCGGTCTCGGTGGCACGCCTCGGCGGCGTGACGCGCGCCGCGGTGCAACCCGATACCGGCAACAGCATTTTCGGCGGGCAAGGCGCGCTGATCACGCTCGCTGCGGGCGAGGATATCCTGCTGCGGCCGCGCGCCTTCCAGTTCATCGAACTGGGCGAAGACGGCGCGCGCAAGGCTGGCGGCTCGCGCCCGGCGGCGTGGCTTGAACTGCGCAACGCGCTGCAGGAAGCCGAGCGTTATGCCCGCAACCCCGCCGCCTATACCGACGGCCGCGACCGCGAGGCGCTGGTGACGCGGCTCGATGCGGCGGCGCTGGTTTCGGTGGTCGATGGCCGCGTGCCGTTGATGGTGCATGTCGAACGCGCCAGCGACATTCTGAACGTGCTGCGGCTGCCGAAGGAGTTCCCCAAGGTCCGCCTGATCCTGCTCGGAGCGCGTGAAGGCTGGACGGTCGCCGACCAGATCGCCGCCGCCAAGGTGCCGGTCATCACCATGGCGCTGATGGATCTGCCCGATGCGTTTGAAACGCTGGCGTCGACTCGGTCGAACGCCGGGCGGCTGGTCGCCGCTGGCGTGCTCGTCGGGCTCGGCATGACAACCGATGGCACCGGCAACCAGCCGCGCAACCTGCCGCAACAGGCGGGCAATGCCGTCGCGCAGGGGCGGCTACCCGGCGCCGTCGGGCTGACCCCGGCGCAGGCACTCGCGGCGATGACGCGCAGCAACGCGCGCATCTTCGGTATGGACGATGTCGGGACGCTCGAGGCCGGCAAGGCCGCCGATGTCGTGGTGTGGGACGGTGACCCGCTCGAACTGTCGTCGGCGCCGACGTCGGTGATCATCGGCGGCGTCGTCCAGCCGACGGTATCGCGGCAGACGATGTTGCGCGACCGCTATCTCAACCTGCAGCACGACCAGCTGCCTTTGGCCTATCCGAGGTGATGCCATGCCTGAACTCGCACTTGCGCTGATTGCGTTTGTCGGCAGCCACGAACTGCTGTCGCACGTGTTGCGAAAGCCGTTGGTGGCCAAACTCGGCGAGGCCGGGTTCGCCGCGCTTTATTCGGTGGTGGCCGCAGCGACGTTGTTCTGGGCAGTCAACGCCTGGCAGCGCGCCGAGCCGGCGCAGCTGTGGACGGCGCCGCTGTGGATGTGGAGCGTCGGTTCGATCGTCATGCTGATCGCCGCCATATTGTTCGTCGGGTCGATGACCTCGCCCAATCCGGCGCTGCCGGGGCGCGGGGCTGCCGCCAACGCCGCACCGCGCGGGGTATTGCGCATCACCCGCCACCCGATGATGTGGGCGTTCGGGCTGTGGGCGGCGGTGCACGCGACGCTGTCGGGCGACAAGGCGACCATCCTGTTCTGCTTCGGTATCGGATTCCTGGCGCTGTTCGGCGCGTCGATGCAGGACCGCAAGAAGCGCGGCCAGCTCGGCGCGGCCTGGGCAGCGCATGAAGCCAGCACCAGCTATCTGCCGTTCGGCGCGCAGTTCGGCGGGCGCGCGTCATGGTCGAGCATCAACCCCGGGCTGGTGGCGACGCTCGGCGGCATCGTGCTGTGGCTGGCCGCAACCTGGGCGCATCCGATGATGGGCGCGCCGGTGGTCGGCATCTGGAGCATGATCGGTTAAAGCCCGACACGCATTAGTTCCTGGGGAGTTGAACATGGACGTAGCCGGTAAAACGGTCTGGATTACCGGTGCCTCGTCGGGCATCGGCGCGGCGCTGGCGACGGCGTGCGCGCGCGCCGGGGCGAAGCTGGTGCTGTCCGGGCGGCGCGCCGACGCGCTGGCCGAAGTCGCCGGCCGCTGTCAGGCGCAGGCGCTGGTGCTGCCGTTCGAAACCACCGACCTCGACGCGCTGCCCGGCATCGTCGCGCAGGCGGAAGGCTGGAGCGGCGGCATCGACATTCTGGTCAACAACGCCGGCATCTCGCAGCGTAGCCTGGCGCGCGACACCAGCTTCGACGTCTATCGCAACATCATGGAAGTCGATTATTTCGCGCCGCTGCGGCTGACGCAACTCGTGCTGCCCGGCATGCGCGCCCGCGGCTCGGGGGCGTTTGTCGCCATCTCCAGCCTCGCCGGCAAGTTCGGCTCGCCGCTGCGTACCGGCTATTGCTCGGCGAAGTTCGCGCTGATCGGCTATTTCGATGCGCTGCGCGCCGAAACCGCACACGAGGGCATCGAGGTATTCGTCGTCACCCCCGGCTTCGTCAAAACCTCGATCGCGGCCAACGCGCTCACCGCCGACGGCAGCGTCCGTGGCCGTTCGGACGACAATATCGAAGCCGGCATCACCGCCGACGAAGCCGCGCAGCAAATCCTCGACGGCATGGCCGCCGGCCGCCGCGAAATCCCCGTCGGCCGCGGACCCGAAATGGCGATGCTCGACCTGCTGCGCGCCGACCCCGACAAGATCTTCGACATGATGGCAGCGCAGGGCAAGACGATTGCGACGGCGGAGAAGTTGCCCTGAGGGGGAAGGTCTAACAGCCTCCGGCGGGCAGGGCCTTGGCCCTGCACCCGATAATTGTGCCGGCGCCGCTTTCGCCACTGCTGCTTATGGAGAACCGACCAAATGTTTGGGTGCAGGGCCAAGGCCCTGCCCGCCGGAGGCCCTTTATCTCTTCCCGTCACCCCGCCAACCGCGATATGACAGCGGCGCATTTCAGACAGGCACGCCATGACTCGCAAATATTTCGGCACTGACGGTATCCGCGGGCTGACCAACACGCCGCCGATGACGGCCGAGGTAGCGATGAAGGTTGGCCAGGCGGCGGGGCAGAAGTTCCTGCGCGGGTCGCACAAGCATCGCGTTGTGATTGGCAAGGACACGCGGCTGTCGGGTTACATGATGGAATCGGCGCTGACCGCGGGGTTTACCTCGGTGGGGATGGATGTCGTACAGGTCGGGCCGATGCCGACGCCGGCGGTGGCGATGCTGACGCGGTCGATGCGCGCTGATTTGGGCGTGATGATTTCGGCGAGCCACAACCCGTTTCACGACAATGGCATCAAGCTGTTCGGGCCCGACGGCTACAAGCTGTCCGACGATGACGAGCGCGAGATCGAGGCGTTGTTGGGCACTGACATTGCATTGGCGGCCCCGGCGGCGATCGGCCGGGCGCGGCGCATCGATGACGCGCAGGGCCGCTACATCCATTTCGCCAAGTCGACGTTTCCCGAGGCCCTGCGGCTTGATGGTTTGAAGGTCGTGCTCGATTGCGCGCATGGTGCGGCCTACAAGGTCGCGCCGGAGGCGCTTTGGGAGCTGGGCGCCGAAGTCATTGCCATTGGCGTTTCGCCTGACGGCTTCAACATCAACGACCAGATCGGCTCGACCCACCCGGCGGCGCTGCAGGCGAAGGTTGTGGAGACCGGTGCGGCGATTGGCATCGCGCTCGACGGTGACGCCGATCGGCTGATTGTCGTCGACGAGAAGGGCAAGATCATCGACGGCGACCAACTGATGGCACTGATCACCCAGCGCTGGCAGCAGGATGGCCGGCTGCGCGGCGGCGGGCTGGTGGCGACGGTGATGTCGAACCTCGGGCTCGAACGCTTCCTGAAGGGCATCGGGCTGGAATTGTTCCGCGCGCAGGTCGGCGACCGCTATGTGCTGGAAATGATGCGCGCGCGCGGCCTCAACGTCGGCGGCGAGCAGTCGGGGCACATCATCCTCAGCGACTATGCGACGACCGGCGACGGGCTGGTTGCGGCGCTGCAGGTGTTGAGCGTGCTGGTCGCGACCGGCAAGCCGGCGTCGGAGGTACTGCACCTGTTCGACACGCTGCCGCAGCTGCTCAAGAATGTGCGTTTTGCCGGTGGGGCGCCGCTGGAGGCCGCTTCGGTCAAGGCGGCGATTGCCGCGGGCGAAGCGCGCTTGAACGGCACCGGCCGGCTGCTCATCCGCAAGTCGGGCACCGAGCCGCTGATCCGCGTCATGGCGGAGGGCGAGGACATTGGCGTCGTCACCGAAGTCGTCGACGAGATTTGCGCGGCGGTGCAGGACTCAAAATGATTGAAATAATGGCAAGCAAAAGATTTAGAACTGCCGGATGGGTACTTCTATGGATCTCAGCAGTAACCGCATTTTTTGGTTTCACGCCAGGCCTTGTTATGTGGATATATGGTTGCGATTCAATCAACGCAGGTGGTACTGCGACGTGTTTGTCCGGAGGTGCCCAAATTGAATTGATGATAATGTCCATGATAGGAGTGCTCATGTTTCCGGCACTATACTTATTCCCTCTATCATTGGGTGTTTTTGTTATAAATTATGTGGCTAAGCGACGTTTAAGCGCCAATATTGAAGAGGATAGTGAGTGGAAATAGTATTTTGATACTGCGCAATGAGTCATATCGAATTATTGCACGGTTGACCGTTCAGTCTCGGGCTTGCGAATGACCGTAAATACACGCGTCCTTATCGTCGCCGGCTCGGACTCGGGCGGCGGCGCCGGCATCCAGGCCGATATCAAGACGGTGACGATGCTCGGCGGCTATGCGGCCACCGCGGTCACCGCGATTACTGTGCAGAATACGCTTGGCGTCAGCGCCATCGTGCCCATCGCGCCCGACGTGGTCGCGGCGCAGATGCGCGCGGTGCTCGATGATATCGGCGCCGACATCGTCAAGATCGGCATGTTGGGTGATGCCGCGGTGATTGCGACCGTCGCCGAGGTGCTGCGCGACGCGCGGCTGCCGGTGGTGCTCGACCCCGTCATGGTCGCCAAGGGCGGCGCGGCGCTGCTCGAAGATGATGCGGTCGAGGCGATGCTGCGGTTGCTGGTGCCGCTGGCGACGGTGGTGACGCCGAACACCCCCGAACTCGCGGCGCTGGCGGGCAGCGATATCGAGGACGAGGGCGATGTCGTGCTGGCCGCACAGGAGCTGCTCGACCTTGGTGCGGGCGCGGTGCTGGCCAAGGGCGCGCACATGGACGGCGCGGAGATTGCCGACTGGCTGGTGACGCCGTCGCTGCAGACGCGCTTTGTGTCGGCGCGCATCGACACGGTGCACACGCACGGCACCGGCTGCACGCTGGCGTCGGCGCTGGCGACTTTGCTGGGGCAGGGCGTGGCATTGCCCGAAGCGGTCGAACGCGCCCGCGACTATGTCCAGGCGGCGATCCGCGCGGCACCGGGGTTCGGCGCCGGTCACGGGCCGCTGGGGCACAACTGGGCGCTGGCGCGCTGAAACCCGATTTCGCGCATGAAGCGGCGCTCGGCGGCCGCGTCGCCGGGGTCGACGAGGCCGGGCGTGGGCCGTGGGCGGGGCCGGTGGTCGCCGCGGCCGTAGTGCTCGATCCGGCGCGGATTCCGCCGGGGCTCAACGATTCGAAGCAGCTTTCGGCGGCGCGGCGTGCAGCGTTGTTCGATGAGATCTTGGCAGTCGCCGCCGTCGGTATCGGTATCGTCGAGGTCGCCGAAATCGACCGCATCAACATCCTGCAGGCGACGTTCGCAGCGATGACGCGCGCGGTGGCGCCGCTCGACCCGGACCATGTGCTGGTCGACGGCAACCGCGCGCCGCGCTGGTATTATGCGACGCAGACGGTGGTCGGCGGTGACGGGCGCTGCCTGTCGATCGCGGCGGCCAGCATCATCGCCAAGGTGACCCGCGACCGCATCATGGAGGCGCTTGCCGCCGATTTCCCCGGCTATGGCTGGGCGGCGAACAAGGGCTATGGCACGCCCGAGCACAGCGCAGGTCTCGACCGGCTCGGCGTGACGATCCACCACCGCCGCAGCTATGCGCCGATCGCCAAACGAATAGTCTGAAGGCTGAGTCTTTTGAGTCACACCACTAGGGGTGGTGGGTTCGCGCAGCGACAAGACTCAATGTCTAGCGATTTCGCGCTTGGAATCAGCTATTCGCGCTAAATGACTGAAGTGTGACGCTATTGACGCGCGACTCGCGACGAATCACGGATAGCCCAACCAAGTTTCAGGGGCTGCACGATGATCAAATTGAAGACCGACCGCGTCATTCTGGGCGACTGCATCGAAGCGATGAACGCATTGCCGGCAAAGTCTGTCGACCTGATTTTCGCTGATCCGCCGTACAATCTGCAGCTGGCGCAGGATCTGTATCGCCCCGAAGGCAGCCGCGTCGATGCGGTCAACGATGACTGGGACAAGTTCGACACCTTCGCGACCTATGACGCCTTCACCCGCGCGTGGCTGAAGGCCGCGCACCGCGTCCTGAAGGACGACGGCACGATCTGGACGATCGGCAGCTATCACAACATCTTCCGCGTCGGCACCGCATTGCAGGATCTGGGCTTCTGGGTGCTGAACGACATCATCTGGCGCAAGGCCAACCCGATGCCCAATTTCAAGGGCACGCGCTTCACCAACGCGCATGAAACGCTGATCTGGTGTTCGAAGTCCGAAGATGCGCGCTATCACTTCAACTACACCGCAATGAAGGCCTTGAACGAAGACCTGCAGATGCGGTCGGACTGGGTGCTGCCGATCTGCACCGGCAACGAGCGCATCAAGATCGACGGCATCAAGGCGCACCCGACGCAAAAGCCTGAATCTTTGCTCTATCGCGTGCTGCTGGCGTGCACCAAGCCCGGCGACATCGTGCTCGACCCGTTCTTCGGCACCGGCACGACGGGCGCGGTGGCAAAGCTGCTCGGCCGCCACTGGATCGGCATCGAGCGCGAGGAAAAATACGCACGCGTCGCCGAAAAGCGCATCGCCGAGCTGCTGCCGCTGTCGGGCGGCGCGATGGCCGTTACCGCAAGTGCGCGCGCGCAACCACGGGTTGCGTTCGGCGCCTTGGTCGAAAACGGCATGATCCGCCCCGGCACCGAACTCGTCGACCATGCGCGGCGCTTCCGCGCCCGCGTCCAGGCCGACGGCTCGCTCAACATGGGCGAGACGGTGGGGTCGATTCATCAGATTGGCGCGGCGGCGCAAAAGGCCCCGGCGTGCAACGGCTGGACGTTCTGGCATGTCGAACAGGCCGGCAAGCTGGTGCCGATCGACACGATGCGCGCCGCCTATCGGCAGGCGGCGGCGCTCTGACCGGAGATAGCTGAAGGCTAAGCTGCCAGCGCGGCGAATATATAGACGCCGAAGCCGGCGCCCGCGCAGGCCAGCACCCACGCTGCGGCGATGAAATGCGCGACGCGGAAGCCCGTGCTGCCCTGCCATTCCAGCGGGACGCGCGGGTCGGGCATGGCGCCGGTCAACGGCGCGACAGCGGCCAGCGCGTCGGCGATACGGTGCGGTGGCACCCAGATCTGCGGCACGAAATCGCGCTGGTTTTGTGGAATGTTCACGAAACTTCCCCCGTTCAGCCTGTCCCCGTCACGGCCCCCGCAAAGTGCCCGACGGCACTGTTACGACTTGATGACAACACTGGCGTCCGCCGTGTTGAATCTCTAATACGGCACGCAGCCCTTTAGCTTGAGGATTCCCATGTCGAAATTTCTACTGTTGACCGCGTCGATGCTGGCGCTTGCCGCGCCTGCCTATGCCGCTGCACCTGCCACCACGACCGCCGCACCGGCCGGCAAGCCGATGTACGGGACCTTCGGTTTCGATACCACGGGCATGGACAAGTCAGTGCTGCCGGGCAACAATTTCGCCGAATATGTCAACGGCACCTATGAAAAGGAGCTGGTAATTCCCGCTGACCGCGCGAGCTATGGCATGTTCAACAAGCTGCGCGATCTGAGCCAGGAGCGCACGCGCACGGTGATTGAAACCGCTTCCAAGACCAATGCCGCGCCGGGGAGCGAGGCGCAAAAGGTCGGCGATTTCTATGCCAGCTTCATGGACGCGACCGCGATCAACGCCAAGGGTGCGGCGCCGGTCAAGCCGGCGCTCGACGCTATCGCTGCAATCCAGACTCCGGCGCAGCTTTCAACCGCGCTCGGCAAGGCCAATCGCGTCGGCATCGAAACGCCGTTTGGTGTCGGTGTGCTGCAGGACCTCAAGAACCCCGACCGGATGGCGGCGTATATGGGGCAGGGCGGTCTGGGGATGCCCGACCGCGACTATTACCTCGATGTCAAATTCCTCGAGACGCGCGACAAATACCGCAAGCATGTTGCCAACATGCTGCGGCTGGGCGGTATCGCCGGCGCTGACGCCGAAAAGCGCGCCGATGCCATCGTCGATCTGGAAACCAAGCTCGCCAAGGTGCAATGGACCAAGGTCGAGGAGCGTCAGGTCGACAAGGCCTATAATCCGGTCAAGCTGTCGGCGATTGCCGCGGCCTATCCCGGCGTCGACTGGCCGGCGCTGCTCGGCGCCGCCGGGCTTGGTGCTGTCCCTGAAATCATCGTGACAACGCCGAGCGCCATCGCCGGATCGGCGAAGTTGATGAAGACCGAGCCGCTGGCGGTGTGGAAGGACTACCTGGCGTTCCATACGCTCAAGAATGCCGCGCCGATGTTGTCGGATGCCATCGCCGCCGAAAACTTCGCGTTTGACGGAACGGTGCTCAACGGCACCCCCGAAGACCAGCCGCGCTGGAAGCGCGGGGTCGACATGACGACCAATGCGCTGGGCGAAGCGGTCGGCAAGCTTTACGTCGCCGACTATTTCCCGCCCGCATCAAAGGCGGCCGCCGACGCGTTGGTCAAGAACATCATTACGTCGATGGATGCGCGGCTGGCGGCGCTGACCTGGATGGACCCGGCGACCAAGGTGCAGGCACGTGCCAAGCTCGCCGCGTTCACGCCGAAGATCGGCTACCCCGACAAATGGCGCGACTATAGCAAGCTGGACGTCGTGCGCGGCGACGCGTTGGGCAACTATCTGCGTGCGCAGGAATTCGAGACGCAGCATGATCTCGACAAGCTCGGCAAGCCGATCGACCGCAGCGAATGGGGCATGACGCCGATGACGGTGAACGCCTATGCCAATCCGCTGTGGAATGAAATCGTCTTCCCGGCGGCAATCCTGCAGCCGCCGTTCTTCGATCCCAATGCCGACGCGGCGGTCAACTACGGCGGCATCGGCGCGGTCATCGGGCATGAAATCAGCCATCATTTCGATGACCAGGGCCGCAAGTTCGACAAGCATGGTGCGCTCGCCGACTGGTGGACGCCGCAGGATGTCGAGCGCTTCAAGAAGCTGACCGATCAGGTCGTCAAGCAATACGCCCAGTACGAACCGATCAAGGGCACGCACGTCAACGGCGAGCTGACGCTGGGCGAGAACATGGCCGATCTGGCCGGCATCACGGTCGCCTATGACGCATACAAGCGTTCGCTCGGCGGCAAGCCGGCGCCGGTTATCGACGGCTACACGGGCGACCAGCGCTTCTTCCTCGGCTTCGGCCAGGTCTGGCGCCAGAAGTACCGTGAGCCGTCGTTGATGAAGCAGTTGACCACCAACCCGCACACGCCGGGCAACTGGCGCCCGCAAGTCGTGCGCAATATTGACGCCTGGTATCCGGCGTTCGGGGTGAAGCCCGGTGAAGCGCTGTATCTGACGCCGGAGGAGCGCGCGCGGGTTTGGTGAGGCCCAGCCGGCGACGCACAACGTCGAATTTGCCCTTCGCGAATTCGGCGTTGTGCGTCGACTCGGCGCAGCGCCCGGCCGGCGGGGCAGCGGCCAAACGCCGCTGAACCCGTCCGACGGCGTGGCTTCGCCACGTTCTGCCTACCTGCCTGTTTTACCTTCCGACCCAGCCGCAATCCCCACGCCCGACCGGCGCGGCTTGGCCGCGACGCCCCACGGCCCGCCAAACCAATTGCAGTTGACCACCGCCACGCCGCAGCCCATCCTCAACCAAACAGGGGGGCCTGCCAATGACCACCGATATCAACCGCCGCACGATGCTCGCCGCTGCTGCTGCAGTCCCGCTCGCCGTCGCTGCAACGGGCGCGGCACCCGCCGTCCGTGTCAATGGCCCGCGCCTCGAAACGACACTCGAACAACTCAGCACCTTCGGTCGACCGCCCGGCACCGGCTTTGAAGGCGGGGTCAACCGTACCGCCTATTCGGATGCCGACATTGCCGGCCGTGCCTATGTCATGGGGCTGATGCGCGACGCCGGCCTGAACCCGGTGATCGACCCCGCGGGCAACATTATTGGCCGCCGTGCCGGGACGAAATCCGGCCTCAAGCCGATCATCATCGGGTCGCACATCGACTCGGTGCGGGCGGGCGGCAACTTCGACGGTGATCTCGGCTCGATGGGGGCGCTCGAAGTGTTGCGGACGCTCGACGACCACGGCCTCAAGACCCGCCATCCGGTCGAAATGGCGATCTGGTCGAACGAGGAGGGCGGCACCTGCGGCAGCACGGCGTTTGCCGGCAAAACCGCCCCTGGCGCGCTCGACAACACCTACTACGGTATCACGTTGCGCGACGGGTTGAAGCGCATTGGTGGCGACCCCGACCGGCTGGCCGAAGCGGCGCGTGCGCCAGGGTCAATACACACCTATCTCGAGCTGCATATCGAACAGGGCGGCATCCTCGCCAAGGCCGGAATCCCCATCGGCGTGGTCGACGGTATCGTCGCGATCGACCGTTATGACGTGGAGATCAAGGGCTTTGCCAATCACGCCGGCACGACACCGATGGCCGGCCGGCACAATGCGCTGATTGCGGCATCGCAGCTGGTGCTGGCCGTCGATACAGTGGTCAAGACCGAGCCCGGCCGGCAAGTGGGGACTGTCGGGCAACTCGCGGTGTTTCCCAATGCCCCCAACGTTATCCCCGGGCGCGTGACGCTGACCGTCGAACTGCGCGACCTGTCCGAGGCCAAGGTCGCGGCGCTGGGGCAGGCTGTGCAGGCGCGGGCGCGCGAAATTGCCACTGCGACCGGCACTGAAATCGTGTTCCACCCGACCGAACAGGTCCGCGCGGCGCTCGCCAATCCGGCGGTGCAAGCCAAGATCGAGGCGGCGGCCAAGCAGCTTGGGCTGGCCTACATGCACTTGCCGAGCGGGGCGGGGCATGACGCGCAGTTGCTCGCCTTTCTGGGGCCGATGGGCATGATCTTTGTTCCGTCGGTCGCCGGCATCAGCCATTCGCCCAAGGAACTGACCGCGTGGAGCGACTGCGCCAATGGCGCGAATGTGTTGCTGCAGACCCTGCTGGCGGTCGATGCGGGCTAGGCGGCGTCAATTTCCCGGCAAAGTGCGTGCGTCAGCCAACCGAATAGCCGGTTGAAAGCCCGCGGTTTTGCTGTGCAATAGCGCGATGAAACTCGAACGATTGTCGACGGGCGCGAAGCTTTACTTGCGCCCCATCGGACTGGGCAGCGGCTTGCCGCTGGCGGGTGGCCGCGCGCGGTTTGCCGCGGTCGAACTCAGCGTGCGGCAGGTTGATGTGGTCGAAATCGTCGGCACGTTCGCGGTCGAAGACGCGGCCAACGTCGTGGCGCGGCTGCCCGCAGTACTGGCGGCACGTTTCGACACCCTATGGACACGGCTGACCACGCCACGCGCGGCGCTGGCGCTGCCGACCGGCGCGCTCGACCTGGCGACGCCGCAGGTGATGGGCATCCTCAACGTCACCCCCGACAGCTTTTCGGACGGTGGCCGCCATGACGACCCCGCCAAGGCCGTTGCCGCCGCTCAGGCGATGGTCGCGGCCGGCGCGGCGCTGGTCGATATCGGTGGAGAATCGACCCGGCCACGCGCGCCGCATGTGCCACTCGATGTCGAACTGGCTCGCGTCGGGCCAGTACTCGACGGGCTGCAAGGGCAGGGGATGCCGCTTTCCATCGACACGCGGCAATCGGCGGTGATGGCGCGCGCACTGGCGGCGGGGGCGGGGCTGGTCAACGATGTTTCGGCACTCGCGCATGACCCGCAGACGCTGCCGCTGGTCGCAGCCGCCGGCTGCCCCGTCGTGCTGATGCATGCGCAAGGCACGCCGCAGCACATGCAGGATGCACCGCAGTACGACAATTGCCTGCGCGACGTCTTCGACTGGCTCGAAGCGCGCATCGATGCCGTCGCTGCCGGCGGCGTCGCCCGCGACCGCATCATCGTCGATCCCGGCATCGGCTTCGGCAAGACCATCGCCCACAACCTCGAACTCATCGCAGGCATCGGCATGCTCCACGGCCTCGGCTGCCCGATCCTGCTCGGCGTCAGCCGCAAGAAACTCATCGGTGTCATCGACGGCGACGTCGAGGCGCACGACCGCCTCGGCGGCAGCCTGACGCTGGCGCTCGCCGGCCTAGACCAGGGCGTGCAGCTGCTGCGTGTGCATGATGTGCCGGCGACGATGCAGGCGGTCAGGGTTTGGCAGGCATTAAGAGCCTCCGGCGGGCAGGCCTGAGGCCTGCACCCATATGTTGGCCGCGGTCTAACCGAACCGACGGCAATTGGTGCACGCGTCGCAAGTAATCGGGTGCAGGGCCAAGGCCCTGCCCGCCGGAGGCTCTTAAACCCCTGCGACATGCCGCACGCTGGCAAATCGCGCCGGCACCCCGTATCAGCACCGCCATGGCGGAAAACAACAGTATCGGCGGCCGGTTGGCGCGCTACGCGAATGTCGGCGGCACGGGCCTGGCACTGGCCGGGCGGCTGGGTGCGGCGCGGGTGTTTGGCGGGCCGCTGGATAACGCGGCGGCGGCAGTGCAGCTACGCGAGGCGCTGGGTGGGCTGAAGGGCCCGGTGATGAAGATCGCGCAGATATTGTCGTCGATTCCCGATGCGGTGCCGCCCGAGTTCGCGGCCGAGCTGGCGCAGTTGCAATCGAACGCGCCGGCGATGGGCTGGCCGTTCGTCAAGCGCCGGATGAAGGCCGAGCTGGGCGCCGACTGGGAGGGAAAATACGCCGAATTCGGCCATGAAGCGGTGGCAGCGGCGTCGCTGGGGCAGGTGCATCGCGCGCGGCTGCACGACGGGCGATTGGTGGCGGCGAAGCTGCAATACCCTGACATGGCTTCGGCGGTGGAGGCCGATCTGGCGCAGCTCGACCTGCTGTTTTCGATTTACCGGCGCATCGACAAGTCGATCGACACCGGCGAAATCCGTCATGAAATGGCCGACCGGCTGCGCGAGGAGCTGGATTACGCGCGCGAGGCCAAGCATATCTCGCTTTATCACGACATTCTGGCTACCCACAGCGATGTGCATGTGCCCGAGGTCGTGGCGGAATTGTCGACGGCGCGGCTGCTGACGATGGGCTGGCTCGACGGCCGCCCGATGCTGAGTTTCAAGGACGCCGGCGCCGACGTGCGTAACACCATTGCCGCGACGATGTTCCGCGCCTGGTATGCGCCGCTGCACCGCCACGGCATCATCCACGGCGACCCGCATCTCGGCAATTATTCGGTGCGCGAGGATTTGAGCGTCAACCTGCTCGACTATGGCTGCGTGCGGGTGTTCCCGCCGCGCTTCATCGGCGGCGTCGTTGATCTCTACCGCGCCATCCAGTCGGGCGACGAGGAACTGGCGGTCGATGCCTTTGAGCGCTGGGGTTTCAAGGGGTTGAGCCGCGACATCATCGATACGTTGCTGATCTGGGCGAAGTTCCTGTACGGCCCGCTGCTCGATGACCGGGTGCGGCTGATCGATGCCAGCGGCAGCCCCGGCGAATATGGCCGCGCCACCGCGCAGAAGGTCCACCGCCAGCTCAAGGCGCAGGGCTCGGTCACCATCCCGCGCGAGTTCGTGTTCATGGACCGCGCCACCATCGGCGTCGGCGGGGTGTTCCTGCACCTGCGCGCCGAACTCAACTGGTGCCGGATGTTCAACGAGATGATCGAGGGCTTTGACGAGGCGAAACTCGCCGCCGACCAGCGCGCCGCGCTCGAACTGGCCGGCCTGTAGCGCAGCCTTCGCCAAGTTTTGCTGCGCTGCAGCGTAGTATAATGTCGTGCAAGAGTGCTTCACAGCCGCGCGCTGCCTGCCTATGAAGGCGGTTCAATCGCGAGCTATGGGGATTCTTCAGCGATGAGCGAAGTTTTTGAATCGAACGACAAGCAGGTCAAGGCGCACGTCGAAACCTACAAGGGCATGCTGGCGCTGTTCAAATATGGCACGGTGTTCTGCGTGCTCGTGCTGCTGGGCATGCTGATCTTCCTCGTGCCGCACGGTTAATTGACCATGCAAATCGGTGTGTTGCGTGAAACGGCTGATGCGGAGCGCCGCGTCGCCGCCACGCCCGAAACGGTCAAGAAGCTGATCGGGCTGGGCGCCAGCGTTGCGGTCGAATCCGGCGCGGGTGCGGGCGCGAACATTTCGGATGCGGCGTTCAGCGAAGCCGGCGCGACCGTCACCGACCGCAAGGCAGTGGTTAGTGGCAGCGAGCTGCTGTTTGCGGTCCAGGGCCCCGACGCCAAGGATCTGAAGGGGGCCAAGGCCGGCGCGACGCTCGCCGCCATTCTGGCGCCGTTCGCCGACCGCGCACGCATCGACGGCTATGCCAAGGCCGGGCTGACGACGCTGGCGATGGAGTTCATGCCGCGCATCACCCGCGCGCAATCGATGGACGTGCTGTCGTCGCAGTCGAACCTCGCGGGCTACAAGTCGGTGATCGACGCTGCCGAAAGCTATGGCCGGGCGTTTCCGATGATGATGACCGCTGCCGGCACGATTTCGGCGGCACGGGTGTTCGTCATGGGTGTCGGTGTTGCCGGCTTGCAGGCGATCGCCACCGCGCGGCGGCTGGGCGCACTGGTTTCGGCGACCGACGTGCGCGCCGCGACCAAGGAGCAGATTGAATCGCTCGGCGCCAAGGCGATTTTCGTCGAGAACGTCAAGGGCATCGAGGGCGAGGGCACCGGCGGCTATGCCACCGAAATGTCGGACGAATACAAGGCGGCGCAGGCGGCTCTGGTCAGCAGCCATATCGCCAGGCAGGACATCGTCATCACCACCGCGCTGATTCCGGGGCGTCCGGCACCGCGGCTGATTACCGATGCGCAGATCGCCAGCATGAAGCCGGGGTCGGTGATCGTCGATCTGGCGGTCGAAAGCGGCGGCAATGTCGAAGGTGCGGTCGCCGGCCAGTCGGTCATCGTCCACGGCGTCACCATCATCGGCCACAAGAACGTGCCGAGCCGGTTGGCGGCGGACGCATCGGCGCTGTACGCGCGCAACCTGTTCAACTTCATCAACGCGTTCTGGGACAAGGACGCCAAGGCCCCGGCGTTCGCGGCGGATGACGAGATTGTGAAGGGCGTCAAGCTGACCGAGGGTGGCGCCGTCGTCCACGAACGACTGGCGAATTAGGAGCGAAATCATGGATTTCATGTCGATCTTGTCCATCTTCGTGATGGCGTGTTTCGTCGGCTATTATGTCGTGTGGAGTGTCACACCGGCGTTGCATACGCCGCTGATGGCGGTGACCAACGCGATTTCGAGCGTCATCATTGTCGGCGCGCTGATCGCGTCTTCGGCAGCGGCTGGGGGGTCGGCGACGTCGAAGTGGCTCGGGCTGGTGGCGGTGGCGCTCGCCAGCGTCAACATCTTCGGCGGCTTCGCGGTCACGCAGCGCATGCTCGCGATGTACAAGAAAAAAGACAAGAAGGCCTGAGCGGGCCGAACGCCATGAGTGCACGCGTTTAGGGGACGACGAAGATGGAACACGCCGCCGCAGCCACGCCCGCCTGGGTGATGCTCGCCTATCTGATTTCGGGTGTCCTGTTCATCCTGTCGCTGCGCGGACTGTCGTCGCCGGTGACCAGCCAGCAGGGCAACCGCTTCGGCATGATCGGCATGGCGATTGCCGTGGTGACGACGCTGCTGACGCATGAAGTCGCGTCGCTGCCCGAAATCGTCGGCGCGATTGCCATCGGTGGCGGCTTCGGCTGGTTCGTCGCCAAGCGCATCAAGATGACCGACATGCCGCAGCTGGTGGCGGCGTTCCACTCGCTCGTCGGCCTTGCGGCGGTGCTCGTCGGCGTCGCGGCGTATCTCAATCCCGGTGCGTTCGGCATTGCCGATGCATTCGGCAACATCTTCCCGGTCAGCCGCATCGAGCTCAGCCTCGGCGTCGCCATCGGCGCGATTACCTTCTCGGGCTCAGTCATCGCGTTCCTGAAGTTGAACGGCAACATGAGCGGCGCGCCGATTTTGCTGCCGTTCCGCCATGTCATCAACTTGAGCGTGCTCGCCGGCATCATCGTGCTGATCGGCGCATTCGTGCTGCACCAGAACCCGACGGCGATTGTCGCGGCAGACGGTGACCTATGGGCCGTCAGCATGAACACCGGCGGCTGGATGTTCTGGGCGATCGTGCTGCTCAGCTTCGCCATCGGTTTCCTGCTGATCATCCCGATCGGCGGTGCCGACATGCCCGTCGTCGTATCGATGCTCAACAGCTATTCGGGCTGGGCGGCGGCGGCGATGGGCTTCACGCTGCAGAACACCGCGATGATCATCACCGGAGCGCTGGTGGGGTCGTCGGGCGCCATCCTGTCGTACATCATGTGCAAGGCGATGAACCGCAGCTTCATCAGCGTCATCGCCGGCGGCTTCGGTGCCGATACCGGTGCGGCCGCCAAGGGCAGCGGCGTCGAGCGCGCCTACAAGCGCGGCTCGGCCGACGATGCGGCGTTCGTCATGAAGAACGCCGAAAGCGTCATCATCGTACCGGGCTACGGCATGGCGGTCAGCCAGGCGCAGCACGCGCTGCGCGAGATGGGCGACCTGCTCAAGAAGGAAGGCGTCAGCGTCAAATACGCCATCCATCCCGTCGCCGGCCGCATGCCGGGGCACATGAACGTGCTGCTGGCGGAAGCCAATGTGCCGTATGACGAGGTCTTCGAACTCGAGGACATCAACGGCGAGTTCGCGCAGGCCGATGTGGCGTTCGTCATCGGCGCCAACGACGTCACCAATCCGGCTGCAAAGACCGACAAGACCTCGCCGATCTACGGTATGCCGGTGCTCGACGTGGAGAAGGCCAAGACAGTGCTGTTCGTCAAGCGCAGCATGGGCGGGGCAGGGTACGCCGGTGTCGACAACGAAGTCTTCTACATGGACAACACGATGATGCTGCTGTCCGACGCCAAGAAGATGGTCGACGATATCGTCAAGGCTTTGGGCCATTGATTCGCGCCGCAACGCTGGCGCTGCTGTTGGCAGCGCCCGCGACTGCGGCTGAACCATCGCTGCCAAGTGCGTTCGATGCCGGCTGGCACGGCCAGAAGGTCTGCGAACTGCTGTTTGACAACGCCCAGATGCGCGCGGCGCGCTGCACTTTTCCGCCCGGTGTCGGCCATGAACGACATTTCCACGCGCCGCACTGGGGCTATATCGTGCAGGGTGCGACAATGCGCATCACCACCGCTACGGGCACGACCGACCGCGTGCTCAAGGCCGGCGAAAGCTGGTGGAGCGACGGCATCGACTGGCATGAGGGCGTCAACATCGGCACCGAGACCGGCGTTTATATCATTGTCGAGCCGAAGACGGCGCGTTAAGCTCCCGTCAGGCCGAGGTTAACTTTCGCCATCGAAACAGGGCATTTTCGGCGCGGCGATTTGGCGCAGGGGCCTGAATAACAACCAAAATGGCGCAAAGCTCGTTTTGTCTGTGGAACGACAGTCCGGATATTGATACAACCGTAACTATCGGCGGTTTGTGCGCCGATAGTTTTTGTGTGGAGATTCAGGTGCCGCTGCGTCGGAATATCGACATTGATTTGCTGCGGACTTTCGTCTCCATCGTCGAGACAGGCAGTTTCACGCGCACTGCCGAACGCATGCTGCGGACCCAGTCCGCGGTCAGCCTGCAGGTCAAGCGGCTCGAAGATGCGCTCGGCATCTCGCTGTTCGAACGCGGCAGCAAGCCGGTGCGGATCAGCGCCGATGGCGAAATGCTGCTGGTGCATGCCCGGCGCGTGCTCGCCGCCAATGACGCGATGGTCGCGCAGATGCTCGAACCTGAAGTGCGCGGCGTGGTCCGCATCGGCGTCAGCGATCATTTTTCGGCGCTGCACCTGACCGGGCTCGCGGCGCGTTTCGTGCGCGCCTATCCGCAGGTGTCGTTGCAGATCACCTGCGACGTCGAAAGCGTGCTGGCGTCGAAGTTTGCCGACGGTGAATTTGACCTGATGTTCGGCCAATCGATTGCATCGCCGCGGCGCGCGTCGCCGGCGAAGGACGGGGTGACGCGGCTCTGGCACGAACCGATGGTGTGGTTCGGCCGTGATGCGCTGACCACCAGGGACAAGGCATCAATTCCGCTGGTGGTGCCACCGGCCGGCAGTACCGAACGTTCAGCCGCGACCAAGACACTCGATGGCCATGGCCGGCCCTGGCACATCAGCTATGCCAGCACCTCGACATTGGGGCTGCATCCGGCGGTTGCCGCCGGGCTCGGCGTGGCGGCATTGCCGCGGTCGGCGGTGGACAATGGCACCGGCAATCATGGTGGCATCCGCGTGCTCGATGCTGACAGCGGCCTGCCGCCGCTGCCCGATGTCGAAGTGATGCTGCACCGCGGCGGCGGCGCCGGCGTTGCCGCGCAGCGCATGGGTGACTTCATCACCGCCGCGCTGGTCGGCAAGGAGACCCCCTGAAACCTGCGGCCGGCTGACGCGCGCCGCGCGGTCCCGACCCTTGATCATCGCCATCGCATTTGGGCACCGCGAAGCTGTGCCGGTTTGCTGGACGTGCGCTGCACACAGCAAAACGGCTGGCCCTGTTTCCAGGGCCAGCCGCCTGCGTGTCCGTGCCTAGGGCTTAGGCAGCAACGGACATGCGCGCACGGCGGCGGCGCTGACCGAAACCGGTCAGGCCAAAGCCCGCAACGAGCAACGCCCAGACCTGCGGCTCGGGCACCGAAGTGACCGGCGGCGGCGGCGGTGCGAGCACGTTGCCGATGGTGTTGACCTTGAGCTGGTACGTCTTGGCACCGATGCTGCCGGCCGGTGCATAGTCCGCCAGGTCGAGCGTAAAGGTGTCGGTGCTCGCACCAAGCACCGTCGGCAGGAACGTCATCGCGAAGCTCGACGACGCGCCGCCAACGAGGTCGCTGAAGTTCGCCAGCGTCGTCGTGAAGTCGGCGTTGTTGTTCGAACGCGCGATCGAATTGAGGCTGACACCGGCGCTGTTGGCGTTGCCGATATTGAAGATCGAGAAGTTGAGCGTTATCGGGCCGCTGCCGGTGATGAGCGAACCGAAGTCGAGGTCGATCGAGCTGACGTTGGTCAGGCCGTCGAACGACGGGTTGGCGAAGTTCAGATAGTCATAGGTGATGCTGTAGATGTTGTTCGCCGGCGTCACGCCACCGAAAGTGAACAGGCCGTCAGCGGTACCCGACTTGCCCTTGGTGCCGAGGGTGACCTTGGTGCTGCCGGCTGCCGACTGGGTGAAGGTGACGTTGCCGGTACCGGCATACGACGCAAGGTTGGCCAGCGGCACCGTCGCCGAGCTGTTGATCGAGCCCGACGTGGTGGCGGTCTGGTTGCTGGGCGACTGCTTGCAGTTGTTGCCCGAGCAGCCCTTGTTCGCCGTCAGCGTGCTCGACGTGAAGCTCACGCCGCCGCCTGCAACGGTGCCGGCCAGTGCGGCTTCGGCAGCGACCGTGCGGCCGTTGCCGCTGTCTTCGACGTCGCCGGTGACGCGGATCGTCGTCGAGACGGCCGTGTTCACCAGCACCGACGCACCGGTGAGAATGCCGTTGGCGGTGTTGTACTGTGCGACATTGACGCTGTTGGCGTTGGTCGGCGCCGTCGTGGTCGACTTCTTGCCGTTCGCGTCCTTGGCGGTCGCGGTCTGCATGCCGGTCGACGACTGCGTTGCGTTCGTCGTGGCCGTGATCTGCAGCGGGGTGGCTGCCATTGCCATGGCGTTGATGGAAACGGTAGCTATCAACGCCGCTGCTATTTTGAATGAAGTGTTCATAATTGGTGTCCCTCTCGGAAAAATATTCCGCGTTTCGCTAAGCACACGTCGTGCCAAAATGGGGTATGCTCAGCGGATCGTACATTTATGGTGTAGATTCATTGACTTGAGGCAATGGTCCGGACTCATTTTGAGTTAAGGAAATTTTCACTTTCGGTTGCGAATCGCGAAGCAGTAATTGCAAAACGCGAATTTCGTCGCGTTCTGCTACAAAAAATGCAAGATGGTAAAGCACCCGTTCAACCGTTCGCCCGACAAGCGTTGGCAGCGATTATCCGCCGCTCAGAACCCTGCAATCCGGCTTGCGGCATGACCCGTTTGGGTGGACACTGGCGCAAATCAACCGGGAGAGTTTGTATGCGTGCACTTGTGATGGTTGCCGGACTAGGGTTGCTCGCGGCGTGCAGCACGCCGCATCCCGACCGCGTGACGAACAAGCCGCCGTCGCTGACGATGACGGTGCAGCTGCTCGGTCCCAACGGCGAACTGCACGGCACCGCGACGCTGGCGCAGACCGGCACCGATACGCGCGTCCGCGCCCAGGTCAGCGGGCTGGCACCGGGCAGCTATGCCATCCACCTGCACAGCGTCGGGCAATGCGTCGGGCCGGACTTCAAGACCGCCGGCGGCCATTTCAACCCGACGGCGCACCAGCACGGCAAGGACAACCCCGCCGGACCGCACATGGGCGACCTGCCGAACATTACTGTCGGCACTGACGGGCAGGGCAGCCTCGATGCCACCATCGCCGGCTTGCAGATGAAGGGCGGCAGCGCGCCGCTGCTCGATGCCGACGGCGCCGCGGTGGTGCTGCACGCCGGGCCCGATGACTATAAGACCGACCCGTCGGGCAACAGCGGTGCGCGCATCGCCTGTGGCGCACTGGTCGCGACGGGCTGATATTACGCCAAGTTGCGCCGCCAAGCTTGACGTGAAGGCCCTGCCGCCCCTATGGGCTTCCTTCGCGCGTGGCGGTCGTAGCTCAGTTGGTTAGAGCGCCGGTTTGTGGTACCGGAGGTCGCGGGTTCAAACCCCGTCGTCCGCCCCACGCGCACCACCCCTGCATGTTGATAGAACGCACGAACGCAACGCCTTGCGGCGGCGGAACTATGGACGATTTCGGGAAATCCGTGGTGGAGCAAGGGAGGATCGAACTCCCGACCTCAGCAGTGCGATTGCTGCGCTCTCCCATCTGAGCTATTGCCCCACACGACGGAAGGCCCCCGCTTTAGCGGCGTGCGCCGCCGGATGCAACGGGCGAAATCGGCGGCTTCAGCTTTTCGCGGCACGCGACCGCGCATAGGCTTGCGTACCCTTGGTCAGCACCGTGTCGCCCGGTGCCAGCGCCGCAATGTCGAGATCGGGCAGTTGTGCAAGTTGCGCATAGAGCGGCGCGAAATCGGTATCGAGCGTCGTGCGCAACAGGCTTTCGAAGCTGTCGATGACGAAATAGCCCTGTTGATAGTCATCGATGCGGTACGGCGTGCGCATGACGCGCAGCAAATCAAAGCCGATGCGGTTGGGCGAGGCGTCATCGAGCGCAAAGGCGCTTTCGCCGTGGCTTGACGCAATGCCGGCGCCGTAGAGCTTGAGGCCGTCGCCCGAGCGGATCAGCCCGAATTCGACAGTGTACCAGTATAGCCGCGCCAGCTTGTGCAACGCGCCGAATTCCAGGCTACGCAGGCCGCCTTCGCCGTATGCCTGCATATAGTCGGCAAACACCGGGTGGCTGAGCAGCGGGACATGGCCGAACACGTCGTGGAACACGTCGGGGGCTTCGAGATAGTCGAGCTGGTCCATGCGCCGGATGAAACTGCCCGCCACGAAACGCCGCTGCGACAGGTGGTGATAGAAGACATCGTCGGGCACCAGCCCGGGCACCGCGACGACGCTCCAGCCGGTCAGCTTTGTCAGGCGCTCGCTGAGGTCTTCGAAGTTCGGGATGCCCGGCTGGTCGAGCCCGGCGAGCGTCAACCCCGACAGATACTCGGGCGTCGCACGGTCGGCCAATTGCCGCGTTTGCCGCGCGTAGAGCCGGTCCCACACCGCATGGTCGATCGGCGCGTAATGGTCCCAGTTCTGCGGCACCGTCCAGTCGGCGGCAGCTTCGGGCGGGGGTTGAACTTGCGGCGACGGGTTGCTCAGCATGGCCGCATCATAGCGGTTGCGAAGGTGCGGCAACAGCCTCAGTTCGCGCCGCGCCGATACAGGTTGACGGTCGGCGTGCGGCGCTGGCTCGACAGGGCGATGGTGGCTGTGACGGGCACGCCGAGCACCTGCATGGCCCGGACGCTGAGCGGCGCGCGGCCCGGTGGCGAGCGCCATAGCAACGTGTCGGTGGCGGCATGGACGCCGTCATCGTCATCGCCGGGGCGCTCGATGGTCAGCGCCAGCGTATCGGCCAGCGGCGGGGCGGTGGTCAGGCGGTCGGTTACCGACGCCGGCGCCAGCGCCAGCTGACTGCGCGTCCAGCGCGACACGTGGACGGGGCCGTCGGCCAGCGCCAGTGCTGTCGCGGCTTGCGCGGCGACGTCGGGCTGCGCCGGGGCAAAGTCGACGGCAATGAAGGTCAGGATCAGCTTCGACGCCAGCAAGGCCGCAACCAGCGCGCGGCCGGCGCGGTTCGTGCCGAGCGACTGCGCGGCGAGCGCGAACAGCAGCGCCGCCGGCAGCAGCGACGGCATGAACATACGCGGCTTGGGGTCGGTCGCGATGACATACAGCACCACCGCGACCTGAATGACGATGACCGCCACCAGCGGTCCGCACAGCGCGCGCAACGGTGCCGACGGTGCGCGCCGGAAGGCGGCGAGGACGGCCAGTGCCGTAGCGGCAAAGCCGAGGCCATAGCCCGGATTGGCGAACAGGTTGAGCCACGGGTCGATGGCCCAGTGCAGCCGGATCGGCCCGGCGCCGTGCCAGCGCGACATGAGTTCGGGGTTGAGCAGCACCTGATGACCGGCAAAGGTCAGACCATCGAGGTTGGTGCTGGCAATCTTCACATGCGCAAGGTCGACCCGCACGCGGTAGAAGGCGTCACCACTGGCGAGGGCAAAGCTGATAAGCTCGGGCAGCGCAACTGCGGCAAAGCCGAGCGCGATCCAGCCATAGACGCGGCGCGGCAGCCGGTCGCTTCGCCAGCCTTTCACCCAGCCGAGCGCCAACACCAGGCACAGCCCGACCGCCGTCTCGCGCGTTGCGAACGCCAGCCCGGTCGCGAGGCCGGTGGCCAGAAGCCACAGGCGCTGGTGTCGCGTCGCGGTGCCGGCAAACCAGTAGCTCCACAGTGCCAGCGCCCAGAACAGTGTTTCGGTAAGGTCGGCGGTCAGCCGCGTTGCCGCGAACAGTATCGCCGGCGTCGTCACCAGCGCCAGCGTCGCGATGCTAGCGACAGCAAGGCCGAACGCCCGCCACGCCGCCGCGAACTGCACCGCCAGCAGCGCCACCAGCAGCAGCAACCCGGGCAACATCAGCGCCGGCCTGGTGTCGCCGAACAGCTTGATGGCGATTGCGGCGGGACCGACAACCGTGGCGCGCAACGCCCAATGGTCATGGCCAAGCTGCGGGCCATGCGTTGCCCAAAGCTGCGCCGTCGCCAGATAGCGCCCGTCGTCCCAATGCCCGCCAATATAGCCGACGGGGTTGATGGCGATCAGCATCGCGGCCAGCAGCGCAATGGCCAAGCCGATCGCCGCGCCCCGCCCATAATGGGTTGTTGGACGGTTGGACGAAGACGCTTGCATGAAGGTTGCTGGATGCCCCGCGAGGATTCGAACCTCGATTAACAGAGTCAGAGTCTGTGGTCTTACCTTTAGACGACAGGGCAGCGCAGGCCGCGGTGGATAGCCACATGGGCTTTTTCTGTCAACGTCTTCCACATCGCCCAACCATAACGATTTGCCGCAGTGCAGCGCGCGATTTGCGAAAACCCATCAACCGGTGCTAGTCTGTCGCCAAGTGCTGGCCGGTAAATCCGGGGCAGCAGAGAATGCAAGGCGAAGATCATGCCGTTCGATACCGTCCAGGGGCAGCCGGGGATAGCCCGTGCGCCCGACCCCGATACCCCGCCACGCCCGACAGCGTCGCGTGCCGAGCCGGCGATTCGCGTCGGCGGTGCACAGCGCGGCGGCCGCCGTGCCTATGCGGCGATCGACCTCGGGACCAATAACTGCCGCCTGCTGATTGCGCGCCCCGGCTACGGCGCCGATGCCGCCGGCAATTTCATGGTTGTTGATGCGTTTTCGCGCGTCGTGCGGCTCGGCGAGGGGCTGTTGCAGACCGGCGCGCTTTCCGAAGCGGCGATGGACCGTGCGGTGGCGGCGCTGCGCATCTGCAGCGACAAGTTGCGCCGCCGTGAAGTCTGGCTGACGCGCAATGTCGCCACCGAAGCCTGCCGGCGCGCCAGCAATGGCAGCGAATTCGTCGAGCGTGTCTATGCCGAAACCGGCATCGCGCTCGATGTGATTTCGCCCGGCGAGGAGGCCCGGCTGGCGGTGCTTGGCTGCCAGTCGCTGATCGATTCGGAAGGGCCACCAGCACTGGTCTTCGATATCGGCGGCGGCTCGACCGAACTCATTCTGGTCACCCGCGGGCCGCGCGGCGAGGCAGTCATCCAGGGCTGGACGAGTGTGCCATGGGGCGTCGTGTCGCTGACCGAAACCGAGCCGCACGACCTGTCCGAAAGCCAGCGCCTGCTGGCGTATGAACGCATGCGCGCGCGCGTCAGCGAGCATCTGGTGAACTTCCGTGCCAATGTCCAACGCGTCGCGCCGGGGCCGCTGCAGCTGCTTGGCACGTCGGGCACGATCACCACGCTGGCCAGCGTCGACATGGGGCTGGCGGGCTATGACCGGCGGCTGGTCGATGGCTGCATGGTGACGAGTGCGGCGATGCGCGCGATTTCGGCCGATCTCGCCGCCAAGTCGCCTGCCGAGCGCGCATTGCAGCCGTGCATCGGCCACGACCGCGCCGATCTGGTGGTGGCCGGCTGCGCCATTCTCGAGGCCATTCTCGACGCCTGGCCGGCCGAAACAATCCGCGTTGCCGATCGTGGCATCCGCGAAGGTATCCTGCGGACGCTGATCGCCCGCGACGGAGGACGTGGATGAGCAAGCCACCCAAACAACGCAAACCCGCCAGCACGCGCGCGCCCAAGCGCACCGGCGGCAAGGCGGTCGCGTCGAAGCTGCTCAGCGGCACCGACAAGGCGGTCGCGGCGCGCAAGGCCAATGCGGCGGCGAAGCTGCTGCGCACCAAGCCCAAGTCGGTCAAGCCGACCAAGGGCGGCGCGGCCCCGGCGGCCGCGAAGCCGGGCGCAGCGAAGTCGAAGCCCAAAGCCGCCAAAGCGGCACCGGTGGCACATGTGTCGGCGGCGCAAACCACCGTGCTCGCCGGCAAGACCTTCAACGCAGCCGCCACCGAAGCCGGCGGTGCCGGCGTCAAGTCGGGAGGCGGCGCCGGGCGCTCGCTCGGCGGCCATGTCCGCGTGCTGACCGCACGGCGGCGCAGCAATTCGTCGACACGCTGGCTGGCGCGGCAGTTGAACGACCCCTATGTCCGCGCCGCCAAGGCTGCCGGCTATCGGTCGCGCGCGGCCTATAAGCTGATCGAGCTTGATGAACAGTTCGGGCTGTTCGCCGGTGTCAGCCGCGTCATCGATCTGGGCGCTGCACCCGGTGGCTGGTGCCAGGCGGTGCTGGCGGCGCGGCCCAAGGCGAAGATTGTCGCGATCGACCTGCTCGAAATGGAGCCGCTGCCCGGCGTCACCATTTTCGTGAAAGACATTCTCGATGACGATGCGCCGGTGCTGCTGCGCGAAGCGCTTGGCGGCAGCGCGCAGCTGGTGCTTTCGGACATGGCGGCGAACACCGTCGGCCACAAACCTACCGACCATATCCGCACGATGGCGCTGGTGCAGACAGCACTCGACTTTGCGGTGCAGATGCTCGGGCCGGGCGGCGCATTCGTGGCGAAAGTGCTGGCGGGCGGCGCCGACCCTGAACTGGTCAGCGCGCTGAAGCGCCACTTCGTTACCGTGCGCCACGCCAAGCCGCCGGCCAGCCGCAAGGGCTCGTCGGAATGGTATGTCGTGGGGCAGGGATTCAAGGGTCTCGCGACCGAAAGCAAGGACGATATTGATGGCTAAGGTGGCGTTTCTCGGGCTCGGCGTGATGGGTTACCCGATGGCGGGGCATCTCGCCGCCGCCGGCCACGCCGTCACCGTCTACAACCGCACCGGCACGGTTGCCGAACGCTGGACCGATGAGCATCGCGGCACGCGCGCTACGACGCCGGCGGCGGCTGTGGCGGACGCCGATGCGGTGTTCGCCTGTGTCGGTGCCGACAATGACCTTCGCGAAGTGACGCTGGGCGCCGACGGCGCTCTCGCGGCAATGCGGCCGGGCGCGGTGTTCGTCGACCACACCACCGTGTCCGCCGAGATCGCGCGCGAGCTGGCGGTGGCGGGCGAAGCACTAGGATTGTTGGTCGCCGACGCGCCGGTGTCGGGCGGCCAGGCAGGCGCGCAGAACGGCCAACTGACAATCATGGTCGGTGGCAGTGCTGCGGCTTATGCGGCCGCCGAACCGATCATGGCGGCCTACGCCAAGCGCATCGGCCATATGGGGCCGGCGGGCAGCGGCCAGCTGACCAAGATGGTCAACCAGATCGCGATTGCCGGCATTGTCGAAGGGTTGGCGGAGGCGCTCAACTTCGCGCTGGCAGCGGGACTGGATGCCGACAAGGTCGTCGATGTCATTTCAAAGGGCGCGGCGCAAAGCTGGCAAATGGAAAACCGCAGCGCGACGATGATCCGCGGCGAGTTCGATTTCGGCTTTGCCGTCGACTGGATGCGCAAGGATCTGGGGCTGGTGCTCGACGAGGCCAAGCGGCTCGGCATCAGCCTGCCGGCGACGGCGCTGGTTGATCAGTTCTACGGGGATGTCCAGGCGATGGGCGGGCGGCGGCAGGATACGTCGAGCCTGATCCGGCGCTTCCGCGGCTGACCCATTCTACTCCCCTCCCGTTCCGGGTGGGGTGAAACTAGGCGGCGAGCGCGATGAGTTGACCGGGCGTCAGGAGCTGCGGCAGTTCGGTAACTTGTCCGTCGCGGCCATAGAACAGGTAGAGCGGCACGCCCGAACGGCCCTTGCTTTCAAGGAAGGTGCTGATCGCTGCGTCGCCGTTGGTCCAGTCGCCGACGAGCACGTTGATCCCTGCCTTGGCGAACGCCGCCGCGACATCGGCATTGGCGAGTGCGCCGCGTTCGTTGACCTTGCAGGTCACGCACCAGTCGGCGGTGAAATAGACGAATGCCGGCTTGCCCGATGCCTGCAATGCCGCCAGCCGGTCGTTGCTGAACGGCTGCGCGGAAAGCCCTGCCGGTGCATCGATGGTCACCGCCGCGGGCGTCATGCCGCCGACCATGATCAGCGCGGCAATGCCCGCCGCCAAACCGCCCGCCAGCGGCAGTGCGAAACTGCCGCCGCCACGCTGGCGCGCGCCGAGCCACCATAGCGCCAAGCCGAGCAGCAACGCCGCAAGCAGCCCGAGCGCCATGCCGCCGACGCCAGCCTGACGGCCGAGCACCCACGCCAGCGCCACCGCGGTCAGGAACATCGGGACGCTGAGGATTTGCCGCATCGTCGCCATCCACGGCCCCGGTTTGGGCAGGCGGCGGCGCAGTGCGGGGATGAAACCGAGCGCGAGGAACGGCAGCGCCAGCCCGAGCCCGAGCCCGGCGAACACCAGCAGCCCGGCGACCGGCGGCAACACCAGCGCCGCGCCGAGCGCGCCCGCCATGAACGGTCCGGTGCACGGCGTCGCGACGAACGCTGCCAGCGCGCCGGTCCAGAAGCTGCCCGCTGCACCACCCTTGGACGCCAGCTTGTGGCCGGCGTTGCCCGAAGAAACATTGACCTCGAACAGCCCGGCGAGGTTGAGCGCGATCGCCGTCATCAACAGCAGCAGCGCCAGGATGACGCGCGGGTCCTGCAACTGGAACGCCCAGCCGATCTGGCTGCCCGCGGCGCGCAGGCCCAGAATGACGCCGCCGAGCGCGGTGCACACCAGCATGATGCCGGCGGTATAGGCGAGCGCGTCGCGGCGTGCAGCGGCTTCGGGGAGATGGCCCTTGGCGAGCGCCAGCGCCTTGAGGCTGAGGATCGGGAAGACGCACGGCATGACGTTGAGCAGCAGCCCGCCGGCAATCGCCAGCAGCAGCGCCGGGGCGAACGCCGCCCAACTGCTGCCGCTGTCGCGCTCGCCGGGCAGCACTGCGCCGGCCGCGCCGACATTGCCCGGCGTTGCGGTCAGCGCAAAGCCTTGCGGTGCCGGGTTGCCGACGAAACTGACCTTGAGCACACCGCTGACCTTGGCGGGCGGCTTGCCGCTGGCGCGGGTTTCGATGCGTAGGCTGTCGGCGGTGGCAGTGACCAACTGGGGGGCTGCGTAGTCGATGACGCCGTCGGTGGCGGCGAAGAAATAGGCGGTTTTGACCTTTGCCGGATTGCCGAACGGCACCGACAGGATGAAGCGGTCACCGCGCACGGTAAACTTTGCCGGCCAGTCGACGGGCTTGGGCAACGCCGCGCGCGCAGCGGTGAAGCGTGCGGTGGTGGCGCTATCGAGTGCGCCGTCGCCGATGGTCAGCGGCAGGTCGAGTGTCGCGGTTTCGGGGACGCACAGCGTCGGATCGCAGACCAGCCAGTCGAGCTTGAGCTTGAGCGGGAACGGCGCGCCCTTGGCAAGACCGGCAGGCACGTTGACGGTCGCTAGCAGCGCGTTCTGCCGGTCATAGACATAGTTCATCAGCCCCGAAGTCAGATAGGTGCCCGGCGTCGGATAGCTTAGCGCGCTGGCGGTGGCGCCCTTGGGCAGCGTCCAGGTGGCGCGGGTTTCGACTCCGGCGTCGCCGGGGTTCTGCCAATAGGTGTGCCAGCCGGGTTGTGGGGTCATCACCAGCGCGACTGCAAGCGGCGTGCCGGCGGCGGGGGTGCGGCTGGCGGCGATTAGTTCGACCTTGGTGTGCTGGGTTTGCGCGGTCGGTGCAGCGGTCGCGGGGAGGGCGATGAGCAGCAGCAGGGCGAGGAGGGCGCGAATCATGTGGGGAGTTATGCCCGAGAGCGTGGTGGGTGGCAAAGTGCGGGGTTGGGGCGTGTTGACGCAGAAACGGCGAGCTTTTTGGGGGCTCGCCGTTTTGTAGTGGTAGGTCGGTAGGAAGTAAGGGCGTCGTGGCAAAGCCACGCCGTCGGACGGGTTCGTCGGCTTTGCCTCCGCCCCGCCGGCCGAGCGCACAGCGAGTCTGTGCCGAAGCCGAAATTCGCAAAAGCAAATTTCGTCTTCGGCGCAGCCGCTTTAGCGCTTGCTGAACTGGAAGCTCTTGCGCGCCTTCGCCTTACCGTACTTCTTACGCTCGACAACGCGCGGATCGCGCGTCAGGAAGCCGGCCTGCTTGACGACGGTGCGGAGCACCGGTTCGAAGCGGGTCAGGGCCTGGGCGATGCCGTGCTTGACGGCGCCGGCCTGGCCCGAAAGGCCACCGCCCTTGACCGTTGCAACAACGTCATAGGCTTCGATGCGGTCGGCGACCGAGAACGGCTGGTTGATGACCAGGCGCAGCGTCGGGCGGGCGAAATAGACCGTCTGGTCGCGACCGTTGACGGTGACCTTGCCGGTGCCGGGCTTGAGCCAGACGCGGGCGACCGCGTCCTTGCGCTTGCCGGTGGCATAGGCGCGGCCGTGGGCGTCGATCTTTTGTTCGCGCAGCGGTGCCGGCGAAACGCCGTCATTCGCGGTCGACAGGGCGCCGGCTTCGGTCAGCGTGCCGAGATCGGCGAGCGACTGGCGGGTATCGAGGGTATCGTCGGACATTATGCGCCCACCTTGTTCTTGCTGTTCATCGCAGCGACGTCGAGGACGGTCGGCGACTGTGCTTCATGCGGATGCTCGGTGCCCTTGAAGACGCGCAGGTTGCGCATCTGCTGGCGACCAAGCGGGCCGCGCGGCACCATGCGCTCAACGGCCTTGACCAGCACGCGCTCGGGGAAACGGCCAGCCAGGATCTTGTCCGGGGTGGTTTCCTTGATGCCGCCGGGGTGGCCGGTGTGGCGATAATAAACCTTGTCAGCCGACTTCTTGCCGGTGAAACGCACCTTTTCGGCGTTGATGACAATGACGTTGTCACCGCAGTCGACGTGCGGGGTGTAGTTCGCCTTGTGCTTGCCGCGCAGGCGGTTGGCGATGATCGAGGCGAGGCGGCCAACGACCAGGCCTTCGGCGTCGATCAGCAGCCAGTTCTTGACGACTTCTGCGGGCTTGGCCGCAGGCGTCACCTTGCTGAGAGTGGTGGGCATGGGTGCGTATTCCAAACGTAAACCGGCCCGCGAAATGCGAGCCGGACGCGGGGTCTATCGTGGAAGTCGCGCTAAAATGCAAGGAAATAGGCGGGATTCGCGTGAGGTATTATAATACCTTCGTGCTGACCAGCCGGCATTCGCGGCTTTCGATACGCTTCGGGCGGCCCGGCAATTCGGTTGTCGTGGCGGTGCTGAAGCGCGTGCGCAGCCCCGTCGGCAGGCTGATATCGCTGGTGATTTGCGTGCCACTGGTCATCTGCGACAAGATGGCACGCGTCGCGGTCGCCTCGTTCTGGCCGGGCGCGGCGTCGGGGAACATCTGCGCGACCATCTCGGCGGCGTAGCGCTGGACGTCTTCAGGGTCGGCGGTCAGGTCATGGAACACCTGCGCGCTTTTGCCCGGCACATAGTCGCGCAGGCCGTAGCGTAGTTTGTAGCGCAAGGCCCCGCCGCCGATCGGCGCCTGTGCCTCGACATCGGCTTTGACTACGGCGTCCGGCACCAGCGGCGCCTCGCCGCCGAGCAGCGGTTCGACGACTTCGAGCCAGCTGGCCGCGAATTCCTCCGGCGTCTGCGGGTCGAGTGCGGCGAGCTCGTCATCGAGCAGCGTCTGCAGCGCGGTGCGCGTGGCTTCGGGTGCCGGCGCGAATACCGGCACGAATGTTGCCTTGACTGCGGGGGTGGCGGCGCGGACGTGGGCGCGCAATGCCGCCTCGTTGGTGATGGCTGCGGTGGCGCCATCGGCGGTGAGCGCGATGTCGACGGGTTGGCCGACCGCGATATCTCCGGTGGCTTGCAGCATCTGGCGCACCGGCTCGTCGCCGCTGACGGCCAGCGACTTGACCGTCCAGCGCACGCTGCGTTTGTCGGCGGCGCCGGCGAACTGGAGTTCATGCGCGGAGGTGATCGTTAGCGGCCGGCCGCCCAGCGTGCGAAGCGCGGTGCAGTCATAGCGGATCGGCACGCCGTTGGGTGGTGCGAACGGCAGCGTCACCGCGGTGTCGGGCGCTGCCGCGACCAGCAGCAGCGCGGCGGCGCCGACAGCCAGACGCAGCTCAGACCGCATGGGCCTGCAGATGGCCGAGTGCGACGGTTTCGAGCGTGCGGATGTGGCAGGCTTCGAGCACGACATCGGGGGCGAAGCCGGCGACGCGGGCTTCTTCCCAGCGCGCCGCGCACAGGCACCAGCGGTCGCCTTCGCGCAGGCCGGGAAAGCCGTAGTCGGGGCGCGGCGTCGACAGGTCATTGCCGACCGCCGCGCTGAATGCCAGGAACTCGGCGGTCATTACCGCGCAGACGGTGTGGACGCCGGTGTCGTTGGCATCGGTGCTGCAGCAGCCGGTGCGGTGCCAGCCGGTCAGCGGGTCGGTCGAACACGACGCCAGCGGCGCCCCGAGCACATTGAGAGCGGTTTCGGTCATCGGCGCAGACTAGCGCCGCGCCCCTGCCAGCACCAGTGCGCCGCGATAACGCTGATGCCGAGCAGCAGCGCCGCGCCCGCCTGATGCGCGACACCGAGCGGGATCGGCACGTCATGCACCAGCGTCAGCACGCCGAGCGCGAACTGCACCAGCACCATCGCCGCGAGTGCGCCGCCATGATGCGGCGCCCCGGCGCGCACCAGCCGCGTCGCCACCCAGATCGCGGACAGCGCCACCAGCAGCGCCAGCGTGCGGTGGGTGAACTGGATCGTCACCGGATTGTCGAGCAGGTTGCGCCACAGCGGCGTGAACAGCCCGAGGTCGGGCGGCACCAGCCCGTCGCCCATCAGCGGCCACATATTGTACATGTGTCCGGCGCGCAGCCCGGCGACGAACGCCCCGAAACCGATCTGCACGACGAGCAGCACGAAGAACGGCACAATCCAGCCGGTCGGGCGCCGCACGTGCACCGGACGCCCGGCACCGAGCAGATCCAGCGCCGTCCATAGGCACGCCGACATGATCGCCAGCGCCATCAGTAAATGTGTCGCCAGCCGCTCATGCGCGACCGCGGGTCGGTCGACCAGTCCCGACGCAACCATCCACCAGCCGATGGCGCCCTGCAGCGCGCCGAGCGCCAGGATGATGCCGAGCCGAAGTCCGTAGCCCGACGGAATCGCGCGGCGCCACGCAAACCACAGCAGCGGCAGTGCGAACGCCACGCCGACGCTGCGCGCCAGCAGCCGGTGCAGATATTCCCAGAAATAGATGCCCTTGAAGGCCGCCAGCGTCATGCCGGCGTTGACGCTCTGGTATTGCGGGCTCGCTTGGTACGCCGCGAATTCGCGCGCCCAGGCATCGGCGTCGAGCGGCGGCAGCACGCCTTTGATCGGTTCCCAGCGCACCATCGACAGCCCGGATTCGGTCAGCCGGGTGATGCCGCCGACGACGACCATGCCGAACACCATGGCTGCGATCAGCAGCAGCCAGATGGCGACGGCGCGAGGACGGGCGGTGGCAGGAGGGGCGGTGAGGCTCATGCCGCGCCCTATGCCGCGCGCGCGGCGTTCCGCCAAGTGCCAGTTCGTCGCGGCCGTTCCCTCACCCTAGAAAATCCGGCGGTGCTGCCGTTCTGGAACAAGGGCAGGGCGCGGAAGGACGGCATCATGGGTTTGAGTTTGCTGGGTTTCGCGCTGGTGCAGGTTTTGGCTTTGTTGGTCGCGCACCGCGGCGGCGCCCGGCGCTTGCGCGACACACTGGCCGCCGCCGGCGATGTCGCAGGCGCGTCCGAAGCGCAATTGTTCGGACTGCTCGGGGCGCCGGCGCGGCTGCGCATCGCGACCGAGGCCGATGATGTGTTTGACGCTGTACCCGAGTCGGTCGCCGACTGGATCGAGCCGGGGCCGCGCGGCAGCTGGCATGTCGCGCTGGCGTTCGTCGGTGAACGCTGCCTCGGGGTCAGCGCCTGCAACTTCCAGCCGGTCTATGACCTGCGGGGGCGTGGCTGATGGCGGCGGTCACGACACCGCCGCGGACGCCTTCGGCTTACGGCGTCTACCGCCGGGTTACCGTGCGCTATTCGCTCGCCGTCGGACTTATTGCGGTGCTGGTGCTCGGGTCGGGGATGCTGCTCGGTGGACTGGCGACGCGCCACGCACGCGACAGCGAAGTCACTGCGACCGCGAGCAAGCAGCGCAAGCTGGCGCTCGACATCGCGCTCGCGGCGCGCGACGCTGCCGAGGAGACCGGTTCCGAACGCGCCAAGCAGATCGTCCTGCTCGGCGAGGCGAGCGACGCGCTCGAAGCACAGCACCGCGTATTGCGCGATGCCGCGATGTCCGACGCCAGCGGCAACGACGACTTGCGGCTGATCTACCAATATCTCGATTCGGGTGTCGCCGGGCTGGTCAGCGTCGCGCGCGATTTCGCGCGCGATGCCGCCAGCCCCGATACCAGCGACAGCGCCGTCAATGCCGAGGCGCGCGAAGTCGAACGCCAGGCCGGCGGCTCGTTCCAGTCGCGGCTCGAACGCGCGGTGCGGCTGCACATCGCCGCGGGCGCTGCGGCGGGACAGACGATCATCGACCTCAACCTCGCGTTGACGCTGGCCATTCTGGCGCTGCTGGCACTGACGGTGCAGCTGATCTTCCGGCCGCTGGCGCTTGAACTCAGTGCCGTCACCACCCGTTTGTCGGACGAGGCATCGACCGATCCGCTGACCGGGCTGCTCAACCGCCGGGCGTTTCGCGCCGCACTCGACCGCCGCGCTGCCGAGGCGGGCAGCGTCGGGCTGATGATGATCGACCTCGACTGGTTCAAGCTGGTCAACGACAGCGATGGCCATGCCGGCGGGCGAGGTGACGCGCCATTCGAACGAGCTGCCGATTTCGGCGACCGTCGGTGTCGCCTGGGGCGATGACGGCGCGCGCGGGCTCGAGGCCGTGCTGGCCGCCGCCGATGACGCGGCGCGGCGCGGCAAGGAAATCGCCCGCGGCACGCTGTACCCGGCGCTGCCCGAAGATTTCGCGCGACTCGACCGCGAGATCATCATCAAACAGGCGTTCGAGCGTCACGACGGATGCCCTCCCGAAGCGCGCGCCTGGCTGCAGCCGATTGTCCGGCTGAGCGATGGCCGCGTGTTGGGCATGGAATTGCTGGCGCGCTGGGAACATCCACAACTGGGGCGGATTGCCCCCGACGAGTTCCTCGACATTGCAACACGCTCGGGCTAGATGCTGGCGCTGGGGTCGCATCTGCGCGCGTCGGGGTTCGCCGCCGTCGCCGGGCTGCTGGCATCGGGGCACCGCATCGAACGCGTCGCAATCAACCTCGGCCAGCCCGAACTGGCGCGCGATTCGATCCTGACGACGATCGAGGCCGAGCTGGCGGCGTGCGGGCTGCCGCTGTCGATCCTCGAAATCGAAATCACCGAAGATCTGCTGCTCGACCGCGTCCCCGAAGTCGTGCGTGAACGACTGACGGCGCTGCGCCGGCGCGGCGCGCGGCTGGCGCTCGACGACTTCGGAACGGGCTATGCCGGCATGTCGCAACTGCTGCGGCTGCCGCTCGACGCGCTCAAGCTCGACCGCAATTTTGCGTGTGCCGAAGGCGTCGCGGCCGAAGTCGTGCGCGCCACAGGCGGGCTGGCGCAGGGGCTGGGGCTCGAACTTGTCGTCGAAGGCATCGAAACCCCCGAACAACTGGTGCGGCTCGCCGACATGGGCGTGCTGCAGGGGCAGGGCTTTCACTTCACCGCGGCGCTGCCGCCCGAAGCGATGGCGCAGTGGCTCAATGCGCGCGCCGCCGCCAAAATCAGCGTGTTGCGCGTCGCGTGACCGGCTTGCGGGGGCGGCGGCAAGGGGTATAGACTGCGGCGCAGTTGCAGTTGCGTACATCCGGTTTCCATAATGCGAGGGGATGCGCGCCATGGCGATCACGACTGCCGACCTGCTCAAGATGAGCCAAGTTCAACTTGACGACGTGTTCAAGGCCGCCAAGCCCGGGCCGATCCCCAATGGCGAGGCGCACGGGCTTGCCGTCATTGCGCCGGGCACGGTATTTTCCGAACAGATTGCCAAGGCGATCAACATCTTCGCCTGGAAGGGCAAGGTGTTCGACGCCAAGTACGGCTTTCTGCGCAACGAAATTCTACCGCTGGGCGTCAAGGCCATCGTCGCCAAAGTCTATAAGGGCAAGAGCTGGCTCGACGGCAAGGAATGCATCGTGCTCGACTATTCGGAGACGTCGACAGTCGCGCAGTGGGTGCGTGACGAAATCCGGATGATCGGGCCGGGCCTTTATCTTGGCAAGGTCTATTGGAAGAAGAAGCGCCTGATCGATTTCGCGCTCGAATTCCCCCCGAAGGCTTAACGTCAGGCACCACTATCGCGACAGGAGGCCCGGCTGACTCCGCAATCGGATTTCCTGGTGTTCGCGCCTGTCCGCGATGGACAGATTGAAGCACTGCGGGCGTTTCTGGCCGGATGCTGCGCGCCTGGTGCACCCGGCCATGCCGACCTGGCGAACCCTGACATTAACTTCGCTGCGCTGCCGATGCTGCACAATATCCGCGCCTTCATTGGCGAGGATCCGTCGCTCGGCGACCGTGCCTTCCACCCGCGCAGCCTCAACACGCTGTTCGGGCACGGTGCCTGGCCGGTCGAGCGTGTTTCGCTCGGACTGCTCGGTTGCTGCGACGGCAGCGTCGATGCGTTTCTGGTGGCGCTCGCAGCGCAGTGCGACGGCTGGCTCGCGGCGCTGTTCATGCATTGCGAAGGCTTTGGCGCCGGTGACGACGTGCTGGCGTTCATGCGCGGCCATGTCGTCAAGTCGCTGGCGAGCTATGTCAACGGACCGGGCCGCACGGTGGTCGCGGTGCATGAAAACGCAGCGCTGCTGACGGCCTTGCGCGCGGCGCGTGGCGCGACGGTCGGGTATGATCCGGCAGCGACGGCGCGGCAACTGGCGGCCGTCGTCGACGTGCCGCTGACACCGCCGGCCCCGACAACGGCCGGTTACGCCTTCGCCAGCCTGCTGCATCTGCTCAGCGTGCCCGCCGCCGTGCTCGCGCTGGTCTCACTGCTGGTCTGGCTGGCACTGCGTTACCCATGGCTGTTCGTGCTGGTGCTGGTGGCCGCGACGGTCAAGCTGTGGTGGCTGCGGCACATCGAAAGCACCGACCCGCTGGTCGTCGTGCCGCCCGACCCCGCCGACATCGCGGCGCGCTCGGCGTTTGAGGATCACGACAGCGCCAACCCGTTTACTGCCATCGGCACGATCAAGCCGGGGCTGTTCCGGATGGGGCTGGTGCGCGTCATCCACTATGTCATCGACTGGGGCGCACGGCACCTGTTCCGCAGCGGGCGCCTGGGGCGCGTCGGCACGATTCACTTTGCCCGCTGGGTGCTGATCGACGGTGGCCGCCGCGTGATTTTCACCAGCGAATATGACGGCAGCGCCGAAGCCTATATGGACGACTTCATCAACAAGGTCGGCTTCGGGCTCAATGTCAGCTTCACCAACGGCATCGGCTATCCGCGCACGCGCTGGCTGATCCTCGACGGCGCCAGCGATGAACAGCGCTTCAAATATTTCATGCGCCACCACCAGATCGTCACGCAATTCTGGTGGCGCGCCTATCCCGGGCAGACAACGTTCGACCTCGCGCGCGCTGCGCGCGTCCGCGCCGGCTATGTCAAGCTGTGCGCCGGCGAGGACCTCGACGAGCTGGCGGCGGCGCGCTGGCTGGCGGAGATCGCCGCATGACCCGCACCTTCGCCCCCGAACCCGTCACTGAATGGGACGATATCCAGGCGCTCGCCGCGAGCGGGCTGGGTGCGCTCGCTGCGAGCGCCTTCCTGCTGCTCGACGTCACCGATGTGGCGGCCGCACGCGCGTGGCTGGCGGCGACCCGCCCGACCAGCGTCGCCGATATCAATGCCGCGCGCGCTGACGGCCGCATCGTCAGCACGGCGTTGCAGCTGGCGCTCAGCGCGCCGGGGCTGGCGGCGCTCGGGCTGGCGCCGGCGGTCATCGACCAGTTCGGCCCCGAGTTCCGGCAAGGGCTGGCGAGCGATGACAGCCGGTCGCGGCGATTGGGCGACATCGGCACCAACGACCCCGCCAACTGGGACTGGGGGTGCGGTGCCGATGTGCCGCACCTGTTGGTCATGCTTTACGCGACCCCCGATGCGCTCGACGCGCATGTCGATAAGGTGCTGGCGACGCTCAGCCCGGGCTTCATCTTGCGCAAGCGCGAGGCCTGTGCGGTGCAGAACGGCCATGAACCGTTCGGCTTCCTCGACGGCATTTCGCAGCCGGTGGTCGATTGGGCTGGCGTGCGCGAGCCCGGCCATGACGCGCTCTACACGCACCTGCTCGCGGCGGGCGAGGTGCTGCTTGGCTACCCCAATGAATATCGCTGCCTGACCGACCGGCCGCTGCTCGATCCGGTGCAGGCGCCGCAGCTGCCGCGGGCGCTTGACGATGCCAGCCGCGCCGACCTCGGCCGTAACGGCAGCTACCTCGTCTACCGCCGGCTGGCGCAGGACGTACCGCTGTTCTGGCAAACGCTGTCAGCGCGCGCCGGCGGCATGACGGCCGCCATCGAGCTCGCCGAAGCAATGGTCGGCCGCGGCATCGACGGCCAGCCTATCCCGGCCCTCGGCACGCGCGCCATTCCCGGTGCCGAGCCCTATGACCTCAACAGCTTCAGCTTTACCGGCGACATGGGCGGCAACATCTGCCCCGTTGGCGCGCACATCCGCCGCGCCAACCCGCGCAACGCCGACCTGCCATCGGTGCCGGACGGCCTGCTCGACAAGCTGCTGGTGACGCTGGGGCTGACCGGCAACGCCCGCGACGACGCTATCTCCTCGACGCGCTTCCACCGCATCCTGCGCCGCGGTCGACGCTTCGGCGACATGTTGTCACCGGTCGAAGCCGCACGCCCCGGCGCCGCCGACCCGCAGGCCGGGTTGCACTTCATCGCGCTGCAGGCGAGCATCTCGCGCCAGTTCGAATTCATCCAGGGTGCCTGGGTCGCCAGCGCCAAATTCGCCGGCCTGTCGGGCGAATCCGACCCGTTGCTCGGCAATCGCTGCCCGTTCCCCGGCACCATGCCTACCGACGGCTTCACCCGCCCCGGCCCCGACGGCAGCATCGAGAAGCACGCGCTGCCGCAGTTCGTGACGGTGACAGCGGGGGGCTATTTCTTCCTGCCCGGGTTGCGCGCGCTGGCGTTTATCGCGGCGTTGCCGGCCGGAGGCTCTTGAAAACTGCGGGCCAGCAGCGTCGCCACCGCTGGCCCGGAGCCGACTTCAGCTCGTCAGTTGCAGCGCGAACGATGCGGTTTCGTGATAGTCATACGCATCGATGAACGCGCCGCCGTTGTGGTGCTTGGCATCGACATGCAGGTGCACCGAGAAGCTGCAGCGTGTGTGCGCGCTGTGCAGTGGCGGGAAGGCACCGAGCAGATACTCGAAGTTGAGCTGGTTCGATGGTTCGACGACCAACTCGCCCTGATCGGCGGTGCCAGACTCGATCAGCCCGCTGGGACCGTTGAGGCCACGCTGCCACGTCAGGTTGTAGCTTGCCATGAACGAGTTCGTGTCGCCCGGGCCGCCGCCGGTGGTGACGCCGCCCACGTGATAGGCGCGGAAGCCGACCGAGAACTTTGTGCCGACGGGACCCGACATGAACTGGCATTCGTCGGCGTTCGCCACGCTGTCCTTGCGCAGATCGACAATGTCGCCGACGACCGGCGTATTGTTGATCCAGAACACATGCGCGCAATCGGCGAAAGGCACGTTCGCAGTGTCGTCGGGGGCTTCCCAGACGCGGAACTGGAACGGCTTGGCAGTACCCGGATCGCTGGCGGGTGCGCCGCCGGGTTTGATGCGGACGCCGTTCGGGCCGAAAAGTTCGATGGTCAGCATGTAGCGGCCATCGGCGAATTTCGTTGTGTCCCAGACCTGATGGTACTGGCCCGACAGCCACATCATGCTCGACCAATAAGGCACCGCGAACAGCCCGATTTCGCCGCCGACGTCGGCAGGCAGCGCGGCGAGGCTGGTCGAGGTGGTGACGATGTCGCCCGGCACGACGATGTAACGCGACCATGATACCGGGCTGTCGAGCGTCGTCGGGCTGCCGACCGGGTTGCCGGTATCGTCCACTGGGACCACCTTGAACCGGTAGTAGGCGACGGTGCCTTCGAGCTGCGGTGAGACCCACAGTCGCAGCCCGAGTGTCGTCGCCCAGGGTGCATCGGTTTGGCCGGCGAAGTCATACAGGCCCGAGTCGGTCGCCAGTGGCCCGACGCGCGACAGGCCGTTCTGCACCGGGAAGTTGTAGTGGTGCGTACTGGCGCCGGTGACATGTTCCAGCATGACGAACGCCGTGCCGTCGCCGGGGTCGGGCTGTTCGGGGCCATCGGCGCACGGACGTGCCTGCGGATTGGTGGTGACGAGGTCGGCGGTTTCGCCTTGCGCGAAATAGTCGTGGCCCGATACGCCGTCATAGACGGTGATCCAGAACGGGCCAAACTGCTGTTTGACGCGGTAGGCGTAAGTGGTGAAGCAGTTGCGCTGCGCCGAAACAAACTGCAGCGGGCGCGAATAGCAGAAGTCGAAACGCCCGCCGGGGCCGATGGCGACTTCGCCGACCTTGCGGGTCGTACAGTTGCAGATGTAGCCCGTCAGATAGGGGCGGGCGCGGACATAGGCTTCTGCCGCGTCGGGCGTCAGCTTGAGCAGCGCCTGATAGTCATCGAAAATGCGTTCGGAGACGAAGGTTTCGCCGGCTGCCGCCTTGATGCCACCGCCGTCAATCGACCGGGCCGCCAGTGGCCGGCGCGTCGCGGCCGCGTTGCGCAGCGCGTCGATACGGCCGCGCCCAATTGCGGCGCCTGCATCGGCAACACGTGGCCGTAACCGCTCCCACGGACGCGGGTCGGGGTCAGGCCCCGGGGGGAAGGGCCAGTCGATTTCGATCGGGATGCGGTCGAGAATGTCGCGCAACCGGTCGATCAAGTCGTCATAGACGAAACGCGTGCAGCAGCAGTGACGCTCGAACACTTCCACTACGCCGTCGCATAGCGGCACGCAGCGCCGCAGCACCGCGATATTGTCGAACGCGCTGTTGCCCAGCGCCTTGTTCGCCGCCAAAACCGCCGAGGCCGACAGCGCGGGATTGCGCATCGATAGCGTCCGCGCCGCGCCGAGTTTGGGCTGGAAGGCGGCCTGTGCAGCGAAGCGGTGGTACCACCACGGCCGGCACTTGCGGACGCGGCCGCTGACGCACAGATATTCGCTGATCAGCAGCGACCAGCGGTCCTGCGGCAGCAGGATGCCGCGCTTGGACCAGTCATCGATGACCTGGTCACCGCGGTACCGCAGCAGGCTTTCGGGATCGATGACTTTGGGATCGGGGACATCGGGGCCAATGGCCAGCTGCAGCCCCTTCAACTGGCCGGGATCGATTCCCAATCGGCCATTGTCGACGACGGCGAGCTTTTTCATGCCGCCGCGCGCATCGAGCGCATAGAGCGCGGTTGGCGGGGCCTTCTCGTTGCTTCCGAGACCGACAAAACGAATTTCAATGCCTGGACGTGTTGCCATTTCTGCTCACTCCCGTGCTCAAGGTTGAACTGCAACCCGGCGCGTTCGCGGCAACACGGAGACGATTTCCGCGTTCGGTCGAACACGCAAAGTCACTCGCTCACTGGCATAGTCTCGCGACCTTTACGGTCCGATGGCAAAGTCCAACACGGGCTTAGCGCGAAGCACGCCAGCGTTATCCGACCCCTGCGTCCGACATTGGGGATCTCTGTCCCGGTCAAAACGCATTGTTAACCATACCGAATTTTGCCGAGTCGCGCGAGTCGAAATGCGACATCCGCCGATGCATGTGTCCGGCGCGGCGGCGGTGCTTGCCCCGGTCCGGGATTTCGGCGAAAACCGGGGCAACCGCGAACGGCGCGCAACAGCTCCGGCGGAGGAGGGGAAACGCCATGAACAACAATGCCGGTGCGCCGGCCGCGACCAGCGCCGTCATCGACTGGATCGCGCAGGGTGCAGCGCATTTTCCCGACAAGCTGGCGACGGTCGACCTGCACAGCGGCCGGCGTCACAGCTACGCCGTCATGCACGACCGCGTCGGGCGCATTGCCGGGCATCTGGCGGCGCTGGGCTGCATCCGCGGCGACCGCGTGGCGATGCTGTCGCTCAACAGCAGCGATATGCTCGACGTGCAGTTTGCGTGCTGGCGCATCGGGCTGATTTACACGCCGCTCAACTTCCGACTGACCGCCAACGAGCTGGCGTTCATGGTCAACGACAGCGACGCCAAGGTGTTTTTCTATGACACCAGCCTGGCGCAGGTGCAGGCGACACTTCAGCCGATGACCAAGGTGGACCACTGGATTGCGCTCGATGCAACGGGCGGTGCCAGCGCGTTCGAGGCCGCGATTGCCGCCGCGACACCGGTTACCGAACAGGTCCGCCAAGCCGGTGAGGACCTGTGCATGATCATGTACTCGTCGGGCACTACCGGCACGCCCAAGGGCGTCACCTTCAGCCACCAGCAATGCCACTTCGCGTTTGCCGGCATGGTCGCGTCGGCGGCAGCCTCGTACGACATGGTCAGCGTTGCGGTGATGCCATTGTTCCACATTGGCGGGCTGGCGATTTTCACGCTGCCGGCGCTGTTTTTCGGCGGCACCGCGATCATCGTCCGGGCGTTCGAGCCCGGCGCGATGCTCGGGCTGTTCAGCGATGCGGCGCTCGGCATCACACACTTTCTCGGCGTGCCGGCGATCTTCAACGCGATGGGCGCGCACCCCGATTTCGCCACCGCGGACTTCTCGCGGATGCTGGCGATGTTCGTCGGCGCCGAAAGCGTTCCCGAGCCGCTGCTGCGTAAGTGGTTCGACCGCGGGATTTCGTTGCGCGAAGGCTTCGGCATGACCGAAACCTGCGCGGTGACGCTGATGTGCGACGCGCGCGACGTGCCCGGCAAGATCGGCTCGGCCGGGCGGCCGGTGCGCTGGTGCAACGTCAAGATCGCGCGCCCCGACGGCAGCACGGCCGATGTAGGCGAAAAGGGCGAGATCTGGATCCAGGGCATGAACATCACGCCGGGCTACTGGAACCGCGCCGACGCCAACGACAGCAGCTTCGTCGACGGCTGGTTCCGCTCGGGCGACGCCGGCCGCATGGACGCCGACGGCTATTTCTATATCGAGGACCGTCTGAAGGACATGTACATTTCAGGCGGCGAGAACGTCTATCCGGCTGAAATCGAAAGCATCCTTTACGGCCACCCGGCCGTCCGCGAAGTCGCCATCATCGGCCTGCCCGACGAGAAATGGGGCGAAACCGGTTGCGCAGTCGTGGCGCTCAAGCCCGGCGCGACTCTGAATTTGGCCGAGCTGATTCAATTCTGCGGTGACAAGCTCGCGCGCTTCAAATTGCCGACGCGGCTCGAGCTCGTCGATGCGCTGCCGCGCAATGCGACGGGCAAGGTGCTGAAGTTCGAGTTGCGGGCGAAGTATAAGGGGTAGGGCCTCCGGCGGGCAGGGGTGACCCCTGCACCCAATATATGGGTGCAGGGCCCGAGGCCCTGCCCGCCGGAGGCCCTTGAATCCTTAGTGCTGCGATTCCGGCATGCGCACCACGAGCCCGTCGAGTTCGGCGGTCATGTGGATCTGGCAGGCCAAGCGGCTGTTCGGCTCGACGCCTTCGGCGAATTCGAGCATGTCGTGTTCCATCTGCGTGCGCTCGCCGGTCAGCGGCGCCCACTTGGGGTCGATATAGACGTGGCAGGTGGCGCAAGCGCAGTTGCCGCCGCAATCGCCGTCGATGCCGGGGACGCTGTTCTGGATCGCGGCTTCCATGACCGAAACGCCGTTGTCGACATCGACTCCGTGCTCGGTACCATTGGCTTCAATAAACGTGACGTGTGACATTCGGTCCCCCGAAAAGGCGGTTGAGGCGGGATTGGCGGTGGGTGCTGCGGTGGGCGTCAGCCCGGGATGCGCACCATCATCTTTTCATAGCCCTTGACGAACGACGAAGAGACGCGAACCGGCGGTTCGAGCACTTCGATCATCGGCCAGCGCTTGAGGATTTCTTCCCAGACGATCTTGAGCTGCATTTCGGCGAGGCGGTTGCCGACGCAGCGGTGGATGCCGAAGCCGAACGACAGGTGCTGGCGCGGGCGGGCACGATCGATGATGAAGGCGTTGGGGTTTTCGATTTCGCTCTCGTCGCGGTTGCCCGAAACGTACCACATCACGACCTTGTCGCCCTTGCGGATGTGCTGGCCGCCGAGGATGGTGTCCTGCAACGCAGTGCGGCGCATGTGCGCCAGCGGCGTCTGGTAGCGGATGATTTCGGGCACCATCGTTTCGACCAGCTTGTGGTTCTGGCGCAGCTTTTCATACTGGTCGGGGTTTTCGTTGAGGAACAACAGGCCGCCCGAAATCGAGTTGCGCGTCGTGTCATTGCCGCCGACGATCAGCAGGATGAGGTTGCCGAGATATTCCATCGGCGCCATGTCGCGCGTCGCCGGATCGTGCGCCATCATCGAAATGAGGTCGCCGGCGGGCGGCGCATTGACGCGCTCGTTCCACAAATTGGTGAAATACTGCAGGCATTCGAGCAGGATGACCTGACGCTCCTGGCGGTTTGGGTTGCCGGGCAGATCGGGGTCCGACGTCGCGATGTCCGACCAATAGGTCAGCTTGCGCCGTTCTTCCCACGGGAAGTCGAACAGCGTCGCGAGCATCTGCGTCGTCAGTTCGATCGAGACGCGGTCGACCCAGTCGAACGGTTCATTGATCGGCAGGTTGTCGAAAATCTTCTGCGCGCGTTCGCGGATCAGCACTTCGAGCACGGCGAGGTTCGCCGGCGCGACGATCGGCGACACCGCCTTGCGCTGCACGTCATGCTTGGGCGGGTCCATCGCGATGAACATCGGCAGGATGAAATCATCGTCCATGTCGGCGACGGTGATGCCGCCGAGGTGCGCGTCGGACGAGAAAATGGCGTGATTGGTATCGACCGCCATGATGTCCTTGTAGCGGGTGACCGACCAGTACGGGCCGAACTTGCTCTCGGCGCAATAATGGATCGGCGCGTCGCGACGCAGGCGTTCGAAGAATGGCCAGAAGGTGTTGTTGACGAAGCGGGCGCCGTCCGAGACGTCGATCTTGTCGAGCGGCATCGAGAACGCTTCTTCGCGGGCTGCCGCCATCAAATCATCGGATTGCTTGAACGCCGTCGCCATCTTTGGATCTCCCCAAGAGAAATACATGCGCTCCCCGCCTCCCCGGCAGGTTGAGCGCGACTCACGACAGGATAATGCCGCAATCGCTGCAGCAGCGCAAACGATTTTTGCGTAGTTCTAGTCTGTACTTTTTAGCTGCGCGCCAGCCGCCCCATTTCGCCGAACAGCGCCTGGGCGTCGGGGCTGGCTTCGGTGCGCCATTCGGGGTGCCATTGCACCGCGAGCACCGGCGCCTTGCCGACCTGCGCCGAAAACGCCTCGATGATGCCGTCGGGCGCGGTGGCTTCGATCTTGAGCCCCGTGCCGAGCTTGTCGACGCCCTGATAGTGCACCGAATTGACCGTCAGTCCTGGCCGTCCGTACAGCCCCGCCAGCCGCCCGCCGGGTGTCAGGTTGACGGCATGGGTGTGTGCGAACATGCCGGGCAAATCAGCGCCATCGGGGGCGTGGTGCGGCAGCGCGCCGTCGCCAAGGTCGCGGCGCAGCGTGCCGCCGAACGCGACGTTGAGCTCTTGGAACCCCCGGCAAATGCCGAACACCGGTCGGCCGAGCTTGAGCATCGCATCGACCAGCGCCAGCGCCATGCTGTCGCGCGCCGGGTCGAACGGGCCGGCGGCGTCGGAGACTTCCTCGCCGTAGAGTTTGGTATCGACGTTCGACGGGCTGCCGGTGAGCAGCAGCGCATCGAGCCGCGGCGCGACTTCGGCGGCCTGCATCAGATCGGGCAGCGACGGCACGATGAGGGCGGCGGCATCGGCATAGCGCATCGCCTCGGCGACATAGCGCGTCATCACCGATTGTGCGGCCTCGCCGCCGGTGGTGCGGTTGCAGGCAATGATGCCGAAAACAGGACGTGTGCTCATGCACCCAGACCTACACGCAAGGCCGGCGCGCGGGAAGGGGGGCGGTGCGGCAAGCAAGCGCATTTGCGGTCGCGGCGGCACTGCGATAGGCTGGCAGCGGACTGCAACCACAACAGGGGAATTCGACATGAAGATTTTGCTTCGCGCTGCCGCTTTGGCGATGGCGCCGGTACTGCTGACCGCAACCGCCGCCAGCGCCCAGATGATGGGCGCGGCACCACAGGCGGCACCGCCGGTCGGCGTGCGCGGCACCGTCACCAGCGTCGCTGGTACCGTTGATACGGGCATGAAAATCGGCGTCACAGGCAAGAACGGCAAGCCGATGGTGCTGTTGCTCGCGCCCAAGTCGAGCTTCGTGTCGTCGACCGTTATCGGCATCGACGCGATCAAGCCAAACAGCTTCATCGGCACCGCGGCCGAGCCCGGGCCGAACGGCACGCTGGTCGCGACCGAAGTCCATGTCTTCCCCGAAAGCATGCGCGGCGTCGGCGAAGGCCACCGCCCCTGGGACACTAGCGCGACCAGCTCGATGACCAACGGCAATGTCGATGACGTCACCGAAGGCGGCCTGTCGAAGAAGAACGGCCGGACGCTGACGGTCAACTACAAGGGCGGCAAGCAAACGGTCTATGTGCCGGTGACGGTGCCGATCGTGGCGTTCGCGCCCGCGGATGCGACGCTGTTGGTGAAGGGCGCGAAGGTGTTTACGTTTGCGCAGAAGCAGCCCGACGGGTCTTTGGTGAGCAACCGGTTGGTGGTTGGTGTTGGGGGCAGCACGCCGCCGATGTGAGGCCAAGCCGGCTGCGCCGAAGCTGAAAATTGCTCTTCGCGATTTTCGGCTTCGGCGCAGACTCGGCGCAGCGCCCGGCCGGCGGGGCGGCGGCGACCGCCGACGAACCCGTCCGACGCGCGGGCTTTGCCCGCGCGGCTTACTTGCTCGTTTTCTGTGTTCTGCGACCGGCCTTCATACTGGAGCCGACGCTCACCCCTCACCCCGGCGCGCTGGCGCGCGAGTCGCCCTCTCCCTCAAGGGGAGAGGGTCAAGCAGCGCGGGCTTTGCCCGCGCACGGGCGCTAAGTCGTGGAAGCCCAACTAACCGGCAAGCACGGCAGGCGCACAAGCATGCCAACTCAACCAAACCGGCTGCTCCTCGACAAAATCCTCCTGATCCCACCGCGTCAGATTCGGCCGGATCACCAGCATCTGGCGGCCGTTGGTCAGGATCACCTTGAACACCGACTCGCTGCCCAGATAGGCGATATGGTCGATCACGCCGGCGACAACATTATACCCCTCGGGGCAATCCTCCAGCTTGGGTGGCACCACCCCGTCGCGCCGGAACAGGCTGATCTTTTCGGGCCGCAGTGCCAGGTATAAGGTCGCGCCTTCGTTCCCCAGCACCGCATGGTCGATATAGACGTCGCCGAGTTCCTTGGTGGCGATGATTGCCTCGGTCGGGTTGTCGGTCTTGAGCGTGCCTTCGACCATGTTCACCGTGCCGATGAAGTCTGCCACGAAGCGACTGTTGGGGAATTCGTACAGGTCCGACGGCGTCGCCAGCTGGATCAGCCGGCCGCGCTCCATCACCGCGCAGCGTGTGGCGAGCGCCAGCGCTTCGTCCTGGTCGTGCGTCACCATGACGAAGGTGATGCCGACCTTGTGCTGCAGGCTGGCGAGCTCAAAGCGCATCGCCTCGCGCAGCTTGGCATCGAGCGCCGACAGCGGTTCATCGAGCAGCAGCACGCGCGGCCGCTTGGCTAGCGCGCGCGCCAAGGCGACACGCTGGCGCTGGCCACCCGACATCTGGTCGGGCATGCGGCCGCCAAAGCCTTCGAGCTGGACGAGGGCGAGTGCCTCCTCGACGCGGCGGTCGCGCTCGGCCTTGGCGACGCCGTCGATCTTGAGGCCGTAAGCGACATTGTCGGCAACCGACATGTGCGGGAACACCGCGTAGGACTGGAACACCATGTTGACCGGCCGGCGGTTGGGTGGGACGCCGTCGGTGTCCTTGCCGTCGATGCGGATGGTGCCTTCGGTCGGCGTTTCGAAGCCCGCCAGCATGCGCAGCAATGTCGTCTTGCCGCAGCCCGAGGGCCCAAGCAGCGCGAAGAATTCGCCTTCGTTGATGGTCAGCGACACGTCATCGACCGCGGCATGGTCGCCGAAGCGCTTGGTGACGCCTTCGATCGAGATAATCGGCGGTTTCGAACTCATGCGCCGGCGACCTCCTTGGGGTTCTGGAAACGCAGCGCCACCACCGTCAGCAGCACCGTCAGCACGATAAGCAACGTCGACGCGGCGTTGACTTCGGGGGTCACCGAGAAGCGCACCATCGAATAGACCTTGACCGGGAAGGTGATGGTGTCGGGGCCGGCGGTGAAGAAGGTGATGACGAAATCATCGAGGCTGAGCGTGAACGCCAGCAGCGCGCCGGCGATCAGCGACGGCTTGAGGTGCGGGATGAGCACGTCGCGGAATGCCTGTGCGTCGGTGGCGCCGAGGTCGCGTGCGGCCTCTTCCTGCGAACGATCGAAGCTGGCCAGCCGGGCGCGGACGACCACCGCCACGAACGGAAAGCTGAACGAGATATGCGCGATGACGATCGGCCCGAGGTTGAACGGCCAGACCAGGTCCTGCGGCCACGGCATGATGCGCGCGAAGAACACCAGCATCGCCACGCCCATGCAGATCTCGGGAATGACGATCGGCATCGCCATCGCGCCTTCGAACGCCGTCTTGCCGCGGAAGTCGAAGCGCCACAGCGCCACCGCCGCGAGCGCGCCGAGGATGACGCTGGCGATGGTCGATAGTGCGGCAATCGACAGCGAGTTGCCGAACGCTTCAAGCAACGAGCTGTCGGTGAGCGCCTTGACGTACCAGTCGGTGGTGAAGCCGCGCCAGACGATGTTGCGCTTGCTGTCGTTGAAGCTGAACGCCATCAGCGTGATCAGCGGCAGGTAGAGAAACAGCCCGACGATGACGAGCCACAGCTGCAGCGGCCAGCGGCGGAGATAGTCGAGCGGGCCGGGGGTGTTGCGGCGCGGGCGCGCGGTTGCCACGGCGGCGCTGACTTCGGCGGGGCCGAACTGCGCGTCGGCAATCTCTGCGGCCAAAACGCCGTCGTCGCCAGGCGCGCTCATCGTGCCCCCCGCCGGCGCTGGATCAGCGCCTGCACCGCGACCATGACGAAGGTCAGATAGAGCAGCAGGAACGACAGAGCGGCGCCGAACGGCCAGTCATTGGCGCGCTTGAACTGGCGCTCGATGACGTTGGCGATCATCTGGCTGTCGGGACCGCCGAGCAGGTCGGGCGTCAGATAGGCGCCGAGTGCGGGGATGAAGGTAATCAGCACGCCCGACAGGATGCCGGGCAGCGCCAAAGGCACCACCACCTGCATCATCGTGCGGAAATGCCCGGCGCCAAGGTCGAGGCTGGCTTCGATCAGCGAACGGTCGAGGCGGTCGAGCGCGGCGTAGAGCGGCAGCACCATGAACGGCAAATGCACATAGACCAGCCCGAACAGCACCGCGGGGTTGTTGTGGAGCATTTCGAGCGGCACGAACGGCGGCACATTGAGCACCAGCCCGACCTGTTTCCAGATCCAGCCGAGCGTCAGGTTGATATAGCCCTCGTCGCGCAGCACCGCGATCAGCGCGTAGGTGCGGATGAGCAGGTTCGTCCAGAACGGCAGCATGACCGCCAGCAGCAGCCACGCCTTGACCTTGTCGGGGGCGAAGGTGATGGCGAGCGCCACCGGAAATCCGGCGACGAGGCAGATGACCGTGCAGGCGGCCGCCATGACGATCGATTTGAAGAAGATGCCGAGGTAAAGCGGCTGGATGGCCTGCGCGTAATTGGCGAACGTTCCCGAAATCTCGATCTCGGTCAGCCCGACGTTGCGGCCGAAGCTGTACGCCCAGACCACCGCCAGTGGCACCAGGAAGAACAGCGTCAGCCAGAACAGCGGCGGCCCCAGCGTGGCCAGCAGCGTTTTTCGTTCCTGCCGCCAGTTTTCGCCGCTCACGCCCGCGCTCCGGTCAGGCGGCGCGGATCTTGGTCATCGCGGTCTCGAAGGCGCTTTGCTGCGCGGCACCTTCGAACTTGCCGAACTCCGACCTGTCGAAACCTATGCCGCTCGGGAAGATGACCGGGTTGTTGCGGTAGCTTTCGGGCATCAGTGCGCGTGCGGCGGCGTTAGGGGTGGGGTAGGAGATGGTTTCGGCAATCTCTGCACCAGCCTTGGCATCGAGCAGATAGTTGATGAACGCGTGCGCATTGTTCGGGCGCGGCGCACCCTTGGGGATGCACAGCGTGTCCGAATTGAGCAGGCTGCCTTCCTTGGGCACGATAAAATCGATGTCGGGGTCCTCGGTCATGATCTGCGCGATGTCGCCGTTATACTCGAGCACGAGGTCGACATCGCCGGCGAGCAGCATGTCCTGGCCATTGTCTTCGTGGAACGCCTTGATGTTGGGCTTCTGCTTGATGAACATCGCGGTGACCTGATCGATCGTCGCCTGATCGATGCCGTTGACCGAATGGCCGAGGTAGCGCGCGCCAAGGCGAATCAGGTCGGCCGATTCGCTGAGCAGGGCGATTCGGCCCTTGTACTGGTCCGAATCGAACAGGTATTTCCAGCTGTCGGGAACGCCTTGCACCTTCGATTTGCGGTAGCCGATACCGAGCACCAGCCAGGTGTAGGGCATCGACCACTTGCGGCCCGGATCGTACGGCGGATCGAGGAAGGCCTTCTCGACATTCTTGAAATTGGGGATTTTGGCATGGTCGAGCGGCATCAGCATGTCGGCCTCCGACATGCGCTGAACGAACTCGTTTGACGGAACAATGACGTCAAATCCGGGGTTCCCGGCCTTGAGCTTGGCGAAAAGTTCGTCGTTTGTGGCAAAAAGGCTCATGTTGACGTCGATTCCGGTCTTGGCCCGGAAGTCCGAAAGCGTCGTTTTGCCGATGTAAGTGTCCCAGGTGTAGAAGTTGAGCTTGGCCTCTTCGCCGTCCGCGACCGCGGTTTTTTCCTTCGAGCAGCCTTCGAGGCCGAATGTCAGACCGACTGCCGCGATACCCATGCCGGCCAAAATCGACCGACGCGAATGTTCTGACCTCAAGCTCATAAACCCCTCCGTCAAGCGCGTTGAAACTCAAGCAGAGCGCAAAACCCAATCATAGTCCAGAGGCGTCACCACGCCGTTGAAACGTTCCTGTTCGACGCGCTTCACGGTCGCGAACATGTCGAGCACGCGGCGGCCGAAATAGCCCTCGAGCAGCTCCGACCGCGCCAGTCGTTCGACGGCATAGCCCCAGTCGGTCGGCAACCGTTCGCCGGTTTCGCCGTAGCCGTCACCGACGACCGGCGGACCGGGGTCGGTCTTGTTGGTCAGCCCGTGGTGCATCGACGCCAGTACGGCGGCGACCGCCAGATAAGGGTTGGCATCGGCACCGCAGATGCGGTGTTCGATGTGGCGGCTGCTCGGCGGCCCGGCGGGCACGCGCAATGGTACAGTGCGATTGTTGGTGCCCCAGCCGGCGCGGACTGGGGCGTAGCTGTTGCGGCGGAAGCGCCGGTAGCTGTTGGCGTTTGGCGCGAAGAACGCCATCGAATCCGCCGCGAAGACGCACGCGCCACCAATGGCGTGGCGCAGGGTTTCGGAGCCTTCGAGCGCCTCGGAGGTGAAGATGTTGTGGCCGGTCTTGTCATTCATGCTGACATGGATGTGCAGCCCGCTGCCCGACTGGTCGGCGAACGGTTTGGCCATGAAGGTCGCGGTGCGGCCCATGCTCGCTGCCACGCCCTTGGCGGCGCGCTTGAAGCGAATCGCGTCATCACACGCCGCCAGTGCGTCGGGCTTGTGCGCCAGCGTCACTTCGAGCTGGCCGGGTGCATATTCGGCAATCGCCGCGCCCGAGGGGATGCACATGGCGTCGCAGGCCTCCCACAGCGCGCGCAGATACTTGCTTTCGATGTCATCGGCGTCGAGTCCGTAAACCTGCGCCTGCGTCGGGCGGCGGCCGTCGGAGCCCTTGGCGAGCTGGATGCCGCCTTCGGGGGTGCGCTCGGCGTCGAGCAGGTAGAATTCGAGTTCGCAGGCGAGCACCGGCGTCAGGCCGTCGGCGGCGTAGCGGTCGAGCACCGTCTTGAGGATTTGGCGCGGGTCGAGCTGGCACGGCGTGCCGTCGAGTTCGTGCATCGCCAGCATGACCTGCGCTGCATCGTCGCCAAGCCACGGCGCCAGCGTCAGCGTGCCCGGCACCGGCCAGGCGAGGCGGTCGGCATCGCCGTCTTCCCAGACCAGGCCCGATTCCTCGACATCGAGCCCGGTGGTGTCGACGACCAGCACCGAGCCCGGCAGGAAGCGGCCATCGGCGAAGGCGCCCTTCATCTCGTGGCGTCGCAGCCGCTTGCCGCGCGGCACACCGCACAGGTTGGTGTAGAAGATGTCGAAATATTCGACATGCGGGAACGCCGCGAGGAAAGCCTCGAGTTCGGCGGGGTCGGCGGCGGTGCTGGGTCTGGTCATAATCTATCGCGTAGCGCGTACCATAGCATCCCTGCAACATGTAGCGGTGTGCGCAGCAGCGCACCGCCCGGAAAAGCCGGGGTGGGGAGCGCTGCCAAACGGTCGAAAGTCGCGCCGTTTCCGGCCAGCGCTTCGGCGATCAGCGTCCCCATCAGGCAGCCCAGCATGACGCCCTGGCCCGAATAGCCATGCGCGTGGATGACATCGCCGCGCCGGCCGACTTCGGCGAAGCGGCTCAGCGTGATGGTGACGTCGCCGCTCCAGCCATAGTCGATGCGCGCGTCCTTCAGTTGCGGGAAAACGCGCAGCATGTGCGGGCGCACGAACGCGGGTACGTTCGCGGGGGCACCGGGGAGGTATTTTTCGCCACCGGCAAACAGCAGTCGCCCGTCGGCCGAGCGGCGGAAGTAATCGAGCACGAAGCGCGTGTCGGCGACCGCCGCGTCGCTGGGTAGTAGCTTTGCCGCCATATCGCCGAGTGGCTCGGTGGCGATGATGCTGTTGCCGACGGCCATGACCTTGCGCGCCAGATCGGGCGCCAGCGCGCCGATGCCGCCGTCGCAGGCGAGGATGACGGTGCGGGCGCGCAACTGGCCGCGTGACGTGGTGACGGTGGCGCCGCTGATGGCCGTTGCGGCGGTATCTTCGTGCAGCACCGCGCCGGCGCGCTCGGCCGCCGTTGCCAGTCCGAGCGCGAGTTTGAGCGGGTGGACATGACCGGCACCGGGGTCGAACAGGCCGCCGTGATAGGCAGCGCTGGCGATGTGCGCGGGCAGGTCGGGCTTTTCGACGATGACCGGCGTGCCGGTGCCGCCAAGGCGTTGGTATGCCGTGATTTCGGCGCGCAGATGCGCCATGTCGGCCGGGTGCGCTGCCGCCTGCACATGGCCGCGTCGCGCGTCGCAGTCGATGTTTTCGCGCGCGATCAGGTCCCAGAAATGGTCGCGGGCGCGGTCGCCGATGGCGTTGAGCGCGCGCGCCGGTGCTTCGCCGAATTGGTCGATGAGTTCCGCCGCGCCCTTGCGCAGCCCCGGAATCGCCTGACCGCCGTTGCGCCCCGAAGCGCCCCAGCCGATTTTCGCGGCCTCGATCAGCCGGACGTCATGCCCGGCACGCGCCAGCGCCAGCGCCGACGACAGCCCGGTATAGCCACCGCCGATGACCGCCACGTCGCAATCGACGCTGCCGTCGAGCGCCGGGCGCGGCGGCGCGGTGTGCGCGGTCGCGGCGTACCAGGAAGGCGGGTAGGCGGTCACTCAGACCTTGAGCAGCAGATGCTCGCGTTCCCAGGCGGTGACCACGTCCTGATAGGCCTCAAGCTCGGCGAACTTAATCGCGGCGAACGCGTCGAAGAACGGCTCGCCCAACAAATTGCGCACCGCACGGGCGTGGGTGAACTTGTCGAGCGCTTCGTTGAGCGTGCGGGGCAGGGTGCGCGCCATGCGGTAGGCGCTGCCGTCGATCTGCGCGCGCGGCTCGCTTTCCTCGATCATGCCGATGTAGCCGGCGACCAGCGATGCCGCCATCGACAGGTACGGGTTGGCATCGGCGCCGGGCAGGCGGTTTTCGATGCGGCGGTTTTCGGGGTCGCTGATTGGCACGCGCAGGCCGCACGACCGGTTATCGAGGCCCCATTGCACGTTGATCGGCGCATCGTGCGACGGCCGCATCCGGCGGAAGCTGTTGACATTGGGGGCAAACATCAGCGCGATCTGCGGCAGATGCTGCTGCAAACCGGCGACATGGCTACGGAACAACGGGCTGTCATGGCCATCGGCATCGGCGAACAGATTCAGACCCGTTTCGATATCGACGACCGACTGGTGGAGATGCATGGCGCTGCCCGGCTGGTCATCCATGGGCTTGGCCATGAACGTCGCATACATGCCATTTTCGAGCGCGACCTGCCGGACGATGCGCTTGAACAACACGACCTGGTCGGCGAGCAGCAGCGGGTCGCCGTGGTTGAAGTTGATTTCGAGCTGCGCCGCGCCGGCTTCGTGGATCATCGTGTCGAGGTCGAGCCCGGCTTTTTCGCTGTGCTCGTAAATCTTGTCGATGATCTCCTCGAACTCGTTGATCGCATCGAGGCCGTAGGGTTCGGACGCGGTTTCGGCACGACCGTTGCGGCCGATCGGCGGTTTGAGTGGAATGTCGGGGTCGGTGTTGATGCTGGTCAGGAAGAATTCGACTTCGGGGGCGACCAGCGCCTTCCAGCCACGCGCGGCATATAGCCCGATGACCTTCTTGAGCAGATTGCGCGGATAGATTTCGACGGGTTGATGGTCGCGGCCATAGGGGTCGGCGATGACGACGGCAGTGGGCACCTTGAAATAGGGGGCGATGCGCAACGACGTCGGGTCGGGCACCAGCGTCATGTCGGGGTCCTGAAACGGCGCCACCGCGGGGTCTTCGGGATAATCGCCGGTGACCGTCACGATCAGGATCGAGCTGGCGATTTTCAGCGCGCCGCCCTGCACCGACTTCACCATCTTGGCGGCGGGCAGTACCTTACCGCGGACGATGCCGTTCATGTCAGGCACCATGCATTCGACTTCGACAATGCCGTGGCGCGTCAGCCAGTCTTCAAGTTCGGCGGCGACTTTTGCGTAATAGAGTTTGCGGTCGGCAATGAGTTGGCGTTCGGCGGCGGTGGGCACGGGGTTAGCCTTTGTGTTGCAGCGGTTGCCTTGCAGCGCAAAGCTGCGCATCCTAGATGAACCTATCGGCGTTCCGGCTCAAGGGCAGTGATTGCCCGGCGGCAGGCGCCACAGGCGTGTTTGATGTGTAACCCTTGCGAGTAGCCAGTCCATGCCCACGCCGCGAAATGCACTTTACGACCGGCCGCTGATGGCCGGGGCCGGGGTGTTGCTGCTTGCCATGGTCGGCAGCGGCGTCGGCATAACCGCCGCGCTCAAGCTGCGCGACCGCGAAACGGTTGTCACCGCGCCGGTCGCGGCAGCAGTGCGCGCCCCCGCGCCGGCATCGGGCGAACTGGCCGATATGGTCGCCACCGTCGTCCCCGCCGTGGTCCAGGTCCAGGTGACAGGTCTGCGCCATCACACCCCCGGCGTCATTTCGCCCGACGGCAGCGATAGCCTGCGGCGCTTTTATGATGACGCGCCGCAAGGCGAGGAGGCCGATGCCGACGAAGTGCTGGGGTCGGGCTTTATCTTTGATTCCAAGGGGCTTGTCGTAACCAACGCACATGTCGTCGAAGGTGGCAGCAAGATCCGCGTACGCCTCGCGTCGGGTCGTGAAGTCGCTGCCGAACTCGTCGGGGCCGACAGCAAGACCGACCTCGCCGTATTGCGCATTGCCAGCGACACTGCCGGTCTGCCGACGGTCAAATGGGGCGATTCGGACAAGGTGCGCGTCGGCGATGCGATTTTCGCGGTCGGCTCGCCGTTCGGGTTGGGCAGCACCGTTACCAGCGGCATCGTATCGGGCCGCGGTCGTGAGATCGGCGAGGGGCCGTACGACGACTTTCTGCAAATCGACGCCGCTATCAACCAGGGCAACTCGGGCGGGCCGCTGTTCGACCGCTACGGCCATGTCATCGGCGTCAACACCGCGATCTATTCGCCCAGCGACAGCGGCGGCAACGTCGGCATCGGCTTCGCCATTCCGGCGCATATGGTGCAGCAGGTGGTGCGCCAACTGGTCACCAACGGCCATGTTGTCCGCGGCCAGATTGGCATTTCAATCCAGCCAGTTACCGAAGATATTGCAGATTCGATGGGATTGAAGGAAGCGCGTGGCGCACTCGTCGCCGGCGTCACCCCTGACAGCCCGGCAGCGCGCGGCGGTGTGCGTATCGGCGATATCATCACGCGCTTCGGCGGCGCCCCGGTGGTCAATGCCCGCGACCTGACGCGGCTGGTGGCGGAATCGACGATTGGCGAAGTCCGCCCCGTCGAGGTGCTGCGCAACGGTCAGTTGGTCAAACTGCAGGTCGCGACGATGTCGGCCGAGCGGCCGGTGCTCGCCGCGGCGCCGGTGGCACTGCCATCGGCAGCGGCAAAGGGTGGTAGCGCCGATATTCTCGGGCTGGTGGTGACGCGCACGACGCCCGAACTCAACGCCCGCGCCGAACAGCCGGCGCGCGCGACGGGGTTGATGATCACGCGGGTCGATCCGACCAGCGGCGGCTTCGACCGCGGGTTAGAGGTTGGCGATTTGATTATTGCAGCCAATCACTTGCGTGTCGATTCTCCCGAACAACTTAAAGCCGGTGTTGCGGCCGCCGGACGCGCCGGACGTCACAACATCCTGCTCGAAGTGCTGCGCGGCGATGAGCATGCTTTCGTGGCGGTGCCGCTGTCCTGAACTATTCGGGGTCGAGGTCCGCCTTGAGGCGCAGGCTGGCGCGCCAAAAGAAGAACGCCGGCAACACACCAAGCCAAGCCGCGCCGTAAAGCACCCAGCGCACGCTGTCGGGGCCGGCAATCGGTTTCAGCGCATCCGACAGCATCCCGAACAACAACGGCCCGAGCCCAAGGCCGATGAGGTTCTGCGCGAACACCATGATCGCCGTTGCCATCGCCCGTGCATGCGGTCGCACCAGCCGCTGCGCCACCGAATAGGTCGGCCCCCAGTAGAGCATGTTGGCGATGCCGGGGATGAACAGCAGCGCCAGCGCGGTGACCCAGTTGTCGGCGCAATAGCCCAGGAATAGCAACGGCGCCGCCAGAATGATCCCCACCACAGGCGCGGTCAGCAGGTGGCGCGGGTTGTGCTTGCCGAAGCGGTCGGCAAGATAGCCGCCGGCCCAGGTGCCGATGAAACCGGCGATGCCGCCGCTGAGGCCCAGCCACAGTCCAGTCTCGCCCGGTGACAGCCCGTGGTTGCGCATGAACAGGATCGCCACCCAGACGCCCTTGCCATAGGCGAGGAACGCGATCAGCCCGGCGCCGATTGCGAGTTGCACGAACGCCTTGCTCGACAGCACTTCCTTCAACGCAGCACGCGCGTTGATTTGCGGCACCGCCGGCGTTGCGGCGCGCAACGTCCGTGCGGCATGGCTGACACGCGGGTCGCGCAGCACCAGCCAGACCAACGCCGATAAGAATATCCCCGGTGCGCCCACGACAAAAAACGCCGTGCGCCAACCGAAAAGATCGTTGAGTTGGCCGCCGATAACCATCCCCAGCAGGCCGCCGATGGGAATGCCGAGCCCGTAGAATGCGATCGCCGAGGCCCGACGTTCACGCGGCACCATGTCCGAAATCAGCGAATGTGCCGCCGGCGTGCACCCCGCCTCGCCAACGCCGACACCAACGCGCGCCAGCAACAGCTGCGTGAAATTGGTCGCCAGGCCACTGACCGCGGTCATCGCCGACCAGAGCAGCAGCGAGATCGAAATCAGCCCGACGCGGTTGCTGTGTGGCTTGTCGGCATAGCGCGCGATCGGCACGCCCAGAATCGCATAGAACAGCGCAAACGCCAGCCCGGTGAGCAGCCCGAGTTGCGTATCCGACAGGTCAAGGTCGCGCTTGATCGGCTCGGCCAGGATGTTCACCACCTGCCGGTCGATGAAATTGAAGATGTAGACGATCAGCAGAATCCACAGCAGCACCCGCTCCGAATTGACGCGCTGTTCCTTTACCGGCGCGCCGTCCTGCAACTGTGTCGCCATACCGTCCCCAACTTTGTTTTTTGCAAGTTGGACGTGCCGCGCGGATTGCGCAAGCGGGGAAGGGCCTCCGGCGGGCAGGGGCTTGCCCCTGCACCCAGATATTGGGTCGGCGCATCAAGCGCAGCCTTGGCTACTGCTGCGCGGCGCTAAACTAATGGGTGCAGGGGCAAGCCTCTGCCCGCCGGAGGCACTTCAACCCGTCAATGCGGCGGCAGCGGCAACGGCTCGTGCGTCATTAAGGTGATGCTGATCCGCCGGTTGCGCGGGTCGAGCCGGTCGGTGGGGTTGAACGGGTCGGTATCGGCGACGCCTTCGATGCGGCGGAAGCGGTTGGGCGCGTGTCGACCACCATCGAGTTCGAGGATCTGGTGCAGATCGGCATGCTGGCGCTGGTCGAGGCGGCGCGGGGGTTCGAGGACCGTGGCCATGCGGCGTTCGCCACCTAAGCGACAGTCCGCGTGCGCGGCTCGATGATCGACCAGCTGCGCAAGAGCGCGACGTTGGTGCGCTCGGCGATCCGCCGGCGCCGTGAGTTCGGGCAGGTCAAATCGGTGCTCGAAGGCCTGCTCGGCCGGGCACCGACCGACGAGGAAATGGCTGAAAAGCTCGAATTGACTGTCGCGGCCTTTCGCGTCGCCAGCAACGCAACACAGGCGGTGCGCTACGAATCAATCGACGATGTCTATTCGGACCACAGCGAATGGTTCGCCGATGACGCCCCTGACGCGTTCGACAATCTGGCGCGGGCCAATTTGAAGCGCGCCATCAGCAACGCCGTAGGCGACCTGCCCGAGCGCGAGGCGCTGGTGCTTCAGCTCTACTACGTCGAGGAAATGAACCTCGAGGAGATCGGCCAGGTGCTCGATGTCGGCGCGGCGCGCATCTGCCAGATCAAGAAGTCGGCACTCGGCAAGCTGCGCGCCAAGCTGGAGGGCTGGGACGATTGATTTTGCAGGCATGAGAACGCTGGACGCCCTGCGCTTGCGCGCCTAGCATCGCGGGCAACCGAGGAAATCCCAATGTCAAAATCGAAACCGCATGACCATATCGCGGGCATGGCCGATCTGGCGCGCAAACATGGCGAACTGGCACAGGCGAGCAGCGAGGTCATCACGCGCCGCCTTGAACTCGCGGTATCGCCGAATGTGCTGACCGCCGACGGCCAGGCCGAAATGGCGCGTATGGTGCCCGAAAAGGCGCATGCCTTCGCGCGTTCGGGCAGCGAAACGGTGTTCCACCTCAACGCCATGCTGCTGCGCGCCGGCAGCGACTGGCTGCGCGAAACTACTTTTGCCGCTCAGGCAACGACGCAGATGTTGACCGCAGCGACCCCGGCAGCAGCGCTGCAGGCGCAACAGGATTATCTGGCCGGCCTTACCCAGCGCATGACCGCGTCGGGCAATGCGCTGGTTGCCGCATCAACGGCACTGCAGGCGGCGGCGCTGGCGCCGGTGCACCGCACCGCGACGTCGAACGCGCGGCGTCTTAAACGCTAGGACGCAACCGGCGGCGCAGCCATCACGAAGCGCGCCACATCATCGAGCACCGGAATATTCCAGCGATACGGCGCCGCGAACGCCGCGAGCATGTCCTTGTGCTCGACCCCGGCGTAGGTCTTGACCGTTACCGGCGCGCCGGCGGCACGCAATGCGGCAGCAAAGTCATAAGTAATCCGCGGTGCGGCGACGTCATCGACGCTGCCGGTCAACAGCAAGGTCGGCGGCGCTCCGGAGCCGACGAAATCGATCGGTTCGACGGGTTCGCCGTCGGGCGTTTTGCCGAATACATCGGCCAGCTTGGCACGGACGCGTGGTGTCAGCGTATAGCGACCGCCCGAAATGCCGATCAGCGCATTGACCTTGTTCGCCACCCCGAACGATGGATTTAGAGCCAGCATTGCCGCGATATACGATCCCGCCGAATGTCCAGCGACCGCGACACGCTGCGGATCCCCGCCCAGCCGCGCGGCATTGGCGATGGCCCACTGAACCGCTATTGCACCGTCGGCGACGAAAGCGGGATAGCTAACCTGCGGCACCAGCCGGTAATCGGGCACGACCGCGATGATGCCGCGCGACGCCAGCGCGCGGCCGACAAAGCGGTGGTCGCCGCGGTCGCCCTTGACCCAGCCGCCGCCGTAGAAAAACACTACAACGGGCGCATTGGCGACATCGCCGGCGGGCAGATACACATCGAGCTGCTGGCGGGCATCGTTTCCATAGGCGGCGCTTTCCGCCAGCCGCACGCCGTCGCTGCCCGGCGTCACCGCATCGAGCCGGTTGAGGTTGAGCAACGGGTCGGGGCCCTTGAGCGACGACAGCAGGTAGTATTCGCGGCCCGCTGCAATCGCGGCGACGGCCGCAACCGCACCGCCGCCCAGCAATATGCGACGCGTAACCGGCTTCATGCGCGCTACTTGTCGTCGCCCATGCGCAACGCGGCGATGAAGGCTTCTTGCGGAATATCGACACTGCCGTACTGGCGCATCCGCTTCTTGCCTTCCTTCTGCTTGTCGAGCAGCTTCTTCTTGCGGCTGATGTCGCCGCCGTAGCACTTCGCGGTCACGTCCTTGCGCATTGCCGCGATGGTTTCGCGCGCGATGACCTTGCCGCCGATCGCCGCCTGGATCGGGATCTTGAAAAGGTGGCGCGGGATCAGGTCCTTCATGCGCTCGCACATATGGCGGCCGCGCGCCTCGGCAGCGCCGCGGTGGACGATCATGCTCAGCGCATCGACGGGCTCGGCATTGACCATGATGCTCATCTTGACGAGGTCGCCCTCGCGGTGGCCGATCTGGTGGTAGTCGAAGCTCGCATAGCCGCGCGAAATCGACTTGAGCCGGTCGTAGAAGTCGAACACCACTTCGTTCAATGGCAGCTCATAGGTGATCTGCGCGCGGCCGCCGACATAGGTCAGGTTCTTCTGGATGCCGCGGCGGTCCTGGCACAGCTTGAGAATTGAGCCGAGATATTCGTCGGGAGTGAAGATCGTCGCTTCGATCCACGGCTCCTCGATCAATTCGATGGTCGAGGGGTCGGGCATGTCCGACGGGTTGTGCAATTCGATTTCGCGGCCATCACGCAACAACATCTTGTAAACCACGGAAGGTGCTGTGGTAATCAGGTCGAGGTCGTATTCGCGCGTCAGCCGCTCCTGAATGATTTCCAGGTGCAGCAGGCCGAGGAAGCCGCAGCGGAAACCGAAGCCCAATGCAGCGCTGCTTTCGGTTTCGAAGCTGAAGCTGGCGTCATTCAACCGCAACCGCCCGAGCGAATCGCGCAGCTTTTCAAATTCGGCGGCGTCAACCGGGAACAGCCCACAGAACACCACCGGCTGGACTTCCTTGAACCCCGGCAGCGCGTGTGCGGTGGGCTTCTTGGCGTCGGTGATGGTGTCGCCGACGTTGGTCTGAGCGACTTCCTTGATCTGCGCGGTGATGAACCCGATTTCGCCCGGCCCGAGGGCGTCGATGACCTCGATTTTCGGGCGGAACACGCCGACGCGGTCGACCAGATGCTTGGTGCCGGCGGCCATCATCATGATTTCCTGGCCCTTGACGAGCTTGCCGTCGATGACGCGGACCAGAATGACGACGCCGAGATAGGGGTCGTACCACGAATCGACCAGCATCGCCTTCAACGGCGCGTCGAAGTCGCCCTTGGGCGGCGGGATGAACTTGACGATGGCTTCGAGCACGTCGCCGATGCCCAGTCCGGTTTTGGCGCTGGTCATCACTGCATCGTCGGTCGAAATGCCGATGACGTCCTCGATCTGCGCCTTGACCCGTTCGGGTTCGGCGGCGGGCAGGTCAACCTTGTTGATGACCGGCACGATGATATGGTCGTGTTCGATCGACTGATAGACGTTGGCGAGCGTCTGCGCCTCGACACCTTGCGCCGCGTCCACCACCAGTAGCGCGCCCTCGCACGCCGCCAGCGACCGCGACACTTCATAGGCGAAGTCGACGTGGCCTGGCGTGTCCATCAGGTTGAGAACATAGACTTTCCCATCGCTGGCCGTGTAATCGAGCCGCACCGTCTGCGACTTGATGGTGATGCCGCGTTCCTTTTCGATGTCCATGTTGTCGAGCACCTGCTCGGACATCTCGCGCGCGGTCAGCCCGCCGGTCTGCTGGATCAGCCGGTCGGCGAGTGTCGACTTGCCGTGATCGATGTGCGCGATAATCGAAAAATTGCGGATTTGGGAGAGCGATGCGGTCATGCGCGTCCCTGTAGCAGAGCGCGCACAGCAAGCAAATGCGACGCCCGGGCGGCGGGCGCGCTTGACGAGGGGCGCGGTGCATCGCAGTCTGCGGCATCATCGCTCAACGAAGGAACCTGACCCATGCGCCTGTTGCCCCTCGTCGCCACCACGTTGATGCTTGCGCTCGGCAGCGCTGCCATCGCCCAGGTCCCGCCCGCCAAGGTCATCGAAACGCGCCAGGCCAATTACAAGCAGATGGGCAAGGCGTTCAAGGCGATCCGCGACCAGTACAGCAGCGGCTCGCCCGATATCGCCGTGATCCAGAAGAACGCCGCGATCATCGCGTCGCTGGCACCGCAGATCACCAGCTGGTTCCCCGCCGGTACCGGCGCGTCGGCCGGCAAAACCGAAGCGCTGCCGGCGATCTGGGAAAAGCCCGCCGATTTCAAGGCCGCCGCCAACCGGCTGGTCACCGAATCCGCCAAGCTGAAGACGCTCGCCGATGCCGGCGACCTCGCCGCGACGGGCGCGCAGGTCAAGGCGGTCGGTGCGTCTTGCGGCGGCTGCCACGACAGTTTCAAGAAGAAGGACGACTGACCTCCACGATCTGACCGGCGTCCCGACGCGGTAGCTTGACGTTGCCGCGCCGGGCGACGCAAAGCTAAAATAACAGGCCAAAAATCGGCCAAAAACAAGATCATCGGGGAGGGGGCATTGCTCCAGATTGCTGTTATCGGCGCCGGGCCGGCGGGCTATTACACCGCCGAAGCGCTCGCCAAGACGTTAGGCGAGGTCAAGGTCGACATCATCGACCGGCTGCCTACCCCGTTCGGACTGATCCGCGCTGGCGTTGCCCCCGACCACCAGTCGATCAAGGCAGTGACCAAGCGCTACGAGGCGACCGCCGCGAGCGAGGGCGTCGGCTTCATCGGCAATCTGCAGATTGGCACCGACGTCAGCATCGACGAGTTGCGCGGGCTGTACGACGCTGTCGTGCTCGCCACCGGTGCGCCGCACGACCGGCCCCTCGGCATTCCCGGCGAGGATTTGCCCGGCGTGCTCGGCTCGGGGTCGTTTGTCGGCTGGTACAACGGCCACCCCGATTTCGCCGACCTTGACGTCAAACTCGCGCACTGCGGCGTCGCGGTGATTGGCAATGGCAATGTCGCGATCGACGTGGCGCGCATCATCGCCAAGACCCCCGAAGAACTCGGCAGCTCGGATATCGTCGCGCATGCGTCGGCGGAACTGCTCAATTCGGCGGTCTGCGACATCCACATCATCGGCCGGCGTGGCCCGCACCAGGCGAGCTTCACGCCCAAGGAAATGGGCGAGCTCGGCCAGCTCGAACGTGCACAGCCGTTCGTGGCGCCTGCCGACCTGCCGCCCGAGGCCGAGGACGCCGAACTCGAACCCGGTTTACGCAAGACTGTCAGCCATTTGCGCGCCTTTGCCGCCAAGCCGAACGAAGGCAAGCCGGTCGCCATCCACTTCGACTTCTTCTACCGCCCGGTCGCCATCGAAGGCGACGGCAAGGTCGAGCGATTGATCGTCGAACGCACCAAACTCGACGGTGGCCGCGCGGTTGGCACTGGCGATATGCGCACCATCGACTGCGGGCTGGTGGTATCGTGCATTGGCTACCAGACACCGAGCATTCCGGGCGTGCCACACGACGACAATGCCGGGCGCTTCGCCAGCGACAATGGCCGCATCGCGCCGGGGCTCTACGCCGTCGGCTGGGCGCAGCATGGCCCGACCGGCACCATCGGCACCAACCGCCCCGATGCCTTCGCGATTGCCGAAATGATTGCCGCCGATAGTGGCGGGCAGGGTTCAGAACGTGCCGGCCGCGCCGGGCTTGATGCGCTCATCGCCGAACGCAACATCCACGTCACCAGCTTCGAAGACTGGCGCGCCATCGACAATGCCGAAATGGCGCGCGCGCGTGCCGGTGCGCCGCGCGAAAAGTTCGTGCGCCGCCATGAGATGCTGTCTGTCACCAAGCCCTGAGGCTTCAGAGCCCTTCGACGAACGCCTGCAGCGCCGCATTGGTCTCGGCGGGCGCCTCCTGCTGAACCCAATGGCCGATGCCTTCGATCAGCGTCGTGCCGCGAAAATCGTCGCAGGCGGCACCGGCACTGGCATAGAGATCGACACCGGGGATGAAGTGGCGGACGGGGTCGCGGGTGCCGGCGATGAACGCCGCGGGCTGGGTGATGTGGCGGCCCAGCACCGGACCGCGCTCCTCGAAATCAAGGTCTTGCGCGCGGTAGCGGTTGAACGGCCCGCGCCAGCCGCCGGCCTTGAACGCGGCCTCGTACACCGCAAGGTCGGCGCGCGTCATCCAGGCAGGGTAGGGGTCGGGGACGGTCAGCCCGGTGAAGAATTTGCTGTCGGCGGGCCGGTCATTGATCAGCGCCGACTCGGTCGCGCCACCGGACAATGCGAAATAGACTTTGGCGAGTGCCTGCGGGTCGGCTTCGAACTCGGCTTCGGCGACGCCCTCGGGCTGGAAATACAGCTGGTAGAAGAACTTGCCGGCATAGATCTGTCGCGCCAGCGCGAGGAACGGCACGTCGCCGGCCGGCAGATGCGGCACGCTGAGGCCGGCGACGGCGGCAACCTTGTCTGTATGGCGCAGCGCAGTTTGCCAGACGATTGGTGCACCCCAGTCATGCCCGAAAAGGATGGCGCGACCGCCGAGCGCATCGATGACTGCCGCTGTGTCGCCGGCGAGCTGCGACAGCGTGTAGGCGGCGATGGCGTGCGGCTTGTCGCTGGCGCCGTAGCCGCGCACGTCCATCGCTGCGATGCGGTAGCCGAGCCCCGCGAAGTGCGCGAGCTGGTGGCGCCACGAATAGCCGAGTTCGGGCCAGCCATGGACGCAAAGGATTGGCAAATACGGGCTGTCGGCCGGTCCCTCGACACGTACGTGGAGGTTGACGTCGCCGTTGCGGACGGTGATTTCGGCCATGGCTGCTACCTTTCGCTGTACGCGCCGAGGATGCCAGTGCCGGCCTGCGCAAACAAGTCGCCCAAAACCGCAATCAAGTGCTTGCCCGTCGCCGCCCGCCTCGCTATAGCCTCGCGCCTTGCGTCGGGGCGTAGCTCAGCCCGGTAGAGCGCTGCCTTCGGGAGGCAGAGGCCGGAGGTTCGAATCCTCTCGCCCCGACCAAGCACTTTGAGCGGCAACGGGTTCCCGGCCCGCCCCGCAGCCCCACCCACAAAATCCTTGCACTTTCGGCGGCGTTTCGGTCGTGTCAGCTGTGCCTTGCGGCATTGGCTGATGGAGACCGACGATGGCTGAAGCCCCGACATTCGAAGAGATTCGCTACGACAAGCCGGCGCCGGGCGTCGCGCGCGTCACGCTGGCACGGCCCGACCGGCACAATGCGCAGGGGCCGAAGATGCTCTACGAAATCAACGATGCGCTCGATCTCGCGATGTACGATGATGAGGTGCGCGTCGTCATCGTCGCGGCCGACGGCAAGAATTTCTCGTCGGGGCATGACCTTGCCGATACCAGCAACATCGGCGCGTCGCGGCCGCCGATTTTCGGCCATGGCGGCTTCGATCACCCCGGGCCGCAGGGCTGGATGGTCAAGGAGCAGGAAATTTACCTCGGGCTGTGCTGGCGCTGGCGCAACCTCGGCAAGCCGATCATCGCGCAGGTCCAGGGCAAGGCGATTGCCGGCGGGCTGATGCTGATCTGGCCGTTCGACCTGATTGTCGCGTCGGAGGATGCCGAGTTTTCCGACCCCGTCGTGGCGTTCGGCATGCCCGGCGTCGAATATTTCGTCCATGCCTTCGAACTCGGCGCGCGCCGCGCCAAGGAACTGCTGTTCACCGGTGAGCCCATCGGCGCTGCCGAAGCCAAGGCGCTGGGCATGGTCAACCGTGTCGTGCCGCGCGACGAACTTGAAAGCCACACGCTGGCGCTCGCGGCGAAGATCGCCACCCGCCCGATGATCGGCCTCAAGATGGCGAAGATGAGCGTCAACCAGTCGATCGACGCACAGGGGCTGTGGACGGCGCTGCAATCGGCGTTCAACCTCCATCAGTTCGGGCACGCCAACAACCGCGTCATCCATGGCGGACTGGTCGACCCCGCCGGCCTCGAGGTTGTGCGCAATGATGCGCGTGCCGGCATGTCGCGCAAGGCGTAAGGCGACACCAGCTTACCGTGTTATTGCGACTGGTGGCGCGCGACCGGGTCCGCTAGCATCGCCGGTAAAGAGCAATGGGGCCGAAGGATCATCGTATGAATCTGTCACCAATTCGACGCGCCGGCGCAACGCAGTTCGAAGCCAGCAACTATGCCGACTGGTCGGCAAAGGCGCAGGCGCATGACGTGCGGTCGGGCAAGGCGAAGTGGCGCGCCACCGATGCGACCGACCTGTACGACTATAAATCGATCGCCCGCCGCCTCGCGACCTTGCGGGCCTTCCGCGCTGCCGGCGACGACAAGGCGCTACTTTACGCGCTCAACGAGGGCATCCACGGCAACATGGACGGCATGGGCAACGAGCGCCTGTATCAGGAGGCGCAGTTCGGCACCAAGCATCTGATCGAAGCCTATGTCGCCGAAATCGCCAGCGCGCTCGACCACCTCGCCAGCAAGAAGGTGCGGTCGATCAAGCCCGAGGAAAAGCGCGATTTCTTCAACCGCGCACGCCATTGCTACGGCCAGTCGGCGCTGATGCTCAGTGGCTCGGGGGCGTTCCTGTTCTTCCACATGGGTGTCGTCAAGACGCTGTGGCAGGAAGGTGTGCTGCCCGACATCATCTCGGGGTCGAGCGGCGGCTCGATTGTCGGCGCCATCGTCTGCACGCATCTCGATAGCGAACTCGCACCCTATTTCGATGCCAAATGGCTCGACGAGCAGGCCGAACTGCATGGCGCCAAGCCTGCCGAAGGCAAGCGCATGACGTCGGCGCAGGTGCGCGCGCAGCTCGACACGCTGATCCCCGATTTGACGTTTCAGGAGGCCTATCAGCTTACCGGCCGCCACCTCAACGTCTCGGTCGCGCCGTCAGAGCGCCACCAGAATTCGCGGCTGCTCAACGCCATCGCCTCGCCCAACGTGATGATCCGCGAAGCCGTCGCGGCGTCGTGCGCGGTGCCCGGCATCTTTGATCCGGTGGCGCTGATGGCGAAAGACCACAAGGGCAAGCGCGTGCCGTATTTGTCCGACCGCAAATGGGTCGACGGCTCGATGACCAACGATCTACCGGCCAAGCGGCTGGCGCGGCTCTACGGCGTCAACCACTATATCGTCAGCCAGGCCAACCCGCACGTCACGCCGTTCATCAGCGATTTGAAGTCGCCTAATTCGGTGCTGGAGTCGGTCAAGCAGGCGACGGTCGCCAGCACCAAGGCATGGATGAATGCCGGTCTATCGATCTGGGAAAAGCCGCTGTCGTTCTTCCCGGCGCTCAACGGCCTCGCCAATATGACGATGTCGATCATCGATCAGGACTATGGCGGCGACATCACCATCATCAACCCGCCGCGGCTGTGGTCGCCGGCGAAAATCCTCAGCCAGCTGTCGCTCGATGAAATGGAAGACCTGATCGCCACTGGCGAAGCGATGACCTGGCCCAAGGTCGAGATGATCCGCACGCAGACGGTGATCAGCAAGACGCTGACGCAGTGTGCAGGCACTGAGTTTTAAGCGTCCGGGTTTCAAAGTAGCCACGGGAAGGATTGCGCCATGGCTTTGTCCGGTAACCCGGTGCTGGCCTCGTGGCGCGACGGCGCGGCGAAGGTGGCCATCCTCGATTTCGTGGCGCGGGTGACGGATGCCGGCCACGCCGATTATGTGCCGCCCGCCGACCGCATTGCGGTGTTCGACAATGACGGCACCTTATGGGCCGAACAGCCTTTGCCGGTGCAGGCGTTCTTCGTGCTCGACCGCATCCGCGCGCTGGCGCCGCAGCACCCCGAATGGCGCGACGAACAGCCGTTCAAGGCGGTGCTTGACGGCGATACCGCGGGCATCATGGCGCTCGGCATGGATGGGCTCGTCGCACTGGTGATGGCGACGCACGCCGGCATGACGACCGAGGCGTTTGCTGACCTCGTCGGCGACTGGATTGCCACCGCACGCCACGCGCGCTTCGACAGGCCCTATACCGACCTTGTCTACCAGCCGATGCTCGACGTGCTGGCGCTGCTGCGCGCCAATGATTTCAAGAGCTTCATTATCTCGGGCGGCGGCGTCGAGTTCATGCGCAGCTTCAGCGAAGCTGCTTACGGCATCCCCGCCGAACAAGTCATCGGCAGCAGCATCGTCACCAATTACATCGTCGAAGACGGCACGCCGATGCTGGTGCGCGCCGCCGAACTGCACCATTACAATGACAAGGAAGGCAAGCCTGTCGCCATCAACCGGCACATCGGCCGGCGCCCGATTGCAGCGTTCGGCAACTCCGACGGCGATTTCGCCATGCTCGAGTGGGTGACCAGTGGCCCCGGCGCGCGGCTCGGCGTGCTCGTCCATCACGATGATGCGGCGCGCGAATACGCCTATGACCGCGATGCCGGCCTCGCGCGGCTGGTGCGCGGGCTCGACGAGGGGCCGGCGCGCGGCTGGACGATTGCCAGCATCGCCAAGGACTGGGCGCGGGTGTTCCCGTTCTAGTGCGATGGCGCACGGCTTGTTCATGAAGTGCCGCGCAGGTTATAAACCGTAATGACCAAACCCCGGTACAACATGCGCCCCGTGCCCGGCCTGCTGCGTGCCGGCCCCGATGGCGATGTGTTTCCGGTGATTGTTACCCCCTATGGCGACCGCGTGGTGATGCGCGGGGAAGCCGATATCGGCGCCGTGCCGCTCAGGTGCTTGCGCCGCGATCCCACGCAGGACGCGCGCGCGACGCTGCATCGCACCGACTGGCGCGGCTGGCGGCTCGATGTCGCCGATGTCACGCCCGACAGCTGGGTTTCGGGGATCAAGCTGAAGTCGCGGTTGCCGCTGCGCGGCCTGGCGATTGTCGCCGCGTTGCTGCTGGTGATCATCATCGGGCTTTGGCTGGGGCGCGACCGGATCATCATCGCCACGGCGCCGCTGCTGCCGCACCGCGTCACCGACCAGATCGGCCGCGACTATCTCGCCGAGATGGGGCGCGTCTGCGACAATGGCCCGGGCAGCGCGGCGCTGATGCGGCTGACCGCGCGGCTGGCGCCGCCGACCTTGCCCGAGCCGCTGTCGGTCAAGGTTGTCGACAGCGCCGACGTCAACGCCGTCGCGCTGCCGGGCGGGCATGTCGCGGTCTATCGCGGGCTGATCGCGCAGGCCGGCTCGCCGGATGAAGTGGCTGCGGCGCTGGCACACGAAATCGAGCATGTCGCCTATCAGCACCCCAATCAGTTGATTCTGCGCGAAAGCGGCCCGGCGGTGCTGGCGCGCACGCTCGGCAATAGCGAGCTTGAGGTTGCTGATCTGACCGTCCTCAAGAAGGGCGACAAGGCGGCCGAAGCTGAGGCAGATGCCGGTGCCATCACACTGCTCGACGCTGCCAATATCTCGACGTAGGGTGGCGCCGATTTCTTCAACCGCCTCGGCCGGATCAGCAGCATTTTCGATAGCAGCCACCCGTCGGACATGTCGCGGGCGCGGCGCTTTTCCGGCGCCGTGAAGTCGGGCACCACGCCCGCCATGAGTGATGCGGACTGGAAGGCGTTGCAGGCAATTTGTTCGGCCTGAGTCGACGTCGTATCGATATTTGACACTATGTCATTATTGACATAGTGTCATTTCATGGATGTAAAATCGTCATCATTGCCGGGCAGCAAGCGCGCCCGGACGCGCGACCAGCTGCTGGTTTCCGCGCAACTGCTGCTGATGGAGCAAAATGCGGCAGCGCTCGGCCTGCGGCGCATCACCGATCATGCCGGTTTGGTGCATGCCAGCTTTTACAACTACTATCCTGATATCGGGGGGCTGATCGGCGACCTTGGCGAGTTGCTCGGTGCGACGCACGCCGCGGCAATGGCCGAGCTCGATACCGCGAACCTGGATGTTGCGGCGCGTTTTGCGCTGATCACCCGCCAGACCTTGCGCATGGTGGCGGGGCAACCCGGATTTGGTCGGCTGATGTTCGATGTCGGCCTGCCCATCGATAGCCTCAGCAGCGAACTGCGCCTGCGGCTCAAGCTGGACATTGCCGAAGGGGTCGCTCGCGGCATGTTCAAGGTCAGCGATATCGATATTGCCACCAGCATGGTCGCCGGTGCGATCAGCGGACTGGCGCTTGACCTGCACCGCGGCAGCTTGCCGGTTGCGGCGATCGACGCGGCGACCAGCGCGTTGCTGGTCCAGCTCGGGCTCGACCGGCAGACTTCCGAGCAGCTCGGCCATGCGCCCGTCGATTTTCCGCCGCCGCCGGAACTGCCAATGCGCTGGCTGGCACTGCCGCCGGTCGCCCTAGGTGAAACGCGATGAAACGCCGCAATGACAAGGGCGTGGTACTTGCCAAGGGCGCGGCGGGCTTTGATGCGGCACTGCTCGGCACCAGCTTCAACGCGCAGGACCCCGGCCGCCGGCCCGACCTGATCGTGCAGGCCAATGACGTCGATGACGTGATCGCCGCGGTCCGGCGGGCAAATGACGAAGGCCTGGCCATCGGCATCTGTTCGGGCGGCCACAGCTGGGCGCAGAACCACATCCGCGACGGCGGCATGATGCTCGACCTGTCGCGGCTGAACAGTATTGCCGTCGACGCCGCCAGCGGCACCGCGGTCATCGGCCCGGGCTGCCTGTCGGGCGATCTCAACGCCGCGCTGGTGAGGCACAAGCTCTTCTTCCCCGTCGCGCACGCCTACACCGTCGGCATGGGCGGCTTCCTGTTGCAAGGCGGTTTTGGCTGGAACAGCCGCGCCAACGGCCTTGCCTGCCAGAATGTCATCGGCATCGATGTCGTGCTCGCCGACGGTACCTTGGTGCACGCCAGCGCCGACGAGAACCCCGAGCTGCTCTGGGCGGCGCGCGGCGCTGGTCCGGGCTTCTTCGGCGTCGTCGTGCGCTTCCACCTGCAACTGCGTCCGCGCCCGAAGTTCATCGGCATGAAGCTGCAGGTGTTTCGCATCCGCCATCTCGAGGCGGTGATGACTTGGGCCGATCGCGTCGGGCCCGATGTCTTGCCCTCGGTCGAGTTCCAGATGGTTTTCAACCGGCGCGCCGCCGGTATCTTCGCGCATGGCATCGAAGTGCTCGCGCCGGTGCTCGCCGATAGCTGGCGCGAAGCCCGCGACGCGGTCGCGTTCATCGCAGACAGCCCGATCCGCAGCAAGGCCAGCCTGACGTTGCCGCTGCTGCCGATGTCGCTTGGCCTGATGATGAACACGGGCGAAAAGACGCTGTTCCTGCCGAACACGCGCTGGACCGCCGACAGCATGTGGATGAATGAGCCCATCGAGCCGCTGCTGCCGGCGCTGCGGGCGATTGCCGATAGCCAGCCGGCGGCGCCAAGCCATGCGTTGTGGCTCAACTGGAATGCGCCGGCGTCGCGCCCCGATATGGCGTTCTCGCTCGAAGCGCGGACGTATCTGGCGCTTTACGGCGGCTTGCGCGGTGCGGCGGCGAACCCGGCGGACGAAAGCTGGGCGACCGATCACATGCGCGCGCTGCAGGCGCACAGCGTCGGCGTGCAGCTAGCCGATGAAAACCTCGGGCGGCGGCCGGCGCCGTTCATGGCGCCTGCCAATCTGGCGCGGCTCGATGCACTGCGGGCGCAATATGATCCGCAGGGTCGTTTCAATCCTTATATGGGACGTGTCGCATGATGCGCAGCAAGCCCGTCGCCGGGCGATATCTCGGGTACCGTGCAGCAGATGAGGCGCAGCGCTATGCGCGCTTCTACAACCCCGAACTTGAGCCGCTGGCGCCACATGTCTGCGCGGCGCTCGATCGCGGCGTCGTGCCAGATGTGCTGTTACCCCCGGTGGAAGAAGCCCCCGAAAACCTGTTCGGCGGCAGCCCCGTGCTCGAGGACGGCTTCGTGTTGACCGATGATGGCGGCATGCGCGTCAGTATACGCACCGCGATGCCGGGCGTGACGCCAGCGATGATCGACTGGTGGTTCGGCTGGCACGGCGACGCGGCCGCCAAGTACAAGCTGTGGCATCCGCAGGCGCATGTCCACGTCGCGTGGCGCGATACCCCGCCGGCCGCTGCGGGCAGAGCGCGCTACATCGGCCAGACCTCGATCGTCGACGAGTATATCGGCAGCGACCTGGTGCGCGGGGCGATCTGCTTCGTGCCGCCTGTCGAATTGGGCTTCACCGACCGCAGTCTTGAACCCGGCGGCACCGCGACCATCGTCTGCGCGCGGCTCGGGCTAGCAGACGCGCCGATCGATATCGGCTATCTCGCGCATCAGGTGCGCAGCGTGCCGGGCGGCAGCGAAATGCGGTCGCGGTTCTGGATGGGCGGGCGGCATATCGCCGGCCGCAACCTCGCCGGCAGCATGGCGGCGATGGTGGCCAAGCGCGTGCTGCGCCTGACCGAGAGCGACGCGCGGAACCTGCTGGTGCATTGCGGGCAGGAAATGCCGCATCTGGCGGCGTTCCTGCCAGCGCTGTTCGCCGAATTCGGTGACAGTTGAACGGCACCCTGTCACGTTGATGTCACACCGGTGTCGCGTATCTGACACAGCCGCACTGTAGAGGCCATCGCATCGCAGACGATGAGGTGGCCGCATGGCAACACAGGTTCAATCGGCAGCGGTCGAAGTGTCGCAAATGCTGCACCGCGCGAAGTCGGGTTTTCGCAATGCCGAGCTGGTGCCGTTGCTCCCCGACTGGGGCGAGGGCGACGAAGAACCGGTGCCGGCCCGCGGCAAGATCAAACTGCGCACCGTCTGGATTTCGGACATCCACCTGGGCACCGCCGGCTGCAATGCGACGCTGCTACTCGACTTCCTCAAATCGGTGCAGCCTGAAACGCTCTATCTGGTGGGCGACATCATCGACGGCTGGCGGTTGAAGCGCGGCTGGTACTGGCCTGCCGCGCACAACGACATCGTCCGCCGCGTGCTCAAGCTGGCGAACAAGGGCGTCCGCGTCGTCTACATCCCCGGCAACCATGACGAGATGCTCCGCGACTATGGCGGGCTGAGCTTCGGCGGCGTCGAAGTCGTTGAAAATGCAGTGCACACCACCGCCGACGGTCGCCGCCTGCTGGTGCTGCACGGCGACGAGTTCGACGGCGTCGTGCTCTATGCGCGCTGGCTGGCGTTCCTCGGCGACTATGCCTATGCGCTGCTGCTCAAGCTTAACATCGTGTTCAACGCGGTGCGGCGACGGTTCGGACTGCCGTACTGGTCGCTCTCGGCGCATATCAAGAAGCGCGTCAAGAATGCCGTGGCGTTCGTGTCGCGGTTCGAGGAGGCGGTGGCGCACGCCGCCCACGAAGCCGGCGTTGACGGCGTGGTCTGCGGCCACATCCACTGCGCCGAAATCCGCAAGTTCGGTGAAGTCACTTATTATAACGACGGCGACTGGGTCGAAAGCTGCACCGCGCTGGTCGAACATGGCGACGGTCGTATCGAAATCCTCGACTGGGCAAAACATGTCGCGCAACGCACCGCCGGCGCGCTGACACCGGATCCGGTGTTCGCATGAGAATCGCACTGGTCAGCGACGCCTGGGCGCCACAGGTCAACGGCGTCGTCCGCACGCTGATGACCACCGCCGCGATGCTGGAGGCCGCCGGGCACCAGGTGCTGACGGTGACACCCGACCGTTTCGCGTCGATCCCGTGCCCGACCTATCCCGAAATCCGGCTGGCATTGACCAGCGGGCGGCGGGTCGGCGGTTTGATTGCCGATTTTGCGCCCGACGCGGTGCATATCGCCACCGAAGGCCCGCTCGGCTGGCTGGCGCGGCGCTGGTGCCTCAAGAACGCCATGCCGTTCACGACGTCGTTCCACACGCGCTTTCCCGACTATGCAGCGCTGCGCACGCGCATCGATGCGCGGCATTTCTGGGGCATGGTGACGCGCTTTCACCGCCCGGCGCGCGCCGTGCTGGTGGCGACGCCGCGGCTTGGCCGTGAACTTGCGGCACACGGGCTGCGCCAGACGCGGATCTGGTCGCGCGGCGTCGATTGCGCACAGTTCGCGGCCGACCTGCCGCCATTGCCGCAAATGGCCGAGCTGCCGCGCCCGATTGCGCTATCGGTCGGGCGCGTCGCGGTCGAAAAGAACCTCGAAGCCTTTCTCGACGCCGATTTCGCCGGCAGCAAGGTCGTCGTCGGTGACGGCCCGGCGCTTGCCAGCCTGCGCGCGCGCTACCCGCACGTCATCTTCACCGGCGCGCTGCACGGGCACGAGCTGGCGCGCGCCTACGCCGCAGCCGACGTATTCGCCTTCCCCAGCCGCACCGATACCTTCGGGCTGGTGATGATAGAGGCGCTCGCCAGCGGCGCGCCCGTCGCGGGCTACCCGGTCGCCGGACCGCTCGATATCGTCGGCGCCGATGGCTGTGGCGATGTGCCTGGCTTCACGGCGCGCATCGGCGCGGTCGATGAAGACATGGGCAACGCGTTGCAATTGGCACTGACGGCGCGACCTGACGACTGCGTCGCCTATGCGCGCCAGTTCAGTTGGGAAGCGTGCCTCGAACAGTTCCTGTCGGCGTTGCAGCCGCCGTCGTTGGCGCAGGTTGCGTAATATATTGAAAGTAAATAGATAATTCAGATTCACCGGCACACTGCGACGTTGCAGTTTCGGCTGGACCCGTGAAGACTGACCACATTCGCTGCATCGCACAAACCGCACTTGCCGACGTCGCACCGCGCGTCTAGCCTCGTTTCTTTAACGGGGCTCGGGAGTATGGCGATGCGTAAATGGGGTATGTTGCTCGGTGCGATGCTGGTTGCGGTGGCGCCGGCGGGCGCTGAAACCGTGGCGGTCAGCGGTGCGCGGATGATCGATGTCATCAGCGGCAGCGTCGTCGCCAATCCAGTTGTCGTCATCACCGATGGCCGCATCACCGCCGCCGGTACCAGCGCCAGCGTTACCGTGCCCGCCGGTGCCAAGCGCATCGACCTGGCCGGCATGACATTGCTGCCGGGCCTTATCGACATGCACGTCCATCTGACCGGCGACCCGACGCTTGGTGGCTATGCCGAACTCGAAGTCACCGACAGCTATGCGATGGCGGTCGGCGTCGCCAGCGCCGCGCGCACGCTCAACGCCGGTTTCACCACGGTTCGCAACGTCGGCAGCGGCAATTTTGACGATGTCGGGCTGAAGCAGGCGATTGAACACCGCATTATCCCCGGACCGCGCATCATCCCGGCGACCTATGCCATCGGCGCCACCGGCGGGCATTGCGACAACACCGAGCTGCCGCCGTCGATCAAGGTCCTGGGCTATAGCGGTGTTGCCGACGGTGCCGACGCGATCCGCGCCAAGGTCCGCGAACTGCGCAAATACGGCGCCGAGGTCATCAAATTCTGCGGTACGGGCGGCGTGCTGTCGAAAACCGATAGCGTCGGCGGGCAACAATACACGCTCGCCGAAATGCAGGCGCTGGTCGGTGAAGCGCACATGCTGGGCATGAAAGTGGCGATGCACGCGCACGGCACCGCCGGCATCAACGACGGCCTGCGCGCCGGGGTCGACACCATCGAACACGCCAGCCTGGCCGACGCCGAATCGTTCAAGCTCGCCAAGGCCAGCGGCGCGTGGTTCTCGATGGACATCTACAACGACGACTACATCCTGTCCGAAGGCGCCAAGAACGGGATTTTCCCCGAATCGCTCGCCAAGGAAAAGGAAGTCGGCCTCAAGCAGCGCCAGACCTTCCGCGCCGCCAACACCGCCGGGGTCAAGATGGTGTTCGGCACCGACGGCGGCGTCTATCCCAACGGCGACAACGCCAAGCAATTCGCCAAGATGGTCGAATGGGGCATGACGCCGATGCAGGCGATCCAGGCCGCCACCGTCAACGCGGGGCAGGCGCTGGCGCGTACCGGCGATGTCGGCGCGATTGCGGTGGGCCGCTACGGCGACATCATCGCGGTCGCGGGTGATCCGCTCGCCGATGTCTCGGTGCTCACCAATGTCGCCGTCGTCATCAAGGGCGGCGAGGTCGTCAAGGATGCGCGCTAGGCTGCGGCTGCTCGCCGGCGCGCTGCTGGCGGTTCTGGCGGGCGCGGCACACGCCGAAACCGTTGCGGTGCACGCGGCGCACATGCTCGATGTCGGCAGCGGACAGATGATCGATGACGCGGTGGTGGTCATCACCGATGGCCGCGTCACTGCGCGCGGCACGGCAGCAGCCGTCGCGGCGCCCGCCGATGCGAAACGCATCGAGCTCGGCGCGATGACGATGCTGCCCGGCCTGATCGATATGCACGTGCATCTGAGCGACGACCCGATGATCAGCGGCTACCGCCGGCTCGAACTCGTCGACAGCTTCTGGATGGCGGTCGGCGTCGCCAATGCCGCGAAGACGCTCGACGGCGGCTTCACCACGGTGCGCAACGTCGGCAGCCACAATTTCGATGATGTCGGGCTGAAACAGGCGATCGAGCGCGGCATCATCCGCGGCCCGCGAATCGTGCCCGCGACCTATATCATCTGCGCCACCGGCGGGCCGTGCGATTCGACCGAGCTGCCGCCGTCGCTGGTCCGCACCGGCTACACCGGCGCCACCAACGGCCCCGAAGCGCTGCGCGCCCGTGTCCGCGAGCTGCGCAAATACGGCGCCGAAGTCATCAAATTCAACGGCACCGGCGGCGTGCTGTCGAAGGGCGGCGCCGTCGGCGCACAGCAATACAGCTACGCCGAAATGGCGGCGCTGGTCAGCGAGGCGCATATGCTGGGCATGAAGGTCGCCATGCACGCCCACGGCGCCAGCGGCATCAACGACGGGCTGCGCGCCGGTGTCGACACCATCGAACACGCCAGCCTTGCCGACGAAGAATCGTTCCGGCTCGCCAAGGCGAATGGCGCGTGGTTCTCGATGGATATCTACGACGACGACTATATCCTCGCCGAAGGCGCCAAGAACGGCCTGTATCCCGAGTCGCTCGAAAAGGAGCGCGCCGTCGGGCTGAAGCAGCGCCAGGTGTTCCGCGCCGCGCACGCCGCCGGCGTCAGAATGGTTTATGGCACCGATGCCGGCACCTATCCCAACGGCAACAACAGCGTGCAGTTCGCCAAGATGGTCGAATGGGGCATGACGCCGATCGAGGCGATCCAGACGGCAACGGTCAATGCCGCGCAGGCGCTGGGGCGCACCGGCGATGTCGGCACGCTGGCGGTCGGGCAATACGGCGACATCATCGCGGTTGCAGGCGACCCGCGCCGCGACGTCACTGAACTGACGCGTGTGCATGTCGTGATCAAGGGCGGCGAGGTGGTGCGCGACGACCGCGCGACGAAATAGCTGCTAGCGCTTGCGCGCCGGCTTGGTACGCGCCCGACCACCGGGCGAACGCGCCGGCATTGTCGTGCCGCCGCGACCCTGGAAGCCGATAAAGTCCTCATACGCCGCCGACAGCCGCGCCAACCGGGCATGGACCTGCGGCTCGCCGATCAGCCGCACGACATCATCGACCAGCAGGTTGAGCATCGACCCGAGCGCGCTGTTCATGTCCCAGAAGTGCCCGAAGCTGACCTCGGCCGTCAGCACGTGCGGCGCCACGTCGCGCGCCCAGGGGCAATAGGGATCGGTGACGATGACAACCGGTACGCCGCGCCCCGTCGCGTGCTCCGCGAGCTTGCGCAGGTGCTGTGAATAGCGCCGCACGTCGATCAGCACGACGACGTCATTGTCCTGCGCCTCGGAGGTGACTTCGGCAAAGGTGCCCGCCGCAGTATCGACCAGCCGCACGCCGGGGCGAACATAGCCGAGCTGGCTCGAAAGCCCCATGGCCAGCCCGCGTTCGCTCTGGAAGCCGGCGATGAACACGCGGTTTGCACCCGCGAGCAACGTCGCAACCGCCTGCCATTCGGGCGTTGTCGCCAGCCGGTAGACCTCGGCAATCGCCGCGGTTTCGGCGCGCAGCCGCTCGTCGAGACCAGCACCGCTCGCCGACGCCAGCAGCCACGGCGCATCGCCCAGCCCGTCGCGGAGGTCCTGCTTGAGCGCCGACAGCCGGTGATAGCCGAGCGACTTGAGGAAGCGCCCGACGGTCATCGCGCTGACGCCGACGCGCGCGCCGATCGACGCGGCGGTTTCGAACGGCACCCCCGACATGTTTTCCAGCAGGAAGTTGGCAATCATCCGTTCGGACATGGTGAAGCTGTCGTAACGGTCACGCAGCAGGAGTTCGACGCGGTTGGTCATATCTGCGTGGCTAGCATGATCAATCGCTGTGTTAAATCACGAACATCGCCTTGCTGGCGTTAGCACAACAATTTCTTGGCGTCAGGCCTCGACCATTACCATCGCAGCATCATCAAAGGGTTGCGCAAGTTCCACGGCGACCGTGAGCGGTGCTGCGAGCCAGTCGGCGTAGCGGTCGCGCGGCACGATCACCGGCATCGCCTTGGGGTGAATCGCCCCGACCAAGGTGTTGGGCGCGCAGGTCAGGAACGCCATGCGTGGCGTTTCGTCCGGCACCGGCCGCCAGATCCCGGCGAAGGCGAACGGCACGTCTTCGGGGTCGGCCATGCCGAACCAGTAGATGCGTTTCTTGCCGGTGGCGGGGTCGGGCGCCGCCGACCATTCCGAAAACGCCGTCACTGGCACCAGGCAGCGCCGTTCGGGGTTGGCGAGCGCACCGTGCCAGAACGGCGACGAAAGGTTGCGGACATTGGTCACCGGCCGCGCCACGCCGGGCGGCGGCGGGAAGCCCCAGCGCATGATATCAAGGTGACGCGCACCGCCCGCGTCCTGCCGCACCACCGGTGCCTCGCGGTCGGGATAGATGGCCGGAAACGCCGGCAAATTGACCCCGCGCGTGTCGACTGCGAACAGCCGCGCGATGGCTTCGGTGTTGCTGGTCATGCGGTACAGGTTGCACATGCGGGTCGCTCCGGTTTACCGCTATGTGCCGCAGCCGCCACGCCGGAGTCGAGGTGGCGCGGATGGGGGACGCATGAACACACACGAACGCAGCCGCGATGCTGCTTAGCCGCCGCAGCCTGATGCTGGGCGGCGGCGCGGCGACACTTGCAGCAGGGGGCTATGCATTGCTGAATCCGTCGAAACTGTTGCCGGTGCTCGATTTCGTCGACCGCGTGATGCCCGGCGATGCGCCGACCACGCACGTCGCGGCCAATGTCAGCTTCGGCGCCGACCCGCGCCAGCGGCTCGATGTCTATGCGCCGGCCAAGCGCAAGGGCGCGCTGCCGGTGGTGCTGTTCTTCTACGGCGGCAGCTGGAGTTCGGGGCGCCGGCAGGACTATGGCTTTGCCGGGCGGGCGTTCGCCTCTCGCGGCTTTGTCACCGTCGTGCCCGACTACCGCCTCGTGCCGCAGGTGCATTTCCCGGGCTTTGTCCAGGATGGTGCCGCGGCGCTTGAGTGGGTGCGTGGGCATATCGGCGGGCTGGGCGGTGACGCGGCGCGCATCGGCGTCAGCGGCCATTCGGCAGGGGCTTACAACGCTGCGATGCTGGCGCTCGATCCGCAATTTGGTGTGGCCGCCGATGTCCGCGCCTTTGTCGGCCTCGCCGGGCCGTATGACTTTTACCCGTTCACCACGCCGTCGGCGCAGGCGGCATTCGGCAACGCGCCCGAGCCGGCGCTGACCCAGCCGGTCAGTTTCGCGCATGCCGGCGCGCCGCCGAGCCTGCTGCTCAGCGGCACCGCCGATACCACTGTGCGCCCGCGCAACAGCAAGCGGCTGGCAGCGGCGCTGACGCAAGCAGGCAGTCCGGTGACGCAGAAGCTCTATCCCGATGTCGGGCACAGCGGCATCGTCATGGCGCTGGCGCGGCCGTTCCGCCACATCGCCAGCGTGCTGGACGACGCCGGCGATTTCTTCACCACGCACCTTTGAAAACAGGTAGGTCGGTCATGCACAAGGCACTCAAGGCGATGCTCTTCGGCGGCGGCGCGCTCGCGGTCACCGCCATCGCTCTGGCTAGCTGGGAAGGGCTCCTCGCCCCGCAATCGGTCGCCGACCCGTTGGTGAAACACGACGTCCGCATCGTCCGCGATAGTTGGGGCGTCCCGCACATCTTCGGCAAGACCGACGCCGATGTGGCTTACGGGCTGGCCTATGCGCATGCCGAGGACGACTTCGGCACGATCGCCGAAACGCTGGCGATGGTGCGCGGCCGTGCCGGTGCGATGCTCGGCCCCGACGGTGCCAAGTTCGACTATGTCGGCCACCTGCTCGACGCGCGCACCGTCGCCGACAAGGGCTATATGACGCAGCTGTCGCCCGACACGCGCGCGTTGGTAGAAGCCTATGCCGCCGGCCTCAACAAATACGCCGTCGACCATCCCGAGGAAGTGCCGATGCGCGCGCTGTTCCCGGTCAACGGCCGCGACATCGTGGCGGGCTTTGCGCTGCGCTCGCCGTTCTTCTTCGGGCTCGATCGCGTGCTCGGCCCACTGACCACCGACAAGCTGCCGCCGCGCGACTCTGGCCCCGGCGAACAACGCGGCTCGAACGCCTTCGCGATTGCCGGCAAGCGCAGCGGCGACGGCGTGACGCGGTTGCTGTCGAACTCGCACCAGCCGTGGGTCGGCGGCGTCGCCTGGTACGAAGTCGTCGTGCACTCGGACGCCGGCTGGGACTTCGCCGGCGCGCTGTTCCCCGGCATGCCGTATCCGGCGCTCGGCCATAACAACACGCTGGGTTGGACAAACACCGTCAACCGCGCCGACCTGATCGACACCTACAAGCTCGTGCTCGATGCCAGCGGTGACAACTATCGCTACGACGGCCAATGGCGACCGCTCGAGCGCCACCGCGTCTGGCTGCCGGTGCGCTTCGGGCCGTTCGTCATTCCGGTACCGCGCACCGTGGCGCGCAGCGTGCAGGGGCCGGTCATCGAAAACAAGCTCGGCGCGTTCGCGGTGCGCTACGCCGGCATGGGCGATGTCCGGCAGGTCGAACAATATTACCGGCTCAACAAGGCGCGCGATTTCGCCGAATGGCAGCGGGTGATGGCGATGCAGGCGGTGCCGGCGACCAACTTTGTCTACGCTGACGCCGCGGGCAATATCGGCATGTTCTACAACGCCCGCTTCCCGCAGCGCGCGCCCGGTTTCGACTGGAAAGGCGTGCTACCCGGCGACACGTCGAAGGCAGTGTGGAAGTCGTATGTGCCGTTCGCCGGCTACCCGCAGGTCATCAATCCGCCGAGCGGCTGGGTCGCCAACTCAAACAACACGCCGTTCATTGCCACCGCGCCCGGCGACAACCTCGACGCGTCGAAGTTCGCGCCCGAACTCGGCATCGAGACCTTCATCACCAACCGCGCGATGCGCTTCCAGTCGCTGTTCGCCGCCTTGGGCGACGCACCGATCGGCCGCGACGCGCTGCTGTCGATCAAGTTCGACAAGGCCTATGACCGCGCCAGCTGGGCCGGCAAGCGCCAGCGCGAAATCCTCGCGCTCGACTTCAAGGACGCCCCCGATCTCGCCAAGGCGCAGAAACTGCTGTCGACCTGGGACTTCGTCCAGGACGGGCAGGGCGATGCCGATGCGCTGGCGGCGGTGATGGTCAACTCGGTGTCGATGCTCGCCTATTTCGGCGATGCGATGCCCGACGCGCGCGAAGACTTCACCGCGCAGGTCAAGTTCCTCAACACCGCGTTCGGCCGCCTCGACCCGCCGCTCGCGACCTTGCAGCGTGTCCAGCGCGGCAACGTCGATCTCGGCGTGCTCGGCGGTCCCGAAGTCCTGCGCGCCATCCACTCGCGCCGCGACGAAAAGCTCGGGCGGCTGGTCGGGCAGGGCGGCGACAGCTTCATCATGCTCGTCGAATGGGGCGCGGCGGGTAAGACAGGGGCCGGCACCGTCAGTTCGGAAAGCATCGTCCAGTTCGGTGCCGCGACCTCACGCGAAGCCTCACCGCACTACAACGACCAGGCCAAGCTGTTCGTCGCCGAAAAGTTCAAGCCCAACTGGCTGACCGCCAACACACTGGCGCCGCACACCGAAAGCGACCGGCGCCCCTAGGTTACGGCGCGCCCATGTTGGCAGCAAGGAACGCTGCGCTGCGGTCGAGCATGTCGGCGCGCACGCCGCTGTCGTCAAGCTGGTGGTCAAGTCCCGGATAGGTGATCAGCTCGTGGCGCTTGCCGGCACTGGCCAGCGCGCTATCCATCAGCTTGCTCTGGCCGATGTCGACATTGATGTCCTGGTCGCCGTGGAACATCAGCACCGGCGCCTGCATCGCGGCAGCGTTGCGCGCCGGTGACCCCGAAATCGTCAGCGGGCCGTCGCCGACGAACTCGACAACACGCTGATAGTTGGTGAAGCGGCGTGAAAAGTCCTTGAGCGCCTGCAGGTCGGTTACCGGTGCAATAGCCACCACTGCTTTGTACAGCGCCGGATCGGTAATCGCCGCCTGCAGTGCGGCATAGCCGCCGTAGCTCCAGCCGACGATGGCAGTGCGCTTGGGGTCGGCAATGCCCTGCGCCGCCAGCCAGCGCGCGCCATCGTTGATGTCGCCGATTGCTGTCGGCCACGACTTGAAGCCGTTCTTGACGTAATAGTCCTGCCCATAGCCCGCCGAGCCGCGGTAATTCGGCTGCAGCACGACATAGCCGAGCTGCGCGAAATATTGCGCAAGCCAGTCGAAGCCCCATTGATCGCGCGCCGATGGCCCCCCGTGCGGCATGATGATCGCCGGCAGGTTGGTCCTGGCGCCGCCGGGCGGCATCGTCACATAGCCGGCAATCTGTGTGCCGTCCTTGGCGGGGAAGGTCACCGGGGTCACGGTCGCCAGTTTGAGATCGGCGAGTTGCGGCCGCAATGCCACCAATTCGCCCAGCTCCTTGGTCGCGGTATCGAAACGGTAGTAGCGGCCGGGATCAACGTCCGATCCGGCAAAAATCAGCTTCTTGCTGCCATCCCAGCTTTCATCAAGGACATCGACCGTCGGGCCACCGAGGAGTGCCTTGGTCAGTGCCGCGCTCAACTTGCGCAGCCCGGGATCGAAGAATTCGAGTTGATTGCGGTCGGTAACATAGCTTGCTGCAACCGGCCTCCGGAACTTGCCGATGCGCAGCACACCGTCGATATCAACATGCGGGTGCGCGTAAATCAGTGCATCGGCCGCGCCGGTGCCATTGGCATTCACGGCAAACAGTGCGAGTCGTCCATCGCGCGGCTTCAATGCCAGCAGATTGTCGCCGTCGGTATCGAAGCCGTCATAGCTGAGGTCGGTGTAGCCATCGAGCGAGCCGACGCCGGCGGGTCGCCAGTCCTTCGAGGTTTTGGTGCGATAAAAATAGCTGATCTCGCCACTGTAATAGCCGGTATTGTTGGTCAATATCGACGCCATCAAGCGCACCGCACCGCGGTTATCTGTATCAAATTCAACGACATTGGTCTTGCCCGCCTCAACCGTTTCCATGCGCGCGGTGTTGACGTTGACGCGCTGCACGCTGGTGCCCGGATCGACATTGGCGACGCGTGTGCCGGTGGAATTTTCCTCGGCCAGCGCGACCTGCATCAGCACATGTTCGGGATCATCGGGCAACCAGTCGATGACGTTGCCGCTGGTCTGGATGATGGTCAGCGTGCGCGCGTTACTGCGACTGCCGAGCGTCTTGGGATTGCTGCCATCGGCGTCGATGGCCATGATGCGGGTGAAACCGAGCTTGTCTTCGATGGCATTGGTGACGCCGTAGAGGAGGCAGATGAGGCGCTTGTCGGTCTTCCACTGGCACCAAGCCGGACGGACCGTGTTGTTCTGCGTGCCCAGCACCACCTTGGTTGCACCGGTGGCGATATCGGCGACGACAATGGCGGTGCCGAGCGTGCCCACCGGCGTCAGATAGACGATACGCGCGCCATCGGGCGAGAGTTGGACGCCCCAGGCCAGCGGTCGCGCGCCGAATGCCTTGGCGAGCGCCGCAGCATCGGCGGCATGTGCCGCAACGGGCAGGGTCAGCAGTATGGCGGCGGTGGCGAGGGCTTTGAAGATACGCATTTTACACTCCCTGTTCCCGCCCAAGTCTCGCGGTGCGGCGCGGCGATTGCAACCACTTGCAACTGCTTCGCATCCACAATGGATGCGATTGTCGGCACGGTTGCTGCGGCCTGCGGCTTCGACTAGCGTCGGCGCTATGACCAGCTGGAACATCGATACCGTCCGCGCCGCCTTTCCGGCGCTTGCCCTCACCGATGACGGGCGCGCGCGCGCCTATTTTGATGCGCCGGCGGGCACGCAGGTCGCCGGGCGCGTCATCGATGCGATGGCCCACGCGATGGTACACGCCTGCGCCAATGACGGCGGGCTGTTCCGCACCAGCATTGCCGCGAGCGCCATCGTCGATGCCGCTCATGACGGCGTCGCGGCGCTGTTCAATGCCGAGCCCGACGAGGTGCTGTTCGGGTTGAACACCACGTCGTTATTCTTCGAATTCGCCGCGATCCTGTCGCGCGACTGGGCGGCGGGCGATGAAATCGTGCTGACGCGGATGGACCATGACGCCAATGTCGCGCCGTGGTTGCAGGCCGCCGCCGACAAGGGCGTCACCGTGCGTTGGCTCGAGTTCGACTACGACAGCTTTGAATTCCGCTACGACATGCTGGGCGACCTTATCGGACCGCGCACCAAGCTGGTCGCGGTCGGTCATGCCAGCAACTTCACCGGCACGATCAACGATGTCGCGCGCGTTTGTGCCGCCGCGCGCGCGGTCGGGGCGGTCAGCGTAGTCGATGCGGTACAGTCGGCGCCGCACATCGCCATCGACGTCAAGGCGCTGGGTTGCGACCTGTTGTGCGCCAGCGCGTACAAATATTTCGGGCCGCATGCCGCGACCTTGTTCCTGTCGCGTGCGCTGCAGGCGAAGCTGCGGCCGTGGAAGGTGCGCCCGTCGGTCGATGACATGCCAACGCGCTTTGCGCCGGGTACACCTTCATTCGAAGCGCAGGCCGGGACGCTGGCGGCGATCGAGCATTTCGCCTGGCTCGGCAGCAGCTTCGGTGGCGCCGCCGCCGATGCGCCGTTGCGGGCGCGCATTGTTGCGGGTTTCGACGCGGTGACGCGCTACGAAACCGATTTGATGCGCCAGTTCCTCAGCGGCGCGGCGGCGATCCCGGGCTTCAAGCTGTTCGGCATCGGTAATGCCAACCGGTTGGCGTCGCGGGTGCCGACCTTCACCTTCACCATCGGCGGCCATGATGCACCGGCGGTGGTCGCTGAACTTGCGGCGCGTAACATCTTCGCGTGGAGCGGCTATTATTACGCGTGGGAGCCGGCGACCGCGCTGGGGCTGCGCGAAGGGCCGGGCGCCATTCGCGTCGGGCTGTCGCATTACAACAGCAGCGCCGAAGTCGATACGCTGCTCGCCGCCCTGTCCGACATCGCAGCCAGCTAGCGCTGCGGCGAAATGCTGCGCGACAGCCGCGGCATTTATGCGTATAGCCCATACGCATGACTGACGCCGCACTGCCTTTCCGCTTCGCTTTGCCCGTGGCGAACGAGGACATCGACCACATGGGTCATGTCAACAACGCGGTGTATCTGAAATGGGTGCAGGCGGCGGTGGTCGGTCACTGGGCCAAGCTGGCGACCCCTCAGGAGTTCGCCGAGCATCTGTGGATCGCGCTGCGCCACGAAATCGACTACCGCAAGCCGGCGTTCGTTGACGACAATATCGTCGCCAATGTCGTGCTCGACAGCGTCCGCGGCGCGCGCGCCTGGTACTCGACGTTCATCATGCGCGGCGAGGAAGTTATCGCCGAGGTCAAATCGACCTGGTGCTGCATCGACGCCGAAACCAAGACCCCGGTGCGCATCGCCCGCGATATCGTCACGCGCTTTTTCGAGCGCTAGCAGCTTTCGAGCTGGCTTTTCATCACGGCCAACCCGGTCGTCATGAAGCCGCCAAACGGTTCGGCAAGCGTGTCGGGCAGCACATCGGCAGTCCAGACCACCGTTGACCGGTCTGACCCGTTGGCAAACACCTGAATCGCGCCGTTGTGATGGACGACACTGGCATCCTCGATGCTCCACACCAGGCGCCGGGCGTAACTATCACAAGCAACAATGCGTTCTTTGAGCACGGTGCCGTTGGCAAAGGTGACAACGCGCGTCGGCGGGTTCGCGCCGTTGATCATGTCGGTGGTGATGACGAACCCCGGCACCAGCCGGCTGTGCAACGCGCCGACATCGCGCACGGCATCCCAGATGCGGTCGGCTGCAACTTCGATAGTGATTTCGTGGCAAATACTGGCCATTGGTCAACCTCCCTTTTGAGACGTTACGGATACCCCTGAGCGGAGTCCGTGGCTGGCGGAATTCGGACGGGGTCGGCACGCGCAACGGCCGCGGTGAATTTGGAGACGCAGAGCATGGCCATCATCAATCTTCCGCGCATTGTCCGCGTCGGCGGCGGCGCGCTCGCCGAACTGCCGGCGGCGATGGCGCAGCTCGGGCTGTCGCGGCCGTTCGTGGTGACCGACCCGTTCCTCGCCGGCAGCGGCATGGTCGATACGCTGCTTGGCGTGCTGGCCGCCGTCGGGCTGGAGGCGCGTGTATTCGCCGACACGGTATCCGATCCGACCACCGCAACCGTCGAGGCGGCGCTCGCGGTGCTGGGCGAGGGCGGCCATGACTGCATCATCGGCCTGGGTGGCGGTAGCCCGATCGATACCGCAAAGGCTGTCGGCGCGCTGGCGCTCGATCCGCGTCCGGTCCCAATGCTCAAGGTGCCCGCGGTCAACGACTTGCCCGGCCTGCCGGTGATTGCCGTGCCGACGACGGCGGGGACGGGGGCGGAAGCCACGCGCGTCATCGTCATCACCGACGAGGCGACCTCCGAAAAGATGCTGTGCATGGGGCTGGCGTTCCTGCCGGTCATCGCCATCGTCGACTTCGAACTGACGATGGGCAAGCCGCGCCGGCTGACGGCGGATACCGGCATCGATTCGCTGACGCATGCGATCGAGGCCTATGTCTCGAAGCGCGCCAATCCGTTTGCCGATGCACTAGCGCTGTCGGCGATGCGGCTGATTACCCCCAACATCCGCCGCGCCTGCTCGCACCCCGATGACCGCGCCGCGCGCGAGGCGATGATGGTCGGCGCGCACCATGCCGGCATCGCCTTCTCGAACGCCTCGGTGGCGCTGGTGCATGGCATGAGCCGGCCGATCGGCGCGTTCTTCCATGTCCCGCACGGCCTGTCGAATGCGATGCTGCTGCCTGCGGTGACGGCGTTTTCGGCACCCGCGGCGCGACAGCGCTACGCCGATTGCGCGCGCATGATGGGGCTGGCGGACGCGGCGGAGAGCGACCAGTCGGCGGTCGGACGGCTGGTCGAGGCGCTCGAAGTGCTCAACGCCGATCTCGAGGTGCCGACTCCGGCGATGTTCGGCATCGCGCGCGAGCAGTTCCACGCGCTGATCCCGACGATGGCCGAACAGGCGTTGGCCTCGGGGTCGCCGGCGAACAACCCGCGCGTGCCCGAAAAGGCCGAGATCGAGGCGCTGTACAGGCAGATATATCCCTGACCGCGACGACGCGGCATTTGCGTGGGTCTGTGCCCCCTGCTAACCCGTTGGCATGACTGCGACCCCACCGCGCCGCCCGAGCCTTGACGGTATCCGTGTCCTCGATCTGTCGCGCGTGCTGGCGGGGCCGTGGTGCACGATGATCCTCGCCGACCTCGGTGCCGAAGTCATCAAGATCGAAAACCCCAAGGGTGGTGACGACACGCGCAAATGGGGCCCGCCCTATGCTGCGGGTGAGGCCGCCTATTACCTCGCCGCCAACCGCAACAAGCAGAGCGTCGCGGTCAACATCGCCACACCCGAAGGCCAGGCGATCATCCGCGGGCTGGCGCTGCAATGCGACGTGCTGGTCGAAAATTACAAGCTCGGCGGTCTCGACAAATACGGCCTCGATTACGCGTCGCTGTCGGCGGACCACCCGGGGCTGATTTACTGTTCGATTTCGGGCTATGGCCGCACCGGGCCGCGCGCCGCCGAGCCCGGCTATGACTATGTCATCCAGGCCGAAGCCGGGCTGATGTCGTTCACCGGTGAGGTCGAAGGCGCGCCGATGAAGGCCGGCGTCGCGGTTGCCGACCTGTTCACCGGCATGGCGGCGGCACAAGCCATTCTGGCAGCAATCATCGCGCAGAAACGCGACGGGTTGGGCCAGCACATCGACATGGCGCTTTATGATTGCCAGCTGGCAATGCTCGCCAATATCGGCAGCAGCGTGCTGGTATCGGGTGAGGAACCGCGGCGCTACGGCAACGGCCATCCGACGGTGGTGCCGTATCAGTTGTTCAAGACCAGTGACGGCGAAGTCGTCATCGCGGTCGGCAATGACGGGCAGTTCGCGCATTTGTGCAACAATCTGCTCGGCCGCCCCGAAATCGCCGCCGACCCGCGCTTTGTCACCAACAGCGACCGCGTCGTCCACCGCGTCGCGCTGAATGACGTCCTGGTGCCGCTGATTGCCGCCAAGCCGACGCACTATTGGCTCGAAGGCTTGAAGGCGGCGGGCGTGCCGGCAGGCGCAGTGCGTTCGGTTGGTACGGCACTCGCCGCGCCCGAAACTGCGGCACGCGGCATGGTCGGCAAGGTGGCGCATCCGACTGCGGGCGAGGTGTCACTGATCGCCTCGCCGCTCAAACTTTCGGGCACACCGCCGGTAACGATGGTTGCGCCGCCGCTTTTGGGGGAGCACACGCAAGAGGTGCTGCGCCGCTTTGGACTGGCCGAAATGGCCCTTGGGGGAAACAATGGACCTGCAACTTCGTGACAAGGTGATCTTCGTCGCCGGTGCCAGTCGTGGCATCGGGCTCGGGATCGTCGAAACCTGCCTCGCCGAAGGCGCGCGCGTCGCCATGGCGGCGCGTGGTGCCGAAGCGCTCGAAGCCGCCCGCGCCCGGCTGGCGGCGCAATATGGCGCTGACAAGCTGTGGAGCTTCGCCGGCGACATGCGCGACAGCGGTGATATCGAAGCCGCCGTGCGCGGCGCCGAAGCTTCGCTCGGGCCGATCTGGGGCGCCGTCGCCAATGTCGGGCTCGACGAAACGCCGCCGGGGTTCGACGTGACCGATGACCATTGGGAGGCCGGGCTGACGCAGAACCTGACGTCGGCGTACCGGCTGTGCCGCGCCGTGCTGCGCAACATGCAGGCGCGCGGCGAGGGGGCATTGCTGCTCATCAGTTCGATCGCCGGACTGACCGCGCTCGGCACGCCGCTGACCTATGGCACGTCGAAGGCGGCGATGAACCATCTGGCGCGCGAACTGGCGCTTCTGCAAGGCCGCCACAACATCCGCGTCAATGCGCTGGCACCGGGCAACATCATCTTCCCCGGCGGTGGCTGGGAAGAACGCTCGACCGGCCCGCGCGCCGACTCCTGGGCGCAATGGGTCAAGCGCGAAGTGCCACTGCGGCGCTACGGCACGCCCGAAGAAATCGGCAATATGGCAGCGTTCCTGCTGTCGCCGCGCGCCAGCTTTGTCACTGGTGCTGTGGTGCCGGTCGACGGTGGACAATCGCGGTAAGCCTTCGCGATGCGGCGTTTCCTCAACCTCACAGTGCTGCTGGTGGTGCTGGCCATCAGCTCGATCAGCTTTGCCATCTGGGGGTGGAGCGTCCAGGCGCACGCGCTAGAATTGACGACGAGCGATATCTTCTATCGCGCACTCGGCAGCATCACGCTGCTGACGTTTTACGAAGACGCCTCAACCTTCAACCACGAATGGCGAATCGAAATCGCGCGCTGGCTCGGGCTCGCGACATTCAGCGTCATCGGCGCCAAGGCATTGATGCTGCTGCTGTCGAAGCAGCTCGCCGAAATCGGTGGTCGGCAGCGTTCGGGGCATTTGCTGATTGTCGGTGACCACGGCGTCGCGCGCTGGGTCGCCGAAGCCGCCGGCGCGCGCCGCGTGCTGACGACCTGGATTACCGACAGCGTCGCGCCCGAGCCGCCGGTGCCGGGCGTGCTGGTCGTCGAACGGCGCTGGAACGCCGATGTTGCCGAAACCTTCGGGGCCGACCGCGCGCGCCAATGCCTCGTCGCGTTTGGCGACGAAGCGCGGCTGATCGCGGCTGTACGCGACCTGCGGCAGGCAGCGCCCAAGGTGCCCGTCGTGATGAACTGCGCCGACCCGTGGTTTGCCGAACGCATGGACGAGCTCGAGAACATCTCGGGGGTCCGCATCGTCTCCGAAGCGCAGCTGGCGTTGCGCGCGCTGCACTGGACGCACCCGCCGTTCCTCGTCGCCAAGGCGCTCGGCCAGCAGCGTATCCACGCTGTCATGCTGGGCTTCGGCCGTGGCGGCGAGGCGGCGATGACCGACCTGCTGCTGTCATCGCTGGTAACCTACCTGGGCAAGCCCAAACTGACGATCATCGACCCGCGCGCCCGCGAAATCGAAGCCAGCCTGGCGCTGCGCTGCCCCGACCTGCGCGGCAGCGTCGACATCGATGTCATCGATCCCGGCTTCAGCTACGACTCACGCATCGTCCCGCGCGCCGCGCTCGAAGCCGCACACGCCGATGTGCCGATCACCGTGGTCTATGTCAGCCTCGACAATGACCAGCGCAGCATGGCGGCGGCGATTTCGATGCAGGCGCTGGTGCGCCGCGCCGGCTGGACGATCGGGCCGATCTTCACCCGCGTCAGCGCGCACGGCGCACTCCCCGACCAAGGGGTCGAAGGCGAGGCCGGTCAATCCGCGGGGCTGGTGTCGTTCGGGTCGATGTACGATTTTGCCTCTGGGATAGGGCTGTTCGAATCGGACCCCGACGCGCTGCCGCGCCAGTTCCACGAAGCCTATCGCCGTGGCGCCCCCGACCACGCCGCCGCCAACATGCCGTGGGAAGACCTGCGCGAGGAGCACCGCGAATCGAACCGCCGCCTCGTCATGCACCTGCCCGCCAAGCTGGCGAGCAGCGGCTTCGACCTCGGCCAGTGGATCGAAGCGCAGCGCAAGCCCGGCAACAACGACGCCGAAAGCGCGCGCCTGCTGACCATGCCCGACTTCGCCGCCGATCCGAAGATGCTCGAAGCGCTCGCCGAACTCGAACACGAACGCTGGATGATGGAGCGCCGCCTCGGTGGATGGTCGCCCGGCAACAAGCGCGACAACGCCCGCCGCATCCACCCCGATCTGCGGCCGTACGAAGACCTCAGCGAACATTCGAAGCAGTTCGACCGCGAGATCATCATCGCGGCGGCAGCGGCGTTGCAGTCGTCGTATCTGGAACGAAGGGCCTCCGGCGGGCAGGCCTGAGGCCTGCACCCAATTAATTGCGCACAAACGAAAACCGCCGCGCCTTGCGGGGCGCGGCGGCAAACTTACGGGTGCAGGGCCACGGCCCTGCCCGCCGGAGGCTCTTAGTTCTTAGCCTTGTCCACCAACTGGTTCTTGCCAATCCACGGCATCATCGCACGCAGCTTCGAGCCAACTTCCTCGATCTGGTGCGCCGCAGCCGCCTTGCGCGACGCCTTCAGCTCGGGCTGGCCGGCGCGGTTGTCGAGGATGAAGTTCTTGACGAAGCGGCCGCCCTGGATGTCGGCGAGGACGCGCTTCATTTCGGCCTTGGTGTCGGCGGTGATGATGCGCGGGCCGGTGGTGATGTCGCCATATTCTGCGGTGTTCGAGATCGAATAGCGCATGTTGGCGATGCCGCCTTCATACATCAGGTCGACGATCAGCTTCACTTCGTGGAGGCATTCGAAATACGCCATTTCGGGCGCGTAGCCGGCTTCGGTCAGCGTTTCGAAGCCCGCCTGGATGAGGTGGGTGAGACCGCCGCACAGCACCGCCTGCTCACCGAACAGGTCGGTTTCGCACTCTTCGCGGAAGGTGGTTTCGATGATGCCCGAGCGGCCACCGCCGACGGCGCTGGCATACGACAGGCCGAGATCATGGGCGTTGCCGCTGGCGTCCTGGTGTACGGCGATCAGGCAGGGGACGCCGCCGCCGCGGACGTATTCGCTGCGGACGGTGTGGCCAGGGCCCTTGGGCGCGATCATGAACACGTCGATGTCGGCGCGCGGCTCGATCAGCTGGAAGTGAACGTTGAGGCCGTGCGCGAACGCCAGCGCCGCGCCGGGCTTCATGTTCGGGCCGAGGTCTTCGGCGTAGATCGCAGCCTGATGTTCGTCGGGCGCCAGCACCATCAGCACATCGGCCCATTTGGCGGCTTCGGCGTTCGACATGACCTTGAAGCCGGCAGCTTCGGCCTTGGCGGCGGTGGCCGAACCCGGACGCAGCGCGATGGCCACTTCCTTGACGCCCGAATCGCGCAGGTTCTGCGCATGGGCGTGGCCCTGCGAGCCATAGCCGATGATGGCGATCTTCTTGGTCTTGATCAGGCCGATGTCGGCATCGGCATCATAATAAACGCGCATGGTCTGTGCTTTCCTGCTGCTTCGTTTTCGTCGTGCCCGGTTTCAGCGGGCTGACAGGGTGGGGTGGGGGTTAAACGGCTTCCTTGCCGCGAGCAATCGCCACGACGCCGGTGCGCGCGACTTCGACAAGCCCTACTTCGCGCATCAGCTCGACGAACTGGTTGACCTTCTCGGTCGAGCCGCTGATTTCGAAGACGAAGCTTTGCGTCGTGGTGTCGACGGGTCGCGCCCGGAAAATGTCGGCGAGCCGCAGCGCCTCGACGCGCTTGTCACCGACGCCGGCGACCTTGACGAGCGCCATCTCGCGTTCGACGTGGGGCCCGAGCGCCGTCAGGTCGAGCACGCGGTGCACCGGCACCAGCCGGTCGAGTTGCGCCATGATCTGTTCGATGACGGCGGGCGGCCCGCTGGTCACCACGGTGATGCGGCTGACGGCATGGTCGCCAGACACATCGGCGACCGTCAGGCTGTCGATGTTGTAGCCGCGCGCCGAAAACAGCCCGACGATGCGCGCCAGCACGCCGGCTTCGTTATCGACGAGGATCGACAGCGTATGACGTTCGGAGGGGGCGGTTTTCATTAGACCAGGGCCTGTGCATCTTCGTCGGCGGCCGATGTCTTGTCATCGGGGCCGAGCATCATGTCAGTGTGCGCTGCGCCCGACGCGATCATCGGGAAGCAGTTCGTCAGTTGGGCGACGCGGCAATCGACGAGCACCGGGCCGGGCGTTGCGATCATCGCGGCAATGCCGGTGTCGAGGTCGGCGGCGTTCTCGATGCGGATACCAGTCCAGCCATAGGCTTCCGCCAGCTTGACGAAGTCAGGCAGCGAATCCGAATAGCTTTCCGAATAGCGCGAGCCGTGGTTGAGCTCCTGCCACTGGCGCACCATCCCCATATACTCGTTGTTGACGACGAAGATCTTGACCGGCAGTCGGTACTGGATCGCCGTGCCGAGCTCCTGGATGTTCATCTGGATCGACGCCTCGCCGGCGATGTCGATGACCAGCGCATTGGGGTTGCCGAGCTGCGCGCCGATGGCCGCCGGAAGCCCGTAGCCCATCGTGCCGAGGCCGCCGCTGGTCAGCCACTTGTTCGGCGCATCGAAACCGAAATGCTGCGCCGCCCACATCTGGTGCTGGCCGACTTCGGTCGTGATGATTGGCTGCGCCTTGCGCGTCAATTCGTATAGCCGCTTGATCGCCTGCTGCGGCATGATCTCGCTGCCGGCTTGCGTGAAGCCGAAACTGTCGCGGGCGCGCCAGCCGGCGATTTTCGCCCACCATTGCGCCAGATCGGGGGTGCGCAGCCGGCGCGACTTCCACACCTTGAGCATGTCTTCGAGCACATGACCGACGTCGCCGACGATGCCGAGGTCGACGCGCACCACCTTGTTGATCGACGAACGGTCGATATCGACGTGGATCTTCTTCGAGTTCGGCGAGAACGCATCGAGGCGCCCGGTGACGCGGTCATCGAAGCGCGCGCCAAGGCAAACCATCAGGTCGCACTGGTTCATCGCCATATTGGCTTCGTACGACCCGTGCATCCCCAGCATGCCGAGGAACTGCTTGTCGTCCTGCGGGATGGTGCCGAGACCCATCAGCGTCGTGGTCACCGGCGCACCGGTCAGCTTCGCCAGCTCGCGCAGCATCTGCGCGGCGCCGGGGCCGGAATTGATGATGCCGCCGCCGGTGTAGAGGATCGGGCGCTCGGCGGCAGCGATCATTTCGCATGCGGCTTCGATCGCCTTCAGATCGCCCTTGATCTGCGGCTTGTACGTCTTGTGCTCAATCTTGCCGGGGCGGACGTAGCGGGCGCGCGCCACCTGGATATCCTTGGGCAGATCGACGACGACCGGGCCGGGGCGGCCGGCGGTCGCGATGTGGAATGCCTCATGGATGATGTCGCCGAGCCGCGTCACGTCCTTGACGAGGTAGTTGTGCTTTGAACAGTGGCGCGTGATGCCGACGGTGTCGCATTCCTGAAACGCATCGGTGCCGATCAGATGCGTCGGCACCTGGCCGGTCAGCACGACGATCGGGATAGAATCGCACATCGCATCGGTGATGCCGGTGACGGCATTGGTCGCGCCGGGGCCGCTGGTGACCAGCGCCACGCCGGGCTTGCCGGTGCTGCGGGCATAGCCTTCGGCCGCGTGGATCGCTGCCTGTTCGTGACGCACGAGGATGTGGCGGATGCGCGTCTGATGGAACAGCGCGTCATAAATCGGCAGCACCGCGCCGCCGGGATAGCCGAAGATCACCTCGACACCGAGGTCGGTCAGCGCCTGGACGATGATCTCGGCGCCGGTGAGGTCGCGCGGGGCAGATGCAGAAAGGCTGGCCATGGCCGGCTCCGGGGTTGGGTTTACACAACGAAGCGTCGCCAATACGGACGCAAAATTGCCGTGTCAACCCCGGTTGTCGTAATTATATTGCTACAGAATGGCTCATATCAGCAATAAACAGCGCCGTTCGTGCGCTTGCGCGACACGAACGGCGTGTTTCAGTCCTTCAGGCGGTTGGCGCAGTACGGCGACGTCGCGCCGCCCGCCGCTGGGCACTACCGATCAGGCCAAAGCCGGTGATCATCATCGCCCAGCTTGCCGGTTCGGGTACGGCACTGACGCCGCCGCCATTGTCCCCACCACCAGTGTCACCACCGCCATCATAACCCCCGCCATCATGACCACCGCCGTTCCAGCCGCCGCTATCGCCGCTCCCGAGTTCATAAATGGTCTGGTCGTTGGTGTTCTGGAAATAGACGGTGTCGCTGTTGGCATCGTAGCTGGTCATGCTCAGATACACCCTGGCTTGCTTTTCGCCTTCCTTGGCAAAGCCAATCAGGTCGTAACTGACCTTTTCCAATGCGCCACTGACAAAGTCGAGAACCTGGCCAATATGGTTTGAATCGTAGCTGTCGCTCATGAAGACCTGGCCCTTTTTCATGAAGGCCCAACCCATCGAACCGGCTTCGAACTTGCGCCCATCCAGAACATTCAGGTCTTCGTCGACCTTCAACACGACCCAGGTGCCGCCGCCTTCGGTGCCCATCACATAGCGGCCGGTCTGGTCCTGCATGGTGTTCAGCGCCGAAAAGCCGCCCCAGTTGAACGTATCGCTGCCGTTGCGGCCGCCCATGTTCGACATTTCGGCCTTGGCGTTCAATTGACCTGTGGCAAGGTCCCAGCGGCCAAGAATATTGGCGTCCGGCCAGCCCCATTCGCCCTGCGCATCGAAGATGCGGCCGTAAAGCTGCCCGCCGGTTGCGGTCATGTAGGTGCCGGCCATCATGGCGCCATCGAGTTTCAAAATCTCGCTGACCTCGCCGGCTTCAAACGCCGCAGCATTCTTGTACATCTGCACTTCTGGGCCTTCATAGCCATAGCCCATGCGCGTGTAATAGGCGCCGGTCTTGGAATCGATGGCCAGCGCCAGAAAGTCGGTCTTGGCCTCACGCACCTTTGACACCTTCAACTCGATGGTCTTTGGCGCATCCGACTTTTCGTCGGCCATGGCGGCGTTTAACATGAAGGGAGACAACAGTGCTGTCATGCCCGCCAGAATAATGATCTTCATTGGTCATCCCTTTAGCGCCGCCGGGGCTGATCCCCGCCGGATGTGCAGACCGCCGGCTCAGGCGACGCAATTTGGAATCTGCACAAATCGTGCCAATTCAAGCATTGGCTTTTATCAAGCCGGTCTCGCTGCAACTGCACCCGGCGAATGGCATTATGCGGCTATTTGCTTTGCAAAGAGCAATGGAACTGCAGCAATTTGCAAATGCCAATCGTTCCGTCGACGATGCGACCTATAGCCGTGCCGAAGCCGTCAGCCCTGCACCGCTGCTATCAACCCGCAATTCGAGGCCACCCCGGAGACTGGTTGTTGAACCATGTCGTCTGGCGCTTGGCGAAATTGCGCGTTTCGCGCTGCGCGTCGGCGAGGGCGGACGCGGCGTCGCTGCGCCCCGCCAGTTGCGCGGCGAACGCCCGCACGCCGAGCGCCTTCATCACCGGCAGGTCGGGCGCGAGGTGGCGCGCCAGCAGCGCCGCGACTTCATCGAGCGCGCCTTCGTTCACCATCGCCACCAGCCGCGCATCGCAGCGCTTGTAGAGCTGGTCGCGCGGCAGCGTGACGACACGCGCGTCGAGCTCGACATCGGCACCGATGCCGCCCTCCAGTTGCTGCTGCCAGTCGGCCAGCGAACGTCGTGTGGCGCGCATCACTTCAAGCGCGCGCGCCACGCGCTGGCGGTCGGCACGGTTGAGGCGTTTGGCCATTGCCGGATCTTCACGTTCGAGCGCCGCCCATGCCGCCTCCGCACCCAGCGCGCGCACTTCGCCGCGCACACCGGGGTCGATTTCGGGCACCGGCGCGATGCCGTCGAGCAGCGTGCGGATATACAGCCCGGTGCCGCCGGTGACGATCGGCAACTGCCCCGCCGCATGCGCCGCCGCGACCTCGGCCTTTGCCAGTTCGGCCCAGCCTGCCGCCGAACACGCCACCGCGCCGTCGATGACGCCGTAAAGCCGGTGCGGGGCCTGGGCTTCCTCTTCGGGGGAAGGCCTAGCGCTTAGCACGCGCAAATCGGCATAGACCTGGCTGGCATCGGCGTTGATGATGACGCCGTTCTCGGCTTTTGCCAGCGCCAGCGCATGCGCCGACTTGCCCGAAGCCGTCGGCCCCGCGATAACCACCAGCCTTGCCCGAGAGGATTCGCTCATGCTGCTTGCTACACTGGTTGGCCCCGCGCTGTCGCCGGGCGATCTGCGCGTGGCGAGCGACGCGCTGGCCGCCGCCGGTGCGACGCCGCAGCACTGGACGTGGATCGATGACGGGTTGGCCGCCGACCTGCCGCTGACCGGGCTCGAGCTGGTGGTGGCGCGCGACGTGCTCGAGGCGGCGCTGCCGGCGGTCGACGTCATCGTGCAGAGCACCTTTGCACCGCGCCGCAAGCGCCTGCTGATCGCCGACATGGACTCGACGATGATCACCGTCGAATGCATCGATGAGCTCGCCGATTACGCCGGGCTCAAGCCGCAGATCGCGGCGATCACCGAAGCGGCGATGCGCGGCGATCTCGATTTCGTCGGTGCGCTCGATGCGCGCGTGGCTTTGCTCAAGGACCTCGACGCCGCGGTCATCGACCAATGCCGTGCCGAACGCGTCCGGCTGATGCCCGGCGCCCGCGCGCTGGTGCAGACGATGCGCGGGGCGGGGGCGGCGACCATCCTCGTGTCGGGCGGTTTCACAGCGTTTGCCGAGCCGGTGGGGGCCGAGATCGGCTTTGCGCGCGTGGTCGCCAACGTCCTTGAAATCGCTGACGGCAAGTTGACCGGCACCGTGGCGCGGCCGGTGGTCGATTCCGCTACCAAGCTCGCTGAATTGCAGAGCGCCGGCGTGCCGCTGCCCGCGACGCTTGCGGTCGGCGACGGGGCCAATGACATTCCGATGATCGAGGCGGCAGGGCTGGGCATCGCCTATCACGCCAAGCCGCGCACCGCGGCCGCCGCACAAGCCGCGGTGCGCCACGGCGACCTGACTGTGCTACTCTATGCGCAAGGCTATGCCCGCAAGGACTGGGCGGTTTAGGGGGAGCGCGACATTATGCGGTGGCTGGGCTGGCTGGCGGTGATTGTGGCGGTGCTGGGTGCCGCGCTCTGGGGCGTCAACCGCGCCACCACAGAACGTCTGCCCGACATCGCCGTGCGGCCACCCGCCGGCACCGCACCCGCGCACCGCGACACCACATCCGAAATCAACCTGCAGATCGCGCTGGCATTGCCCGCGCTGCAGCAGCTGATCGAAGCCCAGGTGCCGCGCAGCTTCGCGGGCGAAATGGCCGACCCGACGGGGTTGCTGGGCGATTCGAGCGCCAAGTGGCAGCTCAACCGTGGCCCCGTAACGCTGACCCCGACGCCCGACGGCAAGCTGGCGTTCAGCGCGCCGATCGTCGACAGCCACGCCACATTGACCGGTCGCATCAACGCCGGCAGCGAAGGCCGCGGTCTGTTCGGCAAGATGCAGGCCGTGCTTGGCCAGCCATTCGATCAGACAGTGGCGTTCAGCGGCACGATCAGCGGCACGATTGCGCCGCAACTGCGCCCTGACTGGACGGTCGAACCCAACCTTGAAATCAAGGTGGCGTTCGACAAGGCCGAAGCACAGCTGTTCGCGCTGCCGCTGCGCGTCAGCTTCGCCGAACAGGCAGAAAGCATGATCGCCGCGAGTCTGCGCACCGCGACCGCCGCGCTCGACGCGCAATTGCGCCGCGACCAGCGCCTGCGCACCGCCGCTATGGCGGGGTGGGCGCAACTGGCGGGCAGTCACCAGCTCAGCGGCGCGCCGCCGGCATGGCTCAGCCTGCAACCGCGCAGCATCGCGATTTCGACGCCCGCTACCGACGCGCAGTTCGTCAGCGTGTCGCTGGTTGCCGGGGTCGATGCCGATGTCCAGCTTGGTGGTACTGCGCCAGCGGTGACGCCGGTGCCGCTGCCGGTGCTGGGTGCCGCCGTCGCTGCGCCCGGCCGCTTCCGCGTTTCAGTCCCGGTCGCGGTCAAGCTCGCCGATCTCGCGGCGGTGGCGGGCGGCGCCGACTTCAAGCTCGGCGACCGCACCGTCAGCATCCGCAATATCGTACTCAACGGCGACGGCGGCGCGGTCATCATCGCTGCCGATGTCGATGCAGCGACCGGTCGCTGGCTCGGCGGCGTCAGCGGACGGCTGTATCTGCAGGGCACGCCGGTGCTCGACATGGCGAACGCGCGGCTGTCGTTCACCAATCTGCGCTACACGGTGGCGACGCAAAGCATGCTGACGCGCTCGGCAAGCTGGCTGCTGCAACCCGTCGTGCTGCAGCAACTGCGTCGCCGCGCAGTGTTCGACATGCCCGGCGGCCGCGCCGGCGTCATCGCCGCTGCCAATGCCCGCATCGCGCCGCTGACCGCCGCGCTGCCCGCCGGCACCAGCACCAACCTCGCGCTCGATCAGCTCGACGCCGCCGACCTCGCCATCGATGACGGCTGGCTGACGCTGTTCGTCAGCGCCAGCGGGCCGGTGACTTTGCGGGTGGATTCAACGGCGGCGTTGATGGGCACAAGGCCTTAAGAGCCTCCGGCGGGCAGGGGTGACCCCTGCACCCAACAAATGGGTGCAGGCCTCAGGCCTGCCCGCCGGAGGCCTTTCCGATACTAAACTGCCCGACATGCTTGCCACGCGCATTGCGGTAATGGTGCTTCATCAATGCGAGGTCGGCCTCATAGTCGCCGCTGGGGAACAGCGCGCCGCTGACGACGCAGGTGCGCGTCGGATAGTCAGGGACGGTGAGCACGATCGGCACCTTGGCGAGCCGGGCGATCTGGTAGAAGCCCGATTTCCATTCGGGGTTGAGGCTGCGCGTGCCTTCAGGCGCAATCGCCAGGATCATCGCGTCGGTCGCCGCGAACGCTGCAACCATGGAACTGACCATGTCGTTGTGCTTGCTGCGATCGATGGGGATACAGCCGGCCCAGAGCAACAGCCCGCCGAACGGCCAGCGTACAAGGCTTTGCTTGGCCATCCAGCGCAATCGCACGCGGTAATAGAACGCCACCGCGAGCATGTTGACGGCGTCCCAGTTCGACGTGTGCGGTGCCGCCAGCATCACCGCCTTGGGATAGTTCGGCCAGTCGCCGAAACACTTCCAGCCGGTCAGTTTGAGATAAGCGAGGCAGACCCAGCGGAACATTTCAAACGCCAGCCCGCGGTAGGGGGCCGGGAGCGCCGTGTTCGTATCGAAATTGACGTGCCAACCCTGTTTTTCGGTCATAGACGGCGCTGGCTCCCCCGTGTCGCGCTTTGCGCTGACACCGAAAACTAGCGCGCCGCGAGCGCAAAGCAAGCGGCATGCTGTCGCGCCGGCTAGGCGGCGTGGCGGTCCTTGTGGTGGCTGGTCACAGGGGTGTGCTGCCATGGCAGCCGGCGCGGCGGCAGGCGCCCGGCGTTGAACCATGCCGCGAGCGTCGGCGCGGTGCGCGCCAGCACCGTCGCGCCGACGATGCCGATGCCGAGTGCCAGCACCGGCTGGGCAAAGAAATACAGGGGATACAGCGGGTTGCCGATATTTCCGACCAGCGCCCGGCCGATGGGACTGAGCAGCGCGAAGGTGATCGCATGGCTGCAGAACACCATGAAAATGAACGGTTCGATGGCGCGCAGTCGTGGGCCCAGGCGCGTGTCGGCGAGCGCCAGTGCCGCACACCAGAACAGATATGCCACAGTGAAACGCCGTACCATCATGGTCGCCACTTCGATCGTCGTGGTCGCGCTGGACGTCGTCAGCGCCGCAGGCCCCCAGACGGTCGCGGCGGCCAGCACCAGCGCCATCACAATCGCCCACGGCCGGATGATGCCGTGACCGACGTCGATGCGGTGCACGCGCAGCGCGATGCCGCAGCCGAAGAACAACAGGATCATCGGCCGGATCAGCAGCACGCCGGTCAGGTCGAGCGCGACATTTGTCGCCAGCACCGCGAGCACCAGCAGCGTCAGCACGCGGCCACGCTGCAGCAGCACCAGCAGCAACGGCGAAAGCACGATGCAGACGAACAGGTCGCGCAGGAACGCTACCGGCGCATTGACCGACGGTTGCTGCAGCGCCAGCAGCATATTGACCCAGGTCGCCGCATCGCGTGGAAGCGGCCACGGCGTCGGGTCAAGGCTGCGCCCTGCCACCAGCACCGCGACCATGGCGAGGTTCCACAGGAACAGCGGCACCAGCAGCGTGCGGACGCGGTGGCTGATCAGATGGCCCCAGCGATGGGTGCCACCACTTGCCAGCAGATAACCCGAAACGATGCTGAGCAGCGGCACCGACGAACGGCCAAGGACATCGACCATCAGCTTGAAAACGAGCTGGAACGTCGGGGTGACGACACCGGTCAGGCTGGCGCCATGGCTCGAAGGCCAGGTGTGCACGAACATCACACAGAAAATGCAGATGACGCGCGCCACCGCGATGCCGCGCGACACGGGGCCGGGCACCCTTTTTGACGCCAGCGAAGTGGCATTACGGGATTGTTGATCGGGCAATGGCTTGAATATGTTGCGCTGGCAGCCTGATGACCGTGGCCGCCTGAGCGGCTGCAGCGACGGGCTTGCGAGACGATCCCTTTGTATGGACGCATTAGTCTGCGCCCGGTGATTGACGATCCCGCCTGTCGGCTTGGCCGTGCTACCGGGCCGCGTACTTCAGGGCAGGCATTGCCTTACGCTTTCGGGGGCAAGCCCAACCCCCTAAGCGAACGAGCAACTGACATGTTCCATTGATATTGTAAATAATTGAGCGAAGTGTGCACTGTCGGGTGTGCACGCCGTCGCATCGCGTGGCCGGGTGAACCGGCCGGTTCGAACAGTCAGACCAGTGCCTTGAGCAACAGTTCGTTGACCACCGCCGGATTGGCCTTGCCACCCATCGCGCGCATCGTCTGGCCGACGAAGAAGCCGAACAGCTTGTCCTTGCCGCCCTTGAAGTCGGCAACCTTGTCGGGGTTGGCCGCGAGGATTTCGGCAATGGCGGTTTCGATGGCGCCGGTGTCGGTGACCTGTTTGAGACCGCGTTCCTCGACGATCTTGCCCGCCGGGTCGCCAGTCTCGAGCATGATTTCGAACACCTGCTTGGCGAGCGGGCCCGACAGCGTGCCGTCGGCGGTCAGCACCAGCAGTTCGGCGGCAGCCGCCGGCGAAACCGGTGAATCGCTGATGTCGCGGCCGAGCTTCTTCAACGCGCCGAACAGGTCCGAGGTGACGAAGTTCGATGCGGCGCGGCCGATTTCGGCGGCGGGCTTGCCGGTAGCTAGCACCAGCGCCTCGAAATAGTTGGCCGGTTCCTTTTCGGCGGTCAGCACGTCGGCATTGTAATCGCTTAAGCCCAGTTCGCGGACGAAGCGCGCGCGCTTGGCGTCGGGCAGTTCAGGCAGGCTTTCAAGGCACTCGGCGATGAAGTCTTCGCTGAGTTCGACGGGCAGCAGGTCGGGGTCGGGGAAGTAGCGATAGTCGTGTGCGTCTTCCTTCGAGCGCATCGACCGCGTCTCGCCCTTATCGGGGTCGAACAGCCGGGTTTCCTGGACGACTTCGCCGCCGGCTTCGATGATATCGACCTGGCGGCGCGCTTCATATTCGATCGCCGCCATGACGAAGCGCACCGAGTTGACGTTCTTGATTTCGGCGCGCGTGCCAAAGCCTTCGCCCGGCCGGCGCACCGACACGTTGACGTCGGCGCGCATCGAGCCTTCTTCCATGTTGCCGTCGCAGCTGCCGACATAGCGCAGCAGCGAGCGCAGCTTCTTGACGTACGCCCCGGCCTCGGCCGGCGAGCGCAGGTCGGGCTTCGAGACGATTTCCATCAGCGCGCAGCCCGAGCGGTTCAGATCGACGTAGCTCATCGTCGGCGACTGGTCGTGGATCGATTTGCCGGCGTCCTGCTCAAGGTGGATGCGTTCGATGCCGACGCGCTTGGGCGCTTCGCCTTCGGGTTCGATGGCGAGCGTGCCTTCACCGACGATCGGGTGGTAGAGCTGGCTGATCTGGTAGCCCTGCGGCAGATCGGCGTAGAAGTAGTTCTTGCGGTCGAAGCGCGACCAGCGATGGATTTCGGCACCAAGCGCGAGGCCCGTCCGCACCGCCTGTCGCACGCACTCGCCGTTGAGGACCGGCAGCATGCCCGGCATCGCCGCATCGACGAGGCTGACCTGCGCGTTGGGCTCGGCACCAAAGCTCGCGGCGGCGCCTGAAAACAGTTTAGAGTTGGCAGTTACCTGCGCGTGGACTTCGAGCCCGACGACGATTTCGAAATCGCCGGTCGCGCCGTGCACGCGGTAGCTGCTGTGGCTTCCATCATCGGTGTAGGTCATGGCGTTTCTTTGCTGCGACACGGCGCGTTTTGCAAGCGCTTGCGGTCAGTCGCGACGCTCTGTCTCGGTACCAGTGCCAGCGTCGCCGATGCGTTCGCGCACCAAATACAGCGGGCGCGCCTTCACCTCGGCGAAGATGCGCGCGATATATTCGCCCTGCACGCCCATGCCGATCAGGATGATGCTGTTGAAGGTCAGCATGACGACCATCAGCGACGCGTAGCCCGGCACATCGACGCCGCTGACCAGCGTCCGCCCGACGATGAACGCGGTATAGGCGAATGCCAGAAACGCCCCGGCAAAGCCGAGATAGGTCCAGATCTTCAGCGGAAAGGTCGAAAACGACACGATGCCGTCGAGCGCCAGATTGTACAGCTGCACCGGGCGGAACTTGGTCTGCCCGTGCGCGCGCCGCGGCCGCACATAATTCACCGTCGCAGTCTTGAACCCGACATGCGCGAAAATGCCCTTCATGAAGCGCTCGCGCTCGCCGTAGCTGCGCAACGCTTCGACGACGCGCGCGTCGATCAGCCGGAAATCGCCGACATTGCGCGGGATCGGCGTATCACCAAGCCGCGCCAGCATCGCGTAGAACATGTTGGCGGTGACCCGCTTCAACCGCGTGTCGCTGTCGCGGTTTTCGCGGCGTGCCAGCACGACCTCGGCGCCCTCGCGCCAGCGCGCGACCATTTCGGGGATGACTTCGGGCGGGTCCTGCAGATCGACATCCATCGGGATGACGGCGCGGCCGCGTGCATGGTCGAGCCCGGCGCTGAGCGCGCTTTCCTTGCCGAAGTTACGCGAGAAATCGATCGCGACGATGCGCGGGTCGCGGCCATGTGCGGCGCGGATCTCGGCGATGGTGGCGTCGCGGCTGCCGTCATTGACGAACAGGATTTCCCAGTCGCGCGTGATGCTGTCGAGCACCGGCGCCAGTGCCGCAACGAACGGCGCGATGCTGTCCTGTTCATTATACACCGGCACCAATATGGTCAGCTCGGGGTGCTGCGCGGTGCCGGCGGTCATCGTCAAGCCTTGCCTTTGCTGCGGAACACGAACCAGCGGTACAGAATGAAGCTCACCGGGATGACCAGCATCGTCGCGCCGACGGTAGCCAACGGTAACGGTAGCCAGTTGTCAAGCAGCACCACTGCGCGGCCGAACAGTGCCGCGCACAACAAATTGACGACGATGAAGCCCAGCACCTGCGGCGCCACCGCGCCCTGGCCGGCGTGGGTGAACGTCCAGTAGCGGCTGAGCAGGAAGCCCTGGATGGCGCCGATAACATAGGCGCTGCGGCCCGCCACCTCGACATCGATGCCGAGCTTGGCATGGAGCAGCCACATCGCCACATAGGTCGTCGCGGTGTTGGCGAGGCCGACGACGGCGAAGCGCCCGAATTGCAACGCAAAGGCCCGCCGCGCCTGCGGCATGGTCAGCGAACCTGCCGCAGCATGGTTACCACCATTTCGACGGGGCGGCACTGAACCCGGCGGCACGTTCGATGGCGTAGCCGGCGTTGAGCACGCCGACTTCGTCGAGCGCGCGGCCGATCAGCTGCAACCCGAGCGGCAACCCCGTCGGCGACAGCCCGGCGGGCACCGACATCGCCGGCAGTCCGGCGAGCGAGGACGGCACGGTGAAGACGTCGTTGAGGTACATCTCGAGCGGGTCGGCCTTGTCGCCGAACGCGAACGCCGCGCTCGGCGCCGTCGGCGTCAGTAGCACGTCGCACTTTTCGAAAGCTTCGGTGAAGTCGCGCGAAATCAGCGTCCGGACCTTCTGTGCCTGCGTGTAGTAGGCGTCGTAAAAGCCCGCCGACAGCACATAGGTGCCGATCATGATGCGGCGCTTGACCTCGGCGCCGAAGCCCGCAGCGCGCGTGGCTGAGTACATTTCCGCGAGGCTGGCGCCGTCGGGGGTGACGCGCAGCCCGTAGCGCACGCCGTCATAACGCGCGAGGTTCGACGAGGCTTCGGCAGGCGCGACGATGTAATAGGTCGGCAGCGCGTATTTCGTGTGCGGCAGCGACACATCGACGATGGTGGCGCCGGCATCTTTCAGCCACGCCAGCCCCTGCGTCCACAGCGCGTCGATGGTCGGATCGAGGCCTTCGAGGCGGTATTCCTTCGGCACACCGACGCGCACGCCGCGCAGGTCGCCGGTCAACGCCGCCTCGAAATCGGGGACGGGCAGGTTGAGCGAGGTCGAATCCTTCGGGTCATAGCCCGACATGGACTTGAGCAGGATGGCGCAGTCGCGGACGTCGCGCGCCATCGGCCCCGCCTGGTCGAGCGACGAGGCGAATGCCACCACGCCCCAACGCGAGCAGCGGCCATAGGTCGGCTTGATGCCGGCGATGCCGACGAACGCCGCCGGCTGGCGGATCGAGCCGCCGGTGTCGGTGCCCGTCGCACCCGCGACGAGCCGCGCCGAAACCGCTGCCGCCGAGCCGCCCGACGAGCCGCCGGGCACAAGCTGACGGTTCGAGCCTTCGGCGCGCCACGGCGAAATGACATTGCCGAACGCACTGGTTTCGTTCGATGATCCCATCGCGAACTGGTCAAGGTTGAGCTTGCCGAGCATCACCGCACCATCGGCAAACAGCTGCGACGTCACGGTGGATTCGTACTGCGGCACAAAGCCTTCGAGGATTTTCGACGCCGCGGTCGTCTGCACGCCCTGCGTCGCGAACAGATCCTTGATGCCGAGCGGGATGCCCGTCAGCGGCTTGGCCTCGCCCTTGGCCAGCGCCGCATCGGCAGCCGTCGCTCCGGCGCGCGCATGGTCGGGGGTTTCGACGATGAAGGCGTTGAGCGCCCGCGCGCTTTCGACCGCAGCGATGTGGCTGTCGGTGAGCTCTACGGCCGAAAATGACTTGGCGCGCAGCCCGTCGCGCATCGCGCCGATGGTCAGGTTGGTCAGTTCGGTCACTATTCGATCACCTTCGGCACGGCAAAAAAGCCGAATTCGGCCTGCGGGGCGTTGGCCAGCACCTTGTCGCGGACGCCGCCATCGGTGACGACATCGGCGCGCCACGCCAGATGGTTGGGGATGACCGCGGTCATCGGCGCCACGCCGCTGGTATCGACTTCGCCAAGTTGCTCGATCCAGCCGAGGATGCTGCTGAGCTCGCCGGCGAGCACATCGACATCGCTTTCGGCGATATCGATCCGCGCCAGCCGGGCGATCTTTCTGACGGTTGCGGAGTCTACGGACATGAAACCTCTGGCGGTTAAGATTGCGGAGCCGGTAGCATGGCAATGGACGCACCTCAAGCCGCGCGCTTGACGCGTTGCCGCACGGCGCTAGGCTCGCCCGATGAACATCCCATCACGCACGCGGCTTGCCGCCTTCGCCCTTATCGCCGCCACCTTGGCCGCACCCGCTTCGTCCGCCGAATGGCCGGTCAAACCCGGCGACTTCACCGTCCGCGATTTCAGCTTCGGCAGCGGCGAGAAACTGCCCGAACTGCGCCAACACTACATTACGCTCGGCACCCCGCACCGGGGCAAGGACGGCCAAATCGACAACGCCGTGATGGTGCTCCACGGTACCGGCGGGACGGGCGCGCAATTCCTGCGGCCGCAGTTCGCAGACGAACTCTACGGCCCCGGGCAGCCGCTTGATATCACCAAATATTTCATCATCCTTCCCGACGCCATCGGCCATGGCGGATCGTCGAAACCCAGCGACGGGCTGCGGATGAATTTCCCCAAATACGACTATGCCGACATGGTCGCCGCGCAGCACCGGCTGCTCACCGAACACTTCGGCATCAAGCGGCTGCGGCTGCTGATGGGCACGTCGATGGGCTGCATGATGGATTTCGTCTGGGGCACGACATACCCCGGCGTCGCCAGGGCGATCATGCCGACCGCCTGCCTGCCCGTCGAACTGGCGGGCCGCAATCGCATGTGGCGGATGATGAGCATCGACGCGATCAAGGCCGATCCGGTCTGGGCAAATGGCACCTATACCACGCAGCCGGTCATGGGGTTGCGCACCGCCTCGTCGCTGTCGCTGATTGCCGGTTCAGCGCCGGTGCGCCAGCAAGCCGACTACCCAACACGCGCCGCGGCCGAAAAGGCGCTCGAAGGCCAGGTCGAAGCCAGTATCGCTGCGTCGGACGCCAATGACGTGATCTACCGCCTCGATGCCTCGCGCAACTACAACCCGGCGCCGCTGCTCGGCCGTATCACCGTCCCTGTCACCTGGATCAACAGCGCCGACGACTTCATCAACCCACCCGGCCTCGACATCGCCCCGCGCGAAGCCGCCAAGATGCCCAATGCCAAGTTCATCCTGATCCCCGAAACCGCCGAAGGCCGCGGCCACAGCACGCACACTTGGGCGAAGTTCTGGAAGGCGGATCTGGTCGAGTTGCTGAAAAGGTCAGAATAAGGGCCTCCGGCGGGCAGGGGCTCGCCCCTACACTCATATAGGATGCAGGCCTCAGGCCTGCCCGCCGGAAGCTCTTAAAACGGCTTCACCACCATCGGTCCGCTCGGCGCCAGCGCCTGCGGCACAAGCCCCTGCGGCGCGCCGGTCAAATGACTGGCAATCTCGCCGTAACGCGCCGAGCCCGGCTTGATCGTCACCAGCGCGTGGCCGATGGCGCCGTCACCGGCGTCGGCACGCAGGTTGAGTTCGATGCTGCCGTCATGGTGGACTTGCGCAGTGCCGACCGGTGTAGCGCGGCGCGATTTGATGCGGCGGCGTGGCGGGGCTTCTTCGATGGTTTCGGGCGCCAGTTGCAACTGGCCGGGGTCGAGCAGCGCCCAGAACTTTGCCAGTTGCGGCCAGGCGGCGGGCAGGGTGGTGTCGCGCCCAAAGGCGCGCGCGGCGCTTTCGGCATAGGTTTCCTGCAGTCCGGCGTCGCCCGCCTGTTGTTCGTAACTGCCAAGCTTGGCGAAATCGGCAGTGCGCGCGGCGACGAATTTGCTGGCACCAAGTAAACGATGATTCTTCAGGAAATCATGACCATGCATGGTTTCGTGGAGAAGCAGGTTGAACGAACCATGACCTTCACCGCGCACCGGCAAGCGCCTGCCGCCGGGCATGGGCAGCGTCGCGACCACGACCTGCTTGCGGTTGGGCAGATAGACACCGGGCACGATGTCCCAGGTCATCCCCGCCGGCCAGCCGCGCGGCTGCACGCCCTTGAGGTCCTTGGCATGATCGGTAATCGACCCGCGACAGACGATGATGCGCGCCCCCTTCATGCGCAGGAAGCTCAGCACTTGCGGCGGCAGTTGCGCGGCTGCCGGCCGCACCGCCGCCAAATCGCTGGCATCGGCCGAGCCGCCGAGACCGAGCAACTTGTCGAGGTCCGTCGGCATGGCCTAGCTGGCGCACTTGCCGGCGCCGGGCCCCTTGACGAAGCGCCCGGCCGCCTTGCCGGTCGGCTTGCCGTCCTTGAGCACCTGCACACCGTTGACGAAGACCTGATCGACGCCGGTCGAAAGCTGCTGCGGTTTTTCATAGGTCGCATGGTCGATGATCGTTGCCGGGTCGAAAACCACGACATCGGCGTAGTTGCCGGCCTTGAGAAGCCCGCGGTCGGTGATGCCGAGGTTTGTCGCGGGGAAACTGGTCAGACGACGGATGGCATCGGGTAAAGTCGCCTTGTTTTCTTCGCGCACATATTTGCCAAGCAGTCTCGACACATTGCCGTAAGCCCTTGGATGCGTGCTCGAAAGCAGGAAGACGCCCTCGGGTGCGGGGGCTTCGGCATCCGAGCCGAATGCCACCCAGGGCAAGCCGGTCTGGCGCGCGACATTGGCCTCGTCCATCAGGAAATAGACAGTGCCGACACGGGTGCCGTCTTCGATGACGAGGTCGATTGCGGTGTCCTCCGGCGACGTGCCGCGCAGCTTGGCGACCTGCGCCAGCGTCATGCCGGTGTATTTCTTCAGCGCCGGGTTCTTGAAGCCGATCAGCAGCACCTTGTCGGGTGAGCCTGCGGCGAGCAGCAGATTTTCCTGGCCGGGGAAGGGCTTCTTCATTTCGGAGGCGACCTTGGCGCGTGTCGCCGGGTCCTTGAGCCGGGCAATCCATGCATCGGTGCCGCCCGCCTGCACCCACAGCGGCATCGATGCATCGAGCCCCGTCGCGCCGGCAGTATAGGTGTACATATCGGCGGTAATGCGCTGACCGGCAGCCCGCGCGGCCTCGACCTGCGCGATCACCGCATCGAGTTTGCCCCAATTCTCCTTGCCCGCCTGCTTGAGGTGGTAGATTTCCGCCGGCCCGCCCGAAGCCTTGGAGATTTCAATGAGTTCGGCGATGGCGGTGTCGATATGGTCGCTCTCGTTGCGGATGTGGCTGATGTACATGCCGCCGCAATCGGCACTGGCCTTGGCGAGCGCAATCAGTTCAGGCGTTTCCGCAAAGAATGCCGGCGCATAGATCAGCGAGCTGCCGACCCCCATCGCGCCCTCGTTCATCGCCTGCCGCACCAGTTTCTGCATCGCCGCGAGCTGTGCGGGCGAGGGGTCGACATCGCCTTCGCCGATTTCATGGACGCGCACCGTGGTGGCGCCGACAAAGCTCGCGACATTGGGGGCGATGCCCTTTTTCTCGAGGAAAGTCAGATACTCGCCGAGTGTTGTCCAGGTGACGGGATAGGTAATGTCGGCCTGGTCCTTGACCATCTGCGCCTTCATTGCCGAGTTGAGCGGCCCCATCGAATTGCCTTCGCCCATGACCTCGAGCGTCACGCCCTGCGTGATGTCGCTTAAGCCGCGGCCATCGGCGATCAGTGACTCGGTCGCCCAGCTCAGCATGTTGACGAAGCCCGGCGATACCGCCTTGCCGGTCGCATCGATGACCTTGGCGGCGGACGGCGGTGCGGTGCCGGCCTTTCCCAGCGCGACAATGCGGTCGCCCTCGATGGCCACCCAACCGGGGTAAGGTGCATCGCCGCTGCCGTCGTAGATCGTCCCGCCGCTGATCAGCACATCGGGTCGGGCAAAGGCCGCCGTCGATACGAGAAGCAGCGCAACCGTCGTCAGCCTGACCATCGAACTTCCCCTTGTGGTGACACAGGCTGTCAAATTTGCAGCCAAAAGGGAAGTCGCCACGTCAAATAGGAAAGCTGGCGGGGTAAAAAAGAGGGGGCGGAGGTTTGCACCTCCGCCCCGAAGTACTTTGCTGAAGCGCTTTTTATGCGCTGATGGCGAACTGGCGACGCCGTGCTGCGGCACCGACCATGCCGAAGCCGACGATCATCAACGCCCAGCTGGCCGGCTCGGGCACGGCGCTGTTGAAGCCGATTGCCGTCGAGTTCGCCCCGTGGAGCGGATATTGACCGCCGTCCATGCTCTGGCTGAGGATATTGTAGTCCGAGTCCGCCAGGAACATCTGCGCCGTCAGTGTATCCGAATCCTGGCGGGCATTGTTGATGCCGTAGAAGTAGTTGAAGCTCATCGAAGTGCCGGGCTTGAGCGTCCAGGTGCCGACCTTGATGCCGCCGCCCAGATCGCCGATCGCGTTGCAATTCGCGGCGCAACTGAGGCTGTAAGCGACCGCCGGGTTCGGATTTTCGAATCCGTAGTAGCTTGAGTCGATGACATTCGGGTGGACACCGACGTGACCGTAGCTGTTTTCGTTGAAAGGCGTCGGCGCGATGTCGACATCCCAGTTGCGCTGGAACTTGAACGTCAGCATGCCGCTGCTGGTATTGGTCACGACCTGGTGTACCCTGACGATATTCGGTGCCGCGAAGTTGTACATATGCGTGACATTGGCACCGGCAGTTGTCGTGCTGACGGCCTTGGCCCAGGCCGCGCCCTGCGTGAATGTCGTGCCCGTGATTCCCGACGTGCCATAGAAGTTCTGGTCGGCCCAGGCATTGCCGAGGCTGGTGCTGATGCCCCAGCTGTCGCGCGGGTTGCCGGGTGCCAGCGGATCAAAACCATCGGACAGGCGGCGGAAGCCGACACCCGTGGCGTTGTCATAAAGTTCCCCATTGGCCCCGATGCCAACCGAATAGGAGCCGTTGGTGATGACACCGCCGGCGCTGGCCATAGTGGCACCCGAAAGCGCGGCCGCCGCCAGGCTGGTCAGTAGTAAGGTTTTGGACAACATCGATTTTCCTCTCAAGGTTTGCGGCATAGCTGCCGCCGTTGCAATGTGAAGATTCGGCTCCCTGAGCGCCTCAGCTTCATAATTCGTTAAGCAAATTCCATGCCAAAAATTAACTAATATTAATTTCAATATCTTAACCTTTTTGTAAATTTCGGAAGTGTAAAGATTCTTGACACTTTCGAGGCCGTTATGAGATTTCCGGCCAGCGCAACGCGCATCTCAAGGCCGAAAAATCAAAGGGTGAAGCGGCCTCCGGAATCGGCGAACGCGGTGACATAGGCGCGCCCGGCAGCCTGTGTTATGCGCGGCCGATTGTTGGAGAATCGAACATGCCGGCGCGTCGTTTCCTGTGGATCATCACGATATTGGTCGTGCTCGTCATCATCGCGGCGACGATCTACCGGCTGTTCGGCTTCCAGCTGATTTCGGCCGCATTGGTGCCGGGCAAAAGCTTCGATGTTGCCGCGGCCCCACCGGCGCCCGACTATGCCAAGGTATCCAGCTGGCAGGCCGGTCCCGATATCAAGGACAATGTCGCGCTATGGGCGCCCGTCGGCTACACCGCCGCACCCAAGCCCGGTGTCGCGCTTTTCTTCGTCACCCCGACCGGCTTCATCGATCGCAGCGGCTGGAACGCGCCGCTCGATGACAAGGCGACCAACGAACGCCTCGACATGATGCTCAAGGGGCAGGCGACCGCGTTCAACGGCGTCGCTGCCATCTACGCGCCGCGCTACCGTCAGGCGACCTTCGGTGCGTTCCTGACCGACAAGCCCGACGCGGCGAAGGCGCTCGACCTCGCCTACTCGGACGTGGTGAGGGCGTTCGATGCGTTCGTCGCCAGCATCCCCGCCGGCCAGCCGATCCTCCTCGCCGGCCACAGCCAGGGTGCGTTGCACTTGTCACGGCTGCTCAAGGAGCATATCGCCGGCACGCCGCTCGCCCGCCGCATCGTCGCGGCCTATGTCGTCGGCTGGCCGATCTCGGTCGAGGCCGATCTGCCCGCAATGGCGCTACCGGCGTGCGCGGCGGATGACGCGACCGGCTGCGTGCTGAGTTGGCAGAGCTTCGCCACGCCCGCCGAAACCGCCGACTTGCGCGCGGTCTTCGATGCCGGCACCGGCCTGACCGGCAAGCCGCGTGCCGGCACCGCGATGCTGTGCACCAACCCGCTGCTCGGTCGCGCCACCAACGAAGCCGCAGCTCCCGCGCGCAACCTCGGCGCGCTCGAAATCGCCGTCGCCAAGGCCGGCAAGCCGCTGCCCGCGCACACCATCGGCGCCGTCTGCGGCAACGACGGCTACCTCAATATTGGCGAGCCGCCCGCCGGTTTCGGTACCTATGTGCTGCCCGGCAACAACTATCACGTCTATGACTACAACCTGTTCTGGGCGAACATCCGCGCAGATGCCGAGGCGCGGGTTAATGCCTTCCAGGCAGCCACGCTCGCGCCCGCAGGCGTCGATCCGCAGTGATCCACGACAGTACCACAGCGTTTCGCGAGGCGCTGGCGCAGCGCGGCCGACTGGCTGGGCTCGATGTCGGCACGCGCACCATCGGCCTGGCGACCTGCGACGCCGGCTGGAGCTTCGCGACGCCGCTGGAGACCATCGCGCGCACCAAATTCACCCCCGACCTTGCCAAACTGCGCGCCGTCATCGCCCGCGAACGCGTCGTCGGGCTGGTCGTTGGCCTACCGCTCAACATGGACGGCAGCGACAGCAAGCGCACGCAATCCGTCCGCGAATTCGCCCGCAGTATCGACCAGCACCTTAGCATGCCGCTGCTGTGGTGGGACGAACGCTGGTCAACCGTCGCGGTCGAACGCGCGATGATCGACGCCGACCTCAGCCGCGCCAAACGCCACGAACTCGTCGACAAGCTGGCGGCGGCGCATATTTTGCAGGGTGCCATCGATGCGTTGATGACGGCGACGCTTTAGAATTTAGAGCCTCCGGCGGGCAGGCCTGAGGCCTGCACCCATTTGAAGAGCGCCAAATAATCGGGTGCAGGCGTCACGCCTGCCCGCCGGAGGCCCTTGAAGCTGCTAAAATCTGCACCTTGCCGGCTTCCGTTTTGGCGGCGATGGCGTTACACGCTGCATTCATGACGTTGACACCCCGCGCAGCCGCATCGCTTTCGCCTGGGGAACAGCTATTTCCGCATCGCCATCTGCTCGGGGTTGCCGACTTGACCGGGGCTCAAGCGAGCTGGCTGCTTGATGAGGCCGAGCGCTGGATCGACATCAACCGCGACCCGGCCAAGCGCGTGCTGCTGCACGGCGACGGCGCGTTGCGCGGGCTAACGCAGATCAACGCGTTTTTCGAAAACAGCACGCGGACGCTGCTGAGCTTTGAAATTGCCGGCAAGCGGCTCGGCGCCGATGTCGTCAATATGGGCGTCAGCACGTCGTCGGTGAAGAAGGGCGAGACACTGCTCGATACTGCGCTGACGTTGAACGCGATGCACCCTGATGTCATCGTCATCCGCCACGGGCTTTCGGGCGCGGTGCAGCTGATTTCGGAAAAGGTCGATTGTCCGGTGTTGAACGCCGGCGACGGTCGCCATGAACACCCGACGCAGGCACTGCTCGATGCGCTGACGATCCGCCGGCGGCTCGGCAGCATTGCCGGCAAGACCGTGGCGATCTGCGGCGATATTTTGCACAGCCGCGTGGCGCGCTCGAACTTCGCGTTGCTCGGCACGCTGGGCGCCAAAGTGCGTGCGGTGGCGCCGCGGACGCTGCTGCCCGCCGATGTCGAACGGTTGGGAGTCGAAGTCTTTACCAACATGGATGCGGGGCTCGAGGGCGCCGATGTCGTGATGATGCTGCGGCTGCAGCGCGAGCGCATGTCGAGCGCGTTCGTGCCGTCGAGCCGTGAATATTTCCACTTTTTCGGACTGACCCCGGCGCGACTGGCGGCGGCGAAGTCCGACGTGCTGGTTATGCACCCCGGGCCGATGAACCGCGGCGTCGAAATCGACAGCGCGGTCGCCGATGACATCACGCGCTCGGGCGTCACCGAACAAGTTGAAATGGGCGTTGCGGTGCGCATGGCGTGCCTCGACGTGCTGACGCGCCGCACGCGTAAGGTCGAGGGCTGGGCATGAGTAACGGCCACCCCGTCACCGCGTTCATCAACACGCAACTCGGCAGCGTGCTGGTCGCCGACCGCGAGATTGTCGCGGTGGGTGCCGTCGAACTGCCGTCGGACTGCCAGATCATCGATGCCGAGGGGCTGACAATCGCGCCCGGGCTGATCGATGCCGGGGTGTTCAAGGCCGACTGGCGCGCCTGCCACGCCGGCGGCATCACCCGCGTCATGTTGATGCCTGACCAGAATCCGCCGCTCGACAATCCGGCGATGATCGGCTTTGCCTGGGGCGCCACCAAGCCACACATCTGGGTGCATCCGCTGGCGGCCGCGACGCGCGGGCTGCTGGGCGCCGAGCTTGCCGAAATCGGATTGTGCCAAGCTGCCGGCGCCGTTGGCGTCGCCACCGGCCGCGCCGGGATCGCCGACAGCGGCGTCATGTACCGGCTGATGCAATATGCGGCGGGGTTCGATCTTGTCGTGGTGAGCCATGCCGAGGATGCGACGCTGACCGGCGACGCGGTCGCCACCGACGGCGAAGTCGCGACGCGGCTCGGGCTGCCCGCGGCACCGGCGTTTGCCGAGGCGCTGGCAGTGGCGCGCGACCTGCGCATTGCCGAAGCGACGGGGGCGCGGCTGCATTTCCGGCAAGTCACCACCGCCGAAAGCATTGCGCTGGTGCGTGCCGCGAAGGCGCGCGGCGTGGCCGTCACTTGCGGCGTTACGCCGGGGCATTTCCTGATGAGCGAGCAGTCGGTTTCGGGCTACCGCAGCTTTGCGCGACTGTCGCCGCCGCTGCGCAGCGAGGACGACCGGCAGGCGGTTCTGGCGGGGCTGGCCGACGGCACCATCGATTGCATCGCATCGGGGCACGACCCGCGCAGCCAGGAAGACAAGCGCCTGCCGTTCGCGGATGCCGAGCCGGGGATGATCGGCGCCGAGACGCTACTGGCTCTGGCGCTGACGTTGGTGCGCGACGGCCGGATGACGCAAGACGCGCTGCTGGCAACAATGACCGCCAATCCGGCGCGCATCTTCGGGCTGCCGGCGGGGCATATCGCGCCGGGCCAGCCCGCCGATTTGATGCTGTTCGATGCGGGCGCGCCGTGGCGCATCGATGCCGATGCGACGCTGGCATCGGCCGGCAACACGCCGTTCGACGGCATGCCGACGCAGGGGCGCGTGGCGCTGACGATGAAGGGTGGCGAAACCGTCTGGCGGCGCGCGTGAGCAGTCGCCGCCTGCTCTGGTTGATGGTGCCGCTGCTGCTGGCGGCCAAAAAGCCACCACCGCCGCCGCCCGAGCCGCCGCCGTCGATCAAGCTCGGCGTCGAGAAGTGGCGCGTCGGCGACTATGATGCCGCCGTGGCGATCTGGACGCCGTTCGCGCAGGCCGGTGATACCGATGCGTTGTTCAACCTGGGGCAGGCGTACAAGCTTGGACGCGGTGTGCCGCAGGATCTGGCGCGGGCGCGCGACTATTATGCAGCGGCGGCGGCCAAGGGCAGCGTGCCGGGGCAGGCAAATCTCGGCATCATGATGTTTCAGGCGGGTGAAAAGGCCGAGGCGTTGCGCTGGCTCAAGATGGCCGCCGACCGCGGCGAACCGCGCGCGCAATATGTGCTCGGCGTCGCGACCTTCAACGGCGACGGCATCCGGCGCAGCAAGCCCTTGGGCTATGCCTATCTGCTGCGCGCTTCGGCGAGCGGACTGGCGCAGGCCAAGACGACACTGGCCGCCATCGAGCCGACGCTGAACTACACCGACCGCAGTAGCGGCGAGGCGATTGCCGCGTCGCTGGCGGCGGGCACCGGCGTGCCGGCAGCGTTCGCCAGCAGCGCGCCGCAGACGATCATCAACCCGATTCCGGCGCGCGTGCCGCCGCCACCGGTTTCGGCCACGACTGCAGCCAATCAGCCGGTAGCGCCGCTGCCGCAGGTCGCACCGCCGCCGGTGCAGCCCAAGCCGCAGGTCGTGGTGCAGCCGCCGGTGACGCAGCCCGTCGTTGCGCCTGCGCCCGTCGTCAAACCGCAGCCCGCGCCCGTCGCGCCACCCGTTGTGGTGCCGCAAGCCAAACCGGTGCCGCAGGCCACTCCGGTCGTGCCGCAGCCCAAGCCGCAAGCATCTGTCGTGGCGCCCGCGCCGGTCGTTGTGCCGCCGCCCGCTGCCGTCATCCCGCCGAAACCGCGCCCGCTGCCGCCGCCCGTCGCAAAGGTCGACATTCCGGCGTCCACGCCCGTTGTCGAGCCGGTTCCCACGCCTGCCGCCAAGCCGGTTGCCCCGCCGCCGGTGCCGGAGAAGCTTGCGCCGCCAAAACCTGATAAGCCCGTCGTTAAGGCCGAAACCCCGAAGGCAGCACCTGCCAAGGCCGATGCACCCAAGCCCGAAACACCCAAGCCCGCCGCCAAGCCGGTGCCCAAGGGCTGGCGCGTCCAGCTCGGCGCGTTCAGCACCAGCGCCAAGGCCGAGGCGGCATGGGCGGCAACGCGCAAGGCGGTCAGCGACCTGCCGGCCGGCGGCAAGCCGATCTACGACGCCGGCGACAATATCGTGAAGCTCCAGCTTGGGCCGTTCGCCAGCAAGGCGGAAGCGCAAAAGGCCTGCAAGCAATTGTCCGACGCCGGGCGCGCCTGCTTTACCGTCGCACCCTAGCGCGGCTTGCCGGGGCAGGGCGCTGTGCTACAGTCGCCGTCTTCAACCCTGGGGAGGCAATTACATGATTATTTCGGCTGCAATGCTCAATCCGCTGACGACGCTGGCAACGGTCTTCGCGATCCTCGTCTATTTCGCGCTCGGCATGGTCGCCGGGAGGGCGCGCAGCACCTACGGCGTCACGGCGCCGGCGATGACCGGCCATATCGAATTCGAAAAGCGCAGCCGCGTGCAGATCAACACGCTCGAACAGATCGTCATCTTTCTGCCGCTGCTGTGGCTTTCGCTCGGCGCGCTCGGCGACCTGTGGGCGGCGCTTGTCGGGCTGGTCTGGTCGGCCGGCCGCATCATCTACGCGCGCGCCTATTATGCCGATCCCGCCAAGCGCAGCCTGGGCTTCACGCTCACGATGCTGCCGACGATCGTGCTGCTGGTCGCGACGATCTGGGGCGCCGTGCGCGGGCTGATGATTTAACGCTGAAGCGACATTCGGGCGGCATCGCGCCGCCCGGCCATCCATTCCTTACGCGGCCGCGCGCTTTGCGACGCCGGGCCAGCGCGCCCAGAGTTCGGCCGCCTTGGCCTTGGCTTCTTCGGCGGCCTTGGCCTTGACCGGCCCGAAGCCGCGCACGCCGAGCGGCAATGCGGCGATTTCATTGGCCAGCGCGGCGTTGTCGGCGTTGAGCCCGGTCAGAAGCTTTTCGATATCGGCTTCGTAGTCGCTAATCGCGGCGCGTTCCCCGCGGCGCTCGTCGCTGTAGCCGAAGATGTCGAACGCCGTACCGCGCAGGCCCTTCAGCTTGGCGAGCAGCCCGAATGCGGTGAAGATCCACGGCCCGAAGCTGTATTTCTTCGGGCGACCGGTGGCGGGGTCGAGCTTGGCGAAGATCGGTGGCGACAGCTGCACCTTGGCCGCGCCGCCGCTGAACTGCGCGTCGAACGCGGCGCGGAAGCGGCCGTCGCTGTACAGGCGGCCGACTTCATATTCGTCCTTGTACGCCATCAGCTTGTACATCGACCGCGCCACGGTTTCGGCGAGCACGTCATTGCCGCTCGCCCGCACGCGCGCCACCAATGTGTTGAAGCGCGCGGCGTAGTTGGCGTCCTGATACGCGGTCAGGTCGGCGATGCGACGCGCGATGATGTCGTCGAGGCTGGTCGCCGGCGGCGGCAGCGCCGGCCCACGCGCGGCGTCAACCATTTCAAGCACCTTCGACGGGCTGTGCGCGAGCAGGCGACCCAGCGCAAAGGCGCGCTTGTTGAACGGAATCGCCACGCCGTTGAGGTCGATCGCCGCTTCGATGCTTTCGCGCTTCAATGGGATCAACCCCTGCTGCCAGGCAAAGCCCATCAGCAGGATATTGGCGCCAATGGCATCACCCAGCAGCATTGTCGCGATGGTATCGGCGGCGATGAAGCTGGTGGCATTGGGGTTCGACGCGTTGCGGATGGCCTTTTCGACGGCCTTCGAGCGGAAATCCAAGTCGCGGTTGCGCGCGAAATCGGCAGTCGGCGCAATCTCGCCGTTCGCCACCACCGCTGTGCGGTTGGGTAACATCAGCGTTTGGCAGGCACGGTCGGCGGCAACCACGGCGTCGCACGCCAGCACCAGGTCGGCGCCGCCGGCGATGATGCGCGGGGACAGCAAGTCTTCGTCATGCTCGGCCAGGCGCACATGGCTGTAAACCGCGCCGCCCTTCTGCGCGAGGCCGGCCATGTCGGCGGTCGTCGCGGCCTTGCCTTCGAGGTAGCCTGCGGTGCCGAGCAGCGCCGACACGGTCAGCACGCCGGTGCCGCCGATGCCGGTGACCATGATGTTGTAGCCGTCGCTGGGCGAGGCGATCACCGGGTCGGGCACGGCGCTGAGGTCGACGGTGTCGACCGCCTTGGCCTTGCGGACCTCGGCACCCGAAACCGTGACAAAGCTCGGGCAGAAGCCCTTGAGACAGCTGTAATCCTTGTTGCAGCTCGACTGGTTGATCTTGCGCTTGCGACCGAATTCGGTCTCGACCGGCTCGATGCTGACGCAGTTCGATTGCACCGAGCAATCGCCGCAGCCTTCGCAGACGGCGCTGTTGATGAAGATGCGCTGGTCGGGGTCGGCCATCAGCTTGCGCTTCCGGCGGCGGCGCTTTTCGGCGGCGCAGGTCTGATCGAAAATGATGACCGTGCAGCCCGGCGTGTTGCGCATTTCGTCCTGCACCGCGGGCAGCGCCGAACGGTCGTACAGCGGCACGCCGTCGGGCAGCTTGACGCCGTCATAGCGCGACAGGTCTTCGGTCAGCACGACGACCTTCTTGGCGTGTTCGGCGACCATCTGCGCGGCGATCATCGGCACGGTCAGTTCGCCGTCATGCGTCTGGCCGCCGGTCATGGCGACCGCGTCATTGTAGAGGATTTTATAGGTGATGTTGGTCTTCGCGGCGATCGACTGGCGCACCGCGAGCAGGCCCGAGTGGAAATAGGTGCCGTCGCCAAGGTTGGCGAAGACATGGTTTTCGGTGGTGAACGGCGCTTCGCCAACCCAGGTCACGCCTTCGCCACCCATCTGCGTGAAGGTTTCGGCGCGGTCCATCCACAGCGCCATGATGTGGCAGCCGATGCCCGCCAACGCGCGCGAGCCTTCGGGCGGCTTGGTCGAGGTGTTGTGCGGGCAGCCCGAGCAGAAATACGGCGGGCGCTTGATCGGCACATCATACGCGGCGGCCTTGCCGTCCTGGTCGGTAAAGAACGCCAGCTTCGCGCGGATCGCGTCGGTGTCGTAATATTTCTGGATACGCGCCGCGACGATGTGCGCGATGACGCCGGGCGACAGTTCGTTGTCGGGCGACAGCAGCCACTCGCCATTCTCGTCATGCTTGCCGACGACGCGCGGGCGCACGGCCTCGCGCCAGTTGTAGAGCTGCCAGCGCAACTGGTGCTCGATGAACTCGCGCTTTTCCTCGATGACGAGGACTTCTTCGAGGCCTTCGGCAAACGCCCGGATGCCATCGGGCTCGAGCGGCCAGGGCATCCCGACCTTGTAGACGCGCAGGCCGATCTGCGCCGCGACGCTGGCGTCGATGCCGAGCTCGTCGAGCGCTTCCATCGTGTCGGCATAGGCCTTGCCGGTGGTGACGATGCCGAAACGCGGCTTGGGCGTGTCCCAGATGACGCGGTCGATCTTGTTGGCCTTGGCGAAGGCGAGCGCGGCAAAGCCCTTGTAGCGTTGCAGGCGGGTGTCTTCCTCGCGCCAGATGTCGCCGCCGCGGATGTGGATGCCGCCTTCGGGGAAGTCGAACGGCGGCAGGATGATCGGCTTCCACTCGTTCGCCAGATCGACGGTGGCCGATGTTTCGACGGTGTCGGCGGTGGCCTTGAAGCCGACCCAGGTGCCGGCAAAGCGGCTCATCGCGAGGCCGAGCAGGCCGTATTCGACGAATTCATGCACCGAGGCCGGCGCGAGGAACGGTACGAACGCCGCCTGGAAATTATGGTCGGACTGGTGGGGCAGGGTGGAGGACTTGGCGCCATGGTCGTCGCCGACAATCGCCAGCACGCCGCCGTGCGGGGAGGTGCCGGCGGCGTTGGCGTGCTTGAGCACGTCCATTGCGCGGTCGAGCCCCGGGCCCTTGCCATACCAGATGCCGAACACGCCATCGACGGTGGCGCCGGGGCGCATGCCGACATGCTGCGTGCCCCAGACAGCGGTGGCGCCGAGTTCTTCATTGACGCCGGGCTGGAAGATGATGTTTTCGGCCGCCAGCAGCTTCTTGGCGCGCCACAGTTCCTGGTCATAGGTGCCGAGCGGCGAGCCGCGATAGCCCGAGATAAAGCCGCCGGTATTGAGCCCCGCCGCCTTGTCGCGCGCCCGCTGCACCAGCGGCAACCGCACCAGCGCCTGCACGCCCGACAGGAAAATGCGCCCCTCGGTGTGGGTGTACTTGTCGTCGAGCGATACGGGTTTGACCGAAGCAGGCAGGCCGGTGACCATTCGAAATTCCCCTAAATATAGGACAGCTATACTGACCTTTAAGCGAACTTGCAATGGTCACCTTACGCCGCTTCGTACCTTGCCGCTACAGGCGGAACTGGATGCCCGCCGACAGCGTGTAGTTCGGCACCAGCTGCCAGCCGTTGACTTGCTGGGCGAGCGGCAGCTGCATGAACAGATAGCCGATGGCGCGTGACCCCAGCTTCACCGCAGCACCTGGCGCGAAATACAGCGACGTGCCGCCGCTGTTGTCGCGGTCGGCCTCGGCGCCGCTGTCCTTGGCGGCGGTGCGCAGGTTGAACTGGATCTGCGGGGTGATGCCCTGCCAGCCGGTAAAGTGCAGCCCGGCCGAAACCGTTGCGGCATTGCCTGGGCGGTAGTCGCGGGTGCTGGTCAGCGCCACCTGGCCGCTGGCCTGCGCGAACCAGTCCCAGCGTCCCGACAGATTGCCGAAGTGATAGAAGCCGAACAGTGCGTCGGTGGTGCCGCTGCCCGCCTGCAGCCCGCGGTCGAGCGGGGCGCCTGCCTCGCTGCCGCTGTCGAAGGTGTCGCCTGTCGCCCCGGTCGGCAGCTTGAGCCCGGCGATAACCCCGGTGATGCCGGTGCCGCCGAAGCCCTGCCAGCGCGCCGACAGCCGGACATCGCCCAGCCCCTGTGTCATCGACGACGAGCTGCCGACTTCGCCCTCGGCAATCGTGGTGTGCGGCCGGCGCAACAGCGGGATCTGTGCGTTGAAGCCCCAGTCAGTGTTCGGCGCATAGTCGAGCCCGAGCGTTGCGTAATTGTTGTAGGTCGAAATTTCGACTTCGCGGTCGGTCGGCAGCGCAATCGCGCCGCGATCGATATCGGTGCTTCCAGTGCGCAGCACCGTCTGCGGCACATAGTCGTAGCGCAGATCGACACGAAAGCCGGGCTGGCCGACGAGACCCTGGTCGATCCAGTCGGAAGTCAGCGTGCAGCCGCAACTTGAACACGCCAGCGCCGGGCCTGCGCCAAGCGCAAGCAGGGCAGCCGCAACGCGGCCGCCGGTTGAGAACGTCATGGTATATCTCCTGAAAATCTGTTGGCCGGCGCGCGTGCACGCGCCACGAGCGTCAGATTTTCAGCGGTGGCCCGGTCGAGGGTCGTGGCGGCTGCCCGAGCCCGACGCCGAGACGCAGGCCGGTCGCCAGCAACAGTACCGCAATCGCGGTGAGCAGCGGCAATGGCAGCGCTGGCAGTTCAGGCAGCGGCCCGGCGACACCGAGTCCGGCAAACGCGCAACTGCTGCCGCTATCGGTTGCCAGCGGCGCCTTGACCGGATGGCCGGTGGCGTCGGCGGCGACCGTGACCACGCCGTTGCCGGTGCACAGCACCAGCGTGCCGCCGGCACCGGGCATGAAGCCTGCCGGCACCAGCAGCCGCAACAACAGCGCTGCGGCGGCAAGCCACAACAGCAGCGGGCGGGAGGCAGGACGCGATGTCACGCTGCGGCAACTAGCGCGACATCGCGCGCATGGCCAGTGCCGTTGTGCAGGCCTATTGAGACGCATCGCGACTCGAGGAAAACTCGTATGTTCGACCAGTTCGCCGCCGTGGATCTTGCGCGGGCGCAGTTCGCCTTCACCGTGACCTTTCACTTCATCTTTCCGTCGTTCAGCATCGGGCTGGCGAGCTACCTTGCGGTGCTCGAAGCGCGCTGGCTGTGGACGGGGCGCAGCGTCTATCTCGACGTGTTCAAATACTGGCTGAAAATCTTCGCGCTGGTGTTCGGCATGGGCGTCGTGTCGGGCATCGTCATGGCGTATCAGTTCGGCACCAACTGGTCGGTGTTTTCGGACAAGGCCGGGCCGGTGATCGGGCCACTGATGGCGTATGAAGTGCTGACCGCCTTTTTTCTGGAGGCCGGCTTTCTCGGTGTCATGCTGTTCGGCATGGAGCGCGTCGGCAAGCGGTTACATTTCCTGGCGACGCTTATGGTCGCCGTCGGCACGGCGATTTCGGCATTCTGGATCATTTCGGTCAACAGCTGGATGCAGACGCCGCAGGGCTTCGGCATCAATGCCGTGGGGCAGTTCACCCCCGATGACTGGCTGGCGATCATCTTCAACCCAAGCATGCCGTACCGGCTCGTCCACACCGTGCTTGCCGCCTATCTGACGACGGCGCTGGTCGTCGGTGGGGTGGGGGCGTGGCATCTGCTCCACGAAAAAGCCAATGCTAACGGGGCCAACGCCGGTGCCCGCGTCATGTTTTCGATGGCGATGTGGATGATGGTGGTAGTGGCGCCGTTGCAGATTATCGCCGGCGACGCGCACGGCCTCAACACGCTGCAGCACCAGCCCGCCAAGATCGCGGCGATGGAGGGGCATTTTCGTAGCTGGCCGCAGGGCGCGCCGCTGCTACTGTTCGGCGTGCCCGACCAGGCCAAGGGCGAAATGCACGACGTCGTCGAGATTCCCAAGCTCGGCTCGATTATCCTGAAGCATGATCCGAATGCGCCACTCGCCGGGCTGGACGCATTTCCGCGCGATCAATGGCCGCGGGTCGCCATCCTGTTCTGGAGCTTCCGCATCATGGTGGCGATCGGCTTCGGCATGGTTTTGCTCGGCGCCTGGAGCCTTTGGGCGCGGTTCAAGGGCCGATTTTACGACGCGCCGTGGCTGCACCGCTTTGCGCTGCTGATGTCGCCGATGGGCTTTGTCGCGGTCACCGCAGGCTGGATCACCACCGAGGTCGGGCGCCAGCCGTGGACGGTCTATGGCTTGCTGCGCACCGGTGCCAGCCATTCACCGCTTGATGCGCCGGCGGTGGCGGCGTCGCTGCTGGCGTTCGTCATGGTCTATTTCGCGATGTTCGGTGCCGGGATCTTCTACATCCTCAAGCTGATGGCGCGGCCGCCGCACCCGTCAGAATCGGGGCTGAGCCACGACGTGCCGCTGCGCGCCGCCGGCATCACGCCGATCGAAGTCTAGGAGGGCAGCGATGGACATCACCGTCATCTGGGCGTTCCTGATCGCCACTGCGGTCTTCCTCTATGTCGTGCTCGACGGCTTCGACCTTGGCGTCGGCATCCTGTTTCCGGCACTACAGCACGGGCCGCAACGTGACACCGCGATGAACAGCGTCGCGCCGGTGTGGGACGGCAACGAGACCTGGCTGGTACTCGGCGGCGGCGGGCTGTTTGCAGCGTTCCCGCTCGCCTACGCCATCATCATGCCGGCGCTTTATGCCCCGATCATCGCGATGCTGCTCGGGCTGGTGCTGCGCGGCGTGTCGTTCGAATTCCGCTGGCGCGATCCACGCCATGAACGCTTCTGGGACTTCGCCTTTGCCGGTGGCTCGCTGGTTGCGGCGCTGGCACAAGGCATAGCGCTCGGCGCGTTGCTGCAGGGTATCCCCGTCGCGGGCCGCGCCTATGCCGGCGGCTGGTGGGACTGGCTCAGCCCGTTCAGCCTGCTCACCGGCGTGTCGGTCGCGGCGGGCTATGCCCTGCTCGGCGCCTGCTGGCTGGTCACCAAGACCGAAGGCGACCTGCGCGACCGCGCACTCGCGCTGGCACGACCACTGGCGCTGGTGACGGTCGGCGCCATCGTCGCCGTCAGCGCCGCGACGCCGTTCCTGCAATATGCCTATTTCGAACGCTGGCTGCAGGCGCCGGGCATCTTCTACGTCGCGCCGGTGCCGGTGCTGGTGGCGGTGCTGACAGTGCTGCTGTGGCGCGCGCTCGGGCGGGCGCGCAAATGGGGCGGACACGACACTGCGCCGTTCGTGCTGGCGCTCGGGCTGTTCGCGCTGACCTTCGTCGGGCTCGGCATCAGCATGTGGCCGTACATTATCCCCGATTCGGTGACGATCTGGCAGGCCGCCACCGAACGCCGCAGCCAGGTCTTCATGCTCGTCGGCATCGGTATCATGCTGCCGATCATCCTCGCCTATACCGGCTATGCGTATTGGGTGTTCCGCGGCAAGGTGCGGGGAGGCGGTTATCACAACTGAAACCGGTCCGCTTTGGCGCCGGATGGCGTGGTTTATCGCGCTGTGGCTCGGCGGTGTGCTGAGCGTCGGCGCAGTCGCCTGGGTTATTCGCGCGGTGCTGCTCTGACGGCTGCGCCGGGACACGTATTTCTACTTATTGAAGCCTAATGTGCCCGTTCACATTCTTGTTGGTGCCGGCATGAAACTCTCAGAAAAGCCGGCGCAATAGAGGGAGTGAACACCATGAAAGCCAGCAACATTCTCGCGGTCTCGGCCGTGCTGGCGATGGGCCTTGTCGCCGCCGCCGCCGATGCCAAGGAAGGCAAGGTTCAATACAGCAAGCATGTCTTCTCGCCGGCGCGCGGCGTGATCTGCGATACCTATGGCACCGCCTATTGCGCCGATGGCACCGGCATTTCGATGTCATGGACCGAAAAATACCTCGGCCCCAAGGCGGTTTCGGCGTTCACCAAGATGACCGAAGGCGGTGATTTCGATGGCAGCACCTTCGTGCTGTCGAACGGCGTCCAGTGCCGCACCGCGGTCAACGCGTGCTTCACGCAAAAGAACGGCAACACCATCAGCGAAGCCATCACGCAGCGCATCTGGGGCTAATGCCCCGACACATCTGCGGCGCACGCCGCAGCGCGGCGCGGCGTCAACTGTTCCGGATCGGGGATGGCTGACGCTGCGCCGTGTCAGCGGTCGCGGGCTTGCGTGCCGAGCCCGGCGGTGATGAACAGCGCGGTCGCGGCGGCAGGCACATCGGCTGTGTGCCATACGCCGGGGTCGTTGATCGCATACTCACCCGGGCCCAGCGTCACTTGCCGCGTGCTGCCGTCGGGGAATTCCTGATGCAGCGTCATCGTACCGGTCATGCAGATGACGACCTCGCTGCCCGCCGGGTGCATCTCCCAGCTCGTCCAGTCTTCGGTGAAGCTGAACATCGTCACCAGCCGGCCCTCGGCGCCGTCTGCGGCATCGTGGCGCGCGCCATAGGCCGCATACCAGTCCATGCCGCCGGTAAACACCGGCTCGGCGACGGCGGTGGCGCCGAGTCCGAGGTGCAACGGCTGTTCGAAAATGCTGGGCATGGGCATCAACTCCCGACACTAAGCGGTGCGATGAACGACCATATCGCGGCGCGACGCCAGCGCCAAATGGCACATCGTCGCGCCTGCCTTGCGCGCAGGCCCCGCTTTGCTATACAGCGCCTCCTTTCCCTGCGGGCGTGGCGGAACTGGTAGACGCGGCAGGTTTAGGTCCTGAGGGAACCGATGAGAATCCATAAGGCTACCGGCTGGGGGCGCTCGGTGTCTGGGGTAATACCTTCAAGATCACCATCCACGCTTCCCTGAGGCACCTTTAAGCGAACGATAGGCCTAGTAGGCCTGATACGCCGTCCAGTCTAAATGTTGAACGATAGGAAGCCCTGGGCCGCAACGCCTGGGGTTTCCCTTATGGTGCTTATTGGCTTGAGGACACTCAACCTCGAGGTGCCTGAAGGTTAACTCAAGTTTACCATCAATTTCGAATTTGAATGTTGCCAAACGGACCCTTTGGCCATATTATTATGACATTGGGGAACGTCCCCATGTTTCTAAACTGCCCATATGGGGAGGAACCTTAAAGTTTCCCTCTAGAACCAAAAGGAACTTGCAGATGCTTCATGATACCCAAAACACACTAGAAGGAAACTTCAAGGACCTTAAGGCCTTGCCGGTTTCTGCAGACGTTGAGGCATCCATCCAGGCGCAGCTGGCGCTTGAGGAATACAACCTGGTCGCAGGGGCCGAACGGTACCTGGATCGTCAAGATCGCAAGGGCCGTTCGGAAGGCGTTGATGCCCGTGATGATGCCCAGAAGGTCATTAAGGCCGCCATTCCGTTGGTGTCCTCCCAGATCACCAAATGGTGCGAAGAGGCTGGCAAATCGGCCGGTCGTACGCACCGCGCCCTGAAGTTCCTGAACGCTCTCGACCCGGACCTCCTGGCACTGATCGGTCTCCGCTCGGTTTTCCTGGGGGTTGGTCGTGGTGGTCATATGGTCGACGTTACGATCACCACCGGCACTGACGTCCAGATGGAGCTCGAGGCGTTGGCCTTGAAGGAGCATGACCCCAAGGCCGCAAAGCTTTTCGCCTCACTGGCAGCCAAAGGCACCGAGAGCGCAAACACCAAGCGCCACAATGCACTGACCGAAAAGGCCGGTGTGGCTCTCAACTGGGGCGGAGAGGAAAAGCTTCGTGCCGGCGAGCCTATCGTCAATGCGGTTCTGATTGCCTGTGAGGCACTGTTCGAACGTTCGGTCGGATACACGCCGTCGACGCATGCCTCAGCGAAGATCGAAAAGGAATCGACCATCGTTCTCACAGACGCTGGCGCCGCGGCCCTTGTCGAACTGGCAGAAGCTGAGGCCTGGATGCACCCGCTGTTGACCCCGATGATCGCCATCCCGCGCCCCTGGGAGTCTAACAACACTGGCGCCTATTACGATGAACGCCTCGCAAAGCGTGTCAAACTGGTGCGTGGTCGCTCCTCACAGCAGAAGAAACTCATCGCCCAGGCAGTCAAGGATGGCACATTCAATGACCTCTTGGCCGCGGTGAACGCCGCACAAGAAACCGCCTGGTCTATCGATACCCGTGTCCTCGAGATCGTCGAATGGACCAAGGAAGCCGGTTTGCGCCCTTCGTCATCCTTCCCGCTCACAAACCTGCCCGTGATGCCCGCTAAGGTGTCTGCAGACGTTTGGGACGCCGCGGACAAGACGGCCCGTTCGGTCTGGAGTTCATCACGCCGCGCGGTCCGTCTGGAAATCAAGGATGCCGCAAGCGCCTCGAGCGTGTTCAACAGCGACATTCAGATCGCCAAAATGCTCGCAGAGGCAGGCACGTTCTATCAGCCGCACAGTCTCGATTGGCGTGGTCGTATCTACCCAGTGGCGCATTTCAATCACCAGCGTGGGGACCACATCAAGGGTATGTTCCGTTTCGCAGACGGTGTGGCCCTGGGGGAAACCGGCGGTGACTGGCTGGCAATTCATATCGCGAACTGCGGGGATTTCGGGAAGGTTTCGAAAGCGACCTTGGATAAGCGGATTGCCTGGACGTACGAGAACGGCGAAATGCTCCTGGAGATCGCTGCAGACCCCCGCGGTACTTATGACAAATGGTCCGCCGCGGATGCGCCTTTTTGTTTCCTGCAGGCTTGCTTTGAGTATGCCGCTTGGGCTGAAACGGGCTTCTCTGAGGACTTCCAATCGTCAATCCCGATCGCACTCGACGGTTCCTGCTCGGGCCTGCAGCACTATTCGGCAATCACACGGAGCCCGGAAGAAGCCCGCCACGTCAACCTGGTGCCACGTGATGACGTTGGGGACATCCACACGTTCGTCGTTGGGATCGCCCAGGACCTGTTTGAAAAGTCGATTGCTGATGGCGACCAAATGGCCAAAATCTGCATCGATGCGGGATTCGGGCGTCCAACCGTGAAACGTAACGTCATGACCTACTTCTATGGCTCGAACCAGTTCGGTATGTCTGGTCAGCATATGGAAGACCTGATGCGCCCTCTGACCAAGCGCCTCGTCCTTGGGGAAATCGATAAACACCCATACAGTGTCATCAACGAGAAGACCGGCCTGGACGATGGGGGCTTTGCGGCCGCTGCATGTCTCGCCAAACACATCTACAAAGCTGTCACCACTGCAGCACCGCGGGCTGAGTATGCTGCCAGATGGTTCCAGTCAGTTGCTGCCATCCTGGCCCATGAAGCACTTCCGGTTGTCTGGACGTCACCGATGGGCCTTCCCGTTGTCCAGCTGTACCAGCAGTACGAATCGAAGCGTGTGGCCATGTGGCTCTATGACCGCGCGGTGCCAGTCGTGACCCATGCGGACGATAAGGCTGACCAGGACGGTAACGTTCTGACCAAGGTGCGCACGGTCCTCCAGACCACAGCGACCAAGTTGATTGATAAGTCCAAGGCGCGTTCGGCCATTGCGCCCAACGTTATCCATTCGCTCGACGCGGCCCATATGCTCCGTACGGTCTTGATGGCCATGGCGAAGGGCATCAAGTCCTTCTGTCTCATCCATGACTCCTTCGCGACACATGCAGGTAATACCGGCAAGTTCGCCTGGACCATCAAGGAAGCCTTCGTGGCGCAATACGAGACATACTGTCCCATGAAGGCCATTGACGCCTACGCCCGCTCGGTACTTTCGGAAGAGGGCATTGCGAAACTTCCGGCCATCGAGCCTTTGGGCACCTTGGATTTAAATGAAGTCATGGGAGCCATGTACGCATTTGCCTAAAACCTCCCCATCTGTGGATATTCCGCCGATGAGAATAAGACCCTAAGACACCTTCAAACCGCTCGGCTTCCCTAGGGACCGGGCGGTTTCTTTTTTGTCGATTCCGCAAGTGAAGAACATCCCCAAAATCCTAAACTGCCCATATGTGAATAGACAACCGAGTTCCTGAATTACCATCAGCATCATCGGTTATTTTTTCAACTCAATCTCAGAACTTCCACACCTGAAAGGCACTCGCATGGCTTCTGCTAAAATCAAATTCACTACTCCGGTCCTCACCGTGAGCTATCCAAACTATAACAGCCCCGACACCGACGGCCAGTATGCCGACGGCAAATTCAAGGGCAAGTGCAGCGGCCCGCTGACCGATCCCAAGGTCGCCGCATTCAAGGCCCAGGTCCTCGAAGCTGCCAAAGAACTCGGCGTCGCCAAGAAGGGGAACACCATGCCCCTGACCGCCTTGAAGGACGACAACGACGAACTCACCGGCTACGTCCAGATCAACGCCAAGTCGAAGTTTGCGCCGGCGATTGTCGACGCTCGTGGCAAGCCGGTTAACCCTGCTAAGGTCAAGATCGGCACCGGCAGCACCATCCGCGTCCAGGGCTTCTTCGAGGCCTACCAGGACGGCAAGGGCATGAGCGCTCGCCTCACTGGCGTTCAGATCGTCAACCTCGTCGAACCCAACGACCAATCGTCTGCAGATTTCGATGCGGTTGAAGGCGGCTATTCGGCTGACGACGATGACATCGGCTTCGACATCGGTACGAGCGACGATGACGCTTGGTTTGATGTCAACTCAGTCAGCGGCTCTGTCGACACCTCAGAAGACGATGGCGATGGCGGCGAGCTCGATATCTAAATCGGGCATCAGGAACCGGGCGGTGGCTGCTGGCTACCGCTCGGGCCTCGAGGATAAAGTCCAAAGCGACCTGACGTCACGTGGAGTGCCACACGACTATGAGGCCGTGAAGGTCCGCTACTCGAAGCCTGCATCGCACCACAAATACACACCCGATTTTCGTCTGTTGGCCAACGGTATCCTTGTGGAGACCAAAGGCCGCTTCATGACTGCCGACCGGACCAAACACGAACTCATCAAGAAGCAACATCCAGACCTGGATATTCGCTTCGTTTTCGATCGGTCCAAATCGCCAATCTCGAAAGGTTCCAAGACGACGTACGCCTCATGGTGCGCGTCTCGAGGTTTCCTTTTCGCTGACAAATCGGTCCCCCAGGAATGGGTGGACGAACCATATTTACAGTCCCGCATCGATGCCCTCGAGGCTGCCCGGGCTTAAGGAACCATCATGACATTTGGAATTGAAAGCGGCCTTCTGGACCTCCTGAAGGTCGAAGGTGGCTATTCGAACAATCCGGCCGATAAGGGCGGTGAAACGAACCATGGCATCACCATCGCGGTCGCTAGGGCCAATGGCTACACCGGCGCCATGAAGGACCTGCCGGTGTCCGTCGCCAAGGAGATTTACCGCAAGGTTTATTTCACGGCCCCAGGGTTCGATAAGGTTGCCTCAGTGAACCCAGAGGTTGCCGGCGAGCTGTTCGATACCGGCGTGAACATGGGTCCCGCAACGGCCGCAGGGTTCCTGCAGACGGCCCTCAACGCACTCAACCGAGGCGGTCAGGACTATCCGGACATCTCGCCGAAAGGCCCTGTCTGTGGTCCTCAGACCATTGCGGCCCTTACGAAGTACATCAAGGTGCGCGGCGCCGACGGTATCACCGTGTTGCTGACTGCACTGAATGTGCTGCAGGGCGCCAGGTACCTGGAGATCGCGACCAACAGTCCCAAACAGGAAACGTTCGTCTACGGCTGGCTTAAGAACCGCGTGGCTACGAGCTGACAATAACAATCATCCTGCAGGTCGCTGGGATGTAAATAGGCGCTGCGCGGTTGAGTCTCGCGGCGGGTTAACTTGGTCAGATATGGTACGCATCCTGCAGGTCGCTGGGATGTTACGCACGCTGAGGCCAACCTATCAACTTCTTACCACTGATATTCAACACATCACGTATCGAAAGGAACACACATGAACATCAAGCTTTCACCGCGGGCCGCAGAGGTCCTTGATTATCTCCAGTCGAAAGGCCGCACGACACCGCGCGAAGCCCTTCTGGATATCGACATCAACAGCGGATCGTTCACCCGTCGCATCTCGGAAATCCGTGAGGCCGGTTACAACATCCTCGTGAAGTCTCACCGTCACCCGACGACCAATCGGCTCTACCGCTCCTATGAGTACAGCCTGGTCTAAACCTCTCCTCCAAGACGTTCTGCCATGAACGCAACTCAATGCCCTGCACGTTACCGAAGTACCACCCGTACCAACAGTTACCTGCAGGGCATTTTTTCGATTTTCTGACACGTGTCCAAATTGAATCTTTCAGACGGTAATTCTTCAAGCCCATCAGGGCTTTAAGTACCTCTGGGACACGGTGTCCAGACAGACCCTTTTCATCACATTCAGTCCGAAAAACCGGCTGACAACCGGAGGCACGCCCATGCCCTTTTTGATCCTATTTGCCTCATCGTTCGGATGGGTTTTCGTTCAGGCATTCCAGTCTCGAAACGTCAACTCCGGACAATATGTGGCTGCAGCTGCCGGCTCGTTCGCGATCGGTACCCTGCAAGTCTTCGTCCTGTCCCAAGTGGTCGGGCAGGGCGCCTCAATGCTCCACACGTTCACATACTGCACTGGAGGCGCCTTTGGCGTCATCGCGGCCATGTGGACCCACAAGAAATTCATGAAACCCAGAGGATAACCCCATGACCTATGAGCGCGATGAAAGTGCCTTCGTCGGCCACGAGGCCTGCCCGTCATGCGGCTCCAGGAACAACCTGGCCCGATACGCATCCGGCAGAGCCCACTGTTTCAGCTGTGACCACTGGGAACCAGCAGACGACGATAATTCAACCCCCAGAACCTCAAAGCCGAAAGGGACCCACATGTTCAATTTGATCCAAGGGGAAACCCGCGGCCTAACGAAAGAATACGGCCTCAACGAAGACACCTGTCGGAAGATTGGCCTTCAGATCGTCCAGTATTCCGCAAAGGACGATGACGGTAACCCGATGCCCCGCAAGGGCTGCCTGGCCTTCACGTACCGCAATGCCGATGGCTCCACTTGGGGCCAGAAGATTCGCTACAAGGTGTCCGAAGACGAGAAGACCTATGGGTTTCCGCACGCACCTGGAAAGCCCCCGCTGTTCCTGCAGCACCTCTGGACGAACGGTTCCGACAAGCGCTCATTGATGATCTTTGAGGGCGAGGGGGATGCCGGCGCGTACTTCCAGGTGACTGGCGGGAAATACCCGGTCGTATCGATTCCGACGGGCGCCAAAGGCTGCCTGGACGTCATCAAGAACCATTACGAATGGATCGCGAAGTACGAAAAGATCATCGTGTGTTTTGACGGTGACGCTACGGGCCGCGAGTGGGCCAAAAAGGCTGCCGAAATCCTGCCGCCTGGCAAGACGTTCATCGGTGAGGTCCCTGGGTTTAAGGATGCCCGCACGGCCTTGATGGCTGGAGACGCTAAGGCAATCCAACAGGCATTCTTCAACCCTGAGCCTTATCGTCCGGATGGCATCTTCACGCTCTCGGATATCCGTGAGGCCGTGTTGGCGCCGCCGGAAACTGGACGGCCCTGGTGGGATCCAAAAGTCACCTCCTGGACGTTCGGTCGACGGACTGGCGAAATGTATCTGTTCGGCGCCGGTACGGGCATCGGGAAAACCGATTGGTTCACACAGTCCATAGCGTTTGACGTTCTGGAACTGCAGGTCATGACGGCAGTCATCTACCTCGAACAGCCACCTGCGGAAACCGGCAAGCGTATCGCCGGAAAGGTCGCCGGCAAGGCGTTCCACGTGCCAGATGGCTCATGGGACCAGGCGGAACTTATCGACACCATTGATCGCCTGGAAGCGACTGGCAAGCTGTTGCTTGGCGGTAACTTTTCGTCGGCCGATTGGGATGTCGTCAAGGAACGCATTCGGTACATGGTGCACGCGCACGGTGTTCAGCATGTCTACCTGGACCACTTCACGGCCCTTGTTGATAGCTCAGATGAAACCGCCAGTGTCACGAAGATCGTTAAGGAAGCGGCACTTCTGGCGCAGGAGCTCAGCATCATCATCCATGGGATCAGTCACCTTTCGACACCGGAAGGTAAGAGCCACGAAGAGGGCGGACGTGTCATGGTCAAGCATTTCAGAGGCTCACGGGCCCTGGGATACTGGGCGCATTATATGTTCGGCCTCGAACGCAACACCCAGGCGGAAGACCCTCAGGAGCGCAACGTCACGACGTTTCGTTGCCTGAAGGACCGCTACACCGGCCGTGCCAACGGGAACACCATGTTCCTACGGTATGACCAGTCGACCTGCCAGCTGACCGAATGCGACGCACCGGCGCCTGGCGGCCATAAGTTCGAACCGGACTTCCCGCTCGATCTGTAACTAAACGCTCTCCATTCGGGGAGTGTCCACAATCCGCAAGTAACCTCAATCAACCGGCCCGGAGCCGGAAGGAGCCCTCATGTTTAGTGAAGATGAAATCACCCGCAACCGCATCGAAGTGCGCCGGAACGCCATCAAGGCCATTCGGGCGTCCATCGTCGACGGGACCTCAGGCGACATCAAAACCGCCGTGGCCCAAATCGACTTCCTGAATAAGGCCATCTCGGAACTCCAGGCCACTCTCCCCAAGCTCCGCCCGGTCTACGCATCATGATGGTGCACGGCCTCCCAATCTCCAGAGGCCGTTACGTTTTCGACGTGGAATCGAACGGCCTGCTGGATACCGCAACGGTTATCCACTGCGCGGTGATGAAGGATGTCGACACCCTCCAGGTGCACGGCTTTCGTCCCGATCAGATACCGGCGTTCCTCAAGCTCTATCGGGCCGCAAAGCTCTTGATCGGTTTCAACTGCATCAAGTTCGACTGCGCTCTCATCGAGAAACTTCACGGCGTTACGGTCCCCCAGGACCGCGTGTTGGACTTGATGAACCTGGGTCGTTTGGTCTTCTCGGACATCAAGTCTTTGGATTTCCCCAAGGCCAAGGCGTCCAAGGAATACCAATCGAAACTGGCGGCACATGAGGCCGATAGGGCTCACCGTATCGAAATGGGACTTCCGGACATCGGGCCTAGCAGGCTCAAGCCGGTCCCGTTGTTCCCTGGCCAGTTCGTTGGGCGCCATAGCCTCGAGGCGTGGGGTTACCGGATGGGTGGTGGTCTGAAGGGCGACTACTCGAAGGACATGAAGGCACTTGGGCTAGACCCCTGGGCCTCATGGAACCCTGAGATGCATGCCTACATGCTCCAGGACGCCGAGGTAACTCACGACCTCTTCAGACACCTCGAGACCTTCCAGGCATCCCAACAGTCAATCGACCTTGAGATGCGTGTGGCCTGGCTGTGCGCGAAGATCGAGCGGAACGGATGGCCCCTCGACGTGAGGGCTGCCGAGCAGCTCTACATGACCCTGGTGGCCGAACGGGAATCCCTTCGGACCCAGCTGGTCACGCTGTTCCCGCCCTGGCGTACGCGCCTTCCGGACTTCATTCCGAAACGACCTAACAGGACCCTCGGGTATCTGGCCGGCGTTCCGGTTGAGCGTTGGAAAACTCACGAGTTCAATCCGGCATCTAGAGATCACATCGCGGACCGATTGATCGAAAAGTACGGATGGAAACCGACAGAGTTCAACGAAGCCAAAAAGGACGCGGACGGCAACACGGTTACTGTCGGAAAGCCAGTAATCGACGACAAGGTCCTCAAGAAACTGCCGTACCCGGAAGCCCAACAGCTTGCCCGGTTCTTCATGTTGCAAAAACGTATTGGCCAGTTGGGCGAAGGTGCTCAGGCTTGGCTGAAAGTTGTTAGAGAGGGAAAGATACATGCAAGTTACACAACAAATGGCGCTGTCACGGGCCGCGCGACTCATTCCTACCCAAACATCGCCCAAGTACCGAGTTTATCAGCGGAATTCGGACGGGACTGTCGAGCTCTTTTCAACGTCCCACGTGGCTGGAAACAGCTAGGAGTTGACCAGGCCGGACTAGAACTCCGCTGCCTGGCCAGCTTTATGGTCGCCTTCGACGGCGGCGCATACATCGATATCGTCCTCAATGGAGACATCCACTGGGAAAACGCCAAGGCACTGTTCGGCCTTCCGGAGGATACGGTCAGAGATGACAACAATCCGGATCACGTTCGGTACCGCGGCGTCGCGAAGACCTTCATTTACGCGTTTCTCTACGGTGCCGGCGATGCCAAACTTGGCTCAATCGTCAAGAAAGGCGCTGCAGAGGGTAAGAAGCTCCGTGCACGGTTCCTCAAGAAGTTCCCTGCGCTCGAGCGTCTCATCAACTACGTCAAGAATGCCGCGAAGAAGGGCTGGCTGAAAGGCCTCGACGGCCGGAAGCTCCCCATTCGGTCACCACATGCCGCCTTGAACACGCTCCTGCAGTCCGCAGGCGCATTGATTTGCAAGCAGTGGATTGTCGACTCTGAGGATGCCCTCAAGGCCGCCGGGCTACGTCATGGCTGGGATGGTGATTTTGTGATCCTTGGATGGATTCACGATGAGCTCCAGATCGCAGTCCGTGATGTCGACGGTTTAGTCGCGAAGGTGGCCGAAATCGTCATTGGCGTTGCTCGAGACGTGGGCCGGCACTTTCCAAGCTGGAAGTGTCCTACCGACGGTTCGGCCTCTCCGATGCCCAAAAAGCAAAACAAAGACGACCCTGACGAAGTCCTAGGACCCATCGTCGGCGGCGCCAACTGGGCCGCGTGTCACTGATGCGCCTCTCAGAACCCCCTGAACCGCATGCCTACCGGACTGAAGTGCTTCCAGTGCTCGAAAGGGCCTGGAAGTCACCCTTCACCACCCGTTCGGAATTTGCGCGAACTGAAGCTGACCTGGTGGCCCTTGCGGCGAACCAGCGGCTCATCACGACCCAACTGAACCCCACGACCTGGGGGCAAACCTGGCGAATTACCGCCCGGGGCCTCCGGTTACTCGAGAAAGCCCTCAAAACCTAAGGAACACCTCATGGAAAACCTCCTCGATAACATCATCGCCATGTCTGCCAACATGGAAACCCTCAAGGCCCGAAACGCAGACCTAACGCAGACAGTCGCCTCATTGACCGCTGAGAAACGCCGATACGAGACGATTGTCGTCAGCCAGGCGGACTACATCGCGGCCCTGACGCAGGCCGTTGAGGCCTTTATGGACGAACGTGAAGACCACCTGGGCCTCATCGAAGCCATGGTGAACTCGAACGGCGACCGCGACGAACTCGAGGCGGTGGAAATGGAAGCCGCTGGTCTCCTCCAGGCCTGCGAGACCTTCATGGACGAACGTTATGCCGCCAAGTGCACCATCGATACCCTGCAGGTGAACGTGCAGCTCATGACGGACGCCCTGGACTATTCCAAGAAGTCCCGCACGATTCTCCTCACGGACTATTCGGCCCTCGAGGCTCGCCTGTTGTTCCATGAGGAACTGCGGGAAGCCGCAGCGGCTGCCGGTGTGGTCATGCAGTGCGTTGGTGATGGCCTTTGGGACATCTACACGCCGGACTACAGCACCTCAGAGGTCGACAAGGAGATCAACGCCGAACTCCGCAGGGTCATCGAGAGCCTGAACGAAGACGTCAAGGTCATGTTGGACCGTGAGGCAGCTGCGGTTGCCAAATGCTCCGAGCATTACAAGGCTCGTATGGACCTGCAGGAACAGCTGGATGTCGCAAACGGCACCATCTTCGACCTGAAGGCCGTTTCGTCACGTCCGGCGTTCAGCCTTGCCGGCTATCGGTTCGGTGGCGGCTTCTGATGTTCGCCAATCTCCGTACCCTCATCAAGGACGTCCTCACAGCCCGTGACGGCGTCACTTATGCACCTGCCCGTGTCTACTGGATGCTCGCAGCCCTGCAGTTCCTGATGCTCTCCGCCTGGTCCGTATTGATCCAAAAGTCGACCTTCGATCCCGTTGCGTACGGGACGGGGGCCGGTCTGATCATTGCGGCCGGCGGGGTTGGCGTCTGGATCACCCGCAAATCTGACGAAGGCTAACGGCGTCCCGCCTGAAAGGCCTCATCGCCCAACGGTCCGTCTGGACCTCAAAGGAAACCCAAATGCTCTCAATACTCAACCTGCTGACCCCTAAGGTCGGCGGGGCCCTTCTGGCTGCCTTGGTGGTCATGATGGCCTTTGCAGGCATCCAGACGGCCCGCCTGCACAATACGGCCGATAAGCTCGAACTGAGCCGCACGGCAACCGACACGCTCGAAATGCGCGTGAAGGCCGATGGGATAACCATCAAGGGCTTCAAGGACGCAATCGCCACCCAGAACCTCGCGATCGACAAGATGTCTGCGCAGCGTACCGCGGAGCGCATCGAGTACCAGGCGGGCCTGAAAGCTGCCGAAAAGGTTGCCGCCAGGGCTGAGGTCAAAGCCTCAAATCTGATGGCCCTTCAGGCGCCGGCGGACACCGATGAAATCGTTCAGTGCCGTGCAGCACGGGACCTACTGATCCAGGAGCTCACCCATGAGTAACGTGGTGAACCTCTGGGACAAGAAGGCCCGCCGACCGGAGCCGTCCAGTCTTCCGCCAAGCCCCATCTGGTACCTCACGATGGACCACCAGGTGCTCGAGGACTTCCTCAGGGACCAGCTGATCCTCCTGACCGAACTCGACCACTTCCTGCCTGATTGCCCGCCCGTACTTGAGGCGGCCATCTCGAACCTAAGGAAAGCCCTATCATGATCAAATATCCCAAGGTCGCCATTCGGCGCATCACAGCCCTGTTTGCCTTCTGGTTTCTGCTCATCCTGACCGCATGCACCACTACGGGCATTCCGGCCCAGGAGGCGCCTCCAGTCATCGTGAAGGTTCCGGTCCCGGTTCCCTGCGAGATCGAACAGGTCGCAAAGCCTGTCCGTCCGACGGTTCCGAAAGGCACCACCGGCATCTTCGATCTGACCAAGACGGCACTCGCTGACCGCAGGGTCCTCGAGGCTGACACAACGCGCCTTAGGGCCGCCAACACAACGCCCTGCAAGGAACTGAAGTGATGAAGATCGAACAGTTTCTGGAAGAAAACCCCTGGGCATCTATTCGTGCCGACGGTGTCACCGTGGACCATATGGCACTCGGCGAAATTGACGGCATCATTGTGAACGACGGTGAGGTCACTCTCCGCCATGGGAGCGGGTCGTTTGCACACGAGATCGTATATGAACGTTTCAGAGCAATCCGCGACATCTTGGCCTTTGTTGGAAAGCCCAACACGGGCCGAGCGGGCGCCGCTACGCTCGCAGAGGTGCTGAACGCCAATATCGACTTTGAACCAATGGACCGTTTGTCTTTCGTCCAGGCGGTGATCAACGCCGTTTCGCCCCCGCAGGCTGCCTAATGGCCCCCGTGACCAGTCCGGCCGCGGTGGTCCTCTGGTCCATCGTCCTAGGCGTCGCCTTCTACAACCTAGCGAAGTTCATCAAGTACCGCTGGTAGCTCAAGGAAACCATCAAATGACATCAACTAACACGCCGAACTTCGGGTTCGGTCAGGCACTCCTGTGGCTCCAATCGGGCCGTCCTGTCACTCGGACCGGATGGAACGGGAAGGGCATGTGGCTCGAGCTGCAGACACCTGACCTCTACTCGAAGATGACGAAACCGTACGTCTACCTCTGCACACCAAACGGCTCCCTGGAACATCGTGTCCCCTGGGCCCCGAGCCAGACGGACCTCCTGGAACGCGACTGGATGCTTGCTGACCTCATGTGGTCGGACAGTGTCGAGTGCGTCGAGGTCTACAGCCTCCCATCCCCTACAGCCGTCGGCGCCCAGCTCGACTGTCAATTCTAAGGAACCAACAACATGGCTACTCAACTACTGATCGATGCCGATTTCAGCTTGTACCGCGATTGCTCGGTGGTTGAGCGTGAGGCAGTTTTTACCAACGAAGCCGGGCATAGCATTCACGTGCTGAACTCATCCGAAGAGGAGGCCCTGGAAGTCTTCATTCGCACCATTAAGAAGCTCGAAAAAACACTCGGCACTGATGACACCGTTTTGGTTTTCAGCGGTGCCGAGAACTTCCGGAAAGATGTTTGGTCTGGCTACAAAGCGAACCGCAAGGCAACCCGCAAGCCGCTCTGCTACTGGTCAATCATCGATCGCCTCAAGGCCGAAGGCACCTACAAGGTCGTCGAGGAAACCTGCCTGGAAGGCGACGACTACATCGGTATCCTGGCCACCCGCACGTCACCTGTCGACCGTATCATCGTGTCGGACGACAAGGACATGCAGACCCTTCCGAACGTCAAAATCTGGCGCATGGATGGTATGGTCCATACGACTGAGGAATCTGCTGATGCCTTCTGGCTCTTGCAGACCCTCATGGGCGATACGACGGACGGTTATAAGGGCTGCCCGGGCCTTGGGCCGGTGTTGGCCCAGCGGGTTCTCGATAAGGCCGGCGATCCCTGGGGTAACGTCTTGCAGGCTTATCACGATGGCTGCCGGAAGAACCCCAAGGCACTCGAGGACGGTCAGACATCTGACGACCTGGCGCTCCTCAACGCTCGCCTGGCACGCATCCTCAGGCACACCGACTGGGACAGCAAGAACCGCAAGCCAATCCTCTGGACCCCTCCGGAACTGGCGGTGACCAATGTCCCTGGCTGACAAGCTCCGTGAGGAAGCTCGAGGCCTTCGCCACATGGCCGTAGGGGCACTCGAAGATGGCCGCCTGGTCTATCAGCTCAACGGTCAATCGGTGGTCGCAACGGCCATCGAGCCAATGGACCTAATCGACGACGCAATGGCCCTAGAGGCGTACGCAATCAAACTGGAGACGCATTATGACCCACGTGCTTAACAACAAGTCCTTCAAAGCCCTTGTCGACGCCCTGTGTGAACCAAAGGACGCTCTGGAACCGCACGTTCCCATGACGTTCGACATTGAGGCCTGTGAGGGCTTCGACGACACCACAGTCAGCCAGATGGACCCTGACGTCTTTTCGATCATCCAGGAAGACGAAGACGGTCAGCTGCACGACATCGAGCTATCCCGCGCCATGGCCGAAACGGTCATCAAGCGCCTCACAACCCTTCTGGCAGCCTAAAGGAGCCTCCATGGATACACCCTCAGAATACTCCAGAGACGCAAGCCCTTTCGGCTTCAAGTTCAATCCCGACACCGCTCCAGGTGGTAAGGACCATCGGGAAACCTATGCGGTCGAAGCGTCCGACACGAACCCCAAGGACCTGGCCGGCCGAATGAAGCCTGCAACGTTCTCTGTGGTGCCTGTCGCCCCGATGTTTCAGATCGGCAAGGTGATGTCCCTGGGCGCCGCAAAGTACGGTGCGTTCAACTATCGGGACAAACCGATCTCCGAAAGTGTCTACCTGGACGCCTTCATGCGCCACATGGCCGCGGTGATCGATGGGCAAGATGTCGACCCCGAGTCCGGTCAGTCACATGTCGCCCATATGGCTGCCGGCTGCATCATCCTGTTGGACGCTATGAACGTCGGGACCCTCATTCGCGACCTGCCACGCAACGGCATGAGCGAGAAGGTCCTGTTGGGCATGGCGGTACCAGGGACGCAGGTTGGCGTGATCAATACGTAATGAAATCGATGAAATACCCCCAAGGCCTTCGTGGTCCTGGGGGTATTTTTTCGGTTTCGGAATGACTGGCAGGATTATCGGCTCTAGAAGGGTCCTTAGGGGCATTATTCTTCCAGGGGGCCTATATGAGCACTGAGGTGCGTGGCGGGATCAAATCGGTCGCCTGGATGGCTGGCCGGATACTTCTGGTCACTATTGGCTGGTTGACGCTCATGGCGGCTTATTTCTCGGTAAGTGGCCTTTTGCAGCAAGCTGCGACGCCTCCCTATATGTCTGCCAAGATATTTGGGGCTAACATGTGGGACCGCGGCTATTTTTATACTGAAGGGTCTTTTAATAATGACAGTGCGATAAGCGACGGTGATCAGCTGCCTCCCCAAACAATCCGCATCGTCTGTGTGCAGTTAGAAATGGTCTGCACCCTCGCTACAGCTGAGGTCTCTGACAACTTCTTGAGTCTAGATATGACGCGGTATGATATAACGACCTGGGACGATAAGCAGATTACCGTTGTCGACACCACACCGTTATGCGTCACTCAGACAATGATTATCGATAGGGCCGCAGAGACCTTCACGATGATCGTCAGGAGGAAGTCGAACTTACCGGACGTGAGTGCAAGCGGGGCCCCTAACCGGTGCTCAAACATCATAGATAAGAATATCTCCATAGTGGACGGGATGGACGTCTACGAGCGCCTTAGGGCCCGCTTCGACCAAAAGTACGGCCTGTACCTTCACGCCGCGCTGTTCCTGATGAACGCACTGTACTTTGGCGCCATATGGCTCTGGTGGCGCCGGCGGAGAGCCGCTCAGGGCGCCTTTAAATCCAATATTTAACTCGAGGGACCAGATGGCTACCAATCCGACAACTCAAGGACCTGTGGCCCCGCAGCCGGTGGTCATAAAGGTCGAAGGGTCTGGGGGCGGCCCGTGGCCCATCCTGTTACTCTCCGTCGTTGTGGCGATCGTTGTGCCTATATCGGTCGGAAAGATGAACCAGGATGCAAGTCATGAAGGTATCGATAAGGACTACGTTGGCCTTGCAGTAAACATCTTGAACGCAAAAGGCTCTCCGCCTGAAAGTAGACAATGGGCGCTGAATGTCCTGAACAAACTGTCTCCGGTACCATTCACGCGTGAAGGCGTGCAGGACCTGAAGGCTGGAAATCCATTGTATAGCACTGTCTCAGGCGCCGTAGCCGAACCGCTATATGGCCCAACACACCCATTCATTAAAAAGGGCGCCGAACCGGTTCAGCCATGTAAATCCGTCCCATTACCTCCTGGAAAGACAATCAATGACGATCAAATTCTAGATTTTGCCGTGCGCCTATCGGAGGCGTATGAAGAGTGCGCCTTAAAACAAAGCTACGCTGTACAGATGATCGACATCCTTCAGCATACGAATAAAACACCACAAGCCATTCATGAGAAAACGCCCAAGATGCACGTCCTAGAGGTTAAGCCCTGACCTTCAAAGCCAAAGAGCCGGCGCCGTCAAGACTCCAGGCGCCTAGCGAACCGAACGGCCTTGTCGATTCCAGCCTGGTCCTTTTGGATTAGGTCGACCGGCCGAATGGTCCCGATGCCTTCCTCGAGGCTGTAGAGGTAATCCAACACGTCCCACCCGTCGGTATCCGGTATGGCCTTCAAGACCGCGACGACACCGGGATGGACCTGTCCGGCAACAAACTGGAACGCAGGGTAACGCCTCATAGGACCATCCTGGACAGCTAGAACCTTTCGATCGGAAACGGCCTGATAGATTTCCTGATGTGTCTTTATGCCCAAAATGCGCATGACCTCACCGACCTCTAGAAGGCCGCCGGCTTGCCTAGCGAGCTCTGTGTTGACAATTAGTCCTAGAGCCAACTCTTCGGACGTGTAGGCATCATCTGGCTCATTATCGTTCGTCATAAAGGCCTTCAGTCCGCGGAGGCTGTAGTGATAACGCTCAACAAGTCACCTTGTGCCGATGAGGACTTCGCGGCCTTTTTGTAAATCACCGATGGGTCGACATACGGCAGTCGCGGCCGCTCACCATTCAGTATCTGTTGGATCGTGAGAATTTGAAGGGCGTCATATTTGTTGCCGTGGAGTTCTATCGTTCCTGCCTCCCTGGCGAATTTACGCATAGGGCCAGTTGGTTCCCGTAGGCAGACAAACACGCCAAAGCCCATAGTCGCGGCATCGGACCTCGTGACACCATGCAAGTCCCTAATCTCGGACAGTTTGGGCTCACCAGACTTCACGGACACAGCGGCCCATTTAGCTGCCTTGTCGAACCCGTTTGGCTTGAACGGAATGCGGCCGTCAACACCACCATCGGCACCCTTCTTCTCATTTGGTTTGGCATCAATGTTCGTAACTGCCCAAATCTCGAAGGCCTTCCGGTCACGCAGGGCGAGCATTTCGGCGCCAGTCATATCCTTAGGCAATCCATCGATCTCGTAGTCCCTGCCGATACCTTCCTCTAGGCCCGGGAAGGAGCCACCAAGCCGTGTGCGCTTGATGAGCTGGATGGCAAATGATGAGATATCGATCCCGATCCATTGGCGCTGCAGGCGCTCTGAAGCCTCAATGGTCGTACCGCACCCGCAAAACGGATCGAACACCACATCGCCCTTATTGGAGCTTGCTTCGATAATCCTGCCAAGCAACGAAAGGGGCTTCTGGGTAGGGTACCCGAGGCGCTCAGCGGCCTTTGGGGATAGCCACCTCACATCCTCGTCAATGCCTTCATTTGTGCCAAAGACTGTTCCGCCAGTGTAAGGCTGAAATGTCCATAAATCCGATGCTGAGACGCCGCGGCTGGGGTCAACTTCCATATATGGCAGCGGCCAGGCTTCGTTCGGAGCAATCGTAATGAAACCGGCCTCGTAGAGCATCTCTAGTTTTTCAGGGGTCGATTTACCCCTGATATCAGGCTTCACCTCAAACCCATTCCAAATATCGCCGGGGATAGCCCAGTGGCGTCCTTTAGATGTGGGGTCGAAACCCCGCCAAACTGCTGCTGAGGTTCCGTTCCGGACGCCGCTGCCTGTCATCACGTTGCCGTAGTAATCCGTCCGGTATTTACCGTCTGTGCCTTTGATGAAATGCTCATCAACATGACCACGCATGTAAGGCCGCTTAGGGTTGTTCCAGGTGAAAACATCGGACTTCGTATAGTACAGGATGGTGTCGTGGATAGGCGCCCAACGCTTCGACTTGCCGTGGCTACCCGTGCGTCGCCAAATGATTTCGCTCCGGAACCTTGTGGGCCCAAAGATCGCATCAAGGATCAGTTTAAGATAATGGGAGGCGTTAGGGTCGCAATGTAAATATAAGGACCCAGTGTCCTTCATGATCCTATGAATTTCTGTAAGCCTGATACCCATATTGACCAAATAGGCCATCATCGGACACTTGCCCAAACTCACCTTCAAGGCGTCAATTAGCGTCGCTAGGCGTGTGGTTCCATGTAGGGAGATAAGCTCTAAGGCCTCATCGGCTGATTTGTCCCATACCCAGGTGTCCTTGAAGGCCGTCCATTGGGCTTCGTCGACATCAAGTCCTTCGGCCTGAAAGAAGACGTTATAGTCCTCATCAGAATTGAATGGCGGATCAAGATACACAAGGTCCACCAGGCCATCTGGCAGGTTGCCCATTACGCTCAAATTGTCACCAAAGTAGAGTCTGCGAATGGGCTTTTCGGAATCTTTTGGCATGACCAGAAACGCACCCCGTTTGGAACCTTTAGGCACTCATTAGCCCGTCAGCAGGAACGATAGCGGAGACGTTAGGTATCGGCAAAGGGCTTTCCGTTCCTACCGGCAACCATCCCGAAAAAATAACCCCAGGGCCAATCGGGGCCGAGGGGTTATTTTAGGTCAGTAGAAGGTTTCTGGACGGAAACTTGCAGAGGCCGGAAGGCCGTTGGCTTAGTGGATGCCCAGGGCGCTCAGGAGCCTGTCGCCAAGCATCCCGATGATCCCTGCGATCGCGGTGGCCGCAAAGCCTACCAGTTTCACGAAGGTCCGTTGGGCGATCTGGGCTTCCTCGAGTTCATCAAGGCGCAGATCGTGCTTCTCAACGGCTGCCTCGAGCTTAGTGGCCCGTTCGGCCGCAAAGTCGATTTTGACTTCGATACGTGCCAGGCGGTCCCTCACGTCCATAAGGACTGAATCGGTGGTGAGGGGTTCCATTAGCCGACCTTACGGATCTGGAAGTACGAGGCGTTTCCGAAGACGCTCTTGGCGCGAACCTGGAAGTTTGTCTCAGTGGTCTCGAGGCCGGCGGTGTAGCCGCAAACGACTTTATCCGTGGGCGAGCTGATGCCGAATGCGAAAACATAGCCGGCAGGCATCCATACGGTAGTAGAACCGCGGCACATTCCAGCCGCAGGGCTGTGGGTTGCGATGGTGTAGTGTTCGCCCGCTCCCCCCGCAACATTTATGAGGTCGACCCCGTTATGGTCGAGAGGTGTCGCAAATCCAAAATTCGGATAGTACGAAGCTGTTATCTCATAGAAACCTTCATCAGTGATTTGAAGGCACCGGGGATCAGGGGTCGAGCCGGTGAACGGGCCCACAGCAGGCCATGTGAGCCATGAAGGGAGACTTGGCTCCAGATGGTACCCAATTTCCATGTAGTAGGAAGATGTATACTGGCCATTGGTGGGCATGAAGGTAGCAACCTTCGAGTAATCCAGCAGTCCACCACCGCTAGTACCATCGGCCCCTGCAGGGCCTACCGGACCAACCGGACCAACGGCACCATCGGCGCCATCCGCACCTGCCGGACCAGCCGGTCCCGGGATGCCATCGGCACCAGTCGGGCCAATCGGGCCTTGGTCGCCCGTATCGCCCTTGTCGCCCTTAGGGCCAAGAGCACCGCGCGGGTCGATCGCGGATTTTGCGTAGAAACTTGCCGTCACTTAGGGGGTCCTATTCGTCCCCAGTGGGGAGGTTCCATGCGCCCCCAGCCCGGTACATTCCGGGTTCTGAGGGAGCTTCAAGGGTGCTCATCGAGGGAGCGGGAGCGTCTTCAGGAAGGTCGATTGAACCGACATGAAGAAACTGTTCGTTGTAGAGGTAGTAAGTCACCAGAGGCATTAGGTTTTAATCCAGGCACTGAGAGAGAGGCTCCCGGTACTGAATGCCGGAAGGACGAACTGGGTCGCAGGGTTGATGTCCGGCATCGAAGCGTACGCAATGCCACCAGAAGTCGAAAAGCCTGACGTGTAACAGGCAATGAACTGCTGGTTATTGAAGGACACACCGTACCCCTGGACCATCGGACCAATCGTCCCCAGAAGGGGATAACGGTCTTCCCAGGTCACGAGGTCATAGGAGACCTTGAGGCGCGATCTGGCATCCGCTGAGGTGCCTGAGGACATCACGACGTACGTGCCATTGCCATAAGCAACGCTTGCGCAGTTCAGGACGTTTGAGTCTCCGATAAGCGACGGGAGCCAGGTGACACCATCTGATGACGTCACGATACGACCTGCGGCGCCGACGGCAACGAACTGCGTTCCTGTCCAGATGACACTGAAGAGGTTGCTCGTGGTATTGCTGGTTGCTGTGATCCAGTTGATGCCGTCCGTGCTCGTGAAGATCGCCCCGGAAGTACCAGTGACAACCAACAGACCAGCGCCCTGGGCAATACTATAAAGCGGCCGTGTGGCGAGAGGTCCGGTACGACGATACCAGTTCAAACCATCGGGTGACGTCATGATCAAAGTGGTCGGAGAGACGTTTGCCTGGCCGACCGCAATGAACTGTGTGCCATCCCAGGCAACATCGCGGATCGCAAGGATATCGAGTGCCGGCGAGCCAGAGGCTAGAATAGGCGTTCGGACAGTCCAGGTGGCCGCGTTAGGTGCCGTGATGAACTGCGTGCTTGCAGTCCCAACAGCCAAATTCAACGAAGACGAATAGGCAAACCCACTTGGGGCACCAGTCATCGTCAGGGCGATAGTGGTCCAGGTGATGCCATTTGGAGACGTCTGGAGCCCTGCGTTCGTCCCGACAATATGGACACCAAAGATATAACCAGGCTTGTTGCAAAGCGGGTTCGCAATGGCCTTACCGTCTACCCAGATGTCCGCAGAGTTGTATGTGGTTCCGAACAGGGTCCCAAGCGCCGGATAGGCAGACTTGAGGTACGTTCCGCCCAGGAGGGGAAGCCATCCGACCTTCGAGGCCGCACGTGTCAGGAGCCGAACGTCACCTGTTGCAATTGTCATATCGGCGCCAGCAGGGCCGGTTGGACCAGTCGGACCAATGAGCCCTTGAATACCCTGGATACCTTGAGGACCAGTGGCACCTGTTGCGCCGGTGGCCCCCGTGGCGCCTGCTGCACCATTGGTTCCGTTCGTACCAGCTGCACCTGTAGCGCCAGTGGCACCTGTAGCACCGTCTGCACCATTCGTGCCGGCCGGTCCCTGGATACCCTGAGGACCAGTGGCGCCAGCTGCACCTGTGGCGCCTGTCAGGCCGATAGGACCTTGAGGACCGGTCGGACCATCTGCACCAGTCGGGCCGGTCAGACCAATCGGCCCCTGAGGACCGGTAGCGCCTGTGGCACCAGTGGCACCTGTAGCGCCGGTCAGTCCAGTCAGGCCTCGAGGACCTGTGGCACCTGCGGGACCTGTAGCACCGGCCGGGCCAACGGCGCCTGTAGCACCAGTCGGACCAGCTGCACCTGTGGCGCCTGAACCTGCAGGGCCTGTGGCGCCGGCGGGACCAATGTCGCCCTGGGGACCGGCAGCACCGGTCGGGCCGGCGGGACCCTGAGGACCAGCGGGCCCAGTGTCGCCTTTGTCGCCCTTAGGGCCAACCGGATTTACCGGTTCCGTACCGTAGAATGTTGTCGACACGTGATGTCCTAATAGTCTCCGCAGATCGCGGGTTGAATGGCCATGGGGCCTGAAAATACTTCGTCGATTGCCTGTTCAGCGAGTTCGTCACGGTACTGTTGGTTCTTCGCCTGGAAGCGAGCGGCCCGTTCGTCCTCGAAGAAATCGGCAGCCAACTCAGCGGCGCCGTAGAGGACCGCATTGGTGCACGCGAGGGTCCAGGGGTTATTGTCCGTATCGGCCACCAGGGCATCCGTCTGGCTGAAGTAGTTCAGGTAGACCGTCGAGTCCGCCTGGGGCTTCGGTTTGATCATCCAGCGGTCGCCGACCTTGATGAACAGACGGGGCGTACCGCAGTCTTCGGTCTTGAGGAAACGGCTGATGTCACACTGCTCGAGCTCATTGTCGTCAGTGAAGAAGTTCATCAGTTCCAGATAGTCCCGCGGGATACGGATGGCGTTCGTGATGCCGTCCATAGTCACCGGAAGGAGCTTCTCCATGAACCCCAGGCGCAAGATACGCTCGAGGTCGCTGATGACCTGATTGACGAACTGGCCGGCGAGGGCATCCGTAATGTCTTTGCGGTTGATAAGGGCCTTGAGGGCCAATTTGATCTCGCCGTAGTTCATGGTGTTAAAATCTCTTGTTGGTCGTGATGAACCCATCGAGTGCCTCAAGCCGCAGGCGGGCGAGGATCATGGGAACCGTGATGTTCTTGTCGGACAGGATGTTGAAACCCTGGCGGCACCATTTGTTGAAGACGGCCTCAGGGATTCTGCAGGCCAGGATGGCGTCTGTGTTCTTGCGGAACTTCTGGCCGTCCAGTGTCCGGAGCTCTTCGTTTTCCTTCATGAACTCATCGGTGATGACCTGGTGGCCAACGATGTGTCCTGAGAACATTCCGTCGCTTGAGGGTTCGTCCAGGACCAGGCGATCAGTCGCCCGGGTGATGTCAAATGTCATTCGGTACTCTTGGGGAGGTGCCCAGAGGCTACCTGTTGGATTATTCTTGATTGGACATACGGAAACCCCCCAGGCTCCAATTAAGGAACCCAGGGGGCTAACGGACGTCAGGGTCGTCTAGTCCTTGCGGACCAGGCGGTTGCCTTTAGGCGTCGAGGTTCGTGATCGCGAAGCCCGAACGGTAGTTCTTGGACTTCAGGCCACGCTCGGTGACGATCATGGTCGTTTCAGCGTCGCCCGTCTTCGCCAGGGCTTCACGCTTGTAGCCGCGGAGGACCACGTCAGCCCACATCTCGGCATCGAGGCCCAGAGCGTGTTCGAACGCGTTCATCTCGAGGTTCTTGACGACCTTGAGTTCAGCGTACGGCGTCACGTAGACGTCGATGCTGTTCACGATCTTGTTCGGGGTTTCCGAAACGTCGCGGGTGCGGGTTGCGTTGCCCGAGAAAGCCGCAACGAGCTTGGCGTCCTTCATGCGGATCATCAGGATATCCGGAGTACCGCCGGCGTTTGCCGAGGCTTCCGTTGCGTCCATGATCGCATCTTCGGTCAGACCAGCGCCCAGGGCGTCGACCGTCACGTCTGCATGAATCTGAGCCAGAGCGCCGGCGGTCACGCGAGCGGTGTCTTCGTCGACAGCGTCAACCATCGTCTGAGGCGAAACGTATGCACGCTCCAAGTCGAGCTTCAGTTCCTTGCCGACCTTGACGGTCTGGTAGGCTGTTTCACGGGCGCGGCCGTACTGCTTGACAGTGTCCTGGGTGTCCGAGATTTTGAACGTGTCGCTCAGAATCTGCGTGACGTTCTTGCGCATCAGGGTCGCAGCGCGGGCTGACACAGTTGCGTCGGCGCCTTCCTTCTTGGCGTTCGCAGCTGAGGCACGCAGGCGATCTTCCTGCCACTTGAACTCAACGTTCTTCGTGGTGTCGCTGCCGATTGCCGTGAGGAACGGCGTCTTCGAGGGCGTGATGTTGGTGATGATGTCCGAGACATCTTCGACGCGGCCAACGGCGTCAAAAGTCGTGTAGGTTGCAGAAGTCATAATATTCTCTTTTGGTAGTTAGATGGCGCCACTCTGGACGCACGTCGGGTTGGTTTGGGTAGGTTGGTAGTTAGCCCTTGGCGCCCCAACGCCCCATAAGGAGCGCGACAGCGTCATCAGTCGATCCGGTCTTCCGGAGGCGTTCTGTAAGGACCTTAGTCTTCTTCACCGAAGTCAGTTCGGCAGTCGGGCGTTCGCCGGTTCCGCTCTTGAAGGTCTTGGCGGGTGCCGCTTCGACTTTCTTCGTAACGGCCGTCTTGCCCTTGTCGTACAGCATGGCCTTGTGGAGCAGCTTGATGACCGATGCGTCGACGATATTGTCAACGTCATTGGCTTCCAGGCCCTGTGAGACACCGTATGCCCGGATGGAGCCGTAAAGCTCATCGGACCAATTCGGGATGTCCCGCTTGAGGGTCTCGACGGCTTCCATTGCGCGACGCTGGGTTTCAGCTGTCTGGCGCGTCTGGGTGTCCGTAGTGAACTCCTGGGCCTTGCCGAGCACCGTCTGGTACCGCTTGTTCGCCTCAACGGCCATTCCGCGGTATGCCTTGAAGTCTTCAGGCGACAATTCGGTCTGGAGAACCAGCCAATCTATGCCTTCAAATTCCTTCAGCTGTGACTGCGCGTCCTCGAGGGTTGCCTGAAGGGCTGCCGCATAGCGACCTCCGATCTCATCGGCTTCCTTGCGGACTGCCGCGACTTCCTGCGACTTTCGGGTGAGTGAGGCTTCCTGTCCGTAAAGGCGCTTGAGGTCCTTGATGGGAACGGTGACATCCTGGCCATCAACGGAAATCGTCACGATGTGGTCGTCGGTAGCCTGGGGCGCCTCTGACTTATCGGACTTCTCGTTGCCGGCGGGGTCTTCTTCGTTCGCATCGGTACCTTCGTCTTCCGGTTCCGTGCCGTCCTCGTCGTTTGCATCATCGGCCTGGATGGTGCCTTCGTCTTCTTCGTCCGTTTCGGACTCAGTGGCCTTTGAGGTCTTCGAGCTTCCGGTGGTGCTGGTGGCCTTTTCGGCGCCTTCCCAACGGGCTGTCAGTGCTTCAATTGCAGCATCCTCTGAGAGGGCGCTGTCGTTCGTGTTGGTGTCGTCCAGTGAATGGATAGACATTTAATAGGTATCGCTTTCTTGTTCGGCCGGCTCCGTCTGGAGTTGGGCCACTATGGAATCCTTCAGGGCAACGCGGGCTGTTAGCTCCGCTTCGATCGCCTGGAGGCCTTGGTGTTTGTAATAGAGACGCTCACGACCTTGCGGATCGTCAGGCGCCGTTTCGAGCATTTGCACCGCTATCTCGAAGGACAAATCCTTGAGGAGCTTTGCGAAGAAAGGAGTGTCAAGCAGGACCTGGGCTTCAAGTCCCGCTTGCACATCCCGGCTCTCACTTTCGGAGAACGGGTTCATTTAGTTCCTAGCTGTTTGGCGAAATGATCGTCGCGACCTTCTCGTTTGCGGGATCGGCCTGTGTGGCCACATTCGTCGCAATCTCGAGTTCGGCCATTGCCACGTCGATACGGTTCTCGGTTTCCTTGTCCTTCCGATCTTCAGCACGTCCAGCAAGTGCCAGGCGAATATCTTCGATCTTCTGGTTCATCTCGAACTGCATGGTTTCCATCTGGGCCTGATGCGCCAGCTGTTGTTCACGCAGAGCAACCTCCTTGTCCTCACGAGCCGTCTTCTTGATGAGGGCATCGAGTTCCGCCTGGGCCTTGGGGTCCGGAGCGGGCGGTTGGAGTGTCGTGGGATCCACCAGGTAGTCCTGGAAGTTCTTGATGTCCTTCAGCTTGAAGACCGTCGACATCAGGTTGTACTTCTGTTGCTCGCCGTACATGCGGGCCATAGACTCGTCGGAACCCATGATCTTATGGGCCGTGAGGTATTCCTCGACGACCTGATCGCGTTCACCGAAACCGAGCTTCAGGTCCACTGTGACATGGCGCCTTGAGGTCCACTGGCCAGGAGTGACCGGAACGAACTCGCCGGCCAACTCGAAGACCTTTTCGGACTTCTCGTTTTCGATGACCAGCTCGTACACCTTGAGGTACAGCTCCCTGAGGAACTGGATGGCAAAGTGCCTGGCGACGACCTTCTGGCGAACCTGTGAGTTCGACGTCAGTTGCTCCACGAGGCCCTGTGAGTTCTGCTTGGACATGGCGTCCTTGCTGAGACCCTGGGAGAGCCTCGAGATGCCGGTAATGTCCTCACGGTCGCTGTCCGTCATCTGAAGGACCTGGAATGCCTGGGGAGGCAACTGGCCTTGAGGCATCGGGAGGATGCTTTCACGGTCCTTCACGTTCACGATGCCACCGTTACGGGGATCGAGAAGTTCGCGAGGGTTCGTTAGGCCACCTTTGACCACCTGCCACCGCGGATTAGCTGCGTTGACTGTGAGCTCGAGGATCGAACGTGTCAGCACGGTCTTGGCGTTTGCGATCGGCATCACGTTCTGGGCGTAGTTGGTGCCGTAGAACGTGTGAGGGATCGGCAAGGGACGGAAGGCGCAGAAGGGGTGAGACTTCACCTTTTCCTTGTGGAGAATGACGCCACTTGCATGGACCACACGCCACAAACGCTGCACGCCGGCACCTTCAAGGTCGATACGGAGATAGCTGTCGTAAACGGTGACCTCACGGCCCGCTTCGTCTTCAGCATCATCGCTGCCCCAAAGGACACCGTCTTCCGTTGCCTCATGGCGCTGTGTGCGCTCCATGTTGACGTTAAGGTCGTCATCATCGCCACCGATGGAATCCACCAGGTCCTGATCGTAACCTTCTTCGACCAACTGGCCGAGCGTCTTCAAGGCCCGATGGGCGCAATAAGATGCCCTGCGGAGGTCCTTGGTCCGGCTGGCCACAATGAACTCTTCCGGCGGAATGGTATCAATGCGGACCTGGCTCGTGTCGACCATCTGGTTCGCAAAGCCCGTATAGAGCTTGGAGCCGTCGGGGCCGATTGTGACTTTTGGCTTCGCTTGGAGTTCGAACCCAGGGTGCTGCATGACACCGATAAAGTGCTCTTCAGGCATCTGTTCGAACGCATGTTCCGCTTCGATCTCTGAGGACTTTTCCCAGTAGACCTTGGCGACACCGACACGCGCCGTAAGGCCATCGTGCATAACGTCACCGAAAATCTCCAGGCCATCGTTCAGCCGGAAAATCTGATAGTCCGTGTAGGACGATGCGATGCGGGCCATTGCGGTGTCGTTGGCATTCTGCGGGGAGAACTGGACGATGTTGTTGCCGGCGGCAAACGTCTCGAGCAGCTGGCCCTTCATGGCCTCTACGGCGTTGTAGACGTCCCTGGAGATGTACTTCGAGCCGCCTTCGCGGACCGGGAGCGGCTTCTTGCCGTTGTAGGCATCCGTGATGTCCTGGCGTTCGCGTGCCAGCTTGCTGTCGAGAATTCCGACACCCTGGGATGCCTGACGTTTACAAGCTGACAGCAGCTGAGCGTCCGATATTGCTTTACGCTTTGACTGCGCCATTAAATTGATCCGAAATATGAATCCTCCGGGACCTCGATGGGATCGAAGCGGCCTTCATGGATGTGATTGGTGATTGCCAGGGCCATGACGGTATCGTCGTGGGAGCCGTACTCAGCCTCCATGCCACCCGTGTTTGGGTTGACGACGAAGGTCATGAGTTCCTGGATGGTTTTCTGGTCGTTCAGTTCGATGGTGCCGTCACGGATGGCTGCACGCAGTTCGCTGATGATGAGGGGTTTTGATATCTGATCGGTTTTGAAGCCGACCTTTGCGACCTCTTCGTCACGCATCTTGTCGTACTGGAGGCGCCGATAAAGGTTCGGATAGTCGAAGTCCTTTTCGAGCCTGGTGTTCGGCAAGATACCCTGGTTGTTCACTTCAACGGCCAGAAGGGCGTCATTGTAGTAAAGGCCCAGGTGGTAAACCGTGGTGGCCCAGAAGTCCGGATCGACGTGTCCGCGCCATACGGCAACCTGACGTTTCCGACTGTCGAAGACCTGAGCGACCGTATAGTCGCCTTCGAATTCCCCATTGGACTTGCGAGCCCCAGGGATGCCTTCAGCGACGTCGGAACCGATGGTGTAACTTTCGGCCGGGTTGTGTTCCCGATAGACCAGGAGCTCACCGCGAGGGTCCGGCATGAATTCCGGCTTGGGACCTAACTGAAGGCCCAGACGGTGAATGATGTTCGGACAGACTGCCAGGCGTTCGTGAAGCTTCTCGAGGTTGAACACAGGGCGACCTGAGGTCAGGAAGGCTTCCATCGCGTTCGACGGGTATTCCTGCTTGAACAGATCGAGACCGTCGGCCGCAACCTTCCGTCGGCGCCACATGAGCTGTCCGTCCGAAAGGCCATGCTTTTCCGCCAGTTCCTCTTCGTCCAGGGTGCGCGTGAAGCCCTCGATGGGTTCCTCACAGTATTCGTCCTGGATAAACCACGGGAGGAAGACCTGAATGAACCCGTTGCCTTCAGGGTCCAGGGGATCCAGGCGGGCGCCTTGCCAGTATTCGTAGAAGGGACCTGAGGTACCTCGAGCGGTCGATTCGATCGCAACGAACGTGTCGTCATTCTTTGGGACGGCCTGGAGGAGACCGTTCAGGATGTCTGCGGCTTTACCTTTAGGCCAAAGGCCCAATTCGGACGCATGGACCAACTGGAGGGTTTCACCGCGGCCAACCGTATCGGAGCCGGCAGTACCCACCATGTACCCAGAGTCCAGGATGTCGAACTTGAGTTCCCGTACGGACGATGCGCCACTTGAGGGCTTGCAGGGGTGGCCAGGCTCGATGCTGTCGTAAAACCGCTTGGTCATATCGAACAGCGCCTTGGTGCTATCCGTCTTGTGCGTGATGACCATGGCCTTTTGGCCTTTGTGCTGGGTGGTCCACCAGAACATGAAGGCGCCCCAGAGTGTCGACAGGCCCATCTGGCGGGCCTTGAGGACAACCACGCGGACCCTGCCGGTCTTCTGCCACTGGTCCAGGATTTGTTCGAAGAACTGCCTCTGGGCACGGTTAAGCTTGAAGGGGAGGGTCTCGCCGGTTTTCGTTCTGATCTTGAGGATACGCGGGGCGTAATACTCGAAGTCGTTCAGGAGCCTGAGGCGGGCGGCCTTGCGTTTCTTCTCGAGGGCCTTCTGGGCCAGCTCGTCTGCAGTCAGGGGCGCAACGGCCATAAATTACTCGTTGTCTGTGGCCTCATCGTCATCGTCCAGGAGCTCGTCGAGGATATCCTCAGCGGTCCGTACGGTAACTTCCTTGATGGCGACGGGTTTGGATTTCGTGAAATCGAGGATCAGCCGGGCTGCGGCGATCTTGTTCGCGTCGGCTGTCTGGCTCTTCATGACCGTCAATGCGGTCTCGAGTGCCTGGACGGCGCGTGTGTCCTCAGGGAGAATGCCCTGCTTCTTCATTTTGCTCATGATAATCTTGACCTCGGGGCGAGCCTCTTGAAGCACGATGGCGTGCTGCTTGGCTGTCAGGTGATAGGGAACGCCCGGTTTACGGCCGCAGTTCTTGAATGATTCCGGAGTGCGCTTCGCGGCGTTTGCCTTTTGGGCTGCCGAGCGTTCCTCTGGTGACATATCGGTGTATTGGTTCCGATAGTTTCCTTGTCGTCTCTTCGGTTTCACAACCACCGGTGCAACTCGAGGCTCCTTGAGCGCCTCTAGGGCGAATAGGACCACGGTCTTCGGTTTGTTCTTCACGCCAGGCGGGCGACCGCGAGGGTTGCCGGTACGCTTGGTAGGCATGAGGTATCCTTGAAATTCTGTGGGGTCTCAGGGGCCAGGCAGGTCTGTTGGGAGCCTGCCTGGCCTTGAGGTTTCGTTTAGTATTGCCCGTTGGGGACTTGCTGATCGCCCTGGGGCCCGTAGGCGCTAGGGTCCTTGTTCCCAAGGAACGCAGGCGCCAGAAGGTTTGTCTTCTGGGACATACGGCGAACCATCTCAGCGGCACTTTCGGCACCGGCTGGACGTGAGGTCATTGCGTGACGCAAGGCTTTTTGACCGGCCTGGCTGTAGGCCATACGGCCCGCAATGATTGTTGCTGCAAGGGTCGGATTGACCATACCGGTAACGGCGCCAATTCCGGCCGCAGGGGCCGCGCCTACGCCGATAGCCTTCATGATTGCTGCGTTCAGAGGGGTGCCGCTATCTCCGACTTTCATCGGAAGAACATCCTTACCGGCATCGGCCAGGTCAGACATCAAGGCAACGCCTCGCGCTGTGGCGTTGTGGCGCGAACTTCTGTCGCCGGCTTTCACCGCAGCTTGAAGGCTGTTTGGTGTGAACAGCCCGTTAGTGGAGCCTGTTCTGGAAGCAGCATCCTCAACGCGTGCGAGCATTGCAAAGCCGCTTCTGGCCTTCTGAAGTGCAGCAGTTGTCTCAGGTGAGTTCTGACGCTCCATAGCGTCGCGGACGGCGCCTTGAGCTTCTTGCAGATAGTCCTTCTGCACAATCATGTGCGGATCGGTGGTTACACCACGGGCACTGATATGTTTACCAAGCGCCGAGTCAACGCGATTGGCGTCAGCACCGGAAAGGTGATTTCCCGCCCGTGTGAGCGAACCATCAACTGCCTCTGTGACAATCTTGGTTAGGTGCTGGGCTTGTTCCGGCGGGAGGTCGATAGCCGCCCGATCGAAAATATCTGCGAGATGTCCGTACAATTCGCTATCCGGCTTCAGTTCAGCATGAGCCAGAGCTTTGTCGTATGCGCTGGAAACGACATCATGAGCGCTCTGGACGTTCGTTCTATCGAAGCCAGGCGTATACTCCAGAGGGGCTCCTACAGCTGTGCGTACACGGTTAGTTGCAGCACGAGCGTAGGATTCTGCGCCACGATTGTATGCATCAGCCACACCTGTTCCAGGAACACGGCTAAGGGCATTTTCGACTTTCTGCAAAGCTCCGCCGGCGATCTGACCTGGTGTGAGCTCGACGCCTTCAGCCAGCAGTTTTTTGACGTTCTCTCGGGTTTGGGGACTGACGACACGCGATAACGCACCCATCGCCTTATGGCCCACACCGCTCAATGCGCCGCCTTCGAGTGCAGAAACTGCACGGTCCTTCAGGTCACCTTCACCGGACCCTAAACCGTATGCAGCACCATCAAGCACCGCAGTGCCCAACTTGCCGACGGCTGCAACGGCCTTGGCGCCTTGGAGAGCCCTTGAGGCAGGATTGATGAAACCGCCGGCCAGTTGGCCAACAAGCCTCCCGGCGCCTGATTCTGCATCACGCTTCCGGTAGACCTTCAGGTTGTCGTCGTAACTTGATGTGCCACCAAGGGCCCCACCGGCGACCGATTGGGCACCTGCAGCGATCTCATCGGCAAAACCAAAAGTTGCACCATCGGCAACCCCACGCACCACATCGACCGCAGTGTCTCCCCAGGTGCGGGAAGGCTTTTCGGTTTCATGTGGTGCCGTGGAGTTTTGCTCTTGGGCTTGAGGGGCGCCCAGGTGACGGTCGTGTACGTACCTAATGGCATCTTGCGCTGTAGCGCCTTCCGGAACGTTCACTTTGAAATTACGTCCGTCCGGTGACGTTACGTTGAAAGATGGCATTATGTGTTATCCAGGTGTTGCTGAGTACCCAGCGTATGGGTCGTTTGTGTTGGTGGATGTCGCTGCGTCCACACCCGTTTTAGAATAGCCAGATGCTTTATAAGTCGCCGCAAGGCGATCTCTCACACGCTGCGTTATTCTCGTGCGGGCTGCGATGTTTGCTCTGATGACAGAGGGCGACATTCCAGGATCGATTGAGGTTTTATCCCATTCTGCGGCTTCGACAGGTGTTAGAGCGCCACCAAACAAGACATTACGATCCACGTTGTTTAGTGCATCTGCGCTCTGCCAGAATTTGGCCTGGTCTTCCTTTTTGTCGACCCCATGGCGCCCCATGAAGTTGGCGATTCTACCTGTGCCATATTGGCCGGCGAAGTCGTCCCTAAAAGTTCCTGTCAAATCTTGCAGCTTCGCGACAGTTTCCGTCGGACCTGTCAGTTCCTTAATTGCACCAGACGTGAGTCTTGCACCAGCATCCGCGGGGCCCCCAGGAATTGCTTCCATGTTCCCGTTGGGAAGCATGCGGTATCCCGAGGGAGCATCTTTGTGATATGCATTGTACCTTGAGATCGCGGTGTTTTCACGAGCATTAGCGTTTTGAGCATTGTCGTTTTGAACAGTATGGACAAACCTACGATCACCATCCATGTGACTGTACTTCTGGTCATCCTCACGGAGACTGAAGTCCCTATTAGAGTTAATGACGTTTTGATCTGAGTTTATCTTCAGTAGACCGTAGTTACGATCCCCGTTGGATTCGACGTAGTCCTGACCACGCTCGGCTAGGCCAGCTGCGCGATCACCATTCTTCTCGACGTAGTTCTGACCGCGGTCGAGACGAGACTCTTGGCGGTTGAAATGCTGTTCATCGCTTGCGACCTTCTTGGCATCAATCATAGCCCTGCTGAAACCTGCACCACCCTTTGAAAGGCCGTCGGCAAATCCGTTGCCGGACAGAAGCCCAGAGCCCAAGGCAATAAGGCCTTCACTCACACCTGGACGGTGCAGAAAGCCCTTGATGCCGCCTTCAGCCTTAATGCCGCTGGTATCCTGGAGTATGGAGGCCGTGTTTAAAGCGCCGCCTTCAGGACCTACCGTCACGAGGGGTTGCGACTTGAGAATACCATCCGACAGGTGGGGGACTTCTGGTGTTTCCGGCAGACCTGGGGCCGTTGAGACATTGAGGTCCGCCGGGTTTCCCGGTGCATATGCGAGCGCGTCGGTCGAAAGGGAGCCTTGTCCAATCCTGGGATTGCGGCCGATCATGGACAAGATTGCCATTTATATTTCCTTGAGATTGTTATTTGAAGCCGCCGTAGATACCGGCAGCGGTCGAAGCAGCTCCGAGGAGACCACCAACGAGACCAGGGTTCTTGGTCGCCTTCTCGGTGCCCGTGGTGTTGACCTTTTGGCCCCACTGGTTTGCGCCAATTGTGCCGTAATAGGCATCGAGCAGTTTCTGCTGACGAACGTCGTTTTCGTCCCACTGGCTCTTTGCGGCCGTGTCGTAACCCTGACGATCCGCCTGGCCCAAAGCAGCTGCCTTGGTGGCTTCGTCATAGTTGCCGTACGTCGCATCAAGACCTGCACCGATAGTGCCGGCGCCTTGCGAGACCTGGTTGCCGAAGATGCCGGCAGAATTGCCCATAGCGGACAGATTGGTGCCTCGAGCCTGTTCGGCCAGAGAGAGACCACGGTCGTATGCCTGGCCCCGAATGTTCGCCGAAACGTCCGCGATGGAATCTGCAGCACCGCGTTGAGCGATACCGGCAGCCACACCGGCTCGGCTGGAGTTGATGTTGCCTGAAGCCGTTGCCTGGCGATCTATGCCCGGGAGCGTGCCCTCATTGAGATTGCGGGTGACATCGCGTGTTGCCGCGGTGACCATGCCGTCAATTTCAGGGTTATTCGCATACGCCCTTGCGGCCGCAATGTTCCCTGCAGTGGCATCGGTACCGGCCATGCGTGCATAGGCATCCGCAGAGCCATGAGCGCCTTCAGCTGCACCATCCAGGAGCGTTGAGCCTGCCTGGCCAATCCGGCTAGCAGCACCCATACCGGCGCCTGTGGAATACTTACGGAGGGCATCAAGCGTCTGCTGAGCCTGGCCGTCCATACCGGCATAACGTTCGCCGCCATAGGCAGCCGAGCCGGACTTCTGCTTGAAGAGGTCCTGAGCGCCGTTGAAGGCGGTCTGCAGGAAAGGCTTCTGGAAATCGGAAACCTGGGAGTCTGAAGTGCCTGTTGAAGAGGTCTTCGAGGTCGACTGGAACATTTTGCCCATGGGCGTGAAGTCTTTCTAAAGTGCCCGATGGATTTCGGTGAGTTCGCCGGAAACCCGGTCGGTATAATTGGTGACGTATGTGAACCCGCACATCCCAAGGAACTTGAGGTGCTTTTCGTCGCCTGGTTCATGAAGGGCGTAAATGGGACCACCGTGGAGGTCCTTCAGGACATCAAGATCGCGCAGGAACGCCTTCTTGACCGTCGCGGACCATCTGACACGCATGGTGCAGTGAATGAACGTGAGGTGCGGAGCCGCTTGCTCGAGGTACACGGTGTACTCATGCCGGCGAACGACTGGGACTTTGAATTGGTGGTCTGAAACGAAAGGGATCACTCAAGGCCCCTCTCGTTTCTAGATGTTTGGTTATGGTGACGTTAGTTGAGCGTCCAGGTACTGGCGGACGACGTAGAGGTCGCTGACGTTGCCTTTGGCCATCCGTTCGATTGCACTCATGCCTCCGAAAGGCGGTGCCTTGTTCGGCCGGCGCATCCACTCATCGGCCCTATCGGTGACCGGCAGGATCGTGTTGATCGCCTTGAAGACACCGATGACGTACGAAATGCGCTCGAGGGTGTCCCGGCTGATCTTTTTGATCTTACCGCTCTTCCAGTAGGTCACAGTCGAAATGCTGGACTGTCCTAGGATGCGCATCTGCTCAGCCCTGGACAATTTCCAAGCGGCGGCGATGTTGAAGAACGTACGCAGGGCAGGGCCGGTGAGTTCGGCTTCAGTCATCAGGAGCTCCGTTATGGACCCTCTAGAACCGCGATGCGGGCCTCGAGTGACGCTATGATAGCCTCATAGTTCGCGAAAGCGTAAGCGATCTTGATGAGCTCATCGTCGACGAATTGCGGGAAGCTTTGAGGCATCGCGGGCCTTATGCCCTTACGATACCCCGCAGCCATTTTGATTGTAGGTTCCACGCTCATCGCCGGCCCCTAATGGTCATTTCGATGTCAAAGCCCGAAAGCTTGAAGTCCGAAATGCCCCTAACGCCGAACCGGTACCCAAGGTACTTGCCGGCTTCGTTGATGTCGATTTTGCCGTCAACATCTGGGTCGAAAGGCATCTCAACGGACCACTGCGGCTCTTTGCCCACAAGGTCGTTGGCGCCGAACTGCCAGTAGATGTCCTTTGCGTCATCCGCATAGACCTGAGGCCACATGGCCTGCAGGCGAACGTACTGGGTCAGGTGCTTCCCGAGGGCGTCGAGGTCTAGGCCGGTACGCTCGAGGAACGCAGGGCGCAAAGCCTCAGGTTCCGGAGGGATCGGCAACCGACCACCCGTCAACGTGTCGAATCCGTAGAGACGATCAGCCGAAAGGCCCTGGTTGGTGTCCATACGGCTCACGAGGAGCATATGGGACGCCTCATCGCCGCTAACCGAAGTCCAGGAGCCCCCAAGGTCATCCCAAGAGGTATCGCCGGCGTCTTCCCAGGTCTTCCCGCTGATGATGGCGGCCTTGGTTCCTGAGGTGACGTTCGGTACGTCGTAGAAGCTCCAGGTCTTGGAGCCATAATTGTAGACAGCAGCACGGTTGCAACCGGTTTCCGGGTTCGCAAAGCCAACCAGGCGGTCAACCGACGGGTACATGAAGCGCACTTCGGTCAGCTTGGCGTCGTGAGACACAAAGCACAGATTGGCCTTCGAGTAATCCAGGGCGTCGAAGATGAAATTCTTCACCTTCTGGTCCGCTATGGACGTCTTGGTAGCACCGTCATGAATCCAAATGTCGTTCTTGTCGAAAACGTAGTGCATCCCATCGACCTGGACGACGCAGTTCGTGTTGATGACACCGCATTCGTCGTAGAGTTTCCGGAAGTCGAACAGGAGGTTCCCGCCGATGTAATTCATGGTCCACACCGAGCTGGTGCAGTACAGAATGAAGCTGTCGCGCAGGGACGCACCGTCGACGATGGCGTGTTGCATTTCGTTGACGATGTTTTCGCCAGCTGAGTTTGTTGTGATCGTTGAGTCCCATGAGGCCGGCGGTGCGCCAAAGCCTGTAAGGTCGGACCATTTGACCATCGTGGGATAATAGGCACCGCCCTTGGTCACCCCGAGGGCGATCAGGAAGTCCTTGTAGGCTCTCAGCGACTTGCAGCGCCATTCCGGAGCCCAGTCGGGCAGCGAAAGGTACGTGCCGTCACCTGGGGCCTTACCCACTGGGGCGTGAGTGTCCCGATTGATATACGAGACGCCACCCAGGTACGTGCTGGTGAACGTGGAGAGCCCATCGATACCTGTTTGACCAGGAGGCGTGAGGTCCTCGTACACTAGGCCATTTAGGTGCAGGATGGATCCGAAATCGTGCGAAACGATAACGATCTCATCGTACCCAGCGGCGCCAGGTGGGATCGTGAGGACGTGCCCGGGACTGATCGGCAACGTGGCGACCGTGCGAGCAACTGGAGCCCTTGAGGCCCTGCCGTTACTGAAACGCACGTTGACGCCTGCCGTGAAGACCGCGGGCTCCTCGATGTCTGCAGGGTGCATATCGGCGACGATACCAGCCGAACCGAGCCGGCGGACTGGAATGGTCGCCATATGTTTTAGACTTTCATGATGTAGTTCAAGGCCATTGAGGGCTGAACGGAACTTGTGGTGACCGAATGGCTATGGCCCGCAACGCCCGTGACGGTAACCGCATGGTTATGGGCGCCGGCCGGTGTCTGATCGATCGTATGGGTATGAGCCGTGCCGGAACCGACTTCGGACGTGTAGCCCTGGAAGCCGCCATGCGTGTTCGTATCGATACCGACAGCCACAATGGCCGTCTGGGCTTCTCCGCCGTAAACGAACAGGCTTGAGGCGCCTGCAGCACCATCGTCCGAAATGCCGTTGAGATGCTTATGGGCCGGCAGTTCCGCTTCGGTCAGCGAGTGACCTACGGCCGAAACGCTATGCGAGTGGTTTGCTGCATCCGCCAGGTCGACGTCATGCGTATGGCCACCGCCGGCACCTGCGGTAACCGTGTAGCTTTCCTGGCCGAACATATCGCCAAGCGCATGGGCCACTGAGGCGCCAACAGGCACACGGTTCTGCATGTCCGGCGTGGTGACCGTACCGGAACCATCGGACTTGGCGACCGTACGGCCATCGCAGATCGCCCAGCCCGTCGGAGCCGTATCGCCCGAAAAGAGCATGATGGCGCCAAACGGAACCAGGTGGACCGCGATGTCATTCAGGAAGGTCGACGTCAGGTTCATGGCGCCCGTGAAGTTCGGGAAGGTCGCCTTGATGGCTGCCTTGAGGAGCCGAATGTGGTCGTCACCTTCACGCTGCATGTCGGTGCCGGAAGGATACGAGGGGTTTAGTTGATGAAGATAAGAGGCAGTCTCGAGGGACATCTGGTTTCCATGAAGGCGACGTACAGGCCTGGTGGTTGCCCAAAGGCCCTTGCGGGCTTGAGGACACTCCACCAGACGGTACTTGAGGTTTTGTGAAAGTTTCCATCGAGGGAAACACTATTAGGACTTTGGGAAACGAGAGGTGCCTTCTTGCCTAAAGGTACCTTTAAGAACCTTAAGGTTTCTTCTTTAAGTAACTACTACAAGGTACCTTAAGGCACCTATAGGAGGACCGGGAGGAAACCAGCCGTCACCGCATCTGTTCACATATGGGCAGTTTAGAAACCAGATGGGTGATACAGTAAGGAAATCAAGGGCTTACAGGCGAAATGAACCATGGGCGAAAAGGTGCCTGAATGGTTATGAAATGTGTCCTCGAAAATGATCCAAAAGGCAGCGATCCGGCCAACTGGTACGGGGGGTACCTGGGTGAAAACAGGGGACGCCGCACGGTGTGCTTGCTGGTACCATTTCGGCATAAAGTTTCCGGGCAGAAACCTGGGGTGGGGGTATCTGAGGGAAAACCACAGGGCCTCTTTTAGGCACCGATTGGGCTTGGAGGCGTGGTGCGCCCTGGGTTTTCTAAAAGTCGACGAGAAGGGCCTTGTGGGGCCGGAATGTGCCAAAAATAATCGGGTAGGTACCTGGGGAAAACTTGGGGCTTTAAGGCCTGTCTGACCATAAAAATCAAAGGGTCAGCGAAGCCGTCACTTTTGAATTCTCTAGGCTAATCAGTGCCTTATGGTACCAGATCGCCCTGGGAGGGACCCTAAGATTGACCTTCGTCCCCCACGACTTCCCGCCCCCACGTCCATAAGTCCTTGAGTTCGCTAGGTTTCCTTCAGGTGTTACACCTGTTGCACCTGCTAGTCACCCCACGACCAGGGACATACAGTGCCTCGAGTGTACTATCATGGCAACACATTGGGACATTAGGCGACATTCAGGCCATGCGCTCACACACGGCGCATTTGGCGTCATTTAGGCGGGTAGGTCATCGGGCCGCAGGGCTGCAAACAGGCGACGATATGGGCCGTGTGGTGCGATTGCGGGGCCTTCTAGCTGCTAGCGGGCTGCCGATCGGTGACTTTGCGGACATATCGGTCCGTGGGGCCGGGGAGGGCGAGAGGCGCGGGAGGGACAATAGGAAACCCTCAAGCGCCTGGGAGACCGACTGGCCTGGGAGTATCCTCGACGCACCACCTGGCCCTCTCGGCAACCTTCTAGTTCACCATCGGCGCATCAGGCCGGGAAGCCCAGTCGGTTGCCTTATAGTCTCTAGTCACCTTCTAGTTCACCATAGGCGCACTAGGCCCTGATCGCCGTGGGGAGCCTTCAGTTGACGTATAGTGGCCTTATGGCCTGGGAGGACACCACGGCATGCAGTTGCCTCGAGGTGCCTCCAGTCATCGTTCACGTATAACCCAACGACAGCCCCATGGCGCCTCAACGCCTTCATGCCTGGTAGTCCTCAACGCCAGCCGGCAGCCGTTGGCATTAAGTTCCAGGTGACGATTGGCGACGATATCGACCGGACCAAACAGCCCTTAAGAACAAATCGTGGTTAACAAGTAATTTATTTCTGCAAGTCCCCAAAAATGCACCGTTGTACCATTCATGGGCGGCACGATGCCGGCCAGTAACTGAAAGGAAACAACATGACCAACGGACACTTCATCAAGTTCGGCCTGTCCCGTGAGACCTCGCAGGAAGTCCTGGAGGCGATCTTGCAGGTTGCCGCAGGTAACGAGACGGTTGCCGAACGTATCTGGGAGACACCCACTGCGGCCGAAACGCTTGCCGTTTGGAACATCCTGCAGACGAACGGCACCGACGAGAGTGGCTACCACTGGGGCGCTGAGGGCATCAACTGGGCGCCCAAGGCCTAACCGAAACAAACCGAAACCCAACCAGCACCGAGAGGAAAACATCATGAACACACAGTCAATCAACAGCAACCCTACGCCCCGCGGTTACATCTCGGACGCATCGTCCGACGCAGTCCGCACGTTCCTGTTGGACCTCTACGCACAGCCTGGCGTCAAACGGGACGTCATGATGGCCTTCTACACGTCCGCATCGCCCAACGAGGCCTTCACGTACCAAATGCCGATCGCCAATCGGTTCTTCCAGGCAACCCTGCAGGTCAACCGCCGGAACGCATCGGCCGCCCAGTTCGCCTTCGAGACCGAGCTCGCTGGGATGGCCGTGCGCCGCTTGGGCCTGGAGAGCTGGGAGGCCGCAATCGACGCGGGCATCGAGACCAACTGGGACGAGTGCCGTTACCGTGTGGCCGGCGAGATCGTCGAGGTCGAGTTTGACTCCTCAGAGACCCTGACTGGGCCAGTTCGCACCGTCGAGTTCGAGGGCCGCTGAGCCTTGCTGCAACCATTTTGACCTAGAAAGGAACGCATCATGAACACCACAAACGTCGTCAACATCCTCGAGGCACCCTCAAAGCGCCTCAACGTCGCCGCCTTGCTCCCGCCAGACTTTCCGTTCCAAGAGGATTTCGGCGGGGCCTCGAGCCTCCTGGCATCTATCGCCAACGAGAATATCGTCGAGCACCTGGGGCTGATTGGCGGTGAGCTGGCAGTCCTGGCAGACCTCAGGCGCCAACGGGCATCGAGTGACTGCACGCCTGGCGCGTTTATCACCCTGGCCCTCGACGCAGACATCAAGCGCTCTCAGGAGAACGTCACGCTCCTGCAGACCTCTATTGCCGAGATGACCATCTGGGCACGTGAGGCAGTTAGATTGATGCATGAGGCGACTGATTGGGCATATAGCGCCGCATGAGTTTAGCCGCTAAAACGAGATGGCTCGAGGTGCCCTAGAGGCGTTTCGGGCCATTTTTTTTTGTGTAATTGAGGAATTAGTTATCACTAGCGTAAATTCGGACGGGTTCACGATCCTAGAGCGCCTACCGCGTATCGTCACCATTGAGACTAGTGGCCGCGACGCCGACGACAGGACCAAACGGCGCCTGGAGTCAGCTGCAGGGGCGTTTGATGGCGCCGATCTGGTCATGGCGTGGGCCCTGCAGGACGCCGTCTGGTCCGTTGCTGATAGGAACACAGGTGACGTCAAGATCACGATCAGCGGTTTCGAGTTGAGCGTCACCGATTTACTATCTCTGCGCCAGTGGGCACACCAGGAACTAACTGGAGAGTCTGATTTTGGAGCAGTTGCCAATCGTGTGAGCGCTAAAATGAACTCACGATTGAGCCGGGTTGAGCCGCACCAGGCGGGCCGTGACCTGACGACTATTGCTCGCCTGGAGTTGTCAGCTGCTGACCTGGCTACGTTGCCGGTTCCGTATCTGCGTGAAATCCTCGTTCGCCTGGCGGAGCAGCTCGAGGAGGATCAGGCACTCGATATCAATACGCCACTGCCTATCGATGAGCGTGATGTTTACTCCGACGTGGTGACGATTTCGACGGTAATTGAGGCCTTGAAGCGCCCGGCAGACGCCATTAAGCCGAATTATTTGCGATATTAACGGGAGTCTGTTGAATTTAAGGGCTTTTCAGTCTACATTAACACCATAACGCCACTGAAAGGCCCTTAAATGTTCGACGATATGTTCAAAATATTCGATGCCAGGTTCGCGATCTTCACGTTCCTGCTGGTCCCGATGATCGTGCTGGGCTTAGTTGATCCGACGAAGTTCTACTGGATTATCGGCATCCTGTCGGCGTGTGTCGTGGTGGCCAGCGGCGGCCTGGCGTTCGCCTGGTACCGCTCGCGCTATTAAGGCGTTCACGCGTTACACCGATGGCGGGAAATCAGGTTAATTTTCGCTAATAACGATTTTGAAAATAAATACTGGTCGAATTAAAACCACGTTCCTATAATGTTCCCTAGGCCATAAAAACATGTGGCGACGAACCGGGGCAGGGCCGGAAAGCCGCGCAGGAACTAGCCTGTGTCGCATGGTAGGCGAGAAGCCGACCAGGACCTGAGGTCTAAACACCCTTTGTGACCTGAGAGTGCCTATATGACCCTGCCGGATACCGACACGACAGTTTTGTTTTCCTGCCCTGAGAGTGGCGTGGTTCATATCACGCAGCGCGATGATGGCGGCGACCGGAATGACCTGGTCCTCACCCGTGCAGACCTGGTCGCGCTGTTAGCCCTGATCGACGCCTGAGCCCGCTACCAGAGCCTCAGGAAATAAATTTCTTGTTAACCAACAATGTTGCCTAAACATTTCAATTAGGCCTTGAGCCTCGTAGAAATACGGTTTACATGTGTGGACGTTCTGGTGTCGGGTATAGTCCCCACTGGTTGATACGAGAGGAGTTTAGCCATGACTGACGATTACAAATCAGCGCTGGTGAAAGCCGATAGAATCCTGAGTTTCTTGCGTACCGCGATTAGCCCGTTGCTGCCTCTCCAGGTGGCTCATACGTTCGTGATGGTTGCCCGAAACGAAGGAAAAAACCTCACGGAGATCACCGAGTTGATGTCCTCGAAAGTGTCGACGGTCAGCCGTCACCTTTTGGACCTGGGAGACTACACCCGCAAGATGGAACCCGGTTACGGACTTGTGGAATCCAAGACGGCCCCTACGAACTTGAGGACCAAACAGTTCTACCTGACGTCGCGCGGGAAACTGGTGGCCCGTGAGCTCGCAACAATCCTGCAAGAATCGTGAGGTGCCATCATGGCCATTTACGCCGACAAGAATTCGAAGGGTCAGTTGACAGGCCGGTGGCGCGTTGAGCTCCAGTCGGGTGGCAAGCGCTATCGGGAACGTCACGATACCGTCCAGGCCGCCAAGGCCGATGAGGCTCGTGTGTCCGCCGCTTGGGCCGCAGGGCTCGAGGTCGGGAAGGTCGTTAAGCGTATCGATACCCGCCAGGGCACCAAGGCCGTCGAGACGCTCCAGGAAGCCCTCAAGGCGGCCCGTGGGCATCTCTGGAGGGGTATTGCGTCCGAGCAGGGTTGCTGGGCTCATGTGGAGCGTATCGTTCGCCTTCTGGGACCTAACCGGAAACTCAACGACCTGGTGACCACTGATATCGATGACCTGATCGTTTCCCTGGAGATCGGCGGGGACGTGGCGCCTGGGCGAGTTTCCAAACAGAAACCTTTCGTCTTCAAGCCGGCGAGCCAGTCGACCATCAACCGCTACCTGTCGTCATTCCACACGTTTATCGACTGGTGCACCTCGCGGGGCATGCGGCCCACTGGTGCCAAGCTGGAGTTCGCCTGGCGCGATGAGGATGCCGGCCGTATCCGCTGGATCACTCCGGACGAAGAGGCCTTGCTTTACGAGTTGCTGCCGCCGGCGATCGGTAAGTTCGTTCATGTTGCTATTGAGACTGGATGCCGCCGTGGTGAACTGAGGACCGCGCAGGCCCACCAGGTGCAGCTGAACCGCTTGAACTTGTGGGATACCAAAACGGACAAACCCCGGCCGGTGCCCATCACGCCTGCCGTCTCGCAAATCCTGCACGAACTTATCGCCACCGGCATGCCGACTTTCAGTGAACTTCGGTACCACTGGGATATCGCCAGGGAAGCCATGGGCCTGAAGGATGACCCTAATTTTGTCCTCCACGCCTGCCGGCATACCTGCGCCACAAGGCTCGTTGAGGCTGGCGTCAACATCAGGGTCATTCAGGCCTGGCTGGGACACGCTCGGATCGAAACGACCATGAGATACACGCAGGTTCACGACACGATGCTGAATGGCGCCCTCGAGGCCCGTTTACAGCACTCAGGTGCAATCTGTGCGCGTAAAAGTGGGGGCGCAATGGCGTGGGGTAGCAAGAGGGCCAAACGGCTCGACAACAGGCGTTCAGGCAACTATGTGACCTCACGATTCCCTGCGGGCGTGGCGGAACTGGTAGACGCGGCAGGTTTAGGTCCTGTTGTTGAAAGACGTGGGGGTTCGAGTCCCTTCGCCCGCACCAAGTTATTGAATACGAACTGTTTTTTGACATTTGAACATTGAAAGACTTTAACGATGCGTATTGCCGAAACGATGAACGATGGCCTCAAGCGCGCCTATAGCGTGTCGATTCCCGCGAGCGAGCTCGCAGCGCGTGTCGACAAGCAGCTGGCGACGGTCGCCAAGCAGATCCGCATGCCGGGTTTCCGCCCCGGCAAGGTGCCGCACAACCTCGTCCGCAAGATGCACGGCGCGCAGCTGCGCAGCGACGCGCTCAACGAGGTCGTCCAGGAAAGCATGAACAAGCTGATGGCCGACCACGCACTGCGTCCGGCGACGCAGCCGCAGGTCGACCTCGCGGCGATCCCCGACGAAGGCCAGGACGTTGATTTCAACGTCACGCTCGAAGTGCTGCCGACCATCGAAACGCCGAACATCGAAGGCATCACGCTCGAAAAGCTGACCGTCGAGCCCGGCGATGCCGAAATGACCGCGGCGCTGACGCGCCTTGCCGACCAGCAGAAGTCGTTCGAAGCCGCCGGCGCCAAGCACAAGGCCGCTGCCGGTGACCAGGTCGTCATGGACTATGAAGGCCGCGTCGACGGCGAAGTGTTCGAAGGCGGCAAGGGCGAAGGCATGAAGATCGAGCTCGGCTCGGGCCAGCTCATCCCCGGCTTCGAAGACCAGCTCGTCGGCGTCAAGGCCGGCGACAAGCGCACCGTCAAGGTGACCTTCCCCGACGATTACAATGTCGCCTACCTCAAGGGTAAGCCGGCCGAGTTCGCCGTCACGGTGACGGCGGTCGAAACCCCCAAGCCTGTCGTCATCGATGACAGCCTGGCCACCGGTTTCGGCATCGAAAGCCTCGAAGCGCTCAAGGAAATCCTCAAGGATCAGGTCGCTGCCGAACTCGGCCAGCTGACGCGCACCCACATGAAGCGCAAGCTGCTCGACAACCTCGCGTCGAGCCATGACTTCGCCGTGCCCGAATCGATGGTCGAAGCCGAATTCGGCCAGATCTGGGCGCAGATCGAAGCCGAAGCCGAAAACCTCGATGCCGAAGACAAGGCCAAGCTCGAAGGCGATCGCGGCGAATACCGCCGCATCGCCGAACGCCGCGTCCGCCTCGGTCTGCTGCTGTCGGAAATCGGCCAGGCCAATGGCGTGCAGGTCACGCAGGCCGAAATGAACCGCCTGATCAGCCAGGAAGCCAACCGCTATCCGGGCCAGCAGCAGCAGGTCGTGAAGTACTTCCAGGAAACCCCGATGGCCGCCGCGCAGCTGCGCGCGCCGCTGTACGAGGACAAGGTCGTCGACTTCCTGCTGTCGAAGGCATCGCTGGTCGAACGCATCGTGACGCGCGAAGCGCTGGTTGCCGAAATCGAGAACGAGGACGAGACCCCGGTCCACGTCCACGGCCCCGATTGCGACCATGACCACGATCACCACGGCCATGACCACAAGCCGGCGAAGAAGCCTGCCAAGGCGAAGGCTGCCAAGGCCGAAGCGCCAGTCGAAGCCGTAGCCGAAGTCGCTGCCAAGCCCGCCAAGGCTAAGCCGGCGGCCAAGAAGGCTGCACCTGCCGAAGCTGCTGCCGCACCTGCCAAGGCTGCTGCTGCCAAGCCGGCCGCTGCCAAGGCTGCAGCAAAGCCGGCCGCCAAAAAGGCAGCTGCCAAGCCCGCAAAGTAAGCGGCACCAACGCATTATCCCGCCCCGGCACCGCGCCGGGGCGGCAAATGCGCGCAGTTCGGGGACGCGGCTCCAACTCTCCCCTTGAAACAAACTGCAAAACGTCCGACCTAGGGACGGTAGCTTAGGGAGCCAACATGATCGATCCAGTCGCCGGCCTCGTGCCAATCGTCATCGAGCAATCGAACCGCGGTGAACGCTCGTTCGACATCTTCTCGCGCCTGCTGCGCGAGCGCATCATTTTCGTGACGGGGCAGGTCGAGGATCAGATGGCGTCGCTGATCGTCGCGCAGTTGCTGTTTCTCGAATCGGAAAATCCGAAAAAAGACATCAACATGTACATCAACTCGCCCGGCGGCGTGATTACCGCGGGCATGGCGATCTACGACACGATGCAATACATCCGCCCGCGCGTCGCAACGACCTGCATCGGGCAGGCCGCGTCGATGGGCAGCTTCCTGCTCGCCGCTGGTGAACCCGGCATGCGCACCGCGCTGGCGAACGCCCGCATCATGGTCCACCAGCCGTCGGGCGGCGCGCAGGGCCAGGCCACCGATATCGAGATCCAGGCGCGCGAAATCCTCCGCGTCCGCTCGACGATGAACGACCTGTACGTCAAGCACACCGGACAGACGCTCGACACCATCGAACGCGCGATGGAACGCGACAAGTTCCTCAATGCCGAGGAAGCCAAGGCGTTCGGGCTGATCGACGCGGTGGTCGACAAGCGGCCGACGACGCTTGAAGGCGACGCAGCCAAGGCCGCGTAGGCGGACAAAACTGAAAGCGTCCGCTTAAGGACCGTTTTTTACGATAACGCGCGCTTGTGGCACGCGGGCTTGCAGCATCCCCCACTTGCCCGTTAGACTGTCACAATCGCTCTGAAAGGAAGCCCATGACCAAGTTGACGGGCGGGGACTCGAAGAACACGCTCTACTGCAGCTTCTGCGGCAAGAGCCAGCACGAGGTGCGCAAGCTGATTGCGGGCCCGACGGTGTTCATCTGCGACGAGTGCGTCGAACTCTGCAACGACATCATCCGCGAGGAAACCAAGACGGCTTTGGTCAAGACCAAGGACGGCGTGCCGACCCCGCGCGAGATCTGCAAGGTGCTCGACGATTATGTCATCGGCCAGAGCCACGCCAAGCGCGTGCTCGCGGTCGCGGTGCACAACCACTACAAGCGCCTCAACCATGGTGCCAAGGGCGCCGAGGTCGAACTGGCGAAGTCGAACATTCTTCTTGTGGGCCCGACCGGCTGCGGCAAGACGCTGCTGGCGCAGACGCTGGCGCGCATCCTCGACGTGCCGTTCACCATGGCCGATGCGACGACGCTCACCGAAGCCGGCTATGTCGGCGAAGACGTTGAAAACATTATCCTCAAGCTGCTGCAGGCAAGCGACTACAACGTCGAGCGCGCGCAGCGCGGCATCGTCTATATCGACGAAATCGACAAGATCAGCCGCAAGGCAGACAACCCCTCGATCACCCGCGACGTGTCGGGCGAGGGCGTCCAGCAGGCGCTGCTCAAGATCATGGAAGGCACGACCGCGAGCGTCCCGCCCCAGGGTGGCCGCAAGCATCCGCAGCAGGAATTCCTCCAGGTCGATACGACCAACATCCTGTTCATCTGCGGCGGTGCCTTCAACGGCCTTGAACGCATCATTGGCGACCGCCTGCAGGGCAAGTCGATCGGTTTCGGCGCGCATGTCGCCGGCCCCGACGAGCGCCGCACCGGCCAGATGCTGCGCCAGTGCGAGCCCGAGGATCTGCTCAAGTTCGGCCTGATCCCCGAGTTCATCGGCCGTCTGCCGGTCATCGCGACGCTCGAAGACCTCGACGAATCGGCGCTGATCACCATCCTGACCGAACCGAAGAACGCACTGGTCAAGCAGTACGCCCGGCTGTTCGAGATGGAAGGCGTCAAGCTCGAGTTCTCGGTCGATGCGCTGTCGGCAATCGCCAAGCGCGCCATCGAACGCAAGACCGGTGCGCGCGGGCTGCGCTCGATCATGGAGAGCATCCTGCTCGACACGATGTTCGAATTGCCCGGCATGGAAGGAGTCAGTGAAGTCGTCGTCGACAAGGACGTCGTCGCCGGCATCAAGGAACCGATGCGCGTGCTGGCGAAGGAAGAAGCGGCCTAAGCCCGTCGCGCAACGACACCAACCTTCAAGCAAGGGCGGGAGCGGCAACGCTTCCGCCCTTTGTTTTGCGCGGTGTCGGCGGACGACATTTGCGACACAAACCGTGCAAATTTCTGCTTGCAATCGCTGCCCTCTGGGATGATCCTGCAGATCCCTGAAACAGGCGAAAGGAGGTGGTCTAGTGTCTCATTGTTCCACGTTGTGCACTGGTAACTTGGGTGTTGTGGTCGAGATCGCAACGGAATAGCCCATCTCCGGTTCGCAACCGGCAATGTGGGAGCCGCCCGGTCAAGCCGGGCGGCTCTTTTCATTTCAGTGGCTTAGTCAGGTGGCGCTTAGCGACCCTTCCACTCCGGCTTGCGCTTCTGCGCGAACGCCAGCGGGCCTTCCTTGAGGTCTTCCGACTTCCACAGCGCCTGCACCGCCGGGTGCTTCATCTGGCCCGAATAAGCTTCTTCGAGCGACGGCGTATCGAGTCCGCGCATCACCACCTGCTTCGACGCGCGCAGCGACAGCGGCGACAGCGTCAGCATCGTATCGGCGAGCGCGCGTGCGGCAGCGGCGAGTTCGGCCGCCGGCACGACCTGGTGGACAAAGCCGAGTTCCTTGCCCTCGGCCGCGGGCACGCTGCGGCCGGTCAGGATCATGCCCATCGCGCGCTTGAGGCCGATCTGGCGCGGCAGCCGGTGCAGCCCGCCGGCGAGTGCGGCCAGCCCGACCTTGGGCTCGGGCAGCGCGAAAGTGGCGTTGTCGCTGGCGATGATGATGTCGCAGGCCAGCGCGATTTCAAAACCGCCGCCCATCGCGACGCCATTAACCGCAGCAATGACCGGCTTGTCGAGGTCGTAGCGCGAGGTGATGCCGGCAAAGCCCGACGGCGGCACCGTCACGGCATTGCCTTCGGCCTGGTAGCGCAAGTCGTTGCCCGCCGAAAACGCCCGGTCGCCGGCGCCGGTCAGGATGGCGACCCACAAGTCGGGATCGGCAGCGAAATCATCGAACGCCTGCGCCAGTTCGGCGTTGGCCGGCGGATGCAGCGCGTTCATGCGGTCGGGACGGTTGATGGTGATAGTCAGGACGTGGCCGTCCTTTTCGACGGTGCAATGTTCATAGGCCATGATGGCACTCCCCGGTGAAGGCCGCGTTTTGCGGCGGATTGGACCGACGCGGTTTCGGGCAATTCTCCGCGCGGTGCAAGCGCGAAGCCAATTGCAGTGCGGCATCTTCGGACGGTGACGCGCGGCGTTCGACTCGCTAGGTTGCGGCGATGACCGTAGCCGCACTTGCCGACACCGACACCATCGCGCTGATCGAGCGCCTCGACGAGCGGCTGCGCTGGCTGAGTTCGTGGACGATCCACAATGCCAACCATCTGCGCAACAGCGACGACGGCCTCAAGGTCGGTGGGCATCAGGCGAGTTGCGCGTCGATTTCGGCGATCATGGCGGCGCTGTATTTCCACGCGCTCGGCCCCAACGACAAGGTCGCGGTCAAGCCGCATGCCGGGCCGGTGCTGCACGCCATCCACTATCTGCTGGGCCAGCAGAGCCTCGACCAGCTGCAGCGCTTCCGCGGGCTGGGCGGCGCGCAGAGCTACCCGAGCCGGACCAAGGATCAGATTCCCGTCGATTTTTCGACCGGCAGCGTCGGGCTGGGCGTTGCGGTCACGGCGTTCGCGTCGCTGGTGCAGGACTATCTGATCGCCCATGGCCAACTCGCCCCTGCCGACGCCGGGCGGATGATCGCGCTGATGGGCGACGCCGAACTCGACGAGGGCAACATCTACGAATGCCTGATCGAAGCCTATAAGCACGACGTCCGCAACTGCTGGTGGGTGGTCGATTACAACCGCCAGTCGCTCGATGCGACGACCGCCGACCGCATGTTCCGACGCTTCGACGACATCTTCGAAACCTGCGGCTGGCGCGTCATCACCTTGAAGCATGGCAAGCTCCAGCAGGCGGCGTTCAAGCTGCCCGGCGGCAAGGCGCTCGAAGACTGGATCGACACCTGTCCCAACGCCGAGTTCGCGGCGCTGACCTATCAGGGCGGCGCGGCGTGGCGCGCGCGGCTGACGCGCGACATCGGCAGCAAGCGCGGCGTGGCGGCGCTGCTCGCCGGTTATGACGACGCCGCACTGGCGCGGCTGATGACCAACCTCGGCGGCCATTGCATCGCCAGCCTGATCGAGGCGTTCGACAGCGCGCAGGACGACACGCCGACGCTGTTCATCGCCTATACCGTCAAGGGGCAGGGGCTGCCGTTCGCCGGGCACAAGGACAATCATTCGGGTCTGATGAACCCCGGCCAGATCCACGGGCTGCGCGACGCGCTGGGCATTGCGCCGGGCGACGAATGGGCGCTGTTCGGCGGGGTCGGCGACAATGAAGCGGCGCGGCTGCAGGCGTTCGTCGCGGCGTCACCGCTGGCGCGCGCGCACCGTGCCGCGCCCGCTGCAGCCGTGCCGGTGCCGGCGCGGCTACCGGTGCCCGACGGCGCCGAACAATCGACGCAAGCCGCCTTCGGGCGCATCCTGCTCGACCTCGCCAAGGCCGAGGATGCCGACAGCGCAGCGCTGGCGGCGCGCATCGTCACCACCTCGCCCGATGTCACCGTTTCGACCAACCTCGGCGCCTGGGTCAACCAGCGCGGGCTGTTCCGCCGCGCCGACATGGCCGATGTGTTCCGCTCGGCCGGCATCCCCAGCCCGCAGAAATGGTCGGGGCATGCCGCCGGCCAACACATCGAACTCGGCATCGCCGAAAACAACCTGTTCCTGCTGCTCGCCGCGCTGGGGCTGAGTGCCCCGCTTTTCGGCACGCGGCTGCTGCCGGTCGGCACCGTCTATGACCCGTTCATCGCGCGCGGCCTCGATGCGCTCAACTATGGCTGCTACCAGGACGCGCGCTTCCTGCTGGTGGCGACGCCGAGCGGGCTGACGCTCGGGCCCGAAGGCGGCGCGCACCAGTCGATCAACACGCCGCTGATCGGCATGGGCCAGCCCGGGCTGACGGCGTTTGAGCCAGCGTTCGCCGACGAACTGACCGCGATGATGCGCTGGAGCTTCGACCATCTGCAGGCCGACGACGGCGGCTCGGTGTATCTGCGGCTGACGACGCGCAACATAGCGCAGGTGCCGCGCGACACTGCCGACTGGGAGGCGCAGGCGCTCGCCGGCGCCTATTGGCTGCGCGCCCCGGCACCGGGCGCCAGCGCCGCCATCGTCTATTGCGGTGCGATTGCACCCGAAGCCATCGCCGCGTGGGAAATGCTCGCCGATGACCTGCCCGGCCTCGGCCTGCTCGCGGTGACCTCGCCCGACCTGCTGCATCGCGGCTGGAGCGCAGCGCGGGCGTCACGCTGGGGCAGGGGTGCGCATACGCTAAGCCATATCGAAACGCTGCTCGCTGACCTCGCACCCGGCGCCGGGCTGGTCACCGTGATCGACGGCTCGCCCGCGGCGCTGTCATGGCTTGGCGGGGTGCGCGGGCAGCGTGTCAGCCCGCTCGGCGTCGACCGCTTCGGGCAAACCGGCACACTCGCCGACCTCTACAGCCGCTACCGCCTCGATGCCGACAGCATCGTCGAGGCCATGGCCGAACTGCTGCTGCCAATCTGACCCTCACAGGAAAACACGCATGACGACCCCCAAGGGCCTGTGGCTGATGAAGTCCGAGCCGGTGAAATACAGCTTCGACCAGCTGGTGCGCGACGGCCGCACGCTGTGGGACGGTGTCCGCAACAACCAGGCGGCGCTCTACCTGAAGGCAATGCGCGTCGGCGACCTCGGGCTGTTCTACCATTCGAACGAGGGCCTCGCGGTGGTCGGCATCATGAAGGTCGTGCGCGAGGCTGAAATCGACCCCGGCGATCCCAAGGGTCGCTTTGTCGCTGTCGACGTCGCGCCGGTGCGGGCGCTGGCGCATCCGGTGACGCTCGCCGCGATGAAGGCACATCCGGGCCTCGCCGACATGACGATGTTCCGCCAGTTCCGCCTGTCGGTGACGCCGGTCACACCCGCTGAGTGGGCGATAATCGAGGGCCTCGGCGCCTGAAGCGCTTGCGTGCGCGGCCAATCCCCTCTACGGCAGCCCTCGTCGGGGAGTGGCGCAGCCTGGTAGCGCATCTGGTTTGGGAGCAGCTATCTGACCACCCTGTAAGTCCTTGTAACAGTTGAAACTTCTGCTGAATCGTGGGGATTTGGTTCGGGAATAGTTCGGGATTCCGTCGTTACCATCGCTGCAAGTACGTCGTCGCCTGTAACGTGTGCATACCGCGCGGTTGTGTTGATGGTCGAGTGACCCGCGAGCTTCTGGGCGATCTTCAGGTTGCCGGTGGCGCGTGTAATACGAGTGAGCGCGGTGTGCCGCATGTCGTGAAATCGAAAATCCTCGATCTCGGCGTTAGACAATGCCTTTTTCCATTTACGTTCCCAACCCTGAGGGGTCATGGGATAACGCTCGCCCTTGATCCTGCGTACCCTATCTAGGCGGGGTGGTGCCGACCTCTCGCACATATAGGTGAACACCTGAGGACAAACTTTCGGCCGTCCCTTGATGATCGCTATCAGACGAGGTGGTAAAGGAAATGAATGCCAATCGTCTGATTGTGCTTTCAGTTTGATCTTGGCCGTACAGTTGTTGAAATCTACGTTTCGCCATAGCAGCGTAACGACAGCAGTCCGACGTTGGCCCGAAATCATGGCAAACTCTGCGACCGCCGCGATGTCTTCTGGTAGCTCCGCAAAGAGCCGCAGTTCCTCGTCGGCCAGGAGTTCGCGCACCCGCTCCTTGGGTTCTGGAAGCATCAATTTGCCCCATTCGATGTCATCGCCGACATCGAATTTTCGCCGAGCGGTGTAACGCCAAATTTTCCGTGCATGTTCGATTTCGCGGTTAACACTCGCGTTAGACACGGCCTTTCTCCGGAGGGCGACATAGTCGTCGAGTTCGGCAAAGCCGACGTCTGAAACTCTGTTTGATTTACCCAGTCCATCGACCAGGTTCGCTAACTGGTATCGTGTGGTTTTGGCGCTACGCTGATACTGCCCTTTGTTCGCCCACCACGTGCCAATCGCGTCATCGATTGTAACCTGGGGTTTTGCCGTATTGCCAAAAATTATATTTCGCCGCGCCTCGGCTTCGACGCGTTCCGCATCTCGCTTATTCGTGCAGCGCGTCGAATCTGCGTACCGCTGGCCATCGATTTGAAAATCGTAGTGCCAGTATCGAGATCGCTGATGCTTGTAGACGGTCATCGAGGCACCTGCTGCGACGTGAAGCTTACGAGGCCACTTGATCTTGCCCGCGCACGACGTGGCTTCACAGGCGGATTGTATTCACTCGGCGGCCCAACGCTGCCCTCCTGTCGGCTTGCAAGGAATGCTGCGACATCTGACAAACGCATACCCCAAATTCTTGGTGTGATTCTGACCCACCTGAAAACGCGAGCAGCCTTCATTCGGCGCAGCGTTCGTTCTGATACTCGCATTGCCCTTGCGGCCTCGCGCGGGATCAAGACAGGGTCATCGATGAAATCGCTGACGTCGCTTCGATCGCATCCGCCACTGGCGGCGTCCTGGCATCTGATCTGCTGGGCCGGCAAGTTGCGCTGCGCTAACTGATGGGACATCGCCGGCAGTTTATCGTTTGTGCTGGGCGGTCCCAGGGTTGAAGGTAAATTGTTCATTTGGGGCTTGAGGCTACGTTGTTTCTTACCCGCATTATGATTGTTTGCGGGCGTCAAAGTCGATTTGATTCGCGCGGCCGGCTCGAACTTTATTTCTACAAGCCTCTGAAAAAGATATGGACTTTTCGCAAAACTAGGGCAGGCGTCTGCGACGCAAATACAATTGTTGACCGGCTGGCGTCTCCCCATCACCGAGAGTTGGCTTCCTACGTGGACCTTCCTGAAGGTGTACGTCGCTCACCAACCTGACACTCGCCGGCGGCAGAAAATGGCGTTCCGCCGGCCTCGTCGGTTGACGCAGCACGCATTGATCGCACATTGGCTGGCTTCGACCTGATCAGTGCCGGCTTGGCGAGTAGGAGGGTCCTGCAGGACCTCTGCTGGCGGCCGGCCGAATCATTTCCAACCCACTCGCCGACCGACAGCCATGCCGGCCGGCGCCGTTCGCGTCCGGGCCGGCCGCGAACTTTCACGATGGCGGCGCCGAAGTTGCCTGCGCTGGCCGGCGCGGTAACGGCATGCCCTAGGTGTTTGACAATGCTCAAAAAACGACGTGAAATACATTATGATATCGATTGCCAGCCATCAAATCGCTAATGTTGCTGTCCGATGACCGACGAAATTGATCTCGATGAAGACGCCGTTGCTGCATGGCTCGCGGTCCATGGTGATGCGATGGAGAGTATCATTGCCGAGATCATTTCGACCGAAGGCAGCACCCCCTATGAATTGGATTGTGGCGAACGACCGTTGGTAAATTTCCTGGCCGTCCAACTGCCACCTTACCCCGGTACTCACATGATCGATGATCTCTTTAGCTTGTCAGGACAGACTATCCATTGCGTCCGATCAATCCCCGAACTCGCCGGCCCTTCTGTGCTTGGTAGGAGAGAACGCGCTACCATTCGTTCCAGAATTTGCTAAACGCGTCCAAGTAAGTTTGGAGATTTTCTGCTCTCCATGTCACTGGAGAAGTCGGGTTCAAAAGATAATATTGTTCATTTGCGCAGAGAAGTTTTGATCTATCGGATTTCATAATCCAGTTAATAGTATTGGCTATAGTTTCCGCATATGATTTGCCGAATAAATATGTCGGTGCGTTGTAAAGCATGCCTTCTAGAAAATATGATGGGGCAATTCCTTCCGACAAATATCCACCCGCTATCATCGAATTACGTGAATTTTTAAGAATTCGTACAGACGGCTTATACCATCCTGATGCAGATTGGTGCTTTGCAGTGCAATTTGCAGAGTGTTGCTTTGGATAGTTAACAATCTTCGTACCATCTGTAGTCCAAAAGCATATACCGGTATCGTATGAATTATCAGTCTGACTGTTGAACTTTCTATAGCGACGAAATTCTACCGCAGGCAGTACGTCTGCATCGCGACGATTGCCAGAACCTTCGATAAAAATTGCCTTGTTACCGGGTTTTACTGACGATCCGAATTTGTTTATCAAATGGTTCGAAACTTGATTTTTGAAGTCGCCATAAGAAAAGCCTCCCTTGATAAAAGCCGAGGCGTAAGAGGCGCGTTCAGTCTCTGAGAGATCGCTCGTATCATCGTAGTAGATTGATTCAGTTGATATAACAACATCGACATCGCTATCTGCATAAATATTTGTATCATTTCCGTATGAACCTTGTAGAAAAATTGACTTAGATTTTTCTGCGAATGGAGATTCGTTTGCTTCCAAACAGGACTTTATCGAGGCATATGTGTCTTTGGATTGAGTGATCGAGCCTTGTTTTGCCCAAACATCCAACTGTTGTTCCGGTATTGCCATCGTCTATCCTTGGAGAAGTAATTTTATGTCTGCTTCCCGAGAAGCAAACGACTCGACACCTCGTTGACGCAATAGATTCAGCTTGCTCAGATCATATTCGAAAAGATCGGTAGCCATTTCAGGACGCTCAAATGTATCGCTGATTCGAATGGTCGGCACATGCTTGAAAAGGATGGCTCTGAGCTGGTCCATCGAGTGCGTGTTGATCTCCAGAGTTTTTTGCAGAAGCTGAACGCTCATAAGGTACTTTGCCCAGCGCATCTTACTAAGCATCGACGCATGTGGCTCAGGGTAATTCCCTACACCCACGCTCACTACCCGAAGAGATTCAGGTGGGTGCCCGAGCGCTCGGGTGGCATCTGCAATGGCGTAAAGGGTCGGATTATTCGCGCAATAACCGCCATCCACCAGTTCCACGTCATCACCGGCCGCCGTATGTACGATCTTTCGATCGAAAAAAGGATAGGCAGAGCATGAAGCTTGGACCGCATCGGCTATCGATACCCCGAAGCCAGGCACGAAGGTTCCAACTCGACCATGAGCCTGCTCCACACTGCCCTTGAAAATCATAGGTCTTTCAACGACCCATTTGGTTGCCACAATCCCTATGCCGGTCTTCACACTACTAAACGCAGCGTCGTCAAAAACTTCCTTCGCCAGTTCAGCGAGCGCCTTAGATTTTTCATCGGGCCGCTTGCGGCGCATGATGCGGGGTACATGCTCCTTATACAGCCGATGAATTTCGTCTACCGAGTAACCTTGTGAAATCAGCGCGGCGATGATCGCGCCCGTGCTCGTCCCGAACACTAGATCGAAAGCTTCGTGGAGCGGCTTCGCAAGCATACCTTCTATTTCACGAAGCACGCCAAGGCTGTAGAAACCTTTGGCACCTCCACCATCCAGGCTCAGTATTCGGAACGGCTGGGAAGGCGTGGGCGAGCTATGCACGCTTTTCTGCGCGCTGAATTGCTGCCCGCGAAACACGGTACTGCTTGGCAAGCGTTCCGAGAGACAACCCTTCTGCGCGCCGGTCACGGATGGCAGCTTGCTCGAAGGCGTTCAGCTTCGAGGGGCGGCCAAGAATCTTCCCTTCGGCCTTTGCCCGAGCGAGACCTGATTGAGTTCGTTCGACGAGTAGATCGCGTTCAAATTCTGCCACTGCCGCAATCACGGACATTGTCATTTTTCCTGCCGCACTGGTCAAGTCAACGCCGCCGAGCGCTAGGCAATGAACACGGACGCCAGTTGATTCCAATCCCTCAACGGTAGCGCGCACGTCAATCGCTGATCGACCGAGCCGGTCAAGCTTGGTTACCACCAACACGTCACCAGATTCGAGCTTGTCAATGAGCCGGGCAAATCCCTTTCGCTGCGATGCAGATACTGAACCCGACACAGTTTCCGAAATCAGGCGCTGCTCCTCAATAGCGAAGCCGGCCGCCTCGATTTCCCGGCGTTGATTGTCAGGGTTCTGCTCTGTTGAAGAGACGCGGCAGTACGCAAATGTTCGCGCCATCTCAATCTCCGCATCGAAAACCTGCATCTTTAAGCAGCATGTATCGTAACTATGTCAAGTATATTATTCGATACAAACGAAATAACAGCATCGAATACGTTCGTTTCCGATACAAGGCAATCGCCGGCTACCGTTGCCTTTTGGGCGGATTGGGTGTCGACCGATAATCCTTCCTCGTGATCACCGTGGTGTCATTTGACTGGTGGTCTCGTCGGGGATCGATTGATTGCCCCAGACGGAAATCTTTGACGCGTTAGAGTGCGCGACCTGCTTTGAACCCCAGTACACAGATCGTCACTCTTCGCGTTTGAACCACGGATTGCCGTTCGATTCCGCCTCGACCTTGATTGATTTCACCCGATAGGGCGCACAACTCGCAACCTCGACCGCATTAAGATCGAAAATGGCGATGTTGTAGCCAAGTCGCTCGCCGTCATCGCCGAAGTGGCTCTTGTAGGCGATCGCATCGTAGCCAGCGCCCCTGAAGAGTTCGGCAAGGATTTGCGTCGGTGCATAGTCCGCACGGTCGTCCGACGTCGTCACAGGCTCAGAGAAGGCATTGTCGATATCGATCCAGACGGCCTTTTCCTTCTCCTCCCGAGTTAATTCGTGTCCGCCCATCAGATGCCTGAAAATGGGGCCGGCGAATGACGACTTTCCATGCCCCACGGAAAGATCGAGTACGCGCAACGGCCGCAAAACCTTGCATGTAGCAACAGATACATCCGCACCGACCCAGGGACGCACTTCTGAGATTGCCGTTAGTTTGCTCGTGCCAACGTACAGAACGGGGATGCCAGTTGGGTTGGCACGCCCTTGTTTTGCACGGTCGGTAAGTGGCTTCATACGCGAAGCGCTGTATCCCCATGTGTTCTCGCCAATCCAATTCCCGTCGTCATCAGTTTGATCAACGCAGTCGACCCCGAGTTGGGCGCGATAGAGATAACTTCCTCGTTTCAATTCCGCGTCGCGATTCCTGATTGTCGCCAACACCGTCTCCAGGAAGGAGCGAACCTCGTCGTCCCATACGAACCGACCGGAAAACCGCACGTGCTTTGCGAACCGCGAGTAGCTGTTCCACGCCGCGAATTCCGGTTTGGAAGCCTCAAAATTGCCCATTGGTCCCCGTGATTTCCTTCAATATTCGTACGATATTCGTTACGCGATCATTGGCTACAAATTGACGGACAGCTCGCACCCGTTCCACCCGGCCCGGAGTAACAAGGACCACCGGGGCCCGCGTAACAAGCCCCACCGGGCCCCCGATTTGCAGGCCCACCAGGCCCACCATGAGCGGGACCACCTGGCGCCTTAGAGCTGGGTCCGCCTGGGCCACTATATCCCGGCGCTCCTGGGGCGCGGCTCGCCGACCCGCCTGACCCAGTGTAACAGACCCCGCCTGGTCCTCGATATGCGGGACCACCAGGGCCATCATACGCCGGCCCACCGGGGCCGGAATAGCAGGCCCCGCCCGGCCCATCATAGCCTTGGCAATTGCAAATCGCCGGCGTCTGTGCGGCCGCCGACACATGCACGGTCATCGCGAATACCACGGTGGGAAAAGTCGCATTCAACTTGTTAACCATATGCACCCCCAATACCGCGAATGGGAATTCACGGAAGGATTCACCCATCGGCCGGCGAGTGCCCCTTTCCCGCAGAAAATGCCGCCACATAGGCCGTATCAATTGCCGCCATCTGGTCGATCGTGAATGCCAGCACGTTCACGACGTTCTCGACATTTTCCATTTCGTCGAGCGTCAACACGCGGCCTTTCCGTGCCTTGAGATATTGACGTAGCACTTGGTAGCCGCCGATGGTGAATGCCCAGATTTCCGGTGATACCTTCCCGAAATATTGCGTTGCATTGATCCTAATTCGCGCGCTGGCCGCGTCATATTCGAAGAATTCGACGTGATTGTCGCCTTTGCCGTCGAAGCCGCCAACGCCACCCTTGGGCACCGTCTTGAGTAGATGTGCCGCAACTAGTGCTTCCCCAAGGTCGGCGAGCGCAACGAATTCGGTGTAGTTCTCGGGGAACGGTATGCGCGGAAAATCGCTGCTCAGGAAATCCGAGTATACATTGCGATATGCCGGCGCATGAAGCACTGCATAGATATAGCCGAGCAATGCCTCGGGTTCGAAATGTATCTTGAATCGTCCTTCAAGCCACGTTCGAAATTCGGGTGCGATGTTTTCGACGCGGTCCTTGTCGGCGAATGGGTCAGCGGCTTTCTCACCCATTATACTGTGAAGGCCACCTTCTTCGGCATGTCGCCTAGATTTTGAAACCTTGGGAGCACCATATAGGTACAGTGGAAAAATAATTTGCCCACCTCGACGAAATGAATTGAAATCTGCTGGAAGATTCAGCGCCAGTGCGGCATCAAAGGTTGGGCTTCCCAATACAGCGGACTGTGGGCTCACCGAAATTGCGAGATTCGGTTTAACAAGATGCTTTGAAACACGCTCTCGTAGATGCACAGCGATTTGTGAATTCCATATCGTCCAACGCTTGTCAAAAGGCCTATACAAGATTTCTTGGGCAAGACTATTCAAGTCCATTCTGGGAATTTGTGACTTGGCGATTTCGTATGACCACTGCTTTTGTGTGCATAGGCGAAATTTGCTTCGTGCCTGTTCCTCGTCGGACGTTGCTGCGAGAAATTTTGCCTTTCCGATTGCTTCGTCCTTGGTGTGTGAAATCGCAAACTCGTCGTGCGTCGTCACAATGCCGGGCGCAGCGTCACCCTGTACGTTCAGGATGTCGCTTATCGACCAAAGCAGGTTGTAATGTGCGGCAAGGTGGTTATCGCGCGGTCGAAGTAGCCTCTGGGGAGGCAGAGGGTTTAGCCGCTTCCAATCTACCGATTTCAATGCAGTTCTTGCTGACCATTCATATTTTTCCTGTCGAGAACCCCAGACGTCGACATGCCAAATTCCACGCTCGATGCCCTTCTTTTTTACCAGCAGGCTAATTGCCACTCCCTGTTCAATATCAAAGATATTTTTGTCATCAGACCCACCAGGCGCTTTCTCCTTCTTTTTCGTATTACCGTGCAGATCGATGACACGGATTTGATCAAAGCTTTCCATCAACGATTGGCGCATACCGCGAAACGTGGGGTTATCGAGAAAGCTGTGACTGGTTATGATCGCGACTATCCCCACGCCCGCTGCATCGACCTTTTGTTGGGCGAATCGTATAAATTTAACGTAGTCGTCTTGTAGCCATTTGCCCTGACCTGGCTTCGACAACTCGGGGAAACCTTCGCGATAGGCAGCGACCGACCCCGTCGCCACCGGGCCATTATTTTTGCTATGCCCGGCGTATGGCGGGTTCCCGGTAATCACCAAAATAGGCTTCGTCTTGATTATCTGCGCTGCTTCGGTCTCTTTTGAAAGCGCGGGCAGCAGGAAATTCGATTGCGCCGCCATCGGTTCGACTGTGTTGGTAAGATACACTTGAAAGCGCGCGCCGTCTGGGATGCTGAGCTGCGCTTCCTTGAGATACTGCGAGAGCTTGAGATGCGCGATTGTGTATGGCGCGACAAGATATTCAAAGCCGTAGAGGTTCTTGAGCAAGTGCTCGTCGACATAGGCTTGCGCTTTGCCGCCGCCGGCACCACCGATTTCAGCGAAGATTTGTTCCATGACCTCGACCAGGAACGTACCGGTACCACAGGCGAAATCGAGCAGGGTCACGCGGTCCTTGTCTGCTAGACCGGTGGGAATATCGAAAGTGTCTTTAAGGATGTCGTTGACCGCGCGGACGATGAAATTGACCACTGGCGGCGGTGTGTAAAAGACGCCGCGCGCCTTTTTCGTCGCCTTGTCGTATTTTTCGAGGAAGTCTTCGTAAAAATAGATGAACGGGTCACGGCTGAACAGCCGCCATTCGGCCTCGCTACGGCTCTTGCTGCCGCGCCGGTCAACCTTGCGGTTGCGGAAGCTCAAATCTTCGTGGATCGCTGCGAGCTTGATGCCATTGACGATCGACAGCACTTCATCAACGACCCATTTGATATCGACGTACGCCGGCGCATCGAGCTTGCCGAGAAAGCCAACCAATTCGCGCAAAAGAGGTACGGCTGCAGGGATGAAATCCTTGGCATTGTGCAACGTGACCGTGATGGTTTCCGCGTTGAGCTTCGCAAGGAAAAGCCCGTAGGCCAGCGTCTGTGCATAAGCGTCGGCGAACTCCTGAACCGTCAGGTCGCGACTGACTTGTTCCTTGAATGCGTGATACAGCCCGGTCAATTCGTCGCCGCTACCGCTTTTCGCCTGGGCGATTAGCGTCTCGGTCAGAAACTCACGCAACAGATGCGCACGCACTGCAAGTGCCTGCGCCAAATCGCGCGCCCGGCCGATGCCCTGGGGCGCCTCACTGAGCATGCGTTTGAGCAGTGACGACAACTGGGAGACATTGTCGGCCCTCGGTGGGTGTGGCTTGCCTTGTAGCAGCGCCGTTTCGCCCAAGCGCACGGTCGTTGTGTCGAGTTCGGTTATCCAATCAAAGCGCAGATAATCGGTCAGCAGCACATTGGGGCAGAGCTGGCGATAGCGCTTGATTTGGTCAGATTTCGCCACCGCATCCAAGTTTGCGCCAATGGCTTTGGTCTCAACATAAGCGATGATCTGGCCGTTCACCGAAATCTTGAAGTCGGGTGCATTGCCCTTCACGTGCTTGGCTTCGTGGGTAACGACCGCACCCTTTGGCCCGTAGTCGGCAATCATCGCGTTCAGTAGTGTTTCCAACGCACCGCGACCTGTCATCTCCGTATGATCGGAAAGCGGAGTTTTTCGCAGTGCGAGGATGTATTGATCAATCATGTAGCCATCGTAGTGGGTGCGTTCCGACACGCAAGATGTGACTGAGCATTCCACATCTTCTGCCCACCCGGCCAATTTTGCCGGAATCCGAATATGCGTTCGCCGGCGCAGATTTCACGACGCCGGCGAAGGCAATTCATTCTAACGGGCAATAGATGGGACGTCCTCTATGCCGCTTCGCTAGTGGGCCAAAGCTGTGACCGGGGGAGTTCGATACGTGTGAGCAGATTGGCAACCCGCGTAAAAATGTCTTCGTCAGACCGGGTCAATCCTCGCGTGGCACATGCACCATACTTCTTGTCATCAACAGGTATGCCCCTTGGTCTTCGCAGCATGTCGTTGTCGGCCATAATCGCCCAGATGGTGCCATCTGGCAGCCGGACTTGAAACATCTCCAGTCGGCCTACCGGGTCTGCAAAGTCAGGAAGACCACGGTCTTGTCCGAATACCACGGGGACAGCATACACCAACGAATGATGAACGACCGATGCGGCGCTTACCACCGACCACCCGTCAAGCACGAGTGCTGCTGTTGCTAGAACGTCCTCATAGTCGAAGAAAAGCTCCGGAATATGTTCGTAGGTATCGTGGCACGACCATACGCAGAGTCCGATCTCCGTTCTATTTGCGAATTCAATATTCATAACGCGAGATATTTGCTTTGTGCTTAATGACATAAATTATCCTTTCTAGATAGGTCATGAACCTATGTTAGCGGATCGCATTTCACGAAATCTATATCTTTCTTCCGTTCCACATGAATTCGCAAAGATTCGGTTTCGGCCACATCGCAGAACCGGCCTGCCAGAAACTTCGATCATTGAATGAAGGAAGCGAACAACAGCACAATCTATCTATCAGCGTGTATCTGACTTAACCTATCCTGGCTGACAATTTGTCGATCAATTGCTGGCGAAATGATGGCGACAAATCGTCACGCGCTAAAAGCCTTTTGTAGACCTCAATGAAAAAATCGTTCCAATTCAATTTATGTCTCCTTTGTAATTGGCCGGCTATTCTGCCAATGGTATCCGAAGCAACCGCTTACTGCGGCGATGCGGCCAGCGGACGGCCGGCATGGTCGAGTTTCGCGAGCATCAGGGCGTCTTCCCGAAGCGATCTGAGAGCTATTATCGTTCTAATGTCGGCTTCCGTTGGCAGAGGATTTCGTAGATGATCTGAAATCTTTTGGAGACGCTCTGCGAGAAGTTGCAAAGACACATTGCAGCATTTCACTTGCGTTGACCGCATCCATGCGAAATATCCAGACGAACGGCCGAGCCAATTGATTGAAAAGTCAATTTGATTTTTACACAATCCGCGACAATGTAACTCATTGTAAATATCATTTAAATCCATTGAACTCCTGTTTTCGTGTATGATGTACGCTAACACTATTTATAATTTGCATGTAACATCAGCTTCTTTATATTTTCATTTGCAAATTTGGCATTAATAATACTTTACCCAAAATCGTAATGATGGATATATTTGTGAACTGCAATATTCGAATCGACTATTGTTCCTGCTGAATGCAGCCCGGTCAACAATTGTCGGTATCGCCAGATTTATACCAACTGGGGGTAAAACAATATTTTTTCGCTGAAGTCCGGGCGCCAGGATTCTTTCGTGATGTAGTCTGCCCACTCGCTTGCGTCTCTGAGAAGATTTACCTCGTACGTGCCGCCTGGTGATATCCTTGACCAAGGATCGGGGCGAGCATCGTCACTTGATGCAGGAAATGCGTCGGTGACACGGGTCCAATATTTTTGAGGCACCTTGAACATTCCATGGAGATGGCCCGCGTCAGGCAACCCCTCGACGACTGCGACCGCCGTGATCCGATCGTCGATGCGTGACGGTCGGTGGTAATGGCTGCCGAGCACCCGGCGGTTAAAATAGACCATCAGTCGCATAAACAGCGATGAAAGGCGGACAATGCCAATTGTCGGCGCCATTAGATACTTCCCGGGTACGATTTGCGTTACCGGTGACACCTCTCCCGTTTTCGGCTCGATCCGCATCGGACGCAAACCACGCGGTCGACCGGGATGATTTGGCTTGAGCGTGAACACGTGAGTTGCATCAAATTGCTCGAAAAATTGTCGGAAGTTTTCTCGGGTAGGTTTCAATTCGTTCTCCTAATGGGATTATTCAGTAGCCGGATAACGAAGGTCTTACGCCGTAATCCGAATGTATTTAGTCAGACGCCGAAATGTGCACGGGCCACACCGTTAACTGTATTGCGGTGCCGACCAAAACGGCGCGTGACCGCTTCAGGAGCCCGCCACGGTTCCGGACGAACCCCTGGTAGTTTCATCTGGGTGACCCCTGGGACACCCCGACGTGTGTCGTACTTTCCGTTCCTTGCTGACATTGGGATCGAAAGGAGAACAAAGTTCGGGGATAGTTCGGGATTTCTCTGTCCACCACATGTCATCGGTGACCGGCAGTGGCAGGATCGCGCGCATTGTCCTTGCCCTTACCTTGGTGTTCCCGTAGGGGAAACTCTGTTCGGGGAGTGGCGCAGCCTGGTAGCGCATCTGGTTTGGGACCAGAGGGTCGCAAGTTCGAATCTTGTCTCCCCGACCATTCAAAAAATCCCAATCGCCACGCAGCCATGATTTGCGGCTTGTAGCTGGTGCCGTCGTTGCGGCATGGCAATCGGCATGAGCGACACCATTCCCTACACGCAACTGCTGGCCGGCGCGCAAGCGCGCGACGGGCGGCTGCATATCGACATCCCCGCTGACTGGGCGCAGGGCCGTACCGCCTATGGCGGGCTGACGGCGGCGCTGTGTGTCGAGGCGGCCGGTCTGGCGGCCGCTAACCTGCCGCCGCTGCGGTCGGCGCAGTTCGCGTTTATCGGCCCGGCGGCAGGGCAGTTGCATGCGACTCCCACCGTACTGCGGCGCGGCAAATCGGCCACCTACATCGGTGTCGATCTGGCGGGCGACGATGGTATCGCGACACGTGCACTGCTGTGCTTCGGCGCCGCGCGGCCGTCGCGGCTGACCTATGACGCATTGCCCGCACCCGAGGTGCCGGCGCCTGAAGCCTGCGCTGAATTCTTCCGGGGCGGCATGGGGCCGGCATTCGCGGTGCATTTCGAAAGCCGGCTGGCGGGCGGGGCGCGGCCGTTCTCGCCGGGTGAAAAGCCCGAAATGATGTTGTGGATGCGCCACCGCGACATCGGCGCGCGCGACAGCGTTTCAGGGCTGGTGGCGCTCGCCGATGCGCTTCCGGCGGCGGCACTGGTGCTGTTCCCCGAACGCGCGCCGTTCAGCACCGCGACCTGGTCGGTCGACCTACTCGTTGATGCCCCGCACAGCGACAGCGGCTGGTGGCTGCTGCACAGCGTCGCCGACAGCGCTGGCAACGGCTATTCGACGCAGGCGATGACGATGTGGAACGACCGCGGCGAAGCGGTGCTGGTGGCGCGCCAGAACGTCGTCGTCTTCATTTGAAACGGCAGCGGCGGGACTGCGCAAGTCGTGCTCTGCCAGTAGACCGGCGATTTTACGGGTGTATAGTCACCCCGTTTCATCCCTCTTCCAACAGAAGGCACATAGCAGATGCGTGAAGCTGTCATTGTTTCCTACGCCCGCACCGGGCTGGCGAAGTCGGGTCGCGGCGGGTTCAATATTACCCCGCCGATGACGCTGGGCGCGCATGCTGTGAAGCATGCCGTCGCCAAGTCGGGCGTCGAAGCCGATTTCATCGAAGATTGCTACATGGGCAACAACGCGCACGGCGCTGCCAACATCGGCCGCCAGGTGGCGCTGCTCGCCGGCATGCCGGTGACGACCGCGGGTGTGTCGATCAACCGCTTCTGCTCGTCGGGGCTGCAGTCGATCGCGATGGCGGCGAACCACATCCGCGGTGACGGTGCCGATTGCGTCGTCGCCGGCGGTGTCGAAAGCATCTCGATTCCCGGTGGCGGCATGCCGCGCGAGGCGATCGATCCCGAACTGGTGAAAATCGCGCCCGCCATCTTCATGGCGATGATCGACACCGCCGACATCGTCGCCAAGCGCTACGGCGTCAGCCGCGAAGCGCAGGATGCCTATTCGCTCGAATCGCAGCAGCGCATGGCGGCCGCGCAACAGGCCGGCCTGTTCAAGGATGAGATCGTGCCGATGGCGACCAAAATGAAGGTCGTCAACAAAGAGACCAAGGAAGAAAGCATCGTCGATGTCACCGTCGACCGCGACGAATGCAATCGCCCCGACACGACGCTCGAAGGGCTGGCAAAGCTCGCGCCGGTGATGGGGCCGGACAAGTTCATCACCGCCGGCAACGCCAGCCAGCTATCGGACGGCGCCGCTGCGGTGGTGCTGATGGAAGCCAAGGAAGCCGAACGCCGCGGTCTCGAGCCGCTCGGCCGCTTCGTGTCCTGGGCGGCGGCGGGCTGCGAGCCCGACGAAATGGGCATCGGCCCGGTGTTCGCCATCCCCAAGCTGCTCAAGCGCCAGGGGTTGACCGTCGATGACATCGACCTGTGGGAACTCAACGAGGCGTTTGCCAGCCAGTGCCTCTACAGCCGCGACAAGCTCGGCATCGATCCGGCAAAGTACAACGTCAACGGCGGCTCGATCGCCATCGGCCACCCGTTCGGCATGACCGGCGCGCGACTGACCGGCCACATCCTGCAGGAAGGCCGCCGCCGCAAGGCAAAGTGGGGCGTCGTCACCATGTGCATCGGTGGCGGGCAGGGCGGCGCCGGGCTGTTTGAAATCTACAGCTAGAGCTCAGCGCGCCAGCCGGCGATAGGCGGGTGCCGTCAACGCCAGTGCGGCGGCGACGGCAAACGCCGGTGCGGCACCGTACAGCATCACCATCCGGCACGTCGCAAGCGCGTCGGGCGATTGCAGCGCGCGCCCGGCGCCGCTGACAAAGCCGCCCGACGCCAATATGCCGGCGACGACGGCGGGGCCGAGCGCGTAGCCGATGCGTTCGCTGGCGGTCCACAGCCCGGTCATCGTGCCGCCGAGCGCCACGCCCTGCTGTTCGGTCAGCCGGTCGATGGCTTCGGTCAGCCCGGCGAGCCCGGTGATCTGGATGCCGCCCGCGCCGATGCCGAACAGCGCGCCGCCGCCGAGCACCAGCGGCCAGCCGCCGTCGTGCGCGCCAAGCGCGACCAGCAACGCGCCGCCGATGCCGCTGCCGAGCGCTGCTGTCAGCGTCACCGGAAAGCCGAGCCGTGGCAGCAGCCGCCCCCAGGCCGGCATCGACACAAACGACGCGGCGAGCTGCGCGACAAGGAGCGCCGCGACATCGACTTCACTGCGGCCCAGCCCCTGCACGATGAAATAGGGCGCGCCCGACATAAACGCGCTCATCCCGATGACCGCGAGCAGGTTGAGGCCGAGCGTCACCGCGAAGGGCGCAAACCGCGCGATGACCGGCAGCGCGGCACGCATCGCAACCGGCGCTGCCGGCGGTGGTGCGACTGCCGAGCGCGCCACCCGGCGTGCGGTGTACGCCGTGACCGACATCGAGATGGCAAGCACCGGCGCTATGGTCAGCGCCATGCCGACATAGCCCGGTGCGCCGCCGCCCAACTTCGCCACCAGCACCGGCCCGCCGGCGGCGCCCAATATCATCCCGCCAAACACGAACATCATCCGCCAGCCGAGCAGGCGCGCGCGCTCGGTGGGGGCGGGGGTGATTTCGGCGGGCAGCGCCGTCCACGGCACGCCGAACATGCTCCACGCCAGCGACGCCGCGAGATAGGCGGCGCTGACCGCGACGAAGGTCGCAGCGTCGGTCGCCAGCCGCGGCAGGCAGAACAGCGCCGTGAAGCTCAGCGTGCACAGCAGCGCGCCCGCCGCCATGAACGGCGCCCGCCGGCCCCAGCGCGACCGGCTCTGGTCGGAGCGGCGGCCGATGTACGGGTCGAAGAAGATGATCACCGCCTTGGGCAGCAGGATGGCGATCGACGCCAGCCCGACCGGCAGCACCAGGATCTGCGTCATGAAATACAGCAGCAGCACGCTCGGCACCATCGCCGACACGCCGGCAGCGATGCCGCCGCTGGCATAGCCGGCGAGCAGGGGCGGGCGCAGCGCCGCAGGTACGCTCATGCGACCGGACGCGTGCCGACGATCGAGACGCGGTGGCCGGAACGGCTGAGCGGGAAGTAATCCCAGACCGCGTGGTGCTGCGTGCAGCGATTATCCCAGAAAACCAGTGTGTTCGGTGTCCAGCGGACGCGGCAGCTCAGCGCCGGCTGGGTTTCGATGACGCGGTAGAGCATTTCGAGCAGCGCGTTGCTTTCAAACCGCGCCAACTGCGGGATGTGCGAAGTGAAGCCGCGATTGACATACAGCAGCTTGCGGCCGGTTTCGGGGTGGCGGACGACGATGGGGTGTTCGTTCTTGGCGAATTCCTGGCCCTGCGGCGCATAGCCATAGCCCTGGATCCACGGAATCGCACCGTCATGGACAGCGGTCAGCCCTTCGAGCATCGCCTGCATCGGCGCCGACAGCATTTCATAGGCGAGGTGGGTGTTGGCGAACAGCGTATCGCCGCCGAAGCCGTTCTGGCCGCCGATTTCGGGGGTTTCGGGGAGGTAGAGCAGCGACCCCATCGGCGGCTCGGCGTCGCAGGTGACATCGGTGTGCCAGCCTTCGCCGGCGACGAACTTCGATTCGGCGTCGGCGACAATCTCCAGCCGCTCGATGTCGCCGCCCTTCATGCGCTGCAGCGGGTGGACGTGCAGCGCGCCGAAGCGCCGGGCAAAGCGTTTGTGGTCCTCGCCGCTGAGGTGCTGGTCGCGGAACACGATGACATGGTGTTCGAGCAGCGCGCGATGGACTTCGTCGAACTGGTGGTTCGACAGTTCTCCCGACAGGTCGACGCCTTCGATTTCGGCGCCGATGACCGGCGTCAGCGGCCGCACCGAAATTGCCTCATACGGGGCAGGGCGGTTGAGCACGAGCTTGCTGACAGCTTCCAAACCTTCGCGGTGCATGATCGGTCCCCTTGGCATGTGTTTATTGATGTTGCCTCTCATACGCTTGCGCTGACACCGGTGTTTGACATTTGGGGCCATGCATTTGATAGTTCGGGCCATGCCGCAAACGCCCTCAACCCGTGTGCCGCTGGTGCGCAGTGCCGCGCTGTCGGGCTATGCCGACCTGGCGCGGACGCTGGGACTCGATCCGGTACGCATGGTCGCCGCCGCGGGACTGCCGCTCGCCTGTCTCCATGACCCCGACCTGCGTATTCCGGTGCCGCAGGTTGGCCGGCTGCTGACCGCGTCGGCGGAACGCACGCAGCGACGCGATTTCGGGCTGCTGCTCGCCGAAAAGCGCAGCCTCGCCAATCTCGGCCCGCTGGGGTTGCTGGCGCGCGAGCAGCCGACGATGCGGCAGGCGATCGCAACGATGGCGCCGTCGATTGCGATGCACAACGAAGCGCTGTCGCTGCAGGTTGAAAGCGCCGGTGAGGTGTCGATCCTGCGCATCGTGCTGCAGCAGGGTGAACCGGCGCAGATGGAGCAGCTTGCCGAACTGGCGCTGGCCGCGACGATGCGCATGCTGCGGCGGCTGAGCGACGGCGCCTTCATCCCCGAATCGGTGCATTTCATGCATCGCGCCCCGGCCGATGTTGCGACGCACCGCCGGCTGTTCGGGGTGACCCCGCGCTTTTCGCAGGATTTCGACGGCGTCGTCGTGGCGACGCGTGCGCTCGATGCGGTACTGCCGCAGGCCGACCCGCTGGCGGCGGCACAGCTGGCGCGCCATCTGACGGTGTGGACAGGCGGCCGGGGGCGCGATCCGGTGCGCGCGACGCAGGAACTGGTGACGTCGCTATTGCCGACCGGCCATGCCACAATTGCCCGCGTCGCCAGCGACCTTGGCACCAACCGGCGGACGTTGCACCGCCAACTCGCGGCGCACGGCACCAGTTTCACGCAAATTCTCGACGCCAGCAGGCGCGCACTGGTCGAAACCTATCTCGCCGATGGTTCACGGTCGCTGACCGATATTGCCGGCCTGCTCGGCTATGCCAGCCTTAGCGCGTTTTCGCGGTGGCGCCACCGCCAACCAAACGCCGAAGCCGTCAGTGAACGGCGGTCGAAGCGCGGGGTGACGTCGTTGAAAAATGGAACGTTGTAGTGGGCCTGCGTGGCCTGCCGGATGGATATTAACTATTGTACAGATGTAACGAGCGTAGTTTAATCATTGGATATCGTTTCAGAAAGGGAATGCGGCCATGGCAAAAACTCCCGCATCGAAGCGCATCCGCTCCAAGGAGGAGCGCCGCACTGCCGGCAAAACCCTTCGGGTAAATTGCCCCCGCGACGCCCATGGCAAGGTCATCATCGGTTCCGACCCCGACCGCGATATCGTCAAGCTGATCAAGGCGCAGAACAAGGGCCGGCTGGAAAACTTGCTGCCGGTGCGCCACGGTCGCATGTCCCAATCGGCGTTCGCATTCTTCCGCGGCACCGCCGGCCTGCAGGCGCATGACCTGGCCGGCACGCCGCACAGCGGTATCATCGTCCAGGCTTGCGGTGATTGCCACCTGATGAACTTCGGCGGTTTCGCCACGCCCGAACGCACCCTGGCGTTCGACATCAACGACTTCGATGAAACGCTGCCAGCGCCGTTCGAATGGGACATCAAGCGGCTCGCCGCCAGCTTCGTCGTCGCGGCACGCTGGCGTGGCTTCAAGGCCGCCGACGCCCGCCGCATCACCGTGCGCATGGTCCGCGCCTACCGCGAGTCGATGCTTGAACGCGTCGACGCCGGCGTGCTCGAGGCCTGGTACTCGCGCATCTCGTTCGAAGATATCAAGAAGATTGCCGGCGATGATGTCGAAGCCGTCAGCCGCATCGAGGCACTTGAATCCGCCGCGCAGGAGCGCACGCACGAAAACGTCTTCGCCAAGCTGGTCAGCAGCGACGGCGGCAAGGTGCATATCTTCGACGAGCCACCGCTGATCTATCACCCCGATGACCGCGACCTGTCGCGCAATGTCGTGATCAAATTTCTCGAAGACTACCGCGCGACGCTGCCCGAAGAACGGCAGATGCTCTACGACCGCTATCATTTCGTCGACCTGGCTCTGAAGGTTGTCGGCGTCGGCAGTGTCGGGACGCGCTGTTTCATCGCGCTGCTCCTCGCCGATCCCGACGATCCGCTATTCCTGCAGATCAAGGAAGCGCGGCCGTCGGTGCTTGAGCCCTATGTGCCCAAGGCGGTGCGCGCCGCCAGACATGCCGGGCACAACGGCCACCGCGTCGTGCTCGGGCAGCGGCTGATGCAGGCGGCGAGCGACATTTTCCTCGGCTGGGCGACAGGGTCGGGCGGCGGCTATGAATTTTATGTCCGCCAGCTCCGCGACATGAAGGTCGCGCCGATGATCGAAACGCAATCACCGGCAATCATGCGCAGCTATGCCAAGCTCTGCGGCCTCGGGCTGGCGCGCGCGCACGACAAGGCCGGCGACGCCGCGCAGATTGCCGGCTACCTCGGCAAAAGCGACGCCTTCGACGAGGCCATCGGCGACTATGCCGAAGGCTATGCCGACCAGGTCGAGCGTGACTATACGGCATTCGTCACCGCCATCCGGACGGGCAAGCTGGTCAGCGACACGATGCCCGGCGCGCTGGAAACGGCGCTGGGTTGATATGCTCGCCGCCGGTATGATGGGTGCGGGCATGTTGCTGGCCGGTGCGGCAGGCGGCGACGTTGCCGGCAGCACCATGGGCGCCGCTGCCACCGGCATTGCGCGGGTGCGCGCCTTTCCGGTCATGCAGGTCTTTACCTTCCTGTTCCTGATGCTCGGGCCGATCAAAATCATCGGCCCGTTCGCCAGCCTCACCCGCACGGCCGATCCGGCGCTGACTCGCCGGATCGCGTTTCGCGCGACGCTGTTCGCCAGCGCCGCGCTGCTGCTCGCGGCCATCCTGGGCGAACATTTGCTGCGCAATTTCGGCATTCCCTTGCCGGTGCTGGCGCTGTCGGGGGGCATCATCCTGTTCCTCACCGCGATAGTTTCGGTGATGCAGCAGTTCCTGCCGCCGGCGACGCATGACGATAGCGCCGCCGGCCCGCCGCCGTCGCTCAAGGTGGCGATGTCGCCGCTGGCATTCCCGACGATCGTCACGCCCTATGGTATCGCGGCGCTGGTGGTATTTCTCGCGGTGAGCCCCGATCTGGCCGGCCGGTTGAAAGTCGGGGCGATTTTGCTGGCGATCATGGGCCTAAACCTTCTCGTCATGATCGCCGCCAAACGCATCCTGCCGCTACTGAGCATTGTCCTGCCGATCATCGGCGCGGTGCTGGCAGTCGTTCAGGTCGCGCTCGGCCTGCAGATTATCCAGAACTCGATCAAGGTTATCGTGGCGCTCTGACGGCGCGGTACGAAAACAGGGCAGGGCGCAACAACGTCAGCGCTGCTTCTTGGTCAGCGTCGCGGTGAAGTCGGGTTCCTTCTTCGCCACCCAATCGACAAACTTCCGCACCGCCGGATTGTCGAGTAGGCCCTGCACATCCATGCCGTGGCGCTGCAATTCGGAATTGGTGAAATTGGCGATCAGTGTCTGCTGGCAGATCGGGTGCATCGGCACGACATCGCGGCCGCCGCGGCTTTTGGGCACGGGATGGTGCCAGACGATGGTCGTGCCGGTCGGCCGTCCGCACAGCCAGCACGTCGGCGCTACTGCCGGCGCGGCTTCCTCGCGGTCGGTATCGTCGTAGGAGTCATACTTCGAATGCTTGCGGGCCATGGGTCTGCCTGAATTGCCTGTTGCCCCGCTGTAGCGCCTGTGGCCCGCCGCCGTCTACGCGTCGTCGCCAACCGCCCAGGCCCCGACATCGGGCTGCGCGCCGATCAATGCGAGGCCGTTGGCGATCGAGGTGAGTTCGTCGCCGGCGGCGATGCGGTCGGCGCCGAAGCGGCCGTCGAACAGCTGCCGGACGGCGGGGATCAACGAGGAACCACCGGTCAGGAAAACGCGGTCGATGGCGGCAGCAGTGGTGCCGGCGGAATCGAGCGCGCGGGTGATGGTGGCATCGATTTCGGCGAGGTCGGGGGCGATCCAGGCTTCAAAGTCGGTGCGGCTGACCGGTTCATCGATGGCCAGCCCGCCGCCGCTGAAGCTGAAGCGCGCGGCAGTGTCGGTCGACAGCGTGCGCTTGAGGCGGGCGACGGCATCATAGAGCGGGAAGCCGAGTTCGTTTTCGATGACCGAAATGAAGCGGCTGATCGCGGCGCGGTCGGTGGCGGCATGCTCGAGCTGCGCGAGTTCGGCCATGGTGCGGCGGTTGCGCATCAGCGCGAGCCGCGACCAGTTGCCGAAGTCGCTGAAATAATTGGCGGGAATGTCGAGCATCTTGCCGAACGACCGGTAAGTCCCGCCCTTGCCGAGCAACGGCAGCACGAGGTGATCGACGATGCGATAGTCGAAGCGGTCGCCGGCAATGCCGATACCCGCCTGGCCCAGCGGTGTGCAGCGCCGCGCCGTGCCGGGCTCACCGACACGCACCACCGAAAAGTCGCTGGTGCCGCCGCCGAAATCGGCGACGAGCACGGTCGCGGCGCCGTCGAGCCGCGCGGCATAGGTGAAGGCAGCGCCGAGCGGTTCGTGGACATAGTGGATCTCGCTGCCGAACCCGCCGAACATCAGGTCATAGCGCTGGCGTGCCAGCCGCGGATTGGGGCTGGCACCGGCATAGACCACGGGGCGGCCGACGATGACGCGGTCGGGGCGCGTTCCCAGCGCATCACCGGCGTGACGTCGCAGCCGGTCAAGGAAGATGCGCCCCAGCTCCTCGAAGCGGAAGCGGCGTTCGAAGATCGACGCGTGCTCGAAATTGGTGCTGGCGGCGACCGACTTGAACGACTGGATGAAGCGGCTATCCTGCGGGAAGGCGAGGTATTCGGCAATCGCCCAAGGCCCGGCCTCGACCGACTGGCCACCGGAAACCGCCTCATCCTGCCAGAAGCACAGCGCCGAGCGGAAGACGTCAACGCTGGAGCCGCCGGGCGCGGCGAAGTTGATCAGATGCGGTTCGCCGCCGCCCACGCCAAGCGCGACAACGCTGTTGGTCGTGCCGAAGTCGAGCCCAAGCACGCGCGGTCCGGTCTGGGCAGGCATCAAGGTTCCAATCGGTGCAACGCGGCCCGCGCCTTTGTCACAAATGCCCCGGCAATGCCAACCCAAGAATGGCGGCAGTATTGCGCTCTAGTTATCGAAAGTGACGGAAATGTCGCCTTGATTGGTCGCCACTAAATTCTAAGAAAAGCGCGTCAAGCTACTCTACTGTAACGCTTTTTGCGAGGTTGCGGGGCTGATCGACGTCGGTCCCCTTGGCGACGGCGACGTGGTAGGCGAGCAGCTGGATCGGTACAGCATAGACCAAAGGCGCGATCAGCGGCGCGACCTTGGGCATTTCGATGGTGGCGATGCAGTTGTCGCCCGCCTGCGCGATGCCCTCCGCATCCGAGATCAGCACGACCTGCGCGCCGCGCGCCTGGGCTTCCTGCATGTTCGACACGGTCTTGTCGAACAGCGGGCCGGCAGGCGCCAGCACGATCAGCGGGACGTTCTCGTCGATCAGCGCGATCGGGCCGTGCTTCATTTCACCTGACGCATAACCTTCGGCGTGGATGTAGCTGATTTCCTTGAGTTTCAGCGCGCCTTCGAGTGCCATCGGATATTCGGGCCCACGGCCGAGATAGAGCACGTCGCGTGCTGTCGAGATGGTCTTGGCGACCGCGGCAATCGCCTCGTCGCAGGCCAGCGCGGCGTTCATCGCGGCGGGCGCTTCGGTGAGCTGGTGGACGATGTAGCGCTCGGCTTCGGGCGTCAGCTTGCCGCGGGCCCGCGCCAGATTCGCCGCGAGTGCCGCCATGACCGCGAGTTGGCAGGTGAACGCCTTGGTCGAGGCGACGCCGATTTCGGGGCCGGCGTGGGTCGGCATCAGCAAATCGACTTCGCGCGCCATCGAACTGGTCGGCACGTTGATGATTCCGGCGGTGGTGACGCCGTTCGCCTTCATGTGGCGCAGCGCGGCCAGCGTGTCGGCGGTTTCGCCCGACTGCGAGATGACGACGCCGAGGATGCGGCCGTCGAGGACGGGTTCGCGGTAGCGGAATTCGGAGGCGAAATCGACTTCAACGGGCAGTCGCGCCAGGCTTTCGATCCAGTATTTGCCGACCATGCCGACATACGATGCGGTGCCGCAGGCGACGATGACGACGCGTTCGACGGTGGACAGGTCGAAGTCCATCTGCGGCAGTGCGACCTGCTCCTCGACGGGGCGGAGGTAGGATTGCAGCGTCTGCGCGACGACGACCGGCTGCTCGTGGATCTCCTTGAGCATGAAATGGCGGTAGTTGCCCTTGTCGATCATCGCGCCCGACACGCCCGAAATGGTGATCGGGCGCTTGACCGGCTTGTTGTCGCGGTCGAAGATTTCGACGCTGCCGCGGCTGACCGCGGCCCAGTCGCCTTCTTCGAGATAGGCGATGCGCTGCGTCAGCGACGCCAGCGCCAGCGCGTCCGAGCCGAGGTAGTTTTCGCCGTCGCCGTAGCCGATGGTCAGCGGCGCACCGAGACGCGCGCCGATCAGCAGGTCGGGTTCGTTGCGGAACATGATGGCGAGCGCGAACGCGCCGTGCAGGCGCGGCAGCACGTTGGCGACCGCCGCGCGCGGGGCGACGCCGCGTTCGATCTCGCGCGCCAGCAGGTGCGCGACGACTTCGGTGTCGGTCTGGCTGAGGAACTTGCGGCCGTCGGCGATGAGCTCGTCGCGCAGCGGCTTGAAGTTCTCGATAATGCCGTTGTGGACGATGGTGACATCACCCGCGGTGTGCGGATGCGCATTGTCCTCGGTCGGCGCGCCGTGCGTCGCCCAGCGCGTGTGCGCGATGCCGGTGTGGCCGGGCAGGGGGTCTGCCGCCAATCGCGCGACGAGGTTGTTGAGCTTGCCCTCGGCACGGCGGCGATCGATGATGCCGTCATGGATGGTGGCGATACCCGCCGAATCATAGCCGCGGTATTCGAGCCGGCGCAGCCCTTCGATCAGGCGGTCGCTGACATCGCTGGAACCGAGGATGCCGATAATGCCGCACATGGGTCAGGCTTTCTTGCCGGAGGATTTCTTTGCCGTTTGCGCCGCGCGGAAGCGCGCCGCCCAGCCGGGCTTCGTCGCCTGGTCGCCGCGTGCGGTCGCCAGCGCATCGGCCTCGACATCGCGGGTGATGACGCTGCCGGCACCGACAATCGCACCAGCGCCGATGGTCACGGGGGCGACCAGTGCGCTGTTCGAGCCGATGAACGCGCCCGCGCCGATGACGGTGCGGTATTTGAAGTAGCCGTCATAGTTGCAGGTGATCGTGCCCGCGCCGATGTTGGCACCGGCGCCGATATCGGCATCGCCGAGGTAGGTCAGGTGGCTGGCCTTGGCGCCGTCGCCGAGTTTCGCCTTCTTGATTTCGACGAAGTTGCCAACCTTGGTGTTGGCGCCGAGTTCGGCACCCGGGCGCAGCCGCACGAACGGCCCGACTTCGGCGTCGGTGCCAATGGTGGCGCCGCTGATATGGCTGAACGCGTGCACTGTCGCGCCGTCGGCGATGCGCACGCCGGGGCCGAAGAATACATTGGGCTCGATCGTCACGTCGCGGCCGATTTCGGTATCGAACGCGAACCACACCGTTTCGGGCGCGATCAGCGTGACGCCGTTGTCCATCATCTGGCGGCGGCGCACCGCCTGCCACGCCGCCTCGACGCCCGCGAGTTCGGCGCGCGAGTTGATGCCGGCGACTTCCTCGGGGGTGGTTTCGATGACGATGGCGCGCTTGCCGTCGCTGGTCGCCAGCCCGACGATGTCGGGGAGGTAATATTCCTTGGCAGCATTGTCGTTACCGACTCGCGCCAGCAGCGGCCACAAATCGGCAGAGCGCACCGCCATCAGCCCCGAATTGCACAGCGTGATGGCGCGTTCGGCGGGCGACGCATCCTTGAATTCGACCATCTTGGCGATGCGGCCCGTCGCATCGGCCTCGATGCGGCCATAGGCGGCGGCGTCGTCAGGCCGGAAGCCGAGCACCACCACTGCGGTCGCGTCATCCAACTGCCCGAGCATCGCCGCCATGGTCGCGGTCGAAACCAGCGGCACATCGCCGTAGAGGATCAGCACGTCGCCGTCGAAGCCCTTGAGCGCGGTTTCGGCCTGCTGGACGGCGTGCGCGGTGCCGTGCTGCGGGTCCTGCACGGCAATCGTCGTACCGGTGCCCGCGACCGCCGCCTCGACCTGTTCGCGCTGCGCTCCGACCACCACGACCTTCGCCGCCGGTTCGAGCGCATCGACGCTGGCGAGCAGGTGCAACAGCATCGGCCGACCGGCGAGCGGGTGCAAAACCTTGTGGAGGTCGGATTTCATGCGCGTGCCGCGCCCGGCGGCAAGGATGATGGCGGCGACGGGCTGGTTGGTCATCATCGCTGCCTCTGCCACAACCAGCTTGCCTTTTCCAGCGCGCCGAACGACCTAAGGCCATGGTTCACGCATATCCCCGCACATTGGTCTTCGACCTTGATGGCACGCTCGTCGATACCAGCGCCGATCTGTGCGCATCGCTCAACCATGTGCTGCGCCGCTACGCGCGGCCCGAGGTCGATCCCGACACCGTGCGCCACCTCGTCGGCCACGGCGCGCGGGCACTGATCCAGCGCGGGCTGGCGCTCGCCGGCGAGGATGATCCGGCGCTGGTCGAGGAGGCGGTGCCGTATTTCCTGCGCTATTATGCCGACCATATCGCCGACGGTTCGCAGCCCTATGCCGGGGTCGAGGCGGCGCTCGATGAGCTGGCCGACGCGGGCGTCGTGACAGCGGTCTGCACCAACAAGCCCGAAGCGCTGGCGCGGCGGCTGATCGGTGCGATGGGCTGGGACCGGCGCTTCGCGGCGATCCTCGGCGGCGACAGCCTAAGCGTCCGCAAGCCCGATGCCGCGCATGTGCTCGGCACCATCGAGGCAGCCGGTGGCGCCGCCGACAGCAGCGTTTTCGTCGGCGATTCGTCGGTCGATGTCGCGGCAGCGCGGGCGGCGCGGGTGCCCGTCGTCGTCGTCAGCTTCGGTTTTGCCGATATTGCGCCTGCCGACCTCGGCGCCGATGCCGTGATCGATCATTATGACGCGCTGCTGCCACTGCTGCGCCGGCGGCCGTGGTAGGGGCAGTCGAACTGATCGGGCTGCTGCTGGCGGGCGGCGGCATCGGCTATGCCGGCTACCGGGCCGGCATCGGTGCAGCAGCCGAGGCGCCACCCCCGCTGCCGCTGCCACGTCTGCCGGCACCCGCGGTGTCGCCGTCGATTGTCGATATCGAAGCGCTGGGTGACCCGTCGCTGCTGGTCGATGCCAATCTGCGCATTCTGGCGTCGAACGACGCGGCGCGTGACATTTTCGGGACGCAACTGACCGGCGCCGACTTGCGGCTGTCGCTGCGGCATCCGGCCATTCTTGACATCATCGCCGAGGCCGCGACCTCTACCACGGCGGTCAGCAACGAAATCAACGGCATCGGTGCGGCCGAAGGCGCCTACCGCGTCCGCGCGGTCAGCGCCGGAGCTGGGCGCATCCTCGTCACCTTCGCCGATGTGACGCAGGCGCGGCTGACCGAGCGCATGCGGGTCGATTTCGTCGCCAACGCCAGCCATGAATTGCGGACGCCGCTGGCCACGCTGATGGGCTTCATCGAAACGCTGCAGGGCCCGGCGGCCGATGACACGGTGGCGCGCCAGCGCTTCCTCGACATCATGGCGAGCGAGGCCGGGCGCATGGCGCGACTGATCGACGACCTGCTGTCGCTGAGCCGCATCGAGCTCGATAAATATGTCCGGCCGCAGACCGCGACACCGCTGGCGCCGCTGGTCGCCGATGTGGCGCGAACGCTGGCGATGCGGCTCGAATCGGACGAGCGCCAGCTGCACATCGACTTGCCTGCCGACCTGCCCGACGTCATCGCCGACCGCGACCAGATCCTGCAAGTGCTGCACAATCTGATCTCGAACGCGCAGAAATACGGCCGCACCGGCACGCCGATTGCCGTCGCCGTGCAGCATGAGCCGGGCGAAACCCCGCGCGTCCGCATCAGTGTCACCGACCAGGGCGAGGGCATCCCGCCCGAGTTTCTGCCGCGGCTGACCGAGCGTTTCTACCGCGTCGATACCAGCCGTTCGCGGTCGCTCGGCGGCACCGGGCTCGGGCTGGCGATTGCCAAGCATATTATCGAACGCCATCGCGGCGTGCTCGAAATCACCAGCGAAGTCGGGCAGGGCACGCGTGTATCGTTTACGCTGCCCGCGGTCGCATGACCTTATTGGCTGCCCCCGCACTCTGTCATCAAACTGACATATAAGTGTAACATAAGCCACACGCGCAGCGGCTAACCCGCCGAATGTCGAAAGGGGCAGTTCGTGTCCCTTTGAACAGCGGAAGAGACCGGACAGCGCCGCAGGCGTTCCCGGTCGGGCAAGGGAGACACATTGTGTTGAAGTCAGCAATCACCACCCTCGGTATCGCAGCGGTCGCACTGGGCAGCGCCGGCGTGGCCGAAGCACGCACGCAGATTCGCATCGTCGGTTCGTCGACGGTCTATCCGTTCACCACCGCGGTCGCCGAAAGCTTCAAGCGCAGCTACCCGCAGTTCCAGGCGCCGATCGTCGAATCGACGGGTACCGGCGCCGGCGTCAAGCTGTTCTGTGCCGGCGTCGGCCAGCAGCACCCTGATTTCGTCAACGCCTCGCGCCGCCTGAAGGCCAGCGAAGCCAAGACCTGCGCCGAAAATGGCGTGACGGGCATTCTCGAATTGCAGATCGGCCTTGACGGTCTGGTCATTGCGCAGGCGCGCGGCGGGCAGTTCGTGAGCCTGAGCGAAGTCGATGTCTACAAGGCGCTGGCTGCCAACCCGTTCGGCGGCGGCAAGAACAAGGCGCAGACCTGGAAGGACGTCAATCCCAAGCTGCCGAATATCAAGATCTCGGTCATCGGGCCGCCGCCGACGTCGGGCACGCGCGATTCGTTCAAGGACCTTTACATGATCAAGGGTTGCGAATCGAACGCGGCGATGCCGGCGCTCAAGAAGGCCGACGAAGCCAAGTACAACCTCGCCTGCGGCAAAATCCGTGAAGACGGCGCCTATATCGAAGGCGGCGAAAACGACAATCTCATCGTCCAGAAGATTGCCGCCAACCCAAACGTGCTCGGCATCTTCGGGTTCTCGTTCCTTGAAGAGAATGGCGACAAGATCAAGGATGTGCCGATCAACGGCATCGCCGCGACCTATGACACGATTTCGTCGTTCAAATATCCGGCGTCGCGTCCGCTGTTCATCTACGCCAAGCTCCAGCACATGCGCGCCGTCAAGGGCATGAAGGAGTTCCTGACCGAATACACCAAGGAAAGCGTCTGGGGCCCCGGCGGCATGCTGGCCAAGCGTGGCCTGGTCGCCGAACCGACGGCGGTTCGCGCCAAGAACGCGGCGATTGTCCAGAACATGACGCCGCTCGACATCTCGACGCTCAAGTAGCATTGGAAATTGCGGCAGTGCGTTGCCCGCACTGCCGCAATTATGTCTAAGGTAAGCGTTGCATGTCACTGACTTTCATCAGTTTACTGCTCATCGGACTGGCGCTGGTTGGCTACTTCATCGCACGCGCCAAGGGCCGTGCGCTGACGGCGCTGCCAGGTGGTACCGCACGTACCGGCACTGCGGCCGTCCATTCACGTCCAGCCTATCACGGCGCGTTTGTCGCGCTCTGGGTGGCACTGCCGGCGCTGGCTTTGCTCGCCGGCTGGGCGGTGGTCAGCGAAGGCGTCATCGCCAGCCGCGTTCTCTCGACTGTGCCTGCAGCAACACGCCCCGCAACACAGCTCGACCGCGATGCCTTCATGTCCGAAGTCCGCGGCGTGGTGAACGGTGAAATCGAAGAAGCGTTCAATCCCGACGCCAATCCGGCCGCCAAAGTCTACGTGGCGACCAAAACGAATTACAATCTGCTCGCCGGCGCTGCTGCGGCCGCACTTGCCGCACTCGGCGGCCTGTGGGGCTATTCGCGGCTGCGCCCCGATTTCCGCGCCCGCACGGCGGTGGAAAAGGTCGTCATGTGGACGCTGATTCTGGCGTCGCTGGTGGCGATTTTGACGACATTCGGCATCGTGCTGTCGCTGCTGTTCGAAAGCATCCGGTTTTTCCAGAAGGTCTCGATCGTCGAGTTCCTGACCGGCACCACCTGGTCACCGCAGACCGCGATCCGCGCCGACCAGGTCGGCTCGTCGGGGTCGTTCGGCGCGGTGCCACTGTTCTGGGGTACGATCTTCATCGGCGCCATCATCGCGATGATCGTCGCGATCCCGCTCGGCCTGATGGCGGCAATCTATCTGACGCAATATGCCCATGCCCGCGCCCGCCGCATTTTGAAGCCGCTGCTCGAAATCCTCGCCGGCGTACCGACCGTTGTCTACGGCTTCTTCGCGGCGCTCGTCGTCGCGCCTGCCGTGCGCGATTTCGCGGTCTCGCTCGGCATGACCAACGCCAGCTCCGAAAGCGCGCTCGCTGCCGGTTTGGTGATGGGCATCATGATTATTCCGTTCGTGTCGTCGATGGCCGATGACGCGATTACCGCGGTCCCGCAGGCGATGCGCGACGGTAGCCTCGCGATGGGCGCGACAACGTCGGAAACCATCCGCAAGGTGCTGGTGCCGGCGGCATTGCCCGGCATCGTCGGCGGCGTGCTGCTCGCGGTCAGCCGCGCCATCGGTGAGACGATGATCGTCGTTATGGCGGCTGGTCTTGCGGCAAACCTCACCGCCAATCCGTTCCAGTCGGTGACCACCGTCACCGCGCAGATCGTCCAGCTGCTCACCGGTGACCAGGAATTCGACTCGGCAAAGACGCTGTCGGCGTTCGCGCTCGGGCTGGTGCTGTTCGTGATTACGCTGCTGCTCAACATTTACGCGCTCGCCGTCGTGAAGCGCTACCGGGAGGCTTATGAATAGCGCCCAAGTCGCGTCGCGCCCGCCCACCGACTGGGCGTCGCCGAAGATGCGCACGCGCATTGCGCGTCGCTACCGCTCGGAATCGATTTTCCGCAACCTCGGGCTGTTCGCGCTGGTGCTGGCGGCGTCGTTCCTGGCATTCCTGCTGTTCACCGTCGTCCGCGACGGCTGGCAAGGCTTCCTGTCGACCGACGTCAAAATCAGCATCACCTATGATCCGGCCGTGCTCGGTATCGACCCGGCAGCGACCAAGGGCCCGAACGCGCAGGCGGCGCTGCAGGCAGGCGATTTCCAGGCGGTGATGGCAGCCGGCGTCGCCAAACTGGGCGACGAAGCCGACACCGTCAGCGAAGGCGCGTGGCTGGTGTTGCGCAAGCAGTTGATGGAAGACCCGGCGTTGCTCGGCAAGACCGTGTCGGTGTGGGTACCCGCCAAGAGCACCATCGACCTGCTCGCCAAGGGCAAATTCGACCTGTCGAAGCCCGAACTCGAGCGTGGCGTCAGCGACGCCGATGTCGCGCACTTCAACGACCTCAAGAAAGCCGGGCTGCTGCGCACCGGGTTCAGCCGGATTTTCATTACCGGCGCCGATTCGACGAGCCCCGAACTCGCCGGCATCTGGGGCGCCACCGTCGGCTCGCTGCTGACGCTGTTCGTGACGTTGAGCCTGGCATTCCCCGTCGGCGTGCTGTCGGCGATCTATCTCGAGGAATTCGCCAAGCGCAACCGTTGGACCGACCTCATCGAAGTCAGCATCAACAACCTCGCGGCGGTGCCGTCGATCATCTACGGGCTGCTCGGGCTTGCGGTATTCCTCAACTTCCTCGACATGCCGCGCTCGGCGCCGGTCGTCGGCGGGCTGACGCTGGCGCTGATGACCTTCCCGGTCATCGTCATCGCCGGGCGGGTGGCGATCAAGTCGGTGCCGCCGTCGATCCGCGACGCTGCACTCGGCATCGGCGCGTCGAAGGTCCAGGTGGTGTTCCAGCACGTGCTGCCGCTCGCCTTGCCCGGCATCCTGACCGGCACGATCATCGGCATGGCGCGCGCGCTCGGCGAAACCGCACCGCTGCTGATGATCGGCATGCGCGCCTTTGTCAGCGACACGCCGGTCGGGCTGACGTCGCCCGCCACCGCGCTGCCGGTGCAGGTGTTCCTGTGGTCGGATGACGTCGCACGCGGCTTTGTCGAAAAGACCTCGGCCGCCATCATGGTGCTGCTGGTCTTCCTGCTGCTGATGAACAGTCTCGCCATCTATCTACGCAACAAATACGAGAGGCGCTGGTGACCGTCATGGACCTGTCCGCACAAAATGTTCCGGTCGCGCGCGGTATCGCCGAGACCGATGTCACGACCAAGATGACGGCGCGTCACGTCAACGTCTTCTATGGCACCAAGCAGGCGATCAAGGACGTCTCGATCGACATCACCCGCGAAAACGTCACGGCGTTCATCGGGCCGTCGGGCTGCGGCAAGTCGACGTTCCTGCGCTGCCTGAACCGCATGAACGACACGGTGGACAGCGCGCGGGTCGAAGGCGAAATCAAGCTCGACGGCACCGACATCTACACCGGCGACATGGACGTCGTGCAGCTGCGCGCCCGCGTCGGCATGGTGTTCCAGAAGCCCAACCCGTTCCCCAAGTCGATCTACGACAACGTCGCCTATGGCCCGTCGATCCACGGTCTCGCCAGCAGCAAGGCCGACATGGACAGCATCGTCGAAGGCAGCCTGCGTCGCGCCGGCCTGTGGGACGAAGTCAAGGACCGGCTCACTGAGAGCGGCACGGCACTGTCGGGCGGCCAGCAGCAGCGCCTGTGCATCGCGCGCGCGATAGCCGTCGACCCCGAAGTCATCCTGATGGACGAACCCTGCTCGGCGCTCGACCCGATTGCCACGGCGCGCATCGAGGAACTGATCGACGAGCTGCGCGGCCGCTATGCCATCGTCATCGTCACGCACAACATGCAGCAGGCGGCGCGTGTCAGCCAGCGCACGGCGTTCTTTCACCTCGGCACGATGGTCGAATACGGCAACACCTCGGACATCTTCACCAATCCGGTCGAGCAGCGCACCCGCGACTATATCACCGGCCGCTACGGCTAAAAGGAGACCATCATGGCTGAAGTGAGCGGACATACCGTCAAGGCCTTCGACGCCGACATCAACAACATGCGCACGCTGATCAGCCAGATGGGCGGGCTGTGCGAAAGCCAGATCAAGGCGTCGATCGAGGTGCTGACGCGCCGCGATGCCGCCAAGGCGATGGACATCATCGCCATCGACGAACGCATCGATGCGCTTGAAATCGAATGCGAAAAGCTCGCGGTGCAAACCATCGCGCTGCGCGCCCCGATGGCCGGCGACCTTCGCGAAATCATCGCCGTGCTCAAGATCAGCTCGGTGCTCGAACGCGTCGGTGACTATGCCAAGAACATCGCCAAGCGCGCCACCGTGCTGTCGCAGAACCCGCACGCGCAACCGGTAGTCATCATCCCCGAAATGGGCACTTTGGTCGCGAAGATGCTCAGCGACGCGCTCGATGCCTTCGTCGCGCGCGATGTCGAACTGGCGAAAAACGTCGTCGCCCGCGACCAGGTCGTCGATGACTATTACGCCGCGCTGTTCCGCTCGCTGCTGACCTTCATGATGGAAGATCCGGCGCACATCACGCCGTCGATGCACCTGCTGTTCGTTGCCAAGAATCTCGAACGCATCGGTGACAAGGCAACGAGCATCGCCGAAATGGTGTTCTTCGCCGCCACCGGCGAGCAGATCCTGCACCGGCCCAAGGGCGATGACGTCGCACTCGCCGCACTCAGTGACCGCTCGAGTTGAACCCGATACGCGATCAGGAGACCCCGATGAAGCCGAAGATCCTGCTGGTCGAAGACGACGCCAACCTCGTCGAACTGCTGCGCTACAACCTCGAATCGGCGGGCTTCGACGTCGTTCAGACCGGCGACGGCGAAGAAGCGCTGATGCTGGCCGACGAGGAAAAGCCCGACCTCGTCATCCTTGACTGGATGATCGCCAACCTGTCGGGCATCGAAGTCTGCCGGCGCCTGCGCCGCGCCCCCGAAACCGCCAGCCTGCCGATCGTCATGCTCACCGCGCGCGCCGACGAGGCCGACCGCATCCGCGGGCTCGAAACTGGCGCCGACGACTACCTCACCAAGCCATTCTCCCCGCGCGAGCTCATCGCGCGCATCCACGCCGTGCTGCGCCGGCTGCGTCCTGCACTCGCCGGCGGGGCGCTCGACTATGCCGGCATCAGCATGGACACCAGCGCCCACCGCGTCACCCGCGACGGCCAGGCCGTGCCGCTCGGGCCCACCGAGTTCCGGCTGCTGCGCCACTTCCTCGAACACCCCGGCCGCGTCTTCTCGCGCGAACAGCTGCTCGATGCCGTCTGGGGTCGCGACGTCTATGTCGAACAACGCACCGTCGACGTCCACATCCGCCGGCTGCGCAAGGCCATCAACGGCGAAGGCGAGGGCGCTTCGGCACTCCCCGATGTCATCCGCACGGTGCGCTCCGCCGGCTATGCACTCGACCGCGAAGCGCATTAAGGGCCTCCGGCGGGCAGGGGTGACCCCTGCACCCAAATGCTTGGCGCACTTCAATCGGGTGCAGGCCTCAGGCCTGCCCGCCGGAGGCTCTTTAGTCTCACCAACTGTCATAACGGCGCATTTGCCGCACCATCATGCGAGTCGGGGTCTTTTCACGCGGCGCAGTCTGCTTTAAGTCCCGCCTCGCATAGATGCTCGCAGAACTAGATAGGGCCAGATTCAATGACCATTCGTTTCGACAATCGTGTTGCCATTGTTACCGGTGCCGGCGGCGGCCTCGGCCGCGCCTATGCGCTGGCGCTTGCCGCGCGCGGCGCCAAGGTCGTGGTCAATGACCTCGGCGGCGCGCGTGACGGTTCGGGCAGCTCGCTGTCGGCCGCGCAGCTGGTGGTTGACGAAATCACCGCAGCTGGCGGCGAAGCGATGGCCAATGGCGCCAGCGTGTCGGACGAAGCCGCGGTCGAAAAGATGGTGGCGTTCGTCAAGGAACGCTGGGGCCGCATCGACATCCTGATCAACAACGCCGGCATCCTGCGCGATAAGACCTTCGCCAAGATGACGCTCGATGACTTCCGCCAGGTTGTCGACGTGCATTTGATGGGCTCGGTGACCTGCACCAAGGCGGTGTGGGAAGTCATGCGTGAACAGGCCTATGGCCGCATCCTGATGACCACCAGCTCGACCGGCCTGTACGGCAACTTCGGCCAGGCCAACTACGGCGCTGCCAAGCTGGCGCTGGTCGGCCTGATGAAGACGCTCAGCCTCGAAGGCGCCAAGTACAACGTCAAGACCAACACCATCGCGCCGCTCGCCGCGACGCGCATGACCGAAGACCTGATGCCGCCCGCCATGCTCGAAAAGATGGGGCCGGAAACCGTGGCGCCCGCCGCGCTCTACCTCGTCAGCGAAGAAGCGCCGACGAACGTCGTGATGAACGCCGGCGGTGGCGGCTTCGAACGCGCCTATGTCACGTTGACGCGCGGCATCCATGTCGCTCCCGAAGACATGACGCCTGAAACCATCGCCGCGCGATTTGAAGAAATCAGCGACCGCAAGGGCGAAATCGTCCCCGACACCGGCGGTGCCCAGGGCGGCATGGCGCTCGGCGCACTCTAAGCCAGAACAAGGCCTCCGGCGGGCAGGGCTGAGCCCTGCACCCAATTGTCGGGTGCAGGGTCTAGACCCTGCCCGCCGGAGGCTCTTTGGTCTACTTGACCGTCACTACCGTCAGGTGTATTGCGACAGCATTACAGTTGGAGACGGTGATGCTCGAAGAACGTGATCTCGACGCGGCGGTGACCGCCGGCGTCCTCGACGGGGCGACCCGTGACGCGCTGGTCAAGTTCGCGCGCGACCACCGCCGCGGCGAAGTCGGCCCCGACGAGGAGCAGTTCCGGCTGCTCACCGGTTTCAACGACATTTTCGTGACGATCGCCGTCGGGCTGCTGCTGACCGCGGTGGCGATGCTCGCCGGCGCGATGTCGCCGGTGGCGGGCGCTGCCGGCGTTGCCGCAGTCAGCTGGGCCCTCGCCGAATACTTCACCCGCATCAAGCGCATGGCGCTGCCGAGCATTGCGCTGCTGCTGTCGTTCGTCGGCGGCGTGTTCGCGACCTGCGTGCTGGTCGCCGCGCAGGGCGCCAGCCTGACGGTTAACCCCGAACATGCGTTGCCGCCGGGCATCATTGTCGCCGCCATCGCGACTGTCGGCGCGGCATGGCTGCACTGGCGACGGTTCATGGTGCCGATTACCGTGGCCGCCGGCGCTGCGGCGCTGACCATCCTCGCGGTCGCCAGCGTCACCATCCTGACACAGGGCGCCACGGGCGCGGTGCTGCTGACCACGGCGCTGTGCGGCATCGCGGTGTTCGCGCTGGCGATGTGGTTCGACACCCGTGACCGCGCGCGCGTCACGCGCCGCACCGACGTGGCGTTCTGGCTGCACCTGCTCGCGGCGCCGCTGATCGTCCATCCGGTGTTCAAGCTCACCGGCCTCACCGATGGCGGCGTGCCCGCCGACGGTGCGGCGCTGACCGTCATCATGGTCTATCTCGCGCTCACCGTGCTGGCGCTGGCGATCGACCGCCGCGCGCTGCTGGTGTCGGCGCTGGCCTATGTCATCTACGCGATCCAGGCGCTGGTCAGCAGCGGCAGCACGCCGGGTGAGGGCGTCGGGCTGACGACGCTGGTGCTCGGCCTGTTCCTGGTGCTGCTGTCGGCGGCATGGCGTCCGATCCGCCGGCGCGTACTGGAGTTGCTTCCGCACGGGCTGACGATGAAACTCCCCGCTGCCGCGTAGCGTAAGCTCTTTGCCTCCTCTCCCCATCGGGGAGAGGGGGCCGCGTGCGTGATTTTACTTGACATTACGAACCGAATCGGTTAGTAGGTTCATCAAGGCGACGGGAAATGGGTGTTTCCCGTTCAACCTGTCCGGGCTCACGATCGCCACTTGCGTACCCGGACGTGACGTCTCACCGCCGCGCTTTTCAGCCCCGCGCTCTGTCAGGTCGAGGACTTCAGCTCAAAGTGTTCCAAGGAGGGCACGTCTACCAAACGCGTACGTCAACCGCGTCAAACACGCGTCCAAACCGCGTATGCGGCCTAAGAAACCGCAAAACGCCCTCCGCCCCCGGCTACCTCGACCAACGACACAAAGCCTGCCTCTTCCCGATGACCCAGCAACCCTCCCAAGGACGCCGTCATCGGGAAGAGGATTATCTCCACCGTGGCGGTGGGGGTCAGTACCCAAGGACGATGGACCGGGGGCAGGACCAGCGCTGGCCGGAAATTCGTCGTGGCTGTCAGTCACCCACCAGCTTGAGCAATTTACGCTCGAGCGGCGCCAGCACCGTGCCGAGCTCGGTGCCGCGCTTGAGCACCGCGCCGGCCTCGCCGATCAGCGCGTACATGCCTTGCTTGTGGCGCAGCTCGGGGCGCTTGACGACCTGGAACTCGGGGCGCTCGCTGGCGCGGCGGAATGCCGAAAACACCGCGGCGTCACGGCCGAGGTCGAGCGCATAGTCGCGCCAATGCCCCGCCGCGACCATCCGGCCATAGATGTTCAGAATGGCATTGAGTTCGAGCCGGTCAAAGACCGTTTGCGGCACGGCACGCGGGAAGGCGGCAATGTTCGATGTCGCCTCCGCCACGGTGCGCGGCTCAGCCCTTCTTCGACTTGGCGACAGGCACTTCAGCCGTCAGCGCCGCGACCTGCGCGCGCAGCACTTCCATCTCGCAGCGCAGGATTTCGAACTTCTGCGTTTCGGGATCGAACAACTGGCTGCACGGCGTGCCGTACGGCATGAACGGCCGCGCATAGTCGGTGGCATCGACCAGCGTCGATTTCGCCGGAATGCCGACCATCGTCGCGCCTTCGGGAACGTCGCGCGTCACCACCGCATTGGCACCGACGCGGGCGCGTGTGCCGACGATGATCGGCCCGAGCACCTGTGCGCCCGAACCGATGATGACGCCGTCCATCAGCGTCGGGTGGCGCTTGCCGGCGATGCCGTTGGCGGGGTCGGTGCCGCCCAGTGTCACGCACTGGTAGATGGTGACATTGTCGCCGATTTCGGCGGTCTCGCCGATGACCACAAAGCCATGGTCGATGAAGAAGTTGGCACCGATGCGGGCACCCGGATGAATATCAATAGCGGTCAGGAAGCGGCTGAAATGATTGACGATTCGCGCCAACAGGAATAGCCGCAGCTTGAACAGCGCGTGCGCAATGCGGTGGAATCCAAGCGCCCAGACGCCGGGGTACGTCAGGATTTCCCAACGCGACCGCGGCGCCGGATCGCGCGCCTTGATCGAATCGAGATACTTGCCGAAGCTGGCAATCATGGAGCCTCCCCGGGACATGAGTCCCACTTAATTCTCCGCCATATACGCGACTGCGGGGCAATATGCCAGCACTGGCGACCTATGTCGTATGCGATGAAACGCACGGCAACGCGATGGGTTGCGGAACTGTCGCTGGCCCGGTCGGTTGACGCTGATACCCGCACAATGGGTGCAAGAGGAGATTGACCATGACCAATGACATGCAACCCGTTCACCCCGACTATGCACAGCCCGAAACGCTGGGCCAGAATACAGATGGTATGGGACGCGACCAGACGATGGCGGTGACCACCGAAGAAACCAAGACGCTGATTTCGGCGAACAAGGTGCAGGGCACCGCCGTCTACAACGTCGCGCAGGACCGGCTCGGCACCATCGATTCGATCATGCTCGGCAAATACTCGGGCAAGGTTGCCTATGCGGTGATGTCGTTCGGCGGCTTCCTCGGCATCGGCGAACGCTACCACCCGCTGCCATGGTCGGTGCTGACCTACGACACTGACCAGGACGGCTATTGCATCAACCTGTCGCCCGATGCGTTGAAGGCGGCGCCGAACTACACCCGCAGCGAAGTCGATACGCTCGACTATGGCACGCAGGGCCCGGCGATCGACAACTACTATGCCGACCCTGCCGAATACGCCAAGGGCGGTGCCGCGATCGACACCTACTACAGCGACCCGAACAAGGTGCGCGGTTTGATGTAGCCGTTACGCCGCCGCGGCAACGGTTTCGGCCGGCGCCAGGCGGATCAGATGGTCGAAGGCCGAAAGCGCCGCTTTCGAGCCTTCGCCCATCGAAATGACGATCTGCTTGTACGGCACCGTCGTCACGTCGCCTGCGGCAAACACGCCGGGAATCGAGGTCGCGCAGCGTGCGTCGATCTCGATCTCGCCGCGCGGCGACAGCGCGACGGTGCCCTTGAGCCATTCTGTGTTGGGCACCAGCCCGATCTGCACGAAGATGCCCTCGAGCTCGATATGGTGCGACGCTTCGGTCTTGCGATCGGTGTAGCTCAGGCCGGTGACCTTCTCGCCGTCGCCGTGGACTTCGGTCGACAGCGCCGACACGATGACGGTGACGTTGGGCAGGCTGCGCAGCTTGCGCTGCAGCACTTCGTCAGCGCGCAACTGATGGTCGAATTCGATCAGCGTGACGTGCGCGACGATGCCGGCGAGGTCGATTGCCGCCTCGACACCGCTGTTGCCGCCGCCGATGACCGCGGTGCGCTTGCCCTTGTACAGCGGGCCGTCGCAGTGCGGGCAATAGGCGACGCCCTTGTTGCGGTACGCGTCCTCGCCCGGCACGTTCATCTGGCGCCAGCGCGCACCGGTGGCGAGCACCAGCGTCTTCGCCTTGAGCGAGGCGCCATTGTCGAACACGACTTCGTGCAGGCCATCGGCGCCGGTCGCCGGGATCAGCTTGGCGGCGCGCTGCAGGTTCATGATATCGACGTCATAGTCGCGGACATGGCGTTCGAGTTCGGCCGCCAGCTTCGGGCCTTCGGTGTGCGGGATCGAGATGAAGTTCTCGATGCCCATCGTGTCGAGCACCTGGCCACCGAAACGTTCGGCAGCGATGCCGGTGCGGATGCCCTTGCGCGCCGCGTAAATGGCGGCGGCAGCGCCGGCAGGGCCTCCGCCGACGACGAGTACGTCATAGGGCGCCCGCGCATCCATGTCGGCAGCCGCGCGCTTGGTCGCGCCGGTGTCGAGCTTGGCGACGATCTGCTCGAGCTCCATGCGGCCCGAACCGAACACCTCGCCGTTGAGGAAGACCATCGGCACCGCCATGACCTTGCGCGCATCGACTTCGGCCTGGAACAGCGCACCGTCGATCGCGGTGTGGTGGATGTTCGGGTTGAGCACCGCCATCAGGTTGAGCGCCTGCACGACATCGGGACAGTTCTGGCACGACAGCGAGAAATAGGTTTCGAAGTTGAAGTCGCCCTGCAGGGCGCGCACCGCATCGAGCAGCGCCGGCGCGGCCTTCGACGGATGGCCGCCAACCTGCAGCAGCGCCAGCACCAGCGAGGTGAACTCGTGCCCCATCGGCAGCCCGGCAAAGGTCACGCCGATATCGGTGCCGGTGCGGCGGATCATGAAGCTGGGGACGCGCTTGTCGGTGCCGCCGGGGACGACGGTCACCTTGTCCGACAGCACGGCAATCTCGTCGATAAGTTCGGCGAGTTCGCGCGACTTCGGGCTGTCATCGAGCGTCGTCACAAGCTCGATCGGCTGCGTGATGTTGACCAGATAGGCCTTGAGCTGCTGCGTGAGATTGGCGTCGAGCATGGCGAGTTCCCGGGGAGGATATGTTAGTGGGGCAGGGCGGGTCGCAGTGTTGCGACCCGCCCGCCAGTCAGTTGGCTTTAGATCTTGCCGACGAGGTCGAGCGACGGGGCGAGGGTCTTTTCGCCTTCCTGCCACTTCGCCGGGCAGACTTCGCCAGGGTGCGAGGCGACATACTGCGCGGCCTTGACCTTGCGCAGCAGTTCGCTGGCGTCGCGGCCGATTCCACCGGCATTGACTTCCACGATCTGGATCTTGCCTTCGGGATCGACGACGAAGGTGCCGCGATCGGCGAGACCGGCTTCTTCGATCATCACGTCGAAGTTGCGAGTGATGGCGCCCGTCGGGTCACCGACCATGACGTACTTGATCTTGCCGATGGCGGGCGACGTGTCGCTCCACGCCTTGTGCGCGAAGTGCGTGTCGGTCGAGACGCTGTAGATTTCGACGCCGAGCTTCTTGAATTCAGCATAGTTGTCGGCGAGGTCTTCGAGCTCGGTCGGGCAGACGAAGGTGAAGTCCGCCGGGTAGAAAAACACCACCGACCACTTGCCCTTGAGATCGGCTTCGGTGACGGCGAGGAACTTGCCGTCCTGATAGGCCTGCGCGCTGAACGGCTTAACCGCGGTATTGATGAGGGACATGGATGCTCCTGTGGCTGGGTTGAAACGGGTTGATCGATGCCCGAATATGCGGTGCGCGCCGACAAATCCAATTGCTTTTTTGCGGCATGCTCATTGACTGAAGCGATTAAAGCCGCATCTTAGATTGAACGCGGCGATTTTGGGCGCGTTCCATCGAGAAGGCCATCATGAGCTATCTGCCGACCATCAAGCAGCTGCAATACCTGACCGCGCTGCACGCCCACGGCCATTTCGGCCGTGCCGCCGACGCCTGCTTTGTCACGCAATCGACGCTGTCATCGGGCCTGCGCGAACTCGAAACGCTGCTCGATGTCGTGCTGGTCGAACGCACGCGCCGCGTCGTGCGCTTCACGCCGCTGGGCGAACGCATCGCCGCCAAGGCATTCATCGTGCTGCGTGAGGCCGACGAACTTGCCGCACTTGCGCACGCCGCAGCGAAGCCGTTGGGGGGCGAACTGCGCCTCGGCGTCATTCCGACGATTGCGCCGTTCCTGCTGCCGCGGCTGCTACCCAAGCTGCGCGCGGCGTTCCCCGACCTGAAGCTCTATCTGCGCGAGGAAATGAGCGCGCAGGCCTGCGAGGCGCTGTCACGTGGCCAGCTCGATTGCGTACTGCTGGCGCTGCCCTATGCCTGCGGCGATGTCGTTGCCAAGCCGCTGTTCGACGACGCTTTCAACCTTGCTTTCCACCCGGACGACTTTATGGACCCGCCGCCGACCATCGCGCCGCAGCGCATCGACGCCAGCAGCCTGCTGCTGCTGGAAGACGGGCATTGCCTGAAGGACCAGGGCCTAGCCGCTTGCGGCCGCCCCGAACTTCGCGCCGAATCGGTCCACCTCGGCACGTCACTCCACACACTGGTGCAGATGGTCGCCAACCGGCTCGGTCAGACGCTGCTGCCGCAAATGGCCATCGATGCCGGCATCCTCGCCGGCACGCCGGTCATCGCGCGGCGCCTCGACGGCGCGCACGCCAGCCGCCAGATCGCGCTGGTCTGGCGTGCCTCGTCACCGCGCGCGGCGGAGTTCGAGATGCTCGGTGACGCGTTGATTGCGGCGGCGGCTTAGCAAGACCCTCCGGCGGGCAGGCCTGAGGCCTGCACCCATCTATTGCCAGTGACACATAACCAACGCCCGTGATTGCAGCACCGGCAGCAATCGGGTGCAGGCCTCAGGCCTGCCCGCCGGAGGCCCTTAGCGCTTGCTCAGCGGCACGTAATCGCGCTGCGTCGCACCGAGATACAGCTGGCGTGGGCGGCCGATCTTCTGTTCGGGATCGGCGATCATTTCGTTCCACTGCGCCACCCAGCCGACGGTGCGCGAGATCGCGAACAGCACGGTGAACATCGAGGTCGGGAAACCGATCGCCGACATGACGACGCCTGAATAGAAATCGACGTTCGGGTAGAGCTTCTTCTCGATGAAGTACGGGTCGTTGAGCGCGATCTTTTCGAGTTCGCGGGCGACGTCGAAGATCGGATCCTTGAGGTTGAGCTCGTCGAGGACCTTGCGTGCGGTCTGGCCCATGACCTTGGCGCGCGGGTCGTAGTTCTTGTAGACGCGGTGACCGAAGCCCATCAGGCGGAACGGGTCGTCCTTGTTCTTGGCGCGCGCGATGAATTCGGGGATGCGGTCGACGGTGCCGATTTCGCGCAGCATGTTGAGCGCGGCCTCGTTGGCGCCGCCATGTGCCGGGCCCCACAGGCAGGCGATGCCAGCGGCGATGCACGCAAACGGGTTGGCGCCTGACGAACCGGCCAGACGTACCGTCGAGGTCGAGGCGTTCTGTTCATGGTCGGCCTGGAGAATCATCAGCTTTTCCATGGCGTCTTCCACGACCGGATTGACGACATAGGGCTCGGCCGGAACGCCGAAGGTCATGCGCAGGAAGTTGCCGGTAAACGACAGCGAATTGTCGGGGTACACGAACGGCTGGCCGACGGCATATTTGTACGCCATCGCGGCGAGCGTCGGCATCTTGGCGATCAGTCGGTGGCTGGCGACAATGCGCTGGTGCGGATCATGGATATCGGTCGAGTCGTGATAGAAGGCCGCCATCGCGCCGACGACGCCGCACATGATCGCCATCGGATGGGCGTCACGGCGGAATCCGCGGTAGAACATCGCGAGCTGTTCATGCACCATCGTGTGGCGTGTCAGCGTCTGCGTGAAGGTCTTGTATTCAGCCTGGGTCGGCAGCTCGCCGTTGAGCAGCAGATAGGCAACTTCCATGAAGTTCGACTGTTCGGCGAGCTGGTCGATCGGGTAGCCGCGGTGCAGCAGCGTACCGACATCGCCGTCGATGTAGGTGATGCGCGATTCGCACGACGCGGTGCTGGTGAAGCCTGGGTCATAGGTGAAGCGGCCGGTAGCGCCGTACAGCTTGCGGATGTCAATGACATCAGGGCCGACCGTACCCGACAGCACGGGCATCTGGACTTCGGTGCCGTCGACTTCGACCTTGGCGAAAATGCTCATTACTGCTTCCCCTTCGCGAGCTGGATTGCATCGGCAATCCGGCCCAGACTTTCCTCACGACCCAGTTGCTCAAGAACCTCGAAGATCCCCGGCGAGGTCGTACTGCCCGATACAGCCGCACGCAACGGCTGTGCGAGCTTGCCTAGCCCCAGTTCACGGGACTCGGCGATGGCTCGAACGGCCGCCTCGGTTGACTGGGTGGTCCAGGAATCCAGCACGACAAGGTCGCGATGCACCTGCGCCAGCAAGTCGCCCGCTTCGGGTGTTAGCAAACTCGCCGCGCGCTCGTCTATCGGAATTGGGCGGGTGCGAAGATAGAAGATTGCGGAATCTGCCAACTCGTTGATATTTTTGGCACGAATCTTTAGCCCAGACATGCTGCGAAGCAGCAAATCCTGGTCTGCGGCGGTCAGGTTGCGGCCGATTGCAGCGGCAATGCGCGGTGTGACGAGTGCCACCAGTCGCGCGTCGTCGGCCAGCCGCATATAGTGGCCGTTGACGTTTTCGAGCTTCTTGAGATCGAAGCGTGCCGGTGCGCGGCCGACGCCGGCGAGGTCGAACCATTGAATGGCTTGCGCGCGGTCGATGAATTCGTCGTCGCCATGGCCCCAGCCGAGGCGCAGCAGGTAGTTCTCGACCGCTTCGGGCAGCATGCCGAGTTCGTCGCGATAGGCATCGACGCCGAGCGCGCCGTGGCGCTTCGACAGCTTGGCGCCGTCCGACCCATGGATCAGCGGCACATGCGCATAGACCGGCTCCTCCCAGCCCATCGCGCGGATGAGCGCGAGCTGGCGGAAGGCGTTGTTAAGGTGGTCGTCGCCGCGGATGACGTGCGTCACGCCCATGTCGTGATCGTCGACGACGACCGCGAGCATGTAGGTCGGCGTGCCGTCGGAGCGTAGCAGCACCATGTCATCGAGTTCGGCGTTGGCCACGGTGACGGCACCCTGAACGCGGTCGTTGATGGTAACGCTGCCCTCGCGCGGCGCCTTCAGTCGGATGACATAAGGCTGGTTGTCGAACTCTGGCCCGGCGACGCGGTCACGCCAGCGCCCGTCATAGCGCAGCGGCGCCTTGGCCGCGCGCTGTGCGGCACGCATCTCCTCCAGCTCTTCGGCGGTAGCGTAGCATTTGTAGGCGTTACCGTTCGCGAGCAGCTCGCGTGCCACTTCGGCATGTCGGGCTGCGCGCTCGAACTGATAGACGATCTCGCCGTCGTGGTCGAAATCGAGCCAGCCGAGCCCATCGAGTATCGCGGCAATCGCCGGCTCGGTCGAGCGCGCGCGGTCAGTGTCTTCGATGCGCAGCAGGAACTTGCCGCCGTGGTGGCGCGCGAACAGATAGTTGAACAAGGCCGTGCGCGCGCCGCCGATGTGCAGGAAGCCCGTCGGGGAGGGGGCAAAGCGCGTCACCACCGGGCGGTTCTCGGCCGGGTTCTTAGGCGGGCTGGACGCTTCGCGGGTTGCACTCATCGACAAACTATCCAATGGTTGGAGCGGAGGGACGTGGAAAGGCTTCAGGGTCGGTTCGAAAGGCGCGCGTGTCTAGCACAGCGGGTTTGCCGGTTCAAACTGCCCCAAGCGCGCTTTTCGCGGCGTGTCGTCGTGGGCGTGATACCGTTGAAACCGCACTCGCGGCGGAGGCGTCGCAGCTTCCGCTGTGGATACCCGTTGCCTTCGGAATCGGCATCGCGGCATATCTGGTCATTCCGTGGAGCGAGCAGCGCCTGTGCGCGGCGGCGGTTATGGCGACGCTTGTGGCACTGGCGCCGGCGCTGCGCGGCGCGGCAGCACGCGTCGCGGGCTGGGCCGGCGTTTTGATGCTGTTGGGTTTCGGCGTGGCGTGGGTGCGGACCACGATGGTCGCGGCGCCGCGCCTTGAACGCCCGGCGATCGTCCAACTCGTCGGGACCATTGCGGCGGTAGAACTGCGTACCTCCAGCGGCCAGATCAGACTGCGGATCGTACCGTTCGACCCGGCACTGCCACCTGCCGTACGTGTCGCGGTCGCTGACAGCGCCAATGCCGCCGATTCGCAACTGCGGCCCGGCGCGCGCGTTTCGGTTACGGCAAGGCTAGCGCCGCCGTCGGGGCCGGTGATGCCGGGTGGCTACGACTTCGCGCGCCACGCCTGGTTCGAACAGTTGGGTGCCTCCGGTAGTGCGCTTGGCAGAGTTAGCATTCTTGCCCCGGCACCGCCTCCGACACGCTTTGCGGCGCGGCTGGCGGCCTTGCGCGCAGACCTGACGGCACGGCTCAAGCTCAAGGTTCCGGGCGTACCGGGCAGTTTTGCCGCAGCGTTCGTTACTGGCGATCAGGGCGCGATCCCCAAGGCGGTGGCGCAAGCGATGCGCGATTCGGGGTTGGCGCATTTGCTTTCGATTTCAGGGCTACATATCGCCATCGTTGCCGCCGGCACGCTGTGGACGTTACGCAAGCTGATGCTGCTTTGGCCGTGGCTGGCGCTGCGCATTCCGGTGCGGGCAATTGCCGCAACGTTCGCGGCGGTTGCTGCCATCGGCTACACGTTGCTTGCGGGCAGTGACATTCCGACGGTGCGCGCCTGTCTCGCCGCAATCATCGTACTGCTTGGCGTCATTATCGGGCGCGAGGCGCTGACGCTGCGAATGGTCGCGGCGGCGGCATTTCTGATCTTGTTGCTCAGGCCCGAAGCACTGCTTTCGCCAAGTTTCCAGCTGTCGTTTGCGGCCGTGACGGGGTTGGTGGCACTTTACCAGTCTCGCTTCGGCACATGGCTCAACACCGGCCAGCCCTATGACGGCTGGTTTGTCCGGTTGGCGCGCGCCACATTGGCGCTGGTTGTGACGGGTCTGGTGGCCGAGACAATGTTGTCGGCAACCGCGCTCTACCATTTCAACCGCACCGGTGTTTACGGGGTCATCGCTAACATTGTCGCCATTCCGCTGACGAGCTTCGTGATCATGCCACTATAGGTGGCTGCGCTAGCGCTCGATGCCGTCGGGTTGGGCGCGCCGGCCTATTGGCTGCTCGGTCATGCCTATGGTTGGCTGATCGCATGGGCACTGGAAGTCGCGGCGTGGCCGGGCGCGGCACTGCGCATGCCCAGCATGTCGGCTGCGGCCTACATGCTACTTGTCGGCGGTGGTTTGTGGCTGTGCCTTTGGCAGAGCCGGATGCGGCTTTGGGCACTGGTTCCCGTTGCTTTAGGGTCGATGCTAGCCATGACCGCGCAGCCGCCAGATTTGCTGGTCAGCGCCGATGGGCGTGAGGTCGGCATCCGGATCGACGACAACGGACTTGCGCGGCTGCGTTCACGTCAAGCTAGCTACGCCGCGACTAATTGGCAGACGGCAAGCGCCGCGGATTCCAGCATCAAGCTGTCGCATTATCGTGGCGCGCGCTGCGGGCGTTTTGGCTGCATCGTTCGCGTCGGCACAGGTGCTGGTGCGGCCTTGGTGCTATTGACGACCGGCGACGAATTGCCGTCGCGCCAAGTTCTCGGCGCCGCTTGTCACGAAGTCGACATTGTCGTGACCAAACTGGCCTTGCCACCATGGTGTCAGCCGCGTCGGATGCGCATCGATAGGCGGACATTGGTGCAGACCCAAGCCATCGCAATCTGGCTCACTGCGGCGCGCACGGAGACGGTTGCGGCGCAACTCGGTGATCACCCATGGTTGCCGGTCAGGCGCTGATCCGTGCCCGGCAGCCATCCTCGCTCAGTGATAGCGGCGTAGCAATCCGGCGAGTTTGCCCTGCACACGCACTTGCTGCGGACTGTAGCGCTGTGGCTGATAGGCGCTGTTCGCCGGATCGAGGCGGATCATGTTGCCTTCGTGGCGCAGATATTTGAGCGTCGCTTCGCTGTCGTCGATCAGCGCCACGACGATTTCGCCGTCGCGCGCGGTGTCGCAGCGCTTCACCAGCGCATAGTCACCGTCAAAAATGCCGGCTTCGATCATCGAGTCGCCCGAGACTTCAAGCGCGTAATGGTCGCCCGGTCCCAGCAGCGCGGCCGGCACCGACAACATGCGGTCGCTTTCAAGTGCCTCGACCGGCATACCGGCGGCGATGCGGCCGTGGAGCGGGATGGCAATGGCGTCATTCGCGGCAACCAGCAGCGACGCAGGGCGGATATCGCTGCGCGGCGCAGACTCGGTCTTGCGCAGCGCCGGGCTGCCTGTTTCGGGCATGCGCAGTATTTCAAGCGCGCGCGCGCGGTTGGGCAGCCGGCGGATAAAGGCGCGTTCCTCGAGCGCGTTGATCAGCCGATGCACACCCGACTTCGACTTGAGATCGAGCGCTTCCTTCATTTCCTCGAACGACGGTGAAACGCCATCGGCGGCCAAACGTGTGTGGATGAAACGAAGAAGGTCATTCTGCTTGCGAGTCAGCATCGGTCACACTCCTGTTCCCAAACTACGTTCCGCGTGGAACTTATAGGGAACGTTTAGGCAACATCCCGCAGGCTGTCAAGCAACAAGAACGAAACGGGACCACCATCGCCAACCGCCGGCGCATCGATTTCGCGCACCAGCAAGGCGTTGGCGCTCGCGAGCGTGCGCAGCATCGAGCTGTCCTGTGTCGGCAGTGTGGTAATGCGCCAACCCCCGCTATCACGAACGGCCACGGCGCGCATATAATCCTGACGGCTGCCGTTGGCGGGCAGGGTGCCATTCAGGCGCGCCTGGTGGAGCATCGGCAGCGCCACCGCGGCGCCGCCGAGGCGTTGCAATAGCGGCTTGACGAATAGTAGCGCCGTCACAAACGCCGAAACCGGATTACCCGGCAGCCCTATGACATTCTGGCTGCCCAGCCAGCCCCGCATCACTGGCTTTCCGGGGCGCATCGCAACCTTCCAGAAATCGAAGCGTGCGCCCATCGATTCAAGCACCGGCTTGACGAGGTCGTGGTCACCGACCGAGGCGCCGCCGATCGTCACCAGCACATCGGCGTCGGCACAGGCTTCGACGGCGGCGCGCAACGCGCCGGGGCTATCGCGCACGATGCCGGCGTCATGCACATCGGCACAGTCACCAAGTAACGCCGCCAGCATCACGCCATTCGAGCTGACAATCTGGTCCGGTCCGGTTACTGCGCCGGGCAGCACCAACTCGTCGCCGGTGGCGAGCAGCGCGACGCGTGGGCGGCGGTGGACGCGAACCGCAGCGTGTCCGGCTGCCGCGATCAGCCCGATATGCGGCGCCAGCAAGCGCGTGCCGGGCGCCAACAAGGCTTCGCCTCCACTGAAATCGAGCCCGGCGCGGCGGATGTGCGCGCCCTGGCGCGGTGGGCCTTCGCCGGTCAGGCGCAGATTGTCGCCGTCGCGCGCTACGTCTTCCTGAACGATCACCGTGTCTGCGCCGGTGGGCACGGGAGCGCCGGTCAGGATGCGTGCAGCTTCGCCTGCGCCGACGCTGCCATCGAATCCCGCGCCGGCAAACGCCGTACCGATGATGCGCCACGGGCCGGCGCGGTCGGTCCATCGGATGGAATAGCCGTCCATCGCCGAGGCGGCGAAGGGCGGCTGGGTGCGCAGGGCGGCGAGCGGTTCGGCGAGGATGCGACCGGCAGCGGCGGCAAGCGCAACAGACTCGGCGGCCAGCGGCACAACGCCGTCGAGCAAATTCGCCTGCGCCGCCTCGACGCTGATCATGCAGGCGTTTCAGCGCGGAAATCGCCCGAGCGGCCACCGCTTTTGGCGAGCAGCCGCACACCGCCGATGGTCATCGTCCTGTCGAGCGCCTTGGCCATGTCGTAGACCGTCAGCAGTGCCACCGAAACTGCGGTCAGCGCCTCCATTTCGACGCCGGTCTGGTGCGTCGTGCGGACGCTGGCGGTGACGCGAATTTGCCCGGTTTCGAGTGCCAGATCGAGCGTCACGCCGCTCAGCGGCAACGGATGGCACAGGGGGATCAGTGCTGCAGTCTGCTTGGCCGCCATGATGCCGGCGACACGCGCCACCGCGAGCACATCGCCCTTGGCGACCGCACCCGCGGCAATCGCTGTCAGCGCCTTGGCGCTCATCGTGATGACACCTTCCGCGATCGCCTCGCGCGCAGTCGCGGTCTTGGCGCCAACATCGACCATGCGCGCGGCGCCCTTATCGTCGAGGTGCGTCAAGCTCATGCCGCCAACCCGAGCAGGCGCTGCGTGGCGTGCGTCACATCGGCCTCGAGCATCAGTGATTCGCCGACGAGGAAGCTGTTGATGCCAGCGTGGGCCAGCCGCAGCAGATCGCCGTGCGTCTTGAGCCCGCTTTCGCCAACGAGCAGATAATCATCGGGCAAGCCAACCGAAAGTTCTATCGACGTGGCGATATCGACTTTCAACGTCTTGAGATTGCGGTTGTTGACGCCGAGCAGCCGCGATTTCAGGCGCAATGCGCGGTCGCGTTCAGGGGCGTCATGCACCTCGACAAGCACATCCATGTTCAGCGCCTGCGCGACGCTTTCGAGTTCGGCGGCCTGAGCATCGGACAACGCTGCCATGATCAGCAGGATGCAATCGGCACCGAGCGCGCGGGCTTCGACGACCTGATAGGGGTCGATCATGAAATCTTTGCGCAGGCACGGCAGCGTCACCGCGGCGCGCGCTGCCTGCAGATAGGCGTCATCGCCCTGGAACCATGGCACGTCGGTCAGCACCGAAAGGCAGGTCGCACCTCCTGCAGCATAGGCGCGCGCCAGCGTTGCCGGGTCAAAATCGTCGCGGATCAAACCGCGCGACGGGCTCGCCTTCTTGATTTCGGCGATGAGTCCGAAGCGACCGGCCGCGCGTGCCGCTTGCAACGCCGCCGCAAAGCCGCGCGGCGGTGATGCAGCTGCGGCGCGTGCTTCCACCTCGGCCATCGGCGCACGCGCTTTACACGCCGCGACATGCTTCGCCTTGTCGGCAAGGATAACGGCCAGAGTGTCGGTCATTGAAAGGCTTTCCAGCGGTCGAGCAAGGCGCGTGCCGCCCCACTGTCGATAGCGTGTGCCGCCTGCGCAGCGCCTGCGGCCCAGTCTGAGGCACGACCGGCGACGATCAATGCGCCGGCGGCGTTGAGCAGCACGATGTCGCGGTAGGCCCCCGGCGTGCCGTCCACCAACGCCAGCAGCGCCGCGGCATTTTGTGCGGGTTCGCCGCCGGTCAGTTCTGCAGCGATGTACGTCTCCAGCCCGGCGTCGGCGGGGGTGACGGTGGCTTCGGAGATGTGGCCGTTGTCGAGCAGCGCGATCTGGCTCGGGCCAGTGACGGTCAGTTCGTCGATGCCGTCACTGCCGTGGACGATCATGGCGCGCTTGGTGCCCAATTCGCGCAGCACTTCGGCGAAAGGTCGCAGCCAGCGCGGATCGGCGACGCCGATGAGCTGGAACGACACCCCCGCCGGGTTGGCGAGTGGCCCGAGCAGGTTGAAAATCGTCCGCCGTCCCAGCGCCTTGCGGACGCCGGCAACGCGCGCCATCGCGCCATGGTGGCGCGCCGCGTGCAAAAAGGTAATGCCCAGCGTATCAAGGCAGCGCGCCACGGCCCCTGCTTCGAGCGCGACCGGCACGCCCAATTCGGCAAGTACGTCGGCGGCACCCGAGCGCGACGAGGCCGCACGGTTCCCGTGCTTGGCGACCGGCACGCCGCAGGCGGCAACGACAATGGCGACCGCCGTCGAGACGTTGAGCGTGTGCTTGCCGTCGCCGCCGGTGCCGACGACATCGATGGCGCCGGCGGGGGCAGTGATGGTGGTGGCCCGGTCGCGCAACACCGCCGCGGCGGCGGCGACTTCGGTGACGGTTTCGCCGCGGTCGGCGAGCGTCACGAGGAAGTCGGCGAGCGTTGCGTCAGGGATGGCGCCGTCCATAATCGCGGTGAACGCTGCGCGCGCGGTGGCAGCATCAAGCGGCGCGCGCGCGTTCGGCAGCAACGTCGGCATCCTGGCGGCGGTGGCGGTCATGCCGCCTGTTTGGGCGCACTGTGCGCGATACCTGCGATGTCGAGGAAGTTCGCCAGCAGCGCATGGCCGTGCTGTGTGGCGATGCTTTCGGGGTGAAACTGCACGCCGTGGATCGGCAGCGTCTTGTGGCGCAGCCCCATGATGGTGCCGTCGGCGGCGGTGGCATTGACCGCGAGGCAATCGGGCAGGTCGCCGGGATGCACCACCAGTGAATGATAGCGCGTCGCCTCGAATGGCGAGGGCAGGCCGGCAAACACGCCGGTGTCGTCATGGCTGACGGCGCTTGTCTTTCCGTGCATGACCGCCTGCGCGCGTACAACACGTCCGCCGAACACCTGGCCTATCGACTGATGGCCGAGGCAGACGCCGAACAGCGGCAGCTGCGATTCAGCGGCGGCGCGGATCAGATCGAGGCAGATGCCGGCGTCATCGGGCGTCTTGGGACCGGGCGACAGCAGCACCGCTTGTGGACGTTTGGCGAGCGCCTCGGAAACTGTCAGCGTGTCGTTGCGTACGACATCGACGGAGGCGCCGAGCTCGAGCAGATAGTGCACGAGGTTATAGGTAAAGCTGTCGTAGTTATCGATGACGAGGATCATGCAAGCCCTGTAGCGCGCGCGACCCGGCGCGTCACGCATTTCGAGCGTTTCCGACGCCGCCGTCGAAGCGGCACTACTGTCCGAACCCGACCTCTCCGGCAATACGGATTGCCTCGCGTGCCGCAGCCATCAATGCGCCGGCCTTGGCCTCGCACTCGCGCTGTTCGTATTCGGCGACGCTGTCAGCGACAATGCCGGCACCGGCCTGGACATGCATGACGCCGTCCTTGACCACCGCAGTGCGCAAGACGATGCAGCTGTCCATGCTGCCGTCAGGCGAGAAATAGCCGACGCCGCCGGCGTAGGGTCCGCGCTTTTCGCTTTCGAGCTCGTGAATGATTTCCATCGCGCGGACCTTGGGCGCGCCGCTGACGGTTCCGGCGGGGAAGCCCGCGAGCAAGGCGTCGATGGCGTCCTTGTCGGGGCTGAGATGACCGCGGACGTTCGAGACGATGTGCATCACGTGGCTGTAGAATTCGACGCCGTACTGGTCGGTGACCACCACCGAGCCCGGCGCACTGACGCGGCCGACGTCGTTGCGGCCAAGATCAAGCAGCATCAGATGCTCGGCAAGTTCCTTGGGGTCCGCCAGCAGACTGTCGCGATTTTCGGCGTCCTCGACGGCGTCGCGACCGCGTGGGCGCGTACCGGCGATCGGCCGGATGGTGACTTCCTCGTCGCGCACGCGCACCAGAATTTCGGGTGAAGAGCCGATCAGCGCGAACCCTGGCAAGTCGAGGAAATATAGGAACGGCGAGGGGTTGATACGGCGCAGCGCACGATAGAGATCGAAAGGCGGCAGCGGGAAATCAACGGTGAAGCGCTGTGCAAGCACGACCTGGAAAATGTCGCCGGCGAAGATGTAGTCACGGGCGCGTGCCACCATTTCGGCGTAGCGGCCCCGCGGCAGGACGTGGTGTGCTGCACCATCGGGTAGATCTGCTGGCGTCTGTCGTGCTGCCGGCACCGTTTGCGCCAGCCGCGCGGCGGCATTCTCGATCCGGTCAAGCGCAGCTGCATGCGCAACTTCCGCGCTGCGTGCATCTGGAAACACCGGGGCAACGATAAACAGTTCGTCCCGCAGCCGGTCAAAGACCAGCAGCAGCGTCGGCCGCACGAACAGGAAATCGGGGACGCCGAGCGGGTCGGCCTTTGGCTCGGGCAGTTTTTCGGCCAGCCGCGCAGTTTCATAGCCCATGTAGCCCACGAGGCAGGCGAGCGCGCGCGGCAGTTCGGGCGGCACGTCCATTCGGCAACTCGCGACCAGTGCGCGAAGTTCGGTCAGCGTATCACCAGCGCACGCCACAAACGCGGTGGTGTCGGTCGCCCATTGCGTGTTGATTTCTGCCGAATTGCCGGTCGCGCGCCAGACCAGATCGGGCTCTAGCCCAAGCAGCGAATAGCGGCCGCGCACCGCGCCACCTTCGACCGATTCAAGTAGAAATGCGCCCGAGCCGCCACGCCCGAGCTTGAGCATCGCCGACACCGGCGTTTCGGTGTCGGCGATGATCCGGTTCCAGACGAGCTGGGGCCGGCGCTGGGCATAGCCTAGCGCGAAGCTTTCAAAATCGCTCATTGCGCTGGTGTGTTGCCCTCGCCGAGCACACGCTTGGTCACCGCAGCGAGTGCAGCCGGGTTGCGCTTGACGCCGACTTCACGTTCGGCGGCGCGCGCGAACGCCCCGCTGAGCTCTTCGGGCGCCAACTGGGCGAACTGCGCGCGCGTCGCATCGAGGAGCTGCGGCACGGTCGCGAGGTCACCAGGCGTGATGCTGTCGACCTTCATGACAAAATAGCCGGCACCGTTAGGGGCCGCCAGCGACTTGGCGACACCCTTGGGCAGGCCAAGGAACATCTGCACCGGTGGCGGTACCTGCGCCTGCTGCGCGACATCGATGCGGCGACCGGCAATCGGCTGCGGCGCGGGCAGGTTGTTCGCGGCAAGTGCGGCACCGAGCGTGCTGCCTTTGGCAACCGCAGCGAGCACCGCATCGACCTTTGTCTTGAGCGTCTTCATCCGCGTTTCGGCTTCCCAGGCGGCGACAACGGCGGGGCGAATCTTGTCGAGCGCCGCCGGAGTCGGTGGGACGATTGTGCCGAGTTCGAGCACCGCGTACTGGCCCTTGCCAGCACCTTCGCCAAGTTCGACGACACTACCGGCATCGGCCGGATCGGCGTTGAACGCCTTGGGGAGCAGCGCTTCGGCGCCGGGCGCGAAAATGAAACTAGTGTTGTCCATCGTGCGGCCATCTGCGGTCATCGGTGGCACTGCTACAACCGTCAGGTTGAACTTCTTGGCAAGCTCGGCAAAGCTGGCACCGCTGCTAAAGCCGTCTTCGATCTGTGCGACTGTATCGGCGAGCGCAGTTTCGATCTTCTCGCGGCGCAGTGTGGCGGTGATTTCATCCTTGGCCGCAGCCACACCATTGGGGTTGACCGGGGTGATCGCCTCGACCGCCACGACGTGCCAGCCGAAGTCCGACTTGACCGGATCGGTCACTGCCCCGACCGGAATGCCGAACGCCGCATTGGCAACAGCGGCGTTGGTCGCATTGGCGAATTTTGCCTTGCTTTGGACGCCGAGCGCGATGTCGGTAGCGCTGAATCCGCCCTTGTCGGCCGCAACGCGCGCAAACGGCGCACCTGCACGTACCGCGGCGACTATCGCCTTTGCCTTGGCTTCGTCATCAACGACGACCTGCGCCAGACGGCGGGTTTCGACGCCGCCGAACTTCTCGCGGTTGGCCTCGTAATATTTGTTGATGTCCGAATCGCTGACCGAAACACCAGCGGCAATCGCCTCGCGGTCGATCATCGCGTAACGGAAGCTACGGCGCTCGGGTAGCGTGTAGCGGGTCTTGTTGGCCTCGTAGAACGCCTTGATTTGCGCATCAGTCGGTGCAGCCGGCGCCGGCACCACACTGACTGGCAGCATGGCAATCTGGCCTTCGCGACGCTCGAGCAGCAGCGCCGCATAGGGCTCAGCCATCCCGCGCGGGACTTGCGCGGCAGCAGCGACGGGCACCAGCAGCTGGCGGCGGATCAGCCCGCCGTGCAGGTCGGTGCGCAATTCGCGCTCGCTGATGCGCTGTTCGGCGAGGATGCGCTTGAACGTCGCCTGGTCGAACTTGCCGTTGACGCGGAATGCCTCGATATCGGCAATCTGGCCGTCCACCGCACGGTCGCTGATCGAAATGCCGAGCTGGGCGGCATATTGTTCAAGCGCGGTCGAGCCGATCATCTGCTCCAATACCTGGCCGACCCCGCCTTCCTGCGCGGCGGCCTGTGCGGTCAGGGTCGGGTTCTGAGCGCGCGCGCTCTTGATGGTGCGGTCGAACTGCGACAGCAACGCCGCTTCGCTGATGCCGGACTTGCCGACCTTGGCGACATCGCCGCCGGCAACGCCCGCAGGCCCTCCAAAGGGATCCTTCACGCCGGTCACCACGAACGCAATCAACACCAACGACAAAAGGACAAGCACCGGCCAAGAGGTCAGCCACTTGCGGAAAAAAAGGAGCATGGGGGTTCGCTTGCAAACAGGAGGTCGGAAATCTGCGGGGATCATAGGGAGGGGGGCGCGCACGGGCAAGCATTTGGATCGCGGCCTGTAAATCGCGGCACTTTTCGTGACTGCGCAGCTCTGCTACCGCGGCGCCAGTTCAATGACTGGAGGCAGACATGGCCGCAGCGCGCAAGATGATCGTGGGTAACTGGAAAATGTTCGGTACGGCACCGATGCTTGCCGAAATTACCGCGATTGCCGCTGCCCCCGCCGGAAATGCCAAGCTGGCGATTTGCCCGCCGTTCACGCTGATTGAGCGCGCCGCCCGCGCAGCGCAGGGCTCGGCGCTGGCGATCGGCGCGCAGGATGTTCATGCGGCCGACAAGGGCGCTCACACCGGCTGCATCTCCACAGCGATGCTGATCGATTCGGGCGCGACACTGGTCATCGTCGGCCATAGCGAGCGCCGCGCCGACAATTTCGAAACTGATGCGCAGGTCAAGGCCAAGGCGACGGCGGCTGTCACGGCGGGCCTGGAGGCGATTGTCTGTATTGGTGAAACCGAGGCGCAGCGCGATAACGGGCAAACACTCACGGTCATTGAAACGCAGCTGGCAGGCTCGCTGCCCGACGCCGCAGACCGGCTGGTCGTGGCGTACGAACCTGTCTGGGCGATTGGCACCGGTCGCACGCCGACCGAACCGCAGGTTGCCGAAGTCCATGCAGCAATCCGTGCGCACCTTGAAAAGCGCTTCGGCGCACCAGGCGCGGCGACACCGATTCTCTACGGCGGCTCGGTGAAGCCCGAAAATGCCGCAAACCTGCTCGGCCTGCCCAACGTTGACGGGGCGCTCGTCGGCGGCGCCAGTCTGACTGCGGCATCGTTTCTGGCGATCGCAGCAGCGGTCTAGACAGCCGAACTGCGGGACGTCCGGCGGCGCGGTTGCGGAATCGCGTGCCAATCGCTACATCGCCGCCAACGGACCCGCCAGCCACCCTTCCTTTTATCGAAAGCCGCCCGTCGATGTTGACGACCTTCATCCTTGTTGTTCACGCGCTGATTGCCATTGCATTGGTGGCGGTCATACTGCTGCAGCGGTCGGAAGGCGGCGCACTTGGTATCGGCGGCAGTGGCGGCGGCTTGATGAGCGCGCGTGGCGCGGCCGACTTGCTGACACGGGCGACGGCGATTCTGGGCACCTTGTTCATCGTGACGTCGATCTTGCTCGCCGTGCTCGCCGCCGGCATGCATCGTGGCAAGGAAATCGACACAAGTCTCGCCAAGCCGGTGACGGCCCCCGCCAGTGGCCCTGGAGGTATCAGCATCGTTCCGCAGGTAGCGCCGACGACAGCACCGGCACCGACCGCCGATGCTCCGGCAGCACCTGGTGCGACCACGCCGATCGATCAGGTTCCCGTCGCGAAGTAACCGGGTGGCGCCGCGGCGTCGCATCCAAATCTCGTTATCCACAGCGAAATTACGGTAATCCGCCAGCTTGGGCTGGCGGAGTTCCCGCAATTCGGTCTATGAAGGTCTCCCATGACGCGGTTCATTTTTATCACCGGCGGCGTGGTTTCCTCGCTCGGCAAGGGCCTGATGGCCGCCAGTCTCGCAGCGCTGTTGCAGGCGCGCGGCTACCGCGTCCGCATCCGCAAGTTCGATCCATATCTCAACGTCGATCCGGGCACGATGTCCCCGTACCAGCACGGCGAGGTCTACGTCACCGATGACGGTGCCGAAACCGACCTCGATCTTGGGCACTACGAACGCTTCACTGGTGTCGCTGGGCGCCAGTCGGACAATATCACATCGGGCCGCGTCTATTCTGACATCATCACCAAGGAACGCCGTGGCGACTTCCTGGGGGCGACGGTGCAGGTCATTCCGCACGTCACCGATGCGATCAAGGCGTTCGCGCTGGCCAACACCGACGATGTCGATTTCGTACTCTGTGAAATCGGCGGCACCGTCGGCGACATCGAAAGCCTGCCGTTCATCGAAGCCATCCGCCAACTCCGCAACGACCTCGGGCGCGGCAACAGCGTATCGATCCATGTGACCTTGGTGCCGTACATCGCGGCCGCCGGCGAGCTCAAGACCAAGCCGACGCAGCATTCGGTGCGCGAACTCGCGGCGCTCGGCGTTCAGCCCGACGTGCTGGTGTGCCGCTGCGAACACCCGCTGCCCGAAGGCGAGCGTGCCAAGATCGCACTGTTCTGTAATGTGCCGAGCAGCGCCGTCATCGCCGCGCTTGATGCGACCAGTATCTACAAGGTGCCGCTGCAATATCACGCACAGGGACTTGATGATGCCGTCCTCGATGCGTTCGGCACCTCGCCCAAGGGGTTGCCCAACATCACGCGCTGGGAAGAAATCGAGGACCGGCTGGCAAATTTCGAGGGCGAGGTCACCGTCGGCGTCGTTGGCAAATATGTCGGGCTGCCCGATGCCTACAAGTCGTTGAACGAAGCCCTGGTCCATGGCGGCATAGCCAATCGCGTAAAGGTCAACATCCAGTGGATTGACGCCGAGTTGTTTGCCGGTTCCGAAGACGAGGTCGCGGCCAAGCTCGAACCTATGCACGCCATTCTGGTACCCGGTGGCTTTGGCGAACGCGGTTCGGAAGGCAAGATCGCCAGCGTGCGCTTTGCCCGCGAACGGAATGTGCCATTCTTCGGCATCTGCTTCGGGATGCAGCTTGCCTGTGTTGAAGCGGCGCGCAACCTCGCGGGCATTGAGGGTGCATCGAGCACCGAATTCGGTCCGACCGACGAGCCCGTGGTTGGCCTGATTACCGAATGGACTAGCGGCGGCGTCACCGAAACGCGCAGCGAGGATGACGACAAGGGCGGCACGATGCGGCTCGGTGCCTATCCGGCGGTGCTGGCCGGCAACAGCCATGCCGCGGCAATTTACGGCACCAGTGAGATCAGCGAACGCCACCGCCACCGCTACGAAGTCAACAACCACTATCGCCCGGCGCTCGAAGCCAAGGGGTTGATGTTCACCGGTATGTCACCCGACGGCGTGCTGCCCGAAATCGTCGAGCGCCCAGACCATCCCTGGTTTGTTGGCGTGCAGTTTCATCCCGAGTTGAAATCGAAGCCATTCGATCCGCATCCGCTATTCGCCAGTTTCATCGCTGCCGCGCTCAAGCAGAGCCGCCTGGTCTGACCGTGCGCGGGGGTTGGCTGGCAGGATTGGCGCTGGTGCTGGCACTGTCGGCCGCGCCGGCCCGGGCGCTCGACGACGAGCACCATTCCCTATTCGATCCTGTGCCCGAAGACGAGTTGCGCCCGCTATGCGCCGACAACCCTGGCTTTGGCCTGCCGCCATGCATTGTCGACGCGGGGCATGTGATGTTCGAATTCACCGCTGTCACTGCTACCTTTGCCAATATCGGCGGCGTCCGGACTCAAAACTATGCCATCGGCGATGTGCTGTTGCGCGTCGGGCTTACCGAAACGCTCGAGACTTTTGCGAGCTGGACGCCGCTGAACATCTACACCGAAAAGTCGGGCGCCAGTCCGCAAAGCGATAGCGCCACTGGCAGCATCGGATTTGGCTTCAAGCAATCACTGCGCAATCCCGATGGGGAGGGGCTGTCGATCGCCGCCGAGCTGGCGATAGAAATACCGACTAATGGCGAGAATATCGCCTGGACACTTGCCTTGCCGGTGTCGCAGGCATTTGGTGATGACTGGACGCTGGGCTTCACGCCGGAACTTGCACTTTTGCCCAACACCCTCGACGGCGGCCAGCATCTTGGCGGTAGCATGGCCGTGTCGCTAAGCCGCGCGATTGCCGACTTCAACCTTGGCGCAGAAATCTATGTTGCCAAGGACGATGAACCCACTGGTGCCATCCGCTACGCCACAGCCAATTTCTCTGTGAGCTGGCAGCCGCCGAAGAATGAGAATCTCAGCTTTGATATTGGCGCCGATTTCGGGCTCAACGCGGCAACTGCCGATGTTGAAATCTACTGTGGTCTGTCGCGGCGGTTTTAGCGTCTTGTCCGGGCCAAACGAAAACGCCCGGGGTTTAACCCGGGCGCTCGTGGTGACGAGACCTACCTCTGCGTTGATCCGTGCCGAACCAACCCCCCGGTCGAGTGCACGTCAACGATGACTTCGCTGCGATCTTTTTGGTCGCTATCTCTTCCCTGAACCCTGGCCATTCAGCCTCGGGCAATGTTGAGACGCTAGGGTGAACCACTTGAAATGTCATCGGCAAATCGCCGCAACCGGCTGCGGGGATGACGCTTGTCGTGCGACTGTTGTGTCCTTGCCACAGTTGCTTGGAAGGCGGCTGCCTTGCGCGTGCAGGCACGCATGCTACACAGCCGCGCCTGCCGGTCGCGGGTGTGAACTCGAATCCATAAGGTTTATCTATGCGTCTAAGCCGCTACTTCCTACCCGTCCTCAAGGAAACGCCGGGTGACGCGCAGATCGTCAGCCACCAGCTGATGCTGCGCGCCGGGCTGATTCGTCAGACCGCGGCGGGCATCTACGCCTGGCTCCCGATGGGGCACCGCGTGCTGCGCAAGATAGAACAAATCGTCCGCGAGGAGCAGGACCGTGCTGGCGCCATTGAACTGCTGATGCCGACAATACAGTCCGCCGACCTGTGGCGATCGTCGGGGCGCTATGACGCCTATGGCCCCGAAATGCTACGCATCAAGGACCGCCACAACCGCGAGATGCTGTTTTCGCCGACCGCCGAGGAACTGTTCACGCAGATATTCGAGAACGGCGCACGCAGCTACCGCGACCTGCCGCGCATGCTGTACCAGATTCAGTGGAAGTTCCGCGACGAAGTCCGCCCGCGCTTCGGCGTCATGCGTGGCCGCGAGTTCCTGATGAAGGACGCGTACAGCTTCGACATCGATTTCGCCGGCGCGCGCCACAGCTACAACCGCATGTTCATGGCGTATCTGCGGACGTTCGCGCGGATGGGCCTGCATGCCATCCCGATGCGCGCCGATACCGGACCGATCGGCGGCGACCTCAGCCATGAATTCATCGTGCTCGCGCCGACCGGCGAGAGCGAAGTCTTCTACCATGAAAATTGGGAAAAAGGCCGCGATACCAGTGGTGTGGATGCCGATGACCCCGCGGCACTTGAAGCCTTCATCGACGCGCTCAATGCGGATTACGCTGCGACCGACGAAAAGCGCGACCTCGCACTCGAGGCCGAAGCCGGCAGCGCGCTCAAGCAGTCGCGCGGCATCGAAGTTGGGCAGGTGTTCTACTTCGGCGACAAATACACCAAGGCAATGGGCGTCACCGTGCAAGGCCCCGACGGTACGACGATCACCCCAGAAATGGGCAGCTACGGCATCGGCGTTTCGCGGCTGATGGGTGCGATCATCGAGGCGAGCCACGACAAGGATGGCATCATCTGGCCCGACGCCGTCGCACCGTTCAAGGTGGCGCTGCTCAACCTGCGTGCCGATGACGCGGCGTGTGCCGCCGCCGCCGACGCACTCTATGCGCGCTTGGAAGCTGCTGGCGTCGAAGTGCTCTACGATGACCGCGATGAACGCGGCGGCGCTAAGTTCGCCACCGCCGACCTGATCGGGGTGCCGTGGCAGCTCGTTGTCGGCCCCAAGGGCGTGGCGGCGGGCACCGTCGAACTCAAGCGCCGCGGTGCCGGCACGCGCGAGGAACTGTCGGTCGATGCAGCGGTGGCGCAATTGACCGCATGATTACCCGCTACGAGCGCATGATCGCCGGGCGCTATTTGCTGCCCGGGCGCGGTGAGGGGTTCATCTTCCTCGTCGCCTCAATCTCGCTGGTCGCGGTCGCGCTGGGTGTTGCAGCGCTGATCGCGGTAATGAGCGTGATGAACGGCTTTCGCGCCGAGTTGTTCGACAAGATCCTCGGCCTTAACGGCCATGCCGTCATCCAGGGCTATGGGGGTCGCATCCCCGAATGGCAGCCGCTAATGGCGAAGGTGCGCCAGTCGCCGGGCATCGTTTCGGCGACGCCGTTGATCGAACAGCCGCTGATGGCGAGTTACCGCAGCCGCGTCGAAGGCGTGCTGCTGCGCGGCATGACGCTGGCCGATATCCACAACACGCCGGTCATTGCCAACAATGTCAAGATGGGCACGCTCAAGGACTTGCAGCCGGGCACCAATAACGTTGCCATCGGTGCGCGGCTGGCCGAGGCATTGGGCGCTACGCTGGGCGACAGCATCGCGCTGATTTCGCCCGACGGGCAGGTGACGCCGTTCGGGTCGGTGCCGCGCATCGTCTCGTACAAGATTGTCGCGATCTTCGAAGTCGGCATCTACGACTATGACAAGGCGTTCGTGCTGATGCCGATGGAAAATGCCCAAACGCTGCTGCGTATGGATGGGTCGGTCGGCATCATTGAACTAGTGACCAAAGACCCCGACAAGATTGAGGCGATCATGGAACCGGTGCGCACCGTGGTCGGCGGGTCGGGCGTCACCACTGACTGGCGCTCGATGAACGCCGCGCTGTTCCAGGCGCTGGTGGTCGAGCGCACGGTAATGTTCTGGGTGCTGTCGATCATCATCCTCGTCGCGGTGTTCAACATACTGAGTTCGTTGATCATGCTTGTGCGTGCCAAAAGCCGCGACATCGCCATCCTGCGCACTATGGGTGCTAGCCGGTCGAGTCTGATGCGGATTTTCGTCACCGTCGGCACGCTGATTGGCGCGCTCGGTATCGGGCTGGGTCTGGTGCTCGGCTTCACGATTTTGGCGTTCCGCGCGCAGATCGTGTCGGGCGTGTCGGCGCTGACCGGCGCCAATCTGTGGGACCCGTCGGTGCGCTATTTGACCGACCTGCCGTCGAAGACCGATCCGGTTGAAGTCATTGGCATCGTCGCGCTGGCGCTGCTGCTGTCGTTCCTCGCGACGCTCTATCCGGCGTGGAAAGCGGCGAACACCGATCCGGTCCAGGTGCTGCGCTATGAGTAATGTGCTGGTCGTTGAAAATCTGACGCGGTCGTTTCAGCAGGGCGGCGTCACGATCGAGGTACTACGCGGCGTCGACCTGACCGTCGGCGCTGGTGAAATCGTCGCGCTGCTCGGGCCGTCGGGGTCGGGCAAGTCGACGATGCTGCAAGCCGTTGGCCTGCTCGAAGGCGGCTTCGGCGGCAGCATCAGCATCGACGGCGTCCGCGTCGAAAAGCTCGACTCGGTAGGGCGTACCGGAGTGCGCCGCGACAAACTCGGCTTCGTCTATCAATTCCACCATCTGCTCCCCGACTTCGACGCCCAGGAGAACGTCGTGCTGCCGCAGCTTATCAAGGGCGTGCCGACCGCTGAGGCGCGCGCGCGTGCTGCCGCCCTGCTCGGCGATCTCGGCCTGTCCGAACGCCTGACACATCGGCCATCGCAGCTTTCGGGCGGTGAACAGCAGCGCGTCGCCGTGGCTCGTGCTCTCGCGAACCAGCCGGTTCTGGTGCTCGCCGACGAACCCACCGGCAACCTCGACGAAGCCACTGCCGCCAGGGTGCTCGCCGAATTCCTGCGGCTGGTGCGCGGCCGCGGCTCGTCGGCGCTGGTCGCCACGCACAATATCGCGCTGGCGCAGCAGATGGACCGGGTAGTGACGTTGCACGAGGGCCGACTGGCTTAAGGCCCTTCACCTCAACTTATCCCCATCAAAATTTGCGCCTGCCGCTGGCCCGAATCGGGTAACGCGCGCATCATTTGCGAATGGCCTTTGCACCTTTCGTCCATCTTCGCGTCCAGTCGTCCTATTCGATGCTCGAAGGCGCGGTACAGCCGGCAGAGCTCGTCAAGCGCGTCGCCAAGGCGCGGATGCCGGCGATGGCGCTGGTCGATCGCAATAACCTGTTCGGCGCGATGGAGTTTTCCGACTACGCGTTCGGTGCCGGGGTCCAACCGATTATCGGCGTCACCATCGCCGTCGAGCGCCCCGGTCCGCGCGGGCCGCTCGCCAAGCGCGTCGATGACTGGCTGGTGGTGCTCGCGCAGGACGAAGCGGGCTATGCCAACCTCATCGAACTCGTCAGCAAGGCGCATCTTGAGGCTGAAGGCGCGCCCGCATTGCGGCTGGCCGACTTCGAAGGCCACACCGACGGCCTGATCGCTTTGACCGCCGGCCCAGAAGGGGCGCTGGCGAGGCTGCTCGCCGAAGGCCAGGACGCAAACGCCTATGCCGACACGCTGCAGTCGCTGTTCGGCGACCGGCTCTATGTCGAAGTCAGCCGCACCGATGACCCGATTGAACGCAAGTCCGAGGCTGGGCTTATTGCGCTGGCACATGCGCGCGACTTGCCGCTGGTGGCCACCAATCCGGTGCGCTTTGCGGAAAGCAAAGGCCATGCCGCGCATGACGTGCTGTTGTGCATCGCTGAGGGCGCCTATGTTGATACGCAGGAACGCAACCGCTCGAATCCGCATCATTGGCTCAAATCGCCATCCGAAATGGCGGTGCGCTTTGCCGACCTGCCCGAAGCCTGCGCCAACACGCTCGTTGTGGCGCAGCGCTGCGCGGTCAAGGCGCCGAGCCGCGCGCCGATCCTGCCGAGCCTCGCCGGTGACCCGGAGGCCGAGGGGCGGGCGCTCGCGGCGGACGCTGCCGCCGGTCTCGAAGACCGTTTGGCTCGACTGGGCGTCACCGGCGATGCGCGTAAAGTCTATGACGAACGGCTGGCGTTCGAAATCGGCGTTATCAACACGATGGGCTTTGCCGGCTACTTCCTCATCGTTGCCGACTTCATAAAATGGGCCAAGGCCGCCGATATTCCGGTCGGGCCGGGCCGCGGCTCGGGTGCCGGTTCGCTGGTTGCCTGGTCACTGACCATCACTGACCTCGATCCGATTGAGCAAGGCCTGCTGTTCGAGCGCTTTCTCAACCCCGAACGCGTGTCGATGCCCGACTTCGATATCGATTTCTGCGAAACTCGCCGCGATGAGGTCATCCGCTATGTCCAGCAGCGATATGGCAGTGCGCAGGTCGCCCAGATCATCACCTTCGGACGCTTGAAGGCGCGAGCCGTGCTTAAGGACGTTGGCCGCGTGTTGCAGATGCCATACGGGCAGGTCGACCGTCTGGCGAAGCTGGTGCCGAACCTCCCCGCCGATCCGTGGACGCTCGAACGCGCGCTCAACGGCATCAGCGAAATGGTCGCGGAGCGCGAGCGTGACCCCAAGGTCGCGCATCTGCTTGAAATTGCGCTGCAGCTCGAAGGCTTGCCGCGGCATAGCTCAACGCATGCGGCGGGCGTGGTGATCGGCGACCGGCCACTGTCGCAGCTCGTACCAATGTACCGCGACCCGCGTTCGGACATGGGGGTGACGCAGTTTGACATGAAGTTCGTCGAAAAGGCCGGGCTGGTGAAGTTCGACTTTCTCGGGCTCAAGACGCTGTCGGTTCTCGACCGCGCGGTCAAGTTGCTCAAGCGGCGTGGTATCGAGCTCGATTTGACGACCTTGCCGTGGGATGACGAACCCAGTTACCAGCTGATGGCACGCGGTGACACTGTCGGGGTGTTCCAGCTCGAATCCGAAGGCATGCGACGCACGCTGGCACAAGTGCGCCCCGATCGATTCGGCGACATCGTCGCGCTTGTCGCGCTGTATCGTCCCGGCCCGATGGACAATATCCCGCAGTTTGCGCGCCGTAAGAACGGCGAGGAAGCACCCGACTATCTGCACCCGTCGCTCGAGGAGTTGCTCAAGGAAACCTACGGTGTCATCATTTATCAGGAACAGGTGATGCGCATCGCGCAGATCCTCGCGGGCTACAGCCTCGGCGAAGCCGATCTGCTGCGGCGCGCCATGGGCAAGAAGATCCAGGCCGAAATGGACGCGCAAAAGGCGCGCTTTCTGGAGGGCGCCAAGGCCAATGATGTCGACGCCAAGCAGGCGAGCGGTATCTTCGATCTCGTCAACAAATTCGCCGGCTACGGCTTCAACAAGAGCCACGCCGCCGCCTATGCGCTGATTGCCTATCAGACGGCGTTCCTTAAGGCGCACCACCCGACCGAATTCTTCGCTGCTTCTATGGCGTACGACATTTCAAATACCGACAAGCTGGCACAGTTCGTCGACGACATGACGCGCAGCGGCGTCAAATGCCTGCCGCCGTGCATCAACGCCAGCAGCGCCGATTTCGCGGTCGAAATCCATGACGGCAAGCCCGCGGTGCGCTTTGCGCTGGCCGCACTCAAGGGTGTCGGCGAGAAAGCCATGGAGTCGATTGTCGCCGAGCGCACTGCGAAAGGTCCGTTCACTTCGCTCGCCGATTTCGCACGGCGCATCGACCCGAAATTGCTCAACAAGCGCCAGCTCGAAAGCCTGATCGGTGCGGGCGCGTTCGACAGCCTCGATACCAACCGCGCCGGTGTTTTCGTGCTCGCCGAAGCGCTACTCAACACCGCGCAGGCCGCCGCGGCCGCACGCGCCAGCGCCCAGGTTGCGTTGTTCGGTGACGGCGAAAACGCGCTTGCCGACCGCAGCACCGCGATGCTGGTACCGCCAGGCAAGAACTGGACGCTCGCCGAGCGCATGGCCGCCGAAAAGGACGCCTTTGGCTTCTATTTCTCGGGCCACCCAGTCGACAGCTGGCGCCACATAACCGAAGCTAATGGCGCTAAAACCTATGCCGCCCACGCCGCGAGCGAAGGTCCTCCGGGTGGCGGCCGCTTGCCGGGCGTGCTCGCCGGGCTGATCGAAGCGGTGCAATGGCGCACGCCGCAGTCGGGGAAGGGTGGACGCTACCAGCTAGTGACGCTGTCAGACAGCAGCGGTGTGTACACTGCAAGCTGCTTTGACGAAAGCGCGCAGGCAGGCGTCGACCTAGCGTTGGCCGCGGGCGATGCCGTACTCATCGGTGGCGACCTGCAGTGGCGGCCGGGCGAGGATACGCCGCGCGTGTCGATCCGCAGCGTCCAGCCGCTCGAGCAGTTGGCGAAGCGGACGCGGTCCCGGCTGATTGTCGATGTTGATGGCGCGCGCACAGCATGCGCTGCAGCGATCGAGGACCTTGCGGCACTACTGCTGCCTTCACTGGGTGGACGCGGCGAAGTCATCTTGCGCATGAAGCTCGCCGACGGGCGCATCGCGGCGGTCAGCCTGGGTCGCGAGTACAGCATTGACGGCGAGCTGCGCGGCAGCGTTGAGCGCGTCGCGGGAGTCAATTCAGTCGAACTACGCGCTGTTTCGGCCTAGCGCGTCGCGCACCTCAGGTTTGGCACGCTGCTGCGATTGGGTTATGATTACAGGCCAATTGTCGGAGTTGCCATCATGTCGTTTGTGCTGAAATCCGCAACCGCAGCCGCACTGATCGCGCTCGTCGTTCTCGCCGGGTGCGACAAACAGCCCAACCCGCCAAAGGTCGGAGAGGCCGAAGCAATTGCAACGCAGATACGTCTCGATGAAGCGCGCTGGCAGGCTGACTGGAAGGCACGCGATGCGCAGAAGTTGGCTGCACATTACACCGATGATGCGGTGGTTATGATACCCGGCCGCGCCGTCGCGAAGGGTAGCACCGAAATTGCCGGCGCCATTGCCGGCGCGCTGACCGATCCACAATTTACGCTGGTCTTTGCAAGTGATGCGATCAGCGTCGCGGCTTCGGGCGATCTGGCGGTTTCGCGTGGCCGCTACATCGAAACCGACAGCGACCCGGTGACCAAGGCGCCGCTGACGACGCGCGGTAGCTATGTGACCGTCTACAAGCCGCAAGCCGACGGCAAATGGCGCGCGGTCTGGGATATCAACACCCCGTCAGCGCAGCCAAGTGATGCCGCACTTGTCGAGGCCGTCGATGTTCCGGCAGCGCCGCTCGCGGCGCCTTCACCGGCACCAAAGACGTCTGCCGTAACGGCACCTGCACCGTCGAGCGCTGACCGGCTCTGATGGCCAGTGCGGCAAAACCCCGGTGATTGCGATTGTCGGCAATGCCCTTGCTGGTTATGGGAAGCCATTCAATCGTCTTCGAAAGCTTGTGCCATGACCGCGCCCGAAACTGATGCCGACAAGGATGCGGTTGCTGCCGCGATCACCGATACGCCGCCTGACCATCTGTCAGCGACGCCGGGTAGCCCGTTCTATGACGAGGCAGTGCTGGCGCGCGGCATCGGCATCCGCTTCAACGGCGTTGAGCGCACCACCGTCGACGAATATTGCGTCTCCGAAGGCTGGGTGAAGCTCAGCGTTGGCAATGCCCGCGACCGCTATGGCCGCCCGATGACGATCAAGCAAAAGGGCATCGTCGAGCCTTACTTCAAGAGCTGATGCTTGCAGGTCATTTGACCGCCAGTTCCATCTGAACATCGTCGCCCTTGGCGGTAACGCTCTTGCCTGTCGCGACGAACACCCGCGCCGGATCGATCGCGGCGTCCGCCAGCAGTGCCTGCTTGACCGCATCGGCGCGCGCCTGGCCCAGTGCGGCAAGTTGCGAGTCGGTGGGCGCGAACTTCGGCCGTACCGCAGTTTCGAGCCAGTCCACTTGCGCGGTGGCGGCGGCCAGCTTGGCCTCCTTGCCCGAAATCAGGTTCGCGGTGGGCAGGTCCTTGGGATAGTCGGGCTTCTTGCCAAACTTGGTCTTGTAGATTTTTGCCAGCCGGTCGCGCTTCTCGCCCATGTCAAGCGTCGCATAATCGGCGGGCTTCTTGCTAGCTCCCGCCACCGCAGCTTCGATTGCGGCCGTGGTCATCGCTTCGGCGTCTTCGCGGATGCCGGGGCCGGCGGGGATGTCGAGGTTGACGTCGGGCTTGTCGGCCAGTCCCTTGGCGAGCTTGGCGAGGCTTGCCGACGCATCGGGGGCGAGTGCCGCCGAGCCGGCATCGAACACCACGAACTGCGGTTGCTCGTCGCTGCTGAACAGATCGCCGAGCATCCGGAATGGCGCGGTGATGATTTTGGTCAGCACATTGCCGACGACCTTCCACACGACCGGCCAGACATTGAACTTCGGGTCATCGAGCGAGCCAGTGACCGGAAGGTCGAGGTCGATGACGCCATTCTTGTCCTTGAGCAGCGACGTCGCCAGCCGAACCGGCAACGAGACCTTTTGCTTGCTGTCGGTGGCGGCGCCCCATTCGAGCTGGTCGATGACCACGTGGTGTTGCGCATCGAGTTGGCGCGCGCTGATCTTGTAGTGGAAATCGGTACTTAGCTTGCCCTTCGATATATTGTAGCCGGCGTATTGGCCTGAATAGGGGTTGAACACTGGCAGCTCGATGTTCTTGAAACTCGCAGTGATGTCGGTGTTGGCATCGTAGGCGAACGGGTTGGCACGGCCGGTGATGGTAACTGGCGAGAAGCGGTCGATGACGTAGCCCTTCAGGTTGAACTTGGCCTGTGCGCCCGGTGTCGTCGACAGGTCGGTAATAGTGCCCGAAAAGCCCTGGATGCTGGCGCGGAAGTTGGGCTCAATCGAATAGTCCGAAAAGCCGATCGTGCCGTTTTTGAATACCACCTGGCCGATATGAATCGGCATCGCCGCGCCAGCGGAAGCCAGCGTGTTCGACATGACCGCCTTGACGCGGACGTCGCCAATCGCCTGCTTGCTGCCGCTGATCGGCAGCGGGGCAGGGGTTGGGCCGGTTTGATTGACCTTGGCGATATTGAGTTCGGCGTTGCGTGTAATGGCGATGTTCGACACCGGCTTGTCGAGCGTAATCGTCGCAATCGCTAGCCGGTCACCGGCATATTGGATGCCGGTGACGTCGAGGCGCTGCCACGCCAAGAGGTCGGTGCCGGCTTCGCGTTCGAGCAGCTTGAGATCGATGACACTGGCGTTGCCGGCGAAATCTATGCGCGGCGTCTTGGCGTTCGGCGTGATGCGCGCCTTGCCCTTGACCCCGAGCAATCCCGACTTGACGATAACGCCAGGCGGCGTGGGTGCGAACGCCACGAAATCGGCAATCGGCAGCTTTGCCATGTCGAGCGCCATCGCGGCACCACCGGTTTGCGGATCGACACGGCCGACGGCGCTGATGGTGGCGCTGCGGTTTATTGTGGCCGAAAAGCTGACCGGCAGCGGCGCGTCGCGCTTGTCGGTGATGGTGCCGATGTTGAGCTTGACCGGCGCGATATCGAGCACCTTGGCGGGCGTGACACGCGCCAGCGTCAGCTTGACCGCAGCGTCTTCGAGATTGAACCCGGCGAGGCTGTAGTGCCAGGCCGGCGCATCGGCGGCGGGCGCCGACTTGGGCAGCTTCATGGGGTAGAGCCCCGGAATGCTGACCGAATTGTCGGCGGCGACCAGCGCCTGCGCCTTGAGCCCGGCGACGGTCACTGCGCCGATGCGCGCCATTTGGGCCTTGGCATCGATCCGGCTGGCATCGAGCGCGATGCTGCGCAGCGCCACAGCTTCGGGGGCCTTGCCGCGACCCTTGACGGCAATTCCTTTGACTGACAGCGCGCCAATGTCGGCGACCTGCGCCGACAGCTTATAGCTCGACCCGGCGAGCGCGACACTGTCGATTGCGACGCTCTCGCCGGTGACACGGCGGGCGCTGATGCCGCCGATGTCCAGCGCGCCGATCGCCGCATTGTCGCTACCCAGCGAGAGTTGCGTAGGTGCCAACTTGAGCGTCTTGACGGTGACATCATCGCCGTCCTTGGTACGTAGCGCGAGGTCGGCGACGGCAAGACTTTCGAGATTTGCCTCGAACATATTGGCAGGCGGGGTAACGGCGGTTTTGGGTGCGGCAGCGAACTTGTAGCTGCCCGCCATATCGAGGCTGCCCCCAAGCAATGCGACCGGCGCCAGATCATCGATGAAGCGGTACAGCGACGTCAGCTTGAGCGCGTCGATGCTGAACTTGCCGGCTGACGCCAGTGGCGCCATCGAGACCGTCCCGGCCCAGTGGAACGCCTCGCCGTCCTTGCTGGCGGCATCGAGCTGGTAGTTGCCGCCAGCATCCATGTAGGTGGCGAAATCGCGCAGCTCAAATGTGATGGGGGTCAGCGTCTTTTCGCGCGAACCGGCGCGGCGCTGGTCGCTGAAATTGGCGGTGCCGTCACGCACCTCGAGGCGGCCTATCCAGACCGCCGGGGTCGGTTTGCCGTCATCGGGTGGCACCAGTTCGGACAGGTTGAGCGTGCCATCCTTGCGCAACACCGCGTTGACCAGCGGCGCGTCGATGCTGACAGCGTCTAACCGGGGGGTCATTTTCCAGATTGACGAACTGCTGACGTTGACGCCGACATGGCCCACAGCAACCATCGGCGCGGGCGCCTTACTGTCACCAATGGCAATCTTGTCGATGTCGAGCGTCAGCCGCAGCGGGTTGAAGCGGATGTCACCGAGCGCGAGATCCTTGCCCGGCAGGTTCTTGCTCACATAGTCCTGTGCCGCCGAGCGGATCAGCCGCGGCGCCAGCCAGAACCCGGCCGCAACATAGGCGCCGAACAATAGCGCCAGAATCAGCGGAATCAGGACGAACGGATTTCGCAATACTACGCGCATGGTGCCCCCAAACGGTCGAACACCTACAATGACAATTTCCGCCACGCGCGGCAAGTTGCGGGTGGCTAGATCCAGCCAGCAGTCTGTGCGAGCAGCCAGACGCCGATCACCGCGAATAGTGCGGCGGCGATATAGCGCACTGTCGCCAGCGGCACGCGCTTTAGCAAGGCATCGCCGAGGAACACTGCCGGGACATTGGCGATCATCATACCGAGCGTCGTGCCGATGGTGACCGGCACGACCATCTGGAAGCGTGCGCCGAGCGCGATCGTCGCAATCTGTGTCTTATCGCCCATTTCTACGAGGAAGAAAGCGACAAGCGTCGTCAGGAAGGCGCCAAAGCGTGGTGGCTTGGCATCAAGATCGTCGACCTTGTCGGGCACCAGCGTCCACGCCGCCATCGCCAGGAACGATAGCGCCACAGCATAGCGGAAGGCCTGGCCGTCGAGCAGGGAAGCTACTTGGGCCCCGACCAGTGCGGCGAGGAAGTGGTTGGCGATGGTCGCAAAGAAGATGCCGGCGATGATCGGCCACGGCGTGCGGAATCGCGTCACCAGCAGGATGGCGAGCAACTGCGTCTTGTCGCCGATTTCGGCGAGTGCGACGACGGCGGCGGAAGTCAGCAGGGCTTCGAGCATGGCGAGGGCATAGGCGCACGCTACTGCCATTGGCAAGCCGCGCTCCCGCACTGTCGCGGGAGCACGGCAAATCGGTCAATTTTAAACGCGACTAGTTCGGCATGCCGAGGCTGATGCCGTCCTTCGCCAACGTGTCGCGCAGATACTGGAATTTCTGGTAATTCGTGATTGTTATCGGGCCAGTGTAGACCGCGCTCTGCAACTTGCGCGGCGGATACTGGACATAGGTCTTCATCAAGGAGCTGATTTCGGGGTTCATGATCGCCGCCACCCAGGTATTGTCGCCCCAGGCGTTCATCACGACGTCATAGCGCTCCTGCGGATCCTGCCACAGGTCGAAGAGTTGCGGCACGACTGCAACATATTTTTCGGGACCCTTCCAGCCTAGGTTCGAATCGACTGCGAGCCCTCCGGTTGCGGCGCCGTTGTCGCCGCGCAGGTTGAACACCATCTTCAGGTGACCAAGCCGGATGGCACCCGGCGACAGCTCGTTCTCGGTGAAGTAGAACCAGCTCTTGCGTGGTGATTGCGTCACCTGGCCGGTCAGCATGGGCATCATGTCGAAGCTGTCGAAAATGGTTGGCTTGCCTTCACGGTCGTTGACGGGAAGCTTCGCACCACCGGCGGCGGCAAACGTCGCCATGAAGTCCGTACCGGCGATGATCTCATGGTTCTTCGCGCCTGCCGCAATATGGCCGGGCCAAACTGCGATCATCGGCACACGGTTGCCGCCTTCGCGCACTGTGCCCTTGGTACCTCGGAACGGTGTGTAGCCGGCATCGGGATAGACATCCTGCCAGGCACCGTTGTCGGTGGTGAAGACCACCAGCGTGTTGTTGTCGAGGCCAAGTTCCTTGAGCTTGGCCATGATGCGACCGATACGCGTGTCGACTTCGACGACCGAGTCGGCGAACTTTGTCTTCGACGGTGACTTGTCCTTGAAATCAGGGTCGGGAAGGTTGGGTTGGTGGACCTTCATGAAATTGACGCTGATGAAGAATGGCTTTCCGCCACGTGCTCCGGCAGCCGCCTTGTCGAGATACTCGATTGCCGATGACTCGATGTAGCGGTCGAGATAGGGAATGCCAACGACCCCGGGCTTGCCGTTAATCGTCGGGGTATTCACATATTCGCCGTTGATCTTGAACATTTCGGTTGCCGGGCTGCCCGCCTTGCCTTCGAGCGCTCCCTTGGTGACGCGGTTGAACATGGCGCGGGTTTCGGGATCCATTGCCGGGAACCACGCCGGATCGCCGTAGGTGTAGGCGTTTAGATGATAGAGGCCGACGGCCTTCATCTCGTCAAAGCCTTGCGCCGTCGGCATGGCATAGTCAGCTTCGCCCAGATGCCACTTGCCGGTGAAATAGGTGGCATAGCCCGCGGTCTTGAGCACCGACGCCAGCGTCCACTCGGCTGCCGGCAGGCCGCCGCCCTGGCCCTGGAAAGCCACCGTGGTCATGCCAGAGCGGTTGGGAAAGCGGCCGGTCAGCATCGCAGCGCGGCCGGCGGTGCAACTCGGTTGGGCATAAAAGTCGTAGAATTGCATGCCTTGGCTGGCAAGTTTGTCAATGTTCGGAGTCGGCATGCCGCGGCCTTCACCGCCACCATAGGCGCCGCTGTCGCCGTAGCCGAAATCGTCGACGACAATCATCAGGATGTTGGGCTGCGTCGCCGCATAGGCAATGCTGGAACCGGATAGCAGCGCCGCCGCCAATGTCGCAGACCGAACGAACCGAGCAAGTTTCGTCATGTTGGCATCCCCCAAAGATCGGCCGCTATGTGGCCATTGTTTGCGGATTCTATACCCCGCGCGAGTGGCGGGCAATGCCACGTTGCTTCGCCGGCGCGTAGGGCCGGACGTGGTGTTACCGAACACAGGGTTGCATTTGCGCCAAACCCCCGTTAAAGGCCCCGCATCACTCACGCAGAGGGAAACCTTCCGGTGCCGTAGGGAAACCTACGATACTCCTCTGCGGCGGATTAACCGGTATAAGGAGAATAGGTTATGGCGGCTCCCGTCGTCACGATGGCGCAGCTTTTGGAAGCAGGCGCCCACTTCGGTCACCAGACTCACCGTTGGAACCCGAAGATGAAGCCGTACATTTTCGGCGATCGCAACGGTGTTCACATCATCGATTTGTCGCAGTCGGTGCCGCTGTTTGCGCGCGCGCTCGATTTCACCCGCGCCACGGTTGCAGCCGGCGGCAAGGTGCTGTTCGTCGGCACCAAGCGCCAGGCGCAGGACCCCATCGCCGAAGCTGCCCGCCGTTCGGGCCAATATTACGTCAACCATCGCTGGCTGGGCGGCATGCTCACCAACTGGAAGACCATCAGCGGTTCGATCAAGCGCTTTAAGATGCTCGAAGAACAGCTGTCGGGCGACACGCACGGCTTGACCAAGAAGGAAATCCTCAAGCTGACGCGCGAACGCGACAAGTTTGAGCTGTCGCTCGGCGGTATCCGCGACATGAACGGCCTGCCCGACGTTATCTTCGTGATCGACGTCAACAAGGAAGAGCTGGCGATCAAGGAAGCCAACGTGCTCGGTATCCCGGTTGTCGCCATCCTCGACACCAACACCGATCCGAGCGGCATCGCCTTTCCGGTGCCGGGCAACGATGACGCCAGCCGCGCCATCCTGCTGTATTGCAACGCGATGGCCGACACGATCCTCGACGCTCGCCGCGGCCGTCAGGCCGAGCAGGGCATAGACATCGGTGCGCTTGAAGAGCAGCCCGTTGAACCGGTCTTCACCGCACCTGTGGTCGAAGAGTCGGCGCCCGCGACGATGGCTGATGCCGTTGCCGACGAAGCTGCTGCTGTCGAAGCACCTACTGCGGAATAACCGTATTGCCCTTTGAAACAAGCTCAGGGGGCCGGTGTTCGCACCGGCCCTTTGTTCAACACCGCCAAACATGAGGAGCCAATCATGGCTGAGATCACTGCAACGATGGTCAAGGAGCTGCGCGACCGCACCGGCGCCGGCATGATGGACTGCAAGAAGGCCCTGAACGAAACCGCCGGCGATTTCGAAGCGGCGATCGACTGGCTGCGCGCCAAGGGTCTTGCCTCGGCAGCGAAAAAGGCGGGCCGCACGGCCGCCGAAGGTCTGGTCGGCGTGGTCGTCGTCGGCAACCGCGGCGCGGTTGTCGAGGTCAACTCGGAAACCGATTTCGTCGCCAAGAACGCGCAGTTCCAGGAATTCGTCCGCATCGTCACCGATATTGCCGTGGCGCAGGGCACCGATGTCGCCAAGCTGCTGACCGCGAGTTATCCCGAAAGCGATGGCAGCGTGCACGACCGGCTCACGCACAACATCGCCACGATTGGTGAAAACCAGTCGCTGCGCCGCGCCGGCATTGTCGAAGTGTCGCAGGGCGTCGTGACGTCGTACATCCACAACGCCACCGTTTCGGGCCTCGGCAAGATCGGCGTGCTCGTCGGTCTCGAATCGGCCGCACCGGCGGACGTGCTCGAAGCCCTCGGCAAGCAGATTGCCATGCACATCGCGGCCGCGAACCCGCTTGCGCTCGATGTCGATGGCCTTGACCCGGCGATTGTCGAGCGCGAGCGTTCGATCGCCCGCGAAAAGGCTGCCGGCTCGGGCAAGCCCGCCGACATCATCGAAAAGATGATCGAAGGCGGCGTCCGCAAGTATGCGCAGGAAAACGCGCTCCTGACGCAGGTGTTCGTCATTGACGGCAAGACCAAGGTTGGCGACGTCGTTGCCGCCGCCGCCAAGGCCGCCGGTACGCCGATCACGCTCAAGGCGTTCGAACGCTTCCAACTCGGTGAAGGCATCGAGCGCGAAGCCAGCGACTTCGCGGCCGAAGTCGCAGCTGCTGCCGGCGCCTAAGCTACAACTTCTCCCCGGCTTCCGCTTGGCAGCCGGGGAGGGGCTGGCTATGGTGACGGGAATGACCGGGCAAAGTTCCGGATTGGCGAATTAGCGGGAAGGGTGTCGAACATCATGGCGCGACCGGCGTTCAAGCGCATCCTGCTCAAATTGTCTGGCGAGGCCCTGATGGGCTCGGGCCAGTTCGGCATCGATACCGCCGAAACCGACCGCATTGCCGGCGAAGTCAAACGTGCCCGCGACGCCGGCTTCGAGCTTTGCCTCGTCGTTGGTGGCGGCAACATCTTCCGCGGGTTGGCGGCAGCCGCCAAGGGCTTCGACCGCGCCAGCGCCGATTATATGGGCATGCTCGCCACGGTGATGAACGCGCTGGCAGTGCAGAACGCGCTCGAACGTGCCGGGGTCGATACTCGCGTCCAGTCAGCAATCCCGATGGCGACGGTTTGCGAGCCCTATATCCGCCGCCGTGCAGAGCGCCACATGAGCAAGGGCCGCGTGGTGATTTTCGCCGCTGGTACTGGCAACCCGTTTTTCACCACCGATACTGCCGCCGCTCTGCGTGCTGCCGAAATGGGCTGCGACGCGCTGTTTAAGGGCACCAGTGTCGACGGTGTCTATGACGCCGATCCCAAGCAGGTCGCCACCGCCAAGCGTTACGAAAGCCTGAGCTTTTCGAAGGTGCTGAGCGACGACCTCAAGGTCATGGATGCGAGCGCCGTGGCGCTATGCCGCGACAATGGCATTCCGATCGTGGTGTTTAACATCCGCGAGCAGGGCAACCTCGCCAAGGTGCTCAAGGGACAGGGCGTTTCGACCACCGTTGGTGGCAAGGCCGCCAAGACGCCTGCCAAGGCATCAGGCAAGACAACTGGCAAATCCGGGAAATAGACATGGCTGATTTTGATCCCGCCGGCTTCAAGGCCGATATCGACCGCCGCATGCACGGCGCGCTTGAAGCCTTCAAGAGCGACCTCGTTGGCCTGCGCACCGGCCGTGCGACGGTGTCGCTGCTCGATCCGGTGACGGTCGAGGTCTACGGCGCACACATGCCGCTGGTCCAGGTAGCGACAGTGACTGCACCCGAGCCACGCATGCTGTCGGTGCAGGTCTGGGATAAGTCGAACGTCCAGATGGTTGAAAAGGCCATTCGTTCGGCGGGCCTCGGGCTCAACCCGATTACCGACGGCACGACGCTGCGCCTGCCGATTCCCGACCTGACCGAGGAACGTCGTAAGGAACTCGCCAAGCTCGCGAACCAGTATGCCGAAAAGGCCCGCATCGCAGTACGCAATGTCCGCCGCGACGGCATGGAGACACTCAAGGCCGCCGAGAAGAAGGGCCAGATCAACCAGGACGACCAGAAGCGCCACGAAGGTGAAGTCCAGAAACTGACCGATAAGGCCGTCGCCGACATCGATGTTGCTGCCGCGGCCAAGGAAAAGGAAATCCTCGGCAAGTGAGTCTGCGCCCGCGCATCGTGCCGGTGCCCAGCGCGGCACCCCTTGCCGCAACCGCATCGGGCGGCGGTGCCGTGCCGCGCCACGTCGCCATCATCATGGATGGCAATGGTCGCTGGGCCAAGGCGCGGCGCCTGCCGCGCATAGCCGGTCACCGCCAGGGCATCGAGGCGGTGCGGCGTACGGTTGAGGGCGCACCGACGCTCGGCATCGAGGTGCTGACGCTTTTTGCCTTCTCGACCGAAAACGCCAAGCGCCCCGAAGACGAAGTCAATGATCTGATGGGGTTGCTGCGCCACTATCTGCGCAGCGAAATCGGCACGCTGCACAAGAACAACGTCCGGCTGCGCTTTATCGGCGAATACCGCCGGCTCAATCCCGACCTCGTCGAGCTGCTCGAAAGCTCGGCCGAACGCACGCGGCTCAACACCGGGCTGACACTGGTCATCGCGCTCAACTACGGCGCGCAGGACGAGATTGTCCGCGCGATGCAGTCGATTGCCGCCGATGTTGCCGCCGGTCGGCTCGATGCCAAGACGATCGATGCTGCGTTGATCGACCGGCGCCTCGACACCGCCGACTTGCCGCCGCCTGATCTGGTCATCCGCACCAGCGGCGAACAGCGGTTGTCGAACTTCCTGCTATGGCAGGCAGCGTACGCCGAGCTGGTGTTCACCGACCAGCTCTGGCCCGATTTCGATACCGCGTCGCTGGCAGCGGCACTCGCCGAGTTTGCGACCCGCGAACGCCGCTATGGCGGCATCTGAGGCAGTGGCCGCGACGTCGCAACTTGGCGCGCGCGTCGTCGTCGGCGTGCTGCTGATTGTCGTGGCGCTTGCGGCGCTGTGGGCGGGCGGCTTTGGCTTCGGCGCGCTGGTCGCAGTCGCGGTATTGCTGATGTTTGCCGAATGGTCACAGATGTTCCGCCTGCCGCGCGCGCTGCGTCTTGCCGGGCTGGTTGTGCTGGCGGGCAGCGTCATGTTGACGATCATCGGCCAGCCGTTAATGGCAATTGCCGCGCTGGCCACCGGCGCGGGCGTATTGGGGCTCGGTGCGCGGCCTTATGTTCAGGCGCGGGCAAGCTGGGTTGCGATAGGGTTGCTCTATGCCGGTATGCCGGCGATCGCGCTGATCTGGCTGCGCGGCACGCAATATGGGCTGGCTTTGACCTTGCTGACATTGGTGACTGTCTGGGCGACCGATATCTTTGCCTATTTTTCAGGGCGCGCGATTGGTGGCCCGAAGCTGGCGCCGTCGATCAGCCCCAACAAGACGTGGGCCGGGCTGGTCGGTGGCATGGCCGGCGCGGCGCTGGCTGTTTATCTCGTCTACATGCTGCTTGACGGACGCATCGATGTGCCATCGGTGCCGGTGTTGTGGCTCGTCGCGCTGGCACCGGTGCTTGCCGTCGTGGCGCAAGCCGGCGACTTCTATGAAAGCTGGCTCAAGCGCCGCGTCGGCGTCAAGGATTCGGGCAATCTGCTTCCGGGCCACGGCGGCATCATGGACCGGCTCGACGGACTGGTGCCGGTGGCGGTAGTTGCAGCCGTGGGCGCGGCCACGCTGGGGCTCGCCGGATGAGCCGCGGTATCACCATATTGGGCGCCACCGGATCGGTCGGCCAGTCGACGCTCGACCTGATCGGCCGCGCGCCTAACGACTGGCATGTCCACGCGGTCACGGCCAATTCCGATGCTGCGGGGCTCGCCGCCATCGCGCGCGCCTGCAATGCCGAATTGGCGGTGGTCGGCGATGACGACGCCTATCAGGACCTCAAGGCAGCACTTGCCGGCAGCGGCATTGCGGTTGCCAGCGGCAAGGCAGCGCTGGTCGAAGCCGCCGAACGGCCTGCCGACATTGTCATGTCGGCGATTGTCGGCGCTGCAGGCCTTGCGCCGACACTCGCTGCAGTACGGCGAGGCGCTGTGATAGCGCTCGCCAACAAGGAAAGCCTCGTTTGCGCCGGCGATATCGTCACTGCCGCCGCGCGCCAGTCGGGTGCCCGGTTGCTACCGGTCGATTCCGAACACAATGCGATCTACCAGATTTTCGACCACGACCATCCCGAACGCGTCGCGCGCGTTATCCTTACGGCAAGCGGCGGGCCGTTCCGCAAGGCCTCGGTGGAGGCGATGCGCGTCGCGACACCGGGGCAGGCGTGCAATCATCCGGTGTGGTCGATGGGTGCCAAGATTTCGGTCGATTCGGCCACGCTGATGAACAAGGGCCTTGAGCTCATCGAGGCGCACCACCTGTTCCCGGTCAACGCCGACCAGCTCGGCGTCATCGTGCATCCGCAGTCGGTGGTGCACAGCTTCGTCGAGTATATCGACGGCTCGGTCCTCGCGCAGCTCGGCACACCCGATATGCGCACGCCGATTGCCTATACGCTGGCGCACCCAGAACGCATGGCGACGCCGTGCAAGCGCCTAAGCCTGGCTGAAGTCGGCAAGCTCGAGTTCGAAGAACCCGATCTGGAACGCTTTCCCGCGCTCGCGTTGGCGTGGGACGCACTGCGTGCCGGCGGCGCGATGCCGACGGCACTCAACGCCGCCAACGAAGTTGCGGTCGCGGCGTTTCTTGCCGGCGAAATCGGCTTCCTCGATATCGCGGCGCTGGTGCGCGACGTGCTCGATGCGCTTGACGGCGGCGTGATGACGACGCTCGACGATGTCATGGCTGTCGATACGGCCGCACGCCGGGCCGCGACGCAGCGGCTGAAAACCTTGGTGCCGGCATGATCGCGCAACCGGGCTTCCTGTTCACGCTTGCGGCATTCATCGTCGTCATCGGCGTGCTGGTGTTCATCCATGAGGCCGGCCACTATCTGATGGCGCGAGTCTTCGGCATCAAGGCCGATACCTTCTCGATCGGCTTCGGCCGTGAAATCGCCGGCTGGACCGACAAGCGCGGCACGCGCTGGAAGCTTTCGGCACTGCCGCTGGGCGGCTATGTCAAATTCGCCGGCGACCTTAACGCCGCGAGCGAGCCCGACCCCGACGCGGCGCAGATGCCGCCCGAGGAGTACGCCAAGACCTTCCAGGCCAAGCCGATGTGGCAGCGCGCGCTGGTCATTCTGGCGGGACCATTGACCAACTTCCTGTTCGCAATTCTGGTTTTTGCGGTGTTCTTCATGACCTACGGTCATGCATTTACGCCGGCGATCATCAACGGCGTCCAGCCCGGCAGTCCCGCCGCGGTCGCTGGCCTGCAAACGGGTGACAAGATCATCGCGTTAGACGGCCAGACCGTCGAGCGGTTCGAGGACGTGGTTCGTGTCGTAACCATCAATCCTGGCACGCCGATCGACGCGCGCATCAGCCGCGACGGTGTCGAGAGGCAACTGACCATCACCCCCAAGGTCGTCGCCGAGACCGACCGGTTCGGCAATGCCTATACGCGCGGCATGCTCGGCGTCACCAGTGCGGGCCGCATCGTCGAGCGCCGGTCACCGGTAGCCGCGGTCTATTTTGCGGTGCAGGAAACCTGGCTGCTGACACGCACGATGGCCGATACGCTGGTGCAGGTCGTCACCGGTCGGCGCGCCGTCAACGAGCTCGGCGGGCCGCTCAAGATCGCCCAGTTCACCGGCCAGCAGGCGACGTTGGGGCTGCCGAATCTGGTACAATTCATGGCGTTGATCTCGATTAATCTCGGATTCATCAACCTGCTGCCAATCCCGATGCTGGACGGCGGTCATCTGTTCCTTTACGCGGTCGAGGCTATACGGCGCCGGCCGCTTGAAGCGAAGGTTCAGGAATGGGCCTTCATGTCGGGTTTCGCGGCGCTGTTGACGCTGATGCTGTTCCTCACCTGGAACGATCTGGCATCGGTGGGCGTGTGGAAGCATTTGTCCGCACTGCTGGGTTAGGTAAGTATGTCTTGCGGAATGCAGCAGTTGTTTTTGTGTCGAAGGGCGGTTTGAGCGTGAGCGAGTATCGAGCAGAGAGCGGCCACGCTTTTCGCCCCGTCACCGCGGTGACGCGTGCGCGCCTGCGGACGTTGCTGGTCGGCACGGCTTTGGCCGGGCTGGCGGCACCAGTGTTCGCGCAGTTGCCGCAGCTGTCCGATCCGGCGATGGTCACGCCGCCCAACCCGGCGGATGCGCTACCGGCCGGCGCCAAGCTGCAGAATGTGCCCGGTGCACCGACGCCTGACCTCGCCGCCGTGCCGTCGGGCTCGGGCATTGTGCGCGGCATCACCATCAAGGGTACCGAGCGTCTCGAACCTGAAACCGTGCGTTCGTATATCGAACTCAACGTCGGTGATCCGTTCGACCGCAACCGGCTCGATACGGCGCTCAAGGCGCTCTACGCCAGCGAGCTGTTCGCCGATGTCACCATCGCCGACCAGGGTGGCAACATCGTCATCACCGTCGTCGAGAACCCGGTCATCAACCGCGTGATCATCGAGGGCGCGAAGAAGGTCAAGGAAGACAAGGTCCGCGAAGAAATCCGCCTTGCCCCGCGCCAGATCTTCACACGGTCGAAGGTCAGCGCCGACGTGGCGCGCATCCTTGAAGTCTATCAGCGGGCCGGGCGCTTTGCCGCCTCGGTCGAGCCCAAGATCGTCAAGCTCGACCAGAACCGCGTCGACGTCGTGTTCGAAATTTCCGAAGGCCCCAAGGCCAAGGTCGTCCAGATCAACATCATCGGCAACAAGGTGTTTTCGGACGGCGACTTGCGCGGCGCGATGGCGACCGAACAGGCACGCTGGTACAAGCTGTTCAGTTCGAACGACACCTTCGACCCCGACCGCATGGCGTATGACCAGCAGAAGCTGCGGCAGTTCTACCTGACCGCCGGTTATGCCGACTTCCGCGTCGCGTCCGCTAGCGCCGAGCTGACGCCCGACGGCAAGGACTTCATCATCACCTATGTTGTTGATGAAGGTAAGCGCTACAAGTTCGGCGAGGTGAACCTCGAAAGCCAGATCCGCGACATCAACGCCGATCAGTTCAAGAGCCTGATCACCATCCAGTCGGGCGACTGGTACAACGCCCAGAAGATCGAAAACGTCGTCAACGTCCTGTCCGAAACCGCGGGTATTCTCGGCTACGCCTTTGCTGATGTCCGGCCGCAGTTCAACCGCGACAAGGAAAAGTTGCAGATGAACATCACGTTCATCATCAACGAGGCGCCGCGTGTCTATGTCGAACGCGTCAGCATCAACGGCAACGTCCGCACCCGCGACAAGGTCATCCGCCGCGAGTTCCGTCTGGCCGAAGGCGACGCCTTCAACAGCATCAAGGTCAAGCGCTCGCGCGACCGTCTGCAGGGCCTGGGCTTCTTCCAGGACAATCTGACGATCGACCAGAAGCCCGGCTCGACGCCCGACAAGATCATCCTTGAAACCAATGTCCAGGAAAAGCCGACCGGTGAACTCCAGGTGTCGGCCGGCTACTCGTCGCTCGAAGGCCTGATCCTCAGCCTGTCGATCAAAGAACGCAACTTCCGCGGCAAGGGCCAGGAACTCAGCGCCGGCGTCAATATCTCGAGCTATTCGAAGTCTATCGAACTGGGCTTCACCGAGCCCTATCTGTTCGGCAAGAACCTTGCGCTCGGCTTCAACGTGTTCCGCCGCGACTACAACTCGTTCAACTACACCAACAGCAACCAACGCACCTCGACCTACTCGCAGACCACCACCGGCTTCCAGGTCCGCACCGGCTTCTCGCTGACCGAGTTCTGGGCCGCCTCGGTGCGCTACGGGCTGAGCTATGACCAGGTGACGCTCGATCCGGCGATCTACTACGGCCAGATCACCAACCCTGACGGCACCGTCACCATCCAGTGCGACCCGCTCAAGGCCGGTCGCTATCTGTGCGACGCCGTCGGTAACTTCACCACCTCGTCGATCGGCTACAGCCTGATCTGGGATAGCACCAACAACCGTGGCCGCCCGTCGGCCGGGCAGCGCTTCACTTTCAGCCAGGATCTCGCCGGTATCTTCGGCGGCGTCGACTATCTGCGGACGCGCGCCAACTACGACTGGTGGTACGCCATCAACGGCAGCGCCTGGGTCGTCAATGTCGGCGCCGAAGGCGGCTATGTGTTCGGCTATGGCGGGCAACCGGTCCGCATCGTCGATCGCTTCTACCTCGGCTCGCCGCGCTTCCGCGGCTTTGACATCCGCGGCGTCGGCCCGCGCGTCATCCGCAAACCGGTGCTGCCCGATGGCACGGTCGTTCAGGATGAATCGACCTGGGTCAACGACTCGATCGGTGGCCAGGCCTATTACCTCGGCCGCGTCGAGTTGCAGGTGCCGCTGGGCTCGAAGGGCGCCGAGCTCGGGCTGCGGCCGTCGGTCTATGTCGATGTCGGCAGCCTGTGGGATGCGCCGCCGCAGATCTTCATTACGCCGCCGCCGCCGGGCCAGTTCGGCTATAAGGAATTCTATTACGGCGACTCGCCCAGCCCGCGTGTTTCAATCGGTGCCGGTGTGTCGTGGAATTCGCCGTTCGGGCCATTCAGATTCGATCTTGCAAAGGCAATTGTGACGCAGCAAGGCGATGTTACCAAACTCTTCCAATTCAACGTAGGGACGCAATTCTGATGAAGAATCTACTCAAGTCGGCAGCTTTTGCCGCAACTCTGCTGGCCGCCAGCGTTTCGCCGGTTGCGGTTCAAGCGCAGACCTTGCCGCCGGCGGTTATCATCGTCGTCAACATGGACCAGGTCTTCAATTCTTCGGCCGCCGGCAAGCAGGCGCAGGCCGAACTCAAGGCGAAGATCGACGCGATGCAGGCACGTGCCAACACGCTGCGCACACAGTTCGGCGCGGAGGAAGAAGCCCTCGCCAAGTCGCAGCCGGCGCCGACCAACACCGCTGCGCGTCCGGCATGGGAAGCCAAGGTTCGTGACTTCCAGTCGCGCCAGCAGACGGCCCAGACCGAGCTGAGCAACCGCGAGAAGGAATTCCAGGCCAGCCGCACCTATGTGCTGAAGCAGATCACCGACGCGTCGAACCCGATCATCTCGACCTTGATGCGTGAACGCGGCGCTTCGATCGCCATGCCCGAAGGCGCAACGCTGCAGCATGCCGCGTCGATCGACGTCACCAATGACCTGGTGGCGCGCCTTGACAAGGCACTGCCGCGCGTTTCGACGACGGCTCCTGCCGGCGCCAAGTAAGATGACGGAAGGCGCCAGCTTCGCCACACCAGCTGATGTGCTGGCGGTGATGGCGCTGATCCCGCACCGCTTTCCGATGCTGCTCGTCGACCGCGTCGAGGATATCATCCTCGACAAGTCGGCGCGCGGCATCAAGGCGGTGACGATCAACGAGCCGTTCTTTGCCGGGCACTTCCCGGCACGGCCGATCATGCCCGGCGTGCTGATCATCGAGGCGCTGGCGCAGACCGCCGGCGTGCTCGCGGTCAAGTCGATGGACCTCGCCGGCTCGGGCAAGCTCGTCTATTTCATGGCGATCGACGAAGCCAAGTTCCGCTCGCCGGTCGAACCCGGCTGCCTGATGGATTTGCATGTCGAATTCATCCAGCGCCGCGCCACCGTCTGCAAGTTCGCCGGCCGCGCTGCCATCAATGGCAAGACCGTCGCCGAAGCCAAATTCACCGCAATGATTGCTGACGCACCTGCGGCCTGACCGCAGATGCTGACCTATCTGACGTGCTGACGTCGGCAATCTGGCTGCCCGCGACGCTTGCCGCCGGACTGTTCCAGGCGGCACGTACCGCCATTCAACAACGCCTTCGCGCGACGCTGTCGGTCAACGGCGCCGGGCTGGTGCGCTATCTTTATGGGCTGCCGGTGGCGCTGGCGCTGTGGTTCGGCTACGCCGCCGCCACCTCCGCGCACCTGCCACCGCTGTCGCCGACCTTCTTCGGTTTCGCGCTGCTCGGCGGTTTGCTGCAGATCGGCGGCACCAATTTACTCATCATGGCGTTCGGCGAGCGCAGCTTCGTCGTCGGTACGGCGTACGCCAAAACCGAGGCGGTGCAGGGCGCGGTGTTCGCGCTGTGGCTGCTCGGCGAGGTGCTGACGCCGCTGGTCTGGCTCGGCATCGCCATCAGTGTGGTCGGCGTGATGACGTTATCGCTCGGCGGCAAGGGGCTGAAGTTGCGCGATGTTTTCGGGGCGCTGTGGCAACCGGCGGCGCGCTACGGACTGGGGGCAGGGTTGTTGTTCGCGTTGACCTCCATCGCGGTCAAGCGCGCGACGCAGACGCTGGGCGACGGCGATGTTGTCCTGCGCGCGCTGACATCGCTCGTCGCGGTGGTGACGCTACAGCTGGTGATGCAGGGCAGCTATGTCATTTTGCGTGAACGCGGCCAGTGGCGCGCGGTGCTCGGCAGCTGGCGCACGTCGATGTGGGTCGGCCTGCTCGCGGCTGCGGGCTCGGCATTCTGGTTCACCGCCTTTGCCTCGGCACCGGTAGCGCTGGTGCGCACGGTCGGCCAGGTCGAGGTGATCTTCACGCTGCTGCTGGGGCATTTTTACCTGCGCGAGCCGCTCAAGCGCGCCGAGGCGCTCGGGCTGGCGCTGGTGGTCATCGGGGTGATTGCGTCGGTCGTTGGCAGCGGCTGAGACACGACGAATTTCCGGCCAGCGGATATCCCCGCCCCGGTCCATCGTCCTCGCAATCTGTTCCCCCGCCGCCACGGTGGGGGAAATCCTCTTCCCGGTAACGGCTTCCTTGGGTGGGTTGCTTGGTTACCGGGAAGAGGCAGGCTTTGTGTCGCTGGTCGAGGTAGCCGGTAGCGGAGGGCGACGGCTTCCAAGGCCGAACGCGTATATTACGCTGTAGTTCACGCGTTTTTTGGACGCATTTAGTGCAGACGTAAGTGCCCTCCTTGGAACACTTGGAGCTGAAGTCCTCGACCTGACAGAGCGCGGGGCTGAAAAGCGCGGCGGTGAAACGACACGTCCGGGTACGCAAGTGGCGATCGTGGGCCCGGACAGGTTGGACGGGAAACACCCATTTCCCGTCGCCTTGATTGATCTACTAACCGATTCGGTTCATGAAGTCAAGTGAACTCGCGATAACGGCTCAATCGCCGGCAGCCGCCTATACTTTGCCCTTCGGTTCCCACAGCTCGATCTTGCGGCCGTCGCAGTCGATAATCCAGCCGAACTTGCCGTAGCTCTCATCCATCGGCGTTCCGACCAGCGTGACGCCGTCGGCTGCCAGTTGCGCCAGCAGGCTATCGAGATCATCGACGGTGAAGTTGATCATGAATGCCTGTTCGGCGGGAAAATAGTCGCTGCCGGCGTTGAACGGGCTCCACACGGTTTGCGCCCCGTCGGTCTGTGCGAAGGTCGCGCCATAGTCATCGACCGCGACGCCGAGATGCTGCGCATACCAGGCGCGCGTCGCTGCCGGGTCGGCACAGCGGAAGAACACGCCACCAAGTCCGGTCACCTTCGCCATCGCTCACTCCAGCGCTGCCAGATCCTCGCGGCGATTGACGTTGATAATCAGCCCCAAGTCAATTGTCCGCGCCGCCGCGATGGTCAGCCAGGTCGACATGCGCCGGTCCTCGCCTGCAGCCAGATGCATCTCCAGCCGCCGCACCAGCTTGACCGGCCAGAAGCCGAGCAGCGGCTGGCCCGCCGCCACGCGCGCGCCGTCACCGGACAGTCGTTCGGCAAGGTCTTCGGGCAGATACGGCAAGTCGCAGCCGCTGGTCAGCACCGCGTCGAAGCGGTGTGCGGCCGCATGGTCGAGCGCCGCACACAGCGCGCCGAGCGGCCCCAGCCCCGGTGCTGGCCGGTCGGCGAGATCGGGGTAGGGCGGCCAGTCGCGCCCGCACACCACCAGCGTTTCGACCTGCGGCGCCAGCCGGTCGATCACGTGCTGAATCAAGGGCTTGCCGTGCAGTGTTGCCAGCGCCTTGTCGCCGCCGAAGCGCCGCGAGGTGCCGCCGGCGAAGATGGCGCCGAGCAGGCGCATCAGCGGAAAAGCGCCGGGAAGCTGGCCTGGCTTCCCGGCGCGAGCATCAGAAGCCGTAGACCAAAGTGAAGCGCGTCGTCGTGTCGGTCGCTTCGAGGCCGGGCTGCGGATTGCTTTCGTTCTGCAGGAAGAACGAAATCCGTGCCGACAGCGAGCCATAGAGCTTGGTGGTCAGCGCGGTGTCCGAGGTAAAGGTGTTGGTTTCGCCGCCGAAGAAGTACGACGCGGTTTCGGTGAACGCCGTAGTCGGCCCGATGTTCCAGATGAAATTGCCGGCGACGCGACCCGAGAAGTCCGACGAATTGCCGCCGATGACATAGCTGGTCTGGCGCAGTGCCGGGCCGCCTTCGAGCCCCAACACGACCTTCGGCGTGTCGATGAGCTTGTAACCGAGGCCGAGCGATTCGCTGAAGCGGCTGGTGAAGCCGGCGAAGGTGTCGCGTTCCCAGCTGACAATGGCGAGCGCGTAGAAGCGCGGCGAGAATTTGTAGTGCAGGTCATTGCCGATGAAATAGCGTTCCTGCGAGGTGACGCCGTTGTCCTTCTGGTAGTTGACCGCGCCGGCCAGCGTGTTCTCCCACTTCAGGCTCTGCTTGGTCAGCTTGGCGCCGATGGCGACACCGGTGCTCGACGTGTTGCCGCTCGAGGTGAACGCGCCGATCGTGCCTTCGCCGCTCCAGCCTTCGGTGAACGACTGGCTTTCGAGCTTGGCAACGCGGGCTTCTTCGGCCTTTTTGTTGAGCGCCGCGACCTGTGCGTCGATTTCGGCGGCGGAGCCCGGGTTGGTCTTCTTGGCGATTTCGGCAACGGTCTTGAGCGACGCCGGGTCAGCCGCGGCGGCATCGATCATCGCCGCGACCGACGCCGGGACGGGTTCGGCATGCGCCGCAGCGAATGGCACAGCGAGCGCCAGCGCCGGTACGGCGAATAGAATACGCATCGGAAATATCCCCATTTGAAGAGCCCGGCAGCCTGTTAGCGAAGCGGCTGCCGAGCGTCCACAAAAAGCCGATATGGCGCGACAACGTGCCGTCAGAAGAACGCCTGGATGCCGGTCTGTGCGCGGCCGAGGATCAGCGCATGGACGTCGTGCGTGCCCTCATAGGTGTTGACCGCTTCAAGGTTCATGACGTGACGAATGACGCCATATTCGTCCGAAATGCCGTTGCCGCCGTGCATGTCGCGCGCGACGCGGGCGATATCAAGCGCCTTGCCGCAATTGTTGCGCTTGATCAGGCTGATGGCTTCGGGTGCCAGCGTGTGGCTGTCCATCAGGCGGCCGGCATGGAGCGCCGCCGACAGGCCCAGCGTGATTTCGGTCTGCATGTCCGCCAGCTTCTTCTGGATGAGCTGCGTTGCCGCCAGTGGCCGGCCGAACTGCTTGCGGTCGAGCGTGTATTGCCGCGCCGCGTGCCAGCAGAACTCGGCTGCACCCATCGCGCCCCAGGCAATGCCGTAGCGCGCGTTGTTGAGGCAACCAAACGGGCCGCTGAGGCCGACGGCGTTGGGCAGCAGGCGCTCGGCCGGGATTTCGACATTTTCGAGCACGATTTCGCCCGTCACCCAGGCGCGCAGCGCGAACTTGCCTTCGATCTTCGGGGTCGACAGCCCCTTGTCGCCGCGTTCGACGATGAAGCCGCGGATCTTGCCGTCTTCGGTCTTGGCCCAGACCACCATGACATCGGCGAACGGCGACGAGGTAATCCACATCTTGGCGCCGTTGAGGACATAGCCGTTCGCGGTCTTGCGGGCGTTGGTCTTCATCGAGCCGGGGTCCGAGCCGGCATCGGGTTCGGTCAGCCCGAACGAGCCGATCCATTCGCCGCTCGCCAGCTTGGGCAGGTATTTCTGGCGCTGTTCTTCGCTGCCGTAGGCGTAGATCGGCCACATCACGAGGCTCGACTGCACCGACATCGCCGAGCGGTACGCCGAGTCGACGCGTTCGACTTCGCGCGCGATCAGGCCGTAGGCGACGTACGACACGCCGGGGCAGCCATAGCCGGTGATCGTCGGGCCGAGCAGGCCATAGTCGCCGAACTTCTTCATCAGGCCGCGGTCGCATTGTTCGTGGCGGTTGTCATTGCGGACGATCGGCGCGAGGTGCTCGGCGCAGAAGGCGCGAGCGGAATCGCGGATCATGCGCTCGTCATCGCTCAGAAGGCTGTCGAGCAGCAGCGGGTCTTCCCAGGAGAAGCTTGGCCAATGGACGGTACCGGTCATGTAACTGCCTCGTGCGAAATCATCTGATGCTGCGCTTTAGCCGCGCTGGCGGTCGCGGTCGATTGGTTTTAGGAGCGACATATGACCGCCACCGCCGATATCACGCCGATCCCGCTGACGCTTGCCGACCGTGATGCGGCGGCGGCATTCGGCGATGCGTTCGAACGCACCGGCTTTGCGGTGGTCACCGACCACGGCGTCGATGGTGCGCTGGTGGCGCGCGTGCAGGCGGCGGCAGCGGCATTCTTTGCGCTGCCCGAGGCTACCAAGCGCCGCTATCTGGTCGGCCAAGGCGGGGCGCGCGGCTACACACCGTTCGGCATCGAGACCGCCAAGGACGCTGACCGCCCCGACCTCAAGGAATTCTGGCATACCGGGCGCGACTTGCCGGCGGGGCATCCGGCAGCGGTTGCGATGCCGCCGAATGTGTGGCCCGCCGAGATTGCCGATTTCGAGCCGGCGGTACGGACGTTGTTTTCGGCGCTCGACGGTGCCGGGGCACGGGTGCTGCGGGCGATTGCACTGCATCTGGGGCTGGCGGCGAATTACTTCGTCGAACCGGTGCGCGACGGCAATGGCGTGTTGCGATTGCTGCATTACCCGCCGCTGGCGCCGGGCGTGGCGGGCGAACGCGCTGCCGCGCACGAGGACATAAACGTCATCACCTTGCTGTTCGGCGCCGAGGAGGCGGGTTTGCAGTTGCGCGACCGTGCCGGCCAGTGGCGCGACATTGCGGTGCCGGACGGCGCGCTGGTGTGCAACATCGGCGACATGCTGCAGCGGCTGACCAACCACCGGCTGCCCTCCACCACGCACCGCGTCATCAATCCGGCGCCGGAACGGGCGGGCAGGGCGCGCTATTCGATGCCGTTTTTCCTGCATTTCGCGCCGGATTTTGTCATTCGGACGCTGCCCGGGTGCATCGACAAGGCGCGGCCCGACCGCTATCCCGAAGCGATCAGCGCCGACGCCTATCTGCAGCAACGGTTGCGCGAAATCGGCCTGTTGGGGGACGGATGATGATGACACGTGCGATACTGGCGGCACTGCTGATGACGGCGGCGGCGGGCGCCGCGCCGGTGCTGACGACCTCGGCGACACAGGATCCCTATTGGCAGGTCGGGCGCGACACGTTGGCGACGCGGCTGCATGTCGTCAACCGGCCGGCGCATGCGAAGAACGTCATCCTGTTCATCGGCGACGGCATGGGGATTTCTACGATCACCGCGGCGCGCATTTTCGACGCGCAGGAGCGCGCGCGCAAGGCCGGCACCAAGGCTTTGGGCGAGGAAAACAGCCTGTCGTTCGAGAAGCTGCCGTTCAGCGCGTTGGTAAAGACCTATAACACCGACGCGCAAGTCCCTGATTCGGCTGGCACAGCGTCGGCAATGAACACCGGCATCAAGACGCGCATTGGTTATATCAACTTCCGCCAGGACCAGACTGCAACGGCGTGCGCGACGCCCGATGCGTGGCCGCGGACGCTGGCCGAAATCGCCAAGGGCCAGGGCATGTCGGTCGGCGTGGTGACCAACACGCGGCTGACGCACGCGACTCCTGCCGCCGTCTACGCCCACGTCCCCAACCGCAACTGGGAAGGTGCCGACGCGACCTTCCCGGCGAAGGACCGCGCCGCCGGCTGCCCCGATATCGCCAGCCAGCTCGTCAATTTCCGCTTCGGCAACGGCATCGATCTCGCGATGGGTGGCGGTCGCGCCAAGTTCCAGCCCAAGGACGCCGGCGGCTCGCGCGATGACGGCAAGGACCTCGTCGCGGTATGGAGCGCGCGCTACCCGGCCGGCCATTATCTCGGCGACGCGGCCGCACTGCGCGCGCTCAAGCCGACTACAGCGGGGCCGGTGCTCGGCCTGTTCAGCCCCGATCACATGTCGTACGAAACCGATCGTGATGCGGCGAAGCAGCCGAGCCTGACCGAAATGACGACGTTTGCCATCGCCAGGCTCGCCGCCAGCTCGCCCAAGGGCTATTATCTGATGATCGAGGGCGGGCGCATCGATCATGCGCACCACGCCAGCAACCCCTACCGTGCGCTCAGCGAAACGCAGCAATTCTCGCAGGCGATTGCCGCGGCACTCAAGCAAATCAATCTTGATGAAACACTGGTGCTGGTCACTGCCGATCACAGCCATACGCTGACAATTTCGGGCTATCCGCAACGCGGCAATGACATTCTCGGCTATATCCGGCCGACGCCGGCGGGCGAGGGCGGCGACGGGCTCGACGAAGATGGCGACTCGATCGACGATCACGGCCAGCCGATGACGACGCTCGGCTATCAGAGCGGCCCGTGGAGCGGCACCATCGAAGGCCAGAAGCTGTCGCCGCGCCTCGCGCCCACCGACAAGAACTACATCTCCGACAAGCTCCACGGCACCGGCAGCGAAAGTCATGGCGGCGAGGATGTCGCACTTTTCGCCACCGGCCCGTCGTCAAACCTCGTCGGCGGTGTCATCGAGCAGAACGTCATTTTCCACATCATGGCACAGGCGCTCGGCTGGCAGTAATGAACCCGTTCTACGCCAATATGCCGACGACAATTTTCGAGGCGATGTCGGCGCGCGCCCGCGCGACCGGGGCGATCAACCTTGGGCAGGGCTTCCCCGATGCGCAGGGGCCGCGTGATGTGCTGCAGGCGGCGGCGGACGCTTTGTTCAATGAGTCGAACCAGTATCCGCCGATGTCGGGGCTGCCCGGGCTGCGTGCGGCGGTGGCGGCACATTACAGTGCGCACCAGGGCCTCGACCTGACGCCGGACGAAATTATCGTCACCTCGGGCGCGACCGAGGCGCTGGCCGCGTCGATCCTCGCGCTGGTGCGTCCCGGTGACGAGGTGGTGCTGCTGCAGCCGATGTACGACAGCTATCTGCCGATGGTGCGCCAGGCCGGCGGCATTGCGCGGCTGGTCAATCTGCAGGCACCCGACTGGCAGGTCACGGACGCCATGTTGGCCGAAGTTTTTAACGCAAAGACCGCGCTGGTCGTATTGAATACGCCGCATAATCCAACGGGGTCGATGCTCAATGCGCAGTCGCTCGCCGTCATTGCCGACTATTGCCGGCGCTTCGATTGCGTCGCGCTGTGCGACGAGGTCTGGGAGCATGTGGTGTTCGACGGCACCGCGCACCTGCCGCTGCTGGCGCTACCGGGGATGCGCGAGCGCTGTGTCAAGATCGGCTCGGCGGGCAAGATTTTCGCGCTGACCGGCTGGAAGGTCGGCTGGATTTGCGCCTGTCCGGCGCTGTCACAGGCGATTGCCCGGGCGCACCAGTTCCTGACATTCACGACGGCCCCCAATCTGCAACACGCGGTGACCTATGGGCTGGGTAAGCCCGCCGACAGCTTCACCGCGATGCACGCCGATCTGCAGCGCTCGCGCGACCGGTTGCGCGCGGCGCTTGAAGCCGCCGGCTATGCGGTGGCGCCGAGCGTCGGCACCTATTTCATGTCGATCGACCTCGCCGCCTCGGGGCTGGCGCTGGGCGATGTACAATTCTGCGATGAAACGCTGGTCGACGGCGTTGCGGCCATCCCGGTGTCGGCCTTCTACGCCGAGGCGCCGTCATTCAACCATGTGCGGCTATGCTTTGCGAAATCGGATGCGACACTCGACGCGGCTGCCGCGCGGCTGGCGACGACGCGGGCGCGGCTGGCCTAGGCGTCAGGCGTTGTAGTTGAGCAGCAGATACACCAGCAACAAACCGACGCCAGTGCCGACAACCAGCCCGACCAGCCAGACGAACACACCACTTTGCGCGATGCGCTTGTGGAAACCAAAATCGACCACAGCAAACTCTCGAACCCATCCATGCAGCCACGCCGCATGATTCCGACCCCTGTATCAAATGACGCAAAAAGCATGCCAGAATCTGCGCTGATACAAGTGCTTGATATCGCTTCATTCAAGCCAGTTCGTGTGACACGCGATTGTAATATTTTCTGACTCGGTTAGGGCAAGCCCAAGCAGCGGTTCAGTCGTAACGCGCGGTCAGGAATGTCAGGCCATCGGGCGGGGCGTTGAACCCCAGTGCCGCACGGTTGCGCGCCGCGAGTGCCGCGCCAAGCGTCGCCGCGCTCCAGCCGCCATGGCCCACCAGCTTGAGGCAGCCGACCATCGAGCGCACCTGATGGTGCAGGAACGACCGCGCGCCGGTTTCGATCAGCACCGCGTCACCGTCGCGGCGCACCGAGATGTGGTCGAGCGTCTTGACCGGGCTCGCCGACTGGCAATGCGCGCTGCGGAAAGTGGTGAAATCATGCCGCCCGACGAGCAGTTGCGCCGCGTCATGCATGGCGTCGGCATCGAGTGGCTGCGGCACGCGCCACGCCAGCCCGCGGTCGACGGTCAGCGGCGCGCGGCGGTTGATGATGCGGTATTGATAGCTGCGTGCGGTGCAATCAAAGCGTGCGTGGAATTCGGGGTCGGCTACGGTGCAATCGGTGATGGCGACCGGGGCGGGGGGCAGCTTGGCGTTGATCGCCGCCATCAGCCGGTACGCGGCGATGTCGCGTTCGACATCGACATGCGCGACCATCGCGCGGGCGTGCACCCCGGCGTCGGTGCGGCCGGCGCCATAGACCAGCACGGTTTCGCCGGTGACGGCGTGGATGGCCGCCTCGATGGCGCCCTGGACGCTGGCGCCACTCGCCTGCCGCTGCCAGCCGACGAACGGCCGGCCGTCATATTCGATGGTCAACCGGAAACGCGTCACGCGACGTGCGTGCCCGGCGTGATGGTCCAGCCGTTGAGCAGCGCCGCGGTCGCCATCACCGGCTTGCCGGCGCGCTGCACCAGCGTCGGGCGAATGGCATCGACGCCGCACGCCAAGGTCAGCCGGTCATCGAGGACGGTGCCCGGCGTGCCGCGCGCTGCGACGACATCGACGGCGAGCAGCTTGAGGCGCTCGCCGGCGAGTTCGATAAAGGCGCCCGGTGCAGGGTTATAGGCGCGCACCAGCCGTTCGAGGACCAGCGCCGGCTGGGCGAGGTCGAGCCGGGCTTCGGCCTTGTCGATCTTGTGGGCATAGGTGACGCCGGTTTCGGGCTGCGGCTCGGGGCGCTGCGTGCCGAGCAAATCCAGCGTTTCGACGAGCAAGCGCGCGCCGAGCATGGCGATTTCGGCAGTGAGATCGCCGGCGGTCTTGGTCTCGATCTCGATCACTGCCGAACGCCACATCGGGCCAGTGTCGAGCCCGCGCTCCATCTGCATGATGGTGACACCCGTCGCCAGGTCACCCGCAGCAATCGCGCGCTGCACCGGCGCCGCGCCGCGCCAGCGCGGCAGCAGCGAGCCATGGACATTGATGCAGCCGTAACGCGGCGCATCGAGCAACGCTTGCGGCAGGATCAGGCCGTAGGCCGCGACCACGGCGACATCGAGCGTCAGTTCGGCAAACGCCACGACATCGGCAGGATCCTTGAAATTGACCGGCGTGCGCACCGGAATCCCCAACGCCTCGGCGCGGCGCTGGACCGGCGAGGGGCTGAGCTTGTGACCACGCCCCGCCACGCGCGGCGGCTGGCAATACACCGCCACCACGTCATGCCCGGCCGCAACGAGCGCATCAAGCGTCGGCACGGCAAAATCCGGGGTTCCCATGAAGGCAATACGCATGCGCGGTGCTTTATACCTGTCGCGGCGCGCGTGCAAAGTTGGTGTGCAAGCTGAAGGGCCTCCGGCGGGCAGGGGCTTGCCCCTGCACCCGATTTTTTGGGGCGGTTCAACGTACATCGACGTGGCGCCAGGCTGCACCGCAATCAATCGGGTGCAGGGCCAAGGCCCTGCCCGCCGGAGGCTCTTTCCTGCCATTGCCATCGCTGCCGCACGACGGCATAGCTAACGCCATGTCGTCTCCCGAAATCGATGCGCTGGCGCAGGCGCTGGCACGGCTGCCGGGGCTGGGGCCACGGTCGGCGCGGCGTGCGGTTTTGCATCTATTGAAGCGGCGCGAGACGGCGCTGGTGCCATTGATTGCGGCGTTGCAGTCGGTCGCGGCCAATCTGTCGACGTGCGAGATTTGCGGCAATGTCGATACGCGCAATCCGTGCGGCGTGTGCACCGATCCGCGGCGCGATGTTCGGCAGCTGTGCGTTGTCGAGGAGGTCGCCGATTTATGGGCGCTCGACCGGTCGCGGCTGTTTCCGGGGCGGTTCCATGTGCTCGGCGGCCGCTTGTCAGCGCTCGATGGCGTGACGCCCGAGGATTTGAGCATCGCGGCGCTGGTGGCGCGGGTGCGCGCCGGCGGCATCGAGGAAGTCGTACTGGCGATGAACGCGACGATCGAGGGGGCGACGACAATGCACTACATCGCCGAGCAACTGCGCGGGCTGGGCGTGCGCGTCATGCAGCTGGCGCACGGCATGCCGGTGGGTGGCGAGCTCGATTACCTCGACGAGGGGACATTGGCGCAGGCGCTGCGGGCGCGGCGGCTGGTCGACTGAACCTTCTCCCTCCCCCCTGCGGGGAGGGCGACTCAGCCGGAGGCTGAGCGGGGTGGGGGTGCCACCGTCACGCCAACACACGCCAAACCCGCTTGCCGCAACTGCCAAACCACGCGCATGCTTGGCTGTATGACCGACCTGCACCCGCGCGCCCGCGCCATGCGCAACGCTGCAACGCCTGCCGAGCGCGCCATGTGGAATATTCTGCGTACGCCGCCGCTGGCGACATGGCATTTTCGCCGTCAGGTGGCGTTCGAAGGCCGCTACATCGCCGATTTCGCATCGTTTTCTGCGCGATTGGTCATCGAATGTGATGGGGCTTCGCATGACCAGACGTTTGCGGGGGACTCGGCGCGCAGTGGCTGGTTCGCCGGGCAGGGATATCGGGTGCTGCGATTTGCCAATCAAACCGTTTTGACCGAGCGCGAGGCGGTTTGGCGGACGTTGGTGCAGGTGTTGGGGGTGGCACCCCCACCCCGCTCGCGCGCCGCGAGTCGCCCTCCCCGCAAGGGGGAGGGAGGATAGGCGGCGCTTGACCGGCGGCGTCGGACTACCTAGCTAGCGCGCCATGGCTATTCTCCCGATCCTTGAAATTCCCGATCCCAAGCTGCGGCTGATTTCGGCGCCGGTGGCGAGCGTCACCGACGCGCACCGCCAGCTGATGGATGACATGCTGGAAACCATGTACGATGCACCCGGTATCGGGCTCGCAGCGATCCAGGTCGGCGTGCCCGAACGCATCCTGGTCATCGACCTGCAGCGCCGCATCACGCCGGTGGATGACGAGGGCAACGAGATCGAGGCCGAGGCGCACGACGTTCGCGAGCCGCGGTATTTCGTCAATCCCGAGATCGTCTGGGAGTCCGAGGAGTACGGCGTCTACAACGAGGGCTGCCTGTCAGTTCCCGAAATGTACGGCGATGTCGAACGGCCGGCGCGGGTGCGGGTCAAGTGGCTGGGTTATGACGGCGCCGCGCATGAGCAGGAACTCGACGGGCTGCTGGCGACCTGTTTGCAGCACGAGATGGATCACCTCGACGGCATATTGTTCGTCGACCATCTGTCGAAGCTCAAGCGCGACATGATCATGAAAAAGCTGACGAAGGCGCGCAAGGGCAAGTAGCGCGGCGGCGGCGCAACACGGTACCGGTTGCGGCAAAACCGCCAAGCATCATGGTCCAACCTGCCGTCTCGGGAACCCCGGGCACCACCGGCATCTCGTCGCGCACGCTGAATTTCACGGCACCCGCGCTGGTGCCATAGGCGTCAGCCTGCCGGTGTCCGTTGAGGTTCAGGCTGAAGCCGCCGCCATGATCGGTGAAGCGCCTTGTCGGGGAAACGAAATCGAGCTGGGTTGGCATCGGTTTCAACGCCACATTGTTGAAAATCAGGGCCTGGCCCCAGCCATAATTGCTGAAACGCGCGATCGAGTAATAGTCGGTCAGCCCGACTTCGACCGCGCCATAGGATTCCGCCATATAATAATGGTCGTAAGTGTCGCAGCCGCGGGCATCGGGGTCGAAAAAGTCGATCTGCGGCAGGTGCTGTGAAATGCCGTTGATCGTCACGGCAACATCGAGGATCGGATTGCACTGCCAACGGCCCTCGAGAAGCTCGGATACGCCGGGCATCGGGTTATGGTCGCCAATCGCCAGATCATAGCGATAGACCGTCGTATATTCCTTGCCGGTGAGATCGGTGCCGGGTGCGCCGAACAAGCCAGCACGATCATAGCCGCTGGCGAGCGTGCTCCTGAATGTGGCAATCTTGATGTTCGCCAGAACCGGCGTGGCGAGCAGAGCCGTCAGGACTGCAACGCTGCGCAACATGATGCCCATCGGACCCTCCATGTTATAGGCGCATTTTTAGCACGTTGTTCGCCAACCGGCAATTTTACCAGAACTGCACCGGCACGGTAGCAGGACACGCGGCATGGTTCGCTGGCGAACACGAAAAAGGGCGCGGCGTTGGCGGCCGCGCCCTTCATCGTTGCAGCGACCTGCGATTAAGCGATCGCGCGCGTCCGGCGGCGCAGCGTCGCGCCGACCATGCCGAAGCCGACGATCATCAGCGCCCAGCTGGCGGGTTCGGGAACCGCACCGCCGCCAACCGAGAAGCTGACTTCGAAGATGCCGTTTTGGCCGTAGGTGCCACCGGTGCCATTGGTCGGGAAATTGAGGCCCGAACCGAAGATCTGCAAATCGCCGCCATAGGTGTATTCGGGGATCGACACGATGCCCGTAGCGAACGAGTTGAACGTGCCGTCACCCAGGAACTCGCCACCGATGACATAGCGACCGGCGCCGAGCGTGTAGGTCGGGATCGCGCCCCAGACAAAGTGACCGACAACCGGATCGGTGCCGAGCACCGTGGTCGACGTCAGCAGCGTGCCGGCCGAATCCCAGATGCCAACCTGATGGTTGCTGCCGCGGCCGTTGTCCCAATAGCCGAGCGCGTTGATTGTGACGGGACCACTGAGCGAGAATGAATAGCCGAGCGTGAACGGGCGACTGTCGCTCAGCGTGCCGGCGGAGGTATATTCGACGGCCGGCGTGATGACGACTGCCTGTGCCGCGCCCGCCGCTGCCAGCGCCAAAGCGCCAGCAACCATGTGTAAAGCCTTCATATTGGTCCCCTGTTGAAGTCTCGTGGATATTTGCAGACGTCCCCTGTGCTTCTCACCAAGAATGTCTGCACTCAACTTTAAGCAATATTCATGCCAATTCATTAGCCACAAAAGAGCGTTATTGTTTCAGCAGGTTGTGAAATAGTTAATATTTATGCGACAAAATTGTGTAAAGAATATTGACACAATCCTGCCGATTAGCGCGCGCATGGGCACGCTGTGTCGACTTGCTGCCATGCTTTGGAGGCCGGGACTACGGCCGAAAGTCGCTCAGTAGGCGACGCGTCCGCCGGTTTCGAAATCGTCCTGCAGCAGCTTGACCAGCACCGCCGCGACATCGGCGGGGGTCTTGAGCGTTGTCGCATCTTCGCCGGGGAAGGCGCGGGCGCGCATCGTGGTGGCGGTGGCGCGCGGGTCGAAGCTGATGGCGCGGACCTGGGTGATGTTCATGATTTCGGCGGCATAAGTGGCGACCAGGCTTTCGAGCGCGGCCTTGGTCGCGGCGTAGCTACCCCAATAGGCGCGCGGGGCAACCGCGAGGCTGCTGGTGACGGCGACCAGCCGCCCGGCGTCGCTGGCGCGCAGCAGCGTGTCAAAGGCGCGGATCATGCGGAAATTGGCGGTCAGGTTGAGCGATACGACCTGTTCCCACTCCTTGAGCGCAATATGCGGCACGGGGGTCAGCGTGCCCAGCGTCGAAGCGTTGAGCACCAGAATGTCGAGCTTGCCCCAGCGGTTGGCGAGCGCGCCGGCGAGCCGGTCGATGCCGTCGAATTCGCGCAGGTCCATCGGTGCGATAGTGGCGGTGCCGCCGGCGGCATGGATGCGGTCTTCGACTTCGACCAGCCCGGCTTCGGTGCGCGCGGTCAGCACGACATGCGCGCCGGCTTTGGCGAGCGCTTCGGCGGTGGCGGCGCCGATGCCGCGGCTGGCGCCGGTAACGAGCGCGATTTTTCCGGTGAGGTCCATCAGTTCAGTCCATAAAGCGGGAAGGGGAAGGGCCTCCGGCGGGCAGGGGTGACCCCTGCACCCAATTACTGTGCGCTCTTCAAATGGGTGCAGGGTCTAGACCCTGCCCGCCGGAGGCCCTTTAAATCATTCTCTCGGCAAGCATGCTCAACTGGTCGGGAACCTCGGCCTCCTCGAAATCGGTGAGGCGGGTCGGGTAATCGCCGGTGAAGCAGGCATCGCAGTACTGCGGGGCGTCATCGAGGCGCAGGTCTTCGCCGAGTGCGCGGTAAAGGCCGTCGATCGACAGGAACGCCAAGCTGTCGACCTTGATGTATTCGCGCATGCGCTCGACATCCATGTTGGCGGCGAGCAGCTTTGAACGTTCGGGGGTGTCGACGCCGTAGAAGCAGCTGTGGCGCGTCGGCGGGCTGGCGATGCGCATGTGGACTTCGGCGGCGCCGGCGTCGCGGAGCATCTGGACGATCTTCAGGCTGGTAGTGCCACGGACGATGGAGTCATCGATCAGCACGATGCGCTTGCCGTCGATCATCGCACGGTTGGCGTTGTGCTTGAGCTTGACGCCGAGGTTGCGGATCTGGTCGCCGGGCTGGATGAAGGTGCGGCCGACATAGTGGCTGCGGATGATGCCGAGTTCGAACGGCAGCCCCGATTCCTGCGCGTAGCCGATGGCGGCCGGCGTGCCCGAATCGGGGACGGGGACGACCATGTCGGCATCGACCGGACTTTCGATGGCGAGCTGCGCGCCGATCTTCTTGCGGACCTGATAGACCGACGAGCCGTCGACGACCGAGTCGGGGCGGCTGAAATAGACGTGTTCGAAAATGCACGGGCGCGGGCGCATGACGCCGAACGGCCGCAGCGAGCGCAGACCGCGTGGGGAAACGACAACCATTTCGCCGGGTTCGACCGAGCGCAGGAAGGTGGCACCGACAACATCGAGCGCCACGGTTTCCGACGCGAAGATATAGGCGTCGCCCAAGCGGCCGAGCACCAGCGGCCGGACGCCGAGCGGGTCGCGGCAGGCGATCATGCCTTCGCCGGTCAGGCAGACGAGGCTGTAGGCGCCTTCGACCTGCTTCAGCGCATCGATGAACTTGTCGAGCAGCGTCCGGTAGGTGCTGGTGGCGACGAGGTGGATGATGACTTCGGTGTCGCTGGTCGACTGGAAGATGCTGCCCCGGCGGATGAGTTCGCGGCGCAGCTTGACCGAATTCGAGATGTTGCCGTTGTGCGCCACCGCAAAGCCGCCCGAGGCGAGCTCGGCGTAAAGCGGCTGGACGTTGCGCAGCGCGGTCTCGCCGGTGGTCGAGTAGCGGTTGTGACCGATGGCGATATCGCCGACGAGGCGCCGGATGACTTCCTCGCTGTCGAAGTTACCCGCGACATGGCCCATCGCGCGGTGCGTGTGGAAGTCCTTGCCGTCGAAAGTGGTGATGCCGGCGGCTTCCTGGCCGCGGTGCTGCAGCGCGTGCAGGCCGAGCGCGGTCAGCGCTGCGGCGCCTTCGCTGCCGTAGACACCGATGACCCCGCACTCTTCGTGAAGCTTGTCATCATCGAATGGATTGCCAAAAGGAAGTGTCGTGAGGTCCATCGGGACTCCCCAAGCATTGCGCGCATCAGCTATAGCGTTCGGGCCATATAGTGGCGGCGCGGGCGTTTGTCTCCCCCCAAGCTGTCACATCGCTGCAACAGGAGCCATGCATTGAGCGACAGTGACCGCGAGACATCGACCGTTCTCCACCCCAAATGGGACGAGCGCGGGCTGATCCAGGCCGTCGCCAGCGACGCCGACAGCGGCGAGCTGCTGATGGTGGCGCACATGAACGCCGATGCACTGGCCGCGACCATCGCCACCGGCGAGGCGCATTACTGGAGCCGGTCGCGCGCCGAGGTCTGGCACAAGGGCGGCACGTCGGGTAACATCCAGACGGTCGTCGAAATGCACATCGACTGCGACCAGGACGCGCTGTGGCTCAAGGTCAAGCCCGCCGGGCCGGCGTGCCACACCGGCGAGCGCAGCTGCTTTTACCGCCGGCTGCAGGACGGCAAGCTGGTGCGCGAGGCATGAGCGTGCTGCTTGCCGGGGCCACCGGGCTGGTCGGGTCGCGCGTGCTCGATTTGCTATGCGCGGCCGGTACACCGGTCGTGGCTGTTGCAAGGCGCGCGACGGGCAAGACCGCACCGGCGTTGACCGAGGTCATTGCCGACTTCGCCGCGCTGCCACCGCTGCCCAAGGCCGATGTGGCGATCTGCGCGCTCGGCACCACCATCCGCATTGCCGGCAGCCAGCCGGCGTTCCGTGCCGTCGACTATGACGCGGTGCTGGCGTTTGCGCGTGCGGCGCAGGCTGCCGGCGTCACGCATTTCGTCCTGATCAGCTCGGTCGGCGCCAGTGCGGCGTCGCCGGTGTTCTATTCGCGGGTGAAGGGCGAGGTCGAACGCGACATCGGCGTAATGAACTTCGCGCGCTTCGATGTCATCCAGCCGGGACTGATCCTCGGCCCGCGCCCCGACCGGCGCCCGGCGGAGGCGATGTTCCAGGCTGCAGCGCCGTGGCTCAACCCGCTGCTGTTCGGGCCGGCGGAGCGCTACGGCGGGATTGCTGCCGATGTAATTGCCGCTGCAATCGTGAAGCTGGCGAAGCTGCAGACGCCGGGGCGCTTCGTCCATCAAAACGGGGAATTGCGTAAACTGGCGAAAGCCTAGACATTGTCGAGGCCAGACCGGGCAGAAAGTCCGGCGGCGGGGAGGGATGCGATGACCACGGCCGTACCGACGGGCCTGCAGTTGACGGTTTTCGACGAGACGTTTCGCAACCGTCCGCACGAATATTTTGACCTGTTGCGGCAAGCCGAGCCTGTCCATCGCGACACGACGCTCGGTCGCGTCGTGCTGACCCGCGCCGCCGATGTTGCTGCCGTGCTCAAGGATCGCAGTTTTTCGGTCGATAACCGCAAGGCCGCGCCCGATTCGATCGTGCAGCGCCTGATGACTGCAGAGGACCGTGACGCACCGCGCTCGATGCTGGCGCTCGACGATCCCGACCATGCGCGGCTGCGGCGGCTGGTGACGCATGCCTTCAACGCCCGCGCGATCGAGGGCATGCGGCCGCATATAGCCGTCGTGGCCGACGCGTTGCTCGATGCGGTTGCCGACGCCGAACAATTCGACCTGATCGAGGACTATGCCTCGCCGCTGCCGATCATCGTCATTGCCGAAATGCTCGGCGTCGGTGCCGCGGACCGTGCCGACTTCCGGCGCTGGTCGAAGGGCCTCGCCAATGTTTTCTCGCCGTTGCGGACGCCGGAGCATCTGGCCCAACTCAAGGTCAATGCCGACGAGCTCAGCGCCTATTTTGCCCGCGCGATTGCCGAACGCCGCGCCACGCCGCGTGACGACCTGATCAGCGCGTTGATCGCGGTGGAGGACAACGGCGACCGGTTGAGCACGCAGGAAATCATCACGATGTGCAACCTGCTGCTGCTGGCAGGGAACCTGACCACCACCGACCTTATCGGCAATACCGTGCTGGCGCTGCTCCAAAACCCCGAGCAGCGCGCCAAGGTCATGGCCGCGCCGGCGCGGATCGTCGATGCGATCGAAGAGACGCTGCGCCTTGACCCGCCGGTCATGCAGTCACTGCGGATTGCCACCAGTCCGCGGGCGGTTGGCGGCATCGAACTTGCCGAAGGCGCTGCGATCACGCCGTTCCTGATGGCGGCGGGGCAGGACCCAACGGTGCACAGCAATCCGCTGAGCTTTGACATCGACCGGCTCGACAAGACGCACTTCGCGTTCGGCGGCGGCGTGCACTTCTGTCTGGGGGCGCCGCTGGCGCGCGCCGAGGCGGAAATCGCGCTGTCGCGGTTGCTGGCGCGCTTCCCCGATTTGGCGCTGGCCGGACAGCCGATCGAGCGCAACATTTCGGCGGCGTTCAACGGCGTCAAGGCGCTTTGGGTGAAGGCTTGAAACACACCCGTATTCTTGACCCTGACGTTAACGTAAACTAATTAGGTTCCATGCCTCCAGAAACGCTTGAGAACTTCGCCACTGTCGCCATTCCCGCACCGCCCGGGGATGCCGAAAGTTTTACCATCACCGATCTCGCGACGGGCTTTGCCATCACGCCGCGCGCCATCCGATTCTACGAGGACCAGGGCCTGATCTCGCCGCAGCGGCAGGGTCAGAACCGCGTCTATTCGCGGCGCGACCGGGCGCGGCTGGCGTGGATTTTGCGCGCCAAGAATGTCGGGTTCAGCCTGGCCGAAATCCGCGAGATGATTGACCTGTACGATGTCGGCGACGGCCGCGTGCAGCAGCGCCGCGTCACTATCGAAAAATGCCAGACGCGCATTGCCGCGCTGGCCGAACAGCGCGCCGATATCGATGCGACGATCGACGAGTTGCAGCAATTTGCCGACATGGTCGAAAGCCTGATTGCCGACACGGCGACAAACTGAGGCCAAAACGGCCACCAACTAGGATTTTCACATGCCCAGCTACCGCGCTCCCGTGAAGGACACGCTGTTCGTGTTGCAGTCGGTCTGCAAGCTCGACGCGCATTCGAACCTGCCGGGCTTTGCCGATGCGACCCCCGATGTCGTGCAGGCGGTGGTCGAAGAAGGCGGCAAGTTCTGCGAAGGCGTGCTGGCGCCGATCAACCATTCAGGCGACCTGCAGGGCTGCACGCGCCACGCCGATGGCAGCGTCACCACCCCTGACGGCTTCAAGGCGGCGTATGACGCGTTCGTCGAAGGCGGCTGGGGCACATTGATGGCGCCGTCGGACTATGGCGGGCAGGGGATGCCGCACATCATCGGCACGGTGTTCCAGGAATTTTCGGCGAGCGCCAACATGGCGTTTGCCATGTACCCCGGCCTCAACGAGGGCGCGCAGGCGGCGATCATGGCGGTCGGCTCGCCGGAGCTGAAGGAGCGCTTCCTGCCCAACATGGTCCACGGCCGCTGGACCGGCACGATGAACCTGACCGAGCCGCAGTGCGGCACCGACCTCGGCCTTATCCGCACGCGCGCCGAGCCGCAGGCCGACGGTAGCTACAAGATCAGCGGCACCAAGATTTTCATCTCGGCGGGCGAACATGACCTGTCGGAAAACATCATCCACCTCGTGCTGGCGAAGACCCCCGACGCGCCCGACAGCGTCAAGGGCATCTCGCTGTTCCTGGTGCCGAAGTTCCTCGTCAACGCCGACGGTACGCTGGGCGCGCGCAACGGCGTGTCGTGCGGCTCGATCGAGCACAAGATGGGCATCCACGCCAACGCCACCTGCGTGATGAACTATGACGGCGCCACCGGTTATCTGCTCGGCGAGGAGATGAAGGGCCTGCGCGCCATGTTCATCATGATGAACGCGGCGCGACTGGGCGTCGGCGTGCAGGGGCTGGCGCAGGCCGAAGTCGCCTACCAGAACGCCGTGACCTATGCCCGCGACCGCTTGCAGGGCCGCGCGCTGACCGGCGCCAAGAACCCCGACGCCAAGGCCGATCCGCTGATGGTGCACCCGGATGTGCGGCGCATGCTGATGGACGGCCGCGCCTTCATCGAGGGCGCACGGGCGCTGATCCTGTGGGGCGGATTGCAGGTTGACCTCGCGCACAAGGCGGCAACGCCCGAAGAACGCGAACTTGCCGACGACCTGATCTCGCTGCTGACGCCGGTCATCAAGGGCTATTGCACCGACAAGGGCTATGAAATCGCCACGACGTCGCAGCAGGTTTACGGCGGCCACGGTTATATCGCCGAATGGGGCATGGAGCAGTTCGTTCGTGATGCGCGCATTGCGCAGATCTACGAAGGCACCAACGGCATCCAGGCGATGGACCTTGTCGGCCGCAAGCTGGCGATGAACGGTGGCCGCGGCTTGCGCGCCTATCTCGGACTGATTGCCGAGAATGTTGCGTCAGGCAAAGCCGATCCGCGCACCGAAGCGCTGGCGACGGGTCTGGAGAAGGCCGCGGGCGAACTGCAGGCCGCGACGATGTGGCTGATGCAGAACGGCATGACCAATCCCGACAATGCCGGTGCCGGCGCAACCGCCTATCTGCACCTGATGGGCATTGTCGCGCTGGGCGAGATGTGGCTGCGCATGGCCATCGCCAGCCACGCCGCGCTCGACGCCGGCAGCAGCGACAAGCCGTTCTTCGAAGCCAAGCTGATCACCGCACGCTATTTCGCCGAACGCAACTTCCCCGATTGCGGGGCGCTGCGTCGCAAGATCGAAGCCGGCAGCGCCGCGATGATGGCGATGCCAGCGGAAGCGTTTTAGTCCCTTCAATCGGGTGCAGGCCTCAGGCCTGCCCGCCGGAGGCCCTTTCTAATTCTGTTCGTTTGGGAGACTGACCATGGCTGAAGCCTTCATCTACGACGCGGTCCGCACCCCGCGCGGCAAGGGCCGCAAGGACGGCGCGCTCCACGAAATCACCCCGATCCAGCTGGCGACGCAGATGCTGCAGAGCATCCGCGACCGCAACGGCATCGATACGGCGGACGTTGATGACGTGGTGCTCGGCTGCGTCGGGCCGGTGGGCGAGCAGGGTGCCGATATTGCGCGCGTCGCGGTGCTCAACGCCGATTATGCCGAAACGACGGCGGGCGTGCAGGTCAATCGCTTCTGCGCGAGTGGGCTGGAAGCGTGCAACATGGCCGCGGCGAAAGTCATTTCGGGCGAGGCGATGTTCGCGATTGGCGGCGGTGTCGAGAGCATGAGCCGCGTGCCGATGGGCAGCGACGGCGGCGCGTGGATGATGGACCCGGCGGTCAACCACAAGACTTATTTCATGCCACAGGGCATCGGCGCCGACCTGATCGCGACGAAGTACGGTTTCAGCCGTAACGACGTCGATGCTTATGCGATGGAAAGCCAGAAGCGCGCCGCGCGCGCCTGGGCCGAGGGCCGCTTCAAGAACAGCGTCATCGGCGTCCGCGATGTCATCGGCGAAGTCGTGCTCGACCATGACGAGCATATGCGGCCGCAGACCGACATGCAGTCGCTGGGCGCACTGGCGCCGGCGTTCGAGGGCATGGGCGAGGCGATGCCGGGCTTCGATGCCATCGCGATGCTCAAGTATCCCGAAGTCGAAAAGATCAACCACGTCCACCACGGCGGCAATTCGAGCGGCATCGTCGATGGCGCCAGCGCGGTGCTGATCGGCAACGCCGAAATCGGCAAGAAATACGGCCTCAAGCCGCGTGCGCGCATCAAGGGCGCGGCGTCGATCGGCTCGGAACCGTCGATCATGCTGACCGGCCCGTCGTTCGTCACCGAAAAGTTGCTCAAGCGGCTGGGCATGAGCGTCGCCGACATCGATCTGTATGAATTGAACGAGGCGTTCGCCAGCGTCGTGCTGCGCTACATGCAGGCGCTGAACATTCCGCACGACAAGATCAACGTCAACGGCGGCGCCATCGCGATGGGCCACCCGCTCGGCGCCACCGGCGGCATGATCCTCGGTACCGTACTCGACGAGCTCGAGCGTACCGGCAAGCAGACCGCGCTGGTGACGCTGTGCGTCGGCGCCGGCATGGGCACCGCCACGGTTATCGAACGGATTTGACCGCCTGAAACCGCTGGTTGCCGGTCCCCGCGTCGCTCATCCCGAGCGCAGTCGGGGGCCGACCAGCGCTGGACCAGTCCCTCGACTGCGCTCGGGACGAGCGAGGTCGGGTTATGAAAGGGAAGAAGTCATGACCACTGCCATTCACCAGAGCCTCGATGCCGATGGTATCTTGCTGCTGACGATCGACGTTCCCGGCCAGACGATGAACGTCATCACCCCCGAAGTGAACGCCGACTTGGCCGCCGCAGTGGCGCGCATCAAGACCGATGACGCGGTCAAAGGCGCGGTGCTGACCAGCGGCAAGGCGTCGGGCTTCATGGCGGGCGCCGATCTGAAGGGCATGGCGGCGATCTTCGGCGACGGCAGCGGCGGCGATCCGGCGAAGTCGAAAATGGCGAACCTGTTCGACGGCGTCTATGCGCTCAACAAGCAGCTGCGCGAGCTCGAGACCTGCGGCAAGCCGGTGGCGGTGGCGATCAACGGGCTGGCGCTCGGCGGCGGGCTCGAATTCACGCTGGCCTGCCACTACCGCGTCTGCGCCGACAATCCGAAGATCGCGCTCGGCCTGCCCGAAGTGCTCGTCGGCCTGTTCCCCGGTGGCGGCGGCACGCAGCGGCTGCCGCGGCTGATGGGCGTGCAGCCGGCGCTGATGTACCTGATGCAGGGCAAGAACATGAGCCCGCAGGAAGCGCTGGGGCTCAAGGTCGTCCACGAAGTTGCGCCGCTGGCCGAAATCGTCGACCGCGCCAAGGCCTGGGTCAAGGCCAACCCGACCAAGGGCGTGCAGCCGTGGGACGAAAAGAACTTCCGCTTCCCCGGCGGCGTCGGCATGGCGAGTCCGGCCTTCGCGCAGGCGTTCATGGCGGGCACTGCAGTGGTCGGCAAGCAGACCAGCTTCAACATGAACGCGCCGCTCGCCATCTTGTCGGCGGTCTATGAGGGCTCGCAGCTGCCGATGGACACGGCGCTGCGCGTCGAGAGCAAATATTTCGCCAAGATTGTCGCCGACCCGCAGGCCGGCAACATGATCCGCTCGCTGTTCATTTCGAAGCAGGCCGCCGAAAAGGGCGCGCGCCGGCCCAGGAACATCGCACCGATGTCGCCGAAGAAGATCGGCATGCTCGGCGCCGGGTTGATGGGCGCAGGCGTCGCCATGGTCAGCGCGCAGGCCGGCATCGAAGTCGTGCTGCTCGACCGCGACTTGGCCGCCGCCGAAAAGGGCAAACAATACACCGCCGACCGGCTCGCGAAGAAGCGCATGGACGCCGACAAGGCTGCCGCCATTCTGGCGCGCATCCACCCGACCGCCGATTATGCCGATCTGAAGGGCTGCGACCTCGTCATCGAAGCAGTGTTCGAAGACCGCTCCATCAAGGCCGATGTCACCAAGAAGACCGAAGCGGTGGTAGGGGCCGACACGTTCTTCGGCTCGAATACCTCGACCTTGCCGATCACCGGCCTAGCCGAAGCGTGGAGCAAGCCCGAGAATTTCATTGGCATCCACTTCTTCTCGCCGGTCGAGAAAATGCCGCTGGTCGAGATCATTGTTGGTAAGAAGACCGGACCGGAAGCCATTGCCAAGGCTATCGATTATGTCGCGGCGATCAAAAAGACACCGATTGTCGTCAATGACAGCCGTGGCTTCTACACCTCGCGCTGCTTCGGCACCTATGTCCAGGAAGGGCTGGCGCTGCTCGGCGAAGGCACGGTGCCGGCGCTGATCGAAAATGTCGGCAAGCAGGCCGGCATGCCGGTCGGACCGCTCGCGGTGAACGACGAAGTCGGGCTCGACCTCGCCTATAAGGTCGGGCAGGCGACGAAGAAGGATCTGGGCGACGCCTATCGCCCCGGCCCCGGTGAAGCGGTCATCGAAAAGATGAACGAACTCGGCCGCTTCGGGCGCAAGAACGGCAAGGGCTTCTACGTCTATCCCGAAGACGGCAGCAAGAAGTTCATCTGGCCCGATTTGCTGGCGACGGTGGCCAATGCCGCCGACGATCAGCCCGGCGCCGCCGCGGTCAAGGAGCGGCTGATGTTCCGCCAGCTCGTCGAATGTGCGCGCTGCTTCGAGGAAGGCGTGCTCGAAACCCCCGAAGATGGCGACCTCGGCGCCATTTTCGGCTGGGGCTTTGCGCCGTTCACCGGCGGGCCGTTCAGCATGATGGACACCATCGGCATCGCCAACGTCGTGGCGACGCTCGACCGGCTGGCACAGCGCCACGGCGAACGCTTCAACGCCCCCAAGCTGTTGCGCGACATGGCAGCCGCCGGCGAGACTTTCTACGGCCGCGCTGCCGCGAAGAAAGCCGCGTGAGCGACGCGCTCGGCACGCCCGTCACGCTGCCGTCGGGCATCGGGTTCAAGAACCCGATTGCCAAGGCGGCGATGACTGAAGGGCTTGCCGGGCGCGACGGCCACCCCAATGAAGGCCATGCGCGCCTGTACCGGCGCTGGACGGCGGGCGGGGCAGGGCTGTTGATTACCGGAAATGTCCAGGTCGACCGCCACCACCTCGAACGGCCGGGTAATGTCGTCGTCGATGCGCCACTCGATGCAGCCGCCCGCGCCGCGTGGCAGCGTTGGGCCGCGGCATCCAGCGAACATGGCGCCAAGGCCTGGGTGCAGGTCAGCCATGCCGGGCGCCAGACACAGGTCGCTGTCAACAAGACCCCCAAGGCGCCGTCGGCGGTCAAGCTGAGCCTGCCCGGCGGCATGTTCGGCATGCCCGAACCACTGACCGAGGCCGAAATCCTCGATTTGATCGCACGCTTTGCCAATGCGGCCGTGGTCGCGCGCGAAGCCGGCTTTGCCGGCGTGCAGATCCACGCCGCGCACGGCTATCTGATCTCGCAATTCCTATCGCCGCTCGCCAATCGGCGCACCGACGCCTGGGGCGGCAGCATCGAAAACCGCGCACGCTTCGTGACAGAAACGGTCAAGGCGGTGCGCGCCGCAGTCGGCAATGACTTCGGCGTCGGCGTCAAACTCAACAGCGCCGACTTCCAGAAGGGCGGCTTTGCGTTTGAGGATTGCATCACCGTGTCGGGCTGGCTCGCCGATCTCGGTGTCGATCTGCTCGAATTGTCGGGCGGCAGCTACGAGCAGCCGGCGATGATGGACTTTGCCGGCATGGACCCGCCCGAGCGCCCCAAACAGGCGTCAACTGCGGCGCGCGAAGCCTATTTCGTCGATCTCGCCAAGGCGCTGATGGCCGGGCGAACACCGCCGCTGCTGGTCACCGGCGGCTTCCGCAGCCGCGCGGCGATGGAGCAGGCGCTCGCCGCCGGGATCGCCATGATCGGCATTGGCCGGCCGTTGTGCGGCGCCCCCGACGCGGTTGCCGACTTGTTGGCTGGCCGCATCGACAGCCTGCCGCGCTTTGAAACGCAGCTGCGTATCGGGCCGGGGCTGCTCGGGCCGAACTCGCCGCTCAAGCTGGCGCGTGCGCTCAACGGTTTCGCCGCACAGGCCTGGTATTATGTGCAGCTGCGCCGCATTGCCGCCGGCGAGCCGCTGGCGCTCGACATCAATCCACTGATGGCATTCCTCTCCGAGCAGCGCGACGCCAAGACGCGCAGCTGACGCGGCGCTTGTATTGCCGGCGGCGTTGCGCCATCTGGCCGCGATGCGCCGCATCCTGCTTGTCCTTTTGCTCATTCTCGTCGCGTTCGGCGTGTTCGGTTATGCAGGCGCGCGCCAGCAGCCGAAGATCGTGCGCTACGACGTCGCACTGGCGGACTGGCCGGCGGGACAGCCGCCGCTGCGTATCGTCCAGTTGAGCGATCTGCACGGCAGTTGGCTCGACATGCCGCCCGACCGGATCAGTGGCATCGTTGCGCAGGTCAACGCGCTGAAGCCCGATGTCATCGTGCTGACCGGCGACTATATCGGCGGCAAGGTGTTCGACTGGCCGCACATTCGCCTTGAAGATTTCACCGACCGGCTGGGCAAGCTGCAGGCGCGCTATGGCGTCTATGCCGTCGTCGGCAATCATGACACGCGCTACTGGACGCGCTGGGCGTTCGACCGTGCCGGTATCCACACGCTGATCAACCAGCACGCCGATATCGGGCCGGTGATCATTGCCGGCCTTGATGATGCGACCAATGTCGGTAACACCGCCGTGGCGCTGCGCACGCTCGTCGCGCAGGCGCAGGGTGACAAGCCGCTGCTGGTGCTGGCGCATGAACCCGATTATTTTCCGTACGGCAACGCGGCGGTCGATCTGATGATCTCCGGCCACACGCACGGCGGGCAAATCATGCTGCCGATCATCGGCGCCAAAAGCCTTGGCCCGTTTCTCGACAGCCATTTGCGCGGGCTATTCTACGAAAGCAGCCGCTGGCTGGTCGTGTCGTCCGGGCTGGGGACGTCGATCGTGCCGATGCGCATCGGCGTGCGCCCTGAAATCGTCGTGATTACCGTCGGTCCGAAAGCGCCTTGAGTTCGACGGTGTTGCCACTGGGATCGCGCACGTAGAACGAATAGCCGTTGTCATGCGCCTGTTCTTCGATAATGGCAGTGGCTGTTTGTGCGAGATGGTCGCGCAAGGCTTCAGCCTCGGCAGCGACAGCGATGCAGAAATGGTCGATGTTGCGGCCGCCGGTGACGTCGGGCCTTGCCCAGCTGCCGGCCGTAATCGCTGGTGCGACAAGCGCCAGGCCCGACGCGCCGACCTGCATTTCGACCATCGCGAATTGGTCGAGGCGCTCGACTAGTTCGGCACCCGCGACCACTTCATAGAAGCGCACCGCTGTGTCGAGGTCATCGACCAACACCAGAATGTGGTCGATGCCGATTGCCCGGATGGGTCCAGCCATCGCCAAGCCGGCGCTGCGTTCAGGCTTCCGGCAGGAAGTCGGGCACCGACAGGTAACGCTCGCCGGTGTCATAGTTGAAACCGAGGATGCGCTTGCCGGCCAGCTCGGGCAGCTTCTGCGCGATGGCGGCGAGCGTTGCGCCGCTCGAAATGCCGACCAGCATGCCTTCGGTGGTCGCCGACTTGCGCGCCCAAGCCTTGGCATCGTCGGGGGCGACCTGGATGACGCCGTCGAGCAGCTTGGTGTGGAGGTTTTCGGGGATGAAGCCGGCGCCGATGCCCTGAATGGCGTGCGGGCCGGGCTGGCCGCCAGAAATCACCGGCGACAAAGTCGGTTCGACGGCGAAAATCTTGAGCCCCGGCCACTTCGGCTTGAGCACTTCGGCGACACCGGTGATGTGGCCACCGGTACCGACGCCGGTGATGATTGCATCGATCGGCGTGTCGGCAAAGTCGGACAGGATTTCCTGCGCGGTGGTCTTGACGTGCGCGGTGATATTGGCGGGGTTTTCGAACTGCCCCGGCGTCCACGCGCCCGGGGTCGATTTGACGATTTCAGCAGCGCGTTCGATGGCGCCCTTCATGCCCTTTTCACGCGGCGTCAGGTCGAACGTCGCACCGTACGCCAGCATCAGCCGGCGGCGTTCGAGCGACATCGATTCGGGCATGACGAGGACGATCTTGTAGCCCTTGACCGCCGCGACCATCGCCAGCCCGATGCCGGTGTTGCCGCTGGTCGGCTCGACGATGATGCCGCCGGGCTTCAATACGCCGCGCGCTTCGGCATCCTCGATCATCGCCAGCCCGATGCGGTCCTTGATCGACCCGCCGGGGTTGGCGCGCTCGGCCTTGATCCAGACTTCGGCGTCGGGGAACAGGCGGCTGACGCGGATGTGCGGCGTGTTGCCAATGGTGGCGATGATGCTGTCGGCTTTCATGGCAGGTCCTCTTCAAGTCCACTAACATACTAGGCTTTGAAAATCGGCGTGTCAGCCGCTTTCGCGCGGTACGAAACGGTCGGCGCGGCGCAGTTCGGGGAACCACCACGCCCATAGTCCGGTGACGATTATAGCACCGATGCCGCCGAGCACGACAGCCTCGACGGGGCCAAGCCACGCCGCGGTCAGCCCGCTTTCGAACTCGCCCAGCTCGTTCGATGCCGAGATGAACAGCATCGACACCGCCGACACGCGACCACGCATTTCATCGGGCGTATGCAGCTGGATCAGCGACGAGCGGACATAGACGCTGACCATGTCGGCCGCACCGAGCACGGCGAGCGCCGCCAGTGACAGATAGAGGTTGGTCGACAGCCCGAAAACGATGGTGGCGACGCCGAACAGCGCGACGCAGCCGAACATCTTGACGCCGACGCGGTTGGCCAGCGGCCGCCATGCCAGCACCAGCGCGGTCAGCGCTGCGCCGGCTGCGGGGGCAGCACGCAACGGCCCGAGCCCCTCGACGCCCACGTGCAGGATATCGCGCGCAAACACCGGAAGCAGCGCCGTGGCACCGCCGAGCAATACCGCGAAAAGATCGAGGCTGATCGCGCCAAGCACGATCTTGTTGCGCTGCACATAGCTCAGCCCTTCGACGGTCGAACGCCACGGGCTGAGTTCGGAACGCGGAGGCCGCGGCACTTCGCCGATCGCCATCAGGCCGATGAACGCCAGCGCGAACAATCCGGCGGCGGTGAAATAGGGCAGGTAGGCCGCGCCGGCATACAAGAACGCCCCCAGCGGCGGCCCGGCCACGGCGCCGACCTGCCAGCTGATCGAATTCCACGCGATGGCAGTGGGCAGAACCTCGCGCGGCACCAGATTGGGCGCCAGCGCCGACAGCGACGGGCTGGCAAACGCCCGGCCGACACCGAGCAGTACCGCGACGGTGAACAGCGCCACCATCGTCACGCCGCCGGTCATTGCCAGCAGACCCAAAGCCACCGCGCAGCCCAGTTCGAGCGCCACCGCAGCGCGCGCAATGAACCGCCGGTCAACGCGGTCGGCAACATGGCCGACCACCAAAGTCAGCGCGAACAGTGGCAGGAACTGCGCCAGCCCGACCATGCCGAGCAGGAACGCCGCCTCGCGCGGTGCCATCGTCTCGCGCGCCAGGTCGTAAACCTGCCAGCCGAGCACGACGACCAGCATCATGCTGCCCAGCGTCGACGCCAGCTTGGCGGTCCAGAACGCGCGGAAATTGGCGAAGGCGAAGGGGGAGGCGGGCGGCAGTTCGGAAGGGGTCGGTTTGGCCATGCGCCTGTTTTGCATGTGTGCCGCGCTGGCGCAAATGATGTGCGGCATAGAATTGATTTGTCACGCCCTAGGCCGGCTCGACACACGGGGATCCAAAAGGGTCTTGGCAATCCCTAAAAACTGCCTAATGTTTAAAACTCATAGCGGGGGCAGATATCATGAAACTTAAGGCAATTGCGGCGCTGGCACTTTTGGGTGCGGCGGGTTCGGCGCAGGCGGTAACGCATACCATCGTGTCGACGTTCGATCCGACAACCGTTACGCGCTATTTTTTCAACACCGTGATGTTGCCGAACACTCTGCTGATCGGCGTCGGCGACACGGTCGATCTGACGATCAATTTTACCGGCGGCCAGTCAGTCACCATCGACAATGCCAATGCGCTGTGGACCGGGCTTTTCGTCGGCCGCGCGCCCTATGAAACGGTGACGACGAGCGGCACGATGACGATGCAGGGCGCGTTCGGCCCGGCGATCGTCAGCCAGTCGGTGACACAGAACAATCAATATGTGCATATCGGCAGCTATTATTCGCCGGTCGCGACGGCGAGCGGTCCGATCGGCTTCAAGTCGCTGCGCCAGGTCTTCTCCGTTGATGCCGACCAGTTCGGCACGCAGCGCGACTATGTCCAGTCGTTCTTCTATTTTCAGGGCGATCTGACACCGGGCGGCGGCGGTGGCACAGTGCCCGAACCCGCCAGCTGGGCGATGATGGTCGCGGGCTTCGGCCTTGTCGGCGCGGCGCTGCGGCGGCGCGTGACACGTGTGACCGTCAACGCCTGAGCAAGCGCAGCGCCGCGTTCAGGCGGTCACTTCGATAAAGCTGTCGAGCACGCGTTTGCTGCCGGCCTTCTCGAACTCGATCTCGAGCTTGTTGCCATCGATGGCGGTGACGGCGCCGTAGCCGAATTTGCTATGGAAAACGCGGGTGCCGACCGCCACGTCCTTGCGTGCCGGCTGGGCGAAGCTGACAGCGCTGGCGCGAGCTTCAACCGGCGCGGCGCGGGCGACGTTGCGGCCGCGGCCGCCGAGCGCGCCTGAATAGGGTTCGACGGTGGCGGCGCGCTGCCAGCCGGGGCCGCGGCCGGTGCCGCGCGCGACATCGGCGAACGGGTCAGCTTGCCCAAGCGCGGCGCGCCACAGGCTCGGGCCGCCGCTCAGCGTGTCGCTCGACTTGATGGCGTCTTCGGGCAGTTCGGCGATGAAGCGCGACGGGATGCTCGACGTCCATTGGCCGTAGACGCGGCGGTTGGCGGCGTGGAGGATGGTTGCTGATTTCCGTGCGCGGGTGATGCCGACATAAGCGAGGCGGCGTTCTTCCTCGAGGCTGGCGTTGCCGCCTTCGTCGAGCGAGCGCTGCGACGGAAACACGCCTTCTTCCCAGCCGACGAGGAAGACATGGTCGAATTCGAGGCCCTTGGCGCCGTGCAGCGTCATGATCATGACCTTTTCGGTCGCCTCCGACGCCTCGTTCTCCATGACCAGCGCGACATGTTCGAGGAACGCCGTCAGGTTCTCGAAATCCTCCATCGCGCGCGTCAGTTCGAGGAGGTTGTCGACGCGGCCGGCGGCTTCTGGCGACTTGTCAATCTGCCACATCGCCAGATAGCCCGATTCTTCGAGGATGACGCGCGCCAACTCGGGGTGCGGCAGTTGGCCGAGTTGGTCGCGCCAGCGCGCGATGTCCTGCATCAGGGCGGCGAGCGCGCGGCGGGCGGCGGGTGTGAGTTCATCGCTTTGGACGATGGCGTTGGCAGCGGCGGCGAGCGGCTTGCCCTGGGCGCGGGCGAGTGCGTGCAGCCGCTGTAGCGCCTTGTCGCCAAGGCCGCGCTTGGGGGTGTTAACGATGCGTTCGAATGCCAGGCTGTCGGCGGGCGAGGCGACGATGCGCAGATAGGCGAGCGCGTCGCGGATTTCGGCGCGTTCGTAGAAGCGGAAGCCGCCGACGATACGGTACGGCAGCCCGATGGTGATAAAGCGGTCTTCGAACTCGCGCGTCTGGAACTGCGCGCGCACCAGGATGGCGCATTGGTCGAGCGCCACGCCGTCGCGCTGCAGCGCCTCGATGCGTTCACCGACGCGGCGGGCTTCTTCGGGGCCGTCCCAGACACCGATGACTTCGACCTTGTCGCCGCCGTCGCTCGCCGTCCACAGCGTCTTGCCGAGCCGGCCGCCGTTGTGCGCGATCAGCCCGCCGGCGGCGGCGAGGATGGGCGCCGTCGAGCGGTAGTTCTGTTCAAGTCGGATAATCGTTGCGCCCGGGAAGTCCTTCTCGAACCTCAAGATATTGGCGACTTCGGCGCCGCGCCACGAATAGATCGACTGGTCGTCATCGCCGACGCAGGCGATGTTGCGGCGTTGCTGCGCCAGCAGCCGCAGCCACAGATATTGGGCGACATTGGTGTCCTGATATTCATCGACCAGCACATATTTGAAGCGCTGTTGATAGCCCGCCAGCACGTCAGGATGCGCGAGGAAAATGGTCAGCATGTGCAGCAGCAGGTCGCCGAAATCGGCGGCGTTGAGTTCGGCGAGCCGGGCCTGATAGCGCGTGTAGAGCGCGATGAGCTTACCGTCGGCAAAGTCGTGGGCTTCGTGCGCCGGCACCTGCGCCGGGGTCAGCCCGCGGTTCTTGAAGCGATCGATATGCCCGGCGAGCGCCTTGGCGGGCCAGCGCTTGTCGTCGATACCGGCCTCGATGATGATCTGCTTCATCAGCCGCTGCTGGTCATCGGTGTCGAGGATGGTGAAATTGCTGTCGAGGCCCACCAGTTCGGCATGGCGCCGCAGCATCCGCGCCGCCACCGCGTGGAATGTGCCGAGGAACTGCAGGCCTTCGACCGACTGCCCCAGCAATGCCGCCATGCGGTGCTGCATCTCGCGCGCCGCCTTGTTGGTAAAAGTGACGCAGAGGATTTCGGACGGCCAAGCCAACCGCGAATGCAGGATATGCGCCAGCCGCGTCGTCAGCGCGCGCGTCTTGCCGGTACCGGCTCCCGCGAGGATCAGCACGGGGCCATCGGTGGTCAGCACCGCCTGACGCTGCGGCGCGTTGAGGCCGGACAGGTAGCGCGGCTCGCCGGTGGCGGCAGGGGCGGGAGTGGCAGTCATTGCCGGAACAAGTAAGGAACATCGCACGGGCTGCCAAGCCCTGTTTGCGAATTAGGTTGCTTCAGCCAGCGAGCGTCAGCGGCCCGATGCGCAAGATGAGCGCCGTATCGGGGTTTTCGGCGCGCGGCGGCTCGAGGTGCAGCGCCACCGGCACCGCGCGGTCGATCCCCAGCCCGGCGAGCAACGCCGCCTCGACAGGGTCTGTAGCGGCGTGCGGGATTTCCAGAAAGGCGTTGCGATGTACCGCGTCGATGACGACGCCGGTCATCAACTCCGCGGCAACCAGCGACTGCGCGACGATACCGACACGGTAGCGCAATTCCAGCTGCAGCGGCGCCAGCGCGCCACGCGGCAGATTCCGCAGCGGTTCGGAAGGTGCCGCACCAAGCAACATCACCTGAATGCGGTTGCCCGGCGTCGACGCCGCCGGCAAGGCCGCAAGCACCACCGGCGTATGCGCGAGTAGCGCCAGTGTGACCGACACGCGTGCCAGCGCCAGCCCGGCATCGGCGGTGATTTCGGCTTCAAGACACTGGCGCAGCGCAATGCCGGCCTGGGCGATAGCGATCGAACTGGACATGTCGGGCTGCCGAAGTTGTTGCTGCGGCGCGATGCTAGGTCGCGCGCCGCGGCTTGTCACCTGTGCGTTCGTCGCAATCGTCTCTTTCCACGTCGTTCAGGCAGGTCTATCATTTTGGTACAGGTTCCCGCGCGTTGGCTCACCGGTGCGGTTCGACTATTTTCGCGGCAATCCGCCGCAAGTTAGGGAGTGACCTACAATGACGCATTATCCGACCCGCCGCATGGCGCTGACGCTGGCGGTTGCCGCCGGCGTGACGATGGCGATGGGGGCACCCGCCGCCGCCAAAGTCAGCGACCAGCAGAAGCTCGTCGATGATTCGACCGCAACGCTCAAGGATTTCCTCAGCGACAAGCAGATGACGTGGCTCAACGCCAACATCGGCAAGGCGAAGGCCGTGATCATTGCGCCGTCGGTCGTCAAGGCCGGCTTCATCTTCGGTGGTTCGGGCGGGCAGGGCGTCGTGCTGGCGCGCGGCAAGGACGGCAAATGGGCCGGCCCGGCGTTCTACAAGCTCGGCACTGCCAGCGTCGGCTTCCAGGCCGGTGTTTCGGATTCGGCGATGGTCGCGCTGGTGATGAACCAGAAGGCGCTTGACAGCCTGATGGCCGGTTCGTTCAAGCTCGGCGCCGATGTCAGCGTCGCGGCCGGGCCCGTCGGTGGGGGCGCCAAGAGCAACCTGAAGGCCGATGTCATCGCCTATTCGAAGTCGAAGGGCCTGTATGGCGGCGTCAATTTCTCGGGCACCGGCATCGCCACCAACAACAACTGGAGCGAGCAGTTCTACAGCGTCAAGCCGCTGACGCCGATCGACATTCTGGTGAAGCGTTCGGTCAAGCCGGGCACAGCAGCACCGCTCGTCGCTGTGCTCGAAGGCAAGTAAGATACCTGCGCCCGTTGCCGTCAGGGCAGCGGGCGCAACAGGTGCAGCCGCGCCTTGCCGTGTTTGCGTGACACTTCGACACTGAAACCCGGCACGTCGAGCTCCTCGCGGAAGCCGGTTTCGACCGAAATTAACGCATGCGGTGCGATCCAGCCTTGCGCCTGCAGCCGCGCCAACGCCGGCGGCACCAGCCCGGCGCCATAAGGCGGATCGAGCAGCACGACGTCACAGGCTTCGCGCGCGACGCCAATGTTTTCAACCGATTGCGGCACGATGCTGCTGTCATATTCAGCTTCGAATGTCGCAACATTGGCCTTGAGCACGGCGAGCGCGACGCGTTCATTCTCGACAAAGCTGGCGTGGCGGGCGCCGCGTGACAGCGCCTCTAGCCCCAGCGCACCGGTACCAGCGTAAAAGTCACCGACATGCAGGCCTTCGAAGCTGCCGAGGCGGCTGGTCAGCATCGAGAACAACGCCTCGCGGACACGGTCGGCGGTCGGGCGAGTCGTTTCTCCCGGCGGCGAGGCCAGGGCGCGGCCGCGCCACTTTCCCGCAATGATGCGCATCAGTCGCGGGCCTTGCCGAACGATTTCTTGAGCCGCACGATGGCATCGCTGTCGATTTCGGCGACGCCGCGCACCGGCAGTTCACCAAGTTCGAACGGGCCATAGGCGACCCGGATGAGCCGCGACACCTGCAACCCGAGGAATTCGAGCACGCGGCGGATTTCGCGGTTCTTGCCTTCGGTCAGCCGCATCGAAATCCACAGATTGCGGCCGGTGCGGATTTCGATATCGGCGTCAATCGGGCCGTAGTGCATGCCGTCGATGGTGATGCCGTCGATCAGCGCGTCGAGCGTCGCCACCGAGATGTCGCCGTAAGCGCGGACGCGGTAGCGCCGCGACACCGCGTTGACCGGCAGCTCGAGCTGGCGCTTCAACGCACCGTCGGTGGTCATCAGCAACAGGCCTTCAGTGTTCATGTCGAGCCGGCCGACCGGCACCAGCCGCGGCAAGCCCGGCGGCAGCACGTCGAAGATCGTCGGTCGGCCGGCAGGGTCACGCGCCGTGGTCAGGAAGCCCGCGGGCTTGTTGAACGCGAACAGCCGCGTCGGCTCGATCGAGGCGACGGGATCGCCGTTGACGGTGACGCCGTCGAGCGATGACAGGATGAATGCCGGGCTTTCGAGCACCTTGCCGTGCACCGCGATGCGTCCTTCGGTGATCATTCGTTCGATATCGCGGCGCGAACCGACACCGGCGCGCGCCAGCAGCTTGGCGATGCGCTGCGGCTCGATGGCGCCGGCGCCGGGGGCGCGCGCTTCGGCTGCACGACGCTCGCCGCGGCCGCGACGGCCGGCGGGAATGGTTGGTTCGCCGGTCGGCACCCCGCCGCGCGGCAGCCGCACGGGGCGACCGCCGGGGATGTGCTGGCGCAGCTCGCGCACCGATGTGGCGAGCGGTTCACCGCCGTCGCGGCTGCGACGTGGGTCAGTCGCACGCACGGGCCGCGTATCGGCGCTACGAGGTGGACGCGAGTCCGCTGTGCGTGGCGGGCGCTCGTTGAACGGGGAGGGCGGACGCGCGCCGCCAGGCTTGCCGCCAGGCGGGCGATTGCCGGGGGGACGGTTGCCGGGCGGGCGACCGCCGGAGGCGCCGCCGCCACCGGGAATGCGAGGAGGTCTGGACATAATCGCCTCCGTGCGGTCTTAGCGCCAAATAGGCAAGGTTTGTTTGTTGAAGCGTTGCACACCCGCGCGTCATCGGCTAGCAGCGTGGCCGATGCCCCTGTGGTGAAATTGGTAGACGCGCTCGACTCAAAATCGAGTGCCGCAAGGCGTGCTGGTTCGAGTCCGGCCAGGGGCACCATTAATTTCTGTGTACCATAATCGATCAAGCTTGAGCCTAGCGCCGAGCTACGACGGCAATGACCGGTTCGGGGCCGGAAGCGGTCCGTCCGGTTTTGGTCGATCGTACTGGGATAGCTGCCATTGGTATTCGCCAGAACGGCATCCCGGCTATCGACCCCATTCCGGTCAACTACGAGCCGACATTCGATGCCCGAATCCGGCCGCTCGCGAGGCGACCGATCTTCGGCCGCAAGGGCGCCGATTGCGGCTCGGCAGATTAGGAGTCGAAGCTGGCCGCCGCATTTGCTGAGGGCAGTTTGTGCAGTTCGATCCAGCCGCGCGCGGCCAGCAGCCCCGCGAATTGGGTGAATAATCCGTCGAGCATATCGATGGCAGTCAGCGTGGGCGGGCTCAAGTCACTCGATGCCTGCGCATCGACGACAAGATGGCCGTTTGCACCGCGCACGACCCAACCGGCCTTGACGAGCTCGTCGACTTTGCGCCGCACGCTTTCGCGCGGAATGCCCGTCGCCGCCGCAATAGATCCAATGTTGGTCAGTCGCTCCTGACTGAGCGGCGGTATCACGTTGCCAAGCTGTTCGAACCGCGATGTTTGAAACTGCGGCTCACCAAGCATCTGTTGGCCGATCACCGCCAGAATCATGATCTTGTCGAGGTCGTTGCCAAACACCTGCCGCAGTTCGACGAGGATGCGCAGATGACCTTCGACCCACAGCCAATGCGTGCGCGCGAAGTCTTCCTTCATCAGGCTGGCAACAAGGCCGCGTAGCGTGGCGTCTGGTGGTGAGGCTGCCATCCGCCAAATGGACAGGAATTGGCGCCGGTCGTCAATCAAGCGCGCCGTTCATGCGCTGGAATGTCGCGCGCGGTGCTGCCATGATACCCAAATTGGGCATCAAGTGACTGCACCGAATTAATCGTAGCATATAGGGTCTTGCGGCGCAGTATCGCGCGGCAGTCCAGACGGCGGGGTTACCGGTGGCAGCAATGACCGCATCGTTCGGCATGTGGCGACGGCTGAGCCATGGCGTGCGCTTCATCGCGCTGCTACTGTCCATTGTTGCCACGCCGGTGGTGGCGCAGGTCGGGCCCGATCCGTGGGAGGATTTGCGCATCGAGACCGTGCGTATCGCGCTGGTCAACGCGCCCGAAGACCCCGGCGAACGCAGCGCGCTCGAAGACAGCGCGCGCAAGGCACTGGGGCTGTTTCCGGGTTCGGGTTTCCGCAACCTGCTGCTCGACTGGGGGCTGGGCCGCGTGTCGGGGTTGGCGCGCATCGCCGACGCCAAGGCCACGCTTGAACCGGGCACAATGGGCGGCGTCATTATCAACGTCACGGTCACGGTCCGTGAAGGCAAGGTCGCGACGGCTCCACCTGCGCCGGGATTCCCCTATTTCCGCCGTACTGCCGACAGCGTGCTCAAGCTCAAGGCCGTCGCGGCGACGCTGGCCTATGCCAACCACAACGCCTGGTACGCCCAGCCCGATGCGTTTCTGGGCGCCAATCCGCTCGCCGACGGTCCGTCGGGTGCCGGTTGGTCGGCGTGGGGCGAAGGCGCGTATGAAATGGGCGTGCAGGGCATCGGGCCGCTGACGCCGTCAATCTACGTCTATGGCAGTCTGTCGTACATGTTCACCGAATCGGGCGGGGCCGAGCTGTTCACCAGCCAGACGCGCAGCTATGGCGCGGTCGAAGACGCCTATGGCGGCGTGGTTTTCGGCAAGACCTGGGACGACGGCCGGCGGCTGGTGGTCAATCTGTCGGCGGGGCGGCAGCCATTCAAGATTGCCGACGGCATGCTCATCCGCATCACCGCCGGCAACGGTTTCGACCGCGCCGGCCTGCAGCTCAACCCGCGCTGGGCCGCGGACATGCTGTATCTGGCGGAGGCGCGCTACAACAACATCAAGGTCGCGGTGTTCCACTTCAATCCCGACGAACTGCCGCCGATCGATTCGCAGACACTGGTCAACGGCATCAACGTCGAAACCGGACTGGGCACCGACAAGCAGTTCGGGTTGACGTACCTGCATGTGCCGCAATCCGGCTACGGCTATTACACGCCGACGTCATCGGGGACTCGCGCCGGGCTCAACGTCTTCGACCTGCGTTTCTATTGGCAACCGACGCTGACCAGTCAGAGCGGGCCGTATTTCCGCACCGAAGTCGCGCATCAGCGCAACAACGACAATGTCTTCGAAATGCGCGCCTGGGGCGGTTATGTCGAAGCCGGCTGCACGGCGACGCGCTGGGCATGGAGCCCGACGCTGAGCTACCGGCTGTCGTATTTCAGCGGCGATGACCCGACGACACCGACCTATGAACGCTGGGACCCGCTGTTTTCGGGTGGCACCCCCGAAGAATGGGTGCAGGGCATCAATCACTACAAGATGTTCCAGGATTCGAACGTGATCGCGCAGCGGCTTCAGGCGCGGATGCGACCTGGCCCGCGCGCCGAATTCGTGCCGCAGCTGTGGTTGTTCACCGCCGACCAGACCAACAACATCGGCGGCACGCTGTCGACGCTGGCGGGCAAGCCGCTCGGCTGGGAAATCAACGGCACGTTCAAATATTTCCCGACACGCAACATCTATATCCAGTCCGGTGTCGCCGCGACCTTCCCGCTTTCGGGGGTCAGCGACGCGATTGCCGCACCGCTGTCGCCGTGGTTCAGCGCGATGGCGATGGCACGTTTCAGTTTTTGAGCAGAGGAGAAGTCTGATGGATCGTCGTTCTTTGTTGCAGGGTCTCGCGGTGGGCGCCGCAGCCATGCCCGTCGCGCAAGCCGTGGCGGCTGAAAAGGCCGCGGCGAGCGGTGCGACACCCCCGACGGCGGTGCCGGTGGCTGGTGCGACCGCGCTTGAAGTCACGCCGCTCGATCCGGCCTATTTCATCCCCGGGCGTTTCAACGGCAAAACCATCGTCATCACCGGCTTTGCCCGTGGCATGGGGCGCGGCGCCGCGATCCGCGCCGCCCGCGAAGGCGCCAATATCGTCGGCATCGACTGGCTGCCCGCTGAGGCGCGCGCCACCGCGGCCGAGATCACCGCCGCGGGCGGCAGGATCGCCTATATGGTCGGTAATGTCGCCAAGACCGAGGATTGCGACAAGCTCGTCGCACTGGCGGTGCAGAGGTTCGGCGGCGTCGACCTGGCGATCAACAATGCCGGGGTGATGGACGGCGTCTATTCGGGCGACCCGATCGACTATCCCAAGCAGAAGCCGCTGGTGTTCGCGCCTGTCGCCGAAGCCAGCGACGAATATTGGGACAATGTCTTCGCAACCAACGCCGCCGGCGTATTCAAATCGATGCGCGCCGAATTGCGCCAGATGGTGGCGCAAAAGCGCGGCGGTGCGATCGTCAATGTCGGATCGATTGCCGGGCTGACCGGGCTATCCGGCAACCCCGCCTATGTCGCCAGCAAGCATGCGGTCAACGGCCTGACGGCGAACACCGCCATCGACTATGCGCCGTACGGAATCCGCGTCAATTCGGTCAACATGGCGGCCACCGACACGCCGATGGTCGAACGCGCCGGCAAGCTGGTCGCTGCGGTCAACAAGGAGAGCGCTGGTGGCGGCACCAGCATGGGCAAGATCAAGACCGAGTCGATCCAGATGTACGCCAGCCCGACGCACCGCATGGCGACGGTGTGGGAACAGGTCGCGGTGATGCTGTTCCTGCTGTCGCCCGAATCGTCGAACCTGACCGGCGCGCAATATGCCACCGACGGGGGGTGGACGGCGTATTGAACGGCGATCCCGAAAGGTTTTGATACAGCCGATGTTCGAGCCGGATGGACCGGCAGCAATCGAGCATCGACTGTTGTGTATCTAACGACCGGAATAGCGCGCGTTGCGACCGAGGCACATTTCTGACCGGATTGGGGCCGATAGCGGAAAGGCAGCTTTAGGTCGCGCAATCGCAATTCTGGCCATTATGTGAACTCCGCGGTAGGCCATTGCTAGCCTGTGACCTGCTTGGCCCAGACTTCCTGTTCTTCGTGGAAGCTGATCTCCGCTAGAGTCGGCAGCTCGACGCGGATTGCCACATTCTTGTGGTGCGGCGTGCGCGCGATCGGGTCGCAGTCTTCGGTCATGGTGATCATGTTGAGGCGCGGGCCGATGGTGACCCGGCCTTGCGGCGTATCGTAAATCTGTCCGTAGCCGTGCGGCAACGAAGCCTGGCCGCGGTGCAGGCGGGGATCGGCGTCAACCCTGACCACCAAGCGCCCAGCCGGGGTCACGACCGCCATCCAGCCGCCGGCGACGCCGTTTGCCGCCGCCAAATCATCGGGGTGCATGTGCAGCGCGCCCGCCGGGTCGTTCTTGCGCCAGCGCGGGTCGCGGATGGCCTGATTGGCGTTGTAGTGGCGGCGTTGCCCGGCGATCAGCATGATCGGGTATGCCGGGTCGGGCTCGACAACGGCGACGTTCAGCCGCGCCAGCCAGTCGAACATTTCGGGAATGGCAAGGTGCACCTTGCCGTCGGCATGCCCGACCAGTCGCCACAGGTCTTCGTGCTTTTCATCGGTGAAGATCACGCCGGAGCGCCGGCTGACCATGGCTTCGAACAGCGCTTCGCCCAGTGCCGGGCCTTCGCCTTCGAACCCGGCGCCGATCACGGCGTCGCGGTTGACCCGGGCGCATTGGTGGGCGGCCGGCCACCACACCGCTGTCGCCGCGGCACCCGGCGGCAGCGCCTGACCCAGCGTCTCGTAAAGGATGACGGGCGCGATGTAGCGGTGATGCGGTGCTTCCTTCAGCAACTCGGCAAAAGCTGCGGAAAAAGCCGAGCGGTCCGAAACAGCCAGTTCGCGCAGATGCTCCAGTTGCGCGTCCGCGGGCATGAAGCCCATGGCGCGGATGAGCCGCGCATAGATTTCGGGCTCGGGCTGCGTGCCGGGCAACGGGTCGAACAACGGCTCGCGCAGCTGGAAGACATTGTGCGGGTATTCGAAGTTGAACAGCGTGTTTTCCCAGCGTTCGAACTGGTTGCAGGCCGGCAGGACATAGTCGGCCAGCCGCGCGGTTTCGGTCATGGCGACTTCGACGACGACGAGCAGATCGAGGCTCGAAAGCGCTTTTTCGACGGCGGTGGTGTCAGTCACCGTGTTGGCGGGGTTGCCCGAATCGACGAACATGGCGCGGACGCGTTCGGGGTGATCAGTCAGGATCGTCTTGGGCAGGTCGTTGGGCGGCGACAGCCCGGCGATGCGCGCCTGACCGGTGGCAAGGTCGGCCGAGCCTGGACGCGAGTGGCCCCACATCGGTGCGAGCCAGGTGTGGAGGCCGTTGCAGCCGGGCTTGAGGAAATTGCCGGTGACGAGGAACAGCAGCTTTTCAAGATAGGCGTTGAGCGTCGAATTGCGCGACTGTTGCACACCGACGTCGGCGCGCACTGTCATCGATGCAGCGTCGATGATCATGTTGACGGCCGACTCCGCCTGTTCGCGGCTGATGTCGGCCGCCTTGAGCCAAGCATCGACGGGCACTTTCGCAAGTTCGGTGCGCACCTCTTCCCAGCCGGTGGTGCGGGCGGCGAGAAATGCATCGTCCTGTCCGCCGCGTGCGACGATCATGGCGAGCAAGGCGCCCAGCAGGAAGGCATCGGTGCCGGGGCGCAATGCGAGGTGGAGGTCGGCAAGATCGGCAACTTCGGTGCGCCGCGGATCGATGACGATCATCTTGCGGTTCGGGTCTTTGCCGATGGCCGACATGGCGTCGCGCGCCCGCACAAAGCCGTTGGCCATCCACGGGTTGCAGCCGAGCACGATGGTGAGTTCGGCGCCATGGACATCTTCGGCGGTGTGAATGTTGTGCGCCCCGAACATGTGTCCGTTGACCCAGAAATCGCCAGTCTTCTCCTGCGAGACGGCGCTGAAATAGGGGCCGCTGCCCATCACGCCGCGCAGCGCCTGGCCGAACACGCCGCCCATCACGCTGCCTTGGCCGCCGCCGCCGTAATAGCCGAACGCCTGCGTGCCGCCGACGGCGCGCACGTCATGCAGCTTGGCCGCGATCTCGGCAATTGCCACGTCCCAGCTGATCTTTTCGAAGTCGCCGTTCTTGGTGCGGCGCAGCGGGCTGGTCAGCCGCAGCGCGCGGTCATTGGCATAATAGGGCAATCGCCCGGCCTTCTGGCAGATGTAGCCGAGCGACTTGGGGTTGTCCTTGTCGCCGCGGACGCGCTTCATCACGCCGTCTTCGATCTCGACTTCGATGCCGCAGTTCACATAGCACAGGATGCACGCCGACTTTCGGGTCACGGTTTCAGACATCGTCAATGCTCCTGCGAAGGCGGCGTTATGGCTGGCTACCAATTTTCCCGGTACGGTCGCACTTCGGCGAGGAACGACCACGCCGAACGGTCCTGATGCGCCAGATGATAGACTTCGTCGGCGATCGCGGACGGCTTGATGAAGAAGTCGTCTTCGGCGGTGGTGTAGAGCGCCCGCGCCCACGGCACGTCGATAACGGCGTCGACGATCAGATAGGCGACATGCACCCCCTTGGGACCGAGGTCGCGCGCGATCGATTCAGCCAGAATGCGTTGCGCGGCCTTTGTCGGCGCGAAGCCGGCGAACTTGGCGCGTCCGCGCTGTGCCGAAGTATTGCCGGTGACGATGATCGCGCCCCTGCCGCGTTCGACCATCAGCGGCGCGGCCCAGCGCGCGAGGTGAAGCAGCGCCATGACATTGACGTCGAAATTGAGTTGCAGCGTTTTGGGCGCCACTTCCATGAAGTCGGCAAAGGCGCCGCCGACGGCATTGTGCACGACGACTTCGGGTGCGCCGGCACGCTGCCGTATGGCCTCGAGCGCCGCGAGCAGCGCCGCGGTATCAGTCACGTCACAGGGCACGGCAAACGCGTCGGGGAGTTCGGCGGCAAGTGCATCAAGGCGCGCCACGTCACGCGCGATCATGGCGACCTGATAGCCGCCAGCAACGAAACGCCGGACCAGCGAACTACCCGTGCCGGGGCCGACCCCGGTGACGACAGCGAGCGGCTTCATGCTGCGGCTCCCATGGTGTCGCGCATGAAGTCGAGCCGGTCGTTGCCAAAGAACATCTCGGTCCCGACAAAGAATGTCGGCGAGCCGAACACGCCGCGTTCGGCGGCGGTGGCGTTTGCGGCATCGAGCAGCGCTTCGAGCACGGCGCCGTCCATCATCTCCGCCAGCCCCGCAGCGCCCGCAACGCCCGCCGCGGCCAACAGCGCGGCGATTTCGGCAGGCGACCCCAGCGGCGCAGGTTCGCCCCACATCGCGTTGAACAGCGCCGTCGCGGCTTTGCGGCGCTCGGGGCCATCGGGGATGGCTAGCGTCGCGCGCAGCAACAGACGGCCGTCAATATCGCGCATTTTGGGATTGGGGCTCATCGGCACGCCGTAGCGACGCGCCCAGCGGCCGAGATCAACCGAGGCGTAGGCGCCCTTGGCCTTGCAGGTGATGGTGGTCGGCGTGTTGCCCACCCGCTTCATCACGTCGATGACATCGAACGGGTGCAGCGTCAGGTCGATATCACCGGTCTGCGTCATCGCCAGATACGAGTAGGGACTACGATAGTCGAAATGGAATTCCACAGCTGCCACGACTCGTCTCCTCGCTGTCAGACTGGCAATTCTGTATGATGCCTATCATGCTAAATCAAGCGGGATTCCAGAGCTGACGCGGAATCCCAGCTGGCCAATGGGGCGTGTCCGATTCTGTATGACGGAGACTAGCTGTGCGCGCAGCGGCGCCTAGCGCGCCCGGGGTTCCCGAAAAAGTGCGAGCCTAGTTTTTGTGTCCGTCGTGGAGCGCCGCAAGCTCGAGAATCGATTTGCGCGTCAGCGCCAGCACCCGATCGGCCAGCGGATCATCGCCCAGAATGCGCGAAATCATCATAGCGCCGACCATCATCGACCAGGCGGATACGGCGAACTGCTCGGTATCCTGTCCGGATTCACCCAGCGCTTCGCCCATGGCGTCGAACGATTTGACCAGCTGCTGCGCCATGACAGCGCGGACTTCGGGATCGGCGCGGCTGACTTCGCCGGCGAGCGTCGGAATGGCACAGCCGCTGCTTGGATGATCGCGATGCGCGGGGCTGAGATAGCTGTTGACGATCGACTTGACCGTGATGCTGCCGTTCTTGCCGGCATACGCAGCGGACGCCTTTTCACCATCGGCCAGTGCCTGTTCAAGCGCCGCGGCAATCAGGTGCGCGCGCGATTCAAAGTGCCCGTAAAAGCCGCCGTGCGTCAGGTTGACCGACTTCATCAGGTCACCCACGCTGATGCCATCGAGGCCCGATTCACGGATTTTCGTCGCCGCCGCAGCCAGAATGCGCTCGCGGCTTTGGGCCTTTTCAGCCTTCGAATGTCCCAATTTCGGTCTCCATCTGTATCGGCATCATCCGGCAACATGACATATATCATGCTGATTTGATACTGCCAGCAGCATGCAAGCTTGACCACCTGAATGATAAACATCATACAGATGGCCAAGCTCGAATGGCGCGGTAAATGCGATCCGGCGTGCAGTTTCGGCTTGCTTGGTGGAGGAGAAGGCAGGTGGAACGGGTATCGGCGAAGGAAGTTTGTCTGGTAATCGGCGCAGGTGAAGGCGCCGGCGCCGGCATCGCCCGGGCATTTGCTGCGGAAGGCATGCCGGTGTGCATGACCCGGCGCGCCCGCAGTCTGGACCAGCTCAAAGCCCTTGCCGAGGCCATTCGCAGCACCGGCGGCGAGGCGCATGCTTTCGGCGTCGACGCACGCTCCGAGGCAGAAACGATCGAGCTGTTTGCCACCATCGAACGCGACATCGGGCCGATCAGCGTCGTGGTGTTCAACATCGGCGCCAACGTCCAGTTCGGCATCCGCGAGACGACGACGCGGGTTTTCACCAAGGTTTGGGAAATGGCCTGCTTCGCCGGATTTCTGGCCGGGCGCGAGGCGGCGCGGGTCATGGTCCCGCGCGGAAAGGGCACCATCATCTTTACCGGCGCAACCGCCAGCATCCGCGGTCGTGAAAATCTCGCGGCGTTTGCGGCTGCCAAGAACGGCCTGCGCGCCGTTGCGCAGTCGATGGCGCGCGAACTGGGGCCGCAGGGCGTGCACGTCGCGCATGTCATCTGCGACGGTGCGATCGACGGGGTGTTCACCAGGTCGCGGATTGACGATGTCACGCCGCTGCTCGACGAAGACCTCATCCTGAAGCCCGACGACATTGCCAGCAACTATGTCATGCTGCACCGGCAGCAGCGCTCGGCATGGACACATGAACTCGATCTGCGCCCGTGGCGCGAAAAATGGTGAGGAGCCCCGACATGAACAAACCCGTCATCGAATTCATCTTCGATTTTGCCAGCCCGAACGCGTATATGGCGCTGAAAGTCCTGCCGAAAATCGCCAGCCAGAACGGCGCGGAAATCAAATTGGTCCCGTGCCTGCTCGGCGGGATATTCAAGCTGACCGGCAATCAGGCGCCGTTCAATGCGTTTGCGGGCATCAAGGGCAAGCTCGAATATGAGCACCTGGAAATGCAGCGTTTTATTGAGCTGCACAAACTGCAAGCGTTCCGGATGAACCCGCATTTCCCGATCAACACGCTGGGGCTGATGCGCGGCATGGTTGCAGCGCAGCACATGGGGGTCGCGAACGAATATCTGGACATCGTGCTCGGCGGGATGTGGGAAGCTGGCGAAAAAATGGATGATCCGGCGGTGTTTCTCGCCTGCTTGAACAAGGGTGGCCTCGACGGGCAGCGCTTGATCGAGCTTGCGAACAGCCCTGACGTCAAGGCGGAGCTGGTGGCCAACACCGATGCAGCGGCCGCACGCGGCGTGTTCGGCATTCCGACCTTCTTCGTGGGTGACGAGATATTCTTCGGCAAGGAACGCATCGGCCAGATCGAGGACTTGCTGAAGCGGATGGCTGCCAGCGCCTGAATTGCTGAATTGCAATCGTCATGCAGAGGCGCGACGACCGAAGGAGAGCAATGATGTCCGACATGTCCGATGGTCGCGTCTATGCCGAACGGCACGACCACATCCTGAAGATCATTATCGACAATGTGGCGAAGAAGAACGCCTTCAGCCCCGAGATGATGGCGCAGCTTTCCGATGCGCTGACGCTGCTCGAAAATGATGATGACCTTTGGGTGGGCGTCGTGTGTGCTTCCGGCAGCGCCTTTACCGCCGGGCTCGACATGCCGAAGTTCTTTGGTCCCACCGCTACGGTGAAGCCGCATCCCGAAGGCAATATCGACCCGTTTGGGCTTGCCAACCAGTGCACCAAGCCGATCGTCACCGCGGTGCAGGGGATTTGCTTCACCATCGGCATCGAACTCATGCTATCGGGCGACATCGTTGTCGCGGCAACCGACGCGCGCTTTTGCCAGATGGAAGCCAAGCGCGGCATCGCGCCGTTGGGCGGCGCGCACTTCCGCTACATGACGCGCGCCGGCTGGGGCAACGCGATGTACCATCTGTTGCTGTGCGACGAATTCAGCGCTGTAGAGGCCTATCGTATCGGGATGGTCCAGGAGCTTGTGGCGCCCGGCGAACAGATCGACCGCGCCATGGAGCTCGCCCGCATCATCGCCGCGAACGCCCCGCTCGGCATCCGCGTGACAAAGACCGCCGGCCGCAAGTTCATCGAGGCCGGCGAGCAAGCCGCCATCGACGCGATACCGGGAATCAAGGATCAGGTGATGAACAGCGCCGATGCCGCCGAAGGCATCAAGTCGTTCGTCGAGCGCAGGTCAGCAGTGTTTCAGGGCCGGTAGCCTCGTATCGATGCGCCGGCATCGGAATGCGCGTGTGATTCAGTAAATGGATGCCGCACCATTCTGCGGTGCGGCTCCGAGATTTTTTTGACCCGCGCCTAGCGCCGGTTGCCGGCGACCAGTTCGAGCGGGGTTGCGGCCTTGCCCCAATAGGTGTCGCGGATCAGGCGCTTGTAGAGCTTGCCGGTCTGGTGGCGCGGCAGTTCGACCATGAAGTCGATGCGGCGCGGCGACTTGACGTGCGACAGGCGTTCGCGGAGCCAGGCCGAGACTTCGGCGGCGAATTCGGGGGTGGCGTCGGCCCAGTCCATCGGCTGGATGACGGCGACAACTTCCTCGCCCATTTCCTCGTGCGGGGCGCCGACGACGGCGACATCGGCGACCTTGGGGTGGCCGATGAGCAGGTTTTCGATTTCCTGCGGATAGATGTTCACGCCGCCCGAAATGATCATGAAGCTCTTGCGGTCGGTGAGGTAGAGGAAGCCGTCCTCGTCGAGCCAGCCGACATCGCCGAGCGTCGACCAGCCGTGCTTGTTGAGCGATTCAGCGGTCTTGGCTGGGTCGCCGTAGTACTCGAACTGGCCGCCGCCGGCGAAGAACACCAGGCCTTCGCTGCGCACCGGCAGTTCGTTGCCGTCCTCGTCGCAAATCTTGACTTCGACACCCATGCCCTTGCCGACCGAGCCCTTGTGCGCGAGCCATTCGGTCGAGTTGCAGACGCAGAAGCCGTTGCCTTCGGTGCCGGCATAATATTCGTTGATGATCGGGCCCCACCAGCTGATCATCGCTTCCTTGACCGGCACCGGGCAGGGCGCTGCGGCGTGGAATACTGCGGTCAGCGACGACAGGTCATATTTGTTGCGCACGTCGTCGGGCAGCTTGAGCATGCGGATGAAGTGCGTCGGCACCCATTGCGCGCTGGTCACCTTGTGGCGTTCGATGGCTGCGAGCGCCGCTTCGGCATCAAAGCCCTCCATCATAACCACGGTGCCGCCCAGCGACTGCACCGCCATCGACCAGCCGAGCGGTGCGGCATGATACAGCGGCGCCGGCGACAGATAGATGGTGTCGGCGGACCAGCCGTAAAGCGCAGTGCCGATCATCGCGAGCGTATTCGGCGCGGCGATATCGGGATCGACGACGCCGGCGCGCTTGACGCCCTTGGGCCGACCGGTGGTGCCCGACGAATAGAGCATCGCGCTGCCCGACGTCTGGTCGGCAATCGGCGTTGCCGGATAGCGGGCACGTGCCGCCTCGAAATTCTCGAAGCCGCTGGCGGTTTCGCCGAGCACATAGAGGTTGCTGGTACCCGCCTGAGCAGCGGCGGGCACGGCAATGCCGAGCAGCGCTGTCGAGGCGATGAACGCCTTGGCCTGGCAATCCTGGAGGATGTAGGCGACTTCATCGACGGTCAGCTTCGACGACAGGCAGGTGAAACGCAGCCCGGCGCGCTGTGCGGCCCATAGCAGCTCGTAATAGCGCGGGTGGTTTTCGATGAAGAAGGCGATGCCGTCGCCGGCCTGCAGCCCGATGGCGCGGAACAGTTGCGCGCCCTGGTTCGAGCGATCGTCGAGTTCGCGATAGGTCACCGTCTCGCCGCTGCCGGCCATGATCAGCGCGGCCTTGTCGGGGTTGGTCTGCGCGTGAAGGTAAGGATGCATGGCGGTTCTCCGGTCGGTCGAAGTGGGGACGTCTACGGTTGACGTAAGCGTCAAGTCTCAGCGGGCTTTATGTCGTGCAGGGGCCCCGCGTCTATACCCTCGTGACGTTGCACCCGCCGCCAACGTTCAAATGTTGCGAGCCTAGGGTTGCGCCGGTTTCATCATCGCTTCGTAGAGCGCGCGATAGACCGGCGGAATGTCCTTGGCTTTCATCGGGCCGAACGTCGCCCGCGCGGCCTTCAGCCGGGCCTGCATTTCGGCGAGCACATCGGGGTGCAACGACGCGACGCTGTAGTTTTCGCGCGCGTCGGACGCCACGTCGTAAAGCTGCGGCGAGCCCATCTTTTCGAGCGGCAGCAGCACGCTCCGGTAATATTCGGCAGCGACATATTTCCAGCGCTGGGTGCGGACGCCGACGAGATCCTCATTGTCGAAAATCAGCAGTTGATCGTGCGGGGAGGGGTCGCCCGCCGTCAGCAGCCGCCCGATATCGGCACCGTCGAGCGTCACGCCCGCGGGCAGCGGCGCACCGGCCATCGCGCAAAATGTCGGCAACAGGTCGATGCCCATGGCGATCGAGTCGACGCGCTTGTTCGCCCGCACGACGCCGGGCTGGCGCGCGATGAACGGTACGCGGTAGCCGCCGTCATAGCCGGCGCCGCCCTTGCGGTCGCGCAGGTCGCCAGCCGAACCTTCGTACCAGGGGCCGTTGTCCGAGGTGAAGATCAGCAGCGTGTCATCGGCGATGCCGAGCTTGTCGAGCTTGGCGAGCAGCCGCCCGACCAGCGCGTCGATTTCGGCGACGACATCGCCGTAGGCGCCCGCTTTGCTGGTGCCGCCGAACTTCGGGTCGGGAAAGTTGGGCAGGTGCGGCGCACTGAGCGCCAGTTCGACGAAGAATGGCCGCGCAGCGTTGACGGTGATGAAGCGTTCGGCGGTTTCGTAGAACTGCTGCTGCAGCCGCGCCTGCTCGACGGGAATGCCGAGTGGTTTCACGCCGCTGCCGTCGTCGGCGAACTGCTCGAGCGGCTGCATGTCATGGCTGTAGGGGATGCCGAAGAATGCATCGAAGCCGTGCTTGACCGGCGACCAGTCGGGGCCGGTGTGGCCGAGGTGCCATTTGCCGAACAGCCCGCTGACATAGCCTGCGGGTTTGAGCGCTGCGGCGATGGTCACCTCGCTGGTCGGCAGCACACGCGTGTCGCCCTTTGCCATGATGACCTGATAACCAAGCCCGGTGCGGATCGGGTAGCGGCCGGTCAGCATGCCGGCGCGCGACGGCGTGCAGATGTTGGCGGGGGCGTAATAGTCGGTGAGCGTCGTGCCCTCGCGCGCCAGCCGGTTGAGGTTGGGCGTGCGGATCGAGGTGCCGCCGTTGGCTTCGATGTCGCCGAAGCCGAGGTCGTCGCACAGGATGACGATGAAGTTGGGTTTCCTGCGCGGTGCTGCATAGGCAATCCCGCCCATTGCGGCGAGCGCCAGCGCCGCCGTGCTGGCGCCGAGGAACTGGCGGCGGCACAGCACGCTCATGGTTTCCAGTGCCGTGCGGCCAGCGTGACTTCGACCGGCGTGCCGAGGTCGGTCGCCGAATTGCCCAATGCGAAGCTGTAGCGGCCGGCGGCGATATTCCAGCCGTCCTTCTCCCAGCGGGCGATGGTGCGCGGGTCGAGCTTGACCTCGACCTGCTGCGCCGCGCCGGGTGCCAGCGTCAGCTTGGTGAAACCCGCCAGTCGCTGGCGCGCGCTGCCGTTGGCATTAACGAGGTAGAGCTGCGGCGTCACCGCGCCGGCGCGCGCGCCACTATTGCGGATGCTGAAGCTTGCCGTCAGCGTGTGCGGGTCGACGTGCAGCGCGCCGGTTTCAAAGCTTGTGTAGCTCAGCCCATACCCAAATGGAAACAGCGGCTTGCTGCCGTTCCTTGCGAACCAGCGGTAGCCGACGTCGGCGCCTTCGATGTTGTAGTTGGCGCTGAGCGTTTCGCCCTGCAGGGCCCGGCCGTCGAAGCGCGGCTCGAGCGTATCGCTGCCATCGAGCTTGGGGCGCGGCAGTTGGTCGAGGCTGGCGGGGAAGCTGACGGGCAGGCGGCCCGAGGGGTTGGTATCGCCGAACAGCACGCTGGCAATCGCTTCGCCGCCGCGCGCGCCGGGATACCAGGCCTCGATGACCGCAGCGGTCTTGTCGAGCCACGGCATCATCACCGGCCCGCCGGTTTCGAGCACGACGATTGTGTTGGGGTTGGCGGCGGTGACTGCGGCAATCAGCGCGTCCTGGCCGTACGGCAGCGACAGGTCGGGCACGTCCATGCCCTCGCCGGTCCACTGCGTTGCGAAGATGATGGCAATGTCCGACTTGCGCGCGATGGTGACCGCGTCAGTGATGTAGTTGCCGTTGCGGTAGCGGATCTGCGCGTTCGGCGCGTGCGCACGGATCGCCTTGAGCGGCACCGAGCGGTGATAGAACTGCCCCATGAACGGTGCGAACGGCCCGTCGCCGCCGATCGGCACGTTGATCGCCGGGCCGCCCATACCCTGCACCTGCGACGAGCCGCCGCCCGACAGCACGCCGCTGTCGGCATAGCCACCGATGACGGCGATCGATTTGGCGCTGGCAGCGAGCGGCAGCGCATTCTTGTTGTTGCGCAGCAGCACGATGGCTTCCTTTGCCACCGCCTCGGCGAGGACCGCGTTGGCGGCGAGGTCGATGGGCTTGATGACGGGCGGGTTGGTGTCAATGCCGACCGCGTACATCGAGCGCAGGATGCGGCGGTTCATGTCGGCGACGCGAGTCGTATAGGCCGGGTCGCTGGCTGCCTTGGCAGCGAGCGGCGCACCGAAGAACGGCGCCTTGTCGAGCTGCGCGCCCATTTGCTGGTCGAGCCCGGCGAGCGCGCTTTCGACGCCGTCGACCGAGCCCCAGTCGGACATCACCCAGCCCTTGTAGTGCCAGTCGCGCTTCAACACGCCGTTGAGCAGCCAGTCATTGGCGCTGGCCTGGGCGCCGTTGACCTTGTTGTACGAGCTCATCACCGCGCCGGGCTGGCCGCGTTCGATGGCGATTTCGAACGCCAGCAGGTCGCTTTCACGTGCGGCGGCTTCGTCGATGATGACGTCGACGAAATGCCGCCCGGTTTCCTGGCCGTTGAGCGCGAAATGCTTGACCGTTGAAATGACGTGCTGCGACTGGATGCCCGCCACCGCAGCGCCGCCGAGCAGCCCCGAATGTAGCGGGTCTTCGCCAAGATATTCGAAGTTGCGGCCGTTGCGCGGGTCGCGCACCAGATTGATGCCGCCTGCGAGCAGGACGTTGAAGCCCTTGGCATGGGCTTCGCCGGCGATCATTGCGCCGGCGGCTTCGAGCAGCGGCGGGTTCCATGTCGCGCCCATCGCCATGCCAGATGGCAGCGCCGTCGCGCCGTCCTTTCGCGCGCCGCCGACATAGGAGACGCCAAGGCTGGCATCGGTCTGCGTCAGCGCCGGCACCCCGAGCCGGGGGATGCCCGCCACATAGCCCGCGCCGAGGATGGCTTCCTTGGGCAGCGGGTCGCCAAACATCGGCAGCGCCATGATGCCGATGGTCAACGTCGTGCGCTCGTCGGCATGCATGGCTTTTTCGGTGGTCGCAGCGCGGTCGTCGGGGGACGGTGCGGCCTGCGCCGATGCCGCAGCAAGCGCAGTGCCGGCGAGCGCAATCAGGTGGTGCCCGATCTTGGGCGGGTTTGCTTCCGGCATGTCAGTCTCCCCATCGACGATGTGCGATCTTTGTCGCGACTTCGGTCAGTGGTTAGGCGGCAGCGCTTCGGACTGTCCGCCCGGCCACTGCCAAGCTTGGCACAACGACTACCCCATCACCTGCGCGCCGCCAAGCCGGTGCAATGCCGGTCGGGCCGGGGCTATGATGTGTCCGATTGTCATAATGGCACACAGCCTTGATTGCGGCGAATTATGGTCTGCGGCAAAATCAGCGATTGTGACGTGGCGCCCGACAGTGCAGCATGGCCGTTCAAAAAAGTGAAAACGAGGAACTTGGGGTGATGTACGATCTGGTGCTGCGTGGTGGCTTGATTGTCGATGGTTCGGGCGAGGTGCCCTATGTCGGCGATGTGGCAATTTCGGGCGAGCGCATCGTCGCGGTCGGCGAAGTTGTCGGCACCGGCCAACGCGAAATCGATGCGCGCGGGCTGATGGTCACGCCCGGCTGGGTCGATATCCACACGCATTATGATGGCCAGATCACCTGGGACTCGCGCGTCACGCCGTCCTCGACGCTGGGCGCGACGACGGTGGTGGTCGGCAATTGCGGCGTCGGCTTCGCGCCGGTGCGGCCGCAGGACCATGACACGCTGATCCGGCTTATGGAGGGCGTCGAGGACATTCCCGGCGCCGCGCTGCACGAAGGCCTGTCGTGGAAATGGGAAAGCTTCGGCGACTATATGGACGCCGTCGAGCGGCTGCCGCATGACATCGATGTGGCGGTGCAGGTGCCGCACGGCGCGCTGCGCGTCTATGTGATGGGCGCGCGCGGGGCCAACCGCGATCCGGCGACGCCGCAGGAAAATGCCGCGATGCGGTCGCTGACTGCCGAGGCCATCCGCGCCGGCGCCATCGGCTTTTCCACCACCCGCACGATGGTCCACCGCACCGCCGACGGCGACCTGACGCCGACCGTCGGTGCAGCGCGTGCCGAGATGGAGGCCATCGCCCACGGCCTTGCCGACGCCGGTGCCGGGGTGTTCCAATGGGTGTCCGACTTCCGCGACATGGATGAGGAATTCACGCTCGTCCGCGATCTCACGACGATTTCGGGCCGACCGCTCAGCTTCACGATGGTGCAGGCCGATGTCATCCCCAATCAGTGGCGCGAACTGTCGCGACGCCTCGACCAGGCGGTCGCCGACGGCCTGCCACTCAAGGCGCAGGTGGCCGGACGTCCGGTCGGGCTGATGCTCGGGCTGCAGGGCTCGGTGCATCCATTCGTCAGCCGGCCGAGCTATCAGGCGATTGCCGGATTGCCGCTCGCCGAAAAGGTCGCGGCATTGCGCGATCCCGAACTTCGCCGTGCGCTGATTGCCGAAGAACCGCTGCCCGACCACCCGTTCGTCAATTCGCTGGCAGGCGCCTATCACAAGATGTTCCTGATCGGTGACCGTGTCGATTACGAACCGTCACCGGAAGACAGCATCGCGGCCATCGCCGAACGGCAGGGCGTCAACCCCGACGAGCTGGTCTATGACGCGCTGCTCGCCGACGAGGGCCACGCCTTCCTGTTTTTCCCGATGCACAATTACACCGAGGGCGATCTGGAAAACGTTCGCCAGATGATCACCAATCCCAACACGCTGGCCGGGCTCTCCGATGGCGGTGCGCATGTCGGGGCGATTTGCGACGTCAGCCTGCCGACCTTCATGCTGACGCACTGGTGCCGCGACCGTAGTCGCGGGCCGTTGCTCGACCTGGCGGAGACGGTGCGGCAGCAGACGCTCGACACCGCGCGCGCCGTCGGCCTCGACGATCGCGGGCTGTTGGCGCCAGGCTATCTGGCCGACGTCAATCTGATCGATTTCGACAGGCTCGAACTCGGCAAGCCGTATATGGCGTATGACCTGCCGACCGGTGCACGCCGGCTGATGCAGAACGCCGAGGGCTATGTCGCGACGATCAAGTCGGGGCAGGTCATCTACGCCGACGGCAAGCCGACCGAGGCGCTGCCGGGCAAGCTGGTGCGCGGCCACCAGCGCCAGCCAGTCGCGGCCTGAGGCCAACACATGGACCCGCTGATCATCGAAGTCGCGCTCAACGGCGGCACCCCCAAGAAGCGCAACCCGCATGTGCCGGTAATGCCCGCCGAAATCACCGCGGATGCGCTCGCGACGATGGAGGCAGGCGCCGCCATCGTCCATTCGCACATCGAGCGCTTTGAGCTGACCGGCGATGCGGCGGTCGAGCGCTATCTCGAAGGCTATGCGCCGGTTCTGGCGGCACGCCCGGATGCGATCCTCTGGGGTACGGTGGCCGCTGCCAAGGGCGTCGAGGCGCGCTTCGGCCATTACCGCGGGCTGGCTGCGGCCGGCATGCGCATGGGGGCGTTCGATCCGGGATCGGTCAACCTCGGCAGCGAAGGGCCCGACGGCCTGCCCGGCATGTCGATCGTCTATTCGACATCGTTCGACGAGATTGCCGGGCTGGTGGCGCTGGTCGACGAAGCGCGACTGGGGCCGGCGATTGCCATCTATGAACCCGGCTGGCTGCGCACGACGCTGGCGTATAAAAAGGCCGGGCGGTTGCCAGCGGGTGCCTTCGTCAAACTCTACTTCAACGGTCGCTACAATTTCATCGACGGCAAGCGCAGCAACATCGCCTTCGGCCTGCCGCCGACGCAAACCGCGCTTGATGCCTATCTCGAACTGCTGTCGGGCTCGAAGTTGCCATGGGCAGTCGCGGCTATCGGCGATTGTGTGATCGATACTGGCCTCGCGCGCCTCGCCATTGAACGCGGCGGCCATGTCCGTGTCGGGCTAGAGGATTTCGGTGGCGAGCGCCAGCCGACCAATGTCGCGCTGGTCGAGGAAGTCGTGGCGCTGGCCAAGGCTGCGGGCCGCAAGATCGCGACGCCGGCGGAAGCCGCGCGCATCCTCGGCCTGCCCAAGTGACTGCGAAATAGGGGACGCACCATGTACGATATTCTGGTCAAGAACGGCACCATCGTCGACGGCACCGGCGCACCGCGCTTCCGCGGAAATGTCGCGATTTCCGGCGGCAAGGTCGTCGACGTCGGCGACGTTTCGGGTGCGGCCAAGCGCACGATCGATGCCGACGGCTGCGTCGTCACCCCCGGCTTCGTCGACATCCACACGCATTATGACGGCCAGGTGTGCTGGGACAATGTGCTGGCGCCGTCGTCGATCAATGGCGTCACGTCTGCCGCGATGGGCAATTGCGGCGTCGGCTTCGCGCCGGCGCGCGTCGACAAGCATGACTGGCTGATCCAGCTGCTCGAAGGCGTCGAGGATATTCCCGGCACGGCGCTCGCCGAAGGGCTGACGTGGGACTGGGAGAGCTTCCCCGAATATCTCGATGCGCTGGCGGCGCGGTCGTACACGATGGATATCGGCACGCATGTCCCGCACGCAGCGCTACGGGCGTTCGTCATGGGCGACCGTGGCGGAGATCATCTGGCGGTGCCGAGCGACGACGAGATCGCCAAAATGGCGCGATTGACGGTAGAGGGTATGGACGCCGGCGCGCTCGGTTTCTCGACATCGCGGACGCACGCGCACCGTAGCCGCGACGGCGTCAACATCGGCACGTTGACCGCGGGCGACCCTGAACTGCTCGGCATTGCCGCTGCCATGCGCCAGCGCGGCAAGGGTGTCATCCAGCTGATTTCGGACGCCTATCTGACCGCCGATGACGATTTTGCCGCGGCCGAACTATCGTTGATCCGCCGGCTCGCCGAAACCAGCGGCCGCCGGCTGTCATTCACCGTCCAGCAAACCGACGATTCGCCCGAACGCTGGCGCAGCATCTACAACGAAATTGACGCGATGGTCGCTGATGGCCTGTCGGTCAGCGCACAGGTCGCGCCGCGGCCGATCGGCGCGATCCTGTCGTTCGCATCGACGACCAATCCATTCATCGCGACACCGACCTATCGCCGCATTGCCGCCGCCAGCGCGAATGTCGCCGAGCGGCTGGCAGCGCTCGCCGATCCGGCGGTGCGTACGGCGATCCTTGCCGAACATGCCGACTTCCGGCCGACCGAGGGCTTCATTGCCATCCTGACCTGGGGCTTCAAGCGCATGTTCCGGATGAGCGATCCGGTCGATTACGAGCCACAGGAAAGCCAGTCGCTCGCCGCCGAAGCCGCGCGCGCCGGTGCAGACCCGGCTGCCTACGTCTATGACACGCTGATGGAGGAGGGCGGCCAACGGCTGCTCTACATGCCGCTGATCAACTACGCGCACGGCAATCTCGACGATGTCCACAGCATGATGACCGGCAAGCATGTGCTGTACGGCCTGTCCGACGGCGGCGCGCATTGCGGCACGATCTGCGACGGCAGCTTCCCGACGACTACGGTGGCGCTATGGTCAAAGGGCAACAAATCGGGCCGCTCGGCGTCGATTGAAAGCCTCGTCCATGGTTATACGCAGCGCAATGCCGCGCATGTCGGCTGGCACGACCGCGGGGTGCTCAAGCCCGGCTATCTTGCCGATCTCAACGTGATCGCGCTCGACGAACTGTCGCTGAGCCCGCCCGAAATCGTCCAGGATCTGCCTGCCGGTGGCACGCGACTGCTGCAAAAGCCGCACGGCTATCGCTGGACGCTCAAATCGGGCGTGCCGACATTCGAGAACGGCGTCTGGACGGGGCAGACCCCCGGCGGCCTGTTGCGTGGCGAACAGCAACGCGGCTGACGCATAGGGGGAATCGGCCCAAACCGACCGCCTCACATCGGCAGTCAACGGTGTCGCACCGCTAGGTTTCCGTTTGCGTTAACCTGCGAACTGTGCATCAATCTCTATGACCGATGCCGTGCGGCCATAGCGCGTGAGCGCCCGCCTGCGGAGTTCGGAAAGCTATCTGGGGAGAGAGCATGAACGTCATGGCAAAGGAACTGTCTGCAGTACGCAAATCGGTACTGCCGCAGGGTGGCGACACCTGGGCGACAATCGCCCAGCGCGAGCTGCCGGGCACCGCCGAAAGCGACGCGGTGTCGATGCTGCAGAGCTGGAACCTGCATGTCTTCATGCGCGCCGCGGGTGGTGTCGGGCGGATGCGCGGCGACAATCCGATCCTGCCGAGTGATGTCATTTTCATCGAGCCGCCAAAGGCCTGAACATGGCTGGCGCCACGATCAGCGAAGTCCATGTCGTTGCCGCACATGACGGCGAGGCCGAGCTGCGCATTACGCTGGACTTCGGCAACGGCGGTCAGTCGGTGGTGACGCTCGACGAATTCGCGACGCGGGCGCTGATGACATCCTGCGGCGCCACCAGCGCCGAGCAACTGATCGGCGTCGACTGGGCGCACGTCCGCGACGCGCTGATTGCCGCGTCGGGCCGCTTTGCCGAAGCTGCGGCCTGAACAAAAACGCACACATTGAATGCAAGGGGAGAGTTGAAAATGTACGATCTGGTCATCCGTAACGGGCGCATCGTCGATGGTTCGGGGCTGCCCGCCTATAGTGCCGATATCGCCGTCAACGGCGACCGCATCGCGCGCATCGGCCACATCGCTGCTGCCGGGCGCCGCGAGATCGACGCCGCCGGCAAGATCGTCGCCCCGGGCTTCATCGACCCGCACACGCACTTCGATGCGCAACTGCTGTGGGACGGCTATGCCAAGCCGGCGCTGTCGCACGGCATTACCACGGTGGTCGCGGGCAATTGCTCGCTGTCGCTGGCACCGCTGAAGGCCGAACACCGGATGAAGCTGGTCGGCATGTTCAACCAGATCGAGGAAATGCCGTTGAAGGCGTTCCGCGAAGGCGTGGTCTGGGACTGGGAAAGCTTCGGCGACTATCTGGCGCGCATCCGCAAGGGGCTGGCGATCAATGTCGGGCAGCTGGTCGGGCACAGCGTCATCCGGTTGTGGGTGATGGGTGACGCCGCGATGGAACGCACCGCCAACCCGCAGGAAATCGCCGCGATGCAGGCGCTGCTGCGTGAATGCCTCGACGCCGGCGCCATCGGGCTCTCGACGAGCTATGTCGACATGGACGAGACGCTGAAGCCGGTGCCGAGCCGCTATGCCGACGCCGACGAAGTCGATGCACTCGCCAGCGTGCTTAGCGAATATGGCCGCGTGCTGCAGATCGTGCCTGAATTCTACGACCCCGATCTCACGATCGCGCGGCTCGACCAGCTTGCCGAGCTGTCGTTGAAGCACAGCATCCCGACGACTTTCTCGCCGCTGTTTGTCAGCGCCGACAATGCCAAGGCAGTGGCGCGGGTAATGGCGCGCGTCGATGAACAGTTCGCGCGCGGTGCGCGGGTGTGGCCGCAGGTGCAGACGCGGCCGATCGACATCAGCTTCAGCTTCGCAGTGCCGAGCCTGATCTTCATCCGCTTCCCCGGCTGGTACAATGTCATGCGCTTCGGCACGCCTGACGAAATCATCGCGGCGTTCAGCGAACCCGAAAGCCGCGCCAAGCTGATCGCCGAAGCAACGCCGATGATGGGGCTGTGGTCGTTCCTGCGGCTGCGTCAGGTGGCGAGCGCGGCGAACCAGCCGCTGGTCGGCAAGACACTGGTTGAAATCGGCCAGCTGCGCGGTGTCACGCCGCTCGAAGCGATGATCGACCTGTCGATCGAGGAAAAGCTCGACGCGCATTTCCTTGCCGAAGGCATGGGGCATAACCAGGACGTTGAAGTCGGCGGGCTGCTGCGTCATCCACGTGTCCATATCGGCGCCAGCGACGGCGGCGCACACATCCTGTCGTTCTCGACCTATGGCGACACCGGCTATCTGTTCGGGCATTTCGTGCGCGACGCCGGCATGCTCACCGTCGAGGAAGCGGTCAAGAAGATCACCTCGGACACTGCCGCGATCTGGGGCATCCCCGACCGCGGGCTGCTGCAGGCCGGGCAGATTGCCGACATCGTGGTGTTCGATGCCGCTGCGATCGACCGCGGCGCCGAGGTCTATGTCCAGGACGTGCCGGGCGACGGCAGCCGCTATGTCCGCGATGCCCGCGGTGTCGATACGGTGATCGTCGGCGGCGGTGTCGCGTGGAGCGCGGCCGATGGCTATTCGGCCGATGCGCGCGGCGTCATCGTTCCTGCAGCTCTCGAGGGAGCTGCCGCATGAGCTGGGCGGGCGTAACCGAACGGCGCATCGCGACCAACGGCATCGAGCTCAATATCGCCGAGGCGGGGAAGGGGCCACTGGTGCTGCTGCTCCACGGCTTCCCCGAAAGCTGGTATAGCTGGCGCCACCAGTTTGCGCCGCTGGCGGCTGCCGGCCACCATGTCGTGGCGCCCGACATGCGCGGCTATGGCAAGAGCGACAAGCCCGAAGCGATCGACGCTTATAATCAGGTAGAGGTGGTCAACGACATCATCGGGCTGATTCCCGCACTTGGCTATGAACAGGCCGTGGTCATCGGTCACGACTGGGGTGCGCCGACTGCCTGGGCGACGGCGCTGTTCCATCCCGACAAGGTTCGTGCGGTGGGCGGGCTGTCGGTGCCGTTCATGCCGCGTTCGCCGGTGCAGCCGATGCCTATGCTGCGGATGCTGTTCAAGGGTCAGTTCTTCTATCAGCTCTATTTTCAGGAACCGGGTGTTGCCGAGGCCGAGTTCGAAAAGGACATCAAGGGCGGCCTGCGCAAGTTCCTCGTGATGGCGGGCGGCGAGACCGATCTCACCAAGCTGCCGCCCAAGACGGAGCATGACGACCTGCTGTCAAACCTGCCCGATCCCAAGACGCTGCCGGCGTGGTTGAGCGAGGCCGACCTCGACTTCTACACCGGCGAATTTACGCGATCGGGCATGCGCGGGCCGCTCAACTATTATCGCAACCATGATCTCACCTGGCGGCTGACGCATGGCGCGCCTACGCAGATCCACCAGCCAGCGATGTTCGTCGCGGGCGCTGCCGACGGCGTGGTGATGATGGCGGCAGAGGCGATCAAGGCGCTGCCCAGTTTCGTGACCGACCTGCGCATCAATCGGATGATTCCGGGCATCGGGCATTGGACGCAGCAGGAAGCGCCCGATGCGGTCAACGCCGCCATTCTGGAATTCCTGCACGATATCGATGGCTGACGGGGACAGTATGACTGAGAAGGTAATCGTCATCGGGGCGGGCATCGGCGGGCTGTGCACGGCGCTGCTGCTGGCGCCATCGGGGCGTGAAATCATAGTTCTTGAACGCGACGGGCCGCTGGCGTCCACCGACCCTGACGAACTGTTCCGCAGCTGGAAGCGCAACGGTGTCGCACATCTGCGCCAGAGCCATGCTTTTCTGGCGCGGCTGCGCACGATTATGAAGACCGCGCATCCGGCGCTGCTCGACGAGCTGATGGCGAACGGCGTGCGCGAAATCACCTTCGACATGATGCTGACGCCGTCGCAGCAGGAGCGCTACCGCGCCGCGCCCGAAGATACCGAGCTGACAATCATCACCAGCCGGCGCACGACGCTCGAAATGACGATGCGGCGCTACGTCGAAACGCTGCCGAATGTTTCGCTGCGCTGCGGCTTTCGCGTCAGCCGCCTTGTCACGCAAATGGCGGCCGATGGTATCATCGATGTCACCGGCGTCGAGGGCGAGGACAATGGCACCCCGGTGACGTTGACCGCCGACATCGTCGTCGATGCATCGGGTAAGGGTGGAAACCATATCAAGCAGTTGATGACCGAAGGTGCGAATGTACACGAGGAAGGCGAAACCGCCGGTATCCTTTATTACACCCGCCATTACCGCTTGCGCCCCGGCCAGGTCGAACCCGACCGCCACGCCAATCCGCCGGCGTCGGGCGATCTCGGCTATATCAAGTTCGGGGTCTTTCCCGGCGACAATGGCAATTTTTCAATCACCGTCGCGGTCCCCGAAATCGAAAGCGTGCTGCGCCAGACGATTGTCGATCCCGATATCTTCCACGCCATGACGTTGAAACTGCCCGGCCTGCAACCGTGGACCAATGCCGAACGCTCGGAACCGACCAGCAAGGTTGTCGGCATGGGCGACCTCGTCAGTCGCTGGCGCGACATGGTCGTCGACGGCAAGCCGGCAGCGCGCGGCTATTTCGCGCTGGGTGACACGCTGGTGCGCACCAACCCGCTGTACGGGCGCGGCTGCTCGTTCGCCGCAGTCAGCGCGCAGTGCCTCGGCAATGTCCTCGATGCCCATAACGATCCGGTGGCGCGTGCCGTTGCCTTCCACGCGGCCATACTGGCCGAACTACAACCCTATTATCTTGACCAGCGACGGCAGGACCGTTCCGCCATCAAGCGCGCGCGACATACGCTGACGCCGGGCTACACGCCGCGGTGGCGGGCGCGCATGCAACAGAGCTTCGTCGATGACGGCATCCGCATCGCGCTGCGATCGGACACACGACTGCTGCGTGAGGCGATGCGCGGCTTCCACATGCTAGAGCACCCCGACAACTGGCTGCGCAAGCCGCGCAACATGGCGGGCGTGCTCTATTACTGGGCGCGCGGCAAACGCCTCAACGCCGCCGCCTATCCGCCGAACCCCGGTCCCGACCGCGAGACAATGATGCGCACGCTTGGTCTGGACTATAGCGCCGACCTTAATCCCGCAGATGCGGACACGGCACTGGCGGCCTGACGCAACGGCTTATGCGCCGCGCGGCGCGGGCAGGGTGACTGTTACGATCAGGCCATGGGGATCGCGGTTCGCGACGGTGATCTCGCCGTTGTGGCGCATGACGATACGGTCGACAATCGACAGGCCGAGCCCGCTACCAGGCTCGCTGCTCGACAGCCGGACGAAACGGTCGAACATAGCACGCTGGCGCTCGGGCGGCACACCCGGCCCACTGTCCGAAACGCTGAGGGCAACCTTGCCATCGTCGCGCCGCGCCAGCGCGACCCTGACGTCGCCGCCCGCCGGTGTATAGCGAATGGCATTGTCGAGCAGGTTGCGCACCACCATCATCAGCGCCTCGAGCTGGCCTTCGACGATGATGTCGGGCGCGATATCGGCTTCGAAATTCTGGCTTTTGGCGATCGCGGCCGACACCATGACGCGCGCCACGGCATCGGTCAGCTTCGACATATCTACCGGCTTGCGCACGACCTCGCTGCTCGACAGGCGGCTGAGGTCGAGCAACTGGTCGATAACCCCGGCCGCACGGTTCGTCGCTGCCACCAGCCCGCGCGCAATCGCTTGACGGTTGCTGTCGCCGTCGAGCGCACGTTCGACGACCTGCGCGCGCGCTTTGACCGCCGCAATCGGCGTCCGCAACTCGTGCGCGGCATTGTCGACAAACTCACGCTCGTGCGCGATGGCAGCACGCATGCGCGCGATCAACCGGTTGAAAGCATCGAACAGCGGCGCAATTTCCACCGGCACGCGATGGCCGTGCAGCGGTTCGAGGTTCGACGGCGCGCGCGCATCGATCTGCTCGGATATCTGTAATACCGGGCGCAATGCGGCAGCGACCTGAATGTAGATGATCGCGCCGATCGCCAGAATCAGCGACAGCACCGGCAGCAGCAGGCTGAGCATGATTTCGCGCACCACGGTATCGCGCAGCTGCGACGATTGACTGATCTCGACGATTACCGGCTCGCCGGGATAGGTAATGGCAAAGCTGCGCCAGCGCTGGCGGCCGATGCTGCGATCGCTGAACCCCGGCGCCGGTGGATTGCTGGCCGCTGGCAGTGCGCCCGACTGGGTAACAACAATGCTGCCCGACCAGATGCGAAAGCCATTCTGCACGCCGAACAATTGCTCGAACTCCGGCGAGCGGACAGTCGGTGTCTGGCCAATAGCCTCGCCTTCTGTGGCTTCATGGCGCGCCAGAAACAGTACGAAGCTGGCTTCCTGCTGCATCTGGTCGTCGAGCAATAGCGCCACGGTGCGCTGGGTCACCGCCACCGCCGATATCGCCATCGCCGTGATCGCCAGTGCCAGCGGTATCATGATCGCCGCGGTCATCGCACGGCGCAGCGAATAATGCTTCACGGTGCCGGACCTACGACGCGGCCGGCACGATATAGCCCAGCCCGCGGATCGTCTTGATGCGGTCAGCGCCGAGCTTGCGGCGCAGGTGCGAAACATGCACTTCAATGGTGTTGCTCTCGATCGCCTCGTCCCAGCGGTACAGCCGCTCTTCGATTTGCGCCTTGCTGATGACATGCCCGATATTCGACAACAGCACGTCGAGCACCGCGAGCTCGCGCGCTGACAATGCGACGGGCGCACCGTCCAGTGTCACCTGGCGCGCGGCAGGCGCATAGACCATATCGCCGTGCACGATCACCGGCGCCGCGCGACCCTGACGGCGGCGGATGACGGCATCACAACGCGCCGTGAGTTCCTGCAGGTCAAACGGCTTGATCAGATAATCATCAGCCCCGCCATTCAGGCCGAGCAGCCGGTCATCCAGCGTCGCGCGCGCCGACAGGATCAGCACCGGCAACATGTTGGACGCGCGTCGCATCCGCGCCAGCAGGTCGAGCCCCGAGCCGTCGGGCAGCGCGATATCAAGAATGACCATGTCATAGTCGCCGGTTTCGAGCGCCGCCTCGCCATGGTCAATGGTGTCGACGCGCTCGACGAGAAAGCGCGGCGCCAGACCGTCGACAATCGCCGCGCCCAGCATGTCGTCATCCTCGACCAGCAAAATCGTCAAATTTCCAACCCTCAACTACGCAATCTATCGCACCCGGCCCGACATTTCGAAAGCTTAAGCTGGGCTTCAGCTTCATCTGCCAGAGCAATGTCGGGGCGTAGCGCGGCCCCCCCGCCGCCGCTACGTCCCGCCCGCTTTTGCTCGTTGCGTCAACTTTCACTGCGTTACCAGTCCGCAACGCGCGCGGCCAGTCCAAGCCGCATCGCATATCGTCCGATACCCAGCTCAAGGAAGCCTTCATGCCGATCCCGCAAACCAAGGTCTACCTCACCACAGCGCTCGCCAGCGGCCGCGCCTACAAGTTCCTGCCCAATGCGGCGGGCGACTTTGCGACGATCAACAACGGCGCGCCGTTCGCACCGTGGCTCGGTGTGGTGAACGACCTCAACGGCGACGGGCGTCCCGACTTTATCATCGGCGCGGCAAGCGACAGCGACAAGGCCTTCGAGGCCGGGCGCGTGTTCATCTATCTGGGTGCGGTGGCAGCTGGCAGCACCAACCAGGTAGCGAGCAGCCTCAACGCGGTCATCATCGACGGCGTCAACGCCGGTGACCGTGCCGGCTCGGCGGTCGGCTCGGTCAGCGACCTCAACGGTGACGGCAAGGCTGAAATCCTCATCGGCGCACCGGGAATGGAAAACGGCACCGTTGTCGATGCCGGCGCGGCATTCGTCATCTGGGGCCGCTCGACGGCAGGTGGCATCGATTTGAACGATCCGTTCACCGGCAATGGCCAGGGCTATGCCATCAAGGGCCAGACCTCGGGTGACGAGGCCGGCACGACGATCATGTCGATCAGCGACCTCAACGGCGACGGCAAAGCCGACATCATCGTTGGCGCGCCCGGCAATGACAGCGGCGGCTCGAACGCCGGTGCGGTCTATGTCGTGTGGGGCAAGTCGACGACGACCGGCGTCAGTCTCGGCAGCGTCGCTGGCGGCACCGGCGGCTTCAAGATTCTCGGCGATACCGGTGGCGACCGCATCGGCAAGGCCATCGGCACGGTTGCCGACCTCAACGGCGACGGCAAATCGGAAATCCTTATCGGCAGCCCCGACAGCAAGATCGGCGGCACCAATTCGGGCGCGGTCTATGTGCTGTTTGGCAAAGGTACCGGCACTGCCGTCGACCTGACCGCCGTCGCCAATGGCACCGGAGGCTATGTCATCAAGGGCGTTGCGCAGGACATGGCCGGCGGCGCGGTAACCGGACTGGGTGACGTCAACGGCGACGGCAAGGCCGACATTCTGGTCGGCGCAGCGCGTTCAGACAGCGCCTATGTGGTGTTCGGCAAATCGACGACCACGGCAGTCGATCTCAACAACGTCCGCGCCGGCGTCGGCGGCTACTGGATCCAGGCAGAAGCCGCAGGTGATCTCGCTTCCATCTCGGTCGCGGGCGGCGCCGACTTCAACCATGATGGCATCAACGACATCGTCATCGGCGCGCAGGACAATATCGAAGGTGGCAGCAATGCCGGCGCGGTCTACATCGTCTGGGGCGGCGTCACCGGCGGCGTCATCGACCTCGCGCTGGTTGCACAGGGCATCGGCGGCGCGAAAATCGTCGGCGGCGTCGGCAGCCGGACCGGCTCGACCGTCGCCATCACCGGCGACGTCAACGGCGACGGTACCGCCGACCTCATGATCGGCGCACCGGGTACCTCGGAAGGCGCCTATGTGCTGTTTTCCGACCCCAACTGGCTGCCTTCGCCGATTTACGGCACCAATGGCGATGACATCATCGATATTGGCTATGTCAGCGGTCCACACACGGTTGGTGCGACCGATGACGTCATTCTGGCGCTCGACGGCAATGATGTGGTCAACAGCGGCGGTGGCAACGATGTTATCGAAGGCGGCAACGGCGACGATGTCATCGACGCCGGCGCCGGCAATGACAGCATCGACGGCGGCACCGGCATCGACACGATGGCGGGCGGCAGCGGCAACGACACATTTTATGTCGACGATTCGAGCGATGTGGTCACCGAAAACGCCGGCGAGGGGACCGACACGGTGCAGGCAAGCGTCAGCTATGTGCTTGGCGCCGATGTCGAAAATCTTGTGCTGACCGGCTTCGGCCTCGATGGCACCGGCAACGACCTCGCCAACACCATCACCGGCACCGCCGGCACTGATTTCCTTGATGGCGGCGCGGGCGCCGACACGCTGGACGGCGGCGCGGGCAATGACAGCTACGGCGTCGACAATGCCGGCGACGTCGTTGTCGAAGCCACTGGCGGCGGCACCGACACTGTCTATGCGGCAGTCGACTACACGCTCGGCGCCAATGTCGAGAACCTCGTGTTGACCGGCGCTGCCCGCATCGGCACAGGCAACGGCCAGGCCAATAGCCTGACCGGCACCGACTTCAACGATACGCTCGATGGCGGTGCCGGCAACGATACGCTCGCTGGCGGTCTGGGTGACGACATTTACGTCGTCGACAGCGCCGCGGATGCCGTCATCGAAGGCCTGAATGCGGGCATCGATACGGTGACCAGCAGCGTCAACCTGACGCTCGGCGCCAATATCGAGAACCTCGTGCTGGCAGGTGCTGCGCGCATCGGCACCGGCAACGGCCTCGCCAACACCATAACCGGCACCGGGTTTGCCGACACGCTCGACGGCGGTGCGGGCACCGACACGCTGGTTGGCGGGTTGGGCGATGATACCTACAAGGTCGACAGCGCCGCGGATGTCATCATCGAACTGGCCGGCGAGGGCAACGACACCGTAGTCGCATCGTTCGATTATGCGCTAGGTTCGGGATCGATCGAAAATCTGACGCTGACCGGTGCCGCGCACATCGGCACCGGCAACGCCGGCGCCAATGTCATCACCGGCGGCAGCGGGAATGACACGATCGACGGCGGTGGCGGCATCGATGCGCTGGTCGGCGGCGCCGGCAACGACACCTATATCGTCGATTCGCTGACCGATACGATCACCGAAGTCGCGGGCGGCGGCACCGACACCATTGTGTCGAACATCGACTTCACGCTGAACGTCGCCGAAGTCGAAAACCTGACGCTCACCGGCAGCGCGCATCACGCCACCGGCAACGCGCTCGACAACGTCCTGACCGGCGGCAGCGGTGCCGACACGCTCGACGGTCTCGCAGGCAACGATACGCTTGATGGCGGCGCAGGTGCCGACGTGATGACCGGCGGCATTGGCGACGATACCTACTACATCGACAACGTCGCCGACGTGGTCAACGAAGTCGCCGGCGAGGGCACCGATACGGTCGTCGTCAACAGCGACTGGACACTCGCCGACAATATCGAGAACGTCAAACTCGTCGGCACCGGCCACACGCTGACCGGCAACGCCGCGAACAACACGCTATCGGGCGACGCCGGCAATGACCGCCTCGATGGCGGTGCCGGCGATGACACCGAAATCGGCGGCGACGGCAACGATCATCTCGTCTCGACTTCGGGCCATGACACGCTGGCCGGCGGTTCGGGCGACGACGTTTATGAAATCCACGGTGGTTCGGCGAATATCGAAGACTTCCAGGGCCATGACACGATCGACGCCAGCCAGGCGAGCGGCGACAGCCACATCGACCTTTCGGGCGATACCGAGTCCGAAGTCGAAAACCAGATCTGCCACCTCGGCGGCGGTGGTACCGTCACCGGCGCGCTCAACGTCCAGTTCCTGCAGGATCTGACCGGCTCGTTCGCGGACGATATCGCGACGGTGCGGACGCTTGTCCCGCAGATCATGACGGCACTGCAGGCGGTCCAGGGCGGCGCGGCGTTCGGCGTGTCGAGCTTCCGCGACAAGGCAATCGGCAGCTTTGGCAGCGCCGGCGACTGGGTCTATCGCACCGATGCCACCATCGGCACGACGCCGGCGGCGCTGACCGCCGCCTATGGCGCGATGGTTGCCTCTGGCGGCAACGATCTGCCCGAAGCGCAGCTTGAGGCGCTGATGCAGCTCGGGCTGCGCGCCGGCACCGAAATCGGCTTCCAATCGAACGCCGCGCGCTTCGTCGTGTTGTTCACCGATGCCAGCTACCATGTCGCCGGCGACGGTGCGGCGGCGGGCATAACCACCGCCAACAACGGTGATGCCATCCTCGATGGTGGCGGGATCGGCGAGGACTATCCGGTCATCGGGCTGGTCCGGTCGGCGCTCGAGGCGTCGAACATCATCCCGATCTTCGCGATCGCCGGCGGCTTCGAAACCACCTACCAGAACCTTGTCACCGACCTCGGTCGCGGGACTGTGGTGACACTCGCGGCGAACAGCTCGAACGTCGTGACGGCGATCACCGCCGGGCTGACGGCGGCAACGACAACGCACATCGCTGACGCCATCGGCGGCGCCGGCAACGATGTGCTGGTCGGCAACGTCAGCGACAACGTGCTCACCGGCAATGGCGGCAACGACAGCCTCAAGGGCGGTGGCGGCAATGACACGCTCAAAGGCGGCCTGGGCACCGATACCGCGGTGTTCAGCGGTCTGCGGTCGGACTACACCGTCACCACCGTCGATGCCGTGACGGTCACAGTGCATGACAACCGCATCAACGCGGACGGCACCGACACCGTCATCGATGTCGAGTTCCTGCAGTTCAGCGATGTCACCGAAGCCGTCGGCGGCGGCACCGTCACCAATCACGCCCCCACTGCCGCGACGCTGGCGACCAGCGCGGTCGATGAGAACGCCGCAGTCGGCACGCTGGTCGGCACCGTCGTCGGCAGCGACCCCGATGTCGGCGACACGCTGACCTACACGCTGACCGATAATGCCGGCGGGCGCTTCGTCATCGACGCTGCCAGCGGCGCTCTGAGCGTGGCCGCAGGAGCACCGATCGACTATGAAGCGGCGGTCAGCCACGCCATCGGCGTGCGCGTCACCGACGCGGCCGGGGCGTTCAGCGACTTCGCCTTCACCATCAGTGTCAACAACCTCAACGACGTTGCGCCGGTGTTCGGCTCGGCCGCTGCATTCGCGGTCAACGAAAATGACACCGCCGCAGGCAGTGTCGCTGCCACCGACCCCGACGGTCTGGCCAGCGTCAGTTATGCCATCACCGGTGGTGCCGATGCCGCGCTGTTCACCGTCGACGCCACGACCGGTGCGCTGGCATTCATTGCGGCGCCCAACTTCGAGGCCCCGGCCGATGCCGGCGGCGACAATGTCTATGACGTCATCGTCACCGCCAATGACGGCGGCGGCGCGACGGATCAGGCGGTCCAGATAGCCGTTAGCAACATCGCTGACGCCGCACCGGTGTTCGCCTCGGCAGCCTCTTTCGCGATTGCCGAAAACGGTACTGCAGTGGGCAGCGTCGCTGCCACCGACCCCGACGGTCTGGGCGCCATCAGCTACAGCATCAGCGGCGGCGCCGATGCCGCGCTGTTCGTACTCGATGCATCGACCGGCGCGCTGGCGTTTGCCGCCGCGCCCAACTTTGAACTGCCCGGCGATGCGGGTGGCAACAACGTCTACGACGTTATCGTCACTGCCAACGATGGCAGCCAATCGACCGACCAGGCGCTCGCCATCAGCGTCACCAATATCGTCGAGGTGCCAACGATGGTTTACACCGGCACGGCGCTCAGCGACGCCTTTACCGTCATCGACGGCAACGGCTGGACGATGTCGGGGCTGGCGGGCAACGACAGCCTGACCGGCGGCGTGGGTGCCGATGTGTTGATCGGCGGCAAGGGCAATGATGTTCTCGCCGGCGGCGACGGCGACGACGTCTTCAAATTCGCCGCCGGCGACGGCACCGACAGCTTCAGCGGCGGCACCGGGTTCGACAAGATTGTCGCCACCACCGCCAATGCCGTGATCGGCATCAGCGCGCTGTCGGGCATCGAAGCGATCAGTTCGGGCGGCTTTGCCGGCACCAGCATCATCGGCACGACGCTTGCCGACAGCCTCGACTTCTCGGGCGTGGCGCTGACCGGTATCGTCTCGATCGATGCGGGTAGCGGCAATGATACCGTCACCGGCTCGGCTGGCAACGACACCATCGTGCTCGGTAGCGGCAATGACGTCTTTGACGGCGGCAACGGCGACGACCTGTTCCTCGCCAAGGCCAGCAGCGGCATCGACGCCATCAACGGCGGCGCCGGCTTCGACACCATCCGCGCCGGTGCGAACAATGTCGTCATCGGCTTCAGCGCGCTCACCAATGTCGAGGCGGTCGACGCCGCCGCGTTCACCGGCGTGCGGCTGACGGCAACGACGGCCGCTGACACCATCGATCTGTCGGGTGTCACCTTCACCGGTACGGTCACGATCGACGGCGGTAGCGGCAACGATACTGTCACGGGTTCGGCGGGCAACGACCGCTTCGACCTCGGCAGCGGCAACGACGTGTTCAATGGCGGCAACGGCGATGACGTCTTCCTCGCCAAGACCGGCGCAGGCATCGATGTCGTCAACGGCGGCGCCGGCTATGACACCATCGTCGCCACCGCCGCTTCAACGAACATCACGCTATCGACATTCAGCGGTGTCGAGGAAATCAGCAGCGGCGGCTTCACCGGCGTCAAGATGACCGGCACCGCACTCGCCGACATCATCGACCTGTCGGGCGTACTGATGAACGGCATCGACTCGGTGTCAGGCGGTGCGGGCAATGACACGATCACCGGCTCAGCGGGCGCCGACCGCTTGCTCGGTGGTGCCGGCGTCGATACGTTGACCGGCGGCGCGGGCAATGACGTATTCGCCTATCTGACCAGTGCCGAAAGCGGGTTGGGCGTCACCAAGGCAGACGTGCTGATGGATTTCACCAGCGGCCAGGATCTGATCGACCTCAGCGCTATCGACGCCGATACGACAGTCGTCGGTGACCAGGCGTTCACTTTCATCGGCAACGCAGCGTTCACCGGCCTCGGACAGTTGCGTATCGGAACCGACTCGACCGGCCATGCGGCGATCTTCGCCAACACGACCGGCAGCCTGACCGCCGACTTCCAGATCTCGCTACACAACAATGCGACGGTGACCGCGGTCGACTTCCTGCTTTGACATGTGACGACCGCTGCGCTGCAATGCCCGCGCAGCGGCCTTCAAAGTCGCTGGCAACGGCCAAGCCTGCCACCTTCAGTGCCTGTCGATCACCGGTTTCAAGGGTGATGTGACTTTTGGCATCCCCGCTGATAGAATCCGGACTCACCGGTGGTTCCGCTTTGAACCACTGCAGAATAACAACAGCTTGGGAGGCTGAGGTAGTAAAATGGGTAAGGAAACGATCGACCGTCGCAAATTCATCAAGGCGGGTGCGGCTGCTGTCAGCGCCGTCGCCGTGCTGGATGTGGGGTCGGCGATCGCAAAGGAAGCCTCCAGCCCCGCGACCGCGCAGCCCGCGCCAACCATCTATTTCAACGGGACCATTCTGACCATGGAGGGCGATACGCCCGGCTATATCGAGGCCGTTGCGGTCAAGGATGGCAAGATCGTCCATGCCGGATCGAAGGCGCACGCGCTTGCCAAGCTGCCGAGGGCCACGCAGGTAGACCTGCAGGGCCGCACCATGTTGCCGGGCTTTATTGATTCCTGGGGGCACTTCACGCTGTTCGCGCAGCAGACGCTGGGCGTCAACCTAGCCTATTTCAGCCCAAATCCCCCGGCAAGCCGGGCCGATGTCATCAAGTTGTTGAAGCAGACTACACCGTTCAACGGCTGGATCATCGGTTATGGCTATGTCGCCGCCATGCTCAAGGATGGCGCGCTAACGCTCGCTGACCTTGACGCGGCATTCCCCGATACACCCGTGATGATTGTTACGCTGTCCACTCTGACGGGACAGATCAACAGCGCCGGCATCGCCAAGCTTGGCCTGACGCCGGATAGCAAGGCGCCTTCGCCGGGCGTCATCGTCAAAGACCCGAAAACCGGCAAACTGACCGGCGAGTTGCTGTTTACGCCATTTCTTATGGCGCGGCTGGCGGCGGTCGGTGCCTATCCCCAGTCGGTGTCGATCAAGACCTTCAAGGCGGCCGAGGCACTGCTGGCGCAGCAGGGCTATACGACGGTCCAGACCTATCAGCTCAACCCGCAGGAATTGCAGGATCTGCGGGCGGCCTTTGACCAGGGCGCGCTGGCGGTTGATGTCATCGGGATGCCGTCGGTATCGGATGCCGCGACTGGCAAATTCGTCATGGACGCCGATTGGAAGTGGGGCGCCTATAGTCACGGCGACCATGGACTGAAAATTCCGGGCTACCAGGTCGCAACCGATGCGTCTCCGCAACTCCGCCTTGCCGCCTTCACCGAGCCCTATCTCGACACGACCGGGCTTCCCGACGGCTGGAAAGGCATGCTGTTGCCCAAGGAACAAGTCGAGCATTGGGTCGGCTATGCCTATCAGAATGACATCCAGCTGTATTGCTACAGCAACGGCGATGCCGGCATCGACATGAGCCTCGCCGCGATCGAGAAGGCCATCGCCGCGACCGGCAAGACCGGCGACCGGGGCACCGTCGTCGCGCATTCGTATTTTGTCCGTCAGGACCAGCTGGAGACCTACAAGAAGCACCATCTCGGGGCATCGATGATGCCGCCGCACATGATGGTCTATGGCGATCTGCTGATGAAACTGCTGGGGCCGGCGCGCGCGACGATGGAGTCGCCGCTTGCATCTGCATTCAAGCTGAATTCAAAAACGACGATGCACTGTGACTGCCCATCCGCCTCGCCGAACATGATGGAGGCGGTGGGGACGGCCGTGACACGCAAGACAATGTCTGGCCAGGTGCTGGGGCCGCAGGAGCGGATCAGCCCGTATCACGCCCTGCTGGCTGCGACCCGGAACACCGCCCACACCTACCGCGAAGAGGCGATCAAGGGCACGATCACCGCCGGCAAGTTCGCTGACCTGGTGATCCTCGACGCCAATCCGCTCACCGTGGCACCCGACAAGATCCGGGACATCAAGGTGGTCGAAACCATCAAGCGTGGGCAGTCGCTGTATCGCGCCTGAGGCGATCCACTGCGCGGTGCGGTAGCGCGTAGCTAGGCGACTAAATCGTTTAGCGGGCGATTGGTGACCCCTACGGGAATCGAACCCGTGCTTTCGCCGTGAGAGGGCGACGTCCTGACCGCTAGACGAAGGGGCCGGTGGCGCGGGCCCGGTTGGAGCCACGTCAGCGATGCGCGTCGATATGGGGCAGGTGCCCCGGTGTCAAGCGAACTGCGCTTAGGCTGCGGCGGCCTTGGCGGTGGCGGTGCGCTCGGCCTTAAGGCTTTCGGCGAGCAGAAACGCCAGTTCGAGGCTTTGGCTGGCATTGAGGCGCGGGTCGCACTGCGTCTGGTAGCGTGAGGCCAAGCCTTCATCGGTGATGGCGATGGCGCCGCCGGTGCATTCGGTGACATCCTGGCCGGTCATTTCGGCGTGTATGCCGCCGGCGTGGGTGCCCTCGGCACGGTGAACGGCAAAGAAGCCCCGCACTTCGGCCAGGATGCGATCGAACGGCCGCGTCTTGTAGCCGTTGGCCGCCTTGATGGTATTGCCGTGCATCGGGTCGCACGACCAGATGACGCTGCGGCCTTCGCGTTCCACCGCGCGGATCAGCGGGGGCAGGCCGGCTTCGATCTTGTCGGCGCCAAAGCGGGTGATGAGCGTCAACCGGCCGGGCTGGTTGTGCGGGTTGAGCGTGTCAATCAGGCGCAGCAGCTCGTCGGGCGCCAGGCTTGGGCCGCATTTGAGGCCGATCGGGTTGCCGACGCCGCGCAGGAACTCGAGATGCGCCGAGCCTTCGAAGCGTGTGCGGTCGCCAATCCACAGCATGTGCGCCGATGTGTCGTACCAGTCGCCGGTTAGGCTGTCCTGCCGCGTCATCGCCTGCTCATAGCCGAGCAGCAGCGCTTCATGGCTGGTGAAGAAGCTGGTGCCCTTGAGCTGCGGCACGGTTTCGGGCGAGATGCCACAGGCTTCCATGAAGTCGAGTGCTTCGCCGATGCGGTCGGCCATCGCCTGATATTGTTCCGACCACAGCGAGCGACCGGTGAAATCGAGGTTCCATTTGTGAACCTGGTGCAGATTGGCATAACCACCGCTGGCGAAAGCGCGCAGCAGGTTGAGCGTCGCTGCCGACTGCATGTAGCCGGTACGCATGCGTTCGGGGTCGGGTTCGCGCGCTTCCGGCGTGAAGGCAATGTCATTGACATTGTCGCCGCGGTAGCTCGGCAGCGAGACGCCATTCTGTTCCTCGAAATCGCCCGAGCGGGGCTTGGCGAACTGGCCTGCCATGCGGCCGACCTTTACCACCGGCAGCTTCGACGCGAACGTCAGTACCACTGCCATCTGGAGCAGCACGCGGAAGGTGTCGCGGATGTTGTTGGGGTGGAAGTCGGCGAAGCTTTCGGCACAGTCGCCGCCCTGGAGCAGGAACGCCTTGCCCGCCGCGACTTGCGCAAGGCTGGCAGTCAGGTCGCGTGCCTCACCTGCAAAGACCAGCGGCGGATAGCTTTGCAGCTCGGCCTCAACCTTCGCGAGCGCGGCCTGATCGGCATAGACGGGGAGCTGGCGCGCGGTATGCGTGCGCCATGAGGCGGGGGTCCAGTTGGTATCGATGTTCATGCGGCGGGCTTTTGCGCTTTCTGGCGGCGAGATTCAAGCGTCAGCCACAGCGCAGGCGTCAAGGTGTGCGGGAAGATGGCGTTGGAGGGGGTTGCAACCGCCGGATGGGCTCAATATCCGGCAGCAGCAACGCTTACCGCAATGCCCTCCGAAGCTTGATGTAACAGCGACGCAATCGCACAAATGTGCATAATTTGACATTTGGCGCGATTGTTCAGCGCATCAGCACCAGCTCCTCGCTCATCGTCGGATGCAGCGCCATTGTCTCATCGAACTGCGCCTTGGTGAGCCGCGCCTTGACGGCAATCGCCAGCGCCTGAAGGATTTCGGGGGCATCGGGGCCGATCATGTGGGCGCCGACGACGACATCGGTGGCGACATCAACGACCAGCTTGTAGAGCGCGCGTTCGTTGCGACCGGCAAGCACGTTGCGCATCGGCCGGAAGTCGGCGGTGAAGGCGCGGACATCGCCGTATTTCGCCCTGGCCTCGGCTTCGGTCAGGCCAACACTGGCGAGCGGCGGGTTCGAGAAGACGGCCGAGGCGACACAGCTGTGGTCGACGCGCCAATGCTTGTCGCCGAACAGCTTGTCGGCCAGCGCATGGCCTTCGCGGATCGCGACCGGAGTAAGCTGGATGCGGTCGGTAACATCGCCGACGGCGTGGACCGATGGGATATTGGTGTGGCTATCGGCATCGACGGCAATGGCACCGCTGGCGTTGAGCGCCACGCCGGCGGCTTCAAGGCCTAGGCCTTCGATGTTGGGGACCCGGCCAACGGCCCAGAGCAGCACGTCGGTATCGAGGTTGGAGCCGTCCTTGAAGTGGATGCGCAGGCTCGAATCCGGCAGCTTTTCAACGCGTTCGAAGGCAGTGTTGAACCGGAATGCGATTCCCTTGACGGTCGAGATTTCAAGCAGGCGTTCACGCAGCGCCGGCTCCCAGTTGCGCAGAATCGTGTCGCCGCGGTTGACCAGCGTCACGTGCGTGCCGAATTCGTGGAAGATGCCGGCGAATTCATTAGCGATATAGCCACCGCCGGCGATGACCATGCGCTTGGGCAATGCATCGAGATGGAAGATTTCGTTCGAGGTGATGCCATGCTCGGCGCCGGGCACATCGGGGATCAGCGGCCGCCCGCCTGTGGCCACGAGGATGTGACGCGCACTCACGGTGCGACCGCCAACGCTGACGTGGTGCGGGTCTGTGAGAACCGCCCGGTCGAGCAGTTGGTCGACCTTATGGTTTGTCAGCGTAGCGGTGTAGAGGCCGTTAAGCCGGTCGACGTCGGCAAGCACATTGTCGCGCAGCGTGTGCCAGTCAAAGCGGTGTTCGCCGAGTGTCCAGCCGAAGCGGCGGGCGTCATCCAGGTCTTCGGCAAAGTGCGCGCCATAGACGAGCAGCTTCTTGGGCACGCATCCGCGGATGACGCAGGTGCCGCCGATGCGAAATTCCTCGGCCACCGCAACGCGCGCGCCGTAGCTGGCGGCGATGCGCGCCGAGCGGACGCCGCCCGAACCGGCGCCAATGACGAAATAATCATAGTCGTACTGCGTCATGCTGCGGCTTTCGGGTGCGCCCGGCAGCGACGCGGGGCGGGGACTCGGGTCAATAGGCGGTTAATCGAGCGTGGCACGCGCGGCTTCCCAGTTGGCGCCATCAAACGGCACAATCGTGGAGCTGACGCCGATACTGCTATCGAGTGCGCGCCAGTTGACGCTATAGCCATCGGGATGCGAGCGCGGCACGTAAAAGCTCTTGATGCCGCAGGTGCGGCAAAACAGATGCCGCGCGGTACCGGTGTTGAAGCGGTATTCGCTGAGCTGGTCGGCACCCCGTTCAAGTTCGAATGCATCAGCTTTAACGATTAGATGCAAATAGCCGGCCATCGCACAAAGCGAGCAATTACAGTCAGTTATCTTGACTTGCTGCGGAACAGTCACGTTGAACCGGACTGCGCCGCAGTGACAGCCGCCGTGGAGCGTGATGGTTTCAGTACCCATGCCATCTTGTAACGTGCTGCGACGCCGACGCAAACGGCATTGCGCGGTGGACGGCTCAGGCCGGCAGCAGCAGTTCGAGCGCGACGAGCATCGCCTGGCGACGGATTTCGCTGCGGCCGAGGTCGCCAAAGCATTTGGTGTCGGCAACGACGTGATCGGGGTCTTCGCCGCGCCGGGCGCGCGCGAACACCACCATGCCGACAGGTTTGAGTTCGGAGCCGCCATCGGGGCCGGCGATACCGGTAATCGCGACCGCAACATCGGCATTGCTATGCTTCAACGCACCCTGCGCCATCGCCCAGGCGACCGCGATTGACACCGCACCAAAGGTTTCGAGGATTTCAAGGTTGACCCCGAGGCTTTCGAGCTTGGCTTCGTTCGAATAGGTCACGAAACCGCGTTCGAACACCTCGGACGCACCCGGCACCTCGGTCAGTGCGCCCGCGACCAATCCGCCGGTGCACGATTCAGCGGTTACCACCGTCAAGCCGCTGGCGCGGTTGGCGTGGATGACGCGTTCGGCCAGGTTCATGGTTTCTTCGTCGAACATCTATTCCTCTTTGGGTTCGTCGCGCGGCAGAGTTTACGCCTAAGTCGCCTGCGGCGCGAGCCTTACGCTCGCCAGTGCCTGCGCGGCAATGCCTTCACGCCGACCGGTGAAGCCCAGCCCTTCGGTCGTTGTCGCCTTGACGCTGACATTGGCGACGGCGATGTCCAGCAGTGCGGCGATGCGCGCGCGGATGGTTTCTCGGTGCGGGCCGACCTTGGGCGCCTCCGCCATGATTGTCAGGTCCACATGATCGATGATGCCGCCGGCGTCGCGCACAAGGTCGCGCGCGTGCGACAGGAAGCGGTCCGATGCAGCGCCCTTCCACTGCGGATCGCTGGGCGGGAAATGGCTGCCGATATCACCTGCACCGACGGTGCCGAGTAGGGCATCGGTCAGTGCATGGAGTGCGACATCGGCATCACTGTGACCGACAAGCCCTTGCGAATAGGCGATTTTGATGCCGCCAAGCCAAAGGTGGTCGCCCGGCCCGAAGCGATGGACGTCAAAACCGCTGGCGGTGCGGCTGATGTATGTCGGCGCGGCATCGGTGGCGGGCAGGGTGCTTGCCGCCAGCACAGCTTCTGCGCGGCGAAAATCTTCGGCGACGGTCAACTTGAAGGCGCGCTCGTCGCCGTCAACGATGGCGACATCAAGCCCGGCGGTACGCGCCACTTCGACATCGTCGGTGGCATCGGGTGCGGCGTTGCGATGCGCCGCCAGAATGGCATCGAATGCGAAGCCCTGTGGCGTTTGGACGCGCCACAGTCCGGCACGGTCGATACTGGCTTCAACCAGCCCGTCAGCCCCGCGTCGCAAGCTGTCGACCACGGCCAGCGCCGGAGTCGCGCCCGGCTGTGTGGCCAATGCCGCCAGAATGCGGTCGACCATCGCCTGCGGCACAAACGGCCGCGCCGCATCATGAATGAGCACAATCTTCGCGCCCCCGTCTGCGGCAACGGCCTCGAGTCCGGCGCGCACCGACGCTTGCCGCGTCGCCCCGCCGTGAACGGGCGGCGGTATATCAAGCCCGGCGATCGCCGCCGCATAGGCCTCAGCATCATCGGGGTGGATGACGACGCGCACGGCATCGATGCGCGGGTGGTTGAGCAGCGCCTCGACAGCATGGCGCAGCACAGTCTGTCCGCCCAACAGCCGATATTGTTTAGGACCACCGGCGCCGGCGCGGAAACCCCGGCCGGCGGCCACGATCAGGACTTGAACGGGTGCGTGCATCGCGGCTGCCTTAGCTTGAACCGACCCGAGCGGGAAGGGGGCAACCTTGTCGCGGGACACCGGTGCTAGCGGCAACGCTTGAGGCGGGTCGTCTTGCCGTCTTTGGCAACCATGACCAGCCGGTCATTGACCGGGAAGCTGATCTGCTCGCGCTGCTCCTGTGGGCTCGCGACGGTGATTGTCTGGCCGTTGTCGTTTTCGACGCTGGTCGTAATGATCGTCAGCGTCATGCCATAAAGGCGCCAGCTGCCGCCGGTGCGATACGCCGACCATTTGCCGTTGCTATCGAACGCCAGCGCATTGTCGCCCTGGCATTGATCGGTCTCAAGGCCCCAGGTGCCGATCAGCGGCGATAGCGGCGGCGCATGCGACGGCGCTACCGAACCAGTGGTTTGACAGGCCGAAACGGTCAGCAGCAGCAAGGTTCCCGCAAGGCGTCGCATCGGCGAAGGATGCTGGAAGCACGCGGCGAATGCAATATCGACCACGCGCTTGCCCCGGCCCGCTAGTCGACGGCGATGGCATAGTCCCAGGCGGCGAGGGTGCGCGGCTTGGCTTCGATGCTGAAGGCCGCTGGCTTGCCCGACAGATTGGCGATCACGCGGATGCGGTTGCCGTCGCGCACACGGTCATAGGCGATGACATCGGTATTGCCGGTGGCGAGCATGACGAGCTTGCCGCCGGCGGTACCGTTCCAAAGCGCCTTATTGTCGGTCTTGAGCCGCAGCAATCCGGCGTAGAAGTCGGCGAGCGAGGCGCCGTGCCAGTCGATCGGGTCACGCTTGAAGAACTCCAGCCGCTTGTTGAGGCTCGCTTCCTGCCCGCCGTAGATCAGCGGCATGTCGGGCAGTGTGGCGGCGAGCACCGCGAACGCCTTGAAACCGGCACCGTAGAGTTCTGGATCGCTGCCCGCCCAGCTGTTGAAGTCATGGTTACTGGTGAAGCGCATCCGGTAGGTATCGGGCGCGTATTGCAGCCGCGGATGTTCGACATAGGCGGCAAGATCGGCGGCACTTGCCTTGCCCTTGGCGACTTTTTGCATCAGGTGGGCGAAGTCCCAATCATAGACCATGTCGAAGGCCTGCGCGAGGTCGGGGGCATCGCCTTCGGCCAGCCAGAACAACGGCTTGCGCGCATCGAGCGCGGTGCGCGCGGCAACCCAGAACGGCACCGGCACGCGCCCGGCGACATCGGCGCGAAAGCCATCGATGCCCGCGACATCGACCCAATAGCGCATCGCGTCGATCATCGCTGGCCACAGCGTCTTGTTGCGATAGTCGAGCCCGACGACATCATCCCAATGTTCGAGCGAGGTGCCGTTGTCATAGACATAGCCGCTGATCTGTCCCTGCGCGTTCTTCTGGTACCAGTCGGGGTGCTGCGTGACCCAGGCGCTGTCCCAGGCGGTGTGGTTGGCGACCCAATCGAGCACCACCTTCATGTCATGCGCGTGCGCGGTGGCGACGAGCCGCTTGAAATCATCGAGCGTGCCGAATTCGGGATTTATGCCCTTGTAATCGCGCACGGCATAGTAGCTGCCAAGTTCGCCCTTGCGTTCCTTCACGCCGATTGGCTGGATCGGCATGATCCACAGGATCTTGACGCCCATCTTCTGCAACCGCGGGATTTCTGCGGTGACGGCATTGAAGCTGCTGTCGCGCGAGAACTGCCGGACATTGACCTCATAGATGTTGGCGCTGCGGGTCCACGGCGGCGGCGTGAACGCCAATGCCGGCAGAGCCAACAGCAGCGCGGCAAGCAACGACAACAGGCGCATTGGCAGTTCCAGTCCCCACAGATTTATCATGCTCTGAATGCCCTCGGTGCTGGGCCAATGCAAGCGTTTGCATAGAGCGCGCTTGTAGATTCTCCGGACACTGTCATGGTGCGATTGGGGGACATCAATGCATCAGCCGGCGCCGCGCGAACGTACCTTCTTCGGCATGCCGATCGGGCTGGCCTATCTCAGCTTCACCGAGGCGTGGGAGCGCTTTTCATTCTACGGCATGACATCGATTCTGGTGCTCTACATGAGCCAGGCGCTACTACTGCCCGGACGCGTCGAAGGGATCATCGGGTTCGAGCGCTTCCGGATTGGTCTCGAAGCGCTGTTCGGCCCTATGACGACACTGGCGTTGGCATCGCAGATCTTCGGCCTCTACGCCGGCTTCATGTATTTCACGCCGGTGTTCGGCGGGCTGGTTGCCGACCGTTGGCTCGGGCGGCGAGCCGCCGTCATGCTCGGCGCGATATTGATGAGCGGGGGCCACATCGCGATGGCGTTCGACGCCACCTTCCTGCTGGCACTGTTTCTGTTGATCATTGGCTGTGGTTTGCTCAAGGGCAACATATCCGCTCAAGTTGGCGGGTTATTCGACGCCAAAGACGGCGCGGCGCGCACCCGCGCGTTCGCGATATTTTCGACCGCGATCAATATCGGCGCGGTGCTCGGGCCCTTGGTTTGCGGGCTGCTGGCGCAAATTTGGGGCTGGCACGTCGGTTTTGCGGCGTCGGGTCTGCTGATGTTGTGCGGGCTTGCGACCTATGTCGCCGGTTTTCGCTACCTGCCCGATACGCCGCGCGGCAAGGATCGCCCCCGGAGCGAAGTGCTCACACGGGCTGAAAGGCGGACGATCGGCTTGCTGGTGCTGGTGCTGGGATTGAGCGTTTTCCAAACCGTCATTTATTATCAATCGAGCAACATCGGCCTGGTGTGGATTGACCAATACGTTGATCTCCGTCTCGGGAATTTCAGCGTGCCCCCGGCATGGTTTGTATCGGTCGACTCGTTTGCTTCGATTGTGGGCATGCCGTTGGTGTTACTGCTCTGGCGCCGACAGGCAGAAAGACATGGCGAGCCAACCGAAATCGGCAAGTTGGCCACCGGGCTGGTTTTGGCGATTATTGCCAACCTGTTGCAGGTCTTTGCCAGCCGCAATGCAGCACCTGGGACGGTTTCGGTGATCTATCCGCTGGTCGCGCTGATCATCCACGGCGTGGGTTTCGTATTCTACTGGCCGCCGCTGTTGGCGCTGGTGTCACGGCTAGCGCCGCCCTCGGTCAATGCCACAATGATGGGCGTCGTGTTCTTGTCGATCTTTGCCGGCAACTCGCTGATTGGCTGGATCGGACGCTACTATGAACCTTTGGGGCCGGCGGGCTTTTGGATGCTACAAGTCGCCATCGGTGGCGTCGGGCTAGTGCTCATCCTGTTGCTCAAACGTCCGATTGAGCAGGCGTTGGCGTCACGCGTCGGCTAACAACACGCGCGGGGTGCTTAGCGCCAGTAGCGCTTGAGCCTAGTCAGCGTGGCGTGCGCCGTTCCAGCAGCGACGCACAGTGCGTCATGCCTGGCCTTATCGAAAGGCACGGCGTTGGCGCCTATGCCGAATTCTTCGAGCACAGCCGCTGCAGTCGCCTGGTCGTTGAGATCGCCAAGCGCACCGAGCAGCGCTTCGAGTGTTTCGAGCCAGGCCATGCGCCGCCGCTGTGCCTTGTCACCGGGGTAGATCGAGTCCAGAAACTCTGTGGCATAGCGCAACTTTTTCGCCTCGATGCGAACGCGGTGGCGGTGTGCGTCGTCAAGGTCGGCAAAATGCCAGCCGCGGCGTTTGAGGCGCCGGAAGCGATGCTCAAGTTGCACCGCGGCAAAGTTGTCGAGTCGTGGTGCAGGCGTCGGTTGTCGAAGCCATGCGCCCAGCGTCAGCCAATGCGTCAGGTCCAGCAACAAGGTACGGACGCGCGGTGCGCGGATTACATCCAGCAGTATGGCTAACGACTGATGCCGCAGCTGGGCAAGGCGCGTGCGCGTGCGAATGTCACTACTCGCCGCGATCAGCACATCTAGGCTGCGCACTGTCCCGAACTGTTGCGCTAGCCATCGCACCTCGCCGTTCAGCAACCGCAACGCATGTTCGCCGAGCAGCGGCCGGAACAGCGCCAGCGCTGACCGCAGCCGTCGCAAGCCGACACGCGCCTGATGTACAATGTCAGGGTGATCATCGTGTTCCATTAATGCGGCATTGCGCAGGAATTGCTGGAGGCATGAAGACGCGATCTGCTGGAACGCCAGCGTCGCCGCCATATCGGCATCCAGCTTCAGGCTTGCCGCTTTCGAAGGTCGCAACAGCAGCTTGGCGGCAAGCAAGCGACCCCGATCGGACTTGGTCAGCGCGGCAGGACGCAGCGGCGTCGTCAGCGCAATCTCGCGCGCCACACTGAACAGCGCCTGCGCCGAGCCTGACACGCTCTCGATCTCGAGTTCGCAGATCGGCGCGCTGCGCTTGCCGGCAATGATGATGCCACGGTCTAGAGCCAGTTCGATTTCTGCGCCATCGACTATCATCCGACGACGGCAACGGTCGATCTTCGTGCGGAATTGCGCTTTGAACCTGGGGCGGCTGTGCTGGGCCAGCAAGGTCGCCAACGGCCCGTCGGCGTCGGTGATTTCGGGACGGTCGCCGACGATGTCGCGCTCCCATTCGGTTCTTGCGAACATCCCGGCGGCATTGCCGGCACAGGCTTTGAACGTCTGGATGCGGCGATCACCGCTGTGGCGGACGCGCAGCACATATCCTGCGCTGCGCAATACTTGGTCGTGCGTGTCGAAATAGACTGATTCGATATGTGCGCAATCTGCGTCGGCAAACCAATGTCCGGCGGCAAGCTGATCCGCGACGGCCGGATCAATATCCAGCTTAAGTTCGCGCTCGACTGGTTCCGCACCCGTCATGACAGCGGCATAGCTTGCGAGACATGGAATTTCAATATATGCGGTTCTGCCCAGTTTTTAGGCAGAATTGATAGATGCCCCGCCTTTCACCAATTTCCATCGGCCCATTGACGATTACGGCACCTGTTGTGCTGGCGCCGATGACCGGTGTTACCGATCTGCCGTTCCGCAAGCTCGTCAAGCGCTTCGGCGCCGGGCTGACCGTCACCGAAATGATCGCCAGCCAGGCGATGGTCCGCGAAACGCGCCAATCAGTGCAAAAGGCAGCGTGGGACGCGTCCGAGGAACCGGTTTCGATGCAGCTTGCCGGGTGCGAGCCGCAGGTCATGGCAGAGGCCGCCAAATTGAACGCCGACATGGGCGCAGCCATCATTGACATCAACATGGGCTGTCCGGTGAAAAAGGTCGTCAACGGCCATGCCGGCTCGTCGCTGATGCGCGATCTGCCGCTCGCCGCCAGCCTGATCGAGGCGACCGTCAAAGCCGTCGACGTGCCGGTCACACTCAAGATGCGCATGGGCTGGGATCATGACAGTCTCAACGCGCCGGAACTGGCGCGTATCGCGCAGGACCTCGGCGTCAAGCTGATCAGCGTACATGGCCGCACGCGCAACCAACTGTATAGCGGTACCGCTGACTGGGCCTTCGTTCGCAAGGTCAAGAATGCTGTGTCATTGCCGGTGCTGGTCAATGGTGACATTTGCGACCTCGACGATGTCGATGCAGCGCTGGCGCAGTCGGGCGCCGACGGCGTGATGATCGGGCGCGGCGCCTATGGCAAGCCGTGGCTGTTGGGGCAGGTGATGCGGTGGTGTAGCAGCGGCGAGCGTATCGCCGAACCGACGCTCGCCGAACAATATGATTTATTGATAGAGCATTACGATGAAATGCTAGAACACTACGGGAGCTTCATAGGCGTCAAGATGGCGCGCAAGCACCTCGGCTGGTACACCAAGGGGCTTCACGGATCGGCGGAATTCCGCAACAAGGTCAACTTTGTCGATGAACCGGCGGCAGTGCAGCTGATGCTGCACGATTTCTACACGCGATTGATCGACGCCGAAGCCGGCGGCATCGATATCCGCCGCGCCGCATGATCATGCCCAAGCTGAGCAGCCTGCGTCGCTCTGTGACGCCGCAGCCGGCCATTCCCGAACTTGGTGACCTTCTCAACGCGCTACCGACACCGATGCTGGTGCTCGATGGTGATGATCGCATCCGGCTGGCGAATACCGCCGCCGAAACCTTCTTCAATACCAGCGCCAGCCTGCTCGCCGAGCGTGGCTGGGCAGGGCTGCTGCCTGCCGACAGTCCGTTGATCGGTCTGCTCGACGAAGCGCGCGACATGGCGGGCGGCTATGCTGCCTATGACGTTGAGTTGAGTTTCGTTGGCGGCCGCACAACACGTGTCGACGTGCTGGTGGGGCCGGTGGCCGATGCGCCGGGCTGGCGGACGATCAGCTTGCAAACGCGTAGCGTTGCATTGATGGTCGACCGGCAAATGGTGCACCAGGGCGCGGCGCGGTCAGCAGTCGGTGTGGCGGCCTTGCTGGCGCACGAAATCAAAAACCCACTGTCGGGCATCCGCGGCGCGGCACAGTTGCTGGCGCAGAACGCCGATAGCGACGGCGAGGAACTGACCGAACTGATCTGCACCGAAGTCGACCGGATTACGCGGCTGGTCGATCGCATGGAAGATTTCACCGACACGCGGCCGTTGGCGCGTGCGCCGGAAAACATCCACGCCATTCTCGGCCATGTCCGACGTGTTGCGGAGCAGGGGGTGGCGCGCGGCATAACCTTCCGCGAACGCTATGACCCATCATTGCCCGATGTCATGGGCGACCATGACGCGCTCGTACAAATCTTCCTAAACCTTGTCAAAAATGCTGCGGAAGCCATTGGCCAGACAGAAGGTTCTGCGCGCGGTGAAATCATGATGACCACCGCTTACAGGCACGGTCTGCGCGTCGCCGTGCGGGGTTCAGCGCGGCGAATTTCGTTGCCGCTCGAGGTCTGTATCATCGACAATGGCCCTGGTGCCCCTGCCGAACTCGCCGATCACCTATTCGATCCATTCGTGACGTCGAAGCGCAATGGCGGCGGGCTGGGACTGGCGCTAGTTGCCAAGATTGTCGGCGATCATGGCGGCATCATCGAATATGACCGCACGCATGACGCAGAGCCCCGCACCGTGCTGCGGGTGTTGCTGCCGATGGCGGATGCGCGATGACCGAAATGCTCCCGGCGCTTGGCGCCACAATCCTTGTTGTCGATGATGACGCCGCAATCCGCACCGTGGTTCGGCAAGCGCTGACTCGCGCCGGCTATCTGGTCCGCACCACCGATAGCGTCGCCGGGCTGTGGCGCCTGATCGAGGAAGGGGTTGGCGACATCGTCATTACCGATGTCATGCTTCCCGATGCCAATGGCCTCGACACCATTCCGCGCATCCTCGACCGCCGGCCAGGGATGCCTGTCATTGTCGTCAGCGCGCAGAATACCTTGTCGACAGCTGTGCGTGCGACCGAGCAGGGGGCGTTTGAATACCTGCCCAAACCCTTCGATATCAATGAATTGACTCGCGCTGTTGCCAGTGCGGTCGCAGCCATCCAGCAGGGATTGCGCCCCAATGCCGGTGCTGCCGACGTTGGCGACGGGCTACCTCTAATCGGCCGCTCGCCGGCGATGCAGGAGGTTTACCGGACCATGGCGCGTGTCGTGCCGACCGATCTGTCAGTGATGATCCTCGGCGAGTCGGGCACCGGCAAGGAGCTTGTGGCGCGCGCACTGCATGACCTTGGCGCACGGCGGACCGGGCCCTTTGTCGCGATCAACATGGCGGCCATCCCGCGCGAACTCATCGAAACCGAGCTGTTCGGCCATGAACGCGGCGCCTTTACGGGTGCTGCGACGCGCACCAGCGGTCGTTTCGAGCAGGCACAGGGTGGGACGCTGTTCCTCGATGAAATTGGCGACATGCCGATGGATGCCCAGACCCGTCTACTGCGCGTGTTGCAGTCGGGCGAGTTCTCGACTGTCGGCGGCAATCGTACATTGCGTGCCGATGTGCGGATTATTTCGGCGACCAACAAGGACTTGCACCGCTCGATTGAAAACGGCCAGTTCCGGGAGGATCTGTTTTACCGGCTGAATGTCGTGCCTTTGCGATTGCCGCCATTGCGCGCGCGCGCCGACGACATTGCCGAACTGGCGCGGCACTTCCTGACACGCGCAGTTGCTGAAGGGCTACCGCTCAAACATCTCGATGCGTCGGCAGTCGCGCGACTGCAGCAATATGGCTGGCCGGGTAACGTTCGCGAGCTGGAAAATCTGATGCGTCGGTTGGCGGCGCTGACGCGCGGCGAGACGATTGATGCGGCGGCTGTGGATGCCGGGCTGCACGAAGGCCAGCCCGCACGCCCCGGCGGCAGTACAGAATCGGGCGACAGTTTGGCAGATGCCGTCGAGTTGCATATTGCGCGATATTTCAACGTCTTCGGTGACGATCTTCCGCCCGACGGTTTGTACGAGCGCATCCTTGCCGAAATCGAGCGGCCGCTGTTGATGCTCAGCCTCGCCGCGACGCAAGGCAATCAGATCCAGGCGGCGAAGCTTTTGGGCATCAATCGCAACACGCTGCGCAAGAAGCTCACTGAGCGCGGAGTCGATCCAACGGCCTTGCGGCGCAGCTAGGCAGGTCCGTCAGGCGTCACATTCGGGCAACGTTTCGTCGCAAGACTGTGTTCCATTGGCAACGCTTTAAGTGTATTGGCGTGTGATGCTGCCGACACGATATCGTCTGTCATGAACGCGCCCGCTGTAAAACCAGTGCGGCCGCAGCGCTGGCGCCTGTTTCAGCGCCGCCTTGAGCGCCGCTTTCGGCGCTGGTCTTCGCGCGTCGATTTCTATCCGCGCCTCGAGATTGCCGTTGCCGCGCTGACGCTGGTGATCGGGTTGTCGAGTTATGCGTTTCTGACCAGCAAACGGCTGCCCGCGGAAGGCCTGTCGCCGCCCTTCGTAACGGCGCTGGTGGTGGTCAATCTGCTACCGCTGATGGGCCTGCTGGTTCTGATTGCGCGGCGCCTCGCGATCTTGCTGAGTAACCGGCGACAGGGGCTGGCCGGCGCACGGATGCATGTGCGGTTGGTGGCACTGTTTGCCAGCATTGCCGCAGTCCCGACATTACTCGTGGTGGTTTTCGCGTCCTTGCTTTTCCAGTTCGGCGTGCAGTTCTGGTTTTCGGATCGCGCGCGCACCGTGCTCGACAACGCCGACCGCGTTGCACAGGCCTATGTCGCCGAAAACAAGACGCGTTTACTCGATGACGTTGTAGCAATGTCGCGCGACGTCCGCGGCTATGCGCAGGAATTCGGCGTCGCCAGCCCCAGTTTCGCCGACGGGCTGGCGTTCCAGCTCGCTGCACGCAACCTGTCCGAAGCGGCAGTCTTCACCACGTCGCCCAAGGGTATCACCATCATTGCCGCGACCGGCCTCGATAGCCGGCCAATGACCAACCGAATCCAACCGCGTGATCTTATCAAAGCTGGTGCCGGGCCACTGGTTATCGCATCCAGCGGCGACCGCATCGAAGCCGTGGTGCGGCTCGACGCGGCAAGCGGCCGCTATCTCTATGCCAGCCGCAAGGTCGATCCGCAGGTGCTCAATCAGGTAGCGCGCACCGCCACGGCACTGAGCGACTACCGCTCGCTGATCGAGCGCTCGAGGCTGCTGCAGTGGCGCTTCAACCTGATCATGGTCGTTGTGTCATTGATCATTCTGGCGGTGGCGATCTGGTTTGCACTTTGGCTCGCCAACCGGCTGGTGACCCCGATCGGCGCACTCGCCGAAGCCGCCGAGCGCGTCGGCGCGGGCGATCTCGATGCGCGCGTGCCGGTGCGCGGTGCCACCGATGAAATCGCGACACTGAGCCGGGCGTTCAACCGCATGACCGGTCAGCTCAAGGCGCAGCAAAGCGCGCTGGTCAGCGCCAACAGCCAGCTCGACCGTCGCCGCCAGTTTACCGAAGCCGTCTTGTCCGGGGTTTCGGCAGGCGTGTTGTCGGTCGATTCCGGCGGCTTCATCCGGCTCGCCAATCAGAGCGCCGCCGAGCTGCTGCGCTCGACCGAAGGCGCACTTGCCGGTACGCGGTTGCGGCAAGTCGTGCCAGAACTGGGCGACCTGCTGGACATTGCCGCGCAAACCGGTGCGGCCAGCGGTCAGGTCCGGATCGCGCGCGGCAACGACACGCAAACGCTGGTGGTGCAGATAGCCGCGGAATCGGGCGCTTTCCACAAACCGACCGATGTGGCGAACCACGGCCAGAGCCTGGTGGTGACGTTCGACGACATCTCGGAGCAGCTGGCCGACCAGCGCAGCGCCGCCTGGGCCGATGTCGCGCGGCGCATTGCGCATGAAATCAAGAACCCGCTGACGCCGATCCAGCTTTCGGCGGAACGGCTGCAGCGGAAGTACGGGCCGCAGATCACCATCGATCCCGAAATTTTTGCCAGTCTGACCGGGACGATAGTTCGGCAGGTCGGCGATCTGCGGCGCATGGTTGACGAGTTTTCGGAGTTCGCGCGCATGCCCAAGCCGGTGTTTCGTACGGAGGTGGTGCTCGACCTGCTGCGCCAGACGCTTTTCTTGCATGAAATCGGCTTTCCGACGATTTCGTTCGAGCTCGATGCGGAAGACGATCTGCCGGGGCTCGAATGTGACCGCCGCCAGATCACACAGGCGCTGACCAATTTGCTCAAGAACGCCGCGGAATCGGTGTTGGCGCGTGTCGAGGCCGATGAACTGCAGGCGGAGCAGTCGAACACTGCGGACGCGGCGGTAACGCCGGGCAAGATCGTGCTGGCCGCAAAGCCAGGCACCGGTAACGAGGCCGGCCAGCTGATCATCAGCGTCACCGACAATGGGCTGGGACTACCGGTAGAACAACGCGACCGGTTGACCGAGCCTTATGTGACGACGCGTGCGCGCGGTACAGGGCTTGGCCTAGCGATCGTCAAGAAGATTGTCGAAGAACATGGCGGCACGCTCGAACTGGGCGATGCGTCTGTCGACGGTCTGAAGGGCAGGGGTGCTGTCGCCAGGCTGCATTTTGACTTGGCGGCAGCTGCGCGGCTGCACGTCGATCGATTTGTCGAGCCGGTCACGGTCCCGGCGGCGCAGGCCGGAGCACCGATATCAGATACGCCAGCACAGGCGACCATCATTCAGTTCAAGCAGCAGGTTTGATATGGCACTCGATATTCTGATCGTCGACGATGAAGAAGACATTCGCGCGCTGATTTCAGGTGTGCTCGACGACGAAGGCTATGGCACGCGAACCGCAAGTGACAGCGACAGCGCGTTGGCCGCGCTCGCCGAACGGCGACCGTCGCTACTCATTCTCGACATCTGGCTACAGGGCTCGCGGCTCGACGGCATCGAATTGCTCGACGAGGTAAAACGCCGCGATCCGGCATTGCCGGTCATCGTCATATCGGGCCATGGCAATGTCGAGACTGCGGTGGCTGCGATCAAGCGCGGCGCCTATGACTTCATCGAAAAGCCGTTCCAGACCGAACAGCTGCTGCAGGTCGTCAAGCGCGCCACCGAAACCGAACGGCTGAAGCGCGAGAACGAGGAATTGCGCGTCCGCGCTGGGTTCGAGACCGAACTCACCGGGTCTTCGTCGCTGATCAACGGCGTACGCGCCACGATCAAGCGCGTCGCCGCGACGGGCAGCCGCGTGCTGATTACTGGCGCGGCGGGGTCGGGCAAGGAAATCGCCGCGCGACTGCTGCACCAATGGAGCCCGCGTGCCGGTTCACCCTTCGTCGTCGTAAGCGCAGCACGGATGGAGCCCGAGCGCGTGGAAGAGGAGTTGTTCGGCGCCGAGGAAGGCGGGCATGTCGTGCGCTCGGGACTGTTCGAGCAGGCTCATGGTGGCACGTTGTTTCTCGATGAAGTCGCAGACATGCCATTGACGACGCAGGCGAAAATCCTGCGCGTGCTGACCGAGCAGGTGTTCCAGCGCATCGGTGGCTCGCGCTGGGTCCGGGTCGATGTTCGCGTCATCAGCGCGACGTCGCGCGACCTGTCGACGGAAATTGCTGAAGGCCGTTTCCGTGAGGACCTGTATTACCGTCTTAACGTCGTGCCGGTGCGACTACCGTCACTTTCCGAACGTCGCGAGGATATTGCCGAGCTCGTCAATTACTTCCTCGCGCGCTATGCCGCCGAGCGCCGGCTGACGACACCGGTGCTGACCGAAGCGGCTGCCGCTGTGCTGCAGGGCTATGAATGGCCGGGCAACGTTCGCCAGCTTCGTAATGTCGTCGAGCGCACATTGATCCTCGCGGCGCCCGAGCGGATCGGCCAGATCGACATCGACATGCTGCCGCCCGAAATCGCCATGGAACCGGCCAAGCTGTTTCCTGGCCCTGCAGCGCAGTCGATCATGGGAACGCCGTTGCGTGTGGCGCGCGAGGCGTTCGAGCGCGAGTATCTGCGCGCCCAGATCCGGCGCTTTTCGGGCAACATTTCGCGCACCGCAGTGTTTATCGGTATGGAGCGGTCGGCCTTGCACCGCAAACTCAAGGCATTGGGACTGGGGGAGGGCGGCGCAGACGGGGAGGACGACACCGGTCCGACCGAATGACTCGCGCTTTGCTGTTGCCATGCTGCACCGCAAAACGTTAGACTGGGCCGTCTGCCGGCTTTGCGGTAGATCGACCTGACGCCGGCGACACGGCGCGGGACGCAAACCCGAATAGTTTGCCAATAAGAATTGCCCGGAAAGGCAGGACAACATGGCCGAGAAGACCAATAATCTGCAGGATATTTTCCTCAACACCGTCCGCAAAACCAAGACGCCGGTGACGATGTTTCTGGTGAACGGCGTCAAGCTGCAGGGCAACATCACCTGGTTCGATAACTTCTCGGTGCTGCTGCGCCGCGACGGCCAGTCGCAGCTCGTCTACAAGCACGCGATTTCGACGGTGATGCCGGCTGGACCGATCCAGCTGTTCGATGCCGAGCGCATTGATGACGAGGCACCGATCGATTGATCGACACCCCCGATGAAGTGACGGCATCCGTCACGCCGGTCATCACCCCCAACGCCGAAGCGCCGAGCTTCGACGCCGGACGCGGCATGCGTTTTGGCGCCGGTGCCGTCGTCATTCTGCCCGAACGCGACGGCCAGAAGCTCGATATCCGTGACTCCGCCGGCCGACTGGCCGAAGCGGTCGGACTGGCGCGCGCCATTTACCTGCATGTGCGGCATGAGGAGATCGTCCGCATTCGCAAGGCTTCTGCCGCGACCTTGCTCGGCAAGGGGCAAATCGAGCGCATCGCCGCGGCGGTCGCAGCGACCGGATCGGAACTGGTGGTCATCGACGGCATCGTCTCGCCGATCCAACAGCGCAACCTCGAAAAGGCCTTCGGCGCCAAGGTCATCGACCGTACCGGGCTGATCCTCGAAATTTTCGGCGAGCGGGCATCCACAAAGGAAGGCACGCTGCAGGTCGAACTGGCGCATCTGCAATATCAGGCAAGCCGCCTGGTGCGGTCATGGACCCACCTTGAACGCCAGCGCGGCGGCTTCGGCTTCCTTGGCGGCCCCGGTGAATCGCAGATCGAGACCGATCGCCGGTTGATCCGTGAACGCATCGTGCGCCTCAAGCTCGACCTGGAAGATGTGCGGCGGACACGCGGCCTGCATCGGACACGGCGGCAGAAGGCACCGTATCCGGTGGTCGCGCTCGTCGGCTATACTAATGCCGGCAAATCGACGCTGTTCAACCGCCTGACCGGCGCCGATGTGATGGCCGAGAACCTGTTGTTCGCGACGCTCGATCCGACAATGCGGGCAGGGGTATTGCCCGGGTTCGACAAGGTTATCTTCTCCGACACCGTCGGCTTCGTCTCGAACCTGCCGACGCAACTGGTGGCGGCATTCCGCGCGACGCTGGAGGAGGTCGGCGAGGCCGATATCATCGTCCATGTCCGCGACATCGCGCACCCCGACAGTGCCGCGCAGGCCGAGGACGTGATGACTGTGCTGCGCGGGCTGAAAGTCATCGACAGCGACCGCAACACGCCGATGATCACTGCGCTCAACAAAATTGACCTGTTGAGCCCGGAAGCGCGGGCAGGGGTGCGGACCACCGACGATACCGTCCCGATTTCGGCCGTAACCGGCGAGGGCGTGGAGGCACTTGCCGCGTGCATCGCCGCGACACTGCAATCGGCCGCGCGGGTCCATGAAATCAGCCTCGCGGCGCATGAGGGCAAGCGTCAGGCCTGGCTCTACAGCCATGGCGAAGTCATTGATCGCGAAGACCTTGAGGACGGTTCGAGCGTGCTGCACGTCCGGCTTTCCGAAGCTGACCGCGCCCGCTTCGATTTGATCCGTTAGGGCCGCTCGGGGCTGCGCCGAAGTTTACAATCTGTACGAAGATTGCGGCATTCGCGAAGTTTGCACTCCGGGTCAAAATTTGACTGCTGCATGCTCCGATGCCCGAATGCAGTTCAAGCCATGAAGTTTTAATAACCTATCTGGCGCATTTTGCCAACTGTCGTGGCTACTGGGTCTGCACCGCTTCGCCACTGATGGCATAGCCACCGTTCAGCCATTCGACGACTTCGGCGGCTGCCGGGTGTGCAAGGCCACTGTAGCGCGCCACCAGCCGCGCGCGGCGCTCGGTGCCGATGCTGTCGAGCCCGCCGTCGTTGAAGGTCAGCAGATCGGCGGTGAGGGCTGCAGCGAGCTCGGCACCGAACATGGCGGTCGCGGCATCGGTGAACGCCCGGCCGTAGCAATAGGCATCGCCCTGCGCATAGCTTGCCGCCAGTGTCAGTGCCGGAATGCAGCCGAGCCAGGGTTGCGAGGCGGGATTGACTGCATGACCGGCGATTTCGCCCGCGATGGTGGCAGGCCGGCCGGTGAAGCCGCGCAAGTGCAGGAACTTCGACATGCGCGGGCCATCGTTTACCGGATAATTATCCCATAACAGTGGTTTGCGGCGGAGTTTTGCGGCGGTATCGCGCAGATGACCGACCGAAAATTCCCTTGAACAGACCTCCTCGCCAGTCCAGTAGATTTGGATTTCGGGCGCGAGCAGTTCGCCGAGTGTTTCGAGATAGCCATCGGGGCGCCGGCCGAAAACGCGGTCGAGCACCGGGTCATTGCTGTAATAGCTCGGGCACATGATCAGCCGCTTGGCACGCGTGTGCGCGGCGACCCAGTCGATGATTGCGGCCTGGCGCGCGGCAAGATCGGGCAAGTCGCCGCGCATATCATCGAACAGGATAGCGACTTCACGCACGCCGATATCATCGAAGAATGCGAGTTTTGCGGCGAGTGTGGTACGCGCTTCGGCGTTGAAATCGAGATACAGTTCATACGGGCTGAGGCCGATGCCGAAGCGCACATCGGCATCCGAACAGGCGCGTGAAAATGCTGCAATATCAGTGGCCTGATCCACCGGATGCGGTTCGCGCCAGCGCCGCCGCAGATAGGCGTCGGACTTGGGGGCATAGTGGAAGAAGCCGTAGCCGGCGTCGCGTAGCCGCTGCATGACCGCGGTGCGCGTCGGCCAATCCCAGCTGCGGCCGAAATAGCCTTCGATAATGCCAAGGTCGGGTGTCATTGCCGCTCGTCCGCTTTGGCGGCGTCCCACAAGGCGTCCTTGGCGGCGAGATCGAGCGCCGCGAAGCCATCGCCGGCCTTGGCCTCCATCGCGGCAAAGCGACGTTCAAACTTGGCATTGGCCTGGCGCAGCGCGACTTCGGGATCGACCTGATGGTGACGCAACCAGTTCACGACGGCAAACAGCAGGTCGCCGCCTTCGTCGACGCGTTCGACATGACTGGCGGCCGAAGCAAATTCGGCAATTTCCTCCACGATCTTGTCGCGCGGGCCATCGGCGTCGGGCCAGTCGAAGCCGGTGCGCGATGCGCGCGACTGCAGTTTCTCGGCGCGCATCAGCGCGGGCAGGGCCGCTGCCACGCCGTCGAGTGCGCCGCCGCGTGGCTTGGCGGCACGTTCGGCGGCCTTGATGGTTTCCCAGACATGTTTCTGCGTGCGAATGTCGCTCGACGCCGTGCCGTCGCCAAAAATGTGCGGGTGGCGGCGTTCCATCTTGTCGCAAATGGCGGCAACGACATCGGGCAGCGCAAAGTGTCCGGCTTCTTCGGCCATGCGGGCGTGGAACACTACTTGCAGCAGCAGATCGCCAAGTTCGTCGCACAGGCCCGGCATATCGGCCTCGGCGACGGCTTGTGCGACTTCATAGGCTTCCTCGATCGTGTACGGCACGATGGTCGCGAACGACTGCGCCAGATCCCAAGGGCAGCCATCGACCGGATCGCGCAGCCGCGCCATGATTTGAGCCAGCCGCGCGAGGTCGGGTGGGGTCGCAGTCTGTACCGGCTTTGACGACATAGCTTAGTCCGATAATATATATTATGTTAAATCAGATATCACCCAGAGTGAGCACCTGGCCGTCATAAGCCGGTGCAACGCCCTCGGGCAGCTCGGCACACAGCGTCGCATAGTCCATCGAATTGTCCATATGCGTCAGCAGCGCGCGGCCAGGTTTGAACGTCGAAATCCATTCGAGCGTCTGCGCCAAATGTGTGTGCGTCGGATGCGGTGCACGGCGCAGCCCGTCGACAATCCACATATCGAGGCCTTGCACGCAGGCATGTGCGGCTTGCGGCAGCGCATCGAGGTCGGTTGAATAGGCCAGCGCCACACCATCGGCTTCAAAGCGGAAACCCAGTGACGTGATACCGCCGTGCTGCTGTTCGAACGGCGTGATCGTCATCGCGCCGAAACGCAGCCGATCGGGCATGACATAGCCGGCACAGGTCGGCGGATAGCCAGGTGCGCCGTTGAAGGCATAGCCGAAGCGCCGCTGCAGCGTCGCCAGCGTCGGCGCCGTCGCATAGCAATCGACGGGTTTGCGCTGGTTGTGAAAGACCTGCCGCAAGTCATCGATACCATTGGCATGATCGGCGTGGTCGTGCGTGTAGAGCACGGCATCAAGACGCCCGCAGCGCGCATCTATCAACTGCGCGCGCAAATCCGGGCTGGTATCGATAAGGACATTATAGTCGCCATGCTGCACCAGGAGCGAGACACGGCGGCGGCTGTTGCGCGGCTCGTGCGGGTCACAGGCGCCCCAATCCGCGCCGTCCGGGCCGATGCGCGGTACGCCGCTCGATGTGCCCGAACCGAGAACGGTGACGCGCAGTGCGGCAGTCATGCCGGCCGCACGGCTTTGGTGGCGAGATTGAAGAAATTGTCGGTCGTGGTGTTGGCGAGTTCGTCGGTCGAAACGCCGCGCAGTTTTGCCAGAAATGCCGCCGTGTGCGCGACGAACGCCGGCTCGCACGGTCGCCCGCGCATCGGCACCGGCGCCAGGAACGGTGAATCTGTTTCAATCAGCAGCCGCTCATCAGGGATCAACCGCGCGCTGGCTTGCAAATCGAGCGCATTCTTGAACGTCACAATGCCCGACAGGCTGATATAGAAACCCAGCGCAAGTGCTTGTTCAGCAAAGCTTTGACTGGCGGTGAAGCAATGGATGATGCCGGGGAAGGCGCCCTGCCCGATTTCGTCGCGCAGGATATCGAGCGTATCGGCTTCGGCATCGCGGGTGTGGATGACAATCGGTAGCTGCGTATCGCGTGCAGCAGCGATATGCGCGCGGAAACTCGCCTGCTGCTGCGCGTGATCGCTCTTGTTGTAGTAGTAATCGAGCCCGGTTTCGCCGATGGCGATGACGCGTGGATGCGCCGCCGCATCGATTAGGCGCGCGGCATCGATATCGACATGGCTATCGGCTTCGTGCGGGTGAATGCCGACCGACGCCCAGATGTCGGGGTGCGCGTCGGCGAGGCCGATGACGGCGTCCCACTCCCCTGCCCGCGTGCTGATGCCGAGCATCGTGCAGACACCGGCGTCACGGGCGCGCGCAATGACGCCGGCCTGGTCCTCGACGATGCCTTTGTAGTTCAGGTGGCAGTGGCTATCGACGAGCATCAACCGGCCTTGGGCTCGACCCAGCGCGGGAAAACGCCTGCGGGCGCGGGCAACGGCGTGCCAGCCGCGACCTGCACATCGAGTGCATCGAAGCCGCGTGCTTCGGGGCTGACGCCGAGTTGGTCGAGTAGCGCCGCGCTCGACGCCGGCATTACTGGCTGGACGAGGATGGCGATGCGGCGCACCGCTTCGAGCGTCGTCGCCAGCACCGCGGCCATGCGCACGGGATCGGTCTTGGCGAGCGCCCAGGGGGCGCTGTCGGCGAAATACAGATTGGCCGCCGCGACCATTGCCATAACGTTTTCAAGCGCCCTGTGCAGCTGTAGCACCGCCATCGACGAGAAATAACCTTTGCTGTGCTGGACAAGTGCTTGTTCCAGAACGGCTTCGGCTTCGCCACCGGTGTCGGTTGCCGGCATTTTCGCGTCGCAATTCTTGGCGACCATCGACAGCGAGCGCTGCGCCAGATTGCCGATGCCGTTGGCGAGATCGGCGTTGGTCCGCTCGGCAATGGCTTCGTGGCTGTAATTGCCGTCATCGCCGAACGCGACGTCGCGCAACAGGAACCAGCGCAGCTGATCGACGCCGAAGGCATCGGCCAGCGCTACCGGTTCGACGACATTGCCGAGCGATTTCGACATTTTCTCGCCGCGGTTGAGGATGAAGCCGTGGCCGAACACCGTCTTGGGCAGCGCCAGCTGCGCCGACATCAGGAAGGCCGGCCAATAGATGGTGTGGAAGCGCACGACGTCCTTGCCAATGACATGCAGGTCGGCGGGCCACCATTCGCGATAGTCGCCGTCGGGATAGCCGACCGCGGTCAGGTAGTTCGCCAGCGCATCGACCCAGACATACATGACGTGGCCCGGGCTGTCGGGCACTGGAATGCCCCAATCAAAGCTGGTGCGCGAGATCGACAAGTCGCGCAATCCGCCGGCAACAAACGCCCGCATCTCGTTGAAACGGCTGGAGGGCTGGATGAATTCGGGGTATGCGTCATAGTGCGCGAGCAATCGCTCCTGATACGCCGACAGCCGGAAAAACCAGCTTTCCTCGACAGTCCACTCGACTTCGGTGCCTTGCGGCGACAGGCGCACGGTGTCGCCACTGGCGCCCTGCCCTTCGACCAGCTCGCTGTCATCGTAATAGGCTTCGTCGCGGACCGAGTACCAGCCTTCGTAGCGATCAAGGTAGATGTCACCGTTCGCCACCATCGCGCGCCACAGCGCCTGGCAGGAGGCTACATGGTCGGCATCGGTGGTGCGGATGAAGCGGTCTTGCGAGATGTTGAGCTTGGCGGCCATCGCGTGGAAATGCTGCACCATGCCATCAACATAGGCGCGCGGCGTGACATCGGCGGTGCGCGCGGCCTGTGCTATCTTGAGCCCGTGTTCGTCGGTGCCGGTGACGAAGCGGACGTTTTCGCCGCGCAGCCGGTGAAAGCGCGCGATTGCGTCGGTGGCGATCACCTCATAGGCATGGCCCATGTGCGGGCGGCCGTTGGGGTAGGAAATCGCGGTAGTAACGTAGAAGTTGTTCTTGTTGGTCATGACTTTGGCAGGTTTTCCTGTCACGTTTCGGCAAGTCCTGACACGAGCATGGCCAGGTCGAAGGCGACACTTTGGGGTTCGAGTGACAACGCCACTGCCGAAGCCGCGAGCGCCGTCGCCTTTTCCCATAGCGCCAGCGCGCGCGCAAGCCGTGGCCCGCGCCGGTCACGCGCGGCATGCGCGATGGACGCGGGCGCGAGTTCGAGAAAGGCTTCGTAGCGCGGCGTTGCGGCCTTGGCGGCGAGCGATCGCGACAGCAGCAGCGCGCGTGCGGTGGCCGCCTGCGGTCCTGCAACCGCCAGTTCGCCAAGCTCGGCCTCAAGCGCCGCGATGCCGATACTGGCAAAGCGCAGCGCGCGGCCGGGGGCGCCCTGCGCGATACGAACCAGGGCGTCGCGGTCGGTCATCGAAAGGTCGGGGCGGACATCGTCGAGCACGCGCGCCACGTCTTCATCGCTGAGCGGTTCAAAGCGAACCAGTCTGCACCGCGACCGTATTGTTGGCTTCAGCCTGCCGACTGAATGTGTGACACATAGAAATAAGGTGCCTTGCGGCGGCTCCTCGAGCATCTTTAGCAATGCATTGGTGGAGTTGTCGTTCATCTCCTCCATGGCGTCGATAATGACCACGCGCCAACTACTCAATGCAGGTGTTGACCGCAGGCTTTCGGAGAGCGGCGGCTCCCATTTGCTCTTGGGCCTGCGGACTATCTGATCAATCTGAATATCGCGCCGCAATTTGTCGGATGGACGGCCTTCACTATCAGCATAGACCCGCTCGACAAGCCGGAAATCAAGGTGACTTCTAGCTCTTAGCAAGCACGCCGTTGGGTGGTCAGGTTGCACATCTAGACTTTCGGTCGAGATTCCAGATTGCGGGCCTGCAGCGCGAGCCAACAGCCACTGGGCTGCAGCCTTGGCGAAGCTCGCTTTACCGATGCCCTGCGGTCCGGCCAGCAGCCAAGCGTGATGTATGGTTCCGCTTTCGAAAGCGGCCCTGAATGCCGCGCCCTGTTCGCGGTGGCCGATCAGCATGGCAGCAGTGGCGCGACCTCGGCCCAGATGGCGGCCGCGACGTGGTGTGCGTCGATGTCGGCGTTGATGGTGCGGATGCGGCGCGGTTCGGCGGCGGCGCGCGCATGGAAACGTGCCGCGACGCGCTGGTGAAAGCTGATGTCATGCGCTTCGAAGCGGGTCGCGCCACCGATTCGCTTGAGCGTGCGCGCCAGCCCGGTTTCGACGGGCAGGTCGAGCAGCAAGGTCAGGTCGGGCCACAGGTCGCCTGTCGCAACGCGGTGCAGCGCCTGCAGATCGGCATCGGCGACGCCCTTGTCGCCGCCCTGATAGGCAAAAGTCGAATCGGCATAGCGGTCGCACAGCACCCAGTCGCCGCGGTCGAGCGCCGGCCGGATCAGCCGCGCGACATGGTCGGCGCGCGCGGCATTGACGAGGCAGGCTTCGGTCGCCGCGTCCCAGCGGTCGGTGGCGCCGCTGACGAACAACTCGCGGATGGTTTCGGCGCCTTTGGTGCCACCGGGCTCACGCGTCGTTACCAGTTTGATGCCGGCGTCCACCAGCCGCTCGGCGAGCAGGTTGAGCTGCGTCGACTTGCCCGCGCCCTCCCCGCCTTCGAGGCTGATGAAGCGGCCGCGCGTCATTACAGGAACAGCGCGCGGAACGCTGCGGCAATGCGACCGAACGGCCCGGCCTTGTCGACGGCGTTGGCAGCGACCAGCGGTAGCCGCGTATCGGGGAAGCCCGGCACGCTGACGACGAGTTCGGCGATCTTCGCACCCTTGGCAATCGGCGCGGTCACCGGGCCCTGATAGACGATCTTCGCCTTGACGGCGTTCGCTGCACCGCGCGGCACGGTAACCTTGAGGTCGGTCGCGGCGGTCAGCGGCACTTCGGCCTCTTCACCCATCCAGACCTTGGCGGTGCCGACGACCTGGCCGGGCTTGACCAGCAGCTTGCGACCGAAGGCGTTGAAGCCCCATTCCATGAACGCCACCGACGCCGAAATGCGCTCGTTGAACGACGACAGGCCGGCGAGCACCATGACCAGACGGCGGCCGTCCTGAACGGCCGAGCCGGTAAAGCCGTAGCCGGCGTCTTCGGTGTGGCCGGTCTTCAGACCGTCTGCACCCGCGACGCGCCCGAGGATCGGGTTGCGGTTGGCCTGAGTGATATCGGCGCCGGCGCCGAGCGTCTTGCCCCAAGTGAAAGACGGCTGACCGTAGAACTTCTTGTAGAGGTCGGGGAAGTCGCGGATCGTCGCCTGCGCCAGTGTGGCCAAGTCGCGCGCTGTGACCATTTCGTTGGGATCAGGCCAGCCGTTGGTGTTGGCGAAGCGCGAATTCTTCATCCCAAGTTTCTGTGCGGTCTTGTTCATCAGCGCGACGTAGTTTTCGTCGGTGCCAGCGAGGCCCTCGCCGAGCGTCACACAGGCATCATTGCCCGACAGCGTGACAATGCCGTGGAGCAGGTTTTCGACGCTGACCTGCTCACCCGGTGACAGGAACATCGTCGAGCCCTGGCTATGCCATTTCGTCCAGGTTTCGGGACGCACGGTGATCTTCTTGTCGAGCGTGATCTCACCGCGCTTGATCATGTCGAACGCGACATAGACGGTCATCATCTTGCCCATCGACGCGGGCGGCATCGGCGTATCGGGGTCCTTCTGGAACAGCACTGCGCCGTTGGACATATCAACCATGAAGGCATAGGGCGCCGGCGTCGCAAAACTCGGCATGGCTGCCTGCGCGAACGCCGAACTGCTGATGCCTGCGATGAGCAATGCTGCGACTGCCGATTTGAAACGCATGAAATAACCCTCGTGGACTCGAATTGTCTGACCCGCGTCAGCGTGGCGGCGCGGCGGCCGCAACACGGACGATTGCTGCATCGCTGTAACCCGCCGCCTGCACGCGCGCCAGTGTCGATGCAGCCGAATCTGCATCTGAAACCGGCCCGATGCGGACGCGCCACAGGCCCGACGGTGCCGCAGCAATGGTGACGGTGCCATAGGGCGCCAGATAGCTGCGCAGCCACTCGGCACGGCCCTGGTCGGAAACCGCGGCGACCTGGATGAAAAGCTGCTGCGTTGGCGGTGGCACAACCGTCATGGCCGCCACAGCAGCGGGTGGAACGGCGACAACGGCAACCGGTGCTGGCGTCGTATCGACAGGTGCGACTTCAGCGGGAGCCGCCGCTACGTCTGCAGCAGCAACCGGTGCGACGACTGGCGCAGGAGCCCGAACCGCGACCGCCTGTGGCAGCGGCGCCAGCGCGGCAATCTGTTCGGCATCCGGAAACACGCGTCGCACGCGCACCTTGGCGGTTCCGGCCTTGTCGATACCGAGCAACTGTGCGGCGCGGCGCGACAGATCGATGATGCGGCCGTCGACAAACGGCCCACGGTCGTTAATCCGTACCGTCAGCACGCGACCATTGTTCAGGTTCGTGACCTCGACATAGCTCGGCATTGGCAGCGTTTTATGTGCGGCGGTCAGCGCGTCCATTTCGTAGCGCTCGCCGTTCGCGGTATCGAGCCCGTGAAACCCCGGCCCATACCATGACGCAATGCCGACAGCGTCATAGCTGCGGTCATCCGACGGCGTGTACCAGACGCCGAGTACTTCATAAGGCTTGCCGATCTTGACCTTTGACCCGGCGCTGGTCGCCGGCTTGCTGCCTGCGCTGGCGGGCGGTTTGGCAGTTTTATCGGCACAGGCGGCCAAGGTCAGAAGCAACGCCAGTGCGGCGGCCCTAGTTGCCGGGTTGGTCAATCGCATCGCCGAGCAACGCCACCGACAGCGCATAGAAATTCGAGCAGTTGTACGCCAGCAGAGCGCGGTAGTTGCCAAAGGTCAGATAGGCCGGCGTGCCGGGTCCATCAGGTTCAACCAACGTGGCAAGTGTATCATCGGCGGGCCACGGTTTGCCCATCGGGATCAGGCCGAGCGCCTTCCACTCGCCGACCGAAATCCAGCGGCTGTGGCGCTGCATCGGCCGCACGCACTGGTCGGGCTGGACGAGGTTGCGGACGCGCCAGCGTTCGAGGTTGCCCGGCACGACGACGCGCATCCCCCAGGGCTGGCCGCGCCGCCAGCCGTTTTTGGCCAAATAGTTGCCGATCGACGCCGCAACATCGGGCTTGGAGTCCCAGATGTCTGCATGCCCGTCACCATCGCCGTCGACAGCATAGGCGAGGTAGGAGCTCGGCAGGAACTGGGGCTGGCCCATCGCGCCGGCCCAGCTGCCCTTGAGCTCGTCGCGGCGCGCCAGCCCCTTGGCGATGATGGCGACGCTGGCATCGAGCTCCTTGGTGAACAGTTCGCGGCGACGGCCGTCATAGGCGAGGCTGGCGACCGCGCGCGGCACGTCGAAATTGCCGGTGTTGACGCCGTAGCTCGATTCCATCCCCCAGATGCCAAGGATGATATTCGCCGGCACACCGGTCCGCGCTTCGATTTCGGCGAACTTTGCGGCCATGTCCTCGTGCAGCGCCCGCCCACGATTGATGCGGCTGCCGTCGAGACGACGCGACAGATAGTCGCTGAACTGGCTCTGCGTGCGGTTGCTGTCATCGGGCTGCGCGCGGTCAAGTTCGACAACACGTGGCGAATAGCTCAGTCCGCCAGTGGTGGTGGCGATCGCCGCCGGGTCGAGCCCGCGCGCCTTTGCGGCACGGGCATAGTCAGCGAGCCATACCGAAAAGCCCGGATTGACCACGACGTCGGGCGGTGGCGGCACGGCGGGCACATTCTGCGCGCGCATCGGCACAGCAGCGGCTGCCAGCAGCATTCCGAACAGCAACAAGCGCGGGAATCGGTTCATCACCGCATTGATGCCACAGCATGGCCGTTCGGCGAAAGCCTCAGACGGTGACATTCGCAATTCAGCTGCCGTGCAGAAGCTGCAACGGGCTTGCGCTCGCGCCGCGACACCGGCAAAAGCGCCGTCACCGGCTGCGTCCGGACGGGTGGCCGAGTGGTTTAAGGCAGCGGTCTTGAAAACCGCCGTGGGTGAGAGCCCACCGTGGGTTCGAATCCCACCCCGTCCTCCGGCCGCTACCCCAGGAACATCTTGCGAATGCCGGCGCGGAACGCGTCGATGCCGACCTCAAGGCGCTGGGCATAGCTTGCCTTGGCGTCTTCGCCGGCGACGAAGGTGATACGGTCGCTGGTGTCGGTAGCGGCCTCGTAAACAGTTTCGGCGATTTGTTCGGGCGTCGACGGGACGCGGCGTTCGGGATTGGTGAACGCCGCCATCGTCTTGGCGATGGCCTCCATATAGGCGGGGTGTGGGGTGAAGACGAGCGAGCGGCCGGCAAAGTCGGTGGCGATACCGCCGGGCGCAACGGTCTTGACGCGGATGCCGTGCGCTTCGAGCTCGAACGCGAGACTCTCGCTCCAGCCTTCAAGCGCCCATTTCGTCGCGTGATAGACCGAGTTGAACGGGAACGTCGTCAGCCCGCCGATCGAGGTGGTAGTAATGATGGTGCCCTGCCCGCGCTCGCGCATCGCCGGCAGGAACGCCTGCGTCACGCGCATCACGCCGAGCAGATTGGTGTCTAGCTGGTTGACCAGCTGCGCATCGCTGGCGCCTTCGAACGCGCCGGCCAGGCCGTAGCCGGCATTGTTGAACAGCACATCGACGGGACCCATTGCCAGTGCCTTGGCAGCCGTTTCGGCAACTTGCGCTATATTCGTGACATCCAGCGGCAGCAAGGTGATGCCCTTGACCTTGGCGAGTTCGGTTTCCTTGTCAGGGTTGCGCATCGTCGCGATGACATTCCAGCCCTTGCCGGCAAACAGCAACGCCGTGGCGCGGCCGAGGCCGGTTGAACTGCCGGTGATGAAGATGGTCTTGGTCATGCCGCGGTCTCCGCTGCTTTGGGTTTGGGATAGCCATAAATGGTGTCGAGCGTCGGGAAGCCGGTCAGCGCATGGCTGGCGAGTTTGCCGCTCATCACCGTGCCTTCGAAGCTGCCGACGTTGAGCCCGGTGTAGATCCAGTCGCCGGCAATGGCGAGATTGGTGAAGCCGGTTTCCCACGCCTTGATGCGGCACGCGGTGCTGCCCGGCGGCGAGGTGACATAGCGTTCGGTTGGGTCGATGTTGGCGCGCCAGAACTGGCTTTCGAAGCGCGGGATGCCGCGAATTGCTTCAGGTGCATTGGCCGGCAAATTGGCATTTGGACGTGTATCGACGAGGAGGTTGAAATCGAGGCAGATCGGGTCGCCGGGCGGGTTCCAGCCATCGGGCGTACCCTTGGGCAGGATGAAACCCGTCGTCGCCTGAAGATATTGGATGCACTGGTAGCGCACGCGTGCGTGCTGGCGGTACGGGTAGTCATGGTCGCTGAACGGCGGCTGTGGGCCATATTCATCCATGACGCCGCTGAAGTACCATAGGCCTTTCGGCGTGTTGTCGGCAGGCCAGTTTTCCATCGGAATCAGGTGATGAAAATCGACCATGCCATTAATCGGCGCCACGAAAGTGCCCGACACTGCGGTATCGTTGCCCGTGTAGGGTATATCCCAACCGAGTGTGGTCGAATCCTCCTTGAGCCAGATCTGCATGGTCTGCGTCAGCACTGCAGGGATGCCCTTGACCATCTTGTCCCACGCCGGATTAGTCTTGATGAGCTCATGGCAGAGGTATGGCACCGCGCCGATCGAGATGGCGAATACAAGCTCGTCAAAGCCGTCGGGGCCGTCGCCGGCGGTCAACGTCATCTGCTTGACCGGCTTCCACGGCGTCCACCAAGATTCGAGGTCGATCTTGCGGATACCGTGGTCGGGGCCGGTACGTTCGCCGGGGTCGGGATCGAGCACGCCGGCCTTGATCTTGTCGCCTTGGACAAGCTGGTCATAGAGCGGCTCGGCGGGCCAGCATGGCAAGCCCTTGACCGGCACCAGGGGCTGGTATTCGGCGCCGGCTGACTTGTCCTTGAGCGTCGCCTGCACGCCGATATCGACCGAGATGATTTTATGCTTGCCCGGATTTGCCGGGTCGGGGCCGACGTGCAAGCCTTCGACCTTGTGGAAGAAGTGGAATTTGACGCCGCGCTTCTTCAGCACTTCATAGAGCGGCGCGATCATCGTTTCGCCGGTGCCCGCCGCAAAGGCGTAAACGGCATAGCCGAGGTATGCGAAGCTGCGCAGCGTCCAGTGCAGATAGGTGCCCGCCGCCATCACAGGTTGCCGCGTCGTGTCGCCGTGCGGGTTCTGGTACGACAGGTTGATGGTGTTGATGGCGAGCGACGAGGTCAGCGTCATCGGGCTGGCGCCATTGGCCTTGAGCCAATCGCCCCAGTCCTGATCGTCGAGCTGGTCATAGCCGTTTTCGATGACATTGGCGTGGATGGCGCCGCGCATCAGCGCCAGCATGTAGTCGGTGAGCAGGAACAGGTGGCGCAGAGTGTCGCTGTCGTCGATCTTGCTGAGCAGGTGCGCGTAGAGCCACCGCCACGCCTTATCGATGATTTCGAACACCGGATGGTTCGGGCCGTGCGCGAGGTCCTTTTCGAGCGCGTCGATGGCCGAATCGAACAGTTTCTGGAAAAAATTGAGCTCGAGACCGTGGCCCTTGGCGTGGGCGGCGTGTTCGTGGTGTATGAACTTCAGGAGTTCAAGAACCGAGATAAGGCCTTGTTCGATCTTGGCAAATTTCTCCGGGTGCGCCGGATCATAGTCGTTCGGCGGGAAACGGAACGGCCATTTCTTGAACTGGCCGTCGATGAATTCCCACATGATCACCGAACTCATCGGCACCATCGCCGTATCGAAGCTGTGGATCGGCATCGTCGACGGCCGGTCGAGCTCGTCATAGATCGCCTTCACCAGGGGGATGGCGTTGTAATAGCTGCCGAGAAAGCCGTGGATGCCATGTTCTTCGATGCGACCATTGTCGCCGCGCGAAGAGGCGCACTTGCCGCCAAGACGCCAGCCGAGTTGGTGCAGATGGACTTCGTACCGGTCTTGCCACCCGGGCTGACTGGTCAGTTCGAATGCGGTCGTCAGACCACCGATACCGCCACCCAGGATGCGGATAACCTTGCGCCGTGCTTCAACCATGCTGCTACTCTCCCCCGACGAGCGGCGCATGATAGCGCCTTGCGAGTGAAGTCTAGACCGGAAATCTATCGGGTAGAAGTGCCCCCGGCCCTACCCGTCCCAGCCGGCGCCGCGCAGCGCAGTTGCGAAGCGTTCAAGGTCTTCGGGGTTGGTGAACGGGTGCCCCATCTTCATGCCGCGCATCGTGTAGCGCGGCATCAGTTCAACGCCCTCGGTATAGGCGGCGCGCGCCTGCGCGGCGTCCCCATTTGCGAAGTGGCACGCGGCGCGCAGGAAATGCAGGAAGAAATAGTCGGGGCGGCGCGCGCAGGCATCCGCGGCATAGCCCGCCGCCTCGGCAAATCGTTCCGCGATGAAGCAGGCGATCGCCTTGCTGCGAAACCAAAGGAAGGCGTGGGTATTGTTGGGGCTGGCCTTGATGGCGCGGTCGCTCATCTTGATTGCCTCGTCGGTGCGGCCGGCAAAGGCCAGCAGTCGGCCGAGCTCGCCGGCGGCGGCCACGTCATAAGGGTTCAGTTCAAGTGCACGGCGTTCTTCGGCCATCGCCTGCTCGCTTTGCCCGAGCATCGACAGCACGACACCGAGCGCCTGATGCGCGCTGCTGTCGGCGCCGTCGAGCGACACCGCACGCATCGCCATCGCATGCGCCTCGCCAATCAGCGCAGCCGGGTCCTTGGCGACGCCGGCCCATATATCGTTGAGCTTAGCGAGCGCCAGCATCGACAAGGTAGGTACATCGTCAGGCGCGAGTTCAAGTGCCTTGGTCAGCCATTCCTGCGCCTGATGGCCGTCTGACACCGACGGCCGCCAGAAATGGTAGCGGCCGCGCATGAACAGGTCCCAGTGCGCGAGGTCGCGAGTGCGCTGGAACGACTGCGTCTGTTCGCGGCCAAGCAGCGCCGGTTCGAGAGCGCTGACAATGGCGGTGACGATTTCGTCCTGCACCGCAAACAGATCGTCGATAGGCCGGTCGAAGCGGCCCGACCAGACAGTATCATCAGCCTCGCCGTCGATGAGGTCGGCGGCAACTCGAATGGCGCGACCCATACGGCGGACCTGGCCGCGTAGCAAATAGCGCACGCCGAGGTCGCTGCAGATGGTCTTGGTATCGACGTCTTCGGCGTTATAGGTCAGCGATGATTGCCGCGAAATCACTTCAATCAGGTGCGATTTGGCGAGCCCGGCAATGATGTCTTCGGCAACGGCCTCGGCGAAATAGCCCTGTTCCTCGTCACCGCTGGCATGGCGGAATTCGAGCACCGCGAGCGATGGCCGGCTGCGGCGCTTGGGTGCAGCGGCAGCGCGCGGCCGCCTCTGGCGTTCACCGCGCAGCACGGCTTGCACGACCTCGAACATCGCGTTGAACTGCGGGTGGTCGCAATCGCCGTTCCAGTCATGCAGCGGCACGCACTGGATCTGCCCGAAGCCTAGAGGTGGCGACACCGGGTCGAGTGTCACCGGCAGATAGACGCCGCGCTCCTTGGCATGGCTGGCTTCGTCCTGGACGAACTCGCCGTCGGGTCCGACGGAAGCTTCGCTCCACATGACGATGACGCAGCGCGCGCCCGACAGGTTCTCGGCAATTGTCTGGCGCCATCGCGCACCGCCGCCGATACCAACATCCCACCACACTTCCAGCCCCTTGGACTGCAGCGCGTCGACCAACGGCTGCACGCGCGCGCGGTCCTCGTGTTTGTACGAGATGAAGACGTCCGCCAAAACTTTGTCCGACCCTGATTCAAACTCAAACGCACCAACCATAGTGATTTTATAGTTTCATCCCGCGCTGGCTGCCGGGACAGCCGCTCATTTTTGGATTGGCAGCATTATCACCCTATCGGTTAGCACATGCAGCTTTACCGTTGAAATTGTTCGCGGGCAACGATTCATCGTGCTGAAGTAGAGACAGATGCTTGGCTGGGGTTATGTCGTCGCCGCTGCTAGCAAGCGCTTGTAAAGCGCCGATGCTGCGGCCAGCAAAGCCGGATCGACGCCTTCGGTTGGCACACGGCGTGCGGTCGAATCACGAATATCGGCACCGCTCGCAACGAACGCCGCTGGGTCGGAAAGTTTCAGCTTTGCCGCAAGCGCCGTCATCACCTGCGTGGGATTGGCGCACAGCGCCTCATGGCCAACGAGGATAATCCGGCTGCGATGCTGCTCGAGCAGATGCGTGTAAGCGGCGACCCAATAGGCCAGCCAGAAATCAAGCGTAAGCGGGTCGCGATGGGTCGTCGTTAACAGCCAGCCATCGAAATCAACGGGTTTGAGATTGGCCCCGAAATCGAAGTGGCCCACCCCGGCCATGTAGGTGCGCGTAAAATCATCACGGGCGTGGACCGTGAGGAAATTCTGATGCTGGCGAAGCAGCGACGCCGCATGCTGGACGGGCTCGCGAAACGGCACGACGATGTCGGCGTCGGGGAAAGCCTGCGCTAGCAGGCCGATGCGGACGATGTTGAGGTTGTTCTTCGATGCATAGCGCGTGGTTGCAGCGGCCCCAGGCCGGCGCAGCTCGGCGATTTGCAGCATGTGGCCGGCGAGCCGGTCGCGCTGTTCGGCCGGCAGCGCGTCGGGCCAGACCTTGAGCTGCGCGCTACTGTAGAGTTCGGGTGCGAACGCGTGCCAGATCATTTCCTCGAACGCCTCGGGGCTATCGAGGCCGACAAGCATGCCGTCGCCATGCGCGCGCTCGCGCTTGACGTCTTCCTGCTGGAAACCACCCGAAATGCGGCTCCAAAGGCTCGGCACCAGCACAAACGGCATGTCGCGGTAGGTGTGCGTGGCAAATTCGGGGAGCTCGGCAAAGCGGTCGAGCAGCAGCGTCGTCCCGGCGCGCGGTAGCGCGGTGATGAACAACGGCGGCCGCGGTTGGGTGACGCCGATGCGATCGCGCAGTTTGCGGTCTTCACCTTCGGCGAAATCGAGCTGCAGCGCGCCGGTGGAGAATGCCAGCCGGTGCAGCAGGCGGTCGAGCCAGCCGTAGTTGTTTTCAAACCCGCTTGCCGCGCTGGCCCTGGCGGCAGCTGGGCGGCGCCCCAGCATGGCGACGACAATGAACACCCCGACCCCGACGAGCAGGAACGGCCAGGTCAGCGATACCTCGATAATGTGGTCGAAACTGACCACGCCGGTTTGCGCCACCGCCCAGACTAGCGCCATCGGCAGCGCGAGTGCCGCGGCGAGCCCGGCGGTGAGCTTGAAGAAGAGCCCGAACATCGCCTTTGCCGCGGCCTGCATCGCGGCTTCCTTGGCATCGTCATCGAGCGCCGGATTGCGCATGACGGCCATGCTTTGCCGCGATTGCACCCCGACGTCGCGTGCGATCTCCACGAGGCCAAGCCGCGCCAACAGCCAGCCGAAAACGATGATTATGAATCCCGCGCCGAGCCAGGCGGGCAGATCCGCAGGCACGCTCAGCGCTGCGTCTCGTTGGGTTTGGTCGGCGGCAGCGCGGTCTCAGCCTGCCCGGCTTTGCGCTTCTTGAGCAAACGCTTGATCGGGAACCAGATGAACCCGAAGATACCGGCGAATACGGCACCGATCAGCGCCACCAGCGAGCCGATCATCGACAGTCCAGCCCCGGGGCCCGCATAGGCCTGCGCCGGAACAGCGGCCACCGCAATGACCAGCACGAGCGGCCATGCCAAAAGCTTATGTCGCGCAATCCCGGTCATGTGCGAAATCTCCCTGCGTCTGCTCAGGCAGCTTTAGGCATTCACCCGAAGCGGCTCAAGCGTGAAGTCATTCACCCTGCCCGCCTATCTTCCGGGAGCGGCCCCTACCGTGGGCCGCACATAATAGGCACCGAACTGCTTGAAGCGCGCGGCGTGATCGACTTCGGGCGGCGCCGTGAGCCCGAGCGACCGCAGATCATGGAGGTTGTCGAGACGGGTCAGCAGGCGTCCGGTGGCGAGATCGATCTCATAGGTCAGCCCGGCTTCGGTGACCGCGACCAGCGCGCGCTTGCCATCGGCGGATTGATCGATGTTGCCCGCGACCGTGGTATAGAACGGCGTACCCGCCGGCGTTTCGGGCCCGGGGAACACCGTCGTCTGGGCGTTGGTGACCGGATCGAACAGGATGACGCGCGACGGGCCACTGGCGGCCGCGGCACCGAGATCATCAAATATCAGGATCTTGGCACCGGCCGGCTGGGCGCTGTGCTGGAAGAAAAAGTTGCCGCGGAAGACGTGCTTCATCTTGCCGGTGCGGCGGTCCATGATGCCGATGGCGCTGATGTTGCGCATCGACAGCAGCCAGTCATCAGGGGCGACATCGCCCAGTGCGGCGGCCATTTCGGCACCTACTTCGACGACGAAATTAGTATGCAGCGGATCGCACGATTCGGGTGTCTTCTTGAATGGGATCGCCGTCTGCAGCAGCAAGGCGCGATACGGCGAATCCAGCATCGCTTCGTAGATCGAATGGCTTTCGAGCAATTTGCCGTCGCTGCCGAGCACATGCACGGTGTCGCGCAAATAACCCGCTTTGCAGCCCGACACGAGCATGTGGCCGGCGCCGAGGTGGCGCCACACCGGCTTGGTCGAGATTTCGGCGCTGGTCACCAAGACCTGTCCGCTGGGCAGCAACGTCGGCCAGTGATGCGTATAGTCGTGACGATACCAGACGGCATGGCCATCGCGATTGATGCGCGCCACGCCAGCGCCGAACGGGAACGCCTTGTCATTGTAGAAGGTGACGATGAGGTCGCCGCCGGGCAGTTGGGCGAGCCCTTGCGGATTGAGGTCGAGCGCCGGATTGTCGAACGGCTGCTCGTAGGGCCGATCGGCAATGTCGCCCTTGTGCAGTTCGTCAGGACGGAACGGGTAGCCGTGGACGAGCTTGCCCTGACGGTCGATGATCACCGCGAGGCAGCCGCTGCCGGGGCAGAAATCGAGATAGCGTTGCGGGCCACCGACGAGCAACAATGCCTCGTCACCACCCGGTGCCAGCACGTTCATGCGCGCCTGCGCCAGCTGGCTGACCGGGATATCGGTATGGCCCATGAAATCAGAGCTGTGTTTGCTGGTAAAATGGTCCTTGATCACGTCGACCGACTTGACGACGCCGTCGACATAAGTCGCGGGCCAGACCTGCTTGATAGTCGTGAAATAGCCCAGCACGAACGCGATCGCGAGCCACGCCAGCGCGAACAATACCAGCGGCATGTGGCTGAGAAGGCGTCGAAACATCGGTGTCCCCCGGGGCATTTCTGTGCTGGCGCGTGACTAGCGGCTTAGCAGCCGTCAATGCAGGCGTCCAGCAGCGCCCAGCCATGCATCGACAAGCACGTCGGCGCGACCTATGTCGCATGGAAGCAACAAGCGAGACTGCAACGTGTCATTCTACCGAGTCAGTGACCCGAGCCGCGGCGCCTATCGCCTGCGCGTCTGGCGTCGGCAGGCGCTGGGGTCGATGGCGATGCTATTGGCGCTAATGGCGTTTAGCACGTTCGGTCTGGCCTTCCTCGATCCCGGCACGATGAGCTATTCGGGCAAGTTGTTCGTCGGCTTGTGGAATTCGGCCAACATTGTCTCGACACTCGGTGACTTTTCGGCGTTCAATACCCAGCAACGCCAGTTCATGATCATCATGATGTTGTCGACGATGTTCATCGGCGGCTTTACCATAACCCGCCTGAATGGACTGCTGTCGAACGAGGACGTCCTTATCTACCGCGAGAACCGCCGCATGCAACGCACGCTCAACACGCTCACCAACCATGTCGTTGTGGTCGGCTTCGATGCTGTCGGCGCCAAGGTTGCCAACCATATGCGGGGCCAGGGCGATACCGTCGTCATCGTTACCGCGATCGAGGACCGCGCCGCGGCAGCTGCCGAGCAGAAATTCACCGTCGTCCTTGGCGATGCCGGGGTCGACGACGATGTGCTGCACCATGCCAAGATCGACAAGGCGCGCGCGCTTATCGTCGCCACTGCCGACCCCAACCGCAACCTCGTCATTACCTTGATGGCGCACACACTCAACCCGAAGCTGGCAATTGCCGTCTACGGCGAGAATGGCTCACGCCGCGAACTGCTCAAGCGCGCCGGTGCGACCATCGTCGTCACCGCCGAGGACCTGATCGCCACTGCGCTGGTCGAAAAGCTCGTCACCAACGCTGCGGTTTGAAGCCGGAGCTAGAACGTCACCACCGCCTTGCCGACCAGCGTCCCGTCGGCCATCGCGGCAAAGGCTTCGCCGGCGCGGTCGAGCGGCACCCGCAAGCCGATGAACGGGTTGATCTTGCCCTCGGCCGCGAGTGTGTCGATCGCCCGCAGGTGGCGCGGCCCGCTGCCCGGCACCTGCCGCGCATATTCGCCGGCGCGCACGCCGATAACTTCGGTGCCGGCGAGCAGCAAGCGGTTGAGCGGCAGGCTGACCGGTGCGCCCGCAACAAAGCCGATGATCAGGTAGCGACCGCCCCAGCGCAATGTTCGCAACGCCGGCATCACCGCCGGCCCGCCGACGGGATCGAAGACCAGATCGAAATGCCCCTTATATGCGCTGAAATCGGGTGCGGCGCGATCGAGCAACAGCGTTTCATGGGCGCCGCAGGCCTTTGCCGCCGCGAGCTTTTCGGGGGTCGACGCCGCTGCCACGACCTCGCCGCCCAACGCCACCGCCATGCTGACCGCCGCCAGGCCCATGCCACCGCCAGCACCGAGCACCAGCACACGCTCTCCCGCCTGCATGCGGCCACGCACCGCCAGCCCGACATAGGCGGTCAGCGCGCCGACGGTGTGGGCTGCGGCCTCGTCATCATGCAGGCCGTCGGGGACGATGCGCAGCGCCGACGCCGGCAGCGTCATACGCTCGGCGAGGCAGCCACCACGGCCGCCGACAATTACGTGCTCGTCGATGAGTTCGCCCGACAGCCCCTCCCCTACCGCAGTGATGATACCGCAACCCTCCATGCCGGGGATGAACGGCAATTCGGGGCGGTATTGATAGCCACCGGACAGCATCAGCAAATCGGGATAGTTGAGCGATGCAGCCGTCAGCGCGACGGTGACCTCGCCGGCGCCGGGGACGGTCGGTTCGGGCCATTCGGTTTCGAAGCGCAGTCCGCTGCGGTCGTCTTGAAGGCTGTGGCAGACCCAGGCACGCATCGATCGATTCTCCCCGCGCCGGTTTCGAAAGTCGGCCCCGCTGTCTGCGGGGAGCCGACGCCGGCGTCGTGACTGGCATGATTGACACAATTTGCCGGCTTGCACACCGTCTGAGCAGGCTGACGCGCAAAAATTCCCGCCATCGTCGTCGCGCTTGTATCTGCGAGTGCGATTGACCATCACTGCAGGCACAATAATTTGAAATGCTGCCGGGCTAGACAGCCGGTAGCGCTCCACGGGGACCAGGCCATGTTCAGCTTCGGCAGCATCTTCGCCAGCATCGGCGCGCATATCGAACCCAAACGGCCAGCGCTGATCCATGGCGACCATGTGACGTGCTGGGGCGTTCTCGACAGGCGCACCGACAGCCTGGCAGCCAGTTTCATCGGCGCAGGTGCCGGCACCGGCGACAAGGTCGCCCACCTGATGCGCAACTCGCCCGCCTATCTCGAAACCACCATTGCGACGTTTAAGGCACGCATGGTGCACGTCAACATCAACTACCGCTACACCGGCGAAGAGCTGTTCTACATCCTCGACAATTCGGACGCGGCGGTTCTCGTCCATGACGCTGATTTCGCCGAACTCGTCGCGCAACTTGTCCCGCGCCTGCCCAAACTGAAACTAGTCCTGCAAGTCGGGGGGCAGCCCACCAAACCGTCGAGCAGCTTCGAGGTCGCCGCCACCTCGGGTCTATCGCTACCAGCGCAGGACTATCAGCCCGACGACATGCTGTTCATCTACACCGGCGGCACCACCGGCATGCCCAAGGGCGTGATGTGGGACCAATCGGCGGTATGGTCGCTGCTCGGCGGCGGTGCCCTCACCCCAGAAACCGGCCCGGTCGCGAGCCTTGCCGACCATTGCGCCAATGTCAGCGATCCCGCGACGATTTCGCGCATCCTCGTCATGCCGCCGCTGATGCACGGCACCGGCTTCCTGATCGGCATCTACACGATGGCGCGTGGCGGCACAGTGATGACCCTCCCCGGCTTGAAATTCGAGCCAGCCGAGGTCTTTGTCGCCTGCGCGACGCACGCGCCTGATCTCGCGGTGCTCGTCGGTGATGCGTTTGCGCGACCCTTGCTTGGCGGTCTCGACCGCGGCGAAGGCAGCATCGCGTCGATCAAGACGCTCATTTCGAGCGGCACGATGTGGTCGCCCGAGGTCAAGGCCGGACTGCTGCGCCATAATCCTGAACTGATGATCCTCGATTCGCTCGGCTCGTCGGAAAGTATCGGCATGGGTGCATCGGTACAGACCGCCGACAACGCCGGCGCCGAAACGCGCTTTGTCGCCGGCGACGATACACTGGTACTCGATGAGAATATGCAGCCGGTGGCACCGGGATCGGGCGTCGCCGGCCGCATCGCGCGCGGCGGGCTGATCCCGCGCGGCTATTACAAGGACGAAGCCAAGTCGGCCGCGACGTTCGTACGCGTCGGAGACAAGCGCTACGTGCTGGCCGGCGACTGGGCAACGATCGACGCCGACGGTTCAATGGTGCTGCTCGGGCGCGGCAGCCAGTGTATCAACACCGGCGGTGAGAAGGTCTTCCCCGAAGAAGTCGAGGAAGCGCTCAAGACGCATCCGGCGGTCGAAGATGCGCTGGTGTTCGGCGTGTCTGATGACAAATGGGGGCAGCGCATCAGCGCGGTCGTCGAACTGTCGCCGGGTGCGGCTGCGGATGTAGCTACGCTGGTGGCGCATGTGCGCGGGCGGCTGGCGGCCTACAAGGCGCCCAAGACGGTGACGATCGTGCCAAAGGTGCCGCGCGCGCCCAACGGCAAGGCCGATTATGCGACGGCGCGCGACCTCGCCGAAAAAGGCGCCACTGTGGCTTGAGGCGCTCCGCATGATCCGCCGCTACACCATTGCGTATTTCACCACCGGCATCGCATTTGCACTGATCGACGCGATCTGGCTGCGTGCCATGTACACGCGGCTCTACCAGACCGAGATCGGATCGCTGTTAATGGACGGGCTGCGCTGGGGGCCAGCGATCAGTTTCTACCTGCTCTACATCGCCGGCATCATGGTGTTCGCGATGCGGCCAGCCTTTGCCAGCAGGCGTTGGCAGACAGCATTCGTTAATGGCGCGCTGTTCGGCTTCTTCACCTACATGACCTATGACCTGACCAACTACGCGACGCTGCGGGTCTGGAGTCTGAAGATCACGCTGCTCGATATCATCTGGGGGAGCGCACTAACCGCGTTGGCGGCAAGCGCCGGCTACCTGTTTACCCGCGCCGTCACCCGGACAAAGTAACGGCGGCAGTCGTGAGACTGCCGCCGGAAACTGTTCCTCGAAAGTGGGCCTGAGGCCCTACTTCTTGCCGAGACCGAGACCGCCGAAGCGCTTGTTGAAGCGGGCAACCTGACCACCGGCGTCGAGCATCTTGCCGCCGCCGCCGATCCACGCCGGATGCGAGGTCGGATCGATGTCAAGATGCATCGTGTCGCCTTCCTTGCCCCAGGTCGAGCGCGTCGTGTAGGTGCTGCCATCGGTCATCTGGACCGTGATGGTGTGGTAGTCGGGGTGGATGCCCTGCTTCATGTCAAATTCCTCGAGATATGGGCTGGTTCCGACCAGTCCTGAAAGCGAAGCGCGGCGCATAGCCGACGCAGCGCGGTATTGCAACCTTCAGCCGAACGTGATGCCGAGCACGCGGCCAAGGTCATCGAGCGCCTGGTGTTCGCCGTTGACCTTGATCGCCGTCATGCCGAGCGCCGCCGCCGGCTTGCAGTTGATCCCGAGGTCGTCGAGATAGACGCACGTATCGGGCGCAACATCGAGTGCCTCACACATCATCAGATAGATGCGCGGATCGGGCTTGCGGATGCCCGATTTCGAGCTTTCGATGACGTGTTCGAAGCGCGACATCGCATCGGCCATCTGCGCGGCACGGGTTTCGTTGGCCGACATGCCGGCACCATGACCGACCTGTGCGTTGTTGGTGATGCAGCCGAGCCGGAAACCCGCCGTCTTGCAGGCATCGAGCGCCGCGACCATGCGCGGCCGCACCGTGCCCGACAACAAGGCGATGACATCTGCACCACGCACATCGAAGCCGGCTTTTGCCGCCTCGGTCGCGAACAGTTCGTCAAACTCGGCGCCGCCGATTTCGTTGCGTTCGAACTTCGCCCAGGCATTGACGTCGGGGTCGGTGGCGTTGATGCGGCGGATCAGGTTTTCGGGCAGCCCGCGTTCGCGCTCATAGGCGTTGAATGCATCGAACGGCGAGCTGGTAATGACCCCGCCGAAATCCCAGAGTACGGCTTTGAAAGACATGAGTGTTCCTCATTGGCGAATTTAACGGCGTTCACGAAGCTAACGGCTGGGCTCGACGATGATCTTGATATGCGCATCGGGCTTGGCGAGCGTTTCGAACGCGCCTGCCGTGCCCGCGAGATCGACAGTGCCGGTGATGAAATGATCAGCATTTACCGTACCTTCGGCAAGGTAGTGCAGACACTGTGCATATTCGTCGGGGGTGTAGGCGAAGGCAAAACGCAGATCGAGATGCTTGACGATCGCCAGCGCGGGCTCGAAGCGGTCGGTTTCCATGCAGACGCCGACGATGATGATCTGCGCCGAATTGGGCGCACCTTCGATAAGCTTTTGCACCATTCCCGGCACGCCGACACATTCGAAGATCACTGCATTCTTGGGCACACCGCCCATCATGGCGATCATGCCGCGTTCACCGGCGTTGGCGGGAACACCGAAGTCACTCCAGCGCGAATACGGCGACGTGGCCGCCGGATCGACGACGATGTCGGCGCCAATGGCTTCGGCGCTGGCGCGGCGCTTGGGCGAGAAGTCGGCCGCGAGAACCGGTCCGAAGCCACGCGCCTTCAATGCCGCGATCACCGCCAGCCCCACCGGCCCGCAACCGATGACAACCGCAACGCCGGCGGTTTCGAGGTTCGCCAGATTGACCGCGTGCAGCCCGACGGCGAGCGGCTCGGTCAGCGCGGCGGCGGTGCTCGACAGTCCATTGGGTACTTCAAGAAGCATCGCTTCGCTGAGCAGCATATTTTCGGCGAAACCACCGGGTACTCGGTTCGAATAGCCCACCGATTCTGCCCCGGTGGGCCCCAGTAGCACCGGCACCGAGACGACACGCGTCCCGGCCTTGAGCGTCCTGGCGTTGCCGATGCCGTGTTCGAGGATCTCGGCGCAGAATTCATGCCCGAAAACAATGTCTTTCGACGGGTCCATGACATCGCCGCCGCCACCGCTGCGTCGCGCCATATCGGCCAGCGCTTCGGCATGGTGCAACGCATGCAGGTCAGACCCGCAAATGCCGCAGGCCAAGGTCTTGACCAGCACCTGCCCCGTCCCCGGGGCCGGCACCGCCATGTCATCGACAACCAGCGTTTTGCCACGCCGTACAACTGCCCGCATCCTGCTTCTCCCAAGGCCGTTTTTTGCCTTCTTGGCGGGCAATGCCGCGCTTGTCGAGCAGTCACGGCTTGCCACGAGGCGCCAATTCATTCTACCCACCACCGCAGATGGTGCCACCGGAGACGGTGGCTAAGAGGGAAGCCGGTGCGAATCCGGCGCTGTGCCCGCAACTGTAAGCGGCGAGCCGAGCACGAAAATGCCACTGGGGAGTATTCCCTGGGAAGGCGGTGCGAAGGTGTCGACCCGTGAAGTCAGGAAACCTGCCATCGCGTCGTCTACACCCCGGCCGGGTCCAGCCAATGGTGTGCGGCGAGCAGGCCAAAGCCGGCCTTCTCCGTTGCGACGACAATGTCGCAACCGCGTGTTCGCTTCAGGCGATGACGCAACGGAGAAGAATATGCCCTTGTTTTTATTGGCGCTAGCTGCGGCAACTGCAACCCCATCCATTGTTGTGACTGCCGCGCGAACACCGGTGGCCATCGACCTGTCTGGCGCCTCGATTTCGGTTATCGACGGCACAACTCTGACTGCTTTCGACCTGCCGCTCGCCGCCGACTATTTGCGTCTGGTGCCGTCGGTCGCGGTGGCTTCGACGGGGCCATTGGGCGCGCAGACACAGGTCCGTATCCGTGGTGCCGAAGCCAACCAGACGCTGACGTTCATCGACGGAATCAAGGCCAATGACCCGGCATCAGGCGGCGAATTCCGCTGGGAAACATTGCTCGCCGGCGGACTCGACAAAGTCGAGGTGCTGCGCGGCCCGCAGTCGGCGCTGTGGGGGTCGGAAGCCATCGGGGGTGTCGTCAACGTCATCACCCGCACGCCGAACGCCGGCACAGCCTTGTTCGGCAAGGCCGAGGCCGGGTCGTTCGGCACCTCGACCCTCGCCGGCGGCGGCAACTTGGGCACCGACCAGGGCGGCGTTACTGCGCAAGCTGCGTATCTCAGCAGCACCGGCATCGACAACTCAGCCGTGCAGGGCGGCGACAACGACGGCTTCCACAACTTCACCGCGACTGGCAAGGGCGTCTATCACCCCTCCCCCAACAGCGAAGTCGGCTTGATCGCGCGCTATGTCTCGGCAACCACGAACTTCGACGACTTCGACTACAGCATCGGGCAATCGGCCGATGCGCCGCTGTCGAGCAACGCCGAAGCCTTTGCGTTGCGCGGCTATGCGCGGCTCGACCTGTATGACGGCCGCTGGTCGCAGCAGGTCGAAGCGGTGCTCAACGACACCCGAAACACGAACTACGACGACCGTGCGTTCCTCAATCAGAGCGACGGCTCGATCGGCAAGCTGGCCTATCAAACGACGGGCAGCCTGCAGAGCGGCGACTTCAGCCATGTGATGACCGGTGCCGTCGAGTATGAGCGCCAGACATTCACCAGTACCGATGTCGATCCACTGGCGCTGTCGAACCAGGACCGATCGCGCGACCAGACCAGCCTGATCGCCGACTACCGGCTGACCTATGCGCAGATCTTTTCGGCCAGCGGCAGTGTGCGCCACGATATCAACAGCCAATACGCCAACACCACGACGTTCCGCGCCAGCGCCGCGTTGGCGCTGGCGCAGGGGTTTCGCGCGCATGCCAGCTTTGGCGAAGGTGTGTCGGACCCGAGCTTCTTCGACCTGTATGGCTTTTTCCCGGCGTTCTTCGTCGGCAACCCCGACCTCATCCCCGAGACATCGCAAGGCTGGGACGCCGGTATCGGCTGGAAGTCGCAGGCGTTCGCCGTCGATGTGACGTGGTTCAGGACCAACCTGACCAACGAAATCGTCTCCACCTATGACTTTGCCACGGGCCTCGCCGGCGTCGCCAACGCCAGCGGCACCAGCGAGCGGCGGGGACTTGAACTGACTGCCACGCTGAACCCGACCGACTGGCTCGAAATCGCAGGCACGTACGCCTATCTCGACGCGACCGAGCAGCAGTTGGCGAAAGGTCTGGCCTCGCGCGAACTGCGGCGTCCGAAAAATAGCGGCTCGTTGTCGGCGCAAGTCGCCAAGGGCGCGTGGACGGCTTCGGTCGCAGCGGCTTTTGTCGGTGAACGCTACGACACCGACTTCGCGACCTTCACGCGCATCACCCTGCCCGCCTATACGCTGGTGACCTTGGCGGGGTCCTACCGCATCAACGACGCTATCGCGCTGACCGCCCGCATCGAAAATGCCGGCGATGCGCGGTATCATGATGTCGTGGGCTACCGCACGCGCGGCTTCGGGGCGTTTGCCGGCGTGCGGCTCAACTGGGGCAAATGATGCGCGCATTGGCGGCAGCGCTGTTGGTTTGGAGCGGTGCTGCCGCTGCTGCACCGACGCGTGTTGTCTCGCTCAACCTGTGTACCGATGAACTTGTGCTGCTGCTCGCAGCTCCGGGGCAATTGGCGTCGATCAGCTTCCTTGGCGCAGACAGCAACGAGACCGCGCTGGCGCCCCGCGCGCGCGGGCTGCCAACCAATAACGGGCGGCTCGATTCGGTCGTCGCGCTGGCGCCCGATCTGGTGTTCACCGGCGGCGGTAGCGACCGCTATGCGCGCGAACTCGCGATCCGACTCAAGCTGCACGTTGTCGATGTGCCGCCGCCGCAAAACATCGCCGATATCCGGCGCAACATCGCAAGCGTAGCGAACGCATTAGGACGCGATGCCGCCGGCACTGCACTGATTGCTCAATTCGATACCGCATTGGGACCCACACCTGCAGCCACCCGGTCCGCGCTGCTGCTCGGCGGCGGCGGTACAACCGCGGGAGCGGACGGTGTCGGTGCACAATTGTTGCGCCACGCAGGGCTGATGCAGCAGGATGTGCCCGCCGGACAAGTCAGCCTCGAGCAACTTCTCGCCGAGCCGCCGCAAGTCATCGTGCAGACAAAGTATCGCAGCAGTCAGGCGTCGCTCGGCCAAAGCTGGCTTCAGCATCCGGCGCTCAGATCGCTGCCCCCGACGACACGCACCATCACCGTCGATGGCCGACCCTGGACGTGCATGGGCCCACTGGTGGCGCCCGAAATCGCGCGGCTACGGGCTCGGTTGCAATGACCCGCCTCAACCTCTCGCTCGCCGCGCTTGCGCTGCTGCTGGCGACCGCTTCGCTGTGCTCAGACCCGGCGGGCATGCTGGCGTTGTGGCAGCGTTCACCTGAAGCGGCGCGCGCAATCCTGATTGAGCTGCGATTGCCGCGCGCGTTGCTGGCCCTGGCGATTGGCGGATCGCTCGGGCTGACGGGCGCGGCGATGCAGGGTCTGCTGCGCAACCCACTCGCCTCGCCCGACGTGCTGGGGCCGAGCACCGGCGCAGCGCTTGGCGCGGTGATTGTCGCCTACACTTTTGGCATCGCCGGAACGCTGGCGATGGCGCTTGGCGGCATTGGCGGCTCGCTCGCGGCGCTTGGGCTACTGCTGTTGCTGTCGCGCGGCGGCGCCTCGACGGCGACATTGCTGCTCGCGGGTGTGGCGATTTCGGCGCTGGGCGGCGCCCTCACCAACCTCGCGCTCAGCCTCGCGCCGTCGCCCTATGCGCTGTACGACGTGCTGTTCTGGTTGCTCGGCAGCCTCGCCGACCGCAGTTTGTTGCATGTTGCGGTCGCGCTGCCGCCGCTCCTCATTGGCTGCGCTTTGGTGCTGTCGGGACGACGCGGGCTAGATGCGCTGGCGCTGGGCGAAGACGTTGCGGCCAGCCTCGGCGTCGATGTCGCGCGGCTGCGGCTGCGTATCGTCGTCGGCACCGCGCTCGCTGTCGGTGCCGGTGTCGCTGTCGCCGGGTCGATCGGCTTTATCGGGCTGGTGGTGCCGCATCTGGTGCGGCCTCGCGTCGGTGGCCGCCCTGGCGCGGCGCTGATGCCGAGCGCGCTGGCGGGCGCGGCGCTGCTGTGCGCTGCCGACCTCGTCGTGCGGTTGCCGGTGGCGGGGCATGACCTTAAACTGGGGGTTGTCACCGCGCTCATCGGTGCGCCCTTCTTCCTCTGGCTGATCGTCCGCCAGCGCGAAGTCATCGAGCCATGATGCTGGACGTCAACGGCCTCGCGCGCCCGCCCATATTGGCGCCGCTGTCGTTCAGCATCGCAGCGGGCGAACTTGTTGGTCTTGTGGGGCCCAACGGCGCCGGCAAGACCACTCTGCTGCGCGCCCTCGCCGGCCTGACGACAGGCCCCGGCACCGTGCGCATTGACGGCACTACTCTCACCGAAATGCCCGCGCGCGTCCGGGCGCGCCGGCTGGCATGGCTGCCTGCCGATCGCGGCACGGTCTGGCCGATGCGTGGCCGCGATATCGTGGCGCTTGGGATGATGCCGCTCGGCGTGCGCGACGAGGCCGCAATCGACGCCGCACTCGCAGCTGTCGATGCCAACGGCTTTGCCGACCGCGATGTCCAGACGCTATCGACCGGCGAGCGCGCGCGCGTGCTGCTGGCTCGCGCGCTGGTGGCACGGCCGGAGTTGTTATTGCTCGACGAACCCATTGCCAACCTCGATCCCGAACACCGCCTCGGCGTGCTCGATGCGCTGCGCGGCGAAGCGGCGCGCGGCGCTGCGGTGGTGGTGGCGCTGCACGATCTCGATCTGGCGGCGGCGCGCTGCGACCGGTTGCTACTGCTCGATTGTGGGCGGTTGATCGCCGACGGCCCGCCTGACGCAGTCCTGACCGCCGCGACATTGGCGCAGGTGTTCAAGGTGCGCCGCGATGAGACGGGCTGGCAGCGCGCTTGAGCCCCGGTTGCAAGCTTGAGTGACTGCCGGCGCGCGCCTATAGCCTTTGCACTATGGCAAGCACCCTCGGCACCGCGCTCAGCGCCACCGCAACCGTCAAATCCAACGCCGAAGCGATGGAGCGCCAAGTCGCTGACCTGGCCGCCTTGGTTGGCAAAATCGCGCTCGGCGGACCGCAAAGCTCACGCGAACGCCACGTCGCACGCGGCAAGCTGTTGCCGCGCCGACGCGTCGAAGCGCTGCTCGATCCGGGCTGCGCCTTCCTCGAAATCGCGCAGCTTGCGGCGCATCAGGTCTATGAGGACGACGTACCGGCAGCAGGCATGATCGCCGGTGTCGGGCAGGTCAGCGGGCGGCTGTGCGTGATTGTCGCGAACGACCCGACCGTGAAGGGCGGCAGCTACTACCCGCTCACCGTCAAGAAGCACCTGCGCGCGCAGGAAATCGCGATGCAGAACAATCTGCCGTGCGTCTATCTGGTCGACAGCGGCGGTGCCAATCTGCCGCGCCAGGACGAAGTTTTCCCCGACCGCGACCATTTCGGCCGCATCTTTTACAATCAGGCCAATATGTCGGCCGCCGGCATCAGCCAGATTGCTGTCGTCATGGGGAGCTGCACTGCGGGCGGCGCCTATGTCCCCGCGATGTCCGACGAGAGCATCATCGTCCGCGACCAGGGCACGATTTTTCTGGGCGGGCCGCCGCTGGTCAAGGCCGCGACCGGCGAGGAGGTCAGCGCCGAGGATCTGGGCGGCGGTGACGTCCATGCACGGCTGTCGGGGGTCGTCGATCACCTCGCCGAAAACGACAGTCACGCGCTCGAAATCGCGCGGAATATTGTCGCCACCCTGCCCGCGCCCGAACCGGCGTTGAAGGGCCGCGCGGCCAGCGCACCGCTGTTTCCGGCGAGCGACTTGTACGGCCTGATCCCCACCGACATGCGCCAGCCGTATGACGTGCGCGAAATCATCGCGCGGCTGGTCGATGGCTCGCAATTCGACGAGTTCAAGAAGCTCTACGGCGAAACGCTGGTCACCGGCTTTGCGCATATCGAAGGGCTGCCCGTCGGCATCATCGCCAACAACGGCATCCTGTTTTCGGAAAGTGCACAAAAGGGCGCGCACTTCATCGAGCTGTGCTGCCAGCGCAAGATTCCGCTGCTGTTCCTGCAAAATATCAGCGGCTTCATGGTCGGCCGAAAATATGAAAATGAAGGCATCGCCAAGCACGGCGCCAAGATGGTTACCGCCGTCGCCTGCGCGGCAGTGCCGAAGATTACCGTGGTCATCGGCGGCAGCTTCGGCGCCGGCAACTACGGTATGTGCGGCCGCGCCTATTCACCGCGCTTCCTGTGGATGTGGCCCAATGCGCGCATCAGTGTCATGGGCGGCGAACAGGCCTCCAGCGTGCTCGCCACCGTCAAGTCGGGCGGGTTCAAGAATGCCAAGGAGGAGGAAGCCTTCAAGGCGCCTATCCGCGACCAGTATGAACGTGAAGGCCACCCCTATCACGCCAGCGCGCGGCTGTGGGACGACGGGGTCATCGACCCCGCCGACACGCGCCGCGTCATTGCGCTGAGCCTTGTCGCCAGCCTCAACGCGCCGATCCCGGAGACGCGCTTCGGCACGTTCCGGATGTGATGATGCACAAGTTCGCCCTCGCCGCTGCGCTGACACTCGCGGCACCCGTCGCTGCCGCGCCCGCTGCGAGCGCCGCCAGCGCAAACGACACCGGCACCGTGCTTGCGGTCATCGACAGCTGGTTCGCGGCCATGCGCGCCAAGGACCGCCCGGCGTTCGAAGTGGTAATGCAGGCGGAGTCGACCTTCATCGCGATGCGTCGGACGGCCGATGGCTGGACGCAGGTGCGGCGCAACCGCAGCGAGCTTGCCGACGCACTGCTGACCCGGCCCGGCGAGATCATCGAGCGTTTCATCGAGCGCCCGACGGTTCTCGTACATGGGCCCATTGCCACCGTCTGGGGGCGTTACGAGATCGGCATTGACGGCAAGCGGCTGCATTGCGGCGTCGACAGCTTCAACCTGATCAAGGATGGCGTAGGCTGGAAAATTGCGAATGCCAGCTGGACCATCGAACCCGAAGGTTGCCCGAAATGACCGCCTCCCTCCTCGTCACGCTCGATGACCGCGGCACCGCGCGCGTCACGCTCAACCGGCCCGACAAGCATAATGCCTTCGATGCCGAGCTAATCGCCGAACTGACCGCGGCGTTCACCGCGATTTCGGCCGATCCAAAGGTTCGCGCCGTCGTGCTGCGCGGCAACGGGCCGAGCTTCTGCGCCGGCGCCGATGCGGCATGGATGCGCGCTTCGGCCGACCTCAGCGAAGCCGAAAACCGCGCCGACGCGCAGCGCCTGTCGGCGATGCTCGCGACCATCAACGATTGCCCCAAGCCGGTTATCGCGGTGGCGCATGGCTCGGTGTTCGGCGGCGGTGTCGGGCTGGTCGCCTGCGCCGATCTAGTCATTGCCCGTAGCAACACCCGGTTCCGGCTATCCGAGGTCCGGCTTGGACTGACACCTGCAACCATCTCGCCATTCGTCGTCGGGAAGATCGGCGCCAGCCACGCGCGGCGCTATTTCACCACGGCCGAAGATATCGGTGCCGAACAGGCCGTGCATATCGGCCTCGCGCATATCCACACCGACGACGCCGACCTCCAGACCGTGCACTGGCTCACGGCTATAGACCAGGGCGCGCCCGGTGCCATCGCTGACGCCAAGGCACTGGTCCGCGACGTTGCCGACCGGCCGATTACCGACGAGCTACGCGCGCTGACCGCCGACCGAATTGCCGCGCGCCGCGCCAGCGACGAAGGTCGCGAAGGTCTCGCGGCGTTCATTGAAAAGCGCAAACCCAAGTGGGCCCCGAATGCATAAGCTCCTGATTGCCAACCGAGGCGAAATCGCCCGCCGTATCATCCGCACAGCGCATAGGATGGGCATCGATACCGTCGCGCTCTATTCGGATGCTGACGCGGGTGCGCCGCATGTGCGCGAGGCGACACAGGCGGTGCATATTGGTGCGTCGCCCGCGACCGAATCTTATCTCGATGCTGCGAAAATCCTCGCTGCCGCCAAGGCCAGCGGCGCCGATGCCGTCCACCCCGGCTATGGCTTCCTTTCCGAAAATGCCGTGTTTGCAGAAAGCGTCATCAAGGCAGGGCTGATCTGGGTCGGCCCCTCGCCAGCCGCTATGAAGGCTATGGGGCTCAAGGATACTGCCAAGGCGGTGATGAAGAAAGCCGGCGTGCCGATCACGCCAGGCTATCAAGGAACCGACCAGAGCCTCGTTCGGCTTGAGCGCGCCGCAGCGCAGATCGGCTATCCGCTGCTGATCAAGGCGGTGGCGGGCGGCGGCGGCAAGGGCATGCGAAGCGTCAACGACGCCGCCGCGTTCGCCGAGAATCTGCTGTCGTGCCAGCGCGAAGGCGCAGCCAGCTTCGGCAATCCCGGCGTGCTGCTCGAAAAGCTGATTACCCGGCCGCGGCATGTCGAGGTCCAGGTATTCGCCGACAAGCACGGCAATGTCGTGCATCTGTTCGAGCGCGATTGCAGCCTCCAGCGCCGTCACCAGAAGGTCATCGAGGAAGCCCCGGCGCCGGGGCTGTCGGACAATCTGCGCAACATGCTCGGCGTCGCGGCCTGTGCAGCGGCCACCGCGATCCGCTACGAAGGCGCCGGCACCGTCGAATTCATCCTCGACCTCGACAACACCGACAAAGCCGGCGACCCGGCGTTCTACTTCATGGAAATGAACACGCGGCTGCAAGTCGAACACCCGGTCACCGAATGCATCACCGGTTATGACCTTGTCGAATGGCAGCTGCGCGTCGCGCGCGGCGAAATGCTGCCGGCGCATCAGGACGCCATCCAGGTCACCGGCCACGCGGTCGAAGCGCGCTTCTACGCCGAGGACCCTGAGACCGGCTTCCTGCCCTCAACCGGCACGTTGAAAACGCTGCGCTTTCCTGCCGGGCAGGGCATCCGCATCGACAGCGGTGTCGAACAGGGCAGCGAGATCAGCCCCTATTACGACCCGATGATCGCCAAGGTCATCACGCACGGCGCCGACCGCTCTGCCGCGATCGACCGGCTCGTCGCGGCGCTCGACGGTTGTGTGGTGGAGGGCGTCAAGACCAATCGCGCGTTTCTGGCGCGGCTTGTCGATCACGCGGCGTTCCGGGCCGGCGATATCGATACCGGATTCATCGCGCGCCACGGCGACGACTTGGCCACGACCGAGGCTGCGAAGCCGACGTTGATCGCGCTTGCGGCTTTGGCGCTCGCCCGCGAAGGCACAACGACCAGCGCCGAGGGCCTATTTGCGCGACTTGGGAATTGGCGGCTCAACTTGCCGTACGAGCGGCATATCGACCTGTTCGGCGCGGACAATGTCGCGCAGACGGTCGTGTTGCGTGACGAGGCCGGCAAGCAGCGCCTAGACGGCCCCGGCTTCAGGATGCTGGCGACCAGCCGCTGGCTCGATGACGTCAATTTCGAGGCTGAACTCGACGGCATGCTGCACCGTGCAGTCGTGCTGGTCGGCGCCGATAGCGTCGAAGTCCGTGTCGGCGCGCGCGTGCACCGTTTCGCGCGCCGGGCGCTCGCCGCCGATGCGCGCGGACTGGCGAGCGACGCGCGCGTGGCGGCGCCGATGCCCGGCCGCGTGCTGGCGCTCGATGTCGCCGTGGGTGACAGCGTTGCGGTCGGCGACCGCTTGCTCGTGCTCGAAGCGATGAAGATGGAGCACCGGCTGTCGGCTAAGCTGGCGGGTACGATTGCCGCCGTCCATGTAGCCGCCGGCGATCAGGTGGCCGATGGCATGCTTCTTGTTGAAATTGAAGGAATACCCGCATGAGCTTGACGATGCTCGATTTTGGTCATGACGAGACCATCAAGATGCTGCGCGACAGCGTGCGCGCCTTTGCCGCTGCCGAACTGGCACCGCGCGCCGCGGAAATCGACAGCGAGAACAAGTTTCCGCGCGATCTGTGGACCAAGTTCGGCGACCTTGGCCTGCACGGCATTACCGTCCCCGAAGCGGATGGCGGACTCGGCCTCGGCTACTTGGCGCACGTCATCGCGATCGAGGAAATTAGTCGCGCCTCGGCGAGCGTAGGCCTCAGCTACGGCGCACATTCGAACCTGTGCATCAACCAGATCGCGCGCTGGGGCACCGCCGAGCAGAAGGCCAAATATTTGCCGAAACTGATTTCGGGCGAGCATCTCGGCAGCCTCGCCATGTCCGAACCCGGCGCCGGTTCAGACGTCGTGTCGATGCGGATGCGCGCAGAGAAGCGCAACGACCGCTACGTCCTCAACGGCAACAAATTCTGGATCACCAATGGCCCCGGCGCCGATACGTTGGTGGTCTATGGCAAAACAGACCCGGCGGCCGGCGCACGCGGCATCACAGCGTTCCTGATCGAGCGCGACATGAAAGGATTTTCGACCGCGCAGAAGCTCGACAAGCTCGGCATGCGCGGCTCGGATACCTGTGAGCTGGTGTTCGAAGATTGCGAAGTGCCGTTCGAGAACGTGCTTGGCGAGGAAGGCCGCGGCGTCCAGGTGCTGATGTCGGGGCTCGACTATGAACGTGTCGTACTGTGCGGCGGACCGCTGGGCATCATGCAGGCCTGCCTCGATATCGTCGTGCCCTATGTCCACGAACGCCAGCAATTCGGCCAATCGATCGGAACGTTCCAGTTGATGCAGGGCAAGCTCGCCGACATGTACGTCGCGCTGTCGACAGCGCGCTCCTATGTCTATGCCGTCGCCGCCGCCTGCGACCGTGGCGAGACGACGCGCAAGGATGCTGCCGGCGCCATCCTCTACAGCGCAGAAAAGGCAACGTGGATGGCACTCGAAGCGATCCAGGCGCTGGGCGGCAATGGCTATATCAACGATTACGCCACCGGCCGGCTGCTCCGCGATGCCAAGCTGTACGAGATCGGCGCGGGCACCAGCGAAATCCGCCGTTATCTGATCGGCCGCGAGCTGTTCGACGAAACCGCCTGAACATCAAAAAGGCGGCGCGGACTTGATCAGTCTGCGCCGCCCGTTTGCGGCCCTCCGGTCGAACTATGATTTACGGCAATCTATCTGCCAATTGTATAACGGCAAACATGCTGGCAGCGCAAGCCGTTACGCCGTCGGTTGCGGCCGCATCGCGCTGCGCAGCATGACGACCGCCGTATAGAGCACGACCACAACAACGCCCCAGCGCAGCGCCTCGAGCGGAAGTGATTTGACGACATAGGCCGCAAGCAGCACTGCAGGAATCCCACCTGCCGCAAGCGAAAGCACGAGCTTGAAATCAATACGATCCGATTTGAGGAAGCGGAAACCGCTCGATGGCATCAGGAACGCGCAACTGCCCATCATAATCGGAAAAACCGCTTCAGGATTGAGGCCCATCAGGCTGAGCAAAACTAGCGACGGCGCATACATGCCAATGCCTGCGGTCATCAAAGCGCCCAGGATGAAATGTGCAAACACCGCGGCGGCGAACTGCGTTGGCGGCAACGACAGCGCATCACCGCCCGCCGGCATTAGTCCAAGGTTCGTCATGGCATAGAGCACTGCCGCAATCAGCAACGCGATCCCGACGAAAGTTTGCACGGCGCGTACGGGCATCCGTGTCACGACGGGCGCGCCGATCAGGGCACCCACAACCGCAGCGGCGATACAGGCGACCAGCAATTTCGGATCGACCTTGACCAAGGTGATGAACACCAGCGCCTGGGCTATAGAAGGGAGAGCATGCCCGACGTTGAGTACTGCCGGCAGATAGCTGTCGGGTACCAGCTTGCGCAGCTTGATCCATGCGGTGGTCGGCGCGAACGAGCCGATGCCGAGCGTATCGAAGAAGTTGGTGACCGCGCCAAGCGCCATGCCTTCGCCGCTAAAGCCGAATGCCCCACGTGCCCGCGCCGTGCGCACCAGCACGCTCGCAAACACCAATCCAATCAGCGCCAGCGCGCCCAGCAAGAATGGAACCATGCCTTATCCCCTTAATCCGCGCAAAACGGCGCGGCGTTGCTGCAGGCTAAAGCCAATCCGACGCGCGCGCCACTGCGGTGACGCTACAAGATGTAATAGTCGCCGGCGGCGCGGACGGTCACCTCGCCAATCGACACACCCCAGGGCTGGTCGATGGCGTAGATGATTGCATCGGCGATGAAACGCGGGTCGAGATTGACATAGTCGATGCCTTCAGGGTCGACGCGTGCCGGGTCGATGGTGCCGTCGACAAGCCCGGCGAACACCTCGTTTGCCGCAGCGGCATTGCCACCGAGGATCCCGGCAAGGCCTTCGCCGTTGACGACCGTGCCGCCGAGACCGGTGCCAAACACGCCGGTGGGCTTGACCGTGGTCACCTTAATCTTGCCGCGCGCTTCGAGCCGAAGCGATTCGCCGAGCACGTTGACCGCCGCCTTGGTTGCGCCATAGACCGCCGCACCGACGGTCGGATAATTGCCGTAGATCGACGAGACATTGACCATCTGGCCCTGCCCTGCAGCGATCATCGCATCATAGGCTGCGACCATGCCGTTGAGCACGCCCTTGAAATTGATGTCGATGCAGCGGACCCAGGCGTCATAGGCAGCAGCGTGGTCGGCGTAGAACGCCAGCGGCATGACGCCGGCGTTGTTGACCATAACGTCTATGCCGTCGTGGTTCTGCACGGCGGCGGCGACAAGCGCCTTCATTGCGGTCAGGTCGGTGACGTCGGTGACCACGGCTTGTGCAGCGCCGCCCTGTGCGCGGATTTCGGCGACCGCGGCATCGAGCGCGGCCGCATTGATGTCGCCCAGTGTGACCTTCGCACCCCGTGTCGCGGCCTTTGCGGCAACCAGCCTGCCGAAACCGCTGCCGGCGCCGGTGATGACGATTGATTTTCCTGAAACATGGTCCGGCATGGCAATATTCCCGTTTGGCGACGCTGCGTTGCGAGTCACGCTAACGGCGGTGCTGGCCGGACGCCACTGCTACATGGCACGCACGTCAGGATTGCCGGGCGCGGGCTTCGCCAAGCAGCAGTGCCTTGATGTCGCCCTTTGTCTTGAAGCTGTGGAACAGCAGATAGGCGGACAGGAACGGCGTGCCGCCGAAAACCGCGATCAGCCCCAGTGCCAATCCACCCGGGCTGAATTGATGCCGCCATGACACCCACAGTCCCGACAGCAGCAGGAAACCGAGGAAATCGAGATTGAACTGCCCGGGCCATGTCATCGCCGCGATGTCGCCGAAGAATATCGGCATCAGTCCCATCCCGTGGTTCGCGATGACCACCGAAGTGTAGGCGGCGATACCGATGATGCAGGCGGCCAGATACAGGCGCAACGGCGACATTCCTTATCCCCTCGTATTGCCGTCCACGGCATTTAATCCCGTGGTACTGGCATGACGATATCCGAATGTAGCATGCGCTACAATAGTCGCTGGCGTTGCGCGCGCACTTAGGTCGCGGCGTTAGTCCAGCGGCAACTCACGCACTTCGACTGTGCCGCCGCATTCGTAAACCGGATTGCCAGAAACCAGCGCTTGAGCCGCAGGAAGGTCGGCTGCTCGGATCCGGATGAAGCCGGCAAGCTGTGCGGTAAGCGGTGCAGCCGTCGCGCCCTTGCGCAGTGTCACGCCGTCACCGATCGAGCTGCCGCCCACGAAAGCTCCTTGCGCGTGCAGCGCAGCGAAATAGGCGTCCCACAGCGTTGCATCGGGCGTACGCGGCGTATCGCCATGCATCAGCAGGATGTATTCGGGCATGGCCACCCCGTCGTGATCATCTGGAAGGAAGTGGTAGCGGAGGAGGGATTTGAACCCCCGACCCCAGGATTATGATTCCCGTGCTCTAACCAACTGAGCTACTCCGCCACGCCCGCGCCGGCCGTCAGACCGCATCGCGAGACGCGCCATATAGTCAGGGGGCGTGGGGCGGTCAACCTTGCGTGCGGGGCAGCGACCGGATTTGCACGCAGCCGCCGGCGGCGCTATCGAAAGCGCCATGAAAACCCCCTCGCCTCGCCCCACCTGGTCGCTTGTCATCCATGGCGGCTCCGGCATCATGACGCGCACCTCGACCCCGCCCGAACAGGATGTCGCCGCGCGCGCCGGGCTGGCCGCGGCGCTGGCGGCAGGTGCCGCGATACTCGACGGTGGCGGCAGCGCGCTCGATGCCGTCGAGGCGGCGGTGCGCATCCTCGAAGACGATTCGCACTTCAACGCTGGGCGCGGCGCTGTGTTCACCGCCGAAGGCACAACTTCGCTCGACGCCGCCGTTATGACCGGCGACCGCAAGGCCGGCGCCGTCGCGGGGCTTTCGGCATCACGCAATCCGGTCAGCGTTGCGCGTGCCGTCATGGAGGCAACGCCGCACGTGATGCTGTCGGGCGTTGGTGCCGATGCCTTTTCCGCCGACTATGGCCTCGAACAGGTCGGCCCCGACTGGTTCCACACCGATGAGCGCTGGCAACAGCTCGTCGACATGCGCGCCGCCGGTGGCGGTGATGCCAAATTTGATGCCAGCCTGAAATACGGCACAGTCGGTGCAGTGGCGCGTGACACCGCCGGGCATGTCGCTGCTGCAACCTCGACAGGCGGGCTGACCGGCAAGCGCTGGGGCCGCATCGGTGATACGCCGATCATCGGTGCGGGCACCTATGCCGATGACCGCGCCGGTGCGGTGTCGGCCACTGGATCGGGCGAATACTTCATCCGCGAAACCGTGGCCGCCGAAATCTGCGCGCGGGTGCGGTTGCGCGGCGATGCCATGCAGGCCGCCGCCGATGCCGTGGTCCGCGATGAACTGCGCGCGTTGGGAGGCGCAGGCGGCGTCATTCTGGTCGGTGCCGATGGCAGCAGCGGCTGGTCATTCAACACGCCGGGCATGTATCGCGGCCGCGTCAGCGCGAACGAACCGGCGCTTGTCGCAATTTACGGAGACGAACCATGACCCAGTATGACGTGCTTATCGTCGGCGCCGGCCAAGCCGGCGCACAGGTCGCCATGTCACTACGCATGGCCAATTTCGAAGGAAGCATCGCGCTGATCGGTACCGAACCCGATGCGCCGTATGAACGCCCGCCGCTGAGCAAGGACTATCTCGCGGGTGAAAAGGCCGCCGACCGGCTGCAGTTGCGCCCGGCCGATTTCTGGACCTCACGCAACATCGAGCTGCGGCTTGGCGAGCGCGTCACGGCAGTCGACGCGACCGCGCACAACGCCACCACCGACCGCGGGGTCACGCTGGGCTACCGCCACCTCGTCTGGGCCACCGGCGGTCCGCCGCGCGCGTTGCCGGTACCGGGTGGTAACCTTGCCGGCGTGCACGTTATCCGCACGCGCGCCGATGTCGATACGCTGCGCGCCGAGGCCGAAACCGCGACCAACATCATCATCGTCGGCGGCGGCTATATCGGGCTGGAGGCCGCTGCGGTGCTGTCGAAAGCGGGCAAGCATGTCACCGTGCTCGAAGCGATGGACCGCGTGCTGGCGCGGGTTGCCGGCGAGCCGGTGTCGCGATTCTATGAAGCACAGCACCGCGCGCACGGCGTGACCATCGTGCTCGGCGCCAAGATCGAGAAATTCGAGGGTGAAGGCCGCGTCAATGCGGTGCGGACGGCAGACGGCGTGTTACCGGCCGATTTGGTGATTGTCGGCATCGGTATCGTGCCGGCGGTCGCCGAACTGGCGGCGGCCGGTGCCAAGGTCAGCAACGGCATCGAAGTCGATAATCTGTGCCGCACGTCTTTGCCCGACGTGTTCGCGATCGGTGACTGCGCTTTCCATGTCAACGAGTATGCCCTCGGCAACGGCATCCGGCTCGAATCGGTGCAGAACGCCATCGATCAGGCCAAGACCGTCGCGGGCGTCATCACCGGAGCCCCCAAGCCGTATCACGCGGTGCCGTGGTTCTGGTCGAACCAATATGACCTCAAGCTGCAGACGGTCGGGCTATCGGGTGGCCATGATGCGACGGTGACGCGCGGCGACCCCGCCAGCGGTTCATGGAGCCTCGTCTACCTCAATAAGGGCCGCGTCGTGGCGCTCGACTGCATCAACGCGGCGCGCGATTTCGTTCAGGGCAAGGCGCTGGTTGACGCAGGCGTCATGCAAGGGCTTGTCCCCGACCTCGAATTGCTCAAGAACAGCGAAGTGCCGCTCAAATCGCTGTTACCGGCGGCTTGAGCCAATAGCGTCAGCGCAAGCCAAACGGCTGCGCATCAAATCTAGGGGAAGCCATTTGTCGATCGATCCTGCCCTCGCCCGCCGCCTGTCGATTCCGGTCATCGGGTCGCCGCTGTTCATCATCTCCGGTCCCGAAATGGTGATCGCGCAGTGCAAGGCCGGTGTCATCGGCAGCTTCCCCAGCCTCAACGCGCGGCCGCTGGCACAGTTCGAGGAATGGCTGCAGCGCCTGTCGACCGAACTCGGCCCCGATGACGCGCCCTACGCGGTCAATCTCATTGTGCACAAATCGAACGACCGGCTGCTCGATGACCTGGCGCTGTGCGTCAAGTACAAGGTGCCGATCGTGATCACGTCGCTTGGTGCTCGCACCGACGTCAACGAAGCGATCCGCAGCTACGGCGGCACGGTGCTCCACGATGTCATCGACAACCGCTTCGCGCACAAGGCCATCGAAAAGGGCGCCACGGGCATTATCGCGGTCGCGGCAGGCGCAGGAGGTCATGCCGGCACGACGTCGCCGTTCGCGCTGGTTTCCGAAATCCGCGAATGGTTCGACGGTCCGCTGGCACTTTCAGGCTCGATCGCCACAGGCGACGCCGTGCTGGCAGCCCAGGCTGCCGGTGCCGATTTCGGCTATATCGGCTCGGCGTTCATCGCCACCGAGGAAGCCCGCGCGGTGCCCGGCTATAAGGACATGATCGTCGATAGCGCCGCCAGCGACATCGTCTATTCGAACCTGTTCACCGGCGTGCACGGCAACTACCTGCGCCCGTCGATCGTCCGCGCCGGCATGGACCCCGACAAGCTGCCGCAGAGCGACCCGAGCGCGATGAACTTCGGTAGCGGCGGCAACACCGAGGCTAAGGCGTGGAAAGACATCTGGGGCTGCGGCCAGGGCATCGGCGCGGTCAAGGCCGTCGTGCCGGTCGCCGAGATGGTGGCGCGGCTGAAGCGCGAGTATGACGCCGCGCGCGCCCGCCTCGGCCTGCCCGCTCGCACGGCGGTCGCTGCTTAGGCGCATTCATGCTATGACGGTGGCGAAGGAGCTGCCGTCATGGAACTCAATATCGCGCTCGAAACCGTCTGCCGTATCATCCTACGTGCGCGCGAGTTCGATGCGCTGGTCCCCGATTCGGACCCCGACGAGGGCTCGAACGCCAGCGACGACGGCAGTGTCGACGAACTCGAAGCTGACGGCGACAATCCCGTCGAGCAAGAGCTGCGCGCCGCCATCGACGATCTCGCCGATGACGAGGCCATCGAGCTCGTCGCACTGGCGCTGGTCGGCCGCGGAACCTTTGACGCCAGCGAATGGGAGGACGCGCTGGAAGCCGCAGAAGACGATGGCCGTGCCGCCGCCGACTTCCTGCTCGGTCTGCCGCTGCTCGGCGATTATCTCGAAAACGGTCTCGCGGCGTTCGAGCTGAGCTGCAATGGCATGGGGCAGATCGTTTAAGAGCCTCCGGCTAGCAGGCCTGAGGCCTGCACCCAATTGTTGGCCGGTGACCCAAACCTGGTATCGCGTTTGATGCGCGCGCATGAAAATGGGTGCAGGGGCAAGCCCCTGCCCGCCGGAGGCTCTCAAGTCGCCAGCAACCCCGCCGCCACGTGCCGCCCTTCATTGACCAGCACGTTGTAAGTCCGCGCAGCAGCACGCGAGTCCATGAACTCGGTAGCCCAGCCCTTGGCTTGTAGTGCCTTGAGCAGCGCCAGATCAGGTCGCTGCATCGTGCTGCCGGTGCCGATCAGCACCAGTTCTATGGCAGGCTCGGCCGTTTCGAGCGCCGTGAAGGCATCGCAGTCGAGCGCCGTCAGCGCCCAGACCGCGCGCGCGCTGACCAGCACGCCCTCAGGCCAGACATTGCCGCCAACGACAAAGCCGCGGCCGGCATAGCCTTCGACCAGCAGCGCGTCAGTGTGCTGCGGTTCAAACTTGAGCATTCGGCTACTTGCGCGGCGCAACGCGTTCGGCACGCGCCGCGATGCGTTCGCCGCGCGGCGCGTCTTCGGACGCATCCGATCGCGTCTTGATGCCGAGCGAGATGAGCAGCGACGACGACACGAAGATCGACGAATAGGTGCCGACGACGATTCCCAGCAGCATCGCGGCGGTGAAACCGAAAATAACGTCGGGGCCGAGCAACAGCATCGCGGTCAGCGCTACGATCATCGCCAGCGACGTCATCACAGTACGCGGAAGCGTTTCGTTGACCGAAAGATCGATGATCGGGCCGATGTCCATCTTACGATATTTGCGCAGGTTTTCACGGATACGGTCATCGATGACCACCTTGTCGTTCAATGAATAGCCGATGATGGTCAGGATCGCGGCGATGACGTTGAGGTCAAATTCAAGCTGTGTCAGCGCAAAGAATCCGAGTGTCACCAGCACGTCGTGGACGAGCGCGACGACGGTCGAGACGCCGAAATACCATTCGAAGCGGATCCAGGTGAACAACGCCACCGCCGCCATCGACAGCAAGACTGCGAGCGCGCCCTTTTGAATCAGTTCCTGACTGACCTTGCCGCTGACCGACTCGACACGCCGGAAGCTGACCTCGCCGTATTTGGCCTTGAGGTCGGCCTGCACCTTGGCCACGACCTTCTGCACTGCGGTCTGGTCACCTTCAGGCAGCGGCAGACGGATCAGGATGGTGCGGTTGTTGCCGAACTCCTGCAGCGATGCCTTGCCGACGTTAAGGCCCTCGACTTCGGCGCGCAGCCCGTCGAGTTGCGGCGGGCTCTTGAACTCGACCTCCATCGTCAGACCGCCGACAAAGTCGACGCCAAGATTGAGACCGCGGATACCGAGCAACGCCAGCGACCCGAGCGTCAGCGCGATGGTCAGCGCGAACGCCCAGTAACGCATCCGCACGAAGCCGATGTTGGTGTTGTCGGGAACAAGCTTGAGTGTCATGCGGCCGTTTCCGTCAGATTACGAGAGTTGAAGGGCGACGACGGCTGAGCCACCGCGCCACCATCAACCGAGTTACGGTGACAGCGGTGAACACCGACGTCGCGATGCCGATCGACAGCACGACCGCAAAGCCCTTGATCGGGCCCGAGCCGAACGAGAACATGATGACCGCGACAATGATGTTGAGACTGTTTGCGTCCCAGATGGTGCGCGTCGCATCGCGGTAGCCGACCTCAATCGACGGCACGATGCCCCTACCCTTGCGCGCTTCTTCGCGGATTCGCTCGTTGATCAGCACGTTGGCATCGACAGCGGCACCGATCGTTAACACCAGACCAGCGATGCCCGGCAAGGTCAGCGTCGCCCCGAGCATCGACATGATGCCGAGGATCATCAGTACGTTGAGCACCAGCGCGATCACCGAATAGATGCCGAACCGGCCATAGGTGAGGATCATCAGCGTCGCCACAGCGAGCACCGCAGCAATCGACGCCAGCGCACCGGCGCGGATCGAATCGGCGCCGAGATCGGGACCGACAGTGCGCTCCTCGATGACCTTGAGCTCGACTGGTAGCTTGCCCGAGCGCAGCAACACCGCGAGGTTGTTGGCGCTTTCGGTGGTGAAACTGCCCGAAATAATGCCGGCACCACCAAGGATGGCGTCGTTGATGCGCGGTGCCGAGATCACCTTGTTGTCGAGGATGATGGCGAACGGCTTGCCGATGTTTTCCTGCGTCGCCTTGGCGAAACGGCGCCCACCGGCACTGTCGAAGCGGAACGACACCACGGCCTGCCCGTCCTGGAAGCTCGGCTGCGAATCGACGAGTTGGTCGCCGGTGATCATGACGCGGCGCTTGACGACGATCACGCCGGGCTGATCGGCATATTGCAGCACCTGCGACCCCGGAGGCGCGCGACCCGCAGCCGCTTCGGCCGGATCGGCATCGACATCGACCAGTTTGAATTCAAGCTTGGCGGTCTTGCCGAGCAGCGCCTTGAGCGCCGACGGATCCTGCAGGCCGGGTACTTGCACAACAATGCGGTTGTCGCCCTGACGGACGATCGTCGGCTCGCGCGTGCCGAGTTCATCGATGCGACGGCGAATGACTTCAACAGCCTGCGTCATCGCCGAATTGACTGCGGTGGCGATGCCGGCGTCGGTGGGCGTCAGGATGATGCGGTTGCCGTCAACCACACTGACTTCGACATCGCGCTGGCCCGACAGCGAACCGACAGGGCGTGTGACGTTGCGCAAGGTTTCAACAGCGGTATCGAGGCGCGTCGGATCGGTAATGGTGATGCTGAGCACACCGCCGGAAATCGACAGGTCGGTGAACGCCACCGGCCCGCCGTCGGCGCCGCGCAATTCGGATCGGACGGTTTCCTCAAGCCCTTCGAGCTTGGTCTTGCGCACGTCGTCGGTATTGGCTTCGAGCAGGATGTGCGAGCCGCCGCGCAAGTCGAGCCCAAGGTTGAGCTGCTTGTGTGGCACCCACGACGGCCAGTTTGCGACGGTGGCTTCAGGAAAGAAGTTGGGAACTGCGAACGCCAAGCCGACGAACAACGTCAGCATGATCGACCAGATTTTCCACTGTGGAAAGTCGAGCATCAAGCCGGCTCAGCTCTTGGCGTCGTTGGCAGCAGCGGGGGCACCGCGGGTGCGGACATCGGTCAGCGTGCCCTTGAGCGCCTTGACCTTGACAGTCGGCGACAGCTCGATTTCGACTTCACCGTCGCTGACCTTGACGACGCGGCCAATCAGCCCGCCGCCGGTGACGACCTCGTCGCCCTTCTTGACGGCGTCGATCATCGCGCGATGCGCCTTGACGCGCTTTTGCTGCGGCCGGATCATCAGGAAATAGAAGATCACGAAGATCGCAATCAGCGGCACGAATTGGATGAAGGCAGCGGCGCCGCCTGAAGCCCCCGCCGTCTGGGCAAAGGCCGGAGATGCGAACATGAAAGTGACTTCCGTATTGCGTGATTGAATCTGCTGCCGCCTATACAAGAACGCGACGCCCAAGCAAATGCGGGCCAGCAAATCATGTCATGACAGCCAGAGCTATGTCATAGAGCGCCCATTCAGTTTCAACCCCGGACCTTGACCATGCCGCTGCCCACGCCCAACGAAGCCCCTGCCCCGGCAACAACCGCACCCGAGATCGCGGCCACGCTGGCACGGATCGCCGATGCGCTTGAGCGACTGGCACCGCCGCCTCTTCCGGTGTCGGGAACTGTGGCAGTCGATGGCAGCCATTCGTTCGTCTGGTCGCATCACCAGCTGCGCTCGGTGTTACCGGCGCGGACGCAGCCTCTCGATTGTTTCGAGGGGGTCGAGCCGCAGAAGGCGGCGCTGCTTGAAAACTGCCGCCGGCTGGCTGCCGGGCTGCCCGCGCATGACGTGTTGCTCTGGGGCGCGCGCGGCATGGGCAAGAGCTCGCTGGTCAAGGCGGTACACGCCACGTTGAGCGCGCAGGGTAAGCCGCTGGCGCTGGTCCAGGTGGGTCGCGACGACATCGCCAGTCTTGGCGATCTGTTCGCGCAACTTGCCAGGCAGCCATTGCCGGCGCTGGTGTTTGCCGATGACCTGTCGTTTGAAGCCGACGAGCACCAGTACAAGGCGCTGCGCTCGGTACTCGAAGGCGGCATCGAAGCGCGGCCCGACAATGTACGCGTGATTGTCACTTCCAACCGCCGCCATCTGGTGGCGCGTGAACATGCCGATGCCGAAGCCGCGAACGCCATCAACGCACGCGATGTGCTTGATGACCGGCTGGCACTCGCCGATCGCTTCGGGCTCAGCCTAGGCTTTCACAACTGCGACCAGCCAACCTATCTCGCCATCGTTGCTGGCTATGCCAAGGCTTACGGCCTCAATGCCGTGCCCGCCGAAGCGCTGACATGGGCGATGACCCGTGGCAGCAGGTCGGGGCGAGTCGCCTGGCAGTTCATTCAGGAACTTGCTGGTCGAGACGGCGTTGTACTTGACACGGTCCGGTAAACCGGCGGATTTGCAAAGCGTTAGAAATCGCGTTGGCGGAGGCGAGAATGCGGCGTTCCCTTTTGGCTGTGGCGTTTGCGCTATTGGTCGGCCTCTTTGGCGCCAGCGCCGCTTCGGCGCAGACGCGTGGCGACCTCAAATGCGAATCGTGGAATTATCAGCCGGCGCGCTGCCCCGTCGACAATCTGGTCGATGCGCAACTGACCAGCGTCATTGCCGGGCAATGCTATCAGGGCCGCAGTTGGGGATTCGACCGCGGCGCCATCTGGGTCAACAATGGCTGCCGCGCGCGCTTCAGCTATCAGACCGCCTATAACGGCGGCGGCTATCCGGGTGGCGGCGGCTACCCCGGCGGCGGTGGTTATCCTGGTGGCGGCGGCGGCGGCTACTACCCCGGCGGCAACCAGGGCACGACCGTCATCAAGTGCGAGTCGTGGAATTATCAGAACGCCCGTTGTCAGGTTGATACGCGCGGCGGCGTCGAGCTGAGCCGTCGCATTGCAGGCAACTGCGTGCAGAACCGCACTTGGGGCTTTGACCGCGGCGGTATCTGGGTGTCTGATGGCTGCCGCGCCGAGTTCCGTGTCTTCTATGGTGGCGGCAATAACGGCGGCGGCGGCTATTACCCGCCGCAGAACGAAGGCTATCGCGTGAAGTGCCAGTCGTGGGATTACCAGCCAGCACGCTGCCCGGCGAGCATCCGGGTCGGCGTGCGCATCACCAACATCATCGCCGGCGAGTGCAAAATGAACCGCACGTGGGGCTGGGATCGCGGCGGCATATGGGTCAACGGCGGCTGCCGCGCCGAATTCATGGTCGACGGCTGACAACAGCCGCGACCAATCTGTTTTGGGGAGACTGAACGCATGCTACGCAATCTGACAACGCTGCTGACCTGCGGCGCACTGGTCATTCCGCAAGTCGGGGCGCTGGCGCAATCGACACCTCCCGACGCATCGTCATCGCGGCAGTCGCCAAGCAACTGGGGCGGCTCAGGGAACAGTGGTAACAACAACAACAGCAATTGGGGTGGTTCCGGCGGCAGCAACAATAACAACAATAACTGGAATAACTCTACCGGCAGCGGCCAACTCACCTGCGAGTCGTGGGACTATCAATACCGCCGCTGTCCGGCGAACACCGGCAACAATGTCCGGCTGACACGCCGCATTGCCGGCAACTGCAACGAGGGCCGGACCTGGGGTTATGACCGCAACGCCATCTGGGTCGACGGCGGCTGCCGCGCGCAGTTCCAATTTGGTAACAATAACAACAACAATAACAACAATTGGGGCCGCGGCTATGCCGGCACACTACGCTGCGAATCGTGGAACTATGCGTTCCGGCGCTGCAACGCCAACACCAACGGTCGCGTTGACCTGCTGCGCACACTCGCCGGCACCTGCCAGCGCGGCCGCAGCTGGGGCTTCGACAATGGCGGCATCTGGGTCAACCAGGGCTGCCGCGGCGAATTCGGCTTCGGTTATGGCAACAACAACGGTGGCAACAATAACAACAACACCGGCGAAGTCGTCGCCGGTGTTGCACTCGCCGCCGGGTTGATCGCCCTGCTCGCCGCCAGCAGCAATTCGGGCAAATCGAGCAGCACCACGACCCCGCCGGTCAACGCCAGCGCACCGCCGGCCGCCATTGTCGCCAATCTGTCGGCGATCCCGACCGATCGCCGGCCTTCGGTGCAGACCTGCCTCGATGAAGCTGCACGCCAGATCGGCGCCACCGGCGGCACGCAGATCAGCCTCGACCGCGTCACTTCGCTGACCCGCGTCAGTGACGGGTGGGAACTGCGCGCGCAGCTGATCACCAGCTATCCCGACGAGTCGCGCTCGGTGACACTGACCTGCCGCGCAGATGGGCCACAGCTGCTGGCGATCGATTTCGGCAGCTGATCGGGCACGCAAAAGCTCCGGCGGGCCGTCAACCGCCGGAGGCGCAACATCGTTGATTCGTGGTGCGCCCGGCTGGATTCGAACCAGCGACCTCAGGATTAGAAGTCCCGCGCTCTATCCAACTGAGCTACGGGCGCAAAGGCCTGCGGCCTATCTGAAATTATCGGCGTAGGCCTGCAGCTTAAGGCTGTGGCTGCCCAGCGGGACGATGGCATAGACGAGGCCTTGCGCCTTGGCATAGGCAATCGCGGCGTCGCGGTCGGGGAACGTCAACTGCACTTGCGCTGCGGTATTGCCCGACCCCGCCCAGCCGGTCAGCGGATCGGCGTGCTGCGGTGCCTCGGGCTCGACGGCGAGAACCCATTGACCGGTGCGCGCATGCCCCGACTGCATTGCATTCTTGGGTCGCTGATAGATGCGCGCCTTCATCGCCTGTGTACTCCCGCCGAAACTGTAGCCGCCGACTTGGGCGAGGAACGTTGCAAGGTCAAGGCTTGCCGCGCAATTGATCGGCCCGTTTGGTGCGCGTGGTGGCCGGCGCCGCCGCCGGATCGTCGGGCCAGGGGTGCCGAGGGTAGCGACCCTTCATTTCAGCCTTCACCGCCGCCCAGCTGCCGCGCCAGAACCCCGGCAGGTCGCGCGTCGTCTGGATGGGGCGGTGCGCGGGCGACAACAGCCGCAATAGTAACGGCACGCCCGCCACCGTCGGATGCACAGACAGCCCGAACAGTTCCTGCACGCGCACATCGACCGACGGCCCCGCGACATCGGCATAGTGGATCGCATGGCTGGTGCCTGCGGGCGTCGCAAATCGGGCTGGCGCTTGGACATCGAGCGCCTGCCGCGCCGGCCAGTCGAGCATATTCGCCAGCGCAGACGTCAACGCCGCCGGCACCAGCGCATCAAGCCGGCGCTTGCCCGTCAACACTGGCCGCAGCCAATCGTCGAGGCCGGCGAGCAATGCCGAGTCCGACAGGTCGGGGAACCGCGTATCGCCCTGCCCGCGCACAAACGCGATGCGTGCGCGCAGCGCTGCAGCTTCGTCATCCCACGGCAACATCTGCAGGCCAGCGCGGGCAACAGCGGCAACCAGCGCATCGGCCAGCAACGCCGCATCGGGATTGTCGAGCGGTCGCCGTGTCAGCACAATTGCCCCGAGCGCGTCTACGGTCTCCGCCACAACCGCACCGCGATCGGCATCATAATCGAGACGGGTTTCACGCGTGATGCGATCGCCAAGCAGCGCATCAACGCTGGCGCGCGTCAGTGCCGCGCCGGCCATCAGCCGTGCGCCGTCAGCACTGCCGCTGGCATCGGCGACCGCCAGCCATTCGCTGTGCGCCAGCGCATCCGAATCGACGACGCGAACCGCGCGACCATTTGCCATCAGGAACGCTGCTTCTGCACTGTTGCGTCGTCGTGCGACGCGATCGGTATAGCCGAGCGCAATGACGGCACCGACGGCGTCTTCGCGTATGGCGTCGGGTTGCTGCTGCACCAGCCGCGCCCAATGTGCCGCCATGCGCCGCGCCGCGTTCGCCCGCGGGCCACGGTCGCGCGCCCAGTGGCGCCGTCGCGTTTCCAGATCGGCATCATTGCCACCGAGCCCGCGTTCGCCGAGCAGCACCGCGACTTCGGCAGCGACGCCCGCCAGTTCGTGGTCAGCTGCACGCACCAGCATGTGCGCCATGCGCGGTGGTATCGGCAATTTCGCAATCCGCTGGCCATGCGGAGTCGGGCGCCCATCATCATCAATCGCATCTAGCCCGCTCAATGTCGTGCGTGCTTCGGCAAGCGCCGGCACCGGCGGCGCGTCAAGCCAATGCAATGTCGCCGGGTCGGCGACACCCCAGCACGCTAGATCGAGCGTCAGCCCGGTCAAATCCGATTCGAGTATCTCAGGTGGATCGAACAGCGGTAGGCCGCCAGTTGCGGCCTTCTCCCAAAGTCGCCACGCCACGCCCGGCGCGGTGCGCCCTGCCCGGCCAGCGCGCTGGGTCACCGAAGATTGCGCGGCGCGTTCGGTGACGAGCTGCGTCAGCCCCGTTGCGCGGTCGAAGCGCGGACGCCTTGCCAGCCCGGAGTCGATGACAACCCGCACACCGTCGATGGTCAGGCTGGTCTCGGCGATACTGCTCGCCAGCACGACCTTGCGCGCGCCACCGCGTGCCGGTGCAATAGCGGCGCGCTGCGCCGCGGGATCGATGGCGCCGTAAAGCTTGTGGAGTTCGACGCCCGCCGGCAACGCTAGTCGCTCGGCGGTGCGCTCGATTTCGCCGGCGCCGGGTAGAAACGCCAAGATGCAGCCAGTCTCGTCGGCCAGCGCACGGTGGACGGCGCGGGCCATCGCGTCCTCGATGCGCTCGCGCGGATCACGGCCCAGGTAGAGCAAATCGACTGGATAGGTCCGTCCCGCCGACTCGATTACCGGCGCGTCGAGCAGTTCGGCATAGCGCGCGCCGTCGAGCGTCGCGGACATCGCCACAAGCCGCAAATCGGGCCGCAACGCCCCGCGAACGTCGAGCGCCAGCGCCAGTCCCAGATCACCTTCGAGGCTGCGTTCGTGAACTTCATCGAACAGCACAACCGCGACGCCCGAAAGTTCAGGATCGTCTTGCACCATGCGCGTGAAGATGCCCTCGGTGAGCACTTCGATGCGGGTGTCGCGCCCGATCTTGCTGTCGAGCCGCGTGCGGTAGCCGACCGTCGCCCCCACCGCTTCGCCGCGTAGCTTAGCCATACGCTCGGCCGCAGCGCGCGCTGCCAGCCGCCGCGGACTGAGCAGTAGTATGCGCTTGCCCGCCGCCCAGGGCCGGTCAAGCAATGCAGGCGCCACCATCGTCGTCTTTCCGGCGCCGGGCGGCGCGACCAGCACAGCAGTGCCGCCATCGTCGAGCGCGGCAATTAGTTCGGGAAGCACGGATTCGACAGGAAGAGTGATTTCAGAGCCTCCGGCGGGCAGGCGTGACGCCTGCACCCAGTTGAAGAGCGCCAAACAGATGGCTGCAGGCCTCAGGCCTGCCTGCCGGGGGCCCTAATAAGCGCGCGCTATCGCGAACTCGACCGTTTCGGTCAGTGCCGCACGGGCGCTGCTGTCGGGGAAGCGCGCCAGCGCGTCGATGGCGCGGGTGCCGTAGTGACGCGCGCGCGCGAGCGTGTCCTCGATGGCGCGGCTGGCGCGCATCAGTTCGAGTGCGTGCGCGAGATCCGCGTCGCTACTGCGGCGGCCCTGCATGGCATCACGCCAGAAAGTGCGTTCATCAGCACCGCCACGGGCATAGGCGAGGATTACGGGCAGCGTGACCTTGCCGTCGCGGAAATCATCGCCGCAATCCTTGCCCATGGTCACGGCATCCGACACGTAATCGATGGCGTCATCGACAAGCTGGAAGGCAATGCCGAGGTTGCGGCCGTAGGCGTCCAGCGCGGCTTCGACGCTGGCATCGCGCTCGGCGACCACGGCGGCGATTTGGCAGGCAGCCGAAAACAGCACGGCGGTCTTGGCCGAGATGATTTCGAGGTAGCGGTCTTCGGTGGTTTCGACGTTGCGCTGGGCCGTCAGCTGCGCGACCTCCCCCTCGGCAATGACGGCTGAGGCATGGCTAAGGATCTTGAGTACGCGTAAGCTGCCGTCTTCGACCATCAGCTCGAACGACCGCGAGAAAAGGAAGTCGCCGACCAGCACGCTGGCGGGATTGCCCCAGACGGTGTTGGCCGTCGCCCGGCCACGCCTCAGATCCGACCCGTCAACGACGTCATCGTGGAGCAACGTCGCGGTGTGGATAAATTCGACGCAGGCAGCGAGCTTGTGGTGGCGCGTGCCGGCATAATCGAGCAACCGCGCGCAGGCCAGCGTCAGCATTGGGCGCAGCCGCTTTCCGCCTCCGGCGATCAGATGCCCGGCGAGTTCGGGAATCAGCGAGACCGGGCTTTGCATGCGGTCGAGAATGACCTTGTTCACCGATGCCAGTTCCGGACCGGCGAGTGCCAGCAGCGCATTCAGCGACGGCGTCGTTTCGCTGCCACGGCCACGCGGGCGGATCGGATGAACGGATGCGGTCATAGGGGCTACCTTTAGCGTGCGGTGCTGCCAGCACAAGTCTGCCGAATGCTGCTTCGCTGGTGTCTTGGACGAAATTGGCTGCTTTTGCCATGTGCCGCATGGTCGCGCTTGCCCAATCGCGCACGCTTGGTGAATATGACACGCGACAGCTTCTCCGGTTCCAGGACACGACGCATGAACGACTCAACCTCGACCGCCGATGCGACGCTGCGCAGCTACCGCGAGAGCATCGACAACATCGATGCCGCACTGGTGTTCATGCTCGCCGAGCGCTTCAAGGTGACGCAAAAGGTCGGCGAGCACAAAGCCGCGACCGGCATGCCGGCCGCCGATCCGGGACGCGAGGCCGCGCAAATCGCGAGGCTGCGCGCGCTGGCCAAGTCGGCCAACCTCGATCCGGAGTTCTCCGAAAAGTTCCTGCGCTTCATCATCCAGGAAGTCATTCGCCACCATCAAGCGAGTGGCGCCGCGGGCTAGCCAGCGGCCGGGAGTTGAAGCGTCACCGCGAGTCCGCCCAAGTCTTCGCTTTCGCCCAGCTCGACGCTGCCGCCGTAGATTTCGGCCACGTCGCGAACAATTGCCAGCCCGAGTCCCGTGCCGGGTTTGCCGGTGTCGAGACGGGCGCCACGTTCGAACAGCTTACCGCGGTCTTCGGCGCTGATGCCGCAGCCGTCATCTTCGATGACGATACGCACGAACGGCTCGCCATCGACGTCGGTCGGCGACGCCGTCACGAACACCCGGCCGCCACCATATTTGGCCGCATTGTCGAGGAGATTGCCTAGCATTTCGTCGAGGTCCTGGCGTTCGCCGCGGAAAACCAGTGTTTCGTCTCCGGTGATGTCGATGACGGTGTGGCGATCTGTGTGGATGCGTTCGATGGTCCGCGCGAGTGCTTCGAGCGACGGCCACAGTTCGGCGCGTGACGCGCTGGCCGCACGACGCCCGGCGGCCCGCGCCCGCGCCAGATGGTGGTCGACATGGCGCTGCATGATCGCGGTTTGCGTTGCGACAGTTTCGGCGAGGTTGGCGCGACCGAGCTGCGCTTCGTTGATCAGCACGCTCATCGGCGTCTTGAGCGCATGCGCTAGGTTGCCGGCGTGCATCCGCGCCGCTTCTGCGGCTTCGGCATTATGATCGAGCAATTCGTTGATCTCCGCAACCAAAGGCCCGATTTCCGGTGGAAAGTCTAGCGGCACCCGCTGTGATTGGCCCGAGCGAATGGCGGCGATGGCACGGCTAACGCGGCGCAAAGGCCAAAGCCCGTACGTCGATTGCAGCGCCGCCAAAATTAGCAGCCCCAGACCGAGTATCGACAGGGACCAAAGTAATGTCGACCGTAGCTGGCGCAACTGCTGGTCAAGATCCGGCGTGCTTTGCGCGACTTGGAAGTGAAACATCATCGGCGAGCCGGGAATCTTGGCGTCGCGCTCGACAACACGCAACGGCTCATTGGCGAAGTCGGCGCTGGCATAGCGACACGGATTGCGGCAATCGGCAACGGTATTAGGTTTCAGCGTCCGGTCCCAAAGCGACCGCGATTTGAACGGCAACTGGCCATTCGCGGAGATTTGCCAATACAACCCAGAATAGGGCTCATAGAATCGCTGGTCGCGCATTGGCAGCGTGAACAGGATCTCACCCGCCGGGTCGATTTCGGATGTCGCCACCATGGCGGTGAGTATGTTGTTGAGCTGGTTGTCGAAGTTTCGGGTGATCGCTGCAGAGAGCACACGATCCAGAGCAATGCCACCAACCAAGAGCAGCGGGATAATCCAAATCGCCGCCAGCGCAATCATGCGCTGCGTCAGCGATCCGGGCGTGATCGCCCAGACACGTGACCGCGCCGCAATAAGCGTGGGGTCAGGTCGCCGGATCTTCGAGACTGTAACCAAGACCGCGCGTCGTGCTGATCAGATCGGCGCCCAGCTTCTTGCGGATGCGCGTGATGAAGACTTCGATGGTGTTCGAATCGCGGTCGAAATCCTGATCATAGATGTGTTCGATCAGTTCGGTACGCGACACCACCTTGCCCTTGTGGTGCATCAAATAGCTCAGCAGCTTAAATTCCTGCGCGGTCAGCTTGACCGGCACGCCGTCGAGCGTCACGCGGCCCGAGCGGCCATCAAGATGCACCGGCCCTGCCGTCAATTCGGAGGTTGCATTGCCCGACGAGCGGCGGATCAAGGCGCGCAGCCGCGCCACCAGTTCCTCGGTCTGGAACGGCTTGGCGAGATAATCGTCGGCACCGGCATCGAGCCCGGCGACCTTGTCCGACCAGCTGTTGCGCGCCGTCAACACGAGCACCGGCATCGTGAGGCCCGACTTGCGCCAGCGGTCAAGCACCGTCAGCCCGTCCATTTCGGGCAATCCGAGATCGAGCACGACAGCGTCATAGCTTTCGGTCGTGCCGAGGAAATGCCCGTCTTCGCCGTCGGTTGCGCTATCAACCGCATAGCCTGCGGCTTCGAGTGTCTCGCGCAGCTGGCGCTGCAGGTTCGGTTCGTCCTCGACGACCAGAATTCGCATATCAGTTCCCCCCCCGGCCGATAAATTGGCCGGTACGCGCATCAACATAGACATCGACGGCGACGCCGTTCTGAATAAACCGCAATTTGTAGACTTGCCGCACGTGATCATATTGCGCGCCGACATAGGTGCCACCCACCTTGCGACTCGCCGAATCGCGGATTTCGCCAAAGCTGACAGTGGTCTGCGGAACCGGATTGTGCCGCAGGTAATTGTCGCCCTTGTCAGTGAATTGCGCGAGGACGGGGGTGGCCAGAACCAGCACCGTCACGCAACAAAGACCAAATTTACTCAATTCCATCGGCTAAACCTTACTCGTGGCCGTTGTTTGCCATAGCCGCGAGGCCGTGAATAGGCCATGAATGCGCGCGCCGCCTGTCCGGCCTACCCTCACCCGTTTCAATTCCATAACAGAACTGACCGCTTAACCTATGGCTGCCCCTATCCTGACGCTCGAAAACATTGGCCTGATCCAGGGATCCGGCTGGCTGCTGCGCGGGCTCGACCTGTTCATTGGCGAGCGCGACCGGTTGGCGCTGGTCGGGCGCAACGGCGCCGGCAAGACGACGTTGCTCAAGATTCTCGCCGGCCAAACGCAACTCGACGAAGGCCGTCGCACGATGCAGCCCGGTGCCAAGATCATCCTGCTCGAACAGGATCCCTCGGTCGCGGGCTTTGCCACGCTGCACGATTTCGCGCTGCGTGGGCCCGATGCCCCCGAAGCCCATGAAGTCGAGTCGATTGCCAATCAGCTCGGCATCGACCTCAATCGCGATGCCGCGACCGCCAGCGGCGGTGAACGCCGCCGTGCCGCGATTGCCCGCGCACTGGCGCAGTCGCCCGATGTGCTGCTGCTCGACGAGCCAACCAACCACCTCGATATCGCCGCGATCGAATGGCTCGAGGCCTGGCTGCAGCGCTACCGCGGCGCTTTCGTCGTCATCAGTCATGATCGCATGTTCCTGACGCGGCTGACGCGCTCGTCGCTGTGGCTAGACAATGGCAAGCTGCGCCGCACCGAAGTCGGCTTCGGCGGCTTCGAAGCTTGGACCGAGGCGGTGTTTGCCGAGCAGGCCAAGAACGCCGACAAGCTCGACAACAAGCTGCGTGCCGAACTTCATTGGCTCGAACGAGGTGTCACCGCACGGCGCAAGCGCAACCAGGGGCGTTTGGCCAAGCTCGCGACAATGCGAGAAACCCGGAAGGCGATGACCGGACCCCAGGGTGTCGCCAAGATCGCGCTGGCTGCCGATGACAACAAAACCAAGGTCGTCATCGATGCCGAGCACGTCACCAAGGCCTACGGCGGCCGGACGTTGATCAAGGACCTGAACTTGCGCGTACTGCGCGGTGATCGCATCGGCGTCATCGGCGCCAACGGCACCGGCAAGTCGACACTGCTCAAGCTGCTGACCGGCGAAATCGCCCCAGATTCGGGCAAGACCAAGCGCGCCGCGACGATCCAGTCAATTCTCATCGACCAGCAGCGCGCGCGCCTCACCCCGGGGTCGACGGTACGTGATATTCTGGCCGATGGCGGCGACTGGCTCGAAGTCGGCGGCGTCCGCAAGCATGTGGCCGGCTATCTCAAGGATTTTCTGTTCGACCCCAACGTGCTCGAGGCGAAAATCGAGACATTTTCGGGCGGCGAGCGTTCGCGGCTGCTGCTGGCGCGGGAGTTTGCACGGCCGTCGAACCTGCTCATCCTTGACGAGCCGACCAACGACCTCGATCTCGAAACGCTCGACCTGTTGCAGGAAGTCATCGACGATTATGCTGGCACGGTGCTGATCGTCAGCCATGACCGCGACTTTCTCGACCGCACGGTGACGATGGTCGTCGCGCTCGGCACCGGCGACGACGGCAAAGTCGATGTCGTGGCGGGTGGCTATTCGGATTGGGAAGCCAAGCGTCGGGAAGATTTGCGCCCGATCCCTACCCCGACACCGGCCAGCATCGCGCGCGAACAGGCAGCGAACGGCCAGCGCAAGCCGCAAGTCAAGCTGACCTACATTGAAGGCCGCGAGCTCGGTCTGCTGCCGGGCCAGATCGACGCGCTGCATGGTGAAATCGCCACCATCGAGGCCGCACTTGCAGATCCGAAGCTCTACACGGCGGACTTCAAGAAGTTCGAAAAGCTGACGAAGACGCTCGATGCAACCCGCGCCAAGCTGGCCGCCGCCGAAGAACGCTGGCTCGAACTCGAAGCGAAGGCCGAAGTGCTCGCCAGCTAGGCAAGCTCGACGCCGGGCACGACATCGGGCTCGACATGTGCCGGCACGACAACACGCGATGGCAGCGGCGTCTTATCTGCGGTGTCATGCGCGCGGATGAACTGCTCGACCACCGGCGCAATCGTGTCGCGCCACTTGCGGCCATTGAAGATGCCATAGTGGCCGGCACCTTCGGCCATATAGTAGCGCTTCATATGGTCAGGCAGGCCGGCCGCGAGATCGAGCGCCGCCTTGGTCTGGCCCAGCCCCGAAATATCGTCGCGCTCGCCTTCGATGGCGAGCAACGCGGTGCGGTTGATCGCCGCGGGGTTGGCCAGCACGCCACGGTGCACGAACTCGCCCTTCGCGACGAGTTGGCGCTGAAATACGACATCGATGGTCTGCAGGTAAAATTCGGCGGTCATGTCGCAGACGGCGCGATACTCCTCATAAAAGGTCTTGGTCGCAGCGGCGGCATCATCGTCGCCGTCAACCAAATGCCTGAACAGTTCCCAATGCGATTTCATGTGGTTGGCAAGGTTCATTGACATGAACCCAGCCAATTGCAGGAACCCCGGATAGACCTTGCGACCAGCGCCCGGATAGATGTTGGGCACGCGCGCCACGACATTCTGCTCGAACCAGGCATAAGGCCGTTCGGTCGCCAGATCATCGACCGAGGTCGGTGCCTTGCGAGTATCGACGGGGCCGCCCATCATCGTCAGCGTCAGCGGCGTTGCCGCGTCACCGGCTGCCGACATCAACGCAACTGCAGCATAAGCTGGCACTGCAGGCTGGCAGACGGCGAGCATATGACCGCCCGGGCCGACCGCGTTCATGAACTCGATGACATAGTCGACATAGTCGTTGAAATCGAAATGACCGTCGCTGACCGGCACCAGCTTGGCGTCGCGCCATTCGGTGACATAGACGTCATGATCGGGCAGCAAACGTTCGATGGTCCCGCGCAGCAACGTCGCATAGTGTCCCGACATCGGCGCCACCACGAGCACCCTCGGGTCGTTGCGGTCCGACACATCGCGAACAAAATGCTTCAATTGCCCGAAGGGTTTACGGACGGCAACGTCTTCCTTTACGGCAACTTCGGTGCCATCAATGATCGTCGAGGTCAGCCCGAAATCGGGCTTGCCGCGCGGTGCCGAAGCATGTGCGAAGACCTCGAGCGCACGCGCCATGACCGGGCTTGCCACGTGCCGCGACCACGGATTGGCCGGGTTGAGCAACAGTTCCGAATTGAACTGCGCAATGCGCCCCATCGTGGCCAACATCGTGCGATTGATTTCGTAACCCGTGTACAACATCGATTTTCCTATGCGTTGCCGCGCCGCAACCGGCGTCGCTTTGCCACAACGCAGGTGCAGCATAAAGCCAAAAACGACGCTGGGTGGCAAAGCTCAAGCCAGATTGAGTGACACTCGAATCCCTGTTAGACGGTGCCATGACCACAGCCGAAGCCGTCGAGATCACGCCAGCGCCCGCAACCGAGCCGCCTGCACGCAAGCTCAAGAAACTGACGCTGCTTTGGCAGTTTGTCCGGCGCTACCCTGCCCATCTGACTGCTGCGCTGGTGGCACTGGTGATTGCCGCAGTCGGCCAGATAGCAGTGTTGCAGGGCTTCAAGCTCGTCGTCGATCACGGGTTCGGTAAGGGCGCCAGCGCCGCATCGGTCGCCCCCTATTTCGAGCAGCTGCTGGCGATTGTCGCGGTGCTTGGCGTCGCCACCGCGGTTCGATTCTACTTTGTCAGCTGGATCGGCGAACGCGTCGTTGCCGACCTACGCATGGCCGTGCAGGCGCACCTGTTGAAACTCGACACCAACTATTTCGAGGAAAACCGCCCGGCCGAAATCGCCTCGCGCCTGACGTCGGACACCGCGATCATCGAGCAAGTCGTATCGAGCTCGGCATCGATTGCGCTGCGCAACAGTTTCACTGGCCTCGGTGGCATCGCCTATCTGTTCTACCTCAGCCCCAAGCTGACCGGGCTGATGTTACTCGTCATTCCGCTTACTGTCGTGCCGATCGTGTTGCTCGGTCGCCGCGTCCGCAACCTTTCGCGATCGAGCCAAGACCGTATTGCCAACATCGGTACCATCGTTTCTGAAGTGCTCGGCGCCATCAAAATTGTCCAGGCCTTCACACAGGAGCCGCGCGAACGCGCGCGATTTAGCGAGGCGGTCGAGGCGGTCTTCAATGCCGCACGTCGCCGTATCGCGGTGCGCGCCGGCATGACGGCGGTCGTCATCTTCCTGATTTTCGGCGCCATCACGCTGGTGCTGTGGCAAGGCGCGCTCGATTTCATCGCCGGCCACACCAGCGGCGGCACCATCACCGCCTTTGTGCTGGCCGCCGCGATGGTCGCCGGCGCATTCGGATCGCTCACCGAGGTGTTCGGCGACTTTATGCGTGCTGCCGGCGCCTCGGGCCGCATGGAAGAATTGCTCGCCGCCGAACCGGCCATCCGCACGCCCGACCAGCCCTTGAAACTACCCGAGCCGCCACGCGGGGAAGTCGCGCTGCACAACGTGTTCTTCCATTACCCCAGCCGCCCCGACGGCGCGGCGCTAACCGGCTTTGAGCTCAGCGTTCGCCCCGGCGAAATGGTTGCGATTGTTGGGCCGTCGGGCGCCGGCAAGTCAACGTTGTTCCAGCTCATCCAGCGTTTCTATGACCCGCAGTCAGGCCAGATCCTCGTGGACGGCGTGCCGATCGACCGCGTCGACCCGCGCGCGCTGCGCCAGCGCATTTCGGTCGTGCCGCAGGAAACCGTGATCTTCGCCGCCACCGCGTACGACAACATCCTCTACGGCCGTCCCGACGCAACCGAAGCTCAGGTCTGGGCCGCTGCAAAGGCCGCGCATGCCGACATGTTCCTGCGCGACCTGCCCGAGGGCATCCACAGCTTCCTCGGTGAATCTGGCACGCGGCTTTCGGGCGGCCAGCGCCAGCGCATGGCGATTGCCCGCGCCGTGCTGCGCGATGCGCCGATCCTGCTGCTCGACGAAGCCACAAGCGCGCTTGATGCTGAATCCGAGGCACTGGTGCAGGCAGCGCTCGACGAACTGATGGTCAACCGCACCACATTGGTTATCGCGCATCGCCTCGCCACCGTACGCGGCGCCGATCGCATCATTGTCATGGACCGCGGCCGCATAGTTGCCGAAGGCACGCATGATGCGCTGATTGCCGGTGGGGGGCTGTACGCCAAGCTGGCGCGGCTGCAGTTCGAGCAAGCCGCCGCGTAGTTTGGGAGATTAAGGGCCTCCGGCGGGCAGGCCTGAGGCCTGCACCCGATTGTTTGGCGCTGTCCAAATGGGTGCAGGCCCCCGTCTTGAGCAAGAATTGGCGTGCCCGCCGGAGGACGTTTCGACTCAGTGCGGCGACGGCAGCAGATACAGCCACAAGTTGAACAACATCACCACGCCGGCAACAATCATCAGTGCCGGCTTGAGCTTCGGGCCGGGTTGACGCAGACCCCAGATGCCAAAGCCGACCAGCGCGAAGATACACACCACCGCCAGCGTCAGTAGCAAGTCACGCACGTCACTCACTGGGTGAGCGCTTGGCGCACCGCATGCGCCCAGTTTTCGCGACGGACACCTCGTGCGTCAGTCGTGATCGCGGGCGCGAACACGCGGTCGGGTTGCGCCATTGCCGCCGCTGCCGTCAGATCGGCGAACAAGCCGGCACCGACGCCCGCGCACATCGCCGCACCCAGTGCCGTCGTTTCGATGACGCGCGGGCGTTCGACAGGCACGCCGAGCGTGTCGGCAATGTCCTGGCACATCCAATCATTGGCGACCATGCCGCCATCGACGCGCAGCTTTGCCGCGACAACGCCGTCGGCGGCCAGCGCATCGAGCAAATCGGCGGTCTGTTGGCCCATCGCCTCGAGCGTGGCGCGGGCGATGTGCGCGCGCGTAGTGCCGCCCGACAGTCCCGTCAGCAGGCCCCGTACATCGGCACGCCAGTGCGGCGCGCCCATGCCGGCAAACGCCGGAATGAGCACGACACCGCCGCTGTCGGGTACTGAAGCTGCCAGCGCTTCGGTTTCCGCGCTCGCGGTGATGATGCCGAGCCCGTCGCGCAGCCATTGCACCGCCGCACCGCCGATGAAGATGCTGCCTTCGACGGCATAGGTCGCTTGGCCCGCGATGCGCCACGCTACTGTCGCCAGCAGCCGGTGCGCCGATACCGGCGGCGTCGCGCCCGAATGCGCTAGCACGAAAATGCCGGTACCATAGGTCGCTTTGGCCATGCCGGGCTGCAGGCACGCCTGCCCGACCGCAGCAGCCTGCTGGTCGCCGATGCTGCCGGTGATGGCGATGTTGCCCCCCAGCAAAGTCGTCGAGCCCAGGTCACCTGCACAGTCGCTGATTGTCGGCAAGGCGCTGCGCGGGATGCCGAACAGGTCGATCAATCCCTCGTCCCATTGGCAGGTTGCGAGGTTCATCAACAGCATGCGCGAGGCGTTGGTGGCATCGGTGGCATGCACACGGCCGCCAGTCAGCCGATAACGCAGATAGCAATCGACGGTCCCGAGCGCGAGGCTGCCGGCGTCGGCCGCCGAACGCACCTGCGGCCAGTTTTCCAGTGCCCAGGCGATCTTGGTTGCCGAAAAATACGGATCGAGCAGTAGGCCGGTGGTCGCTTGCACCGCGGGTTCGCGGCCCTCGGCACGCAGCCTATCGCACAGGTCGGCGCTGCGCCGGTCCTGCCAGACAATCGCTGGCGCCAGTGGCTCCCCGGTTGCGCGGTCCCAGAATACGATGGTTTCGCGCTGGTTGGTGATGCCAATGGCGGCGATGCGCCCGGCCCCGACTTCGCCGACCACGGCCTTCAACGCCGCAAGCGAATGGTTCCAGATTTCGGCGGCGTCATGTTCGACCCAGCCGGGCTGCGGATAGCGCTGCGTCAGCGCATGACCGGCCTGAGCGACAATGCCGCCGCCAAGGTCGAATGCGATGGCGCGGGTGGAGGTGGTGCCCTCGTCTAGCACCAGCAGCAAGGGAGCATCATTCATGCCACTTTCCTAACAAGCCGCATGGTCCTAGGAAAGCCCATGGCTTCGCGATCCGACATCTTCGACCTGCTGATTATCGGTGGCGGCATCAACGGTGCCGGCATCGCGCGCGACGCTTCGGGACGCGGGCTCAAGGTCGCGCTGGTCGAAGCCGGCGATTTCGGCGGCGCGACGTCGAGCGCATCGACCAAGCTCATTCACGGCGGGCTACGCTATCTTGAATTCTATGAGTTCGGGCTGGTGCGCAAGGCACTCAAGGAACGAGAAGTGCTCCTCGACATCGCGCCACACATCAGCTGGCCGCAAAGCTTTGTGTTGCCCAGCGCGCCCGAACGCCCCGACTGGAAACTGCGCGCCGGGCTGTTCCTGTATGACCATCTGGCACGCCGCAAGGTCGTACCGGGATCGAACCGTATCGATTTGCGGCAGGACCGTGCCGGCCGAGCGCTCGAAAGCCATTACACGCACGCCTTCCGCTATTGGGACGGCTGGGTCGATGACGCGCGGCTGGTCATCGCCAATATCGCTGATGCGGCCGCGCGCGGTGCCTTTGTAAGGTCGCGTACCCGCGTCACCGGCACGCTCTGGGACGGCAGCGGCTGGACGGTGGCGCTGTCCGATGGCAGCAGCTTGCGCGCCAAGACCATCGTCAATACCGCCGGCCCCTGGGCCGAGGAGGTAGCGCGCAGCGTTATGGGCCGCAACGACGCGCCGTCGCTGCGGTTGGTGCAGGGCAGCCATATTGTCACGCGGCGCGTCCACCTCGGCCGCGACGCCTTTATGTTGCAGCAGCCCGACGGCCGCATCATCTTCGTGCTGCCGTACGAGCACGACTTCTCGCTGATCGGCACTACCGAGCGGAGCATCGACATGCCCGCCGCCGCGCACATTACCGACGAAGAATCCGACTATCTGATCGCCGCAGTCAACCGCTACCTCGCCCGGCCGCTGACGCTCGATGACATCGTCCACCGCTTCTCGGGTGTGCGGCCACTGATCCTCGAGGAAGGCAAGGCCGACCGCGAAACATCGCGCGACTACAGCCTGGTCAGCCATGACGGCGTGTCGGCGCTGACTGTCGTCGGCGGCAAGATCACCACCTACCGTGTGCTCGCCGAGGATGTGCTCGAAAAGCTGGCGCCCAAATCGAAGCGCTGGACGGCCACCGCACCGCTGCCCGGCGGCGACGTCGAGCGTTTTGCCGGCGAGACCGGCCAGGCAGCGTTCACGCGCTGGATGGACAACCTCGTCACCGCGCAGGAAAATTACGACCCGCGACTCGTGCGGCGACTGGCACGCACGATCGGCACCGGCGCCGAAACGCTGCTGAACGGCGGTCTTGGCGAAAACTTCGGCGGTATTTTCGAAGCCGAGCTCGAGTGGTTCAAGACACTCGAATGGGCGACCACCGCCGAAGATGTGCTGTGGCGCCGCACCAAGCTTGGCCTGCACCTTGATGACGCTGCCAAGGCGCGCGTCGCGGCCTGGTTCGGCGAGGCACCGCCGGCCGCCGAAGCGCTGCCCAAGTCGCGCAAAGCGACGCGCGGTCATCGCTTCGCGGTGCCGGGCGACGACTGACCATCAACCGGGGGACACCATGCGCAAAAGCTTTAATTGTGTCGCAGCAGTTGTACTGTCGGTGTCCACACCCTTGCTTGCCGCACCGGTGGTTGATTCGGCCGGGCTCGAAGCCGCGATCGACCAGAGCCACCGCGCGCTTCATGCCATCCTGAATGGCGATCCCAAGCTTTACGAAGCGCTATTCGCCGACCGCGACGATGTCACTTTGGGCAATCCTTTTGGCCCCTATGCCAAGGGCAAGGCCGCGGTTGCCAAGACCTTGGCAGGTGCCGCTGCAAAATACCGCGACGGTGAAGTCATCGCGGTTGACCGCGTCGCCGTCTATGACGACAACCGCCTCGCGGTCATTGTCGAGGTCGAACACGACCGCGCCAAGGTCGGCACTCGCACCGACCTTGCCGATTTCAGCGCCCGCGTCACCAGCGCCTATGAATATATCGATGGCAAATGGCTGCTGGTCCACCGTCACGCCGACCCGATCACCTCCCCGCGCCCGGCCGAGTCGGTATTGGCAAAATAGCGCCCAGCTCAGTTTCAAAGTTTGCCGCGCAAGGCTGCGGCTACTGGTATTCGCAACTACTTTGTTGCGTAGACCACCCTGCCACCGACGATGGTCTTGAGCACGCTGACGTCCTTGAGGCTTTCAGCAGGAATCGTAAAAATGTCGTCCGACAGCACCGCCATGTCGGCATATTTGCCGGGCTCGATTGAGCCTTTGCTCGCCCCCTCGCCGATGGCCTTAGCCGACCAGATCGTCCACATCTTTAGGGCCTCGGTGACCGATACCGCCTCCTGCTTCTCGAAAATCCCGGCGTCCGAATTGCGTGTGACCGACGCATAGATCGCCAGAAACGGATTGATGTTCGCCAGATAGATTCCGGTCAGATCGGTACCCGCCGCAGGCTCAAGGCCTGCATCGATCATCGAGCGGAACTTGAACCCCGTTTTGGTGAGTTTTTCACCCATGTTTTCCTGATCGGCCTTGACCAGATCGAGCAGCCAGGTCGGTTGCACCGAGATGAAAAGGCCTTGGGGCTTCAACGCGACCGCGCGCTTGAGCTGCTTGTCGGTCAGCTGGAACATGCCGAAATGTTCGATGCGCATCATCGTTGCGCGTGATCGCGCGCCGACTTCGCCTTCATAGGCATCGAGGCAGATGTCGGTGGCCCGGTCACCCGAACAGTGCAGCATCGAGATGACGTTGTTGCTGTTGGCCAGATCCGCAAAGTGCCGCGCCTGTGCCGGCGGGGTCACCAGCGAGCCCTTGTTGCCCGGTGGGTCGGTATCGAAATGCCCTTTGTACTCCTCGTACATATAGCCGGTGCGCGCGTCATTCTCGCCGTCCGCCCACGCCTTGATCGCGGCGAACCTATAGTAGGCGGGATCGACACCCGCCGGCATTTTGAAGCCATCAAGGTTGGCGGGCAAACCTTCGCCGTCCGGCGCTGCCCACACCGATACCGTCAGGCGGATGTCGGGCTTGGCGGTCTTCGCCACCGCTTGCAGGACCGGCAGTGCCGCCGCCGGGGTGATCGCCAGCACCGAGGTGAAGCCGTAAGGCTTCCAGAAGTCCTGAATACCGCTGGCGTAATAACTTTGCAGCTCAGCAACCGTGGGTGTCGTCGGCACCGCGCCCATCGCATCGGTCAGCGTGCCGTCGGGCTGGCCATCCTTGCCAAGCAGCGCCCGGCCGCCGCCCTTGAGCGCCGTGTTGGTGCTGCTGACACCGAGCAGGCGCAATGCCATCGAATTTGCCACCGCCATATGCGCGCCATTGGCGACAACGACCGGATTGTCGGGCGCTACCGCATCGAGTTCGGCTTTGCTCGGCAGGCGCTTTTCGGCGAACTTGTTCTGGCTCGCCGACACGCAGGCGACGAACACCCACTTACCCTTGGGCGTGTTTTTCATCCACGCGGCGATATTGGCGAGCGCCTGTTTGACCGACGGCGTCCCGGGGTAGCGCGCATCGACCCAGGTGTCCTTCATCATGATGGTTTCCATCGGATGCGTATGGCCATCGACCAGGCCGGGCACCACGAGCTTGCCATTCAGGTCGACCAACTGGGTCGAAGCCCCGGCAAGCTTGCGCATGGCCTCGGTGCTGCCGACCTGCTGGAACATGCCGTCCTTCACCGCGACGGCCGCCGCCGTCGATCTTGCAGGGTCGAGCGTAACGATCTTGCCGTTGTAGTAGATGACATCCGGCGCGGCATCCGGCGCCGCCGACAAGGCCGGCGTTGCGGCGGAAATCGCCAAGGCAGACACCAGTGCGAGGCTGAACTTGTTCATCCATCATCTCCCCGTGGCCAGATGGTCGTTCCGAACAGCTCCGCGCGCGTCCCGGGTGGAACTTCAGCTGGTTCAATGGCCCCGGCAGAAGTAGACGTGATTGGACGTCCCGCGGTCAAGCACTGCGTTGCGTGGTAAAGATTTAGGCCGATTCGCGCAGGCAGCGCGTGAACATTTCGGTATCGACATTGCCACCCGACAACAGCACCGCCACTGTCTTGCCACGCACATCGACCTTGCCGGCCAGCACTGCCGCGAGCGCCACCGCGCCGCCGGGTTCGACGACGAGCTTGAGTTCGCGGAAGGCGAAGGCGACGGCCGCCATCACCTCGGCTTCGCTGACCCAGATGCCGGGTAGCGCGCGCTCGGACAAGATGCCAAAGGTCAGCGGGCTGCAGAACAGCGTCTGCAGCGCATCGCAGATCGTCGGGCCGGGGTTTTCGACGGCCAGGATTTTGCGCGCCACCAGACTGCGCGCGACATCGTCATAGCCCTGCGGCTCGACCGGTACGACCGGCAGCCCGCTGCCCAGCGCGATGCCGCTCGCCAGCCCGCCGCCGCCACAGCACACCACAGCGAAATCGGCGGTCTTGTCCATCGCTTCGAGGTCCCGGGCGATTTCCAGCCCGGCAGTTCCCTGCCCCGCCACGACGAACGGATCGTCAAACGGCGGCACGATGACCGCACCACGCTTTTTGGCAATCGCGGTGGCAATCGCGCCGCGGTCCTCGGTCAGCCGGTCATAGAACACCACTTCGGCCCCGTGGCTGCGTGTGCGCGCCACTTTCAGCCCCGGGGCATCCGACGGCATGACGATCGTCGCGGGCATGTTCAGCAGCTTTGCCGCAAACGCCACGCCCTGGGCATGGTTGCCGCTAGAGTAAGCCACAACGCCGCCACTGCGGTCTTCTGGGGAAATCGCCGCGAGCCGGTTATAGGCGCCACGGAATTTGAATGAGCCCGTGCGTTGCAGGCATTCGGGCTTGAGCCAGACCTCGCCGCCGGTTAGCGCGTCGAGCACATCCGAGCGCAGCAACGGCGTCCTCACCGCGACATCCTCGATGCGCCCGGCGGCAACGACCACATCCATCCGCGAAACGCCTTGTGTCATGTCCGTTCTCCGTGCCCAGAAACCATTGAAAAAACGTCGCTTTTGACTTTGCGCTAAACCCTTGAACCACCAACGCAATTTGAACAAAATTTCGTAACAAAAAAACTCTTTACAGCGGGGGGTATCGTCCCTATTTACCCCCGCTCACCGCTGCCCCATGGGGACTTCCAACCGCAAGGCAGCTACTACACGACGCCCCGGAGGTCCCTTGAATTGCACAAGCCATATAACGCGCTGGGGGTAGCCCGCGACACTAATCCGTCGCAGCCCGTTACCCTGATCCGCCCGCACGCTGCTCTTCGCGCCGCCCGCTTCTTTGCCGAGAAGTTTCCGGGGACGACGATGTATGCCGTCAAGGCCAATCCCTCGCCCGACCTCATCCGGACCCTGTGGGACGGCGGTATCAAGGTTTATGACGTCGCCTCGATTGCCGAAGTGCGGCTGGTGCGCGAGCTGCTGCCTGATGCAACCTTGTGCTTCATGCACCCGGTCAAGGCGCCCGAAGCGATTGCCGAAGCTTATTTCGAACACGGCGTCCGCACCTTCTCGCTCGACAATCTCGAAGAGCTCGCAAAGGTCGTTGCCGCGACCAAGGGCGCGACCGACCTGACGTTGTGCGTGCGCCTGCGCGTGTCGTCGGCGCATTCGAAGCTCAGTCTCGCGTCGAAGTTCGGCGTCGGTGTCGAAGATGCGGCGCCGTTGCTGATGGCAGCACGCCAGGCGTCAGACGCGCTCGGTATCTGCTTCCACGTCGGTAGCCAAGCGATGAGCCCGCAGGCCTATAGCGACGCGCTGTCGCTGGTCCGCGCCGCGATCGTGTCGGCCGGCGTCACCGTCGATGTCATCGATGTCGGGGGCGGCTTCCCGTCGATATACCCCGGCATGGAGCCGGGCGAGCTGACTCGCTATTTTGACGTCATCCACGCCGCGTTCGAAGCGCTGCCGATTTCCTATTCGGCCGAGCTGTGGTGCGAACCCGGCCGCGCGCTGTCGGCGGAATATGCGAGCATCATCGTGCGCGTCGAGCAGCGCCGCGACGACGTGCTCTACATCAACGACGGCGCCTATGGCGCGTTGTTCGATGCCGCACACGTTGACTGGCGCTTCCCGGCGCGGCTGCTGCGTGACACGCCGTCGCACACCAAGGACATGGCATTCAGCTTCTACGGCCCGACGTGCGACGACATGGATTTCATGCGCGGTCCGTTCATGCTGCCTGCCGATGTCCAGGCTGGCGACTATCTCGAAATCGGCATGCTTGGCGCTTATGGCTCGGCGATGCGCACCGCGTTCAACGGCTTCACCAATGGTGATACCGTGGTGGTGACCGACGAACCGATGGACAGCGCTTATGGTGACACCGAAGTGACACCTTCGGTCGTTACACCGATCCGTAAGGTCAATTCGTAGCGTAGCCCGCGTCAATTGCAGTTCAACCCGTTCGGCGCCGGATGGTCCGGCCACGGGCGACGTTATTTGACGTCGAGCCACTCATCCTAGGAGTGACCCAATGACCAACCCTATCAACGCCCAGCGCAAGGCAGAGCTGCTGTCGAAGGTCGTCGAGCACATCGACATCCGCAGCTTCGACGCGCGCCCGATCATCGACGGCATGGCGAACATGAGCTTCACTTCGCGCGACCTCGCGCGCGCTACTGCCATCTATAACCAGATGCTCGGCGACCCCGATTGCACGATCTTCCTCGTCATCGCCGGCTCGACCTCGGCGGGCGGCTGCATGGACCTCTATGCCGAGCTGCTGCGCAGCAACATGGTAGACGGCATCGTCGCCACCGGCGCAACGATCGTCGACATGGATTTCTTCGAAGGCCTTGGCCACAAGCATTATCAGGCGCTCGACGTGCCCGACGATGATACGCTGCGTTCGCTGCTCATCGACCGCATCTACGACACCTATATCGATGAAGAGCAGCTGCAGGACTGCGACCACACCATCCTCGAAATCGCCAACAGCCTCGAGCCGCGCGCCTATTCGAGCCGCGCCTTCATCCGCGAGATGGGCAAGTATCTCAGCGAGCACGGCAAGAAGGACAACAGCCTCGTCAAGCTGGCCTATGAGCATGACGTGCCGATCTTCTGCCCGGCATTCGTCGACTCGTCGGCAGGCTTCGGCCTCGTCAAGCACCAGGTCGACCGCGCCAAGGAAGGAAAGCCGTACATGGTGCTCGACGCCATCGCCGACTTCCGCGAGCTCACCGACATCAAGATCAAGGCCGGCACTACTGGCCTGCTGATGATCGGCGGCGGCGTGCCGAAGAACTTCATCCAGGACACCGTCGTTTGCGCCGAAATCCTCGGCCATGACGATGTGCAGGTTCACAAGTACGCGGTGCAGATCACCGTTGCCGACGTCCGCGATGGCGCGTGCTCGTCGTCGACGCTGCAGGAAGCCGCGAGCTGGGGGAAAGTGAACACCGGCATCGAACAGATGGTGTTCGCCGAAGCCGGCTCGGTGATGCCGCTGCTCGCTAGCGACGCCTATCACCGTGGCATCTGGAAGACCCGTGCCAAACGCGCCTGGGGCAAGATGTTCGCCTGAACCCAACTGAACGACTGAATGACGAGCGCCCGGTGGCAACACCGGGCGCTTTTCGTTTACGCTGGTGCCAACAATTGGCAGGCAGAGATACAGAATCTGTTCATACAGGCATTGCTAAATCCGCGCTTGTCGCTGCTTGCACTGCGCCGCATCGGGCCATCACAGCCGCGACATGTGTTGGAGTATCTGTATGCGTTCTGAAATTTCCCCGCTTTTCAAAGTCAGCGTGGCGGTGGTCGCGCTCGCCGGTTCGGCACTCGCTGGCGCGCAGTATGCCGATCGTCTGCCGTGGCATGCCTCCCCTGCAATCACGCCGCCGGCGCGCACCAGCCAAGTCGCGGCGCTCGTCGCGCCGGCGGTCAAGGGCGGCTCGCTCGCCGACATGGTCGCCGCCGTGGGCCCCAGCGTCGTGCAAATCGTCGTCAAACCTACCGGAGGTTTCCATCCTATGCAGTTTGAAGGCCAGCCCGGCGAGGCACCGTCGCAGGGCGGCCTCGGTTCGGGCTTCATTGTCGATGCGAAGGGTATTGTCGTTACCAATAACCATGTTGTCGGCGATGCGCAGACCGTCACCGTGCAGTTGAGCGATGGCCGCGAACTTTCGGGCCGCGTTCTCGGCCGCGACAAGCAGACCGACCTCGCCGTCGTCCAGATCGAAGGCAGCGGTGACTTCACCCCGGTCGCCTGGGGTGACAGCGATCACACCCGCGTCGGCGATCCGATCTTCGCGGTCGGCAGCCCGTTCGGGCTCGGCAGCACCGTGACGTCGGGTATCATTTCGGCACGCGGCCGCGAAATCGGCGCGGGACCTTATGACGACTTCCTGCAGGTCGATGCCGCGATCAATTCGGGCAATTCGGGCGGGCCGCTGTTCGATGCTTCGGGCCGCGTCATCGGCGTCAACACCGCAATCTTCTCGCCGTCGGGCGGCAATGTCGGCATCGGCTTTGCGATTCCCGCGCAGATGGCGCACCGCGTCGTCGAGCAAATCGTCGCCAACGGCCATGTCGCGCGCGGCCGCATCGGCGTCGCGCTGCAGGCGGTGACCCCCGATATCGCCCGCGCCATCGGTGCCCCCGATACCAAGGGCGCGCTGATCGCGCAGGTCGATCCGAACGGCACCGCGGCGCAAGCCGAGCTGCAGTCTGGCGACATTGTCCGCAGCTTCGGCGGCCAGCCAGTTGACGACTCGCGCGATCTTGCGCGGCTGGTGGCCGACGCCAAGGCCGGCACCACGGTGCGCGTCGCTATCGTCCGGCGCGGCCAGCTGATGGACGTGCAGTTGCGCGTCGGCGGCGAACAGCAGGCCTAAGCCCCCGTCGATCCGCGTTGACGCCGGCATTTGACGCCCCCACGAAATCGGGGCAGTCATTTCCGGCAACAACGGGGAGGATAAGTCATGCATAGCGGCATTCTGGCGCCGGTCGCTTTACTCGCACTGTGGTCGATGGTGATGTTGGCGTGGACGCTGACGACACGTATGGGCGCGCTCAAGAAAATGGGCGTCGATATCAGCAAGGTGCGCGGTACCAAGCCGAACATGCTCGATGGCGTCCTGCCCGACAAGACGATGTGGGTGGCGCATAACTACAACCATTTGATGGAGCAGCCGACGGCGTTTTATGCCGTAGCACTGGCGCTGGCGATTATGGGGATGGGCGACGGGCTCAACGCCTGGCTGGCCTGGGCCTATGTCGGCTTGCGTATCGTACACAGTCTGGTGCAGGCGACTACAAACATCGTCGGCATCCGCTTCATGCTGTTCGTGCTGAGCAGCCTGTGCTTGGTTGCGTTGGCGCTACACGCGCTGCTCGGAGCACTGCTGAATTAGGTTCAAACACGCCGGAGGTGGGCATCAACAGCTGACATATTGCCAGTTGTGACGCTTGCCCTCGGCAATCCATTGCACCGCCTGTTCGATGCGGCGCGCGCGTGTATCGGCACGTTTGGCGTCGGTGATCCATTCGAGGTAGTCGCGTCGCGCGCCCGGCGGAAAAGCGTCGAAGTGTGTCCGTGCGCCGCTGTTGGCGGTGAGAGCTGCTGCAAAGTCGTCCGGCATGGCGATTTCGGGCTTGGTGCGTTTGGCTGGACGCGGCGTCGTCGCCCCAGCATCGATCTTGGCAATTGCTCGCGTGACAATTGCCGCAATTGTCTTGTCATCTGGGATATCGGCCAGACACGTCATCCGGCCGAATTGGCCCATCGCAGCCTTCTCGTTGGCGACTACTTCGGGCGCAGCTTCGCCGACAGCATCGCGACGCCAGAAGTTGCACGTCACATGTGCCTTGAAGCCGGCGATATTGGCAACCTGCGCGCCCTTGTAGGTAAACGCTGGCATCCCCCATTTGATTGTCTCGTCAAGGCTAGCGGCGGCGTGCAGTGCGTCGCGCAGCCGCGTCAGCATCGGCTGCGCAAACGGTACGGCTCTGGCGATATAGGCATCGATGCGCGGGTCGCGGTTCATATGCAACTCCTCCCCAGACGCGCAGAATACCCCAGGCCTCAGCGATCGAAAACCGCCACCAGTTCGAGATGCGGCGACCAGCGAAACTGCGCCACCGGCGTCAGCTTGCGCAACCGGTAGCCGCCCGCCACCAGCGTCCGCGCGTCTGCAGCAAAACTGACCGGGTTGCACGACACCGCGACCACCCGCGGCACGTTCGACTTCGCCAGTTGCACGGCCTGCGATGTGGCACCGGCGCGCGGCGGATCGAACACCACGGCATCGAAGCGCTTCAATTCCTCGACGTCCATGGGGCGCCGGAACAAGTCGCGTGTTTCGGGCAGCAGCAACAGCCCTGCCCCGCGTGCTGCCGTGGTCAGCGCCGCTATCGCCGGCCCAGCGTTATCGGCGGCCAACACGCGTCGCCTGTTCGCCGCCAACGGTAGCGCAAACGTCCCCAACCCGCAGAACAGGTCGGCAACGCGTGGCGCATTACCGACACCTGCGAGCACAGCCGCTGTCAATGCGGACTCGCCGTCGCGTGTCGCCTGCAGAAATGGCGCGGGCGGCAGCACGACAGGCACGCCACCGAATCGCAATACCGGCGGCTGCGCCTCAGCAATCGTCTCGACCCCGGCTGGACCTTCGACCGAAAGTCGCGCGAGATTGTGGCGCGCCGCAAAATTGGTGAGCCGCTCAATCTGCTTCAACGTCTGTGCAGCCACATTGGCGAGCAGCACGTCGACGCCGCTGTCGCTCAGCGTCAACGAAATTCCTGCGCCCTGCCCTTCGCCTAGCGCCTGCGACAGCAAAGCGCGCAAGGGCGCCAACAGTGTGAAGAGTTCGGGTACCAACACATGACATTCGTGCAGATCGATCAGGCTGTGGCTCGAATCGGCGTTGAACCCCAGCGTCAACGCTTTGCCGCGCCGCACCGCACGCAGAGCCGCGCGACGACGGCTGAACGATGGCGACAGGTGCAGCGGCGCAATTTCCCCGATCTCGACCCCGATCAGCGCGCGCCGCAGCCGCTCAAGCGCCCAGTCTGCATAGTAGGTATCGCTGACATGTTGCATCGCGCAGCCGCCGCAGTCGGGGAAATGCCGGCACGGCGGCGTTGCATGGTTGGGGCCGGGGTCGACTTCGACCTTACCATCGCTGACGCGTATGCGGTCACCGGTGACGGTGGCGCGGTAATAGTGACCGTCGGCGGTGGCACCATCGCCGCGTCCTGCAATGCGGACGATTTCGGCCCAGTCGGTCATGCCAGGCCCTGCAATACTGCCGGCAATAGTTCAGGCAGATCTTCGGCAATCAGGCCGGTACCGCCCCGTAACCCGGCATCGCCGTGTATCCAGACACCTGCACAAGCGGCGTCGAACGGTGCCATGCCCTGCGCCAGCAATCCGGCGATAATGCCCGCCAGCACATCGCCCGAGCCGGCGGTCGCCAGGGCCGGCGAGGCGTGTGTGTTGACCACGGCGCGGCCATCAGGCGCGGCGATGACGGTATCGGGGCCTTTGAGCACGACAACCGTGCCGGCGCGTGCCGCAGCGGCAAGTGCGCGGTCGATGCGGCTGCCGGGAAGATTGCCGAACATGCGGACGAATTCGCCTTCGTGCGGGGTCAAGACCGCGGCGTTCCGAAGCGCTTCGGGTTCACCAGCGCACAGCGTGAAGGCATCGGCATCGCACACCGTGGCCACCTCCGACGCCAGGACGGCAGCAAGCTTCGCTTTTGCCGCCGCGTCCTGGCCAAGGCCGGGGCCAATGACTACCGCGCCAATGCGACGATCGGTCAACACCCGCGCCAGCGCGGCCACATCAGGGGTGACGCGCAGCATGACGGCATCGAGCCGCGCGGCGTTTTCAGGCAGCGCCAACGGCTGGCAGGCAAGTGTCGCCAATCCGGCACCGGCCCGCAATGCCGCGCGCGCCGCCAGGCGCGCCGCACCACCCGCACCCGCCGGCCCGGCGATGACGATGACACTGCCGCGCTCATATTTGTGAACGTCGGCCACCGCAGCGCGCAATCGCGGCGGCGCGTTGCACCGGGTCTTGCTATCAATAGCTCCCAGACCAATATCGGCGACAACCACTCGGCCGCAGCATGAACGTGCGGGTTCAATGATATGCGCAGGCTTATTCGCACCAAATGTTACTGTGAGGTCGAATACGAACGGCACACCAAACAGCGCACCATCATCGCTGCCGACGCCGCTCGGCAAGTCGATGGCGATTCGCGTGCGCGCGTTGGCGCCCAGCCGCTGCAGTTCGGCGACATCGCCAACTTCAAGTGGCCGGTCGAGTCCGATGCCGAACAGCGCATCAATGAAACCTGCTGCGGGCTTCGCTTCGCCGTAAGCCAATACCGGCCCGGCCCAGCGCGCCGACATCGCGCGGGCATCGGCGCTACGCAGCGGCGCCGCAGCTATGACCCTGACGTCATGACCGCGTTCGGCGAGGTGGCGCGCGACGACATAGCCGTCGCCGCCGTTGTTGCCGGTGCCGCACAGAATGTTGACCTCACGCGGCAAACCGAAACGCCACGCGGCAACTGCCGCGGAAGCCCCTGCCCGCTCCATCAGCTCGAGCGACGGCGTGCCTGCGTCGATGACTCGCCTTTCGACCGCTCGCATCGCTGCCGCGGTCAAAATCGGGCGCATCGCATCAAGGCCGCTTGATAATCCCATGCCCTGCTGTAACAAGCTTCACCTTGAAATGGCACAGAACAAAATCACCCACCGCATCGGCCTGTGCATCGCGTGCGTCGCAGTTCTTGCGGGCTGTACGCCATCGCCGCTTTATTTCAGCAGCAACAAGCGCCCTGGTACCGGCGGCGAAATCCCGCGCGATGGCCGTGGTGAGCCGATCTGGACGGCGATCAGACCCGTTGCACCCTATGCCGCGCCGCCGCAAGCTGCGCCCGTGGCAGCGCCGGCGACCGCCTCACACTAGATATCGGCGTAAACGTGCCGTTCGGCGACAGCGCCGGGGTGCGTCAGTGCGCCCTTGCTCGCTGGACCGACATTCTGTGCATAGCGCCACAAAGCGCCTGACTGATAGGCGTTGGTGCGCGGCGCCCAGCCGGCACGACGTGCCGTCAGCACATGCGCAGGCACATCCAAGTCAATAGTGCCGGCAGCAGCGTCGATCGTGATAATATCGCCGTTTTCGACCAGCGCAATCGGGCCGCCATCGGCGGCTTCTGGGCCGACATGGCCGATGCAGAAGCCGCGCGTCGCGCCTGAAAAGCGCCCGTCGGTGATCAGCGCGACCTTTTCGCCCATACCCTGGCCGTAAAGCGCGGCAGTGGTCGACAGCATCTCGCGCATGCCGGGACCGCCCTTGGGGCCTTCGTAGCGAATGACGATGACTTCGCCCTCGTTGATGGTACGTGCTTCGACGGCGGCGAACGCATCTTCCTCGCACTCGAAAACCCGTGCCGGGCCGGTGAACTGTAGCTTGTGCATGCCGGCAACCTTGACGATGGCGCCATCGGGCGCGAGCGAGCCGCGCAGTCCGACTACGCCGCCAGTCGGCGACAGCGGCGACGACACTGGATAAATGACCTTCTGGTCAGGGTTCCACGTCACTTCGTCGATGTTCTCGCCGATGGTCTTGCCGGTCACCGTCATGCAGTCGCGGTGGATCAGGCCGGCGTCCATCAGCGTCTTCATCACCATGTAGACGCCGCCGGCATCGTGCATGTCCTTGGCGACATACTTCCCGCCGGGCTTGAGGTCGGCGATGTATGGTGTCGTCTTGAAGACTTCGGCGACATCGAACAGGTCGAAGTCGATCCCCGCCTCGCTCGCCATCGCCGGCAGGTGCAGTGCGCCGTTGGTCGAACCACCCGTGGCGGCCACGACGCGCGCCGCGTTGATGAACGCCTCGCGCGTGCAGATGTCGCGCGGCCGGATGTTCTTGGCGAGCAGCTCCATCACCTGCACGCCGGCGGCGCGCGCGATGTCGGCGCGGCTGAGGTACGGCGCCGGCACCATGTTCGAATTGGGCAGCGACAGCCCTATAGCTTCACCGACGCACGCCATGGTGTTCGCGGTGTACTGGCCTCCGCACGCGCCGTGGCCAGGGCACGCGACCTTTTCGAGCGCGATCAGCTCGGACAAGGGGCAATTGCCCGCGCCATATTTGCCGACCGCTTCGAACACATCGACGACGGTGACGTCATTGCCGTGGAATACACCCGGCAGGATCGAGCCGCCGTAGACGAAGATCGACGGCACGTTGAGGCGCAGCATCGCCATCATCATGCCAGGCAGCGACTTGTCGCATCCGGCAAAGCCGACGAGCGCGTCATAGCAATGCCCGCGGACGCTGACTTCGACCGAGTCGGCGATGATCTCGCGGCTAACTAGCGACGATTTCATGCCCTGGTGGCCCATCGCGATGCCGTCGGTGACGGTGATGGTGTTAAAGCGCCGCGGCATGCCGCCGTTGGCGATGACGCCCTCGCGCGCCACGTCAGCCTGCGCATCGAGCGCAGTGTTGCACGGCGCTGAATCATTACCTGCCGACACTACCCCGACGAATGGCTTGGCGATGTCTTCCTCGGTTAAACCCATCGCGTAATAATAGCTGCGGTGCGGCGCACGCTCGGGGCCGACCGAAACATGGCGGCTGGGCAGCTTGGATTTGTCAAAACGGGTCATGGCACGGGCCTTTCAAGAACGACCGGTCAATGGCCGATGGACGCCCCATAGGTCAACATTTCGATTTGGCTTGCACGCGCCGGCGAATGGCCGTTGATTGCGCGTTATGTTCGATACGGACCAATTTGTCTCCGATTGCCTTGACGCCGTGCGCGCCGACCGCTCTCACCGCGGTGTGCTCGAAGTCATGCAGCGGGCGCTTGCCGATCCGGCGGCGGTGCGTGCAGCGTTTGCCACGCCGCAGGCGGGTGTGCTGGCGCCGCTGTTCCGCTCGGACGAACTCACCGTGCTCAACGTCATCTGGAAGCCGGCGATGGCGGTGCCGCCGCACAACCATAACATGTGGGCAGTGATCGGCGTCTATGACGGGCGCGAGGACAACATCTTCTGGAAGCGTCTGCCCGACGGACGCGTCACGGCGGCGGGCGCGCAATCGCTGTCGGCAGGCGATGTCGTGCCCCTAGGCCGCGACATCATCCATTCAGTACACAATCCGGTGGCGCGTTTGAGCGCTGCGATCCACGTCTATGGGGGAGACTTCTTCGCCGATGGCCGCAGCGAATGGGACGCCGAGCTGCTTATCGAGCACGCCTACGACCTCAGCGTGGCGCGGGCACGCTTCGGCTAAACATCTGCGCCGCAACCTCGCTGACAACATCGGCCAGAATATCCGCCCAGGCCGCGATGCCGGCTGCATCGCCGAGCTGGTCCTGTCGCACTTCAAAGCCCAAATACGGTAGCCCGCGCGCTTCGGCATGGCGGTTCATCGTCGCGTTGAGCACGCGCCCCGAATAGGGCTGGTTGTCGCCGACGTTCCAGCCACGCGCAGCCAATGCGGCAATCCCCAGCCGCGCGGCGCGATCGTCCACATTGTAGAGGACCCCCACCGGCCACGGTCGCACTTCGTCAGGGCGTGTCGCCAGCTGCGGCGTGAAGCTGTGAATGCTGACCAGCATTGCCGGTGCAGTCTCGGCAATCGCCGCGTCGATCGTTGCATGATATGGCGCGTGATAGGCGTTGAGGCGCCGGGTGCGCTCGCCGTCAGGAAGTCCATCATTACCAATGATATGCACGCCGTCACTGATATGCGGAATCAGCCCCGTGGCGTCGGGCTCGCGGTTGAAGTCGATGACCAGCCGCGACACTGTTGCGATCACGGCTGGCGCACCCAAACGTGCCGCCAACCTGCGCGCCAGTTCGGCAGTCCCGATGTCGATGGCAATATGCGTCGCCATGGCGGCGGCCGAAACGCCAAGCTCGACACCGTGCGGTACCGCCGCCGATGCGTGGTCGGCGGTCACCAGCAGCCGCACACCAGCAAGGCCCGCGATGCGCTCGGGCGCCGTCACCCGCCGAACTTTGGCGTGCGCTTAGAGAGAAAGGCCGAAACCCCCTCGGCGAAATCAACCCCTTCAAATGCGGCATCGAACTGGCCGGATGACGCGGGATCATCATCGGTGACGCCGGACAGAATCCGTGAGACAATCGCCTTGGTGCCGCGTTGCGTGTGCGGTGAACCTGCCAGCAGTCGCGCGACATGGTCGGCGACGGCGGCATCGATGTTGTCGGCCAGAATCTGTACCAACCCGATGCGGGTCGCCTCAGCGGCATCGATTAGTTCAGCGGTATAGAGCAAGCGCTTGGCCTGCGCCGGCCCGACCAGATCGACCAGCAGCCGCGTGTCGTGCAGCGGATAAACCAGCCCGAGCTTGGCCGGCGTGATGCCGAAACGCGCACGCGGCGACGCGATGCGCAGGTCACACGCCAGAGCGATGCCGCAGCCACCGCCGATACAGTCCCCGTCGACCACCGCCAGCGTCGGCTTGGGCGCGCGCGCCAGCGTCACTTGCGTCGCGCGGATGCCGGCGCCGTTGGCGCGCCGCCATGCCGGATCGGCAGCACTTTTGGCGAACTCGGCAATGTCGGCGCCGGCACAGAATGGTCCCGGGGTGGCGGCCTGCACAATCAGCAAGCGTACATCGGGATTGGCCATCGCGGCGTCGACCAGTCCCGGGAACGCCGTCCACATCGCCTGGTTGAAGGCGTTGCGCTTGTCCGGACGGTCGATGAGCAAGCGCGCAATGCCGGTGTCGATTTCAAGGCGAAGTGGTTCGTTCACACTGGCAATCCCGCAGAACCAAGGAGCGCCCTGTCTGGGAGATTGATCTAGCGAGTGCAATCCAAATCCGGCGTAGCACAGAAAAAGAGCCGCCCCGTTTCCAGGACGGCTCAAAGTTACTCGAGGGGAGTAATCAGAGTTTAGGTCGCAGCCTTACTGGGCAGCAGCCTGAGCGCCGGCCGGCGCGGTGCCGAGCGCGGCAAGGTCGGTGCCGAGCAGCTTGCTCGCCTTGCTGAAGTTCTTCTTGGCTTCGAAGTCAGCACCGGCTTCGCACAGCTGGACGCCAGCGTTGATGTTGTAGCTGACCTTGCCCTGCACAGCCGCCGGAGCGGTGGCGTTGAGCGTGCGCAGCTGCGCGGGCGCCGTGGCGCAATAGTCGTTGGTCGCAGCGGCAGCCGGGCCAGCAGCGGCGCCGACGAAGGCAGCGCTAACAGCAAGGGCGATCGGAGCGACGAGGAAGAAGCGATTGATCATGACAGTCTCCTGTTTGCTTGTTTATCCTGGGGAGGATGGCTTGGTATTGAGTGGTACTCAGAACAACTGAGTGTGGCTTTAAGTGAGACTCAGAAAGCCGTCAACGAAAAACTGAGTGCCAATCAGAAGTTTTTTGCTGCAATGCACAAGTTAGGCTATCGCGCCACGCTGCCAACCCGGTTTTTCGATTTATTTTCAGATTATTAGACGTGCGACAATGCGCCACACAGGAAATCAGTGCAGTGCTGTGCCCGTTAGCCACCAGTCCGGAAATTGCGCTGAAAGTTGCTGTACCGCCCCGTTGCGAGTCGCATCCGACTCGAACAGTGCGAACACCGTGGCGCCTGATCCGGACATACGCACCAACGTCACGCCGGGCTGTTGTTCGAGCGCTGCGATGACCGTAGCGATCACCGGCGCCAGCGCAATCGCCGGCGCTGCCAGATCGTTGCGGAGCACCGCCAGCGGTGCCGCCGGATCGAGTGTGCCCCGATCAATGCCATCCCAACCCCGGAATACTGGGCCAGTCGCCACCGCGACGCGCGGATTGACCAGCAAAACCGGCGTTCCGGCAAGGTCGTGGCGCTGCATCGGTGCCAGCTGATCGCCGCGCCCGGTGCCGAATTGCAAACTGCCGTACAGACAAGCTGGAACATCGGCCCCCAGCCCCGAAGCGATTTCGGCAAGCCGGGCCGGCGGCCAATCAAGCTGCCAGGAACGCGCCAGCAGTCGTAACGCCGCAGCGGCATCGGCCGACCCACCTCCAAGTCCGGCGGCCACCGGAATATGCTTTTCGAGTCGCAGCCGCCCCGCCGCCGGCCTGCCACTGGCGTCGGCCAAGGCCCGTACCGCACGCAGCACGAGATTGTCATCATCGACCAGTGCCGCCGCGAATGGCCCGTCGATCGTCAAGCTCAATACTTCAGCGGGGGTCAGATGCAGCGTATCGCCGAAGTCGACAAAGGCGAAAATCGATTCAAGGTCGTGGTAGCCATCGGGATTGCGCGCCCGCACGTGCAGCGCCAGGTTCAGCTTCGCCGGCGCGAACTCGGTCAGTGCTGGCATCGGGCTATTTCCTGGCTGCGGCCGGCGCCATGGCCAGCGCAACATCCAGTCCGTAATCCAGCTTCGCCTTCAGCAGCGCCTTTTGCCTCTCGGTCGGATCGAGCTCCAGTGCGGCGCTCCAGCGAAAACGCGCTTCGAGCTTGCGGCCGACGCGCCAGAAAGCGTCGCCCAGGTGCTCGTTGATCGTCGGATCGCCGGGTTGTGCCGCAGCCGCACGCTCGAGCTCGGGCACGGCCTTTTCATACTGACCGGTGCGGAAATAGGCCCAGCCCAGCGAGTCGAGGATCGAGGCATCGTCGGGCTTGTACTTGGCGGCGCGCTCGATCAGCGCCTGAGCCTCGGCAAGATTCAGCCCGCGGTCGAGCAACGAATAGCCCAGATAGTTCAGCACGATCGGTTCATTGGGGGCCAATTCAAGCGCAATCCGCAGGTCGCTTTCGGCACCCACCCAGTCACCCACCTGCTCGCGCGCACTGCCGCGCTGGAAGTAATAGGCCCAGAGTGCAGGATCTTTCGGCTTTGCCAGCGCCAGCGCCTTGTCATACGCCGTCACGGCGTCGGCCAGCCGGTCTTCGCTGCGATACCAGTCGCCAAGCCGCGTCCAGTCGTCGATACCGGCGCCCTGCTGCGCTGTCGCGGCCAGTAGTAGGTCGCCCGCCGACTTGTCGCGGTCGAGCGTTTGGAGGACTTGCGCGCGACGCACATTCACGACCGGTGCCATCGGATCGGTGGGACCGATGTGCGCATAGGCCGCCAGCGCCGCTTCGCCCTTGCCACCACGCGCCAGAATATCGCCGGTAATCATCCATGCAGCATCGAGCGACGGGTCAAGGAACGTGCCGATCCGTCCCATTGTCAGCGCCAGCGGCACCGGCCGGTCGCGCGACATGTCTGCCGCAAGCCTCGCCGCCATCCAGGCGATACCGGCGGCAGGCGTCGGCGCCAGCGCGCCGATGCGCTTGCCCGCTTCAAAGCGCGCGCGTGCAGCCGCTAGCGGCAAATCGCCCGGCGCCGACGCCAGCATGTCGGCAGCGGCCTGCGTCTTGCCGGCCTGTTGCAGCGCATCGGCCTCCCCGACCCTAAGCCAGTTGATACCGTTGCCGATGCCGGCCAGCAGAGCATGATAGGCATCGGCGGCTTCGTCCCAGCGCCCGGCGGCGGCCAGCATATGCGCGCGCTGTTCGGCAACATAGCTGTTGGCGATACCGCTGTATTTCGCGGTGTTGAGCAGCGCCAAGGCCGCATCGACGTTGCCGCGGCCGAACTGCGTCCATGCCTCGATGATGGGCGAAGCCACTTGGGCATAACCGACATCACCCAGTCCTGGGCGCAGGGCATCGACGGCGTTCCAGTCTTTGCGTCCTACCGCGTCGGCAATGCGAACGAACGCCACCGTGGCATCGTTCTGCCCGGCGGCAGCGAGTTGCTTGGCAAGCGCCGTGGCGTGCGCCTGATCGCCCGCGACAATAGCCAGTTCGAAACTACGGCGGCGCAGCGCCAGGTCATTGGGGTCCTGACGTTGTGCAGCTTCATAATATTGCGAGGCTGTGGGGAGCGCGTCGGCGCTGAAGGCATAGCGCCCGAGCACATAGCCGTGCATCGCCGAGTCGGTCAGCGGGCTGACAGTGGCGACCGCCGGCGTGGCCAGAAGCAAAAGCGCGTAGGGCGCGAGCGCGCGGTTCATGTGCGGTGGTGGTCCTTGGGTCGCCCTGCTTGCTGTGAGTAATGGCGGGGTAGAGGGGCGATGTCGAGGGGGTGTGGGAGTCGCGCTGGTGTGAGGGCAGGCAGGACGGTAAGGCGTCGTGGCAAAGCCACGCCGTTGGACGGGTTCGTCGGCTGTGGCCTCCGCCCCGCCGGCCGGACGCGGCGCGAGTCCGCGCCTACGGCAAAATATGGAATGGCAAATTTTACCTTAAGCGCCGGCCGCGCTCGCGTCACATATTTGGATAGTTCGGTCCACCGCCACCTTCAGGCACCACCCAGTTGATATTCTGCGTCGGGTCCTTGATATCGCACGTCTTGCAGTGGACGCAGTTCTGCGCGTTGATCTGCAGGCGCGGATTATTGTCCTCCAGCCCGACGATTTCATAGACGCCTGCCGGGCAATAGCGTTGTGCCGGCTCGTCATACAGCGCCAGATTGACCTCGATCGGCACGGTCGGGTCCTTGAGCGTCAGGTGGACTGGCTGGTCTTCTTCATGGTTGGTGTTCGACAGGAAGACGCTGGTCAGCCGGTCGAAGCTGTAGACATTGTCGGGCTTGGGATAGGTGATCGGATAGACGTGATCCTTGCGGAACAGCGACTCATTGTCGGGATGCGTCTTCATCGTGAACGGCATGCGCACACCCAGATGTTCGGCCCACATTGTCACGCCCGCGAGCCCGGTGCCGATCAGATTGCCGAACTTTTCGACCAGCGGCAGCGTGTTGCGGACGCCGCGCAGTTCCGAATAGACCCAGCTATTCTCATACGCCGTCTGATAGGCATCGAGGCTGTCGTTGGCGCGTTGCGACACGATCGCTGCCACCGCCGCATCGGCCGCCATCATGCCGGTCTTCATCGCGGTATGGCTGCCCTTGATGCGCGGCACGTTGACGAAGCCCGCCGAGCAACCGATCAGCGCGCCGCCGGGGAAGTTCAACTTGGGCACCGCCTGCCAGCCGCCGTCGTTGATGGCGCGGGCGCCGTAGCTAACGCGGCGGCCGCCCTTGAGCACCGCCTTGATCGCTGGATGCGTCTTCCAGCGCTGCATTTCCTCGAACGGCGACAGATAGGGGTTCTTGTAATTAAGCCAGGTGACGAAGCCCAGCGCGACCTGGTTGTTCGCCTGATGATAGAGGAAACCGCCGCCGTTGGCGTCATCGAGCGGCCAACCCTGCGTGTGGATGACGCGGCCGGCGACATGGTTTTCGGGATCGATATCCCAGAGTTCCTTGATGCCGATGCCGTAGATCTGCGGCTGGCTGTCCTTGGCCAGATCGAAGCGCTTGATCAGCTGCTTCGACAGGTGCCCGCGCACGCCTTCGGCGAAGAAGGTGTATTTGGCATGGAGCTCGAGGCCGGGTGTGAAGCTGTCCTTGTGGCTGCCGTCCTTGGCAACGCCCATGTCGCCGGTGGCGACGCCCTTGACCGAGCCATCGTCGTTGAACAGCACTTCGGCCGCGGCAAAGCCGGGGAAAATCTCGACACCCAGCGCTTCGGCCTGTCCGGCAAGCCAGCGGCACAGGTTGCCGAGGCTGACGGTGTAGCAGCCCTTGTTGTTCATGAACGGCGGCATCAAGCCGTGCGGGAAGTCGTATTGCTTGTCCTTGGTCAGAATCCAGTGGTGGTTTTCGATGACCGGCACCGTCAGCGGACTGTCCAGTTCGCGCCAGTTCGGCAGCAGCTCGTCGAGCGCCACCGGATCGACGACCGCGCCCGACAGGATGTGGGCGCCGACTTCGGAGCCCTTTTCGAGGATGCAGACGCTGATTTCCGCGCCCTTTTCGGCGGCCGCCTGCTTGACGCGGATCGCCGCTGCCAGACCGGCGGGGCCACCGCCGACGATGACCACGTCATAAGGCATTGATTCGCGGTCGGTACGTGTTTCAGCCATGTGAGTCTTCCCTGCACCCCTCGGACGGCGACAATGCCAGCGCACGCTCGCGCCGTCGCACTATTGCAATGATTCACCAGATACGTTGCCAAAAGCCGCTTGACCAGAGGTACCGCCACCGCAGAGTGACACATGATGTCTCAATCACCCACTTTGTCGGGCGCGGGCCCGCTGTCGGGCGGCGAAGCGGCGGCAGCACTGGCGGCGTTGGCCTGGCTCGTCGACGCCGGGGTCGACACGCTGGTCGGCGATGCGCCCGCGACGTGGCTGGCCGAGGTGCCGCTGGTCCCCGAACCCATCGCCACCGCGGAGCCCCCCGTCCATGCGCCGCGCGCCGGACCGTTGCCGGTCCGCGACAACAGCGCGCTCCTGGCGCGCGTCGCGGCATGCGAAACGCTCGATGCGCTTGCGGCCTTGGTCGTCGAAAGCGGCGGCCGTCCGGCGCTGTTTGCCGACGGCAATCCGGCAACGCGCGTCATGGTTCTAGGCGACATGCCAACCGCGGACGATATTGCCGCGGGGCGGCTGTTTGCCGGGGCGAGCGGGCAGTTGCTCGACCATATGCTTGCGGCAATCGGTCGCGACCGTGCCGACACCTATCTCGCCAATCTGCTGGCACGACCAACGCCGCGCGCCCCTGGCGCTGTCGAAATCGCCGCGCAACTACCTGTGGTGCGGCGCCAGATCGAACTAGTGCGCCCGCACGCGGTGCTGGTGTTCGGCGGCGTCGCGGCGGCGGCGTTGTTCGGCGTCGAAACCGGTATCAACAGGCTGCGCGGCCGCTGGCAAACGCTCGAAATGGGTGCGCTCAAGGTACCTGTGTTGCCTAGCTTCGCGCCGGCCTATCTGCTTGCGCATCCGTCGCACAAAGCCTTGGCGTGGCGCGATCTGCTGCTGTTCAAATCCGCGCTCGCGGCGTACAGCGACCCACCATGAAATCCCGCCTCACCGGCTTTGCGCTGCTGCTCGCGGCGGCCGCCCCCCTTGCCGCCCAAACCTTGGCCCCGCCCGCCGCTACCCCGGCCTATGACGATGGCAGCCGCACGCCGATTACCGTCACTGGCACACCCGCCGACGGCATCACGTTGCGCCAGCGCCGTGTGCCGCCGCAACTGACACCGTCCGAAGCTGCCGCCTATGGCCGCATCTTCCGCGACATCGATGCCGGGCGCACAAGCGCAGCAGAATCGGCGCTCGCCTACATGCCCGCCAACGGCGTGCTCTATGGCTCGGCGGAGGGACAGTTGCTGCTGGCCCGCGGCAGCGGTCGCGCTAGTGTCAACACACTGACCGACTGGCTGTTCGCCAATCCCACCCTGCCGCAAGCGCCGCGCATTGCGCAGCTGGCGGTTGAACGTGGCGCGACCAATCTGCCGCTGCTGCCAAAGGTCAATTCGGCCCCCGCGATCAGTTTCAACCCGCGCATGACGCCCAAGTCGGCGAAGGGCGACAGCGCCAATGACGACGCCTTTGCCGCAGCGCTCAAGCCGCTGCTTGCCGCCGATAATAACAGCGCTGCTGAAAACCGATGGCGCGCGCAACGTTTCGAGGTCTCCGAGCCGGTACGAACCGAATACGCCCAGCGCATTGCCTGGAGCTATTACATCGCCGGCGATGATGCCGCAGCGCGGCGCATGGGCAGCGACGCCGCCACCGGCAGCGGCGAATGGGCAGCACTTGGGGCCTGGGTCAGCGGCCTTGCGGCGTTCCGCGTTGGCGATTGCAATGCTGCAGCGACGGCGTTCAACCTCGCGGGCCAGCGCGGCCCGACGAACGATCTTGCCGCCGCTGCCGCCTATTGGGCAAGCCGTGCCGATTTTGCCTGTATGCGGCCGCAACTCGTCAGCGCCAATCTGGCAAAGGCGGCCAGGTACCGCACTACCTTCTATGGATTGCTCGCGCAGCGGGCGCTAGGGCTGGCCTATCCGTTCAACTGGACCGAACCTGATTTCATCACAGCCGACTGGAACTATCTGAAATCAAAGGGCGGCGCCCGTCGTGCGGCGGCGCTCGTCGAGATTGGCCAGCTTGGTCTTGCCGACCGCGAATTGCGCTACCTCGCCAGCATCAGCCCCGGCACCGACTATGAACCGCTGTTACGGCTGGCGGCGCGGCTCAATCTGCCGGCGACGCAATATTGGCTAGCACACCACCCGCCGCTCGGCCTCGAACCGCCGGTGTCGGCGCGATTCCCCGCCCCCGACTGGGTGCCTTACCGCGGCTGGCGCGTCGACCAGAGTCTCGTCTATGCGCATGCGCTGCAGGAGAGCAATTTCATCACCACCGCCACCAGCCGTGTCGGCGCCAAGGGGCTGATGCAGTTGATGCCGGGCACCGCCAAGCTGGTGCAAAAGAGCTTCGGCGCTGCGGGCGACACGCCGTCGGTCGACCTTTCGGGCGCCGACCTTTCCGACCCGGCGTTTAACTTCGAACTCGGGCAGAGTTACCTCGAGAAGCTGCGCGACATGAGCTATACACAGGGCCTGCTGCCCAAGGTCGTCGCCGCGTACAATGCCGGGCCGGGATCGGTGCAGAAATGGAACGCTTCGCTGCGCGATAATGGCGATGCACTGCTGTTCATCGAGTCGATTCCGTTCAAGGAAACGCGGCATTATGTCGAAATCGTCATGCGCAATTTTTGGATGTACCAGTTGCGCAGCGACACGCCGACGACCAGCATTGATGCGCTCGTGCAAGGCCTGTGGCCGCGCTTCCCCGGCATGCCGGGGCCGACGGGCATCAAGCTGGCGCCGCGCGTCATGCCGCTGACGCCGGTGGTCGCTCCGTCGGCCGGCGCCCCCGTCGAAGCCGAGGAAAAGCCCGATGGCAATTGATTTCAGCGCCAAGTTCCTCCCCGTCCGCATCGCCTGCCTGACGGTATCGGATACGCGCACGTCTGCCGATGACCGCTCGGGCGACACGCTGGTTGCATTGTTGGCCGAGGCAGGGCACGAACTCGCCGGCCGTGCCATCTGCCGCGATGACGTGCCGGCAATTGTGGCTCAGCTCGAGGCGTGGATCTACGATGCCTCGGTCGATTGCATCATCACCACCGGCGGCACCGGCGTCACCGGGCGCGATGTGACGCCTGAGGCGTTGCAGCAGGTTTGCGACAAGGAAATCCCGGGCTTCGGCGAACTCTTCCGCTGGCTCAGCTTTCAAAGCATCGGCACCTCGACGATCCAGTCGCGCGCCACCGGCGGCGTGGCGCGGGGCACCTATATCTTTGCCCTGCCCGGCTCGACCGGCGCGGTCCGCGATGCGTGGAACGGCATATTGGTGACGCAACTCGACAGTCGCCATCGTCCATGCAACTTTGTGGAGCTGATGCCGCGGCTGACCGAGCGCTGACGCGGAACCAGCCTGCCGCGCACGCGTTGACGACGTGCGTGGACGTTACGGGGAGTTAATCATGTCAAATTCAATTCGGGTGCTTTCGGTGGCGCTGATGCTGGCACCTGCTGCAACTCTGGCGGAACCGCAGGGCAACCGTCATGTCGGCGGCAACAGCCAAGCCGCACCGGCGACGCGCCCGGCGCCCGGCAACAGCGGTGGTGGCTACAAGCAGTCGCCCGGCTACCAGCAGCCCGCAGCTCGCCCCGCACAGGGTAACGGTGGCGGCGGCAACTACAAGCCACCCGGCAGCAGCGGCCAATACCCACAGACCAAGCCTGCGACCAAGCCCGGCTATCCCGGCAACGGCGGCGGAGGCGGAGGCGGAGGCGGCGGAAATTACAAGCCACCGCAGGGTGGCAATAACGGCAACGGCAACTACAAACCCCCGCAAGGCGGTAACAACAACGGCAATTACCGGCCGCCGAACAACGGCGGCGGTAACGGCAATTGGAACGGCAATAACAACGGCAGCAATGGCGCCAACTGGAACAACAACAAGCTGCCGCCTCAGTACCGGCCTCCGCCAGGCTACAAGCCGCCGCCGGGTTATCGCCCGCCGCCGGGCGGTGGCTATTATCCACCGCCGGCGTTCTATCCACCCGGCGGGCGCTATCCGCCCGGCCACTACCCTCCCGCCGGCGGCTGGTACCGGCCGCCAGTCTATTATGCGCCGTGGCGCTATCCGCCCGGCTATTACTACCGGCCGTGGTCGGTGGGACTGTTCCTGCCGTCGCTGTTCCTAAGCAGCGCCTATTACTTCACCAGCTACAGTGCGTTCGGGCTCGGCGCACCGCCGTATGGCACGCAGTGGGTGCGCTATGGCCCCGACCTGCTGCTCGTCGAACTTGGTACCGGCCGCATTCGTGCCGTCTACAATAACGTTTTCCTGATGTAGCGGCCTGCCCGCCGGCGGGGACCACCCCGCCGGCAGCACGCTCATTTGAAGTTGGTCGGCAGTCCGAAACGCTGCTGCAGATCATAATTGAGCCCCGACTGCGGGATCCAGTTGCGCAGTTCGGCGCCGGTCACGCGAAATTCGATATCGGCGTAAAAAATCTGAGACTTGCCGGTTGCGACATCGAGTACCGATGTCTGCACCAACATCGGCGTGTAGTTCCATGTGCCGGGCGCGGGGTAGATCGCGACCAGGCTTACAATGGCGACGGGCGGCTTGCCCTTGACCTGCACCGCTTTGGCTAGCTCGACAGCATTGTGCACGTCGGCGAAGGCCGCCGGATCGACCGCCGACTCGGTCTGGATCTGATCGGTGGTGATGCACGTGCCCATCGCCTGGCAGAGCTTGCTGGCATCGGCGAGGTTGTTGAGGATGAACGGCGTCCCGACTTCGCTGCCCAAACCGGAGACCAGCGCATATTTAGTCGGTTCGTCGAGCGTGATCTGTGCGCGTGCCTGCTGCACATTGGCGGGCGGCGGTGAAGCTGGCGGTGTTCCGGCGCTCTGTCCAAGCACGGGTGACGATGCCAGCGCCAGCAACGGTATGGCCTTCAAAAGCAGCTTCATGATCAGATTTCCTATTGCCCCGGTTCAACTTCCGCTGGTCATTTTCGCACCGGATCAAGCCTGGGCCAAGTTAAAATCTGATTTTCTATGTTCTTGTTACGTTCTGTTCAATCGACTATATGTTGATGATGGTCACACCCCCGCCCCTCAAAGGCCGCGGCGCCGCCGACAACGCCGCGAGCGCGCGTTTCGATGCGCTGGCGACCCAGGTCGATGGCGACTGGCTCGACACGCGCGAGAGCCTTGATGACGTAGCGCCGCTGCGCACGACGGTCAGTATCGAGGCGCCCCGGACGATCATCACGCGCAACACCTCGCCCGACATTCCGTTCGACCGCTCGGTCAACGCCTATCGCGGCTGCGAGCACGGCTGCATCTATTGCTTTGCGCGGCCCACGCATGCCTATCTCGGTCTGTCGCCGGGTCTCGATTTCGAGACCAAACTGACCGCCAAGCCAAGTGCCGCGACCTTGCTGCGCGCCGAGCTGTCGAAGCGCGGCTACACGCCCAAACCGTTGGCCATGGGCACCAACACCGATCCCTACCAGCCGATCGAGGCCGCTTTTCGCATCACCCGCGCACTCCTAGGGGTGCTGCTTGAATTCGGCCACCCGGTGACGATCACCACCAAGTCCGATCGCGTCACGGCCGACCTCGACCTGCTTACCCAACTTGCATCGCAAAACCTTGTTGCTGTTGCAATTTCAGTGACCAGCCTCGACCGTACTATTGCCCGCAGCATCGAGCCGCGCGCCCCGACACCTGCGCGGCGCATCGAGGCCATACGGCAACTCGCCGCCGCCGGCGTGCCGGTCTTCGTGTCGGTGTCACCGGTCATCCCGGCGATAACCGACCACGAAATCGAAGCGATACTGGAGGCCGCTGCAGGCGCCGGTGCCTATGCCGCCTTCACCCGCCCCGTCCGGCTGCCGCATGAAGTCGCGCCGTTGTTCCGCGCCTGGCTCGATGCCCACTACCCCGACCGCGCGGCGCGCGTGCTGCACCTCATCCATTCGATGCGCGACGGCCGCGACAATGACCCCGAATTCGGCACGCGGATGGCCGGCAAAGGCCCCTATGCCGAAATGCTGCGCCGCCGCTTCGCCATCGGCTGCGCGCGGTTCGGTCTCGACAAGCCGCGATTGGAACTCGCGACCGATCGCTTCCGCGTACCGAGCGCGCAGCTCAGAATGTGGTAGGTGATGAATCACGTCGCACTTTCCAACCGAAAGTAGCTATGCCATCGTGATGCGCCTTCAAGGTAACATAGGGGAGAATCCTGATGAAACTGCACCTCATTCTGTCGGTGGCACTGCTTGCCACTGCCGGCGCCGCCAGCGCACAAACTGTCCCGCATCCGGGCGCCTGCAAGGCCGATGCGTCCAAGCTGTGCCCCGACGCCGTCGCGGCAATGGATCGGACCGCGGTCCAGGCATGCCTGACGCAAAAAATCGCGCAAGTGTCGCCTGACTGCAAAGCCAATATGGCCGCGATGAAGCAGGCAAACGCTGCCGCAACCGCAGCGCCGACCAGCAAATAACAGGCCTCGCGCTACGCGGTCGGCAAGCGATAGTCGCGGAAGCGGTCGCGTAGCGCAGTCTTGAGCAGCTTGCCCGTCGCCGTGTGCGGTAGCTCGTCGACAAACACGACATCGTCGGGCGTCCACCATTTGGCGATCTTGCCCGACAGGTACGCCAGCACGTCGTCCTTGGTCACGCTGGCGTCGGGCTTGCGCACGACCACCAGAAGCGGCCGCTCGTCCCATTTAGGATGCGCCACGCCGATGACCGCCGCCTCGGCAATCCCCGGGCAGCCAACCGCGGCATTCTCGAGTTCGATCGACGAGATCCACTCGCCGCCCGACTTGATGACGTCCTTCGAGCGGTCGACGATGTGCATGTAGCTCAGCGCATCGAGTGTCGCGACATCGCCGGTGTCGAACCAGCCATCGGCGTCGAGCACCTGGCCGCCATCGCCCTTGAAATACTGTTCAACTGTCCACGGCCCCTTGACCAGCAGCCGGCCGAACGCGACGCCGTCTCGCGGCAGCTCGGCGCCATTGTCGTCGACGATCTTCATTTCAACGCCGAACACCGCGCGCCCCTGCTTGCACTGGGCATCGAGCTTGGCTTCAGGCCCCATCGCCAGCACATCGGGACACGGCGTTCCCGACGTCCCGATCGGCGACAATTCGGTCATGCCCCAGATCTGGCTGACCGCGACGCCATGGTCGTTCTGGAAGCGCTCGATCATCATCCGCGGTACGGCCGAGCCGCCGATGGCGACGCGCTTGAGCTTGCCGAGGTGTTCGCCGGTCTTTTCAAGATGCTGCAACATCGATAGCCAAACCGTTGGAACAGCGAGCGTAAAGTCGACATCCTCATCGACGATCAGCTTGTGCAGCGTCGGCGCATCGGTGTGCGGCCCCGCCAGCACCAGCTTGGCGCCAGTCAGCGCCGCGGCATAGGGCACCGACCAGGCATTGGCGTGGTACATCGGCGAAAACGGCATCACCACCGTCTGCGCGCTCAGCCCGAACACGTCGTTGAGCGACGCGGCAAAGGCGTGCAGCACGTTCGACCGATGCGAATAGAGCACGCCCTTAGGATGGCCGGTTGTGCCGCTCGTATAGCACAGCCCCGACGGCGCGTGCTCGTCGACATCGACCCAGTCAAACTTTCCGTCCTGCGCGGCGACCAATTCTTCGTAGCACAGCAAGTCGAGCGACGAGCTTTCAGGCATATGTGCTCGATCGGTGAGCAGCACGAACTTCTCAATTGTCTTTAGCCGCGGCGCGATTGTTTCGACAAGTTTGACGAAGCTCAGGTCAAAAAACAGCACACGGTCTTCAGCATGGTTGGCGATGTAGACAATTTGATCCTCGAACAAGCGCGGATTAATCGTGTGTGCAACGCCCCCCATCCCCGAAATACCGTACCAGCATTCGAGGTGGCGATAGGTGTTCCAGGCCAATGTCGCGATGCGATCGCCTGGCTTCATGCCCAGTCCGACAAGCGCCTGCGCGACCTTGCGAGCCCGATCGCGAACCTCGCGCCAGTTGGTACATACCTTTGGCCCCTCGACCGTCAGCGAAATGACTTCGCGATTGGGGTGGTTGAGCGCGGCATGATCGATCAATCGCCAGACCAGCAGCGGCCAATCCTGCATTCCACCCAACATCGTCTTCTCCCCAAATTCCGTTGAGATGGTTCCTAGCAAAGCGGTGAGGCAGTGAAAATCCGCTGGTACAAAATTTCAACTTGACGCAAAAAGAACAAAAAAAGAACATGAGACATCAACGACGATTCGGGGCCGTAGCTTTCGCATCGTTGGCAACGGAGGCATTCAGTCGTGGCATCAATGTTCGTTTCGGTATTCTGCATCACCCAGATCGCCCTACTCCTAGCGCTGACGACGCGCGACGTTTGGACTCGCCGCCGTCAGATCGTACACGTGCTGCAACATCGCGGCTGGGTCATGTCGACGCGAGGCCTGCCGCCGATGCAACGCGAGCCGGTGTTCGCCGACGACGGGGGAGCGATAGTCTATCTTCTGCCCGAACGCCGCGAAGTGCTCATGACTGCTTCGCTGCAGCACGCTGCCTGACCCGGCGATAACTGCGGATCGCAAACGGCAAGGTTGACGCATAGGCCAGGCAGATCAGCGACAGCGTCATCCATGGCGCCGAAATCAGCGCTGCGCCAATCAGCCCGACGGCCAGCAATGCCACCAGCCGCCACTGACCGCGGATGCGCGCCGAGCCCCAGCTGTAGGTCGGCAGGTTGGAAATCATGAAGAATGACACGACAATCAAGACGGTCGCGCTGATCGCGGCGCGTAGTTCGAGATTGTCGAGTAGGACCGGCTCGAGCCAGAACGACACAAACATCGGGCTGAGCATGAGCCCTGCCCCGACCGGCGCCGGAATGCCCGTCAAAAAACCGGCTTTTTTGTGCGGCTGATTTTCGACATCGAGCTGGGCGTTAAACCGCGCTAGCCGCAGCGCACAAGTCACCGCATGCGTTAGGGCAATGATCCAGCCGATGCCCGGCAACACATGCAGCGACCAGAAATAGATGATCAACGCAGGCGCCACGCCGAACGCAGTAAGGTCGGACAGCGAGTCGAGTTCGGCGCCAAAGCGCGACGTTCCCTTGAGCAACCGTGCGATACGCCCGTCGAGCGCATCGAGTACACCGGCGATGACGATGGCGAAGACCGCCTTTTCCCATTCGCCGAGAAAAGCCGCGCGCACCCCAGTCAGACCGCAACACAACGCCAAGATGGTCACTGCGTTGGGTATCAGAGCCCGCATCGGGATGACGCGCTGCGAGCGTCTGATTTCGGAATTATCGCCGCTCATGCCATTCACCTGGCGCGCGTCACTGGGTCGCGCCCAGCAGCAACTCGGGCACGCCCTTGCGCGCCAGCACGGTTTCACCGGCAACGCAGCGTTGGCCCGCAAGCACCTGTGAAGTATAGCCTTCGGGCAGATAGACATCGACACGGCTGCCGAACCGGATCAAGCCGACGCGCTCGCCAACAGCCACCTGATCGCCTTCGGCAACGAAGCGCATAATGCGCCGCGCCACCAGGCCGGCAATCTGGCAGAAGCCCACCGCAGTGCCATCGGCGCCCTCGACGATGAAATATTGACGTTCGTTGTCCTCGCTTGCCTTATCGAGGTCGGCGTTGACGAACTTGCCCGGCACATAGGTAATGCGGCGGATATGGCCGGCAATCGGTGCCCGGTTGATGTGGACGTCAAAGACATTCATGAACACCGAAACGCGCGTTACGGTACCCGTAGCGGCATCGCTTTCGAGCCCGCCATCGCCGGTCAACTGGCGCGGCAGCGGGACCTGTGCGATCGAACAGACCATGCCGTCCGCGGGTGAAATGATCAGGCCCTCGCCGTGCGGAGTCGTTCGTTCCGGATCACGGAAGAACGCCGCGACCCAGACTGAAATACCCGCCATCAGCCAGCCCGCAACTTCCCATTTGAGTCCGAATCCGAGAAGAATGGTGATGCCGACCGCGATGGCGACGAACTTGCGGCCTTCGGGATGGATGGTTGGCACGCGATATTTGGCGCTTGTCGGCACCGGCAATGCCGGCGGTGGCGGCGTGGTCGTGTTGCTAAGGTCATTCATGCGCGCCACAGTAGGGCTATTCTATCCGGCTGACAATTCCAGCCGCAGCCCCGGAGCCTGTGATGTTGCGCCAGTCCGTCAACGCCCTATGCCTGTTCTGCGGTTCGCGGAGCGGCAATGATCCGGCTCAAAGCGCACTCGCCGAGGATTTTGGCCGCTTTTGCGCCGCGAACAAGCTCGCGCTGGTCTATGGCGGCGGCGGCATCGGGCTTATGGGACTGGCAGCACGCGCCGCCATCACCCAAGGAGGCAGAACGGTGGGCGTCATTCCACGCGCCTTGATGCACGCCGAAATCGCGCAGGACGGTCTCGACGAGTTGCTGGTGGTCGAGACATTGCACGAACGCAAGGCGCTGATGCATGCACGTGCCGATGCGATCGTCGCGCTCCCCGGCGGCATCGGCACGCTCGACGAGCTATTCGAAGTGATGACGTGGCGCGAGCTAGGCATCCACGACAAGCCGATTTTCTTGCTCGGTGGCAGCTATTGGGCGCCATTCTTGGCGCTGCTCGATCACCTGACGGCAAGCGGCATGGCGCCCGCCAATCTGCACCGGCTCGTCGAGCCCCTCGATGGGCTCGACAGCCTGGCGCAGCGGCTGGGGCTGTAGATCGGCCGGCTCAGGTGGCCTGCATCGACAACCATTCGGCGATCAGGGCCGGCTTTTCCTCGCCTTCGATTTCAACAGTCGTTTCATTGCGAAGTAGGTAGCGGCCGCCGCCCTTGTCCTCGATACCGAGCAGTTTGCCGCGCACGCGCACGCGCTTGCCGACGCGCACCGGCTGCAGGAAGCGCAGTTTGTCGCAGCCGTAGTTGATGCCCATCTTAATGCCCTGAAGCACGATGGCGTTCGACGGCTGCAGCGCGGCAGTCAACGACAGCGTAAGAAAACCGTGCGCGATCGGTCCACCAAACGGCGTCTTGGCGGCGGCTTCGGGATCGACGTGGATGAACTGGTGGTCACCGGTCACATCGGCGAAGGCGTTGACTTTCGCCTGATCAATCAGCACCCAGTCGGATGTTCCGAGATCGGTGCCGATCAGCGCGCGTGCGCCTTCGGGTGTTACCATTTGCGCCATCAATCATCTCCCAAGTCGTGTTGTTGCGTCGGGCATAGTGGCGCGCGATTGGTAGCGCTGCAAGCCCATGGTTGGCCGACCGCGCACTCCACTGTTGATTGACCCGCACTTGCCCCCTACAGCATCTCAGCATCAAATCAGGCCGCGCCGAATGAGGATCCGATGAGCAAAATCAAGGTAGCAAAACCCGTCGTCGAACTTGATGGCGACGAGATGACCCGGATCATCTGGCAGTGGATTCGCGAACAACTTATCCTGCCCTACCTCGATATCGACCTGCACTATTACGATCTGTCGATCGAACATCGCGATGAGACCGACGACAAGGTCACCGTGCAGGCCGCGAACGCCATCAAGGAAGTCGGCGTCGGCGTGAAGTGCGCGACGATCACCCCTGACGAAGAGCGCGTCAAGGAATTCGGCCTCAAGCGCATGTGGAAGTCGCCGAACGGCACGATCCGCAACATCCTCGGCGGCGTGGTATTCCGCGAACCCATCGTCATCCAGTCGGTGCCGCGGCTCGTGCCGGGCTGGACCGATCCGATTGTCGTCGGTCGTCACGCATTCGGTGACCAGTATCGCGCCACCGACTTCCTGGTCCCCGGCCCCGGCCGTTTGACGATGCGTTGGGAGAGCGAGAACGGCAAGGACGTCATCGAGCACGAGGTCTTCGACTATCCGTCGAGCGGCGTCGCGATGGGCATGTACAACCTCGACGATTCGATCCGCGATTTCGCCCGCGCCTGCCTCAACTATGGCATCAGCCGCGAATGGCCGGTCTATCTGTCGACCAAGAATACCATCCTCAAAGCCTATGACGGGCGTTTCAAGGACATCTTTGCCGAAGTTTACGACGCCGAGTTCAAGGCGCGCTACAAGAAGCTCGGCATCGTCTATGAACACCGCCTGATCGACGATCTCGTCGCCTCGGCGCTGAAGTGGTCGGGTAAGTTCATCTGGGCTTGCAAGAACTACGACGGCGACGTCCAGTCGGACATGGTCGCGCAGGGCTTCGGTTCGCTCGGCCTGATGACCTCGGTGCTGCTGACGCCCGATGGCAAGACCGTCGAGGCCGAAGCCGCGCATGGCACCGTCACGCGCCACTACCGCATGCACCAGCAGGGCAAGAGCACCTCGACCAACCCGATCGCGTCAATCTTCGCCTGGACCGGCGGCCTGAAGCATCGCGGCAAGCTCGATGACACGCCGAAGGTTACCGCATTCGCCGAAACGCTCGAGCGCGTCTGCGTCGAGACCGTCGAGGAAGGCAAGATGACCAAGGATCTCGCGATCCTCATCGGCCCCGACCAGCCGTGGATGACGACCGAGCAGTTCTTCGAAGCCGTCCGTGCCAACCTCGACAAGGCGATGGGCGCCTGACCGGCGCTGGCCAATCTGGTCAGTCTTTACGGGTGTAGAGCCAAAAACACGAATGCCGTCCTGCAGGTGCTACCTGCAGGACGGCATTTTTTTGGGCGTCGTTCAAACCCCGCTAGGCCGGATCAACGCAGGCGTTGAGTCGCGGCGAGTGCCTTTTCCGCGAGCCCCTTGGTGCGGTATTTCATGTCATCGAGCGTCGCATCATCGAGCTTTTCGCCCATCGCGCCGCCGAGATAGCGGGCATAGACACCGGCGTTGATGACGGCGAGCCGCCAGCAACCGAACGCGACATAGAAGTCAACCTGGCTGACGTCGCGGCCGGTTCGCCGCGCGTAACGGTCAACAACTTCGGCGTAGGTCAGGAAGCCCCCGGCCTGCGTCACGTCGGTGCTGGTGTTGGCCGAACCGGGACCATCCGACCACCAGACGCCCAGATAGCCGACGTCGGCGAGCGGGTCGCCGAGCGTGCACAATTCCCAGTCGAGCACCGCAGCAATCGCGCCGGTCGACGTGTTGGTCAGGCAATTGCCGAGCCGGTAGTCGCCATGAGCAATCGACACGCCCTGCTGGACGGGCACATGCGACTGCATATAGGCCGCGACCTCGTCGACCGCAGAAATTTCGAAGGTCTTCGATGCCGCCCATTGCGCCGACCAGCGCTTAACCTGGCGTTCGATATAACCCTCGCGCTTAGCGAGATTGCCGAGGCCGACGGCATCGACATCGACGGCGTGGAGGTCGGCAAGCACATCGACCAGGTTCTCGCTGATCTGCCGGCGTAGCGGCATCGCAATTGCCGCCGCGCGGTCGGGCGTGTCGAGCACGACGCCGTCGACATAGGCCATGATATAGAAATCAGCGCCATTGACCGCTGGGTCGGTGCACAGGCCAAGACACGCCGGCACGGGTACGTTGGTCTGGCCCATCGCGCTGATCAGCCGGTGTTCGCGTGCCATGTCATGCGCGGTCGCCAGCACCAGTCCGACCGGCGGGCGGCGCAGCACATAGCGCGTGCCATCGGCACCGGTGACCCGGAATGTCAGGTTCGAGCGGCCACCGGCAATCAGGTCGAAGCTGAACGGTGCGACCGCGCCCGCGACATTCATCGCAAGCCAGGCGCTGACATTGGCGGCATCGATGCCCTGCAGGGCTGCGGCGTCACCCACGAGCGACATTCACGACCTGCGGCACCATATATTCGAGCATGCCCTCCATGCCATTTTCGACACCGAAGCCGCTCTGCTTGTGGCCGGCGAACGGCGTATCGGGCCGCAGGTCGAGGTTGTGGTTGATCCACACCGTGCCGGTTTCCATGCGACGCGCAATGTCGATGGCGGCGTCGACGTCCTTCGACCAGACGGCGCCGGCCAGCCCATAGTCGCTGGCATTGGCGCGATCGATGACGTCGTTGATGTCCTCGAACTTGAGCATCGGCAAGATCGGGCCGAAGGCTTCCTCCTGCACCACGCGCGACGATTCGGGCGGGTTATCGACAATCGTCACCGGCACGAAATAGCCGCCGCCGTCGGGTATGTCGGCACCGTGGATCAACGTCAGATTGTTGGCGCGCGCGTCGTTGAGTAGATCCATTACGCGGTCATACTGGCGCTTGTTCTGGATGGGGCCGAGCACCGTGCCCTGTTCGGCGCCGTCGCCGACCTTGACCGCCTTGGCAATCGCCGCGAGTCGGTCGCGCAGACCGTCATAGACATCGGCATGAACGTACAACCGCTTAGTCGCGACACAGATCTGCGCGCTGTTGAAAAACGCACCGAAGAAAATTTTCTGTGCAACCTCGTCGAGATCGACATCGGGCAGCACGATCGCCGCATCATTGCCACCGAGTTCAAGCGTCACGCGCTTCAGATCTTTCGCGGCGCTTTCCATGACGCGCTTGCCGGTTGCGGTCGAGCCGGTGAAGCTGACCTTGTCGAACCCTGGATGGCTGGTCATCCATGGGCCGAGATCGTCGCCGCCGGTTATGACGTTGAAGACGCCGGGCGGGAAGATGCCGCTGAACAGTTCGCCGATCTTGAGCGTGCACAGCGGCGTGAACGGCGACGGCTTCAATACCATCGTGTTGCCCGCGACGAGTGCCGGCGCGACCTTCCACATCGACAGTGTGACCGGGAAGTTCCACGGGGCGATGGCGCAGATGACGCCGAGCGGGACGTAGCGCGTTTCGATGAACTTCGTCGGCGAATCCTCAATGACATGCACCGGCGGCGTCATGGCCGACACCGCGTGTAGCCACATTGCGGCGCCTTGAATTTCTTGCTTTGCAGCTTCGACCGGACGCCCCTGCTCGTGCGTGAACAGCCGCGCCAGATCGTCGGCGTTCGCCATCAGCACGTCCCCCGCCGCGCGCATCATCGCCTGGCGCTCGGCTATCGGGCGGGCACGCCACGGCTTGAAAGCCGCACGCGCAGCGGCAACCGCCGCATCGAGCTGTTCGCGCGATGCGTCGGGTGCCTGCGCAAACGCCTCGCCGGTTGCGGGATTGAACACGTCGATGGTCTTGGCTGATCCGACAGACTTGCCGTCGATGGTCATGCGATAGTCGGTGTCGAAATTCATGGTGACTCTCCCCAGAGCGATTCGTGATTCGTTGCTGCCTCTATTGGCGAAGCTTTTGTCAGGCGTCCATGAGCAGAACGACCTTGATGCAATCGCCGTGATGCTGCGCTGCAATGGCCTCGTTGATCTGCGAAAACGGAAAGGTCGTGATCATCCGATCGAACGGCAATTTACCCTTTCGGTGCAGTTCGATCAGTTCGGGCAAGAAAGTCTCCGGATCGCTGTCGCCCTCGATGATGCCCTTGAGTGTAAAGCCGAACGTCATCATCGTGTTGACCTCGCCCGGCATCGCAACTCCCGGCGCGGTAACGCCGACCATGCCAAGCACGCCCTTGGGCGCCAGCGACCCGAGGATGCCGGTGTAGACTGCGGGCAGCCCGGTCGTGTCGAAGGCATAGCCGACGCCGTCGGGCACGATGGCGCGTACCGCAGCCGCCAGATCATCGGTCGCGGTGGGATCGATGACATGCGTTGCGCCGAACTCCAGCGCCAGCGCACGGCGTGCGGCAACGGGTTCCACTAGAATGATTGTCGAACAGCCGGCGATCTTGCCGCCCATCACTGCGCTCAGCCCGACCGGGCCGCCACCGGTGATGAGCAAGGTCGATCCCGGCTCGCATTTGAGCGAGCGCGTGATGCCGCCGACGCCAGTCTGGATGCCGCAGCCAAGCGGGCCCATCAGCTCGAGCGGCAGGCCTTCGGGTACCTTCACCAGATTGCGCGCATAGGTCAGCGCATAGGTGGCGAAGGACGACTGGCCGAAGAAGTTGCTGCCGACATCGATGGTGTTGTCGTGCAGCGCCTTGCTGCCATCGGGGCGCATCCCGGCATAGTTGAGTAGCGGCATCGTCGCGCAATAGGCGGCGTCGCCCTTGGCGCAATTGCTGCACGTGCCGCAAGACCGGAAGCTGATGGCGACACGGTCACCGGCGGCGAATTTGGTGATGCTGCTGCCGACCTTTTCGACAACGCCCGAGCCTTCGTGGCCGAGCACGGCGGGCGCCGCGATCATCCCGGCTTCCTTGAACACCAGGTCGGTATGGCAGACGCCGACGCCGACAATGCGCACCAGCACTTCGTCGGGGCGCGGTTCGTCGAGCTCGAGCGTGCGGGTTTCGAATGGCAGGCCGGGGCCAACGGCGACAGCGGCTTGGACTGTGGTCACGCGTGAGTTTCCTTTTGTTAGACCTTGGTAGAAGCGGCGAGCGTCCGCGAAATCGTCGCCAGCGCGGCGGCACGCACGCGGGGAATATCGAGTGCCGGGTCAAGCAGGCACTCGATACCGATGCCAAGCAAAGTGCTGCCGATTGAAAGCGCCGCGGCATCAGGGTCGACTGAGCTGTCGATTTCACCGCGGTCCTGGCCTTGCGTGATCAGCCCTGACAGCCGCGCCTTGACTTTTTCATGCTCTGCCAGGAATTGCGTCTGGTTCGGCAGACGATTGGCAATCGCCGACGCCATCATCACCCAGTAGGCGCGGATGAACGGATCGCGTTCGATCTGCAGCAGGATGACATCGGCATAGGCGATGATCGAGTCGAGCGGCGACGCAGAGTCGGAATCACGCGCCACGAGCAACTCGGCACTCCGCGCAATGACCGCAGCGATGACCGCAGTGACCAGGCCATCCTTCGATCCGAATTTCTGGCTGGCAAGGCCGCGACTGTAGCCCGCAGTAGCGCCAACGCGCTCCAGGCTGGCCGCGGCAAAGCCTTCGGTGGCAATCAATTCTGCGGCCGCCGTCAACAGGCGCTGTTCGGATTCAGCGCGGCGTTCGACCTGCGTCTGTCGCCTGATTTTGAGAAGTTCGGACACGCTGGTGACCTAACATATTTGTTGACTGTATAGCAAATTGGCTTCACGTTCGGGGTAACTAGAATGCGGGAGGTCGCCAAATGTCAATTCCAACAGAAATCGCCAACACTGTCGTTGATCCGAAGGCCTATTCAGAAGGCGTCAAGCTCGACGCGGCCTTCTCGATGCTCCGCCGCGACATGCCGTTCGCGCGCGCGGAGCCCGATGACGTCAACCCGTTCTGGCTGGTGACCAAGCACGCCGATATCATGTCAATCGAGTCGCAGCCGGCGATCTTTCACAACGGCGACCGCCCTACCGTGATGTCGAACAAGGAAGGCGAGCAGTTCGTCCGTGCCGTCACCGGCGGCGAAGCCAATCTGATCCGTTCGCTAGTGTCGGTCGATGGAGACGAGCACAAGGCCTTGCGCGGCGTCGGCTTCCCGGCGTTCACGCCCAAGAAGGTCGGCGCATTGGAAGCGGACATCCGCGCCATTGCGCGCGAGTTTGTCGATCGGATGCTGGCCATGGGTCCCGAATGCGACTTCGCCAAGGACGTTGCCTTCCTGTATCCGCTGCGCGTCATCATGACGGTGCTCGGTGTGCCGCGCGAGGATGAACCCTTCATGCTCAAGCTGACGCAGGAGCTGTTCAACAGCAACGATCCCGATCTCAACCGCGACGGTCAGGTCGGCACGCCGACCGAAATCGCATTGAGCCTGCAACAGACGATGATCGATCTCGAAAACTATTTCGAGAACGTCACCACCGAGTTCCGCGCGCGGCCGCGCGACGTGGTCAACAGCGTCATCGCCAATGCGATGATCAACGGCGAATACATGAACCGCCGACAACTGATGGGCTATTACATCATTGCAGCAACCGCGGGCCACGACACCACGTCGAATACCATTGCTGCCGGTTTCTGGGCACTTGCCGAACGTCCCAACGTGTTCCGCCAGCTCAAGGCGGATCCGAGTCTGGTCAACGGGTTCATCGAAGAATCGATCCGCTGGGCAACGCCGGTCAAGCATTTCATGCGCAGCGCCACCGCGGACATCGAAGTCGCCGGCCAGAAGATTGCCAAGGACGACTGGCTGATGCTGTCGTACCACAGTGCCAACCGCGACGAGGACGTCTTCGACAGGCCGTTCGAGTTCGACATCACGCGCAAGTTCAAGCAGCAGTTGGCGTTCGGTTACGGCCCGCACGTCTGCCTCGGCCAGCACCTCGCGCGACTTGAGATGCGCATCATTGCCGAGGAGATCCTGTCGCGCATCAGCTCGTTCGAACTCGCGGGCGTGCCACAGCGGACCATTTCCAACTTCGTCTGCGGCCCCAAGTCGGTGCCGGTCCGCTTCACCGTCAACTGAGTGCAGGACGATGGCTGAACCGTTCAAGACCTGGCGCTGTGCGTCGTGCGGCTTCATCTATGACGAGGCCGCAGGCGATCCCGAAGAAGGGCTTGCCCCCGGCACGCGCTGGGCCGATGTACCGGACGATTGGTGCTGCCCGCAATGCGGCACCGAAAAGCAGGATTTCGAGATGGTCGAAGCCTGAACAGCTGTCACGCCAAACGACGGAGTGAGTGATGCTCAACAAGCTCGACGACTACCCGATTCACCAGACGCCCGAGCCCATCGCCGTGCTCGCGACCAGCGACCGCAACGCCTATGACCGGACGTGGTTCAACGGCTATGCGGCCGACGGTTCCTATTATTTCGGGATCGGCATGGCGGTGTATCCGCATCGCGGCATCATCGATTGCGCATTCAGCACCGTCCGTCCGGGCGAACGCCAGCATTGCTTCTACGGCTCGCGTCGCGCGCCCGACGAACGCACCGATACCAGCGTCGGCCCGTTCCGGCTCGAAGTCGTCGAGCCGATGCGCCGCACGCGCGTCATCCTCGACGACAATGCCAGCGGACTGTCGTGCGACCTGACATTCTCGACACGCACCGCGGCAATTCAGGAAGCACGCCAGACGCTTTGGTCGGGCACGCGCCGCATCATGGACGCAACGCGGTTCGATCAGTTCGGCCGGTGGAGCGGCACCATCCACACCCCAGATGGTGACATCAAGGTCGATGAAGACGTGTGCCGCGGCACTAAGGACCGGTCATGGGGCGTGCGCCGCATGGGCGAACCCGAAACCGGTGGCGCGCCCAATGCACCCGGCGCATTCTTCTTCCTGTGGGCGCCGATTCATTGGGACGACCATATCACGCACGCGATCTTCTTCGACGGCACGCGTGGCGAAGCGCTCGTGCGTGAAGGCTTTATCGCGCCGATGTATGCAAGCGAGGCCGCAGTGCCGGGCGTGCTCGACGGCCGCGAACACCGTATGGCCACCGCGCGCCACCGTGTCGTCTATGTGCCCGGCACACGGCTTGCGGCATCGGCCGAGATCGACCTTGTCGACCTTGACGAAAAGGTCCGGACAATTTCGCTCGACCCGATCCTGAAGTTCCAGATGAAGGGGCTCGGCTATGGCCACCCGGTCTGGGGCCAAGGCATGTGGAAGGGCGAGCTCGAAATCGGTGGTGAATCGTTCGATCCGCTGCAGCTCGATGCGCTGGCGCCGGAGAATCTGCATGTTCAGCAAATTGTGCGCGCCAGCGACGGCAGCCGTACCGGCATCGGTGTCCTTGAGCAGGTCGTTATCGGTCCCTACGCGCCGGCGGGATTCACGCAGTTCCTCGACGGCGCCAAGTGACGATGGCGTCGCGAATATAGTTCAGCGGCCCAATTTCGGATCAGGTTCCTCTTATTCAGCGATCTAGTCTGTCGCCGCGTTGAACGGTTCGCCGCGCGCTACGGCATTTCCTGCGAAAGATGCGGAAGCGCACCTGCACATATACTGCGGCCAGCGCCCGAGCGACATCGCGACCTCGAGCAAAAACAATGACTCGAATCGAGCGCAACGAGTATTACCAAACCACGCGTAGATCTTTTGCGGGTAACACTGTAGCCAGACGCCAGCGTCCGCTCGGCACCCCCTAACTCTCAGCACTGGCTATCACGCCACCAGTTCATTCGGTGTCGCTCATCCGACGTTTGTGCGCAAGAAATGCTCTTGATGGTACAGCACTCGGCAGCGCACACAACATCGGGCATTCTAACTACATTTACGCCAAAAAATTGGCGCGGGCTTCAGGGCGCGGTTGCGGCGGCAACGGTCGTGGCAATCCAGCCGCCGCCAAGCACGCGACTGCCATCATATACAACCGCAGCCTGCCCAGGCGCGACTCCAAATTCGGGCGTGGCAAAGTCGATGCGAAAGGTGCCGGCGACATCGCGCGTTACGCGTGCGAGGGCTGCAGCGGCCATCGATCGAACCTTGACCATGACATCGCGCCCCGCGCCCAAATCCGGGCCGATCCAGTTGGGTTCATCGAGCGTCAGCGCCGCGACCGCCAGTGCAGCGCGCGGGCCAACGACGACGCGCCGAGTTTCGGGTTCGATGCGCACGACATAGACGGGGGAAGCAAGCCCACCGAGTTCAAGGCCGCGGCGCTGGCCGACTGTGAAGTTGATCAACCCGGCGTGGCGGCCGAGCACATTGCCCGACAGGTCTACGATATCGCCCGGGGCGTCAGCTTCGGGACGCAGCTTGCGTACCACGGCCGCGTAGTCGCCGTTCGGCACGAAGCAGATGTCCTGGCTATCCGGCTTGGCGGCGACGCCGAGGCCGAGCCGCGTCGCATGTTCACGCACCGCGCGCTTGTCGATACCGCCGAGCGGGAAGCGCAGATAATCGAGCTGCGTCTGCGTCGTCGCGTACAGGAAATAACTCTGATCCTTGCCCGGATCGATACCGCGATGCAGCTCGGCACCCACGTGGCCCATCGCCCGGCGGACATAATGGCCGGTCGCCAGGCAATCGGCACCGAGGTCGCGGGCCACGCCAAGCAGGTCGCGGAACTTGACGGTCTGGTTGCAGCGCACGCACGGCACTGGTGTGCGGCCGGAAAGGTAGCTGTCGGCAAAGTCTTCGATGACGCTGTCGGCAAAGGCGCTTTCGTAATCGAGCACATAGTGCGCAATGCCGAGCCGGTCGGCGACGCGCCGCGCGTCATGGATATCCGACCCGGCGCAGCACGCGCCCTTGCGCGCTAGTGCGGCACCATGGTCGTAAAGCTGCAACGTCACGCCGATGGTTTCGCAGCCCGCTTCAGCACAAAGTGCCGCAACCACCGAGGAATCGACCCCGCCCGACATCGCCACGACGACGCGGCTGCCGCGCGGTGGCAGTTCGGGAAGCGCATTAGGGGTGTCGAGCAGCATCATGTGCCCGACTTAGGCGCACCGACCGCGAGGTCAACCCCGCACGACGCCGCAAGCAGCACGCAGCAGAGCGGCGCTTAACCACGAACTTGCCTTAGGTTGCCGGTGCCCGCGCCGTTTTTCGAGGCAGTGTTAGTTGCGTAAAGGCTTCACCGATGGCGACACTTGCGTCGAAACCCCTCCATGACGGCTTCCCTGATTCCGTAATCGGCCCGCTCGGCACGCCGCTGACGCTGGCCCAGCTGCCGCCGCCCGATACGCGGCGCTGGGTCGTTCGCCGCAAGGCCGAGGTTCTGGCCGGCATACGTGGCGGGCTGCTGACACGTTCCGAGGCGTGCAGCCGCTACCGGATCAGCGAGGAAGAACTGCAGCTTTGGGAGCGTGCGCACGACTGCGCGGGGGTGCCAAGCTTGCGCGTCACGCGCGTGCAAGTCTATCGACCGGTGTTCGAACGCAAATGAGCTGCGCTCATGCGTGCTCAATATGGCATCAATGATAGATTATCGTTCTTAACTTATCTTAAATTTTGCGTTATTAAGAAAGGAGTCGGAAACAATGCCGCCTCCGCACGCACGGAGCGCGCCCAAAACAGGGAATGATCTGTGAGAATATTGCTCGTAGAAGATGACAAGCTGATGGCGCGGACGCTGGCGTTGATGCTGACCCAGGCTGGCTTTGAGCATGAATCGGTCGAAAGCGGCGAAGAAGCCATCGAGATGGCGCGGCTTTATGATTACGACGCCATTCTGCTCGACCTCAATCTTCCCGATCTCCACGGCTATGAAGTCTTGCGGTTGCTGCGCCTGTCGCGGATCATGACGCCGGTACTTATCCTATCGGGTGACACCGAAACGGCTGCAAAGGTTTCTGGATTCAGTTTCGGCGCCGATGATTATGTAACGAAGCCCTTCCACCGCGACGAGATTCTGGCACGCATCCATGCGTTGATTCGTCGTGCCAATGGCCACAGCAACTCGGTTGTCCGCACCGGTCCGATTTCGCTCGACCTCGCCGCACGCACCGTTGAAGTCAGCGGCAACCGCGTCCATCTGACAGGCAAGGAGTTTGCCATTCTTGAAATGCTGTGCCTGCGCAAGGGCATGACGCTGACCAAGGAAATGTTCCTCAACCACCTTTATGGCGGCCGTGACGAGCCCGAACTCAAGATCATCGACGTGTTCATTTGCAAGCTGCGTAAGAAGCTGCATCTTGCCGGTGCGTCGGCCAATGGCTGCATCGAAACCGTCTGGGGCCGTGGCTATGCGTTACGCGATCCCGAAGAAGAAGGCGTCGCGCGCGTCGCCTGAGGCTTAGCGCGACAGCGGCACACGTGGCCACGGTGGCAGCACCACCGGCGCCGGCCCCATCTCGAGGCGTTCGAACGCCAGCACCAGCGTTTCGCTGACGATGGCGGGCCGGTTCGCGTCGAGCGCGCCATAGTCGAGGCTCACCGGTCGCGTCTTGATGAAGCGCCAGCGCAGAACGCTGGTGCGCAAATCGCGCGACAGCAAATCAATGGTCACGTTGCGCAAACCGCCTTTGGGATCGCGGCGAGCATTGTCCCACCAGCCATAGAGGTCGAGCGCACCCGTCACGGCACGGCGCAAGCGCAGCAACGGCGGCACTAGCGTATCGGGGTTGACCGCAAACGGCGGGAACACAACTTCGGCAAAGCCGGTATTGCTGCCATCGCCCAGATCGACGGTGAAGTTGCTGCCGCTCGGGAGCTGCTCCTTAACTGGCACCTCAATCGATCTCGATGCGTTCGCAAGTGAGCGTCAGCGATTCGATGGCGACTTCATTGCCCGTCGCCTTGAACGCTGCCGCTTCCCATTTCGACGGCCAGGCGCGCAGCAGCAGCCAGCGCAGCACCGGCGCATGGGTTTCATCGAGCAGCACGATAGCGACGTTGCGAACATCGGCGCTACCCTGCGTGACCGCACGCAACCACGCGAACAGCGCGGTGTCGCCGATGATGCCGCGCTTCAATGTCACATCACCAACCTTGTGCAGCCCGGGGATCTTGCGGACGCTATTGGTTTTGTCGTTGCCGTTGCGATACTCGATGACGCCGACTTCGACCGACAGCCCCGACACCTCGCTGAATCCGGCGCTGGTCACGCCGTCGACTTCTACCAGGAAGTTATACGCCCCATAGGGATTGTCGCGCACCGTCGCCATGCCCTGCCCTTTCGATTACGGCGTTAGTCTATCACCAACTCTGGCCGCCACCAATCGGCAGACTCAGTCGTTCGGCACTATCTTGGGGCGGCGCTTGCCCGCCAGCGCATGGACGATGCCGCGCCATGTCCGCACCTCGTCATCGGTATATTGCGGCCGCGTCAGCAGATTGCGGACATTGCGCTTGGACTGCGCAACCCGGTCGGCAACATTGTAGTAATCCGCCGCCTCGAGCACTTCATCGACTGCGGCAATCAGCCCTTCGAGTTCGCCATGCGCCGCCGGACCAGCATGGTGCGCGAGCAATTGCGCCGGAGTTTCGTCACCTGCCTTGAACCACTCATAGGCCGCGAGCAAAACCGCTTGCGCCAAGTTGAGCGAGCCAAAATCAGGGTTGACCGGCACCGTCAGAATGGCATGGGCGACCGCCAGATCATCGGTTTCGAGGCCGGCGCGTTCGGGGCCGAACATCAGCCCTGATTGCGCGGTCTGCGCGCGCATTTCGGTCGCCGCGCCCGACGGCGTGAACACCGGCTTCGTCAGCCGGCGCGGGCGCACGGTCGTGGCATAGACGGTGTGCAGGTCGGCGATGGCTTCGGCCAGTGTCGGAAATACGCGCGCATCATCGAGGACACGGTCGGCGCCGCTGGCGCGCGGCCAGGCTTCGGGATTGGGCCAGCCGTCGCGCGGCGCCACCAGCCGCATATCGGTCAGCCCGAAGTTGAGCATCGCACGCGCGCAGGCGCCGATGTTCTCGCCGAGTTGCGGTCGCACCAGAATGACCGCCGGTGCGGGCGTGGAAGCACTCATTCCTGGTCGTCGTCGTCCAGCCGGCTGCGACCGGTGGCGCGCAACGGCATCAGCCCGCCGACGAACGTCTCGAAATCGCGCGCCTCGCGGAAGTCGCGGTAGACACTGGCGAAGCGGATATAGGCGACCGGGTCGAGCGCCTGCAGCCCCTCCATCACCATCTCGCCGATGATGGCGCCGTCAATTTCGCTGTCGCCGAGCGACTCGAGCCGCCGCACCACGCCATTGACGAGACGTTCGATACGTTCGGGCTCGATCGGGCGTTTGCGGCAGGCGATTTCGATCGACCGCGCCAGCTTGTCGCGCTCGAACACCTCGCGCTTGCCCGACTTTTTGAGCACCACCAGCTCGCGCAACTGGATCCGCTCGAACGTCGTGAAGCGTGCGCCGCACGCCGGGCACTGCCGCCGCCGTCGAATGGCGCCGCCGTCCTCGGTAGGACGGCTGTCCTTCACCTGGCTGTCTTCATTGGCGCAGAAGGGACAGCGCATTTCAGGGCCTCCGGCGGGCAGGCCTGAGGCCTGCACCCAATAGTTTGGCGCTCTTCAATCGGGTGCAGGGGTTACCCATGCCCGCCGGAGGCCCTTTCACTTAGAACCCGTTTGCATAGATGGGAAAGCGCGCGCACAGCGCCCGCACCCGGCCGTTGACCTCGGCTTCCACCGCCGCATTGCCGGCTTCGCCGTTCTTGGCGAGACCATCGAGCACGTCGGCGACCATTTCGCCGATGGCAGCGAACTCGGCGAGGCCGAAACCGCGCGTCGTGCCAGCGGGCGAACCGACGCGGATGCCGCTGGTCTTGGTCGGCGGCAACGGATCGAACGGCACACCGTTCTTGTTGCAGGTGATACCGGCACGTTCGAGCGCTTCGTCGGCGTCCTTGCCGGTGATCCCCTTCGGGCTCAGGTCGATCAGCGCCAGGTGCGTATCGGTGCCACCGGCGACGACTTCGCAGCCGCGGGCCTTGAGCGTGGCGGCGAGGATCTGCGCATTGGCGATGACGGCGCGGCTATAGTCCTTGAAATCAGGGCGCAGCGCTTCGCCGAAGGCGACGGCCTTGGCGGCGATGACGTGCATCAGCGGGCCGCCCTGCAGCCCGGGGAACACCGCCGAGTTGAACTTCTTGCCGAGTGCTTCGTCGTTCGACAGGATCATGCCGCCACGCGGGCCACGCAGCGTCTTGTGCGTCGTGGTGGTGCAGACATGCGCGTGTGGCAGCGGGCTCGGATGGATACCGGCGGCGACCAAGCCGGCGAAGTGCGCCATGTCGACCATCAGATAGGCCCCTACGCTATCGGCGATGGCGCGGAAGCGCGCGAAATCGATGATGCGCGGATAGGCCGAGCCGCCGGCGATGATCAGGCGCGGCTTGTGCTCGGTCGCTAGGCGCTGGACTTCGTCATAGTCAATCAGATGATCGTCGCGGCGCACGCCGTATTGCACTGCGTTGAACCATTTACCCGACATGCTTGGCGCAGCGCCGTGCGTCAGATGGCCACCGGCGTCGAGGCTCATGCCGAGGATGGTTTCACCGGGCTTGACCAGCGCCAGCATCACCGCGCCGTTGGCCTGCGCGCCCGAGTGTGGCTGGACGTTGGCATAGGCGCAATCGAACAATTGCTTGGCGCGATCTATGGCGAGTTGCTCGACGGCGTCCGACGGTGCGCAGCCCTGATAATAGCGCTTGCCGGGATAGCCTTCGGCGTATTTGTTGGTGAACACCGAGCCCTGGGCTTCGAGCACCGCGCGGCTAACGATGTTCTCGCTGGCGATGAGCTCGATCTGCTCCTGCTCGCGCTTGAGCTCGCTGCTAATGGCGGCAGCGACAGCCGGGTCGACAGTGGCGACGCTCGCGGTGAAGCGGTCATCATTGGGGGTATAGCTCTGGGGGGAACTGCTCATCGGGGGACCTCGCTCAGCTTGGTGACGCGCGCGGCGTGACGGCCGCCGGCAAATGGGGTGGACAGGAATTGGGCGACACAGTCGCGCGCGACCTCGACGCCGATGATGCGACTGCCGAGTGCGAGGCAATTGGCGTCATTATGTTCGCGCGCCAGCTTTGCCATCAAACCGCTAGTGCACAGCGCGGCGCGCACGGCGGGGTTGCGGTTTGCGGCAATCGAAATGCCGATGCCCGAGCCGCAGACGATGATGCCGAATTGCGCGCGGCCACCGGCAATAGCGGTCGCCACGGCTGCGCCGAAATCGGGGTAATCCACCGAGTCGATATTGTTCGCTGTCCCGCAATCAATGACGTCGTGCCCGGCCGCGCGCAGTTCATCGGCAAGTAGCGCCTTGAGCGCATAGCCGGCATGGTCGGAGCCGATGGCGATACTGTGGTTCACGCAAGACCTCGTCGACGTGCGGCGGGATGTGCACACCCTGTAGTAGCAGAGCCGCCCGCGGGCAATCGCCTGTTTGGTCGCAGCGTGCGGAAATCTACCCCGCTGCCGGATCGAAATACGGCCGATCGCCGGCGATGGTGACCCGCTCCATCACCCGCCGCGCCGGGAAATAGTCCGATGCGGCAAGGTGCTGCGAGGCGCGATTGTCCCAGAATGCCAGCGACCCTACTTCCCAACGGAAACGGCATTGGATTTCGGGGTTGGCGGCCTGCGCGTAAAGGTGGTCGAGCAGCCAGCTGCTTTCTTTGTCGCTCAGGCCCTTGATGTGGGTGGTGAAGCCGGTGTTGACATAGAGCGCACGCTGGCCGGTTTCGGGGTGGGTGCGGACCACCGGATGCTCCATCGGCGGATAGAGTTGGTGCAGTTCTTCGACCGACTTGCCGAGCCGCTTGGCAAAGACGCGGGCGATGTCATGAACTGCCGTCAGTCCGCAGACAAAGCGCTGCATTTCGGGACTGAGCAAATCATAGGCCGCCGCCATATCGGCAAACAGCGTATCGCCGCCAACATCGGGCACCTCGATGGCGCGCAGGATTGAACCGAGCGACGGCTTCTCGCGCCAGGTGACGTCGGAATGCCAGTTGTTCTCGCGGCCACGGCTGTTCGGGCCATGTTCTATACGCAGCACTTCGGGCACCGCCTGGTCCTTGGGCGTCGCGGGATGGATTTCGAGTTCGCCGAAGGCGCGCGCGAAGGCGATATGCTGCGCGGTGGTCAGCGTCTGGTTGCGAAAGAACACGACCTTGTGGCGCAACAACGCGGCGCGGATGCCGGCGATCATCGCGTCGTCGAAGTGTGCCAGATCGACACCGTGGATTTCGGCACCGATGCGCGGTGTAAGCGGCCGGATATCCAGCCGATCCGCCACCGGCACTGCCGCAGTGCGTTGTAAAAGTTGTGGCATGTGCGTCCCCTTCCCCAAGGTCGAGCCATCGAGCGACGTTGCGCCCAAGCGCGGAGTGTCCCACGCAGCAAGGGTGCATGCAAGTGCCGACAGTTGGAAGGTCATAGCCGGCGACGACTGGGCTCAGGAGCCGTCGCCGGCTGCGCAGCCATGGAAGATACCATGGCCGGAAAGGCTGTCGCCCATGCGGCGCAGGACAACAGAAGCAGGTTGTCCCACCTGCAGTTTATGCTGTCGACATGCGCGCGACCCGCTTCGGGCCGCCGCGCCGGGGCTTAGGCCGCGAGGCGCAGTTCCATGCGGTCCCAGATTTCGACCAGCGCCTTGGTCAGCGCTTCCATCATGCCCTGGTCATGGAACGGGCCGGGCGTGAAGCGCAGGCGTTCGGTGCCGCGCGGGACGGTCGGGTAATTGATCGGTTGGACGTAGATGCCGTACTCGATCAACAGGATGTCGCTGATGCGCTTGGCCTTGACGGGGTCGCCGACCATCAGCGGCACGATGTGCGTGGTCGAGGCCATGACCGGCAAGCCGGCGTCGCTGAACATCGCTTTTAGCGCGGCAGCGTTGGTTTGCTGTGCCTCGCGCGGGGCGTTGTTGTCCTTGAGGTGGCGGACGCTCGCCAGCGCGCCGGCGACGAGCACCGGCGACAGGCTGGTGGTGAAGATGAACCCCGGCGCATAGCTGCGGATGACATCGACGATGGTCTGCGAGGCGCTGATATAGCCGCCCATCACGCCGAACGCCTTGCCGAGTGTGCCTTCGATGATCGTCACACGGTCGGCGACGCCGTCGCGTTCGGAAATGCCGCCGCCGCGCTTGCCGTACATGCCGACGGCATGGACTTCGTCGAGATAGGTCAGCGCACCGTATTTGTCGGCCAGGTCGCAGAACGCCGCTATCGGCGCGACATCGCCGTCCATCGAATAGACGCTTTCGAACGCGATGAGCTTGGGCACATCGGCAGGTTCGGCGGCGAGCAGTTCTTCGAGGTGGGCGACGTCATTATGGCGGAAGATGCGCTTGGGCGCGCCCGAGTTCTGGATGCCGGCGATCATCGAGGCATGGTTGAGCTCGTCCGAAAAGATCACGCAGCCCGGCAGGATCTTCGCCAGAGTCGCCAGGCTCGCCTCATTCGAGATATAGCCGCTGGTGAACAGCAGCGCGGCTTCCTTGCCGTGCAGTTCGGCAAGCTCGGCCTCGAGATCGAGATGATAATGCGTGTTGCCGCCGATGTTGCGAGTGCCGCCCGAGCCGGCGCCGACGTCATGCAGCGCGGCTTCCATCGCCGAAATGACGGTCTCGTGCTGGCCCATGCCGAGATAGTCGTTCGAGCACCAGACAGTGATCGGCCGGGCGCCGTTGTGGCCGGCAAAGCAGCGCGCGTTGGGATAGCTGCCCTTGTTGCGCAGGATGTCGACGAACACCCGGTAACGACCTTCGGCATGCAGCCGCTCGATCGCACCTTCGAAAATCGCGTTATAGTCCACGCCGCATCCACTTCGGAAACTTGACAGCCTTGTCCGTGCCATAGCGCAGCCGCACGCTTAGTGCCAGTGTTGCGTCATGGCCTGCATTACCTTGCCTTTCAGGGCCTACTGCGGTCGATACGCAATATCCCCTATGCGGCGTTTTGAGGCGCGCCAGATCAAGTCCGGCCCGTCACCCAAAGTTCGTCGAAACCGTTAAACGATGGCGCCGCCTTGCGCGTCCGCGGGCGATTGTCGAGCTCGAGCACTTTGAAGCGGGCGAGCAGCGTGACCAGCGCGACTTGCGCCTCGACCTTCGCCAGCGGCGCACCAAGGCAGAAATGCGCGCCGCCACCGAAGGCATGATGCGTATGATGGGGCCGGTCGATGTGGAACGCGTGCGGGTCAGCATGACATGCCGGGTCGCGGCCGGCTGCGAGCAGCGACGGCATGATTGACGCCCCTGCCCCGACCGTTGTGCCGCCCACCGAAACCGGTGCCAGCGCAATCCGCACGGTCTGCGTCACTGGCGGGTCGTAGCGCAGGACTTCCTCGACCGCGTCGCCGATGCGGTCAGGATGCGTGCGCAACCATGCCAGCTCGCGGGGATTTTCGAGCAGCGCGAGCACCGCATTGCCGATGAGATCGGTCGTCGTGACATTGCCGGCGATCAGCAGCAGCTTGCACATGGTGACGATCTCGGCCGTCGTCATTCGGTCGCCGTCTTCTTCTGCAGTGACCATGGCGCTGATCAGATCGTCGCGGCGGTCGGCGCGGCGCGCCTCGACAGCGCGACGCAGGTACGCCGACAGCGCGGCATCATTGGCGCGCAACTTCGCGTCCTGTTCGGGTGTCTTGGCCGGGTTGAACCCTTGTTCAGCCCCATGCGACCAGCGATAGAAGTCGGCGCTGTCGGCGGGGTCGACCCCCAGCATTTCGGCAATCATAACCAGCGGCAGTTGCGCTGCCAGACCGCCAATGATGTCGAACGGCTTGCCCTCAGGCAGCGCCGCGACCAGCCGCTCGGCAACAGCGGCAATACGCGGCCGCAATGCCTCGATACTGCGCAGGTTGAACGCCTTGCTGACCAGACCGCGCAGCCGCTTATGATCGGGATCATCGAGCACCAGCATCGATTTGTCGCCACCCGTAGAGCCGAGCACCAGCGCGCCGAAACTGCCGGGCGGTGCATTTGCGGGATCGAGCGACAGGCTGCGGTCGCGCATCAGTGCCGCAACATCGGCCTCGCGGGTCAGCACATATCGGTCGAGCACATCATCGCGGTGGACAGGATCGCGGTCGCGCAAGGCATCAAGATAGATATGCGGGCGCTCGCGATAGATTTCGTCAAGCGCGGTCAGCTGCATGCCGGTCGGCAGGTCCGACACGGTATCGGGCGAAGTCATCGGCAGGTCTCCCCAAAGGCCTGCGGCGACGTTATCCGCCAGTTGGAGCCCGTGCAACCGGGCCACACGTAATGCACCTCGGCGCTATTTGAGCCGGTCAGTGACGCTGTCGCGCAGTTCGGCGGGGACTTCAGCTTCGGGAACGGTGATGACCTCGACACCGTTTACCGTGGTGCGGCTGATCTTGTAGCTGAAGCCGTCGGCGCCCTTGGCGGGTGCGGCCTTGCCCTTGCCATAGGTCGCGAAGAGCAGATCGACGCGCGCCCGCACCGCCGGACTGAGCGATGTCGAGGCAACCTCGCCCTTGCTTTCGAGGTGCGAGCCCGGGAGGCCGAAGCCCCCCAGGCCGCCGATGCGTTCGATGACGATATCTACCAAACGCTGCACTCCATTGCAGGTCGCGACACTATCATAGCCCGACCAGCTTCCAGCCCTTGTCGATCGCTTGCGCCAGTGCAGTATCGCCGGGGAACATTGTCCCCGCAAGCTTGCGCGTGCGCGCCGCGAACGTCTTCATCTTCATGTTCGGGCTAGGGCGGAACCCGGTCAGCGCGCGGTACCAGACCTGCCCGACCTTGTCCCAGCTTTTGCCGCCGGCGGCCTTGGCCGCCGTGCAGAACGCCAGATTGGGCGGGCCGCTGGTATAGTGCGGGTCCATGCCCGGCGTCAGCTGCGAGTATTTCGTCGGCTGAGGTGCGAGGCAATGCGTAGCAGCAGGGTTCGCCATGTCGCGCAGGCAGGTCAGCCCGCGGGCCAAGGCCGCCGGCCCCATGATGTCCTTGCCGATCAACCAGTCGGCCTGTGCCGAGGTCTGCCCGGCACGCCACTGGCGGAACATGCTGCCGAACACATCGGACATGCTTTCGTTGAGGCCGCCCGCCTCGTTCGAGTAGGCGAACTGCGAACTGTGCTGCGTGACGCCGTGCGTTAGTTCATGGCCAATGACGTCGGTCGATTTGGTGAAGTCGACAAAGATTTGCCCGTCGCCGTCGCCATAGACCATCTGTCCACCAGTCCAGAAGGCGTTGTTGTATTTGACGCCGTAGTGGATCGACGACTGCATCGTCATGCCCTGGTTGTCGATCGAATTGCGACCGAACACCGCCTTGTAGAATTTGGCGACCTCGGTGGTTTCAACGAAGGCCCGCTTGGCGGTGGCATCGGCTGCCGAGCCCGGATTGGGTACCGGCGTGCCGGGCAGCGAAGTCGTTGTGCTGCAATTGAACACGGTGACGGCAGGCGCCAACGCGAGCGCAGCGCCGCTGGCGAGCAGGCCCTGCGCCGACGCGGTCGTCTTGGTGCGCAGCGCGCGCACCTTGCGCCAAGTGGCATCGAACTCGGCGGTGTTGGCGAAATTCTTGCGTTCCTCGGTCGACAGCTTCTTGTCTTTCGACAGTCGTTCGAGAACGTCGGCGGGAATGATGGTGCAACCGCATTGCATGGTCAGGTCTCCCTCTTGTTGGCGCGACGCAGCGACGGCCGCTGGCCGGCAGGTACAGTTGACGCAACATCAGGACGGTAAGTGGTGGACATAGGTCGAGCACGGGGCGCTTCGGGCCGAAACAAAAGCCATTGCGGCTGTCGGCGTCCAGAACGGCATCATAACATGTTTTGACCGGCAAAACAGCTACTTCAGTGGCGTCCGAAGCGTCCCATAATAGTGACGAAGAATGCCGTCGACCAGCCGATCAGCAACAAGCCGTTGATGCCCTCAATCGCCGCGATGAGCTTCCAGTCGTGCGCGATGGCTTCGTCGCTGTAGCCGATCGCAGCATAGGTTTGCGTCGAGAAATAGACCGCATGGCGCAGGCCTTCGACCGCACCAAGTTCAAGATAGAGCGTCGCATAGAGCCAGATTTCGAGACCGTGGACAACGAACAGCCCGAGCACCAGCGCCATGATCATCGCGACGCCGCGAACCGATAGCGGATGGATTCCCTCACGGTGTTCTTCTCGGGTCACCGCGTAGCTGAATTCGTTGAGCACCAGCAATCCGACGGCGTGCACCATCACGGTCGCCATCACCATGGCGGTGGCGATCGCCAGTTCGGTCAGCACGAACCGGCGCCGGGTTCAAAGATTGGCGAGATCACTTGCTCCAGTCGTTGCGCTTGCCGCGTGTCGCGAACAGCAGCGCGGCGACGAGTGCCGCCGACCCGACACCGACGGCGAGCCAGCCGCCACCGATCCGGCGCTGTGCTGTGGCATCAGTCGCAGGCGCCGGCGCGGCTGCGGCAGGCTTGGGGGTCGGCTTGGGCTTTGCCGACTTGGTGGCCGCGGGCTTTGCTGCGGGCTTCGTGGTCGCCTTCGCTTTGGATGCCGGGGCTGCGGCCTTGCGCGTCCGCTTGGGGGCTACAGCGCTAACGCCGTCTGCGGGGGCTTTGGGGGGCATGTCCGACTCCGTGCAATCTGGAGTGGCCATCAAACCGCAAACAGCCGGCAGCGCCAAGTCCTGATTACGTATGCCGTAATAGCACGGTGCAAGCGCGTCGCGCTTTACGCGTTTCCACCCAGGCAGTAATGGGGGGCAAGGCTCGGACTTGCTCTGGCTTGACGTGAAGGATGTGTAGCCAATGTTTAACTGTTTTGCCCGCAGCTTGATCGCCACTGGCGCTCTGGCACTTTCGATCATTGCCACGCCGGCACTGGCACAGTCTGTCGCCGGGGAGGAGCTCAGCGAAGACGCCAAGCTCGCTGCGCAGTTGTCGAACCCCGTCGCCGCGCTGATCAGCGTGCCGTTCCAGGGCAACTGGGACTCGGGTGGCGGCCCCAACGGCGATGGCAGCAAGTACACGCTCAACATCCAGCCGGTCGTTCCGATCAGCATCGGCGCAGACTGGAACATCATCTCGCGCACCATCTTGCCGTTCATCACCCAGTCGCACATCACGCCCGGCCCGGCCACCGGCCAGACGGGCTTCGGCGACACGACGCAGAGCTTCTTCTTCTCGCCCAAGAAGCCCGCCGGCGGCTGGCTGATCTGGGGCGCCGGACCGGTGTTCCTTATCCCCACCGGCACCAGCAAACCGCTAACCACCGACCAATGGTCGGCTGGCCCGACGGCGGTGTTCCTGACGCAGAAGGATGGCTGGACGGTCGGCATTCTCGCCAACCAGCTCTGGTCGTTTGCCGGCGACAGCAGCAACGGCAAGGTCAACTCGATGTTCCTGCAGCCGTTCCTGAGCTACACGACCAAGAAGTTCACCACCTACAGCATCAACACCGAAACCACCTGCAACTGGGAGCTGGTCGGTAACCAGTGCGCCGTGCCGATCAACGTCACCGTTGGCCAGCTGATGAAGCTCGGCAGCCAGCGTGTGTCGTTCACCGCGGGCGGGCGCTATTATGTCTCGCGCCCCGTCGGCACCGCCGAATGGGGCCTGCGCTTCGTCGCCACCTTGCTGTTCCCGACCGGCGAAAAGTAACCATGTCCGCGCGGCAGTCCGTCACCGATGGCATGGTGCTCATCCCCGGCGGGCTGTTCGCAATGGGCGCGAACGACAGCTACCCCGAGGAAGCGCCGATCCACAATGTCGAGGTCGACAGCTTCTGGATCGACAAGACGACGGTGACCAACGCGCAGTTCGCGGCGTTCGTCGCGGCCACCGGCCATGTCACCGTCGCCGAGACCGTGCCGCGTGCCGAAGACTATCCCGGCGCTCTGCCCGAGATGCTCTACGCCGGCAGCCTGGTGTTCAAGAAGACCCGCGGCAAGGTCGATACCGCCGACTGGTCGCAGTGGTGGGAATTCCGCAAGGGCGCCGACTGGCGCCACCCCTATGGTCCCGGCAGCAGCATCGAGGGGCTCGATGACCACCCCGTCGTCCATGTCGCCTATGCCGATGCACTGGCCTACGCCACCTGGGCCGGCAAGGAACTGCCGACCGAGGCCGAACATGAATATGCCGCACGCGGCGGGCTGATCGGCGCCACCTACGCCTGGGGCAACGTCTTCCGCCCCGGCGGCAAGCACATGGCGAACACCTGGCAGGGCGGCTTCCCGTACGAGAACACCCGCGAGGACGGCTGGGAAACCACCGCCCCCGTCGGCAGCTATCCGGCCAACGGCTACGGCCTGTACGACATGATCGGCAACGTCTGGGAATGGACGCAGGACTGGTACGCGCCCAAACACAGCGCCAACGAGGCCAAGGCCTGCTGCGTCCCCAAGAACCCGCGCGGCCCGGCGACCGGCACCATCGACCCCAACACGCCGCAGGTACCGATCCAGCAGAAGGTCCTCAAGGGCGGCAGCTTCCTGTGTGCGCCAAGCTATTGCAAACGCTACCGCCCCGCCGCGCGCCATGCCGAGTCGATCGATACATCGACCTGCCATGTCGGGTTCCGCTGCGTGGTGCGGGCGAAGTAGAGCCTCCGGCGGGCAGGGCCTTGGCCCTGCACCCATATGTTGGGGCGGTGCTGTCAGGCCGGACGTAGCGCTACACAGCGCCCACGCAAGTCATGGGTGCAGGGCCAAGGCCCTGCCCGCCGGAGGCCCTCCCACAAACACGTCCGAAAACCGCCAGACTTGCCCGCCGCCCATGTTATGTTGCCGGCATGGACAACGCCCCTGCCCCCATTGATCCCGCCACCGCGTACCGCGCCATGCTGGCGCGTGACGCACGGTTCGACGGGCGCTTCTTCGTCTGCGTCCGCACCACCGGCATCTACTGCCGGCCGGTGTGTCCGGCGCGGCCGCCGAAGGTGGAGAACTGCCGGTTCGTGGCTTCGGCGGCGGCGGCTCAGGCGGCGGGGTTTCGGCCGTGCCTGCGCTGCCGGCCCGAGACGGCGCCCGACATGGGGGCGTGGATTGGCAGCTCGAACACCGTGCGGCGGGCGCTGGCGCTGATCGAGGCGGGCGCGCTCGATAGCGGTGATGTCGAGGCGCTGGGTGACCGGCTGGGGGTTGGCGGGCGGCAATTGCGGCGGCTGTTCCGCCAGCATCTCGGCGCCTCGCCGGTGGCGGTGGCGCAGACGGCGCGGGTGCTGCTGGCGAAGCAGCTGATCCATGACACCGGGCTATCGATGGCGCAGGTGGCGTTTGCGGCGGGCTTCGGCAGCGTGCGGCGCTTCAACGAGACATTCCAGGCGCTGTATCAACGCCCGCCGGGTGCGCTGCGGCGGCGCAAGGCCGGGGCCGGTGGTCCGTTGCTGTTGCACCTTCGCTACCGCGGGCCGCTCGACTGGGATGACTTGCTCGCGCAGATCGCCGCGCGTGGCGACGCCGCTGAAACCGTCGCCGATGGCCGCTACCGGCGCAGCTTCGACGGCGGCAGCGTCAGCGTCCACCGCGTCGATGACGACCGGCTGGCGGCGGAGATCGACCTGCCCAAACTGGAGGCGCTGCCGCAGTTGATTGCCGCATTGCGCCGCCGGCTCGATCTGGCGGCCGATCCGGCGGCGATTGCGGCGGTGCTGGCGGCGGATCCGCGACTGGCGGCGGCGGTTGCCGCACGCCCCGGCCTGCGCGTCCCCGGCGCCTGGGATGGCCCCGCCGATCCGACACCTGACCCCGCCGAAAACCCGGCGTGGCGTCCGTGGGGCGCCTATGCCGCACGCTATCTTGCTTTAAGTTCAGGAGCTTCCGATGCAATTGCAGCTTGACCGTTTCACGACGCCGATCGGCGAATTGTTGCTGGTGTTCGATGACGCCGGCCTGCGCGCGCTCGATTTCGTCGATTTCGAGGAGCGCATGCGCCGCCTGCTGCGGCTGCACTATGGCGATGTGACTTTGACCGACGCCCCTGCCCCCGCCGCGATCACCGCGCCGCTGACCGCCTATTTCGCCGGCGATCTGGCCGCGCTCGACAGCGTCAAGGTGGCGACCGGCGGCACCGATTTCCAGCGCGAGGTGTGGGCGGCACTGCGCAACATTCCCGCCGGCGCGACCGCCAGCTACGGCGAACTTGCGGCAGCGGTCGGGCGCCCCAAGGCCAGCCGCGCCATCGGCATGGCGAACGGATCGAACCCCATCGGCATTGTCGTGCCCTGCCACCGCGTCATCGGCGCCAATGGCACGCTGACGGGCTATGCCGGCGGCGTCGAGCGCAAGCGCTGGCTGCTGCGGCACGAGGGCGCGCTGGCTGACGCGTTGATTTGAGCCACGACGAATTTCCGGCCAGCGGATATCCCCGCCCCGGTCCATCGTCCTCGCAATCTGTTCCCGCACCGCCACGGTGGGGGAAATCCTCTTCCCGGTAACGGCTTCCTTGGGTGGGTTGCTTGGTTACCGGGAAGAGGCAGGCTTTGTGTCGCTGGTCGAGGTAGCCGGTAGCGGAGGGCGACGGCTTCCAAGGCCGAACGCGTATATCACGCTGTAGTTCACGCGTTTTTTGGACGCATTTAGTGCAGACGTAAGTGCCCTCCTTGGAACACTTGGAGCTGAAGTCCTCGACCTGACAGAGCGCGGGGCTGAAAAGCGCGGCGGTGAAACGACACGTCCGGGTACGCAAGTGGCGATCGTGGGCCCGGACAGGTTGGACGGGAAACACCCATTTCCCGTCGCCTTGATGAACTTACTAACCGATTCGGTTCGTGAAGTCAAGTGAAATCGCGCCAGCGGCTCAGTCGCCCGCAGCCGCCTCAAGCTTCGCAACGCGCCGGCGGTCGCGGAATGCCACAATCTCGGTCCACGCCAGCAGCGCCAGCCCGAGCATGAATGGAATCAGCGTGTAGATGACGCGGAACAGGAACAGCGCGGCGAGCAACGGCGCCTTGGGCGCGTCGGGCAGCAGCAGCAGCGTGACGGCTTCGAACACCCCCAGCCCGCCCGGCGAATGGCTCATCGCGCCGACGATCATCGCCACAGCATAGACCGTCAGGAAGGTGGCAAACCCCGGCAGGCCCACATCAGGCAGCAGCACGTACAGCGCGGCGGCGGCAAACCCCAGGTCGAACGCGCCGAGCAGGATCTGGATGCCGGTCTCGCGGCCGTTGGGCAGGTAGAGCACATGGCCGAACGCCTTGAGCGGGTGGCGCCACAGCGCCGCGAGCAGCCAGTAGCCCGCCGCACCCGCCAGCAGCAGCACGCCGGCCCAGCGCTCGATGCCGGGCAGATAAGCCGAATATTGCGCGAACGGCCCCGACAATTCGGGCGAAATCACCAGCCCGACGCCCGCCAGCATGACGATACCGAGCCAGAAGGTGAAGCCGCACAGCCCGATGATCAGCGCCACATCGATCGGCGTCACCCCGACGCGCGTGTACATCCGGTACCGCACCGAGCCGCCGGTCAGCACCGTCAGCCCGAGCGTGTGGCTCATCGTGTAGCTGGTGAACGACGCCAGCGCGATCAGCTGGTAGCGCAGCGTGTAGCCGAGGTGGCGCACCGCGAACCAGTCATAGCCGGTCAGCAGCACATAGCTCATGAAGGCAAAGAACGCCGACATTATCAGCGTCGTCGTCGGCGTCGCGTGCACCGCGGCGACGATGTCGGCAATCCGCACCTCGTCGGCGATGCGCATCAGCGCGAAAATCGCGAGCGCCAGCACCAGCATGCCGGCCAACGCGCCCAGCGTGTTGGTCAGGCTCAGGCGCCGCTTGGGCACCGGAGGCAGCAGGTCAGGCGAAGTTGAGGTCAAACCTGAAATGCTCCGCACGCCAAACGCTCGAGTGGGCGACACTGGTGGGCCCGGAGGGGCTCGAACCCCCAACCTAGCCGTTATGAGCGGCCTGCTCTACCATTGAGCTACAGGCCCGACCGTGCCGGATGCATGCGGTAGCGCGAAGCGCGGCGTGGGGCAAGCGTGCGGGGGCACCGAGCGCGCGGCACAAAAAAATTGGGCCGGGTGCGCGTGGCACCCGGCCCAGTGGAATTTGGGTGATCCGACAGGCAGCCGAAGCCGCGCGGATCAAGTTCTGACCTCAAGGGGGGAGGAGCGGCCAGAAACACCCGTCGGGCACCGCAGGGGGGAGGAGCGGTGCCGGACATTCGCTGCCGAAGCAGCAACAATGACCCTATGCCCGATTCATATTTGAGAGAGCAGTCGTTTATGCTGCAGTGCAGCTATGCAGCGGATGCATGGCTGCGCGAGGGTTGTCGAGGAAGTTCAAGGGCCTCCGGCGGGCAGGCCGCAGGCCTGCACCATTTGTTTGGGGCTGGTGTGTCGGGAATGACCGGAATGGGGTGGGAAGCTGAACTTCAGGTATTTGTCCGGTAGTACAAATTCCAGACGTTAGCTTGGAATCGCTTGGAGCAATTCATCAACAAAGAGCCACACACCCATGGCGAAAACCAGCGAGAAAAATCCGATGAAAGCCCAAAACCCCAATGGGTTAGTGCTACGGACCAAATCATGCCGGCCAAACAAGAATATCACCTTATCCTGTTTTAGGGTGGTCAGTATGACACTCATGGGGACAAGGATCATGATAAGGCTACGAGTGATATGATAGCCGAAAATAGATGTGAAGATGCCAAGCAGCACCAGCCCGACGACAACGCGCCACACCTCAATTTGCAAAGTTGATTTCCCAATCACGTTTGCAGGCTAGCATCTATTCCAATGTCCGCAACTGGGAAACAAAGCCAACGATTTGAATGTCTGGAACGGGGTCGTTAGCCGACAGGCAGCTAAAGCCCACCCCCCGCCCCCTCCCTTGCAGGGAGGGGAGCAGCCAGTATGCGGCGCGAAACAACCGGGTGCAGGGGTCACCCCTGCCCGCAGGAGGCCCTTCGCGAACCTCCCTTCCCCTACGCCGTCGGGTCGCGCGTCAGATCGAGCGCTTCGAGCGTCATGCGTTGCACGAGGAAGTCGCGCAGCACGCCGACGCGCACCGATTTGCGCAGTTCGGAGGGGTAGACGAAATAGGTGCGGAAGACGGCGCCTTCGACGTCGGGCAGGATTGGTTTGACGCGCCCCGAGAAGCGGATGAGGTAGCTGGGGAGTGCGGCGATGCCGGCGCCGGCTTCGACGGCTTGCAAAACCCCGAAGCTGTTGTTGATGGTCAGCACCGGCACGCGCTGCGGCGCGTCGGGGCCGACTTCGAGGATCCAGTTGATGCCTTTGAGCGCATCGGGGGCCGAGGCGCCATAGGCGAGCAGCCGGTGGCCATCGAGGTCTTCGAGCGTTTTGGGCTCGCCGTAGCGTTCGAGGTAGGCGGGCGACGCGCACATGCGGTGGCGGATCGGCACCAGCGGTTTCTGGATGAGGTCGCTTTGGCGCGGCGCGTGGAAGCGGATGGCGACATCGGCCTCGCGCTTGGCCAAATCGACATCGCTGTCGCCGAGAAGCATGGTGACGGTGATATCGGGATAAAGATCGAGGAAATCGACCATTTGGCGGGCCAGCCAGGTCGACCCGAAGCTGACGGTGGTGGCGAGGCGGATTTCACCGGTGGGACGGTCGCGCGACGCCTCGATACTCGCCTGGGTGCGGTCGACCGCCTCGGCCATGTCGCGCGTTGCCTGGTGGAGCTGTTCGCCTTCGTGCGTCATTGCGAGGCCGCGGGCGTGGCGGTGGAACAGCTTGGCGTTGATGCTCGATTCGAGCGTCTGGATCTGGCGGCTGAGCGCCGGCTGGCTCATGTGCAGGCGCCGCGCCGCTTCGGTGAAGCTGCCGGCTTCGGCAACGGCATGAAACAGCCGCAGGCGTTCCCAGTCTAGCTGCATCGCTAGCTTGGCGCGTGCGCGAGGAAGCGTTCAGCCTCGAGCGCGGCCATGCAGCCCATGCCGGCGGCGGTGACGGCCTGGCGGAAGACCTTGTCCTTGACGTCGCCGGCGGCGAACACGCCGGGCACCGAGGTGGCGGTCGAGTCGGGGGCGGTGAGCAGATAGCCTTCGCTGTCCATGTCGAGCTGGCCGACGAACAATTCGGTGGCGGGCGTGTGGCCGATGGCGACGAACAGCCCGTCAACCGCGAGCGTGTTGCGTTCACCGGTGACGGTGTCGCGCAGCGTCAGCCCGGTGACGCCGACGGGTTCATGCGTGCCAGTGATTTCGGTGACTTCGGCGTTCCAGATCATCTCGATTTTCGGGTGGGCGAGCACGCGCGCCTGGTTGGTCTTGTCGGCGCGCAGCTCGTCGCGGCGGTGGATCAGGTAGACCTTGGTGGCGAAGTTGGTGAGGAACAGCGCCTCTTCGACCGCGGTGTTGCCGCCGCCGACGACGGCGACGACGCGGCCGCGGTAGAAGAAGCCGTCGCAGGTCGCGCATGCCGAAACGCCGTGGCCACGGAAGGTCAGCTCGGTGTCGAGCCCGAGCCAGCGCGCCTGCGCGCCGGTGGTGATGATGACAGTGTCGGCACTGTAGCGCGTGCCCGAGTCGCCGTTGGCGATGAAGGGCCGCTTCGACAGATCGATATCGAGGATGATGTCGCTGACCAGTTCGGCGCCGACGTGTTCGGCCTGTTCGGCCATCTTGAGCATCAGGTCGGGGCCCTGGATTGTGCTTTCACCGGGCCAGTTTTCGACTTCGGTGGTGATGGTCAGCTGGCCGCCGGGCTGCAGGCCCTGCACGAGCACCGGCGCCAATGCCGCGCGGGCGGCATAAACGGCAGCGGTATAGCCCGCCGGGCCGGAACCGATGACGAGGACCTTGGCATGTTTGACGTCGGACATTCGCGCAGATTCCTTGTTTGCGACTTCTCTAGCGCCAATGGCCAAGCGTTGCCTAGTGGAAGTGGCTGACACCGGTCGAGAGCACCGGAATCGCGTGATTTGTGCGTGCGTTTGACAAAAATGCGTGAATTATTGCCATTCTCCGCAATATAATTATAAATGCCGGCATACGGCACACGCAACGCCACATACCGTCTGTATCCAAGGATTTTCGCATGCACCGGTCCCGCCAGCCGCTCGATCAGATCGACCGCGTCATCCTGAGCCACCTGCAGAACGAAGGCCGAATCACCAACGTCGAACTTGCCGAGCGCGCCGGGCTGACAGCCCCGCCCTGCCTGCGCCGCGTCCGCGCGCTGGAAGAAGGCGGCGTCATCCGCGGCTATCACGCCGACCTCGACGCCGACTCGCTGGGCTACGGCATCACGGTGTTCGCTATGGTCAGCCTGAAGAGCCAGGCCGAAGCCGACCTGCGCGCCTTCGAGGAGCATGTCGCGGCGCTGCCGCAGGTCCGCGAATGCCACATGCTCAACGGCGAGATCGACTTCATTCTGAAGGTCGCAGCGCATGACCTGCAGGAGTTTCAGCGGTTTCTGACGACATCGCTGACGCCGGCGCCGAATGTTGCGAGTGTGAAGACGTCGCTGACGATCCGGACGTCGAAGTCGCTGCCCGGGGTGCCGGTGGATTTATAGGCGCGGGATTGCACGAACCAAGGTCGCTCATCCCGAGGTCGAGGGACGCGCTGAGGGGTCTGCGCGTCGCTATTAGACTGAGATAGAAAGTATCTATAAACTCGCGGAATGCTTCCAGTTTCGCAATACATTGAGCGCCTGCGCTTTCGGTATGCCCCAAGTGTGGCTCATTGGCTCGTCGATTTGTCAACCTGGCGAGCACGCCGCACCTTGAATCGGGACAATCAACTCGGAATATTGGTCGACAATACAGTGCTCAGCCATGCAACGACCCACGAAACCGCATGGATCTCAACAGAACGAGCGGGATCGGGAAGCCAGACCATAGACTCCGGTTATGCTGCACGGATCGCCGTCCATCCGGCAAATTCCAATGATAGGGACTATCACCATATTCGTCAGCTTCCCGGCCTGATTTCGCTCTATCGCCAAGGGCTCATCCAGCTACACACTTCGGCGGAGTTGCAGGCTGAGCAATTTCGTAAACCTGCAGGGCTGTTTCGCGGCTATGGCTATTGCGACCATAATCTTTTCAGCAGTGTGAAGCTGGAAAGTATCGATGGCTATGTCTTCCCCGACCTCGGACCGAAGTGGATGAACCTGCCAAATGCAGGAGATCAGCAACGCCGTAGGCTTGAAGCGCGCGCAGCATCTGATCCCGAATATGCGTCCCTTGTCGATGTGCTCGGACCGAGCAACAGCCAAGACGCATGGCATATTCGCACCGCTGAACAGAATGGCCTCTTCTGCTTCCTGACGATGGATTATCAGCTTTTGAAGAACCTAGAGGCTCAGAAAGGTGCGAAGCGCATAAAAGCCCTTCAAACGCGCGTGATGGCGCCATCCGAACTTGGACAGCATATTGGTTTGTTCCCCATCCCACCACATATTCTAAGCTATGCCGAGGCTAGTTTCCCCGTGCGCAGCGACCTGGCGTGGCCAGACGGGAAACGCAAAGGGCGAAAGAGACGCTAGAAGTGACACGCAATTGTTCGGTTATCAGATTTGTGCGCGAGCACCATCCGAACAACAAAACATAAAGATAGTAAGGGCGGGTCGGCAAAGCCGCCCGTCGGACGGGTTCGCCGGCGTTCGCCGCCGCCCCGCCGGCCGCACGCGCCGCGAGTCGGCGCGCTACGGAAATTCGCAAGTGCGAATTGCCATTGCGCGCGCGCCGCAGCGCGTGGTGGGCGATGACGGGCTCGAACCGCCGACCCTCTCGGTGTAAACGAGATGCTCTACCAACTGAGCTAATCGCCCCGCGCAGTGCAGGTGGCGCGGACTTACCGGCTTAGGGGGCGCACTGCAAGCACCGCGCCCGGTATCGGCAATTGCAACGGCGCGCAAATTGCCCGAATAAGGCCTTACGTTCCACGGAGGCCACCGCATGTTTGCCCGCCTGTTTGTCGACCACCCTGCCAGCGTCGGCGAAACCTATTTCCAGCACATGGGCGAATCGCTCAAGATCGGCGGGCGGCTGTTGCTTGCCGCGCTCGGCTGCGTCGTCCATGCCTTCGTGCCGGGGTGGTGCAAGACCACCGGCAGCACCGCGATCCTGACGCTCCACAAGGAAGTCATGCCGCGCCGCTTCGACCAACCGACGTTTTGATATAACCAACCAACGAACAAGGCCAAATGGCTGACAATAAAGGGGAGTTCGCATGACCAAACTCGGCTTTGACCGCAAGCGCCTGGCGGCAATCGATCCGTTCCTCAACGACCGCTACGTCAAGCCGGGCCGCCTGCCCGGTACGCTGACGCTGGTGGCGCGCCGTGGCGAGATCGCCCACCTAGGCGTCACCGGCATGGCCGATGTCGAGCGCAAGAAGAAGCTCGCCGAAGACACCATCTTCCGCATCTACTCGATGACCAAGCCGCTGACGTCGGTGGCGTTCATGATGCTGGTGGAGGAAGGCAAGGTATCGCTCGACCAGCCGGTGCACCGCTACATTCCGGCGTGGAAGGACCTTGGCGTGTTCAAGGCCGGCACGCACAAGACCGGCTTCATGACGACGCCGACCAGCGGCCCGATGCGCATCGTCGACCTGCTGCGCCACACCAGCGGGTTGACCTATGGCTTCCAGAATCGCACCAATGTCGATGCCGCCTACCGTTCGGCGCGCATCGGCGAGATCGAAAAGGCCGGCACGCTCGACACGATGATCGCCGATCTGGCGAAGATTCCGCTTGAGTTCTCGCCCGGAACTGCCTGGAATTACTCGGTGGCGACTGACATCCTGGGCTATCTCATCGGTGTCATTTCGGGGCAAAAGTTCGAAGATTTCCTGCACGACCGCATCCTCAAGCCGCTCGGCATGAAAGACACCGGCTTCCATGTGCCGGCCGACAAGGCGCACCGTTTCGCCGCCTGCTACACGCCGACGCCCAAGGGCGGCATGGACTTGCAGGACGATCCGACGAAGAGCCCCTATCTGGCGCCGCCGTCGTTCGTGTCGGGCGGCGGCGGGCTGGTTTCAACCGCCGCCGACTATCTCAAATTCGCGCAGGCCATGCTCAACGGCGGCGTCCATATCGACGGCAAGCATCGCCACCGCCTGATCAGCCGCAAGACGCTCGACCTGATGACCGCCAACCACCTGCCCGGCGGCGTCGACCTGCCGGCGCTGTCAAAGTCGCTGTTCAGCGAAGCGCAGTATGACGGCACCGGCTTTGGCCTCGGCTTCGCCACCAGCACCAGCGCCGCACGCACGCTGATGCCGGGCAGCGACGGCGACTATTTCTGGGGCGGCGCCGCCAGCACCTTCTTCTGGATCGACCCGAAAGAAGACCTGATCGCCATCTTCATGACGCAGCTCATCCCGTCATCGACCTATCCGGTGCGCAATGAACTGCGGACGATGATTTATTCGGCATTGGACGACTGACAGGGTCAAAGAGCCTCCGGCGGGCAGGCCTGAGGCCTGCACCCGATTGAAGGGCGCACAACAATTGGGTGCAGGGGTCACCCCTGCACGCCGGAGGCCCTGCTCTCTCAGACCTTGCGCAACTCGTCGGTCAGCGTCGCCAGCGCACCGACCACCGCATCGACCTTTTTGACCGTCGTGGCAATTTTGGCGGCGGCGGCACGGCCATCCTTGACTGCTTTATTGGCCGCCTTGGCATTGTTTAGCGCCGCATCAATGGCATCATTGTTGGCGTCGAGCTTGAGCCGCTTGGCGAGCGACCACATGCCGCTGATCCGCGCATAATTGGCATCGATGCGGTAGATCAGCTCGGGCTTGCCCTTCGCGGCGGTTATGTCGTCGTTATAGTTGTCGTCGGCGTCGATATACGCCTGATCATACTGGTCGAATTTTTCGTCCTTCGTCGACATACGCCACCCCCGTTATTTCGACCGGTTGTTGTACATCGCAGCCCAGCCCTCGGCCTCGCCCAGCGCGGCGATGACTTCGTCGAGTGTTACCGGCGCGCCCTTTTCGAACTCGACGTGCTGTTCGCGCAACGCCGCGAGCGCCTCGACATTCGCGGCATAAACTTTCGCGGCGGTCTGGCTGCGCACCCAGTCCTGATAATCGATCAGCGTCAGCGCGACCGCAGCAGCGCGCGGCGTCGACAGCGACGCCGGCGGTGCCAAGCCGAGCGGCGCCTGGAATTCAGTCACGAACGGCAGCGGATCGGCGTAACCGGTTGAAACCAGTGTCTTGATCAGGTTCTTGCGGACCCGCGCCAGCGTGTCGGCAATTTCCTGATCGGTCTTGGCCTCGCTGGCCAGCGCGTCGGCGAGACGCTGGTTGGCCTCACGGATCATCACGCTGCCATGGATCAGCCGCTCGGTCTGCGCATGTGCTGCACCGACGCCGGCCGCCTTGGCGAGCACCTTGCCGGCAAAATCGAGTGGCACGGTCGCCGGCAGCGACACCGCCGCGGCAAACGCATTGACCGAGCCGAACAGCGACCCGACCGCGGCTTCGAGCTCGCCCGGTGCGTCATATTTCGCCTCCGCCCCGAGCGCCTTATAGGCAGCGCCGAGAGCGTTGATGGCGCGGGCGCGCAGCTGGATGGTTTTCGCCAGCGCCTGGTCCTCGGCAAACTGCGCTTCCTGTTCGGGAATGATGACCGCGGGGTCGCACGCCGTCGCATCCGCGGCGCATTTGACCGCGACTGAACGCACCAGTTGGCGCTGCAATTTGAGGCTGACGTCCGAGGATACGGTCTCAAAGGTCGACGCGGCGACCTCGGTGGTCTGCTGTCCAGCATCGGCAAGCGACAACGCCGGCCCGCGCGGCACCGTCGCACAGGCGGACAGCAATGCGATTGTCACAATGGCCAGACCATGTCGCAGCACGGTGTCCCCCCTTGCCTTCAACGCACCCGAATAGTCAGGATACGCCCTTTGCCGGGCAAGTCCAGCGGCCAGCAACCGGGTGGCTCAGAGCCCGGCGCGCGCCATCAGCGCCGCGGTCGAGTCATCGAAGGCGCCGCCGGATTCGATCTGGCCGGCCATTTCCTTGCCGAGTTCGACGCCCCATTGGTCGAACGGGTTGATGCCGAGCATCGTTGCGGCGGTGAAGGTGCGGTGTTCGTAGAAGGCCAGCAGCGCGCCCAGCGTCGCGGCGTCGAGCCTGTCGAGCAGCAGCGTTGCCGAGGGGCGGTTGCCGGGGAAGCTCTTGGCGGCGGCGAGCGCGGGATCGCCGCCCGACAGCGCCAACGCGGCATCGAAGCTGCGACCCTTCATCAGCGCGGCGCCCTGCGCGAAACAGTTACCGAGTAGTTGGCGGTGGTGCGTCGGCGCGAGTTTGTCACCGGCTTCGATGACTGCGACGAATTCGGTGACGATGGGCTGCGTGCCCTGGTGCAGCAGCTGGAACACCGCATGCTGCGCGTCGGTGCCGGTACCGCCCCAGGTGACCGCGGCAGAGGCGCCGGCGAGCGGCGCGCCGTCGCGGGTGACGCGCTTGCCGTTGCTCTCCATTTCGAGCTGCTGGAGATAGGCGGGCAGCAGCGCGAGGCGCTGGTCATAGGCGAAGACGGCGCGTGTCGGGACGTTCTGGAAGGTGGCAGCCCAGACATCGAGCGCACCGGCGAGTGCCGGCAAATTGTCCGCGAGCGGTGTGTCGCGGAAATGCCGGTCAATGGCGGCGGCGCCGTCGAGCAATGCCGCGAACGTCGCCCAGCCGCAGCGCAGCGCCAAGGGCAGGCCTACGGCGGACCACAGCGAATAGCGGCCGCCGACGGTTTCGGCGAACGGCAGGATGTTCTCGTCGGCGATGCCGTATGCGGCGGCACGTGCGGGCGCGGCGGTGACGGCGATGCAGCGCGACCTTGGTTCGGCGATGCCGCCCGCCGCCAGCCAGTCGAGTGCCGAAGCGGCGTTGGTCATCGTCTCCAGCGTCGTGAAGGTCTTCGACACCAGCACCAGCAGCGTCGACGCCGGATCGCACTGTGCCAGCACGCGTTGCAGCGCGACGCCGTCGATGTTGGCGACGACGTGGCAGGCGGGGCCGTCGCCGCTATCACCCAGCGCATCGAGCAGCAGTGCCGGGCCGAGTGCCGAGCCACCGATGCCGATGTGGACGATGTGGCGCACGTCCGACGCGCGGACGCGGTCGACCAACGTGCGCATTTTGGTTTGTCCCACGGCGGCGGCCGCGACATCACGCGCCGCGCCGACGCCGCGTTCGGCCGTGTGCGTGGCCGCACGGCGCTCGCTGGGGTTGACGATCTCGCCGGCGAACAGTCGCGCTTTCCAGTCGTCGAGTTCGGCGGCGGCCGCCAGCTCGCCAAGCAGCGCCAGTGCGGGGGAATCGACCGCGAGCTTGGAAAAGTCGGCATAAAGCCCCGCGACATTGAGCGACAATGCCTCCAGCCGGCCTTCGTGTTCGTCGAACATTTGCGTCAGCGGCGTCGCGGCCAGCCCCTCGGCGTGCCTTGCCAGCGCCGCTTTGGCGGCCTGCAGGAGGTCGGCGGTCGTTCGGGTCGCGGTCATCAAGGGCTCCATCGCTCGGCCGGTGGTAGCATCAACCGGCGGGCGGCGTCACCCGCACTTGTCGCAGCGCCGCGTCGATTCCACGCGGATTGGCGGGGGCAAAACTTGACTTCGACCGCTGCAGCGCGTCATGCGGGCGTTGCATGATCCACGGACCCGCCCGATGAACAAGCCGCGCCCGGCCGATGCCACGCTCTACCCGACGCCGGCCGATATCGAGAACGCCCGCGCGCGCCACGCACAGCGCGCCGAGGCGCTGCGCCTGCGGCTGGGCGGTGTCACCAAGGTCATCGGCGGTGCGCTGCTGCTGGCGCTGACGTTGCGCAGTCTGGTGTTCGAGCCGTTCACCATCACGTCGCCGTCAATGCAGCCCGGCTTGCTGGTCGGCGATTATCTGTTCGTCGCCAAATGGCCCTATGGCTACAGCCGCTATTCGCTGCCACTGGCGCTGCCGCTGTTTGAAGGCCGCATTCCAGCGGGCCGGATGGCCAAGCGCGGCGATGTCGTGGTGTTCAAGGCGACTGCCGACAACCGCACCGACTTCATCAAGCGCGTCATCGGCCTGCCCGGCGATAGCGTTGCAGTGACGCACGGCCAACTGGTGCTCAACGGTGTCGCGGTGCCGCGCGTTGCCGAGCCGGCGAGCGCGACGCAGCACCGCTTCCGCGAAACGCTGGCGGGCCGCAGCTATGTCGTGACGCACAGCGCCGCCGACACGCCGCTCGATGACTTCGGGCCGGTCGTGGTGCCGCCCGACCATTATTTCATGCTGGGCGACAACCGCGACAACAGCGCCGACAGCCGGCTGGCGCTGATCGACGGCGGCGTCGGCATGGTGCCTGCAGGCAACCTTGTCGGCCGCGCCGACCGGGTGTTCTTCTCGGTCGATGCCGCCAAGTTGCGGCAGTCGCCGGTGCATTGGGGCGCGGCCATCCGGACCGACCGCATCGGGGCGCAGTTTTGAGCCGGACGCTGAAGCCTGCAACCGGTAACACCGACGACACGCTCGCCGCGTGGAGCCGCAGCGCGCTCGGCCATGACTTTGCCGATGCCAGCCTGCTACGCATCGCGCTGACCCATTCGAGCTTTCCTGGCGAAAGCTACGAACGGCTCGAGTTTCTCGGCGACCGCATCCTGGGTGCCATAGTCGCGTCGTGGCTGTTCAAGGAGTTCGGCGAAGTCGAGGGCAAGATGGCACGGCGCTTTGCAGCACTGGTCGATCGCGGCAGCTGCGCCGAAGTCGCGCGGCGCATCGATGTCGGCGCGCACCTGTTCATGGACCGCGCGGCGCGCAATGCGCATGTCGCGGCGTCCGAAAACGTGCTCGGCGACATGACCGAGGCGCTGATCGGCGCGCTGTATGTCGATGGCGGCTGGGCGGCGGCGGAAGCCTTTGTGCGCCGCCATTGGGAACCGATGGTCGATACCGCGACGCGCGCGCCCAAGGACCCCAAATCGGCGCTGCAGGAATGGGCACAGGGCCAGGGGCTGCCGATCCCCACCTATACCGTCATGCGCCGCGAAGGTCCCGACCATGCGCCGCGCTTCCGTGTCGCGGTCAGCATCCGTGGCCGCGACCCCGTCGATGCCAGCGGCAGCAGCAAGCAAGAGGCCGAAAAGGCCGCCGCGGTGGCGATGCTCGCCGCGGTTAGTCAAGGAACACCCGCGCGATGACCAACCAGCAACGTTGCGGCACGGTGGCCGTTGTCGGCGCGCCCAACGCCGGCAAGTCGACGCTCGTCAACGCGCTCGTCGGCCAGAAGGTCGCGATCGTGTCGAACAAGGTGCAGACCACCCGCACACGGCTGATGGGCATTGCCGTCGAGGGTGACGCCCAGCTGCTGCTGATCGATACGCCGGGCATCTTTGCGCCGCGCCGCCGCCTCGACCGCGCGATGGTGCGTGCTGCCTGGGAGGGTGCCAGCGGCGCCGATGTCATCGCCTTTGTCGTTGACGCCAAGACCGGCTTCCGCACCGATGCAGCCGCCATTCTCGACGCGATGGCGACGCGCAAGGAGCCCAAGCTGCTGGTGCTCAACAAGGTCGACATCACCAACAAGGGCAAGTTGCTCGACCTCGCGACGCACGCCAATGGCATCGCGCAGTTCGAGGAAACCTTTTTCATCGCCGCCGAAACCGGCGACGGTGTCCCCGAACTCAAGGCGGCACTCGCTGCGAAACTGCCGCTGAGCCCGTGGCACTTCCCCGAAGACCAGGTCAGCGACGCCACCACCCGCCTGATGGCAGCCGAAATCACTCGCGAGCAGCTCTACCGCCAGCTCCACGCCGAGCTGCCCTATTCGGCGGCGGTCGAGACCGAGAAATGGGAAGACCGCAAGGACGGCTCGACGGTCATCCATCAGCAGATCCTGATCGAGCGCGACAGCCAGAAAGCCATCGTGCTCGGCAAGGGCGGCGCGCGGCTGAAGGAAATCGGCTCGGTCGCGCGCGGCGAAATCGCCACGCTGACCGGCCGCAAGATCCATCTGTTCCTGCACGTCAAGGTCAAGCCCGACTGGTCCGAAGACCGCGATGTCTACAAGGGCATGGGGCTCGACTGGAGCGAGTGACGCAAGTGCCGCGCCGGCGGTGCGTATTTATCCCTAGTTAAATGCGCGCGCCGGCATGATAGTTTTATGAGAATTGGGTAACGGGAGACTCGCATGTCATTTTCAAACTTCGTTCGCGCCGGACTATGCGCACCGCTGATCGCCTTGTCGGTCCCGGCGTTGGCGCAGACCGCCGCGCAGGTTGCCGCGGCACCGAGCTTGCCGGGCGTCGGTCCGCAGGCGGGCGCCGCGCCGACGGCGCCGCCGATGACCCCGAACACCGATTTGCTCGGCACCAGCTGCGGCGAATTCGTGTCGATGCTCGCCGTCGCCAATCCGGGCACCAATCCGACGTCGGACCGCCAGAGCCAGGCAACGCGTGCGCAGCGCGACGTGTTCATGCTGGTCATCTGGACGCACGGCTATGTCACCGGCAAGTCGGGCGCCGACCTGTCGAAGGTTGCGCTGACGCAGGACTGGGTTTCCAAGAACACCGCGAAGCTGGCCAAAATCTGCAAGGCCAACCCGAACATTTCGACCTATCAGGCCGCGGGCAAGCTGTGATGCGCGGCGCAGGACTTATGGCGGGCGTCGCGCTGGCGGCGCTGGTGATCGGCACGCCGGCGCTGGCACGCGGCGGTTTCGGCGGCGGCGGCGGCTTCCACGGCGGTGGCGGTGGATGGGGTGGCGGTGGCTACCACGGCGGCGACGGCTTCGGCGGTGACGATATGCACGGCGATTCCGGCTGGCACGACAGTGCCGGCGGTGCCGACTGGTACCACGGCGCCAACGGCGGCGACTATCGCCCGCCGCAGATGACCGACACCGGATACAAGCCCGGCGCCGCCTACGTCCCCGGCAATGAATATCATCCACCCGCCGCAGCCGTTGGCGGTGATGCCTATCATGCCGGCGGCGTTGCGGTCGGCGGCGACGCCTATCACCCGCCGGAGGCGGCAACCGGCTATCGCTATCCCGGCGCGGTTGATGGCTATCCGCATGGCTATTGGGGCTATGGTTATCACCCCTATGCGGCGTGGGGCGCTGCGGGCGTCGTGACGGCGGCCGCCGTTGTCGGCATCGCCGCGGCCGACACCGCGACCTGGAACGCCGTCTATCCGTACGGGCCGCTGTTCGCCTATCCTTACGCCTATGGCTACACCGCACCGATGGTCTACACGATCAACTGCGGCGGCATCGGCCAGCCGATCTGCGCCACCCCAACGCAGATGTGGAGCCAGTCGTACGCCAATAGCGCGGCGGCGGGTGACGCCATCATGGCGGCGGCACTGGCAGCAAACTAGCGCCGGCGAACTAGCCCCCTGCCCTGACGCCGTGTTTGGCGTTAGGGTGGCGCATGGATATCGAAGCCCCGGCGCTGGTCATCGGCGTGCTGCCGCACGGCGAGCACGGCGCGGTGGTGCGTTTTCTGACGCAGGAACACGGGCTGGTCGCGGGCTATGTACGTGGCGGCCGGTCGCGGCGGCTGCGGCCGGTGCTCGGCATTGGCAATGGCGTAGCGCTGCAACTGCACGCACGGCTCGACAGCCAGCTCGGCAGTGCCACCGCCGAGCTGGGTAGTTCGCGCGCCGGACTGGCGCTCGATGCGCTGGGCGCTGCCAGCCTTGAGTGGCTGACCAGCCTGACCGCGACATTGCTGACCGAAGGCGTGCCGCATCCGCCGCTGTACAGCGCGCTCGACGGATTGCTCGAAGCCATGTCGCTCGGCGTCGATCCGGCGCGCGCCATGGCGGCGCTGGCGCGCTACGAGCTCCTGCTGATGACCGAGCTCGGCTTCGGGCCTGACCTGTCGAACTGCGTCGTCACCGGCGCCACAACCGACCTCGCCTATGTCTCGCCGAAGTCGTCGCACGCCGTCAGCCGGGGGGCCGGCCTGCCCTATGCGTCGCGGCTGTTGCCATTGCCGGCGTTGCTGCTCGGCACCGATGATGCGCCGTCATGGGATGATGTCGCGGCGGCGCTGCACACCACCGGTTATTTCCTCGAACGTGACATGCTGACCGGGCGGCTGGCGGCGCTGCTGCCGGCACGCGCACGCCTGACAAGCCTCATCGCACGGCAGCAGGACGCTGCCGTGCGATGAAGGGCTTGGCGGCTGCGACCGGCAGCGTCAGTCCAGAGGGCCTGAACCTCGCCGCCGGTGCGCCTCAATAGGCACGCTCGCGCCCTACCAGGCGCGGTAACGCGCCTCGAGCCATGTGCCGACACCGAGTGCCAGCAGCACCGGATAGGCCCAGAACACCTGCGCGGTCGCATAGGCCGCCGGCCAGATGGTCGAATCGACGATGCTGGCGAGGTGGATCGACGTGCCGACGACCTGGAAAGCCGCCGCCCAGAGCGGCCAGAAGCGGTCGCTTTGCAGTGCCAACACCAGCAGATAGGCGAGCAGCATCAGATCGATGATCAGGATGCCGGTTTCGGTCCCATAGAAGTGCCGTGTTTCAAAGACCCATGACGCCACCGCAGCCGACAGCAGCAGGACCGCAGTCCATTTTTCGCTGTTGCGCCCCTTCCAGAACGCAATGCCGCACGTGCCGAGCAGCATCGTCATGAATAATAGTTTGAGTAGCATTTGACTAACCTCCAGTCATATCGCCGCGCCACGTCTGGCGCGGAGACAAGCCGCATCACGCAGCGCGTTCGACGGCCGCAAGGTGGCGCGGGGCTTCACCGGTGAGCAGCGGCTTGTCGACGAGGCCGCCGAAGTTGACGGCGCCGAGGCCCATCTGCTTCTGCGCGACGGTCAGCGCGTTGTGCGTGGCGACAATGCTGCTGCGGGCACGGACCAGCATCGAGCAGGTTTCAGCGGCTTCGACGAGCGCGTCCTGACCGATGTGTGCCGAAATGCCGGCGGCCTGGCGGATCGAGGGCATCAGGCCAGTCAGCGACGCGGTGGCGGCGATGGCGGCATCAATGGCGGCTTCGGCAGCGAAAAGCTGCTGGGCGACCTGTTCGGCGATGAGGCGGCGTTCCTTGAGCATGAGACAATATCCTTCCTTGCCGCAAAATTGCGGTTGGTTTCAGTGTTGACGGACGCGGAACGTCCGGGTTGCTAGAGTAAACGCTTCAGCGCTTCGAGCGCGCCCAAAATAGCACCGAATGCCAGTGCCGAGCCGATCGCAATCGACGCGATCCAGGTAAGCCGCGCGGTAATCGACAGGTCATTGCGCTGTCCCCAGGGCAATGAAACGCCGGGTGCGCCGGCCAGGTTGGCTGCAGGCCAACCCGTGATGGTGCCCGTACGGTCGGGCAATGGTGGTGCAGCTGCTGCTGCGGGGCTTGCTTGAGAAGACGCATCGAAGAAGGTCGATGCGCCCGCCAGACGGGGAGGGCCGCTGGCGGGCGGACCGACGACCGGCTTGATCCTGGGGTCAGAAAGTGGGATCGCATTTTCGTCGCTTCTGGTTGAGGCCGGTGCCCCAACAATCGCGAATTCCGGCGTCCCGACAACATCCGACGACTGATATATCAACGATTGATATAGCTCGGCGGCGCTGGCTTCCTTGGCAATACGGGCATTTCCGCCTGCAATTTCAGCAGCTTCGGTGTGGACGAGCAAGCGTGCGGCATCGATGCGGCTCGGCACATCGAGCACCTTCATCGCGGTGCGCAGCCGCATATCGACGGTGTGCGGCGACACGCCGAGCGTGCGCGCAATGTCCTTCGACGTCATGTGGCGGTAGACCAGACGCAGGCAATCGCGCTGGCCGTCGGTGAGCTGGGCGAGGTGCTGCGTCATGACGCGCGCCAACCTGCCCGGTCGGTTACAGACGAGACAATAGCCTGCCGCAAAGCGCCTAGGCACTTGCCGCAAGCTTTCGCCGCGTTGCTGATTTCCGACACAGACCCAGTCATTTTGCTCTTCCCGGGTGGCCAACCGGTTAAGCGATCCCTTAGACCACCGTCTCGTCCTTATATCAGTAGCGACAATCTGGATACAATAACCGTGCAACGCGGCGTGTTTGCGCCACTATGTGTCCGATTCGCACATCTTTGTGATAATATCACTGCCGTAACTAACCGGCATCCGGCTCAAAGGGCCATAAAATTGTATGCCGCCGGACACCCTTCGGACCACTTCCAACCGCAGTGCAGGCGCGATAAGCTGGCGCCACCGGCATTTGCAGATGCCCACCACTTCGAAGCGGGGAAAAAATCATGAACTTTCGGACAGCTCTTGCCGTTGCGGCCACCGTCGCCCTGATGCTGCCTGTCGCCGCGCAGGCGCAGGGCATGGATGCCAAGGTCGAATCGCTCAAGGCCTCGCTCGCCGCCAGCCAGGCGGCGCTGCGCCACTATAGCTGGGTCGAAACCACGACCGTCACCTACAACGGCGAGGTCAAGGCAGTGAAACAGGCGAGCGTGTCCTACGGTCCCGACGGCACGCTGCAGAAGGTGCCGCTGGCCGCTACGCCGCAGGCACAAGCCCCCGGCGGACTGCGCGGGCGCATCGTGGCCGAGAAAAAGGCCGAGATGACCGACTATATGCAAAGTGCCGTGGCGCTGGTGAAGACCTATGTACCACCCGTCCCCGCCAAGCTCGCCGCGGTCAAGGCTGCCGGCAAGGTAGACATCACCATGCCCCCCGGCGGCGGCGCGACGCTGAACTTCCCCGGCTATGAAAAGCCCGGCGATAACCTCGCCATCACCGTCGATCCGGCGACCAACCGCATCCTCGGCATCAATGTCGCGACCTATCTCGATGACCCATCGCAGCCGGTGACGCTGGCGGTGCAGATGGGCCAGCTCGCCGACGGCACTACCTATACCGCTACGACAACGCTCAACGCGCCGGCGAAGAACCTGTCGGTGACGGTGGCAAACGCCAACTACCAGAAACTGCACTAGGGGCCCCTGCCCGCGCGCTGATTCCACGGCGCGCGGGCATGGCGTTCGCAGCCACCGCACGCTAGAACCGCGGCATGACGCTCAAAGCCACCGACCCCGACTCCAACCGCATCCTCGACACCCCGTTCGCGAGCGCGCTCAGCGACCGCTATCTGGTCTATGCGCTGTCGACGATTACCGCACGCTCGCTGCCCGATGTCCGCGACGGGTTGAAGCCGGTGCACCGCCGCTTGCTATGGGGGATGCGGCTTTTGAAGCTCGATCCCGCCACCGGTTACAAGAAGTGCGCGCGTGTCGTCGGCGACGTGATGGGCAAGTATCACCCGCACGGCGACCAATCGATTTACGACGCGATGGTGCGGCTCGCGCAGTCGTTCTCGCTCCGCTACCCGCTCGTCGACGGCCAGGGCAATTTCGGCAACATCGACGGCGATAACGCCGCCGCGATGCGCTACACCGAAGCGCGGCTGACCACTGCCGCCGCCGACCTGATGGACGGGCTCGACGAAGCCTGCGTGCCGTTCCGCCTGACCTACAACGGCGAGGACGAAGAGCCCGAAGTCTTCCCCGCCGCCTTCCCCAACCTTCTGGCGAACGGCGCCAGCGGCATCGCGGTCGGCATGGCGACATCAATCCCGCCGCACAATGTCGCCGAAATCGTCGATGCGGCGCGCGCCCTGCTCGCCGACCCCGACATCAGCATCGATGGCCTGCTCGCGCACATGCCCGGCCCGGACTTCCCGACCGGCGGCATATTGGTCGAACCGGCCGCGTCGATCCGCGAATCCTATGCGACCGGGCGCGGCAGCTTCCGGCTGCGCGCCCGCTGGCATAAGGAAGACGCCGGCCACGGCATGTGGAGCATCGTGGTCAGCGAAATCCCGTATCAGGTGCAAAAGGGCAAGCTGATCGAGGACATCGCCAACCTGATCAACGACAAGAAGCTGCCGATCCTCGCCGACGTCCGTGACGAATCGGACAGCGAAATCCGCCTCGTGCTCGAACCGCGCTCGCGCAATGTCGACCCTGACGTGCTGATGGAAAGCCTGTTCAAGCTCACTGACCTCGAACTGCGCTTTTCGCTCAACCTGAACGTCCTCGACAAGCATCGCCGCCCCGGCGTGATGTCATTGAAGCAGGCACTCGACGCCTTCCTCGATCACCAGCTCGACGTGCTCGTCAAGCGCACGCAGTTCCGGCTCAGCAAAATCGAAGACCGGCTCGAGCTGCTCGAAGGCTATCTCAAGGCCTATCTCAACATCGACGAGGTCATTCGCATCATCCGCGAGGAGGACGACCCCAAGGCCGAGTTGATGGCGCGTTTCGGCCTCAACGACCGCCAGGCCGAAGCCGTGCTCAACCTGCGCCTGCGGGCGTTGCGCCGCCTCGAAGAAATCGAAATCACCAAGGAAAACAACAAGCTGATTGCCGAGGCCAAGACGCTCCGCGCGCTGCTGAACTCGCCGCAAGCGCAGCGCGACCGCATTTCTGCCGAGCTCGCGCAGCTTGGCGCCCGCTACAGCCGCGAGACCGAACTCGGCCGCCGTCGCACGACGCTCGCCGACGCCCCCACCGTGACCTTCATCCCGCTGGAAGCGATGATCGACCGCGAGCCACTGACCGTCATCGCGTCCGCCAAGGGCTGGATCCGCGCGATGAAGGGCCATGTCGACCTGGCGTCCGCAGACGCCGTCAAGTTCAAGGAAGGCGACGGCCCCGGGTTCGCGTTCCACGCCTACACCACCGACAAGCTGCTGCTCGCTGCCGATAACGGCCGCTTCTACACGCTATCCGCGGCCAACCTGCCCGGCGGCCGCGGGTTCGGCGAACCCATCCGCCTGATGATCGATATGGATGCCGACGCCGCCATCCTGCTGATCGACGTCTACCGGCCAGAAACACGCCAGCTGCTGGTGGCCAGCGACGGCCGCGGCTTCATCGCCGAAAGCGCCGAACTGCTCGCCGAAACGCGCAAGGGTCGCCAGGTCGTCACCCCGCGCGCCGGCGCCAAACTGCTCATCGTCCGCAGCCTCGCCGCCAGCGACGACCACATCGCGGTCATCGGCGAAAACCGCAAACTGCTGATCTTCCCACTGACCGAGCTGCCGGTCATGGCACGCGGCCAGGGCGTCGCGCTGCAGAAATACAAGGACGGCGGGTTGTCCGACGCCACCGGTTTCGCACTCGCCGAAGGCCTGTCATGGCGCCTCGGCGGCAGCGGCACGCGCACGCGCACCGAAGTCGACCTGACACTTTGGGCGGGCAGCCGAGCCAGCGCCGGGCGGCTGCCGCCGCAGGGATTTCCGCGGGATAACAAGTTCGATTAAGGGCCTCCGGCGGGCAGGGCCTTGGGCCCTGCACCCGATTGTATGGCGTTCTTCAAATGGGTGCAGGCCTCAGGCCTGCCCGCCGGAGGCTCTATCTAGCAATTCGCCGACTCGCGCCGAATCGAGCGGAAAGCCTGCATCGATCCACGCCGTTTCGAACAGTTCCAGCCGCCGGCTGACATCGGGGCCAACGGTGACGCCGCGCGCAATCAAATCGCGGCCGGTTGCGGGCATTTTGGGGCGCTGCCAGTTTGCCAGCGTGGCGGCGTGGGCCACATTTTCGGGATGGATAGCAGCATCGAGCAGCAAGCGGTCGATGGCCGATGCGGCGCCGTCATGCCAGGCGAAGCGCCACATTTCGGCGGCGTCAAAGCGCGTCGCGGTGGCCACCAGCCGGCGGCGTTCGTCGTTCGACAGCCGCAGCCGATAGGCGATTTCGGTGAGCAGCGCGGTATCGACGGGCAGCAGCGCCGCGAGGCGCCGCACCCAGTTAGGTTCGGGCTCGACCGCGACCAGCGCTGCCAGCCGTGCAGCACCGTCAGGCAGAATTTCGGGCAGCACCGGGCGCAGGATGCCGGCGCCCACCATCAGCGCGACGGTCGGTGTCGGGTCGGTGACCACCAGCAGTTTGGAGACTTCGTCGCGGATGCGTTCGCGCGACAGTGCCATCAGGTCATTGGCGCGCGCCGTGCATGCCGCCATGCCGTCGGCGTCGGGCGCGCCGATACCGAAGCGCGCGTGGAAGCGGAAAAAGCGCAGGATGCGCAGATGGTCCTCGGCGATGCGTTCGAGCGGCGCGCCGATGAAGCGCACGCGGCGTGCTTCCAAATCGGCCATGCCGCCGAAGTAGTCGTCAATCTCGCCGGTGTCGGGGTCGGCGTAGAGCGCGTTGATGGTGAAGTCGCGGCGCGCCGCGTCCTCCTGCCACTGGTCGGTGAAGGCGACGGTGGCACGGCGACCGTCTGTGGTGACGTCGCGGCGCAACGTGGTGATTTCAATCGAGATTTCGGGAGTGACTGCGGTCACCGTGCCATGCGCGATGCCCGTCGGCACGACCTTGATGCCGGCAGCCGCCAGTCGCTCGGCGACGGTTTGCGGCGGCAACTGCGTCGCCACATCGACATCGGTGACCGGCAGCCCAAGCAGCCCGTCGCGCACCGCACCACCGACGAACCTGGCACCGGGCAGCGCCGCCAGCACGCGCCGCGTGCCGGCCAATTGCATCCACGGCTGCGCCACCAGCTTCATTTCAGGCGTCGCGCTAGGTTGACGATCATCGCCGCGGTCGCCCCCCAGATATGTTCGCCCTGCCAATCCATCGAATAATAGCGTCGCATTCGCCCCTGCCACTCGGTCTCGCGCAGTTCGTGGTTGGCGGGGTCGAACAGCCACTCGAGCGGCACCTCGAACAGCGCCGCGACTTCGCTCGCCGATGGCACCAGCGGCAGGTCGGGCGGGATGATGCCGACGACGGGGGTGATGCTGTAGCCCGTGCCTGTTTCGTAATTGTCGGTCGTGCCGATGACATGGACATGGCGCGGCGCCAGCGCCACCTCCTCCTCGGCCTCGCGCAGTGCAGCGGCGACCGGGCCATCGTCTTCGGGATCGACGCGGCCGCCGGGGAAGGCCACCTGCCCCGAATGGTTGCGCATCGCTGCCGTGCGCCGCGTCAGCAGCAATGTCGGCTGCGCGCGGTTGACGAACGGCACCAGCACGGCCGCCGGCTTGAGTTCGGGGCGCCGCTCGAAGCCGGTGTTCGGGGCAAGGTCCCAGTCGCCGCGATGCGGTTGGCCCGGAGTCGCGTTGATGGCAGCGGCCAGCCGTCGTGCCAGCGTCATGCGGTGGTCACCGTCATAGCGGCGCCGGTGCGAACGCGAAAAAGCAGCCTTCGCTCCACAGGCCGGGCGGCGATGCGCCTTCGTTCAGCGCCAGCTCGACCATTTCGTAGAACACTGCGCGATTGATCAGTGCCTCGAGGCCGGCGCGGACGTGGATATAGGGTCGCGGTGTGCCGTCGGGCGCGGTTTCGACGCGCAGGATGTTGCCCGGCCCGGCGATGACATAGTCGTCGGTGTTGAGCCGGAAGCCGAGGCGGCGTGAGGTGCCCTCGCCTTCGCTGGTCAGTTCGACGGCGACGAACGGCGCGTCCTCGACTTCGATGTCGAGCTTTTCGACCGGCGTCACCAGCACGAAGCTGCCATCGGGCTCGCGGCGCAGGATCGTCGAAAACAGTTTGACCAGCGCCGGCCGGCCGATCGGCGTGCCGGTGTGGAACCAGGTGCCGTCGCGCGCGATCCGCATGTCACTCGGCCCGCAATGCGTCGGGTTCCATTTGTCGACCGGCGGCAGTTTGCGCTCGGCAAGCAGCCGCGCAACATCGGCCAGCCCCATGGGGCCGTTGCTTATGCGGGACTCGGTGGGTGCGTCGTTCATCGGCGCGCAGTCTATACCGTTGGCGCGGCAATGTAAGCGTCGGCACACGCCAGCAGCCGGGCGACCTTGGGCAAATTGACGCGCCCGGGGTTGCGCAGCAGCACGCGATGCTGCTCGACCGGCCCCGGCAGCCGCCAGTCCGCGGTGGCATCGGCGCGGAAGCCGAAGCGCGTGTAATATTCGACGTCGCCGATCAGCACGACGGGGCCGCAGCCCAGCGCATCGGCGACGGCGAGCGATTTGTGCATCAGTTCAACGCCGATGCCGCGACCGCGCTGGTCGGGGGAGACGCCGATCGGGCCGAGCAGGGTCAGCGTAAATTGGCGACCCGCATCGTCGACCAGCGCCACCGGCCAATATTGCACCGAGGCGATGATCTGCCCGTGTTCGCGCACCACCATCGTCGGGCCGGCAATGGCCTGCGCGCCACGGCGCAGCAGATACGCGGTGCGCTGGTGGCGGTCTATGCCGAAGCATTTGTCGAGCAGATGGTCGACCTGGGCCGCGTCATCGACGCCGGCAGCACAAAATTGCATGGCAGTTTCCAGTGAAGTTCGGCCCGTTTGCGGGTCGCAAGCCAAATCCGTTACCGGACGCGGGAAACACCGCGCTGCGTCATCGCAGGCGGCGTAGTGCCCTATCGTCGGGTAACCGGCGTGTGGTTGGTCACTGGTTTGTGGCTCCGTCGCGTTTACGACAGGCCACGCGCCAAGTCGGCGATGGCATCCGCGGTAAGCGCGGCATGCGACTTGGCGTCCGATTCGGCGGCAATCAGCCGGCGCGCAGCCTGCGTCGCGAGATCGACGGCGCGGCTGCGCAGGTCGGCTTCGGCGGCGCGCTCGGCGGCGGCAATCTTGGTTTCGGCCATCGCGGTGCGGCGTGCGATGACGCCTTCGACCTGCTTGGCAGCATCGTCGATGATGTTCTTGGCTTCGGCATGCGCGTTGGCGACGATCGATTCGGCGTCACGGCCGGCCTGTTCGGCGCGCGCCTTATAGTCGGCGAGCAGCGCTTCGGCTTCGGTGCGCAGGCGCTTGGCTTCGGCGAGGTCGTTGCTGATGCGCGCGGCCTGGCCGTCGAGCGCGCCGGCAAGGAGCTTCGGGACCTTCAGATAGAGTAGCAGACCGACGAAAATCAGGAACGCAACCGCGACCCAACCTTCAGCGTTAAGGCCCCAGGTTTCCTCATGTGCTTCTTCGGCGTGAACGGTTGCCGAGGTCGTCGCTTCGGTCGCCTGAGCGGCAAGCGGCTGTCCATCGACGGGCAGGGCTTCGGTCGGCGTGGCAGTGGCTTCGGTCATCGATCGTATCCTATGCCGAAGCCTGTGCGACAGCCGAGGCTGCGGCGTCGGCGGCCGGACGGCGACCGGTCAGGCGTTCGACCATGTCACCCGTCACATCGGTCGCCACAGCTTCCAGGCTTTTCAGCGACTTGGCCTGCGACTTGGCGAGGGCCGCCTGCGCCGCGTCGGCCTTGGCGGCAAGCGCCGCGTCGATTTCCTTCAGACGCGCGGCGGCGTCCGCTGCCGCGCTCGTCTTGGTGTCACCGGTCACCTTGGTCGCGGTGGTGCGTGCTGCAACCAGCGCAGCCTGGAACGCGGCCTCGACCGACTGTGCGTCGGTCTTGGCCGTGTCGGCATGCCCCAGATCGTCACTGATCACCTTGGCACGGCTGAGCTTGACGGCTTCAACCTTGGGCAAGGCTGCCCGGACGACGAGGTACATGACCCCGAAAGTCAGGATCAGCCACGCAACCTGTGGCAACCAGTTGGCGAGTTCAAATTGCGGCATTTAACCCTCTTGTCCGTAAGCGTCCGGCGAGCCTGTAGGCTCAGACGACGAACAGCAGGATCAGCGCAACAAGGAACGAGAAGATGCCGAGAGCTTCGGTCACGGCGAAGCCGAACAGCAGGTTCGGACGCTGCGAGTTGGCAGCCGCCGGGTTGCGGAGCGCACCCTGGAGATACATGCCGAAGATGATACCCACGCCCAGAGCGGCGAGACCCATGCCGAAAGTGGCGATACCAGCGCCGATAAGCTTTGCTGCAGCAGCGTCCATTTTAGTTTCCTTGCTTCGATTAACGTTAAGAAACAGCCGATTAGTGGCTGAGGTTGATGGAATCGTTCAGGTAAACGCAGGTCAGGAGTGCAAACACATAGGCCTGAACGACCGAAACCAGCAGTTCGAGCGCGTAGAGCGCGATGTTCATTGCCATCGGCAACACCGCGACCGCCGACCAGATGCCGCCGGCAAGGCCGAGGCTGATGATGAAGCCGGCGAACACCTTGAGCAGGATGTGGCCTGCCGTCATGTTGGCGAAAAGACGAACCGACAGCGTCAACGGACGCGTCAGGAACGAGATCATTTCAATCATCACGATCAGCGGCAGCAGCACGATAGGCGTCTGCGGCGGCACGAACAGCGAGAAGAAATGCAGGCCGTGGCGCGCGAAACCGATCGCGATGCACAGCAGGAAAATGAAGCTGGCGAACGCGAAGGTCACCGCCAGATGACTGGTCGTCGTGAACGCGAACGGGATCAGGCCGATCAGGTTGGCGAACAACACGAACATGAAAAGTGCGAAGATGAACGGCACATACTTGCGGCCGTTCGGGCCGATATTCTCGTCGACCATGCCGACGACAAATTCGTGCATGGATTCCACTGCCGTCTGCCAGCGACCAGGGATCAGCTTGGCGTTACGCATGCCGAGCACGAGGAACAGGCCGACCAGAACGACGGTCACGACCATGAACATCGCCGAGTTGGTGAACGACACGTCATAACCCATGACGTCGGCCGTCACCAGCTTGTGAAGTTCGAACTGTTCGAGCGGACTCGCCACGGTATTATTGCCCTTCTTGATCAGGCGCGACGCCGGGCGGCACCGGTTCAGCGTTCACGATTGCTGCCTCGCGGTTGACCGCGCGCATCAAGTTCATGAACCCCGCCACCAAACCCAGCAGCAAAAACAACAAGGCCATCCAGGGCTTTGTGCCCAACCAACGGTCGAGCTGCCACCCCAGAAAACCACCTACAGCCGTACCGGCGACGATTTCGAGCGCATAGCGGGAACCCTGGGCCAGCGCCGAAGACGCCACTGCCCGCGGATCTGCCGTCGGCATCAGCCGCGCCCGCGCTTCGGCAAGCTGCGCATCAAGCGCTGCAAGCTCGTCGGTCGAGCGTGGCGTGTTCACGCGAGGCAAACCCCCAACTATGCGGCCGGCGCCGACCAAAAAGGCCAACGCAAGCCACCGGATTTCGGTGGTCGCCCACCGAAGCCCCGCTCCTCTAGTAGCGCGGCATTTCCAAGTCAACCGCAGCGGTGGGTTTTGTGAGCGGGTGCAGCATCACTGCGCTGCGCGCAGCAACATCAAAGCGCCGCGCGCCGCAACATCACTGCGCGGCGAGCAGCAACTCGGCGCGCGCCAGATCGACCGATACCAGCTGGCTGACGCCCTGTTCGGCCATGGTGACACCGTACAGGCGGTGCATGCGGCTCATCGTGACGGCGTTGTGCGTGACGATCAGGAAGCGTGTGGCGGTGGTCGTCGCCATGCGGTCGAGCAAATCGCAGAAGCGTTCGACATTGGCATCGTCGAGCGGCGCATCGACTTCATCGAGCACGCAGATCGGCGCCGGATTGGTCAGGAACAGCGCGAAGATCAGTGCAACGGCAGTCAGCGCCTGCTCGCCGCCCGACAGCAAGGTCAGCGATTGCAGCTTCTTGCCCGGCGGCTGCGCCATGATCTCAAGCCCGGCTTCGAGCGGGTCATCCGACTCGATGAGTTCGAGATGCGCGGCACCGCCGGCGAACAGCGTCGCGAACAGGTCGCGGAAATGCGAATCGACCTGCTTGAAGGCTTCGAGGAGCCGCACCCTGCCCTCGCGGTTGATCGAGCCGATGCTCCCGCGTAGCCGCGCGATTGCGGTTTCAAGTTCTTCGCGCTCTGCAGCCGAACCAGTGCGCGTCGATTCGAGTTCGTCGAGTTCGGTTTCGGCGCGCAGGTTGACCGGCCCGATGCGTTCGCGTTCGGCGACCAGCGCATCGAGCGCGCCGCCAAGGTCGGCGGCCTGGCCGACATTGGCTTCGTCGAAGCCGTGCTTTTCGGGCAAGTGGAGCGGCGCGGCGCCGAACTTTTCGATGCTGAGCTGGGCGATTTCGGCGCGCCGCGCCTCGGCATGGTCGGCGTTGGCGATCGCGGTGGCGCGGGCCTCGCGCGCTGACGCCTGTTCGCCGACAGCCGCCTGGAGTTCCTGGTCGAGCTTGCGCAACGTGGCTTCGGAATCGCGCAATGTCGCCGACGCCGCCTGACGATGGGCGTCGAGTGACTGGAGTGTCGTCGCGATATCGGCCTGCAGCGCGCGGATTTCGTCGGGCCGCGCGGCAAGTTGCAGCGCCTCCTCGCCAATCGCTGCGGCACGCGCTTCGAGGCTGACGCGCTGCGCCGCGCTCGCCGCCAGCCGTTCGGTCCACCCCTTGCGCTCGGCATCGACCGCGGTGAGACGCGTCCGGTCGCCTTCGACGTCGCGCGTGACGACCGCTTGCCGAGCGCGCGAGGCGGCAAGTGAAGCACGCGCAGTTTCGGCGGCGGCGCGCGCCTTGGTCGCGGTATCGGCGAGGCCTGCGAGATCAACCGCCAGTTCGGCGGCAGCGCTGGCGGCGGTGAGTTCGGCGCGGTCGCTTTCGGCTTCGGCGCTCAGCCGTGCGACTGCCGAACGCAGCGCGCCGACATTGGCTTCGCGGCGCTGATGTTCGGATTCGGTGCGCGCCAGCGTGGTGCGGGCGGTAGCGAGCGTGCGGTCGGCCTGGTCGCGCGTGCTGCGTGCGGCTTCCTCTGCAGCGACGCTGTCGGCGAGCGCCCTGGCACCGGCCTCGCGCGCCGCTGCGGCAGTAGCTTCATCGGCCGTGCCGCGTTCGATTTCGAGCAACAGTTCGGCGAGGCGGTTGCGTGCGACAAAGCGCTCGGCAGCGGCCTGCCCCTGCCCGCCGAACGCTCGGAACCCGTCCCAGCGCCACAGCCAGCCCGCCTTGGTCACCAGCCGCTGTCCGGGTTTGAGCTGGCCGATGAGGCTGGCGGCATCATCGACGACACCGACCTGCGCCAGCCGGCGCTGCAGCACCGCCGGCGCCTTGACGTGGTTGGCGAGCGGCTCAGCACCCGCCGGCAAGGCCGGATCGGCAGCACCCGCCGCGAGTTCCCAGAAGCGCCCGGCGTCCTGCTTGCCATCGGGTGCCGACAGGTCGTCACCCAGCGCGGCGGCGAGCGCGGCTTCATAGCCGGCACCGACCGTAATCGAATCGGCGATGGGCGCGCGGGCGCTATCCTTGAGCGATGCGAGCTGGCGCTCGAGCGCCGCGCGCTCCGACGTCAGTCCGGCGAGCGCGCCACGCGCCGTCAGCCACGCCGATTGCAGCGCCTCGCGTCCGCCCTCGGCTTCACGGCGCTGTACGCCCGATGCGGCGACGGCGGCGTTGGCGGCCTCAAGCTGTGCGACGGCGGCTTCGACGGCGTCGGTGGCGGCTTTGACGTCGGCGCCGCCACCGCTGTTTTCGAGCGCGGCATCGAGCTCGCGCGCCACGCGCGCCGCTTCCGATTCGGTGCGCAGCAGGCGGTTGCGCACGCTTTCGACCGCCGTCAGCGCCGCGCGCGATTGGGCGGCGGCGCGTGCGTGCGCCTCGATGGCGGCGGCGAGTTCGGTTTCGCGCAATGTCGCATCAGCCTCCGCCGCTGCTACTGCCGCACTCAGTTCGGGGAGCAGCACCTGCGCGTCGGCCAGCCGCTGCTGCAGCCTCGCAGATTCGTCGTCGAGGCGCTGGCTTGCGGCGCCCGCATCGGCGGCCAAGGTTTGCTCGCGTTCAAGGTCGCGACGGATTTGGTCGGTGGCGGCGGTGAGTTCGCGCTGGCGGCGTTCGACCTGCAGCAGTTCGGCGTTGGCGGCATTGCCGGCCTGCACCTGTGCCTGCCACGCAGCGGCGGCCGCGGCCTCGGCCTCGCGCAGCTGCGGCAGCGCGGCGGCGGCTTCGGCCTGCACCGTCGTCAGCCGTGCCGTGGTGCGCGTCGCCTCGGTGACTTGAGCTTCGAGTGTGGCAGCGGCTTGGCGCGCCGCCACAGCAGCATCGGCGGCGGCCCGCCAGCGTGCGAACAGCAGTTGCGCCTCCACGACCTGGATGCGGTCCGACAATTGCCGGTAGCGTTCGGCCTGCCGCGCCTGCCGCCGCAGCGTTGCCGCCTGCGCCTCCAGCCCGCGCAGCACATCATCGAGCCGCTGCAGATTGGCGTCGGCGGCGCGCAGCCGGATTTCGGCCTCGCGGCGGCGGACGTGCAGCCCCGAAATGCCGGCAGCTTCTTCGAGCAACTGGCGGCGCTCGACGGGTTTCGCGGCGATGATCGCGCCGATGCGGCCCTGACTGACCAATGCGGGCGAATGTGCGCCGGTCGCGGCATCGGCAAACAGCAGCTGGACGTCGCGCTGGCGCACGTCGCGGCCGTTGAGCCGGTACGCCGAACCCAGCCCGCGTTCGATACGGCGCTGGACCTCGATGGTGTCGCTGTCGTTGAAGCCGGCCGGCGCACCGCGGTCTTCATTGTCGAGCACCAGTGTCACGTCGGCGAATTCACGGCTCGGCCGCATCGCAGTGCCGGCGAAGATCACGTCTTCCATGCCGCCGCCGCGCAACGATTTCGCCGAGCCTTCGCCCATGACCCAGCGAATCGCTTCGAGCAGGTTGGATTTGCCGCAGCCGTTGGGGCCGACGACGCCGGTCAGCCCGGGTTCGATACGCAGTTCGGTCGGCTCGACAAACGACTTGAAGCCGGCGAGGCGAAGTCGTCTGAAGTGCACTGCCCCCCGGCTCCCGCGCGGCTTACTTAACCGCCGCCTGCAACTTCGGTTGCAGCGTCGCCCAGTTGTAGGTGTCGGCCTGCGTCTCGCCGTTGATGACGAAGGTCGGCGTGCCGGTCAGCTTGTACTTTTCGACCGCGTCGGTGCGGATTTTGGTCAGCTGGTCGAACGAGGCCTTGTTGCTGAGGCACTGGTCAAACTTGGCGCGCGGCATGCCGCGGGTGCGCATGAAGCCGTCGAGCCCGCCGGTAACTGCCAGCGCGCCGATCTGTTGATCCTGCGGCAGTGCAGCCAGCCGCTTCGAATCGGCGTCGGTCAGCTTGGTAAACGGCTCGGTCCACACCGACTGGTTGGCGTAGAAGGCATTGAGCAGGTTGAAGAAGACTTCGGGACCCTGGCAGCGTGCCAGCATCGCGGCGGCAAAATCGGGGCCGTTGAGTACGAAGCTACGGTATTCATAGCTGATCTTGCCCGGCGCGATGTACTTGGCCTTGATCGTCGCCATGGCTTCTTCGTGGAAGTCCTTGCAGTGCGGGCAGGTCAGCGACGCGAACTCAAGCAGCTTGACCGGTGCGTTAGGGTTGCCCATGCGGAAGCCGCCTTCGGGCGTCGCCGCGACGACCGTCGTCCAGTCCTTGGTCGCGGTGGCAGCAGCGGGTGCGGCGGCCTTGGTCTTGGTGCCGGTCGCAGCATCCGACGCGCTATTGTCGCACGCGGCAAGCGCGAGCACCGCAACGAGCGTCAGCGATTTGCGCAGATTGGCGCCGCCAGCGGTCATCATGAGTCAATTCTCCACAAACAAACTAGATTGCGCCTTGTGCCACTGCGTGCCCCCGATGTGCAACGGCAACGATGCGGCTTTAGCGAATAATCGGCGGCCCTTTTGTCGATCCCAACGCGATCGCCAGCGATTGCAGCGCGTCGCGCAGTTCGGGGTCGGCAATATCGCGCAGCGTCGCGCTGGTTTCGGGCGCCATGGGTTCACCGGCGCGCTTGGCTGCCCTGGGGGCTTTGTGCGGCATGTCCCCGTGGCGCAGCGCGACGCGGTCGACGGCGCCGTAGCCGAAAAAGCGGTTCACCCGCTCGATGATCTGCGGCTCGACCGCCTTGAGCAGTGGCGCAAAGGCACCGGTGACGACGACGCGCAATGTACCGCCGCTGCGCTTGCCGGTCGGGAAACTCAGCGCTTCGGGGGTGCAGTGCTGGGCATATTGTTCGCCGACGATTTCGGCCCAGCGCGCGACGACGGCGCTCTGCTGGAAACCGAAGCGGCGGAACGCCGCGCCGCCGACATCGGGCATCAGCTCGCTGATGGCGCGCGGGCGCCGCGAGCGCGGGGCGCCGGGGTTCTTTGATTCGATTTCAGTCACGCCCTGTCCATGCCATAGCAACGCCATGCGCGTCGATTCATCTGCACCTTACAACCACGCCCGGCGTCTGCTCGACTGGTACGACGTCAACGCCCGGACGCTGCCTTGGCGCAGCCCGCCGGGCACGCCACCGCCGGATCCGTACCGCGTCTGGCTGTCCGAAATCATGCTGCAGCAGACGACGGTCGCCAGCGTTAAGGGCTATTTCGAACTGTTCATCACACGCTGGCCGACTGTCGCGGCGCTGGCGGCGGCGGAAGATGCCGATGTCATGCAGGCCTGGGCCGGGCTGGGCTACTACGCCCGCGCACGCAATCTGCTGGCGTGCGCGCGAAGCGTTGTTGCCGATCATGGCGGTCGCTTTCCCGACACCGAGGCCGGGCTGCGCAAACTGCCCGGGATTGGCCCCTATACGGCGGCGGCGGTGGCCGCGATTGCCTTTGGCGCGCATGCCACGGTTGCCGACGGCAATGTCGAACGTGTTGTGGCGCGGCTCTATGCCGTCGAGACACCAATGCCCGCTGCCAAGCCGACGCTGCACGCGCTGGCGGCAGAACTGACACCGACGCAGCGCTGCGGCGACTATGCGCAGGCGATGATGGACCTCGGCGCGACCATATGTACGCCGCGCAGTCCCGATTGCCCCGCCTGCCCTGTCGCCGCCGGCTGCGCGGCACTCAAGCTGCAAACGCCGACTCGCTTCCCGGTGAAGGCCGCCAAGGTTGCGCGGCCGACGCGGCAAGGCACGATCTATTGGCTGCGCGCCGGTGATACGGTGCTGGTGACGCAACGCCCGCCGCGCGGCCTGCTCGGCGGCATGCGGGCGCTGCCAAGCGACGAATGGGCGACGGTGCGACCGGCACTTGCCCCACCTGCCGATGCGACGTGGCAGCTGCTGCCGGGCAGCGTGCGCCACGTCTTTACGCATTTCGAACTCGAGCTGGTGGTCATGGCCGCGACGCTGAACGACGGGCGCAGCGTGGCACTGCCGGCGGGCGCCACATGGGTTGCGCTTGCCGAAATCGACCGCATCGGGCTACCCACGGTTTTCGCCAAGGCTGCACGTCATGCCCTGGCGCATTTGAACACCGACCGCGTTGATGAAAAGGCCGCCTGAATGACCGACCTGTTTGAACACGTCCGCACCCCCAAAGTCGGCTTCACCGGCTCGACGCTCGACCGCGCCGATGCACTGCGCCGCGACCCCGCGGCACTGATTGCGCTACGGTCGGACCCGCGCGCGCGCTGGTTGGTGTTCGACGATTTGAAGCCGGTGATGGCGACCACCGAAGCCAGCGAAATGGGCGGCGCGCTCGACCTGCTGTGGTGCCACCGCAGCGATGTGCCGCACGACGCGCTGACGGTGTTCCTCGGTCTCGACGGCGATGCGCCGCGCTTTGCCTGCGTCGCGCCCGCCACCGACCTGCCCGGCCGCGCCACCGATGCCCGCGCCGTCGGTGCCCAGCTCGATGACGGCCGCGCCGCCATTGTCGCGCAGGCGCGCTCGCTCCTCGACTGGCATCTGCGCCACAAGTTCTGCGCCAAATGCGGTGCCCAGACCGAAATGCAAAAAGCCGGCTATGTGCGCTTCTGCGCCGCCTGCTCGACCGAACATTTCCCGCGCACCGACCCCGTCGTCATCATGCTCGCCATCCACGGCGACCAGGCGCTGGTCGGCCGCGGGCCGCAGTTCCCGCGCGGCTTCTTCTCGGCGCTCGCCGGCTTTGTTGAACATGGCGAAAGCCTTGAGGAAGCCGTGGCGCGCGAGCTCAACGAAGAAGTCGGCATCAACATCGGCCGCGTCCGCTACATCGCCAGCCAGCCCTGGCCGTTCCCGTCATCGATGATGATCGGCGCGTTCGCCGAAGCCACCTCGACCGAACTGACGCTCGACCGCGCCGAAATCGCCGAAGCGCGCTGGGTCAGCCGTGACGAGGTCCGCGCCGCCATGGCCGGCAATGGCGACTGGCACGCGCCGCCGCCGCTGGCGATTGCGCATACGCTGCTGGCGGAGTGGATTGCCGATTAGATTCAAGAGCCTCCGGCGGGCAGGCCTGAGGCCTGCACCCAACAATTTCCGGTGACCGATATCCAAACTCGGTTGTTGCGGCACCGGCAGCAATCGGGTGCAGGCCTCAGGCCTGCCCGCCGGAGGCCCTTCAGCCTAACCGTGGTCGCGCGCCGACGGATAGGTGCCGAGCACGCGCACCCATTTGCTGTGGAACGCCAGTTCCTCGAGCGCCAGCGCGACGTTTGGATCGCTCGGGCGACCATCGACATCGGCGTAGAATTCGGCTGCCGAGAAGCTACCGCCGCGCAGATAGCTTTCGAGCTTGGTGATGTTGACGCCGTTGGTGGCGAAGCCGCCGAGCGCCTTGAACAGCGCGGCGGGGACGTTGCGGACTTCGAACATCAGCGTCGTGCGCACCGACACATCGTCGGCGGGCGTAACGGGGTGGCGTGCCAGCACGACAAAGCGCGTGGTGTTGTGGTCGGCGTCCTCGATGCCTTCGGCGAGCACGTCGAGGCCGTAGAGTTCGCCCGCCAGCCGTGACGCGACCGCGGCCAACGCTGGGTTGCCGGTTTCGGCCACGTACGCCGCCGCAGATGCGGTGTCAGCGTAGTTTTCGCTGGCGATGCCCCAGCCCTTGAGGCGCGTGCGGCACTGGCCAATCGCCTGCGGGTGGCTCAGCGCGCGCTTGATGTCTTCGCGGCGCGTGCCGGGCAGTCCGAGCAGGCAGTGGCGGACGCGGACGAAATGCTCGGCGATGATCGACAATCCTGATTCGGGCAGCAGGAAGTGGATGTCGGCGACGCGGCCGTGCTGCGAGTTCTCGATCGGAATGACGGCGACTTCGGCGCGGCCGTCGACGACAGCGGCCAACGCATCCTCGAAACCGAAGCAAGGCAGCGCCAGCCAGTCAGGGAACAGCTCGCGCACGGCCTGGTGCGAATAGGCGCCGGGCGCGCCCTGAAACGCCACCGCGCGCGCCGGATCGGCAGCAGCGGCTGTGCGCATGGCTTCGACAAGCTGGCGCGCGGGGGCGGGATAGGAGTCCATGCGCGCCGCTTTGGTTGAGGCGGGCGCGCAGGTCAAGTTTGGCGAGCGCGTGCGGCTGCTGTGCACACACCACCATCATTTGCTTGCGAGCGCACCGCGCGCTAACTATGGAGTGCGCATATCTGGGCGAGGCCCGGGGCAAATCAACGGCCGGAGACGCTGGGTGGACAGTTTCGAGTGGAACAAATTTGCGGGTTGGCTGCTGGCTGCGTGCATCGCGGTGCTTGGCCTGTCGATCGTCAGCGGGATGATCTTCGCGCCGCACGCGCTAAAGACACAGGCCTATGTCATCGAAGGCGTTGAAGCCGAAGGTGCAGCGTTGGCGTCGGTCAAGAATGTCGACAAGCCGATTGAGTTCTACCTCGCCTCGGCAAGCCCCGAAAAGGGCGCTGCGATCTTCAAGAAGTGCGCCGCCTGCCACACGATCACGCCGGGCGGTGCTGCCGGTATCGGTCCGAACCTGTACGGCGTCGTCGGCGGCCCGCATGATCACATGCCCGGCTTCGCCTACTCTGACGCGATGATGAAGTTCAAGGGCCAGCCCTGGGACTGGAAGGCGCTCAACGAGTGGCTGTCGAGCCCCAAGACCTATGCACCGGGCACCAAGATGGCATTCGCGGGTATCAGCAAGCCGGAAGACCGCGCTGCGCTGATCGCCTATCTCAATTCGCAGAGCGCCAAGCCGTTGCCGATGCCGGCGGTGCCGGCTGAAGCACCTGCCGCTGCACCAGCTGCCGATGCGGCTGCTGCGACACCTGCTGCGGACGCTGCGGCTGCGGCACCGGCTGCTGCCGAACCTGCTGCGGCACCTGCTGCCAAGTAAAACCAGCGCTTACTGCAATCGCCAGACCGGCCCCGCTCAACCCGAGCGGGGCCGGTTTGCTTTGTGTGGCGTCAGAAACCGATGTTGAGGAAGAACGCCGGGCCGCTGTAGTTGTAGCGGACAAAGCCCTCCCAGTCGGGGCGTGACACATCGAGGCTATAGTGGACGTAGCGCCAGCCGATGCCGAGCCCGACATGGTTCATTACGCGGGCATTGGCGGTGGCCCAGACATAGGTCAGCCCGCCGCTATAGTCGCCGACAGTCAGCGACAGCCAGTCGATGCGGCCTTGCAGCGAGAAGGTCTTGTTGATGTCCCAGGCGACAAAGGCGCCAATCGTGGGCAGCGGCACGAGCTGCTGCTGGCGCCGCTGATCAATCGGAATGACGACCGAATTGACCCGCCCCTGCCCCGAAATCGAGGCAGCGAAATCGGTGACATGCGCGCCGATATCGGCGCCGAGCTCCCATTGCGGCGTCTTGACGAACGAATAGCCGATGGTGCCACGATAGACGGTGGTGTCGAAGCTGCTGTCGACATCGACGCCGGCATCATAGGTGACATCTTCCCAGACGATACTGCGGCGCAGCGTATCGCTCGACGAGCGCGACAGCCGGTAATATTCGGCCTCGATGCGGAAGCGGTTGCCGAGCCGCATGCCGGCTTCGAACGCCGGCAGCCATTCCGAATCGGCCATACCGAGATCGTTTTCGATATCGATGGCGGTGCCGTCGACCGGCAAGCCCGGCAGGCTGATCTGCAACGTCGTGTTGATATGCGGCTTGTACGCCGAAACCGACAGATAGTAGCGGTCATCGATGCGCGCCGCCCGCGCGGGCAGCGCCACCAGCGCCGCCGCCAGCCCGACCGATAAAGCCGCACATTTCGCGCCGTGCATCACCTGAATCCCCCTGATCCGATGCGCATATTGCCGAATGGATACGGTGGCTTGCAAGGCTTCAAATCGACCCGGCAATCCTCGACTTGCCGAATCCGGACGATGCCGCCAGTGTCGTTCCACAACGAAAAACAGCTACTCCGGGGAGATCGAACAATGGCAACAACAGGCGGACGCGTGGCCGGCAAGGTGGCGCTGATTACCGGCGGCGCGCGTGGCATGGGGGCAGCGCATGCGCGGCTGTTCGTCGCCGAGGGTGCCAAGGTGGTCATCGGCGACATTCTCGATGCCGAAGGCGCCGCACTCGCCGCCGAACTTGGCGACAGCGCGCGCTACATCCACCTCGATGTCACCCAGCCCGACGACTGGACCGCGGCGGTGGCGCTGTGCGTCAGCGCATTCGGCGGCCTGAGCGTGCTGGTCAACAACGCCGGCATCTTCGGCGGCGCGCCGATTGTCGATCACCCGCTCGACATGTGGCAGCGCTTTCTCGACGTCAATCTGACGGGCCCGTTCCTCGGCATCCGTGCAGCGACGACGACGCTGGTGGCATCGGGGAACGCGTCGATCATCAACATCTCGTCGATCGCCGGCCTGCGCGGTGCAGCGGGTGGCCATGCCTATGTAGCGTCGAAATTCGGGCTGCGCGGGCTGACCAAATCGGTCGCGGCCGAACTCGCGCCGTTTGGCGTGCGCTGCAATTCGGTGCACCCCGGCATCATCGACACACCGATGGCCGAAGGCCTCAACACCGGCGGCTACGACTACCCCATCGGCCGCATCGCGCGCGCCGACGAAGTGTCGAAGCTGGTGCTCTACCTCGCCAGCGACGATTCAAGCTATTCGACCGGCAGCGAGTTCACCGTCGACGGCGGTCTGACGATGGGCGGCATTTCACCGACGCGCGGCAACACCGAACCGGCCTAGCTTGCCGGATAGACTGTCTTACCGTCCTTGATCGTTTCGATGACCGTGATGTCCTTGATGGTCATCGGATCGACCTTGTTCGGGTCGGCTGACAGGATGACGAGGTCGGCACGCATGCCGGGCTTGATGCGCCCCTTGCTGTCCTCCTCGCGGTATTGATAGGCGGCACTCGTGGTGATCGCCTGCAACGCCTGATACGGGCTGATGCGCTGGTCGGGGCCCAGCGTACCGCCCGATCGCAGCGGCCGGTTCACCGCGGTCCACACCGTCATCATCTGGTTGATCGGCACGACAAAGGCATCGGTGTGGTTGGTCGGGCGCAGCCCTGCGGCAAGCGCGGCTTTCATCGGGCTGATGAAGCTCGCCTGCTGGAGACCGCGGTTCTTGATGTGCGTATCACCGAAGAAGAAGGTGTGATCGGTAAACAGTGCCGGGATGAGGTTGTACTTCCGGAACGCCGCGATCTGGTCGGGCCGGATGAACTGGCAGTGGATGCAGACGGTGCGGCGGTCGGCGGACGGGTCGGTGCCGGCGCTGGCGACGTGCGTCTTGATCAGGAAATCGATCGCCGCATCGCCATTGGCGTGAAATAGCACTTGGACGTTGTTGTCATAGCATTTCTTCATCATCGCCTGCATGGCATCGACGGGGAAGCCGGGCTCGCCCTTCCAGCCCTTCTCCCCGGCGGGGCCGCCGGTCAGATAAGGGGTCGTGAACCACGCCGTCTTGCCCTGCGGGCTGCCATCCGAGGTGATCTTGCAACCACCGACCTTGAGATGGTTGTCGTACTTGCCCCAGCTGGTGAACGGCGTTGTCTTGGAGATGGCATCGACATCAGTCAGGAACGGATAGCTGACGACATCGATGAAGAAACCGCCCGCCTTGGCAACCCGCTGGAATGTCTCGAGCTGCGCCTGGTGCGTCGATCCCTCCTGCGCGGTGGTGACGCCGGCGGCGGCATAGAGCAGCTGCCCGGCCTTCGCGTCGGCAAGTTCGGTTTCGCGCGTCGGTCCGGGCTGCTTCGTGTACATCGGCAGATAGGCGGTCTCCATGACCAGCCCTTGCAGATCCTGGGTACCCGGCTTGCGCACAATGATGCCGCCCTTGGGCGTCGGCATGCCGTCGGTGTAGCCGAACTTTTCCATCGCCTTCGAATTCATTACCGCGCCGTGCATCGAAACATGGATGATGCCGACCGGGTTATCCGGGAAAGCCTTGTCAAGAATGTCGCGCGACAGCAGGTCGCCGCCCGGCATCAGATTTTCGTCATAGCCCCAGCCGAGCAGCAGTTCGCCGGGCTTCAGCCCCTTCTTGGCAGCGGCAGCCTTCAAGGTCGCAACGATCTGCTCGGGGTTCGAAGCCGGCCCGACCGGTGGCGCCGAGACGTTGACACGATCGGCCATGGTAAGTGAATCGATGAAGTGGCTGTGCGGGTCTATGAAGCCCGGCAGCAGCAGCTTGCCGCCAAGTTCCTTGACGACGGTATGGTCATCCCTGGTTTTCATGACATCGGCGTCGCTGCCGGCTGTCAGAATCTTTCCATCCTTTACCGCGACGGCTTCGACATAGGTCGGCGTATCTCCGTCCATCGTCAGCACCGACCCACCGTGAATGATGAGGTCTGCACCATTTCCTGACGCAGGCGCGGTTGCCGATCCGGGCTTGTTGCATGCGGCAAGCGCAAGAATGGCGACAGCGGCCAGCAGCGGAGCAGTGCGACGGATCATGTGAATTCCCCCAAACCCGATGATACAGCGGCTTGCCAAATACCAAGCGGCGGGCAAAATAATTGCACAATTTTGGGAAGTGCAGCGTGAACTCTGGCCGAAGACCGGTGACATCAAACGTAATTTCGGCCGGCCGTGCGCAGCTGCTTGAACATCGTGCCATCGCTGTCCTGCCCCGCGAGTTCCGCATCGCGATGCTCGATGCCTGCCGTTGGGTGCATGTGATGCCGGGCGATGTAGTGACGCGTGTCGGGGATCCGGGTGACGGCATCTACGGCGTTGCAACGGGCGCCATCGGCATGCTGACGGCGCTCGGCATTCCCGATCTGACGATCGGCCACATCTTTTGCCCCGGTGAGTGGTTCGGGATCGATCCGATCTTCACGCGGCTGCCGCGAAACGCGACGATGTCGGCACGGCTGCCGAGTCTGCTCGCGCATCTGCCGATGGCGGCGGTCGAACGGCTGGGTAGCGAACATCCCGAGGGCTGGCGCCATTTTGGTGTGCTCGCCATACGCGGCGCGCAGGCTGCGACCAACCTTGCCGCCGACCTGATGATCCCCGATAGCCGCCGCCGCTGCCTTGCCACGCTGCTGAGGCTGGCCGGCGCGCGGTTTGCAACGCCCGAACGCAGGCCATTGCTGGCACCGGTCAATCAGCTGGAACTTGGCGCCATCGCCAATCTGTCGCGCAATTCGGTCAACGCCATCCTGCGGCGGGCCGCGCAGGATGGGTTGATCGATATCGGCTACGGCACCATCACATTGCGCGACGCCGATGCGCTGCGCTGGATCGTCGACGAAGCCTGAAGCCGGTGATCAGGGCGCGGTGTAGATCGCCTTGCCGTCCTTGATCGTCTGGACGACCTTGACGTCCTTGATCTTGTCAGGCGCGACGGTCAGCGGGTTGGCATCGAGGATCACGAGGTCGGCGCGCTTGCCGGTTTCGATCGAGCCCTTGCTGGCTTCCTCGCCATATTGACGCGCGCTGTTGATGGTGATCGCCTGCAGCGCCTGGTACGGCGTGATGCGCTCGTCGGGGCCGATGACCACGCCGGTGCGCGACGTGCGGTTGACCGCCGACCAGATCGTCCACAGCTGATTGATCGGCGCGACGTTGAAGTCGGTGTGGTTGGTCGGCAGCAGCTTCAGGCCGATTGCCGTCTTGAGCGGGCTTTCGAAATAGGCCTGCGTCTTGCCGCGGTTGGCGACATGGACATCACCGTAGAAGAAAGTGTGCTCGGCGAACATCGACGGGATGATCTTGTAGGTCACATATTTGTCGAGCTGGTCGAGCCGCGCGAACTGCGAATGCACCAGCACCGTGCGCCGGTCCTTGCCGAGGCTGCCGGCCGCTGCATATTCGTGTGCCTGCAGCGCTGCATCGACCGCCGCATCGCCGTTGACATGCACCAGCACCTGCAAGCCATTGTCGTAGCACAGCTTCATCGCGGTGTTGAACTGGTCCTGCGTGGCGCTGAGCTCGCCCTTCCAGTTGACCTGACCGCTGGGGCCGCCGGTCAGATACGGCGTGGTGAAAGCTGCGGTCTTGGCCTGCGGCGAGCCGTCGCTGATGATCTTGCAGCCGCCGATCTTGTAGCGGTTGCTGTATTTGCCCCAGGTCGCGGGCGGATTGGCCTTGAGGATCGGATCGAGTTCGAGGAAGAACGCATAGGAGACGATATCGAGATACAGCTCGTTCGCCGCGGCGTGACGCTGGAGCAACGCGATATCGGCCTGGTGCGAGGCGCCGTCCTGCGCGGTGGTGACGCCCGCCGAGGCATACATGGCCTGCGCGAATTTGAGCTGCGAGACTTCCTGCGCCGGAGTCGCCTTCGGCTTGTTCAGGAACACCGGCAGATAGCCGGTTTCCATCACCAGCCCCGATGGCTCCATCGAGCCCGGCTTGCGCTGGATGATGCCGCCCGGCGGGGTCGGCGTCGCGGCCGAAATGCCGTACTTGGCGAACGCCAGGCTGTTGAGCACCGCGCCGTGACCCGAAACATGGATGACATAGACCGGGTTGTTGGGGAATGCGGCGTCGAGAATGTCGCGGGTGAGCGGCTGGCCACCTTGCATCTGGGTTTCATCATAGCCGTAGCCGACGATGAGCTCGCCCGCCGGGATCTTGCGCGCCGTGGCGAATTGCTTGAACGCCGCGACGATCGCCGCCGGGCTGTTGCCGGGACCGACCGGCGGTGGCGAGGCATTGACCTGATCGGCCATGTCGAGCGCGTAGGTGAAATGGCTGTGCGGATCGACAAAGCCCGGTGTCATCACCTTGCCCTTCAGGTCGTTCATGACGGTCGCCGGCCCGCGCTCGGCCTTTTCGACCTCGCCCTTCTTGCCGACCGCGACGATCAGCCCGTCCTTGACCGCGACGGCTTCGGCGGTCGACGCCTTGGCATCGACGGTAATGATGTGGCCGCCGTACCAGATGGCGTCGGCGTTGGCCGCCATCGCGGCGGTGGCCATCAGCGAAGAGCCCGCCAACAGAATGACTGCGAATTTCATGTGCTTCGTGCCCCGTGCGATTGGTGTTGTGTAACAATATGCGGTTTGCGCCGCGCAATCATTAAGCAATTCTACGGGGGTCGGCATGTCTGGCGCCCAAAAGGCGTTTACGGGCTTGACCCCGCGCCCGGTGCCTGCGCGTAGCAGGGTTGACGCGGGCGTCAACTGTAGCGTTTACTGGCATCCTGAAATCCGCCTTCGAATGCGATCGGACTGCCATGTTCCTGAACTTCCTCGATGCACTGCGCGAAGCCAAGATTCCGGCGTCGCTCAAGGAGCATCTGACCTTGCTCGAAGCGCTCAAACAAGGCGTAATCGAGAATAACATCAACGAGTTCTATTTCCTGTCTCGCTCGGTCTATGTGAAGGACGAGGCGCTGCTCGACCGCTTCGACCAGGTCTTTGCCAAGGTCTTCAAGGGCATCGAGACCGTCTACGGCGAAGAGCAGGTCGAAATCCCCGAGGAGTGGCTCAAGATCGTCGCCGAGATGAACCTTTCGGACGAGGAGCTCGAAAAGCTCAAGTCGCTCGGCAGCTGGGACGAAATCATGGAGACGCTCAAGAAGCGCCTCGAAGAACAGAAGAAGCGCCACGAAGGCGGCAGCAAGTGGATCGGCACCGGCGGCACCTCGCCATTCGGATCGGGCGGCATGAACCCCGAAGGCGTCCGCATCGGTGACCAGGGCAAGCGCCAAGGCAAGGCGCTCAAGGTCTGGGAAAAGCGCGAGTTCAAAAACCTCGATGCCGATGTCGAACTCGGCACGCGCAACATCAAGGTGGCGCTGCGCCGCTTGCGAAAGTTCGCGCGCGAAGGCGCTGCCGACGAACTCGATCTCGACGCAACGGTCAGCGGCACCGCGAAAAAGGCCTATCTCGACATCATCATGCGGCCCGAGCGCCACAACGCGGTGAAGGTGCTGCTGCTGCTCGATGTCGGCGGCTCGATGGACCCGTACATCAAGCTGTGCGAGGAGCTGTTTTCAGCGGCGCGCACCGAATTCAAGCACCTCGAATTCTTCTATTTCCACAATTTCATCTATGAATCGATGTGGAAGGACAACAAGCGTCGCTGGTCCGAACGTACGCCCGTCATGGATATCCTCCACAAATTCGCGCATGATTACAAAATCATCATCGTCGGCGACGCGTCGATGAGTCCGTACGAAATCAACTATCCCGGCGGCTCGGTCGAACATTGGAACGACGAGGCCGGCGAGGTCTGGCTGAAACGCATCACCGAAGTCTATCACAGCGCCGTCTGGCTCAACCCGACGCCCGAAAAACACTGGGGCCACGGCCAGTCGATCCAGATGACCAAGACGCTGATGGAGGGCCGCATGTACCCGCTCAGTCTTGAGGGCATGGACCGCGCGATGCGTGAGCTGACGCGCACGCGCTAGCCGTGCCGAAACTGTTATCGCCGTCCCACCGGGTGACGGCGGCGCTTTGACCAGTCGCGCCGCCGCCGGTGGTTGTCACGAGAGGGGATGACAACCCGTGGCTGCCGGACTTGGCTCGCATTGCCGCGGGCCTGTTCGACTTTGCCAGTTTGTGACTCGATAGAACCGCAGCGCGTGGCGTTGCGAAAGATGCGTTGCGCTGCACCATGGTGCATCGGCGCGCATGCTCAGCGCTTGGCAAGCTCGCTGTATGTCGGCCCGCGCGTCAGCGCGCGCGCCAATGGGAGCCGCAGCAGCATGTCACCGCCGAGCGCATGCGCTTCGGGGCCGATGTCCCGCAACAAATGCGCGCGCAGGTCGTCGGAGACGCTGCCTTCAGGCGCGAGCGGGTTGAGCCCGGCGAGGCGTTCGAATTCGGCGTCATCTGTCGCCACGTCGCCGCTGAGTTCGCCGACGCGTTCGAACATCATCGCATAGGCGGTCGGCGTGCGCCCAGGGTCGAGCGACGGCGCGAGCACGATACCGTCGAGCACTTGCGCGCGCGCCGCGGCAACGCCGTGAAAGATGCCGAACAGCAGCGCGCCGCTGGTGACATCGGCGGCGATGCAGAACAGCTGATTGTGCAGCGGCAGCATCCAGCCTTCGACCAGCGTGCCGGCGGTGCCCATGCGCAGGCTGAGCAAGCCGTCACTGTCGAAGCGCAGCATGCCATGATCATGGACGAATAGGCCGGGCTGGAGGTTGTACGGCCGAGTCGAGCGGAAGAACCCCTCATACGCCTGCCCACGTAGCGCACTGGTGCTGCGGATGAGGTCGAGCAGCGGCAGCGGCAGTTGCGCGCGCGGTGCCGGTGCCGCACCGACCAGCGCACTGAAGTCGCTGTCGCTGCGGTCCCAGTCGAGCACGGTGAAGCCCGGCAACCGCGTCGCCACCAGCGCCGTCAGCCGCGCCAGATTATGCTCCGACGGCTTGACCGCGCCGCTCGCCCAGCGCCCGATGACCGACTTATCGACGCGCAGATCGGCGGCAAGCTGGACACGGCTCAGCGACAACGCCTTAAGCAGTAATGATAATTTGGCGCTGAACCGATCCGACATGGTACGCGCAACCCTAGGCTCAACCGCCTGATACGCAACCGAAATCGGCCCGGCGGGACAATCCCGCCGGGCCGTTCGCGTTACTTACCGGCGGGCGTCGCCGGTGCCGCAGGTGCAGCTGGTGCTGCAGCTTCCTGCGTTGCCAGCTTCTGCGCCTGTGCGCCGACATAACCGCGGATCGACTCGACCTGCTCGGGCGTCAGATACTTCTTGAACGCAACCATGCCGCGGTCCTGCAGCTGGCCGTCATAGACAATGCTCTGCCACAGCTTGGGATCGCTGAGCACCGTCGAACGCCGCAGATCGGGCGTGACGCCGCTGCCGCGCGCGCCCGAGCCATGGCAGACGCCGCAATTGCCTTCGAACAGATAGGCGCCTTCCTTCATCTGTGCCGGCGTCCAGCTGCCCTTCGGCGGATTGGCCGGCTGCATCGGTGTCGGCACCACGGCGGGCAGGCTGGCGGTGCCGCCAATCTTGAACACCAGCACCCGGCCGTTGGGCGCCATCTGCGGCGGGCTGTCGACGAACGGCGAGCTCAGCGGATAGGCGCCGCCGTAGCCGGCCATGACGGCGACATATTGTGTGCCATTGACGGCAAAGCTGATCGGCCCGGCGATGACGCCGGTCTGCGCGTCGAAATTCCACAGCTTCTTGCCGGTATCGGCGGCATAGGCGATGAACTGGCCGTGGGCATTGCCCTGGAACACCAGATTGCCCGCGGTAGCGAGCACGCCGCCGTTCCACGGGCCGTCATGCTGGACGCGCCAGACTTCCTTTTGCGCGACGGGATCCCAGGCCAGCAGCTGGCCCTTGAGCATCGCGCGCGTCGCCTTGAACGCCGCCGGATCATCGGGCGGCGTGTTCTTCAGGATGTCGACGGCGATGTTCCACGCGCCGGGCTTGTAGCCGAACGATTTGTCATCGCTGTACAGGAACGGCACTTCCTGCGCCGGCAGATAGACGAGCCCGGTCTTCGGGCTGAACGCCATCGGGTGCCAGTTATGCGCGCCGAGCGCCGACGGCATCATCAGGAAGCCGTCCTTCGGGTAGCGTGCGCCGGCGACTTCGATCGGCCGACCGGTCTTCATGTCGACGCCGGTCGTCCAAGTCTGCGGCACGAAGCCCTTTGCCGAAATCAGCTTACCGTCGGTGCGGTCGATGACATAGAAGAAGCCGTTCTTCGGTGCCTGCATCAGCACCTTGCGGTCCTTGCCGTCGATCTTCAGTGTCGCCAGCATGATCGGCTGCGTCTGGGTGAAGTCCCAGGTCTCGCCGGGCGTGCCCTGATAGTGCCAGAGGTACTTGCCGGTGTTGGGGTCGAGCGCGACCACCGACGACAGGAACAGATTGTCGCCCTTGCCTTCCGAACGGACCTTTTGATTCCAGGGGCTACCATTGCCGACACCGATGTAGAGCTGGTCGAGTTCCTGGTCATAGACGATGGCATCCCAGACGGTGCCGCCGCCGCCGACCTTGTAGTAGTTATCGCCGAACCAGGTACCGCGCGCCTTTTCCATGATCGGATCGGATGCCGCACCGTCGGGACCCTTCGACGGGTCACCCGGCACAGTGAAGAAGCGCCACAGCTGCTTGCCGTCATTGGCGTCATAGGCGCTGACATAGCCGCGAACGCCGAGTTCGGCGCCGCCGTTGCCGATGATGACCTTGCCCTTGATGACGCGCGGGGCGCCGGTGATGGTGTAGGGCTTCGACTGGTCGACGGTGACCACCGACCACACCGGCTTGCCTGTCTTGGCGTCGATGGCGATCAGCCGGCCGTCGAGCGTGCCGAGGAACAGCTTGCCGCCCCAGGCCGCGAGGCCACGGTTGACGACGTCGCAGCAGGCACTGTGGCCGCGTTCGCCCGGAACTTGCGGGTCGTAGGTCCAGAGTTCCTTGCCGGTCGCGGCGTCGAGCGCGACGACCTTCGACCAGGCCGTGGTGGTGTACATGACGCCGTCGATGACCAGCGGCGTGGCTTCCTGCCCGCGGTTGGTGTCGAGGTCGTAGCTCCACGCGAGGCTAAGCTTGCCGACATTGCTGTCGTTGACGTCGGTCAGCCGCGAGAAGCGCTGCTCGTTGTAGCTGCCGCCATGGGTAATCCAGTTCGCCGGGTCGGACTCGGCATTGACGAGTCGCTTTTCGTCGACCGCCGCCGGCCCCGAACTGCCAGCGCCCGCTTGCTTGAGCTTGTCGCAGGCGCTCGGCCCCATGAGCAAAGCCAGTGCCAGTGCCGCGCTGCTGACGGCATTTCCCAAACGCATCCTCAATCTCCCCGATGGACTTCAACTTTGGCCGATATGTTTCGGCGTTGCGGCGACCGTATCAATCCGTGCGCGCTGGTCAACGACTTTGGTTGACGTTTGCGGCAAGCATGCGATTTGCCGGGTGATTTGGGTTTGCGGTCAAAGGCTTCGTCCCAACAAAAAAGCCCCGGCAATGCCGGGGCTTGATCGTCTGACGGCGCACCGTCGAATTTAGTTAGCGTAGGCTTCGTTGCCGACAAAACCCATCTTGGTGACGCCGGCCTGCTGGGCTTCGGCCATGACCTTGTCGACGACGTCGTACTTGGCCTGGGCGTCGGGATGCAGCCGCAGTTCGGGCTGCGGGTCGATCTTGACCGACTGCTGCAGATAGTAGCGCAGCGCCGAAGCGTTGACTTCACGGTTGTTCCAGTAAACCACGCCGAGCAGATCGATGTCGATCTGGTTGAAATCAGGCTTGACGTCGTTCGGCTGGTTGTTCGGCGGCGGCAGGTCGAGCTTCACCGCATGGGTCTGGATCGGAATGGTGATAATGAACATGATCAGCAGCACCAGCATCACGTCGATCAGCGGCGTGGTGTTGATGTCCATCATCGGATCGCCTTCGGCGGTCGAGCTAGACATTGCCATGAAACAAACTCCTTAAATTCGCGACACACCCAAGTCCGGTGCGCCTGTAATTCGGCCGACCGCAGCGCGGTCGACGCCTGCACCGCAGCGCAGGCGTCAACTATCGCCTATCGGGTCGTGATGGTCCCAGCCGGCGGCTCCGAAATGAAGCCGATCTTCTGGAACCCGGCGCGCTGCATCGTGAAGATCACGCCGCCGACGCACCGATACTCCATGTCCTTGTCGCCACGGATATGGACTTCGGGCAGTTCGAGCTTGAGGCCCTTGGCCTTCTGGCGCTCGATTTCCGCCTTGAGTGCCGTGACACCACGATCAAGCAGCTCGGCCTTCGTCTCGATCTTCTGACGACCCCAATATACATCGCAATTGGTATCGACCGAAATCAGGACGTTTTCCGGCTTGGTCGTGGTCGGCAGGTTGGCAACCTTTGGCAAGGTCACCGGCACCGTCTGCAAAACCACCGGAACGGTGATGAGAAAGATGATCAGCAGCACCAGCATGACGTCGACGAGCGGCGTCGTGTTGATGTCCGACATCGGCAATTCTTCACCGGTCTCGGTGGGTGATCCGACGTTCATCGACATGGGTAAGTACCCTTTACGCGTTCAGCTGTGATGTACGGTGGCTTACTTGGCCGGCTTGGCAGCAGGCCCCGAAGTCATGCGCGAACCCGAAACCAGGGCGCCATGGACGTCAGCAGCGAAGTTGCCGAGCTTTTCAGCGAGATCCTTGTTGCGACGGATCAGCCAGTTGTAGCCAAGCACGGCCGGAACGGCGACGGCGAGACCGAGCGCGGTCATGATCAGTGCTTCACCGACCGGACCTGCGACCTTGTCGATCGAAGCCTGGCCCGCGATACCGATGCTGATCAGTGCGCGGTAAATACCGATAACCGTACCGAACAGACCGATGAACGGCGAGGTCGAACCGACCGAAGCGAGGAAGGCGAGGCCGCCCTGGAGCTTCGACTGAACCGCAGCGTTCGAGCGGTTGAGGCTCATCGAAATCCACTCATGCTCGTCGATCTTGTCGGTGAGCTTGCCGTCGTGGTGGTGCGAAGCGCGGATGCCGTCATCGACGATCTGGCGGAATGCCGATTCCTTCGGCAGCTTGGTGGCGCCGTCCTGAAGCGTCGGCGCGGTCCAGAACTTCTTTTCGAGCTCTGCGGCGTCGTTGAGCACCTTCCGCTGATCCCACCACTTGGTGAAGATAATGTACCAGGTGACGAGCGACATGAAGACAAGGATGCCGAACACGGTCTGGGTGATCGGACCGCCCTGCTGAAGAGCGGCCATCAGGCCATACGGGTTTTCGGTCGTCGCGACTGCTGCGGTTTCCATCTAAGTTCCCCTAACTGAAATATGAATAATCTTTGGAATGAATGCCCATGCGGGCAGGCGAATGAATGACGTATTACCGATCCGGCGGCACAACCCAGGTAATGCTGCGTGTCCGACCGATTTCTGGAACCGGCTGACCATTTTCGGTGGCCGGATCGTAGCGCAGACGCGAGGTCAGCAGGCGGCAGGTCGTCTTGTCGAGATCGGGCGAAACCGACTGGATGATGACGCAATTCGAAATGCGGCCATCGGTGCCGACGTCGAACTTCGCAACCACCTTGCCCTGCTCTTCACGACGCAGCGCACCGGGCGGATAGTCGTCGGTCGAGAACAGCCGTGACGGGTTGCCCTTTTCATGCGCCGGCGTGCCCGGCTTCGCTGCCGGTGCCGGCGGCGTGATCGCGGCCGGAGGCGGCGGCGCTTCGACACGGCTCTGCGTCGTCAGCGTCGGCGGCGGCGGATTATCCGTCTGCACGCTGACTTCCGGCGGCGGCACGAACGGCGGAATTTCGATATCCTTCGGCGGCGGCGGCGGCGGTTCTTCCGGCGGCGGCGCCTCTTCCTTGATGTTGACGGCTTCAATCGGGCCGGCGACAGCCTTGATTGCCTTTTGCGCCAGTCCGGTCATGAAAGCATAACCGAGCAGGACGTGGAGCGCCGCGACGACGCCCAAGGCGATCATCCGGTTCGTGCTCATTCCTTCTTCCGCGTAAGCCATAACTTATGCGACACTCCCTCTAGACGCTGCACACCTGGCAGTCGGTCGTCACAGGGAAAGCGGGTACAGCGCGCGAGTATCATCGCGACGCCTGATAACCCGAGTTGCTCCCCTCTGAACAACCTCTTGGCCACTCGTCGGTCCCGGTGGGGTTAATATTGCTTTTCCCACGGCCCTGAGGCGACCATTAGCCAAGCCAATCCGCCGCCGCAACCGCTTTGTCACCTTGGGCGTGCATATTGTTGGATTGGCCAAAGCGTGCGTCGCGCGCTAGTGAGCCTCATGGCTGGCACCGTCGGTCACCACAGGCAACAAGGAAGAGCGATGCGTATCATGCGCCGACGTCCCCTCGCCCCGGCCCTCGCCCCGGCAATCCTGCTCGCAGTTGCACTGGCGACAACGCCGGTTGCTGCCGCTCCGGCAAGTTTTGCCGACCTCGCTGACCTCGCCACCACGGCGCCGGTGATCGTGCGCGCCGATATCGAAAAGGCCGAAAAGCTCAAGCCCGACGAGGCTGGCACTGCGCCTGCGGGTCTGCAGCGCCAGTTGATGAGTGCGCACGTTACGGCGGCGCTCAAGGCCCCTTCAATCGTGCCGCAACAGTTGCAATATATCTGGGACGGCCCGACCGATGCGCGCGGCAAGGCCGTCAGCTTCAAGGGCCAGCCGGTGTTGCTGTTCCTGCGCCCGGCTGCCGGCCGACCTGACCAGCTGCAATTGGTCGGTGCACGCGCACAGCTGCCGCTGACCGCTGAAGCCGAGGCCGACACCCGGGCACTGCTCGCCGAGATCGCCCGCGGCGATGTGCCCGTCGTCACCGGTATCGGGTCGGCGTTCCGCGTGCCCGGCGCTGTCCCCGGCGAAGCCGAGAGCCAGTTCTTCCTGACGACGCAAAGCGGCAAGCCCATCTCGCTGGTGCTGCTGACACGGCCGGGCCAGGCGCAGACGCTGGTCGTCGCCACGGGTGATGTCATCGACGATGCGGCCAAGCCGGTGCAGCCGCGGACGTTGCTGTGGTACCGCCTCGCCTGCTTCCTGCCGGCACAATTGCCGCAAGCCGCGGCCAGCGCCGACCACGACGCCGTTGCGGCAGACTACGCCAGCGTGCTCAAGCTGCTCGGGCCCTGCCTGCGCTCGGCAGGCTAGACCCTAGAACGACGCCAGATAGACGCCGACGCCGGCGCAATCGGGATAGATGTCGGGCTTGCAGGTCGAAACGCTGAGCGCGGCGACGCCGTCGCGGCCGGCGACCAGGTCATAGATTTCTCGGGCTACGGTTTCCTGCAGGTTAAAACGGCGGCCGCTGCTCAGTTCGAGCACCGCGGTGCGCAACCAGTCGTAGTCCCAGGCCTGGTCGACGCTGTCGCATTCGGGGAATGCGCGCTTTTCAAGCCAGACCTCGATATTGACGCGCAGCCGCTGCGGCGTGCCGATTTCGAAATCATGGAAACCGATGTCGCAGGGGAAGTCGAAGTCGCGCAGGATGATCTTGCGGGTCTTTGGCGAAAGTGCCGCCGGCACCATGCCTTCGAGTGTGGTTGTAAATGTCATTGGTCCACCATGAAGGCCACGTCGCGCGGCAGTCCCATCAAACGTTGGCCGGCATCGAGCGTGATGACCTGGCCGTGCAGCGTCGGCGTCGCGACGATGAAACGCAGCGCGCCGACAATCTCGTCCACCGTGACGCCGCGCGCCAACGGATTGTGGACATGCGCGGCGGCGAAGTTTTCACGCGACTGCGGCCCGCTGACCATCGTCACCGCCGGCGCGATGCCAGCGACGCGGATGAGCGGCGCCAGCGCGCGCGCGCTGAGTTCGGTCAGTCCGAGCAGCCCGAACTTGCTGATCGTGTAGCTGAAATAATCGGGGTTGAGGCTGTAGAGTTTGACGTCGAGCAGGTTGACCACCAGCCCGTTGAGGCCGTCGGGTAACGCCGCCGCGAAAGCCTGTGTCAGCAGCGCCGGGGCGCGCAGATTGACATCGAGGTGGCGGTCCCAACCAACAACATCGAAATCGCTGATGGTGTCATAGTCGAAGCGCGAGGCGTTGTTGACCAGCAGCCCCAGCGGCGGCGCACCTTCCTGCGCCTGCGCTACAATCTGTGCGGCGCTGTCGGCATGCGCCAGATCGGCGACGATGACGTGCGCACCCTTCCCGGCCGCGCGCAGCTCGGCGCACAAGGCGTCAGCCTCGTCGCGCGAGTTGTTGCAGTGGATGGCGACGTGCCAGCCGTCGGCTGCCAGCGCGCGCACCAGCATCGCACCGATGCGCCTGGCGCCGCCGGTGACGATCGCGGTGCGGGGAAGACCGAATTCGCTGCTCATCTCAGCGCGCGCTTAGACGGTTGGCGCACGGGCGGCAAGGCGCGTCGCCACTGCCACTCAGCGTCCGGTCAGCATCGTGCGGAGCAGCCGCAGCTGTCGCCCGGCACTGCCACGCGGGCCAAGGTCGCGCCCGGCGAGCACGGTATCGACATCGGCGAGCGCCAAGCGCGCCAGTCCAGCCAAGGGGCGTAACGCGCGGTCGACAGGCCGGACAACCGCGTTTTGCCGCACCGTTTCGAGCAGCGCGCGCGCCACAAACGGCGGCCGCTCGCCGCGCCGGACGAATTCGCCCAACGCCCAGCAACGGCCCAATGCCTGCGCCGCGCCGACGTCGGCGCCAAGTAGCGTGGCGGCCGCCGTGAACAGCGTGCCGCCGCGATTGGCGAGGTAGCGATCGAGCTTGTCGGCATCGAAATGTTCGTCGAGCAGCAGCACCAGATGCGCATCTTCGAGCGGTTCAAGGCCGGCACCGCTGACACCTGCCGGCACGACATGCTGCGCCAGCGCCGCGAGTGTCGGCTGCGCCGGTGCGGGTGCGCTATCGAGCCGCGCCAGTTGCTCGCGCCACCACGCCAGCCGGATTTCGCCGAGCAATGGCTCGCTGGTTGTCGCCACGATCTGCGCGAGTTCGAGATCGAGCGCGAATAGCGCGAACAGCCCGTCGCGCGCCGCCGCCGGTGCGTGCAACACGGCGAGGTAGCGGTCGCGGTCGGCCGCCTGCACGCGCCCGGTCGGGTCTTCAGGCCCGGTATCGGACGCGGTCATGGCGAGCGCAGCGACCGCCACGCCTCAGCGCGTCAGCCGCTTGTAGGTCAGGGCGTGCGGACGGTCGGCAGCAGCGCCCATGCGGCGGTGCTTGTCTTCTTCATAGGCTTCGAAATTGCCTTCGAACCATTCGACATGGCTGTCGCCTTCGAACGCCAGGATGTGCGTCGCGAGACGGTCAAGGAAGAAGCGGTCATGGCTGATGACCACCGCGCAGCCGGCGAAGCTTTCGAGCGCTTCTTCGAGCGCGCGCAAGGTTTCGACGTCCAGATCGTTGGTCGGTTCATCGAGCAGCAACACGTTGCCGCCCTGCACCAGCATCTTCGCCATATGGACGCGGTTGCGTTCACCGCCCGACAGCTGCCCGACCTTCTTCTGCTGGTCGGCGCCCTTGAAGTTGAACGCGCCGGTATAGGCGCGCGTCAGCACCTCATTCTTGCCGAAGTAGAACTTCTCGTTGCCGCCGGAGATTTCCTCCCAGACGTTCTTGTTGGGGTCGAGGTGGTCGCGCGACTGGTCGACATAGCCGAGCTTGACGGTGTCGCCGACGCGGATGCTGCCCGAATCGGGCTGCTCCTGGCCGGTGATCATGCGGAACAGCGTCGTCTTGCCGGCGCCGTTGGGGCCGATGACGCCGACGATACCGCCCGGCGGCAGGCTGAAGCTGAGGTCGTCGATCAGCACGCGGTCGCCGTAGCTCTTCGTCAGGTTCTTGGCTTCGATGACGGTGTTGCCCAGGCGTTCGGGAATCTGGATGAGGATCTGCGCGCTGCCGAGACGGCGGTTGGCCTGCTTCTCGACGAGTTCATCGAACGCCTTGATACGTGCCTTCGACTTTGACTGGCGCGCCTTGGGGCTCGACCGAATCCATGCCAGCTCGTCCTTGATGGCCTTTTCGCGGCTTTCGTCCTCGCGGCCTTCCTGCGCCATGCGCTTCGACTTGGCTTCGAGCCATGCCGAGTAGTTGCCCTCGAACGGAATCGCGTTGCCGCGATCAAGTTCGAGCACCCACTTGACGACATTGTCGAGGAAGTAGCGGTCATGGGTGACCAGAATGCACATGCCGGCATAGTCCTGCAGATGCTTTTCGAGCCATGCCACCGATTCCGCATCTAGGTGGTTGGTCGGTTCGTCGAGCAGCAGGATTTCGGGCTTTTCGAGCAGCAGCTTGCACAGCGCGACGCGGCGCTTTTCACCGCCCGACAGCCGGTCGATGCTGGCGTCACCCGGCGGGCAGCGCAATGCGTCCATGGCGATCTCAAGCTGGTTGTCGAGCGTCCAGCCGTCGACGGCGTCGATCTTTTCCTGCAGCTCGCCCATTTCGGCCATCAGCGCGTCAAAGTCGGTATCGTCCTTGGGGTCGCCCATTTCGGCGGCCACGGCGTTGAAGCGCGCCACCATGTCGGCGACGCCGCGCACGCCGTCGGTGACGTTCTCGCGCACCGTCTTGGTCGGGTCGAGCTGCGGCTCCTGCGCCAGATAGCCGACGCGAATGCCTTCGGCCGCCCAGGCCTCGCCCTGATATTCCTTGTCGATGCCGGCGATGACTTTCATCAGCGTCGATTTACCGGCGCCGTTCGGGCCGATGACGGCGATCTTGGCGCCGGGCAGGAAGCTGAGCGTGATGTCCTTGAACACCGGCTTCTGACCGGGATAGGCCTTCGACAGGCCCTTCATCACATAAGCGTATTGATAGGCCAAGGGGATGGCTCCGTAGTCTGGGGTGGGCAAGGACTGCGGCTCTCTAGCCGATACAGGGGCCGCGGGTCCAGTGTAGCGACGGAAAGCGTGCGGGCAGGCGTTGCCTATTGCGGCGCAGTCGTTGAAATAGGCCGACGTTCAAGGGGATTCCAATATGTTCAAGCGTGCATTGTTTTTGGCTGCCGTTCTTGCCGCGCCGGTCTGGGCCGCACCTGTTGCGCCCGATGCTGCCGCAGTGGCCACTGCGACCAAGCTGCGCGACCAGGGCGTTGCCAGCGACACCGGCTACCAGCTACTCGAAAGCCTAACCACCGAAGTCGGGCAACGGCTGGCGGGCACCGAGGCCGAAGCCCGCGGCCGCGACTGGGCGGCCAAGAAGATGCAGGCGCTGGGCTTTACCAATGTCCGCATCGAAGAGTTCAAGGTGCCGTTGTGGGTACGCGGCGTCGAAACTGCGGAGGTCACTGCGCCGACGCCGCAGCGGCTGGTCGTCACCGCGCTCGGCCATAGCGGCGCGACGCCGGCGGCAGGCATCGAGGCCGAGGTCGTGCGCTTCGCCAGCTTCGACGATCTGGTCGCTGCGCCCGCCGGCAGCCTCAATGGCAAGATCGCCTTTCTCGACCATTACATGAAGCCGACGCAGGACGGATCGAGCTACGGCGCGTTCGGCGCGGTGCGCTTTGTCGGACCGTCGATTGCCGCGTCAAAGGGCGCCATCGGCGTCGTCATCCGCTCGCTCGGCACCAATGACGCGCGGGTCGCGCACACCGGCGTCACCGATTGGGAAAACGCCCTGCCCGCAGTGCCGGTTACCGGTGGCAGCAAGGTCGTTGGTGCCAAGATAGCGCCCATCCCTGCCGGTGCGCTGTCGGTGCCCGATGGCGACCTGATGCGGCAGCTGTTCGCCCGCGGTGGGCCGGTGCGGATGAAGTTGGTGCTGACCCCAGCGTTCAAGGGCGACGGCGTTTCTGGCAATGTCATCGGCGAAATCCCCGGGCGCAGTGCGCCGGATGAAATCGTGCTGATCGGCGGCCATCTCGACAGCTGGGACCTCGGCACCGGTGCGGTCGATGACGGCGCCGGCGTCGTCATCGCGATGGCGGCCGCCAAGCTGATCAAGGCCCAGGCGCCGCAAGGCCCGCGCCGCACCGTTCGCGTCGTGCTGTTCGGTGCCGAGGAAATCGGCGGCATGGGCGGCGACGATTACGGCAAGCGCCATGCTGGCGAAAAACACGTGCTCGCGATGGAATCGGACTTCGGTGCGGACCGCATCTGGAAAATCACCTCGCGCGTCGCCGACACCGGCATCCCGACAGTGCGCGCCATGCAGCGCGTCCTCGCCCCGCTCGGCATCAACCCGACCACCGACAACGCCAACGGCGGCGGCTCGGACCTCGCCCCCATCGGGCCGACGGTCGGCATGCTGACGCTGCACCAGGACGGCACGCACTATTTCGACCTGCACCACACGCCCGACGACACCTTCGACAAGGTCGATCCGGCGCAGCTCGCGCAGAATGTCGCGGCCTATGCGGTGACGACGTGGCTGGCCGCCGACAGCGACGTGGCGTTCGGACCGGCGCCGGCGCCGAAGAAGTAGAATTAAGGGCCTCCGGTGGGCAGGCCTGAGGCCTGCACCCTATAGAAGAGCGCCAAACAATTGGGTGCAGGGGCTAGCCCCTGCCCGCCGGAGGCCCTACCCCTACGACCGCGCCGCCCAGTTTTTAAGCACACCAAGCCGCACCCGGTTTGCACGCTGGACTCGGCGGTTTCATGCGCGCCTCGCCCATAGGCTTATCCACAGACTCCGTGGATAAGCTTGTCGCGGTGGTTGAGCCGCGGGCGTTCCGCGCCTAAGTCTGAGCAAGATGGCCGAACCCACGATCCCTGACCGATTTTCCGAGGAATCGGCGACCTACGCATTGCGTGGGGGAGACACGCCTGACCTTGATGCGGGCGTGGCGGCGATCCGCAATGTGCTGCGGACTTTGCCGGCGCGACCGGGGGTTTACCGGATGCTCAGTGCGGGCGGCGACGTGCTCTATGTCGGCAAGGCGAAGAGCCTTAAGAACCGCGTACTCAACTATACGCAGGTGACGCGGCTGCCGCGGCGGCTGCAGCGCATGGTGGCGCAGACGCGGTCGATGACGATTGTCACGACGGGCTCGGAACCCGAGGCGCTGCTGCTCGAAGCGCAACTCATCAAGCGCTTCCGGCCACCGTACAATGTACTGCTGCGCGACGATAAGAGTTTCCCCTTTATCTTCCTGCGCGAAGACCATGAATTTGCACGGATTTCGAAGCATCGCGGGGCGCGTGTCGGCAAGGGGTTGTACTACGGGCCGTTTGCCAGTGCCGGCGCGGTCAACACGACGCTGAATGCCTTGCAGAAAGTGTTCCTGCTGCGCTCGTGCTCGGACAGCTATTTCGCCAATCGCACGCGGCCGTGCCTGCTCTATCAAATTCGTCGCTGCTCGGCGCCGTGCGTCGGGCGTATCGAGCCCGCCGCCTATGCCGAACTGGTCGAGGACGCCAAGGCGTTCCTGTCTGGGCGCAGCCAGGAGGTGCAGCGCAAACTCGGCACCGCGATGGAGTCCGCCGCCGAGGCGCTCGATTTCGAACGTGCCGCGCTGGTCCGCGACCGGTTGCGTGCGCTGACCTATGTCCAGGGCAGCCAGGCGGTCAACGCCGACAACAGCAAGGCGGGTGCCGCCACCGACGCCGATGTCATCGCGATGGCGGCGAAGTCGGGGGCTATCTGCATCCAGATCTTCTTCATCCGCGGCGGCCAGAACTGGGGCCACCGCGCCTTCTTCCCGGCGCACACCGCCGATGTCGGCGAGGACGAAATCCTGTCGGCCTTCCTCGGGCAATTCTACGAGGACGTCCCCTGCCCCCGCGAAATCATGCTCGACCGCACGCTCGACGAAGCCGCGCTGCTGGCCGAGGCGCTGTCCGAACGCGCCGGCAAGCGCGTGACGCTGCGGGTGCCGGTGCGCGGCGCGGCGCGCAAGCTGGTCGAAACCGCACAGCGCAACGCCGTCGAGGCGCTCGACCGGCGGCTGGCGGAATCGACGACGCAGGGGCGCTTGCTTAGCGAAATCGGCGAATTGTTCGAACTTGAGGCGACGCCGCAGCGCATCGAAGTTTACGACAACAGCCATGTGTCGGGCACCAACGCTGTCGGCGCGATGATCGTCGCCGGCCCGGAAGGCTTCCGCAAGGGCGCCTATCGCAAGTTCAACATGAACGATCCGTCGATCACGCCGGGCGATGACTTCGCGATGATGAAGGCGATGCTGACCCGCCGCTTCGTCCGGCTCGAACGCGAAGACCCCGACCGCACTACCGGCGACTGGCCCGACCTGCTGCTCATCGACGGCGGCAAGGGCCAATTGTCGAGTGTTGTAGAGGTACTAACCGAACTCGGCGTCGAAGGCGTCGCGCTCGTAGGGGTCGCCAAGGGCCCTGACCGCAACGCCGGCCGCGAAACCTTCCACTTGACCTCGGGCCGCGAAATCAGGCTGCCGGTCAATGATGCGCGGCTGTTCTTCCTGCAGCGCCTGCGCGACGAAGCCCACCGCTTCGCCATCGGTGCCCACCGCGCCAAGCGATCGAAAGCCATTACCGCCAATCCGCTCGACGACGTCCCCGGCATCGGCCCGGCCCGCAAACGCGCGTTGCTGATGCACTTCGGCACCTCACGCGCGGTGCGCGACGCCAGCCTCGCCGACCTCGAAAAGGCTCCCGGTATCAGCAAGGCTATGGCCGCCGCCATCCATGGGCATTTTCACGCGAGTTGAAGGGCCTCCGGCGGGCAGGCCTGAGGCCTGCACCCATTGGTTAGGCGTTCTTCAATCGGGTGCAGGCCTCAGGCCTGCCCGCCGGAGGCCCTACCGCGTAGCACTATCGTAAAAGCGCAGCAGGTCAGTGCGGAACGCCGCCAATGACCCCGGCTCGATGTAGAACATGTGGCCCGCAGGGTAATAGGTGAAGCTCAGGTTCGGGCGCAGGCTGGGATCGAGCTGCATGTGCGCGAGGTCGTATTCGGCGCCGGTGAACGGCGTCGCCATGTCGTAGTAACCGTTCGCCGACAGCACCTTGAGACGCGGATTCTCGCGCATCGCGGCGGCGAGATCGAGCGCGGTGTCGGCGACCGGCAGCGGGCGGTTGCCGTCGGGCGCCTTGTGCTTCCAGTCCCAGCTCGGGTTGATCTTGCTGTAATAGTTGGGGCGGTAGCTGAGCTTGGTTTTGTAGCCCAAAGTGCCGGTCAGATAGGTGTTGAGCGCGCCGACATAGGCGCCGGACAAAGAGGCGTCGGCGGCGTCATAGTCGGGGTTTTCGCCGCCGGCATCGACATCGGTGCCGGTGAAGCGCGAGTCGAGGCGGCCGACGCTCTTGCGCTGGTCGAGCAGCAACTGTTTACGGAAGCGCCCGAGTTCGACGCGCAGGTCATTTTCGAGCAGCACCTGCGTCGACAAGCCCGTGAATTTGCTCAGTTCGGTGGCGACAGCCTGGGCTTCGGCAGGTGTCAGCGTGTCGCCCTTTTGCATCGCCAGCAGATACGGGCCGCGTGCATAGGCCTGTGCCTGTGCGACGAAGCTGGCGAGGTCGGTGCCCTGCCCTGCCCGCTTGTGGTACCAGGCGGTCGCGGCGTAGCTCGGCAGATAGGTGACATCGAGCTGGTCGAAGCCGGGGTTGCGGATGCCGTAGTTGAGGATCGATGACACCAGCATGACGCCGTTCATCGGCATCCCGCGCTGCTGCAGCGCATAGACGAGGCCGGCGGCGCGCAACGTGCCGTACGATTCGCCCATGATGAACTTCGGTGAATCCCAGCGGTTGTTCTTGGTCACCCAACGCTGGATGGCCTTGGCGAACGCATCGATATCGCCGTCGACGCCCCAGAATTCGGGGCCTTTCATGTCGCCGAGCGGGCGGGAATAGCCGGTGCCGACGGCGTCGATGAACACCAGGTCGGAGCGGTCGAGCAGGCTGTTGGCATTGGGCACGACGCGGTACGGCGCCGTCGCCGATGCCGCGACGTTGGGGGTATCGACACGCATCGGGCCGACCGAGCCCATGTGCAGCCACATCGTCGACGAGCCGGGGCCGCCGTTGAACAGGAAGGTCACCGGGCGGTTCGCGGCAGCACCCTCGACGGTATAGGCGGTGTAGAACACACTCGCGGTCGGCTTGCCGTCATCGTCGCGGATGATCAGCGTACCCGGCGTGGCGGTGTAGTTGACGGTGCGGCCGGCGATTTGCACGCTGTGGCGGCTGGGTTGCGCGTCTTCGGTGGTCGATGCGGCCGCGACATCGGGATCCGGCTTGTCGCCGGACTTTTCGGTGCTGGTGCTGGTTTCGGTCTTGGTCTTGCTGTCCGCAGCAATCCCGGGCGCGGCGATCATGGCGGTGGCAAGCAGGGCAGCAGCGAACGGTGACAATCGGCGCATGGGGAACTTTCACAAGGCTGGCGTGTTGCGCAGACAAAGCACGTGCGCGGGGTGTGGCACAACCGCATTTTGTCTGGCAGGATTGCGCCGCGCGGCATGGGGGCCGCGCCAGGGGATGCGACCATGATCAAGCTCTACACAGCGCCAACGCCGAACGGCTACAAAGTGTCGGTGCTGCTCGAAGAACTCGGCGTGCCGTATGAGGTCCACAAGGTCGACCTGATGAAGGGCGAACAGAAGCAGCAGTGGTTCCTCGATATCTGCCCCAACGGCCGCATCCCGGCGCTGACCGATGACGGCTTTCCGGTGTTCGAATCAGGCGCGATGATGATTTATCTCGCGGAAAAATACGGCAAATTCCTACCCACCGATGTGCAGGGCCGCAGCAAGGTTATCCAGTGGCTGATGTTCCAGATGGGCGGCATCGGCCCGATGATGGGGCAGGCCAATGTGTTCTTCCGCTATTTCCCCGAGAAGATCCCTGCCGCGATTGCGCGCTACCAGGGCGAGGGCCGTCGCTTGTTCGGCGTGCTCGATACGCAGCTGGCCAAGGGTGAATTTCTGGCAGGCGACTACAGCATCGCCGATATCGCCAACTGGTGCTGGGTGCGGACGCACAGCTGGTCGGGTATCGAAACCACCGGGCTGCCCAACCTCGAACGCTGGCTCGCGACGATTGCGGCACGGCCGGCGGTGCAGCGCGGCATCCAGGTGCCCGAGCCGACGGCGAAGCGCACCGGCACCGACGCCAAGGACTTCGCCGACAAGGCGCGGACGATTGTCGAGCTCGGGAAGCCTTAAATCCCGCGGAAGTGCGCGAATTCCTCGATCGGCGCGCGCGCGCTGTGCAGCGTGTTGACCGGCGCGCTGGTGTCGGCATGGCCGATCGCCATGCCGCAGAACAGCATGCGTTCGGGCGGCGTGCCAAGGAAGCCGCGGATGGTTTCGGGGTAAATCGCCCAGCATTCCTGCGCGCAGCTGTCGAGGCCTTCCTCGCGCAGCATCAGCATCACTGATTGCAGGAACATGCCGAGGTCGCTCCATTGCGGCGGCCCCATCGTCCGCGCCACGGTGGTGAACAACGCGACCGGCGCGTCGAAGAAGGCGAAGTTGCGCATGAACCACTTCATCCTCCCGGCCTTGTCCTCGCGCGGGACGCCGAGCGCGGCGTACATCGCCTCGCCGATGCCGAAGCGCCGCGACTTGTAGGGTTCACCCAGGCCTTCGGGATAGATGGCATATTCGGGGGTCTGCGCGCCCTTGGCGATCGCCTCGCGCACCTGAGCCTTGAGCGCCTCGAGCTCGGCACCGCCGACGACATCGACATGCCAGGGCTGGACATTGCCGCCCGACGGCGCGCGTGATGCAGTCGCCAGCACGCGCCGGATGACGGCGGGATCGACGGGGGCGTCGGTAAAGGCACGCACCGATTTCCGGCTTTCCAGGGCTTCGCTAACTTTCATTTTCACTGTCCATGCTGGTTGAGCGTTGCCCCCCAATAGCCTAACAACGGTGCATGTTGTCCAGCCTGCCCAACATTTTGACATTGAGCCGCATCCTAGCGGTGCCGTTTCTGGTGCTGCTGCTGTGGGATGCACATTGGCCGGGCTATATCGCCGCCACGGTGCTGTTCGGTGTCGCGGCCGCAACCGATTACCTTGATGGCTATCTGGCGCGTAGCCAGGGCACGGTATCGAAGCTCGGGGTATTTCTCGATCCGATTGCCGACAAGATCATGGTCGCGGCGACGATCGTCATGCTGGTCCATACCGGCATGATTCACGGGCTGGCGGTCATCCCGGCGCTGATCATCCTGCTGCGCGAAATCACCGTTTCGGGCCTTCGCGAATATCTCGCCGGGTTGCAGGTTTCGGTGCCCGTCAGCCAGCTCGCCAAATGGAAAACCGCGGCGCAAATGGTCGCACTCGGCGCGCTGCTGCTCGCCGGCGCGACGCCGGTGCTTGCGCCGTGGCTTCCGGCATCCGAAATCGGCCTCGCGTGCCTTTGGATCGCCGCCGGGCTGACGCTGATCACCGGCTATGACTACCTACGTGTCGGCCTGAAGCACATGTCATGACGCAGCTGCTGTATTTTGCCTGGGTGCGCGAAAAGCTTGGGCGTGACGGCGAGGAGATTGCGCTGCCGGTGTCGATTGCCACCGTCGGCGAATTGCTCGACTGGCTGGCGTCGCGCTCGCCCGCGCACGCCGCAGCATTGGCCGACCGCAGCCGGCTGCGCGTGGCGGTCAACCAGGAATTCGCCGACGACTACACCCCCGTTGGCCCGGCCGACGAGGTCGCGATTTTTCCGCCGGTGACGGGCGGCTGACATGCTATCGACGCGGGTCCAGGCCGAGCCGTTCGATACCGCCGCCGAAATTGCCGCGCTGTCGGCGGGACGAACCGACATCGGCGCGGTCGTGACCTTCACCGGTTTCGTCCGCGACCTGAGCCACGGCGTACCGGTCGAAGCGATGACGCTCGACCATTATCCGGCGATGACCACCAAGGCGCTCGCCGCCATTGCGGCCGAAGCCGCAGCACGCTGGCCGCTGCAGGGCGGCACGGTCATCCACCGCCATGGACGGCTGCTGCCCGGAGACCCCATCGTACTGGTCGCCGTCGCGTCAGCGCACCGTGCGGCGGCGTTCGAGGCGGCAGCGTTCCTGATGGACTGGCTCAAGACCAAGGCACCGTTTTGGAAGCTAGAAGAGGCCGGCGGGCAAGCGCGCTGGGTTGAAGCACAGGCCGGCGACGATGCGGCGGCGGCACGCTGGAGCTGAACTGAGCGACGACGATGACAGGCGGTTAGTCTCCGCTGTTCACGCCAGATATTCGTTCATGCTGCCGCGGCCCTGAGCACGACGGCTCAGGGCCGCGAGCAGTTCAGGCGACGTTGATGACGACCTTGCCGGTGGCCTTGCGGTCCATCAGGTAGCGGATCGCTTCGGCACCTTTTTCAAGCGAGAAGTGCTTCGAAATGTGCGGCTTGAGCTTGCCTTCGGAATACCAGCGCAGCAGCTCGGCCATGTTTTCCTGGTGCAGCTTCGGATTGGCGGCGGTGAACGCGCCCCAGAACACGCCGACGATCGACGCGCCCTTGATTAGCGGCAGATTGAGCGGCAGCGACGGGATCTGGCCGCCGGCGAAGCCGACGACAAGGTAGCGGCCGTTCCAGGCGATCGAGCGGAACGCCGGCTCGGCGTATTTGTCGCCGACGGGATCATAGACGACATCGACGCCCTTGCCGCCGGTCATGCGCTTGATCTCGTCGCGCCAACCGTCGTTCGAATAGTTGACGACTTCGTCGGCACCGTACTGCTTGCACAGCGCCAGCTTTTCGTCGGTCGAGGCCGCGGCAATGACCTTGGCGCCCATGACCTTCGCCAGTTCGACCGCGGTCAGCCCGACGCCGCCCGAGGCGCCGAGCACCAGCACGGTTTCGCCCGGCTGGAGGTTGGCGCGCTGCTTAAGCGCGTGGTGCGAGGTGCCATAGGTCATGGTGAAGCCACTCGCGACATCGAACGGCATGTCGTCGGCCATCGGGATGACCTGCGGGCGGTTGGCGATCAGATACTCGGCCATCGCGCCGTTGCCGATCATCGCGATGACGCGGTCGCCGACCTTGAGATCGGTAATCCCCTCGCCCACCGCATCAACCACGCCGGCGGCCTCGCCACCCGGCGAGAACGGCAACGGCGGCTTGAACTGGTACAGGTTCTGGATGATCAGCACGTCGGGAAAATTGACGCCGGCGGCATGCACTTTGATGCGCACCTGGTTCTTGCCGGGCTCGGGCACGGCAATGTCATTGAGCTGGAGGGTTTCCGGCAACCCATGTTGCACGCACTGCAAAGCCTTCACGCGATTCTCCCAAGATTTGGTTTTTCCAATTGCGCGCACCATAGAGCGCAATGCGCCGCCGTCGAGGGGCAGAATGCAATTGAGGCGCAAAAGAGCCTCCGGCGGGCAGGCCTGAGGCCTGCACCCGAAATTTTGGGGCGGTGCTGCGTCAACCGGCAGCGCGCTGGGAGCGCTCTGAACTATTGGGTGCAGGGGCAAGCCCCTGCCCGCCGGAGGCTCTTCAGGCCTGCCCAGCCAACCACGCGGTGGCGAGCGCCAGCGCCCGCGGATCATCGATGTCGAGCCAGTCGTGCGCGGTGCAATCGACGGCGACGGCGCTGCCCTTGCGGGCCAAGGCGCGGACGCCATCGGACAGGCTGGGCAGCGGCGCCGGGCGGAGTTCGTCGAACAACGCCGGCGTGATCTTGAAGACGCCGGTGTCATAGGCGTCGTAGAGCGGGATGTTCTTGCCGATTTCCACAATGCGGCGGTTGGCGCCGGTGCCGCGTGTTGCGACGCGGGTTACGTCGTCTTCATCGACCCAGGGGTGACCAAGGCGGCGGTCGACGCCGAGCGCGAGCGCGTCGGAGCCGAGGTCATGATCGATCATGGCGCGGTAGAGCGACGGCTCGACGAGGTGGTCGGCCATGCAGAGCAATGCCTCGCCGGACACCAGCGGGGCGGCAGCGAGCAGCGAAACGCCGTTGGGCTTGTGCCAGTCGGGGTTAAAAGCGCGGGTAATGCGGCAGCTGGTTTCGGTGTCGAGTGCGGCACCGATGGCGTCGGCTTCATAACCGAGCACGACGACGACTTCATCGATGCCAGCCGATGCCAACCGGCCAATGACGTGAAGCAGCAACGGCTTGCCGTCGAGCAGCGTCAGCGGCTTGACCGCCGACGCGCCGCGCAAACGCGTACCCATGCCGGCGGCCAGGATGATCGCCTGCATGGGTGTGTTCGCGTGTCGGCTTTGCCGGAATTACTGCTTGGTGGTGCCTGCGATGAAGTCTTCGAGCGCGGCAAATGCCACGTCATCGGGACGCTGCACCGGCGGGTGCTTGCAGAAGAATGCCGACGGTTCGTAGACGATACCGCCGAGACCGCGATCCTTGGCGATCTTGGCGCAACGGATCATGTCGATGGCGACGCCAGCCGAGTTGGGGCTGTCTTCGACCGACAGACGCATTTCGAGGTTCATCGGCACGCCGCCGAACATGCGGCCTTCCATGCGCAGGAAGCAGACCTTGTTGTCGTTCTGCCATGCAACATAGTCCGACGGACCGACGTGGATGTTTTCATCTTCCATGCGGAACTGCGCGACCGACTGCACGGCTTCGGTCTTCGACGTCTTCTTCGACGCGAGGCGCTTCTTGTTGAGCATGTTGAGGAAGTCGGTGTTGCCACCGGTGTTGAGCTGATAGGTGCGGTCGAGGCTGACGCCGCGCTTGGCGAAAAGGTCAGTCAGCACGCGGTGGACGATGGTCGCACCGAGCTGCGCCTTGATATCGTCGCCGAGCAGCGGCACGTTGGCGTCCTTGAAACGCTTCGCCCATTCGGGGTTCGAAGCGATGAACACCGGGATGTTATTGACGAACGCAACCTTGGCTTCGAGCGCACAGGCGGCGTAAAATTCGGTTGCGAGCTGGCTGCCGACGGGCAGGTAGTTCATCATCACGTCGGTGCGCGATTCAATCAGACGCTTGACGACATCGTCCTTGCTCGGCGCCTTGATATCGGCCGGCAGGAAGGTGCGGTCATCGGGATAGTCGGCCATATGGTCTGAATAACCATCAAGGATGTTGCCCATCTCGACCTTGACGCCGGTCTTGCCGACATGGTCGCAGAACACAGTGGTGCAGTTCGGCTTGGCGAAAATCGCGTCGGCAACATCGGTGCCAACCTTGCGACGATCGATATCCCACGCCGCGACAATCTTCAGGTCCTTGGGACGGTAGCCGCCGAGGTCCCAGTGCATCAGGCCGAGCGCATCGTTCGATCCGCCATTCGAGTAGTGCGAGAGCCCCTGAACAAGTGAGCTTGCACAATTGCCGACGCCCACGAGCGCGACGTTGATTCCGGTCATTCCAAATCCCTTTCGCACGGCGCTCAACAACGCGCCGGAGCGTTACACATATGTTTCACCTAGACGAGCGGAGCCATGCGGGCAAGAAGTTGTATGCAGTCCGCGCGAAATTGGCTTCGATCAGGGCTGATTGAGCGCTGCCGAATTGCTGCAAGCGGAGGAACATTCGAGCCTGCATCACGAAAAATGTCAAGGCGCTATAGATTGACATCGTGATGAATCCCGCGCCCCAGGCGCCAGCGACACCAAAAGGCAACAGTGTCCAAAAAAAAGTGTTGCGACGTCCGGCAATCAGCCGGAACCGCCGTTCGAAGCTGCCGGAATCGTCGAGCTGCTTGCCGGTGAAGCGCCGGAAGAATTCACCTTGCAGGCTTTCGGCGAGTGCGAACAGTACGAGCAACGCTGCCACACCCCACGGCCAGGCGTCATCATAGAACCGCGACAGATAGCTGCCGATGCACAGGAACCAGCCGTATTCGCAGATCTTGTCGAGCACATGCTCGAGATCGCCGAATCGCGAATAGTTGAGTGTTGTGCGCGCCAGCTTGCCATCGACCCCGTCGAGCGGCCCGACAATCAGCACCATGATCAGCCCCGTCCACAGCCAACCGAACAGGAACGCCACGCCGGCAGCGATGCCGAGACCGAAGGCAAATGCCGTCACCATGTTGGGCGTAACCGGCGTCGGCGCCAGCAGGCGCACCAGCGCATCCTCGATCGGCGGATGAATCAGGCGCGCCGGCCAGTCGAGGCAGCCCTTCTGGGCGGACTCGACGACAATGTCGGTGGCGTGGCGCGCCGACGTGATGTCGTTCGGCACCGCCCAGATAAACGGCACATGTCGGCGGCGCGCCGGCGCGTAGGTATCAAGCGCCGCAATGTCGATAATCGTCACCGCCGGATCGGCCAGTGTTGTGCGCAGCAAGGTCGAAGCAAGATCCCAGTCGCCAAGTCCAGCGGCAACTTCGCGCACTGTTGCGCCGCGATAGACAGCGACACCTGCCGACAGCCGTGTCGAATCGATGCGCTCGATGCCGCGTGGCGGTTCCATGGCGGGCCAGCTGGCGACCGCCGGGACCGGTGCGGCGCGCACAGCGGCGACGATGCGTTCGTCGGCGATCAGTCCTGCGGCAAACACTAGAACAGTGTCGTCCGCGGCGATCTCGCTGGCCAGACGCGCTGGCGAGTCAATCAGTGTGACATTCTCGTTTTCGAGTCCGGTGGTCGGGCCATCGGTCAGCACATAGACGCGCGCCGCCTTGGCAATATGGGCCTCGCGGCATTGGCGTGCCACGGTGCTGATCCCGCCGACTACAAGTGCCGGCGTCTCCCCGTTGGCTTCCGATATGACGACGGCGACCAACGCCATTACTGCTCCCACTCACTTTGCCCGACGCGCCATGCCGGTGTTGCCGACATGCCCCGGCGCGCTGCCGGATTGTGCGCGCCTGTCATAGAGACTGCCAACCCGACTTGCCAAGACCGGCTGTGCTCGCTTAACGCGATTTGATGAGTTCCGCGTTTTCTCCGCTGCAGCAATCCACGTCCACCGGCACCCCGACCGGCGGCAATATGGACGCACGTCCGCCATCGATTGAAACCCCGACCAACCGCTGGTTCATCCATCGCATTGCCGCAGCGCTGCTGCCCCCGGCGATCAGGCTGGGCATCCATCCCAATACCGTTTCGCTGATGGGCCTGGCATTCGGCGCCGGTGCCGGTTTTGCCTATTGGCAGTGGCGCGACCCGTGGATGGCGACGCTGGGCTTCATCCTGATGATCGGCTGGCACATCTGCGACGGGCTTGATGGTCAGTTGGCACGCGCGACGGGCAAGGTCACTGCGCTGGGGCGCCTGCTCGACGGGGTTTGCGACTATGCAACTTTCATCATGGTGCTGTTGCCGATTGCGTTGAGCTTCGACAACTGGCCGCTGACGCTGACGCTGGCACTGGCATCGGGCGTCGCGCACGCGCTGCAATCGGCCTATTACGAAGGCGAACGCGAAAGCTGGATCCGGCGATCGCGCGGGATTTTCACGGTGCGGCCGCGCTCAAACGCCGGCGGCTTCATCGAACGCAGCTACAACAAGATCGAATCAACGCTGGGCAACCGCGAACGTCCGGTCGATGCCTGGCTGGCGGCGAATCCGCAACGGCTGCCGCAGTATCTGGCGGCCACTGCACCGGTCATGCGCACGATGGCGATCCTCAGCGCCAACAGCCGCACCGTGGCGATCTGGACGGCCTGCATGATCGGTTTGCCGGTGACCTATTGGCTTTGGGAGCTCATCGGACTCAGCCTGTTTGCGATGATGCTGGCGGGCCGCTTGCGACAGGTGGAAACCGCGCTCGAAACCGGCGATGCCGCGGCGCTGTCAACCGGCCGTCGCGAGTGATAGAGCTGTCATTTATTCGACATGTTCCGGCGTTCGGCATAGTCCAGACGATGCTGCCCGAGATGACGCTGCAGAGGTGCGATGACTGACGACGCAATCGAATTCACGGAACAGCCGGCCCCGCGCGGCCGCCGTATCATTCTGTTCCTCGCGCTGCTGTGGGTGGTCGTTGCCGGTGTGCTGGCGATATTGGCCGTGCGTGCCGGATTCCGGATTGCGCCCGACGACCTCGTCGGCATGGCCACGCTTGCGGCAGGTTTCGCCGCACCGCTCGCGGCGCTCGTGCTGGTGGCCCTGATCGGCGCCCGCAATGATGACGACGCGACGCTGCTCGCGGTGCGGTCGCGCAATGCATCTGAAGCCGCAGCCGCAATCCGCCGCAACCTTCACGAAATTGATTCGATGCTCGGCGCCGTCGCAGTTCGCCTCGAAGGCGTGCGCGCCACTGTTTCCGAAGACGGCATCGGGCTGACCGATGGCGCCGGCCGACTGGCGGTTGCCGCCGATGCGCTGCTCGTCGCCAGCAAGACCGCCGACAGCGCCGGCACGGCGCTGCACGGTCGTTTGCCCGAAGCGCAGGCCCAAGTCGAAAAGATTGCCGGCCTGCTCGAAAGCACGGCAGCCGAATCGACGCGCCAGCTTGGCGAAATCGAAACCCAGTTGGCCGGTATCTGGACCCGCAACGACGAAGCGCAGGTGCAGGTCGACCGTATCGCCGCGCGCATGACCGAGGTGTTCGAATCGCTCGAAGCGCTGAGCGCGCGCGCCTCGACCGCGGTCGGCGACCGCGTCGGGCTGCTCGAAACCAGCGTCGCGCAAGTCTATGACCGCACCACCAGCGCACTCGATGCGACGCGTGACGGCGTCCATGCCCAGACCAATGCACTCCTTGCAGCGGTAGACCAGGCGCGTGTTGCGCTCGATCACATCGGTGGCGAAGCCGCGCGCGCGATTGCCAAGCGCCTCGACAAATTGCTCGGCGCCGCCGAAGCGCTCGGCACCATGCTTGGCGAACAGGATGTCCGCAGCCGCGCGTTGGTCGACACCATCGAACGCAGCTTCGTCATGCTCGACGGCAAGCTCCAGCACAGCAGCTCGATGGGCAGCACGACGCTCGACCAGCTCGGCGAGCGTGTCGCGCGCTTCCGTGATGATGTCGATGCCATGGGCCCCCCGATCAGTGCCACCGAAAGCGCCATCCTCGCCGTCGAGAACGTCCTGACCCGGCTGCGCGAAGCCGGCGACGAAGCGGTGGTGACACTGGCGACCCGCCTGCCCGCCACCAGCGACAGCATCGACGGCCTCGCCAGCGATGTCACTGCGCTGCATGCCAAGGTCGAAGCACTCGCCGACCCGGTGGCACGCGGCAAGGATGTCATCGCCGACGCCGCCGCGACCTTTGCTGCGCAACAGGTCGCGCTCGACGCCGCGACGCAGCAGTTCAGCGCGCAGCTCGGCAATGCCAAGGCTCAGCTTGAAGATATCGAAACGCAAACCCAGGGCTCGGCACTCGCCTCTGCGACTGCGCTGATCGAAGTTCTGGCACGCGTCCGCGAAGTTGCCGAAGCCAGCACCGGCTCGATGCGCGCCACCATCGAAGGCATCGTCGCTGAGGCCGAAGCTGCGCTCGAATCGGCCGGCACCGCCAAGGTTGAAAGCGCCTTCGGGGCGCCTGTCCGCGCCAAGCTCGCCGAAATCGAATCCGCCAGCACTGCCGCCGCCGCCGCTGCGCAAGCCGCGATCGAGCGCCTTTCGGCGCGACTGCTCGGTCTGACCACCACAGTCGCCACCGTCGAAGCGCGCATCGATGAAGCCGATGTCAAATATGACGCACGCGCGGCCGCCGACCTGTCGGTGCGCGCCGGTGCCATCATCGACCAACTCAACGCCGCGTCGATCGATATCACCAAGCGCCTCGCCATCGATGTCGGCGACGACGCCTGGGCCGCCTATCTCAAGGGCGACCGCAGCGTCTTCGCTCGCCGCGCGGTACAGTTGCTCGACCGTGGCTCGGCACGCGCAATCGCCCGCAACTACGCGCACGACGCCGAATTCCGCGACCTCGCCACCAACTATATCGCGACGTTCGAAGCGATGCTCCAGCGCGTCGTCAGCGACCGCGAGGGCAAGTCGCTGGCGGTGACGCTGGTGTCATCAGATGTCGGCAAGCTGTATGTGGCGCTGACGCAGGCGGTTGATAGAGCCAGATAAGTTGAAGGGCCTCCGGCGGGCAGGCCTGAGGCCTGCACCCAATTGCTGCCGGCGCTGTCATAAACAACGTCGAATATTGGTCACAGAAATCAAATGGGTGCAGGCCTCAGGCCTGCCCACCGGAGGCCCTTAATCCGGCCTTGCCTTCGGCCCGCGATTTTCCCAGCCAGGGATGTCGTTGATCGAAATCCAGCCGTGCACATAGTTGGCGTAGTAGGCGATGAAAATCACCGTCGCCAGCACCAGCGCCGCGCCGAGCTTTTGCCACATGCGCGGGTTGACGGGGGCGCTTTCGGCTGACCCCGCCGGTCGCTCGGTGCCGGCTTCTTCCGCTGTCTTGTTGCCGAACGGCAGCACCAGGAACAGCGAAAGCGTGAAGAACAGGAACCAGATAGCGGTGCCGGCGGGCCAGGACATGGTCTAGACCCGGACGATCTGGACGTCGGTGACGGGCTTTTTGCCGGTCCATTCGCGCGCGACGCGGCGGACGGCGATGCGGATGGCATCTTCAAACTTGGCGGCGTGGTGCGGGTTGCCGGCGTGCGCGGCCTTGGCGGCCGCCTCGCCACATTCCTTGAGGAAGTCGGCGCGGTCTTCTTCGACCGGCACGCCCTGCGCGATGATCGACGGCGGTGCCGCAAGCTTGCCCTTGGCATCGAGGATGAGTGTTGCTGACAGATAGCCGCTGTGCATCATCCGGCGGCGCGCCAGCATGGTTTCGCCGTCGGCGGGCACGATGACATCACCGTCGAGGACAAGGCGCCCGACCTTTTCATGGCTGAGCAGCTTGGGGCCATCGGGCGCGAGGCGGATTGCGGTGCCGTTCATCGGCACCATCGCGCGTGGCACGCCGGCTTCGAGTGCCAGCTTGGCGTGCGCTTCCATGTGACGGCGCTCGCCGTGCACCGGAATGGCGATCTGCGGGCGAATCCAGCTGTACATCGATTGCAGCTCGGGCTGGCCGGGGTGGCCCGACACGTGAACGTGCGCTTCCTTCTCGGTGATGACTTCGATGCCGCGCGTCGCGAGCAAATTCTGCACGCGGCCGATGGCGAGTTCATTGCCGGGGATCTGCTTCGACGAATAGACGACGAGGTCGCCGCGTTCGAGCTTGAGCTGCGAATGCGTGCCCTCGGCAATGCGGCTGAGCGCGGCGGCGGGTTCGCCCTGCGCGCCGGTGCACACGATGAGCAGCTTCGATGGGTCCATCTTGGCGGCCTGATCGAAGCTGAGCAGCGGCGGCATTTCCTTGAGGTAGCCGGCCGCCTTGGCGACCTGCGTGATGCGCTCCATCGAACGACCGACGAGGCAGAGATGCCGGCCGGTATCGATGGCCACCTGACCAAGCGTGTGCAACCGCGCCGCGTTCGACGCGAAGGTGGTGACGAGCACCCTGCCCTTGCCGCGCGCCGCGATGACGGCGTCGAGGCCGACGCGCACGCCCTCCTCGGAACCGCTGGCCTGGGTGTTGAAAACGTTGGTCGAATCGCCGATCATCGCCAGCACGCCGCTGTCGCCGATTTCGCGCAGCTGCTGCGGTGTCGACGGCGTGCCGAGCTGCGGGTTCTCGTCGAGCTTCCAGTCGCCAGTGTGGAAGATGCGGCCGTACGGCGTGTCGATGATCAGCGCATTGCCTTCGGGTATCGAGTGCGCCAACGCCGCATATTTGAAGGTGAAGTCGCCCAGCGTCAGTGTCCCGCCCATCGGGATGATGTTGAGCTTGACCTCTTTCTCGATGCCTTCTTCTTCGAGCTTGCGGCGGATGAGGCCGGCAGTGAACGGCGTCGCATAGAGCGGCACGCCGAGGTCGAGCGCGAGATACGGAATCGCGCCGATATGGTCTTCATGGCCATGCGTCAGCACGACGCCGAGCAGGTCCTTGCGGCGTTCCTCGATGAACGCAAGGTCAGGGAGGACGAGGTCGACGCCGGGATAGTTGGGGTCGGCAAACGTCATGCCGAGATCGACCATAACCCATTTGCCGCGGCAGCCGTAGAGATTGACGTTCATGCCGATTTCGCCGGATCCGCCCAAGGGCAGGAAGACCAGCTCGTCGCCGGGGAATTGTTTTTTCGATTTCATTTTAGTCTGTTGCCAGTTCTGATCAGGTTATTGCGTTAAGTGCGTTGATGCGGATGAGACCGCGAATGGTAAGGTCGCCGTCGACGCTGTCGATGGCGTCGGTGTGGCGGTTGAACAGCGTTGCCAGCCCGCCGGTGCCAATGACGGTCATCGGCCGGCCAACTTCAGCCTTGATGCGACTGGTCAGCCCTTCGATCAGCCCGACATAGCCCCAGAAGACGCCGGATTGCATCGCGTGGACGGTGTTCTTGCCGATGACGCTGGCGTTGTTGCTGCCGGTGGTCGGCGGTTCGACGGCGATGCGCGGCAGCTTCGCTGCAGCCATATATAAGGCATCCATCGACAAATTGATACCCGGCGCGATGACGCCGCCTTCATAGCTGCCCGCGCCCGTCACCGGATCGCTGGCGACGATGTCGAACGTCGTGGCGGTGCCGAAATCGACAATGATCAGGTCGCCCGGCGTGCTGGCATGGGCCGCGACGGCATTTACGATGCGGTCGGCGCCGACTTCGGCGGGGTTGGGCATGTTGATGGCGATGCCATAATCGATGCCGTTGGCGCCGACGATCAGCGGCTCGACATCGAAATATTTGCGGCACAGGTGCTGCAGGTTGAATAGCGTCGGCGGCACCACGGTCGCGATGATCGCGCCCGAAATATGGGCGCGCTCTACGCCTTCCAACGCCATCAGCTGGTTGAGCAGCACGGCATATTCGTCGGCGGTGCGGTTGTGATCGGTGGCGACGCGCCAGCGCCAGCGGATGGTTTCATCCTCCACGAGCGCGAACACGACATTGGTGTTGCCTACGTCAATTGCCAGCAGCATTTTGGAGCCCCTTCACAGCTGGAAAACTTCGCCGGCGTGGATAGCACGGCTGCTGCCGTCGTCGAAACGCAGCCGCAGCGCGCCGTCGGTGTCGAGGCCGTCGAATGTACCGGTCAGAGTCTCGGATCCGAGGCGTGCGACCAGCGGCGCCCCCAGCCCTGCTGCACGCGCCAGCCAGGCATTGCGAATGGAGTCGAAACCATAGTCGCGCCACGCCGTGCGGGTTGCGTCAAAGGCTTCCATCAGCGCGATGGCCAGATCATGCGCGCTCGGTGCAGCATAGCCCTGCGCCAAAAGCGAGGTCGCAGGACGCTCGGTATCCGCCGGATGCGCGACCAGATTGACGCCGAAGCCGATAATTGTCGCGCCGTCGCTGCCCTCTAGCAAGATACCCGACACTTTGATACCGATCAGCAGCAGGTCGTTGGGCCATTTGAGCGCTAGATGCGCTGATGGGACCCATTGCTGTAGCGCGCGGTCGAGCGCCACCGCCGCCACGAATGACAGTTGTTGCGACGGCCCCTCGCCAGCTTGCGGCCGCGTCAGCACGCTGATGAACAGATTGCCTTCGAGCGAGGACCACGCTCGCCCGCGCCGGCCGCGACCGCCGCTTTGGCGCGTGGCACGCACCCACAGGCCGTCGGCAGCACCATCCTGCGTTGCCAGCCAGTCGTTCGTCGAGCCGATTTCGTCGAATTCGACGAGGGTGGAGGTCAAAGCGACTCCGCCTGCCCTACAGCAACGACGCCGCCGCATGCGTTGCCGCAGCGACCAGCGGCGTGATCGCCAGCATGCCGAGCGGCGAGCAGGCGATCGCGGCGACCCCGATCATCGCCGCATTGATGCGGCTGTCCGACGGCGCGAAGTGCGGCGCCGGCGTGTCGAAGTACATCGTCTTGATGACGCGCAGGTAATAGTAAGCGCCGATGACGCTGGCGATGACGCCGAGGACGGCGAGCGTGTAGAGGTGCGCGTTCATCGCCGCGGTGAATACTGCGAACTTCGGCCAGAAGCCGAGCAGCGGCGGGATGCCCGCCAGGCTGAACATGAAGATGGCGAGCGCCGCCGCAAGACCAGGCCGCGAGCGCGACAGACCGGCAAGGCTGTCGAGCGTTTCGACCGGCTTGCCGTCGGCGTCGCGCATCGCGAGCACGCACAGGAAGCTGCCAAGCGTCATCACCAGATAGACCGTCATGTAGAACAGCACCGCTGCAACACCTTCGCGCGTGCCGGCGGCGAGGCCGATCAGCGCGAAGCCGATATTGGCAATCGACGAGTAAGCGAGCAGTCGCTTGATGTTCGTCTGGCCGATGGCACCGATGGCGCCGAGGAACATCGAGGCGATGGCGACAAAGGTGACGATCTGCTGCCAGTCGGCGGTCATCGGGCCGAACGCCTCGATAACGACGCGGATCAGCAGGCCCATCGCCGCCGCCTTGGGTGCCGAGGCGAAGAACGCCGCGACCGGCGTCGGGGCACCTTCGTAAACGTCGGGCGTCCACATGTGGAACGGCACCGCCGAAATCTTGAACGCCAGCCCCGACAGGATGAACACCAGCCCGATAAGGGCGCCGATGTTGCGCGCCGGGCCACCCACCAACGTCGCACCGAGCGCGCTGAAGTTGGTCGTGCCGGCAAAGCCATAGACGAGACTGATGCCGTAGAGCAGGATGCCCGAGGCGAGCGCGCCGAGGACGAAATATTTGAGACCGGCTTCGGATGAACGTGTCTCGTTGCGGTTGAACGCCGCGAGAACGTAGGCGGCCAAGCTCTGGAGTTCGAGGCCGACATATAGCGACAGCATGTCGTTAGCGCTGACCATCATGCACATGCCGGTGACGCCGAGCGTCAGCAGCACCGGATATTCGAATCGCGCGCTCGACGTGCCCTTGAGGTACGGCAATGCCAGCACCGCCGCGACGGCCGCCGCACTGAGGATGAGCAACTTGAAGTAGCTCGAAAAAGCGTCGGCAATGTAGAGCCCGTCGAATGCCAGAACCGGCGTACCGGCACCCTGCACGACCAGCACGCCGGCAACCGCGTAAAGCGCGACGGCAGCCCAGGTCAGCAGCGGCAAACTGCGGTCACCGTTGAAGACCCCGACCATCAGCAGCATCATCGCACCGATGCCGAGCACCAGTTCGGGGGCAATCGTGTGAAGCGAGACGAGCAACATTACTTGGCTCCCTGCTTCGCTTGCGGAAACACCACGGTCTGGACTCCGGGATTGGCGCGTTCGAGTCGGTCGAGCAGGCTGGTGACCGGCACGTGCAGCGGGCGCAGGAAGGCGGCGGGTGCGATGCCCATCCACAGCGTCGCCAGCGCGATTGGCAGCAGGATGGCGACTTCGCGCAAGCTAAGGTCCGGCATCGCCTTGACGTCGGCCTTGTCGAGCGTGCCGAAGACAACGCGACGGTACAGCCACAGCATATAGGCGGCGCCGAGGATGATGCCGGTGGTCATCACGGCCGCGACCCAGGTGTTGGCACCGTAGGTGCCGAGCAGCACGAGGAACTCCGCAACGAAGCCGCTGGTCGCCGGCAAGCCGATCGACGCCATCGTGAAGAACATGAAGAACAGCGCGTATTTCGGCATGTTGTCGGCGAGCCCGCCGTAGCGGTCGATTTCGCGCGTGTGCAGCCGGTCGTAGACGACACCGACGCACAGGAACAATGCTGCCGACACGAGGCCGTGGCTGAGCATCATCATCAGGCTGCCTTCGATGCCCTGACGGTTGAAGGCGAACAGCCCGACAGTGACGAACGCCATGTGCGCGACCGATGAGTAGGCGATGAGCTTCTTCATGTCATTCTGCACCAGCGCGACCAGCGAGGTGTAGACCACCGCGACCATGCTGAGCCCGAACACTAGCCACATCAGCTGCGCCGAAGCATCGGGGAACATCGGCAGCGAGAAGCGCACAAAGCCGTAGCCGCCCATCTTGAGCAGCACGCCGGCCAGGATGACCGAGCCTGCGGTGGGCGCCTCGACGTGCGCGTCGGGCAGCCAGGTGTGCACCGGCCACATCGGCATCTTGACCGCGAACGACGCGAAGAACGCCAGCCACAGCCAGGTCTGCACCGCGGGATCGAAGTCATACGCCATCAGCGCGCGGATATCGGTCGTGCCGGCGACGCCGACCATGTACAGCATCGCGAGCAGCATCAGCACCGAGCCGAGCAGCGTGTAGAGGAAGAATTTGTAGCTGGCGTAGATGCGCCGCGCCCCGCCCCAGATGCCGATGATCAGGTACATCGGGATCAGCCCGCCTTCGAAGAACAGGTAGAACAGGAAGAGATCAAGCGACGCGAACACGCCGAACATCAGCGATTCCATCAGCAGGAACGCCGCCATATATTCGGGCACGCGCGTCTTGATGCTGTCCCACGACGCGAGGATGCACAGCGGCATCAGGAACGCCGTCAGCACGATCAGCAGCAGCGCGATACCGTCGATCCCGAGATGCCAGGCGAAATACGGCGCGAACAGCGGCGCATATTCGGTGAACTGGAACGCCGGATCGGCATTGTCGAACTTGACCCAGACCAGAATGGCGAGCGCGAATTCGAGCAGCGTTACCACCAGCGCGGCAACACGGGCGTTCTGCGCGCGCGCGGCCTCGCCACCGGGCGCGAACAGCACCCACAGCGCGCCGGCGATCGGCAGGAAAATCAGCAGCGACAGCACCGGAAACCCCATTTTACTGGCCCCCGATGACGCGCGGCAGGAACCAGGTCACCGCCGCCGCAACGCCGACCAGCATCACCAGCGCATAGCTGTAGACAAAGCCCGACTGGAAGCGCTTGGCGACACCCGAGCCGCTGACCACCGCGGCGGCAACACCGTCGGGGCCGAAGCGGTCGATGACGCCCTGGTCACCGCGCTTCCACAGGAAGCGGCCGATGGCAAACGCCGGACGCACGAACACCAGATTGTAGAGCTCGTCGAAATACCATTTGTGGACGAGGAAGTTGTACAGCCCCGGGAAAGTCGCGACGAAGCGCGCCGGGCCGGTGCGGTCACGCATGTACATCTGGAACGCCAGCAGGAAGCCCAGCGTCATAACGGCCGCCGGTGTCCACACGACCCACGCCGGCACCTGCTCCATGCGTTCCATCAACTCGACATTGAACGCCACCGAGCCGCGCCAGAAATCGACACCATGTTCGACCCCGACAAACTGGTTGTGGAACGCCCAGCCGGCGAGCAGCGCGCCGACCGACAGCACGCCGAGCGGCAGCAGCATCGTCCACGGGCTTTCGTGCGGGTGGTAGCCGGCGGTGCCGTCATCATGGCCATGACCGTGTGCGTCATGAGCGTGATCGTCGTGACCATGGTCACCGTGCGCAGCGTGCTGGATATGTTCCGAGCCCGACCAGCGCGGCTTGCCGAAGAAGGTCAGGAACGCCAGGCGCCACGAATAGAAGCTGGTCAGGAACGCCGCGAACGCGCCGACGGTGAACGCGACATAGCCGGCTTCGGTGCCGCGCGCGAAAGCGGCTTCAAGGATAGCATCCTTCGAATAATAGCCGGCGGTGAAGAAGAAGCCGGTCAATGCCAGCGTGCCGATCGTCATCGCCGCAAATGTCAGCGGGATGTGCTTGCGCAGGCCGCCGTAGAACCGCATGTCCTGTTCATGGTGCATGGCATGGATGACCGAGCCGGCACCGAGGAACAGCAGCGCCTTGAAGAAGGCGTGCGTGAACAGATGGAACATCGACGCGCCATAGGCACCGACGCCGGCGGCGAAGAACATGTAGCCGAGCTGCGAGCAAGTTGAATAGGCGATGACGCGCTTGATGTCGGTCTGCACGGTGCCGACGGTGGCGGCGAACAGCGCGGTCGCGGCGCCGACATAAGTGACGACGGTCAGTGCGGTGGCGCTGGTTTCGAACATCGGCGACAGGCGGCAGACCATGAATACACCAGCGGTGACCATGGTCGCGGCGTGGATCAGCGCGCTGACCGGGGTCGGGCCTTCCATCGCGTCGGGGAGCCAAGTGTGCAGGCCGAGCTGCGCAGATTTACCGCAGGCGCCGACGAACAGCAGCAGGCACAGCGTCGTCATGACATCGACTTGGTGGCCGAGGAACACGAACGTCGCGCCGGTCATTCCGGGGGCCGCAGTCAGGATAGCATCGAGGTTGACGGTCTTGAACACCAGGAAGGTGCCGAAGATGCCGAGCGAGAAGCCAAAGTCGCCGACGCGGTTGACGACGAATGCCTTGATCGCCGCCGCATTCGCCGACGGCTTGTGGTACCAGAAGCCAATCAGCAGGTACGACGCAAGGCCGACGCCTTCCCAGCCGAAGAACATCTGCACGAGGTTATTAGCGGTCACCAGCATCAGCATCGCGAAGGTGAACAGCGACAGATAGGCGAAGAACCGCGACTGGTCGGGATCTTCGTCCATATAGCCCCAGCTATACAGGTGGACGAGCGCCGACACGGTGGTGACGACGACGAGCATCACCGCGGTCAGCGTGTCGATCTTGAGCGCCCAATCGATGACCAGGTCGCCCGATTCCATCCAGTCGAGCAGGTGGATGCTGTAGGCGGCACCGCCGCCCAGACCGATCTGCACGAACACCACCCATGACAGCGCGGCGGAAGTGAACAGCCCGGCGGTCGTCAGCAGCTTGGCCGGAACCTTGCCAATGATGCGGCCGCCCAGGCCAGCGATCAGCGCCGTGATTAGCGGCAGGAATACCAGAAGCTGGACCACGTCAGCCCTTCATCATGTTGATGTCGTCGACCGCGATGGTCCCACGATTACGGAAATAGATCACGAGAATGGCGAGGCCGATTGCCGCCTCGCCCGCCGCGACGGTCAGCACGAACATCGCGAAAATCTGCCCCGACAGGTCATGCAGGAACGCCGAAAAGGCGACCAGATTGATGTTGACCGCGAGCAGGATCATTTCGACCGACATCAGGATGACGATGACGTTCTTGCGGTTGATGAAGATGCCGAGCACGCCGAGCACGAACAGGATCGCGCCGACGGTCAGGTAATGGCCCAAGCCAATGGTCATCGCTTGATCTCCCCGCGACCCACCAGCCCGGCGCCGGTCTCGACCTTGATGGCGTGCGTCGACTCGCCCGGCTGGCGCGCCACCTGCTTGCCGATATTCTGGCGCCGCGTGCCGGGGCGCTGGCGATGCGTCAGCACGATCGCGCCGATCATCGAGGTCAGCAGCACCAGGCCCGCCGTCTGGAAGATATAGACATATTTCGTGTAAATGAGACTGCCGAGCGCCTGGGTATTCGACATGCCTTCGACGGCCGCGACCGGCGCCTGCGCCAGCGCCGGCTGGATATCGGCCATCGACCAGGCCCCGAGCACGATGACCAGTTCGGCGAGCAGCAGCGCGCCGAGCGCCAGCCCGAACGGCAGGTAGCGCGCGAAACCGGCACGCAACGCCGCGAAATCGATGTCGAGCATCATCACGACGAACAGGAACAGCACCGCGACCGCGCCGACGTAGACGATGACGAGGATCATCGCGAGGAACTCGGCACCGAGCAGCACGAACAGGCCGGCGGCGTTGAAGAACGCCAGGATCAGCCAGAGCACCGAATGCACCGGGTTGCGCGCCAGAATGACCATGATACCCGAAAGCACCACGAGCCCGGCGAACATGTAGAAGATGAGGGCTTCAATCACGTCAGATCATTTCCAAAGCCGTAAGGAGGTTGCCGCTCAACGCCATGGGGCGTCCGCCGCGATATTAGCCGCGATGGCGCGTTCCCAGCGTTCGCCGTTCGCCAGCAGCTTGTCCTTGTCGTAGATCAGTTCTTCGCGCGTTTCGGTCGAAAATTCGAAGTTCGGGCCTTCGACAATGGCATCGACCGGGCAAGCTTCCTGACAGAAACCGCAATAGATGCACTTGGTCATGTCGATGTCGTAGCGCGTTGTGCGGCGGCTGCCGTCTTCACGCGGCTCGGCTTCGATGGTGATGGCTTGCGCCGGGCAAACCGCCTCGCACAGCTTGCAGGCGATGCAGCGTTCTTCACCGTTGGGATAGCGGCGTAGCGCGTGCTCGCCGCGGAAGCGCGGGGAGATCGGGCCCTTTTCGAACGGATAGTTTAGCGTCGCCTTGGGCCGGAAGAAATAGCTCAGCGTCAGCGCCATGCCGCGAATGAATTCGAGCAGCAGCAGTGATTTGCCGGCACGGAAGACTGCATTCATGGTTACGCACCCCCCGGTAGAGCGGCAAAATGCCCGGTGAAGACCAGCCAGCCACTGACCACCGCGACCCAAGCCAGCGAGAGCGGCAGGAAGACCTTCCAGCCCAGTCGCATGAGTTGGTCATAACGGTAGCGCGGGACCGTCGCCTTGACCCAGGCGAAGACGAAAAACATGAAGGCGATCTTACCGAACATCCAGAAGATGCCGGGGATCAGATACAGCGGCGCCCAGTTGATCGGCGGTAGCCAGCCCCCGAGGAACAGGATGCTGGTCAGCGCGCACATCAGCAGCACGTTGGCGTATTCGCTCAAGAAAAACAGCGCGAAGCTCATCGAAGAATATTCGACCTGATAGCCGGCAACCAGCTCGGCTTCGGCTTCGGGAAGGTCGAACGGTGGCCGGTTGGTTTCGGCGAGCGCCGAGATGAAGAACATGATCGCCATCGGGAACAGCAGCGGGTTGAAGATGTTACCGTTGAACAGCCCGAGAATGTTGCCCTTCTGGCTCAACACGATGGCGCTGAGGTTGAAGCTTTGTGCGTAGAGCACGACGCAGACGATGATGAAGCCGATCGAGACTTCGTAGCTGACCATCTGTGCGGCCGAGCGCAGGCCGCCGAGGAACGGGTATTTCGAGTTCGAGGCCCAGCCCGCCATGATGATGCCGTAGACGCCCAATGAGCTGACCGCGAACATGTAGAGCAGCCCGACGTTGAGATCGGCGAGCACGACACCATAGTCGAACGGGATGACCGCCCAAGAGATCAGCGCCAACGTCAGCATGATCATCGGCGCGATGACAAAGACGCCCTTGTTGGCGCTCGACGGGATGATGGTTTCCTTGAGGAACAGCTTGGCGGCGTCGGCGAATGACTGCAGCAGCCCCAAGGGCCCGACCATGTTGGGACCGCGGCGCATCTGCATTGCGGCCCAGATCTTGCGGTCGAAATACACCGAGAAGGCGACCGCGAGCATCACCGGCAGCGCGATGACGAGAATCAGGATGATCGTCGCGACCAGATAGCCGAAGCCGCTGCCGAAGCCGGCGCCGAACCAGCCGGCGAACAGTTCTTCGAAGAAGTGTGTGAAGCCCATTATTCGGCCGCCTGCAGAGCGGGCTCATGCCCGTTCAGGATTTGCGCGACACATTCGGCCATCGTCTCGCTGGCGCGGGCGATCGCGTTGGTCGTGTAGAAATTGGTCACAGGCAGACGGATGGCGCCGCCTTCCAGCTTGGCATCACCGCCGAAATCGCCCCACACCGAAGCGGTCAGGCCTTCGCTGCCCAGATGCGGCCATTCGGCAGCGATGCGGGCGCGCAGTGCGTCGATGTTGTCGTACGGCAAGGTCACGCCGAGCACGTCGGACAGCGCACGGTAGATGCTCCAGTCCTCGCGGGCTTCGCCGGGGGCGAACACCGCGCGGTAGCCGCGCTGGACGCGGCCTTCCATGTTGACCCAGGTGCCGGGCTTTTCGGCATAGGCGGCGGCCGGCAAGATGACATCGGCATGCGCAACGCCGTGATCGCCGTGGCTGCCTATATAGACGGTGAAGGTGTCGGCGAGCGCCTTGGTGCTGATGTCATCGGCACCGGCGAGGAACACGACTTTCAGCTTGCCGCCGTGGTTGAGGATGGCGTCGACGCCGTTCGCGGTGAAGCCGACGTCTAGCGCACCGACGCGCGCGGCAGCGGTGTGCAGCACGTTGAAACCGTTCCAGCCGTCGCGCGCCAGCTTGTACTTGGTGGCGAGCTTGAATGCGGCGGCGTGGGCGCCAGCGTGCGCCAGCGCGCCCATGCCGATGATGATCGCGGGGCGTTCGGCAGCTTTCAGTGCGTCAGCGGCTTCCTTGGGCAGCTTGTTCAGCAGCGCCAGATCATCACCGAGTGCGACGTGCGGGTAGGTCAGGTCGAGCGTCGGGCCAATCGCGAACACCTTGGCGCCGCGCTTGCGGACCGCCTTGCGCAGCCGCGTGTTGACCAGCGGCGCTTCGAGGCGCGGGTTAGTACCGACCAGCAGCACGACATCGGCAGTTTCGATGCCCGCGAGGGTCGAATTGAAAACATAACCGCCACGCACCGACGCATCGAGAGCCGCGCCGTCCTGGCGCGCTTCGTGGTTGGTCGCGCCGAGCTTGCCGAGCAGATCCTTGAGCGCAACCAGGCCTTCGAGGTCGTTGAGGTCACCGGCAATCGCGGCAATCTGGTCGGGCTTTGCCGGTGCAAGCGCGGTCTTGATCGCGGCGAACGCCTCGCCCCAGCTGGCGGGTGCGAGCTTGCCGTTCTTGCGGACATAGGGCGTGTCGAGGCGGCGTTTCATCAGGCCGTCGATGGCGAAGCGTGTCTTGTCGCTTGCCCATTCCTCGTTGACGTCATCGTTGATGCGCGGCGTGACGCGCAGCACTTGCGGGCCGCGCGCGCCGAAAACGATGTTGGTGCCGACGGCATCCATCACGTCGATGCCTTCGGTCTTCTTGAGTTCCCACGGCCGTGCCTGGAACGCATAGGGCTTCGATGTCAGCGCACCGACCGGGCACAGGTCGATGATATTGCCCGACAATTCCGACGTGATCGCGGCTTCAAGATACGAAGTTATCTGGGTGTTCTCACCGCGGCCGATCGCGCCGATTTCTTCGACGCCGGCGATTTCCTCGGCAAAGCGGACGCAGCGCGTGCAGTGGATGCAGCGCGTCATCACGGTCTTGACCAGCGGGCCCATGAACTTCTCGGTCACTGCGCGCTTGTTCTCGTGATATCGCGTGAAGCCCTTGCCGTAGGTCAGGCTCTGGTCCTGTAGATCGCATTCGCCGCCCTGGTCGCAGATCGGGCAATCGAGCGGGTGGTTGATGAGCAGGAACTCCATCACCCCTTCGCGCGCCTTTTTGACCTTGGCCGTCGTGGTCATCACCACCTGACCGTCGGCCGCGGGCATCGCGCACGACGCCACCGGCTTGGGCGACTTCTCCATCTCCACAAGGCACATGCGGCAGTTGCCGGCAATCGACAGGCGTTCATGGTAGCAAAAGCGCGGCACTTCGACGCCGGCGAGCTCGCACGCCTGCAAGACGGTCGCGCCCGCAGGCACTTCGACTTCAATGCCATCGACGGTGAGTTTCGGCATTTACTTGGCCCCTGCCGCGCTGGTGTTCGTGCCGCCGACCGACAGACGGTAGAGAACTTCGGCAACAATCTGGATCAGACCCGCTTTGTCGATCTTGGTGGTGATGTTGGATGGCAGGCACTCACCGAGCAGCGGCGCCAGACCTTTGAATGCCATGCTCTCGCTGTCGCTGCCGACAGGGCCGAGCACAAGCTTGCGGGCTTGCGCCGGTTCCTTTCGGATCAGGCACTCGCCAAGTTCGCGCATGACGATGTATTTCTTGGCATTGTCGGAAGTGTCGCCGTCAGTATCAGCCCTGAAATCAATCGGTTGAGGTTGCAGCACCGGCGCTTCCCTGGAAAAGTCGCGGAGATAGAGTGCCGCGTAAAGCGCTCCGCGCAGCCCCTCTGAATTAAACTTCAGTTCGCCTTCGGACAGACAGTTGTTGTTGGCGAGCTTCTTTTCAATGATGTCCGCCTGACTACCATATTGGTAGGCTGCCAGATACTCGATCGTCGCCGCCGGGCGATACTGGACGATGCAAGTGGCATACCGGCTCAGCATTACGCGCGCCCTAGTGGCGTCCGACATCGACTTCGCGAGCGGCGCGTCGGCGGAAGGCGCAGTCTGAATGCGCGTCCCAGTATCGGGCACGCTCGGCGGCTTTTGCGCGAGCGCGGTCGATGCCATCATCAGGCCGACGGCAAGGAGGAGGGCGCGCTTCAAGGCTTTACTCCGCCGCCACGAGTGCGCTGCCGGCAACAAAGCCCTTGCGCTTGCCGATGCGGGCTTCGATTTCGGGGCGGAAGTGGCGAATTAGGCCCTGGATCGGCCACGCCGCGGCGTCGCCCAGAGCGCAGATTGTATGGCCTTCGATTTCGGTGGTCACTTCGAGCAACAGGTCGATTTCGTGATATTCGGCCTCGCCGGTGACCAGCCGCTCCATCACGCGCCACATCCATCCGGTGCCTTCGCGGCACGGCGTGCACTGGCCGCAGCTTTCGTGTTTGTAGAAATAGCTGAGGCGGGCGATTGCGCGGATGATGTCGGTCGACTTGTCCATGACAATGACCGCGGCGGTGCCGAGCCCCGATTTGAGGTCGCGCAGCCCGTCGAAATCCATCGGCGCGTCCCAGATCTCATGCGCGGGCACCAGCGGCACCGACGAACCGCCCGGAATCACCGCGAGCAGGTTGTCGCGCCCGCCACGGATGCCGCCGCAATGCGTATCGACCAGTTCGCTAAACGGGATCGACATCGCTTCTTCGACGACGCAGGGCTTGTTCACATGGCCGCTGATCTGGAACAGCTTGGTACCAAGGTTGTTCGGGCGGCCGATACCGGCAAACCATGCCGCACCGCGGCGCAGGATGGTCGGTGCGACGGCAATCGACTCAACATTGTTGACGGTGGTTGGGTTGCCATAGAGTCCGACACCGGCCGGGAACGGCGGCTTGAGGCGCGGCTGGCCCTTCTTGCCCTCGAGGCTTTCGATCATCGCGGTTTCTTCGCCGCAGATATAGGCGCCGGCACCGCGGTGGACGAACACGTCGAAATCATAGCCCGAGCCGCAGGCGTTCTTGCCGATCAGCTTGGCCTTATAGGCCTCGGCGACGGCGGCAAACAGCACTTCGGCTTCGCGGATATATTCGCCGCGGATGTAGATATAGGCGGCGCTCGCCCGCATCGCGAAGCCGGCGACCAGCGCGCCTTCGATCAGCTTGTGCGGATCGTGGCGGATGATTTCGCGGTCCTTGCAGCTGCCGGGCTCGGACTCGTCGGCGTTGATGACGAGGTAGCTCGGGCGCTCGGCGCTCGGCGTCTTGGGCATGAACGACCATTTCATGCCGGTCGGGAACCCTGCCCCGCCACGGCCGCGCAGGCCGGATGCCTTGATCGCGTCGATGATCGCATCGGGGCCGAGCGCCAGCAGCGCCTTGGTATCGGCCCAGTCGCCGCGCTTCTTGGCGGCAGCGAGGTTCCACTGCTGGAAGCCGTAGAGGTTGGTGAAGATGCGATCCTTATCCTCAAGCACCGGCGAATTCCTTGAGCGTCGTCGGGCCGCCTTCGGGGCAGCTCGCGGTGCGGCCGATCATCGAGCCGGGCTTCGGCGTTTCGCCGCGTGCCAAGGCTTCGAGGATGGCGGTCATGCTGTCGTAGGTCAGGTCTTCGTAGTTATCATCGTTGATCTGCACCATCGGCGCGTTGGCGCAGACGCCCATGCATTCGACTTCGGTGAGTGTGAACAGGCCGTCGGGCGTGTTGGCACCTTTCGCCAAGCCCTTGTCGTAGCAGGCTTTCAGAATGTCATCAGAGCCACGCAGCATGCACGGCGTCGTCCCGCAGACCTGCACATGATAGCGGCCGACCGGCGCCAAATTGTACATCGTGTAGAAGGTCGCGACTTCATAGGCGCGAATGTACGGCATGCCGATCTGGCCGGCGACGAACTCGATCACCGGCACCGGCAACCAGGCGCTGCCGGTCTGCGCTGCCATCTGGTACTGCGCCAGCCATAGCAAAGGCATGATGGCAGAAGCCGACTTGTGCGCCGGATAGCGCGACAGGATGACCTTGGCCTGTTCGGCGTTTTCGGGCGTCCAGGCGAAGTCGGTGAATTTGGCGTCGGCGGCCATCAGCGGACAAACTCCACACGGTCGACCTTGTCCCCGACGAACGAGTAGATCGAGATCACTTCGAATGGCGCCGTTTCGGGCGACCGGAAAACTTCTTCATACAGCACGACATATTCGCCCACCGCGTAGCGCGCGTGAACGACGGCCCGGTTCTGCGGGAACTCGGCGAACATTTTCTTGAGGCCCGAGCGCACGCCTTCGCGGCCTTCGCGCAACGCAGCACCGCGGTAGCCGGCTTCGACGGCAGCGTCGGTCATCAGCGCAACATAGCCGTCGGCGTCTGCCGCGTTGTAGCGCGCCATCAGCTCGTCAACGATTTTGAGGCGGTCGGTCAACGGTCGACCTCCCCAAACACCACGTCGAGGCTGCCGAGCACGGCCGGCGCGTCGGCGAGCATATGGCCCTTCAACAGGAAATCCATTGCCTGCAAATGGCTGAAGCCGGTCGCGCGGATGTGGCAACGGTACGGCTTGTTGGTGCCGTCGCTGACCAGATAGATGCCGAATTCGCCCTTGGGGCTCTCGGTGGCGACATAGGCCTCGCCGGCGGGCACGTGGAAGCCTTCGGTGTAGAGCTTGAAATGGTGAATCAGTGCTTCCATCGAGCGCTTCATTTCGCTGCGCGACGGCGGCACGACCTTGCGGTCGAGGCTCGACACCGGGCCTTCGGGCATGTCGGCGATGCACTGGCGGATGATGCGTACGCTCTGGCGCATTTCCTCCATGCGGACCATGAAACGGTCGTAGCAGTCGCCGTGGTTGCCGACGATGACCTCGAAATCGAGCCGGTCATAGACTTCGTACGGCTGCGACTTGCGCAAATCCCACGCGACATTGCTGGCGCGCAAATTGGGCCCGCTGAATCCCCAGGCGGTGGCGTCGGCGGCGGTGATGACACCGATATCGACATTGCGCTGCTTGAAGATGCGGTTGTCGGCGACGAGGCCCTGCGTTTCGTCGAGCACCTTGAGGAACGGCACGCACCAGTCGAGAATGTCCTGCGCCAGGCCGTCGGGCATGTCCTGATGGACGCCGCCGGGACGGAAATAGGCCGCGTGCATGCGGGCGCCCGAAACGCGCTCATAAAAGCACATCAGCTTTTCGCGTTCCTCGAACAGCCACAGGATCGGCGTCATCGCGCCGACGTCCATCGCGTGTGCGCCGACGTTCATCAAGTGATTGAGGATGCGGGTGATTTCGGCAAACAGCACGCGCACATATTGGCCGCGCAACGGCACCTGGATGTTCGCCAGCTTCTCGATCGCCAGCACATAGCTGTGCTCCATCGACATCGGGCTGACGTAGTCGAGGCGGTCCATATAGGGCAGCGCCTGCAGGTAGGTCTTGTATTCGATGAGCTTTTCGGTGCCGCGGTGCAGCAGGCCGATATGCGGGTCGCAGCGTTCGATGACTTCGCCGTCGAGCTCCATCACCAGCCGCAACACGCCGTGCGCCGCGGGATGCTGCGGGCCGAAGTTGATCAGATAGTTCTGGATCTTGACGCCTTCTTCGGCGCTGACGATCTGGGGGTCGCGATCAGCCATTGGGGGTGGCCTTCTCATCACCGGGGAGCGTGTAGGTCGTGCCTTCCCAGGGGCTCAGGAAGTCGAACGACCGGAAGTCCTGCGCGAGCTTGACGGGTTCATAGACGACGCGCTTGGCTTCTTCGGAATAGCGCAGCTCGACATGGCCGGTCAGCGGGAAGTCCTTGCGGAACGGATGGCCCTGGAAACCATAGTCGGTGAGGATGCGGCGCAGGTCGGGGTTGCCCTCGAAATAGACGCCGTAGCAGTCCCAGGTCTCGCGCTCGAACCAGCCGGCGACGGGATAGAGGTCGGTGATCGACGCGACCGGCGCTTCGGCGTCGGTGGTGACCTTGACGCGGATGCGAATGTTTTTGACCATCGATAGAAGGTGGTAAACGACTTCAAAGCGCTCGACCTGCGATGGATAATCGGCGCCGCAAATGTCCATCATCTGCGTGAACTGCAGTTCGGCATCATCGCGCAACGTCTTGATCGTGGCGTGTAGATCGCCGCGCGCGACGCTGACTGTCAGGTCGGGGCCATCGTGCAGCACGAAGCCGGGACGTGCGCCGAACAGCGCAACGACGCGCGCCGTCGCCGACGCGGAATCCGACGTTTCGGGCCAGTGCGGCTTCGAGATGACCACATCGCTCATCGCTCAAACGTCCCGGTGCGGCGAATTTTGCGCTGCAGCGCCATGACGCCATAGACCAGGGCCTCGGCGGTCGGCGGGCAACCCGGGACATAGATGTCGACGGGCACGATGCGGTCGCAACCGCGCACCACCGAATAGCTGTAGTGATAATAGCCGCCGCCATTGGCGCAGCTGCCCATCGAGATGACGTAGCGCGGCTCGGCCATCTGGTCGTAGACCTTGCGCAGCGCCGGGGCCATCTTGTTGCACAGCGTGCCGGCGACGATCATCACGTCGGACTGGCGCGGGCTGGCGCGCGGCGCGAAGCCGAAGCGTTCGAGGTCGTAGCGCGGCATGTTGGCCTGCATCATCTCGACGGCGCAGCAGGCGAGGCCGAAGGTCATCCACCACAGGCTGCCGGTGCGCGCCCAGTGGAACAGCTCCTCCGACGAGGTCACGAGGAAACCCTTGTTCGAGACTTCCTGGTTGAGATCGCTGAGGAAGCCGTCGCGCAGGCCTTCGGGCACCGTCAGCGCACTGACGGGGCTGTCGCCAAGCGCGCGCGCCTGCTGCTCTTCGGTAAGGCGGCCCTCTACTCCCATTCGAGTGCGCCCTTCTTCCATTCGTAGATGAAGCCGATGGTCAGGATGCCGAGGAACACCATCATCGACGCCCAGCCGAACACGCCGGTCCAGTGCAGCGACACCGCCCAGGGGAACAGGAACGCGACTTCAAGGTCGAAGATGATGAACAGGATCGAGACGAGGTAGAAGCGCACGTCGAACTGCGCACGCGAGTCGGTGAACGCCGGGAAGCCGCTTTCATACTCGCTGAGCTTCGCCACATCGGGCTTGTCGGTGCCGATGCCCTTCGACAACAGGATCGGCAGCCCGACAAAGATGCCCGAGAACGCAATTGCCACCGCCAGAAACAGCAGGATCGGCAGATACTGATGGGCAATGGCAGGCATGGCGACGGGTTCGGCCTTTGGCGACGTTGAGTTCGCGGCGGTTCTAAGCTTGGGCGACGGCAGGCGCAAGCCTTGTGCGGTGCATCATATGACGGTTTTTTGCGGTTGTTGCTGGAGCCTTGGCGCCAGCCGCGCTATCAGCGCCCTACCCCCCAGACTGGAGACTGCACATGGACATTTCGAAGATCGCCATCGGCCGCGCACCCCCGCATGACGTCAACGTCATCATCGAAGTGCCGATGGGCGGCGAGCCGGTGAAGTACGAGATGGACAAGGAGAGCGGTGCGCTGTTCGTCGACCGCTTCCTGCACACTGCGATGTTCTATCCCGGCAACTACGGTTTCGTACCGCACACGCTGTCAGCCGACGGTGACCCGATCGACGTACTGCTGGTCGGCCAGACGCCGCTGGTGCCCGGCGCCGTGGTGCGCGTCCGTGCCATCGGCGCGCTGGTCATGGAAGACGAAGCCGGCGGCGATGAGAAACTCATCGCGGTGCCTGTCGATGCGCTGTCGCCCTATTACGCCAACGTCCGCGAAATCACCGACTTGCCGGCGACGCTGACCGAGCAAATCGCGCACTTTTTCCAGCACTACAAGGATCTCGAAAAGGGCAAGTGGGTGACCATCGGCCACTGGGTCAATTCGGCCGGCGCGATGAAGCTCATCGAGGAAGCCATGGAGCGCGCCAGGAAATAGACTCCTTGGGCGCACCTGCTTGCGGCAGCGTGTAGTGGCGCATAGTGTTGCGGTACCGGCGCTGATGCCTGATTGTCGGCGCCCAGACTGACCACAGCGCTCTGGTTGCAGGGGAACGCCGAAATGCCGCACGATCCCGATACCGAGCCGACCATCTCGCCGCGAAGCTTTCGCGACGACCTGCCGCGCGCCACCTTGGTGGTGCTGTTCATTTGCGGGCTGCTCGCCGCGGTGTTCTGGGTACTGCGGCCGTTTATTGGCCCGGCGATATGGGCGACGCTGATCGTTGTCGCCGGATGGCCGCTGATGCTGCGCCTGCAGAAATTGCTCGGTGGCCGGCGCTGGGCCGCCGTTGCGGTGATGCTGCTGGCGCTGCTGATGCTGTTCATGCTGCCGGTGATCGTCGTCGGGATGACCATCGTCCAGAACGCCAACGACATCATGGCGGCAGCCGAGCACCTGCCCGAACTGGCGACACCGACGGCGCCTGCATGGGTTGCGGGGCTGCCGGTGGTCGGCGCCAAGGCCGCGATACTGTGGGAAAAGACCATAGACGGCGGCGCCGAAGGTATCTGGGCAACGGTCGAACCTTATAGCGGCAGGGTTTCAACGTGGCTGGTCAGCCAGGTCGGTAGCGTCGGCCTGACACTGGCGCACGGCGCATTGATGCTGCTGTTGACGGCGCTGCTATTCAGCAAGGGTGAAGTCGCGGCAGCACAGGTTCAGCGCGTGTTCCGGCGGCTCGGCGGCACGCACGGCGAAACCATGTTGACGATTGCCGGGCAGGCAATCCGCGGCGTCGCGCTCGGTGTCGGGTTGACCGCGGTCATCCAGTCGACGCTCGCCGGCATCAGCCTGACCATCGCCGGCGCGCCATTCGCCGGTCTGCTGACCATGGCGATTTTCCTGTGCTACCTCGGCCAAATCGGCTCGCTGCCGGTAATGGTGCCGACGATTGCCTGGATGTACTGGAGCGGCCATTTCGGCTGGGCGACTTTCCTCGTCGTAGCCACCGCGATCATCGCCGGCCTCGACAACGTCCTGTCGCCGCTGCTCATTCGCAAGGGCGTCGACTTGCCCATCCTCGTCATCATCTCGGGGGTTATCGGCGGGCTTATTGCCTATGGCCTGATCGGCATTTTTATCGGTCCGGTGGTGCTCGCGGTCGCCTATACGCTTCTCAACGCCTGGGTCGAGGAAATGGGCGACGCGGCCTAGGCGGCGTCGCGCTCGACCTCGAGCGGCGCATCGAGGAAGGCTTCGATTCTGGGAATCGACTGGTCGGCCTCGGTCACCAGAAACAGATGCCCGCCGCCATGGACGATTTCGAGCCGCGCGCCGGGGATCAGGAACTTCAAAAAGTGCCCGTTGACCAGCGGTACTATATTGTCGTCGTCGCCCATCATGATCATTGTCGGCACCTTGAGGAACGGCAGCGCGAACGCGCTCGTCCAGCCCAGCATCGCCAGCAACTGGTAGAAATAGCCGGTCTTGGTCGGCGCCTTGATGCGCGTCGTGTGGCCGTGCGAGCCGTCGCTCGACCCGCCGTACAGCGTCGCGAAATTCTTCAGCATGAAGTCCGGATCGATATAGCGGCGCGGGTCGGCCATCTTGGTCAGCGCCGACAGTTTCCCCGGCACCATCAGCATCCCCGCCGTGGTCGCCACCAAAATCAGCCGGCCGACGCGGTTCGGGTGCTGCAGTGCATATTGCTGCGCCATCGCCCCGCCCCAGCTGACGCCCATCACATCGACCTTGTCATGGTCGTGTTCGTGCATGATGCGGTCGGCAATCGCCGCCATCATCCATGGCCGGTATGGCAGAGTCGGATTGGGCGAATTGCCGATGCCGGGCATGTCGAAGGTGATGATTTCACGGTTCGGCATGCGCGCCGCCAACGGCGCGATCAGCTCGATATTGGCGCCGATGCCGTTGAAGAACAGCAGCGGGCGTTCGGCGGGATTCTTGCCTCGCGCCGGCCATCTTGCCATGCGCACGGTGCGGCCGTGGATGGTGACCATGGTGTAGATGGGTTCGGGTGACGTCATTTGGTCGTCCTGAATAAGGGCCTCCGGCGGGCAGGGCCTTGGCCCTGCACCCCTTAGCTTAGCGCGTAGTCGCCCGGGGCTTTGCCGACGGGTTTGTGCTTTTTGTTGCCCATCGCCTTGGGGGCGGCCACCTGCCCACCCGAGCGTGCCTTGAGCCAGTTCAGCCAGTACGGCCACCAGCTTCCGGCCATTTCCTCGGCTTCCTTGAGCCAGGCCTCGGGCGTCGGCGGGTTTTCGGGGGCGCGGTAGAACTTCGCCTTGGGGTTGCCCGGCGGGTTGAGGATCGCCTGGATATGCCCCGAATGCGACAGCACAAAGTCGATGTTCTTTGACCCGAACAGCTGCGTCGAGCGGTAGCACGCCTTCCACGGCGTGATGTGGTCGGTAACGCCAGCCATGATGAACAGGTCGCAGGTCACTTTCTTGAGGTCGACCTTGTGCCCGGCGAACTCGGACTTGCCGGGGTTGGCGAATGGTTGTTCCTCATACACCCGCAGATAGTCCGAATGCAGCTGCGCGGTCAGATTGGTCGCGTCGTTGTTCCAGAACAGGATGTCGAACGCGGGCGGGTCCTCGCCGTGCAGATAGTTGTTCACGACATAGTTCCACACCAGATCATTCGGCCGCAGCCAAGCGAAGGTCCGCGCCAGCGACGCGCCCTCCAATATGCCCTTCTTCGCCGATCGCTCGCGCGCCAGCTTGAGGCCGTTGTCCGACATCAACGCGCCGGCCTCGCTATCGTTGCGTTGCGGGTAGAGTACGCAGACCATCAGCGTCGCCGAGTTGATGCGCGTGTCGCCGCGCTCGGCGAGTTTCGACAGCAAGGTCGCCATGGTGATGCCACCCGAGCAGGCGCCCGCGACATTGACCTTGGCGGCGCCGGTGACGTCGCAGACGATGCCGATCGCGTCGATAATCGCGTCGATATAGGCGTCGAGGCCCCAGGCGCGGTTTTCGATCTGCGGGTTGAGCCAGCTGATCAGGAACGGCTGGATGCCCTGATCAAGTTCATAGCGGATGATGCTCTTTTCGGGCGTCAGGTCGTTGATATAAGCCTTGTTGATCTGCGGCGGGATGATCAGCAACGGGATTTCGTGGACGGTGTCGGTGCGCGGTTCGTACTGCAGCAGCTCCATGATGTCCGAGCGGTGGATGACCGCGCCGGGCGAGGTGGCGATGTTTTCGCCGATCTTGAACGGCCGCGAGTCGACCTGGCTGACGATGCCGTCGTTGTGAACCATGTCGTTGTAGGCATTGGTCAGCCCGCGGATCAGCGAGGAGCCGCCGGTTTCGAGCGCCTTCTTCAGCGCCGAAGGGTTGCCCACCAGGCTGTTGGTCGGACTGAGCGAATCGAGGATCATCCCCGAAACGAAATTGGCGCGCGCGCGTTCGAGCTCGTCGAGTTCGAGGTCGGCGATCCAGCGGTTCACCCCGGCCTGAGCCGCGAGGTAATATTGCATGCCCATCCGGTAGAACGGATTGGCAGCCCAGGACTTGTCGAGGAAGCGCTTGTCCTTGGGGTCAGGCGCGATGTCGGACTTGTTCGTCAGAATCTTGAGCACGTCGTCGGAAAACAGCCGCATGTGCTTGAAGGTAGTCGCCGGCTTTGCCGCAGTCTCGCGCAGCATCACCGTCACCGCACCGAGCAGGTCTTCGCGTGCCAGCCCGACAATCGGATTGAGCGCAACGTTCGCATCCACACCGCTACCGTCGCTGCCGCCGAGATCGACGCCCTTTTTGGCCATTTTGACCTCCCCTGTATCGTTGTGCCGAAGCTGCCCCCGCTGCGCAGCACTGTCAACAAGTGGTGAGCGACAGTGTCAACATGCGCCGCCGGGGTGGCCAAAAAACAAGAAGCCCGGCGCTGCATGGCAACACCGGACTTCCGTGCCGCGAGAAAAACAGGGGGAATTCCGTCGCGACAGTTATGCAGATACCACCCGAATCCCGGAAATAAAATAAGTACTAATACCTAGTTTTGCGAATTAATATTTTGGAAACGTTCTATCGCGCGACATCATCCGCGCCGGACAGGAAAGGACCCGGCGCGCAGGTTGCGCAGCCGGGTCCAGTTTTGACCGCGAAGAACAGGGGGAAATCCGCGGTGATGGGCAGTTTATCCCACACCGCGTGCGCCGCCGAAATACGGTCTACTACCTAGTCGGCAGGCAGGGCGATCAGTTTACGCCGGGGCGCGTGTAGACGCTTGTCCCTGCCTTGATCGTCGCATCGATCTTGATGTCTTTGATGGTTGCCGGCGGCACTGTCAGCGGGTTCGCCGACAGGATAACAAGATCGGCATCCTTGCCGACTTCAATCGAGCCCTTGCGGTCGGCTTCGAAGTGCTGCCACGCTGGCCAAAGCGTCATCGCCTTCAATGCCACGGCCGGACTGATGCGCTGCGCGGGTCCGAGCACATAATTGGTCCGCGTCGTGCGATTGACCGCCGAATCGAAGACCCGCATCGAATTGGGGAACGTCACCGGCGCATCATGGTGGATGCTGAACATCATGCCTTCGGCCAGCACCGCGCCGGTCGGCGAGATGAATTCGGCGCGTTGAGGCCCGGCCACCGAGGTGCGATGCCAGTCACCCCAATAAAAGGTGTGCATAGGGAACAGCGCGGGGAAGATCTCGAGCTTCTTGAGTTCGGGGATCTGATCGGCGCGCAGATACTGACCGTGGACCAATATCGTCCGGCGATCCTTCCCCGGAAACTGTTGCTCGGCCGACCTGACCGTGGTGATCAGTTGGTCAATTGCCGCATCGCCGTTGGCGTGGACCAGCAGTTGCCAATTGTTTTTGAACGCCATGTCGACCCAGCCTTGTGCCTCGCCCGGCTTGGGAAACGCCGGATAGCCCGCATAATCGGGCTTTTGCCCCGCGGGCACGACGAAATACGGCTGGGTGAACCATGCGGTCTTGCCCTGAGGTGACCCATCGAACGTTAGCTTGACCCCGCCAATACGAAAATGGTCGGTGTAATTGCGGCTCATCCACGGTCCGCGCAGAATAGGATCGTCCTTGAGTGTCACCAGGTCGGCGTAGGAGACGATATCGACCTTGAGCTTGCCGGCCTTCGCCGCACCGGTCAGCATGGCCATCGCGGCGGCGTCGGTCTTGCCGTCCTGCACTGTGGTATATCCGTTAGCCATGTAGATGTTCTGCGCAGCGTCAATCATCGCCATCGCCTGTGTCGGGGTGGTCTTGGGCATGATTTTATAGGCAATCAGCGCCAGACCCGACTCCTCGAAAACCCCGTTCGGGGTGCGTCCATCGGCTTCGCGCTGGATGACCCCGCCCGACGGATTGGGCGTATCGGCAGTAATGCCCGCCATCGCAATGGCCTTGCTGTTGAACGCACCCAGATGCCCTGACTGATGGATCACCATGATCGGAATTTCGGTCGAAACCGCATCGAGTTCCTGCCGCGTCGGGGCGCGCTTTTCGGCAAGCTGCGAATCGTCATAGTCGAATCCGATGGCGAAGCCGGTCGACTTGACCATCGGCGAGGTGGCGATGAAGTCGCGCATGATGCGCTGGATATCGGCGATCGAATGCACCGGGCCGTCCGGCGGTGGCAGCAGATTGGCGGATACCGCTTGCATGCCAACACCGCTGATATGGCCGTGCGCATCGACAAAGCCGGGAATCAACGTCCGGCCCTTGAGGTCGACGATGACCGTCTTCGGGCCGTGTTCGGCGGCGTGGACGGCCTTGCGCGTTCCCACCGCAACGATCTTGCCATTCTTGACCGCCAGCGCTTCGGCCGTCGGGGCCTTGTCGTTGACGGTCAGGATGGTGCCGCCGATATAGATGGTGTCGGCATCGGCAGCGTGAACTGCGGTGGCGCCCAGCAACGCAAGCAGCAATGGCAATTTATACGTCATGGCATCTCTCCCCAGATTTGGGGTGACGCTAGCGCAGCATTTTCCGATTGACTAGCGCAATGCGCCCGCGAGCAGCTTGTGCAGCTTGCTGTGAATCTGGTCATTGCCGGCGACGATTTCGGCGCGTTCGATGGGCTTGTCGCCGCCGCGGTAGTCGGTAACGAAGCCGCCGGCCTCGCGCACCAGCAGGATGCCCGCCGCGACGTCCCACGGCTGCAGGTCAGCTTCGAAATAGCCGTCGAACCGCCCGGCAGCGAGCCATGCCAGATCGAGCGACGCCGCGCCGAAACGGCGGATGCCTGCAACTTCAGGGGCGACAGCGGCCATGATCTTGTTGAACTTTTCGCTGTCACCGTGACCGGCGAACGGAATGCCGGTGGCAATCAGTGTATCGAGCAGGTCGCGGCGCGCGCTGACGCGCAGGCGGCGGTCCTGCAGCCAGGCGCCCTTGCCCTTTTCGGCCCAGAAGCTTTCATCGGTCAGTGGTTGATAGACGAGGCCGGCGACGACTTCGCCCTGGACCTCGGCAGCAATCGAAATGGCGAAATGCGGCAGGCCGTGGATGAAGTTGCTGGTGCCGTCGAGCGGATCAACGATCCAGCGCGCCTGCTGGTCGGCATGGCGGGTCTCGGACGATTCCTCCATCAGCAGGCCCCAATCGGGGCGCGCGTGCGTCAGGATTTCGCGGATCGTCGCTTCGGCGGCGTGATCGGCGTTCGACACGAAATCGGCGACGCCCTTGCGCGACACCTGCAGCGCCTCGATCTCGTTGAAATCGCGGCGCAGGCGGGGAGCCGCCTTGCGCGCGGCCTTTTCCATGATGGTGATCAGCGCCGATTTAATGGCCATGTTGAGTCTTTCTGCGCCCCCGCTCGGGATGCGGTGGCTTTAATCGGCGCGGCGGACGTATTCGCGCGCATAGGTATCGACGACGATCTTGGTGCCGGCGGTGACGAACGGCGGCACCATGACGCGCACGCCGTTTTCGAGCGTCGCGGGCTTGTACGACGATGACGCCGTCTGGCCCTTCACCACCGCTTCGGTATCACGGATGACGGCTTCGATCTGGTCGGGCAGCTGCACCGAAATCGGCTTTTCCTCATAGGTTTCCATAACCACGTCCATGCCGTCGGTCAGGAAATCGGCAGCATCGCCAAGCAGGTCCTTGTCGAGCGTGATCTGGTCGTAGTTGAGCTTGTCCATGAAGGTCAGCGTTTCGCCTTCGGCGAACAGGAACTGGAAATCGCGCGTGTCGAGGCGGACCTTTTCGACGGTTTCGGCCGAGCGGAAACGCTCGTTGGTCTTGCGGCCGTCCATCAGGTTCTTGAGTTCGACCTGCATATAGGCGCCGCCCTTGCCGGGCTGCGTGTGCTGGATCTTGACCGCGCGCCACAGGCCACCCTGATACTCGAGGATGTTGCCCGGACGGATATCGACGCTGTTGATTTTCATGGAAACTGGCTCACCGGAAGTGCGGAAAGCGCGGCTTCTAGCGGTTTGCGGCGCTTATGCCAACACCTCTGAAAACGCCGCGACCCCTGCCCCGGGCCCGTCGGGGTGCAACCACACCGCGTTGACGCAGGCGATGAAGTCGGCGCCCGCGGCGACCAGCGGCGCGGCGTTGGCGGGCGTGATGCCGCCGATCGCCACGCACGGCAGCTGGCTGATCGTCGTCCACCAGGTCAGGATGTCGGGACGCGGGCGATAGTGCGACGGCTTGGTGGTGGTGTCGTAGAAGGCGCCGAATGCGACATAGTCGGCCCCCGCCTCGCCGGCTTCCATGGCGAGATGCCGGCTGTCGTGACAGGTCACGCCAATTTGCGCGTCGGGGCCGAGCAGCTTGCGCGCATCCTTGACCGAGCCGTCGCTCTGGCCGAGGTGGACGCCGTCGGCACCGCAGGCCTTCGCGAGATCGGCACGGTCGTTGAGGATGAAGGCGACGTCGTGCGCCTTGCAGACTTCGATGCAAGCGGCCGCGGCGGCGAGAATGGCAGCGTCATCGACGCCCTTGAGCCGCAACTGGAATGCCGCGACCGGCCCGCCAGCAAGCGCGGCTTCGAGCTTGGCCGGGAAAGCGGTGTCAAAAACCGGCGGCGACACCACATACAGCTGCGGCTTGGGACGACGCTCGCGTTCGAAGCGCGTGCCGAATTCGGGGTCGAGCGGAATCAGTTCGTCGGGTTCGTCAGTCATGCGGGCGGGTTTAGCGCAGTTTTGCGGGGCGGTGTAGGTTCATTGCAGACCCCACACCGCCGCCGCGAACTTACAGCAGGTCGCCGCCGGCGGCCGCCGCCGTGGTACCGTCGCGCTGGAACGCCTTGATGACGTTGCGGCCGACCGTCCAGCGATGGACTTCGTCGGCACCGTCGACCAGCCGCTGCGAGCGGATCTGCGTGTACCAGCGCGCCAGCGGCGTATCCATCGAATAGCCGAGCGCGCCGTGGAGCTGGATCGCGGTATCGACGACATGATGGACCATGTGCGCCAGATAGACCTTGGCGATCGAATTCTCCTGCCGCAGGTCGAGGCCCTTTTCGGCCTTGTAGGCGATGTGCAGCAGCATCAGCCGCGCGATGTAGAGCTGCGTCGCGCACTCGGCCATCATGAACTGCACTGCCTGACGATCGGCCAGCTTCTTGCCGAAGGTCTCGCGCTTGGTGATGTGCGCCGCCGCCAGATCGAGCGCGCGCTGCGCCATCGCGACGTTGTGCATGCCGTGGCGCAAGCGGCCATAGGCCAGCCGGTGCTGCCCCATGCCGAAGCCATTGCCTTCGCCGCCGAGCAGATTGTCCGCCGACACGACAAGGTTCTTGATTTCGACTTCGGCATGGCCGCCGCCGAGAATGTGCGACAGTTCGCTTTCGGCCGCCATCGTCTTGATGTCGCGGATGATGCGGTAACCGGGGTTGGGCAGTTCGACGATGAACGTCGAAAACTGCTGGTGGCGCGGCGCTTCGGGGTTGGTCTTCGCCATGATGACGACGATGTCGGCGACGCTGGCACCGCTCGAAAACCATTTTTCGCCGTTGAGGATGTAGTTCTCGTTGCCGTCCTTGACCGCGGTGGTCTGCATGCCGGTGGCATCGGCGCCGGCAGCCTTTTCGGTCATCGAATAACAGATGCGCTTTTCGCCGTTGAGCAGCGGCTTGAGGAAGCGCTCCTTCTGGTCCTCGGTGCCATAGGTCAGCAACGTCAGGATTGTGGCATCGTCGGGGGCCTGGCTGTTGACCGACAGCGCGCCGAGGAAGCTTTCGCCGAGCTCCATCTGCACCAGCGCGTTGGCGAGCGGGCCAAGGCCCATGCCGCCATGCTCGACGGGGATGAACGGGCACCACAGCCCCTGCGCGCGCGCCTTGGTGCGCAGCTTGCCCAGGATGGTCTTGTAGTCGCCGCCGGCGATGAGTTCTTTTTCGGCCGGAATGCATTCGTCATGCACCCATTGGCGCACGCGCTCGCGTACTGCCTTGGCTTCCGCCGGAACTTCGAAATCGATCGACATGAGTCTTCATCCCCAAAGAATTGCCTGTGATGCGCATGAACCCGGCTTTGCCGCCGGTTGAATCATGCGCTGGTTCAATGGGTCTATGCGCTGGTCATGCTGCCGTCCAGCGCCTTGCCCGCCAAAATTGTGCGATCTTTCCGGGTCAATCGGCACTCGCCGCGTCGAGCATCGCCATCTGCGGCGTGTCAAGCGTCAGGTGCATCGCGGCGGTCAGGTCGGCGAGCTGGTCGAGGTTGGTGGCCGAGGCAATCGGCGCGTCAATGCCAGGACGGCGCATCATCCACGCCAGCGCCACCTGTGCCGGCGTTGCGTTCAATGCTGCCGCGACAGCATCGAGCGCCGCCAGAATCGCCCGCCCGCGGTCGTTGAGGTAGCTTGCCATGCGACCGCCGCGGACGCTTTTGCCGAAGTCGGCGTCCGAACGGTACTTGCCGGTCAGGAAGCCCGACGCCAGCCCGTAATAGGGAATGACGCCAATGCTTTCGGCAACGCACAGGTCCTGTAAATCGCCCTCATAGGCGCGGCGGTCATACAGGTTGTAGAGCGGCTGCAGCGTTTCATAGCGCGGCAGTCCGCCGGCGGCGCTGGCATCGAGCGCAGCACTCAACCGCTGCGAGCTGTAGTTCGAGGCACCGATGGCGCGCACTTTGCCGGCCGCGATAAGTTCGCCGAACGCAGCGAGCGTTTCCTCAAGTGGCGTCGCCTCGTCATCCTTGTGCGCCTGATACAGGTCGATGGTGTCGATGCCGAGACGCTTCAGGCTGTCGTCGCATGCCGCGAGGATGTTAGCGCGCCCCAGCCCCGGCCGCGCCGGCCACATGCCGACCTTGGTGGTGATCAGCACCTTGGCGCGCAGCGCCGAACCGCGTGCCGCCAGCCAGGCGCCGATCGCGGTTTCGGATTCGCCGCCCTTGTGGCCCGGCACCCACGCCGAATAGACGTCGGCGGTATCGATCAGGTTCACCCCGGCATCGACGGCGGCGTCGAGCAAGCGGAACGACATCGCGTGGTCGGCGGTCCAGTCGAAGACATTGCCGCCGAGCACCAGCGGTGCGGTGGTCAGCCCCGAGCGGCCGAGCGGACGGTGGTGCATGGCAATTTCCCCAAAGCCTGATGTTGACGCCAGCATAGACCTGCCGCAAGCCACGGCAAGCGCGACAATTGGGGCGGAAATCATGCAGCACAAAATGGGGAACGGCGAACTGCTCGATGCGCGCGGCCGGCTGGTCGAACGCGGCTGGGCGACCGCCGAGGTGCGCCGCTACGACCGTGCCCGCATCAAGGCGCAGCCGGTGCGCATCAAGGAATGGGACTATTATTGCATCACCAGCCCCAGCCACGCGCTGGCGCTGACCATCGCCGACAACGGCTATGTCGGCTTTGTCGGCGTGTCATGGATGGATTTTAGCGCGCGCACCGCGGTCAACTTCGGCGGCGGCAAGGCGCTGCCGATGGGGTCGATGCAGCTGCCCGGCAGCGCCGACAGCGGCGATGTCACCGGGCGCCACCCCAAGATCAGCGCCAGCTTTGCCCATGAACCCGGCGGCAGGCGGCTTACCATAGATGCACTAGGGTTTGACGGTGGCCGTGGGCTGAAGGGCGAGATCTGGCTCGACCAGCCCGCCGACGACCGCATGGTCATCGCCACGCCGTTCGCGAACAAGCCGACAGCGTTCTACTACAACCAGAAAATCAACTGCCTGCCGGCGCGCGGCGAAGTCGTGGTCGGCGGTGTCGCGCATCGCTTCGATCCGAAGTCGGCGTTCGGCGTGCTCGATTGGGGGCGCGGCGTCTGGACCTATGACAACACCTGGTACTGGGGCTCGGCATCGGGGCTGGTCGACGGGCGGCGCTTCGGCTTCAACATCGGCTACGGCTTCGGCGACACCAGCGCCGCGACCGAAAACATGCTGTTTTTCGACGGCCGCGCGCACAAGCTCGCCGATGTGACGTTCCACATGCCTGACGGCGCGCCCGATGCGGCGCCGTGGCGCTTCACCAGCAGCGACGGCCGCTTCGAAATGGATTTCGTGCCGATCGTCGACCGCGCCGACAAGGTCGACCTGGCGATCTTCAAGACCGACCAGCATCAGGTGTTCGGGCGGTTTTCAGGCACCGCGGTGCTTGATGACGGCACGCGGCTGGCGGTCAAGGACCTGATCGGATTTGCCGAAAAGGTCCGTAACCGCTGGTAAGCGGCTAGGCGTCGGGCGTTTCGACCAGCGCGCGCAGCGCCGTCATTATCCCCGGTGCTTCGGGGTCCCAGCTGTGGCGCGGGCCAATTGTGAGCCCGCCATCGACAAGGATATGCGTGCCGGTGATGAACCCGGCGTCATCGCTGGCGAGGAACGCCACGGTGCCGGCGATGTCTTCGGGGCGGCCGCCGCGTGCCACCGGCTGCGCTGCATCGGCGAGCTGCGCGATCATGCCATTGGCCATCGCCTTCTTCTCGGCGTCCAAGTCCATCGACGCGGTGAAGATGTTGGTCTTGATGAAACCGGGGCAAATCGCGTTGACGCGGATGCCATGCCTAGCGAGGTCAGCCGCCGCGAGCTTCGACAGGTGCAGCACGCCACCCTTGGCCACCGCATAGGCCGTCGGCGACATGCCCGTCGACAGCGCGGCGACGCTGGCGGTGTTGATGATCGACGCGCCGGGGCGGCCGGTCATGTGCGGCACGGCGTGGCGGATGCCCATCGCCACCGAGCGCAGCAGCAGGTCCATCGTCCGGTCCCAGCCGGCGGCGTCGATCCGGTCGATCGGTTCGGGCGCGCCGCCGGCGCCGGCATTGTTGAACAGAATGTCGATGCCGCCGGTCTTTTCGGCGGCGAAATCCATCAGCGCCTTGATGTCGGGGTCGCTGCACACGTCGCAATGCTTGAAGATGATCTTGCCGTTCGAGGTGCCGGCAAGCTCCTGCCCGCCCGCGTCATCGATATCGGCGGCGATGACGGTGGCGCCTTCGGACGCCAGCCGCAGGCAGGTCGCCTTGCCGATGCCCGACGCAGCGCCGGTGACAACGGCAGTCTTGCCGGTGAAGCGCATGGCAGTCTCCCCAAAGGTTGCGGCGGGCGGGCGCTACATTGGCACCCGCCCTGCCGGGCTATTCCTTGCCCTTGTAGATCTTGACGATCTTGTCGAGCATCGCCAGCGCCTCGTCGCGCGGGCGCTGGAAGGTGTTGCGGCCGATGATCGAGCCGTTGCCGCCACCGTCGCGAATGTCGCGGGCATCCTGGAACACGGCATCGGCACCCTTGGTCGCACCGCCCGAGAACACGACGATGCGGCGGCCCTGGAAGCAGCTCTGCACGACATGGCGGACCCGCGCCGCCTGGGTCTTGGAATCGATGCCTTCATACGGCTTCTTGGCGTCCTTCTGCGCGACATGGTCGCTCGGCAGCTTGACCTTGATGATGTGCGCGCCGGCGAGCGCCGCCATGTGCGCGGCATAGGCGCCGACATCGAGTGCCAATTCGTCTTCCTTCTTCAGGTCGCCGCCGCGCGGATAGCTCCACAGCACCGACGCGATACCCGATGCCTTGGCTTCGGCGCTGAGCTCGCGGAATTCCTCGAGCATGTCGAAGAAGTGATCCGAGCCCGGGTAGACGGTAAAGCCGATCGCCGCGCAACCGAGTCGCAATGCATCGTCGACGGTGCCGGTGACGGCCTGGTTCGGCGCGCCGGCCCAGCTGTTCGAGCTGTTGCACTTGAGGATGGTCGGGATCTGGCCGGCAAACGTATCTGCACCGGCTTCGAGCATGCCGAGCGGCGCAGCATAGGCACTGAGGCCCGCATCGATGGCGAGCTGATAATGGTAGTGCGGGTCATACGCCGGCGGGTTCGGCGCGAAGCTGCGCGCCGGGCCATGCTCGAAGCCCTGGTCGACCGGCAGGATGACCATCTTGCCGGTGCCGCCGAGCCGGCCCTGCATCAGCATGCGGGCAAGATTGCCCTTGGTGCCGGGGTTGTCGCTCTCGTAGCGGCTGAGGATGGCCTTGACGGCACGGGTCATCGACATGACGGGGGTCCCTTTGCGTGTTTGAATACGAATGCAGGCCGCATTAGCGGCGACAGCCCGCCACGACAACCTTCAGATTGCGGTCAGTCGCGGAAGTGGATTTCGGCGACCGCGACGAACAGCTCGAAGATTTCCTCGGCGATTTCGGTCGCCTCGTCCTCGGGCATGCTGGCGAGCGTATTGTCGACGGCGCCCTTGGCAAGTCCACCATCGGCACCGCGCACCGCACCCGCCACCGTCATGCGCGTCACGATGTCATTGAATCGTAGCCGCTGTTCGGGCGGAAAATCCTCGCCCGACAGGCCCTGGATTGCAGAAAACGCGGCACCGATGCGTTCATGGATACTGTCGGCAGAGCGCGCCAGTTTCCATGCCGCCGGATACAGCGCTTCCCAAAGTGCGTCGCCGTCGAGTGTCATACAGTCCCCCTATTTGCGCGCCTATTTGCGCAATGCTTCGACGCCCGGCAAAGCCTTACCTTCCATCCATTCGAGGAAAGCACCACCTGCCGTCGAGACATAGCTGAAGCTACCCGCGACGCCGGCATGGTTGAGCGCCGCAACGGTATCACCGCCGCCCGCTACCGAAATCAGCTGCCCGGCTTCGGTCAGTGCCGCTGCGGTGCGCGCCAGCGCCACCGTCGCGGTATCGAACGGCGGTGTTTCGAACGCGCCGAGCGGCCCGTTCCAGACGAGTGTCCGGCAAGTCTTAAGTACATCGGCAAGCGCTTCGACCGCTGCCGGGCCGACATCGAGGATCATCTCGTCGGCGGCGACTTCATGGACGTTGACGGTGCGCACCGGCGGATTGGAGCGGAATTCCTTCGCCACCACCACGTCATACGGCAGGTGGACGGTGCAGTTCGCCGCCTGCGCGGTGTCGAGGATCTGCAAAGCGGTGTCGCGCAGATCATGTTCGCACAGCGACTTGCCGACATCGACGCCGCGTGCTGCGAGGAAGGTGTTGGCCATGCCGCCGCCGATGATCAGATGATCGACGCGGGTCACCAGATGCTTGAGCACATCGAGCTTCGACGACACCTTGGCACCACCGACGACCGCCGCCACCGGATGCTCGGGCTGGCCCAGCGCCTTTTCGAGCGCCACCAGTTCGGCCTGCATGGCGCGACCGGCGAACGCCGGCAGCACATGCGCGAGCCCCTCGGTCGAAACATGCGCGCGATGCGCCGCCGAAAACGCGTCGTTGACGTACAGGTCGCCGAGCGCTGCCATCGCCGTTACCAGCGCGGCGTCGTTCTTTTCCTCGCCGGCATGGAAACGAGTGTTTTCCAGCACCGTAATCGACCCATCGGCAACCTTCGCCGCGGCCGCACCGACGGCGTCGGCGGTGCAACCATCGAGGAAGCCGACGTCGCGGCCCAGCACCCCCGCCAGCGCCGGGACGACCTGCCGCAGCGACATCGCCGCATCGGCGCCGCCCTTGGGCCGGCCGAAATGCGCTAGCACGAACACCTTAGCTCCGCGGTCGGCGAGTTCGGCGAGCGTCGCAACGGTGGCACGCAAGCGCGTGTCATCGCTCACATTTCCGTCCGTCATCGGCACGTTGAGGTCTTCGCGGACGAGCACGCGTAGCCCGCGAATATCGCCCATGTCGTCGAGGGTTCGGAAGCCGCTCATCGGATCAGATCAGCTTGCCCATCGCCACGGCAGTGTCGGCCATGCGGTTCGAGAAGCCCCATTCATTGTCGTACCAGCTGACAACGCGCACCAGCTTGCCGGCGATGACCGCGGTCTCGAGGCTGTCGACGGTCGAGCTCGCCTGGTTGTGGTTGAGGTCGATCGACACCAAAGGCTCGTCAGTGAACGCCAGAATGCCCTTGAGCGGGCCCGATTCAGAGGCTGCCTTGAGCACGCCGTTGACTTCTTCGCGGGTCACGGTACGGCCAGGCACAAAGGTCAGGTCGACGAGGCTGACGTTCGGGGTCGGCACGCGGACGGCCGAACCGTCGAGCTTGCCCTTGAGTTCGGGTAGCACTTCGCCGACCGCACGCGCGGCACCGGTCGTGGTCGGGATCATCGACATCGCGGCGGCACGGGCGCGGCGCGGATCTTCATGGACCTGGTCCAGGATCTTCTGGTCGTTGGTATAGGCGTGGATGGTGGTCATCAGGCCGTGCTCAATACCAAATGCGTCGTTCAGCACTTTGGCGACCGGCGCGAGGCAGTTAGTCGTGCACGAGGCATTCGAGACGATCTTGTGGTCGCTGATCAGCTTGTCATGGTTGACGCCGTAGACGACGGTCAGGTCGACGCCCTTGCCCGGTGCCGAAATCAGCACGCGCTTGGCGCCGGCGGTCAGGTGTGCGCCGGCCTTGTCGGCGGCGGTGAAGAAGCCGGTGCATTCGAGCGCGATGTCGACGCCCATTTCGGCGTGCGGCAACTTGGCAGGATCGCGTTCGGCGGTGACGCGGATGCGCTTGCCGTTGACGATGATGTCATTGCCATCGGCTTCGACGGTGCCGTGGAACGGGCCGTGCACCGAATCGCGCTTGAGCAGCATGGCGTTCATCTTGGCATCCGCCAGATCGTTGATCGCCACGACTTCGATATCGGTGCGGCCCGATTCGATGATCGCGCGCAGCACGTTGCGGCCGATGCGGCCGAAGCCGTTGATGGCAACCTTGAGGGTCATTTAAGTCTCCTGTTCAGCGGTTCAGGCGCGCTGTGATGCGCGCGGTAATCTTGTCGGCGGTCAGGCCGAAATGGTCGTACAAGGCCTCGATCGGCGCCGAAGCGCCGAAGCTGTCGATGCCGATGTTCAAGCCGTCATTGCCCGTATAGCGTTCCCAGCCCAGCGTCACGCCGGCCTCGACCGAGACAATCAGCGCGTCGGCGGTCAGCAAGCCAGCGCGATACGCGGCGGGTTGTACATCGAACGCTTCCCAGCACGGCATCGACACGACATCGGCGCCGATGCCCTGCGCTTCGAGCTTGGCGGCGGCATCGAGCGCGATGGCAACTTCGGAACCGGTGGCGAGCAGCACAACGCGGCGTGCGGCCTTGGCTGCAACCAGACGGTAACCACCCTTGGCGGTCAGGTTTTCACTAACATTGTCACGCAGTTGCGGCAGATTCTGACGCGACAGTGCGAGCACCGACGGCCGGGTCTTGTCGGCCAGCGCCAGCGCCCAGGCCTCGGCGGTCTCGACCGCGTCGGCGGGACGATAGACCGCAAGGTTGGGAATGGCACGCAGGCTAAGCATGTGCTCGACCGGCTGGTGCGTCGGGCCGTCTTCGCCGAGCCCGATCGAATCGTGCGTCAGCACATAGATGACGCGGGCGCGCTGCAGCGCCGACATGCGGATGGCGTTGCGGCAATAGTCCGAGAACACCAGGAAGGTGCCACCGAACGGCAGCAGCCCGCCGTGCAGCGCGATGCCGTTCATGGCGGCGGCCATGCCGAACTCGCGGATGCCGTAGTAAACGTAGCGGCCGTCATAGCTGTCACGCGTAAACGGCTGCAAATCCTTAGTTTTGGTGTTATTCGAACCGGTCAAGTCGGCCGAACCGCCAAACAGAGTCGGCGCGTGCGGGGTCAGCGCTGCAAGCGCGATTTCGGAGGCCTTGCGCGTCGCGATCTTCTGCGGGGCGGCAACTAGGCCTTCGAGGTGCGTCTGCAGTGCGGCGGCTGCTGCGGCCGGGATGTCGCCAGGCTGGCCGGCTTCGAAAGCGGCACGCGCTTCAGCGGGCGCAGCGGCAAGCCGGGCTTCCCACGCCGCGCGCCGAGCGGTGCCGCGGGCGCCCGCGCTGCGCCAGCCATCCAGAATGTCATCGGGAACTTCGAACGGCGCCGCCGTCCAGCCAAGTGCAACGCGCGCGCCGGCGATTTCCTCGGCGCCGAGCGGCGAACCGTGCGCGCCGCTGGTGCCGGCCTTCTTCGGCGCGCCGTAGCCGATGGTGGTGCGGCAGGCGATGAGTGTCGGGCGCGGATCAAGCTTGGCGGCAGCAATTGCGGCATCGACGGCAGCCATGTCATGGCCGTCGCACGCCAGCGTCTGCCAGCCGGCAGCTTCGAAGCGCAGCGCGGTGTTTTCACTGCTCGACAGGCTGACCGGCCCGTCGATCGAGATGCGGTTGTCGTCCCATAGCACGATCAGCCGGCCAAGTTGCAGATGCCCGGCAAGGCCAATAGCTTCGTGGCTGATGCCTTCCATCAGACAGCCGTCGCCGGCAATGACATAGGTGTGGTGGTCGACCAGCGCGTCGCCGTGGACGGCGTTGAGGTGGCGTTCGGCCATCGCCATGCCGACAGCGGTCGCCAGCCCCTGCCCCAGCGGCCCGGTGGTGGTTTCAACGCCGGCGAGTTCAAAATTTTCCGGGTGGCCGGCGCACGGGCTGCCGAGCTGGCGGAAGTTGCGTATGTCGTCCATCGTCGGGCGCGCATAGCCCGTCAGGTGCAACGCCGCGTAAATCAGCATCGAGCCATGCCCAGCCGACAGAACGAAGCGGTCGCGGTCGGGCCAATGCGGCTGCGCCGGGTCATAGTTGAGATGGCGTGTGAACAATATTGTCGCGACATCGGCCATACCCATCGGCATGCCAGGGTGCCCCGAGTTGGCGGCTTCGACGGCATCCATCGCGAGCGCGCGGATCGCATTTGCCATTTGCTGCGACGGGAGCGTGCTTGATTGCGACATCAGTGCGGGCGACCTTATGATCCAGGCGCGACTCGGCGTGCGTCGCGCGCCGCCCATATGGCCAGCGTGTTCCTATGCGTCAACAAAACTGCCTTTTGGCGGGCGTTAGCTGCACATTGCAGCAGCGTTACGGTGGCGTGACGGGCTGCCGGCGGTGCCAACACCATCACAGACGGCACTATTCGCACAATGCGATTGACGGCAGTCGATTTAGTTTCTTATGTTCGCGTTCCAACTCGCTGAAAACAGGACGGCCCTTCCGTGTCCAACCCGCCTAGTTTGGCCGAAAGCCTCGAAGTGCTCGAACGCGCCGTCGTCCGTCTCGAAATTGCCGCGCTGGCGCAGCGCGCGCGACTTGGCCGTGCCGAACGGCGCTACCGCGTGCTCGAACATCACGGCGATGCGGCGGTGGCCGCACTCGACAGCTTTCTCGCCAGCGCTGCACCGAGGAGCTGAGTCATGGGCCAGATCAACGTGAACATTGGCGGCCGCAGCTATCCGCTGGCTTGCGGCGACGGCGAGGAAGCGCATTTGACCGAGCTCGCCGAACATCTGCAGCGCAAGGCCGACGAATTGACCGGCGCGCTCGGCACGATGAGCGAGCCGCGGCTGCTGCTGATGGCAGGCATTCTGGTCGCCGACGAATTGTTCGAAGTCCGCAAGAAAAATGGCGCCCCCGACCCTGCCGAACTGGCACGCTTTGCCAAGCTTGCTGCACGCGCCGAGGCGCTCGCCGCGGCAATCGAACAGACCGACTGAAGCGGGGCTTGAGAAGTCACCGCCAAAGGCTTACCTTGGTGTCGGCGGGTACTGCTTGTTACGAGCATTTCGAGCATCCCTGAGGCGATATCACATCCACGGGAGCTATCCCTGAGCAGATCCTGGTCTGTCTTACATGGTTCCCACCTGACGTTACTGGCGTCAGAGGATCTTCGAGCAAACGGCCATAGCGGTCCCGCCACCTCATTCCCCGCATGATCACCGACAAAGCCCAACTGCGCGCTGCACTGCGCGCCCGCCGCGCGGCATTTGTCGTGCAGCTTGACGCCGCCACCGCAGCGCGGTTGCGCGCGCAGCTTGCCGATGTCGTCATGCCGCAACTGACCGGCGCCGGCAGCGTCGCAGTCTATGCCGCGCACGGCACCGAAATCGACCCGGCTGACATTGCCGCGCGATTACAACAGCTTGGACGACGCTTGTTGTGGCCGCGTGTCAACAACGCGACCGACACCTTGAGCTTCCACGCCTGTGCACCGCAGGCGCTGGTGCCCGGGTTTCGCGGGCTGTCCGAACCACCCGCCGATGCCCCGGCGGCCATCCCCGGCGTCATCCTGCTGCCTCTGGTCGGTGCCGATCTGGCGGGCAACCGCATCGGCCAGGGCGGCGGCCACTATGACCGCACGCTCGCTGCGCTGCGCGCCAGCGGCCACCACCCGCAAACCGTCGGGCTGGCATGGGAGGTGCAGGTTGTCGATGCCATCGCGCCCGATGCCTGGGACCAGCGCCTCGATGCGCTGGCGACGCCCGCGCGCTGGATGCGCTTTTCGCGACAATGACGCGGTTGGCGCGGCCGCATCAGGCGGCTATAGCGGCGCCATGACCCCGTCACCCCGCAAACCGTTCGGCGTGTTGCTGATTATCGTGCTGCTCATCGCCTATGCCGTGCTGGTCGCCAGCCTGGCGCCGTGGCTGTCGTCATGGCCGGCGCTGGCGCAGGCGCCGGTCTATCTGTTCCTCGGCGTCATCTGGATCGCGCCGCTGCGGCCGCTGCTGCGCTGGATGGAAACCGGGCGGCTGCGGCGATGAGCAATTTTGTCAAATCCCCGGCATCGGTGGCGGCCGAAGCCTGCACGTCGATGACCGAAGTGCGCGCCGGCGTTGATGCCATCGATACTGCGCTGGTGGCGCTACTCGCGGAACGCATGCGCTTCATGGACGCTGCCGCGCGCATCAAGCCGCACCGGTCGGCGGTGCGTGACGAGGCGCGCAAGGCGCAGGTCATCACACAGGCCGCCACACAAGCTGCGGCAGCCGGCCTGCCCGCGGGACTGGCAGAAGTGCTGTGGGAACATCTCGTCGAAGCATCGATTGCCTATGAGCTGGCGCGTTTCGAAGCGTTGCACGGCGGCAACAGTTCGAGCCAAGTTCTGCAGCAGGGTTAGTCAAGCAGACCGACTTTTGCTAACGATAGTGCCGCTACAATGGGCCGCAGCAAGCTGATTGCGGGTCCGGGGGGCCGAAAACTGGCGTTTTTTGACGAATTGGAGATTGTTATGGGCGTTGCATTCAAATCAATGTTGGCACTCGCAGCTGCCGGCACCACGCTGGCCGCGGCATTTGCAGCACCGGCAGCAGCCGCTGAAAGCAGCGGCTGGCAATACACCATCACGCCCTATCTCTATATGTCCAGCATGTCGGGAACGACGACGTTCGGACCGATTTCGGCGCCGACCGACCTGAGCTTCGGCCAAGTGCTCGACCATTTGAGCTTCGCCGCGATGGGCAATTTCAACGCGCAGAATGACAAATGGGCGGTAAATGTTGATCTGATGTACGCCAAACTCGGCGCCACAGGCCCAAAGAAGGGCTTGTTCAACGTTGATATCGAACAGGGCATCTACGCTGGCGTGCTGGCACGCCGCGTGGCCCAGCATGCCGAAGTCTATGCCGGCGTGCGCATCGTGACGCTCGATGTCGGCATCCATTCGAACTTCGGACCGCAGATCGATCGCAGCCGCGGCGTCGACTGGGTCGATCCCATCGTCGGCCTGCGCGTCAACGCACCGGTCAGCGACAAGGTGGCATTCAACTTCATGGCCGATGTCGGCGGTTTTGGCATCGGCGCCGACTATGACATTCAAGTCTGGCCAACGCTGCAGATCAAGCTCGGCCAGGGCCGCTGGCGCGCCGATGTCGGCTACCGTGTCAACTACCTCGACTACAGCCGAGATTCGGGCCCTGCGCGCTTCCAGTACGACATGCTGCTGTACGGGCCGACTTTGGGCGTTTCGTACACCTTCTGACCGACGACTGATCCACGGCGCGCGGGCGTCGTGGATCAGCCGTTCACGGCTCACTACTATGGCTGAAGTGCTGGTGGATGCGGCAGTTGCGCCATGCAATGGCGCGAGTGACGGGACTCGAACCCGCGACCTCCGGCGTGACAGGCCGGCGCTCTAACCAACTGAGCTACACCCGCATCCATGTGCTGCAACCGGCAACCGGTCGAAGCGTGCGGGGGGATTAGGCGAGGGGCCGCGCGGTGTCAAGCAAGTGCAGCGTCACTGTGTTGCAACATCGCGAATAAGCATTGTCGCACTGCACAATCCGGGGTGACAGCGCCGCTGCCGCGTTCTAGGTGCAAGGCCATGCAGAACCACGTCCCGCCCCCCTCGCCCGCGCTGACGCCCGCGCAATCGATCGAGCGCCTTGTCGCGCTGCTCGATGTCGAATCGCTTGGCGATGACCGATTCCGTGGCCACTCGACCGAAGCCGGCTGGCAACGTGTCTATGGCGGCCAGGTCATTGCCCAGGCGTTAATGGCAGCTTCCAAGACTGTGCCCGCGGATCGCCCGGCACATTCGCTGCACGCCTATTTCATGCGGCCCGGCGACCCAAAGGAATCAATCGTTTACCGCGTCGAGCGCGACCGCGACGGCGCCAGCTTCTCGTCGCGGCGGATTATTGCGCTGCAGTACGGCAAGGCGATTTTCAGCATGTCGGCGTCGTTCCAGGTCGAAGAGACCGGGCTCGAGCACACGACCGCCATGCCGGCCGTCGTCGGCCCCGAAGGCTTGATGAACGAGCTCGAACTGCACATTGCCAACGCCGACCACATCCCCGAATCGCATCGCGACCTGTGGCTCGGCCGTGACCGGCCGATCGAATTCCGGCCCATCGAGCCCGGTGACCCGATCAAGCCCGAAGCCAGTGCACCGGTCGCGCACAACTGGTTCCGTGCCGCCGCCACGGTGCCCGACATCGGTGCCGAGGCGCAGCCCGCGCTGGCGCGCTGCCTGCTCGCCTATGCCAGCGACATGACGTTGCTCGATACCTGCCTGCTGCCGCATGCCATCGCCTGGCCCGATCCGGCGCTTCAGGCGGCGTCGCTCGACCATGCGATGTGGTTCCACACGACGCCCGATCTGTCGCAATGGCATTTGTTCGCGCAGGACAGCCCGCGCGCCAGCGGCGGCCGCGGCATCAACCGCGGCCTGATCTATGCCGGAGACGGGACGCTCGTCGCTACCGTCATGCAGGAAGGGTTGATCCGCTACCGCGCCTAGGTGCGTCTATGGTATTGGTACGGCGACTTACCCGGCGTTCTTTTCGGCGTCATCGCTGACGATTGTCGCGGTGCCACGCGTTGCCGCCGGGCCATCCGCCACCAGACTGTACTCGATGCTTTCGTTGCCATCGTCGTGCTTGACCGCGCGCAGCACGATCGCACCGTCGAGCGACGTGCTGCGACTAAAGGTGCCCCAGCTCGATTTGGGTGCCTGTTCAAGCAGATGCGTCGCCAGCGCATCGGGGGTTACCGGACTGGCGAAATCGAAGACCACGGTGCCATGGTCGCGCCCGCCCCGCTCGGTTGCCTTGATGTTCATGCCCTTGATCATCGTCCCCTTGGGCAACATCATGCCGTCGACGTCCATTTTGTCGCCGTTGAATTCGATGCCGGGAATTTCGACATTCGCCTTGAACCCGTCGGTGTCGATCGCCAGCGCCGATGTCTTGCTGGGTGCAGCTGCGACCGAGGCCTTGGCATCGGCTGAGGGCTCGTTCTTGTGACGATCGCATCCTGCGAGCGCAGTCGTGGCCAAGGCAAGGGCCAGTACGGTGATGATCGGTCGCATATTCAACTCCTTAGCGTATTGTTTAGATAATACACTCCGGATTCGGGCTCGGCAAGCGGAAACCAAGGAGTGAAGGCGACGCTAATCACTATCTCGCCGATGGACGCTGCACATTTCTGCCACCTGTGTCCGATTCAGGCTGTCGGGCAACAAATGCTTGCGCTAGACCAGCCAGATGTTTTGAAATCGATTGCATGCGGCGACACCCGAAAGAATCGCTGGTGCAATTGCAGGGGGACGTCATGGCACTTGCAGCTCCGGCCGCGAAAACCGGGCACACGACCAATGGTGAAGGCGGTGAGTGGCCAGCCGATCTGCGCTGGTTCGTCTTCGCGCTGTTTTTCATCTTTGGCGGCATTACCAGCCTCAACGACATTCTGATCCCCAAGCTGCGCGGGCTGTTTGCGCTGACCCACACCGAATCGATGCTGGTGCAGTTCGCGTTCTTCACTGCCTATTTCCTGGTGTCGCTGCCCGCCGCGCTGGTGGTGCGCAAATTCGGCTATATGCGGTCGGCGGCCATAGGGCTGCTGACGATGACGGTCGGCTGCCTGCTGTTCATCCCGGCATCGACATCGGGGCTGTTCCCCGGCTTCCTGCTGGCGCTGTTCGTGCTGGCGAGCGGCGTCGTGCTGGTGCAGGTCGTGTCCAACCCGTTGATTTCCATGCTAGGCGCACCGCAATCGGCGCATAGCCGGCTTACCTTTGCACAAGCGTTCAATTCGCTCGGGACGACGGTGTTTCCGTTTTTCGGGGCGCGCCTCATCCTCGGCTCGCTCGACAAAGTCCAACCCGACGAACTCGATGCCGCCGCGCAGGCGGCATTTCGGACCGCGCAGACGCAGGTCATCGTCCACACCTATATCGGACTCGCAGTGGCGCTGGTCATCGTCGCGGCGGTGGTCTGGCTGCGTCGCAACCGTCTGCCGCATGTCGCTGTTGCGGGCAGCGGGTTGCTCGACTCGTTCGACCTGCTCAAGCGGCCACGCTTTGCCTTCGGGACTTTGGGCATCTTCCTCTATGTCGGCGGCGAGGTGGCGATCGGCAGCACGCTGGTCAGCTATTTGACTCAGGCCAATGTGCTCGGCGTCGATGCGCGCGCGGCGGGCGAGCTGGTGGCGCTGTACTGGGGCGGTGCCATGGTCGGGCGCTTCATCGGCGCTTGGCTGCTCAAACGATTCCCGCCGGCGCTGGTGCTCGCGGGCGCGGCGCTGGGCGCCTGTACATTGCTGGTGCTATCGGGATCTTCCACCGGCCCAGTTGCCGGCTATTCGTTGCTCGCAGTCGGCCTTATGAACTCGATCATGTTCCCGACGATATTCTCACTGGCCTGCGAAGGGCTCGGGGACCGCGCACCTGACGGGTCGGGGCTGTTGTGCATGGCGATTGTCGGTGGGGCCGTTGTGCCGCTGCTCTTCGGAATCGTGGCCGATATGTCGACGTTGGCAACGGCGCTGCTCGTGCCGGCAGCCTGCTATGTCGGGATCATCATGTTTGCGCGCTACTGCCGTCGTCATCCCGTTCTATGAACGTGCCATCCTTGTGACGGTGCCCGTCGACGCCGCACCGGTCGTACCACCAACCACCCTGCCCGCGATTGAACTGTTTTCAGGCGAGACGGCACGCCCAGCGCCCTATCGCGGCGCGGGTGCAGAGCTGTACCGCTGGGTCGGCACCGCCTGGCTGAAGCTGACCGGCTGGACGATGGCCGGCGATTGGCCCGATCTGCCGAAGATGGTGCTGGTTGCGGCGCCGCACACCTCGAACTGGGACGGCATCCACATGCTCGCCGCCGCGGGCTATTATCGCATCAAGCTGCGGTGGATGGGCAAAGCCAGCCTGACCAAGGGCATCTTCGGCGGCCTGGTGCGCTGGGCCGGCTGCGTTCCCATCGACCGGTCACGCAGCAGTGATGTGGTTGCCGACATGCGCGCCGCGTTTGCCGCAAGCCGGTCCATGGTCCTCGCGGTACCGCCTGAGGGAACACGCAGCCGCACCACCGAATGGAAATCGGGTTTCTACCATATCGCGCATGGTGCTGGCGTGCCGCTAGTGTTCAGCGTGCTTGACTATGGGACGCGCACGATACGCATTGCCGGCAGCATGATGACGTCGGGCGACTATGAGGCCGACTTGCCATCGATCCTGCGCCTCTATGCCGGCGCGTCGGGCAAACATCCGGCAAAGTTCAACGCGCAGTAGCGACGCGGCACGCAAGTGGAACAGGCGAACGGTAGTCCGTGGAACAGTCGATCCTGCCATAGCCCAGTCCAGCAGTGACCCAGTCAGCCAAAGGGCAATCAACCGTACCGCATGTCAGCGGCAGATGCTGACGCATCTGGCCAGCAGGTCCGTTGCGCCCAATGGGGTGCTGCCCAGCAAAAAAAATGGCGCGCACCGAAGTGCGCGCCAAATCTTTTCCGAGGTGACCGCCGAAGCGGTCGACCAAACCAGCCTTAGCCGGCGACCGAAGCCAGCTGGCGACGGCGACGAACCTGGAAGCCGACCATGCCGAAACCGGCAACGAACAGTGCCCAAGTAGCCGGCTCGGGAACCGACGGGCTCGGTTCCGAACCGAAGGTGCCGTTGGCCGAAGCGCGGAACGTGGTCAGCGCCGCGGTCGGCGCAGCGTTGTAGGCCTTGGCATTGAAGCCGATCGGCGTGCCCGACGCCTGACCGATCGAACCCAGCGTGATGCTGAAGTCACGCGCGGTGGTGTTGGTGAAGTCCAGGTTGAACATCGGAGCCGAGACATAGGTGATCGAGCCGCCAACCGGATCGGTACCCGTGAAAGCCGCCGAGCTGCCGCCGCGCACGCCGGCGATCAGCGCGCCGGTGTAGTTGGTGGCGCTCAAAAGGTTCGTACCATCGGGAATGGTGTAGGCGCCAATTGTCTGCGAACCGCCCGAAGCCGCTTTCGCGGTGAAGGTGAACGAACCAGTGATGTTCGCTTGGATCAGGAAGCACGTCGGCCCGGGGCAAGTACCAACCGTCTGCGCAGCCGTGTTCGTCGTGGTGCCGAAAAGCGTGAACTCGGCGCGCACCGCCTGGGGCAGGCCGCCGACCAGGAAGTTGAAGCTGACGATGGTCGCGCCCGGAACCGTCGAATTACCGGCACTGATCGTGTAGACCTGACCGTTCTTCGACGTATTGGCGTTGTTGCCATTCTTCCAATAGATGTTCGAAGCCGAGGTCAGCGTGTTGAAGTTGGCAAACGCTGTCGTGACGGCAGTGGCCGGAGCCGAAGCGGCGAGGACCGAACCAGCCAGGAGTGCTGCTGCAACAAAATTCTTAACCGACATTTTCATTCTCCAGTTTCTCGACCCGAATTCAACCGACTGAGCCTGCTTAATACACTCTGACTATCCGGCGAAACCACGACCCCAACAACCTTCCTCCAGGTTGGGCACCAAAAGTGCCTATGGGACCGAGGTTGCAACGCATTGCCTCAACTTCATACAAGCAAAAGCCGTGCCAATCTTTGGAACCACCATAAGTCATTGAATTTACACAGATGGAGATTTTTGGCATACGGCGATGTGTAATATTTTTTGACATTTTCGGGGTATTTTCACCGCGGACGGCGCGAAACCCGGTGCGGTACGCCTCGATCCAAACATTCAAACTGCTGATAAGATTCAACATTCATTGCAGGAGCCGCATGACCCGCCGCATCACTTGCGCTGGGAGTGCCTCAGAAGGCGTTGCGCGGCACAACCAGCGCGACAGCGGTACGCAGCAAGATGTACATGTCGAACGGTAACGACCAGTTCTCGATGTAGTAGAGGTCGTGTTCAAAGCGCTTGATCAGCTTGTCCTCGGTATCGGTCTCGCCGCGCCAGCCGCACACCTGCGCCCAACCGGTGATCCCCGGCTTGACCTTGTGGCGGGCCGCGTAAGAGGTCACAACTTCCGAAAACAGCTTTCCGCCGGCGCGCGTTGATGCGGCATGCGGGCGCGGGCCGACCAGCGACATGTCGCCAGCAAGGACATTGAACAGTTGCGGCAATTCATCAAGACTCGTGCGACGCAGGATTGAACCAACGCGCGTCACGCGCGGATCCTTGCGACTGGCCTGCTGGATATTGTCGAACTCGCTGAGATTATTGAACATTGTCCGAAATTTGTAAACGCGGAACGACTTGTTGTTGAAGCCCTCGCGCGGCTGACGGAAAAATACCGGGCCGCTCGAATCGAGTTTGATGGCAAGTGCAATCAGCAATAGCAGTGGCCAGATCAAGAGCAGGATGAGCGTGCCGAGAATCTTGTCCTCGGCGGCCTTGATGATCGCATCAATGCCCGAGATCGGCCGCTCGAACAGCGTCATCACCGGCATTTCACCAAGCAAGACGACGGGCCGGCGCGCAAAGACGAAGCTTGCCAAATCAGGCGCCAGACGGATGCGCACCGGAGTCAGGGCCAACTGCCGGACAACCTCCTGCAACCGCACCTCCGCCGACCATGGCAGTGCGACAATGACCTGATCGACCCGGTCATCGCGAATGACATTCATCAGGTCGCCGAGATTGCCCAGCACTGGAATGTTGCTCGCCGATGCCGGAACGCGGCCATCGCGGCGGTCATCAAAGAACCCGACGATGGTGATCGTCAGCTTGTCATGGGTCTGGATATACTGCGCTAGGCGCACACCCTGCGGCCCTGCGCCAAAGATCGCAACACGCTGGTTGAATGTGCCCTGCTTCTTCAACCGGCGCACCCAGATCGTCATGGCGACACGCGTACCCAGCAGCATGACGCCGCCACCGGCAAACCACGCAAGTGCCCATTCGCGGGACACCGCGTCCGACGCACGCAGCAGGAACGCCAACGTCAGCATGAACAGCGCCGTGATCAGCCAAGCTGTGAAGACGCGCTGCCACGCTTGCCGCAACGAGAATTGGGCATCGATGTCGTAGGAGCCGATGGTTTCGGACAGCACGGAAAACGCCAACGCCGCGACGAAAACAACGCGGTCATAGTTCGATGCGGCGCCGGTATTTTCAACGCCAAACCACCACGCTGTGGCAAGCGTGCCAGCGGCCATTACAGCCAGAAATTCGACGAGACGAACAGTCCAGATTACAAGATCAAGCGGCAGGCCGGGCCTGGAGTTTGATTCATGCTCTGCGCCTTGGGTATCGAAACGCATTTCGTTCATTAATGTGCCTTGGCTGTCTGACAAGGAGATGCCCGTAGAATCCCCTAGCCCCGCATGACTCTAACCCCGCAGATAGCCTTACTCGCACACTACGGTAACACGCAACGGTCGTGCATGCTTCTGGGTAGCCGCTGTTGCGAAAAATGGTGTAGATGAAGCATAGTGCGATTGCGACTTGAGGATTGAACACCATGCAAACCGTCTACGACTGGGTCACGATGATCGTGTTTGCAGGACTGATCGTGTTGTTTCTCCAGCGGTCGCAGGGAGAGCCGCGCGACCATCTGTGGCAGTACCTTGTCGCTGCCGTCGGCTGCGCCGCGACAAATTACCTGGGCAACGAAGGCTTCAAGCTCGAAAGCATGGCCTATCATCTCGGCGCCATTGCGCTTGGCCTAGCAACGGTCGGGTTCATCATGGTGGTCTTGCGGCCGCTAGACGGCTTCAACGAATAGCTGCTGTTCGCGGCGGCGCTACGGCGCTTTGACAGCAGCCCCGCCCGGCGCAACATGGGCATTCAATTCCGCGGCAAGCGGTCGACCGATAAACGCCTGACGGTTCGCTGCCGGAATCGACAACAACAATTCACGCGCAAACTCGCCAAGCTGGGCAAAAACCTCCGGACTCGGTTCGGCCACGGTCGAGATGCGCACCAGGATCCCATCGGGAATGTAACCGCGCATGCTTTGCGCCAGCTTCATGGACCGCTGCTGGCGACCATCGGTCGGCAGATCATCGCCGATGCGGGTCCAATAGACGATGGGCTCGACCCGCTGGTTCGACATTGCTGCCAATTCGCGCACCGGCAGCTTCACGCCTGGCGCCAGCGCGACAGTGGCAGCAGCCGTTGCAATAATCTGGAAGCCGACCGCCGTGTAGCAGACCTCGGGTCGATGCAGCTGCAGCTGGTCGCTCTGGGTGGCACCATAGGCCATGACCAGCATCACCGGCACCATCTGATCCGACTGGTACAGTCGCGTCAGCAGTTGATTGTAGAGGCGGTCGGACAGGCTGCCTTCGGTCTTGGGTAACACGAATGCGCTCGACGGCTGTTGGGTCCATGAGCCGATGGTCAGCGGCACCAGCTTTTCAAGTTGCTGGTCGCCAAGCAAATTCAGGTCGCGCCGCGGCGTCATTGCAAACGCCCCCGCGGCAGCGATGGCCATCCCGCCGCTGAGGATTACATCACGCCGCGTGACCATCTTCGCCTCCCAACCAGCGCCTGACCGGCCGCAGCAACGTATCCACGAGGAATATCAACAGCAGCGCGGAGGTGAAGGTGACCATCCCGGCAAAGTTGTGCAGGAAGCCCTGTGCGACCGCATCACCGAAATAATAGGTGAGCAGCACTAGCGCCATGACGCGCACGACGTTGGCCAAAATCGCGATCGGGATAACCAGCATCAGCAGCAGGATGGAGTATTTGGCGCTGCTGTTGTGCAGGATATAGACATAGAAAAGCCCGATAGAAATCAGGCTGACCAGCGAGTTCAGACCGGCGCATGCATCCTCGACGAGCAGCTGGTACTGCGCGATATAGATCGTCACCCCGACACGCGCGACGGGGTAACCAAGCCACTGCAGCGTGGTCGTTACGACCTCCGAAACCAGCTGCTTGAGAGGCAGCGTGATATAGTCGAGCACCCAGCCCGGCAGCGGGATCATGAAGCCCAAGTAGAAGATCGGAAACCAAAGCGCCTTGAGCACCTGGAAGCCGACATAGGCGTAAGCTGTAGCAAGCAACGCCAGCAATAACGCCGCGACTTCGATGCTGATGAAATCGAACGCCCTGCCAAAGACATAGAGCGGGATGGCGACCAACATCATCGCCGTTGCGATCGGCAAGGAGCCATGCACCGCCTTGGCGCGAATTTCAGGCAAGCGGCGCAGGAGCAGCCAAGTGCCGGTCGCGAGGACGATAGGTCCCTGAACCCCGGCTTCAGTGGTCCACGGGCCCGTTGCCAGCGAGTACAGCGTTGGCAGCACCATCGACAGGCATGCGGCAAGCAGCAGCCCATGGCGAGCGAACAGCCCCGACCAATCGATCGTGCTCAAACGGGCCTTGGTGGCCATTTTCAGAACTCGCTCAGAACCGAACCGATGACTGAGCAACGTGCCGCGGCAAGCTGTTGCGAAAGCGTCGTGATGTCCGAAAAGAACGACTGGTCGCGGCGCGCAACGATCAACGCATAACCGATCGCACCGGCAACCGAGAGCGCGTCGGCACACGAGTTCGCCGGCGGCGTGTCGAACAATGTCACGTCATATTCGCGCAGCAGCGTGTTCATGCCGTCGCGGAAGCGCGCGCTCGACAATAGCTCCTGCGGCTTCGACACCGGCGGACCTGCCCCGACTATCGACAGATTTGGCAGGACGTTGGCGTGCACCACGCGTTCGGGGCGCGCAACCTGCAGCGACAGGTAGCTCGACAGCCCGGCACCGTTAGGATCAAGGCCAAAAATCTGATCGATGCGCGGCGAACGCATGTTGGCATCGACCAGCAGCGTCTTCGTACCGATCTGCGACAGTGAAGCCGCAAGGTTGGCAATCAGGTAGCTGCAGCCCGAGCCCTCGACGGGGGCCACCATGACCAGTGCTCGACGGCCGGGCTTGATGTGCTGCGCGATCACCTGCGTGCGCAGCAACCGGATCGATTCCGAACGTCCGCCGATCGGGTCATTGAGCACGACCAGCTCATCGGACACCTGACGGCGCTGGGTATTTTGCAGCGCCAGGCTGTTGGTCAGTTGGTCACGCGCCAGTGCCAGGTCTTCGTGCGAGATGAAGCCGAGCTCGAGTGCGGCGGCATCGAAATCGACCCCCCGCTCGGCGCGATGCGCCTCTACACGTCGCGTCTGGTCATCCGACAACATCCCAAGCCGCAGCAACGCATCGCGGATCGGCGCATCGATCGCGCCCGAGCCATCATCGACCAGCAGCGTCGGATGCGAGGTTTCTGGAGTCATGGTCATTGCGCGGGCTGCCAGTTAGCGTTGCTGTGTTGCGGGCCGAACCGCCCGAATATGCGCCGGATCAAGCCACCGGCACGACGGCGGCGGCCGTCGGCGATGACCGCAAGCACCGGCACCTTGCCTGCAAACGCCAAATCTTCGACACCGCGTACCCGTCGTGCCATCAACTCGCTGAGCAGCGCCACGACGACACCCAGCAACAGGCCGAACATCAGCGAAAGCACGCCGATCAGCGGCATGTTGGGGAATGTCGGGGTATTCGAACCGACAACATCACCAAGCACGACCAGGCCCGATTCGGAGACATCGGCCTCAAGGCGCAAGTCGGCGGCGCGCTGAACGGCCTTGTCGTAGCGCGCCTGCAGCATCGCGACTTCGCGCTGCAGCTCGGCAAGTTTCGACAACTGTGTCTGCATCGCCATGACGCGCTGCTTCTGTGCTTCATAATCGGCTTCGAGTTGCGCATAGCTCGCCTGCGTGTAGCTGCCGACACCGCCACCAACCGCCCGCGCCTTCGCGGTAGCACGCGCGATTTCCGACTGCAGCGTCTCACGCCGCGTGATTAGCGCCTTGTAGCTCGGATGTGCCGTGCCATAGAGGTCGCCGGCCTGTTTGATCTGGTCGTTGACCTGCGCAAGCTGCGACGTCAGCGCATCGACGCTGCCCGAGTTGTTGACCGCCATCTGCGAAGAGAATTGCGCCTGCGACACCGAACTGCGTGCCGCCAGCAAAGCCTGTTGCAACGCATCGAGCTTGGCGTTTTCGGGGTCGACACCACCAGGGGTCACGACGATATTGTTGGCCTTTTCGAACTCGGACTTCTTGGCTTCGGCGGCGACCAATGCGCGGCGTTCCTTCTCGGCCTGCTCGCGGTACCATTCGGCGTTGCGGGCGGCAGCGTCGGTGCGGAAACGCAGCGTCGCATCGATATAGGCTTCACGCAGCATCGCCGCGACGTTCTTGGAAATCGTCGGGTTGGGCGACGTGTAGGTGATCTCGAGAATGTTGCTGTTCCCGATCATCTGCGCTTCGGTGCCAGCAATGATCCGTTCTGCAGCCCAGCGACGCATATCGCCGACGCCGCCGGTTTCGGCCTGCCACTGCGAAATGATCGCCGGGTTCGACGTAAAGCCCAGCTTGTCAACGACTTCACCAACGACGCGATAGTCCTGGATGAGCTCAGTCTGAGTGCGCGTGTAGGTCCGCAGGATCGTACCGGCAATCATCTGCCCGGTCACGGGATCGGGCTTGATGACGTCGAGCATGATACGCGCCGATGCCGGATAGCGCCGTGGCAGTTGCGAGCCGACAGCCAACGCCACCGTCACGCAACTGAGCATGATCGCCAGAATCATCCAGCGTCTTGCCAGCAGAATGCGAAAGAACTGTACGATGCTCATTAAGAATCACTCCACGTCGACAACGCGCGCGTCCGGCAAATGCCGTCTAGAATCGGCTGACTAGACTAGAAAAGCTTTTCCTTGAAGACCAATACGTCCTTGGGCTGAACTTGCGCATCAAGTTTCGCGTCGACTTCCTTGGCATTGCCGCGGACTAGCGAGACCTTCTTCTCCGAACCCAGCGCCGTCACACCGCCGGCAGCTGCCAATGCTTCACGCACGGTCATCCCCGGCGTGATGGCGACTGGCCCCGGCCGCAACACCTGTCCCTGAACATAAACGAACTCGGCATCGGGTACGAAAATCGTGTCGCCGGCTTCGAGATAGGGATCCTTGTCGGGCGAACCGCGCACCAGCTCAAGCGTATCGAGTTTGATCTCCTTGCCGTCCGAAGCACGGCGCAAATAAACTGTTTGCGAGCCCTGGATCCAGCCGGCCTTAAGCAGCACGTCGAGCACGCGGTACGGCTTGTCGAGCGGATAGAGCCCTGGCGCCCCGACCTTGCCGGCGACGCTGACGACACGGCTCGAATAGCCGAGAATTTCGATGTTGACGATCGGATCCTTGTAGAAATTGCCCGCAATGAGCTTCTTCTTGATGAGCGCGGCCAGCGACACGTTGGTCTGGCCAGCTGCCTGGATCGGGCCGATCATCGGCATGACGATGGTGCCGTCATATTTGATGCGGGTCTTCACGCTGGCTTCGGGGGCACCGAACACGGTGATGTCCAAGGCATCGTCGACGCCGAGCACATAGCCGGTCACCGGCACCGCCTGCGCCGAAGCCACCGTCGCCATCGCGCCAAACGCTACGAAAAGTGCGACGATAGCCCATTGAGCCAGTCGACCCAGCTTCGAAAAACCAGCAGCCACCGTGTTCACTAAACCCTCCATGCCGTCAGATACCGTAGGAAATCAGGATACCCGCCGTTGTGTCCTTGTAGTTGTAAATGTTTGGGTCCGCATTACGATTCTGTTGCGAAACATAAAATGACGTTTGCATGTTACGAATCGGGTTCCAGTTGACGCTCAGGCGCACGGTATTGAACCGGTCGTTTTTGACCTGGTTGGGATTGATGATGGCCCCGACCTGATCCTCATAGGTGCGCAGCGAGGTCGATCCGGTCAGCGCTGCCGACAGCGTCGAGCGCAACTGATACGACACGTTCGCCGAAAATGCCTGCTGCACGAAATACAAGGCCGTGCCGGTGTTGGGCGACGACGACGCGTTCCGCGTGGCGTTGATGCTCGCCGAAAGTCGCGACGGCGGCGTGTAGTTGACACTAAGACCGTAGCCGAGATTGCTGGTCTTCTGCTGCAGCGGGGAGTTCGGGTCGATACTAACCCGTGAAAGCGACGCGTCAGCCGAGAACTGCGAGGTCAGCGAGCGCGAATATTTGACGCCGAGGTTGGTAATCTTAACGCTACGGCTCGTGCCAAGTATCGGAATCGGCTGGTTGGGGTAATCATTGTTCGACAGCGTGCCGAAAAGCGAAACCACGCCCAGCGTCGGACGTGCATAGCCGAGGCTCACCGAATAGCTGTTGCTGGTCAGATCGGAAAACGAACGCGCTAATTCTTGATTGGTCGACTTGGAATAGCGATAGCTTGCCGTTGGCGTGAAGCCGCTGATGCCACCGCAACTTGCCGACGCGCCAAAACTCCGCGTGGTCTGGGTATTTGGCAAGATGCCCTGCTGCGCGCCTTGTGGTATCGTCGAATTAGGATTGCTCTGCGCCTGCATCCAGCTGCCATTGACCGAGCCAGTGCAGCTCGACCCGGCTGCCAGATTCACGCCGCCGGAGAACGCCAGCCGCTGCCGGTTATAGGCGCTGTTGGCAGTGTAATAGTCCTTGCCGATCACCGCCGTTGCAAACAGCGACTGACGACCGACCGGCAGGTTGACCCTGCCATTGATCGTCGGCGTGAAGCGGAAGCTGCTGCGACTTTGCCCCGCAGGGGGCTGCTTGTTGTCGGGCAGGCGCCGATAGTTGCTGTCATAGACGCTGAGCAGCGACGCGCTGATCGAATAGCCCAGATTGGGCAGCGGCAGCCCGTTGAAGAATGCGCCCGTCGGGTTGTTGACCGGGTTGCGCTGATCGACCTGGAACAGATCCGCCTCCGAAGCCTGCGCCGCTGCCGTTGGCCGCGGTGTGGGCGCCGCGACCGGTGCCACATACGGATCGGCCGCTTGCGCCGAGGCAGGCGCCGTCAGCGTCAGGCCCAGCGCTGGCGCCAGCACACCGGCGCAACGCTTAAGAAACATCCCGCATTCCAGCATTTACAAACCTGCGTTCCCAGCCTTGAGGGCGATTGTCCAACACCTAGCACGCTGCCCGCCGACACGGCAACCGGCACGCGAAACGAACATTGCCTGCCGCGCCCTGGCACGATTGCGAATGCTAGGGGCGCCGACAGCAATAACGACCAATTGTCCAACGGCTTGCGATGAGTGCGGGCAACTGAGGCCTTGCTAATTCGGGGCCGCGCGCCAAACTATGCAACTTGTCGCATCCTGCGTCCGGGTGCGCTGCAGATTGACAGGAACAACCATGGTTTTCAAACGCTGGCTGAGGGGTGGCAAAGCCGACGACGAGGCACCAGCCGGCTATGTCGTGCCGCAACGCAGCAATCCGGCCCACGCTATTGTCGACCCGGGCTCGCGGCAGCGACCGGCATTCCTTGATTCCATCCTGCAGGGCGAAGGCCCCGAAGGCGCCAATGTCATGCTGCCGCGCTTTAAGGCATCGGCATCGGACGATATCCAGACTTCAGGCGAGGATCCGAAACTCGCCCGTGCACGGCTGGCATTGCGTGATGCGCTGGGTGCATCACAGCCGGTCACCAGCAGCGACCGCTTCGCGGGGCGCCATGATGCCCTGGGGCAGTTGATTGCCGCGATCGAACAGCAGCGCGTGCATGTCGTGATCTACGGCGAGCGCGGCATCGGCAAAACCTCGCTGGTCCACGTCTTTGCCGATACGGCACGGCAGGCACGCTACCTCGTCATCTACGGCACCTGCGGCACTGAAGCGCGGTTCGATGATATGTTCCGCGCGTTTGCGTCGCGCATCCCGATCCTGTTCCATGGCAGCGTTGTGCCAACCGCGGCCGAAACCGAACATGGCAAGTATCTGGATTCGCTGCTGCCGGAAGGCAGTTTTGGCCCGCGCGAGATCAGCGACCTTTTCGCCGACATCGTTGGCACGCGCATCATCCTGATCCTCGATGAATACGACCGCGTCGCCGACCCGTCCTTTCGCCGCGACGTCGCAGAGCTCATCAAGAACCTGTCCGACCGCGCTGCGCGCGTGCAGTTGGTGCTGACCGGCGTGGCGTCGAACCTTGACGAACTCATCGGCTATGCACCGTCGATCCGCCGCAACGTCGTCGGCCTGCCTATGCGACCGCTGACGCTCGCCGAGGTGCGGTCGTTGCTCGCCATGGGCGAAACCGCAGCCGGGCTGCATTTCAACGACGAAGCTACGTCGCTGATTTCGACCATGGCGAATGGCTCGCCGTACCTGGTCCGGCTGCTGGGCCACCGCGCCGCGTTGATGGCGCTCGATCAGCGCCAGACGCTGGTTGACGAAGGCCATGCGCGTGCTGCCGTTGAAAAGGTTCTGGGCGACTGGAACGCCAGCCTGCCACTCCGCGCGCAGACCATCCTCGCCAGTAGCGCCGCTCAGGCGGAATGGCCGTTGCTTGTCGCGGCCGCCAAGGCTGGAATGGCGTCGGATGGCTGGTTTACCGTCGATGAGGTCGCGGGCGTTCTGGGCAATGCCAACCCGCCGGCAGCGGTCGAACGCAGCCTGCGCAGTTTTGTCGGTGCCAACAACATCATCGAGCTTGTCGACACAGGTCACGAACACCGGTTCCGCTTCCGCTATCCCGGCGTGGCGTCGATGTTGCTGATGTCAGCTGCCATGGCCGGATTGACAAGCTGATTCCGGACCGGGAACGAATAATCTAGCCATGCAAAATGTTGTGATGACAGTTGGCAGCAAGCAGTTTTGCCTATACTGCAGCGCACAACAGCCGTTCTTGGCTCGGGTAGCAGGAGAGAGGTAATATGGGCACAGCCTCTCAGTCGGATCCGCCGGCGCTGCGGCCGCGTGTTTCCGTCATCATTCCACACCTCAACATGCCCGAAATGCTGATGCGCTGCCTGGATTCGGTGACATCGCAGCGGCTTGACCATGGCCTGATTGAAATCATCGTTGTCGACAACGGCTCGAATGTATCACTCGATTCAGTCAGCGCCGCCTATCCGCAAGTCACCATTTTGCACGAGCCTAAGCCGGGCCCTGGCCAGGCACGAAACCTTGGCATCGCCGCCGCAAACGCCCCGGTACTGGCGTTCATCGATGCCGACTGCCGCGCGGCACCGGGCTGGCTGGCAGCCGCGGTTGAAGCCGTCGAGCCGATGCCGAACACGACAGTTGTCGGCGGCGACGTGCGCATCGACTTCTCCGACCCCAAACACCTGACGCCGATTGAAGCTTATGAAGCGGTGTTCGCCTTCCGGCAGCAGTTCTACATCAAGACGCGGCATTTTTCTGGGACCGGCAACCTCGCGATGGGGGCTGCGGTCCACAAGCAGGTCGGCCCGTTTGCCGGCATCGAAATTGCCGAGGACATGGATTGGGGCCAGCGGGCGCACCGCATGGGTTTCGTCACACGCTACATACCCGGCATGCGGGTCTATCACCCTGCCCGCAAGGACTTCTCCGGCCTGGCAAGCAAGTGGCAACGTCACATCAGCCATGAGTTCTACCTACACCGCGAAAACAATCGCTCGATGCTGCGATGGCATTTGATCAGCTTTGCCGTGCTCGGCTCGATTTTTGTCCATGGCGCTCGCATGTTCACGTCGCGTCGGCTATCTGGATTCGGCAACCGTATGCGGGGACTGACATTGCTGGTTCGGACACGTTGGTATCGCTTTGTTGAGATGAGTAGAGTCGCACGCTCGCCGGCGCAATCGGGGGCATTGTTCTGGAATCGCCAATCATGAATAACATCGTTGCACGCGGGGTCCCGCGACTGGGCATTGTCCTGGTCAATTGGAACCGTTGGGAAGACACCATCGAGTGTCTCGAGTCGATCTTCCGCAGCAGCATCCCGGTCCGAGTCGTTGTCGTCGATAACGGCTCAACCAATGAGTCGCTCGCCAAGATTGCCGCTTGGGCGAGCGGCGACATCGAAGCTGCAGCAGTGTCGCCGGCCATGACCCGCTTTTCGGCACCGCCGATTCCCAAGCCGCTGGGCTGTGTCGCTCTGAGCGCTGCACAGGCGCCCGAAGTGGATCCCGGCAGCGCCATGTTGACGCTGATCGATGGCGGCGGCAACCTTGGTTTCGCGGCCGGAAATAACCTCGGCTTGCGCCACCTGCTGCGCGATCCGTCGCTCGACTATTTCTGGCTGCTCAACAACGATACCGTCATCGAAACCGGTGCGGCTAACGCGCTGGTCATGCGCATGGATGCCACGCACCGCGTCGGCATGTGCGGCACAGTCGTGCGCTACTATCACCGCCCGAACGAAATCCAGGCGCTCAACGGCAGCCGCTTCAGCGCGCTATCGGGCGCATCGCAAGGCATTGGCCGTGGCCAGCCGATCACCATGCCGTTCGATCCAGCCAAGGTCGCGCGCGAAACCGATTTCGTGCTCGGCGCGTCGCTTGGCGTGTCGCGACGCTTCATCGAAGTTGTCGGGCTGATGGAAGAAAGCTATTTCCTCTATTTCGAGGAAATCGACTGGGCCTACCGCAATAACGATCGTTTCGAGATCGCGTTCGCGCACGGGGCGATTGTCTATCACAAGGAAGGCCATTCGATCGGATCGAGCGCCACCGCTGGCCAGCGCAGTCCCACTGCAGAATATTATCTGATGCGGTCACGATTGGCCTTTGTGAAACGGCGGCAGCCTCTTCTGTTGCCGGTGCATTGGGGCATTTCTATCGCGATGATCGGTCGTCGATTGATGCGTCGTCAGCCCGAAAAGGCCAAGGTCATGACCAAGGCACTTTTTGGACGCCCATTCTGATCTCGACCATGCATTCAATTTGTATTGCAACCGCCTGATTTCAGCTAAGCTATGCGCTGATCCGGAATGCGGCCCATTTTCCGCATGCCGGCGCGCCTTGGAGGAACTATGAAACAGCTTTCTAAATCGGCTCTGATTGTTGGAATCGCGCTGTCGGCGTTGATTGCCGGCTGCAACAAGAAGGACGAACTGCCCAAGGGCCAGGTCGTCGCCACGGTAGACGGCACCGATATCACCACGACCGAACTCAACTCCGAAATTGCGCTGGCGCAGGCTCCGCCCGAAGTGCCGCGCAAGGTGATCGAACAAGCCGCGCTCGAGCGCATTGTCGAACGCCGCATGCTCGCCGATGTCGCCACCAAGCGTGGCCTCGACAAGAGCCCGCAGTACCTGATGGAAAAGCGTCGCGTTGATGACGGCCTGCTCGTGCAGGCTCTGCAGGGCAGCATCGCATCGAAGGTGCCGACGGTCACCCCCGAAGCAGCTGAGAAATACATTGCCGCGCATCCAGTGCAGTTTGCCGACCGCAAGATCTACACAATCGATCAGATCCAGTTCCTGCGCCCGGCAAATATTGCCACGATCGGTTTGCAGGAAGCCAAGACAATGGCCGACGTCGAGCGGGTCTTGACGGCCGCCAATGTCGAATTCCGCCGCTTGCCTGCGACTGTCGACACGATGACGGCCGCGCCGCAACTGTCGAACGCCATCAGCCAGATTCTGGCGCGCAACCCGAGCGAAGTCTTCATGTTCGCCGACCAGCCGCGTGGCGCACCGGCACCGATCGTCTACATCAATCTCGTGACGAATGCGTCGGCCGCCCCCTTCACCGGGCCCAAGGCGATCGCGGTGGCACAGCCCATTCTGCAGCGCGAAGCGGTACAGAAGGCGCTGGCCGATGAGTTGAAGAAGATCAAAGCCGAGGAAAAGGGCAAGATCGTGTATGCCAAGGGCTATGAGCCCGCAGCGGCCCCGGCGGCCGGCGGACTCCCCACAGCAGGCGCAACGCCCGCTGCAGCGGCTGCCACGAAGCCGACGGGCGCGGTACCTGCTGCAAACTCGGCAGCAGCAACCAGCGCGGCGCCGACAGCGGCGCCGTCGAACTAGCGTCTCGAACTCGGTGCAGGTGCACCCACCAGGGTGCACCTGCCCGGTGCTTCTTGGCTTGCCGCGTGAGCCTTACGGTGCCGTCCTGGGTCATTGAACAACCAAATTCCTGCTCGGGCGAATGGCATGCCGCGACAATTTGAAATTGGACTCGTCTGGCATTCAGTGCGATCGGGCAATCTTGGCGTTGGTGCGCTGAGCGTTGGCAACATCGCGCTGGCCCGGCGTGCCGCAGAACGCGCCGGTTTGACCCCGAAGTTCACCGTCATCGGGCCGCGTGAACCGGGGCCCATCTACATCAGCGGTCCCGACATCAGCGCCCGCGAAATCACCGGCCGCTACATGGCCTCGCCCGGCGGCTATTGGGCCGACCTCGGCCACCTCGACTATGTGCTCGACATCGGCGCCGGCGACAGCTTCGCCGACATCTATCCAGACAAGCGCTTCGCCTACATCATGGCGACCAAGGCGATGGCGATCGCCCGCGGCGTGCCGATGATTCTGTCCCCGCAAACTATCGGGCCGTTTTCGCGCCAGCCGCACTCGGCCGCCGCCGCCTGGGCCTGCACCCGAGCTGAAGCGGTTTTCGCGCGCGACCCGCTGTCGATGGCGGCACTCGCCAAACTGGCGCCGCACGCCAAGGCGTTCCAGGCGGTCGATGTCGCGTTCGCGCTGCCGTTCGAGCGCCGGCCCAAGTCGAGCGGCAAACCCCGCATCGGCATCAACGTGTCGGGGCTGTTGTTCAGCGGCGGCTATACCGGCAAGAACGAATTCGGCATCGAAGTCGATTATGCGGCGCTTACCCGCGGGCTGGTCGCCGCACTGCTGGCGCGCGGCGACGTCGAGGTCATGCTGTTCGGCCATGTCAATTCGCCGCTGCCCAACGACGATGACGGCGTCGCCGTCGATGCGCTGGCGCGTGAGTTCCCCGGCGCCACCAAAGTCGCGCCGTTCACTTCGCCCTCCGAAGCCAAGTCGTTCATTTCGGGGCTCGATTTCGTCGTCGGCGCACGCATGCACGCAACCATCGCCGCCTATTCGAGCGGCGTACCGGTGGTGCCGGTGTCGTACAGCCGCAAGTTCGAGGGGCTGTTCGGCGGGCTCGGCTATGACTGGATGGTGCCGGTGCGCGGGCTGACCACCGACGCCGCCATTGCCTATGTGCTCAACGCCTATGAACGCCGTGCTAAACTCGCCGCCGACATCGCGCGCGGGTCGGCGATCGTAGAGGCCGGGCTGGAAACCTATGTCGCCGAACTTGCGCGGTGCTTCGCCGCTGCGGCAGCGCGCAAATGAGCGGATTCACCTCCCCGACGCTCAAGCGCATCGTCGACGGGCAGTTGTGTGTCGGCTGCGGGCTATGCGCTGCCGCCGCCCCCGCTGCCGTCACCATGCAGCGCGACGGCAAACTCGGCTATCTGCGCCCCGTCGAAACCGCAGCCGTCCCGCCCGCCGCCGAGGCGGTGATTGCCAGCGCCTGCCCTGGCGCTACTGTCGCCCCATGGCAGGATGCTCCCGCAACGTCGGCACTCTGGGGCCCGTACCAGTCGATCCATACCGGCCATTCGACCGATGCGCAGGTGCGCCATGCCGGCTCGTCGGGCGGAGTCTTGTCGGGACTGCTCATCCACCTGTTTAACACCGGCGCCATCGACCGCGTCGTTCATGTCGCGATGGACCCCGACGCACCGTTGCTGACGCATGTCGTGCGCAGCATCGGCCGCAACGATGTCGTACGCGCAGCCGGTTCGCGCTATGCGCCGGTCGCACCGCTGGCGGCAATCGCTGCCGAACTCGATGCCGGTGGTCGCTTCGCGTTTGTCGGCAAGCCGTGCGATGTTTCGGCGCTGCGCCAATGGGCCCGGCACGATCCGCGCGTCGATGCCCAGGTTGTCGTCATGCTGTCGTTCTTTTGCGCCGGCACCCCGTCGCAGGCGGGCACCGACCGCATCATCAAGCGACTGGGCGCTAACCCTGGCAAGCTGACATCGTTCCGTTACCGCGGCGATGGCTGGCCGGGCTATGCCACCGCCGTCGAAGCCGATGGCCGCACGACGCGGATGAGCTATGCCGCAAGTTGGGGTGAAATCCTGAGCCGTGAAGTCCAGTATCGCTGCAAGATCTGCCCCGATGCAGTTGGCGGCGTTGCCGACATCGCTGCCGCCGACGCCTGGTACGGCGACGACTCCGGCTACCCGACGTTCGAGGAAGCCGATGGCCGCAGCCTGATTATGGTGCGCAGCCCGCGTGGTTCAGCGCTGCTCGCCGAGGCCCAAGCAGCAGGCGCCATCGCCACGACGCCGCTCGAGGTGGGCGAAATCATCAAGATGCAGCCGCACCAGGCGCGCCGCAAACGACTGGTCGCGTCGCGCATCGCCGCGCTGACCGCGACTTTTCAGCCCAAACCACGCACGGACGGCACCGGCGTCGAAGCTGCTGCCAAGCTCGCGCCCTTTCCCGAGCAACTACGTAGTTTTGCGGGTTCGGTAAGACGTATTTTAAGCGATAAACGCTAAGCGGGATGACGCCTGCTGCTGATTTGGTTATCGGGCATCAGGAACACAAATTGCCACGGCCATAGGAGAGCATCTTGCGACGCGGTATTATTCTGGCTGGCGGCTCCGGGACGCGCCTCTATCCACTGACCAAGCCGGTCAGCAAGCAGCTGATGCCGGTCTATGACAAGCCGATGATCTATTACCCGCTGTCGGTGCTGATGCTCGCCGGCGTGCGCGAAGTGATGATCATCACCACGCCCGAAGATTCGGCGGCGTTCCGCAACCTGCTCGGTGACGGCAGCGACTGGGGCATCAGCCTGACCTATGCCGTGCAGCCCGAGCCCAAGGGGCTGGCGCAGGCCTATCATATCGGCGCCGACTTCATCGGCAAGGACCCGTCGGTGCTGATCTTGGGCGACAACATCTTTTATGGCCACGGCTTCCCCGGCTTGCTGCGCGAGGCGGATGCACGCGCCGAAGGGGCCACAGTGTTCGGCTATTACGTCAAGGACCCGCAAGCCTATGGCGTCGTGTCATTCGATGCCAATGGCCGCGCCGCGACGATCGAGGAAAAGCCGGCGGTCCCCAAATCGAACTATGCGGTCACCGGGCTGTACTTCTACGATGGCAACGCCGTCGACTATGCGCGCTCGGTCAAGCCTTCGGCGCGCGGCGAGCTTGAAATCACCGACCTCAACCGCATCTATCTCGAAGCCGGCAAGCTTAATGTCGAGCTGATGGGGCGCGGCTATGCTTGGCTCGACACCGGGACGCACGGCTCGCTGCTCGATGCCGGGCTATTCGTCCGCATTGTCGAGGAGCGCCAGGGCCTGAAGATCTGCTGCCCCGAGGAAATCGCCTGGCGCAGCGGCTTCATCGATGCCGCCCAGCTCCGCCGCCTCGCCGAGCCGCTGCGCAAGAGCGGTTACGGCGAATATCTGCTGACCCAGCTCGAAATGGGCGCGGTGACATGAACGTCATCGACACCCCGCTGCCCGGCGTCAAGCTGATCGAACCCAAGGTGTTCGGCGACGACCGCGGTTTCTTCCTCGAAAGCTGGAACGCCGCCGCGTTCGCCGCTGCCGGGCTCGACCTGAATTTCGTGCAGGACAATCACAGCCGTTCGGCCAAGGGCGTGCTGCGCGGGCTGCATTATCAGATCGTCGAGCCGCAGGGGAAACTGGTGCGCGTCACTGCCGGCGCAGTGTTCGATGTTGCCGTCGATATTCGCCGTTCGTCCCTGCATTTCGGGCGCTGGGTCGGCTATGAACTTTCGGAGGCCAACAAGCGCATGCTGTGGGTGCCACCGGGCTTCGCGCATGGTTTTACCGTGCTTAGCGACAGTGCTGATTTCCTGTATAAATGCACGACGCTCTACGCGCCGGCGCACGACCGCGGCATCGCGTGGAACGACCCCGCCATCGGCATCGACTGGCCGATCGACGGCGCGCCGCTGCTGTCGGACAAGGATGCCGCCGCGCCATTGCTGGCGGATGCGGAGGTGTTCGCATGAAGGTTCTGATCGCCGGTAGCGCCGGGCAGCTCGGGCGCGCATTGCAGGCCACCGCGCCCGCGAACGTCACCGTCATCGCGCCGCCCGAAGTCGATTTCGACATTTGCGACCCCGAAGCGGTGGCACGCGTCGTCGCGACCGCTGCGCCGACGCTGGTCATCAACGCCGCCGCCTACACCGCCGTCGACAAGGCCGAAAGCGAAACGGCCGCCGCGCAGCGCGTCAACGTCAATGCCGTCGGCGTACTGGCATCCGCCGCGCGCAACGCCGGTGCGGGTTTCGTCCATGTTTCGACCGACTTCATCTTCGATGGCACCGCGCACCTGCCCTACCCGCCCGATGCGCTGCCCAACCCGCTCGGCGTCTATGGCCGCACCAAGCTCGAGGGCGAGGAAGCGGCGCGCGACCTGCACGGCAATCCGCTGATCGTCCGCACCGCCTGGGTCTATGCCGCAAAGGGCGCGAACTTCGTCGCCACGATGCTGCGGCTGATGCGCGAACGCAGCGAACTCGGCGTCGTCGCCGACCAGATCGGCACGCCGACGCATGTGCCGACGCTGGCGCGCACCATCTGGACGCTGGCGCAAGGCGGCCATACCGGCACCTTCCATGCCACCGATGCCGGCGTCGCGTCCTGGTATGACTTCGCCGTCGCCATCCACGAGGAAGCGCTGGCGCTCGGGCTGCTGACCACGCCGGTCACCGTCAAGCCGATCCGCACGTCGGACTATCCAACCCCTGCCCGCCGCCCCGCCTATTCGGTACTCGACAAGAGTGCGACCTGGGCGCTGACCGGAATTCCCAATCATTGGCGCGTCGAACTGCGCGCCTGCCTGCAGGAACTTGCCCGTGGCTAATCTTCTCGTGACCGGTGGCGCCGGCTTTATCGGTGCCAATTTCGTCCACTATTGGCGCGTCCGCCACCCCGGCGACAGCATCACCGTTCTCGATGCGCTGACCTATGCCGGCAACCGCGCCAACCTTGCGGGCGCCAACGCCGTCGGCTTTGTCGAAGCCGATATCCGCGACCAGGGCACCGTTGAATCGCTGCTGCGCGAGCAAAACATCGATACGCTGGTGCACTTTGCCGCCGAAAGCCATGTTGACCGCTCGATCCACGGCCCCGACGCGTTTATCGATACCAATGTGCTCGGCACGCACAGCCTGCTCAAGGCGGCACGTGCCGTCTGGCTCGGTGAGACGCGCAAGCCGCACCGCTTCCACCATGTCTCCACCGACGAAGTTTACGGCAGCCTCGGCGCCGACGATCCGGCGTTCAGCGAGACGACACCCTATGCGCCCAACTCGCCCTATTCGGCGTCAAAAGCAGCGTCGGACCATCTGGTGCGCGCTTACCACCATACGTACGGGCTCGATGTCACAACGTCGAACTGCTCGAACAACTACGGCCCCTATCAATTCCCCGAAAAGCTGATCCCGCTGTTCCTGATCAACGCACTGCACGGACGGTCGCTGCCGATTTATGGCGACGGCATGAACGTCCGCGACTGGCTGCATGTCGAAGACCATTGCCGCGGCATCGAACTGGTCATTCAAAAGGGCCGCGTCGGCGAAACCTATTGCATCGGTGGCGGCGAGGAACTCGCCAACCTGACCGTTATCGATACTCTGTGCGCGGCGGTCGATGCGGCGTTTGCGCAGGATGCATCGCTCAAGGTCCGCTACCCCAACGCGCCGGCGGCCCAGGGCAAACCCACCGACAGCCTGAAGACCTGGGTCAAGGACCGCCCCGGCCATGACCGCCGCTACGCCATCGACGAGCGCAAGATCCGCGATGAACTCGGCTACGCCCCAGCGCGCGACTTCGCCACCGGCTTTGCCGCGACGCTGCGCTGGTACATCGACAACGAGCCGTGGTGGCAAGCTATCCTCGATGGCAGCTACCGCGACTGGGTGGCGACCAACTACGGCGACCGAAAAGGATGAACCACACCGCGCCGCGCTGGCGCCCCGCCTCGACCTTGCGCCAGTTCCTCGCGACCGAGGCCGCGGGCGGCTATATCCTGATGGCGGCGGCCGCAGCGGCGCTGATCGTCGCCAACTCGCCACTGTCGGGGTTCTACGCGCACACGCTGCATATCGAGTTCGCCGGCCACAGCCTGCTGCACTGGATCAACGACGGGCTAATGGCGGTGTTCTTCCTGCTGATCGGGCTCGAGGTCAAACGCGAACTGGTTGACGGTGAACTGTCGACCAACTCCCGCCGCATCCTGCCGGGCGCCGCAGCCTTTGCCGGAATGGCGGTGCCGGCGCTGATATATCTGGCGTTCAACTATCAGGACCCGGCACACCGCGACGGCTGGGCAATTCCGGCGGCGACCGACATTGCCTTTGCGCTCGGCGTGCTGGCGCTGCTCGGCAGCCGCGTGCCTGGCTCGCTCAAGATATTGCTCACCGCGATTGCCATCATCGATGACCTTGGCGCGATCATCATCATCGCCGTCGCCTATACCGCGAAGCTCGACTTCCTTGATCTCGGGCTGGCGGGTGCCGGGTTGCTGATGCTGGTCGGGCTCAACCGCTTCAAGGTGACCGCGCTTGCGCCGTACCTGATCATCGGCATTTTCATCTGGTACGAAACCTTGCTGTCAGGCGTCCATGCGACACTGGCCGGTGTCGCGGTGGCGCTGACCATCCCGCTGCGCACCGCAGCCAACGAAGCCGTCGGCGACCACTCACCGCTGCACAAACTCGAACATGCACTGGCGCCGATCGTTGCGTTCATCATCGTGCCGATCTTCGGCTTTGCCAATGCCGGCGTGTCACTGCTCGACATTGCCCCCGGCACCGCGCTGGGCGGCGTGCCCGTCGGCGTCGCGCTCGGGCTGTTCCTCGGCAAGCAGCTCGGGGTGTTCGGGGCGATCTGGGCGATGGTCAAGCTCGGCTTCGCCGACATGCCCGTCGATGCCAGCTGGCGGCAGATCTACGGCGTCGCAATCTTGTGCGGCATCGGCTTTACGATGAGCCTGTTCATCGCCGCGCTGGCGTTCGGCGAAGGCTCGGCCGAGAACGAGATTGCCAAGATCGGTATTCTTGCCGGATCGTTCATTTCGGCACTAGTGGGTTGGTTTGTGCTCAACGGCAGCAGGCGGAGCGCATAATGGGCTGGATCCGTCGCCATATCCACTTCAACCTGTTTCTGGTCGGGTTCGTCGTCGCGGTGCTGACCGCGCGAGCCATGAGCGATTCCCCGTCGCTCGGACGTCCCATGCTCATCGGCTTCGACATTGCCGCGCTGATCTTCCTGGCGACGATCCTCAGGGCGTTTATCACGTCGAGCGTCGACGAGCTGCGAAGCCGTGCAAATGAATTGAACAGCGACCATCACGGATTGCTGCTGATAGGTGGTGTGGTGCTGGCCATCGTCATGACGGCCTTGTTCAGCGAATTGGACAATGGCCAGTCAATTTCCATCTTGCTGAGCGCCGGCACCTTGGTGCTCGCATGGATATTCGCCAACACATTGTTTCTGCTGCATTATGCGCAAATCTATTATGACCGCAGTGCGCATGGCGACGGAAGCGGCCTGAAATTCCCCGACAACGACGACGATCCCGCAACCAAATTCGAACCCAACGCCTGGGACTTCGCTTATTTCACCTTTACGATGGCGATCATCTTTTCGGTTTCGGACGTAATGATCACGAGCCGCAGGATACGGCGGATCGCAATGTTCCACGGCATGATCGCATTCGTGTTCAACATATTCGTGATCGGTATTTCGGTCGGCCTGATCGGCGACGCGTTCAAGGAGCACATCCCGAAGGTCATGGCCAAAGTCGCATCGCCCGCACGCGTCGACCAGTCGCGCCCTTGACGCGGTTGGCAAGCGCAGCAATTGATTTGAAAATGGTGGGCGCGACAGGGTTTGAACCTGTGACCCCTGCCGTGTGAAGGCAGTGCTCTACCGCTGAGCTACGCGCCCCCGTGTGCTATCGCCAAAACGTTGACCGCTGGTCGAAACGGGAAGCGGTGACTTAGGCCAGCCGCGTTTGCATGTCCAGTCCCGTGCTTCAGTTGACGCTGTCCTTCAGTGCCTTGCCCGGCCGGAACTTTGGCACGCCGCTCGCCTTGATCGCCATCGGCTCGCCGGTACGCGGATTGCGCCCTGTCGAAGCCTTGCGCTGGGTCACTTCGAAGCTGCCGAATCCGACCAACCGGACATCGTCACCGGCCTTCAGAGCCATCGTGATGGTTTCAATCAAGGCATCAACGGCCTTGGCGCTGTCGGTGCGGGAGAGACCTGCTGCTTCTGCTACCTTGCCGATCAGATCCTGCTTGTTCATCGGCTTCAAACCCCAAATCAGACCGCCACCGGGCGATCGCTATGCCTAACTGATAGCACCACCGAAACAAAAGAAAAGCGCCGAGGTTGCCAATGACAACACCCGGCGCAATTCAATTTCAGACGTATCCGGTGGCGATTAGTGACGCAGCTCCGCCGCGGTTGCCGGGTCGGGACGCGCCGCCAATTCATCGGCTTCGCTCCAGACAATCGGCACCAGCGGCGCGACGAGCGCCTCCGCCAGCACCTGGTCGACATGCGCGACCGGAATGATGCGCATGCCCTGGGTGACGTTCGCCGGGATGTCCGCGAGATCCTTCTCGTTCTCGGCCGGGATGAGCACGGTGGTGATGCCGCCGCGCAAGGCCGCGAGCAGCTTCTCCTTGAGCCCGCCAATCGGCAGCACGCGGCCGCGCAACGTCACTTCGCCGGTCATCGCGACATCCTTGCGGACGGCGATGCCGGTCATCGCCGATACGATGGCGGTGACCATGCCGACACCTGCCGACGGGCCGTCCTTGGGCGTCGCGCCTTCGGGAACATGGACGTGGATGTCCTTCTTCTCGAACAGGTTGGGCTTGATGCCGTAGTGCACGCTGCGCGCCTTGATGAACGACAGTGCGGCTGAAATCGATTCGGTCATCACGTCGCCCAGCTTGCCGGTCGTCTTGATCAGCCCCTTGCCGGGTGCGGTCACGGCTTCGATCGTCAGCAATTCGCCGCCGACTTCGGTCCATGCCAGTCCGGTCACGGCGCCGACTTGGTCTTCGACTTCGCCAACACCGTAGCGGTATTTCCGCACGCCGGCGAAGTCCGACAGATTGTCGGGCGTGATGGTGACGGTCTTGTCCTTGCCTTCGAGGATGCGACGCAGCGACTTGCGCGCCAGCTTCGCCAGCTCGCGTTCGAGCGTGCGGACGCCGGCTTCGCGCGTGTAGAAGCGGATCAGGTCGCGCAGACCGTCGTCGGTCAGCGTGAACTCGCCCTTCTTCAACCCGTGCGCCTCGACGACCTTGGTCAGCAGGTGGCGCTTGGCGATTTCGACCTTCTCGTCCTCGGTGTAGCCCGACAGATGGATGATCTCCATGCGGTCGAGCAGCGGCTGCGGCATGTTGAGCGAGTTCGCGGTCGTCACGAACATCACGTCCGACAAATCGAAATCGACTTCGAGATAGTGGTCGTTGAACGCCTTGTTTTGCTCCGGATCGAGCACCTCGAGCAGTGCCGACGACGGATCGCCGCGGAAATCCTGGCCGAGCTTGTCGATTTCATCGAGCAGGAACAGCGGGTTCGAGCTGCCAACCTTCTTGAGGTTTTGCAGCACCTTGCCAGGCATCGAGCCGATGTAAGTCCGGCGGTGACCGCGGATTTCGGCCTCGTCGCGCATGCCGCCGAGCGACTGGCGGATGAATTCGCGGCCCGTCGCCTTGGCGATCGAGCGGCCGAGCGAAGTCTTGCCGACGCCAGGCGGACCGACGAGGCACAGGATCGGCCCCTTGAGCTTCTGCGAGCGCACCTGCACGCCGAGATATTCGATGATGCGGTCCTTGACCTTGTCGAGGCCATAGTGGTCATCATCGAGGATCTTCTGCGCGGCGACGATATCGCGCTTGATCTTGGTCTTCTTGCCCCAGGGCAGCGCCAGGATCGTGTCGATATAGTTGCGCACTACGGTGGCCTCGGCCGACATCGGCGACATCGCCTTGAGCTTCTTGAGCTCGCCGATGACCTTTTCGCGGGCTTCCTTCGACAGTTTGGTGCGCGCGATCTTCTCTTCGATTTCGGCGGTTTCATCCTTGCCGTCCTCGCCCTCGCCGAGCTCGCGCTGGATCGCCTTCATCTGCTCGTTGAGGTAATATTCGCGCTGGGTCTTTTCCATCTGGCGCTTGACGCGGCCACGGATCTTCTTTTCGACCTGTAGGACGCCCATCTCGCCTTCCATCAACCCGAAGACCATTTCGAGCCGCTTGGCGACGTCGACTTCGGCGAGCAATGCCTGCTTCTCGGCAATTTTCAGGCTAAGGTTGGCGGCCACTGTGTCAACAAAACGGCCGGCCTCCTCAATCGTGCCGATCTGCACGGCGATTTCGGGCGCGGTCTTCTTGTTGAGTTTCACATAGGCTTCGAACTGCTTGGCGACCGAGCGCATTAGCCCGGCAATCAGCGTCGGGTCGGCGGCAGGTTCCTCGACCGTCGCGACCTTGGCTCGCAGATACTCTCCCTGCGTGTCGAGGCTTTCGAGGCGGCCGCGCATCGTGCCTTCTACCAGCACCTTGACGGTCCCGTCGGGCAGCTTGAGCAATTGCAGGACAGTCGCGACGGTGCCGAGGTCATACAGGTCGTCGGCGCCGGGGTCTTCGTCGGCGGGGTTCTTCTGGCTGAGCAGGAACACCGTCTTGTCGCCCTGCATCACCGCTTCGAGCGCCTTCACCGACTTCTCGCGGCCGACAAACAGCGGCACGATCATCTGCGGGAACACGACGATGTCACGCAGCGGCAGAACCGGCAGGGCACCCATTTCAATGTTGGTTTCGGTCATTTTCACTCCACTGGCGGTGGGGACTTCCGCCTTACGGTGCCGATATGGGGACGCGCTGCAATTCCATCAACTCGGGCGCTGCTGATTCTTCACGACTGAGTCACGGCATCACGTCGATGAAGCTAACACCCACCCTGCCTAGTGGGAAGCCGCGATGACCACGCCTGCGGCAATCAGCGCATCAATGTCTGTCGCCGACTGGCCAAGCTCGCGCAAAATCGCGCGGCTGTGCTCGCCCAGACCCGGTGCCGGGCGCGGCGCGTGCGACGGCGTCGCCGAAAATTGCGCCGGCGCAATCGGCGAACGGACGCGGCCAAGCGCGCCGTGATCGATTTCGGCGATGCTGTGATTATGCCGCACCTGCGGATCATCACCGACATTGGCCCGCGTGTTGACGCGGCCACCGACGGCGCCGGTCGCGATGAACGCCGCCATCAGCGTATCGACATCGCGCGATGCGATTTCGGCCGCGACCGCCGGCAGCCAGTCGTCGCGGTACACGGCGCGGTCGGCAGCCCGGGTAAAGCGCGGGTCGGCAGCAAGGTCGGGGCGTTCGATCGCCGCGCACAGGGCGACAAATTCGGCGTCCTGCAACACGCCGATGGCGACCTGCCCGTCGCGCGCCGGCCACAATCGCGCCAGGTCGCTATAGTTGGGCACCGGCGCCGGCGGTTCATCGAGGAAGCTGTGGTTGTACATCGCCTCGGGCCAATTGAAGGCAATCGCCGCATCGAGCATCGACACCGCTACTTGCTGTGCGACACCGGAGCGTTCGCGCGCGAACAAGGCCGCGGTAATCGCCTGCGCTGCCGTCAGCGCGGTCAACTTGTCGGCCATCAACGACCCCACCAGCGACGGATGGCCGGCGGCATCGAGCTGCGTCGCGGCAATCCCCGACACCGCCTGCACCGCTGGGTCATAGACGCGGATATTGCGGTACGGCCCATCGGGCCCGAAGCCGCTCACCGATGCATAGATCAGCTGCGGGTTGATCTCGGCACAGCGCGCCGGACCATAACCCAGCCGTTCCATTGCGCCGGGACGGAAGTTTTCGATCAGTACATCGGCCCAGCCGATCAGCGCCGCGACAATCGCCGCCGATTCGGGTTTCTTGAGATCGAGGGCCAGTCCGCGCTTGCCGCGATTGACGGTGATAAAGGTTGCCGACATGTTGCCCTTGCCTGGGCCAAAGGCGCGCACGGGATCACCCGTCGGCGCCTCGATCTTGATGACATCGGCGCCCTGATCGGCGAGCATGCACGCGGCCATCGGGCCGGAAACGATTTGACTGAAATCGAGCACCTTGATGCCTGTCATCGCGCCGGCCATGGCAGTGGCTCCTTATTTGGAAATGTCGCGGTCTTTGGTTTCAGGCAGCCAAAATAGCGTGACGGCAAACGCCGCCAGCACGACAATCCACGTGTACCACAGTCCGCCGAAGGCATTGCCCGACTTGGCGACGATATACAGCGATATCAGCGGCAGGAAGCCGCCGAAATAGCCGGTGCCAATGTGATACGGTAGCGACATCGATGTGTAGCGGATGCGTGCCGGAAACAGCTCGACCATAATCGCCGCGACCGGCCCATAGGTTGATGCCGACAGCAACCCGAGCAGCGTAATCGCAGCGACGATCAGCAGATTGTTGCGCGGCCCCGGATTGGCCTTGGTGGGATAGCCCGCCGTGGCCAGCGCGGCTTCGATGCCGGCTTTGTCGAAACCCTGCACCGTCGTCGTGCCGATAGTGATGCGCAGCGCGCCGCCGTCATCGATCGCGCCGGTGTGACCGATGCCGCGCCCCGACAGATATTGCAGCGCCTGCCCGCATTCGGACGTTTGTTTCGATGCGAACGGATTGAACCGGCAATCGCTGCCGCTGATCGAGACCGGCGATGCCGCCGCCGCCGCCATCAGTTGCGGGTTCGCAGCCTTCGCCAGCAAATGAAACGCCGGGAACAGCAGCAACAAAGTGATGGCATAACCAATCAGCATCACCGGCTTGCGACCGAACTTGTCGGACACGCGCCCGAACACCACGAACAGCGGCGCGACGATCAGCATCGACACGCCGACGAGCAACTTGGCATCGGTCTCATCGACCAGCGCCGTGCTCTGAAGGAAATACAGTGTCTGGAACTGCGCGGTGTACCAGATGACAGTCAGCCCGGCCGCAACCGCTATCATCGCAACGATCATCGTCTTCAGATTGCCCGGCGCCGAGAACGCTTCGCGCAGCGGTGCACTGCTGGTGGTGCCTGCCTCCTTCATCGCCGCGAACACCGGGCTCTCGCTGAGCTTCAACCGGATATACAGCGAGATCGCCAGCAGCAGGATCGACACCAGGAACGGGATACGCCAGCCCCAGTCATCGAACGCTTCCTTGCCAACGCTGAACACGGTCGCCAGCACCACGACCAGCGACAACAGGAAGCCGCCAACCACCGATGCCTGGATGAAGCCGGTAAAGAAGCCGCGCTTGCCCGGTGGTGCATGTTCGGCGACATAAATCGCCGCGCCGCCATACTCGCCGCCGAGCGCCAGCCCCTGCAACAGTCGCAGCCCAACAAGCAGCACCGGCGCCCAGATACCGACCTGTGCATAGGTCGGCAGCACGCCGACCAGCGCGGTGGCCAGCCCCATCAAAGTAATCGTCGCCAGGAACGTATATTTGCGCCCGATGCGGTCACCCAGCACGCCGAACACCATCGCGCCGATCGGCCGGACGCCGAAACCTGCCCCGAAGGTCGCGAGGCTGAGCAGCAGGCCAGCGGTCGGATTCTCGCTGGGGAAGAACATCCGCCCGAGCAGCGCCGCGAGCGTGCCGTAGACGAAGAAATCATACCATTCGAACACGGTCCCGAGCGACGAGGCGACAATCACCAGCCGGTCGCGCTTGGGGTCGAGCGTCAGCCCCGCATCATTGGTCGCACCGCTATCCGAACTTGCCACGCTGGTCCCCTGTCACGCATCGGGCTTTCCACCCTGTCGATCTGCTCATAGGGGGCGATGGCATTTCGCGGCAAGGGACTTCGCGCCCTACCCCGCCAGCGCTTGCGGATACATTGCAGCAGCGCGCGCTTCGAACGACGCTACCATCTTGCGCAGCGCGTCGCCGAAGAACATGCCGGCAATCTTTTCGAACATCTTGGTCTTGAACTCGAACTCGACGGCAAAGTCGATTTCGCAGCCCCCCTGCACGTCGCGGAAGCGCCAGTCGTTGTGGAGGTATTTGAGCGGCCCGTCGAGGTAATCGACGTGGACATGTCGCGCGCGGTCGAGCGTGACGCGGCTGGTGAAATGTTCGCGGATCGCCTTGAACCCCACCACCATGTCGGCCGTCACGATCTGATGCGTTGCCGGGTCGACTGGTGTCGGATGTGTCCCCTCCCACAAATGCCCCGCGTGTGGTGTGCGGATGCGCATCGCGATAATCCACGGCAGGAACTCGGGGTAGCGGCCGATATCGGCGACCAGATCAAACATCTGCTCGGCGGTATAGGGCATCCGCCGCGTCTCGCGGTGCTGCGGCACCTTAGCTTGCCGTGCGCGCCAGTTGCGCGTTTCGCGCGTCGCGCATCTTCGCAAAGTCGGCACCGGCATGATAGCTTGAGCGCGTCAGCGGTGTTGCCGCGACCAGCAGGAAGCCCTTGGCGCGCGCAATTGAGCCATAGGCCTTGAATGCGTCGGGGGTGACGAACTCGACAACCTTGGCATGGCGCGGCGTCGGTTGCAGATACTGGCCCATCGTCAGGAAATCGATGTCGGCCGAGCGCATGTCATCCATCACTTGGTGGATTTCCATACGCTCCTCGCCCAGCCCGACCATGACGCCCGACTTGGTAAAGATTGTCGGATCGAGCCGCTTGACGGTTTCGAGCAACCGCAGGCTGGCATAGTAGCGCGCGCCGGGGCGGATCGTCGGGTACAGCCGCGGCACGGTTTCGAGGTTGTGGTTATAGACATCGGGCCGCGCCGCGACGATCGCTTCGACCGCGGCGGCCGCCTTGTTGCGGAAATCGGGGGTTAGGATTTCAATCGTGGTATTCGGCGCACGCTTGCGGAGCTGCTGAATGACGCGGACGAACTGCCCGGCGCCGCCGTCGGCGAGGTCATCGCGGTCGACACTCGTCACGACGATATGCTCAAGCCCCATCTCAGCGGCGGCTTCAGCCAGATGCTCGGGCTCGAGCAGATCGACCGGTTGCGGCATGCCCGTCTTGACGTTGCAGAACGCGCAGGCCCGCGTGCAGGTATCGCCGAGGATCATCACCGTCGCGTGCTTCTGCGACCAACATTCGCCGATGTTGGGGCACGCGGCTTCCTCGCAAACAGTCGTCAGCCCCTTGGCACGCATCAGCCGGCGCGTTTCGGCAAACGCCGGCGATGTCGGCGCGCGCACGCGCAACCAGGCGGGCTTCGGGATACGCGGGGCCGGGGCTGTCTCACTCATGCGCGCGTCTTAGCGGTTGGCACGCCACGTGCCAATGAGAGTCTGATGCATAGCTGCCCTCACACCATCGGATGCGCAGTAGGCGGCGCGCACAATAGTATGAATATTTTTAATGCGCTTTGGTTTGCAATTGCAGAATTCAAAATCGGACTCTATGTCCGCCGCGCCATGACAAATGCTGCTGCCACCCTGCTCAATCCAGCCATACTATTCTTCGTGCTCGGGGCGATTGCCGCGTTCGTCCGATCCGATCTCGCCATTCCTGAAGCCGTGACAAAGGGGCTGTCGCTGTATCTGATGGCGTCAATTGGCCTGAAGGGCGGCGTCGCCGTCGCCACCGCCGGCCTGACAGGTGAAATGTTCGCGGCCGGCGCTGCGGGGTTGGCGCTCAGTCTGCTGCTGCCGGTGCCGGCGTTCGTGGCGCTCCGCCGAGCCGGGCTGGGCATGACCGATGCAGCCGCGACCGCAGCCCACTATGGTTCGGTCAGTGTCGTCACCTTTGTCACCGGCAGCGAAGTGCTGACCGGGCAAGGCTTGGCGCCGGCGGGCTATATGGTTGCAGTACTGGCGCTGATGGAAACGCCTGCGATCATATCGGGACTGCTGTTGGCCCGCCGCGCCACCAGTCATGGCATTGCGACAACGGCGCACACGCCGACGCACGAGATGCTGCGCGAGGTCTTCGCCAACGGCTCGGTCATGCTGTTGGTCGGCAGCTTTGCCATCGGCGCCATCATCGGCAAGGACAAGTTCACCTCGATCGCGCCAGTCTTCGACACCGGTTTCAAGGGCATATTGTGCCTGTTCCTGCTCGACATGGGGCTGGTCGCGGCGCGGCGGCTGCAAGGCGCGCGGCTGCTGACCCCGGCGCTGGTCGGGCTGGCGATTGCCTTGCCGCTGGTCAATGGTAGCATCGGCGTGCTGGTCGGCCATGCCATCGGCCTCGATACCGGTTCGGTCGCCGCGCTCGGCATATTGGCGGGCAGCGCGTCGTATATTGCGGTGCCGGCGGCGATGCGCCTCGCGCTGCCGCAGGCTGATCCGGGCATCTACCTGCCGATGTCGCTCGGCATCAGCTTTCCGTTCAACATCATCTTCGGGATTGCGATCTACACCGCGCTGGCTGAAAGGTTCGCCGCATGAGCACCGCTCGCCGCATCGAAATCCTGGTGGACCGGCCGCTGCTGCGCCGCGTCACCGCCGCCGCCGATACCGCAGGCGTCACCAACTATGCGCTGCTGCCGACGCTCGGCGGCCGTGACGGTGCCGATGCCTGGTCGCAGGACCAGCTCACCGGCGCCACCGACCGTATCCTGTTCACCACCGTGCTCGCCGCCGACAAGGCCGATGCGCTGGTCGCGGCGCTGACGCCGCTGCTCGACAGCCATGACCTGCTGCTGACCATCTCCACCGTCGAAGTCGTGCGCGGCGGGCGTTTCTGAGCAACGGTGCTTGAGGCGCGCGGCTGCGCCTGCTACCCAGCCGCCATGCCCAGCTTTGCTACCTTGCTCGATGGTTTCCGCCGCTTCCGTTCGGGGGAGTATCAGGACCAGCGCCGGCGTTTCGATGCGCTCGCCATGCACGGCCAGTCGCCCAAGCTGATGATCATCGCGTGCAGCGACAGCCGCGTCGACCCGACACGGATTTTCGATGTCGATCCCGGCCAGGTGTTCGTGGTGCGCAACGTCGCCAACCTCGTGCCGCCATATGAAACCACCCCGGGCTATCACGGCGCCTCGGCAGCCATCGAATTCGCCGTCACGCAGATCGAGGTCGATTACATCGTCGTGCTCGGCCATGCCCAGTGCGGCGGCATCAGCGCTTCGCTGAGCGGCAAGTTCGACGGTGCCGCGCATGGCCATGGCGGCTTCATCGGCCACTGGATGGACATGATCGCGCCAGCCCGCGACGCCACCCGCGCCGCCGCCGCCGCCAACCCCGATGTCGATGCGCAGCAGGTGCTCGAACTCGCCGCCATCCGCCTTAGCCTCGACAATCTGCGCAGCTTCCCGTTCATCGCCGAACGGCTGGAAGCCGGCACACTCAAGCTGCGCGGCACGCATTTCGGTATCGCCGACGGGATTTTGCGCGTGCTCGACGAGGATACCGGGCGGTTTGAGCCGGTGCCGGTAGGTTAAGAGCCTCCGGCGGGCAGGGGCTAGCCCCTGCCCGCCGGAGGCCCTTTACCCTTAGTGCACCGTCGCCTTGACTAGATTGTCGAACTGCTGGCCGAGCACGCCGTCAATCGCCGGCGCAATTTCCGCCATGCCGCCCGCGATATCGCCTGACGCGGCGTAGACCATGCGCAACTGCGTGCCGCCATCGATGGGCTTCATCTCGATGCTGAGCACCGCATAGACCGGCGCCTGTTGCAGCGGCCCGAAGCCGCCGACGGCGCGCAGCACCTTGCCCGGCATCGCCATCACGATGCGCGCGTGTTCGATGCTGTTGGCCTCGCCCTTCGGGCCGGTCCAGCGCTCGCACCAGCAGCCACCGGCGCGCGCATCGATCGACAGATTGGCGGCCTTGCCCGAGTAGCTGTGCGCGGGCGACCACCAGCCGGGCAGGTTGACCACGGTTGCCCACGTCTGGTCGGGCGTCGCCTTGACCGTGGCGGTATAGCCCAGCGTGAACTGGGCGGGGCTGCTGGTCACCACCGCCGCCGACACCGGCGCGGCGAGCAGCGTCAGCGTGCTAATAATGCAGCGCGCGACCATAGGCATCGAGGACTGATTCATGCATCATCTCCGATAGCGTCGGGTGCGGGAAGACCGCGTGCTGAAGTTCGACTTCGGTGGTTTCAAGCTGGCGCGCGACCATATAGCCCTGGATCAGCTCGGTGACTTCGGCGCCGACCATGTGCGCGCCGAGCAACTCGCCGGTCGCGGCATCGAACACGGTTTTGACGAAGCCTTCGGCCTCGCCGAGCGCGATGGCCTTGCCGTTGCCGATGAACGGGAACTTCCCGACCTTGACCGCATGACCGGCGGCGATCGCCTTGGCCTCGGTCATGCCGACGCTGGCGACTTGCGGGCGGCTGTAGGTGCAGCCAGGGATGTTGCCGGTGTCGAGCGGGTGGACGCCGGCCAGCCCGGCCATTTTCTCGACCGCGATGACGCCCTCATGGCTCGCCTTGTGCGCCAGCCACGGCGGGCCGGTGACGTCGCCGATCGCCCACAGGCCGGGCACGCCGGTCGCGCCATAGCCGTCGGTCACGATATGGCCGCGGTCGGTTTTGACGCCGAGCGCCTCCAGCCCGATGTTTTCGGTATTGGGAACGATGCCGATGGCGACGATGACATGGCTGTAGCTGTCGGTGGTCGCCTTGCCGTCGGCGGTGGTGATGGTGGCGCTGACGCTGTCGGCGCCGGGTTTGACGTCGGAGACCTTGGCACCGGTGACGATGGTCATGCCCTGCTTGGCCAGCGCCTTCGCCATGAACGCCGACACGTCCTCGTCCTCGACAGGCAGCACGCGGTCGAGCATTTCGACGACGGTGACCTTCGCGGCCATGTCGCTGTAGAAGCTGGCGAATTCGACGCCGATGGCGCCCGACCCGATGACCAGCAGCTTGGTCGGCATTTCGGCCGGCACCATCGCGTGGCGGTACGTCCAGACACGTTTGCCGTCGGCGGCGACGCCCGGCAGGTCGCGCGCACGGGCACCGGTGGCGACGATGACGTTCTTGCCGGTCAGCACGCGCGTCGTGTCGCCGGTGGTGACGGTGACTTCGGCGGGTGCGGTCAGCGCGCCGACGCCTTCGACAACGGTCACCTTGTTCTTCTTCATCAACCCTTTGACGCCGCCGTTGAGTTGCCCCGCCACCTTGCGCGACCGTTCAACGATCTTGGCGAGGTCGAACGACACGCCGGTCGCCGACAGGCCGTAGGCATCGGCATGTGTCATATAGTGGTAAATTTCCGACGTCCGCAGCAGCGCCTTGGTCGGGATGCACCCCCAGTTGAGGCAGATGCCGCCGAGCCGCTCGCGCTCGACAATCGCGACCTTCATCCCCAGCTGCGCCGCGCGGATGGCGGCAACATAGCCGCCGGGGCCACTGCCGAGGATGACGAGGTCGAACGCCTCGCTCACGCCACCAACCCCAGCGGGCTCTCACATAGCTCCTTGAACACCTTCATCAGCTGCGCGCCGTCGGCACCGTCGATGGCGCGGTGGTCGAAGCTGCCGGTGGCGGACATGACGGTGGCAATCGCCAGCGCGTCATTCACCACATAGGGCCGCTTTTCGCCGGCGCCGATCGCCATGATCATGCCCTGCGGCGGGTTGATCACGGCTTCGAACTGCTTGATGCCGTACATGCCCATGTTCGACAGGCTGGCGGTGCCGCCCTGGTACTCGTGCGGCTGCAGCTTGCCGGCCTTGGCCTTGTCGGCGAGCACCTTCATTTCGGTCGAGATCGCCGACAGCGCCTTGTTCGACGCATCGGCGATGATCGGCGTGATCAGCCCGGTCGGCACCGATACCGCCACGGAGATATCGGCGCGGCTGTATTTGATCAGCGTGTCGCCGGCGAAGCTGACGTTGCACGCGGGCACTTGAACCAGCGCGGCCGCGAGCGCCTTGATCAGCATGTCGTTGACCGACAGCTTGATGCCGCGCTGCTCGAGCGCCGCGTTGAGGTCGCCGCGCAGCTTGAGCAGCGCATCGAGCCGGACATCGACGGTCAGATAGATATGCGGGATCGTCGCCTTCGATTCAGCCAGCCGCCGCGCGATGGTCTTGCGCATGTTCGACAGCTTGACCGCTTCGTGCGGGATGCCGGTGTCGACGAACACCTTGGGCGCTGCAACTGGCGCTGCGACGGGCGCAGGTGCCACCGCAGGTGCCGCAGTGGCAACCGGTGCCAAAGTCAGGTCGGCGCGGACGATGCGGCCGTTCGGCCCCGAGCCGCGCAGTGTGGCAAGGTCGATGCCCTGCGCCTGCGCCAAGCGGCGCGCCAATGGCGTCGCATTGATGCGCTGCCCGGCGGGCGCAGCAGCGGGCGGTGCCATGGGTGCCGGGGCTGGTGCAACAGCCACCGGCGCAGCAGGGGCAGGAGCCGGCGCAGCAGCTACCGGCGCTGCCACAGCCGCTGGCGCTTTGGCTGGCGCCGCCGCCTCGCCGTCACCGCTCAGCCGCGCGATAACCTGCCCGACAGGAATCTCCTCGGCCCCCTCGGCGACCAGCAGTTCGGCAACGACACCTTCGTCGATGCTCTCGACTTCCATCGTCGCCTTGTCTGTTTCGATCTCGCACAGGATATCGCCCGATTTGACGCTATCGCCGACCTTGACGATCCACTTGGCGAGCGTGCCGGTCTCCATCGTCGGCGACAGCGCGGGCATGGTGATGTCGATCATTTCGTCTCCGTCAGCTGAGCCGGGTGCTCGATGTATTTGCGGTAGGTTTCATAGGCGATGAACCACAGCGAGTAGACCGTCAGCCGGCCCCAGAAGTCGATCATCACCGCGCTGTTTGCATCGGTCGGCAGCTTGCCAAGATACCCCAGCGTCAGGAAAAACGGTATGTTGAACAGCACCGCCGCGACGATGAGCGTGCGCAGCACCGGCAGCTTTTCGAACCAGATCCGGTACGCGGCATAGGCTGCAAACCAAAACGAATAAACGGTCAGCCGGCCCCAGAAATCGACGAACACCAGCGTGTCAGGCGCGTTGCTGATGCGCCCGGTCAGCGCCAGCGTCAGGAACACCAAAGTGTTGCCGAGCACCAGCGCGATGAGGAAGCGCTTGATGGCGATGCGCGTGGGTTCGGAGAGCTTGGTGGCCATTAGCTATTGATGGAACAGGTTGATGTTTTGAGCCGATACAGCTTTACCAACCCGCTGTGCGACCGTGCCGCTTTCCATCGTCGCGGTGAGCGCGGGCATGGTGACGTCGAACGGCATTATAGATGAACTCCAGAGCCGACTAAGCTCGCGCCGTGCATCCTCGTCCTAAGGTAACAGTAGGTCAGCGATGTAGTCAGGGACCCGCAATAGACGCCGACTGCGCCTACGAGAAAGTTCGCATGTTGCACGTGCCAAGGTACGCCCGCGACATCAAAAGATCGATTCGGATAAAAGCCTCGCCAATAGCCGATCAACGGTATCACCGCGATCAAAGCATCCCAGCCCATGCCGATACGGAACCTGAATTGAAGCCACCTCCACGGAGCAACAACCAACATCGACGCGGGGACCAAAAATAGGGCGGAAGCAATAAGCGGTCCGAAAGTGGATACCAAAAAGCTTGCGCCAGGAAACGGAAAGAAAACTGTAGAGGCACCTACAAATAGGCTAAAAACAGCAGAGCCGGCGATGCCGGAAACATACATGTCCGCTATTTCACTCACCGGTAGCAAACCTTCTTCGCAGCCTCGACCACGTCCTCGACCTTGAGCAGCGCCAGCTTCTCGAGGTTCGCCGCATAGGGCAGCGGCACATCGACATTGGTGACGCGCAGCACCGGGGCATCGAGGTCGTCGAAGCCTTCCTCCATGACGATCGCGGTGATTTCGCTGGCGATCGAGCAGGTCGGCCAGCCTTCCTCGACCACGACCATGCGGTTGGTCTTCTTCAGGCTGGCGAGCACCGTCGCCTTGTCGAGCGGGCGCAGCGTGCACAGGTCGATGACTTCGGCGTCGATGCCCAGTTCCGCGAGCTTGGTCGCGGCATCGAGCGCGACGCCGACCGCTATGCTGTAGCCGACCAGCGTCACATCCTTGCCGGTCTTGACGACGCGCGCCTTGCCGATCGGCAGCGCGATATCACCCACCGGCACGTCGAACGTCTGGCCGTAGAGCAGCTCGTTTTCGAGGAACACCACGGGGTCGGGTGAACGGATGGCGCTCTTCAGCAAGCCCTTGGCGTCCGCCGCACTATACGGCGCGATGACGATCAGCCCCGGTACGCTGGCGTACCACGGCGCATAGTTCTGGCTGTGTTGCGCGCCGACGCGGTGCGCGGCACCGTTGGGGCCGCGGAACACCATCGGGCAGCGCATCTGGCCGCCCGACATATAGTTGGTCTTGGCGGCCGAGTTGATGATGTGGTCGATCGCCTGCATTGCGAAGTTGAAGGTCATGAACTCGACGATGGGCTTCAGCCCGCCCATCGCGGCGCCGGTGCCGAGACCGGCAAAGCCGTATTCGGTGATGGGGGTATCGACGACGCGCTGTGGGCCGAACTCTTCGAGCAGCCCCTGCGTGACCTTATAGGCGCCCTGATACTCGGCGACTTCCTCACCCATCACGAACACCGTGCCGTCGGCGCGCATTTCCTCGGCCATCGCGTCGCGCAAGGCTTCGCGGACGGTCTGGCGCACGACCGGCGTGCCGGCGTGGACTTCTGGTTCGGTGGCGAGGCTGGCGGGGACATGGCCGGGTTTGGCTTCGACGCTGATGTTGAGCGCAGCGCTGGATTCGCGCTGGACGATGGCTTCTTTGGGTGCGGCTTCCTTGGGCATGGCCGGTGCCGGCGACGCATCCTCGCCTTCGCCGGCGATAGTGGCGATCAGCGTGCCGACCTTGACGCCGTCGGTGCCGGCGGCGACGTGCAGCTTGCTGACCACCCCGCCCTCGTCGGCCTCGAGCTCCATCGTCGCCTTGTCGGTTTCGATTTCGGCGAGCACGTCGCCGGGCTTGACGGTGTCACCCTCGGCAACCAGCCATTTGGCGAGTGTCCCCTCCTCCATCGTCGGCGACATCGCGGGAAGCTTGATCTCGGTCATCAATAGGTTCCCACCAGCACGTCGGTGTAGAGTTCGGCCGGGTTCGGCTCGGGCGTTGTTTCGGCGAAGTCGGCGGCATCAGCGACAATGGCGCGGACTTCCTTTTCGATGTCCTTCAGGCTGGCTTCGGTCGCCGCGCCCATCGCCAGCAGGTCGCGCTTGGCGGCTTCGATGCAGTCGGACTTCTCACGCATCGCCTGGACCTCGTCGCGCGAGCGGTACTTCGCCGGGTCGGACATCGAGTGGCCACGGTAGCGATAGGTCTTCATTTCGAGCAGGATCGGGCCCTTGCCGGCGCGCACCCACTCCGTTGCCGTCTGCGCCGCGCCGCGCACCGCGCAGACGTCCATGCCGTCGACCTGGATGCCCGGCACGCGGAAGCTTTCGCCGCGGCGGAACAACTGGTCTTCGGAGCTGGCGCGGTTGACGCTGGTGCCCATGGCATATTGGTTATTTTCGATGACGTAGATCACCGGCAGCTTCCACAGCTCCGCCATGTTGAAGCTTTCATAGACCTGGCCCTGGTTCGAGGCGCCGTCACCGAAATAGGTGACCGCCAGCCCGCCGTCGCCCTTGTACTTGTGCGCAAACGCGAGGCCCGTGCCGAGCGGCACCTGCGCGGCGACGATGCCGTGGCCGCCGTAAAAGCCGTGGTCGACCGAGAACATGTGCATCGAGCCGCCCTTGCCCTTCGAAATGCCCGCCTGGCGCCCGGTCAGCTCAGCCATGACGGCGCGGGCTTCAATGCCGGCGACAAGCATGTGGCCGTGGTCGCGGTAGCCGGTGATGATGCTGTCGTGGGGGTTCAGTGCGGCCTGCACGCCGGTGACGACAGCTTCCTGCCCGATGTAAAGATGGCAGAAGCCGCCGATCAGCCCCATGCCATACAGCTGCCCGGCGCGTTCTTCGAAGCGACGGATGAGCAGCATGTCACGGTACCATTTCAGCAGTTCTTCGCTGGTCGGCTTGTACCGTTTGGGTTCAGGTGGACGCTCGCGAAGCGGCGAGGCTGGTTCCGAAGAAGCGCGCGTGGACGATCTGGCCAAGAAAATCACCCCTGAGGACATCATGTGCGCGACGGGCGCGGGCGCATGTTGTGGAACGAAGCGCCGCGGTTTTCAATGTCAATTAGTGGCAGGGGTGATGCCGTTGCATTCGTATTCGTCAGCCGGGTGCACCGTGTGATGGCGTCGGAAAGTGCTAGTCGACCGGAAGAACAAACTCGTCTTCGCGCACAACGCCGAGGTTCTTGCGGACCAGTTCATCGGCGAAATCGGGGTCAACATTCTGCGGATCGAGCAGTTCGACCTGCCGGGCAAGTGCCGCCTTGGTTTCAACGCCCTGTGCGACCTGCGCCGACACGACGGCGCGCTGGGCCCGGTATTCGCGCAGCGCCAGAATGCCGGTCGGGCCAGAAACCGCGAAATAGGCGAAGTAGATCATCATGCCGATGCATGCCGCGGGCAGCGCCGAACGGCGCAGCAACGACAGGGGATCGAGACGTTCTATCATGACAACCGTGTAAACCACGGGATTCACGCCGATTCAAGCGGTATTTTGCATGGTGATTCGGCGCGAGTCGTTTTCTGACTCGCACCGGCAGACCCGCGGGTCGCTCAGCGCAGGATCGCCTTGCCGGCATAGACCGCCGCATCGCCCAGCTCTTCCTCGATGCGGATGAGCTGGTTGTACTTGGCCAGCCGGTCCGAGCGCGCCAGCGAGCCGGTCTTGATCTGCCCGCAGTTGGTGGCGACGGCGAGGTCGGCGATCGTCGCATCCTCGGTTTCGCCCGAGCGGTGCGACATGACGCTGGTGTAGCGGGCGCGGTGCGCCATTTCGACCGCCTGCAGCGTCTCGGTCAGCGTGCCAATTTGGTTGACCTTGATCAGGATCGAGTTCGCCAGACCGTCGACGATGCCCTGGCGCAGCCGCAGCGGGTTGGTGACGAACAGGTCGTCGCCAACGAGCTGATGCGTCGCGCCGAGCTTGTCGGTCAGCAGCTTCCAGCCGGCGAAATCGTCTTCGGCCATGCCGTCTTCGATCGACAGGATCGGGTAGCGCCCGCACAGCTCCGCCAGATAGTCGACCATCGCGCCGGCCTCGAGCGTACGGCCTTCGCCTTCAAGCACATAGGCGCCGTTCTTGTAATATTCGGTGGCCGCGCAATCGAGCGCCAGCATCACGTCCTCGCCGGGGCGGAAGCCGGCCTTTTCGATCGACGCCATGATGAAGTCGAGCGCCGCGACCGGGCTGGCGAGGTTGGGCGCAAAGCCGCCTTCATCGCCGACCGAGGTCGACATGCCCGCCGCCGACAGGCCCTTCTTGAGCGTGTGGAAGATCTCGGCGCCCCAGCGCACGGCCTCGGCGATGCTATCGGCACCGACCGGCATCACCATGAATTCCTGGAAATCGATGGGGTTGTCGGCGTGGGCACCGCCGTTAATGATGTTCATCATCGGCACCGGCAGCACGTGCGCCGAAACGCCGCCGATGTACTTGTGCAGCGGCAGCCCGCGCGCTTCGGCAGCGGCCTTGGCAGCCGCCATGCTGACGCCGAGGATGGCGTTGGCACCGAGCCGCGACTTGTTGGGGGTGCCGTCGAGCTCGATCATCAGCGCATCGAGGTCGGCCTGGTCTTCGGCATCGATGCCGGCGACGGCGTCGAAGATCTCGCCATTGACCGCGTCGACCGCCTTGGTGACACCCTTGCCGCCGTAGCGCGTCATGTCGCCGTCGCGCAGTTCGACGGCTTCGTGTGCGCCGGTCGAGGCGCCCGACGGCACCGCGGCGCGGCCGAAGCTGCCATCTTCGAGCAGCACTTCGACTTCGACGGTCGGGTTGCCGCGGCTGTCGAGGATCTGGCGCGCGTGGATATCGACGATGGCGGTCATGGCAATGAAACCTTTCAACCAGGATTCTGATGGGTACCGGAACTTGTCGACGGCGCTTCTAGCCACCAAATGCCAGGTCGGCAACGCTACAACACCGGCGGCAATACGGTTTGATGGAACCACGCTATTCATCGACAGTTTGGCGCTGTAGATTGCCGGTCGCAATTCGCGGCCTGCTAAGGGAGATTTGAAATGGACGTGCAAAACCTTCGCAGCCAGGCAGCCGACCGGCTTCACGATGCCGCACAGGACGGCAAGCACCGTGCCGATGCGATGCTGGAGGGCGTCGCGCTGGCGGTGGCGGAGTTCGCCGACCGTATCGACGGCGACGGCCAGGTTGCCAAGCTGGCACGCAGCGCCGCCGATACGGTGAGCGGCTGGTCGGAAGTGCTGCAGTCAAAGTCGGTCGACGAGCTGGTCGAAGACAGCCGCACTGTGGTCCGCCGGTCGCCGGCGCTGGCGATCGGACTCGCGGTTGCGACCGGGTTTGCGCTATCGCGTTTCTTCAAAGCCAGTGCGCCGCGCTGACCTGGCCCGTGAACCGGAGACCGAATTGATGGAAGCTGCGCCCGACCCCGCGCCTGATACCAGCACGCCGATACCGGTGCTGTTCAAGCGCCTGCTCAGCGACGGCGAACTGCTGGCGCGAGCCGAACTGCGGCTGGCGCAGGCGCAGGTGACGAGCCAGGCGCGCGCCGCCGTCCCCGGGCTGATCGCAATATTGGTCGGCGGCGTTTTCGTGCTGGCGTCGTTGTTCACGCTGCTCGCGGCGCTGATCGGCTGGCTGACGCCGTCGCTGGGCGCGGGCAACGCCGCACTGGTGGTGACATTGGGTACGGCAGCCGTTGGCGGTATTGCCATTGCACTCGGTTCGCACCATCTCAACAAGCGTGCGGTGGTGCCGCCGGTGCGCCACCTGCCCGATCTGACGGGACCAACGCCGCAAGAGGAGGTCAAGTGATGACAGACAACAGCAATCGCTCGGTCGAATCCTATGCCGCCGATGTCGAAGCAACACGGGCGCGCATCGCCGCGACGATCGACACACTTCAGGATCGCCTGCAGCCGCGCGTGCTGGCAACGCAGGCGGTTGAATCGCTGGCGCAAACCGCGCTGACCGCGTTTGCCGGATCCGGCACCGCCATGCTCGCGCTGACGCGCAAGCTGCTGCGCGATCACCCGGTTGCCACGGCCGCCGCCGGTCTCGGCATCGGCGTGGCGCTGATTGCCCGCAACCGCCTGTCGCATGCCGAGGTAAATGTCGGCGACGATTACGAACCCTATAGCGATTTCGACGACGAGCCGGCGCTTCGGCTGGTCGATAATGTGCAGACCGAAGCCAGCGGCGCGGTCGAGGAGAACCCGCTGGCCGCCGTGCTCGCGGGGTTAGCGGCGGGCGCCCTGCTCGGCGCGCTGTTCCCCGAAACCCGGGCCGAGAACAAGCTGATCGGCCGCCACAGCGACAAGGTCTCGACCGCGGCGCGTGCCGCCGCGCGGGCCGCGCGCGCCGAGCTGCTGTCGCGAGACGCTGCTTGACGCAGAGCATGGCACTGACATCGTCCCGACTGCCGCAAGTCGCGCTGCTCATGGCGGCACTACTGTTCGGCGCCGAAGCTGCGACCGCGCAGACCGGTGACGGCGCGCAGCTGTTCGCAGCGCATTGCGCGATGTGCCACCTTGATCCGCACGCCCCCGGCGACAGCACCAAGATCGGGCCGCCGCTCGGCGGCATCGTCGGCCGCAAGGCTGCCGCCGACCCCGACTACACGCGCTATTCGGCGGCGCTTCGCCGTTCGGGCATGGTGTGGAGCGAGGCTTCGTTGGCCGCCTATCTCGCTGCGCCGACGCAGGCGGTGCCCGGCACGACGATGGCACTCGTCGGGATGACCAGTCCCGCCGAACGTACCGCGATCATCAACTATCTAAAGTCGGCGCCCAAGCGCTAGTGTCTTCCAGGGAGTTCCATTCGATGCGTCATCTTTCGCGCTTGCTGCCGGCGGGCTTCGCCGCGCTGGCCTTGTTCACTGCGGCCGGCACGCTGGTCAGCCCGGCCCCCGCTGCCGCGCAGACCGTGGCGACCGCACCCGACATGGCCGCCGCCTCGGCGTTCATCGTCGACCTGTCGGACAAGGCGTTCGGCGTGCTGCGCGACAAGTCGCTGTCGAAGTCGGCGAAGCTCGGCCAGTTCCGCACGATGCTGCGCGACAATTTCGCGCTGGAGGACATCGGCAACCGGCTGATCCGCCGCTACCGCAACCAGATCACCCCGGCGCAATATGCCGCCTATCAGGCGGTGTTCCCCGAATTCGTCACCAACGTCTATGCGGCGCGGCTGTTCGAATACCCCGATGCGCAGGTCAAGGTGGTCCGCACCCTGCCCCGCGGTACGCGCGGCGATGTCGATGTCTACACCCGCATCGCGACCGGCACCGGCAACCCGATCGAGGCGATCTGGGCGACGCGCAAATCGGCCGCCGGCAAGTGGCAGGTGACCAACCTGACGGTGTCGGGTGTCAATGTCGCGCTGACGCAAGAGGCTGATTTTTCGGCCTATATCCAGAAGAACGGCTTTGACGCGCTGATCGAGTTCCTGCGTTCGGCGAACGCTAAGAACGGCATCACCATCAGCGGGAAGAACTGATGACCGAAATTCTCGACCTCGGCGAAGCCGCCTATATCCACCCGAGCGCGCAGATCTACGGGCGCGTCAAGATGCACGCCGAAAGCTCGATCTGGTGCAACGCCGTCATCCGGTCGGAGGTCGCGCACGTCGAAATCGGCCGCGGCACCAACGTCCAGGACTTCGTGATGATCCACACAGATCCGGGCAAGCCAGTGGTCATCGGCGACTATTGCTCGATCACCCATCACGCCACGCTGCACGGCTGCACCATCGGCAACAACGTGCTGATCGGCATCAACGCCACCATCTACAACGGCGCCGTCATCGGCGATAACTGCATCATCGGCCAGCACGCCTATGTGAAGGACGGCACGATCATCCCGCCCAATTCGATCGTCGTCGGCGCCCCGTCGAAGATCATCCGCACCGCCAACAGTTGGCTCGCGAACCGCATGAACGCGCACTATTACATCCGCAACGCCCATGCCTATGCGCAGGGCAACCACCGCACCTGGGCCGAGGCAGACATTGCCGACTGGACCGCCGCCAAGCTCGCCGAGCTGCAGGCCGAGTTCGCTGCGCTTGGCATTTGACGCCAATCCGGCTAATTGCGTTACATGAGTAACAAATTGCACCTCGTTTTCGGCGGCCGCGTCAAAGACCCGCGCGCGCTTGATTTCGAAGACCCCGCCAATCTCGATGTCGTCGGCATTTTCGACAACTACGACGATGCCGAAGCCGCCTGGCGCGCCAATGCGCAGCGCACCGTCGATGACGCATGCATGAAATATGTGGTCGTGCATCTGCACCGGTTGCTGACGCCCGACGTTTAGAAGGGCCTCCGGCGGGCAGGCCTGAGGCCTGCACCCGTTTGTTTGGGGCGTGCCACTTCGACCCCCAATCCTCAAACCATACCCCGCCCCGCTCATCCCGAGCGAAGTCGAGGGACACGCCCACCCGTCAGCGCGTCCCTCGACTTCGCTCGGGATGAGCGGGGTTGGTGTTGTTGGAAGCGGGTTCAAGCAAGACACGCACGCACGACGAATTTCCGG
>NZ_SIHO01000010.1 GCF_004681125.1 Glacieibacterium arshaanense
CACTTCTGATCATGTTGCCCGCAATTGCTTGGGTTTTGGAAATCGCAAAGCGCAATACCTAGACGGCAGCTTACACATTTGATCAGTCATTTACGAATGTCGACTACGGGGTGACCCGGCCTAACCAAGTGAACATTATCGTGGTATATCTGCAATATGGACCGTTCTGTAGTGCCTAAGTGGGTAACGTTTGTCAGCCTCGGGCTATTTGCTATCGCGATACTGATCGGGTGGCATGCGGTCCAGTTCACATCCGGGCCGCATACTCTCAGCCCACCTTGCCCGATAAACTTTGTTACCATCGAGGTGAAAGGCATCACCTACTGCGCGACAGCCACCCAAAAGCTGATGAACTACTGGGAGTCTCGGTTCAGTTGGGTGCTGCTGGCCCTCTCTCTGATACTNGGCATCTGGGATCGGTTCGGTTGCGCGCTATGGCGACAATGGCGTGGGAAACGGAAATGCGGCTATCGATCGATATCAGACGGTAGCAGACATTCGTCCTTCGAACTGAGATTCAGAGAAGACCGCTGCCTTGCTATAAGTTCTTCAGCCTTGCGGCATATTGCGATGTGATCATTTAGGTAGGGTTGTATCCGCGCAACAGCCGAATGAACGCGAGCGTCTTGCACTAACCTGAACATCGCCTTCGCCTCATCCAACCGGCCGCAAAGCGCCAATGCCATTCCCGCATGGTAGGTAGCCCAACTTCCCAAGCCTAGTTTAGCTTGGTGCACGTCAAGTTCATTTGCGGTTGCCCCGATCGAGCTGAAGCGTCCTTCTAGCGAGCGCGCTTCTTGCGCCGCCAATAGAGCCAAGTGCTTTACCTCGGGTTCAAATTGTTTGTCCGATTCATATTCGACGAACGTGGAGACGCGTTTGCCATAGTCGAAAGTTATGTGACCCTGATCCAACCAAAGAAAATGCACGGCGACGTTGAGGTAACAACCCTTGTTCCAGTTGCTCGGTTGAAACTCGACGACAGTCAGCCACCAGCCGTGATCTGCGATCCACGTGCGCGAGCGCCCTTTTTGACGAAACCCAAGTGATCCAAGTATCTGCTTGGCTGTGTTCGCAATAAGCTTGTCGTGTGGACCTGACATCGCAGTGAATTACTGACTCGCTCAGCGCTTGACAATGCCCGCAATGGTTCATTCGGTTCCGCGCCTACAATGGCAGTAGTGGGTTCGGTTTCCGTCTGGCGGCTTTTCACCCCAAGAC
>NZ_SIHO01000002.1 GCF_004681125.1 Glacieibacterium arshaanense
CGACCATAATCCCCGATAGCAATCCGCCCCCGGGCACCACTTTCCGCAGGTCTTGGCGTTGGCGGACGGCGCCGGTGCTGCGAAACGACCTGTTCATGTTCGGATAAGTCAGGCGCTGTTATGGCCGCGCCACGCGCCGCATCATTGGAACTGCCGTGTTCAAAACGCTATTGGCTGCATTGGTTCTGGCATTTGTCACGACAGCTGGCGTCGCGGCCGCCTCGACCCCGCCACACGACTATATTGTCCTCAATTACCATGATATTACGGCCACCGGGCAGCACACGCCGCCGTTCGACCGTGTCGGGGTCAGCGAGGCGCATTTTGCCGACCAGCTCGATTGGCTCGCACGTGAGGGCTATCACCCGATTAGTGTCCAGAACTTGGTTGATGCGGCTGCAGGCAAGTCGCAGCTCCCCGAAAAGGCGGTGCTGCTGACCTTCGATGACGGCTATGAAAGCTTCTACACGCGCGCCTATCCGCTGCTGAAGAAGCACAACTTCCCGGCAGTCGCGGCGATCATCGGCACCTGGATCAACGGTGAGGCAAAGCCCGATGTACCGGGCTACAAGCCGGTGATGACCTGGGCGCAGGTACGCGAGCTCGACAAGTCGGGACTCGTCGAAATCGCCTCACACACTTACGGCCTGCACAATGCCATCCCGTCGAACCCGCAGGGCGGCAAGGAGGCTGCAGTCACGACGCGGCGCTATGATGCGGCCACCGGGCGCTACGAGACGGATGCCGAATACCGCACCCGCATTGCCACTGGCATGCAGAAGAGCGCGGCGTTCCTGAAGCGCGAGCTCGGCCACCCGGTGCGCGTCATGGTCTGGCCTTACGGTGAATACAACGCCATCGCAGTAGCAGACGCCGCCAAGGCGGGGATGCCGATCACTATGGCGCTGGCTGATGGCAAGAACGCGTTGCCCAACCTGTCAGTAATCGACCGGCTGATCCTGACCGATGACCCTGGCATCGGGCAGTTTTCGGACATTGTCGAAACGCAGCGCGCGGCGCGTGTACAGCGCGTCGTCCATGTCGATCTCGACTATATCTACGACGCCGATCCGGCGCAGACGCACCGCAACCTCAGCGCGCTGGTCGACCGCATCCGCGACATGGGGGTCAGTACGGTTTACCTGCAGGCCTATTCGGACCCCGATGGCGACGGCAATGCCGATGCCGTCTATTTCCCCAATCGCCACCTGCCGATGCGCGCCGACCTGTTCGCCTATGCCGCGACGCAGCTCAAGACGCGCGCCGGGGTCAAGGTCTACGCCTGGATGCCGATGATGGCGTACAAGGCCAAGCTTCCCGCCGACTGGTATGTCCAGGAATGGCATGACGGCAAGGCCGGCCCATCGCAGCACATCTATACGCGGCTGTCGCCGTTCAACCCCAAGGCACGGGCCTGGGTCGGCGACATCTATGAAGACCTCGCCGTCCACGCGATTTTCGACGGCGTGCTTTTCCACGATGATGGTATCTTATCGGACTATGAGGATGTTTCCCCTGCGGCGCTGGCTTATGGCCACAAGCATTGGGGACTGCCGACCGACTTCGACAAGCTGCATGCAACGCCGGCGATGCGGCTGGCGTGGGCCAAGCACAAGTCAGAATACCTCGCTGAGTTTACCGACGAGCTGACAGCGCGCGTCCGCGTCTATCGACCGTACATCAAGACCGCGCGCAACATCTATTCGCGTCCGATTCTGCAGACCGATGCCGAGGAATGGTATGCCCAGTCACTGCCGGTATTCCTCAAACATTATGACTATGTCGGCATCGAAGCGATGCCCGAGATGGAAAACGCCACCGATGCTGACGCATGGCTGAAGCAGCTGGTCATCGACGTCGCCAAACAACCCGACGGGCTGGCGAAGTCGGTGTTTGAACTGCAGACTGTCGATTGGAAGACCAAGCAACCGGTAGCGATGCCGGTGTTGCTGGGTCAGATCGAGCTGCTCAAAAAGGCCGGCGCGATCAATTTGGGCTATTATCCCGACAACCCCTATCGCGACCAACCGAAGCTCAGCGACATGAAGCGCGAATTTGCTGTACAAGTCCAACCGTGACGACTCCTGCCGCCATCGATACATCGCCGCTGCCCGACTGGGCCGAGGGGCTGTCGACTGACGCCATTGCAACGCTGCATGAATTCGCCGGCTGGGGCGGGTTGCGGCATCTCGCACATACGGCCGCGGGGCTGCTGTTCTATTATCCGCTGGTCATGGCCTATGTCTGGATGATCGGCGCGATTATCTTCTACCTGCGCTGGGAGGTCGGCCGCGGCGATCCCGTCGGCAATCTGCCCAAGCTGGCATCCTACCCGCCGATCTCGATCCTGATCCCGTGCTACAACGAAGGCCAGAACGTCCGCGAGACGATCGCTTATGCGCTGGCGCAGGACTATCCCGACTTCGAAGTCATCGCGATCAATGATGGTAGCCGCGACGACACGCTCGACATATTGTGCGAACTCGCCGAGGCGCATCCGCAACTGCGCGTCATCAACCTTGCCACCAACCAGGGCAAGGCGATGGGGCTGCGCGCGGCTTGCCTGTTGTCGCGCGGCGAAATCGTTATCGGCATCGACGGCGATTCGCTGCTGGCGCCGCAGGCCGCGGTGTGGATGGTGCGACACTTCCTCCACAACCCGCGCGTCGGCGCCGTCACCGGCAATCCGCGCGTACGCAACCGCTCGACATTGATGGGACGAATCCAGGTCGGCGAGTTTTCGGCCATCGTTGGCATGATCAAGCGCGCGCAGCGCACCTATGGACGCATATTCACCGTGTCGGGGGTCATCGCGGCATTCCGCAAATCGGCATTGCACGATGTCGGTTACTGGTCGCCAGACATGATCACCGAAGACATCGACATTTCGTGGAAGCTCCAGCTCGCCGGCTGGACGATTCGCTTTGAACCTAACGCACTTTGCTGGGTGTTGATGCCCGAAACGCTGAAGGGTCTATGGAAGCAACGCGTGCGCTGGGCGCAGGGCGGCGCCGAAACCATGCTGCGCTACTCGCGTGAAATCATGCGCTGGCCCGCTCGACGGATGTGGCCGCTGTATATCGAATATCTGACGTCGATCGCCTGGTCAGCACTTATGGTAGCGGCATTTATCGTTGTCACGGTGCGGATGATCGGCTTTGACGGCGCTGATAGCTGGATCGATTTCTTGCCGCGCTGGACCAGCGTGCTGCTCGGCATCACCTGCCTGCTGCAGTTTGGCACCAGCATCGCCATCGATTCACGCTATGAACGCGGCAATGGCGGCATGGGGCAATTCTATTACTGGATCGTCTGGTACCCGCTGGTTTACTGGATGATCGGCGTCGGCACCGCTTTGGTCGGGCTGTACAAGGCGGTCACCAAGAAGCAGGGCCAGCGTGCGGTCTGGGTCACTGGCGACCGTGGAGTGCGGGCCTGATGGACGCGCGAACGACGCCTGCTCCGATCATCAATCTACCGCACTTGCTCGGGCTGCGGCAACGCATCGGCGCGTTGCTGTTTTCGCTGGCCTGCTGGTTGTATTTCCTGATTCCGGTGGCGATTCTCGGCGGCTGGCTGGCGGGATTCCGGCAGCTCGCGAACGAAGTCGTCGCGCTCGGCGGCTGGAAGCGCTTCCAGTACCTGATGGACATGTCGGGACACACCATCCTGATCCTGCTCGCCGCCTGGCTGGTGTGGACGGTGTTCTTGTTGCTGCAACCCGCCACCAAAAAGGCCCCGGCGCCGATGGTTGACGATACAGCCTTGGCGCAGTTTTTTGGCGTGAGTCCCCAAACGCTCGCCGAATGCCGCGAGTGCCAGGTGTTGACCATCCACTTTGACGACGACGGCGCCTACCGCAAACTTGAACCGGGCCGCTAGGCCTTTTTGAGCAGCGCCGTGTCGACCGGCAGTGACCGTACGCGCACGCCTGTCGCCGCAAAAATCGCATTGGTGATGGCCGGCGGCACCGGCGGATAGGCGGGTTCGCCCAGCCCCGTCGGCGGGTTGTCGCTGGCCACCATCTCGACAACGACCGGCGGCGCATCGGGCATCCGCAGCAGCGGATAGTCATCGAAATTGCGCTGCACGACGCGACCGTTGGCCACGGTGATCTGCTGATTGAGCGTCGCGTTGATGGCATCGAGCGTCGAACCGACAATCTGGTTGTTCGCGCCGCTCGGATTGACGATCTGGCGCCCGACATCGCCTGCGACCCAGACCTTGACCACCGTTACCGCACCATCTTCGGCGACCGTGACCTCGGCGACGCTGGCGAAATAGCCGCGGTGGCTGAAATAGAAAGCAATCCCCAGCCCCGAGCGCGGCGCCAGGGCGCGGCCCCAGCCCGCCGCCTTGGCGGCCGCATCGAGCACGGCGCGCGTACGTCCGGTATCGAGCCCGGTATGGCCGTTAGACGTGTCGCCGACGATGCGCGCGCTGCCGAGCAGCTGCTGCCGGAATGCCAGCGGATCGATTTTGGCCGCGAGGGCCAATTCGTCGAGAAACGACTGCATCACGAAGCCGAAGGCGTTGCTGACCGGCGCGCGCAGCGGTCCCGTCTCGAGCGGCGTCGGCATCAGCGAGGCCCCAATGGCAATGTTCTCGACGAAGCCGTCGGGAAACAGTCCGGGCGCGATCTGCGCCGACCGAGCAAACTTGCCGTCGCTGCCGTAGCTGACAAAGTGGTTGCGCCAGGCAATCAGCTTGCCGCTGGCATCGAGGCCGCCACTGAGGTTGTGGAACCCGCCCGGTCGGTAGAACGACTGCTGAATGTCCTGTTCGCGCGACCAGATCAGCTTGACCGGCTTGCCGGCGCGCGCTGATATCGTGGCCGCTTCGACCATATAGTCATTGCCAAGCCGGCGCCCGAAGCCGCCGCCGCAGCGCATCATGTGGATGGTGATGTCGGCGGGCGGCACACCGAGCGCTTTGGCGACTTGTGCGCGTCCCGGCTCGGGGTTCTGCGTCGGGGCCCAGATCTCGACCTTGCCGCCGGCGACGCGCGCCGTGCAATTCATTGGTTCCATCGGCGCATGGGCCAGATAGGGGTAGCTGTAGACCGCATCTACGCGCTTGGCGGCGCCCACCAGCGCCTTGTCGGTATCGAGCGTCGAAACAATGCTCTGCTGTGGTGCCTGCTTGGCGAAAGCTGCTGCCTGCGCTGCAATGGCGGTGCTGCTTGCACCGGCACGCGGCCCCTCGTTCCAGACGATGGCCAGCGCCGCGCGGGCACGGTTGGCGGTCCACCAACTGTCGGCGATGATGGCGACGCCTTCGCTCAGCCCGGTGACCGCAGGGTCGCCGCTGCCCGGGATGACAAAGACATCGATGACGCCCTTGATTGCCTTGGCCTTGGTCAGATCGGCGCTCTTGATGGTGCCGCCGAACACCGGGCATTTTTCATACGCGGCATAGACCATGCCCGGCACCTTGGCATCGATGCCGAACAGCGGCTGGCCGGTGACCAGCTTGTAGTTGTCGACGCCGGTCATCGGCTGGCCGATGATCGTGAAATTCGCCGGGTCCTTGAGCGCGATGGTCGCGGGATCGGGCAGCGGCAGTTTCGCCGCGTCCGCCGCAACGTCGCCGTAGCCGAGCTTGCGTCCCGAAGCCGCGTGCAGCACCGTGCCGCTGGCGGTGGTGCATTCGCCCGCCGGCACGCCCCAGCGCGTCGCCGCGGCGGTGACCAGCATCGCGCGCGCGGTCGCGCCCATGCGGCGCAACGGGTCATATTGCAGCGTGGTCGCCATGCTGCCGCCGGCGACCTGCCGCCCGTAGACCGCCGTGTCGGCAATCGCCTGTTCGATGGTCACGGCGCTCCAGTCGACATCGAGCTCTTCGGCGACGAGCTGCGGGATCGATGTTTTGACGCCCTGCCCGATTTCGGGATTCTGCGCCATGATGGTGACGCTGCCATCGGCATGCACCGTGACATAGGTGTTGAGCTTCGCGTCGGTTGTTCCTGCCGCAAGGGCGCGCGCCACGGGGCCGAAGCCCAGGGTCAGCCCACCACCGGCGGCGGCGAGTACGGTCAGCAACGAACGCCGGTTGATTTGCACCGTCATCGCTCAGGCCTCCGTCGTAGCGGCGTGGATCGCCGCGCGGATGCGGGGATAAGTGGCGCAGCGGCACAAATTGCCCGCCATCGCGGCGTCGATATCGGCGTCGGTTGGCTTGGGCTTGCTCGCCAGCAGCGCCGCTGCCGACATGATCTGGCCGGCCTGACAATAGCCGCACTGCGCGACATCGCCTGCAACCCAGGCGTCCTGGAGTGCCTTGCCCCGCGGCGTTGCGCCGATCGCCTCGATGGTCGTGACCTTGGCCTTGCCAACGCTCGAAACCGGCGTCTGGCAGCTGCGGACCGCGACACCGTCGAGGTGGACTGTGCAGGCACCGCATTGCGCGATGCCGCAGCCGAACTTGGTCCCGGGCAGGTCGAGCACTTCGCGAAGCACCCACAGCAACGGCATCTCGCCATCGACATCGACCTGCTGCGGCGCGCCGTTCACCGAAATCGTATAAGCCATCGCGACCTCCCTGTTGCGGCTATACTGCCACCGCGCCCGTTCAGGCGCCAGAGTCGAGCTTGCCGCAGGCGCGCGATTCGCGCAATTTGCACGCCGAGGTGCCACAGTGATGCCAACACGATGAACAAGACCCGGCTCGAAGCCTTCAGCGACGGCGTGCTCGCCATCATCATCACCATCATGGTGCTCGAACTCAAGGTGCCGCACGGCGCCGACTGGGCGGCGCTCGAAGGTCTGTGGCCGGTGTTCCTGAGCTATGTGCTGAGCTTCATCTATGTCGGCATCTACTGGAACAACCACCATCACATGCTGCACGCCTGCCACCATGTGACCGGCGCCGTGATGTGGGCGAACATGCATCTGCTGTTCTGGCTGTCGCTGCTGCCGTTCACCACCGGCTGGATGGGCGAGAATCACTTCGCGCCGCTGCCCGACATGTTTTACGGTACCAACCTGCTGCTCGCGGCGTTCGCCTTCACCATCCTTCAGCGCGCCATCATCGCGGCCAACGGCGACGATCACACGCTCGCCGATGCGATCGGCCATGACATCAAGGGCAAGCTGTCGAAAGTGCTCTACGCCAGCGGTGTCGGCTTGACGCTGGTCGCGCCCTGGGTCGGTTTCGTCTGCTATCTGATCCCGGCGTTGATGTGGGTGGTGCCCGACCCGCGCATCGCGCGACTGTTCGATACGCAGCATCCACGGCGCTAAGCGCCTGCGCACGCGCGGGATGACAGCACCCCGCGATTGTCGCTATCACCGACAACATGACCAAGCCCGGCCCGCTCTCCGACCTAACCATCATCGATCTGTCGCGCGTGCTCGCGGGACCCTATGCGACGATGGTGCTGTCCGATCTCGGCGCGCGCGTCATCAAGGTCGAACGCCCCGACGGTGGCGACGATTCGCGGCATATCGGACCGTTCAAGGCAGAAGGCGTCCCCGAAAGCGCCTATTTCGCCAGCATCAACCGCGGCAAGCAGTCGATCGCGCTCAACCTCAAGGATGCCGGCGACCGCGCGATTTTCGAAGCGCTGCTGGCGCGCGCCGACGTGCTGGTCGAAAACTATCGCCCTGGCGTCATGGCAAGCCTCGGCTTCGGTTGGGAGGCGCTGCACGCGCGCTATCCAAAGCTTATCTACGCCGCCGCCAGCGGCTTCGGCCACACGGGACCCGACAGCCAGAAGGCCGCGTACGACATGGTCGTGCAGGCGATGGGTGGCATCATGTCGGTCACCGGCTGGCCGGGTGGGCCACCGACGCGCGTCGGCACCTCGGTTGGCGACATTACCGCCGGGCTGTTCACCGTCATCGGCATTTTGTCAGCACTGCACGAGCGCGGAAAGACCGGCGTCGGTGCGTTTGTCGATGTCGCCATGCTCGACTGCCAGATCGCCATCCTTGAAAACGCCGTCGCGCGCTATGCCGTCACCGGCGTTTCGCCCGGGCCGCTCGGTGCACGTCATCCGTCGATCACGCCATTTGCCGCCTATGCCTGTCAGGGCGGCCATATCGTCATCGCCGCGGGCAATGACGGCCTGTGGCAGGCGATGCTCGATGCGCTCGACCTCGGGATGTTCAAGGATGACCCGCGCTTTGCCAGCAACAGCGCGCGTTCCGACCATGCCGATGCTGTCGCACACGTCATCGAATCGCGATTGGCCGATGCGCCGCCATCGCATTGGTTGCCGCTGCTCGATGCTGCGGGCGTGCCGTGCGGGCCGCTGCACAATATCCAGCAGGCGCTCGATTATCCACAGACGCGCGCCCGCAACATGGCGATCCACGCCGCCTATCCCGATGGCACGCCGCTGCTGGCGGCGGGCAATCCGGTCAAGATATCGGGGCATGGCGACCCGGTGACACGGCCGGGCGCGCCATCACTCGATGCCGACCGCGCAGCGATCTTGAAGGAGCTTGGGCTTTGACCCCCGATGACATCAGCCTCGCCCATGCGCTTGCCGACGCCGCCGGCGCCGCCATCCGGCCATGGTTCCGCCGGCCGTTCCTGGTTGAAACCAAGGAGGACTTCTCCCCCGTCACCATCGCCGATCGCGAGGGCGAGGCCGCCATCCGCGCGCTGCTTGCCCGGCACCGCCCCGGTGACGGCGTCATCGGCGAGGAATATGGCGACGACCGTCCGGACAACGCGCGCGTCTGGGTGCTCGATCCGATCGACGGTACCCGCGCCTTTGTCGCCGGCCGGCCGATTTTCGGGACGCTGATCGCGCTGATGGAAGACGGCGTGCCGGTGCTTGGCATCATCGATCAATGCATCATTGGTGACCGCTGGGTCGGCGGCGTCGACCACCCGACAACACTCAATGGCGAGCGCGCCCATGTCCGTGCCTGCGAAGCTTTGGGTGCGGCCCGGCTCGGCACTACCGGGCCGTTCCTGTTCGATGCCGCCGACATGCCGCGCGTCGATGCGCTGCGCGGTCAGGTGGCCGACAGTCTGTTCGGCGGCGATTGCCACAACTATGGCCTCGTCGCTTCGGGGCATCTCGACCTGGTCGTCGAATCGGGGCTGAAGATTCACGACTGGGCGGCGCTGGTCCCCGTCGTTACCGGTGCTGGCGGTGTGATGACCGATTGGGCCGGCCTGCCGCTGCGGCAAGGCAGCGACGGTCGCGTGATCGCAGCGGGCGATGCGCGCGTCGCTGCAGCGACACAGGCGTTGCTGGGATGATTCTACTGGCGCTGCTGCTCGCCGCCGCCACTCCGGCGTGCAGCATGGCGCAGCCGGCCGATTGCCGCACCACCAACGAGCTGATGTGGGCGCCGGGTACCGAGGCGGCGCTCAAAACCTTCTTCGGCAAGGCGCGCGGCGACTATCTGATGCCCAACACGCTCGTCTGGAAGCAGGCACGCGAAGCGCTGGGCGGACCGCCCGAGGCGCCGCTGCGGCTCAAGGACGGCAACCTGTTGTTCGCCGCCTGCCGCGCCCATAGCTGCCCTGAAAAAGGCGCCATGGTGGTGACGCCGGCGGGCAAGATTCGCGCTGCCGCGCTGCTGCACTATTTCTGCACGCCCGCTGGCTGTGCCGATAACGCCCGACTGGCGCTGTTCTACCGCCAGCCGACAGAAGCCGATGGCCTCGCGATGCGCGCGCTCATCGGCTGGGGTCGCAGCGTCAACAATGGCGAGACGCCGCCGATGGTCAAGCGACGGCTGACGCCCTAGCAGGCAAGGCGTAGCCTAGGGATTTGCGCCAAAAATCATATAAAGATATCTTTATACTTGCTCTGCGAGGCCCTTGCCCCTATGCGGGCGCATCCCAAACCATTCTCAGGAGTGCGCCCCATGGCGACCCAGTCGAACACCCCGCTTACCGATTACGTCATTGCCGACATCGGCCTCGCCGACTTCGGTCGCCGCGAAATCAACATCGCCGAAACCGAAATGCCCGGCCTGATGGCGCTGCGTGCTGAATTCGGCGCGTCGAAGCCGCTGAAGGGCGCGCGGATCACCGGCTCGCTGCACATGACCATCCAGACCGCCGTGCTCATCGAAACGCTGACCGCGCTCGGTGCCGAAGTGCGCTGGGCGACGTGCAACATCTTCTCGACGCAGGACCATGCTGCTGCCGCGATCGCCGCCGCCGGTATCCCGGTGTTCGCGATCAAGGGCGAAAGCCTCGCGGACTATTGGGACTATGTCGGCAGCATCTTCGACTGGGGCGACCAGACCGCCAACATGATCCTCGATGACGGCGGCGACGCGACGATGTTCGCGCTGTGGGGCGCGCGCCTCGAAGCCGGGGACACCATGCCCGAACCGGCGAACGAAGAAGAAGTCGAATTCCAGCGCGCGCTCAAGGCGTTCATCAAGGCGAAGCCCGGCTATCTCACCATGTCGGTCGCGCACATCAAGGGCGTGTCGGAAGAAACCACCACCGGCGTCCACCGCCTGTATCAGATCGCCAAGGACGGCAAGCTGCCGTTCCCGGCGATCAACGTCAACGACAGCGTCACCAAGTCGAAGTTCGACAACCTCTACGGCTGCAAGGAATCGCTGGTCGACGCCATCCGTCGCGCCACTGACGTCATGCTCGCGGGCAAGGTTGCTTGCGTCGCCGGCTTCGGCGATGTCGGCAAGGGTTCGGCACAGTCGCTGCGCAACGGCGGCGCACGCGTCATGGTCACCGAAATCGATCCGATCTGCGCCCTGCAGGCGGCGATGGAAGGCTTTGAAGTCGTGACGATGGAAGACGCCGTCAAGCGCGCCGACATCTTCTGCACCGCCACCGGCAATGCCGATGTCATCACCGCCGAGCACATGAAGGCGATGAAGTCGAACGCCATCGTCTGCAACATCGGCCACTTCGACAGCGAGATCCAGATCGCCGCGCTGTCGAACTACAAGTGGACCGAAGTCAAGCCGGGCACCGACATCGTCGAGTTCCCCGAAGGCAACCAGATCATCGTGCTCGCCAAGGGCCGCCTGGTGAACCTTGGTTGTGCCACCGGCCACCCGTCGTTCGTGATGTCGGCCAGCTTCACCAACCAGGTGCTGGCGCAGATCGAACTGTGGACCAAGTCGGAGCAGTACCAGAACCAGGTCTATGTGCTGCCCAAGCACCTCGACGAGAAGGTCGCGATGCTTCACCTCGAAAAGCTTGGCGTCAAGCTGACCAAGCTGACCGACAAGCAGGCAGGCTATATCGGCGTCGCGCAGACCGGCCCGTTCAAGCCCGACCACTACCGCTACTAAGCGATTTGAAGGGTCCCCCGGTGCAAACCGGGGGGCCTTTTTGAGTCTAGTCGAAGCCGACGAATTTGGTGGCTTCCTCGACCGACTTGCGTTCCGAATAGACTGCATTGGCCGGGAAACTCTCGTCCGGCCATCCGAGCGCAATGCTCTTCATGATGATCTGGTCGTCAGCGATGCCGGCATGCTCGCGCACCACCGGTGACTGCATGATGCCCTGGCTGTTGATGACGGCCCCCAGCCCGCGCGACCACGCCGCATTGACCAGCGCCGTCGCCACCGCACCGCAATCGAACGGTGTATCGTCGCTGCCGTCGAGCACGCGGTCATAGGTAATGATCACGCACACCGGTGCATCGAACTGGCGGAACCCGCGCAGCACCCAGTCGGTGCGCTTTTCCTTGTCGTCGCGCGCAATGTCCATTGCCGCGAACAACTGTTTGGCGACGCCAACCTGCCGGTCGCGATGGACGCCGGCGAACGCCTGACCGGTGCGAAACTCGCGGCTGTGCGGAATACCGGCGATGTTGCGTTCGGTGTTGCCGGCACGGATGCGGTCAAGAGGTTCACCGGTGACCACTGTGAAGTTCCACGGCTGCGTATTCATCGACGACGGGGCGCGCATGGCGAGCGCAATGATTTCTTCGATCAGCGCCCGCGGCACCGGATCGGGCTTGTAACCGCGGATACTGCGGCGGCCGAGAATTACGTCGTCAAACTGCATTGATGGCTCCCAAGGATTATACGTCCAACATCCGTTGGTAGCGGTTTATGGGCCCGATGGAACCCACCTGTCGCCTCCGAGTGTCGGTTTTGGCCGTGTGGGCCGGCTAGCCGCATCGTTTCCACTGGCGCGGCGCGGCCACAATGTTGCAGATGGGCAGCGTGATATTCAACTCCCCCGAAGCGCTTGCCGACTTTGCCGCGCGTGTGGCCGCGCAGGCGCGGGCAGGCGATATTCTGGCGCTGTCGGGCGATCTGGGCGCCGGAAAATCCTGTTTTGCCCGCGGCTTCCTGCGCGGGCTAGGCTATCAGGGCGATGTGCCGAGCCCGACCTTTACGCTGGTCCAGCCGTATGACACGCAGCCGCCGGTCTGGCATGTCGACCTGTACCGGCTCGACAGCCCCGACGAAGCGGCGGCACTGGGCCTTGATGAAGCCTATGATGACCAGGTGACGCTGATCGAATGGCCCGAACGGCTGGGCGCCTTGTTGCCGCACGACGCACTGCGAATCAGCATCGATGGCGCCGGTGAGGTGACGCGGCGCTTGACAGTTTCGGTGCCGCCGTCTTGGGAGGGGCGATGGCCCCGCATATGATTCCGCCCGCGTCTGCACCCGCGTTCCTCGCCGCCAACGGTTGGGCAGGCGCGCAGATTCTGCCGCTTGCCGGCGACGCGTCGTTCCGGCGCTATTTCCGCGTGGTGGACGGCGACCGCCGCGCCGTGCTGATGGATGCGCCGCCTGACAAGGAAGACAGCCGGCCGTTCCTTGCCATCGGCGCGCATCTGGATTCGCTGGGGTTTTCGGCGCCGCAACCGCTGGCGACCGACCTAGAACAAGGTTTGATCCTGCTCGAAGATTTCGGTGATGCACGCGTCAATCCGCTGCTCGCCGAAGCGCCGGCGCGCGAGGCTGAAATCTATGCTGCTGCGATCGACGTGCTCGCCGAATTGCATCGCCATCCGGCACCTGTCATCGCGCCCTACGGCGAATCCGAATTGCGCCGCGAAGTGCGGCTGTTCCCCGAATGGTACCTGCCCGCGGCGGGTCACGCCGAGGCGCCGGGATACGACGCCGCATGGGATGCTGTGTTTCCGAAAATCCTTTCCGAAACCCAGGCCAAGCCCGTGTTGACACTGCGCGACTATCACGCCGACAATCTGATGCTGCTCGACCGGCCCGGCCTGCGTGGTCTCGGACTGCTCGATTATCAGGACGCGCTCGCCGGGCATCCGGCGTACGACCTTGTCTCGCTATTGCAGGATGCACGCCGCGATGTCGCGCCGGCGCTCGAAGCCGCAATGCTCGACCGCTATGTCGCTGCGGCCGGCATCCCCGATGCGGCGGCATTCCGCGCCGCCTATGAAATCCTCGGCGCCCAGCGCAACACCAAGATTCTGGGCGTGTTCACCCGGCTTTGGAAGCGCGACAACAAGCCTGCCTATCCGCGCTTCAACCCGCGCGTCTGGGGCTATCTTGACCGCAACCTCGCGCATCCTGCGCTCGCACCGGTCGCCGACTGGTTTGCCACCCACGTCCCGGCTGCCGCGCGCCAGCAGTTCAAGGCGCTGCCATGAGCGACTTCCCGACAACGGCGATGGTGCTGGCGGCCGGGCTGGGCAAGCGCATGCGGCCGTTGACGGCGCTGCGCCCCAAGCCGCTCGTCGAAGTCGGCGGGCGTACGATGCTCGACCGCACACTCGACCATCTGCGTGCCGCCGGCGTGCAAAAGGCAGTCGTCAATGTTCACTACCTCGCCGATCAGGTTGAGGCGCATCTGGCTGGCCGTGAACAGGGCCTCGAGATCGCGATTTCGGACGAGCGCGCCGAGCTGCTCGAAACCGGTGGTGGCGTCACCAAGGCACTGCCGCTGATCGACGGCGATCACTTCTTCGTCGTCAACAGCGACAACCTATGGGTCGATGGCGCGGTACCGTCGCTGCAATTGCTGGCGCAACAGTGGAACCCCGAAATCATGGATGCGCTGCTGCTGCTCGTGCCGCTGGCGCGCGCGTCGAGCCACAGCGGCCGCGGCGATTTTCACATGGACCCCGCCGGACGGCTGCGCTGGCGCCGTGATGGCCGCATGGCGCCGTTCGTCTATACCGGTGTGATGATTGTAGCCCGCCACCTGTTCGACGGCGCGCCGTCAGGGCCGTTCGGTTTCCGATTGCTGTGGGACAAGGCGATGGCAGCGGACCGGCTGTTCGGCGTGACGCATGCCGGGCTGTGGGCCGATGTCGGTACGCCGCCGGCGGTTGCAGCAACCGAAACGCTGCTGGCAACAGTTTGAGCGCGGCAACCCGCCCCAGCGTTTATACCATCGCGCCCGAAGCGGCGTTTGCCGATGCACTGGCGAAGGGGCTGATCGATCGCGCCGGCGGCAATCCGCTGGTGCTGGCGCGCGCGCAGATCCTGCTGCCTAGCCGCCGCGCCGTGCGGGCCTTGACCGACGCCTTTGTTCGTAGCGCCGATGGCGGACTGTTGCTGCCGCGCATGACACCGCTTGGTGACATCGATGTCGACGACGCACTCGACCTTGTCGCCGGACTCGAAACCAGCCTCCTGCCGCCGATCGATCCAATCCGCCGCCGTTTGCTGCTGACGCGGCTGATCCGCCGCTGGCGCGACATCATCGGCAGTGTCGAGGCGCTGCGGCTCGCCGACCAGCTCGGCGCGGCGTTCGATACCTTGGCGCGCGAAGGGGTTGATCCGGCGCAACTGAAAGACGTCGCCAAGGACGATCTCGCCAGCCATTGGCTGGAAACCTTCGCATTCTTCGAGCTGGTCATCGAACATTGGCCGGCCATCCTCGCAGCCGAAGGCTGCAGCGACCGCGCCGCACGCGGCAATGCTCTGCTTGGCATCATCGCGGCGCATTGGGAGGCTTCGCCGCCGCCGGGGCTGGTGGTGGCGGCCGGCATGAACGGTGCGACGCCGGCACAGGCAGCGCTGCTCGGCACCATCGCGCGGCTGCCAGACGGCATGCTGGTGCTCCCGGGCCTAGATGCCGCGATGCCTGCCGACGCCTGGGACTCACTGGTCACCGACGCCGCGGGCGACGAGACACGACGCAATAGCGAAGAACATGCGCAATACGGTCTCAAGCGGCTACTCGACGATATCGGCGTCGCGCGGGCGGAAGTCGAAAACTGGCCTACCGACACAGGCTCTTCCGCGACCCGCGCGACCGCGGTGGCGCGCGCGCTCTGCCCGGCAGCGTTCACGGCACAGTGGCGCGAAACGCCGGTCGCAGCGGGCACATTTGACGGCGTATCCTGGCTCGAAGCCGCCGATCCGGCCGCAGAGGCGCAGGCAATTGCGCTGGCGCTGCGCGAGGCGTTGGAAACCCCCGGCGCAACGGCGGCGCTGGTCACCCCCGATCGCAATCTGGCGCGACGTGTCGCCACGCATTGCACGCGCTGGGGCATCGAGATTGATGATTCGGCAGGTGTTGCGTTGACCGCGACGCCGCCGGGCGCATTGGCGTTGGCACTGTCCGAGGCCGCCGCACAGCATTTTGCGCCGGTGGCGCTGCTTGCCGTGCTCAAACACCCGCTAGTGGCTTCGAGTACTGAAGCGACGCGTCTCGAATGGCTCGACCGCGTCCGCCAACTCGATATCGACTTGCGCGGCGTGCGGCCGGCGGCAGGGCTCGGTGGCATCGCCGCGCAAGTTGCCGAAGCCGACCGCGTTGTCGACGTCCGTGACCGGCGGATGCCGCTGGCGGGCTGGTGGGCCGACGTCACGGCGTTGCTGGCGCCGCTCGAAATCGTGTTCAGGGCGCGCAGCCTCAACCTCGCCGAACTGGTCGAAGCCTTGGCCGCGACGCTCGTGGCGCTGACCGGCGATGCCATCTGGCGCGGCGCCGATGGTCGCGCGCTCGCCGACCGCATCGCGGCACTGACGCAGCACGGCGACGCGCTTGATGCGCTCGACCCCGCCGATGCGCCGGCGCTGCTCGACACATTGCTCGCCGATGTGCCGGTGCGGCCGGTGATCGGCAAGCACCCGCGGCTGGCGATCTGGGGCCTGATCGAAGCGCGTCTGCAGCGCCCCGACTTCGTCATCCTCGGCGGGCTTTCCGAAGGCGTCTGGCCGGCGCTGCCCTCGCCCGACCCGTGGTTGGCGCCAGCCATACGGCGGAAGCTTGGTTTGCCCGGGCTGGAAGCATCCATCGGCCAGGCCGCACATGATTTTGTCGCCGGACTTGGCGCGCCACGCGTGCTGCTGACGCGCGCACGCCGTGATGACAGCGGCCCGCGCGTGGCGTCGCGGTTTTGGCTGCGGCTGCGGGCGCTGGCGGGCGATACGCTGCCGCAGGATACACGGCTGGTCGATCTGGCGCGCGCCATCGATGCCGCCGGCCCGCCGGCGCCCGCGCCGCGTCCCGCCCCCGCACCGCCGGCGGCTCAGCGGCCGCGCCGGCTGTCGGTGACAGCGGCGGAAAAGCTGCGCGCCGATCCGTTCAGCTTCTACGCGCAGACAATGCTCGCTCTGAAGGTGCTCGACCCGCTCGATAGCGATCCGACCGGCGCCGACCGCGGCTCGGCCGTGCACCGCATCCTGGAGGAATGGATCAAGGCCGGCGGCAGCGATGCCGCGCTGGCCAAGGCCTATGACGACGAACTGGCCGACTGGACGAATCACCCGCTGATGCAGGCGCTGTGGGCGCCACGCGTGCGCCGCGCGCTCGACTGGGCCAAGGCAACGCTCGACGAATGGGATTCCGAAGGCTGGACGCCGCTCGCGGTCGAAGCCAAGGGCCAGCGCATCTTCGAATTCGGCGCGCGCGGCGAATCGCCGGTAACGCTGACCGGTGTCGCCGACCGCGTCGACCGGCACGCCAATGGCCAGCTCGCCATCGTCGATTACAAGACCGGCACGGTGCCGACCTATGCCCAGGTCAGCGGCGGCTTTGCGTTGCAGATGGGGCTGCTCGGCGCGTTGGCTGAACAAGGGGTGCTGGCCGGCGTGCCTGCGGGACCAGTCGGGCGCTTCAGCTATTGGAAAGTCAGCGGCGGCAACGATCCCGGCAAAGCTAGCGATCCGTTGTCGCACAAGGGTAAGGCATTCGTCACACCCGCCGAACACATTGCCGCAACGGTCGAGCTGTTCAAGGCATTGTGCCACGACATGCTGCTCGGCACCAAACCATTCACGGCCAAGTTGCACCCTGAATATGCCGAAAAGTACCAGGATTTCGACCATCTGGCGCGCGTCGCCGAATGGCTCGGCAAACCGGTGCCGTCCGAATGAGCCGGCTTAATCCTCTCCGTGAAAGCCAGGCCGCTGCCGCCGATCCGGCGGTCAATGCCTGGACCTCGGCATCTGCCGGCACCGGCAAGACGCAGGTGCTGACCGCTCGCGTGCTGCGGTTGTTGCTCGACGGCGCAGCGCCCGAACGGATCGTCGCGCTGACCTTTACCAAGGCCGCGGCGGCCGAAATGCAGGCGCGCATTTTCGAACGCCTCGCCGACTGGGTGCTCGCCGACGATGTCGCGCTCGACCATGACCTGATCGCCATCCGCGCTGCACCTGGCCCCGAAGCCCGCGCCCGCGCCCGGCAGCTGTTCGCACGCACGCTCGACGCGCGCGGCGGCCTGCGGATTTCGACGCTGCACGGTTTTGCGCAGTCCTTGCTCGCCAGCTTCCCGGTCGAGGCCGGGATTGCGCCGGGGTTTACCGCACTTGACGACCGCTCGGCACTGGCGCTGCGCACGCGCGTGCTCGCCGAGGAAATCGAATCGGCGACCGCGACCGGTGACCAGGGCTTCCTCGATGACATTGGTGCACTCAGCATCGCCGGCGGCGAGCAGCGACTGACGCAGGTCGCGGGCGTAATGATCGCCCACGCCGATGCGATCGCCGCGCTCGGCGCGCCGGCGGGTTTCGAAGCCAAGCTGCGGCGCTGGCTCGGGCTGCCCGTCGATGGCAGCGCCGAAGCCGTGCTGACGGCCGCGCTTGGGGGTATCGACCTGACCGGGTTGCGGCGGTTGGCCGTCGCGCTGGCGGGCGATGGCGGCAAGGTCGCTACGCGGCGCGCCGATGACATGCTGTGCTGGATCGGCTTCGTGCCGGAAGTGCGCGCGGTACAACTCGATCTGCTGATCGGCACGTTGTTTACCAAGGGTGGCGAACCGCTCGCCAAGCCGGTGCCGGCCGGGCCGCTCAAGCGCGACCCGTCACTTGCCCCGCTGTCCGAGGTGCTCATCGCGCAAGTCGCAAACGTGGTCGAATTGCGTGCCCGGCTGGCGACGGCGGCGCACGCGGCGCGCTATCTGCGCGTCGGCCAACGGCTCGCCGCGGCCTATGCCGCACACAAACGGCGTGGCGGGTTCATCGACTATGACGACATGATCGCGCGCGCCGCGGCACTGCTCGATGCGCCGGGCATGGGCAATTGGGTGCGCTTCAAGCTCGACCAGCGTATCGACCACCTGCTTGTCGACGAGGCGCAGGACACCAACGAAGCGCAGTGGGACATCATCAAGGCGCTCACCGACGAATTCTTCGACGGGCAGGGCGCGCGCGACATCGTGCGCACGCTGTTCGTCGTCGGCGATTTCAAGCAGGCGATCATGAGCTTCCAGGGCTCGGACCCGCGCGTCTTCCGCGACCGCGCGCTCGATTTCGAACAGCGCATCCGCGATGCCGACCAGGCGTGGCGCGCCGAGCCGCTCAGCGAATCGTTCCGCTCGGTGCCGACGGTGCTCGAAGTCGTCGATGCGACGCTCGACGAACTCGGCCATACGACGCTCGGCATGCGCGAACCGGTGCCGCCACACCGTGCCGCGCGCGAAGGCCTGCCGGGCTCGGTGACATTGTGGCCGGCGCTCGGCGACGCCGAAGTAGATGACACCGCGACCGAAACCGAGATGGTCTGGATCGCCGAAAACCATGTCCGCATGGCACAGCAGGTCGCCGCGCAGATAGCCGTCTGGCTCGATCCGGCGACGCCGCTATATCTGCCGGCGCGCGACCGCAACGTCCGTCCGCAGGATATCCTCGTGCTGGTGCGCAAGCGCGGCGAGTTCATGGCACCGCTGGTCAGTGCGCTGCATGACAAGGGCGTCGCGGTCGCCGGTGTCGACCGGTTGCGGCTGACGACGCCGCTGGCGGTGCAGGACTTGTTGGCGCTGGTACGCTTCGTGCTGCAGCCGCGTGACGATCTGACCTGCGCCAGCCTGCTGACCTCGCCGCTGCTCGGCTGGAGCCAGGACCAGCTGTTCGCGCTCGCTCACGGCCGCGGCCATGCCAGCCTGTGGACACGACTGCGCCAGTCGGCGGAACCGCATGCTAAGGCTGCCTACGAATGGCTGGGCGCCGCGCTGCGGCTCGCCGATTTCTGCGCGCCTTACGAGTTTCTCGAAACCATCCTGTCGGGGCCGCTGGGCGGACGCAAACGCCTGCTGGCGCGGCTGGGTGACGAAGCGCGCGACACCATCGGCGCGGTGCTGGCGCAGGCGCTGGCGTTCGAACAGCAGAATGCGCCGTCGCTGCAGGGCTTCCTGGCGTGGATCGAGCGCGATGACAGCGACTTGAAGCGCGACCCCGAAGCCGCGCTCGATGCTGTGCGCATCATGACCGTCCACGGCGCCAAGGGACTGCAGGCACCCGTCGTCATCCTCGCCGATGCAACACGCGATGTGCCCGGCGACCGCGACGGCTTTGTCGCGCTCAACCCCGACGACGTCACCGCCAAGGTGCCGGTCTATTACGGCGGCAAGGCCGGCCGGATCGGCCCGATCGCGGAACGCGCCGACGAGGCCGATGAAGCCGGGCTGCAGGAGCATTGGCGGCTGATGTATGTCGCGATGACGCGCGCCGAGGACATGCTGTTTATCGGCGGGGCGCTGCCGAGTGCGCGCGGTGACAAGCCCGCGCCGGTGCCCGATGCCAGCTGGTACGCGCTGATCGAACGCGCGATGGACAAGAATTTCCCGCTCGAAGAGGTGCCCGACAGCGTCTGGGGCAGCCGCCGCACCCACCGGGGCGGTGCCGGTGCGCCGGTGCGCGATGGCGACGGTGCCGGTGGACGCGCCGTTGACATGACTTTGCCGGCCTGGGCGACCACTCCCGCACCTGCCGAAGCGCGGCCGGCGCGGCCGCTGAGCCCGTCAAAGCTTGCCGAAGACGATATCGTGATGCCGCCGCCGTCGCCGGGGATGATTGCCGCCGCCGAGCGCGGCAAGCTGCTGCATGCGTTGTTCGAACGCTTGCCCGGTGTCGCGCCCGACCAGCGTCGCGCTGCCGCGCTGGCGTGGGTCGCGGTCAACGGTGCCGGGCTCGATGCGCCCGCGCAGGCTGCGCTGGTCGACAGCGCGCTCGCGGTCATCGAAGCGCCGGCGCATGCCGCGATTTTCGGCCCCGACGCGCTGGCCGAGGCCCCTATTGCTGCCGTCGTCGGTGAAATCGTCATTGCCGGCAAGGTCGACCGCCTGCTGGTCACCGATGACTTCATCCAGATTGTCGACTTCAAGACCGGCAGCCGCGTGCCGCGCAATGCTGCCGCCGTCGAGCGCTACCACCTGCGCCAGATGGCGGCCTATGCGGCAGCACTGGCCAAGATATTCCCCGACCGGCACATCACCGCGGCGCTGCTGTTCACGCATGACGCGACACTGATCGAACTGCCCGCCGCGCTTCTCGCCGCGCACGCGCCAGGTGTCATTGCCGACGTGACGGCTTGAGAGCGTCGCCGTGCTGCGAATTTGCATTGGCCACCGCGAAGAAAGCCTTGTCGCGCGCCCCATTGATTGCCCCGCCCACCGCGCCTAACTTCACGGTATAGTTCTTCAGGAGACGCCATCATGGCCGCCAAGCACGTCACCGATGCCTCGTTCCACGCCGATGTCATTGCCTCGGGCAAGCCGGTGCTCGTCGACTTCTGGGCCGAATGGTGCGGCCCGTGCCGCCAGATCGGCCCGGCGCTCGAAGAACTTGCTGCCGAACTCGGCGGCGATGTCGAAATCGTCAAGCTCAACATCGACGAAAACCCCGATGCCCCGACGCGCTACGGCGTGCGCGGCATCCCGACGATGATCCTGTTCAAGAACGGCACGCCGGCCGCGACCAAGGTCGGCGCCGCCCCGAAGTCGCAGCTGAAAAGCTGGCTGGTTGGCGAACTCGCCTGACCGGTTTCGAATAGGCCTCGACTTTCAAAGCCCTGCAGGGGCATTGTCCCGACTTCAAGTCGCCGCTGCAATCCGGCGCGCTACCGCATTGCCGGTTGCGCGGCCCGGATAGGTCGGGATGTAGGGCCATGAAGTTGGGAATACAGATGCGCAAGTTTGTAGCCGCCGCGCTTTTGGCGTTCATCGCGGTGCCCGCCGCTGCCGTGCTGCGCGTCGATATCAACAGCGGCATTGCCGCGCCGATGCCGATCGCGGTGCCGGCCTTTGCGACACCGGCCCCGGCGCCGACAGCGGCAGGCTCTACTGGTGACCTCGGGCGGCAAGTAGCGGCGGTCATCGCGGCCGACCTCGGCAGCTCGGGGCTGTTCAAGCCGCTCGATCCGGCGGCATTTACCACCACTGTCGGCTACGGCGACGTTACCAAGCCCAACTTCGGCGCGTGGCGGACCCTCGCGGCGCAGGCGCTGCTCACTGGTGCGGTCAGCGTCAACCCTGACGGCAACATCACCGTCGCCTGCTACGCCTATGACGTGTTCACATCGGAGGAGCTCGCGCGGCAGGGCTTTGTCACGACCGCAGCCGGCTGGCGCCGCGCGGCGCACAAATGCGCCGACCTTGTCTATTCGCGGCTGACCGGTGAGACCGGCTATTTCGACACGCGCATCGTCTATGTCAGCGAAACCGGCCCGCGCACCAAACGCATCAAGCTGCTGGCGCTGATGGACCAGGACGGCGCCAACCACCGCTTCCTGACCAACGGCCAGAATCTGGTGCTGACGCCGCGCTTCGCGCCTGACGACCAGACCATCACCTATATGTCCTACGCCGATAACCGCCCGCGCATCTGGCTCTACACGCTGGGCAGCGGCGTGCAGACGGCATTGCGTCCGGCGAGCGGCGACTTCCCCAGCATGACATTCGCGCCGCGCTTCATGCCCGGTGGCGGCAGCATGGTGTTTTCGATGAGCGTCGGCGGCAACACCGATGTCTATAGGATTGATCTCGCCAGCCGGAAGGTCACGCGTCTGACCAGCGCGCCGGGCATCGATACCGCGCCGAGCCCGTCGCCCGATGGCAGCAGGATCGTCTTCGAAAGCGACCGTGGCGGCACCCAGCAGCTTTACGTGATGAACGCCGACGGCAGCGGCCAGCAGCGCATCAGCTTCGGCGAGGGCCGCTACGGCACGCCGGTATGGAGTCCGCGCGGCGATACCATCGCCTTCACCAAGATTGGCGGCGGCCAGTTCCGCATCGGCATCATGAAGACCGACGGCAGCGGCGAGCGCCTGCTGACGTCAAGTTGGCAGGATGAAGGCCCGACCTGGGCCCCCAACGGCCGCGTCATCATGTTCTTCCGCACCGCGCAGGGCAGCGGCGCTACGGCATTGTGGACGGTGGACCTCTCCGGGCAGAACGAGCGCAAGCTCAAGACCCCGCTCGATGCGTCGGACCCGGCCTGGTCGCCGCTTTTGCCGTGATGCGGCCGCCAAGGGCTTTGCGCGTTACAGGCGGACAGGATAGGGTGCGTTTATTGTGGAAAGGTGGTTGCCCATGTTGAATCGGTCGATGCTCAATAGGCCCAAGCTGAAGACGACGGTGCAGTTGACGCTCGTCGCCGCGCTGATCGGCGTCGGTGCCTGCTCGACCAAGAAGAAGGACCTGCCGCCGCCGCCGCCGCCGGCCAGCGAGCCTGTGGTGCCGCCCACCGCGACGACGCCGACCAAGGTGCCGCCACCGGCCGGCGTCCAGTCGACCAATATCCCCGGCAGCACCGCCGATTTCGTCGCGCAGGCCGGCAGCGATACGGTGTATTTTGGCTATGACAGCTACGAGCTCGATGATCCGTCGCGCACCATTCTTGGCAAGCAGGCCGAATGGCTGGCACGCTACCCGAACATCACCGTGACCATCGAAGGCCATACCGATGACCGCGGCACGCGCGAATATAACCTCGCGCTCGGCGACCGTCGCGCCAACGCCGCGAAGAACTTCCTCGCCGCACAAGGCGTCGATGCGTCGCGCATCACCACGATCAGCTACGGCAAGGAGCGCCCGGCTGTCGATGGCAGCGGCGAAGATGTCTGGGCGAAGAACCGCCGTGCGGTGACCATCCTCGTCGGGGCCAAGGGCTAAATCCATGAGCGTTCGCCCGTGGCGTGACATCATCCGGCGCCCGTCGCGGCAGATCATGGTCGGCAAGGTGCCCGTCGGCGGCGGTGCGCCGATTGCCGTGCAGACGATGACCAACACGCCGACCGAAGACGCCAAGGCGACGATCGAACAGATCCGTCAGTGCGTCGAAGTCGGCGCCGACATCGTCCGTGTATCGTGCCCCGACAAGGAATCGACCGCGGCGATGGCCGAAATCGTTCGCGCCAGTGCGGTGCCGATCGTTGCCGACATCCATTTCCACTACAAGCGCGCACTCGAAGCCGCCGATGCGGGGGCAGCCTGCCTGCGCATCAACCCCGGTAACATCGGCAGCCAAGAACGCGTCCGCGAAGTCGTGCGCGCCGCCAAGGCAAATGGCTGCTCGATGCGTATCGGCGTCAACGCCGGCAGCCTCGAAAAGCATCTGCTCGAAAAATACGGCGAGCCCTGCCCCGACGCGCTGGTCGAAAGCGCGCTCGAGCATATGAAAATGCTCCAGGACGAGGATTTCCACGAATTTAAGGTCAGCGTGAAGGCCTCCGACGTATTCCTCGCGGTCGCGGCGTACCAGGGACTGGCGGAGCGTTGCGATTATCCGCTGCACCTCGGCATCACCGAAGCCGGCGGGCTGCAGGGCGGCACCGTCAAATCGTCGATCGGGCTGGGCATGCTGCTGTGGGGCGGTATCGGTGACACCATCCGCGTGTCGCTGAGCGCCGATCCGGTCGAAGAGGTCAAGGTCGGCTATCATATCCTGAAGTCGCTCGGCATCCGCGCCCGCGGCGTGCGCGTCGTCAGCTGCCCGAGCTGCGCGCGGCAGGGCTTCGACGTTGTCAAAACCGTCGAACGGCTCGAATCGGCGCTGGCGCATGTGACGACCGAACTGTCGCTGAGCGTGCTCGGCTGCGTCGTCAACGGCCCCGGCGAGGCGCGCGAAACCGACATCGGCATCACCGGCGGCGGCAACGGCAAGCACATGGTCTATCTGTCGGGCGTCACCAGCCACCACATCGACGAGCCGGCGATGGTCAATCACATCGTGCAGCTGGTTGAGAAGAAGGCTGCCGAAATCGAAGCAGCCAAAGCCGCGGCGGAGCTACAGGCAGCGCAGTGAGCGCCCCCAAGACTCCACGCGCAAAGGGGGCAAAATGACACTGACCATCCGCGACGCAACCCCGGCCGACGTGCCGCAGATCCTGCAATTCGCCAAGGATCTGGCGACCTATGAACGCGAGCCCGACGCGGTGAGCGCGACCGAGGCTGACATTCACGAGGGGCTGTTCGGTGCCAAGCCGCTGGTCGAGGCGCTGATTGCCGAAATCGACGGCGTTGCCCAAGGCTTTGCGATCTTCTTCAAGACCTTCTCGACCTGGACCGGCAAGCCGGGCTTCTGGCTCGACGACCTGTACGTCAATCCCGATGCGCGCGGCTCGGGTGCCGGCACAGCACTGCTCAAGGCGATTGCCGCACTGGCGGTGGCGCGCGGCTATGCCCGCTTCGACTGGTGGGTGCTCGACTGGAATACCCCGTCGATCGGCTTCTACAAAGCGATGGGCGCCAAGGCGATGGACGAATGGACCGTCTACCGTCTCGACGGCGATACGCTGGATAATGCGGCGCGCTGATGGCGTGGTTGCTGCTCATCGCCGGCGGGCTGTTCGAAGTCGGCTTCACCACGTCGCTGCGCCACGTCGATGGCTTCCGCAACTGGCCGTGGGTGCTGGCGTTCCTGGTCTCGGTCAGCCTGAGCATGGGGCTACTCGAAGTCGCTTCACGCTCGATTCCGATGGGCACTGCGTATGCGGTGTGGGCGGGAATCGGCGCGGCGGGTACCGCGATCGTCGGGATTCTTGTCTATCACGAAGCCGCCAGCCTGCCGCGGTTGCTGCTGCTGACCGGGCTGATCGGCTGCATCGTCGGGCTGCGGCTGTTACGCTGAACGAAGAAGGGCACCGCGTTGCCGCGATGCCCCATTCCGACTTAGTTCGCGACCGTCATTGCACGGCTGCGACGGCGGACGGCCGCGCCGGTCATGCCGAAGCCGACCAGCATCAGCGCCCAGCTCGCGGGTTCAGGCACGGCACCTGCCAGCGGCGCGGCAGTTACCGTCAGGCCGGCGACCTGAAAGGCTTCCGGACCGCCTTCGTTGTGCAGCACGAAGCTCAGCGTGTTGAGCCCAGCGACAAAGAAGTTGCTGTTGGTGCCGAACGGCGACAGCGAACCAAAGCCGGTGATCGTGCCGCCGACCTGGTTGCCGTTGAGGAAAACCTCGCCGAAGTTATCGAACAGTGCCTGACCTGAAAGCGTAGCGTTCATCGAATCGAAGCCGGCAAGGCTAAAAGTCGTGGCGAAGGTCGTCGTCGTGCCGGCGGTGCCGGTGCCGTCGCCGAGCGCGTTGACGATGCGCGACAGCGGGCCGTCCTGCAAATAGGCCGGGTTGTAATAGGTCAGCGCGCTGGTGCCGGCAACGACGCCGGGTGCGTCGCTTGATACGACAGTATAATGCGCGTCGGTCTGGCCGTCACCCGCCGCAAGTGCTGTGCCGTTTATGCCGAGGCCGGTATTGTAAACGCCGCTGATAATAACAGCGTTGGCCGAAGCCGATAGCCCGAGAAGCGCAACTGCCATCGGCAGCGCGAACTTTGAAACGTAACGCATATTGTTTTCCTTGGTTTGACCCCAAACCCATGTCGTCTAGGCCGCGCCATGGGGAAATGACATTGCGACCCGAAGCGACAACGCCGGCTTCGCCCGAATGTTCCGGTGCCTTTGCCCGATTTGTCGCGCTTGCGTGGAGGGGGGTGTCGCGCCTATCAGCCCCGCCATGGCAGACAAAGTACAACGCGTTCGCGGCACGCAGGACTTATACGGCGAGGAACTCGCGCGCTTCGACCATGTCGTCGAAACCTTTAACCGCGTCCGCAAGCTTTACGGCTTCCGCCGCGTCGATGTGCCGGTGTTCGAGTTTACCAGCGTGTTCGCGCGCTCGCTCGGTGAAACCACCGATGTCGTGTCGAAGGAAATGTACAGTTTCGAGGATCGCGGCGGTGAGTCGCTGACCTTGCGCCCCGAATTTACCGCCGGCATCGCGCGCGCCTTCATCTCGAACGGCTGGCAGCAGCATGCGCCGATGAAGCTCGCCGCGCACGGCCCGCTGTTCCGCTACGAGCGCCCGCAAAAGGGTCGCTTCCGGCAGTTCCACCAGCTCGATGCCGAAGTCGTCGGCGCAGCCGAACCCGCCGCCGATATCGAAGTCATTGCCTTTGCCGCGCAGCTTTTGCGCGAACTCGGCATCGCCGACCGTGTCACCTTGCAACTCAACACGCTGGGTGACGCCGAAACCCGTGCGGCGTGGCGTGACGCGCTCGTCGCGCATTTCAGCGCACACGCCGACAGCCTGAGCGCCGAAAGCCGCGAACGGCTGGCCAAGAACCCGCTGCGCATCCTCGATTCGAAGTCGGAGGGTGACCGCGAACTCGTCGCCAGCGCGCCGGGCATCGATGCCTATATGACGGCTGACGCCGGGCAGTTTTTCGACACCGTCCAGCGCGGACTCGAAGCTGCCGGTGTCGCGTTCGTGCGCACCCCGGCGTTGGTCCGCGGCTTCGACTATTACCGCCACACCGCCTTCGAATTCGTCACCGAACATCTCGGTGCCCAAGGCACGGTCATCGGCGGCGGCCGCTATGACGGACTGATCGGCAGCATGGGTGGCCCCGAAACCCCCGCCGTCGGCTGGGCCGGCGGCATCGAGCGGCTGGCCATGCTGGTGGCCGAACCCGAGCGCGAGCATGTCGAAGTCGCGGTCGTCGCGACCGGCGATGCGGCGCAGGGCTATGCGCTGACCTTGCTGCAACGGCTGCGCCAGGCGGGTGTTGCCGCCGAAATGAGCTGGCGCGGCAACCTCAAGAAGAAGATGGAGCGCGCCGGGGCCTCGGGCGCCGATTTCGCGCTGATCATCGGCGAGGACGAGCTGGCGCTGAGCGAAGTCACCGTGCGCAACCTGTCGACTGGCACGCAGGAGCGCGTCCGCATGGTCGATGTCGTCGCGGCGCTGTCGGGCGATGTCGAGGCATGATCTCGATTCCCCCCGAACGTATCGCGCAGATCGAACGCCGCCATGCCGACCTGGCCGCGCAGATGGGCAACCCCGATCTCGCGTCGGACAAGTTCGTCCAGCTGTCGAAGGACTATGCCGAGCTGACGCCGGTGGTCGAGGCGGCGAAAGCGGTGCGGCTGCTGCGCGAGGAGCAGGCCGGGTTGGGCGAGATGCTTGCCGACCCCGAAATGCGTGAAATGGCCGAAGCGGAGCTCGCCGAGATCGCGGAAAAGCTGCCCGACGCCGAACGCAAGCTGGCGCTGTCGATGCTGCCGCGCGATTCGGCCGACGAGCGCGCCGCGATGCTCGAAATTCGCGCCGGTACCGGCGGCGACGAAGCCGCGCTGTTCGCTGCCGATCTGTTCCGCATGTACCAGCGCTACGCCGAATCGCAGGGCTGGCGTGTCGAGGTGATTTCGGCGTCATCATCCGACGTCGGCGGGTTTCGCGAAGTCGTCGCCAGCGTCACCGGCACCGGGGTGTTCGCGCGGTTGAAGTTCGAAAGCGGCGTCCACCGCGTGCAGCGGGTGCCGGCGACCGAAACGCAGGGCCGCATCCACACCAGCGCAGCGACGGTCGCGGTGCTACCCGAAGCCGAGGAAGTAGACGTCCAGATCGACGAGGCGCGCGACTTGCGCATCGACGTGTTCCGCTCGTCGGGCCCGGGCGGGCAATCGGTTAACACCACCGACAGCGCGGTGCGCATCACGCACATCCCGTCGGGGTTGGTCGTCATCCAGCAGGACGAAAAATCCCAGCACAAGAACAAGGCCAAGGCCTTGAAGGTGCTGCGAACGCGGCTTTACGAGGCCGAACGCGAGAAGCTGCACGATGCGCGCGCCGCCGATCGCAAGTCGATGGTGGGCAGCGGCGACCGATCGGAGCGCATTCGTACCTACAACTTCCCGCAAGGCCGCATCACCGACCACCGCATCGGGCTGACGCTGCACCGCTTGAGCGAAGTCATGGAGGGCCCGGCGCTTGACGAGCTGATCTCGGCGCTGATTGCCGAGGACGAGGCGGCGCGACTGGCGAACCTCGAAGCCGGCTGATGAACGCCGGCGACGCGCTGCGCGCCGCAGCCGCGCGTATTGACCGGCTCGACGCAGAAGTGTTGCTCGCGCATCTGCTCGATACCAACCGCATGGCACTGCTGCTGGCGCAGGACCGCGACATCGACGACGCGGCGTTCAAGTTGCTGGTCGACCGGCGCGCGGCTGGAGAACCCGTCGCTTACATCACCGGCAAGCGTGAATTCTGGTCGCTCGACCTGACGGTGACGCCTGATGTGCTGATCCCGCGACCCGACAGCGAAACGCTTATCGAGGCGGCTGTTGCAGCTTTTGGCGACGTCGCGCCGCAATCCATCCTCGACCTGGGCACTGGCAGCGGCGCGCTTTTGCTTGCGGCGCTCGACTGCTGGCCGGACGCATTCGGGGTCGGCATCGACCGTTCCGAAGCAGCGGCCCGCGTCGCCCGTGCCAATGCTTTGCGGCTGGCTATGCCCGCAGCGTTCATGGTCGGCGACTGGGCGACCGCGCTCGATGCGCGTTTTGATCTCGTGCTCGCCAACCCGCCCTATGTCGAAAGCCACGCTAATCTGGCGCGCGACGTCCGCGACCATGAACCGGCGTCGGCGCTGTTTGCCGGCGATGACGGGCTCGACACCTACCGCGTCTTGGTGCCGGCATTGCCCGCGCTGATCGCCGACGGCGGTGTTGCGCTGGTCGAAATCGGCGCGACGCAGGCCAATGCGGTGACCGACTTGGCCGCTCAGGCCGGGCTGGCGGCGCAATTGCACCGCGATCTGGCGGGCAATCCGCGCGCTCTGGCGCTGCGCCAAGCATAAATAGCGCTTGGAGCGGCGCATCTTTGCGGCTAAGGCCAGATCAGACGCGGGTTGAACTTGCTCCCCATGTCGCTGACTTTCACATCGCTGTGGTCACGCCTCGCAACAATCGGGCGTCGCGCCTTGTCAGTCAGACTCTACCGCTGCGGCCAGTGCTCAACGCCTGGCCAGACGAACAGGATCTAGCCTTTGATACGCAATAACCAGAATGGTCGGCGGCGCGGACGCGGAGGCGGCGCAGGTGGCGGCGGTGGTGCACGACCGCCGCAGGGTGCACCTTCGGGCGGCAACTATACGCCGAACCGCGGCGACAACCGCCAGCGCGGCAACGCCAACCAGCTGCTCGAAAAGTACAAGTCGCTGGCGCGCGACGCCGCGCAGCAGGGTGACCGCGTCACTGCCGAATATTTCATGCAGTACGCCGATCATTATTACCGCGTGCTCAACGACTATCGCGTCCGTGAAAACGAGGCGCGTCCGCAGGCGCGCCGCGATCAGGACGACGACGGCGACGAGGGCCAGAACTACAATAACGGCAACTTCAACGCCGCCAGCGATGCCGCGCCGAATTATGGCGCACAGTCCTACGCCGCGCGTGCCGAGGGCGTCGCCGAAGTCGATGCCGACAATGACGACGGCGCCGATGACGACGCCGCGCCGGTGGAGGCGCTGCGCGACGGCGGCCGTGACAATGGCAACCGCGACAATGGTGGCCGCGATAACGGCAACCGCGACGAACGCCCGCGCAATGACGGTCGCCGCGACCGCAACTACAATGAAGGCAACCGCAACGACGGCAATCGTAATGATGCCGGCCGTGCGCCGCGTCAGGAAGAGGCCCCGCGGCCGCGCCGCGAGCCCGCCCCTGTCGTCGATGACATGCCGATCATCCAGGGTCTGCCGCCGGCCATCGAACTCGGCGCCGAAACCGATGATGCCCCCGCCGCACCGCGTCGTGGCCGCGGCCGGCCGCGTAAGGTTGTCGCCGAAGCGACCGGCGAAGCCGAAGGCTGACCATGACCGCCGGGCACGCCGCGTCGTTGCCAGGCGATCTTGCTGCGGTATTGAACGCCGCATGGCAGCTGCTTGAGGCTGCGGCTGGCGATATCGCGGCACCGCTGCGCACGCCCGTGGTCATCGGACTCGCCGACAATGTCCCGGATGGCCGCGTCATGGTGCTGCGCGAATGTCACCCGTCGACGGCACAGCTGATTTTCCACACCGACCTGCGCTCGTCCAAGGCGAAAAATCTGCAACGCGATTCGCGTGTGGCGATTGTTGGCTATGATGCGACGCGTGCGCTCCAGCTGCGCCTGCAGGGTCGGGCGCACTTCCAAACTGACGAGGCCGCCATTGATGCTGCGTGGCGGGCAACATCGCCGACAGCGCGACGCAACTATGCGACCCACCTGCCGCCGGGCGCGCGACTCGAATCCGCCGGCGACGGCCAACCCGAATCGATCGACGATGCGACTGCACGACGCAATTTCGCGCGCATGATCGTGGACATTGCACACATTGATTGGCTCAACCTTGCCGCCACTGGCCACAGCCGGGCGGTGTTTGACGCCAGCGCGGGCGGCTGGACGGGCACTTGGCGCGTCCCCTGACCCGGCGGTGTTGCGCCGCAGCAACAGCGGGCGCTGTCTTTAAACTGTAACAAATCCGTCACCTTCGCGTCGCGCGCTGGACATAGGCAGCACCACGAAGGCAGCACCGGAAAACCACCGGGATTGCCCTGACGTTTTGGTGTTGTGCGGCGGGGTTGCCGCGAGGGACAGGGGTTTTTCGATGAAATTGAACAATATGACGGCGGTGCTGCTGGCAGCAACAATGCTTGGTGGAGTCGCGACACCCGCGCTTGCGGCGTCGAAGAAGTCGAGCGATTCGGAACTGCGCGCGGTGGTTGAACGCCAGCAAAAGCAGATTGATGCGCTGACCGCGCAGATTCAGGCGATGCAGGCCAATGCAGCGCCGGTCGTTGGCGCGCTCGCCGGCGGGGTTGCTGCCGATGCGACGGCCGCCGAAGAAAACGCCTCGAATATCGAGTTCATGCAGGCGACGATCGAAGCGCAGCAGGCACAGCTCGATGCGCTCAAGAAGACCACTGCCACCAACGCTCCGAACTGGAAGGGTGCGCCCGAACTCAAGAGCGGCACCGGCTTCACCTGGAAGCCCAACGGCGTCATCCAGCTCGATGCCGGCTATGTCTCGAACCCCGACAACCGCGTGCCGACGACCAACCTCGGCTGGAACAGCCTGTTCCGTCGGTTGCTGTTCGGCGTCGAAGGCACCGTGCCCGGCGGCTTCAAGTACAAGATGCAGTTCAACTTCGCCGGCGGCGCGGTCGGCTTCGAAGACGTGCTGTTCGCCTATGAGCCCGAAGGCAGCCACCTGTCGGCCGAGCTCGGCTATTTCTACGCTTATAACGGCATGGAAAACCAGACGTCGAACCGCTTCCTGTCGGTCATGGAACGCGCCCAATACACCGAAGCGTTCAACGAAGACCGTCGCATCGGTGTTGGCGGTAAGTATCAGAACCCGACGTTCCTCGCGCAGGTCGGCCTGTTCAACGGCACCAGCATCAACAACAACGGCGACAACACGGCTTGGCAGCTGTCGGCGCGCGGCGTCTGGTATCCGAAGTTCGGGACCACCCAGCTGCACGTCGGTGGTAGCTACCAGAACCGCACTAACCAGAAGAGCGCGCTCAACGGTGCCTATTCTGCGCGGCCGTTCACCCGCCTGACCACGGTGCGCTTCATCGGTGCCGGCGTCGAGCCGTCGCCGCTGCCTGCTAACCCGCCGGGCCTGTCGGGCTCGCTCAACGGCAGCATCGCGTCGTTCGGTGACCAGATCCTCGGCTATGAATTTGCCGCCATCCACGGTCCGCTGTCGTTCAAGTCGGAAGGCCAGTATCTGATGGTCGATGCCATTCAGCCTGGCGACGTGCTGTCGGGCGGCGAGGCGACGCAGGGCTTCCGCACGCTCAAGGATCCGAACTTCTTCACCGTCTTCGGTGAAGTCGGCTACTGGTTCACCGGTGAAACGCTCGGCTACAAGAACGGCAAGTTCGACCGCACCAAGATCATCAAGCCGTTCGATCAGGGCGGTTGGGGCGGCATCCAGGCCGTGGCCCGCGTCGACTACCTCAACATGAACTATTATGTTGGCGGCGCGACCGGCAGCAACAATGGCGCCGTCGTCAACGGTACGCTCAATGGCGGCTCGCAGCTCGGCGCGCTGTTCGCGGTCAACTGGTGGCCGACCGACTATGTCCGCTTCTCGGCGCAGTACACTCACGCCAAGATCCAGGGCGGCCCGCTCGCGGCGATTGTCGATCCGACGGTGGTCGGTTCGCCGCCAGTCTATGACCGCAACTACGGCGTCAACGTCTTCGCATTGCGCGGTCAGGTCGACTTCTAAGCCGCAACTCACGCTCAAACAGAACGGGCAGCAATCGCGAGATTGCTGCCCGTTGCTTTTTGTTCCTACCCCAGTGGCGCGGGCAGCGTTGGGAGTCGCTGCCCGCGCGTCCGGGGCCGACCGAACGCGCCCCCTAGCGCTTGGCCTCGGAATAGATGCGATCGAAGACGCCGCCATCGGCGAAGTGGGTCTTCTGTGCTGTCGCCCAGCCGCCGAAGTTGGTTTCAACGGTGAGCAGCTTTACGACCGGAAACTGCGGTGCGTATTTGGCGATCGCGGCCGGCGTGCGCGGGCGGTAGAAGTTCTTGCCGATCAGGTCCTGACCCGTCGGCGTATAGAGGAACTTCAGATAGGCCTCAGACACGGCGCGCGTACCGTGACGATCGACGTTGGCGTCAACGACCGCGACCGGCGGTTCGGCCAGAATCGAGATCGACGGGATGACAATGTCGAACTTGTCGGCACCGAATTCGTTGCGCGACAACATCGCCTCATTCTCCCACGCCAGCAGCACGTCGCCGACGCCGCGCTGGACGAAGGTCGTCGTTGAGCCGCGCGCACCCGAATCGAGCACCGGCACGTGCGAGAACAGCTTGGTAATGTACTCCTCGGCCGCTTCACGCGAGCCGAGCGTCCGCCGCGCCCAGCCATAGGCGGCAAGATAGTTCCAGCGGGCCCCGCCGCTGGTCTTGGGGTTCGGCGTGATGACTTCGACGCCGGGCTTGATCAGGTCGCCCCAATCCTTGATGCCCTTGGGATTGCCCTTGCGCACGAGGAACACGATCGTCGAGTAGTAAGGTGTCGAATTGTTCGGCAAGCGCGTCTGCCAGGTCGCCGGCAGCAGCTTGGCGCGCGCCGAGATCTCATCGATGTCATACGCCAGCGCCAGCGTCACCACATCGGCCTGCAGCCCGTCGATCACCGACCGCGCCTGCTTGCCCGAGCCGCCGTGCGACTGGTTGATCACCACATCGTCGCCAGTCTTGGCTTTCCAGTCCTTGGCGAAGGCGGCGTTGATGTCCTTGTAGAGCTCACGCGTCGGATCATAGCTGACGTTGAGTATCTCAACCTTTGCCGCAGCGGCTGGCGTTGCCGCTGCCACCAAGGTGCTCGCGACGGCCCCCAACAAAATCGCCAAACGCATTTCTTGCCTCCCGAAGAATCGATTCCAGTGACGCAATCTTATTCCCATCAATTTGATAGGCAATAGGCCAAATTTTTACCGTCGCGTAGATTCGCTTTGTCCAAGCCTCGCGTCATGGAGGGACCCATGCAAGCGCGGGATTGAAATCCCACCTAATAAGTAGGATAATAATTCTTGCGCGTCAGCTCTGCCCGGGGATGAGCAGTATGGCGGCGCAGGACATCGGCGCACGGGCGCCGGTTCCGGGGCTTATGACGGATTAGGGGACGCACCGATGACACTCAAAAATTTCGCAGCAGGATTGCTGTTGACGACAATGCTGGCCGGTGTGCCAGCGCATGCAGCTTCATCGGCAAAGGCCGATGCCGATCTGCGCAGCATCATCGCCGCGCAACAAAAGCAAATCGATGCACTGGCGGCCGAGGTTCAGGCGCTGCGCACGCAGCAGGCCAAGGTGCCGGCAGCGGTCGCGGCAAATGCCGAGGAGGAAGACAGCAAGTCGGAATTCATGACCGCACAGCTCGAAGCGCAACAGGCGCAGATCGATTCGGTCAAAGCCAAAACCGACACCAACGCACCATCGTGGAAGGGCGGGCCCGAGTTCAAGGGCAGCGGTTTCTCGTTCAAGCCCGGCGGCGAGATCCAGTACGACTTCGGCTATGTCTCGAATCCGAACAACGCCATCAACACTGCCAACCTCGGCTACAACGGCTTCGCGCGACGCCTGATCCTGTCGGCGCAGGGAGATGTGCCCGGCGGCTTCAAATACAACATCAATGTCAACTTCGCCGGCGCCGTGATTTCCTATGAGGATGTCGTTTTCTCGTATGAACCCGCGGGCAAGAAATGGACGGCGCAGGTTGGCTATATGTACCCGTTCAGCAGCCTCGAAAACATGACGAGCAACAAGTTCACCTCGTTCGTCGAACGCTCGCAGTTCCAGGATGCCTGGGGCAACGGCCGCCGCATCGGCGCCGCGCTGGGCTACACAACCGACACTTGGCGCCTCAACGCCGGGTTGTTCAATGGCCAGATCAATACGCTGGCCACCAACACCGATTGGGAAGCGGCGATTCGCGGCGTCTATTATCCCAAGGCACTGGGCGGGCAGCTGCACTTTGGCGCGAGTTACCAGTATCGCGAGCCGGTGGTTTCAGCGCAGGGCTTCCTCTATCAGGCGCGGCCATTCACGCAGACGACCAATGTGCGCTTTGTCGGCACCGGGCCGGCGAACAATACCGGCACCATCGCGTCGGGCATCGCGGTATCAAGCGACCAGATCTTCGGCGCCGAACTCGCCGGCATCTGGGGGCCGCTGCACTTTGTGTCCGAGGCGCAGTACCTGAAGGTCAATGCGATCCAGCCCGGCCAGATCCTGCCGCCGGGTCAGGCCTCTTCCGGCCAGCGTTTGCTCAACGACCCGTCGTTCTTCTCGGTCTATGGTGAGGCTGGCTACTGGTTCACCGGTGAAACGCGTGGCTACAGCAAGGGTGGCTTTGGCCGCACCAAGATCAAGAACCCGTTCGACAAGGGCGGCTGGGGCGGCTTCCAGCTCGTCGGCCGAATCGACTACCTGAACCTGACCAAATGGGTCGGCGGCACCGGCAACGGTATTGTCGCGGGTGTGCTCAACGGTGGCCAGCAGACCGGTTACCAGCTCGCGCTCAACTGGTGGCCCACCGACTATGTGCGCTTCACGACGCAGTACAACCGCGCGGACATCACCGGCGGCCCCAACGCCGGTGCCGTCGACCCGACGAGTACTTCGTTGCTCACCGACCGTTCGTTTGGCGTCAATGTCCTGACGGTGCGCGCACAGATCGACTTCTAATCGAACCCTGACGGCGGCGCATCGGGCGTCGCCGTCAGGGCAGCGCCCGCGCGGCCAAACCATCCACAATTGTTAATTGCATCCACGCTTCCCGAATGAGAGACTCGGTCAACGCAGCACACGCATGTGCGCGGTTGAACGCCTGTCCAATTGTCGGGATGAGAGCCGATTTCGCGATTGTCCATCATAGTGTCGGCGACGACGGTACTGGCAGCAGCGCCGGCGTTCGGGGCGCCCGCCAAAGCAACCGCGCCCGACCTGGGCAGCATCATCGCGGCGCAGCAGAAGCAGATCGATGCGCTGGCGGCCGAGGTCGCCGCGCTGCGCGCGCAACAGGCAAAGGCCCCAGCCGCCGCGTCTGCGACAGCCGGGCCGCCGGCCATCTCGACCACGCAACTCGCGTCGCAACAGGCACAGATTGATTCGGTCAACGCCAAGGTCGCACAAAATGCCCCGGCCTGGCGTGGCGGCCCGCAGTTCAATGGCAACGGCTTCTCGTTCAAGCCCGGCGGCGAAGTCCAGTATGACTTCGGCTATGTTTCGAACCCGAACAACGCCCTTGCCACGTCCAACCTCGGCTACAACGGCTTCGTCCGCCGGCTGATGGTGTCGGCACAGGGCGACGTACCTGGCGGTTTCACCTACAGTATCAACCTCAACTTTGCCGGTGGCGTCGTCGGCTATGAGGACGTCATCCTCGCCTATCAGCCGGTCAACTCAAAATGGTCCGCCCAGATCGGCTACATGATTCCGTTCAACGGCCTCGATAACATGACCAGCAACGAGTTTACCTCGTTCGTCGAGGCCTCGCAGTTTCAGGATGCGTGGAACAATGGCCGACGCATCGGCGCAGCGGTCGGCTATACGGCCGACACCTGGCTGATCGACGCCGGCCTGTTCAATGGCGCCATCAACACACAGGCGACGAACACCGAGTGGCAGACGGCGGTACGCGGCGTCTATTATCCGCGGGCCTTGGGCGGCCAGCTGCATTTCGGCGCGAGCTATCAGTACCGTAAGACGCAGGTGTCGGCGCAGGGCAATCTCTATCAGGCACGACCGTTCACCCAGACGACGAGCGTGCGCTTTGTCGGCACCGGACCCGCAAACAACACCGGTACCATCGCGTCAGGCATCGCGGCGTCGGGCGACCAGATCTTCGGCGCCGAACTCGCCGGCATCTGGGGACCGCTGCATTTCGCCGCCGAAGCGCAGTACCTTATGGTTGCGGCGATCAAGCCCGGCCAGGTCCTGCCGCCGGGCCAGGCTTCGACCGGCCAGCGCCTGCTCAATGATCCGTCATTCTTCTCGGTCTATGGCGAAATCGGCTATTGGCTGACCGGCGAGACCCGTGGCTACAGCAAGGGCGAGTTTGCCCGCACCAACATCCGAAATCCATTCGACAAGGGCGGCTGGGGCGGCGTGCAGCTCGTTGGCCGAATCGATTATCTCAACCTGACGAAATGGGTCGGCGGCACCGGAAGCGGTATTGTTGCCGGCGTGCTCAACGGCGGCCAGCAGACCGGTTACCAGCTGGCGCTCAACTGGTGGCCGACCGATTTCGTGCGCTTCACCACCCAATATGACCGGGCGCAAATTACCGGCGGCCCCAATGCCGGGGCGGTCGACCCGACCAGCACTTCGCTGCTCACGGATCGCTCGTACGGCGTCAATGTCGTGACATTGCGCGCGCAACTCGATTTCTAATCGAACCCCGGCGGCGGTGTATGCGCATCGCCGTCATGGCCCGACCGCGCGCTGACGAACACCAGCCCCATCAGCGCGCCGGAGAGCATGATCGATAGCCCGATGCCGAGCGCGACCGCAATCAGCATGTGCAGGCGAATCGGCGCACCACTGACAATAAGCGCCGTGATGGCGGCGACAATCGCAACAATTGCGGTGATGGTGGTCCAACGCATCAGTTGACGGAAGCGCTGCCAATGGTCGCGCGCCGGTTCGCCGTGTTCCATGCCATTGAGCCCTGTTTGTGAAGATACGGCCATTGTGCAGGGTTCAGCGACCGGTGGCAATTTGCGCGCCCGTGGCGTGACGCCGCAACCGCCAGCCTTGCCAGCCGCGAATCGGGCTGACATGCCTGTCGCACTGCAAGCGATGGAGTGACCCTTGTCCGTTCTTCCCAAGGCGCTGGCCTTTGACGTCTTCGGCACGGTCGTCGACTGGCGCGGCAGCATTGCGCGCGAAGCGGCGCCAGTGTTGGTGGCGGCCGGGCGCAGCGATATCGACCCGCACGCTTTCGCCGACCAGTGGCGCGCACGCTATGTCCCGGCGATGCTGGCGGCCAACAAGGCGCGGGCGGCATCCGAATCGACGGCGTTCGTCAAACTCGATTCGTTGCACCGGACGATGCTCGACGATCTGCTTGCCACACTCGACATCGATCTCGACGACTCGACCCGCGCCGAACTGACGCGCGGCTGGCACCGGCTCGACCCCTGGCCCGATACCGTCGCGGGGCTGACGCGACTCAAGAGGCGCTTTCCAATCGTTACGCTGTCGAACGGCAATATCTCGATGATGGTGGCGATGGCGCGTCGCGCCGGCCTGCCCTGGGACGCGATTCTCGGTGCCGAGGTTGCGGGTGCCTATAAGCCGGCAGCACAGACTTATCAGGCCACCGCTGCTGCGCTCGATGTGGCACCCGGCGAGCTTTGCCTTGTCGCGGCCCACCACGCCGACCTCGCGGCGGCGCGCAAGGCCGGGCTGATGTGCGCGTTCGTCAGCCGGCCGATGGAATATGGTGGCCGCCCGGCGCCCGATCGCGATGCGGTGCAGGCATGGGAATATAGTGCCACCAGCTTTACCGACCTCGCCGACCAGCTCGGCTGCTAGCCGGCACGGCGCGACCCGCTCTTTACCTTGCCGCCGAATCGGGTGACACTCACCCTAAGTGCTGCGACCGGGATGTCCGACACCCCGTAACGCGGCCGGCGAGCGATGGACCAACAGTGCATGGGGAGCGCGGCATGTCGGTAGGATCGATCATTTCAGGCCGAAAGCCGGTTATCGGCGTCAGCGGCGAATCGCAGGTCCGCGCGATTGTCGCGTTGCTTTACGAACACCGAATCGGCGCGGTTCTGGTCATGGACGGTGGCGCGATTCGCGGAATCGTCTCCGAACGCGACATTGCAGCGGGGCTGCACACCCATGGCGCGGCGATTCTCGACACCCCCGCCGCCGACGTCATGACATCCCCGGTACTGACGCTGCCGCCACAGGCGAGCATCGCCGAAGCGATGTCGGTGATGACGAATCGCCGGATTCGCCACCTCCCGGTGGTCGAAAATGGCGAGCTGATCGGGCTGGTGTCGATCGGCGACCTGGTGAAGCGCCGCATCGAGGATGCCGAGCAGGAGGCTTTGTTGCTCAAGGACTATATCGCAACAGCCTGAAACTGCGCGTCAGGGGCATTTCAACACTGGAATCATGCGCGGGCCTGGAAAGTTCCCGATTATTTTATGGTGCAATGCAGAAAGGTGTTGCCAAGCCCATGGCCCCGGCCTAGATGACCGCTCCCGGCAACGGGCGGCGCGGTTCTTCCGGGCAGCCAGTTACCCCGGTAGGCCAGAGAAGCCGACCAAGCCCCTGTAAAGGCTAGGTTCATTTTCCAGCCTAACGGAGCAGGGAATTTTGAACTGAAACGGTTTCGACCAAAAAAGTTCAAAAAAACGGTTGACGGGAAAAGAGACACGGCCCATAAGCCGCTCCCGACGCCGAGACGAACCAGCGGGTTCGCTTCGGGTTTCGAAAAATTAGTCACTCGGGTCTCCCCGTTATTCACGGGGACCAGAGTGATGTCGCTCTTTCTCATTGTAGGTTGAATGAAGGGACATGTGGGCGGCGGTCCATGGCTCCAAGCGTACAAGGGCTTGGTCGTCATGGTTAAAACACGCCTCCTATATGTCTTAAACTACCACAAGCACTATCGGCTTGAGGTTGGTGGCTTCGGTCACCGATCACAGGTCTAAGAAATGCTAGAATAGTTTTGTGCAATTAGGACGCTCCTTGAACGGGTCGTCATTGGTCCAGCGGACTTCGGTCAGCTGGGGTGGTGATGCTTCGGACATTAACTTGAGAGTTTGATCCTGGCTCAGAACGAACGCTGGCGGCATGCCTAACACATGCAAGTCGAACGAAGCCTTCGGGCTTAGTGGCGCACGGGTGCGTAACGCGTGGGAATCTGCCCTTAGGTACGGAATAACTCATGGAAACGTGTGCTAATACCGTATGATGTCTTCGGACCAAAGATTTATCGCCTAGGGATGAGCCCGCGTTGGATTAGCTAGTTGGTGAGGTAAAGGCTCACCAAGGCGACGATCCATAGCTGGTCTGAGAGGATGATCAGCCACACTGGGACTGAGACACGGCCCAGACTCCTACGGGAGGCAGCAGTGGGGAGTATTGGACAATGGGCGAAAGCCTGATCCAGCAATGCCGCGTGAGTGAAGAAGGCCTTCGGGTTGTAAAGCTCTTTTACCCGGGAAGATAATGACTGTACCGGGAGAATAAGCCCCGGCTAACTCCGTGCCAGCAGCCGCGGTAATACGGAGGGGGCTAGCGTTGTTCGGAATTACTGGGCGTAAAGCGTACGTAGGCGGCTTTCTAAGTCAGAGGTGAAATCCCACGACTCAATCGTGGAACTGCCTTTGAGACTGGATCGCTTGAAGATGGGAGAGGTAAGTGGAATTCCGAGTGTAGAGGTGAAATTCGTAGATATTCGGAAGAACACCAGTGGCGAAGGCGGCTTACTGGACCATTCTTGACGCTGAGGTACGAAAGCGTGGGGAGCAAACAGGATTAGATACCCTGGTAGTCCACGCCGTAAACGATGATAACTAGCTGTCGGGGCTCTTAGAGCTTCGGTGGCGCAGCTAACGCATTAAGTTATCCGCCTGGGGAGTACGGCCGCAAGGTTAAAACTCAAAGGAATTGACGGGGGCCTGCACAAGCGGTGGAGCATGTGGTTTAATTCGAAGCAACGCGCAGAACCTTACCAGCGTTTGACATGGCAGGACGATTTCCAGAGATGGACTTCTTCTCGTAAGAGACCTGCACACAGGTGCTGCATGGCTGTCGTCAGCTCGTGTCGTGAGATGTTGGGTTAAGTCCCGCAACGAGCGCAACCCTCGTCCTTAGTTGCCATCATTTAGTTGGGCACTCTAAGGAAACCGCCGGTGATAAGCCGGAGGAAGGTGGGGATGACGTCAAGTCCTCATGGCCCTTACACGCTGGGCTACACACGTGCTACAATGGCGGTGACAGTGGGCTGCAAACCCGCAAGGGTGAGCTAATCTCCAAAAGCCGTCTCAGTTCGGATTGTTCTCTGCAACTCGAGAGCATGAAGGTGGAATCGCTAGTAATCGCGGATCAGCATGCCGCGGTGAATACGTTCCCAGGCCTTGTACACACCGCCCGTCACACCATGGGAGTTGGATTCACCCGAAGGCAGTGCGCTAACCGCAAGGAGGCAGCTGACCACGGTGGGTTTAGCGACTGGGGTGAAGTCGTAACAAGGTAGCCGTAGGGGAACCTGCGGCTGGATCACCTCCTTTCTAAGGATTGGGTGGAAAGCGCCGGCGCTTTAAGTGCCAGAATGCTTCTTCCCTTTTCAAAGAACATTACCGCCGCCCTCATGTCCCTTCATCCTGGAAATCGCTGAGCACTCCACTCATTGTAGTGGCGCGTTTATGCTCCGCCGGCGCTTGCGCTGGTGTTGCGAGCATGGGCCGGTAGCTCAGTTGGTTAGAGCACACGCTTGATAAGCGTGGGGTCGGAGGTTCAAATCCTCCTCGGCCCACCATGTTTCAGATTGGCGCACGCAAGTGCAGCCTTTCAAATGGGGCCTTAGCTCAGTTGGGAGAGCGCTAGCTTTGCAAGCTTGAGGTCATCGGTTCGATCCCGATAGGCTCCACCAAATTTGCACTGAAGCAGATGCAGCTCACCAATCATTCGACCAGGATGAAGCAACCAGTTTTACGGGCCTTGCCCGTGAATACCGGTCGCCAGCTCAGGCTGACGACCATCTTTGACATTGTGAATGGGTTTAGTGAAATCGAGGCCGGAAATCCGGTGTACGTGCTGCCTTGGCGCGGAACACCGAGAGGAACGGTTTAATGACGATTGACGAACCATAATTATCTGCGTCAGCGGAGCCTTTGGGCAATGCTGTCGTTGATGGTGTGGTTTTCAAGCGTGAGGTAAGGGCATTTGGTGAATGCCTTGGCATGCACAGGCGATGAAGGACGTGGCACGCTGCGATAAGCTGTGGTTAGTTGTGAGCAAACTTTGACCCACAGATTTCCGAATGGGGAAACCCAATCTCTCTGTCAAATTTGATCGCAGGTTTTCGGATCTGCGATGAAGTTTGGTGGTGAGATTATCCTATGATGAATACATAGTCATAGAGAAGCAAACCCGGGGAACTGAAACATCTCAGTACCCGGAGGAAAGGACATCAACCGAGACTCCGTTAGTAGTGGCGAGCGAACGCGGACCAGGCCAGTGGCCAACAATAAGTCAGCAGAACTGGATGGAAAGCCAGGCCATAGCGGGTGACAGCCCCGTATGCGTCAGCGAATTGTTGGTCCTTGAGTAAGGCGGGACACGTGAAATCCTGTCTGAATATGGGGGGCCCACCCTCCAAGCCTAAGTACTCGTGCATGACCGATAGTGAACCAGTACCGTGAGGGAAAGGTGAAAAGCACCCCGATTAGGGGAGTGAAACAGTACCTGAAACCGAATGCCTACAAGCAGTTGGAGCTCCCTTGAGGAGTGACAGCGTACCTCTTGTATAATGGGTCAACGACTTAATATGTCATGCAAGCTTAAGCCGTTAGGTGGAGGCGCAGCGAAAGCGAGTCTGAATAGGGCGAATAGAGTATGACGTATTAGACCCGAAACCCGGTGATCTAGGCATGACCAGAATGAAGGTGCGGTAACACGCACTGGAGGTTCGAACCGGTTAACGTTGAAAAGTTATCGGATGAGTTGTGTTTAGGGGTGAAAGGCCAATCAAACCGGGAAATAGCTGGTTCTCCGCGAAAACTATTGAGGTAGTGCCTCAGATGATTACCGCACGGGGTAGAGCACTGGATGGGCTAGGGGGTCGCGAGATCTACCAAACCTAACCAAACTCCGAATACGTGCGAGTACAGTCTGGGAGACAGACGGCGGGTGCTAAGGTCCGTCGTCGAGAGGGAAACAGCCCTGACCAACAGCTAAGGTCCCCAAATCGTGTCTAAGTGGGAAAGCATGTGGAAGTCCCAAAACAACCAGGAGGTTGGCTTAGAAGCAGCCATCCTTTAAAGAAAGCGTAACAGCTCACTGGTCTAGATAAGGACTTCTGCGGCGAAGATGTAACGGGGCTCAAGACACGTACCGAAGCTTTGGGTGTGCATTTATGCACGCGGTAGCGGAGCGTTCCGTAAGCCTGTGAAGCGGTCTGGTAATGGGCCGTGGAGGTATCGGAAGTGCGAATGTTGACATGAGTAGCGATAAACAGTGTGAGATGCACTGTCGCCGAAAGCCTAAGGGTTCCTACGCAAGGCTAATCCGCGTAGGGTGAGCCGGTCCCTAACACGAGCCCGAAGGGGGTAGTGGATGGAAATACGGTTAATATTCCGTAGCCTGGAGATGTGTGACGGATTCCTTATATTGTCTGGTCTTATTGGATTGATCAGGCTTTGACGGGGTCCCAGGAAATAGCCTCTCCGTATAGACCGTACCCGAAACCGACACAGGTAGGCTGGTAGAGTATACCAAGGCGCTTGAGAGAAGGGTGTTGAAGGAACTCGGCAAATTGCCTCCGTACCTTCGGAAGAAGGAGGCCCGATATAAGCGCAAGCTCTTATCGGGGGCACAGGCCAGGGGGTAGCGACTGTTTAACAAAAACACAGGGCTCTGCTAAGTCGGCTTCAAGACGACGTATAGGGTCTGACGCCTGCCCGGTGCCTGAAGGTTAAGTGGAGGGGTGCAAGCTCCGAAATGAAGCCCAGGTAAACGGCGGCCGTAACTATAACGGTCCTAAGGTAGCGAAATTCCTTGTCGGGTAAGTTCCGACCTGCACGAATGGCGTAACGACTTCCCCGCTGTCTCCAACACCTGCTCAGCGAAATTGAATTCCCCGTGAAGATGCGGGGTACCCGCGGTTAGACGGAAAGACCCCGTGCACCTTTACTGCAGCTTCAGAGTGGTATGGGAAATGAACTGTGTAGCATAGGTGGGAGGCTTTGAAGCTTGGGCGCCAGCCCGGGTGGAGCCACCAAGTGAAATACCACCCTGTTCGTTTCTTATATCTAACCTGCATCCATGAAACTGGATGAGGGACCCTCTGTGGCGGGTAGTTTGACTGGGGCGGTCGCCTCCTAAAGAGTAACGGAGGCGCGCGAAGGTTGGCTCAGGACGGTTGGAAACCGTCTGTTAGAGTGCAATGGCATAAGCCAGCCTGACTGTGAGTCCGACGGGACGAACAGAGACGAAAGTCGGTCATAGTGATCCGGTGGTCCCTCGTGGACGGGCCATCGCTCAACGGATAAAAGGTACGCCGGGGATAACAGGCTGATAACCCCCAAGAGCTCATATCGACGGGGTTGTTTGGCACCTCGATGTCGGCTCATCACATCCTGGGGCTGGAGCAGGTCCCAAGGGTTTGGCTGTTCGCCAATTAAAGTGGTACGTGAGCTGGGTTCAGAACGTCGTGAGACAGTTTGGTCCCTATCTGCCGTGGGCGTCGAGATTTGAGAGGAGTTGTCCCTAGTACGAGAGGACCGGGATGAACATACCTCTGGTGGACCTGTCATTGTGCCAACAGTGCAGCAGGGTAGCTATGTATGGACGGGATAACCGCTGAAAGCATCTAAGCGGGAAGCCTCCCTCAAGATTAGATCTCATCGAGTCGTGGAAGACCACCACGTTGATAGGCCGGATGTGTAAGCGCGGTAACGCGTTCAGCTAACCGGTCCTAATTACTCTGATCACGCTTGGAGATCCCACCGTCATCGACAGCATTGTCGTGAAGGTGGTTTGTCAAAATCATCGTCAACTCGATTTCACACCCAATTTCCGTGCCGGCTTCATAGCTTGGTGGTCATAGCGTTTGTGCCCCACCCGATCCCATCTCGAACTCGGCCGTGAAACCAAACAGCGCCAATGGTACTATCGCTCAAGCGATGGAAGAGTAGGACGCCGCCAGGCTTTGCAGCCGGCATGGAAATTGAGTAAAAACGAACCCATTCACGAATTCAATCGCGGTGCCGCATAAGTGTCACCGCGATTTGTCTTGTTGGCGCGGGGTGGAGCAGCCCGGTAGCTCGTCAGGCTCATAACCTGAAGGTCACAGGTTCAAATCCTGTCCCCGCAACCACATCAAAAAGCCCGTCAGGCTCATCCCTGACGGGCTTTTTTGCTGTTAGTTGCGCCCGCTGGGGCGTCAGAACGCGACGCCGAGCGAACCGACGATCTTCTGCATCACGTCAGGATCGTCGATCGTCTTACCCTGCCCGACCCAAGCCACCGTGGCGGCGACCGGGCCAATGCTGCGGGTCACGCCGAGCTGCCAGTCGATCAGCACCAGGCTCGCATGGTCAGGGCCAGGCGTGCTGGGGGGGAGCATCCCGCCCAGATGGACCGCAACCGACCATTTGTTGCGGTTGAACGGTGTGGCGTTGACCTCGAAATAGGCCGCCGGTGCGCCGGGGCCGCCGTAGTTGGGCGACATGAACAGCCGCGCGCTGAGGTTCTGGATCGACACGCCGATATAGGCTTCGACAAAATCATCGGCATAATCGTTCGTCGCATATTGCGTGTAATAGCGATGGACGATGCCGGCATCGACCGACACGCCGCTGTCCATGCGATGCGCGATACCCAGATACTGGTTCGAACCGTTGACGACCGGGCTCGGGCTGCCGCCAAAGGCGGTGGCAAGCGTGACACCGCCATAGATGCCGTGGCCGAACTCGGCCGAAACCCCCAGAGACAGCGCCGGATCGCCATTGCTGACGCTATAGCCGCGGAACATGTCGTCAGTGGCCAGACTGATGGTTCCGGCAAGCTGGGCTTGCGCTGCGGCCGCGCCGGCAAGCCACAAGCCGCCCGCGATGGACCATACTGAAACTTTCGCGCGGCTAACGCGCCAAAGAGCAACTCCCGTCAACGAGCGACCCGGCGCGCGCCAACGCTGCACACGCGTCGATCTCGCCGCGGCCGCCCAACGCTGTCGAGGTCGCGACATGCGTACCATTGGCACGATTTGTCTGCTGAATCAGGGCCACCAAGCCGCTGACATGCGCGGCCGCGTAAGAACTGCCGTTCACCAAATACCATTTACCGCCCGGCTCCGTTGTCGGGACATCCGCTCCGGGGGCTATGTAGACGTGCGCGTGTTGCGGCGACAAGCCTTTCTCAGCAACCGCGATGACACCGGGGACCGAGGCCGGGAAGCCATTGTCCTTGCGTGACGAATCAACGGCCGCCACGACATCGGCACCGCGCGACAGACTAATGCCGATCAGCGCCGCGATCAGCCGGTCGTCCGGACCGCTCAGGCTCAGGTTGATGATGTTTGCGCGACGCTCGATGGCGAAGCTCAGCGCCTTGGCGATGCTCAAGCTGTCGCACACCGTGCCGCCGCCGGGTCGCTCCCAGCAGGCGCGCAACGCCATGACGCGTGCGCCCGGGGCCACACCGACGATGCCGACGCTGTTGTTGGCACGCGCCGCAATGATGCCTGCAACGCCAGTGCCATGACGTTCGGCGGCGCGGTTGGCCTCGCCGGCGAAATTCTCGCTTGTGCTGATCTGACCGGCGAGATCGGGGTGCGCCGCATCGACGCGGCTGTCGATGACCGCGATGGTGATGCCGCGGCCGGTGGCAAAGTCGTGCAGCCGGTCGAGCTGCCATTGCTGCGACGCCGGCTGCGCCGCGTAGAGCTGGTCATTGGGGCCAGCCGACATCGGTACCGCCTTGGCGCCTTCGACATGGAAGCGGTTGATCGGCTGCGACCAGGCGACATCGGGCAGCGCTGAAAGTTCGGTCGTGACGGTTTCGAGCGACCGCCCGACGGGGACTTCCATTATGACGCAGTCGATGCCCAGCACGGGCATCGGCCAGTTTTCCACCAAATGCAGTCCGTGCTCCTTGGCGATGCGGCGTGCTTCGCGCATCCGCGCCGCCTGCCCTACGGCGTCGCCATAACCGCCGCCGCCATAGTCGGCACCGGCGTGGAAATGTTCCGCGCCCAGCTTGAGCATCACAAGGATACGCCGGTCATCGGCCTCCGGCGCTTGTGCAACCGCAGCTGCAGGCGCTTCCGCTGCATGCGCCGCAACGCCCGGCAGCATCGCTGACAACAGCGCTGCGGCAAAGACGGCCTTGCGGTGATCCCGATTTGCCATCAGCCGGCGCTATCGATCGGCGCGGCCATCGTCACTTCGGGCAATGCCCGCAGGCGTGCCAGCACCGCGTCGCGCTGTGCCGGCGCAACCGCGACGCGCCACGCGCCAGCCTCCGACGGCCCGGCGACCAACTGCGCGCCCGAATGCGCCAGCAACTGCTTCGCATCGGCGGCACTAGTCGTGGCGCGGAACATGACGATGCCGTTGGCGCTGGTATCCTGATTGGCATTGCCGAGCGCGCGATACTGCGCATCGGGGCTGTCGGCACCCGGCGCCATCATCCACCAGCCGGTGGCGAGACCGCCCAGTCCGACAACCAGCGCGACCTGCGCGGCGACGCGCGACAGATTGCCCGACCAGATGCGGCGCACCGGTGCCGGCTGCTTGCGCGCGCGTGCGGCCGCAAAGTCGATAACGTCCGCGGTCTGCGGCGCGACATTTGCCGGGGCCGGATCGACCAGACCGAGACGCATCAACAGCTCATCGGACACCTGCGCATCGATGGGATAGGCGGCGCGCACAAGATCATCGGCGGCCGCCAGCGCGGCAACATGGTCGGCAAACACCGGGTCACTGGCCAGTGCCGTCTCGATATCGCGCGACTGCTCTTCGTCGGCCGCACCGTCGAGCCATGCCGAAATCATTTCGTCGGAAGGAATGGTCATGCGTCGGCCTCCCACGGGCGGCGGTTGACATGCTGCGCGATGCTGCGTCGCGCACGCGCGATGCGGCTCATCACCGTGCCGATCGGAATCTCAAGAATGTCTGCCGCATCCTTGTACGACTGACCGTCGATCACCACGAGCGCCATCAATTCGCGCTGCTCTTCGGGCAGCAACGCCATGGCCGCACGCACGGCATCGAGATCCGAACGCGCCTCGAGCCGCGCCAGCACATCGTCGGACGGCAGCACATCGGTCGACACATCGGCACCGGCACCGCGCACGCGATCGGCGCGCGCGCGATCGATGCGGATGTTGCGCGCCATCCGGTACATCCAGCTTTCAAGGCTGGTGCCCGGCTGCCATTGGTCGATGCGCGACAACGCGCGTTCTACCGTGGCCTGCATCAGATCGTCTCCCTGGTGACGCGACTCCGACAATCCGCCGCAGAAGCGGCGAAGCCTTGGGATGAATGCCACGATGCGCGCACGCACATCGTCGGGAACCGGTATGTTGGCTGCTTCAGACACCTTCAGACATCCATCAAACGGATGGCCGGCGGATTTATTCCCGCACCCAAGAAAATTTTCGGAATTTTTTTCACATCGACCTTTGCCGCGCTCGCGGTGTCCCTGTCGATGACCGCTATACCGCGCAGCGGACGCGAATGCCAAATCAACCCGCAGGCAGCATGTAGGTCACGCTCGCCTGTGCCACCGGCCGCGCCACATCGTCGTGCCACAACCGCACATCGATGATCGCCGTGCGCCGCCCGAGATGCAGCAGCGCCGCATCGGCATTGAGTGGCACCAGTGGACAACCGCGCAGGAACTGGATGTTGAGCCCGCTGGTCACCGCCATCGGCACGATGCCGATATGTGCGAGCACCACCGCATAGGCCGCAACATCGACCAGCCCCATCTGCGTCGGCCCCGATATCAGTCCGCCAGGCCTCAGCGTCTTTTCGCTGGGCGCCAGCTGCAGCTGCGCGAAACCGGGCCGCAGCGCGACAATCGCGGCAATCTCGCCCGGCGCGCGGCCGGGGAAAGCCTCGACCAGAAATGCACCGAGTTCGGCGGCGTCGAGGCGGAGTGTGTCGAGCGATGGGCGTGAAGACATGGCATGGGCATAGCGGCTGCAGGGCATCCAGAGAAGGGCCTCCGGCGGGCAGGCCTGAGGCCTGCACCCTTTTGAAGAGCGCCAAACAAACGGGTGCAGGGACTAGTCCCTGCCCGCCGGAGGCCCTTCCCGAACCGACTTTTCCTCCGCTATGGTCGCCCCCATGAAAGCCATATCCGCCGACAAAATCGATTCGCTCGCCGATTATGCCGAAGTCGAGCTGCCTATCCCCGAACCCGGCGCCGGGCAGGTGCGCATCCGCGTTGCCGCGGTGAGCATCGGCTATGTCGATGCGCTGTTGGCGCTCGGCCGCTATCAGGTCAAGCCGCCGTTGCCGCATGTGCCGGGTGCCGAGGTCGCGGGTGTTGTCGATGCGCTGGGCGAGGGTGTCACCGGCTTTGCGGTGGGTGACCGGGTGATGGCACTCGCCGGACGTGGTTTTGCCGAGTTCGCGCTGGCGCCGGCGGCGCTGACGCGGCGGCTGGGCGATGATGCCGGCTTTGCCGCCGGCGCGGCGCTGCCGCTCAACTATCTGACGGCGCTGCACGGGCTGGTGGACCGCGGTACGCTCAAGGCGGGCGACACGCTCCTGGTGTTCGGCGCGGCGGGCGGTGTCGGCATGGCGGCGGTGCAGATCGGCAAGCTGCTCGGCGCGCGCGTCATTGCGGCGGCATCGACGCCGGAAAAGCGCGACTTTGCGCTGGCGCAGGGTGCCGATGCGGCCATCGATACCGCGGTCGAAGGCTGGCGCGACCGGCTGAAGGCCGTGCTCGACGGAAAGCCGCTCAATGTCATTTTCGATCCGGTTTGTGGCCCGCTGTTCGAGGCGGCATTCCGTTCGTTGGGCTGGGGCGGGCGGCATCTGGTCGTCGGCTTTGTCGGCGGCCCGATTCCGGCGCTGCCGAGCAACCTGACGTTGATGAAGGGCGCCGGGCTGCTCGGCGTCGATGTCCGCCAGTTCATGCTGTTCGAGCGCGGCCGCGTTGCCGAACACCTCGATACGCTCGCCGACTGGCTGGCGACCGAGCGCATCGATCCGCCGGTCGGCAAGACGTTCGCGTGGGCCGATTACGGTGCGGCGCTCGAAAACGCCTTCGGCGGTCAGGCGGTCGGCAAGACCATCCTGACGGTGAGCTGAGCTAGCCGCGCGGCGGCAAGTAGCGCAGCGGATCAACCGCCGTGCGCCCGCGCCGCACTTCGAAATGTAGCTGCGGTGTGTCGACAGCGCCGCTCGCGCCGGCGCGAGCGATCGGCTCGCCGGCACGCACTTTGGTGCCGAGCGTCACCAGCAGTGCTTCATTGTGCGCATACGCCGTCACCCAGCCGCCGGGGTGCTTGATCAGCAGCAGATTGCCGAAGCCGGGGATCGCATCGCCGGCATAGGCGACGGTGCCATCGGCGGCCGCACGCACTGCACCGCCCTTGGTGACCTTCAGGTTGATGCCGTCATTGTAGCGGCCGCCGGGCTTGGCGCCGAAGCTTGAAAGCAGTCGCCCCTCGACCGGCCAGACCAGCGCGATACTGGCGGTCGGCGCTTCTGCGGACGCGGCGCTCGGGGCCTTCGATGTCGTGACCGGCTTTTCGGCGGGCGCCGAGCCGGTGATCAGGTCATCGATGTTGACGCTGAACGCCGCCGCGCGCTGTTCGACGGTCATGTTGGCGGTCGCGGCCGCCGCCGCCTTGGTCGACGGCAGCAGCAGCTTCTGCCCGACTTCCAGCGCATAGGGCGGCTTGAGCTTGTTCGCGGCGACGACCTTCGACCACGGCACGCCGTAAGCCTGCGCGATGGCAATGCCGGTTTCGCCGCGCTTGACGGTGTGCAGCCGCCCGCCCGGCACGGTCACGGCATCGGGCACGACCTTCGCGGGCTTCCACGCCGGTTTGGGTGCCGGTGCGGCGGGCGCAGGTTTGGGTGCGGGGGTTACCGCCGGCGGCGGCTTTGGCGTCGAGCACGCGGCAACCGCCAGCACCAGCATCAGCAACAGGGGACGGGGTGCGCGGCTCACCCGGCCACATTAGCCGCGAACCGCGTTCAAGGGAATCGCCTTACGCTGGGCGCACGGCCTCTTCCATGCCCGCCATCGCGTCGCGCAGGCTCGCCATCGTCGCATAGTGCGTCAGGTCGAGGTGTAGCGGCGTCACCGAAATGCACGCCTCACGCATCGCCTTGAGGTCGGTTTCATGCCCGGGTGCGGCCACTTCGCGGCCATAGCCGAACCAGTAATAGGCAAAACCGCGCGGATCGATGCGTTCTTCGATGGCGATGTGGCCATAGTCGCGGAAGCCCTGCTCGGTGACGCGCACGCCGCGCACCTCGGCAGCCGGCACCGGCGGGAAATTGATGTTCATCAGCACGCCGGGCGCCGCCGGAATGGCCAGCAAGCGGCGCACGACATCGGCGCCGTACTTCACTGCCGCGCTGAAATCCTCGCGGCCGACGGTATAGTCCGCCATCACCTGGCTGAGCGCGATTGAGCGCACGCCGGCGAGGCAACCTTCCATCGCCGCTGAAACGGTGCCCGAGTAGGTGACATCCTCGGCCAAATTGCCGCCGCGGTTGACGCCTGACAGCAGCACGTCGGGGCGATGGTCCTTCATCACCTGGCCCAGCGCCATCATCACGCAGTCGGTCGGCGTGCCGCGCACCGCAAAGCGCTTGGCGCTGAGCTGGCGCAGCCGGATCGGCGCGGTCAGCGTCAGCGAGTGGCCGGCGCCCGACTGCTCCTCGGCCGGCGCGACGACCCAGACATCATCCGACAACTCAGCGGCGATGGCTTCGAGCACGACAAGCCCGGGAGCTGTAATGCCGTCGTCGTTGGTAACCAGGATGCGCATGGGGAAGTCTTTCAAATGGAGTAGCAGAGCCTTCAATCGGGTGCAGGGCTCAGCCCTGCCCGCCGGAGGCCCTGTCAGGCGTTCGGCACCAGCTTGGTGACGCCGCCCATGTAAGGCCACAACACTTCAGGGATGTGAACCGAACCATCGGCTTGCTGGTAGTTTTCGATGACCGCGACCAGCGTCCGGCCGACCGCCAGCCCCGAGCCGTTGAGCGTGTGAACGAACGCCGTGCCCTTCTCGCCGCGCGCCTTGAAGCGGGCGTCCATGCGCCGCGCCTGGAAGTCACCGCAGTTCGAAATGCTCGAAATCTCGCGAAACGCGTTCTGGCCGGGCAGCCAGACTTCAAGGTCATAGGTCTTCTGTGCGCTAAAGCCCATGTCGCCGGTGCACAGCAGCATGCGGCGGTAATGCAGCCCGAGCTTGTCGAGAATCGCTTCGGCGGACGCCGCCATATATTCATGCTCGGCCGCAGCGGTGTCGGGCGTGGTGATCGCCACCAGTTCGCACTTTTCGAACTGGTGCTGGCGGATCAGCCCGCGCGTGTCGCGGCCCGCCGAGCCGGCTTCGGAACGGAAGCACGGCGTCAGCGCGGTCAGTCGCAGCGGCAGGTTTTCGGCGTCGAGAATGCTCTCGCGCACCAGATTGGTCAGCGACACTTCGGCGGTCGGGATCAGGTAGCGGCCGTCGGTGGTCTTGAACAAATCTTCTTCGAACTTCGGCAACTGGCCGGTGCCGAACAGCGCATTGTCGCGCACCAGCAGCGGCACCACCGTCTCGCTGTAACCGCGCGTTGCGGTCTGCGTGTCGATCATGAACTGGCCGAGCGCGCGGTGCAGCCGCGCCAGCGGCCCCGCCAGCACCGCAAAGCGCGCGCCGGCGATCGCCGCAGCGGCATCGGGGTCATAGCCGAAGCGCACCGCCAGCGTGTCATGTTCGAGCGGCTTGAAGCCGAATTCGGGCTTGGTGCCGTTGACGTGCAGCACGACATTGCCGTGCTCGTCGGCGCCCTCGGGGACGTCGGCGGCGGGCAGGTTGGCGATTTCGGCAAGCGCCGCGGTCATTGCCGCACCGAGGTCGCGGACCTGATCGTCGAGCGCCGGCAGGCTTTCCTTGAGCTCGGCAACCACCGCCATCAGCGCGGCCGCCGTGGCTTCGTCCTTTGCGGCCTTGGCAGCACCAATGGCGCGCGAGGCGTCATTGCGCTGCGCCAGCGCTTCCTGCTGTGTCGTCTGCAGCCCGCGCAATTCGGCATCGAGCGCCAGCAGCCGTGCCGACGCCGGCGCGACCCCGCGACGGGCGAGCGCTGCGTCAAACGCCGCAGGTTCGGCGCGAATGGCTTTGATATCGTGCATGGCGAGAGCCTATGCCGGTGACGCCGCGTTGAATCAAGCCAAGGCGGCATTGTCATTTCGGATGCGTATTTATATGATGCCTGCGAGCGTCCAGGTTGCGCTAGGCGCCGCACCCGTAAAGACTGACCAGATTTAACGCTGTATTAAGGCCCCCGGCCATTGCGACACCTTGCCACTGGCGCCTCCGCCATGCTTATTACGGTCATGTTCTTGAGTGGTACCCGATGATCCTGACTTGCCCCGAATGCGGTGCGCGCTACCGCCTCGCCGATGATGCCATTCCGCCCGCCGGCCGCTCGGTGCAATGCGCCAGTTGCAAGCACAGCTGGTTCGAAGCCGCACCGCAACAGGCAGCTGTCGCCGCCGTCGCCACGCCTCCGGCGCCGACCCCGGTCGCGGCCCCCGCGCCTGCACCGATCCCGCGCCCCGCACCGCCACCCGAGCCCGAAGCGCCGCAGCGCAGCCACTGGTTGTGGACGCTCGCTGCGCTCGTCACCGGGCTGGTGCTGACCGTGCTGGCAGCGTCGGTATGGCGTGCCGACCTGTCGGCGCTCGGCGTGCCGGTGCCGGCCGGTGCGGCGATCGAGACCGCCGCACCGACCACCAGCCCGCTGATCATCGAAGCGACGGTGCAACTGCGCGTGCTGCCGTCGGGCGGCAATTTCATGGCGGTCACCGGCACGATCACCAACCCGACCAAGACCGAGCAGCCGGTCGTGGCGATGGTCGCCGATGTGCTCGATGCACAGGGCAAGGTGCTCGACAGCTGGCCGATTCCGGCGCCGCTGAGCGTGCTGCCGGCGGGTCGCACCGTTGGTTTCGACAGCGCGGCGAGCAACATCGACCCTGCCGCTGCCAGCCTTTCGGTGCACTTCCCCGGTATCAAGCCGCAGCCATGATTTTCGCGCGATGAGCGTGGCAGCGCGCGCAGAGGCGCTGGTTCGCGCCGGCCGTGGGCTGGAGGCGCGCGCGCTGATCGAGGATGCCGCGTTCCGCGGCGACGGCGTCGCGCTGCTGCTGATGGCGTTCTGGCGGCTCTACGGCGTCAACGGGCCGCGCGACTGGGTCGAGATGCACCGGCTGCTCGACCGCGCGATTGCGGCCGGCCACACCCCGGCGCTGACGCTCAAGGCGACGCTGACCGCCAACGGCACCGGCGTCCCCGCCGACTGGGAAGCAGCGATGCGGTTGCTGACCAAGGCTGCCAAGCGCGACGCACCGGCGAAGGCGCAGCTCGAATTGCTCAAGGCACAGGACGCGGTCGACAATGCCGGCGCCGGCCGTGCGCTGCCCGCGCCGCAACGGCTGGCGGATTCGCCTGATGCGGTGCTCTATCCGGGGCTGGTGCGGCCTGCCGAATGTCGCTGGCTGATTGCCGCCGCCACACCCGAAATCCGGCCGTCGACGATCGTCGATCCCGTGACCGGCCAGTCGCGTCCCGATCCGATGCGCCGCGCCGGTGCGACCAACCTCGGCCCCGAACGTGTCGATCCGGTGGTGCAGATGCTTTTGCAGCGGCTGGCGCGCGCCAGCGACACGACGCTGCCGCAGTTCGAAGCGATGGCGGTGCTGCGCTACCAGCCCGGCGACGAATACCGCGACCACCTCGATACGCTGCCCGGCGTCGAAAACCAGCGCCACACGACAGTATTGACCTATCTCAATGATGACTATGACGGCGGCGCTACGGTGTTCCCCGAATCGGGGCTTTCGGTGAAGGGCAAGCGCGGCGATGTGCTGGTGTTTCGCAACCTCGATTCAGCCGGTCGACCCGATCCGGCGACGCGCCACGCGGGCACGCCCGTCACGCGTGGTACCAAATGGCTAAGTTCGTGCTGGATTCGCCAGCGCGCCTATGACAGTTGGAGCGCGCGATAACCGTCCATTATGAGGAAGCGCAAAAATGAACTTTGAATACAGCGACAACGGCAAGGCCTGGCTCGAACGCGTCCGCGCGTTCATGGAACAGCATATCTACCCCAACGAAGCACGGTACGAAGCCGAAGCGTATGAAGGCGACCGCTGGAAAGTTCTGCCGGTCATCGAGGAATTGAAGCCGCTCGCCAAAAAGGCCGGGCTGTGGAACATGTTCCTCAACATCTGCGACCATGACACCGGCGAATGGAAGGGCCCCGGCCTCACCAATCTCGAATACGCCCCGCTCGCCGAAGAAATGGGCCGCGTCGGCTGGTCGTCCGAAATCTTCAACTGCTCGGCACCCGATACCGGCAACATGGAAGTGCTGCGTAGCTACGGTACCGAAGAGCAGAAGCAAAAGTGGCTCAAGCCGCTGATGGCCGGCGAAATCCGCTCGGCCTTCCTGATGACCGAGCCGCTGGTCGCGTCGTCGGATGCCACCAACATCGAAACCAGCATCCGCCGCGAAGGCAACGAATATGTCATCAACGGCCGCAAGTGGTGGTCGTCGGGCGCCGGCGATCCGCGCTGCGCGATCAACATCGTCATGGGCAAGACCGATCCCAACGCGCCGCGCCATTCGCAGCAGTCGCAGATCCTCGTGCCGATGGATGCCCCCGGCGTCATCAAGCTGCGCCCGCTCAAGGTCTTCGGCTATGACGATGCGCCGCACGGCCATTTCGAAATGCTGCTCGAAAACGTCCGCGTGCCGGTCGAAAACATCATCCTCGGCGAAGGCCGCGGTTTCGAAATCGCGCAGGGCCGCCTCGGGCCGGGCCGCATCCACCACTGCATGCGCAGCATCGGTGCCGCCGAAAGCGCGCTCGAAAAGATGTGCAAGCGCCTCAAGGCGCGCGTCGCCTTCGGCAAGCCGGTTTCGGAACAGGGTGTCTGGCACGAGCGCATCGCCGACGCCCGCATCGCCATCGAGCAGGCCCGCCTGCTTACGCTCAAGGCGGCGTACATGATGGACACCGTCGGCAACAAGGCGGCAGCGCGCGAGATCGCGATGATCAAGGTCATCGTACCCAACATGTCGACGATGGTCATCGATATGGCGATCCAGGCACATGGCGGCGGCGGCGTCTGCCAGGACTTCGGCCTCGCCTCGTCGTACGCCGGCCAGCGCACGCTGCGCATCGCCGACGGTCCCGATGAAGTCCACCGCGCTGCCATCGCCAAGGGCGAACTGCGCCGCTACAACTAAGGCCTGAAAGGGCCTCCGGCGGGCAGGGCTGAGCCCTGCACCCAATTGATGGGTGCAGGGTTTAGACCCTGCCCGCCGGAGGCTCTGCCACTTGGAGACTCGCATGCGCGCCAACCCCCGCACCCCCGTCCTTGTCGGCGTCAGCCAATACACCGACCGCACCTCCGCCCCGCAGGACGCACAGTCGCCGCTCGACATGCTCGAAACGGTAGGCAAGGGCGCGTTGGCCGACAGCGGCGGGCACGACATCAAGGTCGATGCGATTGCCGTGGTGCGGCTGTTTGCCGATTCGTCGCCGGCGTTCAAGGCGCCGTTTGGTCGCTACACCAACTTTCCGAAATCACTGGCGAAGCGCCTCGGCCAGGCGCCCAAGCGCCTGCTCTACGGCCCCGTCGGCGGCAACACGCCGCAGATGCTGGTCAATCTGTTCGCCGAAAGCATCCGCACCGGCGAATGCGATGTCGCGTTGCTCGCCGGTTGCGAGCCGCTGCGTAGCCAAGCCAAGGCGCAGAAGGCCGGGCTGGCGCTCGACTGGTCCGAAGACACCGGTGACGAGGCCGAATCGCTCGGCAAGGAACCGACGATGATCTCGCGCCACGAAGCCGCGCATGGCATCATCATGCCGGTCAGCGTCTATCCGATGTTCGAAAACGCGCTCGGCACCTATTACGGCCGCAGCCCGCTTGAACAGCGCGCCGCCATCGGCGCGCTGATGCACCGCTTCACGCAGGTCGCCGCCAAGAACCCCTATGCCGCGCTGCCGATCGAACGCAGCGCCGAGGAGCTGATCTCGCCGGTCGGCGACAACCGCTACATCGGCTACCCCTATACCAAGTACCTCAACTCCAACATGTTCGTCGATCAGGCCGCCGCCGTGCTGCTGATGTCGACGGCCGCCGCCGATGCCGCAGGCGTGCCCGAATCGAAGCGCGTCTATCTGCATGGCAGCGCCGACACGCATGAACATTATCTGGTCAGCGACCGCGTCGATTACCACAGCGCGCCCGCCATCCGCATCGGCGCCGCACATGCGCTCGCGCAGGCCGGCATCACCACCGCCGATATCGGCCACATCGATATCTACAGCTGCTTCCCCTCCGCCGTGGAAATCGCCGCCGACATGATCGGCCTGAAGCACGACGATCCACGCGGGCTGACGCTGACCGGCGGGCTGCCGTATTTCGGCGGGCCGGGGAACAATTATTCGATGCACGGCATTGCCGAGGTCGTGGCGCACTGCCGCGCCAAGCCCGGCAGCTGGGGCATGGTCACCGCCAACGGCGGCTATCTGACCAAGCACAGCTTCGGCGTCTATTCGACCGTGCCGGCGAACGACTGGGTTCGCGATGACCCTGATGTCTACCAGGCAGAAGTCGATGCGTTGAAGGGCCCGCCGCTCAATGAAACCCCCGACGGCGAAGGCGCCATCGAAGCCTTCACCGTGATGCACGACAAGGGCGAGCCCGCCCTCGGCATCATCATCGGGCGCCTCGACTCCGGCGAACGCTTCCTGGCGCAGCTCAAGGACAACCCCGGCGCGCTGATCGATGTGCCGGTCATCGGCCGCCGCATCCGCGTCACCAGCGGCAACCCCGCCAACAGCGCCGTGCTGATTTAGCGCGACAGATGGTTGCATGGCTGTGCGCGGTCTGCTACTCGCGCGCCTCTACCGGACGGGGTCTGACCCCGGATGCAACTGATCGTGCGGTCATGGCGGAACTGGTAGACGCGCAACGTTGAGGTCGTTGTGGGCGAAAGCCCGTGGAAGTTCGAGTCTTCTTGACCGCACCATTCAGCCAGCCGGTCCGGGGTAATCCCGGACCGCGTGACACTTTCAGCAAATCATTTCATGCATTGCGTGCAAACAACCCGCCATCGACGGGGATGACCGCGCCGGTGATGTATGACGCTGCCGGCAGGCACAGGCTCAGCGTGATATGCGCGACCTCCTCGGGCGCGCCGTAGCGCTTGAGCGCGGTGCGGCGCTTGGCGAAGATGACTTTTTTGTCGGCTTCGACGCCGGTGGTCATGCCGGTGTCGATCGGGCCGGGGCAGATGCAGTTGACGGTGATCGCTTCGGGGCCGAGGTCGACGGCGAGCGCACGCGTCAGCCCGGTGACCCCGGCCTTCGCCGCTGCATAGGCGCTGTCATACGCGGTGGCGCCGAGTGCTTCGGTCGAGGCTATGTTGACGATGCGCGGCGACTTCGACTGGCGCAGCCACGGCAAGGCGGCGCGGACGATCCACTGGTGCGCGCTCAGGTTGATGCGCAGCATGCGTTCCCACAGGTCGTCATAGCCATCGCCGTCGATCGCGCTGAAACCGGCGATGCCGGCGTTGTTGACGATGATGTCGATCCCGCCGAAATGCTTTGCCGCCTCGGCCACTGTCGCATCGACCACGGCATGGTCGCCGATGTCGATGGCCCAGCCGCGCGCACTGCCGCCGGCCGCCGCGATATCGGCGAGCACGGCGTCGAGGCCCGCCGCATCACGGTCGATGACCGCGACATGCGCGCCTTCGGCGGCGAACAGCCGTGCGGTCGCGGCGCCCATGCCGCTGGCGCCACCGGTGATGAAGGCGATTGAACCGCGCACCGATCGCGAATTGATGAAAGTCATCGGCAATTGTCTCCCAAGGTCTGTCTGCGTTGAATCGTCAGTACGCTGACAAAGGGGACTGAAAATCGGCGCGCGTCAATCGGCGCTGTCGGGGATTGGCACCGATGCGGCGCGCGCGACGCCAGTGGACTCTGTCGGCGAAAATAGAACATAATAGGAACATTGATACCGATTCGGGCATCTGCCACCATGTTTCAACACGCACCATCTGCTGTCGCCAGACTGCCGCTTGCCGCCCGCGCCGAAGCTTTGCCGGCGCTTGGCGGCGGCCAGTTGCACGAAATCCATGCTGCTGCCGATGACTGGGCGGCAGCGCTGGCGTTTGCGTTTGCGGCGATTGATGCCGCCGGACGGCGACCGGTCATGCTGGTGCATGCCGCGCGTCAGGCGGTGCTCAACATGCAGCCCTACGGCGAGGGGTTGATCGGGCTGGGGCTCGATCCGGCGCGGCTGGTGCTGGTCGAAGCGCGCGACGGCACCGGCCTGCTGCGCGCCGGGCTCGAGGGCGCGCGATGCCCTGGGCTGGCGGCGGTAGTGCTGGCGAGTTGGCGGCGCTTTCCCGAATATGCGCTGACCGCGAGCCGGCGGCTGGTGCTGGCGGCCGAACGCTCGCGCGTGCCGGTCATCATGCTGCGCGGCGATGCGGAGGTGCGCCCCAGTGCTGCGCACCAGCGCTGGCTGGTGCGCAGCGCGCGCGCCAGCCCGCGCGAAGCCAATGCGCCGGGGCTGCCCGCGCTCGATGTCGAGCTGCAGCGGCGGCGCGGCGGCATGTCCGGTGGGCGCTGGCGACTCGAATGGAATGACCAAGATGGATGCTACCGCGAAGCCCCCGACACCGCCCCAACCCCGGATGCCGGCATTCACGACACGCCGCTATCTGGCGCTGTGGTTCGTCTATCTGCCGTGCGAGCGGGCCTTGCCGGCGCTGCCGCCGCCAGCCGCGCCGCCTGAAACCCCCTTCGCGCTGGTGGTGCGCGCCGGCAATGCCTTGCGGCTGTCTGCGGTCGGTGCGGCGGCCGCGCGGGCCGGGCTGGGCGTCGGCATGACGCTTGCCGATGCGCGGGCGCGCCGCCCCGATTTGCTGACGCTGCCGCACGATGCGGCCGCCGATGCCGTGCTGCTCGAACGGCTGGCGGCGCACATGCAGCGCTTCACGCCGATGGTGGCGACCGACCCGCCCGATGGCCTGATCCTCGACATCACCGGCTGCGCGCACCTGTTCGGCAGCGAGGCGGTGCTGGCGGCGCAGGCAGTCGCAGACGCCGGGCTGACGACACGCCATGCCTTTGCCGCGCATGCGGCGGCCGCACGTGCGCTGGCGCGGTACGGACGCGCCGGCGGCGATGTCCGCGACCTGCCGGTGACCGCGCTCGAACTGTCTGCGGACGCGCTGTCGGGGCTGCGCCGTGCCGGGCTGGCGACGCTGGGCGATCTGGCACGGCGGCCAATGGCGGGGCTGGCGGCGCGCTTCGGCGCGGACGCGGTGCAGCGTCTGCGCGCGATAATGGGGGAGGTGTCCAATCCCATCGCCGCGCGCCAGGCAACCGCCGCCATCGGCGCACGCGCGCGGTTTGCCGAGCCGCTGGCGCATACCGAAGCCGTACTCGATGTGCTCGAAGACTTGCTGGTGCAAACCGCGCGCCAGATGGAGCCGCGCCAGATCGGCGGGCGGCGCTTTGTCGTGACGCTTGAACGCAGCGACGGCGCGCGGCGACGGCTGGTAGTCGAAACCGGGTTGCCGGTGCGCGACGCCGCGGTGGTGATGCGTCTGCTGCGCGAACGCATCGACAGCCTGTCCGACCCGCTCGACCCCGGCTTCGGCTTCGATAGCCTGACGCTGGCCGTACCGCGCACCCAGCCACTCGCAGCGCGACAGATTGCGCTCGACAGTGGCGATGGCGCCAGTGTCGGTGACGACAGCGTCGCGGCGCTGATTGACCGGCTGGCGACGCGGCTCGGCCCGGACAACATCTGCCAGCTGCGCCCGCGCGACACGCATATCCCCGAAAGCGCGCAGCAACTGGTGCCCGCCACCGGCGCGGCGGCACCATGGCCTACCACCGCCGGCCGTCCGCTGCGTCCGCTGCTGCTGCTCGACCCGCCCGCCGCGGTCACCACCATCACCAGCTTTCCCGACGGGCCGCCGCAGCGCTTTCGCTGGCGCGGGCAGGTGCATGTCGTGTGCCATGCCGAAGGGCCCGAACGCATTGCGCCCGAATGGTGGCGGCGCCGCGATGGCCATATCCCCGGCCAGCACGGCCTGACGCGCGACTATTACCGCGTCGAGGATGCCGAGGGGCGGCGCTTCTGGCTGTTTCGCCACGGTCTTTACGAAGAACGCAGCGATCCACTCTGGTATATCCACGGGCTGTTTGCATGACCGCGCCGGCCTTTGCCGAGCCCGTCGCCGCGACCGCGTTCAGCTTTCTGCGCGGCGCGTCGCAGCCCGCCGAGATGGTGGCGCATGCGCACGCTCTTGGCATGGCGGGCATCGGCATTGCCGACCGCAACACCGTGGCCGGCGTGGTGCGCGCGCATGTGGCGGCGAAAAAGCTCGGCAATTTCCGACTGATCGTCGGCGCGCGGCTGGTGTTCGCCGATGCGACCCCCGACATCATCGCCTATCCGGTTGACCGCGCCGGCTGGAGCCGGCTGACACGCTTGCTGACGCTGGGCAACCGGCGGACCATCAAAGGCGACTGCGAACTCCAGCTTGGCGACCTGCTCGACCATGCCGCCGGGCTGGCGCTGATCGCCGTCACCGCCGACGCGCCGTTGCTGCACGCGCTGCGCGAAACCGGCAGCCCGGTCTGGCTCGCGGCGCGGATGCTGCGCGCCGGCAGCGATGCACGGCAACTGGCGCGCGCCATGGCGCTCGGGCAGGCCGCCGGCGTGCCGCTGATCGCCACCAACGACGCGCTCTATGCGACCCCCGAATGTCGCCCGCTGCATGACGTGATGACCTGCATCCGCGAAGGCCGGACGGTCCGCACGGCTGGTCGCCTGCTTGCCGCCAATGCCGAACGCCATCTCAAGCCGCCCGCCGAAATAGCGCGGCTGTTTGCCGCCTGTCCCGAAGCGGTAGCAGCAACCGCCGAGCTATTCGGTGCGATCAAATTCAGCCTCGATGATTTGCGCTACGAATATCCGCACGAACCGGTGCCGCCAGGCTGGACGCCGCAGGACTGGCTCGAACATCTGGTTGCGCAAGGCGGCCGCACCCGCTTTCCCGACGGGCTGCCCGATGCCTATCGCGCCACGCTGGCGGAGGAGTTCGAGCTCATCCGCGCGCGGCAGTACGCGCCGTATTTCCTCACCGTCCACGACATCGTGTTTTACGCACGCTCGCTCGATCCGCCGATCCTGTGCCAGGGCCGCGGCAGTGCCGCCAACTCGCTGGTCTGCTATTTCCTCGGCGTCACGCCGATCGATCCGGTGCGCGAGAAGCTGCTGTTTTCGCGTTTCATGTCCGAAGAACGCCACGAGCCGCCCGATATCGATGTCGATTTCGAACACGAACGCCGCGAGGAGGTGATGCAATACATCTACCGCCGTTACGGCCGCGAACGCGCCGGTATCGCCGCCACCGTCATCCATTACCGCCAGAAAAGCGCGATCCGCGAAGTCGGCCGCGCGCTCGGGCTGACCGAGGATGTCACCGCGCGGCTGTCGGGCACCATCTGGGGCCGCTGGGATGCCGACCAGCTCCCCGGACAGCTGCCCGACACGCGGCTGGCCGAAGCGGGCCTCGACGCCGCCAACCCCGAACTCGTCCGGCTGCGCGACATGGTCGAGCGCCTGCTCGAATGCCCGCGGCATCTGTCGCAGCATGTCGGCGGCTTCGTGCTGACCGAAACCCGGCTCGACGAACTGGTGCCGATCCACAACGCCGCGATGCCCGACCGCACCTTCATCGAATGGGACAAGGACGATATCGATGCGCTCGGGCTGATGAAGGTCGATGTGCTGGCGCTCGGCATGCTCACCGCAATCCGCAAATGCTTCGAGCTGATGCGCCGGCACGGGATGGGCGACCATGACCTCGCCAGCGTCCCGCCCGATGACGCGGCGACATTTGCGATGCTGCAGCGCGCCGACAGCATCGGCACGTTCCAGGTCGAAAGCCGCGCGCAGATCGCCATGCTGCCGCGCATGAAACCCGCCTGCCTGTACGACCTCGTCATCCAGGTGGCGATCGTCCGGCCGGGCCCCATCCAGGGCGGTATGGTGCATCCCTATCTGCGCCGCCGCAACGGCGAGGAGCGGGTGGAATATCCCGGCCCGCCGGGCAGCCCCGATGAGCTGCGCGACGTGCTCGAAAAGACGCTCGGCGTGCCGCTGTTCCAGGAACAGGCGATGAAGCTCGCGATAGTCGCAGCGCATTTCACCCCGGCGCAGGCCGACGGCTTGCGCCGCGCCATGGCGACGTTCCGCCATATGGGTACGATGCATCACTATCAGGAGAAGCTCGTCGAAGGCATGGTGACGCGCGGCTACACCCGCGACTTTGCCGAACGCTGCTTCGAACAGATCAAGGGCTTCGGCGAATATGGTTTCCCCGAAAGCCATGCGCAGGCGTTCGGCTGGCTGGCCTATGTCTCGTCATGGCTGAAATGCCATTTTCCGGCGGCCTTCACCTGCGCGCTGCTCAACAGCCAGCCGATGGGATTTTATGCGCCGGCACAACTGGTCGCGGATTGCCGCGCGCACGGCGTCGACGTGCAGCCCATTGATATCGGCATCAGCGACTGGGATACGATACTGGAGGGCGAACGGCGGCTGCGGCTCGGGCTGCGCCAGATCGGCAGCTTCCGCCAGGACTGGGCGCAGGCGATCATCACCGCGCGCGCCGATGGGGCTTTTGTCGATATCGAGAACCTCGCGCGCCGTGCGCAGTTGCCGCCGCGTGCGCTCGAACTCTTGAGCGACGCCGATGCGCTGCGCTCGCTGGGTACGGGGCGCCGCGCGGCAGGCTGGGAGGCACGCCGCATCCCGCCGCCACGCAGCCATCCCGCACAGCTATCGCTGTTCGACGCGATGGCTGCACCCGAACTCGGCACTGAGCCCGATGCCGAACTGCCGCCGATGCATCTCGCCGAAGAGGTGGTCGCCGATTACCAGACGCACCGGCTGTCGCTGCGCGGCCACCCGCTGCAATTCCTGCGCGCCGAACTGACGGCCAGCGGCGTGCTGAGCTGCGCCGCGGTCAACAATGCCAAGGATGGTGCGCGCGTGTCCTGCGCCGGCGCCGTGCTGGTGCGCCAGCGCCCCGGCAAGGGCAACGCCGTGTTCATCACCATCGAGGACGAGACCGGCATCGTCAACGCGCTGCTGTGGGCGAGCGAACTCGAAAAGCAGCGCGCCGCGGTGATGGGCGCGCGGCTGATGGTCATCGACGGCGAGGTTCAGCGCAGCAAGGAAGGCGTCGTCCACCTGATGGCCAAGCGCGTCACCGACCGCTCGGTGCTGCTCGCCAACCTGGGTGCGCGCGGCACTACCCCGGCTGTGCCCGAGCCCATGCGCGGGCGACATCCGCGCGATGTCCGCATTCTGCCGCGTTCGCGTGATTTTCACTGACGCGCCGCCGCAACACCGGCATCGGCCACCGCAGTTACGATACATTAAACGTTATCATCGTAGGCAGGCAGAAGCTGCGCGATGAAGCGCAGACTGGGGCTCTACACGAATCGGCACAATGTCTTGAATTGGCAGGATAACCCTCGTACGGACGCATGTGCCGCATCGTCGGCAGACAATGGAAATGATCCCGTGCCGGACAATCCGCGCCATGAGCATGCATCATCCCGCCCGGTCCGCAGCGTTGCAGCCGGCGGCATGGACATATCCTTTGCGCTGTTTGTCGCGGCACTATGTCTGGCGGCGATGGCCTATGGCTTCGCGGCGGCAACCTACAAACTGTTTCCCTATCAGCTGTACGCCAACGCCAGGGACGCCTATCACGCGCTGCGCGAGATCGAGCCCGATGTCCTGCCCCCCAACGTCAACGAACTCGACAAGAACGCGCCAGCGCGGCCGGTCATCCGTACGCTCAGCCCGGCCGCCGGTACCGAAAAGCTGCTGGTTTCGGGCGGGCCGTATGAACTCATGCAGCGCTGCCCGACTTTCGGCTGCATGGCGTGGGTGATCGACCGGCAGGGCAATGTCCTGCACAGCTGGGAAGTCGATACCGCCAAGCTCTTCGCGCAGATCCCCCATCTGGCAGGCAAGACCAAGCCCGAGAACTTCTACCCGTCGGGCATTGCGCTGACCCCCGACGGCGGGCTGGTGATGGCGATCCAGGGGCGCAATACCTACCCGTTCCAGATCGGACTGGTGCGTATCGACCGCAACGGCAACGTCGTCTGGAAGCACTGGAACAACAGCCATCACTGGATTGCCGTCGCGGCAGACGGCACCGTCTATGCGCCCTACCGTGAAGCCATCGACGGCAAGACGCACTTTGGCGGCACCGCGGTCGAAACACGCTGCAAGGCCAATCTCGGCGCCGAAGGCATCGGCGTCTACGCGGCCGACGGCAAGCAGCTGCGGCGCATATCGCTACTCGATGCCGTCGACAAATCGGATTTCCCCGGCCTGCTCTACGGCGTGCGCAGTGGCTGCGACCCGCTGCACCTCAACTCAATCGACATCGTCACCCCGGCGATTGCCGCCAAAATCCCCGGCATCACCGCCGGCGACCTGCTGATTTCGCTGCGTGAACTCAGCACCGTCGCCATCATCGACGGCACCGACGGCCGCTTCAAGAAAGTCATCACCGGCCGCAGCGCCGCGCAGCACAGCCCGCGCTTCCTGCCCGACGGCACGGCCTTGGTGCTCGACAACCAGGGCGGCCAGCTGGCGCAGGGCGGCAGCCGCGTGGTGCGGCTGGACTTCAACACCGGCACCAGCACGACGGTGTTCCCGCAACCCGGCGAGACCGCCGAACTGCCGTTCTTCACCAAGACTGCCGGCCATATCGAAGTCAGCCCCGACGGCAGCCGCGCGATCGTGGTCGGCAAGGAGCCCGGCCGCGCCTTTGAAATCGATGTCGCGAGCGGCAAACCGCTGTGGTCGTACCGCAACAGCTTTGACCTGGCGCCCTACTTCGCCGCCAAGGGCATCAAGGCCCCGGTAACACGCGCCCAGATGAAAATGTGGGGCGTCTATTATGTCACCGATGCGCAGTTCAACGACGCCGGACTCGGCGCTGCGGAAAAGCGCTAGCCCCGCGTGCGGCTTGTGCGAAGCCGCCGGCGCTCCTAGGCTTGCGGGCATAATCTGACGCAACCGCAGCCGGGGAGGCCAAATTGTCCAACGAAATCATCGAAACCTTTGAAGACGGCATTGCCACACTGACCATGAACCGGCCGGAAGCGCGCAACGCGCTGACCTCGGACATGCTCGCGACGCTGTCCGAAGCCGCGCAGCGCCTCGCGCTCGATCCCAAGGTGCGGCTGGTCGTCATCACCGGCGCCGGTGGCGCGTTCTGCGCCGGCGGCGACGTCAAGGGCTTCGTCGCACGCAACGCCGACGCCGGCGAACCCGCCGAAGCGCCGAGCTTCGACGCGCGCGTCAACGGCCTGCGCCACGGCATGGATCTAGCGCGCATCCTCCACGACATGCCAAAACCGACGCTCGCGGTAATCCCCGGACCCGCCGCCGGCGCCGGGCTGTCGATCGCACTCGCCTGCGACATGCGCATCGCCTCGGACAGCGCCAAGCTGACGACGGCCTTCTCCAAGATCGGTGCGTCGGGCGACTATGGCGGCAGCTACTTCCTGACGCACCTCGTCGGCCCCGCCAAGGCGCGCGAGCTCTACTTCACCGCCGATGTCATCAGCGGCGCACAGGCCGCCACACTCGGCATCGTCAACTATGCCGTGCCGTCGGACGAACTGGCGCACGAGGCCGGACAGTTGGCGCGCAAGCTCGCCGCGCTGCCGACCGTCGCCATCGGTTACATGAAACGCAACCTCGGCATGGCCGAACACGGCACACTGACCGACGTGCTCGATATCGAGGCAATCCACATGGTCCGCACCATGGCGACCGACGATCACAAGGCAGCGTCGCTGGCGTTCGTCGAAAAGCGCGCGCCGGTGTTCAAGGGGAGATAGGCTGAAGGGCCTCCGGCGGGCAGGGCCGCAGGCCCTGCACCCGATTGTTCGCACGCTGCCAAATCAGCCGGCGCCGGACTTGCAACGCCAGCCCGACATTTGGGTGCAGGGCCTGAGGCCCTGCCCGCCGGAGGCTCTACTCTGCCGCCTCGGCAAATCGTGACGCCCACACCGGCGCCTGCGGAGCCGGAAGCCCGGTTTCCGCGAGGCAGTTGGCGCGCAGCACCTCGATCTCCTCGCCGCGGTTGAACAGCGGCGCCGCGGGGCGCGTTGCGGCGATGTGCGCGCGCAGGTTGGTTGTCGCGACGTCATCGACCTTGCCTTCGATGTCGAGCACGACGCCGTAGCGCCGCGCGCCTTCGACGCTGACCAGCCGCTGGCGCACTTCGAGCGCCACCAGTGCGGGGTCGCGCAGCAGCGGGTCGCCCCAGCCGCCGCCGCCCCAGGTGATGAAGTGCAGCTGATCGCCGGCCTCGACGGTCAGCCGGTCGAGCTTGTTGGCAACGATGGTCTGCGTGCCATCGGCCTTTTCGAGGATTTTGCGCGCGCGGGCGCCGGGGTCGCCGCCGTTGACGCCCCAGGGGTAGGTGAACCAGCGGTCGTCATGGATGCTGACGGTGCCGCCGCTGAGGAAACGGTAGGTCATGTGGATGCCGTTGCCGCCGCGATACTGGCCCGCGCCGCCGCTATCGGCCAGCGCCTCGTACTTTTCGATGCGCAGTGGGAAATAGCGTTCGAGGAACTCGTTGGGGACGTTGGTGAACCCCGGCCACAGCGAGTGGCCGTCGGCGCCGTCGCCGAACGGCCGGCCGGGGATGCCGCCGAAGCCGATCTGGAACAGCTGGAACCATTCATTGGCCTTGCCGGCGCGTTCGTCGGTGCCCGAAAACATCAGGTGCGGCGATGACGAGAAGCCCGCGGCGCACAGGAATTCGGGCGCGCGTTGGCCGAGCAGCCCGCCGAGGATATCGAAGATGCGGCCGAGTGCGTGCGTGCGGCCCGACAGTGCCGCCGGATAGACCGGCTTGAGCAGGCTGCCTTCGGGAATCCGCACGTCGATCAGGTCGTAGAAACCGTCGTTGAACATGATCTGCGGGTCGAAGACCATGATCATGTAGATGCCGAAGAACATCTTGAACATGTTCTCGTTGAGATAGAAGTTGATCGAGGCCTGGCTCTGCGGATCGGTACCGGCGAAATCGAGGATGACGCGGCCGCCTTCGCGCCACATCGCGCATTTGATTTTATACGGCCCGTAGCCGACGCCGTCGTCGCAGATGTAATCCTCAAAGCTCACCGGCGCCTCGCCGACCGAGCTTTCAATCAGCGACTTCATCGCGCGGTGGTTGCGTTCGAGCAGCGCCTGCGTCGCGGCGACATAAACGTCATCACCGAAACGCTCGCACATTTCGTCGACACGGCGCGCGGCGACGCGGCACGACGCGATCAGCGCGTTCAAGTCGGCGGCGCACCAGTCGGGCTTGCGCGTCTGGTGCATCACCAGTTTGATCAGGTCTTCGTTGTATTCGCCCTTGCGGTAGATCTTGACCGGCGGGATGCGGACGCCTTCCTCGAAAATCGAGCGCGCATCGATCGGCATCGACCCGGCGACCTTGCCGCCGATGTCGGACTGGTGGCCGAACATCGCCGTCCAGGCGACTAGTCGCCCCTTGCGGAACACCGGCAGCAGCACCAGCCAGTCGTTCGAGTGCGAAATCGCGCCTTCGCAGCTGTACGGGTCCGACAGGAAGATCATGTCGCCGTCTTCGATGCTGCCGTCCCAGCTTTTCAGAAAGCCGCCGATGAAGCTGCCGAACTGGCCGACGATCATCTTGCCGGCGCGGTCGGCAATCAGCGGGAAGGCGTCGCCCTGTTCGCGGATGCCCGGCGACATCGCGGTGCGCACCAGCGTCGCGTCCATTTCGACGCGGGCGTTGCGCAGCGCATTTTCGACGATGTCGAGCGTTACCGGATCAATCGTCGGATTGCCGAACGGCGTGGTGTTGGTTTCGATGATGGTGGTCGGCATCGCTCAGGCCTCCGGACGAATGAGAATGTTGCCGTACGTATCGACCGTCGCGACATGGCCGGCGTGGATCAGCGTCGTCGAATCCATCTCGATGACGATCGCCGGCCCCTTGATGGTGTCGCCGCTGCGCAGTTTGGCGCGGTCGTAGATGGCGCCGGCCTGCGCCTTGCCGTCCATCCACATTTCATGGTCGCGCATCTTGGCGGCGGCGGGGTTGCCGTCACCGCGGGCGATTTCCTCGGCACCGACGTTCGCCGCCTTGCCAAGCGCCACGACGCGGATGTTGACGAGCTCCTGCGGCACGCCGAGGTTGAAGGTGAACAGGCGTTTGTGCTCGGCATCGAACCGCGCGGTCAGTGCGCCTATGCTGAAGCCCTGGCGTTCGACTTCGAGCGGCACTTCGAACGCCTGCCCCGCATAGCGCACATCGACTTCGAACTTGAGCGTCTGGTCGGCAGCCGACACGCCTTCGGCCGCGAGTTCGGCGCCGACGCGCGCGGCGATATCGTCCATCACCGCCGCGACTTCGGCATCGCTGGTGGCCGAGACGATCTTGTTGAAGCTGCGCTGCGCATCAACGCGCAACCGTGTCGTGGCATCGCCGTAAGCGCACAGCACACCCGGCGACGGCGGCACCAGCACCGGCCAGCTGCCCATCAACCGGCTCATCGCGTTGCCATGCAGCGGCCCGGCGCCACCGAATGGCATCAGCGCGAAGTCACGCGGGTCATAGCCCTGCGCAATTGACACCAGCCGCAGCGCGCCGAACATGTTTTCATTGACGATGGCGATGATGCCCGCTGCTGCGTCCTCGATACCCAGCCCGAGCGCGTCGGCGACCTTCTTCACCGCCGCGCGTGCGGCAGCGCGGTCGAGCTTGAACGACCCGCCGAGCAGATTTTCGGGCAGATAGCCGAGCACGACATTGGCATCGGTGACGGTCGGCTCGGTGCCGCCCTTGCCGTACGCCGCCGGTCCGGGCACGGCGCCCGCCGACTGCGGCCCGACGCGCAGCGCGCCGGTCAGTTCGGGGACATAGGCGATCGAGCCGCCACCGGCGCCGACGGTCTTCACGTCGAGTGACGAGGCGCGCACCGTCAGATGGCCGACCGACGTCTCACGGCGCAGGCGCGGCGTGTAGTTTTCGATCAGCGCGACGTCGGTCGAGGTGCCGCCCATGTCGAGCGTCAACACATTGGGGAAGCCGGCGGATTTCGCCACCCACACCGCACCCGCGACACCGCCGGCCGGCCCCGACATCAGCAAATTGACCGGCGCCGCGCGGCTCTTTTCGGCCGACATCAGCCCGCCGTCGGAGCGCAGCAAATTGAGCTTGGCGGGCGTGCCCCAGGCGGTGAGTTCGCGTTCGAGGTTGGCGACATAGCGCGACACCGTCGGGCGCACCGCACTGTTCGCCACCGTCGTCAGCCCGCGTTCGTATTCCTGCATTTCGGGCAGGATGTCGGCGGAGATGCTGACCGGCAGGTCAGGGAACATCTCGGCGCAGATTTCGGCGACGCGTCGTTCATGGAAATCGCTGACGTACGAATTGATCAGGCAGACGGTAATTGCCTCCACCTTTTCATGGCGCAGCGTTTCCAGTCGGCGACGCAGCTCAGCCTCGTCGAGCGCGCGGACGATTTCGCCGTCGGCGCCGATGCGTTCGGGAGCTTCGATCGTGGCTTCCAGCGGCGCCATCGGCTCGGGCTTGGGCCAGACGATCCACGCCGCCAGCCCGCCGGGCACCAGGCTGCGCGCGATCTGCAGCATGTGGCGATAGCCTTCGGTGACCACCAGCCCGACGCGCGCGAACTTGCCTTCGAGCACGGCGTTGGTGGCAACTGTGGTGCCGTGCAGGAACAGCTCGATCGACCCCGGCGCGATGCCGGCGCTTTCCGTCAGCTTGCGCGCACCGGCGACCACGGCTTCGGACGGGTCGTGCGGTGTCGACGGCACCTTGTCGCGGAACGTGCGGCCGGTCGCCTCGTCAATCACCAGCAAATCGGTGAACGTCCCGCCGACATCGACACCCAAACGATAACTCATGCCGTTTTGACCCCTTTGTTGTGCATTATGCTGCCGCTTTGAACCCGCCGGCTTTGCCGACCATCGATGGCAATGGCCGGCCCATGATTTCACCGAACCAGTGATTGACCGCGATCAGCTTTTCGAGATCGAGACCGCTGGCGACGTTGCTGCGATCGAGCAGGAACACCAGATCCTCGGTGGCGATATTGCCAGTCGCCTTGGGGGCGAACGGGCAGCCGCCGAGCCCGCCAAGGCTCGAATCGAGCACTTCGACGCCGGCCTGATACGCCGCCCAGGCGTTGGCGATGCCGGTGTTGCGGGTGTTGTGGAAATGCGCGCGCAGCCGGATTTCGGGCGGCAGCACAGCACGGACGCGGCCGAACAAGTCGCTGACCTGCGCCGGCACGCCGACGCCGATGGTATCGGCCAGCGCGATTTCGGCGGGGCCGGACTCGGCCAACTGTTTGGCGATATCGACCACCGTCTGCGCCGGCACATGGCCTTCGAACGGGCAACCGAACGCCGCCGAGATCGTCACTTGCGCGACCAGCCCCTCGGCCTTGGCGAGGCGCAGCATTTCGGCATTTTCGCGCAGGCCCTCGACCATCGTCTGGCCCTGGTTCTTCTGCCCGAAGGTGTCGGAGGCGACCATCACGCAGCCGGCTTCGTCAACGCCGCGCTTGCCGCCGTCACGCGATGCAATCGCGCGCAGCACGCCGCGCTTGTTGAGGCACAGGCCGATGTACGAAACGCCGGGCAAATCGGGCATGCCGGCAATGACGGCTTCGGCGTCAGCCATCTGCGGGACACGGCCGGGATGGACAAAGCTGGCGATTTCGAGTCGTTTGGCACCGGCGTCGATGAGTCGGTTGAGCAGCGCCAACTTGTCCGAAGTGGATACAATATCTGGCTCGTTTTGCAGGCCGTCACGCGCGCCTACTTCGACGATCTGAATTGAGGTGGACATTTCAACGTCTCCGGATGCTGAATTGTATACAAAAGCCGGCATGGGCTGTATAGGGTCGAAATCGGTTGGAGAGAGTATGACACAAGGCGCACTGGCCGGTCTGCGGCTGATTGAAATGGGGCAGTTGATCGCCGGGCCGTTCTGCGGCCAGCTGATGGCTGACCACGGCGCCGAAGTCATCAAGATCGAGCCGCCGGCGGTGAACGGCAAGGGTGGCGGCGACCCGATGCGCGCCTGGGGCCGCGGCAAGCCAGTGTGGTTTCCCGTCGTCGCGCGCGGCAAGAAATGCATCACGCTCAACCTGCGCGACAAGCGTGGGCAGGACATCGTCCGCAAGCTGGCGCTGAAATCCGACTTCCTGCTCGAAAACTTCCGCCCCGGCACGCTGGAAAAATGGAACCTCGGGTTCGACCAGTTGCATGCCTTGAACCGCGCGCTGATCATGATCCGCGTCTCGGGCTACGGCCAGACCGGCCCGTACAGCGCCCGCGCCGGCTATGGCTCGATCGGCGAGGCGATGGGCGGCATGCGCAACCTCGCCGGCGACCCGTCGAACCCGCCGAGCCGCGTGGGCTTGAGCATCGGTGACAGCCTCGCCGCGACATTCGCCTGCCTCGGCGCGCTGATGGCACTCAACCACCGTCACCGCACCGGCGAAGGCCAGGTCGTCGACAGCGCCATCTACGAAGCCGTGCTGGCGATGATGGAATCGACCGTCCCCGAATATACCGAAGCCGGCATCATCCGCGAACGCACCGGTTCGGTGCTGCCCAAGATCGCGCCGTCGAACGTCTATCCGTGCGCCGACGGCGAAATCCTCATCGGCGCCAACCAGGACTCGGTGTGGAGCCGCATGGCTGAGGTCATGGGCAAGCCCGAACTGGGCAGCGACCCGCGCTACAACAGCCATGTCGCACGCGGCGAACACCAGGCCGAACTCGATGCGCTGATCGGCAAATGGACGATCAACTTTGCCGCGAACGACCTGCTGGCGCTGCTCGAAGCCGGCGGCGTGCCCGCGGGCAAGATCTTCAAGGCGCCCGACATGATGGCCGACCCGCACTTCGCCGCGCGCCACGCGCTGCAGAAAGTCGCGCACCCCGAATTCGCCAACCTGTGGATGCAGAGCGTCTTCCCCAAGCTTTCCGAAACCCCCGGCGAAATCGCCTGGGCCGGCCCCGATCTCGGCGCACACAACGAGGAGATCTACGGCGAACTGCTTGGGCTCGACAGCGCCCAGCGCGCCGAACTGACCGAAGCCGGCGTCATCTGAGCCGCGCGCGGTGAGCGACCAGCGCACAACCGACGCCGACTATGCCGCCGCCGGTTTCGGCGGCGCGCTCGGCTTCGGCCGGCACCCGGCGCTGCTCATCGTCGATTTCGGCATGGCCTATCTGACCCCCGGCGCGCCGCTCTACGCCGGCGTCGAGGCCGAATTCGAAACCACCATCGCGCTGCGCGCTGCCGCCGATGCCGCGGGCGTGCCGGTCATCTTCAGCCGCGTCGAATACAGCCCCGGCGGCGCCGAGGGCGGGCTGTTCTACCGCAAGATCCCGCACATCCTCGGCAGCTTCGATACCGGCAACCCGCTCGCCGACTTCGACCCGCGCCTGACCCCGCGCACAACCGACACCGTCATCACCAAACATTACCCCAGCGCCTTCTTCGGCACCGACCTCGCCGACCGCCTCCACCAACGCGGCATCGACACGCTGGCCATCGCCGGCGTCACCACCTCGGGCTGCGTCCGCGCCACCGCGCTCGATGCGCTATGCCACGGCTTCATCCCGCTCATCGTCCGCGACGCCTGCGGCGACCGCGACCCCGCCGTCCAGGCAGCCAACCTGTTCGACCTGCAGGCGAAATACGCGGACGTTGTCGAGAGCGGCGACGTGATGCGGTATTTTGCAGGGTTGAAGGGCTAAGGGCCTCCGGCGGGCAGGCCTGAGGCCTGCACCCATTTGAAGTGCGCCAAACAATCGGGTGCAGGCCTCAGGCCTGCCCGCCGGAGGCCCTTAATCCTTCCGGTCTGCAAACGCATGCAACGCCCGCCGGATATGTCCCGTCATCACCGCACGCGCCCAGTCACTGTCGGCGCGCGCGAACGCTGCCAGCAGTTCGCCGTGTTCGGCGGCGCTGCGGCCGAGCTGGGCGCGGTCGTAGAGGCGCGCGGTGCGGCGGACGACGGGTTGTTCGATGAGCTGCGCGAGCATGGCGGCGAGGCGCGGGGAGGCGGCGGCGGCGATGACGCGGTCGTGGAAGTCGCGGTTGCTGGCCAGAAAGCCCGCGACATCGGGGCCGCCGGGGGCATCGATCGCGGCGATCAGCTGGCTGTTGACGTCGCGCAGCGCTTCGAGCTCGTCGGGGGTGATGCGGGTGGCGGCGCGTGCGGCGGCATGCGCTTCGAGGAGGGCGCGCAGCGCGAACATCTCTCCGACGTCGTCGGCGGTCCAGTCGGCGACGAAGGCGCGGCTGCCCTGGTCGCGGCGGACGAACAGTTCAGCCTCGAGGCGGCGCAGCGCTTCGCGGACGGGGGTGCGCGAGACGCCGCAGATTTCGGCGAGGTCTTCCTCGCGCAGCGGCGCGCCGGGCGCCAGCGTGCCGTTGGCGATGCGGCCGCGGATCGTTTCATAGGCTGAATCGGATGCGCGCGACATGGCCGGGTTCCCGATGGTTAGGTCTGCTTCATGTTCGACGCCGCCGTGCTGCTGCAACGCTGATATGGCGCAGGCGCAGCGAAGTCAAAGCCCCGCCGTATGGGCCGGCGCCTCCCCGGCGGGGGAGGCGCCGCCAGCATCAGAAGCTGAACGTCACGTCGAGGCCGAAGGCCTGACGCGCACCCGGCGAGGCGAAGCTGCCGCCGAACTCAGGGGCGGGCAGGACTTCTGCGATGGTATGGGCGTTGAACAGGTTGGTCGCCCAGCCTTCGACGCGCCAGGCGTTGCCATAGGTGAAGCCGGCGCGGACATCGACAGTGGTGAAGGTGTCGCGTTCGGAGTTGGTGTAGTTCGCGGTACCGAGGAACGCCGGCAGCCCAGCGAGCGGCAGGATGGCGTTGAACACCGTCGCATAGTCGGCGGTCTGCGCCGTCGAGAACCACGTCGGGCCGGTGACGCGGAGGTCGGCGCGGCCGACGAAGTTGAACTTGTCGTTGACCGGCACGTTCCAGTCGGTGCCGGCGTTGATGGTGTACAGCGACGTGTACGGCGACTTGCCGCCCACCGTGCGCGGACGCGCGTTGTTTTCGGTGATTTCGGAGTCGTTGTAGTTGCCGCCGGCGTACATCGACCAGCCGGGCAGGATCTTGAAGGTCGCGCCGGCTTCGAAGCCCTTGATGTTGACCTTGTCGATGTTCGACACGACGCGCAGGATACCGAAGCTGCCGACGAAGAATTCGAAGAACTGCATGTCGGTGACGTTGTTGATATAGCCCGCGGCGGTCAGCGTCAGCCGGCCATCGAGGGCCTGGCCCTTGACGCCGACTTCGAATGCGCTCGAGGTTTCGGGCTGATAGTCATCATAGATGTTGAGACCGGCGTTGATCAGCGGGTTGTTGAACGCCGCGTCGATCGTCGCCTTCGAACCCTGGTTGTTGAAGCCGCCAGCCTTCCAGCCGATGCCCCAGTTGCCGTAGACCGTCCAGTCGTCGCTGGCGTTCCAGGTCAGGCTGATCTTCGGCTGCAGCTTGTCATAGGTCTGCGACTTGTCGACCAGCGGACCGAAGATGAGGCCCGGGTTGAGCGGCTGGTTGCCGCCGTTGATCCACTGGTTGCGCCACGCCGGATCGACGAGGTTGTGGACGTCCCGGCTTTCATTGTCATAGCGCAGCGCGACCGCCAGCGTGACATTGTGCGCGAATTCCCAGTCGACAGTGCCGAACAGCGCAAAGGCGTTGGTGGTGAATTCGTCGTTCGACAGCTGCTCGGTCGGGTTGGTGCTCGTCGGGCTGTTATACAGGTTGCGCGTAATGCCCAGACCCTTGTCCCAGCCGACGTTGACGCCGGTGTTGCGGTTGATGTTGAGATAGGTGCCGCCCGCGGTCCATTTGAACGCGCCGGTGCTGTTCGAAATCATCCGGACATCGATCGAGAAGTCGTTTTCAGTGCGCTTCTGATACTGGGTGCCGTCGCAGGTCGTGGCGCCGAACGCGCTGAGCAGCGAGCCATTGGGGTCGAACAGCACGTTGGTGGGCACCGAACCAAGCGTCTGTGGCGTCTGCGGCTTGTAGCCCTGCGCGTGCAGGCTGGCGACTGTGGCCTGGCACTGCGAGGTGCCATTGAAGAAGCCGAATGCCGCCACGGTGCCGTCGGCGGCGAGCTGCGCGTCCGAGCTCGTGTAGGCGACGTAGCCGACGAGGTTGGCGAAATCGAGGTCGTAGCTCGCTTTCGCCGAGCCGATCCATGCGGTCTGCTTACCCCAGGTCGGGTAGTTCGAATCGTAGTAGAAGTCCTGATCGTTGACATCGAGGTTGAACGCCGGGTTGATGCCGGCGAAGTTCGGCAAGTTGAACACGACGTTATAGTTGATCGAGCCCGACGTCAGCGAGCTGTAGCCGCCCTTGATATCGATCTCGAGCTTGTCGGTGATCTGGCTGACGAGGCGGATGTTGATGTTGCCGCCGTCATAGTTGTCGATGGTGTTGGCGCCCGGCCCGATAATCGGCCCGTCGTTCTGGAAGAAGCCGTTCGAATTGCGGTAGAAACCGTTGACCAGGAAGCCGGTGTCGGGCGACAGCGGCACCGAGATTTCGGCCCGGCCGGTGAAGGTGCCGTGGTTGGCGACGCCGACCTGCGCCGAGCCGCCGAGTTCCTTGCCGGGCTTCGCCGTGGTGATGTTGATCGCGCCGGCGGTGGCGTTGCGGCCGTAATAGGCGCCCTGCGGACCCTTGACGACTTCGAACTGCGTCAGCGTGCCCATCGGCATGTTGAGGAAGTTGATGTTGTTGACCTGGACGCCGTCGACGACCAGCGCGACGTTCGATTCAGCGTCGCGCGATCCGTTGACGCCGCGGATGTTGATCTGCGTGTCGCCGACTTCGGCAGTGCCGGTGACGATGGTGACGCCGGGGATGAACTTCACGGCTTCCTGCGTGTCGACGATGTTGGCGCTGGTGATGGTTTCGGACGTCAGGACGCCGACCGACATCGGCACGTCGAGCAGGTTTTCCGCAACGCGGCGCGCGGTGACGACGATGTCGCCGCCGGCATCCTGCGCGGCAGCGGGTGCGGCAGCGAACGCCGTCAGCACGAGAGCAAGTGCGGTACCGGCGAGGTGGCTGGAAGAAATGCGCATCGAATGTCCCCTTTTCGTGCAAGCGCCGCGACGTTCGGGCGTCTCAAGCAGGGCGACATTGGGGTATGTGACCGCGCCGGTGTCAAGCAAAGTGCATGCGGATTTGACGATTTTGGATACAATTCGGCCAAGTGTGGCAAAAATGTCGGCACCGGCCACGCATTGGCCCGGCGGCGCTTTGGCGCCCGGCAGACGAATTGCTAAGGGTAAATTCTTGTATTTCAATCGCTTTGTGCAGCAGTTTCACCGCCATCGCGTGAACGCGACCCGTGATGTTTCTGGATACAATAACCAAATCGCCCAAGGCTGCGACATCGGCACAGGCTTGCGCTCGGCCGCCGCAAGTCCGACATCGGCTCCGCAATGACTGCAATGCTCATGCTATGGGGAGCCACATGGACCACGATCACGACAATGATTCCGAACTGCCTGCCCATGTCCATGCGCATTTCCCGATTCCGCAGGAGCGTGCCGAGGAAGCCGTCCGCGAATTGCTGCGCTGGGCTGGTGATGACCCCGAGCGCGAGGGGCTGATCGATACCCCTGCCCGTGTGGCCCGCGCGTTCCGCGAATATTACCGCGGCTATCTGGAGGACCCCGGGACGCACCTCAGCCGCACCTTCGGCGAAGTCGGTGGCTATGACGAAATCGTGCTGCTGCGCGACATTCCGTTCCAGTCGCACTGCGAACACCACATGGCGCCGATCATCGGCAAGGCGCACATCGCCTATCTGCCCAAGGACCGCGTTGTCGGCATTTCCAAGCTGGCACGCGTGCTGCATGGCTATGCGCGTCGCCTGCAGGTGCAGGAGCGGCTGACCGCCGAAGTCGCCGACTGCATCCAGCTGCATCTGGAGCCGCGCGGCGTCGCGGTGGTCATCGAGGCGACGCATGCCTGTATGAGCGCGCGCGGCGTGCTGACCAGCGGCGTCACCATGACCACCAGCCGCATGATGGGCGTGTTCCGCGAAGACGAACGCTCACGCAAGGAAGTGCTGGCGCTGATGGGGCTGGGCTGACGCGCGGCAAGGCCGTCACAAAGGCTTCGCAATAACGTCATTTTCGCGTCGCGTGCGTGTCATGCAGCGGAACTAGTTGCTCCCGGGTCAACCTTCGTCAACCCGGGAGCACTTCCATGATTCGCCTGAAAACTGCCAGCGCGCTCACCGCGCTCGCCATTGCCTCGATCGCCGGCAACGCCAGTGCCGCCGGCTTTGTAACCTCGGCCGCGCCGATGATTACCGGTCAGGGCAACTATGTCGTCACGCCGCTCTATACCATCGGCGACACGCTGCCGAATGGCTACCAGTCGGTCGGCATTCCCGACGGCATCGGCGCCTACAAGCTCGACAAGCGCACCGTGCGCGTCATGGTCAACCATGAACTGTCGTCGGGCGGCAAGAGCTACACGCTCGCCAGCGGCAAATCGCTGACCGGCGCGCGCGTCAGCTATTTCGACATCAACATCGCGTCGAAGGCCATCGTCAACGGCGGCATGGCGTATGACAACATCTACGACCGTGCCGGCAACCTTGTGACATCCACGTCGAGCTTTGCCAGCTTCAGCCGCTTCTGTTCGTCGTCGGCCTTCGAAGCCAACAGCTTTGGTGCGGGCAAGGGGCTGACCGACCGCATCTATTTCACCGGCGAAGAAAACGGCAACGGCACGATGTACGCGCTCGATACCGCGACCAAGACGATGCACGCGGTTCCGGCGTTCGGCTATGCCTCGTTCGAAAACGCCGCGCAGGTCGATACCGGCACCACCAGCAAGGTCGCCTTCCTGCTCGCTGATGACACCACCGGCGCCCCGCAGACGCTGTATGTCGGCACCAAGAACCCGTCGAGCAGCGACTTCCTCGATCGCAACGGCCTCAAGAACGGCAAGCTCTATGTCTGGAAGTCGGCCAGTGGCGACGTCAACTCGAACACCTTCAACGGCGCCAACGGCGACAGCCGCAATGGCAGCTGGGTCCAGCTGACCGTCAAGGACGCCAGCAAGGCCGGCACGCCGGGCTATGACGCTGCGGGCTATGCACTGGCTTCGACGTTGCAGGCGCAGGGCCGCGCGCTTGGCGGCTTCGCCTATTCGCGCCTTGAAGATGTTGCCACCAACCCCGCCGACGGCTCGCTCGTTGCCTTCGTCACCACCGGCGGCACCAGCACTGCTTCGGGTGCGGCCGACACCTGGGGCCGCATCCACACGCTGAAGATCGGCTTCGACGCCAACGGCGACCCGATCTCGGGGACGACGACGATCGTCTATAACGGTAACCTTGATCCCAACCGCGAACTGCGCAGCCCCGACAACATCGATTGGGCCAGCGATACGTCGATTATCGCCATGGAAGATCGCGCCACGACCTGGACCGGACAGCCGAACACGCATGACGGCAGCGTTCTCGTCGTCGGCCTCGATGGTTCGGTCTCGCGCGCCGCCGAGATCGTTCGCGCTGCCTCGCCGGTTGGCGCCATCGACACGTTGCCGGGCCTCGGCGACTGGGAAACCTCGGGCATCCTCGATGTCTCGGCGCTGTTCGGCTATGCCAAGCGCGGCTCGCTGTTCCTCGGCAATGTCCAGGCGCACGGCCTCAACGGCACCGGCTTCCCGGCCGCGACGCTGGCTGAAGGCGGCCAGATGTTCTTCCTGTCGAACGCGGCGGTTCCCGAGCCCGCGAGCTGGGCGCTGATGATTGCCGGCTTCGGTCTGGTCGGCACGACGCTGCGTCGCCGCCAGCTCAAATCCGTCACGGCCTGAGGTCCCCCCGACTGACTGTTGCCCCCCGCAGTCAGCCATTTCGCGCCGCCGGTTCCCCTGCCGGCGGCGCGTTTTGCGTTTGCGGCTACCAACCGCGCCCCGGCTGCGTTAAGACTGCGCATCATTCACAAAACGGGGTGCGGATGCATGGCCAAGATTCTGGGTAATTTTCACTACGCGCTGGTTATCGGCGCGGTTTTGCTGCTGCTCGCGATGTTCGGGCTGCACGCGGCCGACATGGGCGGCGACTATCTGACGCCGTGGATGGTGTTTTTCCACGTGCTCAACGGCATTCTGTGGATCGGCCTGCTGTATTATTTCAACTTCGTGCAGATCCCGACGATGCCCAAGGTGCCCGCCGAACTGAAGCCGGCGGTCGGCAAGTACATCGCACCTGCTGCGCTGTTCTGGTTCCGCTGGGCCGCACTCGGCACCGTCATCACCGGGCTGATCGTCGCGTGGCTCAAGGGCTATGCGCACGAAGCCTTCACCTTCCAGCCGGGCTTCAAGGTCATCGGCCTGGGCATGATCCTCGGCCTGATCATGGCGTTCAACGTCTGGTTCATCATCTGGCCGAACCAGAAGCGCGCGCTCGGCATCGTCGAAGCCGACGCCGACACCAAGGCGAAGTCGGCAACGACTGCGATGATCTTCTCGCGCACCAACTTCGTGCTGAGCTTCCCGATGCTGTATTGCATGGTGACGCAGCTTTACCTGGCGAAGTAGCGGCCAGCGCCGAAGCCGAAATTTGCTCTTCGCAAATTTCGGCTTCGGCGCGGACTCGCGTTTCGCCCGGCCGGCGGGGCGGAGGCGAAGCCGAAGAACCCGTCCGACGGCGTGGCTTTGCCACGCTCTTTCTACCTCTGCCTACCCGCCGCGCAGCGGCCTCTTCCTTGACCGCCAGAAGCTCAAACCAGCTCGGTCGTCACCACGGTCTCGACCGCCGTCATCAGCTTGTGGATCGGGCACTTCTGCGCCACGCCCAACAGCTGCACTCGCTCGGCCTCGGTCAGGTCACCGTCAATGCGGATCCGCACCGCCAGGCTGTAAACGCCGGCGCGCTCCTGCGACGCATCGCGCTCGACGCTGACCTCGACGTCGCGCAGCGCCAGCCCCTTGCGGTTGGCATACCACACCATCGTCGTCGCCTTGCAGGCGCCCAGCGCCGCATCATACAGGTCATGCGGGTCGGGGCCTTCGTCACCGCCGCCGTCAGCCACCGGAATATCGACGACAAAGCTGTGCCCGCCGGCATCGACGCGGTGCGCCATCGCGTCATTGCGCAACCGGGTGACGGTAATCATGCCGCGTCTCCGCTTTTGAAAAACTGCTGCAGCACCAGATCATAGATGTCGGTCAGCGCCGCAATGTCGGCGACCGGCACCATTTCATCGACCTGGTGCATGGTGCTGCCGACCAGCCCGAACTCGACGACCGGGCAGACGCTGCGGATGAAACGCGCGTCCGACGTGCCGCCGGTGGTCGATAGCTCGGGGGTGCGCCCGGTGACGCGCTGGACGGCGAAATCGACCATGTCGGACAATGGCCCCGGCGGTGTCAGGAACGCCTCGCCCGAAATCTTCACGATCACCTCGGCCGATGGTGCGTGACGTTCGACTGTGTCGCGGATCCAGTTCTCCAGTTCCACGCCGCGCTGGCGATCATTGAAGCGGATGTTGATGCGCGCCGTGGCGCGCGCCGGAATGACATTGGTCGCGGGGTTGCCGACGTTGATGTCGGTAACCTCGAGGTTCGACGCCTGGAACCAGTCGGTGCCATTGTCGAGCGGCCGCGCCTTGAGCTCGGCAAGGATCGCCACCAGCCGCGTGATCGGATTGTCGGCGCGCGCCGGATAGGCGACATGCCCTTGCGCGCCGTTGACGGTGATCCAGGCGTTGACCGAGCCGCGCCGGCCGATCTTGACCATATCGCCGAGCAGCTGGTTTGACGTCGGCTCGCCGACGAGGCAGGCATCGGGGTCGAAGCCGCGCACCGCCATCCAGGTCAGCAGGTCGGCGGTGCCGTGCGTGGCGGGGCCTTCCTCGTCGCCGGTAATGATCAGCGACAGCGTGCCGGGGCTGCCGCGCGCGACATGGCGTTCGGCTGCGGCCACGAATGCGGCAATCGCCGATTTCATGTCATTGGCACCGCGCCCGACCAGCTGGCCATCCGCCACCGTGCCCGCGAACGGATCGACGCTCCATGCCTTGTGGTCGCCGACCGGCACGACATCGGTATGGCCGGCAAAGGCGAAATGCGGCGCGCCTTCGCCGATCGTGGCGAACAGATTGTGGATCGGGCCGTCGGGCGGGCTGCCCTGTTCGAGCCGGTGGACGGCAAAGCCTAGCGCTTCGAGCGCCGCACCCAGCACCGCCTGCGCGCCGTCATCGGCGGGCGTGACGCTGCGGCAGCGGATGAGGTCGCGGGCGAGCGCGAGCGCGTCGATCATGCGGAAACAACCTTGGATTTGCGCCAGAAATAATAGGGCAGCGGCAGCGCCAGCAGCAACAGTGACCAACGCGCATTGTCCATGTCCTCGACAAAGAACAGCACCGTGAACATCGCGTTGACCCCGCCGGCAATCAGCGCCGGCAGCGGGAACAGCGGCATCTTGTACGGCCGCGCCAGCCCCGGTTCGATGCGCCGCATGCGGATCGCGGCGAAGCCCAGAATCGCGAACATCAACGTCACCATCGGCGCATAGATGTTGACCAGCAACTGGAAGCTGCCAGTGCCCGCCAGCAGCGCAATCAGCCCCGTCGAAAAGATGACACCCGGCACCGGCGTGCCATTGGCCGAAACGCGCGTGAACACATCGGGAAGCAGCCGCGACCGCGCCATGCCGAGCAGCACGCGCGGCTGCATCATCACCTGCAGGTTGGCTATGGTGAACACCGACAGCACCGCCAGCGCGGTGATGATGGTGTCGCCCCACGGTCCCGCGACAATCGCCGCCGCATCCGCCACCGGCAGGTTCGATTTCGCCAGCACGTCGAGCGGCAGCGCGTGCAGCAGCGCGGCGTTGACCAGCAGGTAGATCGCCATGACCAGCAAGATGCCGCCGAACGTCGCGCGCACGACGTTGCGCTCGGCCGATTTGACCTCTTCGAGGAAGTACACCGCGCCCTGCCAGCCGCCATAGGTACCGGTGATCAGCCGTGCCGCGGTTATGATGCCGGCGAACGTCATCGCATTTGAAAACGACACCGGGTGCGCCGGTGCGGGGGCGGCGTCGGTAAAGCCGAAGATTGCGATGATCAGCGCGATCAGCGCCAGCGCCTTGAGGAAGCTGCCGATGTTCTGCGTCATGCCACTCAGCCGCGTACCGCTGAGGTTGATCAGCCCGAGCACCAGCACTTCGATGACCGCGATCAGGCCTGTCGGCAAACCGGTGCCGAAACCCAGCCGCTGGACATATTCGGCGAACACCACGGCCATGAACGCGGTCGAAATCGTCCCCTGCAGCCAGTCGCTCCAGCCGACGATCAGCCCGGTCAGCGGGCCATAGGCGCGCTCGGCAAACACATACGGCCCGCCGGCATGCGGCATCGAGGCCGCGAGTTCGACCGTCGGGAAGGCATAGACCAGCACCAGCAGGCCGCCCGCCGCCCATGCCAGCATGATCAGCGTCGGATCGGGGATGGCGGCCGCCACCAGCCCCGGCGACCGCATGATGCCCGACCCGATAATGCCGCCGATGACGACAGCAAGCGCAAACCCCGGCCCGAGCACGCGCAGCAACTGGCCTTTTGCGGGCGTGCTCACCCGGCAAACGCCTTGGCGTAGGTTGCCATGTCGAAATAGTCGCGCCACACGGCAATCTTGCCGCCGCGCAGTTCGAAAATGCCGCACACCGGCAGCGCCAGCGTCTTGCCGTGCGCCTCGATATTGTCGACGCGCTCGGTCATCACGACATCGCCCGCCGCCATGATGTTGAGCAGTTCCCAGCGCGTCGCAGTCCAGTCTTTGAGGAAGGTGGTGATGCCGACACGCACCATCGCCATCCCCGACAAAGGCGCCATCGGCATGTTGTGATAGACAATATCGTCGGTGAAATAGCCGAGCAGCTCCTCGGCATCGAGCCGCGACCAGGCGGCAACGAAGTTGCGGACGATGGTTTCATTGTCGGACATGCGGCTCTCCTCACGGACGCTTGGCGGTGGGCGCATCGGGCGCGAACGTCGTGCCGAAATAATCCCCGGCATACCAGCGCGGCCGCTCGGGCGCATTGGCGATGTCGCGGGCGATCAGATAATTGACCTGCGCAAACTTCGCGCCCGCCGCCCAGTTGATCGGCTGCGACAGGTCATCGCTCGGCTGGTGATAATTGGTCGACAGGAACTTCGTCCACGCCGCCTCGCCGCCATTGGCATAGCCGGTCGCCAGCATCACCGCCGGCACGCCGCGCTTGACGAAGGTATAGTGGTCGGAGCGCACGAAGATGGTCTGCGCCGGCATCGGATCGACCGCGACCTTGACCCCGGCCTGCGCCGCCGCCCTGGCGATGATGGTGCCCATCGTCGAATGGTCGCCGCCGAACGCGATGACGTCGGTGAAATCGTACAGCAGCATCGGCTGGTCGAGATCGACGACGCTGACAATCGATCCGATCGGCACGCTCGGGTCATTCGCGAAGCTTTCAGCGCCGAGCAGCCCCTTTTCCTCCGCGGTGCTCGACACGAACAGCAGCGAGCGCTTCGGTTTCTTCGCATCCTTGCCGAACGCCCGCGCCACTTCGAGCAGCATCGCCGTGCCGGCGGCATTGTCGAGCGCGCCGTTATAAATCTTGTCGCCCTCGCGTTCAGGACGGATGCCGAGATGGTCGAGATGCCCCATCAGCACGACATACTCGTCGCGCAATTTGGGGTCGCTGCCTTCGATGCGCCCGATGACATTGGGCGAGGTGATCTGCCGCGTCGCCGACGAGGCTTCGATGCGCACCGTCGTCGCCAGCGTAAAGCCCTTGGGCCGGCCGCCGAAGCCCTTGGCGTCGACCTTGTCGGCTTCGGCCTGCACCGCCGCGAACGACACCGGCGCACCGGCGAATAGCGCGGCCGCCGAAACGGCATTGAGCGACGCACTGCCGATGATGCCGGGCGCCGAAACGAACGGCTTGCCGTCGGGCTGCAGCCACGTCAGTCGCGGCCGCTTGGCATAAGGCTGCGACTTCGCCCAGGGGCGCAGCGCTTCCGATTCGATCGTCGGTATACTGACGATGCCGATGGCGCCGCGCGCTGCCGCCATCCGGCCGGTCTGCGTCGCCAGATGCGCCCAGATTTCATCCGGCGGTCCCTTGGGGACGCCGCTCAACACCGCGACGATCTTACCGCGCACATCGAGCCCGGCATAGTCGTCGAAGCCCTGTGCGGGCGCATCGAGCCCGAAGCCTACGAACACCACCGGGGCCTCGACATTGGTGACGGCGCGGACCTGGCTCGGGCCGACGATGACATCGGTGCCGTTCGCCCAGCTTTGCGATTTGCCGGCGCCGGCAATCGTCACGCGCGCCGGAACATCATCGGTCAGCCGCGCTTCCTGCAGCGTCACGCGCTGGAACCAGCTGCCGTCCTTGCCGCCCGGCTGCAACCCGTAGCTGGCGAACTGCGCCGCGACATAGCGCGCGGCGATTTCGTGCCCGCGCGTGCCGGTTTCGCGGCCTTCGAGCAGGTCATCGGCGAGATAGGTGACATTCGCCTCGATCGAAGCGGGTGAAAACACCGGCACCGGCGCGGTGATGGCGGGGGCAGCGGCGAGCGCGAGCGCCAGACCGCCGGCAAAACGAAAATGAAACGCGACCAAGACTTCCCCCTGCACGGTGATTGCGCCAATCTAGCGCCCGCCGCGATGTTGTCGCGCGAAATCTGCCGCGCTTCGGCGCACAAACGGGGAGGGGCGATGCCCAAGGTCGATCTCGACGCGCTGCCGGTGCTGGGCGGCTCCGGCTATCTGCCGCCGTACGCGCAGGCCGTCGCCGGGCGGTCGCGCCGCGCCGTTGCCGATGACCTGCTGGCGTTCGGCGCCAATCTGGTGCGGCTGGAGCCCGGCGCCTGGTCGAGCCAGCGCCACTGGCACACCGCCGAAGACGAACTGGTCATCATGGTCTCGGGCGAGGCGGTGCTGATCGAGGACGGTGGCGAAACGCTCCTTCGCCCCGGCGACATCGCGACCTTCCCGCGCGGCGTCGCGAACGGGCATCATCTGGTCAATCGCACCAGCGCCGACGTTGTGTTCCTTGCAGTCGGCAATGACGCGCCCGACACCGACGAATGCCATTATCCCGACATCGACATGTTCTGGTCAGGTGCTACCGGCTTCGTCCGCAAGTCCGGCGAACCTGGCTGACACCGCCGGGTCATTTTGCCCACGCATTTGCAATCGACAGCGCCGGCAAACTGGGGCATGCCAACCGCCGTCGCGCCTGACGCGGCAACCAATCCGAATCTTGGGAGAGAGTCGTGTTCAGTCACATCATGCTCGGCGCCGACGATGTCGCCGCCTCGAAGAAGTTCTATGACGCCACGCTTGGCGCGTTCGGCATTGCGCCGGGCATCATGGACCCCAATGGCCGCGCCATCTACATGACGCCGACGGGCATCTTCATCATCACCAAGCCGATCAACGGCGCCCCCGCATCATGCGCCAATGGCGGCACCATCGGCTTCGCCGCCGCCTCGCCCGCCCAGGCCGACGCCTGGCACGCCGCCGGCCTCGCCAACGGCGGCACCGCTTGCGAAGATCCCCCCGGCGTCCGCAGCGGCGGCATGGGCGACCTCTACCTCGCCTACCTCCGCGATCCCGCCGGCAACAAGCTGTGCGCCCTGCACCGCATGTAAGCGACTATTGAAACCCGGCGGCGGCAACGTCGCCGGGTTTTCGATTCAAAGGGCCTCAGGCCTGCCCGCCGGAGGCCCTTCGCTTACCCGAACTTCTTCAGCCGCCCCAAAGCCACCTCGGCCTCGCTGACAATCCGCCGCACGATCTCGCCGGCGGGCAGGATTTCGCGGATGCCGCCGCCGCCCTGGCCGGCGGCGAGGCACATGAAGTCGGGATCGACATCATCGACGACGCCGGCGATCGGGCCGAGGCGGTTCATCGCGGCGGATTCGAGCGCCTGCATCGGGAACGGCTTGGCGGTCTGGCCTTCGAAGTCGCGGGTCGAGCGGTTGGCGAGCGCGCGCAGCGTCTTGCCAGTGAAGACCTTGCTGATGACGGTGTCGCTTTCGCTCATCTTGACCAGCGCGTCCTTGTAGGGCTGGCCGGCGTGCGCTTCGGCGCTGGCGATGAAGCGCGTGCCCATCCAGACGCCCTGGCAGCCCATGGCGAGCGCCGCTGCCAGCCCGCGGCCATCGAACAGCCCGCCGGCGGCGATGACCGGGATATCGACGGCATCGACGCACTGCGGCCACAGCGCGACCGAGGCGACGCTGCCGGTGTGGCCGCCGCCTTCGGTGCCCTGCGCGATGATGACGTCGCAGCCGGCTTCGGCGGCCTTGACGGCGTGGCGGACATTGCCCGCCATGCACATCACGATGACGCCGGCCTGCTTCAAACGGTCGATGATCGCCACCGGCACGCCCAATCCGGCGATGAACGCCTTGGCGCCTTCCTTGATGATGATATCGACGCTGGCGGTCAGCGATTCGGGTTGCGCGGTCAGCAGATCGACGCCGAACGGCTTGTCGGTCAGCGCCTTGACGGCGCGCATCTGCGCCCCGATGAACTCCGGGGTGCAACCCGCCATGCCGAGCGAGCCGAAGCCGCCGGCGTTGCTGACCGCGGCGGCGATTTCGGCATATGACACGCCGCCCATGCCGGCGAGCAGCACCGGGTGTTCGACACCGAGCAGGTCGCAGATCGGGGTATGGATGGTCATCGCGCGTCTCCCAGGGTTCTAGTTGACGTTAACGTGAACCAAGCGACGCGCGCGGTCAAGCGCCGGTGCGTCAGTTCCCCAGGAAGCGTGCCGAACGCACCCGCCCGCCCGCCGTCGCGCCGAGCGACGAGCGGTTGCCGCGCACGCTGGTGCAATGGCCGCGGAAATTGGTCTGGCTGCACAGCCGCCAGCGGCCATGCGCACGGAAGCTTTCGGTGCGGTCGCCGAAACCGTACCAGCGCAGGTCGCTGACGCTGGTGGTCAGCCGGACGCGCTGGCCGCGAAAGTTGGGCTGCGAGAACAGGTCGATCGACGCCCAGCGCCCGACACCGCCGCCGCCGGTATTGATATTGACCGTGGTTTGCGCCGACGCCGGCAGCGCCGCGATGGCCAGCGCCAGCACAGTTGCGGCAACGCGCATGAATTTGCCCGACATCAACCCGTCTCCCCGATCGCGATATGGTTGGCCGATGCTAAGCTGCGTAACGGCGTTGGACAAGCGCCCGTCATATTGTTAGCCCAGACCATGCCAATTCCCGCCCCCGCACCGGAGTACCGCCGATGACAACACCCGTTGCCAAAACCTCCGGCGGCAACGTGGCGCTGACGCTGTGCGCGGTTATCCTGCTCGCCACCGCACTGCATCTGGCGCGCGTGGTGTTCGAGCCGGTGGCGTTCGCGCTGTTCCTGGTGGCGCTGGTCTGGCCGCTGCAACGTACGCTGGCGTCGAAGCTGCCGAAGGGGCTGGCGCTGATCATCACGATGCTGGCGACACTCGCCGTGCTCGCGGTGTTCGCGGTCGGCGCGGCGTTGAGCGCCGGGCAGATCGGCGGCTGGGCGATGGCGAACTTCGGCCGCGTCCAGGCAGTCTATGTCGATGCGACGGTATGGCTGGAGGCGCAGGGCTTTCTGGTCGACGGCGTTACCGAAAACCGGCTGTCGCCTGCCACTGTCATGTCGTTGTTGCAGACCGTCGCGGCGCGGCTCAGCGATACCACCGGCTTCATCATGCTGGCGTTCGTGTTCGTCGTGCTCGGGCTGCTCGAAGTCGAACCGATTGCCGCACGATTGCGCAAGCTGGCGGGCGACGACTGGGACCCCGCCGCAGCCGGCGCCAGCATCGCGAAGAAGTTCCAGACCTATATGCGCGTGCGCGGTGTCGCCAGCGTGCTGACCGGCACCTTCACCGCGTTGTTCGCCTATGCCATCGGGTTGCAATTGCCGCTGGCGTGGGGCGTGCTGGCGTTCATCCTCAACTTCATCCCGTTCATTGGCCCGCTGATCGTTGTGGTGCCGGCGATGATCTTCGCTGCGGTGCAATTCGGCAGCTGGCAGATGGTGCTGCTGGTGGCGGCCGGCATGACCGCGATCCAGTTCGTCATCGGCAGCTACCTCGAACCGATCATGGCGGGCACCGCGGTGTCGGTGTCGCCGTTCCTGGTGCTGCTGTCGGTGTTCCTGTGGGGTTTCCTGTGGGGCATCCCCGGCGCGTTCATCGGCGTGCCGATGACCATCGCCATCCTGACGGTGTGTGAGCAGCGCCCGTCAACGCGCTGGATCGCCGAGCTGCTGGCAGGGCCGGAGAAGAAGTAGCAGAGCCTCCGGCGGGCAGGGGTGACCCCTGCACCCAACAATCGGGTGCAGGCCTCAGGCCTGCCCGCCGGAGGCTCTATTTTACTGCCGCCTTGGCCTTGAACGGCCTACCCTCATACACCGTCCCCCACACCTTGATATCGCGCAGCCCCGCCGCGCCGACGTCATAGGGGTTGCGGTCGACGACGGTGAAGTCAGCGAGTTTGCCCGCGACGATGCTGCCGATCTTGTCCTCAAGGTGCAGGATGTAGGCCGCATCGATAGTGATGGCCCGCATCGCCTGGTCGAGCGTCAGTCGCTGGTCGGCCCCCATGACCTTGCCCGACATGGTTTCGCGCGTCACCGCGGTCCACGCCAGGAGCAGCGGCTGCGCCGGCGCCATGGCAAAGTCCGAATGTAGCGACACCGTCACGCCGCGCGCCACCAGTCCGGCGAGCGGCGTCATGCTCGCGGCGCGGTCGGCGCCGAGCCCGACCCGCGCATAGCTGTCGCCGAGGTCGTAAAGGTAGAACGGGTTCGCCGACACCTGCGCGCCAAGGTCGGCGACGCGGCGGTTGGTCGCTTCGGTCGCGTAGCCATAATGTTCGAGCGTGAAGCGCGGATTGATGCGCGGGTGCTCGCCCTCGAGCTTCTGCAGTACGTCGAGCACCATGTCGTCGCTGGCATCGCCATTCGAATGCACGTGAATCTGGTAGCCGGCGTTCCAGTAGCGCCGCGCCAGCGTCTCGAACGCCGCGGGTTCGGTCAGCCATTCACCGGCGTGGCCGTCGATATAGCCGGGCGGGCGGATCTGCATCGCCAAGCTGAACATCGCGCCATCGGCGAACAGCTTGACGGCGTTGTTGGTGAAGACATGGTCGGTGTTGTGCTGCGCGGCGTCGGCGATGAACGCCTGCGCCGCATCGGCGCCCTTGAACCCGGTCAGCGCCCCGACATCGGGGGTCAGCCGCACGCGCACCGGTGAGTCCGCAGCGCCGAAGTTGCGCGTCAGCGCGCCGACTTCAAGCTCCCAGTTGGTGCCGCCGGTGTTCATGTCGGCGACGGTGGTGATGCCGTTGTAGTTGAGATAGTCGCGCGTCCGCAGGAACAGCTTGTCGACCCGCGCGGGCGCAAGCAGCGCCGGTCCGATCGCCGGCAGCGCGCCCTTGAAGAAGCCGGCTTCCCAGAAATGCCCGTTCGCCCAGTCGACTTGCGGGTTGCCCTTGAGCTTCGCCTCGGTGACGCCGCGGGCCTCCAGATAGGCGAGCATCGGCGTGTTGCAGTAGATTTCATGCGCCGAGCGCTGCCACACCATGATCGGCCGCGTCGTCGACAAGCCGTCGAGAATCTGCCGCGACATCGGGCCATGCGCGGGTTCGCTATAGCCCCAGGTCATGAAGAACGGATCGTCGCCCTTGTCCGCCGCGAACGCTGCCTTGAGCGCCGCCATATAGGCCGCCGCCCCCTGCGTTGCCGGGGTTTTGACGCCCATAATGTCCCAGGGCTCGGGGGTGATCCACACGGTGCCGAACTGCAGCGCGCCGAGCAATGGGTGCAGGTGCGGGTCGATGAGGCCCGGCAGCAGCACCTTGTCCTTGAAGGTCTCGTCGATGGTGTAGGGGCCGGACTTGAGCCACGGCGCGAGGTCGGCGAGCGAGCCGACGCCGAGAATCTTGCCGTCGCGCACTGCCACCGCCGTAGCGGTCGGGCGCACCGCATCCATCGTGACGATCTGGCGCGCGACGAATACGGTGATCGGTGCCGCACTTGCGGCGGCGGCACCGAGCGCCAGTGTTGCTGTCAGGCTGAGCGCCAGCCGGCGATGTAGTGACAGTGCCGATGCGTAGTTCATCGATTGTCTCCCGCCGCTGGCTGGCGCGGTTGTTTACATGCCTTCGGTGATGAAGACGCGGTAGTCGGCGCCCTTGAAGCGGTGTTCGCGGGCTTCCTTGTAGGCCGGGCTATCGTACCAGGCCTTGGCGGCTTCGATGCTCGGGAACTCGACGATGACGGCGCCTTCGATCGGCGCGCCTTCAAGCGTTTCGGACTTGCCGTAGAAAACCAGCGGCTTGGCGGTGTGACCGGCGAGCGTGGCGCCGGCCTTTTCGCCGTAGGTGGCGAATTCGGAAGGGTCGCGGAGGCGTTCGCGGGTGAAGACGATGTAGGCGGTCATGGGAGATCCAATCCAAGATAGGCGCAGCGGCGAGCACAAGCTCGCACCTTCTGCTCCCCTCCCTGCAAGGGAGGGGCCGGGGGTGGGCTCTTCGCTGTCGGGGGTGGTTCAGGCGTCCGCCGGATTACCCACCCCCGACCCCTCCCTTGCAGGGAGGGGAGAAGTAAACGGCTTATTCTGCTGCGGCAGCCGGAGCGTAGCCGATGATAGCCTTGGTTTCCAGGAACTCGGCAAACGCCGCGTCACCCCACTCACGACCGTTGCCCGACTGCTTGTAGCCGCCGAACGGCGCCATCATGTCGCCTTGGGCATAGTTGAGGATCACCTGGCCGGCGCGCATCTGGCGCGCGACTTTGCGGGCGTGCTCGGGCTCGCCCTGCACATAGGCGGCGAGGCCGTAGACAGTGTCGTTGCCGATGGCGATGGCTTCTTCCTCGCTCTTGTACGGCATCATCGCCAGCACGGGGCCGAAGATTTCTTCGCGCGCGATGGTCATGTCGTTGGTGACATCGGCGAACACCGTCGGCTTGACGTAGTAGCCGGTTTCCAGACCTTCGGGCTTGCCCGGGCCGCCCGAAACCAGCGTCGCGCCTTCATCGATGCCCTTCTGGATCAGCGCCTGGATCTTGTTCCACTGGACTTCGCTGACCACCGGACCGATCTTGGCGTTGCCGTCGGGCGAGCCGACCGTAACGGTTTCGGCAGCGGCCTTGGCGATCGCCTTGGCGGCTTCCATCTTGCCGGCGGGCACCAGCATGCGCGTCGGCGCGTTGCACGACTGGCCCGAGTTCATCATCATGCTGACCACGCCGCTGCCGACCGCGGTTTCGAGGTTGGCGTCATCGAGAATGATGTTGGGCGACTTGCCGCCGAGTTCCTGCGCAACGCGCTTGACCGTCGGCGCAGCGTTGCGGGCGACTTCGATGCCGGCACGCGTCGAACCGGTGAAGCTCACCATGTCTACATCGGGGTGCGACGACAGTGCCGCGCCCACAGTCGGGCCGTCACCGTTGACGAGGTTGAACACGCCGGCAGGCACGCCCGCGGCATGCATGACTTCGGTCCACAGCTGTGCCGAGAACGGCGCGATTTCGGACGGCTTCAGCACCATCGTGCAGCCGACGGCGAGCGCTGGAACGACCTTGCAGGCGATCTGGTTGATCGGCCAGTTCCACGGCGTGATGAACGCGCAGACGCCGATCGGTTCCTTGGCGAGCATCGTCGTGCCGCGCAGTTCCTCGAAGCTATAGTCCTTCAGCACGGCGATGCCGGTCTGCAGATGGCCCATGCCGATGGCGGCCTGCGCCTGCATGGCGAGCCAGCCCGGCGCACCCATTTCTTCGGTGATCGCGGCGGCGATTTCGGCATAGCGCTTCTGGTATTCGGCCATGACGTTGTTGAGCAGCTCGAGCCGGTCGGCGCGCGAGGTCTGCGAGAAGCTCGGGAAGGCGCGCTTGGCAGCTGCGACGGCCTTGTCGACATCGGCAGTGCCGCCGAGGCTGATGCGGCCGGCAACGGCTTCGGTCGCCGGGTTGATAACGTCGAGCGGGTTGGCCTTGACCGGGTCGACCCAGGCACCGTCGATGTAAAATTTCAGATAGTCGCGCATTCCCAAGGCTCCTTAGTTTTTTGTGGGGGTTTGGTGATTCGAGCGGCACTCTAACAGAATGAATTGCGATTGCGACAGCGCGATGAAGCGCCGCACGTCGCTGCGGTCTGGACACCGCCGCGCGCTGTGTTAGCGTTGCCGGCAGGGGAGGCGCAATGCGCAGGCAACAGGTTCTGGTGCTCTATCTGGCCAATTCGGCGCTCGATTCAGCGGTCGTCGGCTGGTCGGTCTATGACGGCACCGGTGCGACGCGGCGCATGGCCGGCGACGAAGAGGTGCCGCCCTATGGCAATGGCCTCGATGCGCTCAAGGACGGCTGGCGGCTGTTCCAGGCGTCGCAGCTGCTGCCGCACGCGCGCGGCGAGGAATTCGACCTCGCCTATCTCAAATATGAATTCTTCTTCGAAAAGCTGGTCGAGGTGGCGCCATGACCGCATTGCCGCTGCTTGATGCCGAAGCCATGGCGAGCTTTGTCGCGTGCGGCTTCCTGCGCATGGACGCCGTCGTCCCCGATGACATCAACGCGGCGTTTCTGGACGAGATGGGCGACATCGCGCCGCCGGTGCCGGGGCAGAAGCTGCTGTGGACCTATTTCGAGATGATGGCGCGCGCCGGCGTCCCCGAAGTCGCCGCCGGCACCCCGCTCGCCGAGGTTTACCCCAAGGGCTCGGCACTGGCGCGCTTGCTCGAATTGCCGGTGCTGGCGGGCGCGGTACGCAGCCTCGTCGGCGCCGCGCCGGTGTTCGACCACCATTTCCTGCACGTCACCTTCCCGCCGGCGTATCACGAAGCCGGCGGCGGCGAGAATGTCTCGCAGCACCTGCACCAGGACTCGACGATCGACCCGCGTCGCGCCTTCGATATCCAGATCATGTACTATCCGCATGAGGTGACGCGCGACATGGGGGGCACGCGCTTCCTGCCCGGCAGCCATTTGCGCAAGGTCAGCGAGGCGGCGATCGCGCGCTACCAGAATATCCGCGGCCAGCAGCACATGGTGTGCAAGGCCGGCACGCTGCTGTTCATCCATTCGGGCATCTGGCACGGCGGCGGCGTCAACCTGTCGGACCGCACCCGCACGATGTTCAAGATCCGCATCAACCCGAGCCAGTCGCAGGTGCGCCAGTTCGATGTGTCGACGCTGGTGCCGCAGGCGGCGCAGCGGCCGATTTTCTATCTGAAGGCGCCGCCGCCACCCAGCGTCGAACAGATTCTGATGACCCCCGAACCCTGGTTCGAAAACGACACCGGGCGGCTGGAGTTCCTGAATCGCATCAAGCTGTGGCGCTACCTCACCGGCGACGCGACCTATGACGCCGACTATTGGCTCACCCGCATCGAAAACCGCGCCGACGCCTGAAAGCCGGGTGCAGGGCTCAGCCCTGCCCGCCGGAGGCCCTTTCTACGACTTCGCCAAAACCATCAACGCCGCCGCCGACATCGCCTCGACGCCGGTGGCGATCGTCGGCGCCGGGTCGGGGGCGAATTTCGAGCTGTGCAGCGATGGTGTCGTGGTGCCGGCGGCCTTCGCGGCGTCATATGTCGATTGTTTGACCGCGCCGAGCCAGAAGATCACCGTCTGGATTGACGGGTCGGCGAGGCCGAAGGCGTTGAAGTCCTCGCTGGCCATTGACGGGTCGAGGTCGACGACGCGGTCCTTGCCGAAGCGTTGAACGAACAGCGCCTGGACCTTCGCGGCGAACGCCGGTGTGTTGAGCGTCGGCGGCGTGCTTTCGACGACCTTGACGGTCGGCAGCTTGTCATCGGGCAGGCCGGCGGCGAGCGCTTCGTATTTGGCGACGCGGCCGATGCTGTCGATCAGTCGCGCCTGCTGCTTGCTGTCGTACGAGCGCACGGTGAGTGCCAGCTTGACCTCGTTCGAGATGATGTTGCGCTTGGTGCCGCCGTGGATCGAGCCGACGGTGATGACCGCGGGCATGAACGGGTCGTTCTCGCGGCTGATCAGCGTCTGCATGCCGGTGATGATGTTCGCCGCGAGCACGATCGGGTCCTTGGTGGTCGCCGGATAGGCGCCGTGGCCGCCGATGCCGAACACGTCCATGTCGAGCGACGACCCCGCCGCCAGCGCGCGGTACGGCGGCACCGACATCTTGCCGGCCGGGATGCGGTTGTCGTCGTGCAGGGCGAGGGCATATTGCGGCTTGGGGAAGCGCGAATACAGCCCGTCCTTGAGCATGGCGTCGGCGCCGCCGATCATTTCCTCGGCGGGTTGCGCGATCATCACCAGCGTGCCCGACCATTGCGATTTGGCCTTCGCCATGGCGCGCGCCACGCCGACCCACACCGACATATGGATGTCATGGCCGCAGGCGTGCATCACCGGCGTCAGGCTGCCGTCGGCGGCCTTGCCGGTCGCGGTGCTGGCATAGGGCAGCCCGGTTTCTTCCTTGACCGGCAGCCCGTCCATATCGGTGCGAATTAACAGCACCGGTCCGGGGCCGTTAACCATGACAGCGACGACGCCCTTCTGGCCGACGCCGGTGGTCACGGTGAAACCTGCGGCCTTCGCCTCGGTCGCCATGCGGGCGGCGGTGGCGGTTTCCTGGAACGACAGCTCGGGATTGCTATGGAGGTGCGTATAGAGCCCGGTCAGATACGGCGTTTCGGCAGTCGCAGCCGCGGTTAGCGCGTCAGCTGCGCGCGCCGGCGCGGTGGCGCCAACGACGATCAGTGCCGAAAGCGCGGCGCGTGCCACTGTGTTGATCAAGTTGGCACGCATTTTTCACTCCCGCGACGCTATGGATGTCCAATATCTAGCAGTGATTTACCGGTATTGGCTATTGCCGAGTTGGCGGCGTAAGTTTGCCATAAGCTTTCGCCGCTAAGTCGTGCGCAGCCGTTGAAGGAAGTTCAAGTTTTGCGTTTGTTGCTGCCCGCCCTGTTGACCTGCCTCGCCGCACCGCTGGCGGCACAGACCGTCGCGCCGCTGCCGGCGCCGCCGGTGGCCGAAGTGCGGCCGGTGCTGCCGACGGGCGTTGCGACCTTGCCGCCGCCGTCGGGCAATCCGATGAAGATCGACTTCAGCCGCGATCCGTTTCTGCGCTTCATGCGCGACGCCACCCCGCCGGCGCCGTTCCGCGAAACCGTCGGTGACGCGGTCGAGGTCCATCCCGCCGTCACCGCCGCCATCCAGCAGCAGGTCGAAGCCAGCGCGGTGCGCACCGAAGTCCGCGCCGGGCTGTTTCCAAAGCTTGATGCGCAGGTTCTGGGCAGCCGCTCGATTGCGCGTCACCTGCAGGGCAGCAAGACCGAAGTCGAACGCCTCAGCCCGACGTTGCGCAACGACGCCATCGCCAATGTCGACCAGCTGGTTTACGATTTTGGCGCGACCAGCAGCCGCGTCTCCGCCGCTAGTGCGCGCGTCAAGGCCGCCGAATCCGAAGTCGCGCGCGTCGCCACCGATACCGCGCTGCGCGCCGTCACCGCCTATTACGACGTGCTGACGTTCCAGATTCTCATCGAGCTCAATGCCGCCAGCGTGACGCGCCACCAGCAGATTCTCGCCGACACCCAGACGCGCTTCAAGCAGGGCCTCGGCAGCGGCAGCGAAGTCGCGCAGGCACAGGCCTTTCTCGCGGATACGCAGGTCCAGGGCATTCGTTTCCAGCGCCGGCTTGAAAGCGCGCGCGGCAATTACCGTGAGCTGTTCGGCGTCGACGCGCCGCTGCACCTGACGCGGCCGCTGCCGCCGCAGTCATCGGCGACCTCGTTCGCCGACGCACTGGCGCTGAGCAAGGACGCACCTGCGGTATCGGCCGCATCGGCGCAGACCGCCGCCGCCAAGGGCGACTGGTCGGCGGCGAAGGGCGATGCGCTGCCGCGGCTGTCGGCGGGCGTCACCGGCAGCCTGTACGACCTGTCGGGCGGCGCGCAGGACTATGACGTGCGGGCGCAACTGTTGCTGCGCCAGACGCTGACCGCCGGCGGCGCCGCGCAGGCGCGCATCGCGCAGGCCAAGGCACGCTACCAGCGTGCCGAGGACGTGACGACGCGCATCGCCAACGAAACCGCGCGCGATGCCGGCGTGGCGTGGAGCGACATCGCGCTGCTTGAAAGCTCGACCGATACGCTGGCCGATGCCTATGAAGCCAATCGCCGGTCGCGCGACATGTTCGTCGAACAGTTCCGCGTTTCGCGCGGCTCGCTGCTCGACCTGCTGCGCGCCGAGCAGGACTTCTTCAACAGCGCATCGAACTATCTGCAGGGGGCTGTCGAACTTGACGTCGCACGCTATGTCCTGCTGGCCCGCACCGGCGAAATGCTGCCGGTATTCGGCATCAAACTGACCAGCCGGGAGATGGGGCAATGAACGAGACCGTGCCGCTGGCAGCCGCGCCGGAATCGCCGCGCGCGCCGCGTTCGTACCGCGCCGACAAGCACCCCGACCTGTCGATCCCCCCACCGAAACCGCGCATTTCGCCATGGCTGATGGACCCGATCCGCGACAACGCGCACATCTATATGCAGGTCGCCGTCGCGGCGGTGATGATCAACCTGTTCAGCCTCGCGACCTCGCTGTTTTCGATGACGGTGTACAACCGCATCGTCCCCAACAACGCCACCCAGTCGCTGGTCGCGCTGTCGATCGGCGTCGCCATCGTGCTGGTGTTCGATTTCATCCTGAAGTCGCTGCGCGGTTATTTCATCGATGTCGCCGGGCAGCGCATCGACCGCACCGTCGGCGCCGCGATCTTCGACCGCATGCTGTCGATGCGCCTCGAAAACCGCCGCGGTTCGAGCGGCGCGTTCGCCGGACTGCTGCGCGAGTTCGAAGCGCTGCGCGACTTCTTCGCCAGCGCGACGCTCGCCGCGCTCGTCGATGTGCCGTTCATCATTCTGTTCCTGGTGGTTATCTGGGCGATTGGCGGCCCGCTGGTCATCGTGCCGCTGCTGATGGTGCCGCTGGTCATCGGCGTCGGCTATCTGTCGCAGCCGGCACTGGCGCGGTTGTCGGCCGAAGGGCTGGGGCAGGGGCTGTCGAAGCAGGGCGTGCTGGTCGAGGCGATTTCGGGCCTCGAAACCGTCAAATCCTCACAGGCCGGCCCGCTGCTGGCGCGGCGCTGGGCCAATGCCGTCGATGATCAGGCCGCCTCGTCGCTCAAGCTGCGGCTGGTGTCGGCGTTGACGATCAACGTCGCCGGCACGGTGCAGAACATCGCCTATATCGGCGTCGTCATCTACGGCGTCTATTTGATCGCCAACCGCGAGCTGACAATGGGCGGGCTGGTCGCCTGCTCGATCCTGTCGGGGCGTTGCGTCGCGCCGCTCGGCCAGATCGCCAGCCTGCTGACGCGCCTGCACCACACGCGCACCGCCTATGCGCAGATCGACAAGCTGATGCAGGGCGGCAACGAAGCCCGCGAAGACGTCACCTATCTGCGCCGCGAACGGCTGTCGGGCGCCATCGAATTCCGCAACGTCAGCTTCAAATATCCCGGCGCCAGCACGCGCGTGCTCGACAATGTGTCGTTCACCATCAAGGCCGGTGAGAAGGTCGCGATCCTCGGCCGCGTCGGCTCGGGCAAATCGACGATCGCGCGGCTCATCCTCGGGCTCTACCAGCCCGACGAAGGCGTCATCCTGGTCGATGATGCCGATGTCCGCCAGCTCCACCCCGATGACCTGCGCCGCAACATCGGCGCGGTGCTGCAGGATGTGTTCCTGCTGTCGGGGTCGATCCGCGAGAATATCTCGCTCGGCGACCATGCCGTCGATGATGCCGCGGTGCTCGCCGCCGCACAGCTGTCGGGCACGCATGATTTCGTCGGCCAGATGCCGAACGGCTATGACTTGCGGCTTGCCGACCGCGGCGAAGGCCTGTCGGGCGGGCAGCGCCAGTCGATTGCGATTGCCCGGGCGCTGACGCTCGACAGGCCGATCCTGCTGTTCGACGAACCGACCTCGGCGATGGATATCCAGTCCGAAAATGCGCTGATCGCGCGGCTCGAAACCAAGCTCAAGGACCGCACCGTCGTGCTCGTCACGCATCGCCAGTCGATGCTCAAGCTCGTGGACCGCATCCTGATGCTCGACAAGGGCAAGATCGTCGCCAACGGCCCGCGCGACGATGTCTTGAAGGCGCTCGCCGGCGGGAGGCCGTCATGACCAACACGCTCACCGACGCCATCGAATCGATTCCGGCGCGGCTCGAACCGTCGCGCGCGGCGCGGCTGCTGTTGTGGACGATCACCGGATTTTTCGTGGTGATGATCCTGTGGGCGGCGTTTTCGAAGGTCGACGAAGTCGCGACCGCGCAAGGCCGCGTCATCCCGTCGAAGCAGTTGCAGATCGTCTCGAACCTCGAAGGCGGCGTCGTCAAGGCTATCCTCGTCAAGCCAGGGCAGAAGGTTGCGGCGGGCCAGGTGCTGCTCGAACTCGACAAGACGATATTCAGCGCCGAACTCGGCAAGACCAGCGGCAATTATGACGCGCTGGTGGCGCGTGCCGCACGGTTGCAGGCCGAAGTCGCCGGCACGCCGCTGCGCTTTCCCGAAGGGCTGGCCGCCCGCACGCCGTCGGTGGTGACCACCGAAAGCGCCGTCCATTCGGCGCAAATGGCCAACCTCACCACCGAAACCAGCGCCGCGCAGGCACGCCTCGACCAGGCGCGGCGCGCGCTCGGCGAAGCCGAAGCCGCCGCATCGGCGCGCGCGCAGGAATCGGACCTGCGCGCCCGCGAACTATCGATGGTGGCGCCGCTCGTCGAAAAGGGCATCGAGCCACAGATCGAACTGGTGCGCGCGCAATCGATCGCTGCGCAGGCGCGCGCCGGCAAGACGAGCGCCGACCTTGCGGTGCGCCGCGCCGCCAGCGCGGTGACGCAATCCGAATCCGAACTGCGCAACGTCCGCGACCATTTCCGCGCGCAGGCGGTCGAGCAACTGACGCAGGTCCGCACCGAACTCGCCGGGCAGGGCGAAACGCTGCCGGCGCTCGAAGACCGCGTCGCCCGCACCCAGCTCAAGGCGCCGATCGCCGGCACCGTCAACCGCGTGCTCGTCACCACCATCGGTGGCACCGTGCGGCCGGGCGAGCCGCTCGTCGAAATCGTGCCGGTTGGCGATACGCTGGTCGTCGAAGCGCAAGTCCGCCCCGCCGACATCGCCTTCGTCCACATCGGCCAACGCGCCTTCGTCAAGCTGACAGCGTACGACTATTCGGTCTATGGCGGCCTCGAAGGTGTCGTCGAACGCATCTCGCCCGACGCGACGGTCAACGAAAAGACCGGCGAAAGCTTCTTCACCATCCGCGTCACCACCAAAGGCAAGGGCCTGACCTCGCCCGATGGCCAGCCACTGCCGATCGGTGTCGGCATGATCGCCGAAGTCGATGTGCTCGGCCACAAGCGCTCGATCCTGTCGTACCTGCTGACGCCGGTCAGCAAGATGAGCGACAACGCTTTCCGCGAGAAATAGTGGAGTCGGCGCGCAAGGCCAGCCTGGCGCGCCGCACGCCTCAGCCGAGTGTGACTTCGGCGACCTTGTCCTTGTAATCGGGCTTCGGGTCCATGCCGAACAGCATCTTCAGCCCGGCGAAGACGTTCGATTCGTTGAGCCAGATTTCGGCGCGCTCGGGATCGAGGCGCAACAGCACCAGCTTGGGGTCATCCTTGCCGGTGTACCAGGCCGCGACATAGCGATTCCACAGCCGGTCAATCGTTGCGGCATCGGCATCGCGCGACAGATTGCCGTGCACCGTCGCGAACAGGTCATGGTCCTTTGCGGCATAGGTGGCGATGGCGCGGCTGCCGGCCATGAGCGACTGCGCCAGGCCGTTGTCGGTCGAGGTGAAGAACCAGATCGGGCCGCGGTCGTTTTCGAACTGTGCGGTCATCGGCCGGGCATGGCCGTCATCGGTGCCGTCGATGCCGATCATCATCGTCATGTCGGCGCCAAGCGCCTTCCAGAATTTGGCTTCGAGGTCCTGCGGGGTGGGCATGCGGTCGCTCCATTGGCTGTTGTCGATACCACCACAACGACCCGCCGCAACGCCGGTTCCGGTGCAGGGTGTCGCACGCGCCGAACGGTGGCAAAACCCGATGACTTGATGCAGTTCCTATGCGATAACAATGGCCTGAATTGACGGCACTGCATTGACCTGGGGGGTCCACATGGGCGGCATCATCGGCACCATCATCGCCGGCTTCATCACCGGCATATTGGCGAAGGCGGTCACTCCCGGCCCCAATCCGCAAGGCTGCCTCGTCACCGTCGCGCTCGGCATCCTCGGCGCCTTCGTGGGCACCTGGCTCGGCCAGCAACTCGGCATCTACAGCGCCGGCGAACGCGCCGGCATCATCGGCGGCGTCATCGGCGCTGTCATTGTGCTGTCGGTGTATGCGGCGGTCATTCGCGCACGGCGTTAAGAATAAGGGCCTCCGGCGGGCAGGCCTGAGGCCTGCACCCAATTATTAGGCGCTCTTCAAATGGGTGCAGGCCTCAGGCCTGCCCGCCGGAGGCTCTTACTGAATCACTTTCCCCGGATTCATCAGCCCCGCCGGATCGAGCGCCGTTTTGACCCGCCGCATCAGCGCCAGTTCGACCGGTGACTTGTAACGCGCCGCCTCGTCGCGGCGCAGCACACCAAGGCCGTGTTCGGCGGAAATTGACCCGTCGAAACCCGCGACCAGATCATGGACGATGCGGTTGATCGCGTCCTGATTGCGCAGGAACGCGTCATGGTCTGCGCCCACCGGCGGCGAGACGTTGAAGTGCAGATTGCCGTCGCCCATGTGGCCGAACACTACCAACCGGATGCCGGGAAACGCCGCGTGGAGATCGCGCGACGCGGCGGTGATGAACGCCGGCAGCGCCGCGATCGGTACGGCAATGTCGTGCTTGACGTTCTTGCCGGCGCGCGCCTGCGCTTCGGAGATGTTTTCGCGCAACGCCCATAGCGCGGTCGCCTGCGCCTCGCTCGCCGCGAGCGTTGCGTCGCTGACCAGTGCCTTGGTGAGCGCCGCTTCGAGCGCCGCTTGCGCTGCCGCCGCTGATTCGAGCGACGATACCTCGATTAGTACGTGCCACGGCGACGTGCCGCCCAGCGGCGCACGGCTGCCGGGGAAATGTTCGATGACTAGCTCCAGCGCGACGTCCGACACCAGCTCGAACGCGGTCAGCGTGTCGCCCAGCCCGGCCTGCGCATGTGCCAGCAGGTCGAGCGCCGCTGCTGGACTGTCGACCGCAGCCCAGCCGACCGCGCGCCCGCGCGGCCGCGGAAACAGCTTCAGCACCGCTGCGGTGATGATGCCGAGCGTGCCCTCGGCGCCGATGAACAGCTCGCGCAGTGCATAGCCGGTGTTGTCCTTGCGCAGCGTGCGCAGCCCGTCCCAGATCTCGCCGTCGGCAGTCACGACCTCAAGCCCCAGGCACAGCGCGCGCGCGTTGCCGTAACGCAGCACTGCCGTGCCGCCGGCGTTGGTCGACAGGTTGCCGCCGATCGTGCACGTCGCCTCCGCCGCGAGGCTAAGCGGGAACAGCCGGTCGACCGCCTCGGCAGCGGCCTGGACATTGGCGAGGATGCACCCGGCCTCGACCGTCAGCGTATTCCCGACCGGATCAACCGCGCGTACCCGGTTCAACCGTGCGAGCGACAGGACCACCGCATTGCCGCTGGCGTCCGGCGTCGCGCCCCCCGACAATCCTGAGTTCCCGCCCTGCGGCACCACCGCGACACCTTGCGCCACGCACCAGCGCACCACGGCGGCGACATCGGCGGTGCTGTCAGGTTGCGCCACCGCTAGCGCCCGACCGGTATAGCGCCCGCGCCAGTCGGTCAGGAACGGCGCCATGTCACCCGCATCGGTCAGAAGCCGCCCGGCAAAGGCAGCACGCAGCGTGGCTAGGTCGGGCGCGGTCATGGAGCGGGTGTAGCGCGTTTCGGGCGGGCAGCGGTAGAGGCTCCACGACAATGCGATCACCACCATCTTGTCGCGCAATCGGAACCACTGCGGCGAACAGGCGTTGGAAGCCTTGTAAAACAAGGACCTCCATATGGACGACAAACCGATCATCCTGACCGCCGAACAGGCCCGCGCCGGCAGCACGCCGCACGTCGTGCGCTACGTGCTGATCATCTCGATGACGCTGTCGGTGCTGGCGATGATTGGCGTCGCCATCTGGTACTGACGGGCTAGCTGGCCAACCGATCGAGAATCGCGGCGATTTCGGCGGGGCTGTCTTCCTGCAGGAAGTGACCGCCCGACAGAATGACGTGCGGCTGCCCCTTGGTGCCGGGGATGCGCGCCTTGAAGATCGCCTCGCCGCCCTTGGTGACGGGGTCATTGTCGCTGAACGCCGTCATGAACGGCTTGTCGAACTTTTCGAGCACCTGCCACGCCGCGATATTCTCGGCGACCGAGCCATGCTCGGGCGTCACCGGCACCAAAGTCGGGAACTGGCGCGCGCCCTCCTTGTAGCTTTCATCGGGAAACGGCGCGTCATAGGCGGCGATTTCGGCCGGCGTCAGCTCGCGGGTGCTGCCCATGTTGAGCAGGCCGCCGATGGGCATTTCGGGAATTGTCTGGCTGAGATGCAGCCACGCCTTGAAGCCGTCGCTCATGCCGGTGCCGACCGGCAGCCCGGTATTGCCCGCGCACACCGCCTTGAAGCGTTCAGGGTGCGCCGCGACCAGCCGCAGCCCTATGAGCCCGCCCCAGTCCTGGCAGAACAGCGTCACTTTCTTGAGGTCGAGCCCCATGAACCAGCTGTCGAGCCAGCCGACATGGCGTTCAAACGTATAGTCGGTGCGCGCCGCCGGCTTGTCCGAACGGCCGAAGCCGATCAAATCGGGCGCCAGCACGCGGTGGCCCTTCGCCACCAGCAGCGGAATGATCTTGCGGTACAGATACGCCCAGCTCGGCTCGCCGTGGAGCAGCAGGATCGGCGCGGCATCCCTGGGACCTTCATCGACATAGTGCAGCCGCAGCTCGGTGCCCGGCAGCACCATGTAGCGCGGCTCGAACGGCCAGTCGGCCAGGCCGGTAAAACGGTCATCGGGCGTCCGCAGAATCTTCATCATCGCTCCCTGGGGTATAGTTATGACACTCGGAGTGTCATATCAAAGATAGCGAGTCAAGCAAAGAGCCTCCGGCGGGCAGGGGTGACCCCTGCACCCATTTGTTTGGCGCTCTTCAATCGGGTGCAGGCCTCAGGCCTGCCCGCCGGAGGCCCTTAATCGTGAATCCGCAAAATCATCGACTGGCTCGCCGTCGCCATCAGCGTCCCGTCGCGCGCGAACAGGTGCATCCGGCCATGCACGAAACCGGCGTGTGCGGCGTGGATGCGGATGTCGCACAGCACCCAGTCGGTTTCGACCAGCCCGCGGATACGCAGCGTATTGTCGAGGCTGTTGCCGCCGGCCATGCGGCCGAGCGCGCTGCCGATGCCCGATGGCAGGAAGTCGGCGATGACGGCGAGTGCGACACGGTCGATCGGCGTTGCGGGGTCGCGCGGGCGCACCCACAGCAGGCAATGGCCATCGTCGCTGGCGCCGCCTTCGCGTTGCTTGCCGAAGCGGCCCTTGATGGCGCGTTCGTCGAACAGCATGTGGATGTCTTCGCCGTCGCGCGCCCAGCTGTGTTCACGCACCGGGCAGTCTTCGGGCGCCGGCACGTTGGGGGCGACCGCCCATTGCTCCGAAACATCGCCCGGCCGGCTGCCGAGCGCGGCGTTGACCGTCAGGATTTCGGCGTCGGCAACATGCGCGATGACGCGCGCCTGGCTGGTGTGCTTGCCCGAAACCGGCACCAGCACGTCAAGGTCCATCACCGACGGCGGGCGCGCGTAGCTGAGGTACTGCGCCGTCGCCCAGATCGTCGGGCGCTGCGTCGTCGCTTCGAGCGCGGCGACCGCGGCCGCCATGCCGGCGCCGCCGAACAGGAACTGCTTGCCCGGCGGGCCGACGCTGATGCGCGGCTCGACCGCCAGCGTGTAGCGGAACGGATTGTGCGTGGACTTGATTTCAACGAGCGACATCAGGCGACCTTCTTGCCGTGGATGAACCCACGAATATTGGCGATGAGTTCGGGCGAGGCATGCGGCGAAATCGGCGCCGGGATGGCCGCGCCGGCGGCGAGCAGCCGGTCGATGGTGGCAACCAGCTCGACCTCGTCAGCGGCCGAATACAGCCCGGGGCGATTGCCGACATTCTTGACCGTCGCCAGCTGGTGATCGGTATTGTGTTCACCCAGCGTCTGCAACCGCGGCAGCATCAGCAGCGGCTTGCCGGCCTGGATCGCGGTGATGATCGAGCCCATGCCAGCGTGCGCGACGAACAGCTGCGCATCGGCCACCAGCCGGCGATATTCCGCCGCCGGGATCATCGCGAAGCCCTGCGCATGGCGCGGCTTGTAGGCGCCGTTGCCGTATTGGATGACGACCTTGGTGTCGGGGTGTGCGCCCGCCCATGCGTCCATCGCCTGCACCAGCCGCTCGAACGGCAGCATCGAACCCACCGAAACGAAGATCAAAGTACGCTCCCCCAATAGGCCGGGTCGTTGCCGTGCGCGAGGTCGGGCCATTGCGTGATGACCTGGTGCGCAAACCGCCGCGCGATATCGCCCGACCCCGACAGCCGCTCGCTGTTGGCGATGCTGTCGACCCACAGCGTCCGCGCGCCGAACAGCCGGCCGAGCACCAGCGCGATCAGCGGCGGCATCGCACCGGTGGTGACGATGACCTGCGGGCGCACCCGCAGCAGCAGCCACAGCATCTGCAGCGCCACCAGCGGGAAGCGCCACAGCGAGCGCCGCGACGCATCGGTGAAATCATAATAGGGGCAGCCCGGCACATCATCGGCCGAACTGGCGTGGACGCTGGCATAGCTGACCGCGCAGCCCTCCCACGCCGGGCGCAGCCGCAGCAGCTGCACCCAATGACCGCCGCCCGAAGCGATGGCGAGGAGCCTGACCGGTTTTTGCGCTGGCACGTTGGCGTTTCCTGGCTGCGTCACGCGGGCGTTAAAGGTCGGGCGCGACGCTGCTGTCAAGCCGCGATGGCGTCGAGCGAAAACGCTTCGGCGACCAGCGCATAGCTGCGCCGCCGTGCTGCATGGTCGTACAGGATGTTGACCAGCATGACCTCGTCGGCGCCGTATTCGACGGCGGCGGCCTCGATACCGGCGCGCACCGTCGCGGGCGAGCCGGCGATGACCCGCCTGCCGGCGCGGGCCTGCGCCATTTCGGGGTGCTCGGCCAGCCACGCGGCAGCGGTTTCGGGTGACGGCACCGCGATCGACTTGCCCATCAGCAGGTGCGCCAGCATCATCCGCGAACTCAGCGACAGTCGCTCGGCCTCGGCATCGGTTTCGGCGCACACCGTCCACAGCGCCACCATCGTCTGCGGCGCGGCGAGTGCATCGGACGGCTTGAACCCGGCGCGGTAGTTGCGCGTGTTGGCCGCGCCGAACCCGGCGATAAAGTCGGCGAAGCAATAGGGCAAGCCGAACTCGGCGGCCCAGGCGGCGCTGTCGGGCGACGAGCCGAGCATCCACAATTCGGGCTTTTCGCTGCCGCCGGGCAAGGTCGCCGCCAGCGGTGCGAACGGATGGCCTTCGGGCAAAGTGTCGTCGAGATAACCGCGCAGTTCCGCCAGCTGGTTGGGGAAGTCATTCGGGGCATGCTGGCGCCGGTCGCGCTGCAACGCGACCGCGGTGCGCTGGTCGCTGCCCGGCGCGCGGCCGAGCCCGAGGTCGATGCGCCCCGGATAGAGTGCGCTGAGCAGGCTGAACACTTCGGCGATCTTGAACGGGCTGTAGTGCGGCAGCATGATGCCGCCAGACCCGAGCCGGATGTGCGACGTTGCGGCCCCCAGCGCCGCGATCAGCACTTCGGGCGCCGCACCGGCGAGCGCTGCCGATGCGTGGTGCTCGGCAACCCAGTAGCGGTGATAGCCCAGCGCCTCGCAGTGCCGCGCCAGATCGATGCTGTTGGCGAGTGCCTGCGCACCGCTGCTGCCGTCGGGGATCGGCGTTTGGTCGAGGACCGAAAGTTTCATCGTCGCCACCAGCGTTTGCGTGTTTCAAGAATGGCGCGCCGCTGGGGCAGCGCCGCGACAATGGCGACGCGCTCGGCCTCGCTCGCCAGTGGCCAGCGCGTGATTTCGTCGACCGTGCGCGCGCAGCCCGCGCACCAGCCACTGCGACGGTCGATGGTGCAGACGTTGTTACAGGGCGAACGGACGGCCATGGAGCCGTAGGTGGCGGCTCGCAGGTCGTTTGGCAAGCTTTGGTAGCCGATACCGCACCGGGCATAGCCCCGCGCGGTCGCGCCGCAATCGTTCAGGCGGTGGCAGCAACCATGCGCCGGCGCAGTACCCGCCGTTGCGCCGCGCCGACGAGGCCGAAGCCGGCGATCATCAACGCCCAGCTTGCAGGTTCGGGGACTGCGCCGGTGTCGGGAAGCGGGTCTGACACCGAATAGGTCACGTCGGTGCCTAGATCGGCACTGGCGGATTCCAACGTTGCGAAGCTCAATGCGTCGTAAGTATAAAACTGAACAAAGCTGAAATTGACCGTGGCGGCGACCGGCCCGAAGTTCTGATCAAGCGACCCAGGCGCGCTGACTGGAACCACATCCAAAATGAGTTCATTGTCGGTTCCGAAGAATCCGTTATCGGAAACATCAACCGCGAGGTGGAATAAGCGCGGAGTGGAGGCCGTATAGACTTGGCCGTCAAACTGCCCCAGAATCGTACGAGACACACCTTTGATTGTGATCGCGCTGGCAATGATCGGCGAGCCATTGGAATTGTTGCTGCCGCCACTGCTGCGGTCAAAGCTGCTGCCGTCGGTTGACTGGAAGCCGCCGAGCGTCTTGTCATAGGTAAATGTTGCGACCCAGCTGGCACCCGTCAGGTCGGTATTTGCCATGCCAAAAACACCGGTGGCGTCATAGCCTGCCGCAATAGTGCCGCTGTAAGTGGCGATCTTGACGACCGCCAGCGCAGGCGTCGTTGATAATAGTATGGCGGCAGTAGCCGCCACGGCAAGGTTGCGAATCCGGATCATGGTTGTTTTCCCCGTTAAAGGGTCAACCGCATGCCGGCCCTGATTGTTTCCGTAGCAGAATAATCAGGTTGTGAACACAATCGTTCATTTTCGTGCAGGGGACTCTTCGCGTTGCGCGACCTTCGCCGCGTTGCAAAGCTTGAGGCGCTCGCAGGTAACTGAGCCGAAAACGCGATTTCACTTGACATTACGAACCGAATCGGTTAGTGATGCTCTCAAGGCGGCGGGAAATGGGAGTTCCTCGTCCAACCTGTCCGGGCTCACGATCGCCACTTGCGTTCCCGGACGTGACGTCTCACCGCCGCGCTTTTTAGCCCCGCGCTCTGTTAGATCGGGAACTTCAGCTCCAAGTGTTCCAAGGAGGACACCTCTACCCTAGTGCTAAACTTTGTACTGAAACCAGTGCTGACCCTAGTGCTAGCGGCGTAAGAAACCGCAAAAACGTCCTCCGACCCGGCTATCCCGATCAGCGTCACAAAGCCTGCCTCTTCCCGATGACCCAGCAACCCTCCCAAGGACGCCGTCATCGGGAAGAGGATTACATCTCCACCGTGGCGGTGGGGGTCAGTACCCAAGGACGATGGACCGGGGCGGGGATATCCGCTGGCCGGAAATTCGTCGTGGGTGCACCCCAAACAACCGGGTGCAGGGCCAAGGCCCTGCCCGCCGGAGGCCCTTCAGCCCGCCATCTTGCGCGCCGTGACCTCGATTTCGATCCGCATCGCCGGGTCCATCAACTGCGCGATGATCATCGTCGCGGCCGGCAGCGCCTTGCCGAACGCCGCGCGCAGCACCGGCCAGCAGGCTTCGAAATCGCCGCCGTCGGGGAGGATGTAGCGGACGCGGACGGCGTCATCGAGGCTGCTGCCGGCGTCGGCGAGGGCCCTGGCGATATTGGCGAGTGCGGTCTCGCACTGCGCGACGACGCCGTCGGCGAGTTTCATGGCGGTATAGTCAAAGCCAGTGGTGCCCGAGACGAAGATCCAGTCACCGCCCGCATCGGGCACGACGAGCGCGCGCGAATAGCCGATTTGCGCTTCGAAGCTTGAGCCCGACGAAATCCGGCGGCGCTGCACGCGGCTTCAGTCGCCGCGCGACTTCTTCGGTTGCTGGCGCGCCAGCAGCGGCGGCGGGGCCTGCACGGGCGGCAGGGCGTTGACGTGGATGCTGTCATCACCCGAGCCCTGTTCGACCAGCGTTTCGAGCGCGCCGTCGGACAGGTCTTCGGGCTCGGCGAGGTTCATCGCGACGGTGATGCGTTCGCCGTGCGCGCGGCGGTCCATGACATAGAAGCCGGTGTCGATCAGGTCGGTGATGTTGTTGTCGCGCGCCAGCCGGCTCGGGCCGCCGAGCACGACAGCGATCAGCCGCTGGTTGTTGCGCTTGGCGCTGGCGGCCAGCGTGAAGCCGGCGGCGGCGGTATAGCCGGTCTTGATGCCGTCAACGCCCGGCAGCACGCCGAGCAGATGGTTGTGGCTTTCGATTTCCTGGCCTTTGTATTCGACCGATTCCTGCGAGAAGATCGGGTAATATTGCGGATAGTCGCGCAACACCGCGCGGCTCAGCGTGGCGATATCGCGCGCCGTGGTCAGCTGGCGGTCATCGGGCAGGCCGGTGGCGTTGACGAAGGTGCTCGACTTCATGCCGAGCCGGCGCGCAGTGGATGTCATCCGCGACGCGAAGGCGATTTCGGAGCCCGAGATATGTTCGGCAAGCGCCACGGCGATGTCATTGGCGGACTTGGTGGCGATCACGTTCATCGCGTCTTCGACAGTGATGGTCGCGCCCTGCTTGAGCCCGAGCTTCGACGGCGCCTGCGTCGTCGCGAAGCGCGACATGACGATCTTGTCCGACATTTGCATCCGGCCCTTCGAAAGCTCCTCGAAGGCGATGTAGAGCGTCAGCACCTTGGTGATCGACGCGGGGTAACGCGGCGCATCGGCCTGGCGCGAATAGAGCACTTCGCCCGACTTGGCATCGAGCAGGATCGCGGCATACTTGGGCTCGGCGTACAGGCTCTTCGCGGCGACCGGTGTGGCGGCTGCCGTCAGAACGGTCGCAGCAATTAGCATGCTGCGCCAGCAACGCGTAACAAAGCTTTGACTCTGCATTTGAATCTCGCTCACCCACCTAATACGACGACCATAACAAATTCCTGAGTCGCTGCAAAGTCGTTTTAACGCATCCGGTACAGCGTCCGTCGCATTGCACTCGTTGGCGGGGCCGCTAGACTGTGCGGGCAGGCGAAAGGGGGACACCGGATATGGTCATAAGCTGGATCGCAACCGCTGCGGCGCTGCTGCTTGCTGCGACCGCGACACCGCTGGCGGCGCAGTCGCTCAAGACCGGCGAGGTCCTGAGTTCACTGGCGCTGCGGCCGATTTCGATGCCCAACCCGGTGGCCGGCAGCGATGACCGCACGCATCTGGCGTATGAACTGGTGGCGAGCAATGCCAGCAAGCTGTTCCTGACGCTCGACCGTGTAGAGCTGGTCGATCCGGCGGGTGCCGTCGTGTCGAGCCTCAGCGGCCCGGCGCTCGCGGCGATGGCGACGCTCTACAGCGGCGAGGGCACCACCATCGCGCCGGGCGGCACCGCGATCATCTTCCTCGACGCCGCATTCGCCGGCGCACTACCCGCCAGCGTCACCGCGCACGTCACGCTGACCCGCCAGATCGCCGGCGCCGACGGCAAGCCGGCGCCGTTCCCCAACACCGAGCCGGTGCCCGCGACGATCAGCTTCAGCGGCGCGACCGCCGTGCCCGGCAAGCCGGCGGTGGTTATCGCGCCGCCGCTGCGCGGGGCAAACTGGGTCGCGGTCAACGGCTGCTGCGACGCCAAGACCTCGCACCGCGGCGCTGTCATGGCGGTGAACGGCACGCTGCGCGTCCCCGAACGCTTCGCCATCGACTGGGTGCAGCTCGACAGCCAGCACCGGCTCTACACCGGCAAGATCGACCAGCTCACCAGCTACGCCTATTTCGGCACGCCAGTGCATGCGGTCGCCGACGGCACCGTGGTCAACATCTACACCAGCGCCGTCGAGCAAGTGCCGGGCGCCGATGCCAAAGGCATCACAACCGAAAACATCGGCGGCAACATGCTGGTCATCGACATCGGCGGCGGCAACTACGCGTTCTTCGCGCACCTCCAGCCCGGCAGCCTGCGCGTCAAGCTGGGCGACAAGGTCAAGACCGGCGACGTCATCGCCTTGCTCGGCAACACCGGCAACACCGATGCGCCGCACCTGCACTTCCACGTCATGGACGGCCCGTCGCCGCTCGATGCCAACGGCCTGCCCTATGTCTTCACGCGCTTCACCGGCCAGGGCGTAATGGACGACGCCAGTGGCGAGGCAGTGTTCAGCCAAGGGGCGGCGGCCGTCATCGATGCCAGGGCGCTGGCGGGGCCACAGGTCAACCGGCTGCCGCTCAACAACCAGCTCGTCGATTTCGGCGAGTAGCCGCATCGCCACGCCAACCCGACATTGCCTGAAACGCGCGTTCGTGCGAGAGGCCCAACGCTTATGTCGACTGCCAATCCCAGTTCCATCAATCAGCGCCGGACCTTTGCGATCATCTCGCATCCCGACGCCGGTAAAACCACGCTCACCGAAAAGCTGCTGCTGTTCGGTGGCGCCATCCATCTCGCCGGCGAAGTTCGCGCCCGCGGCCAGAACCGCCGCGCCAAATCGGACTGGATGAAGATCGAGCAGCAGCGCGGCATTTCGGTGACGAGCTCGGTGATGACGTTCGAACGGAACGGCATCACCTTCAACCTGCTCGACACGCCGGGGCACGAGGACTTCAGCGAGGACACCTACCGCACGCTGACCGCCGTCGACAGCGCCGTCATGGTCATCGACGCCGCCAAGGGTATCGAAGCGCAGACGCGCAAGCTTTTCGAAGTCTGCCGCCTGCGCGACGTGCCGATCATCACCTTCATCAACAAGGTCGACCGCGAAGGCCGCGACCCATTCGCGCTGATCGACGAGATCGCCGACATGCTGGCGCTCGACGTCGCACCGCTCAACTGGCCGGTCGGGCAGGGCGGCCAGTTCCGCGGGCTGTGGGACTTGCGCAAGTCGCGCTTCACCGCGCCCGACGGCAGCGACAGCCGCAGCGCCGGGGCGACGACCCAGATGAGCGGTCTCGATGACCCGCGCTTGGCCGACTATGTACCCGCCGACGAGCTGGCGCATCTGCAGGAACAGGCAGAACTGGCGCTCGGCGGCTATTCGGAATTCGATCCCGAGCTCTACCGCGCCGGGCAGTTGACGCCGGTGCTGTTCGGTTCGGCGCTCAAGGACTTCGGCGTCGAGGCGCTGATCGACGCGCTCGCCGAATACGCCCCCGCGCCGCGCCCGCAGCCGGCCTTGCCCGAAGCCGTGTCGCCCGATGCGCCATTGGTCAGCGGCTTCATCTTCAAGGTGCAGGCCAACATGAACCCCCAGCACCGTGACCGCATCGCGTTCATGCGCATCGCGTCGGGCAAGTTCCGGCGCGGCATGAAGCTGCGGCAGGTCGCGACCGGCAAGGTCATCGCGATCAACTCGCCGATCTTCTTCTTCGCGCAGGACCGCGAGATCGCCGACGAGGCCTTCCCCGGCGATATCATCGGCATCCCCAACCACGGCGTGCTGCGCGTCGGCGACAGCCTCGTCGAAGGTCCGAATGACATCACCTTCACCGGCATTCCCAATTTCGCCCCCGAAATCCTGCGCCGCGTCAAACTCGGCGACCCGACCAAGTCGAAGCAGCTGCGCACCGCGTTGACCGACATGGCCGAAGAAGGCGTGACGCAGCTGTTCCGCCCGATGATCGGCTCGCAGTGGATTGTCGGCGTCGTCGGTCAGTTGCAGCTCGAAGTGCTGATTTCGCGTCTCGGTGCCGAATACAATGTCGCCGCCGGGTTCGAGCCGTCGCCGTTCGATACCGCGCGCTGGATTTCGGCCGAAGACCCCGCTGCGCTCAAGACCTTCATCGATACCAACCGCGGCGCCATTGCCGAAGACCGCGACGGCGCGCCGGTGTTCCTGGCGCGCGACCAATGGGAGCTCAACTATACCGAGCAGCGCGAAAAGGCGGTGAAGTTCACCGCGACGCGCGAACGGGCATGAACGATAAGAGCCTCCGGCGGGCAGGCCTGAGGCCTGCACCCGATTGTTATGCGCCAACAAATGGGTGCAGGCCTCAGGCCTGCCCGCCGGAGGCTCTTTGGAACTGATCCAGCCCGAACCCACCCCGCAACCGCGCAGCTTTGCCGCGCGGCACTGGCGCGAATTGCTGGTGGTGCTGGCGCTGCTGCTGGTCGCAACGCTGGCGTGGCTGATCGTCACTGCACCGCTGGGGCGGGCGTTGGAGCCGCTCAAAGAGCCTTCGCTGGTCTTGCTATCGGCGGACGGCAAACCGATCGCACGGCGTGGCGATTACAAGGAAGCGCCGGTCGATGTCGCCAAGCTGCCCAAATATGTGCCCGCCGCGCTGATCGCCATCGAGGACCGACGCTTCTACAGCCATTGGGGGATCGATCCGCAGGGCATCGCGCGCGCCATGGTGCGCAACACCCAGGCCGGCGGCGTCGCCGAAGGCGGCTCGACGATCACCCAGCAGCTGGCGAAAACCAGCTTCCTGAGTTCATCGCGCAGCATCAAGCGCAAGCTGCAGGAAGTCATCATCGCGCTGTGGCTCGAGGCGCGACTGAGCAAGGAAGAGATCCTCAGCCGCTATCTGTCGAGCGTCTATTATGGCGACGGGGCGTACGGCATCCGCGCTGCGGCACGGACATTCTTCGACACGACGCCCGAGGAGCTGACGCTGGGGCAGGCGGCAATGCTGGCGGGCATGGTGCAGGCACCTTCGCGGCTGGCACCGAGCCGCCATATCGAAGACGCGCAGGAACGTGCCGATCTGGTGCTCGCAGCGATGGTTGAAACCGGCGCGCTGACGCAGGCCAAGGCCGATAGCGCCAGGCCGGCACGCTACACGCCGGGGCGCAAGCCGCTACCGACGGGATCGTACTTCGCTGACTGGGTGCTGCCGCAGGCGCGTGCGACTTTGGACGAAGGCGCGTACGGCGACACGCGCATCCAGACAACGCTCGACACGCGCATGCAAAAGGCCGCCGAGAGGGCCGTCGCCGACACGCTGGCGGGGCTCAAGGGCGCCAATGTCACGCAGGCGGCGCTGGTGGCGATGCGCCCTGACGGGCGTGTCGTCGCGATGGTCGGTGGCTCGAACTACAAGGCGTCGGTGTTCAACCGCGCGACGCAGGCGATGCGCCAGCCGGGGTCGAGCTTCAAGCTGTTCGTCTATTTGACCGCGCTCGACGAAGGCGACACGCCGTCGACGACGATGGTCGATGAACCCATCACGATCGGCGACTGGTCGCCCAAGAATGACGAAGGCAAGTACCGCGGCAAGATCAGCCTCGCCACCGCCTTCGCCGCGTCGAGCAACTCGGTCGCGGTGCAGCTCGGCCAGAAGGTCGGCATCCCCAACGTCATCAAGCAGGCGCGCAAGCTCGGCGTCACCACCTATCTCACCGACCAGCCCAGCCTCGCGCTCGGCACTTCGGCGGTGCCGTTGATCGAAATGACCGCTGCTTATGCCGCGGTCGCGGCCGACCAGTATCCGATTGTCGCGACCGGGCTCGCCAAACCCGTGCCTGACGTCAAACCCATGGACTGGCCGTCGCGCAAGCCAATGATGCAGCTGCTGCAATCCGCGGTGCGCAACGGTACCGGCAACGCTGCCAAGCTCGGTGTTCCGACGTACGGCAAGACCGGTACCACCCAGAACCACCGCGATGCGCTGTTCATCGGCTTTGCCGGCGATCTGGTTGTCGGCGTCTGGGTCGGCAATGACGACAATAGCCCGATGAGCGGCTCGGTCGTCGGCGGCAGCGTGCCGGCGAAGCTGTGGAAGCGCTTCATGGTGGCAGCGCGCAGCGTCGACACACCGGCACCGCGCCAGTCCAAGCCGCAACCAAGCCTTGATGCGGTGGTCGAGGAGGCACTGGCGACTGCCGATACCGTTGCCGATGCGCCTGCGCCCGACGTGGCCGAACCCGCGCCTGAAGCGCCGGCCCCGCCGCCCGAGCCCGCGCCCGAAGCCGCGCCGACGCCGCAATAGTGCCGGTTCTATTCTGCACCAACCACGGCTAAGGTGTCCGCCATGAACGGCAAACGCATACTCCTGATCGTCGGTGGCGGCATCGCCGCGTTCAAGGCGCTCGAGCTGACGCGCGCGCTGCGCAAGGCTGGCGCCAGCGTCACGCCGGTGCTGACTGCGAGCGGCGCGCAGTTCGTCACGCCGCTCAGCCTCGCCGCGCTCGCGGCGGCGCCGGTGCACAGCGAGCTGTTCGACCTCGATGCCGAAGCCGCGATGGGCCACATCGAACTCAGCCGCGCCAATGACCTCGTCGTCGTCTGCCCCGCCACCGCCAACCTGCTGGCGCGCATGGCGGCAGGGCTGGCCGACGATCTGGCGACAACGCTGCTGCTCGCCACCGACAAGCCGGTGCTCGCGGTGCCCGCGATGAACGTCCGCATGTGGCAGCACGCAGCTACCGTGGCGAACGTCGCGACGTTGCGCGGCCGCGGCGTGACGGTGGTCGATCCCGATGCGGGCGAAATGGCGTGCGGCGAGTTCGGCCCCGGCCGGTTGCCCGAAATCGACCGCATCATGGCGGCGATTGCCGCCGCTTTGAGTGACACGCCGCAGCCGCTGGCCGGCAAGCATATCCTCGTCACCGCCGGCCCGACGCACGAGCCGATCGACCCGGTGCGCTACATCGCCAACCGCTCGTCGGGCAAGCAGGGCTTCGCTATTGCCGGCGCGCTCGCGGCGCTTGGCGCCCGCGTTACTTTGGTCGCCGGGCCGGTCAATCTGCCGACCCCGCGCGGCGTAAGCCGCGTCGATGTCGAAACCGCACGCGAGATGGCTGCCGCGACGCTCGCCGCACTGCCCGCCGACGCCGGGGTGTTCGTCGCTGCGGTTGCCGACTGGCATGTCGCCGCCACCGGCGAGAAGATCAAGAAGACCGCCGGCGCGCCGCCACCGGCGCTGGCATTGGTCGAAAACCCCGACATCCTGGCGACCGTCGCGGCGCACGCGCAGCGGCCGCGCCTTGTCGTCGGCTTTGCCGCCGAAACGCAATCGACCGTCGAACATGCGGTCGCCAAGCGCCTGCGCAAGGCCGCCGACTGGATCGTCGCCAATGATGTGTCGGGCGACGTGATGGGCGGCGATGCCAACACCGTGCATCTGATTACCGCCGCTGGCATCGAGGACTGGCCGACCTTGCCCAAGGCGCAGGTCGCCGCACGACTGGCGCAAAGGATTGCCGATGAGCTCGCCTGACGTCGAAATCCTGCTCGAACGCATGGCGCATGCCGACGGCCTGCCGCTGCCGGCCTATGCCACCGACGGTGCCGCCGGCATGGACGTCTGCGCGGCGGTCGATGACGACCTCGTGTTGGCGCCGGGCATGCGCGCCGCGGTGCCGACCGGCCTGCGCATCGCCATTCCCGCCGGCTTTGAAGTCCAGGTGCGACCACGCTCCGGGCTGGCGATCAACAACGGCGTCACCGTCGTCAACGCGCCCGGCACCATCGACAGCGACTACCGCGGCGAGTGCAAGGTGCTGCTGGTCAACCTCGGCACGCAAGCCTTCACCATCACGCGCGGCATGCGGATCGCGCAGTTCGTCGTCGCCCCCGTCACGCGCGGCCGCTGGCGCGAAGCCGCGCTTGACGAAACGGTGCGCGGGGCAGGCGGCTTCGGTTCGACCGGCACCGCATGAGCGAACTGACCGACGATCAACTCGACCGCTACGCGCGGCACATCATCCTCAAGGAAATCGGCGGCGCCGGGCAGCTAAAGCTGCGCGTCAGCCGCGTTGCCATCGTCGGCGCCGGTGGCCTTGGGTCACCCTGCATCCAGTATCTCGCCGCCGCCGGCATCGGCCAGCTGACGATCATCGATGATGACAGCGTCGCGCTGTCGAACCTGCAACGCCAGCTGCTGTTCGGCACCGATGACGTCGGCCGCGCCAAAACCGATGCCGCCACTGACGCCGTCGCCCGACTCAATCCCGATGTCGCGGTCAACCGCCAGCACGTACGGCTGACCCCCGAAAACGCCACGGCGCTGCTCGCCGCGCATGATGTCGTTGCCGATGGCTCGGACTCGTTCGCGACGCGGCTTGCCGTCGCCGACGCCGCCCACGCGCTGCGCATCCCGCTGGTCTCGGCCGCCGTCGGGCCGTTCGAAGGCCAGCTCGCCACCTTCCGCGGCTGGCAATCCGACTTGCCGTGCTACCGCTGCTACGTCGGCGCCGCCACCGACCGCGCCGGCGAAAGCTGCGCCGACCAGGGCATCATCGGCGCGCTCGCCGGCGTCATCGGCGCGATGCAGGCGCTCGAAGTCATCCGCGAACTCACCGGCTTCGGCACCTCGCTCGCCGGACGGCTACTGCTTTACGATGCGCTCGCGGCACGGATGCGCACGCTGCGGCTGCCCAAGGACCCCGGCTGCCCCGGCTGCGGCAATCAAGGAAACGACCTATGAGCGCGCTCGCCATCATCGTCACCGAACCCGACCGCATCGACGCCGCACTGCGCCTCGCCGCCGCCGCCGCCGCACTATCGCGACCCGTCGCGATGCTGTTCGACGGTAGCGCCGTCACCAGCCTGCGCCACGGCGTTGCGCCGGAACTGCTCACCGATGCGATGGCGCTCGGCGTCCGCGTCACCGCCTGCCAGACCGGCCTCGCCGCCGCCGGCATGCAAGCCGATGCACTCGCCAGCGGTGTCGATACCGGCGGCATGGTCGGGTTTCTGGCTGAACAGGCGGGTGCACAGGTGGTTTTGGCTTGAAGAGCCTCCGGCGGGCAGGCCTGAGGCCTGCACCCGATTGAAGAACGCCAAACAAATGGGTGCAGGCCTCAGGCCTGCCCGCCGGAGGCCCTTTCCCGTTCACTCCATTGAAATCCGCCACCGTCTAAATCCCGCGCTTGTTGGCGCGGCAATTCGCGCCTAATCCGGCTGGGACTTATATGCCGCCCAAATCCTCCCGCCCCGCACCCAAAACGCCGCCGCGTCGCCGCGCCGGCGGGTTTCTCGGCGGCTTGTTGCGGTTTGTGCTGCTGGTGACGTTGCTCGGGCTGATCGGGCTGGGCATTGCGGTGGCGATGACGATGGCGTCGTTACCGAGTTTTGACGAATTGATGGCGTCGCCCAATGGCCAGAGCGTGGAAATTCGCGGTGCCGATGACAGCGTCATTGCCGCGCTGGGGCCGTCGTACGGGCAGTGGCTGCCGTACAAGCAGATTCCGGCAACGATGACCGCGGCGATGATCTCGGTCGAGGACCGGCGGTTTTACAGTCACCCCGGTGTCGATCCGATCGGTATCGCGCGCTCGGTGGTGGTCAATGCGCGCGCCGGCGGCAACGTCCAGGGTGCCTCGACGATCACCCAGCAGCTGGCGCGCAACATCTTCCTGACGTCGAACAAGAGCTACAGCCGCAAGCTGCGCGAGATCGTGCTGGCGCTGGCGATCGAGCGCAAGTTCACCAAGAATGCCATCCTCGAACTCTATCTCAACCGCGTCTATTTCGGCGGCGGCGCTTACGGCATCGATGCCGCGAGCCGCAAGTTCTTCGGCCATAGCGCCGCATCGCTCAGCCTTGAGGAGGCCGCGATTATCGCCGGGCTGGTCAAGGCGCCGAGCCGCTATGCCCCCTCGGCCGATCCGGTGCGCGCCAAGTCGCGCGCAGCCACCGTCATCGCGACGATGGCCGACAGCGGTGCGATTTCGTCCGAACAGGCGGCGGCTGCCAATATTGATACGCTGCGCTTTGCGCCGCAGGAGCGCACGTCGGGCGTGCGCTACTATACTGATTGGGTGCTTTCGCAGGTCGAGGAACTGACCGATGAAAGCGTCGCCTCGCTGACCGTATCGACGACGCTCGATCCGGCGATGCAGCGCGACGCCGAAGCCGCGATTGCCACCGAAACGCCCGACGGCGCGCAGGGCGCGCTGGTCAGCATGGCGCGCGACGGCGGTGTCCGCGCAATGGTCGGTGGCCGCGACTATGTGACGTCGAACTACAACCGCGCTGTGGCCGCGCGCCGCCAGCCGGGGTCGAGCTTCAAGCTGTTTGTCTATCTGGCGGCGTTGGAGGACGGCGTCGAACCCGACGACCGCGTTGTCGATGAACCCGTCACCATCGGAGGCTGGTCGCCGAAGAACAGCAACGGCAAGTTCCTCGGCGCGATGACGGTGCGGCAGGCGTTCGCGCAGTCGGTCAACACGGTGGCGGTACAGCTTGCCGCACGCGTCGGCTTCGATACCGTCGCCGATACCGCGCGGCGCTTCGGGCTGACGACGCCGATCGACCGGACGCCGGCGATGGCGCTCGGCAGCTCGGACGTGACGCTGCTCGAAATGACCACCGCCTATGCCGCGGTCGCGGCGAACGGTAACGAGGTCCGGCCCTATGCGATTACGCGCATTGCGACCGCCAACGGCAACGTGCTGTACGAACGCGAAACCGCCAACCCGCGCATTCTGGTCGCGCCCTATGTTGCGGCGAAGATGACCGACCTGCTCAAGGCGGCGGTCGAAACCGGCACCGGGCGCGCCGCGCAAATCGGCCGGCCGCTGGCGGGCAAGACCGGCACCACCAGTTCGAACAAGGACGGCTGGTTCTTGGGCTTCACCAACGAGCTGACCACCGGCGTGTGGATGGGCCGCGATGATGCGCGCGCTGTGCCGGGGCTGGCGGGTGGTCGCGCACCGGCACGCGCGTTTGCCGCCTATATGAGTCGCGCGGTCGGGGGCACGCCGCCGGCGGACTTGACCACCGAAGTCGCCGCACCTGATGTCGTTGTCGAACCCGATGACCAGGTCTACGGCATCGACGCAGGCACGCCACCCGCCGATGGCGTGCGGCCCGAGACGCTGGCGCCCGAGCCGGCAGCACCGCCAAGCTCGACGCTCGATTCGAAGTGGCTCGACGAAACGCTCAAGGCACCCGAAACGGCACCGCGCTAAGCTTTTCGAGCGCCCAGCCTGCGGCTTCGGCGACCACGACATCCGCATCGGCGGCCAGGGTTTGGAGTGCTGGCATTAGAGATTGGTCGCCGCTGTTGCCCGCCGCAATCGCAGCATTGCGGACCATACGATTGCGGCCAATGCGCTTGACCGGGGAGCCCGCAAATATGGCGCGGAACCCCGCATCATCGAGCGCCAGCAGGTCGGCGAGCGCCGGCGCAACGAGTTCTGCGCGCGGGCGATAGGTCAGGTCGTGCGCGGCCTGTGCGAACTTGTTCCACGGGCAAACCGCGAGGCAATCGTCGCAGCCGTAGATGCGGTTGCCGATGGCGGTGCGGAATTCGGCCGGAATCGGGCCTTTGTGTTCGATGGTCAGGTAGGAAATGCAGCGCCGCGCATCGAGCTGGTACGGCGCGGGGAAGGCGTTTGTCGGGCAGGCGGTCTGGCAGGCCGTGCAACTACCGCAGCGGTCGCGGGCCGGGGTGTCGGCGTTCAAATCCAGCGTCGTGTAGATCGCGCCGAGCAACAGCCACGAGCCATAGTCGCGGCTGACGAGGTTGGTGTGTTTGCCTTGCCAGCCCAACCCGGCGGCGGCGGCGAGCGGCTTCTCCATCACCGGCGCGGTATCGACAAAGACCTTCACGTTGCCGCCGGCCGCGGTGACCAGCCAGCCGGCGAGCGCCTTGAGCCGCTTCTTGATGCTGTCGTGATAGTCGCTACCGAGTGCGTAGACCGAGATGACGCCGGTGTCGGGGTGGCCGGCATGGCGCAGCGGATCGAGCGCCGGCGCATAGCTGGTGCCGAGCATGATCACCGAGCGGACTTCGGGCCATAGCCCTTGCGGGCTGGCGCGACGGTCGACGGTGTCGGCCATCCACAGCATGTCGCCGTGCCGCCCGTCGGCGAGCCAGGCGCGCAGCCGTTCGCCGGCTTGTGGCGCGGCGGTGGCCGGCGCAATGCCGATGGCGGCGAAACCGATGCGCGCAGCTTCAGCAGCAAGTTTGGCGGGGAGATCGGTCACGCGCGCACTGTAGCGGCGATATAGTGCGCGGCCAAACAATCGGGTGCAGGGGTCACCCCTGCCCGCCGGAGGCTCTTAGAAGTCGAGTTTGTCGTAATGCGGTGGCGGCGGCAGGCCTTCCATCTTCTCGCCAAGCATCGGGCGGAACGTCGGCCGTGACTTCAGCGCCGAATACCATTGCCGTGTTGAATCATGGCCGTCCCAGTCGATGCCGCCGAGATAGTCGGCGACCGAGATGTGCGCGGCGGCGGCGATGTCGGCCATGCCGAACGCCGGGCCCGACAGCCAGCGCCGGCGTTCGAGCAGATAGTCGAAATAGTCGAGATGGCCTTCGACGGCGCGACCGGCGGCGCGCAGCACCCCGGCATCGGGTGCAGCACGCGCGACGACACGCTTGAACATGCGCTCGGACAGCAGGGGCACTACGGCTTCGGAATAGAATTTCTGGTCGAACCAGGCGATCAGCCGGCGCTGCTCGGCGCGCTCGGCGGCGCCCGAGCCGAGCAGCGAGGTGCGCTCGACGGTTTCTTCGAGATATTCGCAGATCGCCACTGAATCGATCAGCACCAGCGTGCCGTCGCTGAGCACCGGCGTTTGCCCGGCGGGGTTGAGCTCGATGAAGCCGTCGCGGCGCTCCCACGGCAGCTCGCGCACGAGCTCGACCGTCACGCCCTTTTCAGCGGCGAGAAAGCGGACCTTGCGGGAAAACGGACAGAGCGTGTGTTGATAGAGATGCCACATTACCGGGGCACCTTAGCGGCCAGCGCGCGCGGGGCAATTGCTTATGCATGAAGAATGAAGAAAGAGCCTCCGGCGGGCAGGCGTGACGCCTGCACCCGACACTTGCGCCGGTGAATTAATCGCCGCGCTGGCTTGCGAAGCGCCGAACAAATAAATGGGTGCAGGCCTCAGGCCGGCCCGCCGGAGGCACTTTTCCTAGGCCGGCTTCTTGGCCTTGCGCGCCGCCTTCAACGCCGCGACTTCGGCTTCGAGCGCGTTGATGCGCATCGCCTGTTGCACGACGATATCCTGCAGCGCCGCCTTTTCGGCAGCGAAGTCGGGGGTGGGCGCGGCGGGCGCGGCGGGCGCCGGGTCGGGGGTGATGACGATCTCGCTGGCCTCGGCCTCGCGCGAGCCGGGCTTGAACAGCCCTGAGTCGCGGGCGCGCTGGATCAGCGGCGCGGCGCTTACCGCCAGTGCCATCAGGCTTTCAATCAACGGGTCCTGCTTGTTCGCCATAGTTTACTCCGCTGCCTCGCGTTGCGGCGTGTCGTCGAGTGGGTGCTGCAGCCGCGTCAGCATTTCCTTCGGGCAGATTTGCCAGAAGTGGTGACGCACCCGCTCCCAATCAAGCAGCAGGCCGGCGGCCCATTTCGAATCGGTTTCGGCCAGATGTTCGGCGACCATCGATTGCAGCAGATTCTCCCAATAGGCGCTGCGGAGGCGGTCATAGACGACCGACTCGGCGTTGACGTGGTGCGCGAAGCTGCCGCCCCCGGAACTATTTGGTGGATCATAAACGAACGCCATGCCGCCCGACATGCCGGCGGCGAAATTGTCGCCGACTTCGCCGAGGATGACCGCAACGCCACCCGTCATATATTCGCAGCCGTTGGCGCCGCAGCCTTCGATCACCACGCGCGCACCCGAATTGCGCACCGCGAAGCGCTCGCCCGCCTGCCCCGCCGCGAACAGTTTCCCGGCGGTGGCGCCATAGAGCACGGTGTTGCCGATGATGGTGTTGTCCTGGGTGGCGAGCTGTGACGACACCGTCGGCCGCACGACGATCGTCGCGCCCGACAGCCCCTTGCCGACATAGTCGTTGGCATCGCCGAACACTTCGAGCTTCAACCCTTGCACGCCGAACGCGCCGAGGCTCTGTCCCGCCGAGCCGCGCAGCCGGACGTGGACATGGCCGGGTTCGAGCCCGAACATGCCGAACTGGCGCGTGATGGCGGCCGACATGCGCGTGCCGACGGCGCGGTGGGTGTTGCGCACCGAATAGGTCAGCTGCATCTTTTCGCCGCGCTCGAACACGAAGCGCGCATCCTTGAGCATGTCGGCATCGAGGCTGTCGGGGACTTCGTTGCGGTGCGTCGGGATCGAAAAGCGCCGCATGTTGTCGGGTGCATCGACCTTGGCGAGGATCGGGTTCAAATCGAGGTCGTCGAGATGTTCGGCGCCGCGGTTGACCTGGCGCAACAGTTCGGTGCGGCCGATGACTTCATCGAGCGAGTGCACGCCGAGCTTGGCGAGGATGTCGCGGACTTCCTCAGCTATGAAGCTCATAAGGTTGATAACCTTCTCGGGCGAGCCGTCGAACTTTTTGCGCAACGCCTCGTCCTGCGTGCAGATGCCGACGGGGCAGGTGTTCGAATGGCACTGGCGCACCATGATGCAGCCCATCGCCACGAGGCTCAGCGTGCCGATGCCATATTCCTCGGCGCCCAGAATCGCCGCGATGACGACGTCGCGGCCGGTCTTGAGCCCGCCGTCGGTGCGCAGCTTGACGCGGTGGCGCAGCCCGTTGAGCGTCAGCACCTGGTTGACTTCGGACAGCCCCATTTCCCACGGCGTGCCGGCATATTTGATCGAGGTTTGCGGGGAGGCGGCTGTCCCGCCGACGTGTCCCGAAATCAGGATGACGTCGGCGTGCGCCTTGGCGACACCCGCCGCGACGGTGCCAATGCCCGCCGAGCTGACCAGCTTGACGCAGACGCGTGCAGTGGGGTTGATCTGCTTCAAGTCGTAGATCAGCTGCGCCAGATCCTCGATCGAATAGATGTCATGGTGCGGCGGCGGCGAGATCAGCGACACGCCGGGCGTCGAATGGCGCAGCCGCGCGATCATCTCGCTGACCTTGAAGCCCGGCAGCTGGCCGCCCTCGCCGGGCTTGGCGCCTTGCGCGACCTTGATCTCGATTTCCTCGCAGGCACCGAGATATTCGGCGGTGACGCCGAAGCGCCCCGACGCGATCTGCTTGACCCCCGAATTGGCGTTGTCGCCGTTGGGGTAGGGCTTGAAGCGGATGCTATCTTCGCCGCCCTCGCCCGACACCGCCTTGGCGCCGATGCGGTTCATGGCAATCGCCAGTGTCTCGTGCGCTTCGGGGCCGAGCGCGCCGAGCGACATCCCCGGCGTGACGAAGCGCTTGCGGATTTCGGTGATCGATTCGATCGACTCGATCGGCGCCGGGGTCTTGGCCCAGTTGAATTCGAGCAAGTCGCGCAGGTAGATCGGCGGCAGTTCGCGCACGCCGTTCGAAAACTGCAGATATTCGCTGTAGCTATCGTCGGCGACGGCCTTTTGCAGCAAATGGATCAGCCCGGCCTGATAGGCGTGCGCCTCGCTGCCGGCGCGGTAGCGGTAGAGCCCGCCGATCGGCAGCGCCAGCGCCTCCTCCTCCCACGCCGCGTCGTGGCGCAGCTTGGCGTTGATGTGCAGCGACACGAAGCCTTCGCCCGAAATCTTCGCAGGCATGCCAGGGAAGAAGTCGTTGACCAGCGCGCGGCTGAGCCCGACGGCTTCGAAGTTGTAGCCGCCGCGGTACGACGAGACGACGGCAATGCCCATCTTCGCCATGATCTTGAGCAGCCCGTCGTCGATGGCCTTTTTATAGCGTGCGACGCACGCGTCATACGAAAGGGTCCCGAACAGTCCGCGCGCATGGCGGTCGGCAATCGCTTCCTGCGTCAGCCAGGCGTTGACGGTGGTGGCGCCGATGCCGATCAGCACCGCAAAGTAATGCGTGTCGAGGCATTCCGCCGACCGCACGTTGATGCTGGCGTAGGTTCGCAGCCCCTTGCGCACGAGATGCGTGTGGACGCCGGCGGCGGCCAAGATCATCGTGATGCCTGCGCGCGTCGCCGACTGGTTCTCGTCGGTCAGAAACAGTTGCGACTTGCCCGACCGTACGGCGATTTCGGCCTCTTCGCGGACGCGGGCGATCGCGGCGCGCAGGCCTTCGGGGCCGTCGGCGATGTCGAAAGTACAATCGATGACGGCGGCCGCCGCGCCGAAATGCGCCAGCAGCAAGTCCCAGCCCTTGTTGGTCAGCACCGGCGAGTCGAGCACCATCACGCCTTCCTGGCGCGCGTCTGAATCGAGGATGTTGCCGAAGTTCGAAAAGCGCGTCTTCAGGCTCATCACCCGGGTCTCACGCAGGCTGTCGATCGGCGGGTTGGTGACCTGGCTGAAGTTCTGCCGGAAGAAGTGGCTGAGCGTCCGCGGCCGGTCCGAAATCACCGCGAGCGGCGTATCGTCGCCCATGCTGCCAATGGCTTCCTTGGCATCCTCGACCATCGGGCCGAGCAGCAACTCCATGTCTTCCATGGTGATGCCGGCGGCAATCTGGTGCTGGCGCAAGGTCGCGCGGTCGAATTGCGCGGCGGGCTCGGGGCCGTCGGCACCTGGCAGGTCTTCGAAGCGGCCGAAGTTAGCCACCCATTCGGCATAGGGCGCGGCAGCAGCGATGCGGTCCTTGATGGCGTCATCGGTGTAGAAGCGCGCGCCCTCATTGCCCTCGCCATCGAGGTCGACAGCGATCATCTCGCCCGGCCCGAGCCGGCCCTTTTGCAGCACGGTAGCTTCGGGGACGACGACCATCCCGGTTTCGGAACCGACGATGAGCAGATTGTCGTTGGTCAGCGTGTAGCGCAGCGGCCGCAGCGCATTGCGGTCGAGCCCGGCGACGACCCAGCGGCCATCGGTCATCGCAAGCGCCGCCGGCCCGTCCCAAGGCTCCATGACGCTGGCGAAGAACGCGTACATCGCGCGGTGTGCATCGGGCAGCGTGTCGTCCTTGCCCCAGGCTTCGGGCACCATCATCAGCTTGGCGGTCGGCGCGTCGCGGCCCGAACGCACCAGCGCCTCGAACACCGCATCGAGCGCGGCGGTGTCCGACGCGCCCGCCGGCACCAGTGGCTTGATATCTTCGGAAAGCTCGCCGAAGGCGGAGGCCGCCATCTTGATCTCGTGGCTTTTCATCCAGTTCTTGTTGCCGCGCACGGTGTTGATTTCGCCGTTGTGCGCGAGGCAGCGGAACGGCTGCGCCAGCCACCATTGCGGGAAGGTATTGGTCGAATAGCGCTGGTGATAGATGGCGAAGCGCGACACGAAGCGCTCGTCGTTGAGGTCGGGGTAGAAGATCGACAGCTCCTGCGCGAGGAACAGCCCCTTGTAGATCATCGAGCGGCTGCTCAGCGAACAGACGTAAAAGCCCTGGATCTGCGCTTCGATGACCTTCTTCTCGATGCGGCGACGGATCAGGAACAGGTCCTTCTCGAACGCCTCGGCGGCAGCGCGATCGACGATGCGACCGGTGCGCGGCCCGGCGATCATGATCTGCTCGATTTCAGGGCGCGACTGCATCGCCTTGTCGCCGATGACGCTGACGTCGACCGGGACGCGGCGCCAGCCGTAGATTTTATAGCCGAAGCCTATGATTTCGGATTCCACGATGGTGCGGCAGCTTTCCTGCGCGGCGAGGTCAGTGCGCGGCAGGAAGATTTGCCCGACCGCGAGCAGGTTCGGGCGCGGCCGGTGGCCGGCGCGTTCGATGTGCTCGTGGAAAAAGTCGACCGGGATTTCGACATGGATACCGGCGCCGTCGCCGGTCTTGCCATCGGCATCGACGGCACCGCGGTGCCAGACCGCCTTGAGCGCGTCGATCGCCGCAGTGACGACGCGGCGCGATGCCTTGCCGTCGGTAGCGGCGACCAGCCCGACCCCGCATGCATCCGATTCGAGATCGGGGCGGTACATGCCGACTTCTGCTATACGCTGACGTTCTGTCTGGTTATGCGCGAAGTCGTAGGGGGTCGGGCTCATCTGGGTCTCTCCGCCGGCCAGTGCCGGCTTGCGTTACTTCTTGGGTGGTGCGGCGGCAGCGGGCTGCAGCTTCTTCAGCTCGGCATCGATCTGCGGGCCCAGCGCCTGCATCGCGGCACCGATCTTGGCGCCCATCAGCTGGTTTGTGGCTTGGTTGATTTCCGCCATCACGCGCGGCTGCTTGGTCTGCATCGCGATACCCAGCGGGCTGCGGTAGAAGTCCGACAGCGCCTTGAGCTCGGCGGCGGTGAAGTTCTTGGCATAGGCCTGGATTGCCGCATTGACGACCGCCGGGATCTGCGCGGTCACGACCTTCTGCGCGGCATTGGCCTGCATGACGCCGACACGGCCCAGCACTTCCTTGAACTTGGCGGGGTTGGCCGCGCGTGCCTGTTCGAAGCCCGGCTGCTGCGACAGCATCTGGGTGATGGCGGCGCCCGACCGCATGCTGGCGATGCTCTGGTTCGCGCTTGCGGTAATCTGGCCCTTGACGTCGAGCTGTTCGACAAGCGCGGTGGCGGCGGCAACAGAAGCCGGGTCGGCGGCCGCCAGCACGGGCGTCGCGGTGGCCAGCAGGCCGAGGATGATGAGGTTGCGGATCATTGACTACTCCTTAGGCGGCAACCGGCTTGCGGGCTGCAGCCCGGGCCTTGGCGACCAGATGTTGATGCATCGACTTAGCGACATCGCGTCCGTCGCGGATTGCCCATACCACAAGGCTGGCGCCGCGCACGATGTCTCCGGCGGCAAAAACGCCGTCGATATTGGTTTGCATCGAACGGTTGTCGACGCGCAGAGTTCCCCAACGCGTCACGCCGAGTTCAGGCGCGCCGAACAGCAACGGCAGCGGTTCGGGGTCGAAACCCAGCGCCTTGATGACCAGCGTCGCGGGCAGCACCACCGGCGCACCCGGCTCGGGCTCGGGCGCGCGGCGGCCGCTGGCGTCGGGCGCGCCGAGCCGCATGCGCGCGACGTTGACCGAGCTGACGTTGCCGGTGTCGGCGTCGAAGCTGTCGGGTGCCGACAGCCATTCGAAGGTGACGCCCTCCTCCTCGGCATGCGCGACTTCGCGCTGCGAGCCCGGCATATTGGCGCGGTCACGGCGGTATAGGCATCGCACCGACGTCGCGCCCTGACGGATGGCGGTGCGCACGCAGTCCATCGCGGTATCGCCGCCACCGATGACAACGACATCGCGACCCTCGGCGTTTAGCGCATCAAAATCGCGCACCTCGTCACCAAAGCCGATGCGGTTGCTGGCGACCAGATAGTCGAGCGCCGCAATGACGCCGTTGGCCTCGATGCCGGGGGCAGCGAGTTCACGCGGTTGATAGACGCCGGTTGCGATCAGCACCGCGTCGTGGCGCTCGCGGAGTTCGGCGAGCGAGGCATCGCGGCCGACTTCGAAGTCATTGTGGAAAGCGATGCCGCCGGCCTCCAAACGCGCGATGCGGCGCCCGACGACCTGCTTTTCGAGCTTGAAGTTGGGGATGCCGTAGGTCAGCAGCCCGCCGGCACGGTCGTAGCGGTCATAGATGTGGATGTCGTAGCCCTTGATGCGCAGCTGCTCGGCAGCAGTCAGCCCGGCCGGGCCGGCGCCGATTATACCCACCGACTGCCCGCTGCGATCGGCGAGCGGCACCAGCGGCTTGACCCAGCCGGAGTCCCAGGCCGTATCGGTGATAAACTTTTCGACCGAGCCGATGGTGACCGAGCCGAAGCCCTTTTCGATGACGCAGTTGCCCTCGCACAGCCGGTCCTGCGGGCAGATGCGGCCGCAGATCTCCGGCATCGACGAGGTCGCCTGCGAAATCTCATAGGCTTCCTCAAGCCGGCCTTCGGCGGTCAGCCGCAGCCAGTCGGGGATGTTGTTGTGCAGCGGGCAATGCACCTGACAGAACGGCACGCCGCACTGCGAGCAGCGCGATGCCTGCTCTTCGGCCTTCGCCAATATGTACGGCGTGGCGATTTCGAGAAAGTCGTCGGCGCGCTCGGCTGCGCCGCGCTTGGGCGGGAATGCCTGCGCGGTCTGCGTGAATTTGAGCATTATGGCGTTTGACATCACCGACTCCCGAACGAGTGGTTCGAATAGGTCGGTTTAGGGCCCGAGTCACGCACTATCTGGCCGATAGGTCAGTAATGTTGTCTATTATCGAATTTTTGCCGGACTTCACGCTCGAAAAGTCTGATTTCGATGGAAATTTAGTTGCAAAACGGAACTATCGTGCCAGCAACCACACCAAGGCCGCCGATCCCGCGATGATTCGGTACCAGGCAAAAGGCCCGAAGCCGTAGCGGCTGACCAGCACCACAAAGCCCTTGATGACCACCAGCGCCACCAGGAACGACACCAGAAAGCCGATGCCGATAGCGCCCATCTGGCTGGTATCGAGGTCGTGGCGATGCTTCCACAGCAGCAGTACTGTCGCGCCGGCAATCGTCGGCACCGCGAGGAAGAAGCTGAACTCCGCCGCGGTCTTGCGGTCGAGCCCGAGCAACAACCCACCCATGATCGTCGCACCCGATCGCGACACCCCGGGGATCATCGCGACGCACTGGACGAACCCGACGCCGAGCGACGCGCGCCACGGCATGGCTTCAACGCTCGTATAGCGCGGGACGCGCACACTGCGTTCGATGAGCAGGATAACGACACCGCCGACAATCAACGCAATCGCGACTGTGATCGGGCTCGACAGCATCGCCTCGAACGCGTCGATCAGCAGGAAGCCGATGACCGCCGCCGGCAAGAACGCCAGCAGCACGTTGCGGACAAAAGCAATGGCGCCGGCATCGCGCGCGAAAAGCCCGACCAGCACGTCGGTAAAGCGCCGCCAATATGCTACCAGCACCGCCAGAATCGCCCCAGACTGGATGGCGATCTCAAACGTCGCGCCGGTATCGCTCTTGAAGCCGATCAGCTCGCCCGCGAGAATAAGGTGCCCCGTCGAGGAGACCGGCAGAAACTCGGTCAGACCTTCGACAACACCCATGATGATGATGTCGAGCAGTGAATGTTCGACCATCGGTCAGTCCTTGCAAGCTGGAAAAATCAGGCGGCGCGGTCGCGGTGGAAGCGCCCGGCGGTACGGAATCGTTCGAGATAACCCGGCGCAATCGCTTCCATCGGCGTCGGATCGATGCCGAATTCGGCGAGCCCCGGCAGCACCGCGACATTGTCCGACTGAAGCATCAGCCACTGGTCATAGGTCATCGGCATGCCGGGCAGCACCTTGCCGAGTTGCGCCATCGCCTTGGCGGCAAACGGCGGAATATCGACGAGCGGCTTGTCGATGCGGATTTCCTTGAGGATCCACGCCAGCAGCGCCCGGAATGTGTACACGCGCGGCCCGCCGAGGTCGTAGGTCTTGCCGCCAAAGCGCGCCGGATCGGCGAGCGCCACAACAATCGCACGCGCTACGTCGCGCACGTAAACCGGCTGGAACTTCGTATCGCCGGCGATCACCGGCATCACCGGCAGGCTGCGTGCCAGCCCGGCAAAGCGGTTGAGGAACGCATCTTCGGGGCCGTAGACGATTGACGGGCGCACGATCGTCGCCACGGGCAGCAGCTTGCGCACCGCGGCTTCGCCGTCGCCCTTGCTGCGGGCATATTGCGCCGGCGAATCGCTCGCTGCACCGATGGCCGAGACATGGACGAAAGCTTCGACGCCGGCGTGGGCGGCCGCTCGCGCCACGGCAGCGGCGCCAAGGTGCTGGACCGAATCGAACTTCTGGCCGCTTTCATCGAGGATGCCGACTAGATTGACGCCGAGCGTCGCGCCGTCAAAGGCCTGCGCCAGCGACGCCGGGCTGCGCACATCGGCGCTAATAATTTCGATCTGCCCCAATGAACCCAATGGCTTGAGGAACAGCGCCGCGGGCTCGTTGCGCACGACGACGCGAATCCGCACGCCGGTGCGCGCCAGTTCTTGGACAAGATAGCGGCCGATGAAACCCGAACCGCCGACAATGACTGCCAGCCCGTCGGGACCCAGGCGGCGCGTGTCGAACAACTGCATTCGAAACCCTTTTGCACGTGCGCCGAACAGCCCCGGCGCGTCGGAGCCGTCATGGCGCAACACGCGTGACAAGACAATGTCTGTTGATTTGCCGCACACCGGTTGACAAGCCGACGCGACCTGCGTAACCCGCCGCACTCGCAACCGTGCCCAGGTGGCGGAATTGGTAGACGCGCCAGCTTCAGGTGCTGGTATTGGAAACGATGTGAAGGTTCGAGTCCTTTCCTGGGCACCATTCCCCCGACCGTTAGCGTCCGGGAATGATCGCAAAAACCAAGAAAATCAGGTAGTTTAGTCCTCACGTTAACCGCTCACGGTTGCCGGTGTTCGCCAGCAATCGGGAAAATCTGGGGGCTTTTTCGGGGCCTTTTTCTGGAAGGGCAGTCCGCGAAACGAATGGGGGGCGACATGGCACTCACCGATACAGCGGTTCGGCTCGCCAAGGCTGGAGCTATCGACTGGAAGCTCGCCGACGAAAAGGCACCATTAATTTCTGTTTACCACAATCACTCAGGCTTGTGCCTAGCGCCCAGCCACGACGGCAATGACCGCACTGGGGCAGGTTGCGGAATGGCAAGTATCGGCTTGAAAGGGGCGAAAGCTGTCACTGGCCAGCTTCGGCGTTCGAGGACGGATCGCCATGCTATTTGTTCCACCTGCATTCGTCGGGTGCTGATTTAGCGGCATCCTACGACGGATGGCGGCTCGATCATTTCGGTGCAAGCTCGCCGAAAAAGAATGAAGCGGTGACGCCGCCATCCATCAGAAAATCGCTGCCGGTAATGAAGGCGCCGTCGTCACTCATCAACAGCGCGCCGACCGTGCCGACCTCGTCCGGCGTGCCCGCGCGGCCTGCCGGTGAAAGCTGCAGCATTCGCCTGTATCCGTCGCCGCGCGGCCCCGACAGCTCGTCGTTGGCAAGCGGCGTGATGATTATACCCGGACTGATGGCATTGAGCCGCGCACCGCGCTTTCCCCAGCGAAGCGCCTCGGCCATGACCCGCAGCGCATTGCCGCGCTTGGATATCTGATAGGCGTTGAGCGGATCAGTTACCTTGTCGGGGGCCAGCATCGGTAACGCCAGCAGGTCCTCCGTCGGCGTCGTGGCCAACGCCTTGTTCTGTTCCGGTGTCAACGCCGGCAGACGATGACCCGACTGCGATGCGATGACGACGCCAGATCCGCCATCGGAAATGACGTTGCCGAACAATTCGAGGACCAGTGCGGTGCCATAGAGATCGACACGGAGGATCGTCGCCGGCGCAGCCTGCGAAGGTGACAAACCCGCTGCGTGAATAACGCCGGTCACGGTACCGATGCGGGTGGCGGTCTCGACCAAGGCCTCGACCGAACGCCGCAAGGATATGTCCACGGTCGCCGTGCTGACCGCGAAGCCGGCATTTTCAAGCACCTTGGCATCTGCGTCAGCTGCATTGTGGCTGATGTCGGCGAGCAGGACATGCTTGCCCGAGCCTACCCGCCGGGCGATGGCCGGGCCGATTGATCCGGCACCGATAACGACGATAACCTTGGTCATTGCTGCGCCTCTCCCGCGCCGTAATCGGCGTCGCTGACATGCTGTATCCAGCCCACCGCGCGCCGCGAATGATGCGGATCTCCTCTGCCCTGTCAGGACAATTGCGGTAGATCGATGCGAAGCTCATTGTACACAGACCTAGGGCGGAGACGGTGCGCACGCTGAGTTCGCGAGTTTTCATCAAAATCTTCGGAGGTGGTTGGTTCGACAAGGCTGCGACGACATTGACTCATGCGGGAGTAGGCAGTTTGCCCGCGCGCATCGCCGCGATCACGCCGCCGTCGATCAGCAAGTCGCTGCCGGTTATGAAGCCCGCTTCAGGGCCGAGCAGGAAAGCGGCCACCACGGCAATCTCTTCGGGCGGCGCCATGCGTTGCGATGGCGATGCAGCGATCATGGCGCGGTAGCCATTGCCGATCGGCGAGTTCAGCTCGAGCTGTGCCAGTGGCGTCATGACGATTCCCGGGCTGATCGAATTGACGCGGGCGCCACGCGCGCCCCAGCTTATCGCCGCCGCCTGCACGCGCAGATGATTGGCACGCTTTGCGATCATGTAGCCGACCATCGAATTGGGCACCTCCTTGATGAAGGGCAGCGCCAGCAACTCATCAGCGGGAAGGTGCGCCAATGCCGCTTCCTGTTCCTTCGGCAACGGGCGCATCATGTGACCGGCCATGCTCGAGACGATAAGGCCCGCACCGCCCGGTGCGATCACGCGTTCGAACTCCTCGAACACGACGGCCGATCCGTATAAATCGACTTCGAGCACCTTCTCCGGCGGCGCCATGTTGGGTGATAGCCCGGCGGTGTTGATCACTTGCATGACAGTGCCGAGCGCCGCGGCTGCGTCGGCCAGTGCGCGAACTGAAGCCCGTGACGACACGTCGACGAGCTGCGTCTCGACGGTGTAGCTGGCGGCCCGCATGTCGGTGGCGACCGACTGCAGGGTGGCGTCGTTGATATCGGCGAGCAGTACAGTTCTGCCGAAGCCCTGCCGCCGGGCGATTGCATTTCCGATGCCGCCTGCGCCGATGACGACAATCACGTCTTTTGACATTCTGGTTCTCCACACTCGCAGTGGTCGTTGCGACCTTGCTCTGCTGACGGGAGGAGATTTAGCAGGTGGCCCTTTCAGTCATTAGGCGCTAAGTTTTGCATAAGGTTATACTAGTAGCTTATTAATGCGACGCGAGGAACTCGGCGATTTGGCGGTCTTCCTCGCGGTGGCCGAGGCGCGGAGTTTTACGCGTGCAGCAGCCAAGCTCGGGACATCGCAGTCCGCGATAAGCCAAATCGTGCGTCGCCTCGAAGCCGGCATGGGAGTGAAGTTACTCACCCGAAATACCCGCAACGTCGCGCCGACGGATGCAGGCGAACAGCTCGTCCAGACGCTCCGCCCGGCGTTCGATGACATCGATGCCAGGTTATCGGCATTGAGCGCGTTGCGGGAGCGTCCATCGGGAACGGTGCGCATCACCTCGAGCCGCCATGCCGCCGAGACGATCCTCTGGCCGAATGTCCGGCGGTTGCTCGAGGACTATCCCGATGTGAAAGTCGAAATCTCGGTCGATGGCCACCTGACCGACATCATCGGTGATCGCTTCGATGCCGGGGTGCGCCTGGGTGAACAGATTGCCAAGGATATGATTGCCGTGCCGATCGGCGGCGAATTACGCATGGCAGTGGTCGGCGCGCCGTCCTATTTCGCGACGCATGGCCAACCGCGAACGCCGCAGGATCTGACCAACCATCGCTGCATCAACATTCGCTTGCCGACCCAGGGGGGGCTTTACGCGTGGGAGTTCGGACACAACGGCCGCGACCTCAACGTGCGCGTAGATGGACCATTGATCCTCAATGACGTCCGGATGATCCTGACCGCAGCGGCCGAAGGTGTCGGGCTGGCCTGTGTCATGGAGGATCAGGCCGCCGCCTATCTGTCGAGTGGCCAATTGGTGCGCGTCCTTGAAGATTGGTGCCCACCGTTCGCCGGTTATCACCTCTACTATCCGGACCGGCGCCAGCTGCCGCCAGCCTTCAGCCTCCTCGTATCGGCTCTGCGCCGTCGCGGGTGAGGTTGCTTGAACAACACCAATCGAGCGGCAGGATGTGGGCGTGCGGCTAAAGTGTTCAAGCCGCTTCCGGCAGCGACCTAGATGCAGAATGGCGCGTTGTTGGCGACGCCGAAGCCAGCGCGCTGCCGCCAGTCTTCGGGAGCTTTCATCGCTTTGCTGCCAGGGCAGGGCGCACACGCAGGCTCACGCGCGCCTCAGCTACCTGTTTGCCTGAATGTCCGAGCAAGCCCAATGCCGTTAACGATCGCAAAGACGATGGACCCAGCCGCCACAGCCCAGAACGCGGCTGCCAGATCGAACCCGGCAGTGACAATGGCATAGGCGCCGCCGGCGGTGATCAACAGGCGCATTAATGCGGCCAGAAATGCCGCGCGCATCTGACCGCGCCCTTGGGCTGCAAAGTAGAAAATCAGCCCGGCGCCGGCAAAACCATAAAATGGTCCGTTGACCTGCAGATAGTCCCGGCCCCAGGCCAACGGCGCTGGTTCATCGGTGAAGAGCGTAATCCAGGCGTCGGGCGCGAAGGCGAGCGTCAGGCCCAACAGGGTGGTGACGGCAAAAGCAATCCCGGCCGCCAATCGTATGACCTGTCCGGCACGCTCGTCATGGCCGGCGCCCGACGCAGCGGCGACCATCGTCACCACACCGCTACCAAGCCCGAACATCAGCGGCACCAGCAGCGAATCAATCCGCGAGGCGATGCCGTAGCCGGCGAGCGCATCCGGCCCGGCCTTGCCGACGACACCGGTCAATCCCACCGCAGTCAGGCTGGTGAGCAGCGTGCCGATGGCGGAAATACCGCCAACTTGCATGATGGCGGCAAAGCCATGACGCTCAAGCCGCGTCCGGCGCAGTACCAGAACGCCACGACCACCAACCAGGTACCGGCAATAGACGCCAAAGGCCGCACCGTAATAGAGCAACGTCGCAATCCCGGCGCCGGCAAGACCAAGGCCGGGGACCGGCCCGGCACCCAGGATCAAAAGCGGCGACAGCGGCACGAGGATTACGGCCCCGGCGAGGCTGACCTTGGCCGGCAAGCGCACCTCGCCGGCGCCGCGCATCGCCGCCGCCATCAAGTTGACCACCCAGATCAACGGCGCGCCGCCGAACACCCAAGCCGAAAAAGTGAGGGCATAGGTGAGCGAAGCGCCTTCGGCGCCAATGCCGGCGTAAAGTCGCGGGCCGGCAGCAAAAGCGGTGACGGCAAACAGCATACCGAACGCCAGCGCGATCACGACCGCATGGGTCAGCAAGGCGTTGGCATCGTCACGCCGCCCCGCGCCGAGCGCTCGCGAAACGGCCGACGAGACCCCGCCGCCAATACCGCCGTTGCTCATCGTACCCATCAGGATGAACAGCGGCAGCACCACAGCCACCCCTGCAATGGCGGCTGTCCCCAGCCTGCTGACCCAATAGGCTTCAAGGATAGAGACAAAGGTCTGCGCCGCAATCACCACCAGCACCGGAACGGTGAGCCGGGCGAGCGTCGGCATGATCGGCCCATCGATGATGCCGGTCATTCGCGCAGTTGTCATCGAGCTGTCCTGTCCGTTCATGGGTCGAGCGGGCGCTGTCGGGGCCGCCGACGAAGTTACCCGACGCGGTACCGTGAGGCCACCGCACCCGAACCGATTTCCGCCATGAACGCCTTGCGCGCGGTTTCGATCGTATCCCAGGTCGCGAGATTTTCGAGACTTGGTATCGTCACCGTTTCACCGGCATCAAGCCCGGCAAGTGCCGCGTCAACGAGCTGATCGGCGCTGATGAAACTACTGTCAGGAAATATCGAGTCGCTGAGGCCCTGCGACGTGAAGAACTCGGTCCGGATCGGCCCGGGCATCACCGCCTGAACGCGCACCGCAGTGTCGGCATATTCAAACGCCAGCGACCGGGTGAAATTGAGCACATAGGCCTTCGAACCGCTATAGACCGCGCCCGATGGCGAGGGTGCCAGTGCCATCACCGAAGCGATGTTGACCAGCGTCCCCGCGCCCTGCTCGCGGAATCGCGCCAGCGCCGCATGCGAAAGCCGAGTCAGCGCGACAATGTTGAGCTTGATCGTGCGCTCGAGCGCGTCGGCGCTGACCGCCGCCAGTGACCCCAGCCCACCGGCGCCGGCGTTGTTGACCAGAATCGACAGCTGGCCATTGCCGACTGCGGCCTCGACTTCGGCCAACCCGGCGGAGGTTTCGAGGTCGGCGACAAGCGTCGTGACGTCCGCACCATATTGCGCGCGCAACCGTGCCGCGAGTGCGTCGAGCCGGTCACCGCGCCGCGCAACAATCAGCAGTGCATGGCCGCGTGTTGCAAGCCGGTCGGCATAGACGGCGCCGATACCAGACGATGCACCGGTTACTACCGCGCGGCCGGGAATGATCGATGACATGCGAAACTCCTGTGGCTTTGTGGCTCAGGGGTGCGTGCGCGGTGATGCGCGGTTTTCCGCCATCCAGCGCTTTTCGTCTTCGGTGCCTTCGCGTGGCGGGAAGTACCCCTGGATCGTCCACAGCTCGAACGGCGTCTCGTCGACGTGCATCTCCCAATCGTATCCGCGGTCGGCAATCCACGGCGCCAGCACGGTGTTGATATGTTCGAAAAACCGCGTCTTGCGGTCGTCCGATGCGAAGCTGCGCGCGATATGATCGACCCAGATGCGGACAAAGCGCGGATGCGGCTCGCCGCCGATGTAGAAATTGTCCGCCTCGACTGCCTGGAACACCACGCCGACGTAGAATTTGGGCATGACACGCCCATAAACCGCGGTCAGCGCGCGGGCGATCGCCTGCTTGTCGTCGGCCGTGAATGCGTCGACCGGATGATAGATTTTCCAGAGTGGCATGATGCGGTTCCTTGTTGCGGCTGATCTCGACTTGCGTGGAGTATCGCTAGCGGCACTGGCCAATGGCGCAAATGACGTATAAACGTCATTTTGAGACATCATTGCAGCCAAGCGGCAGACGAACGCCGAAGGGAGGGTCGCCATGCAAGCCATCGGGCTGATTGTCGAAGACGATTTCCAGGTCATGGGACTGGCAACGCTGTCGGCGTTCGAATTCGCCAATGCGGTGCTGCACCGCGAGGCCTATCGCGTCACGGTGATGTCCGAAAATCCCGGGTTGGTCCGGGCGTCAATCGGGTTGGCGATCGAGACGGCGCCGCTTGGTGACATGCCCGATACGCTGGTGCTTATCGGTCAATTGCGACCAAGGCCGACCAGCGCGGCGCTGCGCGACTATCTCGTGCGGGCGGGCGTCGAGGCGCGTCGTATTGCCGGCATTTGCACCGGCGCCTTCGCGCTCGCTGCGGCTGGACTGCTCGACGGCCGCGCGGCAACGACGCACTGGGGCCATGCGCGCACGCTGCAGGATCGCTTCCCGCGCGTGCGCGTCGATGCCGACAAGATCTTCATCGTCGATGGCAAGATCTGGACATCGGCGGGCATGACGGCGGGGATCGATCTCGCGCTCGCCTTGATCGAAGAGGATCATGGCAGCGAGGTCGCGCGCAACGTCGCGCGGCGCCTGGTGGTCTATCATCGCCGGCCCGGCGGCCAATCGCAGTTTTCGACCTTGCTCGAACTCGAGCCACGCTCCGACCGGGTCCGTCGCGCGCTGATCTACGCCAAGGAAAATCTGGCAAACCCGCTATCGGTCGATGAACTCGCCGCTGCCGCCAGCCTGAGCCCGCGCCAGTTCAGCCGCCTCTTCCGCGACGAGACCGGCCAGTCACCGGCCAAGGCCGTCGAGCAATTGCGCATCGAAGCTGCGCGCATCCTGATCAAGGACGGGCGCCACCCGCTCGACACCATTGCGCGCGATGCCGGCTTTGCCGACCGCAACCGCATGCGCCGTGCCTTCATCCGCAGCTACGGCCACCCGCCACTCAGCCTGCGCCGCAGCCTAAGGCTAATCGACGGCGTTCGCGGCGGCTGAGACAATGACTGCTTTCGGGCATGGTGCGATCACCGTCGAACGACCGGAATGGGGCGCGATGCGGTCATTGGGCCGACACAACTAGTTGCGTCGACTTACGCGGCGATAACCTGAAGAGGCGAGGAGCTGGGGTAGGGGATGGTAATCTCCCAATGATTACAGTGCCCAGTTTTGTCTCGTTTGGGGCACCATTCCCCCGACCGTTAGCGTCCAGGAATGATTGCAAAAATGAAGCAAATCAGGTCGTTTCTTCCCGGCGCTAGCCGTGCGCGCTGGGCACGCACCGAGACTGCCCCCCCCAACTTCCATCTCGCAGGCGATCACGATTAGCTGCGCACGATCTGGTTCAACGCCTTTGCCCGCTTGCCTGTGGCGTTCATCCTTGAATGTCGGCAAGATGCAAGCAGCGCGGGAGCCGCGTCGACCAACTTTGCACGGGAATTGTAATGGATACGACCAGCCTGTTTCGCCTCGACGGCCGCGTTGCGCTGGTCACCGGCGGCAGTCGCGGCATCGGCAAGATGATCGCCGAAGGCTTCATCGCGCAGGGGGCCAAGGTCTATATCTCGTCGCGCAAGCCGGAGGCGTGCGAAGCCACCGCCGCCGAGCTTGGCCCGAACTGCATTGCGTTGCCGCAGGATGTATCGAAGGTGGAGGGCTGCCGCGCGCTCGCCGCACAGTTTGCCGAACATGAACCCAGGCTCGACATTCTGGTCAATAACGCCGGTGCCGCCTGGGGCGCACCGTTCGAGGAGTTCCCCGAAAGCGGCTGGGACAAGGTGATGGACCTCAACGTCAAGTCGCCGTTCTTCCTGATGCAGGCGCTGCACGCCGCGTTGAAGGCGTCGGGCACGCGCGCGCAGCCGGCCAAGATCATCAACATCACCTCGATCGACGGCCAGCGCCTCAATCCGGGCGAAACCTATAGCTATCACGCGTCGAAATCGGCGCTGATCTATCTGACCAAGCGCATGGCCGCGCGGCTGGTGCGCGACTGCATCAACGTTACCTCGATCGCGCCGGGCGCGTTCGCCAGCGAAATGAACCGTGCGGCGCGCGATCATGGCGATACCATCGCCAAGGGCATCCCGGCCCGACGCATCGGCGTCGACGAGGACATGGCCGGCGCCGCGATCTACCTCGCCAGCCGCGCTGGCGACTATGTTATCGGCGAAACCATCACCGTCGATGGCGGGCTGGTCAACGCCAGCCTGGGGGCAGGCTTCGACGCCTGACCGGCTGCTGCGGACCGTTGCAGCCGTTGCGGCTTGCGCACCACCCCTTGCCACGTCCTATATAAAGCGCGTAGGGCCCCCGCGCTTGGACTGGCCCGGAGTGCGTACATGGATGTCGTGATCGTCGAATCGCCGGCGAAGGCCAAAACGATCAACAAATACCTCGGCTCGAACTACACGGTTCTGGCGAGCTACGGCCATGTCCGCGATTTGCCGGCCAAGGACGGCTCGGTTGACACCAACGATGATTTCGCGATGAAGTGGGAGCTGTACGGTGACAAGGCGCGCCAGCTCAAGGCCATTGCCGACGAACTCAAGCACGCCGACCGCGTTATCCTCGCCACCGATCCGGATCGCGAGGGCGAGGCGATTTCGTGGCATCTGCTCGAATGGCTCAAGGGCAAGAAAGCTGTGCCCAAGGGCGGGGCAACGCGCGTCACCTTCAACGAGATTACCAAGTCGGCGATCCTCGCGGCGATGGAAAAGCCCCGCGACATCGACATGGATCTGGTCGATGCCTATCTGGCGCGCCGCGCGCTCGACTATCTCGTCGGCTTCAACCTGTCGCCGGTGCTGTGGCGCAAGCTGCCCGGCGCCAAGTCGGCGGGACGCGTGCAATCGGTAGCGCTGCGGCTGGTTGTCGACCGCGAGCGCGAAATCGAATCGTTCATCAACCGCGAATACTGGACCGTCGAAGCCGATATGGTCTCGGCCGGTGGCAGCCCGTTCAGCGCACGGCTGTCGTTCTGGAACGGCAGGAAGCTGACGCAGTTCGATCTGTCGAACGAGCAGGACGCCCGCCGCGCGCAGGCCGATGTGCAGGCTGGCGTCTACAAAATCAGCGCCGTCGAGACCAAGCCGGCGACGCGCAACCCGTTCCCGCCGTTCACCACGTCGACGTTGCAGCAGGAAGCCTCACGCAAGCTCGGCTTCACCGCCAGCCACACGATGCGCGTGGCCCAAGCGCTCTACGAAGAGGGCGCCATCACCTATATGCGGACCGACGGCGTCCAGATGGCGGGCGAGGCGATTGCCGCCGCGCGCGACATGATCGCCAAGACCTTCGGCGCCGGCCCCGACGTGCTGCCCGAAAAGCCGCGCATCTACACCACCAAGGCGAAGAACGCGCAGGAAGCGCATGAGGCGATCCGCCCGACCGATCTCGCCAAGGCGCACCACGGCAGTGGCGACAACGGCAAGCTGTACGAACTGATCTGGAAGCGCACCATCGCCAGCCAGATGGCCAGCGCGCGACTGGAACGCACCGCGGTCGATCTCGCCGCCGCCGACGGCAAGACGCAGCTGCGCGCCACCGGCCAGGTCGTGCTCAGCCCCGGCTTCCTCGCGGTTTATACCGAGACAGTCGAAGATGTCCGCAAGGGTGACGAAGCCGAAGATGACAGCCGCCGCCTGCCGCGCCTGACGCAGGGCGAGACGGCGCAAGTCAAGGAGGCCACCGCCGACCAGCATTTCACCGAGCCGCCACCGCGCTTTTCCGAAGCCTCGCTGGTCAAGCGCCTCGAAGAACTCGGCATCGGCCGACCGTCAACCTATGCGTCGATTTTGCAGACGCTGCGCGACCGCGCTTACGTCCGCATCGAAAAGAACCGCTTCTATGCCGAGGAAAAGGGCCGGCTGGTCACAGCGTTTCTCGAACGCTTCTTCGAAAAATACGTCAGCTATGACTTCACCGCCGACCTCGAAACGCGGCTCGACGATGTGTCGGCGGGCAGCCTCGCCTACAAGACCGTGCTCGCCGAATTCTGGAAGGACTTTGAGCCCAAGACCAAGGAAATCCTCGAGCTGCGCCCGTCCGACGTGACGGTGGCGCTCGACGAATTCCTCGCGCCGTTCCTGTTCCCGCCGAAGGCCGACGGCAGCGACCCGCGCGTCTGCCCGACGTGCGGCACCGGCCGGCTGTCGATGCGCACGGGCAAGTTCGGCGCGTTCATCAGCTGCTCGAACTATCCCGAATGTCGCTACACGCGCCAGTTCGGCGAAAATGCCGACGCCAACGGGGCCACCAGCGGCCCCGTCGACATCGGCATTGATCCGGTGACCGGCGAAAAGATCACGCTGCGGTCGGGACGCTTTGGCGCCTATCTGCAGCGCGGCGAAGACGGCGCCAAGGGCGACCCCAAGCCGCCGCGCGCCTCGATCCCCAAGGACGTCAGCGTCGCCGGCCCTGACGATATCGAAATGGCGCTCAAGCTGCTGTCGCTGCCGCGCGAAATCGGCCTGCACCCCGAAACCGGCGACAAGATTACCGCTAGCATCGGCCGCTACGGGCCGTATCTGGCGCACGCGGGTAAATATGCGCGGCTGGCCTCGACCGTCGAAGTGTTCGAGACCGGCATGAACGCCGCCGTCGTCAAGCTCGCCGAAGCTGCCGCCAACCCTGGCCGCGCGCGCAACGCCCCGTCTGCGCTGCTCGAACTCGGCGCACATCCGGTGTCGGGCGCGGCCATCAAGCTGATGTCGGGGCGCTTCGGGCCGTACATCACCGACGGCACCACCAACGCCAATGTGCCCAAGGGCAGCGACGGCATGGCGCTGACGCTCGACGAAGCCGCCGCGCTGATCGACGCACGCGCGGCCGCCGGCCCGTCGAAGGGCAAGCGCAAGGTGGCCAAAAAGTCCGCGGTCAAGAAACCCGCCGCTAAGAAGCCCGCCGCGAAGAAAAAGGCCCCGGCCAAGAAAGCCGCCAAGCCCGCCGCATGAGCCGGATCGCGCTGATCGGCCTGCCGAGCGACGCCAACAGCAGCTTCCTGCGCGGCGCCGCTGCGGCACCGGCGGCAATCCGCGCCGCGCTGTTTTCGCCGCACGGCAACAGTGCCGCCGAAAACGGCTTCGAACTGGGTCGCGAGATCGTCATCGACGACGGCGGTGACCTGCCGCTCGCAAACCGCATCGCCGATAACGCCGCCGATGACGCGGCCATCGCCGCCGCCGTCACCGCCGCGACCGTACGCGGGTGCGTGCCGCTGCTGCTCGGTGGCGACCATGCGGTGACCTTTCCGGTCGTGGCCGCGCTGGCGGCGGTGCACGGCCCGCTGACCATCCTGCATATCGACGCGCACCCCGACCTCTACGACGATTTCGAAGCCAATCCGCGCAGCCATGCGTCGCCGTTCGCCCGCATCATGGAGGCCGGTCACGCCAAGCGGCTGGTGCAAGTCGGCATCCGCACCGCGAACGCCCACCAGCGCGCGCAGGCAGCGCGCTTCGGCGTGGAAGTCGTCCCGATGCGCGATTTCAGCGTATCGGCGGTCCCGCGCCTCGACGGGCCGCTGTACATTTCAATCGACCTCGACGGGCTCGATCCGGCGTTTGCACCCGGCGTGTCGCACCATGAACCCGGCGGGCTGTCGGTGCGCGAATTGCTCGACATTTTGCAGGGCATCGACGTGCCGGTCGTCGGCGCCGATGTCGTCGAATACAACCCCGACCGCGATGTGAACGGGGTGACCGCAATCGTCGCGGCAAAGCTGGTCAAAGAAATTGCCGCGTTGATGGCGCGATAGGCCTCCGGCGGGCAGGGGCTTGCCCCTGCACCCGATTCCAAAATGGGTGCAGGCCTCAGGCCTGCCCGCCGGAGGCCCTGTTCGTCGTGCCCGTAATCGCGCATAACGCGGCATGCATCGCAAAACCCACTCTACCGGCCTGCCGACACCCGACCAGGTGCTCGATTTCATCGCGCGCACGCCGTCGGCGGTGGGCAAGCGCGATATTGCCAAAGCTTTCGGGCTGCACGGTGCCGACAAGATCGCGTTGAAGGCGTTGCTCAAGGACATGGCCGATGCCGGGCAGCTTGAGGTCGGCGCCGGGCGGACGGTGCATAAGGGTGGCGGTTTGCCCAAGGTAGCGGTGTTGCGGGTGATTGAGGCGGGCGACGACGGCGCTGTCGGCGTGCCCGACAATTGGAGCCAGCCGACACCGCCGCCACGCGTGCGGATCAGCGAGCGGCGGCCGGCGAAGGGCGCGCGCCATGCGGCGCTCGGCGTCAACGACCGCGTGCTGGCGCGCATCGAGGAAGCCGGCAGCGGCTACCGCGCCTTCCCGATGAAGACGCTGGCGAAAACCGACGAATTCGTACTTGGCATCCTGCGCCGCGAGGCCGGCGGCATCCGCCTGGTGCCGGTCGACAAGCGCGCGCGCAGCGACCTTGCGGTGCTCGATGCCGGTGGCGCGCAGGTCGGTGACCTGGTGCTTGCCGAGCCGTCGGGCCGCCCGCCGCGCCAGCATGCGCGCGTGGTCGAAATCCTCGGCGATCCGTTTGCGCCGCGTAGTTTCTCAATGATTGCCATCCACGCCAAGGGCATCCCGCAGCGTTTCCCCGACGAAGCAATTGCCGAGGCCGAGGCGGTGGCAAAGCAGGAGCTCGGCAAGCGCGAGGACCTGCGCGCATTGCCGTTCCTGACCATCGACCCCGCCGACGCGCGCGACCATGACGATGCCGTCTGGGCCGCGCCGGACGATGACGCCGCCAACGCCGGCGGTTGGAAAGCCATCGTCGCGATTGCCGACGTGTCCTACTACGTTCGCCCCGGCACCGCGCTCGACAAGTCGGCGCGCGAGCGCGGCAATTCGGTGTATTTCCCCGACCGCGTCGTGCCGATGCTGCCCGAAGTCCTGTCGGCGGACGCCTGCTCGCTGGTCGAAAACGCCGACCGCGCCGTGCTCGCCTGCCATCTAACCTTCGCGCCCGACGGCAAGCTACTGGCGCACCGCTTCACCCGCGCCACCATCCGCTGCGTTGCCAACATCGCCTATGAAGAGGCGCAAGCCACGCACGATGCCGGCACCGGAACCTGGGCCGACGTGTTGAAGCCACTATGGGGCGCCTGGGGCGCGCTCGCCAAGGCCCGCGCCGCCCGTGCGCCGCTCGATCTCGACTTGCCCGAACGCCGGGTCGAGCTCGACGAGACCGGCAAGATTGTCGCGATCGTCCTGCGCGAGCAGCTCGACGCGCACCGGCTCATCGAAGACTTCATGATTGCCGCGAACGTTGCCGCCGCACTGGCGCTCGAAGCCAAGAAAACCGTCTGCATGTACCGCGTCCATGAAACCCCGGGCCGCGAGAAGCTCGTGGCGCTCAAGGACTATCTCGAAACCTTCGGCCTGTCGTTCGCGCTCGGCCAGGTCATGCAGCCGCGCACCTTCAACGGCATCCTGACCGCCGTCAAAGGTACCGAAAGCGCGCAGCAGATCAGCGAGCAGGTGCTGCGCACGCAGACCCAAGCCTATTACTCGCCCGAAAACAAAGGCCATTTCGGGCTGGCGCTCGGCAGCTACGGCCATTTCACCTCGCCGATCCGCCGCTACGCCGACCTTGTCGTCCACCGCGCGCTGGTGCGGGCCTACAAGCTCGGCGACGGCGGCTTGAGCGACGAGGCCGCCAAGGTCATCGGCCGCACCGCCGAACACATCTCGATGACCGAGCGCCGCGCCATGGAGGCCGAGCGCGACACCACCGACCGCTACGTCGCCGCCTATCTGAACACGCGGCTCGGCGAAACCGTCGCGGCACGCATCACCGGCGTCCAGCGCTTCGGCTTCTTCGCCACTGTCGTTGGCATCGGCGGCGACGGGCTGGTGCCGGTCTCGACACTCGGCGACGAACGCTTCGTATTCGATGAAGGCACGCACACCCTGGAAGGCATCGAATCGGGGATGCGCTTCGTGCCCGGCCAGCGCCTCGACCTCAAACTCGTCGAAGCCAATGCCATCACCGGATCATTGCGCTTCGAACTTCCGTTGCCCGAAGGCGACGACGGCGCCTCGCGCGCAATGCGCCGCGACCGCGTCAAGATGGGGCGGCGTGCGGGGCAGAGTCGGATCCCCAAGGGTGTAAGACGCGGTAGATGAAGGGCCTCCGGCGGGCAGGCCTGAGGCCTGCACCCGAAATTTAGGCGCGCAACTTGACTTTCGGCGGCGCTTTCGCCAGAGAGCGCGGTCTGTCGCGAAGGCCCGTACCTGAGCGCTCCAATCGATTCGAGTTCAAGGGACCGTCATGGCCAAGCCGACTACCATCAAGATCCGCCTCGTCAGCAGCGCTGACACCGGCTTCTTCTATGTCACCAAGAAGAACCCGCGCACGCAGACCGAGAAGCTGAGCTTCCGCAAGTACGATCCCGTCGTGCGTAAGCACGTCGATTTCAAGGAAGCCAAGATCAAGTAAGCCCGCGCGCGGCACCCGCTGCGCTGCCCGGTCGACCAGCCCCGCCCAGCCCCGCTGAGCGGGGTTTGTCGTTTGTCAAGAATGCCGTCAACAGTCGGGTGCAGGGGTCACCCCTGCCCGCCCGAGGCCCTTCAACTCTACGCGGCCGCCGAAGACCCCGCCGTCTCGACTCGGTTGCGCCCGGCGCGCTTCGCCACGAACAGCGCCGCATCGGCGCGGTGCAGCAGTGCCGGTCCATCGACATCGCCGGGCTCGAGCGCCGCGACGCCGATGCTGACGGTGATTCGCATGTCGGCGGCGTGCGCATCGGTGCCGCCGATCGGGGTCGCCTCGACGGTGGCGCGCAGGCGCTCGGCAATCCGCCGTGCGGTGGCGAGGTCGGTATCGGGCATCACCACCACCAGCTCGTCGCCGCCGTAGCGCACCACCATGTCGCTACCGCGCACGCTGGAGGACAGCCGCGCCGCGACGGCCTGCAGCGCGCGGTCGCCGGCGGCATGACCGAAGCGGTCGTTGACCGGCTTGAACGCATCGATGTCGAGCATCAGCACCACCAGCGGCAACCCGCCGGCGCGCGCGCGCGTTACGATTTCACCGAGTTGGCTGTCGAGATAGCGGCGATTGAACAGCCCGGTCACTGCATCGGTATTGGCGAGCAACTGCGTTGCGCGCGCCTCGGTGCTGATACGGTCGAGCATGCGCTTGCGGCGCAGCAGCGCGGCAGCACGTGCGCGCACCTCACCGCCGTCGATCGGCAGCCCGGCGCAGTCGCTAACGCCCAGGTCGAACGCTTTGATCAGCGCATCGGGCATGTTACGCGGCACCAGCGCCAACACGGGGGTGTCGTTGCTGTGCGCCGCAGCACGCAGCCGCGCCAGCTGGCGCAAATTCTCAAGCCCGGGCTGGTCGAGCGCAACAATAAGCAAGTCGGTACCATGGTCGCGAATGCGAACCGCGGCGTCGGCGGCGCGTACGGCCTCAACCTGCGCAGCGTCGCCAAACAGCATCGCCAGTGTCGAAGCATGATGCTTCGCACCCACAAGCAATATCTTTTCGATCATCGACCCCTCGATGTCACGAGCCGTTTAATTACGCCCGCGTTCAGTTCGACACAATATGATTCGCAATACACGCAAAGCTACGGCACCGCCAAAGACGGGCAACGAACGGGGCAAATGCGGCAAGCCGCCCGCATCCCGAACCATTTGCACGATACAAGTGCATGACAAGTCGCGCCGCCGGGCGCTAAACAATGGTTCGATCAACCCCGAATGCAGAATCGACTATAGCGATGCGAGGTAGCGAAATCGTTAAGGCCGGCAGCGCCGCTGACAGCGAAACGCTGGCATTGCAGGCGCTTGCGTACATTGTCGGCGACACTGCACTCGGGCCGCGGTTTCTCGACCTCACCGGGCTGGACGCCGCGTCGCTGCGCGCCCACGCCGGCGAACGCCATGTGCTCGCCGCCGCGCTGGCCTTCCTCGAAGGCCATGAACCGTCGTTGCTCGCGGCCGCGGCTGCACTTGATATCAAGCCCGCCGCGCTGGTCGCGGCCTCGGCGCAACTGGGAAACTGACCATGGCCACCCGCCCGCTGCTGATCTGCGACTGCGACGAGGTGCTTCTGCATTTCGTCACCCCGTTCACCGGCTATCTGCAATCAGCGCATGACCTGACGCTCAGCATGTCGAGCTTTGCGCTGACCGGCAACGTCCGCCGCGCCAATGGCGAGGCGATCGAGCCGGGCGAATTCCCCGCGCTGCTCAACGGCTTTTTCGATACGCATATGTCGACCCAGACACCGACTCCCGGTGCCGTCGATGCGCTCGCCACGCTGTCGGCGCATGCCGATATCGTCATCCTGACCAATTTGCAGGACCATCACGCCGCCGAACGCACGCACGAACTGGCACGCTTCGGCATGCCCTACCGCGTCATCGGCAACCAGGGGCCCAAGGGCAAGCCGGTCGCCGCGCTGGTTGCGGAATATGGCGCGAAGGACGTGGTGTTCGTCGATGACCTGCCGCCGCACCACAGCTCGGTCAAGGCCGAGGCGCCGCACGTCCACCGGCTGCACATGGTCGCCGATCCGATCCTGTGGCCGCTGATCCCCGCGGCGCCCGATGCCCATGCGCGCATCGACCGCTGGGACGACGCGCTGCCGCACATCCGTTCAATATTGGGAGTATGAGCGATGACCATCGAACAACGCCTTGCTGAACTCGGCATCGTGCTGCCGCACGCCGCTGCCCCTGCCGCCAACTATGTGCCGACGGTGCTGCATGGCGGCCTGCTGCATATTTCGGGGCAGATCCCGTTTGATACCGAAGGCCAGCTGATTCGTGGCCGCATCGGTGATACGATGACGATGAAGGAAGGTGAGGCCGCCGCGCGGCGCTGCGCCGTTGGCCTGCTAGCGCAGATGCAAACCGCGCTGGGTTCGCTCGACAAGGTGCTGCGCGTCGTCAAGCTCGGCGTGTTCGTCAATTCGACCGCCGAGTTCACCGACCACCCCAAGGTCGCCAACGGCGCGTCGGACCTGATGGTCGCGGTGTTCGGCGACGCCGGACGCCACGCGCGCAGCGCCGTCGGTGTTGCCGCACTGCCGCTGGGCGTCGCGGTCGAAGTGGATGCCATCGTCGCGGTCCATGCCGGCTGAACTCAGCGCCTACATCCTGAAATCGGCTAATGCGCTGACCGCGGCGCAGTGGGACGCGTGCGCCGGCACCGGCAACCCGTTCCTGCTGCATAGCTTCTTCACCGCGGTCGAGGACTCGCGCAGCGCCTGCACCGACACCGGCTGGCAACCCGTCCACCTCGTCATCGACGGGCCCGATGGTGCGCCCGCCGCGATTATGCCGAACTATCTCAAAAGCCATAGCCAGGGCGAGTATGTCTTCGACCATGGCTGGGCCGATGCTTGGCACCGCGCCGGCGGCAACTACTACCCGAAGCTGCTCGACGCGGTGCCGTTCACCCCCGCGACTGGCCCGCGGCTGCTACTGCGCGACCCGGCGCTGGCCCCGGCGCTGCTCGCGGCGGCCGAGACACTGACGCGTGCCAACCAGCTGTCATCGGCACACGCCAATTTCATTTGCCCCGAACAGGTCGCCGATTTCGAAGCTGCCGACTGGCTGATCCGCACTGACCAGCAGTTCCACTGGTTCAACGACGGCTATGCCAGCTTCGACGACTTTCTCGCCGCACTGTCATCGCGCAAGCGCAAGACCATCCGCCGCGAACGCAGCGAGGCCCTGGCAAACGGCATCACCGTCGAACACATCACCGGCGCCGACCTGACCGAGGCGCACTGGGACGCGTTCTGGGTGTTCTACCAGGACACCGGCGCGCGAAAGTGGGGCCGGCCGTATCTGACGCGCCAGTTCTTCTCGTTGCTCGGTGAACGCATGGCCGACCGCGTGCTGCTGATGCTGGCCAAGCACGAAGGCCGCTACATCGCCGGCGCACTCAACCTGATCGGCGATGATTGCCTGTACGGCCGCTACTGGGGCGCCACCGTCGAGGTGCCGTTCCTGCATTTCGAACTGTGCTACCACCAGGCCATCGACTGGGCGATCGCCCACGGCCTCGCCCGCGTCGAGGCCGGCGCACAGGGTGCCCACAAACTCGCCCGCGGCTACCGCCCGACCCCGACCTACTCCGCACACTACATCCCCGACCCCGGCTTCCGCGAGGCGGTGGCGCGCTACCTCGAAGCCGAACGCCGCGCGGTCGCGGCGGAGATCGAGGCGCTGGGAGAAATGGCACCGTTCAAACGGGGGGACTGACCTGCCCATCAACCGGGATTGGCGCCCGACAAAAGTCGGGCTATGATCGCTAAATGCGTTCTACCGCACCTCGACCACGACTCGCGCCACCAGAATAAGGCGGGCCGCGCTGTGCCCGCGCTCAGGGTGTAGCTCAGTCCGGTAGAGTCCCGCACTTGGAATGCGGTTGTCGCAGGTTCAAATCCTGTCACCCTGACCACTTTATTTGGTCGCGGCACCCACGGGAAGCGGCGCGTTGTGGCAATTAGTCCAACCCCCAAAATGCCGCCGCGTGGCGCACCTCGCCGGTCGTGACGGGTAGCGCGCCAGAAAGTGGCAGCACCATGAAATTCTCGCCAGCATAGCGCGAGCTAAAGCCGTCGGCGAGCGCGGCGCTGAACCCGAAGCGCGTGTAGTAATCAGGGTCACCGAGGACGAAGATCGCCGTCGCGCCGAATTCGGTCGCGGCGGCGATTGCGGCGCGCACTAGCGCCGCGCCGATACCGCGCCGCTCACACAAGGGGTGCACCGCCAGTGGCGCAAGTGCCAGCGCCATGAACGGCGCACTCATTACCGAGAGCAGCACATGCCCCACGAGTTCGCCGTCTTCTTCGGCGACAATGGCGGCGCAAACGTTGCCCGCGGCGCGCAGCCGTTCGACGAGGATGACTTCGCTGGTGTCGCCGAACGCAGCGGCAGTCATCGCGGCAATCGTGCGTATATCGCTTGGGGTTTCTGGGCGCAGCAGCAGCATTGTCAAGCGGGGATGGCGAGTTTCTTGTCGCTGAAGCTGGTGCGCCATGCCCCCAAGTCGGCGAGCATCGTCACCGCCGCATCCTCGGTCGCCCGTGCGGCGCTGGGCAGTTCGATCGGGCGTTCGCGCAGGCGCAGCGTCGAGCGTTCGAGCGCGTCGGCCGTCTCGGCCGAACGCCGTGCGGCGCCCGCGAAGTCGCCCTGGCCGCGCATGCCGAACACTGCCGACCCGAGCGTCGGCAGCACCGCGGTCAGCACGCCGAGCGGCACCTTGAACGGCAGCAGCCAGTGCGCGTGGGTGATGATCGCCACCATGATCACCAGCCCGGCGATGACCGTGGCGATGAACAGCCGGTTGCCGATCTCGTGGAGGCGATGGTCAAGGTGGTGCATGCGGTGCGCGTTGACATGGTTGTACGAAATCTGCGGATCGACTTCCTCGGCAGCGATGTGTTCGGCGACGGTTTCGAGCGCCGCCTGGTCCTTGAGGCTCGGCGGCGCGCCCATCGCGCGCCACGCGGCGGAGGCATACCAGTCGGTCCAGCGCGCCCAGCCATTGGCGCTGGGGTGCACGGTCATCAGCGGCGTTGCGGCGCCAAGCAGTTTGAGACTGCGCATCGGTCGCAACTGTTCGGCCAGGAAGCGGTAGTCGAGCCAGCAGCGGTGCCATTCGCGGGCGTTGCCGACACGGGTATTGGCGACGACCGCGCCGATCAGCAGCAGCTCGCCGCCGAGCAGCCAGACCTTGGCGGCGGGCAGCACCAGCCCGAGCACCGCCAGCGTCACCGCGATGGCGGCAGCGAAGAAGTTGAACAGGCTGCCCGACCGGTAGGTCTGCGCGTAATAGTCGGCGAGCCGGTCGCTCCAGCTGAATGACCTTTCGAGGCTGTCGAGCGCGGTGCCGGTGTTGATGCCGGCATTGGTCAATGCCTCGCGGTAGGGCAGCCAGTCGGCGCGCGTCGTCGCTTCATAGGGGGCGCTGATGAAGTTCGAGCGGTTCATCTTGCGGACGCCGGCGAGCGCCAGCAGCGCCGGATATTCGACGCGCAGCCGCCATTTGCGCTCGCGTTCGCCGAGGTAGAGTTCGATCGCCTTGAGCTCGGCGGGGTCGCTGGGCGGGGCGAGCAGGTTCGAGACGATGCGCGCGATCGCCAGTGGCTCCAAGGCGCGCTGCGGCACCGAATCGCGGTGCAGCATCGTCGGCGGCAGGCCGTCGAGCCCCGACCACAGCACCTGCGGCGGAATGTCGGGATCGGTCGGGATATGGATGACCGGTACGCCGCGTCGCACCGCATAGTCGATGACGTCGGCCGTGCCGCCGGGGCCGCGCGATGCCTTGCCGTCCCACACCGCGATCAGCACATCGACCTGTGCCACCGTCGCCTCGCCCGCCAGCGCATAGCCGGTGGCGCCGTCGCTGCGGCTGTTGGGCAAATGCCACCAGCTTTCGCACTGGTCGAAAAGTTCGTCGAAGCTGTCGCGCTCCGGGCCCGGCGCAAAGTCGTGGCCGTATTCGGCATGCGCGAACGGCAGCACCGCGTGCAGCCGGTAGCCATGGTCTAGCGCAACGCGCGACGCGAGCTGGTCGGCACCCGCCGCAAGCTGCGACAGCATGACGAGACGCGGTACGGTATCGTGAAACAGATTGGCGTGCTGGCGCCCGACATCGTGCGCGGCATCGGCGATTTCACGCAGCAGTTCGCCGATCAGGATCTCCAGCGGCACCACCCCGGCTGGATCGAGCGCGCGGTGGCCAGTGATGCCGACCGCCAGCCCCAGCACCGGGCGCGGCGGCCCCCCTTGCCCCCCGGCGGCTGTCACGCCGGTCGCACCACGGCAAAATTGTCGATCAGCCGCGTTGCACCGATGATTGCCGCCGCGCACAGTCGTGCCGGTGGCGCACCGGGGTCGAGCCGGTCGAGCGGCTCCAGGCTGGCGGCATCGACGAGCTCGACATAGTCAATCTTGCCGAAGCCGCCGGCGCTCAATGCGGCGCGGGCATCCACCAGCGTCGCCGCAACCGGCGCACCGGCGGTGATGGCAGCGACCGCGCGACCCAGTGCCTGCGGCAGCGCCAACGCGCGCTGGCGGTCTTCGGGGCTTAGGTAGAGGTTTCGCGATGACAGCGCGAGGCCGTCAGCATCGCGTACGATCGGCACGCCATCAACTTCGACGGGCAGATCGAGATCGGCGACGAGCCGCCGGATGATCGCCAGCTGCTGCCAGTCCTTTTCGCCGAACAGTGCCAGGTCGGGTTGCGCCTGCGTTAACAGCTTGGTGACGACGATGCCGACGCCGTCGAAATGCCCCGGCCGCACCGCGCCGCACAGCCCGTCGCCGAGCCGGTCGATCAGCACGCGCGTGCCGAAGCCCGGCGGGTACATGACCTCGACGGTGGGAGCATAGACGAGGTCGCAGCCGACGCTCGCCAGCTTGGCGACATCGCCGGCCTCGTCGCGCGGGTAGCGGTCGAGATCTTCGGCGGGACCGAACTGGCGCGGGTTGACGAAAATCGAGGCGACGACGCGGTCGGCGCGTTCGCGCGCTGCCGTCACCAGCGCGAGATGGCCGGCGTGAAGCGCGCCCATCGTCGGCACCAGCGCGATGCGGCGGTGCGCACTACGCCAGCCGGCGACGCGCGCACGCAGCTCGCTGACCGAGCGGACTATGGGGAGGGATTGTGACAAATGTTTCTCCGCAACACCGGCTTTGGCGCACATGACGCGCCGCATCAATTGACTATTTGGCATCCGTGTCCGAAACACCGCGCGACTAATCAAGGCTTAAGTTCGGGGGGCGTACCCAAAATGTCGGAAAATGCAGCAAGTGACGCACCGCCGGCCCGCGCACATCACATCGTGCTGGGCAATGAAAAAGGCGGCTCGGGCAAGTCGACGACGGCGATGCACATTGCCGTGGCGCTGACCTATGCCGGCTTCAAGGTGGGCGTCATCGACCTCGATGCCCGCCAGTCGACGGTGGCACGCTACCTCGAAAACCGCGCAGCTTTCGCCAAACGCCGCGATGTCACGCTGGTGGCGCCCGATGTCGCGGTCATCCCCGACCTCGATCCTGCCACCGACCCGGCGGCGCTGGCGGCGCAGCTGGCGGCGTGGGCCGGGTATGACTTCATCGTCATCGACACCCCGGGGCGCGATTCGGCGCTGGGGCGCGCAGCGCTTGCGGTAGCCGATACGGTGGTGACCCCAATGAACGATAGCTTCGTAGATTTCGACCTGATCGGCCAGGTCGACATGGATAGCTACAAGGTCAAGAAGCCGAGCTTCTACGCCGAGATGATCTGGGATGCCCGCAAGGCCCGCGCCCGCACCGATGGCGGCACCGTCGATTGGGTGGTCCTGCGCAACCGCTTGTCGACGCTTGACGCGCGCAACACGCGGCGCGTCGGCGGAGCGCTCGAGGAACTGGCCAAGCGCGTCGGTTTCCGCGTCGTGCCGGGCCTGTCCGAACGAGTCATCTTCCGCGAACTTTTCCCGCGCGGGCTTACGCTTCTCGACATGGCGGTGCTCGAGGATTTCTCGTTAAGCCATGTCGCGGCGCGTGCCGAATTGCGCGCGCTGGTCACCGCACTGGCGCTGCCGCGCTGGGATGCGCACGCCGCCCCGCAAGCCGCCTGAGCCATGCTCATCGCGCTGCTGCTCGCGCTCGGCCTGGCGTGGTGGATGCACCAGCGCGGCGAGCTGCTGCCCAATCTGCAACGTGTGCTCATCGGCGGCGGGCTGGCGCTGCTGGCGCTGCGCATGCTCGAAACCGGGCGCATCGGCTTTGCGGTGCTCGTCGGCGCTGGTGCGGCGTTGTGGTGGTTCGGCCAGCCGAGGCTGGCGACGCAACGCGATGGCGCGCGCCGCGCTGCCGATCTCGCCGCGGCACGCGCGCTGCTCGGCGTCGGCCCCGACGCCAATGCCGCGACGATTCGCACCGCGTGGCGGCTGCAGATTGCCAGCGCGCATCCCGATGCCGGCGGTGATGTCGAGCTGGCGACAAAACTGACCGCAGCGCGCGACCTGTTGCTCGGTCAGCTTGCGAACGACTGACGCTTTGCTTTAGGGGAGGCCCAGCTTTCCCCCCGGAGCCCGATCATGACGCACAATTTCGACCCCACCACGCTGCGCGAATATGACATTCGCGGCATCATCGGCAAAACGCTGGGGGAAGCCGACGCCGCCGCCATCGGCCGCAGCTTCGGCACCCGTGTCCGCCGCAACGGTGGCAAGCGCGTCGCGGTGGGCTTTGATGGCCGGCTGTCGTCGCCGGGTCTCGAAGCCGCGCTGGTCGAAGGGCTCAATGCGGTGGGAATCGATGCGGTGCGCGTCGGCGTCGGGCCGACGCCGATGCTGTACTACGCGGTCTATGAACTGGGCTGCGACGGCGGCGTGATGATCACCGGCTCGCACAATCCGCCCGACTATAACGGCTTCAAGATGATGCTCGGCCACAAACCGTTCTTCGGCGCCGACATCCGCGACCTTGGCGTGCTGGCAGCCAGCGGCGACTGGGAAACCGGCGCCGGCGGCAGCGCGCATGTCGACATCATGGACCGCTATGTCGACCGGCTGGTGCAGGGCTATGACGCCAAGCCGTTCAACATCGCCTGGGACTGCGGCAACGGCGTCGCCGGGCCGGTGATCGAGCGGCTCGTAAAGCGGCTGCCCGGCAAGCACATAACGATGTTCACCGATGTCGATGGCAACTTCCCCAACCATCATCCCGATCCGACCGATGAAGCCAATCTTGAAGACCTCAAGCGCGTTGTTGCCGAAAACGGCCTCGACTTCGGGCTGGCGTTCGACGGCGACGGTGACCGCCTCGGCGCGATCGATTCGCAGGGCCGCGTTGTCTGGGGCGACCAGCTGCTCGGTATCCTGGCCGAACCGGTATTGAAAGAGCTGCCCGGCGCGACGATCATTGGTGACGTCAAGGCGAGCCGCGCGCTGTTCGACCGCATCGCCGAACTCGGCGGCACGCCGCTGATGTGGAAGACCGGTCACAGCCACATCAAGGCCAAGATGCAGGAAATCGGCGCACCGCTGGCCGGCGAAATGAGCGGCCACATCTTTTTCAAGCACGACTATTACGGCTTCGATGACGGCATCTATGCAGCTGTCCGCCTGATCCGCGCGGTCAGTGCGCTCGGCGGCTCACTGACGGCGCTCAAGGACGCGATGCCGGTGATGATCAACACGCCCGAACTGCGCTTTCCGTGCTCGGAAGAGCGCAAGTTCATCGTCATCGATGAAGTGCTGGCACGGCTTGCCGCGAGCGGTGCCACCGTCGACCGCACCGACGGCGCTCGCGTCACCACCGCCGATGGCTGGTGGCTGCTGCGCGCATCGAACACGCAGGACGTACTGGTGGCGCGCGCCGAAGCCGGCAATGAAGCCGCCCTCGGGCGGCTGATGGCGCAGATCAATGAGGCGCTCGCGGCATCGGGTGTTGCGGCGGTCAACGCCGGACACTAAGGGTCGCGCAGCTATTTTGCTGCACTGCAACATTTCCATCTTGAAACCGTCATGCAGTGCGATTATGTTGCACTGCAGCAAGACCTGTGGGTCGCTGGAATATGGAGATGAAAATGGACGATTCGATGAAGCCGACCGAAACTGCAACCGTCGTGACCCCGGTCGTGCCGGCGCCTGCCGCTGTCGTTGCCGCGCCCGTAGCTGCTAAGCCGGTCGTGACGATCAAGACGATTGCTGCCGCACCAGCCGCCAAGAAGCCGGCTGCCAAGAAGGCCCCCGCCAAGGTTGCCGCGAAGGTCGCCGCCAAGCCGGTCGCCAAGCCCGCCGCCAAAAAGGTTGCCGCCAAGAAGGTCGCTGCCAAGAAGATTGTTGCGTCCAAGCCTGCCGCTGCCAAGACCGCTGTCACTTCGACGCCGGTTTTCGCCAACCTGATCAACCGCGTTAAGAAGGAAACCACGATGGCCACCACCAAGATCGAAACCACCGCTGAAACCGTCAAGGCGAAGTTCGCCGAAGGCGTCGAAACGATGACCGCGCAGTCGAAGGCCGCTTTCGAGCAGGCATCGACCAAGGCACGCGAAGCGCTCGACAAGGGCGTCAAGGGCCTCGAAGAATACAACAGCATGAACCGCGACAACGTCGAAGCGATCATGGCTTCGGGCCGCATCGCCGCCAAGGGCTTCGAAACCATCGGCAAGCACATCGCCGAAGTGTCGAAGAAGAACTGGGAAGCCAACGTCTCGGCATTCAAGTCGCTCAGCGGCCTGAAGAGCCCGACCGAAGTGTTCAAGTTCCAGAGCGATTTCGCCAAGTCGCAGTTCGACGTCGCTGTTGCTGACTTCTCGAAGCTGACCGAAACCGTCGTCAAGCTCGCCGGTGAAGTCGCCGAGCCGATCCAGAACCGCGTTGCGCTGACCGTCGACAAGGTGGCCAAGAGCGTCGCTGCCAAGTAAGCTGGCAACGCACTGAACGCATGAGCGGGCGGGGGGCAACCTCCGCCCGCTTTCGTGTGTACCGCACCGGCGCTGGCGCGCATCGCCGCAGCCACTTGTCGTTTTACCCCGTCGCGCCGTATATTGGCGGACAACTCCACATCGCGAGATTTCCGTCTGCATGACCAGTCCGTCCATCTCTGATGATTTTGCCCGCAAGCTTGGCCTGACTGGGCCGCAGCTTGCGGGGCCCGGCCGCGGCGAAGGCGGCGGCGACGATGGCACCACCGGCACCGGCACGGTCACCAAGACGCGCGTCCAAACCAAGAAGCCGGCGCTCTACAAAGTGTTGATGCTGAACGACGATTACACGCCGATGGAATTCGTTGTGTTGACGCTGCAGCGCTTCTTCAAGATGACGATCGAGGATGCGACGCGCGTCATGCTCGCCGTGCACCAGCGCGGCGTCGGCGTCTGCGGCATCTTCACCTATGAAGTCGCCGAGACCAAGGTCAGCCAGGTCATCGATTTCGCGCGCGAGCACCAGCACCCGCTGCAGTGCACCCTCGAAAAGGACTGACGCGCCATCCTGCTGCCCAGCTTTGGCACCGATCTCAACGCCGTCGTTATTGGTGCGTCGGGCGGCATCGGCGCGGCGTTTGTCGAACTGTTGCGCACCAGTCCGCAGGTCGCAAATGTCGCCGCGCTCGCGCGTCCCGAACTTGACCTGACACAGCCCGCCAGCATCGCTGCCGCGTGCGCCAACATCACCGAACCCGTCGACCTGGTGCTTGTCGCGACGGGCGTGCTGCACGACGCGACGCATGGCCCCGAGCGCAGCCTCGCCGCGCTCGACGCCGATTGGCTGGCGCAAAGTTTCGCCGTCAATGCCATCGGTCCGGCGCTGGTCGCACAAGCGCTGCTCCCCAAACTGCGCCGTGACCGGAAGACGGCGTTTGCAGCACTTTCGGCGCGCGTCGGATCGATTTCCGACAATCGGCTGGGCGGCTGGTACGGCTACCGCGCTTCAAAGGCCGCGCTCAACCAGCTGGTCCGTACCGCAGCCATCGAGCAGGCGCGACGCAATCCGCAGTCGCTCGTCGTGACGTTGCACCCCGGCACTGTCGACACGCAGTTGTCCAAACCGTTCCAGCGCGGTGTGCCTGAGCTGTTCGACACTGCGACCAGCGCGCGCCTTTTGCTCGACGTGCTCGATACGCTGACGCCGGCCGACAGCGGCGGGCTATTCGCCTGGGACGGCAGCGCCATCGCATTTTGACATGGCTGCCGTGCGCGCGGCACATTGGCGCGCACTACTGCCCCGCCCCATATCGCCGACATCGAAGCGTGGCCGGTGCCACGCCAGGAGTGACGACAATGCTCAGCTTCCGCCCTTCGCAAGCCCGCGGCCACGCCAATCACGGCTGGCTCGACACTTATCACAGCTTCAGCTTCGCCGATTACTATGACCCGAGGTTCATGGGCTTCCGCGCGCTGCGCGTCATCAACGAGGACCGCGTCGCCCCCGGCGGCGGCTTCCCGACGCACGCCCACGCCAATATGGAAATCATCACCTACATCGTCGACGGCGCGCTTGAGCATCGTGATAGTCTCGGCAACGGCGAAGTCATCCGGCCCGGCGACGCGCAGCGCATGAGCGCCGGTACGGGTATCCGCCACAGCGAGTTCAACGCCTCGACCACCGAGCCGGTGCACTTGCTGCAGATCTGGATCCAGCCCGACCGCCAGGGTGTCGCGCCGGGCTATCAGCAGCAGGCGCTGCCGGCGCAGGATGGCAGCACGCGGCTCGACCTCGTCGCCGGCCCCGAAGGTGGGCCCGAGGCGGTTTGGCTCCACGCCGACGTCAGCCTTTACCGCGCCGTGCTCGCGCCAAGCGGGAAGATCGATGTGGCACTTGCGCCGGGGCGCCACGCCTGGGTGCAGGCGGTGCGCGGCAATGCGACCGTCGCGGGTCAGGCGATGGCTGCGGGCGACGGGCTGGCGATCTCGGAGATGTCGTCGGTGACACTGACGAGTGATGCCGGTGCCGAGCTGCTGGTGTTCGATCTGGCCTGAGCTGTCACTGTTGGGCCGTTTTGACGCCGCATTTTACCGTTAGAGCGCTTCGCGACGGTTATTCATGCTGTCGCAAGCGTGGCGTTGCTAGGTGACGCGCTGCTTTGACGAGGTCCGACGCCCCGGTGTCCATCACGCAATCCCCCGACGAAGTCCTGCCCGAAGGTGAGCAGCTTGCTGTCGATGCCACACTGGCGACCGACCCCGCACACATAGCGCGGCGGTCGGCGCCGGCGTGGCAAAAATGGTTCGGCATCGGGCTGTCGCTGTTGATGATCGGTTTCCTGATCCATCAAAGCGCCAAGATCGGCTGGACGCAGTTCGCCGCGGTGCTGCCGCGCGACCCGCGTTACTATCTGCTGATGACGGCGATGTACCTCGTGCTGCCGGTTTCGGAAACGCTGATTTTCCGACGGTTGTGGCAGCTGCCATGGTCGAGCCTGTGGTTGTTCCTGCGCAAGCGCGTGCTCAACGAAGCCGTGTTCGGCTATAGCGGCGAAGCCTATGTCTATATGTGGGCGCGGCGGCAGACCGGGCTGGCGGCGCGCGCGATGGGTGCAGTCAAGGACGTCAGTATCACCTCGGCGCTGGCCGCCAACACGCTGACGGTTGGCGTTGTCGCTGTGCTGGTGCTGTTCGGTGACCGGCTGCTGGCGGCTGGCTTCTTCTCGCCGACGCAATTGCGCTCGGTGATCTGGGGCGCTGCGCTGCTGACGCTGCCGGCGTTCATCATCCTGCTGTTTTCGAAACGCATCATGTCGCTGCCGCGCGCTGTCAACGCCCGCATTTTCGGCGTCCATATCGCGCGGTTGTTGGTGTCGAACGCGCTGCTGATCGGCGCCTGGCATTTCGCGTTGCCCGAAATCGGCTGGGGCGTCTGGCTGATGCTGATATCGCTGCGGCTGGTCATCAGCCGCGTACCGTTCGCGCCCAATACCGATCTGCTGTTCAGCTCGGTCGGCATGGGTTTGGCGGGCTCGGCGAACGTTGAAATCGCGGCGCTGCTGGCCTTTGGGGCGGCACTGGTGCTGGTTGGCCACGCGCTGGTGGTTGTTGCAGATTGGGCGGCAGGGCTTTCGCCGCGCCATAAGGGAATGATGGCATGAAGTTTGAAATGGGCCTTGTTGTTGCCGGTGTCGCGGTGCTGGTCGCGGTTGCCGCCGTCGCGCAACCGTCCCCCATCATCGGCAGCGACGCGGCAGCCTGCGCTGTAGACGCGCGCGACACGGCGGCGCTGATCGATGTCGGCGGCCTGAAGGATCGCACCGGCGTAATGCGGATCGAGTTGTATCCAGACAACAACAACGAGTTTCTCGGCGACCGCCACAAGCTCGTCGCCGAAGGCAAGACCTTCCGCCGTGTCGAAACACCGCTGCCCGCGACCGGGCCAGTGCGCGTCTGCATCAAGCTGCCGGGGCCGGGCCGCTATGCCATCGCGGTCATCCACCAGCGTGGCGAAACGCGCAGCTTCACTTTCAGCAAGGACGGCATCGGCTTTCCGAATAATCCTAAACTGTTCCTGTCCAAGCCCGATGTTTCAAAAGTTGCGATGACCTTTGCCAGCGGTGTCACGACGGTGCCGGTCATCCTCAACTACAAGTCTGGGTTGTCGATGAAGCCTCTCAAGCCGGCAGCGAACTAGCCAGCATGCGCATTGTCGACGTTGCGGAATTCTACGCGCCCAAGGGCGGCGGCGTACGCACCTATATCGATGCCAAGATCGAAGCCGGCAACGCTGCGGGACATGAAATCGTCATCATCGCGCCGGGCCCCGAAGACCGCACCGATGTGCGCGGCCGCAGCCGCATCATCTGGGTCAAGGCGCCGATTCTGGCAGTCGACAAGCGCTACCATGTCTTCTGGGCCGAAGCCCCCGTCCACGCGTTGCTTGAAGCTGAAGCGCCCGACCTGGTCGAATGTTCGTCGCCGTGGCAGGGCGCGCGCATTGTCGCGCATTGGCAGTCGAAGCACGGCCAGGTGACGCCCAAGGTGCTGTTCCAGCATGCCGACCCGGTGGCGTCATACCCGCAGCAATGGTTCGGCGGGCGGCTGAGCGTCGAAACTATCGACAAATTGTTCGGCTTCTACTGGCGCTATCTGCGCGGCGTCGCCAAGGGCTTCGATGAAATCGTCGTCGGCGGTCCGTGGATGGCCGAGCGCTTGCACGCGCAGGGCTTGCCGATGCCGATTCCGGTGCCGATGGGAGTCGATACCGCGACCTTCACCCCACATCTTCGTTCCGCGGTGCTGCGCACGCAGCTGCTGGCTGATTGCGGGCTGGGGCCGGATGCGACGCTGCTCGTCGGCGTCGGGCGCCATCATATCCAAAAGCTGTGGCCACTGGCGATTGATGCCGTCGGCCGCGCGCAGGCGGCAGGCGCCAACATCGGATTCGTGCAAATCGGCGACGGCATGGCGCGCAAGGCAGTCGAACGCGCCGCCGCCAAGGTGCCGCATGTCGTGCTCAAGGGCCATGTCGGCGATCGCGACACGCTGGCGTCGATGTTGGCGAGCGGCGACGCACTGCTCCATGCCAGCAGTTCCGAAACCTACGGGCTGGCGGTCGCCGAGGCGCTCGCGGCGGGGCTGCCGCTGGTGGCACCGGCGGGCGGCGCTGTGCTCGACCTGCTGTCGCCCAACTGGTCGGAAAGCTTCACGCCGCATGACGCCGGCGATGCCGCCGCGGCCATCGGGCGCTTCCTGCGCCGCGACCGCGAGGCCATGGCCGCTGCAGCAGCTCACGCCGGTGCAACCGTAGTCGGCGACTCCGACGCGCATTTCAAACGGCTGTTCGCGACCTATGCGCGACTGGTCGACGAACATGCGGCGCGCCGCTGACGCGCGGGGGATTGTGCGGCGTGCAACCGTAGTGTCTGCTATGGGTTGTGGTCACGATGGACGCGTCGATACGTCGCTCGACGCCGGGCCTGCCTCGCACTAGATCTGGAACCAGATGTCACCATACCGCCCAAGCCAATCCGGCGCGATGTTTGCCCTGTTGCTCGCTGCAGCGCCAGCTTTGGCCAGCAAAGACGACCCGCGCCATGTGATGCCGGCGGCGCCACCGGCGTTCAGTCCGGGAACCCCGTCATGCGCGACTATCGTACCGCAAGGGCCGTTGTCCGTGACCGACCTCATCGATGTCGCGCTGTGCCGCAACCCGATAACCGCCGCCAGCTGGGCCGGCGTGCGCGTTGCCGCCGCCAACATCGGCGTCGCACGCGGCAACTATTACCCGCAGATCACCGTCGGCGCCGGGCCGCAGCTCAACCGCAACCGCTATTTCAACCCCAACAACATCGGCGGCAGCACCACGACGACCAGCCTCAACAGCACCGCCAACATCGCCATCGACTATCTGTTGTTCGATTTTGGTGGCCGCTCGGCGGAAGTCGATGCCGCCCGCGCCAGCGAACGCGTCGCGCTGGCCAACTATGCCGACAGCGCGCAATCGGTCGTGTTCAACACAATTGCCGCCTATAACGCATTGCAGGCCGCCATTGCTGCCGAGGCCGCGACGGAGGCCAATGTCGCCTACCTCAAGAACTCGCTCGACAACGCCCGCGGCCGTATGCGCGCCGGCGTCACGACACCCGCCGATTCGTTGCAGGCTGAAACCGCTTATGAGCAGGCGCGCTTCACGCTGGTGCAGGCTCAAGGCAACACGCAAGTCGCGCGCGGGCAGCTTGCAGTTGCGGTCGGCTTGCTGCCGCAAACACCGTTGCAACTGGCACCGACGCCGCCGCTGGCCAGCGTCGATATGCTCGGCCGTAACATCGACAGCCTGCTCGACGAGGCGCAGCGGCTGCGCCCCGATATCGCCGCCGCACGCGCGCAGTCCGCAGTTGCCGAAGCCAATGTCCGCAGCGCGCAGGCGTTGAGCAAGCCGTCGATATCGACCTCTGCATCCTCGGGTGCGAGCTATGCCGATACCCAGCGCGACAGCGTCACTACCGCGGTCGGCATCAGCCTGACCGTGCCGTTGTTCACCGGCTACCGCTATGCCTATCAGGTCACTGCGGCGCGCGCCGCACTTGACCAGGCCAACGCGCAGACCAAGGTCACCGAGCAATCTGCAGCACTTGACGTGTGGAACAATCGCAGCGCGCTCGAAACGCAGCTGAAGTCGTTGTCGAGCGCCCGTGCGCTGATCCGCAGCGCGCAGGCGTCCGCCGATATCGCTCAAGGGCGCTTCAAGGCCGGCGTCGGCACGATTACCGATACGCTTAACGCCGCTTCGGCGCTGGCGACGGCGCGCCAGCAACTGGTAGCGGCGGAATATGGCGTGCGCGACGCCCAGGCCGGGCTGGCGAAGTCGATCGGCGCGCTGGGTGAAACCGTCGATTCGATGAGGACGAGATAATGCAGCGTCGGACGTGGATCATCATCGCGGCAGTCGTGCTACTGGTCGCCGCCTATTTCGGCTGGCGCGCCTACACGGCGCCGGCCGCCGACGCAGCGTTCAAGACCGCCGAAGTGATGCGCGGCGATCTGGAGGAGGTCATCACCGCCAACGGTACACTCAACCCGGTGCGCGTCGTCAGCGTCGGCACACAGGTTTCGGGCACCGTCGCCAAGCTGTACGTCGATTACAATGACCGCGTCGCCGCCGGGCAGTTGCTGCTCGAGCTCGACCCGTCGGTTTATGCCGCGCGCCTTGCCGCCAGCGAGGCCAGTCTCGCCAACATCAAATCGTCGCAGGCGCTCGCTGCTGCAAACGCCGCACGCGCTGCGGAACTCTACCGGCAGAACTTCATCAGCCGTCAGGAATATGAAACCACCGTGGCGGGCGCACGCGGCGCAACCGCGCAGGTCCAGCAGGCCGAAGCGCAGATCAAGCAGGATCGCACCAACCTTGGCTATACCGTCATTCGCTCGCCGGTGGCGGGCGTCGTCATCAGCCGCGAAGTCGATCTCGGTCAGACCGTAGCGGCGAGCTTCAACACGCCGACGCTGTTCAAGATCGCGCGTGACCTGACCAAGATGCAAATTGAAGCAGCCGTCGCCGAAGCTGATGTCAGCCGGGTCAAGGTCGGCCAGCGCGTCGATTTCACTGTCGATGCCTATGGCACGCGCGCCTTCACCGGCACCGTGTCGCAGATCCGCCTCAACCCGACGACGCAGCAGAATGTCGTGACCTATACGGTCATCGTCTCGGTCGCCAATCCCGATGGTGCGCTGCTGCCGGGGATGACCGCCAACGCCGCATTCCTGGTCAGTGAACACAAGGACGTGCTGCTCATCCCCAACGCCGCGCTGAGCTTCAAACCCGAAGGCTGGAAACCGCAGCGCGGCAAGTCCGGCGGCAAGAAGGCCTATGACCCCAACATGCTGACCGTCTTCGTCGCCAGGGACGGCAAGCCCGATCCGGTGCGCATCAAGATCGGCGCGTCCGATTCGGACTTCAGCGAAATCGTCTCGGGCCCGCTCAAGGCCGGCGACGCCGTCATCACCGCCGATACCTCGAAGGACAAGAAGGTGACCGCCAGCTTCGGTCCGCCGGGACGCAAGTGAGCACCCCGTGACTGGCACCCCCGTCCTCGCCCTCGACGGCGTCATTAAGGACTATGTCGGCGACGCCGGCGCCTTTCGCGCGTTGCATGGCGTCTCGGTGCACGTGGCGGCCGGCGAGTTCATGTCGATCATGGGTCCATCGGGGTCGGGCAAGTCGACGCTGATGAACATCATCGGCTGCCTCGATACCGCGACAGAGGGGCAATACCATTTCGAAGGCGTCGATACTGCGACGCTGTCGGAGGCCGAGCTGGCGCATTTGCGCAACCGCGGCATCGGCTTTGTATTCCAGAGCTTCAACCTGCTGCCGCGCCTGTCGGCACTCGGCAATGTTGCGCTGCCGTTGGTCTATTCGGGTGTGCCGCGTGGCGAACGCGACGCGCGTGCGCAGGCGATGCTCGAAGCCGTCGGACTGGGCGACAAGCCGCGCTCGCGCCCGAGCCAGCTGTCGGGCGGCCAGCAGCAACGCGTTGCGGTCGCCCGCGCACTGGTCAACAATCCGCAATTGCTGCTCGCCGATGAACCCACCGGCGCACTCGACAGCAAGACCGGCGTCGAAGTGATGGCGCTGTTCCGCGACCTCAACCGCACCCGCCATGTCACCGTCGTCATCGTCACGCACGACCCCGAAGTCGCGCGCGCCACCGACCGTGTCGTGCGCATCCAGGATGGGCTGATCTTCTACGACGGCCCGCCAACCGAGGCCGCGCTTTACGGCCATGCCGAGGTCGAGACGTAATGCTCGGGTCGATGCTCGCCGAAGCGTGGAGCGCGCTGCTCGCCAACCGGCTGCGCTCGTCGCTGACGATGCTCGGCATGATCATTGGCGTCGCCGCGGTCATCCTGATGCTGGCGATTGGCGGTGGCGTGCAGAAGCAGGTCTCCGACTCGATCGCCGGGCTGGGCTCGAACATGCTCATTGTCACCGCGGGTTCGTCGCGGTCGGGCGGCTTCATGGGCGGCGCCGGATCCGGCGCGTCGCTGCGACTGGAAGATGCCGATGCCATCGCGGCGCTGCCCGATGTGCTCGCTGTCGCACCGTCGGCGAACATCCCCGCGCAGGTGGTGGCCGGGCCATCGAACTGGGCGACGCAGGTGACGGGGTCGGTACCCGCATGGTTTGCCGTACAGGAATGGCGCCCCGCCGATGGCCGCACCTTTTCGGACATGGAGGAACGCGCTGCGGCGCGCGTCGCATTGATCGGCCAGACGGTGGCGGACAATCTGTTCGGCGCCAACGACCCCATCGGCCAGCAAGTCCGCATCAAGGGCGTCAGCTTCACCGTCATTGGCGTCATGGCGCCGCGCGGGCAGGGCTTCGGCGGCATGGACCGCGACGACATGATCATCGTGCCGCTGACTACCGCGTCGCGGCAGCTCCAGGGCAACAACTTCCGCCGCTCGATCCGGACGATTTCAGTGTCGGTGGATTCAGCCGAGGTGCTCGACAAGGTCGATGCTGACATCACGACGCTGCTGCGCCGTAAGCACAAGATCAAGACCGGCGATCCCGATGATTTCAGCGTCAACAACCTGACCGCGGTCACCGACACCATGTCGTCGGTCACCGCGTCGATCTCGCTGCTGCTCGCCGCCATCGGCTCGATCAGCCTCGTCGTCGGCGGCATCGGCATCATGAACATCATGCTGGTGTCGGTCACCGAACGTACCCGCGAAATCGGCATCCGCATGGCGATCGGCGCCAGCCGGCGCGCGGTCCGACTGCAGTTCCTGCTCGAAGCGCTGATGCTGTCGCTGCTCGGCTGCTCGATCGGTGTCGCGGTCGGCGCCGGCCTGTCGATGCTCGCCGGCAACGCCATCGGCTTCGATACATCGGTCACCGCCAGCGCGGTCGTCATCGCCTTCCTCGTCTCGGCGAGCATCGGCATTTTCTTTGGCTGGTATCCGGCGAATCAGGCCGCCAAGCTTTCACCGATTGAAGCATTAAGGTCCTGAGGGCCTCCGGCGGGCAGGGTCTAGACCCTGCACCCGACTTAAAGCTTCATCGCCTCGAACGCCGCCAAGGCTCGCGCCCGCGCCGTCGCGTGATCGACGATCGGCGGCGGGTAGCCGCGCGCGCCGCCGTGTTCCCAGGGGGCATGGATGGCCTTGCCGGGCAGTGCGGCGAGCTCGGGCACCCAGCGCCGGATATAGGCGGCGGCATCGAATTTGGCGCTTTGGGTGACGGGGGCGAAGATGCGGTAATAGGGCGCGGCATCGACGCCCGAGCCCATCACCCACTGCCAGCCCATGGCGTTGTTGGCGAGGTCGGCATCGACCAGCGTATCCCAAAACCAGCGCTCGCCGTGGCGCCAGTCGATGAGCAGATGCTTGGTCAGGAAGCTGGCGGCGATCATGCGGACGCGGTTGTGCATCCAGCCCGTCGCCCAGAGCTCGCGCATCCCGGCGTCGACGATCGGATAGCCGGTGCGACCGCGTTGCCATGCTGCCAGTTGGTAGGCGCCGTCGCCGCCATCAATATCGGTAAAGGCGATGCGGTCGAATTCGGGGCGCATCGCGCGCCAGTGCAGGTCGGGGAAGGCGTCGAGCGTTTGCACGGCAAAGTCGCGCCAGCCGATCTGGCGCAGGAACGGCCGTGCGCCCGGCTCGCCGGCTAGTCGCGCCCAGGCCTGCGCCGGTGAAATCTCGCCGAAATGCAAGTGCGGTGACAGTCGCGAGGTGGCCGCCTGCGCCGGGAAATTGCGCCCTGTGTCATAGCCTGCGACGTGGCCGGCGAAGTCAGCAAGCCGCGCGTGCGCGCCAGCTTCGCCGGGCTGCCAATTGCGAAATCCCATCGCCCAGTCGGGCCGCGTCGGCAGCAGCGCCCAGTCGGCGAGGGTGTCGCCGGCGGGTGCCGGGGCCATTTCGAACTGCGCCGGACCGGGTTGCGGCGTGTGCGGCGGCATGTGTGTCTGCAGCGCGTTCCACCATGGCGTGAAGATGCGGTAACGGCCACCACCTCCAGTGGTCAGTGCGTCTGGCGGCAGCAAGGTCAGCCCGTCGTACAGCCGCAGGTCGAGGCGTTTGGCGACTTCGGCTTGTTGGGTCAGCGCGTAGGGTTCGTAGTGGTGCAGTGCATGGACGGTCGTCGCGCCGGTAGCGGCGGCGAGTTCGGGGAGCACCACGCCGGCGCGTCCGCGCAGCCGCAGCAATCTGGCGCCGCGTGCGGTGAGTGCGGTGTCGAGCGCGGCGAGGCTGTGGTGCAGCCACCAGCGCGATGCGCCGCCCATGCGGCGTTCGCCGGGCGTTGCGTCATCGAGCACATAGACGGCAATCACCGGCCCCGCAGCTGCGGCCGCCACAACGGCGGCCTGATCCTCAAGCCGCAAGTCCTGCCGGAACCAGATGATTTGAGTTGCTGCCAAGATGTGTCCCTACAAATGGGTGCAGGCGTCACGCCTGCCCGCCGGAGGCTCTTTCTTTCGTTTGCCTTCCCGACTAGGCCAGTCTTTCACCACCGCCACAAGTGCAAGGGACGAGATGCCGCGCCTAGCCTATGTCAACCACGCCTTTGTGCCGCTCGACAAAGCGGCGGTGCATGTCGAGGACCGTGGTTTCCAGTTTGCCGACGGGATTTACGAAGTGTGCGCGGTGCTCAACGGGCAGCTGCTCGACTGGCCGCTGCATCTCGATCGCTGGACGCGCAACCTGTCGGCGCTGCTGATTCCCGCGCCGATGTCGGCAGCGGCGCTGACGCTGGTGGCGCGGCGGCTGATTGCGCTCAACGGCTACAAGGATGCACTGCTCTATATCCAAGTGACGCGCGGCGCGGCGCGGCGCGACCATCCGATTCCGGCCGACGCGCAGCCAACATTGGTGATGACGGTGCGGCGTTTCGATTTCGCGGCGCGGGTGCCGCAGCAGGCGGTCGGCGTCAAGGTCACCAGCGTCACCGACCAGCGCTGGGGGCGTTGCGACATCAAGACAGTGGCGTTGCTGCCCAATGTGCTGGCCAAGCAGACGGCGCGGCTGGCAGGCAGTTTCGAAGCGTGGTTTGTCAGCAATGACGGCGTCGTTGCCGAAGGCGGCTCGACCAACGCCTGGATTGTCGATGCGGCTGGCACGGTCATCACCCATCCGCTATCGGCGCGGATATTGCCGGGCATCATGCGTGCCAGCCTGCTGCGACTGGCGCACGCGGCGCAGATCAAGGTCGAGGAGCGGCCGTTCACGCTCGCCGAGGCGCAGGGCGCTGCCGAAGCCTTCCTGACCTCGACGACGGCGCCATGCCTCGGCATCGTCGAGATTGACGGCGTCAAGGTCGGTAGCGGCAAGCCGGGGCCGGTGACGCGGCGGCTCGGCGAGTTGCTGTGGGCCGAAATCGAGCGGCAGACCGGCTTCCGCCCGCCTGCCGCCTGATCCGCGCTTACTTCGCTGGCGGGGGCGGCGGCATATCTTCCATGCCGTCCATGCCGCCGGGGCCGCCGTGCATCATCATCGGCGTACCCTTCTTGACCATCATCGCTTCCATGCGCGCACGCATTGCCTTGGCTTCGGCAACGAGCGCCTTGCGATCGGCGAGCGACAGCTTCTGATACGCCGCGAGCAGCGCATTCTGGCGCTTGGTGTGCGCGGCTTCTGCGGCGTTACGTTCAGCGTCCATGGCACGCTTCAGCGCCGCGACATCGAGCTTCTCGGCATCGAGCAGCACGAGGATCTGGTCGCGTGCCGCCTTGACCGCGGCGTGGTCGGCGCGTGGATCGCCGCCCTTCATCGCATCGCGCATGATGGCCTGGCCCGCGGGGCTGAGCGAGGCAAACATTTGCATGCGCATGCCCCCGCGTCCGCCGGGGCCGCCATGCGGGCCGGCCTGCATGCCGGGCGCTGGCGGTGCAGCAGGCGCGGTCTGTGCCGCGGCGGGCAGCGCCAGCAGCATCGCCAGTGCGACGCCGGTCGATTTCAGAAGCGTTTTCATATCAGGCTTTCCTCTTGTGGAGTCAGTGTGAACAGCATTGCATAGGCTTGGGCATCGGTGATTCCGGTGTTGTCGGCGCTGGCAACGATGGTCGGTGACGTGGTTCCCTGTTGTTCGGTGCCGCCGCCCCACATCCGGGGCAGTGGCGTAATGGCGATGAGCGAGGCGGCAATTGCTGCAGCAAACGCGCCGCCGATCCAGCGGTTCCAGCGCGGCGCGGAGGCACGTGCGGCTGCAGCGAGCTTCGCGCTGTCGGCGGCCGACGGTGCAACCTGCGCCCAGTCGCCGAGCATGCTGGCAATCGCGGCATCGGTGGTGCGGGCGTCGGCCAGCGCGCGCTGCAGCGCCGGGCTATTGGCAATGGCAGTCGTCAGCGCGGCGCGCTCTTCGGCAGGCCAGCGCGTGACGTCGGCGCCGTAGGCGGCGATGATTTCAAGGGCGCGGTCGTTTGTCACTTCGTATCCGTCCGTTCGCTGGCCAGCAGTTCACTCAATTCCTTACGCGCCCGCGCCAATAATCCCTCGACAGCCTTGGGGCTGGTTTCAAGTTGCGTGGCGATCTCGGCCATGCTGGCACCCTCGCCGTGGAATAGCGCGATGGCGGCGCGCTGGCGCGAATTGAGCCGTGCCATGGCGGCATTGATGCGACGCGCCCGCGCATTGGCGTCGGCCTGGTCAAACGGAGAGGGGTCGGACGCGGCGATGTCGAAGGCTTCGTCGAGCGGCACGACAGGGCGCAGTCGCCGGCGCCGGTCGAGGCACTGGTTGACAAGGATGCGGTGGAACCAGCCTTCGACGCTGCCGAGCGCGGCCTCGTAGATTTCGGCATGCGTCCACAACCGGGTCAGTGCGGCCTGCAGCGCGTCCTCGGCATCGCGGCGGTCACCGCAAATGCGCAGCGCCAGCCGCAGCATCGGTGCATGAAGTCGTGCCACCAGCTGGTCAAAGCTGGCGGTATCGCCATCGGCAACACGCGCCATCAAGGCAGCGGAATCGGTCAGGTCACGCAACATACACGGGGATTACGCAGCAACGTGCGCCAATCCCCCGCATGCTGGTCACATCTTGTGCGTCGCCGCGTCGTGCACCGTCCAGCTCTGGCCCTTGCGGATCAGCGCGTTGAGGTCAGCCTTCTTGCCCTTGGCCACGGCATGGTTCTGCTCGATCACTGCAGTTTCGAAGCTCGGCGCCGGGTCGCAATAGAGCACGCCGAGCGCCATCGGGAATTCACCGAACGGCATGTCGATGAGCAATTGCGCCAGCATGCGGTTGGTTTCGTCATGGATCAGCACGACTTCGGTCGCGCCCTCGATGATGTCGATGACTTCGAGCTCGACCGTCGCGGTGTTGAGTCGCAGCCCCTTGGTGCCGTTCGCAAACAGCAAAGGCTTGCCGTGCTCGGCCCACAGCTGCGTATTCGCGGCGTTCTTCTTGTCGGTGAACGCGGCGAACACGTCGTCGTTGTAGACGATGCAGTTCTGGTAGATCTCGACGAAGCTGGTGCCCTTGTTCGCATGCGCGCGCTTGAGGATGGTCGGGATGTGCTTCTGCGCGGTGTCGATGGTGCGCGCGATAAAGCGGCCGCCGGCACCGAGCGCGAACGCACACGGATTGACCGGACGGTCGACCGAGCCAAACGGCGTCGACGGCGATTTGGTGCCGGTACGGCTGGTCGGCGAGGCCTGACCCTTGGTCAGCCCGTAAATTTCGTTGTTGAACAGCAGCAGCTGGACGTCGAGGTTGCGGCGCAACAGGTGCAGCATGTGGTTGCCGCCGATGCTGAGGCCGTCGCCGTCGCCGGTGATGATCCACACGTCGAGTTCGGGATTCGCCAGCTTGATGCCGGTGGCAATCGTCGGCGCCCGGCCGTGGATCGTGTGGAAGCCGTAGGTTTCCATGTAATAGGGGAAGCGCGACGAGCAACCGATGCCGCTGACGAACACGGTGTTTTCCGGCTTGGCGCCGATTTCGGGCATAGTGCGCTGCACCGCCTTCAAGATGGCATAGTCGCCGCAGCCGGGGCACCAGCGGACTTCCTGATCGGTCGCCCAATGGTCGGGCTTGCTGCCGTCGGGGATGGCAATTGCGGTCATGTCGTTCATCGGTTCAACCCTTCCTTGCCAGTTCCGCGTCGATCGCCGCTTCGATTTCGGCAATCTTGAACGGTTGCCCGCTGACCTTGTTGAGCGGCTTGGCATCGACCAGATACTGGTCGCGCAACACGGTCTTGAGCTGTCCGGTGTTCATTTCGGGCACCAAAATCTTGTCGAAGCTCTTGAGCAAATCGCCGAGATTCTTTGGCAGCGGCCACAGGTAGCGGATGTGGATATGGCTGACATCGAGCCCGCGCGCGCGTGCCGCTTCGACGGCCTTGCGGATTGGGCCATAGGTCGATCCCCAGCCGACAACGACGAGCTTGCCGCCTGCCGCGCCCTGATCGATGTCCTGATCAGGGATGTGGTTGGCAATGCCGAGAATCTTATTGGCACGCGTATCGGTCATCTTTTGATGGTTGGCGGCTTCGTAGTTGATGTTGCCGGTATCGAAGCCCTTTTCGATGCCGCCGATGCGGTGCGTCAGCCCTGGCGTACCGGGCTTGACCCAGACCCGCTTCAGGGTTTCGGCGTCGCGCTGGTACGGGTTGAACTTGCCCTCAGCCGGGGCTTCGGTGTGGAAGACCACCGGGAACGGTTCGTAATCGTCCATGTCGGGGACCAGCCACGGCTGCGCGGCGTTAGCGATATAGCCATCGGTGAGCAGCATGACGGGTGTCATGAACTGCGTCGCCAGCCGCACCGCCTCGATCGCCACATCGAAGCAATCGGTCGGTGACGACGTCGACAGCACAACCAGCGGCGCGTCGCCGTTGCGGCCGTAGATCGCCTGATACAGGTCGCTCTGCTCGGTCTTGGTCGGCAGCCCGGTCGATGGTCCGCCGCGCTGCGAATTGACGATAACCAGCGGCAGCTCGGTGATGATCGCCAGCCCGATCGCCTCGCCCTTCAAGGCAATGCCGGGGCCGCTCGACGAGGTCACGCCCAATTGCCCGGCGTAGCTCGCGCCGATGGCGGCGCCGATGGCGGCGATTTCATCTTCGGCCTGGAAGCTGGTGACACCGAATTCCTTCAACCGCGCCAGCGCGTGCAGGATCGGCGAAGCCGGGGTGATCGGATAGGAGCCGAGGAAAAGGTCCAGCCCGGCCAGTCGGGCGCCCGCGACCAGCCCCAGCGACAGCGACTCACCGCCGGTGATAGTGCGGTAATAGCCGGGCTCGACGCTGGCGGCGTCAACCGTCCACTGGCGTAGCGGCCCGCCGATTTCGGCGGTTTCGCCGTAAGCATGCCCGGCGTTGAGCGCGGCGATGTTGGCGTCCGCCAGCACCGGGTTCTTGGCGAACTTGTCCTGCAGCCAGGCGATCAGCGGCGCACGGTCGCGGTCGAACATCCAAAGCGACAGCCCCAGCGTCCACATGTTCTTGCAACGCAGCGCTTCCTTGTTGCCGAGCCCGAACGGCTTGACGGCTTCGAGCGTCAGCGCGCTGATGTCGAACGCCAGCACCTGCCAGCGTGCGAGGCTGTTGTCGTCGATCGGGCTGACCGTATAACCGGCCTTGGCGAGGTTGCGTTGGCCGAACTCGCCGGTGTCGGCGATGACCAACCCGCCGGGGCGCAGGTCGCCGACGTTGGTTTTGAGTGCGGCGGGGTTCATCGCAATGAGCACATCGGGCTGGTCGCCGGCGGTTTCGATGTCGCTTGACCCGAAATTGACCTGGAATGCCGACACGCCGAACGTCGTGCCCTGTGGGGCGCGGATTTCGGCGGGAAAGTCGGGGAAAGTCGAAAAATCGTTGCCGGCGAGCGCGCTCGACAGGGTGAACTGGCCACCCGTCAGCTGCATGCCGTCGCCGCTATCACCGGCAAAACGCACCACCACGGCATCGGGGTGATTGCTGAGCCGCGCACTCGATTCAAAATTGTCTTTCAAGGCAGTCGCCACGGATACATCCCCAAGGCCATTTCGTTGCAGTTTCCCTACGCCCGCACCCCGCCGGCGGCCAAGCAGAAAATGTATGGCGCGACCAAGCACCCTCGCGACATATCGAGGCTGTGCTTTGGCGCGTGATGCTGTAACGCTGCACCGGTCGATCCCGGGGGGAACCATGCGCCACCTGCTCTTGCTGATCTTGCTGTTGCCCATGGCTCTTCGCGCCGCCGAGCCGCCCGCAGACGCTGAAGCGACACCCGATCCGGCCAGCGCCAAGGCCAAGTTTGACGAAGCCAATGCCGATGCCGTTGCCGCAGCCTGGGCTCGGCCGCCACTTGATGAAGCCAAGTCGGTGACGCGGCACAGCGTCAACGTCAACGGCCGCAAGCTCGATTACACCGCAACCGCGGGCACGCTCACCATCCGCGACAATCATGCCAAGCCAACCGCCAGCGTCTTCTATGTCGCCTACACGCTCGACGGTGCCGCGCCGGGCAAGCGACCCGTGACGTTCCTGTTTAATGGCGGCCCCGGATCGTCGTCGATCTGGCTGCACATGGGGTCATTCGGGCCGATGCGCGTCCAGACCAGCATGCCCGCGACGGTGCGCCCGGGCCCGCCGGCGTTCGGTGCCAACCGCGACACACTGCTCGACAAGACCGATCTGGTGTTCATCGATGCCATCGGCACCGGCTATTCGCGCCCGGTCGGCGAGGCCAAAGGCGCGGATTTTTGGGGCGTCGATCAGGACATCGATGCGTTCGCGCGTGCCATCACCCGTTACGTCACCAAGACGCAGCGCTGGAACAGCCCGAAGTTCCTGCTCGGCGAATCCTATGGCACGCTGCGCGCTTCGGGGCTGGCGTACCAGCTCGGCGAGCGCGGCATGGCGTTGAACGGCGTCGTGCTGCTGTCGACGATCCTCAACTACGGCGTCGAACAATCGGGCTATGACACCTTCTTCATCACGCTGCTGCCGACCTATGTCGCCACCGCCTGGTACCACAACCGCATGGCCGACCGGCCAGCAACCGTCGACGAAGCCGTGGCACAGGCGCGCGCTTTCGCGATGGGGCCCTATGCGGCAGCGCTCGCGAAGGGCGCGCTGATAACGCCGGCCGAACGCGACGCCGTGGCGAACAAGATGGCGGCGCTGACCGGAATCTCGGCAGACTATATCAAGCGCGCCAACCTACGCGTCGACCTCTTCCGTTACGAAAAGGAGCTGCTGCGCGATCAGCGCACCACCGTCGGCCGCCTCGACACGCGCTACACCGGCGTCGATGTCGATGCGGCGGGCGAATTTCCCGAATATGACGCCGCCGGCACCGCGATCACCGGCGCCTATACCGCCGCATTTGGCGACTATATCAGCCGCGATCTCGGCTACCGCAGCGAACTGGCCTATCTGACCTCGGCCGATGGTCCCGACGGCGACAAGGACTTCGATTGGGACTGGGAGCACAAGGCGCCCGGCGCGCCCTATCCGCAGACCACACCCAACGTTGGCCCGGATTTGTCGGCGGCGATGCGCACCAATCCCTATCTCAAGGTTCTGGCGCTGAACGGCTATTACGACCTTGCTACGCCATTCTTCGCCACTGAATATGATGTCGCACACCTGCTGCTTGAGCCCGCGCAGGCTGCCAATGTCAGCTTTCGCTATTATCCTTCGGGGCACATGATCTATCTCAATCCCGACTCGCTGCACCAGCTCCACACCGATCTGGCGGCGTTCTATGACGATGCAACCAGCGGCCTCTGAAGTCGCGATACCCTGGGGAGACTGAAATGACCTACGTACGTCCCGATGTGCAGGCGCTGCTTGACCAGATGAAGGCCGCACCCGGCCCGTCGATTGCCGATCTTGGCGCGGTTGCCGGGCGCGAAATGTACCGCGCGATGGGCTCGATGCTCGATCTGCCGCGCGGCGATATTGCCGAAGTCCGCGACATCGCTATTCCCGGCCCGGCGGGCGCCATTCCGGCACGGCTCTACCGCAACCACAAGCCGAAGTCGGGTGATGTGCTGGTCTATTTCCACGGCGGCGGCTGGGTCATCGGTGATCTTGAAAGCCATGACGGGCTCGCCGCTGAAATCGCGCGCGCCAGCGGCCTGACCGTGGTGGCCATCGACTACCGGATGGCTCCGGAAGCCATATTCCCCGCCGCAGCCGATGATTGCATCGCTGCCACGCGCTGGGTCGCAGGCTCGCCGGCTGAACTCGGCGAGAAGGTTACCGGCGTCGCGGTCGCGGGTGATAGCGCCGGCGGCAATCTCAGTGCGGTGGTCGCGCAGGCGCTCGCCGGCCAGCTGCCGGTGCCGTTCAAGGCGCAGTGGCTGATCTATCCGGCCGTCGACATGGTCGAAGACTGGGCCTCGCTCGACGAATTCGCCGATGACTATGTGCTGACCAAAGCGGTGATGCGCTGGTTCGAAGTGACCTACGCCCCGACCGCCACCCAGCGCCACGATGTCCTCGCTTCGCCGCTTCGCGCCACCAGTCTTGCGGGGCAGCCGCCGGCGGTCGTCATGACCTGCGGCCTCGACCCGCTACGCGACCAGGGCCGCGCCTATGCTGCCAAGCTGGCTGAGGCCGGCGTATCGGTAACCTTCCGCGAACTCGCCGGCGTCGTCCACGGCGCGTTCAACCTGCGCGCGGCACTGCCCAGCATCGCGGCTGACCTGAAGCGCGGGATTGCCGACCTGCGTGCTGCGATGGAGGCGTCGGCGGCGTGAAACGGCTGCTCGCCGCATTGCTGTTGGCGTGGCCGGCGGTCCTGACCGCGCAGGCCGCGCCGCTCGACGGCAATGCGGCGATGATGCGCGATCTTTGGGCGCAGCAGCCCGTCGATAGCGTCGGTGCGGTGCAACAGGTCTATAGCCGTACGGTGACCTTCGCTCTGCCGCGCCCGATGCTGCCTGCCTATACGAAGGAAGTCGGGGGCCGTTTCATCATGGAATATGTCCCCGATGGCGAAACCGTCGAACGCTGGACGCGGATGGTGACGGTGACCGGTGCGGTCGGTGCGGGGGCGGCGCATCTCAGCGATGCCGAACTCGCCGACACACTGTTCAATCGCGGCCAGTGCGAGGGCCGGGTCTTTGCCGACCTCGGTGCGGTGGCACGGCCCGTGCTCGGCTACCGGGCGCTGCTGATCGGTTGCGGCGTCGAAGGTGCACCAACCGCCGAACGCGCCGCCATTGCGATGTTCCGCGATACTCAAACTGTATGGACCGTGCAGTTCGCGCAGCGCGGCGCCGGCACCAGCGGCTTTGCGACCCGCGTTCAGGAAGAACTTGCCAAACTCGACCCCGGCGTTACCTGCGCCCCAGGAGAAACCATGCCCGAATGCACGCCCCAATGACCGGCAAAGTCCATAAATCCGGCCTGCCCTATCGCCCCGGCGTCGGGGTGATGCTGCTTAACGATGATGACCATGTCTTTGTCGGCCAGCGTCTCGACTCGTCGCTCGAGGCGTGGCAGATGCCGCAAGGCGGTATCGACCCCGGCGAGGACCCGCTGGCGACGGCGTTTCGCGAGCTTGAGGAAGAAACCGGCATCACCAAGGCGGTGCTGATCGCGCAGACCGCCGACTGGCACTATTACGATCTGCCCGATGATCTGGTCGGCACGATCTGGAAGGGCAAATATTGCGGCCAATGCCAGAAATGGTTCGCGATGCGCTTCACCGGCACCGACGCCGACGTCAACATCGCCACGCACCACCCCGAATTCCGCAGCTGGCGCTGGTCGCCGATCGATGAGTTGGCCAGCCTGATCGTGCCGTTCAAACGGGATCTATACGCCGCGGTGCTCGGCGAACTGGTGCCATTGGTCGCGGCAGCCCGCGCGAATGGCGCTGGCGGCCGCGGATCGCGTGACTGACCAGCGCCAGCGCTGCCGCCAGCCCGATCAGCCAATGGCTCAGGCTGGCGAGCCCGCGCAGTTCCTCGCCGCCGGCATAGTATAACCCCAGCCCGGTCACCGCGAGCAGTACCATCGCGCCCGCGGTCAGCAGTCCGGTGACGAGGCTACGTTTGCCAGCCCAGCCAAGCCGCAGATGAACGGGGATCAAAGCCCCCAGCAGTAATAGAAACGCATAGGCGATGATGCCGTGCAGCTTGACGACAACTGGCTCGGCGGGATGCGGTGTCTGCCCAAAGGGGCCCGCGACGCTGACGAAATTGTGCAGCCACAGCCAGCCCAGACCGCTCGCCAGCAGGAATACGAAGCCGGCATAAATGCCGCGCGCGTGCCAGCGCGGCAGACGTTGTTCGAATCGGGGATTGAACCGCGGCTGGTGCGTCATGCAGCAAGCCTGTCGGGGTTGCCGATTTGTGTCAATTCGCCGCCGGCGCCGATCACCAGCGCCACGGCGCCGACCGTATCGAGGCAGGCCGCGACACGCGGACCGCCGCCCGCAACGATCTTGGCCAGCGCATCGGCGTCGATGGCGCGGCGGCACTCGACGCTGGCGGATACGATGCCGCGCGCTAGCCCGCGCAAATGGTCGTCGCTGCCGTCGGGTCGCAGTGCGCTGGTGGCCAAGGATGCGTCGTGCAGCGTGATTTTCGCCACCGGGGCGCGGTCGGGACGTACCAGACTCACAGGCCATGCCGCACCGAAACCGCGCATGTCGCCGCCGGCGTTGACCAGTCCATGCCGGGTGCCGGTGCGCCGCAATGCCACCACCGCGCGGTCGACGGCGAAACCCTTGGCAATGCCCGACAGGTCAAGTGCGAGCGGCACCGCATAGCGCAATGTACGGCCGGTCAGCTGCACCGCGCGCCAATGCCCGGCGCTGGCGTCGAACGCGCCGTCACTGCGCGCCGCCCAGAATTGCGCGCGGCCGATGACTGCCGCTGCCATGCGCGACAGCCGCACCGGCTGGTGGGGCGCGTTGCGATTGGCGTGCGACAGTTCGCTACCCCGGTCATGCGCATTGAGCGCGCGGTGCACGCGGGCGATCGCGGCAAAGCCCGCGTCGATCGCGGCGTCGCTGTCGGCGCTGATTTCGACCAGCGTGCCAAGCCACGGCTGGGCGCGGGTGATCACGCCGGCACCACCGCCGCCAGTGCCAGCAGCCGCCGGACGCCGTCGGTCAGGTTGCGGCACGATAGCGTCGCGCCTGAGATATTGGCGATATCGCCGTCGAGCTTGAACGGACTCGCCAGCGTCTTGCCGTCGAACTGCGCGCGCCAGGCGGGCGATCGCACCTCGCCGCCATAGGCCTCGCGGTAGCTCAGGATTTCGACGCCGACGACCTTGCCGTCGGGCGAAACACCGACCGCGTAAGTGATGTTTTCATGCTTGCCGAGCACCTCGTCGACAATCACCAGTCCGAGCGTCTTGCCGCCGGCTTGCGCGCGCCAGATGGCTGGCGTCCGGTTGCGCTGGACCTTGCCCGACAACGCCTTGATGCGCGCGACCTGCGCATCATCGAGCTTGACCGGCAGCGGCGTAAAACGGTCGGCGCCGGCAAACAGCAGCTTCTGCGCGGCCTCGACCGTCAGATAGTCCTTGGCGACCACGCGCGTTTCGACCAGCGCCACCGGCGCCAGCGCGAGCAACGCCCAGTGGCGGGTCAGTTTCATCGTTTACGCCTTGCTCAGAACGAGACGCCAACCTTAAGCCGCAAACCGTTGGTCGTCACGTCGGGTTCGAAGGCGCCCGGCGGCACCAATGGTTGCGGGCCATAGTCATTGGCGCCGAAGCGCGTCAACCAGGTCAGCGTCGCGAACCATTTGCCCTTGGCGAAGTGCACCGTCGGGCCGATATAGTTGGCGCTTTCGATGCGTTCGTCGAAGCCCAGCCCCTCGAACTCGGTGACATAGCGATATTCGGCGCCGATGAACCAGTTCGGCGCGACGCGGTACGAAGCGCCGAGCAGCATTTGCAGTTCGGAAATCTTCTCGGTGCCGCCGGCGGCGATGACGTGTCCGGTCAGCGGGTCAGTCAGATTGTCCTGCTGTTCGACCACCCACTCGGCGACAGCGTTCGCGGCCAGCACCAGCCGGCCATCCATCAGGTTCTTCTGCGCCAGAACCTTGAATTCGAACTCGGTTTCGTCGGGGGCGATGCTCGGCTCGGCATATAGCGCCAGCCCGAAGCTGTCCTTGTACGGGTTCTTCAGCTGCCAGATTGCCTCGAACGAAAAGCCGTCGAATTTCAGACCTGCATCGCCCGGCGCGGCGGTCTCGTTTTCGTATTTGGTGTTGAGATAGCCGGCGACCTGAAAGCGGTCGGTGACGCCGAACTCGATCTCGGTGCGCAATTGCAGTTCGTTGAAATGGCCGTTTTCCTGACCGATCTTGTCGGTCACCCATTGTTCGACCTCGATAGCACCTGCGGGCATGACCTCGGCAGTGTAGAGATAACCGAACAGCGCCTCGCCCGCATGGGCAGGACGCGCTGCCATACTCGTTGCCGTGATGCCCGCCGCTGCCGCGATCGCCAGTGTGTGCCGCAATCCAATCAACTTCAAATTCCCTGATCGCTTGTTATCGTGGCGCGATCACTAATGCGAACAATTCTCAAATGCAACGCTATTGCGAATTATTATTGAATACGGTGAGACCGGGCCCGACCTCGCTGGACCTGCCACAGCCAAACCGCTAGAGCCGTGCGCCTGCGACCAAGGGACCTGTCGATGCGATTTCTGATGCGTTCTAAAATCCACAACGCCACCGTCACCGAGGCGAATCTGGCGTATGTCGGGTCGATCACCATCGATGCCGATCTGCTCGACCGCGTCGGGCTGTGGGTCGGTGAAAAGGTGCTGGTGGTGTCGAACACCAACGGCGCGCGGCTCGACACCTATGTCATCGAAGGCAAGCGCGGGTCGGGCGCGATGTGCATGAACGGCGCCGCGGCGCACCTGATCGGCAAGGGCCACCAGATCATCGTCATGGGCTTCGAGCTGACCGACAAGCCGGTCACACCCAAGGTCATACTGGTCGATGCCAATAACGCCTTCGTGCGCTCGCTCGTCGAGGAAGCCGGCGCGACCGCCTAGCTGTCGTCGTTGGCGGTGCGTTCGACGGCGCGGACTGCGGTGTCAATGCGGTGGAACGGGCCCCAGGCACGCGCCATTGCGGCAGTGATGATCGCAATTGGCAGCACCAGATAGAAGCCGATGACCGCCAGCGTGCCGGCGACACCGGCGACGCGGTGCTGCCAGATCGTCGTCAGCGCCAGCCCGCCGACCGCAAACACCAGCAGCAGCCCGATAAAGCCGATGAGGCGGCGGTTGACGCGGTTGAACTCGCGTTCGAACTTGATGGTTTCGGCGTGTAGCGCGCTGGCGGTGGCAATCGCCGCAGGATCGCCGTGGCGCGACGCAATCATCGAGGTGCGCAGGCGTAGCGCCGAAATGGCTGCCGAGACGACCACCTGCACCACGGCCGTCGCCAGAAACAGGTCGATGCCGACGGCCTGAACATTCTCCAGCTCGGCGAAGGTCAAGCCTGCCATTGTCGCCAGCCAGCCCCCCACCAAGCGCGCCTAGATCAGCCCGGCGAGCGGCGAGCTCGGATCGGCATAGCGGCGCTTGGCCATGCGCCCGGCGCGATACGCCAGCCGGCCGCTTTCGACTGCCAGCTTCATCGCGCGCGCCATCAGCAACGGGTCCTTGGCTTCGGCAATCGCGGTGTTCATCAGCACGCCGGCGCAGCCGAGCTCCATCGCGGCTGCCGCATCCGATGCCGTGCCGACACCGGCATCGACCAGTACCGGCACCTTGGCACCTTCGATGATCATGCGGATGGTCACCGGATTCTGAATGCCCAGGCCCGAACCGATCAGCGAGCCCAGCGGCATGATCGCGCAGGCGCCGAGGTCTTCGAGCTTCTTCGCGGCGATAGGGTCGTCGGCGCAATAGACCATGACGTCGAAGCCCTCCTTGACCAGCACTTCGGTGGCCTTGAGCGTTTCAGCCATGTCGGGATACAGAGTCCGCGCCTCGCCCAGTACCTCGAGCTTGACGAGGTTCCAGCCACCGGCCTCGCGCGCCAGCCGCAGCGTGCGGATCGCGTCATCGGCGGTGAAGCAGCCGGCGGTGTTGGGCAGGTAGGTGAACTTCTTCGGGTCGATGAAATCGGTGAGCATCGGCGCACCGCGATCGGTGACATTGACGCGGCGCACCGCCACCGTGACGATTTCGGCCCCCGACGCGGTTACGGCGGCGGCGTTGGTCGCATAATCCTTGTACTTGCCGGTGCCGACGATCAGCCGCGACTTGAACTGGCGGCCTGCGACTTCCCAGCCGTCGCCATCGTCCTGACCACCGCCGACGAAATGCACGATCTCGAGCCTGTCGCCCTGCGCCAGCGCGACTTGCGCGAATGTCGAGCGCGGCACGATCTCGAGGTTGCGTTCAACTGCCACCTTGTCGCCCGGCAACGCCAGCTCGGCAAGCAGGCCCGCCACCGTCATGCCCGCTGCCAGCTTGCGCGGTTCGCCGTTGATGCTGACTTCGATCATGCAAAACTTTCCAATCGCGTGAGCGCCACATATAAGGGCTGCGACCACATCGTCCATATTCTATCGGGGGCAAACATGACCGACGCGGCCAATCTGGTGCTCGTCCTGAACGGCCCCAACCTCAATCTCCTCGGCACGCGCGAGCCCGAGGTCTACGGACTCGACACGCTCGATGACATTGCGATGATGCTCGAAGACCGCGCCGGCGAGCTCGGGCTGACCATCGACCTGCGCCAGTCGAATCATGAAGGCCATCTCATCGACTGGCTGCATGAGGCGGCATCGCGTGGCGTCCGTGCCGTCATCCTCAATGCGGGCGGGCTGACACACACGTCGGTGGCGCTGCACGACGCGATCAAGTCGATTACCGTGCCGGTCATCGAGGTCCATATCTCGAACCCGCATGCGCGCGAGGCGTTCCGCCACCACAGCTTCATCAGTCCGGTCGCCGCAGGGGTCATCTGCGGCTTCGGACCGCAGGGTTACCGGCTGGCGCTGGACGCCGCCGCGACGTTCTGACACATAGGCCCCCCAGCCCTTTCGGCCACCAGAGTTACGGGAACCAAGATGACGGCAGCAAAATCCCCCGCATCCAATGCCATGCAAGTCGATACCAAGCTCGTCCGTGAGCTCGCGGCTCTGCTCGATTCGACGCATCTGAGCGAAATCGAGGTTCAGGACGGCGAACGCCGCATCCGCGTTGCGCGCCAGATGACTGGCGCCGTTGCCGCAGCGCCTGTCGCCTATGCCGCCCCGGCCGCACCCGTTGCCGCAGCCCCTGCCGAAGCTGTCGTCGATGACGTCCGCAAACACCCCGGCCTCGTCAAGTCGCCGATTGTCGGCACTGCCTATCTGACGCCCGAGCCCGGTGCGGCGCCATTTGTCAGCGTTGGCGCCAGCGTCAAGGTCGGCGACACACTGCTGATCATCGAAGCCATGAAGGTCATGAACACGATCACCGCGACCAAGGCCGGCAAGGTCGCGCAGATCCTAGTCAGCAATGAGGCGCCGGTCGAATATGACCAGCCGCTGGTGGTGATCGAATAGTGGCCGACCCCAAGGCTCCGCGCCACATCGGCAAGATTCTGATCGCCAACCGCGGCGAAATCGCGCTGCGCATCCATCGCGCCTGCCGCGAACTCGGCATCAAGACCGTCGCCGTGCATTCGACCGCCGATGCCGATGCAATGCACGTGCGCCTCGCCGACGAAGCCATTTGCATCGGGCCGCCGTCGGCGACCGACAGCTATCTCAACGTCCCCAACATCATTTCGGCCGCTGAAATCGCCCAGGCCGACGCCATCCACCCCGGCTATGGTTTCCTCAGCGAGAACGCGCGCTTCGCCGAAATCGTCGAGGAGCATAATATCGTCTGGATTGGCCCGACGGCCGACCATATCCGCCGCATGGGCGACAAGATCGAAGCCAAGCGCACCGCAGCCGCACTTGGCCTGCCGCTGGTGCCAGGGTCCGACGGACCGGTCGAAGGTGCCGCCGAAGGCATCGCAATTGCCGACAAGATTGGCTATCCGGTGCTGGTCAAGGCCGCATCGGGCGGCGGCGGCCGCGGCATGAAGGTCGTGCCTGACGCCGAATCGATGGGGCCGCTGATGGCGCAGGCCCGTGCCGAAGCCAAGGCGGCGTTCGGCGACGACACCGTCTACATCGAAAAATACCTGTCCGAGCCGCGCCATATTGAGTTCCAGATTTTTGGCGACGGTCAGGGTGGCGCGATCCACCTCGGCGAACGCGATTGTTCGCTCCAGCGCCGACACCAGAAGGTGCTCGAAGAAGCCCCAAGCCCGGCAATCAGCCCCGAACAGCGCAAGCGCATGGGCGAAGTCGTGCGGCAGGCGGTCGCCAAACTCGGCTATCGCGGTGCCGGCACGTTCGAGTTCCTCTACGAAAACGGCGAGTTCTACTTCATCGAAATGAACACCCGGCTGCAGGTCGAACACCCGGTCACCGAAGCCATCACCGGTATCGATCTGGTGCGCGAACAGATCCGCGTCGCTTCGGGCCTGCCGCTGTCGGTCACCCAGGATCAGATTCGCTTCGAAGGCCATGCCATCGAATGCCGGATAAACGCCGAAGACCCGGCGACATTCGCGCCGTCACCCGGCCGCGTCACCGACTATCACGCGCCCGGCGGACTGCACGTCCGCGTCGATAGCGCGCTGTACGACGGCTACCGCATCCCGCCCTATTACGACAGCCTGATCTCCAAGCTGATCGTCTATGGCGCGACGCGCGAAGACGCCATCGCCCGGTTGCATCGCGCGCTCGAGGAATATGTCATCCACGGGCCGAAAACGACGATTCCGCTGCATCAGGCACTGATCGAAGCCCCCGATTTCATCGCCGGCGACTATTCGATCAAGTGGCTCGAACGCTGGCTGGCGGCACGCGCCGCGGAGCCCGAATAAGCAAATCCCCCGCCCCATGGGGGCGAGGGATTGCACTTCGCTGACGGTCGCTGACTAAACCGTCGCGGCAGCGCTGCGGCGGCGGCGAAGCGCGGTGCCGACCAGCGTGAAGCCGCCGATCATCAGCGCCCATGACGCGGGCTCGGGCACCGCGCGGATGTCGCTGACCAGCGAATAGCTGAACGCTGCCTGGTCGAGTGTCGCCGGCGCGTCGAGCAAGGTGATGTTGACGGAGGTGGTGAACGAATCAAAGCTGAAGGCGCCATTGTCCGGCGGGAACAACACAGCAAAGCTCGCCAGCTGGCTCGATGTCGAGCTGCTGTAGCCGTACGAACCTACCAGCGTCGTACCATCATAGAAGTTGAATGCACCATTGACGGCAGTCGGCCCGCCCGAGAAGCCGCTGCCGAAGAAATACAGCAGCAGGTCGGTCCGCACCTGCGATGCCGGAATGGTATACAAGGCATCGAGCGTTACCGTCGCGAAGATGTCGTCACCTTGATCGACGGTGATCGCGTTGCTCGAATCGAGCCCGCTCAGCGACAGAAAATAGCTGTTGAAGTGCAACCCCCCAAAATCCTGCTGGAAATTGGAAAAGCCGGCGACATTGCCAGTAAGGTCGACAACATACGACGCGGCCTGCGCCGGCGTGGCCAAGGCCGCGCCTAGCGCAAGCACGCTGCCAAACAGAAATTGCTTCACTTTGTTCTCCCTATTGAGTTCGTGCCGCAGCAAAGCGGCGCATTCTTACCAACGCTGAAAACAACTGAGATTAACCATGCAAGACTTGGGCCAATCATCGGATGTCAACAGATTCAAGGCGTTGACTGAAACGAACTCAACGAAAGTGTAACTAATATTGACAGATTCGCGGGTTGCCCGATCAGCGCTTGCCGCTGGTCGGGATCTGGTTGAACGGCACCGTCTTGTCGACGCGGATGTCACCCGGCAGCCCGAGCACGCGCTCGGCGATGATGTTGCGCAGGATTTCGTCCGAGCCGCCTTCGATGCGCGTTGCCGGTGAACGCAGCAGCATGGCCTGGAAACGGCCATTGGCGGCCGTCACTTCGGGGTCGACCAGAATGCCGGCCTCGCCCTGCAGGTCGAGCGCGAATGCGGCGATGTCCTGCATCGTCGCACCAGCGACCAGCTTGCCGATCGAGTTTTCCGGCCCCGGGGTCTCGCCGCGCGACAGTGCCGAAATCGCGCGCATGCCGGTGTACTTGAGGCCTGAGGTGCGCACCGCCCAGGTGGCCAGCTTCGAGCGCACGTTGCGGTCGTTGATTGCCGGGCCGTCGGGCGTTTCAAGACGGCAGGCGAGGTCGAACAGTTCCGGAAAACCCGTCGGCATGCCCGAACCGATCGACAGCCGCTCGTTCATCAGCGTCGTCAGCGACACTTCCCAGCCCTGGCCGACCGCGCCGAGGCGCTGCGCGTCAGGAATGCGAACGTCGGTGAAATAGACTTCGTTGAAGCCTGACTGGCCATTGGCCTGCTTGATCGGCCGCACCTCGACACCCGGCGAACGCATATCGAGGAAGAACATCGTCAACCCCTTGTGCTTGGCGACGCCCGGGTCGGTGCGCGTGATCAGCAGCCCCCAGTCGGAGTGCTGGGCACCACTCGTCCAGATCTTCTGGCCGTTGATGATCCAGTCGCCGCTGCCGTCATTCGCCGGCTCGGCACGGGTGCGCAGGCCTGCAAGGTCGGACCCCGAAGCGGGTTCGGAGAAAAGCTGGCACCAGACCTGCTCGCCCGCTGCTGCCTGCGGCAGCAAGTCGCGCTTCTGGTCTTCGCTCGCCCACGCCATCAGCGTCGGGCAGCACATGCCGTGGCCGATGGTGAACAGGCCGCCAAGCGCCGCATAGGGGCCTTCTTCCTGCCCCCAGATGACGCGCTCGATCGGGCTGAAACCGCCGCCGCCATATTCCTTGGGCCAGTGCAGGCAGGCATAGCCGGCGTCGTACTTCTTCTTCTGCCACGCCCGGGCCGCAGCCATCGGGTCTTCGCTGGTGACGCCGCCACTGGCGAAACCGGCGGTGCGCAGCTGCGCCTCGAGGTGCTTGGGCGCATTGGCGTCAAGCCAGGTGCGAACGGTGGCGCGGAACGCAGCTTCCTGCGGGGTATCGTCAAAATTCATGGTGTCTCTCCCGTCAGGCGGCGTTTTTGGTTTGCAGGCGATCGATCAGCTTGTCTTCCCATTGCGACAGGCTGCCGAGGTTGAGCGCGAGCAGGTTCGCGCGGCGGTAATAGAGGTGGCAATCGAACTCCCAGGTGAAGCCCATGCCGCCATGCACCTGAATGTCGTTTTTGGCGCAATGCTGGAACGCCTGCGTCGCCGAGACACGCGCGGTGGCCGCGGCTTCGGGCAGCTCCGCCGCACCCGTCGAAAGCGCCCAGGCACCGTAATAGCTGTTCGAGCGCGCCAGCGTCGCCGACACATACATGTCGGCAAGCATATGCTTGATCGCCTGGAACGAGCCGATCGGCCGGCCGAACGCCATGCGCTCGAGCGCATAGTCGCGCGCCATTTCGAGCGCGCGGTCGGCGCCGCCGACCTGTTCGAACGCGGTCAGCACCGCGGCGCGGTCGTACACCGCCTGAATGGTCGCCCAGCCTTCGCCGGCAGTGCCCAGCGGCTCGGCGGCGGCGCCATTGAACGTCAGCTTGGCGTGGCTACGCGTCGGGTCGATGGTGGCGACCGACTCGCGCGTCACGCCGGCGGCGTTGAGGTCGACGATAAACAGCGAAATCGCGCGTTCGTCACTGCCGCTGCCGGTGCGCGCCGCGACAATCGCGAAATCGGCGATATCACCGTCGGCGACGGGCAGCTTGACGCCGCTCAGCGTGCCGCCGGCAGCTTGCGTCTTGATGCTGCGTGGCGTTGTCGTGCCGGTGCCTTCGGCGAACGCGAAGGTGCCGATGGCTTCACCCGCCACCAGCTTGGGCAACCAGGCCGCCTTTTGCGCCGGGCTGCCAGCCATCAGCAGGAATTCGGTGGCGAGGAACACCGACGACGAAAACGGCACCGGCGCAATGACGCGGCCGAGCTCTTCGGCAACGACGCACAGTTCGAGATAGCCCGCACCGAGCCCGCCGAATTCTTCGGGAATCGCGATGCCGAGAAAGCCCATTTCGGCGAGGCCCTGCCACAGCGCGCGGTCGAACGGGGCCTTGCCTTCAAGCACCGCGCGCACCGCCTTGGGTGGGCATTTGGCCTCCAGAAAGCGCCGCGCCTCGGTGCGCATCTGCGCCTGTTCTTCGGAAAATTCAAAGTTCATGGCTGATCCTGCTCGCTTGCGGCCTGTTGCGGCCGATTATTGCATTCGCGGCGTCGCGGCCGTGCAGATCCCCAAGCACCGGCGCGACGGCACATATAAGACAGTGGTTGACGTGCGCGTCAACCTCGCGCATCGACGGCGCAACTTTTGTTGACCGCATTCTTGGGAGATTCAGCCATGCTCGATACTGCCGCGCGCACCGCTTACGACGAAAACCACATCGCCTTCCGCGACACCGTCCGCAAATTGTTCGAACGCGAACTGATCCCGCACCTCGACCGCCACGAAGCCGAAGGCATTGTCGATCGCAACTTCTGGCGCGCCTGCGGCGATGCCGGGCTGCTGTGCCCGACGGTGCCCGAAGAACTTGGTGGCCTCGGCCTCGACTTCGGCTTCAACGCCGTCATCGATGAAGAACTCGCCTATGCCGGCTCGTCGGCCGGCATCACGCTGCAGTCGGACATCGTCTGCGACTATATAGTCAACTACGGCTCGCCCGAACAAAAGGCCAAATGGCTGCCCAAGATGATCTCGGGCGAAGTCATCACCGCTATCGCAATGACCGAACCCGGCACCGGCAGCGACTTGCAGGGCATCAAGACCACTGCCCGCCGCGACGGCAACCACTACCTGATCAACGGCTCGAAGACTTACATCACCAATGGCCAGAACGCCGACCTGATCATCCTCGTCGCCAAGACCGACCCGACGTTGGGCGCCAAGGGCATGTCGCTGATTCTCGTTGAAAGCGACCGCGACGGCTTCGCGCGCGGCCGCAACCTCGACAAGATCGGCCAGCACAGCGCCGACACGTCGGAGCTGTTCTTCAACGACGTTCGCGTGCCGATCACCAACTGCCTCGGCGAAGAAGGCAAGGGTTTCGCCTATCTGATGAGCCAGTTGCCGCAGGAACGCCTGTCGATCGCCGTCTCGGCGCAGGCCGGCGCGCAGCGCGCGTTTGACGAAGCCGTCAAGTTCACCAAGGACCGCAAGGCCTTCGGCAAGACCATCTTCGATTTCCAGAACACCCGCTTCCAGCTCGCCGACCTCAAGACCAAGCTGCAAGTCGGCTGGGCCCACCTCGACTATTGCATCAAGCGCCACCTCGCCGGTGAACTGACGCCGGCCGAAGGCGCCGCCGCCAAGCTCTGGCACACCGAACTGCAGTGGGAAATCTGCGACATGGCGCTCCAGCTCCACGGCGGCGCCGGCTACATGAACGAATACCCCGTCGCCCGCCTGTGGCGCGACGCCCGCGTCACCCGCATCTTCGGCGGCACCAGCGAAATCATGAAGGAAATCGTCAGCCGCGAAATCTGACGCGACGTTGACCCCTCCCGTTCGCGGGAGGGGCAATAGCGTCCGGCGGCCTATCTGCCGGCCGCGAAGAAAGCCAACACTTCGCGCGCGACGAAGTCGGGGCGCTCCTCGGGAATCCAGTGACCGCAATTTTCCGCGGTGCCGCCCTCGACATGCGTTGCGACGCGCCGCCATGATTCGAGTGCGCTCTGGCCGCGCCCGCGCGTCGCCGGGTCGCCGCCATAGGCCAGGATCGGCATCGTCAGCAGCGCCTGTTGCCGGAAAGCGGTGTTGTCGGCGATGTCGGTCGGCACGGCGCGATAGTATTCGAACCCCGCGCGCATTGCGCCCGGCTGGGCATAGGCGCGGACATATTCCGCCTGCGCGACCTCGGGTATCGCATCAGGATGCGCCCCACCGAAGCGGTAGAAGAAGCGCAGATAAATGTCCTCGCGCCCCTGCGTCAGCGCTTCGGGCAGGCCGGGCAGCGCGTGGAAGCCGAAGTGCCAGCGGTTGTGATGTTCGACCGGCCCGCCGTCGCCGAGCACCGGCGCATCGAAAATCGCCATGGCGCGGACGCGGTCGGGAAACTGCGCCGCGAGCGCATAGGCCACCGGCCCGCCCCAGTCGTGCGCGACGACAAAAAAGCGTTCATGGCCCAGCACCGTCATCAGCTTGGCGATATCCTGCGCCACGGTCTTCTTGTCATAGCCCCCCTCGGGCCGGCTGCTGTCACCCAGGCCACGCAGGTCGGGCGCAATGACGCTGTAGCGGGCCGCGAGCGCCGGGATGACGTCGCGCCACATGAACCAGGTCTGTGGCCAGCCGTGCAGCAGCACGACCGGCGCGCCGCTACCCGCCGTCACATAATGGAGTTCGACATCGCCTAGGTCGGCGCGGTGGTGTTCAAAGCGGTCAGGCATGGCGGGTTCCCTTCGGGGTCGCTCAGAACGGCCGGTCGCCGATGATCGTCGCGCGGTGCATCCGGCGATTGCACGGCGGATAGTCCATCACCGCATAGTGCTGGGTGCAGCGATTGTCCCAGATGGCGATGCTGTCGGGCGTCCAGCGCCAGCGCAGCTGATATTCGGGGATCGCTGCCTGGGATTGCAGGAAGCGCAACAGCTCGCCGGCGCCGTTGGTGAAATCCTGCCCGACGCGCACTCGGCTGGCGGTGTGATAGTTGGTGAAGTGTGTCGCGAAGGCGTTGACGAACAGCGCTTTGGCGCCGGTTTCGGGGTGGGTGCGCACCACCGGGTGTTCGGGGTCGGGGAAGCGCTCCTTCATCGCCAGCCGGTCGGCCATCGGCTTGGCCGCCATGAACGTCGCCTCCATGCTGTGGCGCGCGCGCAGCGTGGCGATGTCGTCCTTGATGTGGTCGGGCAGCCGTTCGTACGCCAGCTCCATATTCGCCCACATCGTGTCGCCGCCGACGGTCGGACATTCGACACAACGCAGCACCGCGCCCATCGGTGGACATTCGCGCCACGTGGCATCGGTATGCCAGGCGTTCTCATAGCGTTCGGGCGGGTTGTCGGGGGTCTTGTTGATGTGGATGATACCCGGCTCGCCGTCGACGCTGGTGGTCAGTGGATGATCCTCGAGAGGGCCGAAGCGCCGCGCGACGCCGGCATGCTGCGCATCGGTCAGCGGCTGGTTACGGAAGAACAGCACCTTGTGGGCCAGCAGCGCGGCGTGGATTTCGCCGAAAAGATCATCGTTGGTCGCCGCTTCGGCCAGTTTGATGTTGCTGATTTCGGCGCCCAGCGCGCAGGTCAGTCGTTCGATCTGCATGATTTTCTCCCCGACGTGCATCGGCGACGTCCTTGGCGAACGTGCCTGCAGGCTTGTCATACACCCGTCACCTCGCGCACGATTAAGGAATGTCGGACAGTCCGCAAACCCAGTCGCAATCGCTCGACGCGCTGCAGCGCGTCGGCCCGCTCGTGCATTTGCCCGCACTGGCGGCAGAATATGGCGTCGCGCTCGACGCGATTGTTAACGGCACAGGCGTTGCCGCCGCCGCATTCGCCGACAGCGATGCGCTGATTTCGTACCGCCAGTGCAGCCGCATTCTCGCGCGCTGCGCAAAACTGACCGGCAATCCGCAGTTCGGACTGTTGCTCGGTGCGCGCACTACCACCGCCGATCTCGGCCAGCTTGGCGCGCTGTTCCGTGCCGCACCGACGCTGGGTCAGGCGATGGTCGCCGCAGTCGATGTCCAGGCGGTCAATTCACGCGGCGCGACCGTCTATCTCCACCGGTCGGGCGATGACGTCGTGTTCGGCTATGCGATCTACGAGCGCGATGCCGTCGCGCAGGACCAGCTCTATCCGATGCTGGTCGCGGCGCTGGCCAGCGTCATCCGCGAACTGACGCAGGGCGCGGTGGTGCCGGTCGAGATGCTGCTGCCGTTGCGCCCGCCTGTCGACCAACGGCCGTTCGACGTCGCACTCGGCGCGCCGCTACGCTTTGACCAGGCCGAAGCCGGTGTCGTGTTGCCGGTGGCGGCGCTCGATGCGCCCGTCGCGGGTGGCGACCCTGAAACCTTCAACCGGATCAGCAGCAACGCCAGCGCGCAGTTGGCACAGGCGCAACGACCATGGACGCGCCGCGTCCAACGCGCGATGCGGCCGCTGATCCTGCGCGGCGCACCGTCGACCGGCGCAATGGCGCGGCTGCTCGGCATCGAGTTGAGGACGCTGACACGGCATCTGGCGCGCGAAGGCACGACGTTTCAAACCGAACTCGATGCGACGCGGCGGGCGATGGCGTGCGAATTATTGCAAACCACCGGGCTGGCCATCGCCGATGTCGCCGACGCGCTGGCCTACGCCCATCAGGCAAGCTTCACCGACGCCTTTCGCCGCTGGACCGGCAAGACGCCTAGCGACTGGCGAGCGGCGGCCGCGTAGCTGGGCGAAGGGCTCGGGCCTGTCCGCAGGAGGCCCTTACTTCACCCGCGTCCAGGTCTGCGACTTGCAGCCAATGCCGCCAATCAGGCAGCCCTTGCCGGTCAGGGTGTTGTCGTTGACGACCGTCACCGTGCCTGAAAACGTCTTGTTGATGTCGGGGACGAAGACTTTGCCCTTCCAATGGGTGTCGTCGACCTGCGTAAAGTCCTGAAACAGGTCCATGCCGACAAGGTGCGGGCTGCCGCCTTTGGCCGCGTCCGCCTTGGCCTTGGCGTTGGCCCAGACGACGACGCCGCACATCTTGTCGCCGCACGGTTTGGCCGCCACGTGAACGCTGTTCGCGGGGTTGTGCCAGACGCCGTAGGATCGGTGTGTGGTGGGGGCTGCCGCCAGCACCGGCGTGGCAAATAGCAGCGCGATGGCAAAGCGGCGCATGATGACTCCTGTCAGCGAGCGAACAATTGCCCGATATCCTTGAACGCCTTGAACTCCAGGGCGTTCCCCGCCGGGTCATGGAGGAACATCACCGCTTGCTCGCCGACCTGCCCGGCGAAGCGGATGCGCGGGGCGATGACGAACTGCGTGCCGGCTGCGGTCAGCTTGGCCGCGAGTGCTTCCCAGGCTTCCCAGCCCAGCACCAGCCCGAAATGCGGCACCGGCACATCGTCGCCGTCGACGGGGTTGTGCGCTTGCGCCGCGCGTGGCGCCAGATGCGCGACGAGCTGGTGGCCTTCGAAATCGAAATCGACCCAGTGCGAACTCGACCGGCCTTCGGCGCAGCCGAGCAACTCGCCGTAGAAGCGCCGCGCCGCCGCCAGGTCATCGACGGGGATAGCGAGGTGAAAGCGCGGCCTCATGCGGCAAGCGCCATATCAGCGGCGTGCGCACGCGCGAACAGGTCGCGACTGGCCACTGCCAGCCCGCGTGCCCGCGCCGGCAATAGGTCGAGCGCAACATCGACGTCGGGCAGGCTCAGCCGGCGGTCGGCGTGCGCGGCGACCTCGCCGTTGCGGATGGCTTGCTGCAGCAGGCCCCATGACACGATGGCGATCAGCCGCGTGGTGATGCGCAGCGATTCGAGTGCCGTTGCGGTGCGTGCAGCTTCAGGCAATTGCGCACGCTCGGCAATGCCGGGGCCGTCGAAATAGCCGCGTGCGGCATCCGCCAGCTTGAGTGCTTCGGCATAAATCGGATCGACCGAAGCGGCGGCCGGATTGGCTGTGTTCAGGCTGGTAGAGCGGCTTTCCATGGGACTTCTATGCCCGATTTCAAGCGCGCCACCAATCATCATTGCACGCATTGTCGCCCCCTTGAACCGCGTTTGGCGCTTCCTAAATCTGTGCTGTCGGCGCTGCCATTCGGGGTGCCGACAAACGCTCCGGCCATACCGGCGGAGCGGCTCGCGTATCGCTTTGCTTGAAAGGATTACCCATGCGTGCTTTTGATTTTTCGCCGCTGCTGCGTTCGTCGGTCGGTTATGAAAACCTCAACCGCCTCGTCGATTTTGCCACCCGCGGCGACAGCGCCGACAACGGCTACCCGCCCTACAACATCGAGAAGGTCAGCGACGGTGCCTACCGGATCGCCATGGCGGTCGCCGGCTTCGCGCAGGCCGAGCTCGACCTGACCGTGCAGGAAAACACGCTGATCGTCACCGGCGCCACCGCCGATGCGCCGGAAGCCGCCAACGACCGCGTCTTCCTGCATCGCGGCATCGCCAAGCGCGCGTTCGAGCGCCGCTTCCAGCTCGCCGACACCATCAAGGTGACCGGTGCCAGCTACGAAAACGGCCTGCTCAACATCGACCTCGTCCGCGAAGTGCCCGAGCACAAGAAGCCGCGCAAGGTCGAGATCGGCAACGCCCCGACGGTCACCGTCGAAGCTGCGCCGATCGACGCGACGCGTCTCGCTGCCGAATAAGCGCGCTGCTGCAACGCAAAGGGCCCGGGAGCAATCCCGGGCCCTTTTTCGTGTTCAAGATATGCAGCTTATGACGATGCGGTCGTCCGGCGCACCACCGAGAAGCGCTGCAGCTGTGCGCTAGCTTCGGCCCAGTCGGGTTTCAGCGATACCGCCGACTTATAATCCTCGTACGCCTCGCGCGTCATGCCGATCAGCTCATAGGCGATGCCGCGCGTGTAATAGGCGATTTCGGGGCGGCTGGGATTATAGCCCAGCCCCGAGGTCAGCGCCGCAACGGCATCCTTGTCGCGGCCGCCGAGGTGGACGAGCGCGATGCCCTTGTTGACATAGGCTTCGGCGAGCTGGTTGTTGAGCTTGAGCGCCGCGTCATAGTCGGCGATGGCTGCAGTCAGGTTGCGCGCGTGCATGTAGACGATGCCGCGGTTGACATAGGTCGAGGCGCGCTGCTCGGTCGACATCGCATCTTCCTGGATCGCGGCGTTGCACACCGCCAGCCCGACCTTGACCGACTGGTTGAATTCAGCGGCCTCGTAGCAGCCGCGCGCGTTACCGCCGCCGATCACCGTGCTTGCAGCAAATGCCGGCGCTGCTGCCAGCACCAGCGCTGCGACGGCCAGATTTCGGGCGTTCGCAAACCTTGCCATGATGTCCAATTCCTCCCACAGAATTGCGTCACAATATCACATTGGCGCGTGACCGGTAATCAAAACTTCATGCGGCGTTGACGCAGCAGCGTGCAGCCTAGGCGATGATGTCGGGAACCAGCAGGTCGTGCAGCTGGGCGATCTCGTCGCGCAACCGCAGCTTGCGTTTTTTGAGCCGGGCGATCTGTATCTGGTCATGTCCCGGCATCGATCGCAGTGCCTCGATGGCAGCGTCGAGATCGCGGTGCTCCTCGGTGGCAGTTTCAAGGCGTGCGCGCAGTTCGGCTTCGTCCACTCTGGCTCCACTCGCTGGTCGGGGACGGGCGTCCCGTTGCCGCAAAACGTTGCGCGTCCGAGTCGCGCAACGCCTGCACAGTGGCAAGCGCGGTGCCGCGTGTCGAGCCGCTAGCGCTAGTGGTTTGCGGCGTCTTGTCTCACCAGCCTTGGGCTTGGCCGCAATCCGCAAATTAGGCCGCGACAAGACGCATTTCCTGTGATTTTATCTGGTGTGCCCATCTCGCACGAAAGGGAAAGCTAGTGACCAACCATCTCGCTGCACTCTCTGCCAAACACGCCCAGATCGAGGCATCGCTGCACCAGGAAACGCTGCGTCCGATGCCCGATACGGTTCGCGTCGCCCGGCTCAAGCGCGAGAAGTTGCGGATCAAGGAAGAGATGTCGCTGACGGCCTGAGCCACCTGCTCAACGTAGCTTGCAAGCGCCCGCGGCGCGCAGTACCGGTGCGCTGAACCCGGCGCCCTGCGCCGGCGGCAATCAGCACTGGAGTGACCATGTCGACGGACAATGTTTCCGCCGAACAGCTGCGGCTGTTCATCGAGCGAATCGAACGACTCGAAGAAGACAAGAAGGGCATCGCCGACGACATCAAGGACGTCTATGCCGAGGCCAAGGGCACCGGCTTCGACGCCAAGACGATGCGCAAGATTGTCGCGCTGCGCAAAATGGACAAGGGCGCGCGGCAGGAAGCCGAAGCGCTGCTGGAAACCTACAAGGCGGCGCTCGGGCTGGCGGACTAGCTCCGCAGCGGTTGGGGCTTGCACAACCCCGCCCATTTGCGCGAAGGTCTGCACATGCAAACCAAACTCACGATCAACGGTGTTGCCGCGACGCATGAAGTGTCGCCCGCAACGCTTCTTGTCGAACTGCTGCGCGATGGGCTGAGCCTGACCGGTACGCACATCGGCTGCGACACCAGCCAGTGCGGCGCCTGCAACGTGCTGATCGACGGCGTCGCCGTCAAATCCTGCACGGTGCTTGCGGCGACGCTCGACGGCGCCAAGGTCACCACGATCGAGGGGCTGGCCAAGGGTGACGAGCTTCACCCGATGCAGGCAGCGTTCAAGGAAAACCACGGGCTGCAGTGCGGTTTCTGCACGCCGGGGATGGTGATGGCGGGCCTCGAAATCGTCCGCCGCCACGGCCCGAACGTCAGCGCTGAAACCATCGCGCACGACCTTGAAGGCAATCTCTGCCGCTGCACCGGTTACCAGAACATCATCGCCGCCATCGGCGCCGGTGCAAAGGCGATGGGGGGCAAGTCCAATGCGTGAATTCGCCCTCGAACGCCCCGCGACGTTAGCGGCTGCAACTGTGGCGTTCAACGCCGGTGGCGAAGCGGCGCTTCTCGCCGGTGGTCACACGCTGCTGCCCGCCATGAAATCGCGCCTGCGCATGCCCGACACGCTGGTCGATCTGTCGCAGGTCGCCGGATTGACCGGCATCACCAAGGAGGGTGACCTCCTTTGGATTGGCGCGATGACGCGCCACGCTGCGGTTGCGACCGATGCGACGGCATTGCCCGCGCTGGCGCAGCTCGCGTCCGGCATCGGTGACCCGCAGGTCCGCAACCGTGGCACGCTGGGTGGTTCGGTCGCCAACAATGACCCCGCCGCCGACTATCCCGCTGCCGTGCTGGCGCTCGACGGCATCGTCGAAACCACCGCCGGCAGCACCAAGGCCGACGACTTCTTCCAGGGCATGTTCGCCACCGCGCTGGCCGACGGCGAAATCATCACGCGCATCGGCTTCCGCATCCCCGAAAAGGCCGCCTACGCCAAGTTCCGCCACCCGGCGTCGCGCTATGCGGTGGTCGGTGTGTTCGTTGCGAAGTTTGCGGACGGTGTCCGCGTCGCGGTCACCGGTGCCGGCCCGGGCGTGTTCCGCTGGGAAGCCGCCGAAGCGGCACTGAACGGCACGTTCAGCGTTGCGGCGGTCAAGGGCCTGGTGCTCGACGCCGACGACCTCAATTCGGATATCCACGCCAGCGCCGACTACCGCGCGTCGCTCGCCGGTGTCATGCTCGGTCGGGCGGTCGCGGCCGCGGTTTAGCGCCGCCGGTTGCTTTCACACCCCCGACCGGCCTAAACAGCGCGCGACCCCAATTTAAAGGCGCGTTTTCCGACCATGGCCGGCCATAGCAAGTTCAAGAACATCATGTACCGCAAGGGCGCGCAGGACGCCAAGCGGTCGAAAATCTTCTCCAAGCTGGCGCGTGAAATCACCGTCGCGGCGAAGTCCGGCCTGCCCGATCCGGCGATGAACCCGCGGCTGCGCACTGCGGTGCTCGCGGCGCGCAAGGAATCGATGCCCAAGGACAATGTTGACCGCGCCATAAAAAAGGCCGCGGAACCCGGTGGCGATGACTTCGAAGAGTTGCGCTACGAAGGCTTCGGCCCCGGCGGCGTCGCCATCATCGTCGAAGCGCTCACCGACAACCGCAACCGCACCGCGACGCACGTCCGCACGATCTTTTCGAAGAATGGCGGCAACCTCGGCGCCAGCGGCTCGGTCAGCCACGGTTTCGAACGCTGCGGCTTGATTACCTATGAACTCAAGGCCGGCGACGGCGACACGGTGTTCGAAGCCGCGCTCGAAGCCGGTGCCGACGATGTCGTGTCGAGCGAGGACGGCCACGAAGTCTACACCGCGATGGACGCACTCCACGAAGTCGCCAAGGCGCTGCAGGCCAAGCTCGGCGAACCCGAATCGGCGAAGCTGCACTGGCGCGCCAAGGAAAACGTCTCGGTCGACGAAGCCAATGCCCGCACGCTGATGAACCTCATCGACGCGCTCGAAGACGATGACGATGTCCAGACCGTCTACGGCAACTACGACGTCCCCGAAGACGTGCTGGCGAAGCTCGGCTAAGGCGTGATCCTCATCGGCCTCGACCCAGGGCTGCAAACCACCGGCTGGGGCGTGATCGAGGCGCAGGGCAACCGCTTGCGGCACATTGCCAACGGCGCGGTCAAAAGCCGCGCCGCCGATGCGCTTTCCGATCGGCTGCTGGCGCTGCACGACGGGCTGATGGCGGTGATTGCCGCGCACACACCAGATGGTGCGGCGGTCGAGGAAGTCTTCGTCAACACCAACCCGCAATCGACGCTCAAGCTCGGCCAGGCGCGCGGCGTCGTGCTGCTCGTTGCGGCGCGCAGCGGCCTGCCGGTCGCCGAATATGCGACGCGGCTGGTCAAGAAAGCCGTCGTCGGTGTCGGCAATGCCGACAAGCGCCAGATCCGCGCGATGGTCGAACGGCTGCTGCCGGGCTGCAAGGTCGCGGGCGAGGACGCCGCCGATGCGCTCGCCGTCGCCATCACCCACGCGCATCTTGCCGGAACCGCGGCGGCGCTGCACAAGTCGTTTCCATGATCGCAAAGCTCAGGGGATTGCTCGACTCGACCGCCGCCGACAGCGCGGTGATCGACGTGAACGGCGTCGGCTACCTCGTCCACGCCAGCAGCAAGACGCTGGGCGCACTCGGCCCGACCGGCAGCCCTGCGACCTTGCACATTGAAACCCAGGTCCGCGAAGACGCGATTCAGCTGTTCGGCTTCCTCGCCGAGGATGAACGCGACTGGTTCCGCTTGCTGCTGTCGGTGCAGGGCGTCGGCGGCCGCGTCGCGCTCGCCATCCTGTCGGTGCTGTCCCCCGCCGAAGTCCAGCACGCCATCGCCGCCAAGGATGCCGCCAGCGTCGCCCGCGCCAACGGCGTCGGCCCCAAACTCGCCGCGCGCATCATCAACGAACTCAAGGACAAGGCCGGCACCATCGCCACCGGCCCCGGTATCGCTGCCCCCATCAGCAGCCCCAAGGGCGCCGTCGCCGATACATTGTCGGCGCTCGCCAACCTCGGCTTCCGCCCCGTCGACGCCAGCCGCGCGGTCGCTGAGGCGCAGGCGGAGTTGGGCGAGGGCGCGAGCGTCAACGAGCTGCTGCGCGTGGCGCTGCGGAAGAGTGCGCGCTAGGCAATCGGTTCAGGGTCACCTGACAGCAATCGATTTCGCGACGAAAATTTGGAGTGCCCGGCGAGATTCGAACTCGCGACCTAGAGGGTAAAAATCTCCCGCTCTACCTATTGAGCTACGGGCACAATGGGCTGGGTGGTGCCAGAGGTCTGGAATCGAACCAACGACCTGCTTTGAATAGGAAAGCTGCTCTACCACTGAGCTACCTCGGCGCGACGGGCGCGCGGGCAGCGCGCCGTTACCGGGCGGTCGTTGTTCGCGTGGTTTTTCGTTTGAGCATGGTGCACGCATAGCGCCGGAAAGGCGAAATTGCAATCGCCTCCGTGACCTGCCTCAAGAACGTGTAAAATGTTCACTTCGGGCGCGATCCGCAGGCCATGGCGTCGCGCCGCGACAGCCGGTAGAGACAGTATCGATGAACGCCGACGACCGCCCCATCACCGCGCAGCGCCGCCCCGAAGACATCGACGCCGCGCTGCGTCCGCAGACGCTCGACGAATTCGTCGGGCAGGCGGCTAGCCGTGAAAACCTGCGCATCTTCATCGAGGCGGCGCGCGGGCGTGGCGAGGCGCTTGACCATGTGCTGCTGCATGGGCCGCCGGGGCTGGGCAAGACGACGCTGGCGCAGATTGTCGCGCGCGAAATGGGCGTCGGTTTCCGCGCTACCTCGGGACCGGTCATCGCCAAGGCGGGTGACCTCGCGGCGCTGCTCACCAACCTTGAGCCGCATGACGTGCTGTTTATCGACGAAATCCACCGGCTGTCGCCCGCAGTCGAGGAAATCCTCTATCCGGCGATGGAGGACCGCGCGCTCGACTTGATGATTGGCGAAGGACCATCCGCCCGCTCGGTGCGCATCGACCTGCCACCGTTCACGCTGATTGGCGCCACCACCCGCGCCGGGCTGGTGACGACGCCGCTGCGCGACCGCTTCGGCATTCCGCTGCGGCTTATTTTCTACACCGTCCCCGAACTCGAAAGCGTCGTACGCCGCGCCAGCCAGTTGCTGGCTATGGACCTCACCGATGATGGCGCGCACGAAATCGCGTCGCGCGCCCGCGGCACCCCGCGCATTTCGGGGCGGTTGCTGCGCCGCGTCCGCGATTTCGCCGCGGTCGCCGGCCACGCCACCGTCACCGCGAAGATCGCCGATGCCGCGCTCAACCGCCTCGAAGTCGATAACCTCGGGCTCGATTCGATGGACCGGCGCTATCTGATGATGATCGCCGACATCTATCGCGGCGGGCCGGTCGGCATCGAAACCCTCGCCGCGGGCCTCAGCGAGGCGCGCGACACCGTCGAGGATGTCATCGAACCCTATCTGATCCAGTCGGGGCTGGTGGCACGCACCGCGCGCGGGCGCATGCTCAATGCCAGCGCCTGGAAACACCTCGGGCTGACACCACCCGCGACGCAGGTGCAACTGCCGTTGCTTGACGAGGACGATTAGGGCCTCCGGCGGGCAGGCCTGAGGCCTGCACCCAATTGTTCGGATGGGCCAAATGCAGCCACGGCAGCGTATTGATGCACCGACTCAATTGATGGGTGCAGGGCCAAGGCCCTGCCCGCCGGAGGCTCTTTACTATTGCACGACTTCCGTCGGCGGCACCGCAGCCAGCGCGCGCTGCGCTGCGACGTCGGCGGCCATATCGGCTTGCAGGTCGATCATCGGTTGCTGCGAGACGCGTACCAATCCCGAACGCGGCCGGTCGAGATCGAGCACCATCAGGATGGCGAGTGTTAGCAGCGTGAAGAAGGCGATGTTGATCGGCCGGTTGACCTTTGATTGCAGGCCGGTCGAATAGCCGATGATGGCGGCGGTAATCAGCGAGAACAGGATCAGCAGATCAATGACCAGCAGCGGGATATGTTCGCGCGCCGCCGATTCGCGACGCCAGGCGGCATCATCGACACGCGTCATCCCGTCGATCAGTGACCTTGTAATCAGCGGTCGCGTGTCGTCGGTGACAAGTTCGTTGACGATGGCCCACATCTTGTTCTGCACGTCTTCGGCAGCGACATCGGCGGCGCGCTTGCGGTCGACGACGACGCCATTCTGGAAGTAGGCGAGGCGTTGCGCGAGGTATCTCTGGACGAGTGGCTGCATTCGGTCGCGGACTTCGGGGGGCTCGAGCCGGACGCGTTCCCAGACCATCGTCAGTGCACCGGCTTCCTCGACAACAAGGTCGCGGCGCGTGTCATAGCGGTTGAGCGCCACCGAAAAGGTGAAGCCGATCAGCAGCGACAGCATCGTCACCGACGCCGAGGTGGCAGGAAATGTATCGAGATTGATCGCGATATGATTGCGCAAGCGGCCGCCAAGCGCCGTTGCCAGCCCGATCAATGTCAGCAGCAGCGCGCCGATCGCCCAGATCGGCATGATATCGACCAGACTGTTGATCACATGCACCCCGCGGAATAGTAATCGTTATTATTCAGTATGTTATATAAATCTTGCGGTCGTAATCCGGTCAAGCTGTTCCGCATGTACGGCACCGCTTGACCTGTAAAGACTGACCACATTGCCTTGTTGTTTGCCGCGACCGGCGTAGCGCCTTATGGACGCTTTTTCACCTTGAATCGACGCGAGTCCGCATACCATGACCAAGCCGCGCACCTTGTATCAGAAGATCTGGGACGACCATGTCGTCCACCAGCGCGATGACGGTACCGCGCTGATTTGGATCGACCGCCACCTGATCCACGAAGTCACGACGCCGCAGGCGTTCGAGGCACTGCGGCTGGCGGGTCGCGCCGTCCGCCGCCCCGACCTGACGCTGGCGGTGCCCGATCACAATGTGCCGACCAACCACCGCTTCGAACCGATTGCCGATCCTGAATCTGCCGCCCAGGTCGCCGCACTCGCCGCCAATTGCGCCGACTTCGGCATCGAGCATATCGAGATCAACGCCGCCGCCCAGGGCATCGTCCATGTCATCGGGCCGGAGCAGGGCTTCACTTTGCCGGGCGTCACGCTGGTGTGCGGCGACAGCCACACCGCGACGCATGGCGCGTTCGGCGCGCTGGCGTTCGGCATCGGCACGTCCGAAGTCGAACATGTGTTTGCCACCCAAACCTTGCTGCTCAAGCAATCGGCATCGATGGAAGTGCGCGTCACCGGCGAGCTCGGCTTCGGCGTGACCCCCAAGGACGTCGCGCTGGCGATCTGCGGCCAGATCGGCACTGGCGGCGGCACCGGCCATGTCATCGAATACACCGGCCCGGTCATCGAAGCGATGAGCATGGAAGGCCGGATGACGCTGTGCAACATGGCGATCGAGGCCGGCGCGCGTGCCGGACTGGTGGCGCCCGATGCCAAGACCTACGCCTATGTCGCCGGCCGCCCGCGCGCGCCAAAAGGCGCAGATATGGATGCCGCGCTGGCCTATTGGGCAACACTGAAGACCGACCCTGGCGCGCGCTACGACCGCGTCGTCATCATCGACGGCAGCGCCATCGCGCCGCTGGTCAGCTGGGGCACGTCGCCCGAAGACGTCGTGGCGATCACCGGCAATGTGCCCGCACCGGCAGACTTCGCCGACCCGTCGAAGGCGGCGGCTGCAGCGCGCGCGCTCGACTATATGGGACTGGTGCCCGGCACCGCGATGGCCGACGTTGAAGTCCAGAACATCTTCATCGGCAGCTGCACCAACAGCCGCATCGAGGATCTGCGCGCCGCCGCTGCGGTGGTCGCCGGCCGCAAGGTCGCGGCCAACGTCAAGCAGGCGCTGGTCGTGCCGGGGTCGGGGCTGGTCAAGGCGCAGGCCGAGGCTGAAGGGCTGGACCGCATCTTCATCGACGCCGGGTTCGACTGGCGCGCGCCGGGCTGCTCGATGTGCCTCGGCATGAACCCCGACAAGGTGCCCGCCGGCGAGCGCTGCGCCAGCACGTCGAACCGCAACTTCGTCGGCCGCCAGGGACCGGGCGCGCGCACGCACCTGCTATCGCCGGCGATGGCCGCGGCGGCGGCAGTGACCGGACGCCTCACCGATGTCCGCGACCTGATGCGCTAGAACGACAGTGGCGCAGTTCGCTGCACTGCGGTATTGTCAGCACATTCCGCCGGGCCCAGCCTGATTGCGCACCAAACCAGTACGAGGTTCATCATGTTTCCGAGCGTTCGCCACCTGACACTGATCGTCGCAGCCACAATGCTTGCCACGCCGGTACTGGCGCAGGATGTCGTCAAGCCTGCCGCGCCGCCAACGGTTGCAGTGCCGGTCGCCGCCGACACTGCCGCCGCCGTCAAGCCCGGCAACCCCGAAATCAAGGTGGCAGCGACCAAGCCCGATCCCAAGGATCCCGATGCGGTCGTGTGCAAGGTTGAAACCAATACCGGTTCGCGCATCGCCTCGACCAAGCGCTGCCAGACGCGCCGCCAATGGGCCGATCAAAGCCGCGAAGTCCAGAAGATGATCATGGACAAGCCGGCGCCGTCAGCGGGTAGCAACTAACGGCAGTTGCCGCACAAACTTCAGGAAGTCGACCCATGCAGGCCTTCACCACATTGACCGGCATTGCCGTGCCGTTCGGTGCCGAAAACGTCGATACCGACGTTATTATCCCGGCACGCTTCCTCAAGACGGTGACCCGCAAGGGGCTGGGCAAGGGTGCGTTCGCGGTGCTGCGCGAAGACCCCGACAACATCTTCGATGCGCCGCGCCACAGGCAAGCCCCCATCCTGATTGCCGGCGATAATTTCGGCTGTGGGTCGAGCCGTGAACATGCGCCCTGGGCGCTCGCCGACCTTGGTTTCAAGGTGGTGATCGCGCCAAGCTTTGCCGATATCTTCAGCGGCAATGCGTTCAAGAACGGCATGCTGCTGGTGGCGCTGCCGCAGGACCAGATCGACCGGCTGATGGAAGTTGCGGCGACCGACGACATTACCATCGACCTCGAGAATCAGGTGGTCACGACGCCGTTCCAGGACCGCTTCAGCTTCGAAATCGATCCGTTCCGCAAGTCCTGCCTGATCGGCGGTGTCGACGAGATCGGCCTCACCGAGGCGCAGGGTGCTGCCATCGCGTCGTTCGAAGACCGCCTCGCCGCCGACAAGCCGTGGATCGGTGGCGCTGCCAAGCGCGCTGCCTGAACAAGCGAAAGATATTGAAATGACCAAGACGCTGCTGTTGCTGCCCGGTGACGGAATCGGCCCTGAAGTGACTGCCCAGAGCCGTCGCCTTGTTGGTTGGCTCAATGCCAATGCCGGCTTGGACGTCAGCGTCTGTGAAGCGCGCTTTGGCGGTGCCGCGATCGATGCCGACGGCGTGCCGCTGACGCCCGAGACGCTGGCGCTGGCCAAGGCGTCGGACGCCGTGCTGATGGGCGCCGTCGGTGGCCCGCAATGGGCGAAGCAGTCGTATGACAAGCGCCCCGAAGCCGGGCTGCTGGCACTGCGTGCCGGCATGGAAGTGTTCGCCAATCTGCGTCCGGCGCTGTGCTTTGCCGCGCTTGCCGATGCGTCGAGCCTCAAGCGCGAATTCGTCGAAGGCCTCGACATCATGTTCGTGCGCGAACTGACCGGCGGCGTCTATTTCGGCGAACCGCGCGGCATCAGCGATCTCGGCAACGGCGAACGTCGCGGCGTCAATACGCAGGTCTATACCAGCAGCGAAATCCGCCGCGTCGCGCGCGTGGCGTTCGAGCTCGCGGCCAAGCGCACGGGCCGCGTCTGTTCGGCCGAAAAATCGAACGTCATGGAATCGGGGCTGTTGTGGCGCGAAGAAGTCCAGGCGCTGCGTGACGCCGAGTATCCGCATATCGACCTCAGCCACATGCTCGCCGACAATACCGCGATGCAGCTGGTCAAATACCCCAAGCAGTTCGACGTCATCCTCACCGACAATCTGTTCGGCGACATTCTGTCGGACGAAGCGGCGATGCTGACCGGTTCGCTCGGCATGCTGCCGTCGGCGGCACTCGGCGTGAAGGGCATGCCCGGGCTGTACGAGCCGATTCATGGCTCGGCGCCCGACATCGCCGGCAAGGGCCTCGCCAACCCGTGTGCGTCGATCCTCAGTCTCGCGCTGGCGCTGCGATATAGCCTCGACCGCGGCGATCTCGCCGACCGCGTCGAAAAGGCGGTGGCCACGGCGCTCGATCGCGGCGCGCGCACCGGCGATATCGGCGGCACGCTGGGGACGGTGGCGATGGGTGACGCGGTGCTGGCCGCGCTGGCGGGCTAGCGGCGGCTTGAGCGCAACTGCCAGGCCAGCGCGAAGTTCAGGGCGCCAAAGACCAGCAGGTAGAGCGCCAGCCGCCACGACAGCCCCGCATGCGGTGCCGCGAACAGCGCTGCGGCAAACAACACCGAAGCCATGCCGGCCGCGACCATGACGCGCTGTCCGGCGTGGCCATCAAGGCGTGTTGCCGACATCAGCAGCAAGACGCCGCCAATGCCGACCCGCAACCCGATGACGATGACCAGTGAAAATTCGGGCAACAGCGGGCGCGCGAACACAGCGGCGCCTGCCGCAAAGCCGACCAGCGCATCGGTCACGAGCAGCCATGCCCGGCCGTTCGACGGTGCCCGCCAGATCGCAGCAATCATCAGCGCGGCGGCATCGGCGAATGCGTACAAGGCAAAGCCCGGCGTCAGCATACGAAAGCCGTAGTAAAAGCGCACGACGAGGACCACGACGAGCGCGAACGCCAGCACGCCGCGGACAGCAAACATTTGCCAATTGGTTTCAAACTGTCGTCGCAGCGCGACGACAACATTCCCCGGATCGATAGCGACACCCACGTTCTAGACCCCCCGATCTGACCGGTTGGCATTATGACGCAAAAGCCCTGAGTCGTGCGAGCCAAATTGCATCCGATTTCGCTCTATTCGCCGCGCTGCAACATCGTCAGTGCGAAGCATATGATGCGCGGCATTGGCGCGCGCCGCACTTTGGGGTAAAGCGACCCCCCGCTGCCACACCCGGCAGCGCCTTTGGAGAAGCAAAGTGGCCTATCGAGTGGTCGTTGTCGGCGCGACCGGCAATGTCGGACGTGAAATGCTCAACATCCTTGCCGAGCGCGAGTTCCCGATTGCCGAGCTGGCAGCGGTGGCTTCGGCGCGCAGCCAGGGCGACATGATCGATTTCGGCGATACCGGCAAAACGCTCAAGGTGCAGAATCTCGACCATTTTGACTTCACCGGCTGGGACATTGCGCTGTTTTCGGCGGGTAGTGGCCCGACGAAGATTCACGCGCCGCGCGCGGCGGCCGCCGGCTGCACGGTCATCGACAACAGCTCGCTGTACCGGATGGACCCCGAAATCCCGCTGATCGTGCCCGAAGTGAACCCGCACGCCATCGACGGCTACCGCAAGCGCAACATCATCGCCAACCCCAACTGCTCGACAGCGCAGATGGTCGTGGCATTGAAGCCGCTGCACGATGCCGCGACCATCAAGCGCGTTGTGGTGTCGACCTATCAGTCGGTGTCGGGCGCCGGCAAGGAAGGCATGGACGAACTGTTCGAGCAGACCCGCGCGGTGTTCGTCGGCGACCCCAAGGCCGCGAAGAAGTTCACCAAGCAGATTGCCTTCAACGTCATTCCGCACATCGACGTCTTCATGGAAGACGGCTCGACCAAGGAAGAATGGAAGATGGTCGTCGAGACGCAGAAGATTCTCGATCCCGCCATCGACGTCACCGCGACCTGCGTGCGCGTGCCGGTGTTCGTCGGCCACAGCGAATCGATCAACATCGAATTCGAACGGCCGATTTCGCTGGCCCACGCGCAGTCGATCCTGCGCGAGGCGCCCGGCATCATGCTCGTCGACAAGCGCGAGGACGGTGGCTACGTCACCCCGATCGAATGCGTCGGCGAATATGCGACCTATATCAGCCGCCTGCGCGTCGATCCGACGGTGCCGCACGGCCTCAACCTGTGGTGCGTCAGCGACAACCTCCGCAAGGGCGCGGCCTTGAACGCGGTGCAGATTGCCGAACTGCTCGGCCGCCGGCACCTCAAGAAGGCCGCATGATCGACGTCGCGGGCGGCTGCCAGTGCGGCGCCGTCCGCTACGTCGCGCGCGCCGAGGCCGACAAGGCCTATTGGTGCCATTGCCGGATGTGCCAGCGCGCCGTCGGCAATGTCGCCGCGGCGTTCGTCAATGTCGCCAAGGCGGACCTGACACTCACCGGCGAACCCGCGCATTACATGTCGTCGCCGTTCGGCCGGCGCGGCTATTGCGCGGCGTGCGGCACACCGCTGACCTTCGACTATCCCGACAGCGCGCGCATCGACCTGACTTTGGGCTCGCTTGACGCTCCCGAGGCGTTTGCGCCGACTAGCCACTTCGGCGTCGAAAGCCGCCACGCGGCGTGGATTCACCCCGACGACCTGCCCGAAACCCGCGCCGATGAATATCCGCCGCTGGTGGCGCGCTGGGAAAGTGGCACGGGCGACCCCGAATGAGCGAACCCACGACACACCGCTTCGCCAGCTTCGATGGCGTTGAAATCGCCTGGACCGACCTCGGCGCGGGACGGCCGGTGGTGCTGCTCCATGGGCTGTTCAGCAACGCCGCAACCAACTGGCTGCGCTACGGTACCGCCAAGACACTCGCCGACGCCGGTTTCCGCGTCATCATGCCCGACTTCCGCGCGCATGGCGCCAGCGCCGCACCGCATGACGCAGCCGCCTATCCGGCGGACGTGCTGGCGCAGGACATCGAGGCGCTGGTGGCGCACCTCGGGCTCACCGTTTTCGACCTCGGCGGCTATTCGATGGGTGCACGCACCGTCATTCGCCTGCTGGCGCGCGGGATGCGGCCGCGCCGTGCCATTGTTTCGGGGATGGGGCTCGCGGGCCTGGTCGAATCGGGCAAGCGCACCGGCTGGTTCCTGCATGTCATCGCCAATGCCGACAGTTTCGAACGCGGCAGCGACGGCTGGTTCGCCGCACAGTTCATGAAGACCAACAAGATCGACGGCGAAGCGGTCGCACACGTCCTGCGCGCGCAGCCGGTGACGCCGCTCGACACGCTCAAGGCGCTGGCGACGCCGATTCTGGTCGTTTGCGGCAAGGATGACGCCGACAATGGTTCGGCGCCCGAGCTTGCGGCGACGCTGCCGCACGCGACCTATGTCGAAGTGCCGGGCAACCACATGAGCGCGGTGACGGTGCCGGCGCTCGGTACAGCCATTAAGGATTTTCTCACCGCGCCAAGCCGAAGCCGTCATTGACAATCATCATGATCGACTGAAGAATTTCGCTGATCGATGAGGAAAACGCGAGTCGGGACTCGGGTATTCATCGGTCGGGGGGAGAAAATAATGAAGATTCGCAATTTCTTGCGCGGACTGCCGCTGGCAGTCGTCGCGCTCGCGGCCGTACCGGCTGCAGCCAATACCTTCGTGTCGGCGTATATCTATAATGTCGTCAACAACGGCAGCGGCGCGCCGCCGCTCGAATTCATCCAGCGGCTGGATGCGCCCACGCCCGGCCCGGCAACGGCCAGCGCGACGCGCCCGACCGGCACGACCTTTTCGATCACCGACTACGGCCTGCAGCGCTACTATGCGTCGGCCAATCTGGCGCAGTTGGGCAACCAGCAATCGTCGGCGCGCGGCCAGTTCGAGGATGAGATAGTCATCAACACCGGAACGCCGGGACAGAGCGGTATCGCGACCTTCCAGTTGCGGCTGACCGGGACGCTGTTTTCATCGAATGCCAGCGCAGCCGCGTCGACGGGCTTCAACTGGTACAATCCGGCGCAGAGCAACAGCTTCGATCAATGGAGCCTCACCGACTATGGGTTGGGGCTTATGCAGGTCGATCAAATCCTGACTTTTCACCGCAACTATGTCAGCGGCCAGGTGATGCTGCTCAGCGCCGGCTGGACTGCCGATGCCAGCGTCTTCCTGTTCGGCCCAGGTGCCGGCAGCGCCTATGTCGACTTCAGCCACACCGCACGCTGGCTGGGGTTGCAGTCTGTGGTGACCAGTGGCGGCCAGAATGTCACCAACGCGGCGGTCATCACCTCGAACAGCGGTTTCGACTATAACAACGCTGCACCCGGCGTGCCCGAACCGGCAGTCTGGGCGCAGATGCTGGCCGGATTCGGTCTCGCCGGCGGGGCAATCCGGGCACGTCGTCGCAAGACGGCTTGACCAAAACACCTCCCCGCGTTGATGTGCGTTCAAGCATCAATGCGGGGAGTTTGTTTGAATGAAAACCATCGTCTCAACCTTGGCGCTGGGTATAGCGCTAGGTCTGGCATCGACCGCCGGGCTGGCACCTGCTGGCGCCGCGCCAACGGCCAAGGCCGCAGTCCCGACGGCTGCCGAAGCCGACAAGTTCATCGCCGACGCGACTGCCGAAGTGCAGCGCTACAGCGACACCGCGGCGCGCATTGCCTGGGTCAATGCCACCTACATCACCGATGATACCGACTGGCTGGCGTCGAAGGTCGACGCGCAGGGCACCGAAATGGCGGTGCGGCTGGCGAAAAAGGCCGCGACATTCAACAACACCCCCGGCCTGAGCTATGACACCCGCCGCCAGCTCGACGGCCTCAAGCTCGGGCTGACCTTGCCGGCGCCCGATACGCCTGGTGTCGCCGATGAGCTGTCGACGCTGTCGACGCGGATGAAATCGACCTATGGCAAGGGCAAGGGCACGTTCCAGGGCAAGGCGACCGGCGGCAACGACCTTGAAGCGCTGATGGAAACGACGCGCGATCCGGCACTGACGCAGGAAATCTGGACGTCATGGCACAAGGTCGGCGCACCGATGCGCCCCGATTTCGTGCGCATGGTCGAAATCGCCAACCAGGGCGCGCGCGACCTCGGCTACAAGGATGTCGGCGCGATGTGGCGCGCCGGTTATGACATGGACCCCGACGCGTTCGCGGCGATGCAGAACAAGCTGCTGAACCAGCTGATGCCGCTCTACACCGAACTGCACTGCTTCACGCGCACCCAGCTCAACAAGAAATACGGCGATGCGGTGCAGAAAAAGACCGGCCCGATCCGTGCCGACCTGCTCGGCAACATGTGGGCGCAGGACTGGAGCGGCATCTATGATGTCGTCGCACCGCCGGGCGCCGGCACCATCGGCTATGATACCGGCGAGCTGCTCAAGGCCAAGGGCTATGACCCGGTCAAGATGGTCAAGACCGGCGAGGGCTTCTACTCGTCGCTGGGCTTTGCGCCGCTGCCCGCGACGTTCTGGGAACGCTCGCAGATCACCAAGCCCGCCGACCGTGAAGTCATCTGCCACGCCAGCGCCTGGGACGTCGATAACGTCGACGATCTGCGCATCAAGATGTGCACGAAGGTCAACTCGACCGACTTCGTGACGATCCACCACGAACTCGGCCACAACTATTACCAGCGCGCCTACAACAAGCAGCCGCTGTTCTATCGCGGCGGCGCCAATGACGGCTTCCACGAAGCGATCGGCGATTTCGTCGCACTGTCGGTAACGCCGGATTATCTGGTCAAGATCGGCCTGCTCGATCCGGCCAAGGTGCCCGACGCGTCAAAGGATATCGGACTGCTGCTGCGTCAGGCGCTCGAAAAGGTGCCCGGCATGCCGTGGACCTATGTCGTCGACAAATGGCGCTGGGGCGTGTTCTCGGGCGCGACCCCGCCGACCGCCTATAACGCCTCATGGAACGACCTGCGCGAACAGTATCAGGGCATCATGCCGCCGGTGGCGCGTTCGGAAGCCGATTTCGATCCCGGCGCCAAGTATCATGTCGCGGCGAGCGTGCCCTATGCGCGCTACTTCCTGGCGCGGGTGTTGCAGTTCCAGTTCTATCAAGCCGCCTGCAAGCAGGCCGGCTGGACGGGCCCGCTGCACCGCTGCAACATCTATGGCAACAAGGAAGTCGGCGCGAAGCTCAACGCCATGCTCGAAATGGGCTCGTCGAAGCCGTGGCCCGATGCGCTGGAAAAGTTCACCGGCAGCCGCGAGATGGATGCCGGCGCGGTGCTGGCGTATTTCGCGCCGCTGCAGGTCTGGCTCAAGGAGCAGAACAAGGGGCAGCAGTGCGGGTGGAGCAGCTAGCGCTGCCAGCGCGTAAGCCGAAATCTGCACGGCAAATTTAGTCTTACGCGCGGACTCGCGCGCTGCCGGCCGGCGGGGCAGCGGCGATCAAGCCGCTGAACCCGTCCGACGGCGCGGGCTTTGCCCGCGCCCGCTCCCTGCCTACTTCAGCTGCTCAAGCAAATGCTCAGCCGAAGACACCTTGAACGCGCCCGGCTCTTCAACATTGAGCTCGACCACCTTGCCGTCCTTGACCAGCATCGAGAAACGCTGGCCGCGCAGGCCCATGCCGAACTTCGAACCGTCCATCGTCAGCCCGAGCGCCTTGACGAAGTCGCCGTTGCCGTCGGCCAGCATCGTGACGTTGTCGCCGACATCGGCGTTCTTGCCCCAGGCGCCCATGACGAACACGTCATTGACCGAAATGCAGACGATTTCGTCGATGCCGCGCGCCTTGATCTCGCCGGCGTGGGTGATGTAGCCGGGCAGGTGCTTGGCCGAACATGTCGGGGTGAAGGCGCCTGGCACCGAAAACAGCGCCACGGTACGCCCGCCGAACAGCGCTTCGGTGGTCACCGGCGCGGGGCCGGCTTCGGTCATCTTCATCAGCACGGCGCTCGGCACGGCATCGCCAACAGCAACGGTCATGGACTTTCTCCCTCTTGGATTGTGCGACTTGAATAGCGGTGGCCGCTGGCGGCGTCCAGCACACACGGCTATCATGCCTTTATGACCGATAGTCGCACCCTGGACCCCCCTTATCTTGTCGGCCAGCTGCTGCTGTCGCTGCCCGGCATCGGCGACCCGCGCTTCGAACGCGCGGTCATCGCGATGTGCGTGCACGACGGTGACGGCGCGCTCGGCATCATGGTCAACCAGCCACTGGAGGGCATCACGGCGCGCGACCTGATGGCGCAGCTCGACATCGATCCGGGTGTCACACCACCGGCGCCGGTTTTCGGCGGCGGCCCGGTCGAACCCGGGCGCGGCTTCGTGCTGCACAGCGCCGACTACGAGGGCCAGAGCACTATCGCGGTGTCCGCGGGCACCGGTCCGCTGCGCTGGGGGCTGACCTCGACGCTCGACATCCTCAACGATATAGCCGCAGGCCACGGACCCAAGAACTGGCTGATGGCAGTCGGCTACACCGGCTGGGGTGCAGGGCAACTTGACGGTGAAATGCTGCGTCACGGCTGGCAGGCCGCACCCGCCGACGATGCGCTGCTTTGGGAAACCCGCCCCGACAAGCGCTGGACGGCGGCCTATGCCGCGATCGGCATCAACGCGCAGATGCTCAGCCCGACCGTCGGTCGCGCCTAGCCGTGCCGCGCCGCGAGCACCGGCGCGCAATCGGTGTCCTTCCCATCGCCGAGATCGACAAAGGCGAGGATGGCGGCCACCGGCGTCAAGGCGACGCCGAGCGCCACTGCGGCGGCGGCGCGACCGATCAGTTTGCCCGAAATCGGATTGACTCTGGGCGCTACGAACGACCCGCTGATGGCAATCGGCGACTGGCCCGAAAACAGGCTGAATTCTTTTGAATCGCCTTGGACTGACAGCGCCATCGTCTCGTCGCGGACGTTGATCTGGCCGGTGCCGCGGAACACGGCGCGCTTGGTATCGAAAAGGATCGGATCGGCAGTACCGATACCATTGACCATGGTGAATGCGATCAGTCCGCAGCGGATTTCGGTCGGGTGCTTGAGCTTCCGGCCGAACACCGCGAACAAATAATTCTGCAAGTCGAGCTTGGCGAGTTCGACATTGCGCACCCACAAGGTGCCGGTCGGGAAGACCAGCGCCACGCGCCCCGTTGCGGTGCCTAGCGACTTGCGAACGGTATCGCCGGTGCCGCGCAGCTTGATGCGTCCGTGCACCGTCGCGGTCGTTCCACTGTTCACGACATCGAACGATGACAGCAGCCGGCCGAGCGGAAGCGGACCGATCAGCACGTCATAGTCGGTGACGACCGGCTTGACGCGGGCGTTGAGCAAAACGGCGAACACCATGCGTCCGCCGGCGAGGTTGAATGCCACCGGCGCCAACCGCAACAGGCTGTGATCGAGCGTCACATCAGCGTCGATTCCGGTGATCACCGCCGTGCCAGTCCGCAGCCGCGCCGCCGTATAGGTCAAGTGTGCGTCATAGTCGCGCAAGCCGTCGATCGCGAGCGGCGTATCGGGAAGCACGCGCGGCCGCCCGGCCACGACGGTCACCGCGCCCTTGCCGCCCATCGCATCGAGTCGTTCAGGCGAATAGCCAAGCCACGGCCCGATATCGAGGATGTCGAGCACCTTGCTCGACAGCGCACCATCAATCCGCAGCCGGCCCTCCGGACGCCGGATCGTCAGCTTGCCGGCGATGTCGCTGTCGCCGAACTTGCCGCCGATGCGCGTGAAGCGGAATTCGTCGCCGGATTTGGTCAGTGCCGCACTGATTCGGTACGGCCGCGTCTGCGGCACGGTAATGCCGATTAGCGCGAACGGCGTTTGCAGGTTGCGCCCTGCGGCGACCAAGCGCAGGTCGGCACCGTCGAGCCTGGTCGCGCCGGGCAGCGTGCCGGTGACATCGACTTTCGTGTCGGCGACGGTGACGTGGAGGTCGAGCCCGGTGCGGCCGCCGGTGATCGTCGTCTGCGGCGTCGTCAGCGCGCCTGTAACCTTGAACGGCGCGCCCATGGCGGTGCCGCTGCCGGTGAACGTCAATGGCCGTTCGATGCGCTTGTCTGTCGCGGCAATGTCGCCGAGCCTGAGTTTGACATCGATGCGGCGCAGGTCGTCGCGGTAGTGGACGCCGGTACCGGTGACGGTCGCAACATCGATCGGCGGGATGTCGAGCGGCGCGGTGCTGTCGAAGCTCCAGCTGTTGCGACCACGCTTGTCGCGCTCGAGGCCGAATGCCCCGCCATCGATAATGACGCTGCGAATCGCCCGGTTGCCGAACAGCGCCGACCAGAAATTCATCGACAGGTCGATGTGCCGCGTCGTCACCAGCGCCGGATCGTGCGCCCAGCCGGGGTTGGCGACGCGCAGGCCTTCGGCGACGAAGCGGATATGCGGGTCGAGGTAGAGCTGAAAATCGCCGTCGATGGTCACCGCGCGGCCCGACATCTCGGTGGCAACACGGACGAATGGGCCTTTCAGGAAGCGGCCGCGGGTCACATACAGATAGGCATAGGCAGCAACGCACAGCGCGAGCAGCACCAATGCGACTCCGCCAAGGATGCGCAGCGGGGTCAGCCGCGTCGTCGCGCGCGGTGAAATGGTCGGGGTGGCATCCATGTCGGCTGAACCTGTGGCACAAGCTGAAGGTTCCGGACCCATAGTTTCGGCGAACGGGCAAATTTGCCGCTTGTTGCCCTGCAAGGTTGCGCAATGCCGGGCATGCGGCTATAGGCCCACGCTTCGCATGACCGAACGGCCCGGCTGAATGGGCTGCCGTGGCTGTTCAATGATGCGTCCATAGGAGACGAAAATGCCCAAGCTCAAGACCAAGAGCGGTGTGAAGAAACGCTTCAAGATCACCGCAACCGGCAAGGTCAAGCACGGTGTCGTTGGCAAGCGCCACCGCCTGATCAGCCACAATGCAAAGTATATTCGCCAGAACCGCGGGACCGAAGTGATCTCCGAGGCAGATGCCCGGACGATCAAGCTTTGGGCACCCTACGGCCTGCGCAAGTAAGGGAGACCGCACATGGCACGTGTCAAACGCGGGACGACCTCGCACGCCCGTCACAAGCGGGTTCTGGAACAGGCGAAGGGCTATTATGGCCGTCGCAAGAACACCATCCGCATCGCGCGGCAGGCCGTCGAAAAGGCCGGCCAGTACGCGTACCGCGATCGCAAGGTCAACAAGCGCAACTTCCGCGCACTGTGGATCCAGCGCATCAACGCAGCGGTGCGTGAAGTCGGCCTGACTTACGGCGTCTTTATGCACGGGCTCAAGCTCGCCAATGTCGAACTCGACCGCAAGGTTCTGGCCGACATCGCGATGCACGAGCCCGAAGTGTTCCGCGCCATCGCCGCGCAGGCGCAAGCCGCGCTCGATGCCAAGCCCGCGGTTGCCACCGCTTAAAGCTTTCAGCATCAACGAATTGGGGCGCGGGCGGCATTCAGCTTCCCGCGCCTCTTTCGTTTTGAGGCGCGCTCCCCTAAACCTCCGCCGCCATGCTTTGCGGGCGTGGCAGCAACCGAGCGAGTTTCCATGACCGATACCCTGCAAGCCGACCTGCTCAGCGCCATCGACGCTGCCACCAGCCTTGATGCGCTCGAAGCCGTGCGCGTCGGCGCACTCGGCAAGTCGGGCAGCGTTACCGCCTTGCTCAAGACGCTCGGCGGCATGTCGCCCGACGAACGCCAGGTCCAGGGACCTTTGCTCAACGGCCTGCGCGAGGCGGTGACGGCGGCGCTGGCGGCGCGCAAGGCGGTGCTCGAAACCGCAGCGCTCGATGCCAAGCTGGCGAATGAAAAGCTCGACATGACGCTGCCCGTCGCCGATGCGCCGCGCGGCAGCATCCACCCGATTTCGCAGGTCATGGACGAACTCGCCGAAATCTTCGCCGATCTCGGCTTCGCGGTCGCTGGCGGGCCGGAGATCGAGGACGACTGGCACAATTTCACCGCGCTCAACATCCCGCCCGAACATCCGGCGCGCGCGATGCACGACACCTTCTATTTCCCCGATCAGGCCGGCTCCGAAAAGCGCATGCTGCTGCGCACCCATACCTCGCCGGTGCAGATCCGCACGATGATGACGCAGGAACCGCCGATCCGCATCATCGCGCCGGGCCGCGTCTATCGCTCCGATTCGGACGCGACGCACACGCCGATGTTCCACCAGGTCGAAGGCTTGGTCATCGACCGCGACATCACCATGGGCCACCTGCGCTGGACGCTCGAGACGATGGTCAAGGCGTTCTTCGAAGTCGATGACGTGACGTTGCAGTTCCGCCCGAGCTTCTTCCCGTTCACCGAGCCGTCGGTCGAAATCGATGTTGGCTGTTCATGGAGCGGCGGCACGCTGAGCATCGGCGGCAGCGAAAGCTGGCTCGAAATCCTCGGCGGCGGCATGGTGCACCCGCGCGTCATCGCCAATTGCGGTCTCGACCCTGAAGTCTGGCAGGGCTTCGCGTTCGGTGTCGGCATCGACCGCCTCGCCATGCTCAAATACGGGATGAACGACTTGCGCGCCTTCTTCGATGCCGACCTGCGCTGGCTGAACCACTACGGCTTCCGCGCGCTCGACGTGCCCACCCTGAGCGGCGGAGTCGGCGCATGAAGTTCACCCTGAGCTGGCTCAAGGAGCACCTCGAAACCACCGCGTCGCTCGACGAGATCTGCGCGGGACTGACGCGCTGCGGGCTCGAAGTCGAAGGTGTCGAAAACCCCGCCGCAAAACTGTCGGCGTTCCGCATCGCGCGCGTGCTGACCGCAGCACCGCACCCGCAGGCCGACAAGCTGCAGGTGCTGACAGTCGATGCCGGTGACGGCCCGTTGCAGGTTGTTTGCGGCGCCCCCAACGCCCGCGCCGGTCTGCTCGGCGTCTTCGGCATGCCCGGTGCAACGGTGCCGGCGAACGGCATGGTGCTCAAGGTCGCCAGCATCCGTGGCGTCGAATCGAACGGCATGATGTGTTCGACGCGCGAGCTCGAACTCGGCGATGATCACGACGGCATCATCGAACTGCCCGCCGATGCCCCCGTCGGCAGCAACTACGCCGCCTGGGCCGGCATCGACGACCCCGTCATCGACGTCAGCGTGACGCCGAACCGCCAGGACTGCATGGGCGTGCGTGGCATCGCGCGCGACCTCGCGGCAGCCGGGCTCGGCACGCTCAAGCCGCTCACCGAAGCCTATCGCATCGATACACTGGATGTGCCGCGCACCGGCGCCGGACCCGCCATCCGCACCGATGACCCCGAAGGCTGCCCCGCCTTCCTCGGCTGCACCGTCAGCGGCGTCCGCAACGGGCCGTCGCATCCGTGGATGCAGGCAAAGCTGCGCGCCATCGGGCAAAAGCCGATTTCGGCACTGGTCGATATCACCAATTTCATCATGTTCGACCTCGGCCGGCCGCTGCACGTCTATGACGTTGCCAAGCTGTCGGGGCCGCTGGTCGCGCGCAAGGCGCGTGCCGGCGAACAGGTGCAGGCCTTGAACGGCAAGACCTACACGGTCGACCCAACAATGACAGTCATCGCCGATGACCATGCCGTCCATGATATCGGCGGCATCATGGGCGGCATGGAGTCGGGCTGTTCGGACACCACCACTGACGTGCTGATCGAATGCGCCTATTTCGATCCGGCATCGATCGCGCGGACCGGCCAGAAGCTGATGCTGACCAGCGATGCCCGCACGCGCTTCGAACGCGGCGTCGATCCGGGCTTTCTCGATGACGGCCTCGCCATCGCCACGCATCTCGTGCGTGCGCTGTGCGGCGGCACGGCGAGCGAAATCAGCCGCGCCGGCACACCGCCGGTTGCCGCCAAGACCGTGGCGTATCGTCCAGCGCGCACGCTCGGCCTCGCCGGCGTCGAAGTCGATGAAGCCGCACAGGCCGCCATCCTGACGCGGCTGGGCTTCACCGTGACCACGGGCGATGTCTGGCAGATTGGTGTCCCCAGCTGGCGCCGTGACATCGATGGCGAGGCCGACATTGTCGAGGAAGTCGTCCGCATCCACGGCTACGCGCATGTACCCTCGACGCCGCTGCCGCGCGCGCCGGGTGTTGCCCGACCGACCGCGACACCGCAGCAGTTGCTTGAACGCCGCACCCGTCGCGCCATGGCCGCGCGCGGGCTGAACGAGGCGGTGACGTGGAGCTTCCTGCCACCCGCCACCGCCGCACTGTTCGGCGGCAGCGACTGGACGCTCGAAAACCCGATCTCCGCCGATCTCGCTACGATGCGCCCGTCGCTGCTCGCCGGCCTCGCCGCAGCAGCAAAGCGCAACGCCGACCGTGGCGCCACCAGCGTCCGACTGTTCGAACTCGGCCGCCGCTATCTGACCGGCGGCGAACATCTGACCGCCGCACTGCTGCTCGCAGGTGAAAAGCGCGGACGCGACTGGGCGACCGGCGCGGCCACGGGCTTCGACGCCTATGACGCCAAGGCCGAGGCGCTCGCCGCACTGGCCGCCGCCGGCGCGCCGGTCGACCGGCTGATGGTGCTGCCGCCCGTCGACGGTTGGTACCATCCCGGTCGCAGCGGTCGCCTCGGGCTCGGGCCCAAGGCCATCCTCGCCAGCTTTGGCGAACTGCACCCGCGCGTCGCCGCCGAGCTCGACCTCAAGGGCAGCGTCGCGGTCGCCGAGCTATTCCTCGACGCGATTCCGCAGCCCAAATCGCCCAAGCGCTCGCGCGGCGCGTTCACGCCGCCGGCATTGCAGGCGGTCAAACGCGACTTCGCGTTCCTCGTTGCCGCAGACACGCCCGCCGATGCGCTACTGCGCGCGGTGCGCGGTGCCGACAAGACAGCCATCACCGACGTCCGGCTATTCGACCGCTTCACCGGCGCCGGCGTGCCCGAAGGCCAGATCAGCATGGCGTTGACCGTGACGCTGCAGCCCGGCGCCGCCAGCTTCACCGATGCCGAAATCGACGCGATTTCAGCGAGTGTCATTGCGGCGGCGGGCAAGGCTGTCGGGGCGACGCTGCGCGGCTGAAGGCCTCCGGCGGGCAGGGCCTTAGGCCCTGCACCCATGAGTTGGGACGGTGCCCAATCAGCCGACGCCGGGATTGACGCACCCACGCAAACTGACGGGTGCAGGGCCAAGGCCCTGCCCGCCGGAGGCGTCTAACCTCAGTTCGTCGGCTTGGTGCTACCCTCGGTCATCGGCGTCAGCTTGATTTCGACGCGACGGTTCTGCGCGCGGCCGATATCGGTGGCGTTCGAGGCGACGGGGTTGGCAGGGCCGAAGCCGGTCGAGGTGATGCGCGCCGGGTTGACGCCGTTGCCCTTGAGGTAGTTTGCCACGGCATCGGCGCGCTGCTGCGACAGTCGCATGTTGACGGCGTCGCTGCCGACCGAATCGGTGAAGCCGTTGACGTTGACATAGGTCGATTGATACTGCGCCAGCGTCTGCGCGACCTTGTTGAGCGACGGCATGAATTCGGGGTGCAGCACCGCCGAGTTGAAGTCGAAGGTGACCGCGGCGGGCATTTCGAGCTTGATGACGTCGCCCTGGCGCTGGACTTCGATGCCGGTGCCGGCGGTCTGTGCGCGCAGCGCCCGTTCCTGCTTGTCCATGTAGCTGCCCGCCGCGCCGCCCGCGAGCATGCCGATCGCGCCGCCGACGAGGGCGCCGGTGGCGTTGCCGCCGATCAGCCCGCCGAGCAGCGCGCCGCCCGCGGCACCGGCTACCGCGCCCTTGCCACCGCGCGTCATCGATTGCTGGCCGGTCGTCGGATCAGTGACGCAACCGGCAGTGCCGAGCAGCAGGCTGGCGCAGGCGGTGGCCATGATGGCTTGCTTGAAAATCGTCATGATCTGGATTTCCCCAATAAAAACAGTGTTGATGTCATGGTTTCGGGCACGCAATACACCAGCATGTGGAGGTCTGGCTAGCGCCGCGATCCTGCATCCGCGATGAACGATCCTTGCGTCGGCGCTGCGGATTGTTCATCTATGGCTTCCCGACGCCGAGCGCAGCCCGCGTTCCGGCTTCACCTCTGGATCAACTCATTCCTGCGCCAATGCAACCCTTTCCCTGGATCGACGCCGCGATAATCCTCGCTTTGGTCGTTCTCAACGGGTTTCTGGCGATGTCCGAGCTCGCCATCGTCTCATCGCGCCGGCCACGGTTGCGCGGGCTGGCGTCGGCGGGCAAACGCGGCGCCGCGACCGCGCTGCGGCTGGGCGAAGACCCGGCGCGCTTCCTGTCATCGGCGCAAATCGGCATCACCTTGGTGTCGATCCTCAATGGCGCGTTTTCGGGCGAGCGGCTCGCCGAGCCCGTCGCCATCCGGCTGCAGGTCTGGCTGTCGCTGCCGCCCAAGACCGCGCATGATCTGGGCTTTGGGTTGGTCATCCTGCTCACCACCTATGTCTCGCTGATCATCGGCGAGCTGGTGCCCAAGCAGTTCGCGCTGCGCTCGCCCGAGCCGATTGCCTGCGCAGTGGCGCCGTTCATGGACTGGATGACCAAGCTGGCGACGCCGTTCGCCTGGGCGCTCGACTGGAGCTCGAAGGCGGTGTTCCGGCTGCTCGGGCAGCGCCGCGATGCCAACCATGTCGTGACCGAAGAGGAACTGCGCTCGGTGGTCGCCGAGGCCGAGACCGCGGGCGTCATCGAGGAATCCGAGCGTGCGATGATATCGGGCGTCATGCGCCTTGCCGACCGGCCGGTGCGCGGTGTGATGACGCCGCGCAACCAGGTCGACTGGCTCGACGCCGATGCTACCGACGAAGAAACCCGCGCCGCACTTGCCAAGACCCCGCACACGCGGCTGCCGGTGGCGCAAGGCTCGGTCGATGACATCATCGGCGTGCTGCAGGCGCGCGATGTCGTCACCGCGCTGATCGAAGGCCGGCCGCTTGATCTGCGCGCGCTGGCGACGGTGGCGCCGGTCATTCCCGACCAGCTCGACGCGATGGATGCGCTGGCCTCCTTGCGCGATGCAGCAATCCCGATGGCGCTGGTCCACGACGAATATGGCCATTTCGAAGGCATCGTGACACCCGCCGACCTGCTCGCTGCAATTGCCGGGGCGTTCCGGTCGGATGTCGATGACGCCAATGACCCGCCGGCGGTCGAACGCGATGACGGCAGCTGGCTGTTTTCGGGATCGCTACCTGCCGATGAAATGGCAGAGCGGCTGGGTTTCGATCTGCCCGACAGCCGCGACTATCAAACCGTCGCGGGCTTCGTCCTCGATCACATCCGCCACCTCCCCGAAACCGGCGAGTCGTTCGACCACGGCCGCTGGCGCTTCGAGATCATGGATATGGACGGCCGCAAGATCGACAAGATCCTCGCCTCGTCAATCAAAGCCGCACTGCGCCGGCCATGACACTGCCGGCGCTATTTGTTTCGCATGGCGCCCCGACGCTGGTGATCGACGATGTGCCCGCGCACGACTTCCTCAAGACGCTGCCCTCGTTGCTGCCAGAGCCACCGCGCGCCATCCTGATGATCTCGGCGCACTGGGAAACCCCTGTGCCCTCCGTCAGCACCGTCGAATATCCCGACACTATCCATGATTTCGGCGGCTTTCCCGAAGCGCTGTACCGGTTGCAGTACCCAGCACCAGGCGCACCAGCGCTCGCGGCGCGCGTTGTCGAATTGCTCGCTGTCGCGGGCATCAGCGCCGCGACCAGCGCGTCACGCGGGCTCGATCACGGCGCCTGGGTGCCGCTGATGCTGGCGTGGCCGGATGCAAAGATTCCGGTGACGCAACTGGCGGTGCAGACGCAGCTAGGCGCGGTGCATCACTATGCACTCGGCCGCGCGCTGGCACCGCTGCGCGACGAAGGTGTGCTGATCATCGGCAGCGGCAGCTTCACCCACGACCTCAGTGAATTCCGCAAAACGCGGCTGCAGATGAACTCTCCCGAACCCGGCTGGGTCACCGGCTTTGCCGACTGGATGGACGACGCCATCCTCGGCGGCCGCACCGACGACCTGCTCGATTATCGCCGGCTGGCACCCGAAGCCGTCCACAACCACCCGACCGAGGAGCATCTGCTGCCGCTGCACGTGGCACTCGGCGCCGGCGGGCAGGGACGACGCATCCACCGCAGCACGACCTTTGGCATTTTGCGGATGGACGCTTACGCTTTCGAGTGAATTGAAGGGCCTTCGGCGGGCAGGAGCTCGCCCCTGCCCGCCGAAGGCGCTTAAATGCGCGTGCGGCGCAGGAAGGCGATGAATACCCCGACGAAGAACAGGTCGCCGCCGGCCAATAGCGCGACATCGCGCGCCACCAGGCCGCGCCACGCCAGCCACCACGTCAGTACGATGACGCCGCCTTTGCCGATGATGCCGAGCAGCGCGATGCCGCGGTGCTTGCGGGGCTCGATGCCGACCATGGCGTAGCCGATGCCGAAAGTCGTGATCATCCAGCCGAGCAGCCGCACCGGCAGCGCGTCCGCCGCCGCCATGCCAAGCCCGCCGGCGACGAGGTTCGGCGCTATCACCATCGGCAGGCCGACGGCGAAGTTGAACAGCGCCGCCGCAAAAAATGCCAGTCGCCAACCTGTCATGGTCGCACCCTCATTGAAAGCTGCTGTAGGTGGCGACGCTTGGCGCCACGGGATCGAAACGTATCCAGGCGCCTAGTGCGCCGGCGGCAATCACCAGCACCAAAACAATGGTCCAGGCGCTGCGGCGGCCAAGCGGCGGGCGTAGCGGCCAAAGCAACAGCAAGGCAATTGGTAACAGCACGGCGACCGCCGAGGGCGTCGTGATACCAATGCCGAGCAACAGGAAATGGCCGAAGTCTGCCACCATCGCCAGGCCGAGCGCCGCCACCGCAAGTGCTGCGATGGTGCCGAAAATCGGCACATACGCCGCGACCACCATCGCGATCGCCGCCAGCAGCAGCGGCCATGCGAACAACGGCCCGGCGGCGGGGATCAACACCTGGATAGCGACCGCGATGATACCGTTGAGCAGCGCCAGCCCGATCCAGCCGCCCTGGCGCTCGCGCGGGTGCTGCAAGGCGACGAGCACTGCCGCCAGCCCGGCAAAACAGAGCAGCAGCGCGGCAAGCTCGATGCGCGGAAGCGCCGCCAGCCGGTCATAATAGTTGGTGGGGCCATCGGCACCCGACCACAGGTTGAAGACATAGAGCAGCGCGCCCGCCACCACCACCGCCAGCAGCCCGGCGAGCAATCCGGCGACGATATCGCGGACGTGCCAGCCGCGCGCTGTACGCCGCGCCGCCAAGATGATCAGCGCCAGCGCTGCGCCGAGCACGACCCAGCCCACCCACACCGGATAGGCGATAACGAAGCCGCCGAGCACATCCGAGAATACCGCATCGGGCGCGGCCGCAGGTAGCGCCGGCGCAGTCAACAGCGCGCGCGTCAGGTCGAGCGCCTGTGCGCCCATGTCCTGTACCGAGCGCGCGTCGAGGTTCTCGGGCGTCGCCAGCGGCGAGTGGTAGAGCGCGGCGTTGCCCAGGAAGGCATAGTTATAGCCCGGAATCGACGTCGGCTTGGCCATCGTCAGGTCGGTGTTGTTGGGCAGCATCTGGTAAATGCGCACCGACAGCGAATTGGCCTTGGGCATGCGGACATGCGCACGCAGCACGTCGATCATCTTGCCGTTGGGGCCGATGGTTTCGAACATCATCGCGCGGCCGCCACCACCGCGGGTTTCCATATTGACGATCATGCCGAGGCGGCGGACCAGCGGGTCGCCGGCAAAGAAGCCGCGCGCGCCGTCGAGCCCGAGTTCCTCGGCATCGGTGAATATGATCGCCAGTCCGCGCCTGACGGGATCGTTCGCGGTCGCACGGGCGATCTCAAGCGCAGCGGCAACGCCTGACGCGTCATCGGCGGCACCCGGTGAACCGGGCACGCTGTCATAATGCGCCATCAGCGCAACCAGTGGCGCTGCGGTATCTCCCGCTGGCCGCACCGCGATCAGATTGACTGCGCTTTTGGGCGCTGCCAACTGCAACTTGGCAAGGCGTCGCTTAGCCTCGTCGCTGACCGGGACAGCCATCTCGCGCACCTCGAAGCCCAGCGCATGCAGCCGCGCCGCAAGCAGCGCGCGGACGCGGACATTGTCGGCGGAACCCGTCGGGTGTGGGCGCTCGGCCATCGCGCGAATATCGACCATCGCGCGTTCGGCGGAGAATGCGGTTGCGGGCGCCGATGCCGGCGCCACGCGCAGTGGTTGCATGGCGCCGTAGCCGATGATCGCTGCCGCCAGCAGCGCCGTCACAAATGCCAGCCAACGCATGTTCCGCGCCTCCCCGCTTGTTTGCGCGAAGCTTAGGCGCGTTTGCGCGGCTTGGGAATCGGCCTTGTTGCTACCTGGCGCCGGCCTTCAAGGCCTGTGCCCATGCTGCATCCGCCAGCGGCTCGAACGTCGCGGCGGAAGCGACCGCATGCGCGTTCGAAGCGGTGCCGCGCACGACGCGGCCCTTGATGCCGTGGATGATCGCCGCCAGCCGGAACATGTTGTAGGCGACGTAGAAATCGAGGTTGGGGATGCCATTGCGGCCGGTGCGGCGGCAATAGGCAGCGACATATTCATCCTCGGTCGGAATGCCCATCGCTTTGAGGTCGTTACCGGCCAGCCCCGTCGTGCCGACAGCCGGCATGCGGTACATCATCAGATGGTAGGAGAAATCCGCCAGCGGATGGCCGAGCGTCGACAGCTCCCAGTCGAGCACCGCCAGCACCTTGGGCTCTGTGGGGTGGAAAATCATGTTGTCGCAGCGATAGTCGCCGTGGACGATGCTGACTTCCTCGCCTTCGGGAATCGCGGTCGGCAGCCATTCGACCAGCCGATCCATCGGGCCGTAATGGCCGGCGCCGGTGTCCTCGACATATTGCTTCGACCAACGGCCAATCTGGCGGGCGAAATAATTGCCCGGCTTGCCGAAATCGCCGAGGCCGATCGCCTGATAATCCATCATGTGGAGCTGCGCGATCGTGGCGTTCATCGCATCGAAGTATGCCGCGCGCTTTTCCTTGGGTTCGCTGGGGAAGGTCGTGTCCCAGATGACGCGGCCGTCGACGCAGTCCATGATGTAGAACCAGGTGCCGATGACGGTTTCGTCGGTGCACAGCCCGAAGGTCTTGGCGGCGGGGAAGCCGGCGTTGTGCAGCGCGGTGATGACCTTGTATTCACGGTCCACCGCATGCGCGCTCGGCAGCAGCACGCCCGGTGGCTTGCGGCGCATCACATAGTTCTGCTTCGGCGTCAGCAGCTTGTAGGTCGGGTTCGACTGGCCGCCCTTGAACTGTTCGACGACAAGCGGTCCGGCATAGCCCTCGACATTGGCTTCCATCCACGCGGCGAGCTTCGCTTCGTCGAACTTGTGCGCGTCGCGGACCGCATCGGTGCCCGAAAATTGCTCCTGGCGTGTCGGTGTCGTCATATCGTCCCCATTTTCTCTGCAGCTATCGCCTGCTTGCCAATATCGCGACGGCAAAAGCCGCCCGGCCAGTCAATCCTGTCGACCGCCGCATAGGCCGCAACCGCGGCATCCGAAACCGTTTTCCCGCGCGCCGTGACACCGAGCACGCGGCCGGCGTCGGCGCGCAGCACGCCGTCGGCGCCGCGCACCGTGCCGGCGTGAAACACCACCGCGCCGGTAGCTTCGGCCGCATCGACGCCGCGAATTTCGGTGCCTTTGGTCGGCGTGCCCGGATAGCCTTCGGCCGCCATCACGACGACCAGCGCGGCATCATCGCTCCACACCGGCGCCGCCGTGGCGAGCGTGCCGTCGCAGGTCGCAATCAACAGGTCGAGCAGGTCGCTGTCCAGCCGCGCCATCAGTACCTGACACTCGGGGTCGCCGAAGCGCGCATTATATTCGATGAGCTTCGGCCCCGTCGGCGTCAGCATCAGCCCGGCGTAGAGCACGCCCTGGAACGGCGTGCCCGCCGCTGCCATCGCCGCGATCGTCGGCTTGACGATTTCATTCAACGCCCGCGCCGCAAGTTCGGGGGTCAACACCGCGGCGGGTGAATAGGCGCCCATGCCGCCGGTGTTGGGGCCGGTATCGCCGTCGCCGACGCGCTTGTGGTCCTGCGCGCTCGCCAGTGGCAGCGCATGGGTGCCGTCGGTGAGCACGAAGAAGCTGGCTTCGGGGCCGGTCATGCATTCTTCGATGACCGCAGGCCCGCCCGCCAGCGCATCAAGCGCGGCAGCCGCCTCGGCATGGCTTTCGGCGATGACGACGCCCTTGCCGGCTGCCAGCCCGTCGGCCTTGATGACCACCGGCAACGCGTGCGCGGCGACATAGGCGCGGGCGTCGGCGGTATCATCGAAGCGCCTATAGGCAGCGGTCGGAATGCCGGCCTTGGCGCACAAATCCTTGGTGAAGCCCTTCGAGCCTTCGAGCTGTGCAGCGGCGGCTGACGGACCAAAGGCGCGCACGCCGGCGGCGCGCAAGCTGTCGCCGAGACCGTCAACAAGCGGGCCTTCGGGGCCGATGACCACCAGTTCAATGGCGTTGGCCGTGCAAAAGCCGATGACGGCGGCATGGTCGGTAACATCGAGCGCCACACATTCGGCTTCGCGCGCGATTCCGGCGTTGCCCGGAGCTGCGAACAACCGTTCGACGCGCGGCGACTGCCGCAACTTCCACGCCAGCGCATGTTCGCGCCCGCCGCCGCCGATGACCAGAACGTTCAACGCATCAACCCTTTTCCAAGCCGCATCGCTGTAGCGCGGCGTCGCGCGCGACCGCAAGCCGCTTGCGCGGTGAAATGGCTGGGGTAAGACGGCGCTATGGATGCGCCCGCGATCAACACCCCCGAATATTCGGTCAGCGAGCTTGCGCATGCGCTCAAGCGCACGGTCGAGGACAGCTACGGCCATGTCCGCGTGCGCGGCGAAATCTCCGGCTTCAAGCGCGCCGCATCGGGACACGTCTATCTCAGCCTCAAGGATGACGCCGCGGTCATCGACGGCGTCATGTGGAAGGGCGTCGCCGGCGCCTTGCCGTTCCGCCCCGAAGACGGGCTCGAGGTCATCGCCACCGGCAAGCTGACGACCTATCCCGGCCGCTCGAAATACCAGATCGTCATCGAACGCATGGAGCCCGCCGGCGTCGGCGCGCTGCTCGCGCAATTGGAAGCGCGCAAGGCCAAGCTCGCAGCCGAAGGGCTGTTCGATGCCGACCGCAAGCGCGCGCTGCCGTATATCCCGCGCGTCATCGGCGTCATCACCTCGCCGACCGGCGCCGTCATCCGCGACATCCTCCACCGCCTCGCCGACCGCTTCCCGCGTCCGGTGCTGGTGTGGCCGGTGCTGGTGCAGGGCGATGCAGCCGCAGGGCAGGTGGCCGCCGCCATTGCCGGGTTCAACGCCTTGCCGCGCGGCGGGCCGATTCCGCGCCCTGACTTGCTCATCGTTGCACGCGGCGGCGGCTCGATCGAGGACCTGTGGGCGTTCAACGAAGAAGTCACCGTGCGCGCCGTCGCCAACAGCCGCATCCCGATCATCACCGCGGTCGGCCATGAAACCGACACAACGCTCGTCGATTTCGCCAGCGACCACCGCGCCCCGACCCCGACCGCCGCCGCCGAGCGCGCGGTCCCGGTGCTCGCCGAACTGCGGTTGACGTTGACCGGGCTGGGGCTGCGCGCCGACCGTGCGGCGCTGCGCCTGCTCGACCTGCGCCGTGAACGGCTGAACGCCGTTGCTGCACGCCAGCCGAGCTTGCGCAACCTGCTCGGACTGCGCCAGCAACGCTTCGACGACCTCGCCGAACGACTTCCGCGCGGGCTGCGTGCCACCGCGCAGCATTGGGCGACACGGCTGACGCGCGCACAACTGCGCCCCGCATTGCTGCGCCAGCGCCGCGACAGCGCTGCCGCCGACCTGACGCGCGCGACGACGCAGCTGCAGACCGCCGCGCGCAGCGTCACCACCCGCGACGCGCAAACGCTCACCGCCAGCGCGGCGCGCCTGCGCCCGCATCTGCTGACCGCGCAGCACGCCCGCGCGCAGGCGCGCCTCGAAGCCGCCAGTCGATTGCTCGACTCGCTGTCGCCGCTCGGCGTGCTGGCGCGCGGCTATGCAGTAGTCACCGACAAGGCCGGCAAACTCGTCACCGCTGCCGAACAGGCGCGCCAGCATGACGCGCTGGTACTGACCTTTGCCGACGGCAAGCTCGACGTCACAACGGGCGTTCCGCTTCAGGGCAGATTATTGTAAGGGTCACGCCATGTTGAACACCACCGCCAATGGCCGCCCCGCCCGCCTGCGCTATCTGTCAGGCTCGTTCCACGTCGTTGCACCGGGCGACTATGTCGTGTGCGCCGTCACCGGCACACCGATCCCGCTCGCCAATCTGCGCTACTGGTCGGCCGAGTTCCAGGAAGCCTATGTCAACGCCGAAGCCGCAGTGAAGCGCCATTCGGAGATGCGCGACCTCGGCAAGATCTGATGCCGGCGCTTGCGGTTCTGGCCGTCGCCGCAGCGCTGGCGAGCGCCCAGCCGTTCGACCTGCATGGCCCCGCCACCCCGCCGCTCCAGCAAGGCGCGCTGGTGCGCGGCCACGTCCCCGCCGGCACCACCGGGCTGACGCTTGACGGCAAACCCGTCGCCGTCGCGCCCGACGGCAGCTTCATCATCGGTTTCGGCCGTGACGCCACCGCTGCGACATTGTCCGCGACCACACCGCAAGGCGTCGTCACCGCGCCGCTGACCATCGAAGCGCGTACCTACAACATCCAGTCGCTCCCCGGCGTCGCTAAGGTGCCGGTGCCCGACGCCGAGTTCGAAGCCCGCCGCCCCGCCGAACTCGCCGCCATCACCGCCGCCCGCGCCGGCCTCACCACCGATGTCGATGGCTGGCAGCAAGTCTTCATCAAGCCCGCGCAAGGCCGCATCAGCGGCGTCTATGGCTCGCAGCGCATCCTCGCCGGCGTCCCCGGCAACCCGCACGCCGGACTCGACATCGCCGCCCCCGCCGGTGCGCCCGTGGTCGCCCCCGCCGACGGCATCGTCCGGCTGGCGCAAGGCCCGTTCACGCTCGAGGGCAACCTTGTGCTGCTCGACCATGGCTACGGGCTGGTGTCGGCGTTCCTGCATTTGTCGCGCATCGACGTCAAAGTCGGCCAGCGCGTGCGACAAGGCGAGGCGCTGGGCCTCGTCGGTGGCACCGGCCGTGCCTCGGGCCCGCACCTGCACTGGGGGCTCAACTGGGTGGCAACGCGGCTCGACCCGGCGCTATTGCTGGCCGCCCAACCCAAGTCGTCAACGCCCAAACCGGCAACGGATCCAAAGCCATGACCGCCCACGAAGTCGCGCGCCTGCTGGCCGCCGCCGACGCCGCCATGGCCGCCGGCCAGCGCGACACCGCGTTCGCGCATCTGGAGGCGGCGCTCAAACTTGACCCCGCCAACCCGCGCATCCTCAACAGCCTCGGCCTGCGCGCGCTGCACGGCGGTGACGCAGTGCGCGCCGTGGCGCTGCTCGAACGCGCCGCAGCGGCCGACCCCGAAGCCTCGCCGCTGTGGTACAACCTATCGACCGCGCACCGCGCCACCGGCGACTCTGAAGCCGAGCTGCTGGCGCTCGATGCCTGCCTGACGCGCGACCCTTATATGCTGCGCGCGCTGCTCGCGAAGGGTCAGTTGCTCGAACGTCGCGGCGACGCGGCAGGTGCCGCCGCCGCCTATACCGGGCTGCTCAAGGCCTCGCCGCCCGACGCCGAACTGCCGGCGCCACTGGCACAGGCGGTCGACCATGCCCGCGACTTCGTTGCCGCGCAGGCGCAAGGGCTGGCGCAGGCACTCGATCCGACGCTCGACGCGGCGCGCGCTGCGCTTCCCGCAACTGCCGACACCCGCCGCTTCGACCGCGCCGTCGATGTCCTGCTCGGCCGGCAACGCGTCTATCATCCCGAACCGACGGGGCTGCACTTCCCGTTTCTGCCCGCCATCGAATTCTTCGACCGCAGCAACTTCGACTGGCTCGAACGCTTCGAAGCCGCGACGCCGGTCATCCAGGCCGAACTCGCCGCGCTGCTCGCCGCACCCGGCCCCGACGGCAACATTGACGGCTTCGCGCCGTACGTCGCCAACGCGCCCGGCACCCCGCTCAATCAGTGGGAGGAGCTCAACAACTCGGTGCGCTGGAGCGCCTTCTTCCTGTCGCGCGACGGCGTCCCGCAGGCTGACAACCGCGCGCGCTGCCCGCAAACCGCGGCGCTGCTCGACAGCCTGCCGCTGCTCGATGCACCGGGGCGCGGGCCCGCCGCGTTCTTTTCATTGTTGCGGCCGCGCACGCATATTCCGCCGCACACCGGCGTCACCAACATCCGCACCATCGTCCATCTGCCGCTGATCGTGCCGCCGGCCTGTGGCTTCCGTGTCGGCGGCACCAGCCGCCCGTGGAACATCGGCGAGGCCTTCGCCTTCGATGATACCATCGAACACGAAGCCTGGAACGACGGCGACGAACTGCGTGCCTTGCTCATCATCGATGTCTGGAACCCTTGCCTGACGCTGGCGGAGCGCGACCTGTGCCGCGCACTGTTCGCCGCCATCGATGCCCGCAGCGGCAGCACGGGCAGTTTCGAAGGCTAGGTTGCGCGACGCGGTTCGCGTGTCCGCACGTCGCTGCGCGGCGGCTGACAAATTGCCGTGACTGCGCTCGAAGTAACTGTTGCCAAACCGTCACACACACCAAAAACCCCGCGCTGCACCGCACCACAACGCTTTACACGGCGGTCGGGATTTGGTGAACCTAGCCTTAAGCCCATTAGTGGCTGGGGTTTTGCACCTCCGGAGGGTCAGCCGGGAAGGGGAAACAGGGCAGCAGGTTCACCTGCTTTCGTGATTCGCTGGATGACCGAACGGGATGCAGTCTCGAACAACAATTATAGAAGGATCAGGGACTTGATCAATAAAACCGCATCGCTTTCGCGCGCTGCACTGAAGACCAGTGCTGCGTCGATCGTCCTCGCCATCGGCATCATGTCGACCCCGTCGTTCGCGCAGGAAGTTGCCGCGACCGACGTCGACACCGGTGAGTCGATCATTGTCACCGGCTCGCGCATCGCGCGCCCTGACCTCAACACCGCCAGCCCCATCCAGGTGCTGGGCCAGCAGGAATTCCAGCTGTCGGGTGCCGTGAACGTCGAAGAAGTTCTGTATGACCTTCCGCAGATCGTTCCCAGCCTGACCGGCGCTTCGAACAACCCCGGCGATGGCGCCGCAACCGCCGACCTTCGTGGTCTCGGTGCTGCCCGTACGCTGGTTCTCGTCAATGGCCGTCGCTGGATGAGCTATGACGTCACGCAGATCGTCGACTTGAACACCATCCCCGCCAGCCTCGTGAAGCGCGCCGACGTGCTGACCGGCGGCCGCGGCGCCGTTTACGGTTCGGATGCTATCGCCGGCGTCGTCAACTTCGTCCTCAACGACGAATTCGAAGGCATGCAGGTTGATGCCGGCTACCGTCTGACCCAGCAGGGTGACGGCGCGACGTTCAACGTTTCGGCCACCATCGGTACCAACTTTGCCAACGGCAAGGGCAACGTCACCGTTTACGGCAGCTACGCCCAGCGCGACCCGATCTTCCAGGCTGACCGTTCGGCAACGTCGTACACGCTCAGCGATGACGGTTCGGGCGGCACCTTCCTCGGTGGTTCGGGCTCGGTTCCGGGCACCCGCTTCCAGGTCAACCAGAGCAAGGCTTCGCCGACCCCGGGTTGCGCTACCGGTGCTTCGACCCGCAACAACCTGTTCAACACCGATGGTTCGTTCCGCACCTATTGCGGCGCGACCGATGCGTTCAACTTCGCACCGGCCAACTATCTGCAGGTTCCGCAGGAACGTTGGTTCATGGGCGGCTTCGCCAAGTATGAAATCAACGAACACGCCGAAGCCTATACCGAACTGGCGTTCGTCAACAACCAGGTCAACACGCAGCTCGCGGCGACCCCGATCAGCGGCAACTTCCGCGTACCGGTCAACAGCCCGTTCTTTGCTGGCTCGACCCAGGCGAACTTCCTGGCTGCCGACGCCGCGCAGACCAACACCGTCACCAGCAACGGTCTCGTCGATGCCCCGAAGGACGGCTACGTCACGCTCGCCATCGGCCGTCGTCTGAACGAAGTCGGTCCGCGTATCTCGAAGAACAACCGCGATGCCTACCGCGTCCTCGTCGGTATGCGCGGCGAGATCGCCGGCGACTGGCGCTATGACGGCTACTACACCTTCGCGCGCACCACGAACAACGAAGCCCAGGCGGGTAACGTTTCGCGCTCGCGCTTCGCAGCCGCCCTCAACACCACCGGCACGACGCTCGGTACTGTCGCTTGCGCCCCCGGCGCTCCGGCAGCCGGTGCTGCTTGCGCGCCGCTCAACATCTACGGTGCCGGCAACATCAGCCCGGCCGCTGCTGACTACATCTCGATCAGCACGCAGAACGGCACGACGATCGAAGAACAGGTCGCCAACGCGGCGATCACCAACGGCAACCTGTTCGACTTCGGTTGGGGCGCAGCCCCGGTCGGTATCGCGTTCGGTGTCGAATGGCGTTCGGAATTCGGCGATTTCAACCCGGATACGGCGCTGTCGTCGGGTGACGTCGTCGGCTTCAACGGCGGTACGCAGACCGTCGGCAGCTACTCGGTGACCGACCTGTTCGCCGAAATCAACCTGCCGGTCGTCGCCGACAAGCCCGGTTTCTATAACCTCGAACTCAACGGCGCTTACCGTTATTCGATGTATAGCAACAACGTAGGCAACGCTTCCACCTACTCGCTCGGTGGCCAGTGGGCGCCGATCAAGGGCCTGACCATCCGCGGTCAGTACCAGCACGCACTGCGCGCGCCGTCGATTTCGGCACTCTACCTCGGCCAGTCGGAAGGCTTCCCGGGCTTCACCGACTATTGCACCCAGGCAGTGGCGCAGACCAACGCAACTCTGAAGCAGAGCTGCATCAACAATGGCGTTCCTGCCAATGTGGTTGGCACTGCGTTCGGTTCGGGTAACGCCCAGATCCGCGCGATCTTCGGTGGTAACCCGCAGCTCGAAGCGGAAACGTCGAACACCTGGACCGCTGGCGTCGCCATCGTTCCGAGCCAGATCCCGGCCCTGTCGCTGACCGTTGATTACTACTCGATCGACATCAACAGCGCGATTTTGGCGGCTGGCCCCGGTGCCACCAACGTGCGTGATGCTTGCTTCGGTGACTCGGGCAACAACTTCACCCCGTACGACACTGCCTATTGCGCGCTCATCCCGCGTGACCCGACGACCTTCGAAGTCGACGGTCTGCAGAACGTCAACGCCAACGCTGGTCAGATTTCGACCACCGGCGTCGACTTCAACCTGCAGTACGGCATGAACGCCAACTTCGGCTTTGCCAACGAATCGAAGTTCACTTTCCGCCTGTCGGGTACCTACCTGATCAGCTGGGAAAACAACCCGATTTCGGTCATCCCGAGCCTGCGCTATGACTGCGCCGGTCTGTTCGGCGCTACCTGCGGCGATCCGTACAGCACGTGGCGCGGTTCGGCGCGCGTGACCTGGGCAACCGGTCCGCTCACCACCTCGCTGCTGTGGCGCTACATCGGTGGCACCGACGACGATGGCACCGCCGGTGTCGTCTCGACGACCCACCTCGGTGCGGCGAGCTACTTCGACCTCTCGGGTTCGTGGAACGTGTCGAAGAACTTCTCGTTCCTGCTCGGTATCGACAACCTCTTCAACAAGGGTCAGCCGATCATCGCCGACGGCAACAACCAGCAGGCCAACGGTTATCCGTCGACCTACGATCCGTACGGCCGCCGCTTCTTCATCGGCGCATCGGCAACCTTCTAAGTCGAAGATTGCACCAAAAATCGGGGCGGCAGGGAAACCTGCCGCCCCTTTTTTGTGCCCATGCGCGACGGTATCGCAGCCGGCACGCACAAACCCACGCCGCTCATGCCGAGCGCAGTCGAGGGACGCGCCCTCTCCCCGTTGGGGAGAGGCGAGAGACGGCCCGGAGCGGATGCGACCTACGTCGCGGGCCGGCCCGGGTGAGGGGGTTCAGCGGTCGTTGGTTAGGGGCGTGGGCGCTACCGCCTCGGGCGAAGTACCCCCTCACCCCGCCGCGCTAGCGCGCGAGTCGCCCTCTCCCCACCGGGGAGAGGGGACGAATGCGCGATTTCACTTGACTTAAGGAACCTAATCGGTTAGTGATGCTCTCAAGGCGGTGGAGAACTGGATATTCTCCACCCAACCTGTCCGGGCTCACGATCGCCACTTGCGTTCCCGGGCGTGACGTCTCACCGCCGCGCTTTTCAGCCCCGCGCTCTGTTAGATCGGGAACTTCAGCTCCAAGTGTTCCAAGGAGGGCACTTACGTCTGCACTAAATGCGTCCAAAAAACGCGTGAACTACAGCGTAATATACGCGTTCGGCTATGGAAGCCGTCGTCCTCCGCAACCGGCTATCACGATCAACGTCACAAAGCCTGCCTCTTCCCGGTAACCCAGCAAACTTCCAGGGATGCCGTTACCGGGAAGAGGATTTCCCCCACCGTGGCGGCGGGGGAACAGATTGCGAGGACGATGGACCGGGGCGGGGATATCCGCTGGCCGGAATTTCGTCGTGCGTGCGGATCATCGATGAACGGCTCGACAACGCAAACCCCGCTCATGCCCCACGCGAAGCAGCGGAGCGCACCGAAGCGAGGGGCGTGTCTCAGCCCGCGTCGGGCACCACGTCGAACGCCACCGTCATCCGCTCGCCGTCATCGAACGGCTCGGTGCCGTGCCACATATACGACGGGAACAGCGCCAGCGTCCCGACCTTGGGCTCGATCATCGCCAGCGCCGGCAGCCCGAGGTCGAGCTCGACCGGCGGCATGCCCAGCGACAGCCAGCCGGCATGCTTCGGCCCGCCCATAGCGCCCGCCGGTAGCGCGACATAGCACGCCGAACTCAGCCAGCCTTCGGGATGGACGTGGTTGACGTGCGTGCCGCCGGCGCGCAGCCGCACCGACCATGACCCGGTAAAACGGAATCCGCCGCGCGGACGCCCGAGCAGCGGGTGCGCGCTATCCACCGGCGGCAGCCCGTCGATATAGGTACGGATGCCCTCCTCGATTGCCAGCCGCAGCCGCACAATCGCCGGATCGGAGCGCAGGAACAGCGTGCCTTCGGTCTGCGTGCCACCGCGCAACGTCTGGTCGAACGGATGCTCGCGCGCCTTGTGCAACTTGCGCAACACATCGGCGGTCGCGGCCATTTCATCGGCACTGATATCGAGCGCCACGGCGCGGGTCAGTGTCGCAGTATCGGCGAGCCAGTCGTAGCGCGCGTCGCCGTCCATCCGCCACGCCGTCGCCAGTAGCGCCCAGGCCAATTGGTCCGACGCTGCACCGCTGCCGGTCCACGGCTCGATGACCGCCGCCGCGCGCTTGGGTTCCCGCGCCCGCAGCAAATGCCGCGCCCAGGCGGTGGCGAAAAATCGCTCCTTGCCGAGCGCCGGCTCGAGCCCCTCGAACGCCGCACCGGCCTTGTCGCCCAACTCGCTCGCGGCCATCGCCGCCGCCAGATCGAACAGCGGATCGGCACCCGCCGCAGCGCTTGCCGCCTTGGCGCGCGCCGCCAGATCTTCCCAGCGCCGCGACTGCGCCAGCGTCCGCATAACGCCGAGCCACAACGCCTTGTCGCCCGGCCGCTGCGCCAGTGCATCGTCGTAACTGCTTGTAAAACTGTCGGCTTCACCAACCTGGAAACGCAGCTTCGCCAACGCCTCATGCCCCGCCGTCCAGTCGGGATGCGCCGCAACCTTTGCCGCGAGCGCCGCGACCGCGCCGGCGCTGTCGCCCGACTCATGCCGCGCCACCGCGGCGCCCAATGCAACCTCCAGATCATCGGGCAAGGCCTGCGCCGCCCGGTGATACAGCGATGCCGCCTCCGGTCCGCCGCGTTCGGCCTCGACAATCGCCCGGCCCCGCAGCGCAATCGGCGACTTGGCATCGAGCGCCAGCGCCCGGTCGAGCGCTTCGGCGGCCACGTCATGCTGCCCCAGTTCACGCAGGCACAGCCCGAGCGAACTCCACGCCCGCGCCATTGTCGGCGCCAGCGTCGCGGCCTTTTGCAACGCCGGCAGCGCGTCCTCGTAAAGCCCGGCAGTCTGCGCAACGATGCCGTAGTTGGCGTGCGCATCGGCGAAATTGGGGTTGAGCGAAATCGCCTTGCGATACGCCGCGAGCGCGTCGTCGGTCGCGCCCAGCGTCTTGTGCAAGTTACCGAGATTGTTGAACAATTGCGGATCGCGCGGCGCCACCTTGATGGCGGCCGCAAACGCCGCCAGCGCCGGCTTGGCATCGCCGCCCTGGCGCTGCAGCCCGGTCAATTCGACCAGCGCCATCAGGCTGAGCGCCGACGGCGCCGTCGGATAACTCCGCAGCACCCCGGCCACCAGCCCGCGCGCGCCGCGCACATCACCGCGTTGCAACAGCGCATAGGCCTGCGCGAGGCTTTGGTTCGGGTCGAGCGTCATGCCGACCGGAGTAGGGCGGAAACCGGACGAGTGCAACGGGGGGAGAGCAGAGCCTCCGGCGGGCTGGGCCTCAGGCCCTGCACCCATAAGTTTGGGGCGGCGCATCAGCTATGATGCACCGCCCCAAGTATCGGGTGCAGGGACTAGTCCCTGCCTGCCGGAGGCCCTTAGACCACTTCGAGCAACAACTTCCCGTCGCCCTCTTCCACCCGCACCGTCGATCCATCGGGGATCTGCCCGCGCAGGATCATGTCGGCGAGCGGGTCCTGCAGATGCTTCTGCACCGTGCGCTTCAGCGGCCGCGCGCCATAGACCGGGTCGTAGCCGACACGGCCGAGCCAGCGCCGCGCGCCGTCGGTGAGTTCAAGGACGATCTTGCGGTCCTTGAGCATCGCGGCGACGCGGTCGACCTGGATGTCGACGATCGGCCCCATATGCTCGATGCCGAGACGGTGGAACAGGATGATCTCGTCGAGGCGATTGAGGAATTCGGGGCGGAAATGCCCGCGCACGACTTCCATGACCTGGTCTTCGACTTCCTCGACATTCTGATCGTCGCGCAGGCCGGCGATGTACTGCGAGCCGAGGTTCGACGTCAGGATGATCAGCGTGTTGGTGAAGTCCACCGTGCGCCCCTGGCCGTCGGTCAGCCGCCCGTCATCGAGCACCTGCAACAGGATGTTGAAGACATCGGGGTGGGCCTTTTCGACTTCGTCGAATAGCACGACCTGATACGGCCGGCGCCGCACGGCTTCGGTCAGAACGCCGCCTTCCTCATAGCCGACATAGCCCGGAGGCGCGCCGACGAGGCGGCTGACGGCGTGCTTCTCCATGAACTCGCTCATGTCGATGCGCACCATCGCGTGCGGGTCGTCGAACAGGAACTGCGCCAGCGCCTTGGTCAACTCGGTCTTGCCGACGCCCGTGGGCCCGAGGAACAGGAAGCTGCCGAGCGGCCGGTTGGGGTCCTGCAAGCCGGCGCGGGCACGGCGGACCGCGGCCGACACCGCCTTGATCGCCTCGTTCTGGCCGACGACCTTGCGGCCGAGGTCGACCTCCATGTTCATCAGCTTTTCGCGTTCGCCCTCCAACATGCGGTCGACAGGCACGCCGGTCCAGCGCGACACGACGCCGGCGATATCTTCGGAGGTGACTTCCTCCTTGAGCATCGCGCTCGACGTGGCTTCCTCGGCCTCGGCCAGTTGGCGTTCGAGGTCGGGGATGGCACCATAAGTCAGTTCGCCGGCGCGGGCATAGTTGCCCGACCGCTGCGCCTGTTCGACTTCGAGCCGTGCGGCATCGAGCTGTTCCTTGATCTTCGTCGCACCCGCGAGCTTGTCCTTCTCGCCCTGCCATTTGGCAGTGAGCTCGGCAGACTGCTGCTCAAGGTTCGACAGTTCGGCTTCGAGCGCCGCCAGCCGGTCTTTCGACGCCTGATCGGTCTCGCGCTTCAACGCCTCGCGCTCGATCTTGAGCTGCATGACGCGGCGGTCGAGGTTCTCGATTTCCTCGGGCTTCGATTCGACTTCCATGCGCAGACGCGACGCCGCTTCGTCCATCAGGTCGATCGCCTTGTCGGGCAGGAAGCGGTCGGCGATGTAGCGGTTCGACAAGGTCGCGGCCGCCACAATCGCGCCGTCGGTGATGCGGACGCCGTGGTGGAGTTCGTACTTTTCCTTGAGCCCGCGCAGGATCGAGATGGTGTCCTCGACGGTGGGTTCACCGACGAACACCGGCTGGAAACGGCGTTCGAGCGCCGGGTCCTTTTCGACATGCTTGCGGTATTCGTCGAGCGTCGTCGCACCGATGCAGTGCAATTCGCCGCGTGCCAATGCCGGCTTCAAAAGGTTCGACGCGTCCATCGCGCCTTCGCTTTTGCCCGCGCCAACCAGCTGGTGCATTTCGTCAATGAACAGCAGCACATTGGCGCCGTCGGCGGTAACTTCGTCGAGCACGGCCTTCAGCCGCTCTTCGAACTCGCCGCGGTACTTGGCGCCAGCGATCAGCGAGCCCATGTCGAGCGACATCAGCCGTTTGTCCTTGAGGCCATCAGGCACGTCGCCATTGGCGATGCGCAAAGCGAGGCCTTCGACGATGGCGGTCTTGCCGACGCCGGGTTCACCGATCAGCACCGGGTTGTTCTTGGTGCGGCGTGCCAGCACCTGGATGGTGCGGCGGATTTCCTCGTCGCGGCCGATGACCGGGTCGAGCTTGCCGTCACGCGCTGCCTGCGTCAGATCGCGCGCATATTTCTTCAGCGCGTCAAAGCCGGCTTCGGCGTTGGCGCTGTCGGCGGTGCGGCCCTTGCGGACGCTGTCGATGGCGCTGTTGAGGCCAACGGCAGTGACGCCGGCATCGGCGAGCGCCTTGCCCGCCGCCGTGGTGGTGGCGAGCGCAATCGCCATCAGCACGCGCTCGACGGGCACGAAGCTGTCGCCGGCCTTGGTGGCGATCTGTTCGGCATTGTCGAGGATGCGGACGGTGTCGTTGTCCCACTGCAGATTCTGCGCGCCGGCGCCGGTCACCTTGGCGATCTTGGCGATGGCCAGATCGGTCGCCTGCATGGCGGTTTCTGGACGGCCGCCGGCGGCGCGGATGAGGTTCGAGGCCATGCCTTCCTCATCCTCGAGCAGTGCCTTGAGCAGATGCTCGGGGGCGACGCGCTGGTTGTCGTTACGGATGGCAACGGTCTGCGCCGATTGCAGAAAGCCCTTGGCGCGGTCGGTAAACTTTTCGATATTCATGGGCGGCTATCTCCTGTCCCGCCCGATATGGTGTTGCTATTCGGCAACACAAGGGTCAGGCGCGTGTTTTGAGTCTCCATGCGAAAATCCAGCCGCCGACCGCACCGACGAGCGCGAACAGCGGCAGCCCGAGCGGGCCACGTGCGCCGGCAATCGGCGTGATGTTGTACGAAAACTTCATGGCGACCAGTGCCGTCACGATTGCCGCTGCGCCTGCTAGCGGATAGGCGATCCACGCCAGCGACGGCAGCCGCGGGCGCAGGAACGCCGCAATCGCGAAACCGATGGCCAGCGCAATCGCCACCACCGGGCCGAGCGTCGGCGCAAGCCCCACGAAGTCGCGGCCGATAGTCGACAGCCGCAGCCCGAGCGGCAGTGCCACGCCAAGTTCGGCGAGGCCGTTCTGGATCCGCAGGCTGTGGATGATGCTGATCCCGACAGTCGTGACGATAACGGCAATCAGCCAGCTGACCAGAATTCGAACGATCCGCATCGACAAGTCCCCATTGTTGCGCCAGCATCTTTACACATATGGTCTGATACCGCGATAGGTGTTGGCAACCGGGAGATGGGCATGAAAAAGCAGTTTTTGGCAGCAATCGCAGCGGTGACGATGGTCGCGGCGCCCGCAATCGCCGCAGACTACACGATCACGCCGATGGCGACGGGGCTCAACCATCCGTGGAGCATGGCATTCCTTCCCGATGGCCGCGTGCTCATTGCCGAACGCGCCGGCCGCCTGCGCGTGCTCGACAAGGGCAAGCTGGGCAGCATCAGCGGCGTCCCCAAAGTCTATGAAAAGAGCCAGGGCGGGCTGTTCGATGTCGTGCTGCACCCGAAGTTCACTGACAACGGCCTGATCTACCTGTCGTACGCCGCTGGCACGCCATCGGCCAACGCCACGCACATCGCGCGCGCCAAACTTGTCGGCAGCGCGCTGACCGATGTGAAGGTCATCTTCACCGTCAGCCCGACCAAAAACACGCCGGTGCACTACGGCGGCCGCATGGCATTCCTGCCCGACGGCACGCTGCTGATGACGGTCGGCGACGGCTTTGACTTCCGCGAACAGGCACAAAAGCTCGAATCGGGCCTCGGCAAGGTCATCCGCATCACCGACACCGGCGCCATCCCCGCCGACAACCCGTTCGTGAACAAACCCGGCGCCAGCAAGGCGACGTGGAGCTACGGCCACCGCAACGAACAGGGCCTCGCCGTCGATCCCGTCACGGGGCGCGTCTATGAAAGCGAGCACGGCCCGCAAGGCGGCGACGAGATCAACATCATCGCCCGCGGCAGCAACTACGGCTGGCCAGTCGCCACCAAAGGCCTCGACTATTCCGGCGCGACCATCTCGCCGTACAAAACCTACCCCGGCATGAAGGACGCTATCGTCGTCTGGGTGCCGTCGATCGGCCCGTCGGGGCTCGCCGTCTACCGCGGCGCGATGTTCAAGGACTGGCAAGGCGACCTGCTCACCGGCGCCCTCGCCATCCCGCAGGTCAAACGCATCGACATGGACGCCAACGGCAAGGTCATCGGCCAGTCGCGCATCTTCCCCGAAATCACCGAACGCGTCCGCGATGTCCGCGTCGCGCCCGATGGGGCGATCTGGATTTCGACTGACGAGGATGAGGGCAAGGTGCTGCGCGTAACGCCGAAGTAGAAGAGCCTCCGGCGGGCAGGCCTGAGGCCTGCACCCATTTGTTAGGCGCTCTTCAATCGGGTGCAGGCCTCAGGCCTGCCCGCCGGAGGCCCTTTACTACTCACGCTTGGCCTTGACCGCCGCCGGTGCGAACACCTCGCCGAAATAGTCGCCCGAATACCAGCGCGGCGCATCGTGGGCGTTGGCGATGGTGCGGCTGATTTCGGCGTTGATGCGCGCGAATTTGACCGCGACGTTCCAGTCGATCGGTTGCGACAGGTCGTCGCTGGGTTCGTGGTAGTGGGTGCGGCGGAACAGGCTTTCGGCGTCGCGGCAGGTCATGCCGCCCTGGGTGTCGTGCCAGCCGGTGCGCAGATAGACGGCGGGTACGCCGGCGCGGACGAGCGGGTAATGGTCCGACCGCGTGAACAATGCCTCGCTCGGCTGCGGGTCGGCCATCAGCCCCAGCCCCTGTTTTTTGGCGGCGGCGGCGACCATCGGGCCCATGGTCGAGCGGTTGGCGCCATAGGCAATGACATCGGCGAAGTCGCAGGTCAGGATCGGCATGTCGATGTTGACCTCCGACACGATGCGTTCGATGCCGACGGTGGGGTAGCGCGCGAAATAGCTCGACCCCATCAGCCCGCCTTCCTCGCCGGTGGTGACGAGGAACAGCAGCGAGCGCTTGGGGGGCTTTTTCTCGGCGGCGAAGCTGCGCGCCACCGCCAGCAACGTCGCCACGCCCGAGGCATTGTCGAGCGCGCCGTTGTAGATGGTATCGCCTTCTCCGGTGCGCATCCCGAGGTGATCAAGGTGCGCCGATAGCAGCACGAGCTGGTCGGTCAGCGCCGGGTCGCTGCCGGGCAGCCGCGCCAGCAGATTGGCGCTAGTGATGGTGGTGACGGCGTTGCTGCGGTCGAGCTTGGCGGTGCCGGTCAGCGCGAAGCCGTGCGGCGCGCCGGTATCGGCAGCGGCCTGCACCGCGGCAAAGCTCATCGCGCTGCCGGCGAACAGTTGCGCGGCGGCGGCGTCATCGACATTGGCTGAAAACTTCAGGCTGCCGGCGTCGCCGCCGGCGCTGCCATCGGGGTTGACGAAGTTGCGGCGCTGCAGCCGCGCGGTGCTCGCGGTTTTCGACCAGGGGCCGCGTTCGGCCTGTGCGATGGTGCGCACGGTGATCATCCCGACGGCGCCGAGTGCGGCCGCCTCGCCGCTTTTGCCGCGGGCCAGATGCGCGGCGATTTCGCTGTTGAGCGACTTGGGGGCGCCGGCGAGCGCGACGACGATCTTGCCGCGCACGTCGAGTCCGGCATAATCGTCGATGCCGAGTTCCTTCGACGCCAGCCCGAAGCCGACGAACACCAGCGGCGCGCTGATGGTTTCGGGGCCGACGACATTGCCCGGCCCGACTGACAGATCGACACCGTTGACGAACACCGACGTCTTGTCGCCGCGCGTCAGCGTCAGCGTTTCACGGTCGGAGGCGAAGCTGCGTTCTTCGAAACTGATCGGCTGGTAAAAGCCCTGCGTGCCGGCGGGCTCCAGCCCCATCGCCTTGAACTGCGCGGCGACGTAGCGCATCGCGATGGCGTGGCCGCGCCGGCCGATCTGCCGGCCTTCGAGCAGGTCATCGGCGAGGAAGGTCACCGTCGCCTGCAATTCGGCCGCGGTAATGCTCCCCGGTGGCGGCGCAGCCGGTGCGGCGAACACGGCGCCCGACAACAACAGTGCGGCCATCCCGCCCAGACCCGCACGTGTCAAATAATTCATCGTCGCTCCGAAACCATACGCCGCGCCGCCCCCGGCGACATCTGGTGCAACGGTAGCGACACAGCTATGGCACTGGAATAGTCAAGTTGCGGCAGGAGTGACGAATGCGCCAGATGTTGCGTGAGGTGTGTCGGGCAGGTTTTGCGGCAATGGCGCTGGTGCTGGCGCCTGTGCTGCCCGTGCAGGCCGCGCCGGCGAGCGCCGCCAAGACCACCGCCGCCGCGCCGCAGACGGCGTTCGCGCCTGCGCCACTGTCCGAACTCGCCGCCTCGGTAGCGCTCAAGCATGAAAGCTTCACGCTGCCCAACGGGCTGCGCGTCGTGGTCCATACCGACCGCAAGGCGCCGGTGGTGGCGGTCAGCGTCTGGTATCATATCGGTTCGAAGGACGAGCCGCTCGGCAAGACCGGCTTCGCGCATCTGTTCGAGCATCTTATGTATTACGGCTCCGAAAACCATGACGCGCTGTTCTTCGAGCCGTTGGAAAGCATCGGTGCCACCGACGCCAATGGCTCGACGTGGTTCGACCGCACCAACTATTACGAAACCGTGCCGACCTCTGCGCTCGACCTCGCGCTGTTCCTCGAATCGGACCGCATGGGGCATTTGCTCGGCGCGGTGACGCAGGCCAAGCTCGATGCGCAGCGCTCGGTTGTGCAGAACGAAAAGCGCCAGGGCGACAATGCCCCCTACGGTCTTTCGGAATATGCGATACTGGAGGGGCTGTTCCCCGCCGGCCACCCATACCGCCACGAAGCCATCGGCAGCATGGCCGACCTGAATGCCGCGAGCGTCGCCGACGTCCACGCCTGGTTCAAGGCGAACTACGGCCCGAACAACGCCGTGCTGGTGCTGTCGGGCGACATCGACGCCGCCACCGCCAAGCCGCTGGTGATGAAGTATTTCGGCGACATTCCGCCCGGCCCGACGCCGGCGCGTTACGAAGCGCCGGTTCCGCGCACCACCGGTATCAAGCGCGAGACGATGTACGACGCCGTCGGCAACGCGCGCATCACCCGCGCGTTTGCCGTGCCCGGCCGCGCCGATGCGGTGACGCCGCTGCTCGATGTCGCCGCGACCATCATTGCCGGCGGCAGTTCGTCGCGCGCGTACAATGAACTGGTGCGCCGCGATCAGCTCGCGGTCGGCGTCAGCGGCGGCGTGCAGGCGTATGAGAAAGTGTCAATTCTGGAGTTCGAGATCGACGTCAAACCCGGCGCCGATCCGGCCAAGGTCGCGGCGCGCTTCGACGCGGTGCTGAACGATTTCCTCAAGACCGGTCCGACCGCCGACGAGGTCCAGCGCGTCGCGACGCGCGCGGTGGCCGGCACGGTGCGCAGCTTGGAGGCCGCCAGTGGCCAGGCGTCGACGCTGGCCGAAGGCGAACTGTATACCGGCGACCCCGATTTCTACCGCACCGAGCTGGCGCGTTACGCCAATGCCACCCCCGAAGCCGTCGCAGCAGCAGCCCGCAAATGGCTCAGCGGCGGCAGCTTCGAACTCACCGTTCTGCCGGGCAAGCGCACCGACCGCGACCTCGCAGTCGACAAGGTCGCGCCGAAGCTGGCGTCAGCGGCCATTCCCGCGCAGCCGCCGACGGGCGCGCTGTCGCCGCCGATCGACCGTTCGGCACTGCCCAAGGTCGGCGCGACACCGGCGCTGGCCTTCCCCGCCGTCGAGCGCGCGACGCTGAGCAACGGCATCAAGGTGACGCTGGCGCGGCGCCCCGAACTGCCGGTGGTCAAGGTCATGCTGGCGTTCGACGCCGGTATTTCGGCCGATGACCGCGCCAAGCCCGGCACGCAGAGCCTGATGCTCGGGCTGCTGGACGAAGGCACGACGCGCCGCACCGGCCCCGCCATCGGCGAGGAAGAGGAGCGGCTCGGCGCCAACATCTCGGCGACCGCGGGCATCGACCGCACGCGCCTCGTGCTCGATACGCTGACCCCGAACCTCGCGGCGTCGCTCGATCTGTTCGCCGACATTGCACGCAATCCGAAGTTCGACGACGCCGAGCTGCTGCGCGTGCGTGGTCAGGCGCTAGCGGGCATCAAGGCCGAAATGACCAGCCCGCAGGCCCTCGCGTTGCGTGAACTGCCGCCGATCATCTATGGGCCCGACCACCCCTACGGTGTGCCGTTCACAGGCACCGGCACGACGGCGGGCGTGACCGCGGTGACTCGCGGCGACCTCCAGGCGTTCCACGCGCGCTGGATCCGGCCCGATAATGCGGCGCTGTTCGTGGTGGGCGATACGACGCTGGCGCAGATCGTGCCGTTGCTCGAAACCGCGTTCGGCGACTGGAAGCTCGATGCGGCGGCGGCGCGCGGCACCAAGAGCTTCACCAGCGTCAAGGCGCCAACGGCTGCACGCATCGTGCTGATCGACCGGCCCGGGTCACCGCAGTCGCTGATTCTCGGCGGCAAGGTACTTGGCCTGAAGGGCCGCGATGATAACGGCACCGCCGCCTTCCCGCTGGTCGCGGCGAACGACCTGCTCGGGGGGCTGTCTACATCGCGGCTCAACCTCAACATCCGCGAAGCCAAGGGCTGGGCGTACGGTGTCCAGAGCCTCGCCTCGCTGGTCCAGCAGCAACTGCCGTTCCTGCTGTTCGCGCCCGTGCAGACCGACCGTACCGGCGATGCGCTGGCGGCGATTGCCGCCGACATGAAGGCATTCGGCACGACGCGGCCGATTGACGCGGCAGAGCGCGACAAGGTCGTCGAAAACGGCGTCCGCTCGCTGCCCGGCGAGTTCGAAAACGCCGGCGCGGTGCTGACCTCGATCGAGCGCAACGCGGTGTTCGGCCGCCCCGACGACTATCAGGCGACGCTCGCGGCGCGCTACCAGGCGCTGACCACTGCCGACCTCAACCGCGCGGCATTGCAGCTGACCGACGGCGCGATGGTATGGATCGTGGTGGGTGACCGCAAGCTCGTCGAACCGCAGCTGGCGAAGCTCAAGCTGCCGGTCGAGGTGCGCAAAGCGCCCTAGGCGCATTGACCGGCACGCCACGCGGACTATCATGGCCAGAATTGGGTAGAGGGCAAAACAGATGACACGGATGGTACGACCTTGGCTGGTGGCGGCGCTGGCTGCGACGCTGCTCGCGACGCCGGTGTTGGCGTCAAAGCTGCCGCAGACAACACCCGACGGGCTGGTGCTGCAGCCCAACACCAAGCTGTCGGCGGTCTATCTGGCGCCCGGCGCCAACCTCGCCAAATATGACCGCTATGCGCTCGTCGATTGCTTCGTCGAGTTCAAGAAAGGCTATATGGACGAGCAGAACGAGCAGGTGCCGTTCTCGGTCAGCAAGCAGTGGATGGACCAGACGACGTCCGAACTCGCGACCGCGTTCAAGCAGCAGTTCGCCAAGGTGATGAGCCAGAAGGGCGGCTTCCAGCAAAGCACGATGACCGGCCCCGACGTAATGGTGCTGCGGCCGGCGATCGTCGATCTCGACATCACCGCGCCCGACACGATGCAGCCGGGGGTGACGTCGTTCGTGTCGTCGCCGGGGTCGATGACGCTATATCTCGAAGTCTATGACTCGATGACCAACAAGCTGATCGCGCGCATCTATGATGCTGCCGGCGGCGAGGAAGATGGCGGCGGCGTGTCGTGGTCGACCGGCCCGGGCAATCTGCAGGCCGCCGACTATGTCATCGATCAATGGGCGAACATGATCCGCCGCGGCCTCGAGCATGCGCGCGAAGCTGCCGGCGAAAGCCCCGATGGCCCAGCGCCCGGTGCTGCGGCGCCGACAGCGGTGCCGACAGCCGCACCCGCGACCCCGCCGAAGCCGACATCAAAATAGCAGCAAAGGCACTTTTTCGCGTACTCAGGCTCCGCATCTCGTGCTAGGCGCTGCCCATGCGTATGCGTGAACTTGAAAAGCGGACGGGCGTCGGGCGCGAGACGATCCGTTACTATATCCGCGAAGGGCTGCTGCCCGAACCCGATCGCGCCAGCCGCAACTCGGCGTCGTATAACGACGACCATGTCGCACGGCTGAAGGCCATCAAGCGGCTGCAGGATGAACGCTTCCTGCCGCTGGCGGTGATCAAGACGCTGCTCGATGCCGAAGACGGCGAGCGCTGGCTCGCACCCGCGGCGTTCCCGCAGCTCGATTCAATGTTGCGTGCGCGGCTCGATGCTGACGCCGCACGGATCCCGGTGGACACCGTAGTTGCCGGACTCGGTCATTCGCGTGAGGAAATCGCCGAACTTGTTGAATCGGGTTTCATCGATGTCGATGCCCAGGATACGGTGACGGCGCGCGATGCCGCCATTCTGCGCGTCCTCGACGAATTGCGGGAAACGGGCTTTACCGATAGCCACAACTTCCGCGACGGCATGATGCCGATCTACAACGATTTCGTCGAGTGGGTGACGGCGCAGGAAATGCGCTTCTTCTTCGAACACACCGCCGGTCGCGTCGATGAAGCCGAAGCGCTCGACATGGCCGAGCGCGGCATCGCCTCGATCAACGAGTTGCTCAGCCTGATGCGCACGCGCGCCATCCTGCGCAAACTCGAAGTCCGGCGCCGCGTCGCCAACGACAACGCCTGATCAGAAATAGCCCGCCAGCGTGACGGCGACACCGCTGCCGGGGCTGGCGTTGCCGGCGACGCGCCAGCGGTAATCGACAATCAGATCGACCGGCAGCGTCCCGGCGTGCAGCCGCAGGCTCGGTCCGATGTCGAGCCGGTCGACGGTATTGCCGTCAACCTGCACGGCGCCCCAGACGCCGGCGCCGGCCTGCACACGGACGCCGTGCGCCGGCAGCCGCCAGCCGGCGAAGGCCTGGCCGGCGGCATAGGGGTTGGCGTTGACGGCGCCGGCTTCGGCGTAGCCGTTCCAGTCGAGCCCGCGCGTGCGCCCCGACGCGCCGCCGCTCAGCCGCGCCGTCCAGCCCGACGGCGCAGATGTGCCGCTCGACATCAGCCATTCGCCCGCCAGCGCCAGCCCCGGCATGAACTGCCAGCGCAGCCCCAGTGCGCCTTGCGCGCTATTGTCATCGATGCCGATGCCGTCATGTGCGACCGCGCCGCGCCGCGCAGCGTCAGCGCCAGCGGCCGCGCCGCCAGCGGTGACGGCGTGAACGCGAGAGTCGCCCCCGATTGCCCGCCGCCGAGCAGCGCCGCGCTGGCAAACCCCGGTGGCCCGGCACCGCGCGCGAAGATGTACGCCGACCCCGACCAGCGCCGGCCCAGCCGGGCCGCCTCGCGGCTCCAGGCGGCCGCGCGCGAGTCATCGGGGGCCAGCGCGGCGGCGGTATCAAAGCCCTGCGCCGCTGCGCGCCGGTCGCCGGTCGCCAGGCTGTCGTAGGCCTGTTGCGCGACATCGCCCGGCCCCGGTGGCCGTCGCGGCGGGTGATAGGATGCCAGCATGAAGCCGGTCTCGTTGAGGCCAACGACCTGCGACACCATGCGGTTGATGTTGCCGAAACCCTGGGCTTGCGGCGGCGCGGCGGCGGTCTGCGCGTCCGTAACGGCATCGACCACCGACGCGAAATCAACCGCGCGTTCGGCCGGCACGGCGGGTTCGGCTGGCGACATATGCGGTGCTACTGCGACCGGCACCACAGCGGGCAATGCCGGCGGCGGCGGGCGAAACAGCCGGACCGTATGCGTCTGCAGCGCCGCGATCGCGGCGTGGAAATCGTCGACCAGCACCGTGGCACGCGCGCCGACCCACAGCGTATCGAGCAGCGCCAGCACCAGCACTGCACGCAGCGGCTTGATCGACGCGAGCGGCGCGAACGACACCGTGCGCGCCGGGCCGTTCATTCGGCGGCTTGCGGGAAGCGGTGCGCGGTCTTGTCCCAGTAATTGGCCTTGCGCCCCTGCGCGATGCGCAGATAGCGCCGGCAAGCGCGCAGTGCGGCGGCGACGTTGATGACATTGCCGATCAGCGCCCGCGAGATCGCCCGAAGCCCTTCGCGCGCACCATGCGCGTTGCCTGTGTAAAGCGCCCGCATCAGCAGTCGCCAGCCGAGCACGAAGACGTTGAATGCCAGCAGTAGTTCGAGCAGCGACCCCGGCGCCACCAGCGGTGCCTGCCGCGTAAGTTGCGGCCAGATGTAGCGCACCGCCGTATCCGCCGACACCAGCAGCACCGCGGCATAACCCGCCAGCGTCAGCAACGCAGCGACGATCGCCTTGCGGTCGCGCACCAGCATGAAGCGGTCGGTCAGCCCGCCGTGCCAGCCGATGCGGTCCCAGCCCGACAGTGCAATGCCAAGCAGCCAGCGGGCTTTCTGGCGCAGCGCGGTGTCGAGCGTCGCCGGGAAATGCTCGCGCGTCGCAACGATCTCGCCGGTGGCGCGGCAGCGAATGCGCACCATCGCGCCGCGGCCGCCGAGCCGTTTGATCTTGATGCCGAGCTCATAGTCCTCGGTCAGGCAGGTCGCGTCGAACGGCTCGGCGCTGCCGTCGGGCGCCAGCGCGGCGATGCGCGCCAGCATGTCGCGGTCGATGGCGCACGCCACCCCGGCGCTCGGTACCGCCGCCCCCAGCGTTTCGCGCACGACGATATCCTTGGTGTGGAGTTCGGCGAATTCGTCGAGGTAATGGCCCGCCACCCAGCGCGAGTCGCGGTCGACCAGCGGCACCACCGGCAGCTGCACCATCGCCAGCCGCGACCCCAGCAGATGGTCATAGACCGACAGTTCGAGCGCGTGGACGACGTCTTCGGCGTCGTGCAGCACGATACCCTTGTAGCGCCGGCCGGCGGCGATTTCGTCCGCCAGCAACGCGCACCAGAGATGGTTGAGGCAGTCGGCCTTGGTCGTCGGGCCCGGCAGCCGGCACACCACGGGCGCGATGCGGTCGTCGCCGACGCCGGCGACCGCGTCAAGGGTCGCCGCGTCATTGGGATAGACGCCGACGAACACCCGGTAGTGCGGATAGTCGAGCCGTGCGGTCAGGTCGGCGAGCATCGTGCCGATGACCGCGGCTTCGTCTCAGGCCGGCACGAAGATCGCCATCCAGCCGGGGTCGGCGCGCACCAGATCCTCGGCGCAGGCGCGGTCATAGCGGCGGTAGATGAAGTGGCGGCGCCAGCTCCAGCGCCCGAAGAACAGCGTGTCGATAACGAGGTCGTCGAGGCTCGACACTGCGATGCCGAACGCCGCAATCGCCAGCCACTCACGCGTGAACAAGTGCAGGACGGTGGCAGCGACAAGGCCGGACTGGATCATCTACGGCCTCGTCATGACCGGGGGCGCGTCCGCGGAAAAGGACTGGGTGCCTCGATACGACGTTGATTCAGCAGACGGGGAGGGCCGTATGCGTGAGACGTCGTAGCCGAGGCACCCTCGGAGCTGGTGACAGCGGTGCAGGGTCAAAACACCGTTATGCCGCCAGCCTCGATTCGTTGAGGTCGAGCCGGAGCACCGGCTGACTGAAACTCCATTGGCTGCGCAGCTTGGCCAGCGTCGCAGGGGTGATCGTGACGAGCAGCGCGCCGACCATGTCGCCGCCCACATCGGCAGGCATCCCCAGCGGCTCGCAATCCCAGCCGGTGGCGAGTACGCCAGCCAGCAGCGCCATGTGCGTCATCATCGTGTAGCGGCTGATGCCGGCGACCAGCGCGAACTCGACCAGCGACAAGGCCAGCTGCTGGCGGACCAGCGATGCGGTCTCGCGCGGCAGGCCGGGCGCGGTGCACAGTCGGGTGATTTCCCAGACATCGAGCCCGGTCGGCACCGGACCTTCACACAGGAAGGCGAACTTGTCGCCGAGCAAGTGCGGGCCGGTCGTCGGCACGATCCGCACCGAGCCGAGATGGTCGCCGGAAGTCGGATCCTGGACGACGAGGTAAATCGCCTCCTCGGTGTCATACTCGTCCATTTCGTAGCGGCCATCGACCACGGACAGGTCCCAGTGCAGCGTATCGATGAACACGCGCTTGCGGTCTGCATGCATGCCGGCGAGGCAGGCAGCGTGGCTGCGGCGGTTGCTGTGGGTGACGACGGTTGCCATGGATTGGGTCCCTTTGCGTTGGGACCGTTATGCGGCGCTTGATTTGGTGCGGGTATATCCCTGATAGGGGGTAATGGCTGACGCGCTCCCCCATCCCGAAGCACAATATCTGTCGCTGATGCGGCGAGCCTGGGAGACCGGCGTCGAACGCAGCGATCGCACCGGCACCGGCACGCGCGCGCTGTTCGGCGAAGTAATGCGCTTCGACCTCAGCGACGGCAGCGTGCCGCTGCTGACCACCAAGAAGATTTTCTGGAAGAGCGCGGTCAAGGAGCTGATCTGGTTTCTGTCGGGCGACACCAACATCCGCCCGCTGGTCGCGCAGGGCGTCCACATCTGGACCGACTGGCCGCTGGCCAAATACAACGCCGCAAACGCACCGCTGTCCCGCGACGCGTTCGAAGCGCGCATCATCGAGGACGCTGATTTCGCGGCAAAGTGGGGCGATCTCGGCCCGGTCTATGGTTTCCAGTGGCGACACTGGCCCGACGGCAGCCCCGACGGCGTCGACCAGATTGCCGCGCTGATTGCCGGCATCAAGGCCAATCCGGCGTCGCGGCGGCACATCTTCACCGGCTGGAATGTCGCGCAGCTCGACCAAATGGCGCTGCCGCCGTGCCACATGACCTACCAGTATTTCGTCGCCAATGGTCGGCTGTCGGGCACGCTCTACCAGCGGTCGTGCGACCTCGGGCTGGGTTTCCCCTTCAACATTTTCGAAGCAGCGCTGCTGATCCGGATGATTGCACAGCATTGCGATCTCGAACCCGGCGAGCTGGTGTGGATGGGCGCCGATTGCCACGTCTATCTCGACCACGCGCATCTGGTCGAGGAACAGCTGTCGCGCGCGCCACGGGCGTTCCCGAAGCTGGCGCTGACACGGCGGCCAGAGTCGATTCTTGACTACCGCCCCGAAGACTTCGAACTCACCGGCTATGACCCGCACCCACATATCGCGGCGCCGGTGTCGGTGTGATCCTCAGCCTGATCGTCGCACGCGCAACGAACGGCGTCATCGGTGCCGACGGCGGACTGCCGTGGCATATCTCGGCCGACCTCAAGCACTTCAAGGCGCTGACGGTGGGCAAGCCGATTATCATGGGACGCCGCACCTACGACTCGATCGGCAAGCCGCTGCCGGGGCGTCACAATATCGTGATGACGCGCGACCCCGAATGGACGGCGGCGGGCGTCACCGTCGTGCCCAACCTTGCCGAGGCGATTGCCGCCGCCGGGCTCGATCCGCGCGCGCGTGCCGACGAGATCATGGTCATCGGCGGCGTTGCGGTGTTTGAGGAGGCGCTGCCCTCGGCGCGCCGTATCCATCTAACCGAAGTCCATGCAGCACCAGCGGGCGATACCGTCCTGCCGCCTTTCGATCCGGCGGTATGGGCCGAAACGACGCGCGAAGACCATGACGCGGCGGGTGACACACCGGGCTATAGTTTCGTGACGCTGGAACGGCGCACTTAAGGGGAGGCGAGAATGCGGATTTTGAAGTGGCTGCTGGCGTTGGTCGCGGTGGCCGCCGTGGCGTTTTTCGCGCTCGGGCCCGGGATCGTCGAGCGCGGCATGAACAAGGTCGAGCGCACCGCGCCGTGGCCGGTTTCGGCGCAGGCTGCAGCGCTGCACAAGTCGCTGGTCATTGCCGACATGCATTCGGATACGCTGCTGTGGAAGCGCGATGTCGACGCGCTTGCCAAGCGCGGCCATGTCGATCTGCCGCGACTTGAATCGGGTAATGTCGCGCTACAGGTGTTCTCGAGCGTCACCAAGACCCCCAAGGGCCAGAATTACGAGGCGAACAGCGCCGACACCGACAATATCACCTTGCTGGCGGTGGCGCAGTTGCAACCGGTCAAGACGTGGAACTCGCTGCTCGAACGCTCGCTGTGGCACGCCGAGAAGCTGCGTCGCGCCGAAGCCGGCAGCGATGGCCGCTTGCGCATCGTGCGCTCGGGCGCCGATATCGACCGCGTGCTCGCCGACCGTTCGGCGGGCAAGCAGGTCACCGGTGCGCTGTTGTCGATCGAGGGGCTTCAGGACCTTGAAGGCAAGCTCGCCAATGTCGGCACGCTACATGACGCCGGCTTCCGCATGGCCGGACTGGCGCACTTCTTCGACAATGATGTCGCCGGTTCGATGCACGGGCTCAAGAAATACGGGCTGACGCCGCTCGGGCGCCAGGTCGTCCCCGAAATGGAGCGGCGCGGCATGATCGTCGATCTCGCGCACGCCAGCCCGGCGGCGTTCGCCGAGACGCTGGCGATCGCGACGCGGCCGGTGGTGGTCAGCCACGGCGGCGTCAAGGCGACGTGCAACACGACGCGCAACCTGTCCGACGACCAGCTGCGCGCGCTCGCCGCGAACGGCGGCGTCATCGGCATCGGCTATTGGGACGCGGCGGTATGCAAGCCGACGCCGGCGGCAACCGCAGCGGCGATCAAGCACGTCCGCGACCTCGTCGGCGTGCAATATGTCGGGCTGGGGTCGGATTTCGACGGTGGCACAACCACCGGTTTCGATACCGCCGAATTGGCGGCGGTGACGCAAGCGCTACTCGATGCCGGGTTCAGTGATGCTGAAATCGCGGCGGTGATGGGCGGTAATGTCATCCGCATCCTGAGGGCAGGGACGGTGCCGCAATAGCGCAGTCAGGCGTGGACGACGACTTCGAGCTCATCGAGCAATCCGTTCCACGCCGTTTCATATGCCGGCGTCCATTCCGCCCCCAACTGGTCGCGAAACGCATCGCGCACCACCCAGAAAAACCGCGTGTAGATTTCGGGCGGAACGCCGAGTTCGGCGTGGTTGATGCGCTCGCAGTGCAGCATGTTCACCGAAAAATGCTTGTCGCCGATGAAGTCGAGCAGCGTCTCGAATGTTACCGACAGCATGTGCTCGCGGCGCCGGCCGTCGCGGTCGAGGAAGAACAGCGCAACCGTGTCGGGATGGTCGGCATAGAGCCGCTCGTAAACCAGCGGCACCGGGTCGGGCACGCGCGCCAGCACGGTTTCCAGGCTTGATTGAATCGCGGCACTGTCGAACATGATCGGTCCCCTTCAGCCGCGCGCTGCTATCGCGTCGGCCACCGCCAATGTCCGTCGCGCGACGCCGACATGCAACAGTTCGATCATCTTGCCGCCGAAGGTGGTGACGCCCTTGCCCGCGGCTTGCCCCGCCTCGAACGCCGCGATCAGCCCGCGCGCATGCTCGATTTCGGCGGCATCGGGGGCGAACAGCCGGTTAGCGGTAGCGATCTGGCTCGGGTGGATCAGCGTCTTGCCGTCGAAGCCGAATTGCGCGCCTTGCAAGGCTTCGGCTTCTAGCCCAGCTTCGTCGGCGATGTCGGTGAAGACGCCGTCGAACGCCTGAATCTCCGCCGCCCGCGCCGCCATGACGATCGTGCTCAGCGCGAACACCAGCGCCAGCCGGTCGGGCGTCGGCTTGGCGCGCAGGTCCTTGGTCAGGTCGGCCATGCCGGCAAGCAGTGCGGTGACACCATCTACTGCGGCGATATCGGCAGCGTCGAAGATGGCGCGCGGGGTTTCGATCATCGCCCACACCGGCTTGCCGTGGCTACGCGCCACCGCTTCCTCGGCCTCGCGCGCCGAATCGACCTTGGGCACGACAATGCCGGCAGCGTGGCTGGCGGCGACGGCGGCGAAATCGTCGATGCTCCAGACGGTGTTCAGGCTGTTGACGCGGATCAGCACCTCGCGGTGGCCCCAGTCGCCTTCGGCCACCGCGGCGACCGCTGCGGCGCGTGCCTCAACCTTGGCGTCGGGCGCGACGGCGTCCTCAAGGTCGAGGATGATGCAGTCGGCATCGACCGTCCGCGCCTTGGCGATGGCGCGTGGGTTGGCGGCGGGCAGGTACAGCACCGAACGGCGCGGTCGCAGAATTTCGGACATGGCCACCTCTCGCAATTTGCTCATGCCAGTGCCATTTATGTGGCATGATGCCAAGCACAGGTATCGGGAGTTTGCGTGATGATGGCCGGCAGTATCTTCTTCGTCGTGTTGCTGGTGGTCGCGGTGTTCGCGGTGTCGCAGGCGGTCGTCACCGTACGGCAGGGCTATGAATACACGCTCGAACGCTTCGGCCGCTTCACGATGACGTTGCGCCCCGGCTTCACGCTGATCATCCCGTTCGTCGATCGCATCGGCCGCAAGATCAACATGATGGAGCAGGTGCTCGAAATCCCCGGCCAGGAAATCATCACCAAGGACAATGCCATCGTCTCGGTCGATGGTGTGGTGTTCTATCAGGTGCTTGATGCGGCGAAGGCAGCATATGAAGTCAGCGACCTGTTCTCTGCGATCGTCAACCTGACCACGACGAACCTGCGCACCGTGATGGGCTCGATGGACCTCGACGAGACGCTGTCGAAGCGCGACGCGATCAACGCCAAGCTGCTTACCGTCGTCGATGCCGCGACCGAACCCTGGGGCATCAAGATCACCCGCGTCGAGCTCAAGGACATCCGCCCGCCCGCCGACATCGTCAATGCCATGGGCCGGCAGATGAAGGCCGAACGCGAAAAGCGCGCCAATATTCTGGAGGCCGAAGGCATGCGCGCCAGCGAGATTTTGCGGGCAGAGGGCGCCAAACAGGGCCAGATCCTGCAAGCCGAAGGCCGCCGCGAAGCCGCGTTCCGCGATGCCGAAGCCCGCGAACGCTCGGCGCAGGCCGAAGCCAAAGCGACCGAACTGGTCTCGACCGCCATCGAAGGCGGCAGCGCCCAGGCCATCAATTATTTCGTCGCGCAGAAATACGTCGAGGCGATGACCGCGTTCGCCACCTCGCCCAACGCCAAGACGATCTTCATGCCGTTCGAAGCCAGCGCGCTCGTCGGCAGCCTCGGTGGCATCGGCGAGCTGGTCAAGGCGGTGCGCCCGACAGGCGACGCACCCGTAGTCGTGCCGACACCGCCCAAGCCGACGCGCACGCCGCGCGCCAACCCGTTCACCGAAGACGAGGCACAGTGATGGGCGGCCTGCCCGACTGGCTGCTCAGCCCGTGGAGCTGGCTGATCGCCGCGGCGTTGCTCGCCGGTCTCGAAATGTTGACGCCGGGCGCGTTCATGATCTGGCTGGCTGGCGCCGCAGTGGTGACCGCGCTACTGGCGCTGTTGTTGCCGATCGGCTGGCAGATCCAGATTGTGCTGTTCGTCGCGCTGTCGGTCGTCGCCATCGTCACCGCACGCAAATATTTCGGCCGCCGCCCCGACCGCGCCCCCGAATCCGGCCTCAATCGCCGCGCCGAGCGCTTGGTCGGCACGACCGTCGTGGTCGTCGAAGCCTTCGTCCACGGCAAGGGCCGCGTGCAGGTCGGCGACAGCCCCTGGGCAGCGACGGGACCAAACCTCGCGGTGGGCGATGCGGCGAAGGTCGTCCACGTAGACGGCGCGACGTTGAAGGTCGAAGCGGTCTAGGCGTCCGTTCAAACTATCCGGTGCAGGGCTCAGCCCTGCCCGCGCGGCATGCCCTTACTTCTCTTCCTCCGGATACGGTCCAACGCCGCCGCTGGCGATAAACTCGTCGACGCGCGCCTCCAGTACCGGCAGCGGTACCGAGCCCATTGCGAGCACGGTGTCATGGAAGGCGCGGATGTTGAACTTCGGGCCGAGTGCGGCTTCGGCCTTGGCGCGGCTTTTTTCGATGCTCATTTCGCCGAGGTAGTAGGCGAGTGCCTGGGCGGGCCAGCCGATGTAGCGATCGACTTCGGTTTCGATTTCGTGGTTCGACAGCGCGGTGTTGTCGCGCAGGAACGCCTGCGCCTGTTCGCGCGTCCAGCCCTTTGAATGGATGCCGGTATCGACGACCAGCCGCGCGGCGCGCCACATCTGGTAGCTCAGCATGCCGAAGGTGTCGTACGGCGTTTCGTACATGCCCATTTCGACGCCGAGCTTTTCGGCATAGAGCGCCCAGCCTTCGCCGAACGCCGAGATGTACACCTTGCGGCGGAAGTCGGGCATGTCCTTGTTTTCCTGCGCCAGCGACATCTGCCACGAATGGCCGGGCGCCGATTCGTGCAGCGTCAGCGCGCGCAGCGCATAGAGCGACCGCGACGGCAGGTCATAGGTATTGAGCAAATAGGTGCCGGTGCCGCCGCGGCCGGCGGTGTAGAACGGCGCGATGTCGGCAGGCACCGGGCGGATGGTGAAGCGGCCGCGCGGGTTGTGGCCGAAGTAGGTCGAGGCCTTGCCATCGAACTGCTTGGCGATCCAGGCGGCGCGGTTGAGCAGGTCCTGCGGGTCGGTGGTGTAGAATTGCGGATCGGTACGCAGGAAGTGCAGGAACGCCGGGAAATCGCCCTTGAAGCCGGTCTGCGTCATCACCTGCTGCATCTGCGCGCGGATCTTCGCGACTTCATCGAGGCCGATCTGGTGGATCTGTTCGGGGGTCAGGTCGAGCGTGGTGAATTCGGCGATCTTCGACTGATAAAAAGCCTTGCCGTCGGGCAGGCTGTACGCGGCGAGCGGTACGCGGGCGTTCGGGATGTAATCGTTCTTCAGATAGGTCAGCAGTTTGGCGTGCGCCGGGATGACGTTGTCGTTGATCGCCTTGACGGCTTCGGCGCGGAGCTGCGCCTGTTCGGCGGGCGCGATCGACGCCGGCATTTTGACGAACGGCTTGTAATAGACGGTGTCTTCGGCACGTTTGGCCTGTGCCACCGACGCGACGCTCGAATCGCGGCCCTGCAGTGTCACCTTGGGCGGCGTAAAGCCGCGCGCCAGCCCGAGCTTCATGTTGTCGGTCTGCTGGTCGAAATAGCGCGGCACCGCGTTCATCTGGGCGATCCAGTTGCGGTATTGCTTGGCGGTCTTGAACGGCGCGTTGCCGGTGGAGGCGAGGTCGCCCCAGAAGCTGCTGTCCGAATTGAGCGGCATTTCATAGTCGCGGTACTGCTGCGACGCGATCAGCGTGGCTATCTGGTTGCGATAGACGCCGTAGTTGACCGCGGCGGCGGGAGACAGCTTTTTGGCATCGAGCGCATCAAGCTGCGCCATGACATTCTGCCAATAGGCCAGCCGCGCGGCCTGTGTCTTGACGTCGACATCGGGCAGGGTGGTGCGGCCGGCGGCGCTGTCCTCGTCATAGTCGAACTGGTCCATCCGCCACGTCCATTCGCGGCTGTAGATGTCCTTGAACGCCGCATCGGTCGCAGCGTCAGCCAGCGTCGGCGAAGCGGTGGCCAGCAGCAGCGCCAGCGCCAGGCCCTTGGTCAATTTCATGTGGTCAGTCCCCCGTTGCGTGCGTCGCTGTATCCACCGACGGCACCCCGCCGGCGGCATCGGCGTCCTCGATCAGTTTGAACAATGGCCCGCGCGACAGCGATTGTGCAAAGGGTATCATCAGGATCGGCGCGCCACCGGCCGCCAGAGCATCGGCGCCGGCGTTGCGCAGCAGGTGCTTCTGGAAACGCGGCGGCACTTCATCGGCGGTGGCGACCGAGGGGCCGCCCTGGCAGATTTCTTCGAAGCGCGCGTCATCCGCGTCGCGGTCATCGCTCAGCGCGCCGATGCGCTCCATTAGTGTCGCGAATGCAATTGGGGTGCCGCCGGCGTCGCGCAGGCAGGCGAGCGAGATGCCGTCGAGCACATCGGCACGCTGGCGCGCCACGCCGCTGAGGATCGAGAACGAGAAGGTGCCGGTGTTGGGGTCGGTCGACACCGCGAAAATCTTGTTCTGCAGCATGATCGCCCAGCCCTGCAGCCGCAGCGCGAATACCCCCATGCGGATTTCGAGCATCGATTCGCCGTTGCGCCGCATCATCACATAGTCGTGGAAAAAGCTGCCGGGCACTTCGGCCGAGGCGCGCGTCGTGCGCCAGAAGCCTTCATAGGCCCAGCCGCGCAGCTGCGTGGTGACCGCCGATTCGCGTACCATCGATTCCGGCAGCAGACCGTCGATGGGCAGTGTTTCGGGCGCCGGCGGGCCGGGCGGGGCGACGCCGAACTTCTCCGCCAGTGCATCAAGGTCGCGGTCCCAGTCGAGCAGCGTGAACCCGGGCTGACGCTTGGCGACAAACGCCGTCAGCCGTTCGAGGTTGAGCGCCGACGGTTTGACCGCCCCGGACACCCAGCGCCCGACGAGCGATTTGTCGACGCCGAGCTCGGCGGCAAGGCGACCGCGGGTTAGCGACAGCGCCTTCAGGATGAGTTCGAGCCGTGCGGTAAAACCGCCGGTTGCATCGCTATTTGGCATGGCTTTCCCCCTTCAGCGCAACAACTTATGACCAGATTTTGTTACGGGTGCAACCGTTGCATGCAACCCCGCGCATTTTGCTGCGCGTCGCTGCACCTGTTCGGTGCACGGTGTTCCACGCATTGATGCGTCGCAGTTGCGGCGCGGAGTTCCCGGCGCGCATCTTGCGGCCGACACGATGGTCCGTCTCGGCTGCTGCATGTGTTTTGCAGTGATACGACCCAACTTTCAGCCCGGACCCACAAGGTCCGGGCTGACTTTTGTCGGGGGTCATACGTATTCATGCCAGCGGTGCGCGCGCGCAGTTCGTGTTTGCAAAAAACGCGGTTATGCTGCGGTTGCGAACCGGGGAGCCGCCATGCCCAGATCATCCAATGCGAGCCCATCGAACCTGGGGGCCAAGCCTGACCGCGGCGACCTGCGCTACCTCGGGCGGCTGCTCGGCGATGTCATCCGCGAAACCGACGGTATTGCGGTGTTCGAACGCATTGAAGCGATCCGCCAGGCCTCGGTCGCCGTGCACCGCACGCCCGGCGCGCAGGCAGAGGCGACGCTGGCGCAAGCGCTTGACCAGCTCGACCTCGGCGATAGCCTGCGCTTCATCCGCGGCTTCCTGCTGTTCTCGCTGCTCGCCAATCTCGCCGAAGATCGCGGCAGCGCGCTCGATGCCCGCGCCGATGCGACGCTGGCGGGGGCGGTCGCCGAACTTGCCGCTGCTGGTATCGATACTGCCGCGGTCACCGCACTGCTCGACCGCGCGCTGATCGCGCCGGTGCTGACCGCGCATCCGACCGAGGTGCGGCGTAAGAGTATGATCGACCGCGAGGCGGCGATCGAGGCGCTGCTGATGGCGCGCGCCGTTCCTGCCGCCGATGCATCCGAAGTCGAAGCCCAGCTGCTGCGCGAAATCAGCATCCTGTGGCAGACGCAGCCGCTGCGCGCCGTGCGCCCCGTCGTCACCGACGAAATCGATAACGCGCTGTCGTATTTCGTCCGCAGCTTCATCCCCGAACTGCCGCGATTGCACGCGCGCTGGGAACGCCTGCTCGGCGCGCCACTGCCGCCGTTCCTGCGACCGGGGAGCTGGATCGGCGGCGACCGCGACGGCAACCCCAATGTCAACGCCGCGACGCTCGAGGCGGCGCTGGCAAAGCAGGCAGTGGTGGCGCTCGGTCACTATCTCGACGAACTCAACGCGCTCGGTGCCGAGTTGTCGCTGTCGGCAACGCTGGCGCCCGCGTCACCGGCGCTGCGCGCGCTCGCCGACGCATCGGGCGATGCCGCCCCGTCGCGCGCCGACGAGCCCTATCGCCGCGCGCTGACCGGCATTTATGCGCGCACCGCCGCGACCTATGCGGCGCTCGCCGGCAAGCCGCCGACCCGCGTGGCTGCGGTGCCGGGCGCACCCTATGCCCGCGCCGACGAACTACTCGCTGACCTCCGCATCGTTGCAGACTCGCTGGGCGCGCCGGGCAGCGTGCTGCGCGCAGGGCGGTTGGAAAACCTGTGCGCGGCAGTCGCCTGCTTCGGCTTCCACCTCGCGACACTCGACCTGCGCCAGAACGCCGATGTCCATGCCCGCGTTGTCGCGGAGTTACTGCGGCACGCCGGCGTCGAGGCCGATTATGAAGCTCTCGACGAGGACGCGCGCATCGCGCTGCTGGCGCGCGAACTTGGCCACACGCGGCTGCTGCTCAGTCCTTACCTCAGCTACAGCGACGAAACGCTCGGCGAAGTCGCGATCCTGCGGGCGGCGGCAGCGGCGCACGCGCGCTTCGGGCCGCATGTCATCCGCGCCTATATCGTCTCGAAAACCACCGGCGTCGCCAACCTCCTCGAAGTCTATCTGCTGCTCAAGGAGGTCGGGTTGTTCGTCCCCGGCGAGCAGCCGGTGTGCCCGATCATGGCCGTGCCGCTGTTCGAAACCATCGCCGATCTTGTCGCCGCGCCGCAGGTCATGGCCGACTTCCTCGACCGGCCACGCGTCCGTGCGCTGGTCGCGACGCGCGGCTACCAGGAAGTGATGATCGGCTACTCCGACAGCAACAAGGACGGCGGCTATCTGACGTCGAACTGGTCGCTGCACGAAGGCGCGCTCGCGCTGGTCGAGGTGTTCGGCGCACGCGGCGTGCGGTTGCAGCTGTTCCACGGCCGCGGCGGCGCCGTCGGGCGCGGCGGCGGCTCGGCATTCGAGGCCATTCGCGCGCAGCCGGCAGGCTCGGTCGGCGGCCGCATCCGCATCACCGAACAGGGCGAGGTCATCGCCTCCAAATATGGCTCGCCGGCGGTCGCCGCACGCGGGCTGGAAGCAATGACCGCCGCGACGCTGCTCGCCAGCCTCGCGCCCCCCGAACTGCCACCCGCAGAGTTCGCACGCTTCCGTGACGCCATGGCGGGAATCAGCGCCGACGCCTGCCGCCACTACCGCGACCTCGTCTATGAAACGCCGGGGTTCAATACTTTCTTCCGCGCCGCCACGCCGATCACCGAAATTGCCGGCCTTAAAATCGGCTCGCGCCCCGCCTCCCGCACGCAGTCCGACCGCATCGAGGACCTGCGCGCCATCCCCTGGGTGTTCAGCTGGGCGCAGGCGCGCATCATGCTGCCCGGCTGGTACGGCACGGGCCAAGCGTTCGCCGACTTCGCCGACCGGGGTCTGCTCGCCGAGATGGTTGCAGCGTGGCCGTTCCTTGCTACGACGCTGTCGAACCTCGAAATGGTGCTGGCAAAATCGGACATCGGCGTCGCCGCGCGCTACGCGACGCTGGTCCCCGACGCGGCACTCCGCGACCGCATCTTCTGCCGCATCCGGTCAGGCTGGGAAACCACGCGCGACCAGTTGCTGCTGCTCACCGGCCAGACCGAGCTGCTGGCGAACCAGCCGGCCACCGCACGCTCGGTCAAGCTGCGCATGCCCTATATCGACCCGCTCAACGAACTGCAGATCGAACTGATCCGTCGACGGCGCGGCGGTGACGAAGACCCGCGTATTGCCGAGGGGATTCACCTAACGATCAACGGGATTGCGGCAGGGCTACGGAATAGCGGGTAGGGGAAGGGCCTCTGGCGGGCAGGGCCTTGGCCCTGCACCCATGAATTGGCCCGGCGCCAAATGAACCGGCGCTGGATATGATGGCACCGACCCAACATATGGGTGCAGGGCCAAGGCCCTGCCCGCCGGAGGTCCTTAACCCACCAACTCCAAGAACCATCCGGCAATCTCCGCCCCGCGCGTCTCCTGCGGGAAGTGCCCGGCGCCCGGCAACAGCGTGAAGCTGGCTTGCGGGAACTGCGCGGCCCAGGTGCGGCCCCAGTCTTCGGTGAAGACGTCGTCGCCGCCGCCCCAGATGAAGTCGATGGGTTTTTGCCAATGCGCCAGTGCGGCGAAGTCGCGCGCTTGGGCTGCGGCGTTGCCGCCTTCAGGATTGTCGAACGGCAGGCTGAGCGGGAAGCGGCGCGGTCCGGCGTGGCCGGCGCGGCCCAGCCCGACGTAGGGGGCGGCGTAGCCGGCGCGCACGGCTTCGCCCGCGGCATCGGTCGGGATCGGCGTGCCGTTTGCCACGAGCGCCATCAGGTCGGCGGGTTTGGCGTGGGCGGTCGGCAGCAGCATGAAGCTGCCGAGGTCGAAGGTGTCGGGCACGTTGCGGCCGAAGAAGCCGCCCGGTTGCCAGCCGGCGTTCCAGTCGCGCAGGCCCTTGGTGTAGCTGTAGCCGTCGTGGTGCAGCCAGGTGTTCATCACCACCAGCCGTTTGAAGCGGTCGGGCATCGCGACGGCCTGCGCCAGCCCGATCGGCCCGCCCCAGTCCTGCACGAACAGCGTGACGTCGGTGAGATTCAGCGTTTCGATGAGCGTGCGGTGCGCGGCGATGTGGCGCGCGATGCTGTACCAGCCGTCATCGACGGGCTTGTCCGAGCGCCCGAAGCCGAAATGGTCGGCGGCGATGCAGCGCCAGCCCGCTGCCCTCAGCCGCTTGATGATGTGGCGGTTGAGGAAACTCCACGTCGGCATGCCGTGCATCAGCAGCGCGACAGGGCCGTCCCTGGTTCCGGCGTCGACATAGTGCATCCGCAACCCGTCGATTTCGAGGTAGTTCGGCGCGAAGTCATAACCGTCGAGCCCGGCGAAATTGGCGTCGGGGGTGCGCAGATATTCGACGCCGGCAGCGGTCACCGGCATCAGCCCATGTTCCCTGTCGCCTTGAGGAAGTTCATCGTGTCGATCGGCCCGATCGGGCTGGTATCGATGTCGATCAGCACGCGGTGGATCTTGCCGGCGAACGGGTTCGGGCCGGTGTAGCCCGCCGACACCTGGTTGCCGACATCGGACCCGACGCTGAACGGGTCATAGCCTGGCGCCAGCAGGCAGCGTTCGAAGGTGTGCGTCGCGACCTGCGTGCCGTTGATGAACAGGCTGCCGCTGCCGTCGAAAGGCCGCGCCGTCATCTTCTGGACGTAGCGCAGCTTCATCCGGCCTTCGGGGAGCAGCCTATCGGCGACGATCGATTCGCGGAACGGCAGCAGCGCAGTTTCGTAAATAAGCCGGCCGTTGTCGATCCACAGCACATAGCCGGCGTGGTGCGAGCCATGCGCCAGCAGCACGCCGTTGCCGCCACCTTTCGGCCGCTCGATATCGAGCTCGATGACATGGCTGGCGCCGCAGACCGCAGGCGAGGCGTCATGGCCGAGGCGGTCGATGGGCGGGCGGATGTCCCATTGCTTGCGGGCACTCCGCAACTTGTCCTGCGACAGTTTGATGATCAATGCGCGGTCATCGAGCGGATAGACTTGGTATTTGCGCGCGGCTGCCTCCCATTTGGCGAGCATCGCCTTGACCATGTCGGGGTTGGCGGCAGCGAGGTCGGTCAGCTCGTTGATTTCGTGCGAGGTGTCGTAAAGTTCCCATTTGTCGCTGTCGAAGCTGCTGCCGCGCGTGTGGCGCGTCACCAGCCGCCACTTGCCGTCCTCATACGCGCGGTTGCCGCCGAGTTCGTAATATTGCGACGTGCGCGTCGGGGCCGTGGCATTGGCGAACGTCGGCACGATGCTGGCGCCTTCGAGCGGCTTGAGCTTCTTGCCCTGCCATGCGGCGGGGCGCGCGACACCGGCGGCTTCGAGCACCGTCGGATACAGATCGACGACATGGACGAACTGCGTGCGCACTGCGCCCTTGGCGGTGACGCGCTTGGGCCAGCTCACGATCAGCGGGTCCGACACGCCGCCGAGGTGGGCATATTGCTTGTACAGCCGGAAAGGCGTGTTCGACACGCAGGCCCAGCCGCGCGGATAGTGCGGGAAGGTCGCATCCGTGCCCATGATGTCGTGCATCGCGGCGGCCTGCGCCACCGGCACCGGCCGGCCATAGGCGGAGGCAAAGACATTGGGGGTGCCGTCATCGGTGCCTTCGGGCGAGCCGCCGTTGTCCGACATGACGACGATCATCGTGTTGTCGCGGATGCCGAGTTCCTCGAGCGTCGCCACCAGCCGTCCGACATTGGCATCGAGCGCCGAAATCGTCGCCGCATAGACTTCCATGTAGCGTGCGAAGGCCTTTTGCTCGACCGGCGTCAACTCGGCCCAGGGCTTGGCGCCGAACGACAGCGGCGGCAGCTTGGTGTCGGCGGGGACGACGCCGAGCTTTTTCTGCCGTTCCAGTCTTGCCGCGCGCACCACGTCCCAGCCGGCATCATATTTGCCGGCATATTTGGCGCTGTCGCTGGCGCGCACCTGCAGCGGCGAGTGCGCCGCCGAAAACGCCAGTTGCAGGTAGAACGGCTTGTCGGGCGCGACCGCGGTCTGCGTGCGGACATAGGTCATCGCGCGCGTCGTCAGGTCGTCGCTGAGGTAATAATCGCTGTCCTGCGGCGTATCGACGGGGGCGTTGCCGTCGAACAGCTCGCCGGGTTTGAAATAGTCGCTCGAATGTCCTTGGTACCAATAGGCGCGGTCGAAACCGCGCGATGTCGGCCAGTTGGTGAACGGCCCGGCGATGCCGGTGTTGGCAGCGTTGAGCAGATGCCATTTGCCGGCGAGGAAGGTCGCATAACCGGCGCCGCGCAGCACTTCGGGCAGCATCGCGACTTCGGTCGGCACTTCGCCGCGGTAGCCGGGATAGCCGCTGTCGATGTCGGCGAGCCAGCCCATGCCGGCGCTGTGGTGGTTGAGCCCGGTCAGCAATGCGGCGCGCGTCGGCGAGCACATCGCGCAGGTGCGGAATTTCGAATAGCGGACGCCCGAGCCCGCCAGCGCATCGAGCGCCGGCGTGGCGATTTCGCCGCCGTAGCAGCCGAGATCGGCAAAACCGACATCGTCCATGATGACGACGATGATGTTCGGCGCGCCCGCCGGGGCCTTGGCTTCGCCGGTGTATGACGGGCGCGAGTCGGCGAAGGTCTCGCCGATCTGCGCCGGGCCGCCTTCGACGGCTTCGGGGGTGACGAGCTTGGCGCGGGTTGCCTGCAGTTTGCCGACACCGACCGCCACCGCGCCGGCACCAACCGCACCGATGGCAGCGCCGGTGAGCAGCGATCGACGATCAAGGCCGGTTTTCTTGGTGGGTTCGTCCATGGTCATACTCCCCTTGAAGCGGTGCGGCGCAGCGGCGTGCAATCGGCCATTGACAGGCACGGGTTATTATTGACATTAATAGTGTCAATAAGCCGCAATGGCAAGTGGCAGCAGACGGGGAAGGCGCGCAAATGATGATCTGGCTCGGGGCGCTGGCGCTCTATCTGCTGTTCAGGCTGTGGTATGATAATTGGCGTGGGCCGATGAAGCCCGCCGAGGTCGAAGCGTTCATGACGGCGCTCACCGCGCGCGCCGCGACCGACCACGAAAGCGCCAACAATGCCGAGTTGCGCGACACCATCCGCAGCTTTCTGGACAACGACGACGGCCGCGAATTCGTCATGCTCAACCTGGTCAAGATTGCGCGCGAGGCCGCCGATCCGGTGACCGGCGCCATGACCGATGGCCGCGTGCTGCTGCAGCGCTATTCGAAGCCGTTCATCAAGGCGCTGTTCGCGCGCGGCGGCCACCCGGCCTATGTCGCGCGGCCCGCGGGCGGCTATGTCGATGCCTGGGGGCCGGGCGTTCCGGCCGATCCGGGCTGGAGCATCGTCGGGCTGATGCGCTACCGCTCGCGCCGCGACATGGCGGCGCTGGTACTCGATCCACGCTTCGCGGCGATCCATCCGTACAAGATTGCGTCGACGCCGCTGACCTTCTCGTTCCCGACGTCGCCGATGCTGCGACTGTTTGTCGGCCCGCGGCTGTGGGTCGGTTTGGCGATTGCGCTCGGCGCGGCGCTGATGCAACTGACATTCAGCCACTAAGGCCCGCACCGACTCATTCTGGGGAGATTGACCATGAAGACGCGTATTACCGAACTGTTCGGCATCGAGCACCCGATTATCCAGGGCGGCATGCATTTTGTCGGCTTTGCCGAAATGGCGGCCGCCGTGTCGAACGCAGGCGGTTTGGGCATCATCACCGGCCTGACGCAGCGCACGCCCGAAGACCTTGCGAAGGAAATCGCCCGCTGCCGCGACATGACCGACAAGCCGTTCGGCGTGAATCTGACCTTCCTGCCCGGCCTCGCGACGCCCGACTATCCCGGCTACGTCAAGGCGATCATCGACGGCGGCGTCAAGGCTGTCGAAACCGCCGGCAACAATCCGGTCAAGTGGCTGCCGGCGCTGAAAGAAGCCGGCATCAAGGTCATCCACAAATGCACCGCCGTCCGGCACAGCCTGAAGGCCGAAGCTATCGGCTGCGACGCAGTGTCGGTTGACGGTTTCGAATGCGGCGGCCACCCCGGCGAAGATGACGTGCCGAACTGGATCCTGCTGCCACGCGCTGCCGAAGAGCTCAAGATTCCGTTTGTTGCTTCGGGTGGCGTCGCCAACGGTAAGCAGCTGGTGGCCGCACTCGCGCTCGGCGCCGAAGGCGTCAACATGGGGACGCGCTTCATCGCCACCAAAGAAGCGCCGGTGCATGAGAATGTGAAGCAAGCGATCCTACGCGCCACCGAACTCGACACGCGGCTGGTGATGCGGCCGCTGCGCAACACCGAGCGCGTGCTCACCAACCCCGCCGTCGAACGCCTGATCGCCAAGGAAAAGGAACTCGGCGCCAACATCAAGTTCGAAGACATCATCGCCGAAGTCGCGGGCGTCTATCCGAAGATCATGATGGACGGCGACATGGACGCCGGCGCCTGGTCGTGCGGCATGGTCGTCGGGCTGATCCACGACATCCCGACCTGCAAGGAACTGATCGACGGCATGATGGCCGAAGCCGAAGCGATTATCCGCAAGCGCCTGCCGGGGTTCCTCTAGTCATGGCTGCGGCGAGCATCTTGGCCCCCCTCAAGCTTATGGGCGTGCCGGGGTCGCCGTACACGCGCAAGATGCTCGCCGTCTTGCGCTACCGGCATATCCCGTACCGGTTGCTGATGGGCGGGTCGGGCGGCCCGCCTGAAGGCTTGCCGCGCCCCAAGGTGCCGCTGCTGCCGACGTTCTTCCTGCCCGATGCCGATGGCGTCGTGCAGGCGGTGACCGACTCGACACCGCTGATCCGGCGGTTCGAGCGCGAGTATCCGGATCGGCCGATCATCCCGGCCGACCCGGCGCTGGCGTTCATCGATGCGCTGCTCGAAGATTATGGCGATGAATGGCTGACCAAGGCGATGTTCCATTACCGCTGGCATTATGCCGACGATATCGCGCGTGCCGGTGAAATCCTGCCGCGCTGGACCGGCATGAAGCGCTCCGAGGCCGAGCTTGCGACGATGAGCAAGTTCATCAGCGAGCGGCAGATTTCGCGGCTCTATGTCGTCGGCTCGAACGCGGTGACCGCGCCGGTGATCGAAGCCAGCTACGAACGCTTCCTGAAGCTGTTTTCAGCGCACCTCGAAGCGCATGCCTACCTGCTCGGCGAACGCCCTGGGTCTGGTGACTTCGCCTTCTTCGGCCAGTTGACGGCGCTGACGCATTTCGATCCGACGCCGATGGCGCTGACGCTGGCCACGGCGCCGCGCGTCTACACCTGGGTCGATATCGTCGAGGATTTGTCGGGGCTCGAGCCCGGCGACTGGCTCGACCTCAAGGCGCCGCAACCGACGCTCAAGGCGCTGCTGAACGAAATCGGCCGGACCTATGTGCCGGTGTTGCTCGCCAACGGCGCGGCGCTGATGGCGCAGGCGGCGGACTTTGAAACGACAATCGACGGCCAGCGCTGGGCGCAGCCGACTTTCCCCTATCACGGCAAGTGCCTGATGGCGCTGCGCGCACAACGCGATGCACTGCCCGCCGAGGCGCGTGCCACCGTCGATGCACTGCTGGCTGGCACCGGCTGCGAAAGGCTTTTCACATGAGCGATAACGACATGCTCTACGCCGTCGCCGACGGCGTCGCGACGATCACCTTTAACCGCCCTGACAAGCTCAACGCCCTAACCCCGCCCATGCTCGGGCAGTTCTTCGCGCATGTCGATGCGGCCGCAGCCGACCCGGCGGTGCGCGTCATCGTCATCACCGGTGCCGGTCGCGGCTTCTGCGCCGGGCTCGACCTTGCGGTCATCGGCAGCGGTGTCGGCGGCAAGGGCGTCGGTGCGCCGCCGCCGACAGCGCCGCGTCCCGCACCGCAATGGGGTGACGACATCGGCCCCGACATGAGCCGCTTCTTTGCAGGCGGCTGGAATGGCCTGATCACCTCGCGCAAGCCGACGATTGCCGCGATCAACGGACCGGTATTCGGCTGGGGCTTCATCCTGTCACTGCACTGCGACATCCGCTTTGCCGCGCGCTCGGCGCTGTTCAACGCGACCTTCGCGCGGCTCGGCATCCCCGGCGAAAAGAACGCCGCGTGGTTGCTCAGCCGGTTGATCGGTACCGCGCGTTCGGCCGACCTGCTCTACAGCGCGCGGCGCTTCGATGGCGCCGAGGCTGAGCGCTTGGGCATCGTCAACGCCGTGCTCGATGATGACGCACTGATGCCGCATGTTGCGGCGTACGCCGCCAACATCGTCGCCAACTCGGCACCGCGCTCGCTCGCCGCGATCAAGGCGCAGATCTGGACGGCGCAAGACGATTGCTACGATCAGGGCTTTGTCGCGTCGGACCTCGAGCAGGACCGCGCGACGCAAACGCAGGATTTCCGCGAAGGCATCACCAGTCTGCGCGACAAGCGCGCCCCGGCGTTCAAGGGCAACTGATGACCGACCTGCCCATCCTCTACGGCATGTCGGGGTCGCTCTATACCGGCAAGGTGCGGTCGTATTTCCGCAAGCAGCGCATCGATTATGTCGAACGCGCCGTCGGCATGCCCGAATTCCGCGAGAGCGTCGTACCCGCCATCGGCCGCTGGATCATCCCGGTGGTCAAGCTGCCCGGCGGTCATCTGGTGCAGGACGGCAGCGCCATCATCGACCATTTCGAGGGGCTTGGCCCCTCGCGGTTTCCGGCGCTGCCGCCCGCTGGCGTCCAGCGCGTCGTTGCGCTGCTGTTCGAACTGTTCGGCGGCGAGGGCCTGTTGCGCCCGGCCATGCACTATCGCTGGAACTTCGATAGCGACAATGAGGCGTTCCGCGCGCGCGATTTTGCCGGCTCGCTGTTGCCGCTGGCCGACGCGCAGGCGCAGGCCGAGCAGATCGCCATGACCTCGAAGCGCATGCGCAAGGCAACGATGATATTCGGCGTCAATCCGGAGACCGCACCGGCCATTGAAGCGAGCTACCTCGATTTCCTCTCGCGTTTCGATGCGCATCTCGAACACAGCCCCTATCTGCTCGGCGGCCGCCCGACGATCGGAGACTATGGGCTGATTGCCGCGCTTTATGCACATCTGGGGCGCGACCCGCACCCGACGGCGCTGATGAAGGCCAGGGCTTGGCGCGTCTGGCGCTGGACCGAGCGCATGAACGCCCCCGACCATGACGCCGCCGAATATGGCGATTTCAGCGAGGCGCTGTTCGCCGATGACGCTATCCCCGACAGCCTCGCGCATGTGCTGGCCTATGTCGCCGAGGACTATCTGCCCGAAATCGTCGCGATGACGGCGTTCGCCAACGACTGGCTCGCCGCCAATCCGGTAACGGCCGGCGCGCTGGTGACGGTCAAACCCAACGTTCGCGTCATGGGCGAAACCAGTTTCGACTGGCGCGGCCAGCGGTTGACGGTCGGGGTGTTTCCGTACCGGCTGTACCTGCTGCAACGCATCCTTGATGCCGCCGACGCGCTCGACGCGGCGGCGCGGGCGCGGCTCGATGCGCTGTTCGCGCGCACCGGCCTGACGCCGCTACTCGCCTGCCGGCCGGCACGACGCGTCGAACGTGACAATAATCTTGAAGTCTGGGGAGACGCGCAATGACCTTGAACTATGACCTGTTCTGGTCGTTCCGTTCGCCGTATTCGTACTTGGTCACCAGCCGGCTGGTGGCGATGGAGCGCGACTATGACGTCAAGTGCAACGTCCGCGTCGTCTACCCGATCGCGGTGCGCCAGCCCGAGTTCTTCGACAATTCCGACCCGCTGTGGTTCACCTATCTCGCCAAGGATACCTACCGCACCGCAGCGTTTCTCGGCCTGCCGTTCCATTGGCCGCGCCCCGATCCGGTGGTGATGGATTTTGCGACGCGCAAATATCCCAAGGAACAGCCCTACATCCACCGGCTGACCCGGTTGGGCCAAGTGGCGACCGAAATGGGCAAGGGCCTGGCGTTCCTCGACGAGGTCAGCAAGGTCATCTGGGACGGCAGCGTCATCGGCTGGCATGAGGGCGATCATCTGGCGAACGCCGCAGCGCGCGCCGGGCTCGACCTGGCCGCGATGGACGTTATCGCCGCGCGCGACGCCGAACGCCTCGACGGCATCATTGAAGCCAGCCAGGTCGCACAGCGCGAGGCGGGCCACTACGGCGTGCCGATGATGGCGGTTGATGGCGAGCCGTTCTTCGGTCAGGACCGGTATGACCAGCTTGAATGGCGGTTGAAGCTCAAGGGCATGCAGAAGCGGGGGTAGAGCCTCCGGCGGGCAGGGCCTTGGGCCCTGCACCCAATTGTTAGGCGCGCTTCGATCGGGTGCAGGGCCCAAGGCCCTGCCCGCCGGAGGCCCTGATCAGAAGCGCAGCGCGCTGCCGGTTTCGATCTTGTCGCTGTTCGCCGGCAGGCTGACGCGGTCGCCGTCATGGCCGACCTGTAGCGGCCCCGAGAACTTGCTGCGCGCATCACCGACGAACGGGATTTCGAGCGCCTTGAACGGCAGCCCCGGGACGATGTGATCGAGCAGCAGCATCTTGACGCCGGCCGCCTGTGCGATGGCCGCGGCGGCGGTGGGCGAGGTGTGGTAGCCCGGAATGTCGGCAAAAACATGCGCGAGGTTGATGCGGCCACCCTTGAGCGCGGCGGTTTCCTGAATCTTGACGAGTTCGGGAGACAGCGCCTCGTGGACCAGCAAATCGGCGCCCTTGGCTTCCGCCTCGACGCGCTTCGACGGCTTGTTGTCGCCGCTAATGACGACGGTGCGGCCCTTGTAGACGAACTTGTAGCCGACCGCCGGCTCGACCGGTGCATGGTCGACCGGGAACGCGGTCACCTTGAGGTCGGGGGTATCGATCAGCACCGCCGACGGCCCGCCCTGGGTGATCTGGAACGGCAGCGCGACGCCGCCGATGCCCGACGGCGGCATGACGCCGGGGCCGTGGTGGGCGATGCGGTAGCCACTATCGAGCTTATAGGCTTCGTTGAAACCGGCGACGACTTGCTCGACACCCTGCGGGCCGTGCACCGGCAGCGGGGCCTTCGACGCGCCGCCGCCCCAATGCTGGAGCATGAAGCCGCCAAGGCCGTCGATATGGTCCGAATGGAAATGCGTCAGCAGCACCGCTTCGGCGCGGCTGGCGTTGATGCCCATCATGCCCAGCTTGCGGACCGCGCCGTCACCGACATCGACGACGAACAGCCGCTGGCCGGCAACGACCGCAACGCACGGCCCGGCGCGTGTCGGATCGGGCAGCGGCGAACCGGCGCCGCACAGGATGACGTGGAGCCCGTCGGGCAATTGCTTGATGGGGTCGGTCGCCATCGCGGCGGTGACGCCGCGAACGAACATGCGCTGGGCGATGGCGCCGCGCTGGCTGTAGGCAACTGCGCCCGCCACCACGGCCAACGCCGCAACTGAGGCGATGACCTTGGTGACGGTGCGCATATAATTAGCCCTTCAGCTGGGCGAGGCACTGGCCGGCAGCTTCAGCCGCCGGCTTGGCATTGGCGCGATCGATCTGGCCACCCATGACCAGTCCGCGCGTAGTCGACTTGATGGTGTCCTGCAGATTGGTGGTCGGCGTGACCTTGGGCGCCGTCGTGTTGTAGATCAGCTGCGCGTCCTTATTGAGGCCGGCAGCGCAGCTGGCCGCCGACTTGGCATCGGCGAATGCCGGCGCCGAAATTGCGGCAGCGGCGAGGATGCCGGTCACGGCGATCTTGCAGAACATGATTATACTCCGTGGTACGGTTTGGCTTAGCTGAGGATCGTGCCGAGCTGCATGGCGATGCCCATGTCGCCTTCGATCTTGAGCTTGCCGGTCATGAACGCGCTCATGCTGTCGAGCTTGCCCGTCGACATGTCGATGAAGTCCGACTTCGAGATCTTGACGGTGCAATCGGCGTCCGAGTTGGCGTTGTCGACGACAGCCGGATCGGCCTTGGCATCGATGCGCACGCAGCCGTCATCGCCGAAGTTGAACTTGACGACCTTGCCCTTGATGCCGCCCTTAGCAGCAACGCGTTCGGCCATACCGGCGGTGATTTCGTCGAGAGTCATGGATTATCCTTCCCTAGGTTGATTTTGCGGCACCATTGCCGCGTCATTCGCCCCTTGTCAAATCTAACGACACATGTAATGTCATATTCATAAAATCGGGGAGTGAGGGGACTTATGCAAATTTTCATCCGGCTGGCAATTGCCGCCCAGGCGCTGTTCATGCTTTTCGTCGGGACGCTGTTCCTGCTGCGGCCGGTCGAGGCCGCCGCGAACTTCGCGCTGGCGCCGTTGTCGCTGCTCGGCCACGCGACACTGCGTGCCGACATGTTCGGCTTTTTCGTCAGCGGTGCGCTGTTCGCGCTCTATGCGGCGTGGAAGTCGGTGCGCTGGCCGCTGCTGGTGCCGATTGCGCTGCTGGCGTGCGCCATTTTCGGCCGCCTCGTCAGCTTCATGGTCGACGGCGTCGTCCCCGGCTCGGTCGAGCCGATCGTGGCCGAAATCGTGATGATGCTCATCGTCGTCACCGGCTTCCGGACGCTGCCGGCGCGTTGATCCGCACGCGGCACGCCGCGACAATATGTCCCGAACGAAAGGGCGCCAAATGAAGCTCAAGAAGCTGCTGGCCACGACAGCAGTCGGTCTCGTCGTGGTCGGCGGTGCCGCCTATCTGGCGCGTGACTATTTGTTCCTGCACCTGCCGGGCTTGCTCGCGCCGAAGGTCGAGCCAAACCATCCGGTGCCGTGGCAGCAGGGCCCTGCGACCGCGACGGTCGCGCCCGACGCGCGCGCGCCGAACATCATCTACATCCTCGCCGATGACCTCGGCTTCAATGACATCACGGTCAACGGCGGCGGCCTGGCGAATGGTGCGGTGCCGACTCCCAATATCGATGCGCTGCTGCGCCAGGGCGTGCAGTTCACCAACGGCTATGCCGGCAATGCGACCTGTTCACCGACGCGCGCCGCGCTGATGACCGGCCGCTACCCGACGCGCTTCGGCTTCGAGTTCACCTCGACCGGCACGCCGATGGCGCGCTACATTTCGAAGTTCCCCAACGACATGGGCCACCCGACGATCTTCCACGAAGAAAATGTCGACAGACAGCCGCCGCAAGACGACCAGGGCGTGCCGGCCTCCGAAATCACCATCGCCGAGCTGCTCAAGGCGCGCGACTATCACACCGTCCACCTCGGTAAATGGCATCTCGGTGGCGGCAAGGGCATGCGGCCCGAGGAGCAGGGCTTCGACGAGTCGCTGGGCTTCATCATCGGCGGGCAGATGTACCTGCCCAAGGATGCCCCCGATGTCGTCAATTCGAAGCAGGATTTCGACCCGATCGACAAGTTCCTGTGGGCCAATTTGCCGTTCAGCGTGCAGTACAATGGCGGCAAGCGCTTCGCGCCGAACGAATATATGACCGACTATCTGACGACGCAGGCGGTCGATGCCATCAAGGCCAATCGCAACCGGCCGTTCTTCATGTATCTGGCCTATAATGCACCGCACACGCCGTTGCAGGCGAAGAAGTCCGACTATGATGCGCTGACCGCGATCGATGACAGTACCCCCGAGGGTCACCGCAAGCGCGTCTACGGCGCGATGCTGGTGGCGCTCGACCGTGGTATCGGGCGCGTCATGGCCGAGCTCAAGGCTCAGGGCCTCGACAACAATACTATGGTGGTGTTCACCAGCGACAATGGCGGCCCGCACTATATCGGCCTGCCCGACATCAATCACCCGTATCGCGGCTGGAAAATCACCTTCTTCGAAGGCGGCATCCGCGTGCCGTTCGGTATCCGCTGGCCGGCGCAGATTGCCGCGGGTTCGACCTCGCCGGTGCCAGTGTCGACGTTCGACCTGTTCAGCACGGCGGCCGCCGCCGGCGGCGCCGCGCTACCCGCCGACCGGCCGATCGACGGCGTCAATCTGTTGCCCTGGGCGCAGGGCAAGGCGAGCGGCGAGCCGCACAAGGCGCTGTTCTGGCGCTCGGGCGACTACCGCGTCGTCCAGTCGGGCGGCTGGAAGCTCCAGCACCTCGACCTGCCGCGTCGCGACTTTCTGTTCAACCTCGCCGTCGATCCGACCGAACGGGTCAATCTGGCGGCCAGTAACCCCGCCAAGGTCGCCGAACTCAACGCACTGCAACGCGCGCAGGACGCCCAGCAGAAGCCGCCGATGTGGCCCAGTCTGACGCAAAGCGCCATTCCCGTCGACCGGGCGTTGTCTTTCCCGGCCAAGCCGAATGAGGATTATATCTACTGGTCGAACTAGGGCATAATGTGGGGTGGACGCGGCGCCAGCGACAAGCTAGGCGGCGCGTCCAGCCAAGGATGTGTCATGTCAGAAGTGCTTAAACCCGAAACACTTGATGGTCGCCACCGGCGTTCCGAACGCAGTCGCGCCCGGATTGTCGATGCGCTGCTCGAACTGGTGCTGGCCGGCAAGACGACACCCAATGCGGAGGAAGTTGCCGCGACCGCCAAGGTCGGCATCCGTAGCGTTTTCCGGCATTTCAACGATATGGAGAGCCTGTATCGCGAGATGTCGCTACGGCTCGAAAGCGAATTCATGCAGGCGGCGAAGCTGCCGTTCACCAGCCCCGACTGGCGCGGCAAGCTCGTCGAACTGATCGACCGGCGGTTTTCGGTGTTCGAAAGCATCGCGCCGTACCGCCGCGCCGCCGATGGCTACCGGCTGCGCTCGCCGGCGCTGCAGGACGATATCGAAAAGCTCGACCGTTTCCTGCGCATGCGGCTGCAATATGTGGTGCCTGCCGAAGCGCTCGACGCCGACCGCCTCGAAGCGCTCGATATGATCCTGAGTTTCGAGGGCTGGAACCGGCTGCGCCACACCCAGGGCCTCGACGCCGTAGCGACACGCCGCGTTGTCGACGTCACGCTGGCGCGACTGCTGGGCTGAAACGCCTTTTGGCAGCGCCAAATTGCCATGCGGTGTGCTTGAACTTGCGCGCCGGCTTCCTAAGTGTATGGTAATGACAACACACCAGACCTCGCATCATGCCCGGTCTTTTGCTAGTCTAGGCTATTGCCCCAAGGAGTTTGCCTGAAATGGCCAGTGATCCGACTGCTACCGCAACCGCCGAACCCACCATCGTGCTGACGCCGCCGACCCCCGTCGCGGTGGTCGCGCCCGGCAAGGCTGCCGGTCTGGTGCCGTTGAAGCCCGAACAAACGAGCAAGCTCGAGGCCAATGTCGCGGCCTATGTCGAGACGCTGGTGTCGAAGGACGCCAACTCGCCCGAGTTCGGTGCGGAAGTCGACCGACTGACCAATTTGGGTGCCGCCGAGATCAAGGAAGCCGCGGGCCACAGCAACCGCTTCCTCGACCGGCCGGTGCGCGCCATCGATTCGGACACCGGCATCGGCGCCAATCTGACCGAACTGCGCCGCACCATTGAGGACCTCGACCCCGGCAAGCGCCAGGACATGTTCCAGCCGAAAAAGCTGTTCGGCATCATCCCGCGCGGCAGCAAGATCCGCCAGTATTTCGACGGCTACAAGTCGGCGCAGAGCCATATCTCGACGATCCTGACGCGTCTCGCCTCGGGCAAGGACGAGCTGCTCCACGACAATGCCGCCATCGACCAGGAACGCGCCAATCTGTGGGCGACGATGGGCAAGCTCGAGCAGATGATCCACATCTCGAAGACGCTCGATACCGCGCTCGAAGCCAAGGCCGACGAGCTCGAATACAATGAGCCGGCGAAGGCAAAGGCGATCCGCGAAAGCGCGCTTTTCTACGTGCGCCAGCGTACCACCGACCTGCTGACGCAGATGGCGGTCAGCGTGCAGGGCTATCTGGCGCTCGACCTCGTCAAGAAGAACAACGTCGAACTGGTCAAGGGCGTCGACCGCGCTTCGACCACCACCGTGTCGGCGCTGCGCACCGCGGTCACCGTCGCGCAGGCGCTGACCAACCAACGCCTCGTGCTCGAACAGATCGGCGCGCTCAACAAGACCACCGCCGGCATGATCGATTCGACCGGCGACCTGCTCAAGACGCAGACCGGCAAGATCCACGAGGCCGCTGCCAGCTCGACGATTCCGGTCGAGACGCTGCAGCGCGCGTTCCAGAACGTCTATGACACGATGGATGCGATCGACACGTTCAAGCTCAAGGCGCTCGATTCGATGAAGACCACCATCGGCACGCTGTCGTCCGAAGTCGAAAAGAGCCGCGGCTATATCGCGCGGGCCGAAGGTGCCGCGACCGCCAAGGCGCTGCCCGCGTCCGAATCGCCGTTCACCGCGCTCGCCGGCTAAGATGGCATTCGACGCGACCGAAGAGGCGCGCCGTCAGGACGCGCGCCGCCGCGCATTGCCGGTCGGCCCGGTGTCGCGCGCCGCGCAGGTGCAGGCGGCATCGCGGCGCCGCCAGCGCGCCATCCGCGATGCGGCATCGAAGCTGACGCGGATGCTCATGCTGGTCGCTGCGGTGATCGTCGGCAGCATCGCCTGGGGTCTGGTTGCCGGCGGCATCGGCACGTCGGTGCTGCTCGCGATCATCATGGCGACCATCGGAGCTCTGGTGTTGCTCGGCATCTATCCGCGCCCGCCGGCGCCTGATGCGACAACCATCGTGCGCAGTGCCCCGGCGAAGCTGCCGGCAATGACCGACGCCTGGCTCGACCGCCGCCGCCGTGCACTGCCGGCACTTGCGGCGCCGCAGATCGATTCGATTTCGGCGCGGCTCGCGGTGCTCGAACCGCAGCTGGCAGCGCTGCCGGCGAATGATCCGGTGGCGGCCGATTTGAACCGCTTGCTCGGCCAGCATCTGCCCGAACTCGTTGACCGCTATACCAAGGTGCCGGTGGCGCAGCGCAAGGTCGCGGCACCCGATGGCAGCAACATCGAAAAGCGGCTGATCGACGGACTCAATGTCGTCGACAGCGAGCTGGCGCGCGTCTCCGAACAACTGGCCGAAGGCGACCGCAACGCGTTCCTGATTCAGGGACGCTTCCTCGAAAGTCGCTACGGCAACGAAGAGATCAAATAGACGCCACCGCCGCCCGCCAGCCGATTTGCGGAACGCAAAGAAATTCGCCTTTTGCAAACTTCGCTTTGCAAAATTCAACGCCAGCCCCGCCCTGTCCGACGCTGATTCTGCGTGTCCATCTCGGGACTCATCCGCAGTCGCCACTTCACCAAATTTGGCACGGTTATTGCCTGACATTTGGTTGAATGGGTGCGGGTGACGGCGGCGGCTTGAGATCGCCGAGGCCCCCGTGGAGAGCTTTGGCATGAAGGTGATCACCGCCGCCGCGATGGCACTGGCGAGTTTGGGTAGCGTGGCCAACGCCGCTGCGCCAACCGCAACGACCATCTATACCGGCGGCGACATCCTGACGATGGCAGGTACCAAACCGGCCTATGTCGAAGCGCTGGCCGTCGGCGGCGGCAAGATCGTCTATGCGGGTACACTCAAGGGGGCCCCGCGCGGCAAGTCGACGCGTGTCGTCAACCTCGGCGGGCACACGTTGCTGCCGGGCTTCATCGATACCCACGGACATATGGTCTATTTCGGCAAGAATCTTGTTGATGCCGATTTGGTAGGCACCGTCGACGTCGCAGAGGTGCTGGCGCGTTTGAAGGTCCAGGCGGCCAAGACGCCTGCCGACGCCTGGATTGTCGGCTTCGGCTATTCGGCGATCAAGCTGCGTGAAGGCCGCACCCCGACGGCGGCAGAGCTCGACACTGTGGCGCCGGGCCGCCCGGTCTTGATCGTCGACAACTCGGGACACCTGGGTGCTGCCAACGCCGCAGCCTTTGCAGCAGCCGGCGTGACGGCAGCAACGCCCAACCCCGAAGGCGGCGTGTTCGCACGTGACAGCGATGGCAAGTCGCTTGCCGGCCCGATGGAAGAAACCGCGCTCAACCTAGTGCGCGCCAAGCGCCCGCCCTTCACAGGCAAGCTTGCCGACGACGTCATCACTGGCGGCGCGCGGCTGTGGGCGAGCATGGGCCAGACCACCGCGCAGGATTGCGGACTCGGGCTGGGCAATGATGACATCGCGATTGTCCGCAATGCCATCGACAAGAACCTGCTGCCCATCGACCTGTATGTCTGTGCCAAGGATTCGGTCACCGACGCGCTGCTCGCCTCGGCAAAGGATGTCGCGGACACCTACGCGCCGGCTTCGGCGAATGCGATGGTCAGCCGCCAGGATGAAATCTTCGACCAAGCCGGGGTCGCGCGCAGCAGTGCGCAACAGCTGCTCGCCGCCCGGCCGGATCTCGACAAGCGCTACATCAACCGCGTGCGGCTTGGCGGCATCAAGTTCTGGCTCGACGGCAGCCTCGATACAGCGTGGTTTACCCAGCCGTTCACGGTCAACCCGCCCGGCAAGACTGGCAGCTACAGCGGCTACCGGCAGATCCCCGACGCCGTGCTCGACGCGGCATTCGACCGCTTCTGGACGTCGAACCTGCAAATAAACATGCACATGAACGGCGATGCCGCCGCCGACCAGGCACTCAGCGCCATTGCCAAGGCGGTGGCGAAATATGGCATGCGCGACCACCGCCCGGTGTTCATCCACGCCACCGTGCTACGCCCCGACCAAATCGCAAAGATGCGCCAATACGGTGCGATACCGAGCTTCCTGACGCCGTCGATTGCCAAAGCCGGCGACCTCGCTGACAAACTGTGGGGTGCAGAACGCGCCGCGCACGCAGCCCCCGCCGAAACCTTCCGCCGTGCCGGCCTGCCGTTCACCTTTTCGCATGATGCGCCGGTGACGCCGTCGCCGTCGATCCTTGAAGTCGTCGATGCCGGGGTCAACCGCATCGCGGCGAGCGGCCGCGTGATCGGGCCTGATGAACGCGTGTCTCCCTATGACGGCCTGCGCGCCGTGACCAGCTTCGCGGCGTTCCAGATCAAGGAAGAAAAGACCAAGGGGACGCTTGAAGTCGGCAAGCTTGCCGATCTGGTCATTCTCGAAAGCAACCCGCTCAAGGTAGCGCCGACGACGATCAAGTCGATCAAGGTTGTCGAGACAATCAAGGAGGGCAAGACGGTCTATGTCGCCACTGGCCAGCAGGCAGCAGCGACGCAAGACAGCGAACTTGTGGACAATGACGATGCCCATACGCCGGCACCGTCGGCGCCGCTGTCACCGACGGCGCGGCAAACCCTGGGCATGCTGCAAGCCGCCGCACTGCGGCCCTGATGCGGGGCGCAGCGATACTGGCGCTGGCGACAGTGCTCGCCGGTACCGGCGCCCGGGCACAGGCAGTGCCTGACGCGCAGGGGCCGCTGATCTTAGGGCTGCAGCGCCAATTCGCGGTGTTGGCCAAAACAGTTGCAGTGCCGGCTTCGAGCCCCGCTGGCACTCCGGGGGATGTGGCGGGCGCAAACCCGCCACATCTTCCCCCTCCCGCTAACGTCGGTGAGCCCGCAGCGCCCGCCATGTTCGACACCGGCGCGGCTGATGTCCTGTTCGGCCGGCGTGGCTTCGGCGTGAGGTCGGGCAGCATGCTGCCGTCGATGAAGCTGGCCAGCGTCGCGCCCGGCAGCACGGGTCGCAACCAGACGCTGTTTCGCAATGTATTGCTGACGGTGCAGCCGTGGTGGGTGCTCGGCACCGAAGTGACGTGGCGCAAGGCTGGCTACGCGCAGCCCGGTGGCGGGTCGCTGTCGAGCAGCGGCCCGGCGCTCAATCTGACCACCCGAATCCGTTTTTGATACCGCGCGACAGCGCGACAGGACCCGGTATATGGTGCCCGTCTGTTCGAAACGGGGGCTGGCCATGAAGCGACTTTTAGCGATTCTTCTGCTGGGCGCGGTGCCTGCCGATGCCGCAACGCAGATCGTCAACGCCAATGGCTACACGCTGGATACAGCGGGCAAGCTGCAGCGCTTCGCGACGCTGCTGATCGACGATGACGGGCGGGTCAGCGCGACTTTGCCCAGGGGCGCGCCGCTGCCGCCGCTGGGGGCCGGTGACAAGCGCATCGATGTCCACACCCGCACGCTGCTGCCCGGTCTGATTGACGCGCATGGCCATGTCGAACACCTCGGCGCGCAGGCGCTGGCGCTCGACCTGACGGCCACGCCGACGCTGGCGGCGGCGCAGGCGGCGCTCAAGGCCTATGCCGCGGCGAACCCGCAACGTGCTTGGCTGCAGGGCGGCGGCTGGAACCAGGAAATCTGGAAGCTTGGGCGCTTTCCGACGGCGGCTGAGCTCGACGCGGTGGTACCCGACCGGCCGGTGGCGCTGCGTCGCGTCGACGGCCATGCCATCTGGCTCAATTCGAAGGCGCTGGCGGCGGCGGGCATCACCGCCAAAACCGCCGATCCCGCCGGTGGCCGCATCGAACGCGGTGCGGCAGGCAACCCGACCGGCGTGCTTGTCGACGCTGCCACCGACCTTGTCGAGGCCGTCATCCCGCCGGCGACGCCTGCTGAAGACGACGCCGCGCTGGCTAAGGCGCTGTTCATCATGGCCTCGGTCGGGCTGACCGGGGTCGGCGATGCCGGCGTGTCGCAGGGCGGCTTCGCGCGGCTGCAGGCGTTCGACCGCGATGGCAAGCTGACCGCGCGCATCTACGCGATGGCCGGCGGCATGGAGGCGCTCGCCAAAATTGCACCGGACGGCCCGATCAAATGGAGCGGTACCGACCGGCTGGCGCTGATGTCGGTCAAGCTTTACGCCGATGGTGCGCTCGGCTCGCGCGGCGCGGCACTGCTGGCGCCCTATAGCGATGCGCCGGGAAACAATGGGCTGCTTTTCAGCACGCAGGCGCAAATGGACGCCAACGTCGCCAGTGCGGCGGCGCGCGGTTTCCAGCCCAATGTCCACGCCATTGGAGATGCCGCCAACGCGCAGGTGCTCGACAGCTTCGCGCGACTGACGCCGGCACAACGCGCCGCGCTGCGGCCGCGCATCGAACACGCGCAGGTGGTGGCGCTGCCCGACCTGTCGCGCTTCGCGTCGCTGAATGTCATCGCCAGCATGCAGCCGACGCACGCGACGTCGGACATGAACATGGCCGAGGCGCGCATCGGCGCCGAGCGCCTCAAGGGCGCCTATGCCTGGGCGACGCTGCTCAAGTCGGGCGCGCGCTATGCCGGCGGCTCGGACTTCCCGGTCGAATCGCCCAACCCGTTCTATGGGCTCCATGCGGCGGTGACCCGCCAAGGCGCCGACAATGCACCACCGGGCGGCTGGATCCCGGGCGAAAAGATGACCATCGAACAGGCGTTCGCGGCATTCACCACGGGGGCCGCCTATGCCAATTTCGAGGATAGCTTCGCGGGCACGCTGACGCCGGGCAAATGGGCCGATTTTATCATCATCGACCGCGACATCTTCACCGGCCCGCCGGCGGCCATTCGTGGGACTTTGGTCGAGGAAACCTGGCTGGCAGGCAAGCCGGTGTTCTACCGCGACTAGCTCTAGCGCAACGACCAACGCTGCGACATGATGCGGCGCACGCAACCGGGAGCTACCGCGATGCCCGAAACCACTGACGCCTGGCCGCTGCGGTCGCTGCTGCTTGGCGTCATGGGCGCGCTGGTGGCGCTGGCGGTGCAGCAGCTTGTCGCGGTCGCGCCGGGCGGGCCGCCGGCCGGGAATGTCCAGCTAGCGCTGGCGACGTTGCTCGCGGTCAGCGGCGTGGCGTTTGGCTTTGTCATCGAGCGCACGCGGCTGCACTGGAGTGCGGCGTTCGCGGCCGCTGCCGGTACCGTCATCGCGGCGGTAGTCTATTGGAACGGCGGCTGGGGCTATTCCGACACCTGGCGGCTGGTCTGCGCAGCGCTGACGGTGGCGATTGCCGCGCCGCTGTTCCAGGCGTGGCGCGATGCGCGCGCGCCGGGTGCCGGGCGGTTCGCCATGGCCTATCCTGCCGTCCATGACCACGCCTGGACCAACGTGCTGCTGTTTCTGGCAGCGCTGCTGTTCGTCGGCATCGTCTGGTTGCTGATGTTCCTGCTGTCGGCGCTGTTCAACCTGATCGGCATCGATGCGCTCGAAAAGCTGCTGCGCAATGATCAGTTCGGCGCGGTGCTGGTCGGCGGTGCGTTCGGCGGTGCGGTCGGGTTGCTGCGCGACCGGTCGGCGGTGATCAGCACCTTGCAGCGCGTGGTGATGACGATCCTGTCGGTGCTGGCGCCGGTGCTCGCCGCCGGGCTGCTGCTGTTCCTGCTGGCGTTGCCGTTCACCGGCCTCGCGCCGCTGTGGCAGGCGACCAAATCGACGACGCCGATCCTGCTCAGCTGCATCATCGGCGCGCTGCTGCTGATCAACGCCGTCATCGGCGACCGACCCGTGGATGTGTCGCGGCTGGCGCTGCTGCGCTGGTCGGCGGTCGTGCTGGCACTCGCGATGCTACCGCTGTCGGCCATTGCCGCGGTGTCGACGGGGCTGCGCATCAACCAGTACGGCCTTACCCCCGACCGGCTATGGGCGCTGGTGTTCATCGCTTTCGCCAAGGCTTACGGGCTGGGCTATCTGCTGGCGCTGCTGCGCGCGCGCAGTGGCTGGCCGGTGCGGGTGCGCATCGCCAATCTGCGGCTGGCGGTAGGGCTGTGCGGGGTGGCGCTGCTGCTGTCGACACCGCTGGTCAACTTCGGCGCGATATCGACACGCGACCAGCTGGCGCGGCTGGCGAATGGCCGCACGCCGGCGGACAAGTTCGACTGGACGGCGCTGCGCTTCGATTTCGGTGCACCGGGTGAAGCGGCGGTGAAGCGGCTGGTGACCGAAGGCAAGACACCGGAAATCCGCGCGGCGGCGGCCGTGGCGGCGAAGGCCGACCGCAATGCGCGCTATGATGTGCAGCGCCAGCAGGTGGCGGCGATCGGTATCGAGGAGCGGTTAGTGATCAAGCCACAGACCGTGCCATTGCCCGCCTCGCTGCGGCAGTCGGTTTCGGACTATGCCGGCTGCACCAAGACCGCGCGCTGCGTGCTGTTCTATGAACCCGGTGCGACCCGCGCGGTGCTGGTCGGCAGGCTTTGGGCGGGCGCCGAGCGGGTGGAAGCGCGGCTGTTGCGCGAATATGCTGGCGCATGGAACGAGACGACGGGCTTCCAATCTGAACCCGTGGCTGAGATTGACAAGCGCAATGCACAGCAGGCCGCGGCGCTTGCCGCGGGTCAGGTGGAGATCCGGACCGTGGAACGTCGGCAGGTGTTTGTGGGCGGTGAGCCGGTGGGGGAGCCGTTCGAGTGAGCGGGGGCAGGTAAGTTAGCGGCGCGGGCAAAGCCCGCGCGTCGGACGGGTTCGGGCGGGGTTTCCGCCCGCCCCGCCGGCCGGCCTGGGGCGAGTCTCGCCCTAAGTCCCAATTTGCCGTCGGCAAATTGGGACTTAGTTCTCGCCGCCCTGCGGCGTGAACGTCATCGCCACACCGTTCATGCAGTAGCGCTCCCCCGTAGGTGGCGGCCCGTCGGGGAAGACATGGCCGAGGTGGCCGCCGCACTGGCTGCAATGCACTTCGGTTCGGACCATGCCGTGCGAGCGGTCGACGGTCAGCCCGACCGAGCCGGCGATCGGCGCGCCGAAACTGGGCCAGCCGGTGCCGCTTTCGAACTTGGTCGCGGTGGCGAACAGCGCGTTGCCGCAGCCGGCGCAGGCATAGCTGCCGTTGCGCTTTTCATAGTTGAGCGCGCAGGTGCCGGGGCGCTCGGTGCCGTGGCCGCGCAGCACGGCGTACTGGTCGGGATCGAGCAGCGCGCGCCACTCGGCATCGGTTTTCTGGATCGGGAATGTTTCGCTCATGACGGGTCTTTCGGTCGGGTGGGCGCTACGGTTACAGCGTAAGCGAAATATCTTGCTGCGCGGTTTTCCGGCTTCGCTATCATGCGCGCCAGCCTGTCCCACCGCAACCCGCGAGTCTGTTTTGTGACCATCACCATCACGCCCAATCCAAACTATGTCCGCGTCAGTTTCGCCGGGCATGTCATCGCCGAAAGCATCCGCTCCTTGGTGCTTGTCGAAGGTGACTTGCCGCCGGTGGTCTATATCCCGCGCGCCGATGTCGACCTCGATCTGTGCGCACCGACCGGCCATGTCACGCACTGCCCGCACAAGGGCGACGCGGTGCATTTCAGCATCGTCATCCACGACCGCCGCGCCGAAAACGCGCTGTGGAGCTACGAAAACCCGCTGCCCGAAGTCGCGGCGATTGCCGGGCATGTGGCGTTCTACCCCGACCGTGTCGACAGCATTGTCTCGGGCAAGCCTGACCTGCGCGGTGGGTCGCTGGCGTGAGGGCCTTGTTATTGCTGGCACTGCTCGCGGGATGCTCGGCCCCCGCGCCGACGCCGGCCGAAAAGGCGGCGTTCGCCGCCAAGGCCATGCCCGGCGATGCCCGGCTGGCGGGGCTCTACACCCAGTCGTGCAAGACCTGCCATGCCGATCCCGCCACCGGTGCGCCGCTCGTTGGGGACGCAGAGGCTTGGGCACCGCGGCTGGCGCAGGGGCCCGACGTGCTGCTCGCCAGTGTCATTTCGGGCAAGAACGCGATGCCGGCGGGCGGCCAGTGCTTCGCCTGCACGCCCGATGATTTCAAGGCGCTGACCAAGTTCATGAGCGAGGCACATCAATGACGACACGGCGGGCCGTATTGACGGGTGCGGCGGTTGTCGGTGTCGGCGCGGTCGCCGCCGGTGTCGGCATCAACCATGCGCTGCAGGAAAAGGCCGGGCCGCCGCCACCGCCCGCGACCGACGCACAGGGTCATATGGTCTGGCGCAACTGGTCGGGGAACCAGCACAGTTATCCGGCGACGCGCGCCGCGCCCGCCGACGAAGTCGAACTCGCCGCGCTGCTGGCCTCGGCACCCGCGCCGATCCGCGCGGTGGGTGCCGGGCACAGCTTTACCGCGCTGGTGCCGACCGACGGCACGCTGCTGACGCTCGACCGCATGACCGGGCTGGTCGGCCATGACGCCGCCGCGGTGACCGCCGAAGTCCGCGCTGGCACGCGGCTGGGGGAGTTGGGCGCCAGCCTCGCCGCCATCGGCCAGGAAATGCCCAACCTGCCCGACATCAACAAGCAGACGCTGGCCGGTGCGATTGCTACCGGCACGCATGGCACAGGCCACGGGCTGACGGCGATCCACGGCAAGCTGCTCGACCTGACGCTGATGACCGCCGACGGCGTGCCGCTGACGCTGAGCCGCGACAAGCAGCCCGAGCTGTTCGACGCGGCGCGCGTCAACCTCGGCGCGTTCGGCATCGTCACGCGGATGACGCTGGCGAACAAGCCGCTGACGCGCGTCAAGAAAAGCGTCACCATGATCGACGCCGACAAGTTGATGGCGGACTGGCCGACGCTTCGCACCGCGCACCGCAACGCCGAATTCTACCTGATCCCGTTCACCGGGCGCGGCATATTGATTACCCACGACGAGACCAGCGAGCCAGTCAAGCCGCGCGGGGTCGACCACGATGACGAAGGCGTCAAGCAGCTGCGCCAGGCACGCGATCTGCTCGGCTGGTCGCCATGGCTGCGGCGCAAGCTGCTGTCGGGGCTGACGGCGGATGCGCCGCCCGAAATCGCCGTCGATGAAGGCTGGAAGCTGCTGTCGAATGTGCGCGGCGTGCCGTTCAACGAGATGGAATATCACCTGCCGCTCGACGCGCAGATCGATGCGCTGCGCGAAGTCATCACTACCATCGAAACACGCCGGCCCGACGTGTTCTTCCCGATCGAAGCGCGCATCATCGCCCGCGATGACGCGATGCTGTCGCCATTCTACCAGCGCGAAAGCGGCTCGATCGCGGTGCACGCCTGGTACAAGGACGATTATGCGTTCCTGTTCGAACTGATCGAGCCGATCCTGCGCAAGCACGGTGGCCGGCCGCACTGGGGCAAGCTCAACTCATTGGGCGCGGCGGACTTCCGCCAGCTCTACCCGCGCTTCGATGACGCCGCGAAACTGCGCGCCGCGCTCGATCCGCAGGGGCGGCTGCTCAACCCGTATCTACGCAAGGTGTTCGGTGTCTGAACCAGCAAAACCGGAGAAAAAGGGATGGGCGCGACGCAGCGTGTTGATTGGCGGCGGGGTGGCGGCGACGGCGGCCGTCGGCGTCGCGGTGGCCAATCGCATGGCTGAGCCTGCACCTATCGATAGCGGCTATTTCGATGGCCTTTCCGCAGCGTTGAAGCGCGCCGGCGTCGGCGCGCCGGTGCTGGTCATCGACCGCGCCCGGCTCAACGCCAACATCGCGGCGGTCAAGGCCAAGCTCGCGGGCAGCGGGCTGGGCACGCGCGTCGTGGTCAAGTCGCTGCCGAGCCACGACCTGATCGAAGCCGTCGCCCAAGGTAGCGGCACCAACCGCTACATGGTGTTCAACACGCCGATGCTGGCTGAGATCGCCGCGAAAACTCCGCAGGCCGATGTGCTGATGGGCAAGCCGCTGACCGCGGTCGCTGCGGCGGAATATTACCGCAGCAGCCGGCTGAATCCGCAGTGGCTGATCGATACGCCGACGCGCCTCAAGCAATATGCGGCGCTGACCGCGGCGGCGGGCGTGCCGCTGCGCGCCAACCTCGAAATCGATGTCGGGCTGCATCGTGGCGGGTTTGGCGACGCGGCGAGGCTGGCGGAGGTGCTCGACCTCGCCGCGACCTTGCCGAACGTCGAAGTCACCGGGCTGATGGGCTATGACCCGCACATCGCCAAGGTTCCCGACCGCAGCCGTGCGTTCGCGCGGATGCTCAAGGCGTATCGCGACGCGCAGGGCGTGCTCGAGGCCAAGCGCCCCGGTGACCCCGCACGTTTCACCTACAACAGCGCCGGCAGCCCGACCTATGCGCTGCACGCGTCCGAAACCGCGGCGAACGAAGTGTCGATTGGCTCGGCGTTCGTCAAACCCACCGATTTCGACCTCGACACGCTGGCGCACCATGTGCCCGCCGCGTTCATCGCGACGCCGGTGCTCAAGGCGCTCGACCGCGTCCAGGTGCCGAGCCTCGAAAAGCTGACCGGGCTGTTCGCGCTGTTCGACCCGGGCGTGCAACAGGCGTTTTTCATCCACGGCGGGCACTGGCTGGCGAAGCCCGACTATCCCGCCGGGCTCGACTATTCGAAGCTCTACGGCCGCTCGTCGAACCAGGAACTGCTCACCGCGAGTAACAAGGTCCACCTCGCCCCCGACGATTTCGTCTACCTGCGCCCGACGCAGAGCGAAGCGGTGCTGCTGCAGTTCGGCGACCTGCTGGTCTACGACAACGGCGAGATCACCGAGCGCTGGCCGACGTTCCAGATATCGGCTTGAAGGGCCTCCGGCGGGCAGGGGCTAGCCCCTGCACCCGACATTCTGGCGCGCTTCAAATGGGTGCAGGCGTCAGGCCTGCCCGCCGGAGGCCCTTTCTCTCAGGCCCTGGGCGGCATCGGCACAAAACCCGACGTGCGCCGCACATAATCCTCATAGCCGGGGCGCGAGCGGCGCAGCTTGCCTTCGGTGGTCGGCACGCCGCTCCATTTGGTCAGCAGATAAGTGAGCAGCACCGGCCCGGGCAGCGCCCACAGGCCGGGCATGGTCTCTGCGGCGATCAGGAACAGGCCCCACCAGGTGCAGGCGTCGCCGAAATAGTTGGGGTGGCGGGTGTAGCGCCACAGGCCCTTGTCCATGACCTTGCCCTTGTTGGCGGGGTTGGCCTTGAACGCCGTCAGCTGCGCGTCGCCGATGGTTTCGAACAGGATGCCGATGACGGCGAGTGCGGCGCCAAGCCAGCCGAGCGCGCCGATGGCGAGTGGCTCGGCGCTGACCTGGCCGAGCTGGACAGGCAGGCAGACGATCCACAGCAGCGGCGCCTGCAGCGCGAACACCATGATGAACGATGCCTTGGCGAAGCCCCAGCCGCGCTGGCTTTCGGCTTTGCTCATCATCTTGACGTAGCGCGGGTCGGCGCCGTGCTTAGTGACCCGCCACAGCAGATAGCCGCCCAGCCGCAGGCCCCAGGCCGTGCACAGCCCGACGAGCAGCAGGCGGCGCGGTGTGGTTTCGCCGAGCTGGAACAGCGTCGTCCACGCCAGCAGCACCATGCCGAACGCCCAGAAAGCATCGACATGGCTCGGGTCGCGGCGCATGATGCCGACCAGCCACAGCACCACGAACAGCGCGAAGGCGACGGCAAAGTTGGTCAATAGCAGCGATGCGATTCCGGTCATCAATCAGTCTCCCCCTGCGGCGCGTGGAGCCCTGACAAGCGGCCCGCGTCCTTGCATCGCAATGACATACCTTATCCGGCGCGCCCGGCAAACCGAAAGGCCCCAGACATGAAACCAGTCGCATTTTTCCACGCTGCCGCACTGTTTGCCGGCATCGCTCTGGCGTTGTCACCGGCGTTGGCCGCGCCCGATGCCGCCGCGCTGGTTGGCGGGCTGGGTGGCCGCTGGACGGGGACGCTGAGCTACCGCGACTACACCAGCAACGCGCAGGAGAAGCTGCCGATGGTCAGCGAAGTCGTCGCGCTGCCCGACGGCGCAACGGTGATCAGCATCAACCGATTTGCCGATGGCCCGAAGACCGGCATCGTCACCATCACCGATGTTTCGCTGTTCGATGCTGCGACCGCGAACGTCACCACCGCGTCATTCCGTCGCGGCAAGCCGGTATCGAGCGAGACTTCGGCAGCGCAGATTGCGCGCTATGACGACGGGCTGCACTGGTCGATTGTCTATACCCGCGACGGCACCGACAATGACCAGCCGGCGCTGATCCGCGTCACGCAGACGCGCGACGGCAACACGCTGACGACGCGCAGCGAGGTTCAGCCGAAGACACCGCAGGCGGTGTGGACGCTGCGCAGCGGCACCGACCTGGTCCGCGACGGCGCAGCGGTGCCGGAGAAGAAGCGTTAACCCGCAACGCACCAAATTTAAAATATTGGCGTGTTGTCAGCCAATTGCCGGTGTTTTCATTCATCAAAACTTCACAAGTTTCGGGCATTGGCGATCTATCGCGCTCGCTAACGGGGTCAGATTGGCGCCGCGATATGAAATGTTGATCGAGGCCCCCCATGCGATTTTCGCTGCTCTGCTTCATTGCGCTCGCTGCGCTGCTGCTCCTCTGGTTCAATCCCGGGGTGTCGCTGCTCGGCGTGCCGGCGTGGTTGCCGTTGCTGCTGTGCGTGGTGGTTGTCGCATTGGTGCGCCGCCGTTTGCCGCCACCGGGGGTGAGTCACTAGCCGCAACGGCGTCGTCTACTGGGGCCGGAATTTGGTGCGACGCAGCACGGGCGTGACATTTTCGCGTCGGCTTTGTGACGGTAAATGAAAAATTCATGTGCAGTCGGGCCTTTGCTGTGCGAGGGGCATGCGACGCCTTTGAAAATTCCGGAATAGACAAAGCCCTGCAATGAATTCGAAGACGAGAAGCTTCCTGTCGCAAACGCGAATTGCGCTGTGTGGCACGCTGCTGCTGGCGCTGGCGGCGTGCGGGCGCGATGACGCCGCGAACAAGCCCAAGCCGCCGATGATGGTGTCGGCCGAAACCGCGCAGCTCGCCGATTATGTGCCGCGGCTGACGGTGCTCGGCACGGTGACGCCGCTGCAATCGGTGGCGGTGCGGTCGCGTGTCGATGGCCAGATTACCGCGGTGCTGTTCAAGGAAGGCAGCAATGTCCGTGCCGGCCAGCCGCTGTTCCGGCTCGATGACCGTGCGCAGCGTGCCAGTGTTGCGCAGGCGCGTGCGGCGCTCGCCAGTGCCAATGCTGCCGCTGTGCAGGCCGAGGCCGATTACAAGCGCGCCCAGGCGCTGGTCAAATCCGGGTTTATTTCAGGTGCCACCATCGATCAGAAGCGTGCGGCAGCGGAAAGCGCGCGCGCAGGCATTGGTGGCGCGCGCGGCGCTTTGTCGGCGGCCGAAACCGGGTTGTCGTACCTCAGCATCAACGCCCCCGTGTCGGGCCGCACCGGCGAAATCGGCTTCAAGCTCGGTGCGACGGTCAAGGCCAATGACACCGCGCCGCTGGTGACGATCAACCAGCTGTCGCCGATTACCGTGCGCTTTGCCGTGCCGCCCGACCGTATCCAGGCGCTGCGCGACCGCTATGCTGCGGGCGCTGTCGCGGTCAGCGCGCATGGCCGCGGCACCGCTGGCACCGAAGAAGGCCAGACCGGTGGCGTCGTCGCCAACGGCAAGCTGGTGTTCCTCGACAACAACGTCGATCCGCTCAATGGCTCGATTGCTGCCAAGGCCGAATTCGTCAACGCCAACGACGAGCTGTGGCCCGGCGCGCTGGTCGAACTTGACGTGCCGCTGGCGCTGCCGACGCGACTGATCCGCCTGCCCGAATCGGCGATCCAGAACGGCCAGGACTTCAGCTATGTCTGGACCATCGGCGCCGACAGCAAGGCGGTGCTGACCAAGGTTACCATCGCCGGCCGCAACGACGGCTATGCCTATATCGCTTCGGGGCTGCAGCCCGGCGCGCAAGTCGTCACCGACGCGCTCGCCAAGCTCAAGGCCGGCGGCAAGGTCAAGACGCGGGCCGGAAAACAGACGGGTGGCAAGCCCGGCGAAGGCAAGTCCGGCGACGCCAAGCAGCAGCGGCCGGCGTGAACTTCGTGCGCGCCGCGGTCGAGCGTCCTATCGCCACGGTCCTGCTGACCATCGCGATCGTGCTCGCCGGGCTGTTCGCCTATCGCCAGCTGCCGGTTGCGGCGCTGCCGCAGGTCGATTTCCCGACGATCCAGATCCAGGCCAATCTGCCCGGCGCCAATCCGTCGACGATGGCGAGTGCGGTGGCGACGCCGATCGAGCGCCAGCTGACCAGCATCGCCGGCATCGAGCAGATCACTTCGGTCAGCTCGACGGGCAACACGCAGGTGACGGTGCAGTTCAACCTCAACCGCAATATCGATGCGGCGGCGCTCGACGTGCAGACCGCGCTGTCGGCGGTCGCACGCCGGTTGCCGCAGGAAATGCCGTCGCCGCCGAGCTTTGAAAAAACCAACCCCGCCGACCAGTCGGTACTAATTCTGGCGCTGCGCGACCCGACGCGCTCGCTGTCCGACCTGCAGACGATTGCCGATACGACGATCATCCCGCGCATTTCGACACTGCCGGGGATTTCGCGCGTCGAGGTGTATGGCGCGCGCAAATATGCGGTGCGCATCCAGTTCGATCCGCAGGCGCTCGCGGTGCGCGGGTTGACGCCCGAAGACATCCGCACCGCGATTTCGGCGGCGAACAGCAATTCGGCGGTCGGCGTGATCGCCGAGGGGCCGCGCAGCTATATCCTTGACGCCACCGGCACGATGAAGCGCGCCAGCGACTTCGCCAACGTCATCATCGGCTACAAGAACGGCTTGCCGATCCGCGTTTCGGATGTCGCGACAAGCCTCGATTCGATCGAGAATCTGCGCGGCGGCACCAAGTTCAACGGCGAAACCTCGATCACCTTCGGCATCAAGCGCCAGCCCGGCTCGAACGTCGTGGCGCTGGTCGACAGCGTCGTCGCGCTACTGCCAAGCATCCGCGAGGGGCTGCCGCCGAACACCGAGCTCGACGTGCTCGTCGACCGTTCGCAGTCGATCCGTCATTCGGTGCATGATGCGCAGATGACGCTGATCGGCACCGCGCTGCTGGTCATCCTTGTCATCTATCTGGCGCTCGGCGATGCGCGCGCGACGCTGATTCCGGCGGTGGTGTTGCCGGTCGCGGCCATCGGCACCTTCGCCGGCATGTATGCGCTGGGGTTCAGCCTCGACAACCTCAGCCTGCTGGCGCTGACCTTGGCGACGGGGTTTGTGGTCGATGACGCCATCGTCGTGCTCGAAAACATCGTGCGGCGTGTCGAAAAGGGCGAGCGGCCACGGCCAGCAGCGATTGCCGGCACCAACGAAATCGCCTTCACCGTCGTGTCGATCTCGGTGAGCCTTGTCGCGGTGTTCATCCCGCTGCTGTTCATGAGCGGCATTGTCGGGCGCTTGTTCCGCGAATTCGCGCTGGTGCTGACGATTGCCATCGGCGTGTCGGCTATCGTCTCGCTGACCTTGACGCCGATGATGGCTGCACGGCTGCTCAAGAACGGCCACGAAAAGCCGGGGCGCGTCGCGCGCTGGTCGACGCGGATGTTCGACCGTGCCGGCCGTGCCTATGCGCGCGCGCTCGATTCGACGCTGCGCCACCGCAAGGCGGTGCTGATCTTCACCGCCACCTCGCTCGCCGTGGCGATCTGGGGCTTTACCGCCATTCCCAAGGGCTTTTTCCCGACCGAAGATACCGGCGTGATGTTCGTCGGCACCGAAGTCGCGCCCGATGCGTCCTATTCGACGCTGCTCGCCAAGCAGGACAAGATTGCCAAGATCCTGCTCGACGATCCGGCGATCATCCGCGTCAATTCGATTGTCTTCGGCGGCAATTCGGGGCGTCTGTTCGCGCAGATGTCACCGCGGTCCGAACGCGACAGCGCGGATGTCGTGCAGGCGCGGCTGCGCAAGAAGCTCAACAGCATTCCGGGCATTTCGGCGTTCCCCAATATCCCGCAGAACCTGACGCTGGGCGGGCGTTCGAGCCCGAGCAACTTCCAGTACACGCTGGCGTCGGTCGATCAGGAGGCGCTGTACAAGCTGGCGCCGCTGTTCGAAGCGGCGCTGCGCGCGACACCGGGGTTCGAGGACGTGACTTCCGACTTCCAGCGCGGGGCGCGGCAGGCGCGTGTCGAAATCGACCGCGATGCTGCCAGCCGCCTCGGCGTGCCGGTGCAGGCGATCCGCGACACACTGTATTCGAGTTTCGGCACGCGGCAGATTTCGACGATCTACACCGATGTCGACAGCTATGAAGTCATCCTCGAGATCGACCCCAAGCTGCAGATGACCCCTGACACCATCGCCGCGCTGTACGTGCGCGGCAACACCGGCGCCGTCGTGCCGATGTCGGCGGTGACACGCACCGTCATCGAAGGCGTGCCGCTGTCGGTCAGTCACCAAAGCCAGTTGCCCGCCGTCACCATCGGCTTCAACCTGTCGAAAGGCGTGCCGCTGAGCGCCGCGCAGACCAAGATTGAAGCTGCGCTCGCCGACCTGCAGGCGCCGTCGACGATTTCGGGGTCGTTCCAGGGCAATGCGCAGGCGTTCGAGGAATCAAACAAGGGCATGGGCTGGCTGTTCCTCGCCGCCGTGCTGGTCATCTACATCGTGCTCGGCGTGCTCTACGAAAGCTTCATCCACCCGATCACGATTTTGTCGGGGTTGCCCGCAGCGGGTATCGGTGCGCTGCTGGCGCTATGGGTGTTCAATATGCCGCTCGATGTCATCGGCATCATCGGCGTCGTGCTGCTCATAGGCATCGTCAAGAAGAACGCCATCATGATGATCGACTTCGCTCTGAGCGGCATGCGTGACAATGACTGGTCGCCCGAAAAGGCGATCCGCGAAGCCTGCCGCCAGCGTTTCCGGCCGATCATGATGACGACGGCTGCCGCGATCGCCGGCGCGCTGCCACTGGCGCTCGGGCTGGGGGCAGGCGCCGAACTGCGCCAGCCGCTGGGTGTCGCGGTGCTCGGCGGGTTGCTGTTCAGCCAGTTCCTGACGCTGTTCATCACGCCGGTGATGTTCCTCGCGCTCGAAGGCATTGCGCAACGCCGCCGCGCCTGGGCTTTGGCGCGCCGCGAAAAGGTTTTCGCCGAGTAAACGCCATTCATCGTGCCGCAAGCGGTGCGGGCGCAGTCTTCGCTGGCCACTGGAGGGCTTGGAATGATTGCACCGCGTTTGTTGTTGGTTTCGGGATTGTTGGCCGCGCTGGCCGGGTGCGTGGATTACGGCGCGCAGGGCTATATCTCGACACCCGTCGCCAATGCGCCTCCCTATGGACCCGGCAACATCACCTCGGTCGACCAGTTCCAGAACGCGCTGGCGCCGTTCGGCCAGTGGCTACAATCGCCGCAATGGGGGCTGGTCTGGCAGCCGCAGGTCGCCCCCGGCTGGCAGCCATACACCGTCGGGCGCTGGCTCGATGACCCCAACTACGGTCGCACCTGGCTGGGCGACGAGCCGTGGAGCTGGGCGACCGATCACTATGGCCGCTGGGGCTATGACAACCAGCTCGGCTGGCTGTGGGTGCCGGGCACGCAATGGGCGCCGGCATGGGTGGCGTGGCGCGACGGCAGCGACACCGCCGGCTGGGCACCGCTGCCGCCGATGATCGGCTACGGCGCGGCGCTCGGCTTTGCCTATGACAGCTGGGGCTATGACCAATGGTATGCGCCGAGCTGGGTCTATGTGCCGCGCGGGTCGATCTATGCGCCCTATTCGAACCGGCCGCGCGTCCCGCGTGACCGCGACCGTGACCAGTGGAACGCGACACGGCCGGCGCAGCCGGGTCACCACGGCGGCAATTATCAGGGCGGCCAAGGCGGCAGCTATCAGGGCCGACCACAGGGCGGCGGCCAGCAGGGCACTCCGCCGAACGGCGGTCACGGGCAGCCACAAGGTGGCTATGGCCAAACACACAACGGCTACGGCCAGCAGCAGGGCGGCAGCGCCAACCCCGGGACCCGGCCGGGCAACCCCTATTATCCCCCGGGCTATGGGCAGGGCGGCGGCCAGCCCAACGCGCAGCCCTACCCCCAAGGCAACGGCCAAGGCGGCAATCGGCCGCCGCGCAATCCCTATGGCCAGAACACCGCGCCGCCGCCGCAGGATGATGGTCAGCCGCCGCGCGGTGGTGCGCCGGGCTACAACGGCGGACAAAGCAACAACAACGGTCAAAGCCATGGCGGCGGACACGGTGGATTAGGCGGAGGACAGCCGCAGGGCGGCGGGCAGGGCACGCGCCCGGCACCGCAGATGACGGCGCCACCAGCCATGCCCGTAGCACCACCGGTGGCCGCAGCGCCCGCACCGCCACCGCAGCGCAGTCTCCCGCCACCGCCACCGCCGCAAAAGGCGCCCGCACGCGAAGCTCCCGCCAAGGAACCCGAATAGCCTTCGGTAGTTGGGCTCGTGCTACCTCATTTGCGGCGCTTGCCGCAAAGGGGCTTGCGCGTTTCTTTCGCACTGCACAATATGGCGCCAACAACCTCGGGGGTATTGATTGCCGCAACCATTGGCCTTTGACGAAATGTTCGGTTTTGAAGCCGCCGAGCTTGCTGCAGCGCGGACCGTGCGTCCGGCCTACCAGCCGTTGCGCCACTGGCTCGAAGGCTCCCCGCGTGAGCTGATGGAAACCCGCCGGCGCCAGGCGGAACTGTTCTTCCGCCGCATCGGCATCACCTTTGCCGTCTACGGCGACCCCGATGCCGCCGAGCGGCTGATCCCGTTCGATATCGTGCCACGGATTCTCGCGCGGGAGGAATGGACCGCCCTCGAAGCCGGCCTCAAGCAGCGCGTCGGGGCGCTCAACGCCTTCCTCGCCGACATCTACGGCAAGCAGGAAATTCTGCGCGCCGGACTGGTGCCACCTGAACTGGTGCTACTCAACCCGGCGTTCGCGATGAGCCAGATCGGCAAGCGTCCGGTCGGCGACATCTGGGTACAGATTGCCGGCATCGACCTGGTGCGCACCGATGCCAACCAGTTCTTCGTGCTCGAAGACAATGCGCGGACGCCGTCGGGCGTGTCGTACATGCTCGAAAACCGCGAGGTCATGCTCAAGCTGGTGCCCGAGCTGTTCGCCAACCTGCACGTCGCACCGGTCGAGGCCTACCCCGAAAAGCTGCTCGAAACGCTGCATTCGGTGGCGCCGCCGGGTGCCGGTGACGAGCCGAACAGCGTGCTGCTGACGCCCGGCCAGCACAACAGCGCGTTCTATGAGCACAGCTTCCTCGCCGACAAGCTCGGCATCGAACTCGTCGAGGGCAACGACCTATTCGTGCGCGACGACGTCGTCTACATGCGCACCACCGAAGGCCCGCAGCGCGTCGATGTCATCTACCGGCGGCTCGATGATGATTTCCTCGATCCGCTGGCGTTCAATCCGGCGTCGATGCTCGGCGTGCCGGGGCTGATGAGTGCCTATGCCGCGGGCAATGTCACGCTGGCGAACGCGGTCGGCACCGGCGTCGCCGACGACAAGGCGATCTACAGCTACATGCCCGAAATCGTGAAATTCTACACCGGCGAGGAGCCGCTGCTGTCGAACGTCCCGACGCACCGCTGCCGCGAACCCGAAGCACTGGCCTATGTGCTCGACCATCTGCCCGAACTGGTGGTCAAGGAAGTCGATGGCTCGGGCGGCTACGGGATGCTGGTGGGCCCGCACGCGCCGCGCGCGACGATCGAGGCGTTCGCCGCAAAACTCCGCGCCGCGCCCGAAAAGTTCATCGCCCAGCCGACGCTGGCACTGTCGACCTGCCCGACGCTGTGCGACAGCGGCGTCGCGCCGCGCCACGTCGACTTGCGACCGTTCGTTTTGACCGGGACCAACGGCGTGCAGATTGTCCCCGGCGGACTCACGCGCGTGGCGCTGGAGTCGGGGTCGCTGGTGGTTAACAGCAGCCAGGGCGGCGGCACTAAAGATACATGGGTGCTCGATGACTGATCGGGTGCTCTGATGCTGTCACGGACCGCAGGAAGCCTGTATTGGGTCGGGCGCTATCTCGAGCGCGCCGAATATCTGACGCGGCTGATCGAGGCGACGCTGCGGCTGGCGGCGCTGCCGTCGAGCTATGGTGGCGCCGGCAACGCCTGGGACAGCGCGCTGGCGGCGGCGTGGATGAAGCCGCTGCACGAAGAACTCGGCCGCCCTGGTGACGAGCAGGGCGTCAGCGCCTTCCTGACCGTCGACAGCGAAAACCCCAGCTCGATCCGCGTCTGCCTTGAACGCGCCCGCGCCAATGCGCGCAGCGTCCGCACCGCACTGACGCTCGAGGCGTGGGAAGCGATCAACGGCGCCTGGCTCGATGTCCAGAAATTTGGCACCCGTCTCGAAAGCCGCGAGCAGCTCGTGCAGCTGATCGATACCGTCAAGGTGGCGATGCTGGTGTTCGACGGTGCCGCGCACCGGACGATGCTGCGCGGCGATGCCTATTGGTTCATCCAGCTTGGCGCGGCGATCGAACGCGCCGACAACACCGCGCGGCTGCTCGACGTGAAGTATCATTTGCTGTTGCCGCACGGCGAAAGCGTCGGCGGCGGGCTCGACTATTTCCAGTGGACGACGATCCTGCGCACCGTGTCGGCGCTCACCGCGTATCGCTGGGTCTATCGCGACGCCGTGCAGCCACTCAAGGTCGCCGACTTGCTGATCCTCAACACGCAGATCCCGCGCAGCCTGACAAGTTGCTATCAGGAAATCCTGCGCCGGCTCGACCAGTTGGCCGCCGGCCACGGCCGCCGCGGTCCGGCGCACCGGCTCGCGGCGCATGGGCTGGGGCAGCTCGAAGGTGCCAGCATCGACCGCATATTTGGTAACGGCCTGCACGAGTTTCTCGGCAATTTCATCAGCGAAAACAACCGTCTCGGCAACGCCATCGCCGAACAGTATCTGTTTTAGCCCCCACACGTTAACAGGCGACCCCATGCGCATCCGCATCGACTATACGACGCGCTACGACTACGCGCTGCCCGCCAGCCACGTCGTGCAGCTGCTGCGCGTCCAGCCGCGCGCCACCGAGGACCAGCACATCCTGTCGTGGCGGCTCGAAGTCGATGCCGATGGCAGCCTGCGTTCGGGCTTCGACGTTTACGGCAACATCACGCACATCTTCTACGCCGAGCGCGCGCTCGATTCGTTGACGCTGCGTGTCACCGGCGAAGTTTCGACGTTCGAAAACCACGGCGTCGTGCGCGGCAGCATCGAACCGATGCAGCCGCTGCTGTACCGGCGGACGACGCCGCTGAGCGCGCCCGATGCGGCGCTGCGCGGCTTCGCCGCCGAACACCGACGCGACGATACTTTGTCGACACTGCACGCGATGCTCACCGGCATCCACGGCGCGATGACCTTCGACGCCGAAGCCACCGGTACCGGCACCGATGCGGTGACGGCGTTCGGACTGAAGCGCGGCGTCTGCCAGGATTTCAGCCACATCTTCCTCGCCTGCGCGCGGCATCTGGAGATTCCGGCGCGCTATGTCTCGGGGCACTTTGTCCAACAGGACAGCAGCGTCATCGAACCCGCCGGCCACGCCTGGGTCGAGGCCTGGGACGACACGCTCGGCTGGGTCGGCTTTGACCCGACCAACGGCATTTCGGTGACCGAAGCCTATGTCCGCATCGCTGTCGGGCATGACTATCTCGCGGCGGCGCCGGTGCGCGGTGCACGGCGTGGTGGCGGTGACGAAACGATGGAAGTGTCGGTCAGCGCCATTGACGTGGCCTCGGGGCAGTCGCAAAGCCAGTCGCAATGAAGCGGTGGTGACCTCACCGCAGCACGGCCAGCGCGCACCGCACAACAACAAGACTGACGGGGATATTCAGACCATGACCTATTGTGTCGGCATGCTGGTCGCCGAAGGCCTGGTGATGATGGCCGATACGCGCACCAACGCCGGGGTCGACAACATCTCGACCTACCGCAAGCTGCGCATCATGGACACCGCGCCCGACCGCGTCATGGTCATCTCCAGCGCCGGCAACCTGTCGGTGACGCAGGCGACGATCAATCGCGTCCTCGAAGGCCGGATCATTACCGGCGACAACGAAGAAACCCGCGAAACACTCGACACCGTGCCCAGCCTGTTCCGCGCCGCGCAGCTGATCGGCGACGCGCTGCGCGAATCGAAAAAGGTCATCGATGCCGGCATGGCCGACGATGAAGTCGCCACTAGTGTGTCGCTGCTGTTCGGCGGCAGCATCGGCGGCCGCAAGCCACGGCTGTTCCTGATCTACGGCGAAGGCAATTTCATCGAATGCCAGTCGGACACGCCGTACCTGCAGATCGGCGAACGCAAATACGGCAAGCCCATCCTCGACCGCATGATCCGCTTCGACACGCCGCTCGCCGAAGCCGTCAAGGTGGCGCTGATCTCGTTCAGCTCGACAATGCGCTCGAACCTCGCGGTCGGGCTGCCGATCGACCTCGTCACCGTGCGCAGCGGCGTCTCGGCACCCGAACTCGACCACCGCATCACCGGCGAAGACGCCTACTACCGCGAACTCAATGAGCGCTGGTCGAGCGCATTGCGCGCTGCGGCGGCGGCGATCCCGTTGCCGCCGTATGGCGAAGACCCGATTCAGGGGTCATTGGTTTAACAGGGCCTCCGGCGGGCAGGGGCTTGCCCCTGCACCCATATGTTTGGGGCGGTGCCGAATATCCGACGCCGGCGATTGGTCAACCGGCCAAATTTATGTGTGCAGGCCTCAGGCCTGCCCGCCGGAGGCTCTTCCCCGCCACCACAAGACCGTCACCAGCACCAACCCCGCGCCGGCAAACCCGGCCATCGCCAGATAACCGCGTGCGCCCCAACCGGCTTCATACAACAACCCGCTCGCGTAGCTGGCGAGCGCCTGTGCCGGCGCGGTGGCGAGCGCCATGAACATCATCTGTGCGGTGGGGGTGCGCTGGTGGCCCCACATCGACTGGATGCCGCGCATGGCGCCGAGGAAGGTCAGCGCGAAGCTGGCGGCGTGGAGGAGTTGCAACAGCGCCAGCAGCGGGATGCCGGGGTCTTGCGCCATCAGCGTCCAGCGCAGTAGCGCGCCGATGCCGCCGGCGATCATCAGCGTCGCGGGCCGGTAGCGTTCGAGCCAGGTGGCGAAGCCCATCAGCAGGCCAGCTTCGGCGATCACACCGAGCGCGAACAGCCAGCCGGCCATCGCCGACGACATGCCGGTGGCGGCGATCCACAGCTTGGTGCCGAAGATGTAGTAGTACTGGTGCGCGGCCTGGATGAGCCCGCAGCCGAAGATCAGCAGCGCGAAATCGGGGACGCGCAGCATGGCGAGGCCGCTCGACAGGCGGGCGCTGTAGTTTACGCCAACGGCACGCCGCACCGGCTCGGCGGGGAGCGCGGTGGTAGCGGCGATCAGCCCCCAGATGGTCAGCGCCAGCCACACCCAGACGGCCCAGTTGCCAAAGTGATCGATGAGGATGCCGACGCCGATGTTCCCGGCGACGAACGCCAGGCTGGCGAGGCCGCGCGCGACGCCGTAGCGCGGGCGGGTGGTGGCGTTGGTAAGGCGCAGCAGCGCTGCCTCCAGAAACGCGATGATGCCCCAGAAGCTGATTTCCAGCCCGAACGCCAGCGCGAACGAAATCCCGAACGCGGGCCCCATGCCGAGCGCCAGCAGCCCGGCCATCGTCAGCGCGGCGAGCAGCAGCAGCGGCGCGCGGCGGTCGCGGCGGCCTTCGGCCCAGGCGCTGGTCAGCGGGCCGACGAAGATGCGGCCGATGCCGGCCCAGGCGATGGCGAGGCCGAGCTGGCCGCCGGTGAAGCCGCGCGCGTCGATCAGCCAGACCGGGAACCATTGCAGGAACGCCCCGAACGCCGCGTAGAACAGGCACGCGACCAGCGTGACGCGCAGCGCGGCATCGCCGGTTGTCGGTGGAATGGATTTGGCCCCGCGGATCACGCCGCTACCATGGCGCGTGGCGTCGGCGATGTCATCCGTCGCATTGCAGGCGCTGCCGCCTATGTGCAGGCGTGACAGGCTGATTCGCCGCTGTCATAACCGGCGCGAAATCACATTGGGGAGTATCCGACATGACCATTCCAGCACTTTTCGACATGACCGGACAGGTCGCGGTCATCACCGGCAGCTCGCGCGGCATCGGCAAGGCCATCGCGCACCGCATGGCCGAACATGGCGCCACTGTCATCGTCAGCTCGCGCAAGCAGGATGCCTGCGACGCCGCGGTCGCTGAAATCAACGCGGCGGTGGGCCGCGATGCGGCGTTCGCCATCCCCGCCAACATCGCGTCGAAGGCCGATCTGCAGCGGCTGGTCGACACCACCATCGCCAAGTTCGGCAAGATCGACGCTCTGGTCTGCAACGCGGCGTCGAACCCCTATTTCGGCCCGGCGGCGGGCATTGCCGACGAACAGTTCACGAAAATCCTGCAGAACAACATCGTCGCCAACCATTGGCTGATTTCGATGGTGGCGCCGGCGATGACGGCGCGCAAATCGGGCAGCATCACCATCATTTCGTCGGTCGGCGGGCTCAAGGGCTCGACGGTCATCGGCGCCTATTGCATTTCGAAGGCCGCGGACATGCAACTGGCGCGCAATCTGGCGGCCGAATATGGCCCGGCGAACGTCCGCGTCAACGCCATCTGCCCCGGGCTGGTCAAGACCGACTTCGCCAAGGCGCTGTGGGAAAACCCCGACATTCTGAAGGGCAGCACCAGCCGCGCGCCACTGCAGCGCATCGGCGAGCCTGATGAAATCGCCGGCATGGCAGTGCTGCTGGCGACCAAGGCCGGCGCATTCATCACCGGCCAGAGCATCGTCATCGACGGCGGGGTGAGCGCGGTCTAGCCGCGCCGGTCGTAGTAGAATCGCCCCATGCGGTCGAACAGCGCCAGTGCGTCGGGCGGCGTCTTGTCGCCGCTGAATTCGCGGTAGAGTGTATCGACGTTGACAACGATGCGCTCGGCGTCGCTCCAGCCGGCGAAGCGGCCGAGGCCGCCTGACGCCGCGATGTCGCGTGCGGCGGTTTCGGCGTCCATGCCGGCGTCGTAGCGGGCACGGGCTTCGCGGTTGATATGTTCGAGATAGTTGGCGACGGCGCGCACCCCGGCCTTGTCGGTCAGCGGGCCGTGGCCCGGCACGATGGTATCGACATCCATCGCCAGAATCCGCTCGCACGCCTTGATCCAGTTGCCGACGGGGCCGGCCCACATGATCGGCGTGCCTTCGATGAACAGGATGTCGCCGGTGAATACCGTGCGCGCGTCGGGCACATGCACCAGCACGTCGCCGGCGGTGTGCGCCGGGCCAACTTCGATCAGGCTCACGTCGCGGTCGCCGACCTTGATGTCGAGCTGCCCCGAAAACGTCCGCGTCGGCGCACGTTCCTCGATGCCGGCGAATTCGAACGGCGCGAAGATATCGGCGAAATAGCGCCCCGCGACGCCGAGCGCCCCGCTGGCGCCGGCCGCCTTCATCGCCGCCATCTGGTGGGCACCGAAGCCCTCCATTTCGCGTGCCGAGGCGGCGGACGCGATGATTTCGGCATTCGAACACAGGCAGTTGCCGTGCGTGTGGTCGCCGTTGGCGTGGGTGTTGACGAGGCAGGTGATGTCGGCGCCGCCAAGTCCGGTGGCATCGCGCATCGCCGCCAGCATTTCGGCGGTCAGCGGCACATCGAACAGCGTATCGACGAGCAGCGACTGGTCGCCGTCGACGATCAGCCCGGCGTTCGACCAGCCCCAGCTGCCATCGGGTTGCAGCCAGGCAAACAGTCCTTTGCCGGTTTCAACCAGCCCGCGCGCATACGACATCTTTCCCCCCGTTCGGTATTATTCGAGTTCGTAAACCATCTGCACGGTGATACTCAGTTCGACTTCACCGGGGGCGACCGGCGTCGGCGGTGCGGCACCAATCTTGTCGGCGCGTGCCATCATCACCATCGGGCGCGGGCCGGGCTCGACGGCGCCGCCTTCGCTGATCGACACCAGCCGGCGGACACGCAGGCCGGCGGCCTTGGCGTAGAGGTCGGCACGCGTGCGGCCGGTGGCGACCGCCTGCGCGCGGGCGCTGTCGAGCGCGGCGTCGGCCTTGTCGATGCCGAACGTCGGGCCCGAAATCTGGTTGGCGCCCTGTGCGACCAGCGTGTCGATCAGCTTGCCGGCGTCGTCGATCTTGCGGACGCGGATGCTGATGGTGTTGTTCGCCTGATAGCCGGTCAGCACCGGCGGCTGGTTGTCGCCGTATTTGTATTGCGGCTGCAGACTGAGCCCGCTGGTCTGGATGTCGCGGTCGGCGATGCCGGCCTTGCGGACGGCGGCGACCACCGCGGTCATCCGGGTGGCATTATCGGCGAGTGCGGCAGCAGCGGTCGGCGCGCTAGTGACGACGCCGCCCGAAATATCGACGATGTCTGGGGCCTGCGAAACGCGGCCCTCGACGCTCAGCGTCACGGTTGGCGCGGCGACGGTCTGCGCCTGCGCGGGCAGGCTGGCGACGGCGGCGGCAAAAATCGCGGCGAGGTGGCGGGTCTTCATGCGGATACTCCCAAGACTGTTGAACGCAGCGACGCTAGCGCGCGCCAAATTGCGCGCGGCTGAACGAAATGCTGCGCGCGGCCTAGCGCTTAATCAGCCGGTAGCCGCCAAGCAGGACAATGGCGCCGATGATCGCGGCGATGAAGCCGGCCTTTTCATTGGGCGCGTAGAAGCCAAGTGCCTGGCCGATCCAGGTCATCAGCACCGCGCCGGCGATGCCGATCAGCATCGTGACGATCCAGCCGCCGGGGTCGCGGCCCGGCATGATGGCCTTGGCAATAGCGCCGGCGATAAGCCCGATAATGGCTGCTGCAATCCAACCCATAAGCGAAAACCTCCCACAAGGTCAGGCGCACTTCCCCTTGAAAACGCCCGACACTTGCCAATCTACACGGCTTTGGATGGCGGCGCCAGCACGGCCCCGGCACGACGCAGGTGCGACAAACTGCGGTGGCACACCATAGCCTTCGCAGTGCCACAATTATGCGCTATATCGCACTTGCGCGAAGTGCGTTACTACTATAATACACCGACTACCTCCCCAGGATGACGATTCGGCCATGAATATGCACAGCAAAGTCCCGGCTCCCGGCGATTCGAGCGTCTTGGACGCACCACAGGGCCTTGCCGAGCGGCTTGGCCGCTGGAGTAAGCCGGCGTTCGGCGCCTTGCTCGCGGTCGCGGTCGGCGTCGGCGTGTGGATTTTCTATGGCCAGAAGGATGCGCCGCCGCCGCCGCCGCAGTCTGCGCCCGTGGTGACGGTCAGCGTGCCGGGCACCACGATGGTTGAAACCACCGTGCGCGGTACCGGCAGCATTGCGGCCCGTCGCGACATGCCTGTCGGCGTGCAGGGCGAAGGCGGTCGCGTGACCTCGGTGCTCGTCGACGCCGGCCAGTTCGTGCGCGCCGGCCAGGTGCTGGCGACGATCGATAGCGCGGTACAAACCCAGCAGCTGGCGCAGATGCAGGCGGGTGCGCGCAGCGCGCGTGCCGATGCGGCGCTGGCACAGGCCGAGCTCGATCGCGCGCAGGCGCTGGTCAGCAAGGGTTTCATTTCGAAGGCCGATATCGACCGCAAGACCGCGGCGCGTGACGCCGCGCAGGCGCGTGTCGCCGTCGCCACCGCGCAGGCGAATGAAATGCAGGCGCGCCTTGGCCGCCTCGATGTCCGCGCGCCGGCCGCCGGTCTGGTATTGGCGCGCTCGGTCGAAGCCGGGCAGGTCGTCGGTGCCGGTTCGCCGCCGCTGTTCCGCATCGCCGAAGGTGGCGTGCTCGAACTTCGCGCCGCTGTCACCGAACAGGACATGGAGCGCCTGAAGGTCGGCATGCCCGCCAGCGTCATCCCGATCGGCGCCGACAACAGCTACAAGGGCAAGGTCTGGTTGCTTGACCCTGTCATCGATGTCACGTCGCGGCAGGGCATCGCGCGCATCGCACTGCCGTATTCGCCGGGCCTGCGCGTCGGCGCCTTTGCCACTGCCGACATTGCCGCCGGTGAAGCGACGCAGCCGGTGCTGCCGCAGTCGGCGGTGCAGGCTGACTCGCAGGGCAGCTATGTGCTGATCGTCGGCCCCGACAACGTCGTGGCACGGCGCGGCATCAAGACCGGTGCCGTCAGCGACGCCGGTGTCAGCATCAACGGCGGGCTGACGGGCAGCGAGCGCGTCGTGCTCAACGCCGCTGCGTTCCTGCATCCCGGCGAGAAGATCACGCCGGTTGCGGCCCCGAAGCGCTGATAGCCGGACAGAGGCAGACCTATGCGCAATATCTCCAGCTGGTCGATCCGCAATCCGGTTCCGCCGATCGTGCTGTTCGTGCTGCTGACGCTGGCGGGTCTCGTCAGCTTCCGCAACATGAGCATCAACGACATGCCGGACATCGCGTTCCCGGCGGCGACGATCACCGTCATCCAGCCGGGTGCCGCGCCGACCGAAATGGAGACGCAGGTCACGCAGCGCGTCGAAGCCGCGGTGCGCAGCATCAACGGCGTCGATGAAATCACCTCCTGGGTCGGCGAAGGCCGGTCGCAGACCAATGTGCAGTTCGCCATCGGCACGCCGGTCGACCGCGGCGTCAACGATGTGCGCGACGCGATTTCGAACATCCGCAGCGAATTGCCGAATGGCATCCTCGAGCCGCAGGTGACGCGCGTCGATTTTTCGAACGGCCCGCTGGCCTATATCTCGGTCGAATCGACTGACATGACGCTCGAGGAACTGAGCTGGTTCGTCGATAATACCGTTGCCAAGAAATTGCTTGGCGTGCCCGGCATGGCGCGCGTCGGGCGCGGCGGCGGCGTCAGCCGAGAAATCCGCGTCATTCTCGATCCGTCGCGGCTCGAGGCGTACGGCCTGACCGCGAGCGAGGTCAACGCGCAGCTGCGCCAGACCAACCTCAACGCTGCCGGTGGCCGCACCGAAATCGCCGGTTCCGAACAGAATATCCGCGTCGTCGGCAATGCCGATACCGCGTACGGGCTGGGCCAGACGCAGATTGCCGCCAGCGGCGGCCGGACGCTGCGGCTATCGGACATTGCCACGGTGCGCGACCTCTATGCCGAACAGCGCAGCGTCGCGCTGATGAACGGCCGGCAGGTGCTGAGCTTCTCATTGACCAAGACCAAGGGCTCGTCCGACGTCAGCGTCTATGACGGCGCGATGAAGATGCTCGACCAGATCGCCAAGGAAAACCCCAAGATCAAGTTCACGCAGCTCTACACCAGCGTCGAATACACCAAGGAGCAATACAAGTCGGCGATCATGGCGATGGTCGAAGGCGCCGTGCTCGCGGTGGTCGTTGTGTTCCTGTTCCTGCGCGACTGGCGCGCCACGGCGATTTCGGCCATGGCGATCCCGCTGTCGGCGATCCCGGCGTTCTTCTTCATGGATTTGATGGGCTTCTCGCTCAACACGCTGAGCCTGCTGGCGCTCAGCCTGGTCGCGGGTGTGCTTGTCGATGACGCCATCGTCGAAATCGAAAACATCGTGCGCCACATGCGCATGGGCAAGACGCCATACCAGGCGGCGATGGAAGCCGCCGATGAAATCGGCCTCGCGGTCGTGGCGACCACGATGGCGATCGTCGCGGTGTTCCTGCCCGTCGCGTTGATGCCCGGCATCAGCGGGCAATTCTTCAAGAACTTCGGCGGCACCGTCGTCGTGTCGGTGCTGCTCAGCCTTGCCGTCGCGCGGCTGATCACGCCGATGCTCGCGGCGCATTTCCTCAAGGACCATGGCCAGGCCGCGCACGGCGACAGCGCCTGGATCCGCTGGTACATGAAGCTGCTGCACTGGACGCTCGACAACCGCTGGAAGACCATGGCCATTGGCGCGGTGGCGCTGGTGGCGACGGTCTTCGGCTATGCGACGCTGCCGGTGACGTTCCAGCCGACGGTCGACACCGACTATAGCCAGGTCCACATCATATTGCCGCCGGGTTCGACACTCGCGCAAAACGAGGCGGTGGCCGAAAAGGTCTCGGCAATCCTGCGCGCCTCGCCGGTGGTGGCTGCTGCATTTGCCGACGTCAACATCGGTGAATCGGACATCTATCTGACGCTCAACAAGAACCGGCCGACAACCAGTGTCGAATTCGAGCGCGCGATGGCGCCGAAGCTGCAGGAAATCCCCGACGCGCGCGTCACCTTCCAGTCGCAGAACGGCGGCGGTGGCCCCGGCGGCCGCGACCTGTCGACGATGCTGGCGGGTGACGACCCGGCGCTGCTCGAAAAGACCGCGCTGCAAGTCGTCCGCGAAATGAAGGGCATCCAAGGCCTGCGCCAGCCGCGCATCGAGGGTGACCTCCAGCGTCCTGAAATCACCATCAAGCCGCGCTTCGACCTCGCCGCCGAACTCGGCGTGACGACCGCGGCGCTGAGCCAGACGATCCGCATCGCGACGATCGGCGACATCGACCAGAACGTCGCGAAATTCTCGCTGTCGGATCGCCAGATCCCGATCCGCGTATCGCTGAGCGAGGAATCGCGGCGGACGCTGTCGACGATCGAAAACCTGCCGGTGCCGACTGCCAGTGGCAAATCGGTGCCGCTCAAAGTTGTTGCCGATATCGGCTTCGGCGCGGGTGCGACCGAATTGCGCCGTTTCAACCAGCAGCGCCGTGTCGTCATCGGCGCCGACCTCGCGCCTGGCCTCGTCACTGGCGATGTTCAGCCGAAGATCGACGCGCTGCCGACGCTCAAGAACCTCCCGGCGGGTGTCGAAGTCGTCAAGCTTGGCCAGCAGAAGTGGCAGGCCGAACTGTTCGTCAACTTCATGGTCGCCGTCGTCGCCGGCGTGCTGCTGGTGTTCGCGGTGCTCGTGCTGCTGTACCGTCGCGTGCTGCCGCCGTTCGTCAACATGGGTTCGCTGCTGCTGGCGCCGCTCGGCGGGGCAATTGCGCTGCATCTGACCGGCAACGCCGTGTCGATGCCGGTGTTCATCGGCATCCTGATGTTGTTCGGCATCGTCGCCAAGAACTCGATTCTGCTCGTCGACATGGCGATCGAGGAAATGAGCAAGGGCGTCGAACGCAAGGAAGCCATTCTGGAGGCCGGCCACAAGCGCGTCCAGCCGATCGTCATGACCACTGTGGCGATGGTCGCGGGCATGATGCCGGTGGCGCTGTCGCTCGGCGGCGACGGCAGTTGGCGCGCGCCGATGGGCATCACGGTCATTGGCGGCCTGACGGTGTCGACGGCGCTGACTTTGCTTATCGTGCCGGCCAGCTTCAGCCTTGCGGTCGGGGTCGAAAACTGGCTCGGGCCGCGGCTCAGCCGGTTGCTCACCAACGGCAGCGCCAAGGCGTCGAAGCACGCGCCCGACCCGCACGCACCGCCCAAGCCCGCGCCTGCCGAGTGACGTGCACGCGCCGGGGTTGCCGCGCATCCCCGCAGCAGGCATGTAACGCGCCATGGCGCTGACACCCTTCCGCTATCCCGAAACGCCGTTTCTGCGCATGCGGCTGTTTGCGACGTTGCTGCTGGTGTTCATGGCGGCGGTGTTCGTGACGGCCAGCCACTTTGTCGATGCGCATCCGGCGATCCCCTATCTGCGGGCGTTTGCCGAAGCCTCGATGGTCGGCGGCATCGCCGACTGGTTCGCGGTCACCGCGCTGTTCCGCCACCCGCTCGGGGTGCCGATCCCGCACACCGCGATCATCCCGCGCAACAAGGACCGCATCGGCGACGCGCTCGCCGACTTCATCCGGTCGAACTTCCTGACCCCGCTGGTCGTGGCGCGCCGGCTCGAATCGGTCGACATTGCCGGCGCCGCAGCGCGCTGGCTGACGGCGCCGCGCGCCCCCGGCGGCCGCCGCACCGGTCTGCCGCAACTGGCGACGCGGCTGATCGATGCACTCGACCATGCAGCGATCGGCAAGATGGTGCGCGAAGCCGCGTCGAAGAAGCTGCGCGCGATGGAATTGTCGCCGGTGCTGGCGGGCGTCGTCGAGGCGGCAATCGACGGCAAGCGCCACGAGCCCGTCGTCGATGTCGCGATCCAATGGGCAGCGCGCACGCTCGATGCCGAGGAATCGACGATCCGCGACCTCGTCACCGATCGTACTTCGTGGCTGCTGCGCCTCGCCTCGGTCGATGACCGGCTGGCGGATTCGATTGTCGATGCACTGCGCCGGCTACTTATCGAAGTAGCTGCCAGCCCCGAACACCCCCTGCGCATCAAGATCACCGAAGGCCTGCGCGATTTCGCGTTCGACCTGCGCCACCTGCCGCGCGTCCAGGCCAAGGTCGAGGCGATCAAGCTCGACCTGCTCGACAATCCGGCGCTCGGCGACTGGCTCGACGGGCTGTGGGGCAATGCGCGGGCAGCACTGGTCAACGCCATCAACAACCCCGAGGCGACGCTCGGCGGCGGCTTCGGCGAGACGATGCGCAAGTTCGGCGAACGGCTGGAGGCCGATCCAGCGCTGCGCCACGCGGTCAACGTCTATGCGCGTCGCGCCGGCGTCGGGCTGGTCAACGACTATGGCGATGCCATCGTCGCGCTGATCAGCGACACCATCCGCGGCTGGGACGCGCGCACCGTCACCGACAAGCTCGAAAGCGCCGTCGGCCGCGACCTGCAGTATATCCGCATCAACGGCACGCTGATCGGCGGGCTGGTCGGGCTGGCGATCTACACGGTGTCGCAAGCCATCGGCTGACAGCGCTTATTGCGATTGCGAGCCAAGTGCGACAGGATGACCCGACTCTGCGACCGGGCGATGTTGCATTTGTGCCGCCAAACGCGCCAGTCATGCGCGGGCAATGTAGGTGATGGCATCCTTGCACCAGGTGATCGAGCAGGGAAGGAATGGCCGAAATGGCGCATGTTGCGACATTGACTGACGCTGCCGAATTTAAGGCGAGGCAGGACGAGGCGGGCTTCAACCGCGCCTTGCTGGTGCGCATCGGCGACGCTACCCCCGACATGATCTATGCCAAGGACCTTGGCAGCCGGATGATGTTCGCCAACGCCGCCGTGCTCGCCAATATCGGCCGGAGCTGGGACGAAATCCGCGGCCGTTCGGACATTGAATGGCATGACGATCCGGTCGAGGCTGCCAAGTTTGTAGCGGCCGACGCGCGCATCATGGCGACCGGCATCGGTGAAAGCGTCGAGGAAGTGCTGACCGGCCCAGTTGGGCCGCGGGTATTCCAGAGCGCCAAGACGCCGATGCGCGATGCCGGCGGCAACGTCATCGGCATTTGCGGCATCAGCCGCGATATCACCGCCGAAAAGGCTGCCGAAGCGCAGCGCCAGCTGCTGCTTGCCGAGATGAACCACCGTGTCAAAAACTCGCTGACCGCGGTCATGGCGATTGCGCGCCAGACGCTACGTAACGAAGCCAGCGATGCAACCGCGTGGCAGGGCTTCGAAGCGCGGATCATGGCGATGGCACGCGCCAACGACATGCTTGCCGGCGACCATTGGGCGGGCGCCGATATCGCCAGTGTCGTCGGCGAAGCGCTCGGCCCGCATGGGCCGGTCAATGAAGGCCGTATCCACATTGCCGGGCCGGACGTCGACATCAGCGCCTATGCCGTCGTGTCGCTGTCGTTGGCCTTGCATGAACTCGCCACCAACGCGACGAAATATGGCGCGCTGTCATTGCCGCAGGGCCGCGTCGATATTAGCTGGCGACTGGTCGATGGCGCTGAAGCGCCTATGCTCGCGGTCGATTGGTGCGAAACCGACGGGCCGTTGGTGCAAGTGCCGCACCATCGCGGCTTCGGCACCCGGTTGATCGAGCGCGCCTTCGGCAACAATGGCCAGCGCGCGCGCATCCTGTTCCGGCCGCAGGGCGTGCAATGCCAGCTGCTGGTGGCGCTGGCGACCGATGGCGATGAAGGCCAGCCAGAGCAGCTGTCGGGCAGCGCTTTAGCCTGATCCGTCGCCGGGGCGACCGGCGCGCTCCCATATATTTTGCTTGAATGTCGCCCACGGCGCGATAGTTTTTGCGCAGATAAGGGGGCCTCAAATGAAATTGCCGGTTCGGTTTGTCGTTGCGTGTGCGTTGTCGATGCTGGGCGCGCTGCCCGCCACCGCGCAGTCGGTCGGTACCTTGCTCGAGGCGACACCATTGCCCGGCGCGCCGGCAGGCGGCACCGCCTACCGTATCCGCTACACGTCGCAGGACGAATTCGGCGCGCCCAAGCAAATCACCGGCACCGTCATCGTGCCGCCGGGCGCCGCACCCGCGGGCGGCCGCGACATCGTCGCCTGGGCGCACGGCACCTACGGTGTCGCCGAAAAATGCGCGCCGTGGCCGACCTTGTTCGACTCGATTGCCGGGCTGCCCGACATGATGGCGCGCGGCTACCTCGTGGTTGCGTCGGACTACCAAGGACTGGGCAACCCCGGGCCGCACCCGTATCTCGCCGGCGTCAGCACCGCGCATTCGGTGCTCGATGCAATCCGCGCCGCGAAGGGCGTCAGCGGCGCGAGCCCCAGCGCGCGCTTCGTGACCTGGGGCGAAAGCCAGGGCGCGCACGCGTCGCTGTGGACCGCGCACGTCGCGCCGACCTACGCGCCCGAACTCAAGCTGATGGGCGCCGCCGCTGCCGCGCCGCCGACCGACCTCAAGGCCAATCTCACCGGCGGCTCGAACGCCGCCATCCGCGCCTTCCTGACCGCCTACACTGCCGATAGCTGGTCGGCGTTCTACAACGCGCCGCTCGCCGTGTTCGCGACACCGGCGACGCAGGGCCTGATCCACCGGCTGGCGCAGAACAACTGCACCGACCTCGGCAAGCCGAAGATCTCGACCGAAATCGGCTTGGCGGAAATGATCGCGGCGATGAAGGGTGTCGACCTGTCCGCCGACGCGCCGTGGGGCGAACTGATGACGCGCAACTCGCTGTCACCGCGCGGCTACACCGTGCCGATCATGATCGTGCAGGAAGACACCGACCCCGTCGTCGCCCCCGCGGTCACGCACGACTATGCGCAAAAGGCCTGCGCGGCGGGCACGACGGTGCATTACCTGCGGCTGCCCGACGGCAACCACAATGACGCGGCGCAAAAGTCGGCAGCGCAAGCCGTGCCCTGGATGGCCGACCGCTTCGCCGGCAAGCCCGCCCCGAGCGATTGCGGCAAGCTGCCCTGACGCGTCGGCGCTAGTGCCCGCCGGGCGGGTTGTGCTTTTCGACGAACGCCACCGCCGCTTCGAGCATCTGCACGCGCGTCGTGCCGATCGACAGCCAATGGTCCTCACCGGCGAGCGTCACCAGTTCGACCGGCTTGCCGGCGGCGCGCAGTTGCGCCGCCATGCGTTCGCTCTGCGCATAGGGCACCACGGTATCGTCGCGGCCGTGGATGAGCAGAACCGGCGCATCGCTGCGCGCCGCCGCATAGGCCGGTGACACCGCCGCCAGATCGGTACCGGCGCCGAATTCGGACTTCCAGGCGCGGCGCTGAGTGCGGTCGCCGGTGGCGCCGACCTCATCGGCGAACATCATCTTGAGGTCCGACACGCCCGCTACCGCGACGGCGCACCGGTATAGCCCCTGCTGCAGCGTTACGCCGGCGAGCGCCGCATAGCCGCCGTAGCTTGCACCCATGATGCAGACGCGCTTCGGGTCGATGATGCCGCGCGCCGCCAGCGCCGCGACGCCGTCGGACACGTCGGTCTGCATCAGCTTGCCCCATTGTCCGTAGCCGGCGGCGCGGAATTTGGCGCCATATCCTGTCGAGCCGCGGAAATTTGGCTGGAAGACGGCATAGCCGCGCGATGCCAGTGCCTGTGCCCACCAGTCGAACTGGGGATAGTCACGCGCTGCCGGCCCGCCGTGCGGCAGCACGATCAGCGGCAGCCCCTTCGGCGTCCGCCCGCGCGGCAGTGTCAGCACGCCATGCAGGTCTAGCCCGTCACCGGCGCGATAATCGAACATCGACACCGGCCCGATGTCTGCGGCCTTGATCGTCGGGTAATCGTGTCCGAGCTCGTCGGCGCTGCCGGTAGGAATATCGACGCGCCAATAGGTTCCCGAATCGTCGGGGCCGTCGGTGTGGACGATGATGCGGTCGAAGGCGCTGTCGGCATCGACATAGGTGACACGCAGTCCCGGGAAGGCCTTGACGGTGCCGCGCATGCGCGCTTCGCGGCGCTTGTCGAAGAAAGTGGCGGCCTGGGCATCGCCGGAGGCCACATAGCCGATCAGCAGCCGCGTGCCGGTGGCGGTGATCACCTCGGAAACCGCGACGTCGTCGAGCAGCTGCTCGCTGGCACCGCTATCGACATTGATTTCCGCCCATTCGTGTTCGGCATCGCCCACACGTGTAGACAGCACCACGGTGCGCGGCGTGCGGCCGAGCGACACCAGCCCGCCCTTGCCCTGCGGATCGGTTCCCTTGGCCAGCTCGCGGCCGCTGTCTGGATTGCGCAGCGTCCAGGCGCCGGTGTCGCGCGTGATATCGCGCGCAACAAGGACATTGCCTTCGCTGTCAACCAGCCAGTCGCGCCACGCCGGCCCGGCGTTCGACAACAGCTTGGTTCGCCCGCTATCGAGATCGACGCGGTAAAGGTCGGGCACGCTGTCGGTCCAGGCGCGTTCACCGTAGCCGAGCGTGCGTTCGGTGGTGATGGTGCTGAAGAAGCCGCTCAGCTTGCCGTCCACCGTGGCGGTGCCATAGCTGTCGAATACGCCGCCGAAGCTGTATTCCTTGCCCTGAAAGACGATCAGCGACTTTTTCGTCTCGGTGTTGAGGACAACGACCTGCGTCGCCTCGAACTTGTCGGTCGCAAAGTCCCAGCCCAGCTTTTGCGTGTTCGAAAGCGACACCAGCACATGCGAATCATCGGCGAAATCGACACCGCGCACCTTGAAGTCACCCAGTGGCGACAGCATCACCGGTTGTTCGGCGCGATCGAGAACGACCAGATTGCGGGCATCGCCGACGACGCCGACCATGCCGACGCGGTTGCCGCTGGGCGCAATGCTGACCAGATCGATTCCGGGCAGCGCGCCATAGGCCGATAGGGGTGCGCCGTGCACCGGCACCGCTGTTACACCCGCTGCCGCCAGCACCGCCAGCACGCCTCGCCACGCCATCGCCAACAACCCCCTGCGGCCCGCACCCCCCGTGCGACACCGCAAAGGCTATCGCGCCGGCCAAGCCGTCCGCAAATGCAGATGGGTCCGTTTTGGCAGTAAGGCCGGGGCCGAAAAGTGCTGCGGTTTACCGCATTGCGTCAGCGCAGATTGCCGACCGCGCGCTGGATGCGCGTGCAGGCTTCGACGAGCAACGCATCCGCGGTCGCATAGCTGATGCGGAACGCCGGCGAGCCGCCGAACGCGGCCCCGTGGACGACCGCGACGCCCTCGGCTTCGAGGAAATAGCCGGCGACGGCTTCGTCATCCTTTAGCACGCTGCCCTGCGGCGTGGTCTTGCCGATCAGCCCGCTGCAATCGGGATAGACGTAGAAGGCGCCTTCGGGACGCGGGCAGATGAGGCCGGGTGTCTGGTTGAGCATGGCGACCACCAGGTCACGGCGGACTTCGAATGCGGCGTTGCGCGCGGCCAGGAAGCTCTGGTCGCCGTTCAGCGCCGCAACGCAGGCGGCCTGCGCGATCGAGCAGGGGTTCGATGTCGACTGCGACTGGATCTTTGAAATCGCCTTGATCAGCGGCGCCGGGCCGCCGGCGAAACCAATGCGCCAGCCGGTCATCGCATAGGCCTTCGACGCGCCGTTGACGGTCAGCGTGCGGTCGTAGAGTGCTGGTTCGACCGAGGCGATGGTGGCGAATTTGAAGTCGCCGTAGACGATGTGTTCGTACATGTCGTCGGTCAGGATATGGACCTGCGGGTGGCGCAGCAGCACGTCCGCAAGTGCCTTGAGTTCCGCCGCGCTATATGCCGCGCCCGTCGGGTTCGACGGCGAGTTGAGGATGAGCCACTTGGTCTTCGGCGTAATCGCGGCGTCCAATGCAGCCGGCGACAGCTTGAAACCGGCGTCGATGCCGCACGGCACGATCACCGGCGTCGCGCCGGTCAGCAGCACGATATCGGGATAGCTCACCCAGTACGGCGCCGGGATGACGACTTCGTCACCGACATCGAGCGTCGCCATCAGCGCGTTGAAAATCGTCTGCTTGCCGCCTACGTTCACGGTGATCTGGTCGATGCCGTAGTCGAGGTTGTTGTCGCGCTTGAACTTGGCCTGCACCGCGGCTTTGAGTTCGGGGGTGCCATCGACCTGCGTGTATTTGGTCTGGCCATCGCGGATCGCCTTGATCGCGGCTTCCTTGACGAAGTCGGGGGTGTCGAAATCGGGCTCGCCGGCGCCCAGCCCGATGATGTCGCGGCCTTCGCGCTTCAGCTGCGCCGCCTTGTTGGTGACGGCGATCGTCGGCGACGGCTGGATGCGGTTGATGGCGGCGGACAGGAACGACATGGGGGAGGACTCCGGTGGATGCGCGGGCGTTCTAGTCCCCCAAGCGGGCCGGTATCAACCCGCGCAGCGCATTTCCGACAAGAAAACCGTGTTCGAGGTCGCCGATAGTGAGGTCAGCCTCGACGGCACGCCCTGAATCGAGCAATTCGGCGCGCAGAATGCCCGGTAACAGGCCTTCGGCCCCACGCGGCGTCAGCAGTACGCCGTCGCGTTCGACGAAGACGTTGGTGAAGCTGCCTTCGGTGATGTGGCCGTCAGGACGGACGAACAGCACTTCGAATGCGCCGGACGCGCGGCGGGCGTCGTCGTAGAAGGCGCGGTCGGTGGTTTTGTGAAACAGCCGCCAGTCGGTCGGCGCGACGGGCAGAGGGGCAAGCGCGACGCGCACCGGTTCGGCCATGCGCGGCGGCGCGGCATCGACCTGCACCGCGAACGCGCCCGACGCGGCGATTAGGAGGCGAACGCGCGCCGGACCGTCGAATGTCACGGCATCAAGCGCCGCACCGATGGCATCGAAGTCCGCCGCATAGCCCAGATACGCGAGCGTTTCCGCCGCGCGCGCCAGATGCCGGTCGCGGCGCAGCAGTCCAGTACCGGGTTCCCAGCGCAGCGTTTCGATGACATCGGCGCGCTGGCTGGTGCGCCGCACGAACGCCGCCTTGTCGAGACATTCCTGCCACTCGGCGGCTGCCGTGCTGTCGGCGACGATGCCCGAGCCGAGGCCGAGGCGCGCGTGATTGCCGTCAAGAATGAGCGTGCGGATTGCGACATTGAACGCCGCCTCGTCGCCCGAGATATAGCCGATGCTGCCGGTGTAGAGGCCGCGCGGGGTCGCCTCGACGTCGGCGATGACCTCCATCGCGCGGATTTTGGGTGCGCCAGTGACCGATCCGCACGGGAACAGCGCGGTCAATACATCGACGGGGGTGATGCCCACCGCTGCCTGCGCGGTGACGGTCGAGGTCATCTGCAGCACGGTGGGATAGCGTTCGACTTTGAACAATTCGGGCACCGCGACGCTGCCCGCCAGCGCAACGCGCGACAGGTCGTTGCGCAGCAGGTCGACGATCATCAGATTTTCGGCGCGGTTCTTGATGTCGGCGGCCAGCGCAGTCGCAGCGGCATCGTCGCGCGCGCACGTCGGGCCGCGCGGTGCGGTGCCCTTCATCGGCTTGGCCTTCAACCGGCCGTCCTGCAGCGTGAAAAACAGCTCCGGCGAAAAGCTCAAAATCCAGCGCGTGCCGGTATAAATCAGTGCGCCATAGGGCGCTGCCTGCGCACCACGCAGTCGTCGGTACAGCGCCAGCGGATGGCCGCCAACGGCAAGCTGCGCCTGAAACGTCGCATTGGCCTGGTAGATGTCGCCCGCCGCAATCAGTGTAGCGATCCGGTCGATCATCACTGCGTGCTGGGCCTCGCTGATGCCCGGTTCGACATGGCCGACCTGCGCGCCGCCCGCGACCGCCAGCCAGCCGTCGAGCGTTTCGGCGCCGATACGCGCGACCTGCGCAAACCGCCCGAACCATAGTAGCGGCAGGCCGTCTTCGGGCACGCGCGCGCGGTGCGCGAGTTTGGGCTCAAGCGCATAGCCCGCTTCGAAGCCGATGAAGCCGGCGAAATTCCCCGAATCGCCGCGCAACTGCGCCAGCGCCGGCATGACTTCGGCGGCGCTATCGGCGCGAATGACCGTTTCCAGCCCGGTAAACAACCGCGCCCGCGCCCCGCGTTCGCGGGCGTCATCGAGCAGCACGAACGGCTGGGTCGGGTCAAACTCTACCATCGCCCGCTAATAGCGCGCCATGGGCGCGCTGTCGCGGGGGGCGGCGCCCAAGCGCGACGCCCGCCGGCGCTTCGCTAGCTTTTGCGCCCGATGAAGAAGCCGAACGCCATCGCCGCCAGCACCGCCGCCGCAATCGCGCTCAGCCCGATCAGCGGATGTTCGGCAAAATAGTGGAGGATCGGGTGGCGGTTCGGCATGATCGCAATCGTATCGTTGCGAATCTTCGGGTGGAGCCATTTCGTCCCGCCGGGTCCGTGCACCTGTAGCCAATAGTAATATTCGTTCGAGCCCACCGTCGCCGTGCTCGGCAGGGTAAGCTTGAAACTTGTCGGTGAAACATTGGTCGGCTGCGGGATTCCACCTGGAAAAGTCGAAATTGCCGGCGGATTGCAATTGGTGGGTGCATTTTGGGAAATCTGAATCGGATTAATGGTATCAAATGTATAGCGCAGGTCGGCCAAGAAAAAGGTAATCACCGTCCCGTCATAGCCCGATGACTGTTTTACGGTCTGCAGAATGTCGCCATTCAGCTCCACTTTTGTCAAAGCAGCGCCGGGCGTTGGAGCCGATGTGGATGCCGGCTGCACCATCAAAGTGCAGACCGACGGTGAATCCGAAAGCCGCGGGATTTGCACAAAAAGCGATAGTTTAGTCATCGATCATTCCCCCCACTATAGACACGCTCAACTATGCAGATACGCCGTATTCTATCATGATTTGGCATTTGCACCGACACAATTTTCACGGCGATGAATATTCGGTTCGAGTTCTGTCCGAACGACGGCCCTATTTCATTGTATGGCGCTGAGCTGCGGCGGCTTCGGCGCGCAGGGTCGCGATGCGCGGTTCTTCGGTGGTCCCCGCGGGCGTGCGGATGCGCGCCACGACCGCGAAGTCATGCGCCGCGCCCGCCGTATCGCCCAGTGCCTGCCGCGCGTTTGCCGCCAGCAGCAGCGCGCGGCTGCGCAGCCAGCGCACCTCGCTCTCATCGCGGCCCGCGGCGGTCAGCGCGCCGAGCGCCGTCAGCGCGGCATTGGCCACCGCCAGCGATTGCGCCGGTGCACCGTCGCGCGCGAAGATGCCGGCGCGCAGCAGTTGTTCGCGCACGCGCAGCATCTGCCACTTGGCGACGCTACGATCGCGGGCGTTGAGCTTGCTCAGCGGCTGCGCTGCCGCGATCAGCGCGGCCCGCGCCGCATCGACATGGCCGGCCGCCAGCTCGGCATCGCCGAGTTGCAGCAGTGTCGCCGCCGCCGCTGCCATCCAGTCGGCGTTCGCCGGATCGGCCTGGGTCAGTTCGCGCGACAGCGCCACTGCGCCGGTGCCGTGGCGGATGGCGGCCGCCGTATCGCCGCGCGCCAGCGCAATTCGCGACTGCGCGCGGCGCGATGTTACCAGCGCCAGCTGTGCCGAGCGGTTTTCGCCGTTGCGGCGCAGCATTGCATCGAGAATCGCCGCCTCCTGCGTGCGTTCGGCAGCGGCAGTATCGAGCGCGCCAAGCCGCTCCTTGGAATCGGCGAGCCATGCCAGTGACTGCGCATAATCGAGCTGCGCGCTCTCTTCATCGGGAGTGTCGGCCGCCAATTCGCGCGAAATCGCCAGCGCGCTTTCGAACAGCTCGGCAGCGATGGCGTTTTGCCCCTCGGCATAGCGCAGCGTCGCCAAATTTGATTGGGCATAGCCGAGCTCGGCGCGATAGCCGAGGTTGCCGGGCGCTTGCGCCACCAGCCGCTGCGCCAGTTTGAGATAGGTCTGGAACGCGGTTTCGGCGCGTTCGAAATTGCCGCGCCGATAGGCGATATAGCCCACCCAAAACACGCTTTGCGCATGATCGAAGATGCGATCGGGATTGTCGGGACTGCGCGCCAGAAGCTCGGCGGTGGTGGCGGCGGCGGTCTCGAAATTGTCGAGCGCGGTATCGAGGTTGCCGCGCTGGTCCTGGATTTCGCCGATCAGCCGCACCACGCGCGCGCGCCGACCGAGCGAATCGGGATCGAGCGAGGCGACGTCCTGGCGCTGGTAGAACGCCAGCGCGCGGTCACCCAGCGTGTCCATCGCCCCCAGCCGCCCCATAGGTTCGAGCTTGCGGCGCAAGTCGGTCACCATGAACTCGATCAGCCCTTCGGCTTCGGCGCGCTGTCGTACCGCTTCGTTGCGCGCCTGCAGCGCGAACAACGCCAGTGCACTGGTCAGTGCGAGGCCGACGAGCAACGCCACCACCAGCGCCAGCGTTCGGCGGTGGCGCCGGCGTGCATCGCGGTGCACCAGCTCGTCGAGCGGTACGCCGAGCATGCCGGCGACCAGCTTGAGCCGCCCGGCGTGCTCGCCGTCCGCCTCACGGCGCAGATCGGCGCCGACGGGTTCGGCGCGGACCGGACCGTCTGGCGTCGGACGCTGGCGCAATGCAGGCGGGAAGCATTCATCGGCAGCGCGGGCCGGGTGGTCGCTGGCGAACGGCTCGCCGGCGATGATGGCGGCAAAGATGCCGGTATCGCCGTGCAGCTGCCGGAAGCGTTCGATTTCAATGTTGGTCCAGCGCGACACCGCGGCATGCGGCGAACACAGCACGATCAGTGCGCGCGATTCGCCGAGCGCGGTATCAATTTCGCGGCTCAGGTCGTCGGCGGCCGCGAGGTCTTCGCGGTCGCGGAAGATCGGGCGCAGCCGCTCGGGCACAATGCCGCGCGCGGTTTCGCGCCCGACGAGGTCGCGCGGGATGCGATAGCTTTCGAGGAAGTCGTGCAGCCGCGCCGCGGCGCGCTTGTCCGAATGGCTGTAGCTCAGGAATGCGGCGTAGCGCCATGGGCCGGCGGCAACGTGCGCCGCCGCCGCGCCGGTCGCCCCTTCGGCGGCGCTGGATAAGGTCGATGCCACGCGGCCAATATGCCACGAATACCGCCGTAACGAAAGCGCACCGCCAGCGTTGGGTTGCGGTGACAAGCCGCAACGGCGCCGCTAGGCTGGCAGCATTCACCCAGGGGGCTCGCCATGACCAAATTCGCCATTGCCGTCACATTGCTCGGCACGACGCTGCTCGGGGCGCCGATTGTCGCGCAAACCGCTGCGCCGCTTACCGTCATCCACGCCGGACGATTGCTCGATCAGCCGGGCAAGCCGGCGCGCGGGCCGTCGACGGTCACTGTGCAGGGCGGCCGTATCGTCAGCGTCACCGACGGCTTCACCGCGGCACCGGCGGGGGCGACGGTGATCAACCTTGAAACCAGCTTCGTGCTGCCCGGCCTCATCGACAGCCATGTCCATCTCGAATCGGATGCCGGCGGCACGGCGGGGCTGGTCGAAGGCGTCACCGACAGCGTCGCGACGCGGGCGTTCCGCGCCGAAGTCAACGGCCGCAAGACGCTGATGGCGGGGTTCACCACGGTGCGCAATTTGGGCGGCGCGGACGGCATCACGCTGGCGCTGCGCGATGCAGTTGCGGCGGGCTGGGTGGTCGGGCCGCGCATTATTGACGCCGGCAATTCGATCTCGACGACCAGCGGCCATATGGACGCGACGCTGGGGCTGGCGGAAGAATTCTGGCCGGTCGTCCAGCAGGACAATCTGTGCGACGGCGCCGACGCCTGCCGCAAGGCGGTGCGCCTGCAGATCCGCCGCGGTGTCGATGTGATCAAGATTGCCACCACCGGGGGCGTCAACAGCGTCATCGGCGCCGGCGTCGGCAAGCAGATCTACCCAGACGAGGTCAAGGCGCTGGTCGATACCGCGCATTTGTACGGCAAGAAGATCGCCGTCCACGCCCACGGCACCGACGGCATCAACATGGCGCTCGCGGCAGGCGCCGACTCGATCGAGCATGGCACGATGATCGACGCCGAAAGCATCAAATTGTTCAAGGCCAGCGGCGCCTGGTACGTGCCGACGCTGTCAACGGTCAACGGCTATATCGAACGCCTGAAAGCCGACCCCAACGCCTATCCGCCGGCGGTGTATGAAAAGGTCCAGTGGCGGCTCAAGGTGACGGGCAAGAGCCTCGAAATCGCCTATCCCGCCGGCGTCAACATCGCGTTCGGCACCGATGCCGGCGTCTCCAAACACGGCCGCAACGCCGACGAGTTCGAGCTGATGGTCAAGCACGGCATGCCCGCCAGCGCCGCCATCGTCGCCGCCACCACCGGCGCCGCGACGCTGCTCGGCGTCAACAAGGATGTCGGCAGCCTCGAACCCGGCAAGGTCGCCGACATCATCGCCGTCACCGGCGATCCGCTGGCGGATGTGACGGTGCTCAAATCGGTCGGCTTCGTGATGAAGGGCGGCAAGGTGGTGAAGGGGCAGTGACGACGTGGCGGCAGGTCTGGCTTGATTCCTCAATTTTCCAGTGAGGCTATTACGGTGATACGCCGGTAACGCGATTTCACTTGACATATTGAACCGAATCGGTTAGTGTTGCTCTCAAGGCGACGGGGAATGGGAGTTCCTCGTCCAACCTGTCCGGGCTCACGATCGCCACTTGCGTTCCCGGGCGTGACGTCTCACCGCCGCGCTTTTTAGCCCCGCGCTCTGTTAGATCGGGAACTTCAGCTCCAAGTGTTTCCAGGAGGACACTTTCTACCCTGTACGAAGCCTAGTGCTGACATACAGTACTGAAACAGTACTAGCGGCGTAAGAATCCGCCCGTCCTCCGACCCCGGCTATCCCGATCAGCGTCACAAAGCCTGCCTCTTCCCGATGGCCCAGCAACCCTCCCAAGGCCGCCGTCATCGGGAAGAGGATTATCTCCACCGTGGCGGTGGGGGTCAGTACCCAAGGACGATGGACCGGGGCGGGGATATCCGCTGGCCGGAAATTCGTCGTGGCTGCACCCCAACACACGGGTGCAGGGCCAAGGCCCTGCCCGCCGGAGGCCCTGCACACTTCCCTCTTGCACCACGCCGCCCGAGCCGCCACATCTGCGGTATGACAACCAAGCCCCCGCTCCAGGCGGTCATCGTTCCGGTGACGGCGCTCCAGCAGAACTGCACATTGTTCTGGTGCACGAAGACCATGCGCGGGGCGTTTGTCGACCCTGGCGGTGACCTTGAAAAGCTGATGGCGGTGGCGGCGCAGCATGGCGTGACTATCGAGAAGCTGCTGGTGACGCATGGCCATATCGACCATTGCGGGCTGACCGGGGTGCTCGCCGAGCAGCTCGGCGTGCCGATCGAGGGGCCGCACCGGGACGATAAGTTCTGGATCGACCAGGCGCCCGGCACTGGTGCCAAGTACGGCCTTGCCGGCGCGACGGCGTTCACGCCCGACCGCTGGCTGGTCGACGGCGATCAGGTGACGGTGGGTGAGCTGGTGCTCGACGTCTATCACTGCCCGGGCCACACACCGGGCCATGTGATTTTTCATCATGCGCCGTCGCATCTGGCGATGGTCGGCGATGTGCTGTTCCAGGGCTCGATCGGCCGCACCGATTTTCCCAAGGGCGATTACAACCAGCTGATCACTTCGATCACCTCGCGGCTGTGGCCGCTGGGCAATGCGACGGCGTTCGTGCCGGGGCATGGCCCGATGTCGACGTTCGGTACCGAGCGGCAGACCAACGCCTATGTCGCGGATGCGGCGCTGGCGTAGGGCCTAGATCGCCAGGAATACGGCCCAGGCCGAAAGCGCCACCAGCGGCACGAAGGTGCCGAGCATACCGACCATGCGGAACACATTGGGTGCCGGGCGCGCCATGCCGAGGGCGTGGCACAGCCGCGCGACGACGATGGTGGCGCCGGCGGCCTGCACCAGCGTGTTGGTGCCGTTGATGTATTCGACCAGCCCGAGCAGGATCAGCAGGATCGGCACATATTCGGCGAAGTTGGCGTGACTGCGGATGCGGCTGAGCAAAGTCTGGTCGCCGCCGTCGCCGAGCATGACCTTTGTCGAGCCGCGCACCATGATGACGCGCACGCTGAGCGCGATGAAGATCAGCCCGAGCAGGCCGGCGGTCAGTAGCGTGGTTTGCATGGGCATTGATCGGGCTCCCCTCAAAGTGTTGCGCCCTTCGTGGCGCAGCTTGGGCGCCAGTGCAAGTTTCGCCGGAAAACCGGGCTGGCAACGGGGGGCGCGATGATTCCGGCAGCGGTACAAGCTTTGGCTTGCAAGCCGGGCCGAAATCACTATGTTGCCGCGCTCGACATACCCTTGGAGTCGCAGCGATGGCGCTTGTCCGTCGTCTGCCGGTTTCATACCAGACAAAGAAGACAGGTGCCGCATGGCCGTTCCGAAACGCAAGACTTCGCCCTCGCGCCGCAACATGCGTCGCAGCCACCACGCGCTCACCGCGTCGGCATTCCAGGAATGCCCGAACTGCGGTGAACTCAAGATGCCGCACAACATGTGCGGTGCTTGCGGCCACTATAACGGCCGTGAAGTCGTCGAGAGCAAGGCCTGATCGCAGCAGCAGCCCGGGCACGCGCGCACATGACCGCGACGCCGCAGGGCCGCTCTGATGCATTTCCCAAGACTGTAATGGCCGCTGCCCGATGAGCACAGCCAATCCCGTCATCGCGCTTGATGTGATGGGCGGCGATACCGGCCTGTCGCTGGTGATTGCTGCCGCCGAAATCGCGCGCGAACGTTACCCGAAGCTGCGCTTCCGGCTGTATGGCCCCGAGGCCGCGATTCGCGCCGCGCTGGCCAAGGCGCCGCGCATCGCCGCCGACAGCGTCATCGTCCATACCGACCAGCAGGTGCTCGGCACCGACAAGCCGAGCCAGGTCATCCGCCGCGGCCGCGACACCTCGATGGGTCTGGCGATTTCGGCGGTCAAGGCCGGCGAGGCCGATGCCACCGTATCGGCGGGCAATACCGGCGCACTGATGGCCATGGCCAAGCTGACGCTGCGGACGATGGAGGGCATTGACCGCCCGGCACTGGCGGCACTGCTGCCGACGTCGAAGGCCGACATGATCATGCTTGATCTGGGCGCCAACACCGAATGCGACGCCGAAAATCTCGTGCAGTTCGCGGTGATGGGTGCAGCGTTCGCGCGCACCGTGCTGGCGCTGCCCAAGCCGCGCGTCGCCTTGCTCAACATCGGTGTCGAGGAACTCAAGGGCACCGACGAATTGAAGGACGCCGCCGCACTGCTGCGCGGCGTTGAACTGCCGATGAGCTTCGAGGGCTTTGTCGAAGGCGACGGCATCGGCAAGGGCGATATCGATGTCGTGGTGACCGACGGCTTTTCGGGCAATATCGCATTGAAGTCGATCGAAGGCACCGCGCGGCTGGTCACCGGGCTGCTGGCGGATGCGTTCCGCACGTCGTGGCTGACCAAGCTCGGCTATCTGTTTTCGCGCGGGGCGCTGCGGGCGCTGCGCGGCCATATCGACCCCGATACGCACAACGGCGCGGTGTTCCTCGGCCTCAACGGGCTGGTGGTCAAAAGCCATGGCAGTGCTTCGGCGCGCGGTTTCGCCAATGCCATCGGCGTCGCGCATGACCTGATTGTCGGCGACATCGCGCGGCGCATTTCGGACGACCTTGATAATTTCCGCGCGCATCGTCCGGTGCTTACGCCCGAAGGCGAAGCCGGCGACGACCTGCCCGCGGGCGACGCTTGAGCATGCGCCGGGCCTGCGTCATCGGCACCGGCAGCTATTTGCCGACAACCATCCTGTCGAACGAAGAGCTCGCGGCGCGCGTCGATACGTCGGATGCCTGGATTGTCGAGCGCACCGGCATCGCCAAGCGCCACATCGCCGCCGCCGATGAATTCACCTCGGACCTCGGCACCGCGGCCGCGCAGCGTGCGCTGACTGCAGCCGGCATCACTGCCGCCGAAGTCGACCTCATCATCGTCGCGACTGCGACACCCGACCAGACTTTCCCGTCGTGCGCGACGGTCATCCAGCACAAGCTCGGCATGGTCGACGGTGTCGCGTTCGACGTCGCGGCGGTGTGTTCGGGCTTCCTGTATGCGCTCAGCGTTGCCGATGCGATGATCGTCACCGGTGCCGCCAACACCGCGCTGGTCATTGGTGCCGAAACCTTCAGCCGGCTACTCGACTGGGAAGACCGCACGACCTGCGTGCTGTTCGGCGACGGCGCCGGCGCAGTCGTGCTGCGCGCGCAGACCGGTACCGGCACCTCGGCTGACCGAGGTATTCTCGCGCACCGGTTGCATTCGGATGGCCGCTACAACAGCCTGCTTTATGTCGATGGCGGGCCGGGCTCGACGGGCACCGTCGGAAAGCTACGCATGAAGGGCCGCGAGGTGTTCCGCCACGCCGTCAACAATCTCGCCAGCGTGATGACCGAAACGCTCGCGGCGGCCGGCGTCAGCGCCGACGACGTCGCCTGGGTTGTCCCGCACCAGGCCAATCTGCGGATTCTGGAAGGCACGGCGAAAAAGCTTGGCCTGCCGATCGAGCGCGTTGTCGTCACTGTTGACCAACACGCCAATACTTCGGCAGCCTCTGTGCCATTGGCGCTTGACTCTGCGGTGCGAGACGGACGTATTAAGTCCGGCGATTTGTTGCTATTGGAAGCAATGGGCGGTGGCTTTACCTGGGGGGCAGCTGCAGTTCGTTTTTAGCGGCATTTGTGCGCCGGAAAGCTTGGGTGGGGAGCGAATGGGCATGGCTGATACGGGAAACGCTGCAGGAATTTCCGCCGACTCGGCGACTTTGACACGGGCCGAACTCGCCGACGCCGTTCATGCGGCGATCGGGCTATCGCGCGCGGAATGCGCCGGGCTTGTCGAATCGGTGCTCGACCAAGTTGGCGACCGGCTGATTGCCGGCGAAAACGTCAAGATTTCATCGTTCGGCAGCTTTGTGCTGCGCCGCAAGGGCGCGCGCGTCGGGCGCAATCCCAAGACCGGGGTCGAAGTGCCGATTGCACCGCGCACCGTGCTGACCTTCCGGCCGAGCCAATTGCTGCGCGAGCAGATCAACCGCAAGTAGCCGGGGTGCGATGACCGTTTCCGACAAGGCCGTGGCCAAGGCGCCCGGCGCGTTCCGTACCATCGGCGAGGTTTCCGAAGAACTCGGCGTGCCGCAGCATGTGCTGCGCTTCTGGGAAACACGCTTTCCGGCGCTGAAGCCGCTCAAGCGCGGCGGCAACCGGCGCTATTACCGGCCCGCCGATGTCGTGCTGCTCAAGGCGATCAACAAGCTGCTCTACACCGACGGCTACACCATCAAGGGCGTGCTCAAGCTGATCGCCGACAAGGGCATTACCGGTCTCGAGGCCGGGGCTGCGGCCGCCGCGCCTGCTGCGCCGCTGGCGGCTGCCGCATTGGCCGCTGAGCCCTACGCGCAAGCCCCCGAATTGCCGCTGGCGACGACCGCAACGGCCGCCACGCCGGCGCTCGATATCTCGGCACTCTATGCGATTCGCGACCGCCTTGCCGGTGCGCTGGCCGAGGCGCGCGCGGCCTGAATGACACAGTCCGCGCCAAGGTCTCGCGCGGCATGAAATCGGTCGCGGTTTTCAGCATCAAGGGCGGCGTCGGCAAGACCGCGACGGCGGTCAACCTCGCCTATGCCGCCGCCACCGTCGGCGCGCGCCGGACGTTGCTGTGGGACCTCGATCCGCAGGGAGCGGCGACCTATACGCTGCGCTTGCGGCCGCTGGCGGGGGCCTCGGCACGCAAGCTGATCGCACGCGACGCGGCGCTCGACGGGCTTATCCAGTCGACCGACTATGCCAACCTCGATGTGCTCGCCGCCGACAAGTCGCTGCGCCATCTCGAACGCCAGCTCGCCGCCGATGACAAGGCCAAGCGCATCCGCAAGCTGCTGCGCAGCCTGTCGGATGACTATGACCGCATCATCATCGACGCGCCCCCGGGGCTGACCGAACTCGCCGAGCAACTGTTCCGCGCCGTCGACTGCCTGGTGGTGCCGATGCTGCCGTCGCCGCTGTCGCTGCGCGCCCGCGACCAGCTCGCGGCGCATCTCGCCAAGCACCACGCCGGCAAGGCGCCGCCGCTGATCGGCGTCTATTCGATGGTCGACCGCCGCAAGGCACTGCACCGCAGCACCGTTGATGCGACACCCGACCTTGTCGCCATACCCTATGCCAGCGCCATCGAGCAGATGGCCGTCGTGCAGGCGCCGCTGGGGGCTACCGCGCCCAAATCGGCAGCAGCACGCGCCTTTGGCGAACTGTGGACACAAGTCGAACGCCGGTTGCTCGGCTAAACAGAAACCACGCAACGCAATTCATTTGGGGAAATGACCATGACGACCGAACTGACACTGCTGGCCTGGACACTTGTCCTAGCGTTCGTCCAGATTCTGCTGTTCGATTTCGCGCGCACCGGCCAGTACGGGCTGAAATGGAACACCGGCGCGCGTGATGAAAAAATGCCGCCGCTCAAGCCGGAGGCCGAGCGCCTCAAGCGCGCGCAGGACAATCTGTTCGAAACGCTGCCGCTGTTCATCGGCTTCGTGCTGATCGCGCATGCCGCGGGCGTCCACACCAGCACCACGGTGCTCGGCGCGCAGCTCTATTTCTGGGGCCGGGTCCTTTACGTTCCGCTCTATGCCTTCGGCGTCAAGCAGATCCGCTCGCTGGTCTGGATGGTCGCCACGCTCGGTCTCGCCATGATTGCTTTCGCGGTGCTGACCGCCTGAGTTTAAGGGCCTCCGGCGGGCAAGGGCTAAGCCCCTGCACCCTATTATTGGGTGCAGGGACGCGTCCCTGCCCGCCGGAGGCTCTGCTCAGCTCTTCTCGATCTCTGCTAACAGCAGCTGCAGCGCCGCGTCTGCGAACGCCACCATGTTATCGAGCCGTTCGGGCCGGCCGGTTTCGAGCGTCATTTCGACGCAGCCGGTGCGGCTGGCCACCGCAATGCAGCTATGGCCGGCGGCGTCGCCATAGGGGTTGCCGGTCGGTCCGGCGGCGCCGGTTTCGCTGACACCCCAGTCGGCCTTGAACTGCGCGCGGACGGTGGTGGCGAGGCAGGCGGCATAGGGTTCGCTGGCGGATTTGAGGCCGCGGACGTCTTCGCGGCGCAGGCCGAGCAGGCGGTGGCGGGCGCGCGGCGTGTAGATGACGCCGCCGCCGAGGTAGAACGCCGAGGCGCCCGGCACCATCAGCAGCGCCGCCGAAATCAGCCCGCCGCTCGCCGATTCGGCGACCGCAACGGTGGCCTTGCGGGCGCGCAACGCAGCCGCGACGGCTTCGGCAGATTTTCGGAGTCGTTCCATGGTGCGTATCCTGTTGCTTGCGCCGCCATCCGTAATGTTGCGTAATTACCTGGCGGTCGAGCTCTTCTAGAATAGGGCGGCGACCTTACAAGCAGCGATTCGGTCGCAGGCGGGGACGGACATAATGAAGTCGATACTTGTACATATCCACGACGATGCCGGTCAGGAAGCCCGGCTGCAAGTTGCACTTGATCTGGCGCGCGCCAGCAGCGGCCACATCAGCTGCGTGCAGGTCACGCCGTTCGAGTATTACTCTGGCGGCGACCCGTTCGGCGGCGTCTACGCCTTTGCCGATGCTGTCGATGCGATCCGGGCGCTCGAGCGCGAGGCGCGCACGCGGATCGAGGCGCAACTGGCGCGCGAGGGCGTGAGCTGGGATTGGCGCAAGTTCGACGGCAACGTCATCCAGACGCTGATCGACCAGTCGCGGCTGATGGATGTCGTCGTGCTCAGCCAGCCGCATACCGGCGGCGATGCCGAACGCCCGCCGCTTGGCATTGGTGGCGATGTCGCGATCCATGCGCGCGCGCCGGTGCTCAGCGTCGGTGCCAAAGCCAAGGGCTTCGATGTCACCGGCAATGCGATGCTGGCGTGGAACGGCTCGGGCGAGGCGGCGAATGCACTGCGGCTCAGCCTGCCGCTGCTGCGCCACGCCGGCATGGTGCATATTGTCGAAGTCAGCGATGACACGCGCGGGCTGCCGTCGACCGAAGCGTCGGCGTATCTGTCCCGCCACGGCATCGCCTCCGAACTGCACGAATGGCCGGCGAAGGGCCGCAAGGTCGATGTCGCGCTGCTGCATGCCGCGGTCGAACTTGATGCCGCCTACATGGTGCTCGGTGCCTATGGTCACTCGCGGCTGCGCGAGACGATTTTGGGCGGTGTGACGCGCGACCTGATCCGGACCAGCCATCTGCCGCTGCTGCTCGCGCATTGACGCCGGGGGCCGCACCGGCCCACATTATATGCGTGCAAGCCAAGTCCGACCCCGGCGCCACCGCGCCCGAAGCCTCGGCGCTGACCTTCGGGGCCAGCGATGCCTATTGGCGTTCGATTCTGTCGACGGTGCCCGACGCGATGGTGGTTATCGATGCGGCGGGGCATATCCTGTCGTTCAGCGCTGCTGCCGAGCGGCTGTTCGGTTACAGCGAGGCCGAAGTGCGCGGGCGGAATGTCGACCTGCTGATGCCGTCGCCCGACCGCGAAAAACATGACGCTTATATGGCCCGCTATCTGGAATCGGGGGTGCCGCGTATCATCGGCATCGGCCGCGTGCTGATCGCGCGTCACCGTGACGGCTCCACCTTCCCGATCGAGCTGTCGATCGGCGAGGCGGCGACGCCTGAAGGCCGCGTCTTCACCGGCTTCGTCCGCGACCTGACCGAGCGGCAGGCGGCGGCGCGGCGGTTGCAGGACCTGCAGGCTGAACTCAGCCGCATTTCACGAATCAGCGCGATGGGATCACTGGCCGCAGCATTGGCGCACGAACTCAACCAGCCGCTGACCGCGATTGCCAACTATCTCGAGGCGGCGCGCGACCTGATCGCCCAGCCCGGTGCCAAGACCAGCGACGCGGCCATCCAGGCGCTGATCCACGAGGCGGTGACCGAGGCGGCGGGGCAGTCGATCCGCGCCGGGCAGATTGTCCGCCGGCTGCGCGAGTTCATCGCGCGCGGCGAATCCGAAAAGCGCATCGAACCGCTCGGCAAGCTGGTCGCGGAGGCACAGGCGCTGGCACTGATCGGCAATGGCAACGGCGAAGTCGATATCCAGGTCGATTTCGGCAGTGCGCCAGTATCGGTGCTGGTCGATCGCATCCAGATCCAGCAGGTGCTGTTCAACCTGCTCCGCAACGCCATCGAAGCTGGAGGCAACACGCCGCGCAAGCGCATCCGTATCACCGCACAGCCGTGTGAAGGCGAAATGGTTGAGCTGGTGGTAGAAGATGACGGCAGCGGCCCGGGTGCCGAGGCGGCTCGACATCTGTTCGAACCCTTCCAGAGTTCGAAAGCCGAAGGCATGGGGCTGGGGTTGTCGATCTGCCGCACGATCGTCGAGGCGCACGGCGGCCGCATCTGGTATCAGCCTGGCGACAATGGCGGTTCGGCATTCCATTTCACGCTGATGGCAGGTGCGCTGGAGGGCAGCGATGGCAACTGAACGGCAGATCTATCTGGTCGATGACGAAGCTGCGGTGCGGCGTTCGATTTCGTTCATGCTGCGCACCGCCGGCTTTGCCATCGAAAGCTTTGAATCGGGCGAGGCGTTCCTGCGCGCCGCCCCCGGACTGCCGATGGGCTGCGTGCTGCTCGACATCCGGATGACCGGGATGGACGGACTACAGGTGCAGGCAGCAATGCGCGAACGCGGGCTGGCATTGCCGGTCATCATCATCACCGGCCACGGCGATGTCGGACTGGCAGTGCGCGCGATGAAGGCCGGCGCAGTCGATTTCATCGAAAAGCCGTTCGAAAAGGCCCGACTGCTCGAATCGCTCGAAATCGCGTGCAAGCACCACGGCGAAGCGGCCGAAGTCCACCAGATGGCCGAACGCGCGCGGGTGCTGCTCAACGTGCTGACGGCGCGCGAACGCGACGTGCTCGACGGGCTGGTCGACGGCCAACCCAATAAGGCGATCGCCTATGCACTCGGCATCAGCCCGCGCACCGTCGAAATCCACCGCGCCAATCTGATGCTCAAGCTGGAAGCGCACAGCCTGTCGGACGCGCTACGCATTGCCTTTATGGCGCGGATGATCGGCACCGGCGCCCCGCCGTCCACCGAATAGGCCCGCACCGCTGTCATTTGGCGTTGCTCCGAAACTCGGCTAGACTTCCGCCAGCGCCGGGGCGCGCGATGGTGGGGACCGGGCACATGCGCGTGCAAGCCAGGACAATAGAGCGGCTACGATCGTACAGCGACGGGGCGCCGCGTGGCGTCTAGCAGCGCCCGCGGCTGGATCCGGCTGGTCCTGCTCGCAGTGACGGGCCTTGTGCTGGCGTTGGCGGTGATGGTGCTGCTGCGCGGCCGCGACTGGGCTACCGCCGAGCATCTGCGCAACTACCGCGAACTCGAAATTGTCGGTCGCGCCGTTGAAGGCTGGCCCAAACAGATCGAAATGATGGCGCGGTCGAACTTCGTGCCGGGCAAGCTCAAGCACGCATCGGCGCTTTCGGAGGATCGCGGCGCACTAGGCGTGGTCAACTACGCGCATCCCGACCTTGGCGAGTTCAAGATTCGCTATGGCGTACGGACCTGTCCCAAGGAACCCGAGAAGGACGCCAAGGGCGAAGTGGTGGAACCGGCGAGCTGCGATCCCGACCCGTATGCCGGTGTCCAATCGACCGACAACAAGCTTTCAGTTTATGGCGAAATCCCGTTACGCGACCTCGTTGCTGCCGAACTCGACGTCGGCAACGTGACGACTGACAAAGTGCTGCTTCAAACCGTGACCGGTGAGAATATGTCAGGAGTCGACCTGCCCGACGAAAGCCTGCTGCAATATAGTGCCGATCTGTCGCTCGAAGGCATTGCCAAGCTGTCCGACAGTGCCCCGGATTTCGAGACGGTGTTCGTCGTCGACAAGGATGGCCTTGTGGTCGCCTCGCTGGGCGGCAAGAAGCTGCCGGTTTCATCGGTCAAGGACATCATCGCCGATGACGCCGACCTTGGTGCGCTGCTGCTGACCAGCGCCCGCGTGGTCAGCGGCAAGGACATCGGCGGCGGCGATTCGAAAGCTGCGCAGCCGCCGACACTGCGCGGCAATGCCGAGCCGGTGTCGGTCAGCATCGCCGGTGAATCCTATGTCATGTACATGCGCCCGCTCAATTTCCCGGCACCCTGGGCGTCGAACTGCGCCGTCAAGTCGAGCGACAAGAGCGATCTCAAGGGCTGCCTGATTGTCGGGTTGGCGCCCGACGGCGGCACTTATGCGCGGTCGCTGAGCCTGTCGCCCGACCTGCTGACGCTCGCCGCCATTTTCCTGACGCTGGCGGTGGCGCTGGTGCCGGTGATGAAGCTGCGCTTCCTCGGCCCGGCAGGGCATATGACGCCGCTCGAAGTCATTGCGGCGATCTTCGGAATTGTCGCAGCGTTTGCACTGGCGGTGCTCGCGGTGGTGCTGGTGTGGAACTCGTTGCTGTCGCACGCCCGGTCGCAGACCCGGCTGGAAAGCCTCGCACAGGAAATGGCAGGGCAGTTCGAAATCGAGTTTGCCAGCATGCTGGCGCTGACCAACACGCCCGCGGCGATCTGGCCTGCTGCTGACAAGCCGCGCGCGGCGCCCGCTGCCGGCGCGACGCTGATATGCACCGACAGCCCGCCGTCCGCAGCAGCGGTGCCGGCGGCCAAGCAGCCCCGCAATTCCGGCACCGAAGCCCGGTCGAATACCCCGGTGCCGCCGACGGCATCGACCGAATGGCTGGTATTGCCCGGCATGGGCGGCAGCGGCCCTTGGGTCTGGCCGCTGCGCGAAAGCCTGTCGCTATCGGATGCCAAGGGCAACCGTTTCGTCGGCTCGTCGACAATCATGAATCGCTGCAAGGGCAGCATCACCCGGCTTGGCATCGGCGAACGCCAGTATTTCCGCGCGGCACTCGCCGGGGTCAGTCATGGCAACTTTGACGCCACGCGCTTCAACGCGCCCAAAGGTTTCAAGTTTGCGTCCGATTACACCATCGAAGCCGTCCGCTCGTCATCTGATGGCGGCAACAAAGTCGCGATCGCGGTGCCATTCGATAACACCGGCGTCGGCATCAAGGATGACAAGCTGCGCCGTGGCATCATGCTGCAGACGATGGTGCCGCGCAGCTTCCTGGCGCCGGTGCTTCCGTCATCGGTCGAATTCATCATTGTCGACGCGTCCGACAAGCGGCTGCCCTATGTCGCGGGCTCGAATACCCACCGCATCGCCATCGACGGGCTGGGCTCGGCGTTCAGTTCGGGTGCGCCGATCGACGCCATCGAACGCGCGGCGCGGGCGGCGAGCATCGACACGCGCGATGCCAAGCATCCCACGGTCCGCGAGCGGCTGCGCGGCGTGCTGACCGGCGTCGACGATTCCGCCGAATCGCAGAGTTTCGATGCGGTCTTCGAAGGGCGGCCGCAGCAGTTCGTGGCGCGTGGGCTGAAGGGTACGCCGTGGGTGCTGATCGTTCACCGGCCGCTGCGCGATGTCGATGCGCAACTGGCCGCAACCGCCAGCTTCGCCGCGATCGGCTGGTTCGGTCTGGCGCTGGTCGGGGCGTTCGTGATGGGCGTGGCGTGGCTGGTGTGGCGCAAGCGCAGCTGGCTGTGGCTATGGCCGCGCCCCGGCGTCGGCCCGCTGGCGCGGCGTGCGGCGCTGGAAATCTACGGGGCGCTGGCGGCGGCGCTGCTGATCATCATCGTGCCGGCCACCCAGATCGAAGTCTACAAGGTGTGGCTTGCAGTGCTGATGCCGATCGTGGCGTCGGCCATTGCCTGGCGGCACATCGGCCATGCAGGTGGCCCCGGGCCGGCGGGCGTGCTGATGCCGACGGACGAGCGCGGCCACCGCCTGCTCATCGTCGCGCTGTTTCTGAGCTTTGGCGCGCTCCCGATGCTGGCGATGTGGAGCGACGCGGCGCGCGAAACCCGCGTCGGCGCGAACAACGATGAAATTGTGCACCTTGAGGCCGCCTGGGAAGAAAATCGTATTGCGACACGCGCGGCGCTAAAGTCCATCATGCTGCCCGACCCGCCGCTCGCAGGGGTTGTCGATGCCGTCAATGCGGCGTGGGCAAAACCCGATGCCGAGGTACTCGCGGCGCTGCAGCGCGCCGGCCTGCCGGGTCTGGCGATGGCGGCGAAGCCGACGCCGAACCGGCTCAAGCCCGGGCTCAGCGGGTTGTTGCACGACTGGGCCAATCTCGGCCGCCCGGTCGATGTTGCCGGCTGCGTCGGCACGCTCGAGCCGACTTCGGTCTACTGCGTCGATGACAATGCGCGCGTTGGGCTCGTCGATAGCAACCGGCGCCCGCCGCTGTCGCTCAAAGGGCTGTGGTGGCCCGGCGTCATCGGCAGCCTGATTGCGCTGAGCGTGCTGGTGTTTGTCCTGCGCCACAGCATCCATGCGCTGGTGCGGTCGCTGTTCGGCTTCGGCACGCCGCTTGAGGCGGTGACCTATCCGCGGCTGTCGCGCCGTGACCGCCGGCTTGAACTACCCGAACGCACGGTGGTGCTCAACGGGCCGCTGGCGCTGCAGCTTGAACTTCTTGGCCCCAACGACGCGCTCGATGTCGGCCAGACCGAGGCGCAAAGGGCTGCAGCGGCATCGGGCTACAGCGGCCACCGCGAACGCCTGCTTGGCGGCGGCACGGTTGTCGTCATCGGGCTCGAGATCGCGCTGCGCGATGGCGCGCTGGGCGAGGCGGCGCTGTCGATGCTCGAAGACATGTCGCTGTTGATCGACCGCCAGCGGCGCTCGGACTCCGGCGTCGCCGAAGGGCGCGTTGTCGTGCTGACCGACCTGTCTCCGCTCGACCGCGTGCTGCAAGCTTATGAGCGCGAGCAAAGCGAGACCGCGACCGCGCCCGGTGTACCATTGATTTCGCGCCAGCAGCAGCTGCGCTGGAGCCGGTTATTCGAGGATTTCACCACCGTCGTCTTCCGGCCGACGGCGAAGTTCACCTGGAACGCCCGCGTCGAACGGCGCTGCCGCAAACAGCTCGCGCACATCGCCGACACCACGCACGCCGGCGAAAGTCTGGCTGACGGTATCATCCAGCTGATGCGCGAGGCGCATTACCTGCCCGAAGTCGTCCTCAATTCGCTGATCGACCCGCGCCGCGTGCCGAGCGCCGCGACCTGGAAAAAGCTGTTCTCCGTGACCTATCCGATCAGCACCGTCCAATATGGCCGGCTCTACGCGCGGCCGGTTTGGGACTGGGCGCAGTCGGTGCGGCCGGCGACGCGCGAGGCGGCGATCGACTATCTGCGCGGCACGCTGATCGAACATTACCAGCACCTGTGGGTGGCCTCGTCGCGCGCCGAGCGCGTCATCCTCGATAATCTGGCGCGCGGTCGCGTCGTCAATATCAGCGCCGCGCTGGCGCTGCGCTCGCTGATCCGCCGCGGGCTGGTGGTGCTCGATCCCGAGCCGCGGCTGATTAATGCCAGCTTTGCGGCGTTCGTACGTCAGGCCGAACGCCCCGAAGCGATGGCGATGTGGCGCATGGAGCAGGGCAAGAGCAGCTGGGACAAGGCGGCGCTGCCACTGGCAATCATGCTGCCGGGCGCGATCATCCTGCTGGCAGGGTTGGCGCTGATGGCAGGTGAAAGCTTTACGACAGTGTTCCCGGTCATCCTCGGTGTCGGCCCGGCGCTGCTCGCCACCTTCGGCGGCGGTCGCAAGCAAAGCTGATCGCGCTGTCGGCCGCGCGGTTTCGAGGCTGCTCATGTGTGCGCGTTCCGCTCTTCTGGAGCGTATTAGATATTGGACAGTCACCAACAAAAGGACAAATATGACCTGGCTAAAAGGGGATGGCCAGGGAGAACAGCGAAATAATTGGATCAGGATCGACGAAACGCGTTGGCCGGTTCGCACTGTGCATCGCGGTTTCTGCGCTGGCGCTGACGGCATGTTCCAAGAAGGAAGAGACCACGGCCGATACGGGGGGTGCCCCGGCGGCTACCACCACGACCACCGTAGTCTCGGCCGCACTGGTGCCGGAAGCTGCGGCGCCGGCAGCTGCCCGCGCAGCGGCGGCACCGGCTGCACCCGCCGCCGACAATACTGACACGATCACCGGCGTGAAACTGGCGAGCTACACCGGCGACGCCGCCAAGGGTAAGGTCGACTTCATCACTTGCCAGACGTGCCACTCGCTCGACGCTGGCGTCAACAAGATCGGTCCGTCGTTGCATGGCATCATTGGGCGCAAGGCCGGAACCGTGCCCGATTTCAAATATTCCAATGCCAACAAGGGCAGCGGGATCACTTGGACGCCTGAAAAGTTGTTCCAGTATCTTGAAAAGCCGCAGCGCGTTGTACCGGGAACCAAGATGACGTTTGCTGGGTTCGACGATCCGCAGAAGCGTGCGGACGTGATCGCCTATCTTCAGGCCCATTCCTGATCGACTTGCCGGCCCGGCGGCAGCGACTGACGGGCTATTTTTCGTCCTTTGACAGCCGTGATGTCGACCTTGCGAGATCGATGAGGTGGACCGGGAACGACAGGATCAGCGGCAACGCAATCCAGCGCCAATCCTGACCGGTCAGCGCCGCGCGCAGCGCCAGCAACATCAGCGCACCGGGGGCCAAGCGCAGGCAGGCGTCCGAAATGCGCCAGTCATATTTGCGGACCAGCCAGCTCAACTCGATAGCCATTACCAGCAGTACGATATCGACAGCATGACCTTTAGCGAACAGCCAGGTCATTTCCCGGCCGTCACGCGAAGGGTCCATTCAGATGGACAATCGCCTGGTTGAGATAGCCGGCGAAGGTGACCCACAACAGATAGGGCAGTAGCAGCACCGCACCGACCATCGTGCGGCGCCAGACGATCAGCAAAAGCCCGAAGATCGAAAGCCACAGCGTCAGCATGACCATCAGCGCCCAGTCGGGCCGGTGGAACTGGAAGAACAACAGGCTCCACATGATATTGAGGAAGCCGGTGAGGCACAACAGGCCGAGCAGCCATTCGCGTTCGCGCCATGTCGGCATCGCGAGCCAGCCGGTCACGCCGGCGAGCGCCGTGATGCTGTAAACAGCAGTCCATGCCGCGCTATAGGCTGGGTCAGAGGGCGCCCAGCGCGGCTTCACAAGGCCGTGATACCAGGGTCCGAACTCGGCAATCGTCATGCCGATCACGGCGACGATCAACGCCGCAATGCCGGCGATGATGATCGGAAACAGCCAGGCGCGGTTCATGCCGGTCAACCCGCCGTTTGCAGCAAATGGCGCATGTCCTTCAGGAAAATGCGCAGATAGGCCAGCGGCTTGGCGTAGACCAGCTGCTTGTTCATATAGGCTGGCCAGATGAGGTTCTGCACGTCACGATCCTCGCACATTGCTACAAACCGTTCGCGGCGTCGATCATTGCGGTACCAGAAATGCTGCATGATCCCAAGCGCCCAGAACACCCGGCCGTGCGCGCGCATGAAGGCGCGGCGCGCCTGACGTAGTGACCTGGGGTTGCCTGTGGCGAGGAAGCGCGCCGTAGCATGCGCCGCTTCCTGACCCGCCACCATCGCATAGTAGATGCCCTCGCCCGATGCCGGCGCGACAACGCCGGCGGCATCGCCGGTGACGATGACATCGCGGTCATTGTCCCATTTGCGCAGCGGCCGCAGCGGTATCGGCGCGCCCTCGCGGCGGATGGTCTCGCACGCCGCGAGCCCTTCGCGGGCGCGCAGCCGGCCGACCGCCTCGCGCAGCGCAAAGCCCTTCTGCGCGCTGCCGACGCCGATGCTCGCGGTATCACCGTGCGGGAAGATCCACGCATAGAAATCGGGCGAAAGGGCTTGCTGATAATAGACATCGCACCGCGCCCGGTCGAAGCTGGTATCGCTGACAGCCGGCGAGCGGATCACCTCGTGATAGGCGAATACGCACGGCATGCGTTCGGCATCGCTGAACGTACTGCGCGCGACACGCGAGTTGGCGCCGTCCGCGCCGATGATGCAGCGCGTACGAATGCGATGTTCGGGCCCGTCGCGCGTATCGGCATAGACGACGACTGCACAGCCATCGTCATCGCGCTCGATCCGGTCGAATGTGCCGGTGCGGCGTTCGGCGCCGCCACGTGCGGCACGCACCCGCAGCCATTCGTCGAAAACCTCGCGATCGACCATGCCGACAAAGCCGTCGCCCACCGCCATGTCGACTTCGGTATCCGACGGGGCGATCATCCGGGCCGCGACGACACGCCCGGCGATCAGATGGTCGGGGATGGCGAAGTCGCGCATCAGCCGCGGCGGGATGGCGCCGCCGCACGGTTTGATGCGGCCGCCGCGATCGAGCAACATGACGTGCCGCCCGGCGTCGGCGAGCACGGTGGCGGCGGTAGCGCCCGCCGGCCCGCCGCCGACCACGACGCAGTCATATGTCGGCTGGGTCATGTCGGCTTGGCATCCATGATGCCGGCGACGCTTTGGGCGGCGTTCGCCGGCGCGCGCAACGCCAGCGTGGCCGCGACGAGGAAGAGCAGCGCCTCGACACCGAATACGACGGTAAACGTCTGCGGCGTCGATCCGGTAATGGCGCGCCCCGCATCAACGCCGACCGCGCCGATCAAGCCGCCCAGCCCGAAGGCGATGGCTTGCGCCGCGCCCCATATCCCGAGACGGATACCTTCGCGACCACCGCCACCGGCACCGGCGAGCCCCATCATCGCGCCGATCGCCGCAACCGCGAACACGCCGTTGGCGAAGCCGAGCACGGCAATGTTGGCAGCCAGTGGCCAGCCCGGACCGACGCGCGCCGCCAGCGCGAGGCCGGCCAGCGCCAGTGCGGAGCCGATGCAGCCGCCGACGATCCAGCGCCGCATGCCGGAGGAACTACGACCGCCAAACGCGCTGCCGCCGACGCCGACGAGGATCATCCCCGCCAGTACGCCGCCATGCTGCATGCCTGACAATTGCGTCGACTGTCCGGGGGTAAAGCCGAACAGTAGCCCGGCGAACGGTTCGAGGATGAGGTCCTGCATCGAATAGGCGAGCATCGATAGGAAGACGAAGATGGTGAACCGGCGCGCCTCGTCGTCGGCCCACATCTCGCGCAAGGCAGTGCCGAACGCCGGGGCTGGTTCGGCAGGTAGCGAAGCTGCTGGAGTCGATTGCGTCGCGCCCTCCATGCCCCAGACGGCGAGCATCGATATGACGAACGCCACGCCGGCAACCCCCGAAGCGACGACCGCCAGCCGTTGTAGCGAGAAGGGATCGATCAATGAACCGGCGACACCCGCGGTCACGACGATCCCGGAAATCATCATGACCCAGGTGATTGACGCCGCCGCAGCGCGCCGCTCGGGCGCAACGCGTGTGGCGAGCAGCGCCAGCAGCGAGGTGCCCGCTGCACCGACACCGGCGCCGATCATCGAAAATGCGATAATCGCCAGTAGATACCCCCAGGGCGAGCGTGCGGCGAGCAGGCTGACCGCGTCAATTGCCAGCAACGCGCCGAGCGCCAGCGTGCCCATCCCGAAGATTATCCACGGTGTGCGCCGCCGCCCGCGATCCGATCCATAGCCCCAGACCGGCCGCGACAGCTGCACTGCATAGTGCCACGCGACCAGCCCCGCCGGCAGCGAGGCGGGGAGGCCATATTCGACAACCATCACGCGGTTGAGCAGCGATGTCGCCAGCATGACGATGGCGCCGATTGCGCTCTGCACGAGCCCGAGCCGGACGATGCCGAGCCAGCCGAGCGGCGCCGGGGTCATAGCCCGACCACGCCGCCGAGCCCGAGCGCCGCAGCCAGCATGCCGAACACATAGAGTGTCGTGCCGGTGGCGTTGTACCAGGGGGTGTGTGCACGCGGGTCGCGGAGCAATCGCGGCATCAGTGCGAGCTGGCCGATGAGCAACGCCAGCACGATTCCGGCGGCAAGACGGTGGCCCCATAGGGCGAGCAGCACGACGACCACAATTTGCGGCGCTGCCATCACAACGCAGGCGAGCCGCGCAGCGCGGTCGACGCCGAGCAGGACGGGCAGCGACCGCAGGCCGGTGGCGCGATCGCCTTCGACCGCCTTGAAGTCATTTAGCGTCATGATGCCGTGCGCGCCGAAGCTGTAGAGCGCGAGAATGATAAGGACATGGACCGCGGGCAGCGCGCCGGCCATGACGCTGGCGCCGGTGAACCAGGTCAGCCCTTCATAGGTCAACGCGACGACCGCCGGGCCCCAAATGCCGCTCGTCTTGAAGCGGAACGGTGGGGCGCTATAGCCCCAGGCACAGAGCAGCCCCAGAACCGTGGCGGCGAGCACCCATGGTCCTGTCATCCACGCCACCAGCAACGAGAGCAATGTGCCGATGATGGCAATCCTCAGGCCCCAACGTCCCGCAATTCGACCAGAGGGAATCGGTCGGTTTGGCTCGTTGATCGCATCGACGTGACGGTCGAACCAGTCGTTGACCGCCTGGCTGGTCCCGCAGACCAATGGCCCGGTGAGCAACACGCCGGCGATCAGAAACGGCCAGCGATCTGCAACCGCGACGCCCGACGAAACAACGCCGCACATGAAGGCCCACATTGGGGGAAACCAGGTGACCGGCTTTAGCAGTTCGAGGATATCCCGAGGCGCGGGAAGCTGAGTCGCGATACCCGGGGCGGTCAACCGATCCATGGCCCGAAACCTATGCTTGACGCACCATGGCGTCAAACAAAATTGACATGCTGGAGCGGTGGGTCGGTCTAGCTGTCTTCGGCGGATAGGTTGCCGACGCCGTGACGGTGCATCTTCGAATAGAGGCTCTGGCGGCTGACACCCAGAATTTCAGCTGCCGATGCGCGGTTGTCCGAGGTGTAGACCAGCGCCGCCTCGATGCAGAGCCGCTCGATCAGGTCGGTACTTTCGCGGACGATTTCCTTGAGCGACATGCGGCCGACCAGTTCGGTCAATTGATCGACCGAGCGCGGGACGTCGCGCGTCGTCGCCGGTACACCGCGCAGCCGGCGCCCGACATTGCGGATGGTGAAGCCATAGCATTCGCTGCTGCCCATCGGCGCGACGACGCCCGAAATCTCGACTTCTTCCTGTGCGCCGGCGGCGCCGCGCAGGATCGTCGCGACATTGCGCACCGCGCCGTGTTCGCGCAGCTGCCCGACAATGAGTTCGAGATCGATGCCGGGGCGCCCGAGCCAGCTGCCAAGCCGTTCGCCAATGACGCGGTCGATCGACGGCATGGTAGTCAATTCAACGAAGGCGGCATTCGCCGCGAGCACATTCAGATCGCGATCGACCAGCACGAAAGCGTCGGGCATCCGCTCGATGACGGCGTCGAGCGTGGCGTCCAATTGGCTGTCGGCCGCCGCGGCCCTGGCGGGTTCGATGCGAACGATCAGCAGCGGCGTCCGCGCCTGGCGGAACAACCGTGCCGAAATGCTGGCGTCACCGTGCCGGTCGCGCAGCGCCAGTTTCAGCGGCGCGAGATCGTCGGCAATTTCAGCGGCGCCGAGATGAGCCACCAGATCGTCGCGATGCTTCGGATCGACGATTGTATCGATGGCCGTGCCGATCAACGCGCCCTCGGTAGCCTCGAGCAGGCGGTGCGCTGCCGGATTGGCTTCACGGATCCGGCGCGTCCCGGCATCCACGACCAGCACCGGCTCAGATGTCATGTCGAACAACAGGCGGTAGCGCGTTTCGGCCTGGCGCAAGCGGATATAGTCGCGTTCCAGCGACTGCTGCGTCTGCAGCAGGCGCTGCTGGATCGCGGCTGCACCGCGCATATCGCGGCCGATGGCAATCAACCGGTCATGGTCGCCGAGCCCCATCACCAGATAGCGCACCGGTACATCGCCACCGGCGGCGGGATGATTGACCTGACGCCAGCGTGTCGGCACGCCGGACGTGGCATCGGCCAGCATTTCGACGACCTTGGGCCGGCTGTCGGGCGTCATCGTGTCGATCCATGGGTCACCGACCCAGTCGGTAAAGCCGTGATTGGCGAGATCGCCTTGCGACACCGCAGCGTCGAGAATGGTGCCGTCTGCCGAAAGAATGAAAGTCACATCGCCGACTGCGGCGAGCAGATCCGCAGCTACATCTGCGGACAATGTACCGGGCATTGCGCCGGGCACTTTGAAAGCCGTGTTCCGGGACGGGGCGGACAGCTTGTTCATCGACGAGCGACATGCTCCCCATCAAGGTTACGACAAAGCTGCGGCCCCCGCTTCGCGTTCGCGGACGAGGTCCACAGCCACTTTGAGCGCCAGCTTTGCATCCCGCGCCGTACCATCCGCCCCGACCTGCGCAGCCAGATCTGGATCCGCGCTGAAAATCCTGCCACCCACCATTACGCAGACACGCGCATTACGCGACACGCTCCTCAGAGCAACGATTACCGAGGCGAGGTCCGCCATATGGCAGTCGCAACTGACCGTCAATCCGATTAGGTCGAACCAGTCACTAGCGACGCGTTTCATCAGATCGGCCGACTCGACTTCGCTCAGGCGGTCGGTCACCCAGCCATCACGACGAAACAGTTCCTCGATGACAACTGTGCCGAAGCTATGCTGGTCGCCCGGCATCGTGACGAACAACGCGCTGCGCCCGCCGCCTGTCGACGCGCGCTCGGCCTGACGCTGCGTGGCGATTTCGTGCACCACTTCCTGCATGCGCCACAATCCCATCGTTACATCGACGAAATCGCAGCGATCGGCCTCCCAGAATTCACCGAGCAGCCGCGCCGTCGGCGCCAAGAAGTCGACCATCAGGGTTTCGAGCGAGACACCGCGCGCCAGAATCGACTCGACATGCGCGAGCAGCACATCGGCTTCGACGGCCATGACCATAGGCGCAAAGGCCTCGATTTCGAGCGCATCAATGCCCGGGTCGGTCGCGACGATATCGGCTGTAAGTGCTGTCGCGGTGTGGGCAACCATTAAACGGGGAATGATTTCGGTTTCGATCAGCGACGACAGCGATTGCGCGTATTCAGTGTCGACAATGACACGCAGCGCAGCGAGCCGCTGCAGGTTCACCGCCATATTGCGGTCCAGCCGATCGCTCGGAAACGATTGTACGTAGCCCGTAGCCTGATGCATGGACGCCATTAGCCGGATCCCCCACCCTAGCTGATAAACCTCGCATTCGAAGCGCCGGCGTCGGCTTTTTATTTGTCCGGCGAGTCGCAGCGTATGTCTGTTTGATGACGCTGGCAACAGCAATCCGATGCTGCGCTGCGGCAAGTGTCAAATTTTTTGGATGTCATATTTTATTGACACTTCTGCGGGCCTCGGCCTAGTCTTGCTCCTGGTTGAAATGGGCAGGCGGGACAGCGATGCGGTCGAACGACCCTTCCTTCGCAGAGCTACAAAGTGGCGGCACCGCCCCGCTTTACACGCCTGAACAACGTCTACGCCGCGACTCGTCACGCTGGACGCTGGTGCAGGGAATTCTGGCGCCGGTGCAGTTCCTGATTTTTCTGATCAGCCTGGCACTGGTACTCAATTATCTGATCACCGGCACCGGCGCTGCGGCGGCAACGATCTCGATCGTGGTCAAGACCTGTGCGCTGTATGCGATCATGATCACTGGATCGATCTGGGAAAAAATCGTCTTCGGCAAGTGGCTGTTTGTGCCCGCCTTCTTCTGGGAGGACGTGTTCAGCATGCTCGTGCTGTCGCTGCACACGGCCTATCTTGTCATGCTGATCGGCGACTATGGCACCGTGCGCGAACGCATGCTGCTCGCGCTGGTTGCCTATGCCACCTATGCGATCAACGCCACGCAGTTCCTGCTCAAACTGCGCGCCGCGCGGCTGCAATCGGCACCCGCGCGCATGGTGGTGACAGCATGAACGCACCGGTCTCCGCCGCGACGCTGGGGTGCGATGCTGCCCCGGCGATTCGCGGCGAAGTTCTGCGCGAGCGCGGACAACGCGAGGTGTTTTGCGGCCTGACGGGCATCATCTGGCTGCACCGCAAGGTGCAGGACGCTTTCTTCCTCGTTGTCGGCTCGCGCACCTGCGCGCATTTGCTGCAATCTGCCGCCGGCGTGATGGTGTTTGCCGAGCCGCGCTTCGGCACCGCGATCATCGAGGAGCGCGACCTCGCCGGCATGGCCGATTGCAACGAGGAGCTCGACCGCGTCGTCGATCGGCTGCTCGCGCGGCGGCCCGACATCAAGCTGCTGTTCCTCGTCGGGTCGTGCCCCTCAGAGGTCATCAAGCTCGATCTGTCGCGCGCCGCAGCACGGCTGTCGGTCAAGCACGCCGGCGCCACCAAGGTCCTGAATTATTCGGGGAGCGGCATTGAGACGACGTTCACCGAGGGCGAGGACGCCTGTCTCGCGGCGCTGGTGCCCGTGCTGCGCGATGCTGCACCCGGTGCTGCGCCCGAATTGATGATCGTCGGTGCGCTACCGGACGTGGTCGAAGACCAGTTTCTCCGTCTGTTCGCGCAGCTTGGCATCACCACGGTGCGCTGCCTGCCCGCACGTCGCGCCGCGGACATGCCGCCGGTCGGCACCAACACCCGCTTCCTGCTCGCCCAACCGTTTCTGGGCGAGACGGCACGCTGCCTCGAAGATCGTGGCGCGGTACGTCTTGACGCGATGTTCCCGTTCGGCGCCGAGGGCACGACCAGCTGGCTGCATGCCGCAGCGGTCGCGTTCGGCATCGACGAGATGCATTTCCGCTCGGTCATCGCGCCGGGTCGCGAACGGGCCAAGCGCGCTATTGAACACTGCCGCGAACGCCTCGGCGGCAAGAGCATTTTCTTCATGCCCGATTCGCAGCTCGAAGTCCCGTTGGCGCGGTTCCTCACGCAGGAACTGGGCATGGTGCCGATCGAAGTCGGCACGCCCTATCTGCACCGCCGCAACCTCGCGCAGGATCTCGCGCTGTTGCCCGCCGCGACGGTTATCAGCGAAGGGCAGGACGTCGACAGGCAGCTCGATCGCGTGCGTGCGGCCAAGCCCGACCTCACTGTGTGCGGTCTCGGCCTCGCCAACCCGCTTGAAGCCGAAGGTCTGACGACCAAATGGGCGATCGAATTGGTGTTCTCGCCAGTGCACGGTTTCGACCAGGCGGGCGACCTTGCCGAACTTTTTGCGCGGCCGCTGCGGCGGCGCGACGTGCTGAAGGTCTAGCGCCATGCAGCTGACCGTCTGGACCTATGAAGGGCCACCGCATGTCGGGGCCATGCGGGTCGCGACGGCGATGGAAGGCGTGCACTATGTGCTGCACGCGCCGCAGGGCGATACCTATGCCGATCTGCTGTTCACGATGATCGAGCGGCGCGGCAAGCGCCCGCCAGTCACCTACACCACATTCCAGGCGCGCGATCTGGGCAAGGATACCGCGCAGCTGTTCCAGTCTGCGGCGCGCGATGCCTTCGAGCGGTTCCAACCGCAGGCGATGCTGGTCGGCGCCTCGTGTACTGCCGAGCTGATCCAGGACGATCCGGCCGGACTCGTCGAGGCGATGCGCCTGCCGGTGCCGGTCGTTGCACTTGAATTGCCGAGCTACCAGCGCAAGGAGAATTGGGGCGCTGCCGAGACCTTGTACCAGCTGGTCCGGACGCTCGCCGACCGGGAAGCCAAGCCCGCTCCGCGCGACGGGCGCCGCCCGCTGGCAAATCTACTCGGGCCCACGGCGCTCGGTTTCCGTCACCGCGACGATATCGTCGAGATCACCCGCCTGCTCGGCACGCTGGGCGTCGATGTCAATGTTGTCGCCCCGCTCGGCGCCAGCCCCGCCGACCTCAAGCGCCTTGGTGCGGCGGACTTCAATATCTGCCTCTATCCCGAAATCGCCGATACGACGTGCCGCTGGCTCGAGAAGAGCTTCGGCCAGAAGACGGTGCGGACGATCCCGATCGGTCACGGCGCGACGCTCGATTTCATTGCCGAGGTCGCGGCGCTGGCAGGCGTCGATGCTGCCGCCGCACTCGACACCTCGCGCCTGCCGTGGTGGAGCCGCTCGGTCGACTCGACCTATCTTACCGCCAAGCGTGTCTTCATCTTCGGCGACGCGACGCATACCGTCGCTGCCGCGCGCGTGGCGCGTGACGAGCTGGGTTTCGAAGTGGTCGGGCTGGGCTGCTATAACCGCGAATTCGCGCGCGAGATCCGCGATGCGGCGAAGCTGTATGGCCTTGAACCACTGATCACCGACGACTATCTCGCGGTCGAGGAAGCTATCCAGGCGCTGCAGCCTGAACTGGTGCTCGGCACGCAGATGGAGCGCCATATCGCCAAGCGCTTGCGCATCCCGTGCGCGGTCATTTCGGCGCCCGTCCATGTGCAGGATTTCCCGGCGCGCTATTCGCCGCAGATGGGTTTCGAGGGCGCGAACGTGCTGTTCGATACCTGGGTCCATCCGCTGGTGATGGGGCTCGAGGAGCATCTGCTGACGATGTTCCGCGACGATTTCGAATTCAGCGATTCGGCGGGTGCCTCGCACCTCGGGCACGGATCGGCCGCCCTGCCCGACCGGCAGCCGATTGCCGATGCTGCGCCCGACGCGATGCCCGCCGCGCCATCCCATATTATTGAAGTTGCCCCCGCCGGCTGGTCTGCCGATGCCGAAAAGGAACTGCTCAAAATCCCGTTCTTCGTGCGCGGCAAGGCACGGCGGAACACCGAGCGCTATGCCACCGAGCAGGGCATCGCCGCGATCACGCTCGACACGCTCTACGAAGCGAAGGCGCATTATGCCCGCTAGTGCAGCATCCCCCGCCGGGCACATCCCGGTGCGCGTGGTCATCATCACGCTCGACAATCATCTGTCGGGTGCGGTGATGCGCGCGCAGGAACAGTTCGCGCGCGTTTACCCCGGTGTGACGATCGGCTTCCATGCTGCTGCCGACTGGGAAGAAAAGCCCGAAACGCTTGAGGCGGCGCGCGCCGACATAGCTCGCGGCGACATCATCCTGATGACGATGCTGTTCCTCGAGGATCACATCCGCGCCGTGCTGCCGCAACTAGTGGCGCGGCAGAATGAATGTGACGCGATGATCGGCCTGATGTCGGCGGGCGATGTCGTCAAGCTGACGCGCATGGGCGACTACCGGATGGACAAGCCCGCCAGCGGGCTGCTGTCGATCATCAAGAAACTGCGCGGCACCAACAAGGCCGGCACCAGCTCGGGCGCGGGGCAAATGGCGGTGCTGCGGCGGCTGCCGAAGCTGCTCAAATACGTGCCGGGCACGGCGCAGGACGTGCGCGCCTATTTCCTGACGATGCAATACTGGCTCGCCGCATCAGACGACAATGTCGTCGACATGATCCGCGCGCTCGTTGACCGCTATGCCGATGGCGCGCGCCGGGCGCTGCGCGGCACGATGAAGGCGACGCTGCCGCGCGACTATCCCGAAGTCGGCGTCTATCACCCGGCCTTGCCGCAGCGGATGGCGCACGGCGTCAAGGACCTGCCGCGCCAGCGTAATGCACAGGGCACCGTCGGCCTGCTGATGCTGCGCTCTTATGTGCTCGCCAAGGATGCAGGCCATTATGACGGCGTGATTGCTGCACTGGAAGCACGCGGGCTCAACGTGATCCCGGCATTTGCCGGCGGGCTCGATGGCCGCCCGGCAATCGAGGCCCTGTTCATGAAGGACGGCGTCGCCACCGTCGATGCGGTCGTCAATCTGACCGGTTTCAGCCTCGTCGGCGGCCCGGCCTACAACGATACCGCCGCCGCCGAAGCGATGCTGACCAAGCTCGACCGGCCGTACATCGCCGCGCACCCGGTGGAGTTCCAGACGCTGCAGGCCTGGGGCGCGAACCGCCAGGGACTGTTGCCGCTCGAATCGACGATGATGATCGCGATTCCCGAACTCGATGGCGGCACCGTGCCGATGGTGTTCGGCGGCCGCTCGGATGGCTCTGCCGCGGCATGCACCGGCTGCGGTCGTGGCTGCACCTTCGCAGCGTCGGACCAGGTTCGGGCGATGCAGAGCTGCGGTGAACGTGCCGACATGCTCGCCGCGCGGGTGCTCAAGCTCATCGAGCTGCGTCGCGCCGAAAACGCCGAGAAGCGCATTGCCGCGGTGCTGTTCAACTTCCCCCCGAACGCCGGGGCCGCCGGCACCGCGCAATTCCTCGCGGTATTCGAATCGCTTCACGCCACGCTCGTGCGGCTCGCCCGCGAAGGCTATACCGTCGAGGTGCCCGCCTCGGTCGACGCATTGCGCGAGCGCATCCTCGGCGGCAATGCGGCACGCTACGGTGCCGATGCAAATGTCCACACGCGTGTCAGTGCCGACACGATCGTCCAGCGCGAGACATGGCTGCGGGAAATCGAAGTCGCCTGGGGCCCGGCCCCCGGCAAGCTGCAAGCCGACGGCGCCTCGGTCCACATCCTCGGCGCTCAGTTCGGCAACGTCTTCGTCGGCATCCAGCCCGCCATCGGCTATGAGGGTGATCCGATGCGGCTGCTGTTCGAGGGTCGCTACGCCCCGACGCATGCCTTTGCCGCCTTCTACCGCTGGCTCAAGGAAGATTTCCGCGCGCATGCCGTGCTGCATTTCGGCACGCACGGCAGCCTAGAGTTTATGCCCGGCAAGCAGACCGGCCTGACCGCGCAGTGCTGGCCCGACCGACTGATCGGCGACCTGCCCAACATCTATCTCTATGCCGCGAGCAACCCGTCCGAAGGCGTACTGGCTAAGCGGCGCGCGGGCGCCACGCTGATCAGCTACCTGACGCCGGCGCTGACCAATTCGGGCGTCTACAAAGGCCTTGCCGACCTCAAGGCGTCGGTCGACCGTTGGCGCGTCGCCGAGCCGGGCAGCGACGAATGCCGCGATCTTGCCGAACTCATCGGCGATCAAGCCGCCGCGCTTGATCTCGATGGCAGCGACATCGCCGCGCTGGGAGCACGGCTCTACGAAATCGAACGCGAGCTCATTCCGCAAGGGCTGCACGTCGCCGGCGCTGCCGCGACGCCTGATGAACGCGCCGAAATGATCACCGCCTCGGCGAGCGCACGCGGCGAAGCCTTGTCGGCGGCAACGGTCGCGGCAATTGTCAACGGCACGGCCAAGCTCGATACGCCGCTGCTCCGGGACATGGCGTCGCTCAACACTGCGCTGTCGACCAACGCCGAGATCGACGGCATCGTCCGCGCGCTGAATGGCCAATATATCGCGCCCGTCACCGGCGGTGACCTGCTGCGCAACCCCGAAATCCTGCCGACCGGCCGCAACATCCATGGCTTCGATCCGTTCCGGCTGCCGTCGGCCTTTGCCGTCAGGGATGGGGCCGCGCAGGCGCAGCGGCTGATCGACCGCAGCCTTGCTGACTCGGGGCATATCCCCGAAACCGTGGCGATGGTGCTGTGGGGCACCGACAATCTGAAGAGCGAAGGTGCTCAGATCGCGCAGGCGATGGCGCTGATGGGCGCACGGCCGCGCTTCGACAGCTACAACCGCCTCGCCGGTGCCGAACTGATCAGCCTCGAAGAACTCGGCCGCCCCCGCATCGACGTCGTCGTCACGTTGTCGGGCGTGTTCCGCGACCTGCTGCCGCTGCAGACGCGCATGATGGCCGAGGCCGCGTTGCTCGCGAGCGAGGCCGACGAGCCCGTCGAGATGAACTTCATTCGCCGCCACACGTTGGCGCACAACGCCGAGCACAGCTGCGGCATTGAAACCGCTGCGTTGCGCGTCTTCTCGAATGCCGAAGGTGCCTATGGCGCCAACGTCAACTTGATGATCGACAACGGCGCCTGGACGGACCCCGACGAATTGGCCGACAGCTTCGAGCGGCAGAAGGGCTATGCCTACGGCGTCAAGGGCACGCCGGTGCGGCAGGCGGCGCTGCTGGCGTCGGCGCTCAAGACCGTCGACTGCGCATATCAGAACCTCGAGAGCGTCGAGCTCGGAATAACCGCGATCGATCAATATGTCGATGCGCTGGGCGGCATCAGCCGTGCGGTCACCCGTGCCAAAGGCACCGCCGCACCGGTCTATATCGGCGACCAGACGCAGGGAGCGGGCAAGGTGCGGAGCCTGCAGGAACAAGTCGCGCTCGAAACACGCACGCGTATCCTCAATCCGGTCTGGACCGAAGGCCTGCTGCGCCACGGCTATGAAGGCGTCCGCCAGATCGAAGGCAGCGTCACCACCACGATGGGCTGGTCGGCGACGACCGGCGAAGTCGATGCCTGGGTCTATCAGCGCATCGGCGAAACCTATGTCCTCGATCCCGAGATGCGCGAGCGCATCGCCGCGCTCAATCCGCGCGCGGCGGCACGTGTCGCCAACCGGCTGATCGAGGCTAGCGACCGCAATTACTGGCAACCCGACGCGGCGACGCTCGCCGCACTCCATGCCGCCAGCGATGAACTCGAGGATCGTCTCGAGGGTGTCGTCGCGGTGGCGGCATAAAGGAAACGATGATGGCGCTGCTTGATCCTCCTCGCAACATGGCCGGTCTCGACGGCGACGGCTCGGTGCAGGTCGGGCTCGATCCCAACGACCGGATCGGCACGGCGAAGGTGTTCGCCGTGTATGGCAAGGGCGGCATCGGCAAGTCGACAACCTCGTCGAACCTCAGCGCCGCCTTCTCGCTGCTCGGCAAGCGCGTGCTACAGATCGGCTGCGACCCTAAGCACGACAGCACTTTCACGCTGACCAAGAAGCTGATGCCGACGGTGATCGATGTGCTCGAAACTGTCGAGTTCCACGCCGAGGAACTGCGGCCCGAAGATTACATGTTCGAAGGCTATAACGGCGTGATGTGCGTCGAGGCGGGTGGTCCGCCGGCGGGCACCGGCTGCGGCGGCTATGTCGTCGGCCAGACCGTCAAGCTGCTCAAGCAGCATCACCTGCTCGAAGAAACCGATGTCGTGTTATTCGACGTGCTTGGCGATGTGGTGTGCGGCGGGTTCGCAGCGCCATTGCAGCATGCCGAGCGCGCCGTGGTGGTCGCATCGAACGATTTCGACAGCATCTTCGCGATGAACCGCATTGTCGCGGCGATCAAGGCGAAGTCGAAGAACTATGATGTGCGGATGGCGGGTGTCATCGCCAACCGTTCGGCTGCAACCGACGAGATCGACCGTTTCAATTCCGCGACCGGGCTCAAGACGCTCGCACATTTCCCCGATCTCGATGCGATCCGCCGCAGTCGGCTGAAGAAGTGCACCTTGTTCGAAATGGAACAGACCCCCGAGGTCGCAGCCGCTTGCGACGAATACAAGCGCCTTGCCGCGCTGCTCTGGGCGGGTTGCGATCCGCTCGACGCACAGCCGATGAAGGACCGCGACATCTTTGAATTCCTGGGGTTCGAATAAGATGACGACGGCGACCTACGCGCAATTTCGGGGTAATCTCGAAACCTATTTCGACCGCACTGCGGCGCGGGCGTGGGAACAACTGACCTCCGACGCACCGGTCAGCGGCATCCGCGCCACCGTCCGCGCCGGCCGCACCGAAATGCGCGATACGCTGCTGTCGTGGCTGCCCGCCGACATGACCGGATTGCGCTTGCTCGATGCCGGTTGCGGCACCGGCGCGCTCGCGGTCGAGGCGGCGCAGCGCGGTGCCACGGTGGTCGCCATCGATATAGCGGGCAGCCTCGTCCGGATCGCGCGCGACCGCGCACCGTCCGGGCTCGATATCGACTGGCGGGTCGGGGACATGCTCGATCCTGGGCTCGGAAGCTTCGATCACGTCGTCGCGATGGACTCGCTCATCCACTACAAGCCGTCGGATATTGTCGCGGTGCTCGGACAACTCGCGGCTAATACGCGCGGCTCGCTTGCCTTCACTTTCGCGCCGCAGACGCCGTTGCTGATGGCGATGCTTGGGCTTGGGCGACTGTTTCCGCGCAGTGACCGCTCGCCGACGATTGTGCCGGTACGCGACCGCCACCTGCGCACCTCGATCGAGGCGGCGCTGCCGCAAGCGCGCCTTGGCCGCGACCGCCGTGTTTCCGCAAGCTTCTACACCAGCCACGCGCTCGAGGTGTTGGCCGGGTGAATGAACTGGCGGCCTTGAAAGCATCGTTGGCGCCGCGCGGCCGCCGTGACGGCGTTGCCGCCACGGGCCGCCTGGGCAGCGGCGCTTTCTGGAGCCGCCTCGGCACACGTTTCCTACCGTTCGCGGATGCGGCAACCGACGACCTGCCACTCGCGCGGATTCTGCGGCTGTCGCTGTTCCAGGTGTCGGTGGGTATGGCGGCGGTGCTGCTGACGGGTACGCTCAACCGCGTAATGATCATCGAGCTCGGCATGTCGGCCAGTCTGGTCGCGCTGATGGTGTCGCTGCCGCTGTTGTTTGCGCCGCTGCGTGCGCTCATCGGCTTCAAGTCGGACCATCATACCTCGCTGCTCGGCTGGAAGCGCGTGCCCTATATCTGGTTCGGCACGCTATTGCAGTTCGGCGGACTCGCGATCCTGCCGTTTGCGCTGCTGATCATGTCGGGCGGCGGCACCGGCCCAATGGTCGTTGGCCAGGCCGGCGCCGCAGCGGGCTTCCTGCTGGTGGGGGCGGGCATGCACACGACGCAGACCGCGGGGCTGGCGCTTGCGACCGACCTCGCGCCCGATCATGCCCGGCCGCGTGTGGTGGCGCTGCTCTATGTCATGCTGCTCGTCGGCACGATGATCAGCGCGATCATCATCGGCCGGTTGCTCGCTGATTTCACCCCGACCAAGCTAGTGCAAGTCGTTCAGGGTGCGGCAGCGCTGACGATGGTGCTCAACATCATTGCGCTGTGGAAGCAGGAAGCGCGCAACCGCGCCGCGACCGCGGCGCGCGAGGTTCAATCCGCGTTCCGCGAGGTCTGGGGGCTGTTCATCGCACGGCCCAGGACGATGCGTCTGCTCGTCGCCGTCGGGCTCGGGGCTGCGGCGTTCAGCATGCAAGATGTGCTGCTCGAACCCTATGGTGGCCAGGTCCTTGGCCTTTCGGTGGGCGCCACGACATCGCTGACCGCCTTGTGGGCGCTTGGCATGCTGGCGGGCTTCACCTTCGCCGCGCGGCGCCTCGACGATGGCGGCGAGCCGCACCGGCTAGCCGGCACCGGCGGCGTCATCGGCATCGTGGCGTTCCTCAGCGTGCTGTTTGCCGGACCGCTGCAGTCGGTGCCTCTGTTGCGGGTCGGCGCAACGCTGATCGGGCTCGGCGGCGGACTGTTTTCGGTCGGTACGCTCACCGCGGCGATGGCGATTGCCGACGATACCTCGACTGGCGCGCGCTCGGGCCTCGCGCTCGGGGCCTGGGGTGCCGTGCAGGCGACGTGTGCCGGGCTGGCGATTGCGCTCGGCGCGTTCGTCCGTGATCTGGTGTCGACGACGGCGGTCAACGGCGGCTTCGGGTCGACGCTGGCCGGTCCGGGCACCGGCTACGCCTTTGTCTATGGCATTGAAATCCTGCTGCTGCTGGGCACGCTCGTCGCGCTCGGCCCACTCGTCCAGCGCGGCACGACAACACCGGTATCCACAAACACGCGTTTTGGCCTCAGCGAATTTCCGATCTGAAAGGGACGACCATGCACCCTCAAATCACCCCGCACATCGACGTTGCGCTTCTGGTCTTCAACGCATTCGTGCTGTTCTTCATCGGCCTGATTTTCTACCTTCGCCGCGAGGATCGACGCGAGGGCTACCCGCTCGAAGACGAGACCTCCGGACGGCTCGATACGCCCGGCGGTGTGCTCAGCACGGCGTCGACCAAATATTTCCTGCTGCCGTTCGGGCACGGCACGGTCTCTGCACCGACCCAGGGTCGCGAGCCGGTCAACATTGCCGCGCGCCGCACTGAGCGCTTCGGCGGCGCGCCCTATGCGCCGACCGGCAACCCGCTGGCCGACGGCATCGGGCCTGCGGCCTGGGCAAACCGCGCCAAGCGTCCCGACCTCGATATGGAAGGGCATCCGCGCATCGTTCCGCTCAGCGGCGCGGCGGGCTACTCGATTGCGCGGGGCGATACCGACATGGCGGGCTGGCCGGTCGTCGGTGCCGACGGGGCTGTTGCCGGCAAGGTGACCGACTTGTGGATTGACACCGCCGACCGGCTGGTGCGCTACATTCAGCTCGGGGTGGCCGACGGCGCTGTGCTGGCGCCGATGATGATGGCCAAGGTCGATCGCCGCCAACGCAAGGTCGTTGTCGACGCGCTGCTCGCCGGCCAGTTCGCCGGTGCGCCGCGGCTCGAGGCCCCCAACCAGATCACGCTGTACGAAGAAGAGCGCGTTCAGGCCTATTTCGGCGGCGGCTACCTCTACGCCACGCCGGCACGTCAGGAGCCATTCCTATGACCGAATATGAGAACGAGCCGATCCCCGGGCTGCCCGGCATCCCGCCGGCCGGCGAGCGCATCGTGTGGCAGGGATCACCCGACTGGCGCGCGCTGGCACGCTCGGCGTTCCATACCCGTCTGGTCGCCGGTTACTTCGCGCTGCTCGCGGTCTGGGCGCTGGTCGCGGCGCTGGCCGGCGGCGGTATCCATGCGGCGGGCGACCTTGCCGGTGTCGCGATGACATTGCTTGTCGGCGCACTCGGCGTGGGCTTGCTGCATCTGCTCGCCTGGGCATCGGCGCGCACGACCATCTACACGCTGACCAATCGCCGCATCGTGCTGCGTCTGGGCGTTGCGCTGCCCAAATGCATCAATCTGCCGCTCGGCCTCGTCGGCACGGTTGATCTCGCTACCAACCCAGACGGCACGGGCGACGTGCCGCTGACCATCACCGGTCCGCAGAAGCTCGGCTATCTCGCGCTGTGGCCGCATGCCCGACCGTGGAAGGTCGTCACCCCGCAACCGATGCTGCGCGCGGTGCCTGATGCGATCGGCGTGGCGGCGCTGATCGCGCGCACCTGCCTGGCCGCCAATCCGCATGGCCGGATCGCCATTGCCGACACATCCCCGGCGCTGGCATCGGTGTTCAGCACGGCAGCGGCGGCATGAGCAGCGCGCACAGCCACGGCGACATGCTGCCGCGCGGGACATTGATTACCGCGGGTGCACTCGTGCTGTTCGCGCTGACGGTCACGACTGTCGTGCGCATCGCCAATATTCCGCCCGCTGCGTCGCCAGTCGCGATGCGCGAGCAGGCGCATATCGCGCCGGTCAAGTCGCGCGAGCTGCGCTTCATCGATCGCGCCGACGGCGCCGTGCTGATTGAGGATGCCGACAAGGGCGTGACCGCATCGGTCATCGCGCCGGGGCAAACGACCGGCTTCATACGCGGCGTAATGCGCGGGCTGGCGCGCGAGCGGCGCAGCCACGGCATCGGTGATGGCCCATCGTTCAACCTGACGCTGTGGCAGGACGGCGAACTCTCGCTGACCGACAATGCCACCGGGCGGGCGATTGAACTCACCGCGTTCGGATCAACCAACCGCGCCGCGTTTGCCGCACTGCTCGACGAGAAGGGGCCGACCGAATGATCGCGCTGCGCCGCACCTCGTTTGATACGACCTGCACTGTCGAGGTCGAGCACAGCGATGCGAACCTCTGTGCGCATGTCGAACTGGCCGGCGGCATCGCCATCGGGCCGGGCGACAGGGTGCGTGTACATGGCAGCCCGATCAGCGTCGGTTTCGGCGAGCGCCGGGTCGTCGAGCGGACTGCAACCGTCGAGCGCGCGGGCGCGCTCGAACGGCTTTGGACAAAGTTCGCCGGCCATTTCAAAATGACCGAACTCTATGAAGTCAGCTTTAGCGATCGGACCATGCCATGAACGCGATTACACCGATTAGCCGTGACACCGCCGGCGACACCATGAGCATCGCCCGTGCGGAGACAATACTGTCGCCGCGCTTCTACACCACCGATTTCGCCGCGATGGATCGGATCGACGTATCGGCGGTGCGCGCCGATTGGGACGCGCTGATTGCCGAGATGGTCAATGATCCCAACAAGCGCCATTTCAAGCGCACGCAAGCCTTTGAAGGCGTGATCGAGAGCCTGCCCGAAGAACTGCGCGAAGAGTTCATCGACTTTCTGGTCAGCTCGCTGACTTCGGAATTTTCGGGCTGTATCCTTTATGCCGAAATCGCCAAGCGGGCGACCAATCCGGACGTCAAGCAGCTCTTCAAGCTGATGAGCCGCGACGAAAGCCGCCACGCCGGTTTCATCAACGAGACACTCAAGGATGCCGGCATCGGCGTCGATCTCGGCTTTCTGACGCGCACCAAGAAATACACCTATTTCCGCCCGAAGTTCATTTTCTATGCGACGTATCTCAGCGAGAAGATTGGCTATTCGCGCTACATCACGATCTTCCGCCATCTCGCGCAGCATCCGGAACTGCGCTTCCACCCGATTTTCAACTGGTTTGAGGAATGGTGCAACGACGAGTACCGCCACGGCGAGGCATTCGCAGTGCTGCTGCGATCCGACACGAAGCTGCTCACCGGCGTCAACAAGCTGTGGATCCGCTTCTTCCTCGTCGCCGTCTACGCGACGATGTATGTGCGCGATCACAACCGCCCGGCGTTCCACAAGGCGCTAGGCATGGACCCGACGACCTATGACCATCGGGTCTTTGCGATCTGCTCTGAAATCACGCGCCAGGTGTTCCCGGTCGTGCTCGACACCGATGCCCCGCAGTTCGCTGCCGGTCTGGAGCGGATGCGGCTGATTTCGGGGTCGATTGACGCCGCGAAGGCGCAGGGCGGCCTGATGGGCGGCGTCAAGCGCATCGGTCTCGTCGCGGCCGCCGCGGTCAACTTCGCGCGACTGTACCTGACGCCGGTCAAGCGCAACGTCGCCCCCGCAGCGGTACGGCTGGCACCGGTCTGGTGACCATTCCGCCGCTCCTTTTCGCGCTGCTGATGTGGTTCATCGGCACCGGCGCCGTGGTCTGGCTCGATAGCCGGCCGCGCGACACTTATGCCTCGAGCCTGACGCTGGCGGGTTTTGCCGCGATGGCGGCAACGGTGCTCGTCTGGGCCAAGGCCGGCGACACCAGCATCAACGGCGCCTATGCAGCGTTTGCCGCCGGCATCGTGATCTGGGGCTGGCACGAGATGAGCTTCCTGATGGGCAAGGTCGCGGGGCCGAACAAGCAACCCTGTCCGCCCGGCGCGGCCGGCTGGCAGCGTTTCAGTGCAGCGACCGCGACGGTCATCCATCATGAACTCGCCATCGCGGCGACAGCCCTTATCCTGTTCGCCGTCACATGGGGCCAACCGAACCAGGTCGCACCACTGACCTTCCTGCTGCTGTTCGTGCTGCGGCTGTCGGCGAAGTTCAATCTGTACTTCGGCGTGCCGAACCTGAGCGACGAAGTGTTCCCGGAGCATCTCGCCTACCTCAAGACCTATTTCCGCAAGGCGCGGTGCAACGCGCTGTTTCCGGTCTCGATCCTGCTGGGCAGCGGAATCGCTGTCTGGGCCTGGACCGCTGCCGAAGCCGCACCCGCCGGCAGCGGCGCTTCGGCGGGCGCGACGTTGCTCGCGGGTCTCGCCGTACTCGGCGTCATCGAGCATCTGTTCCTGGTCCTGCCGCTGCGCGACGCGAAAATGTGGCGCTGGGCTTCTGCATCCTCAACCAAGGCGGAAAAAGCCGCCCTCATCGATTAGCCAACGGGGAAGATAGCATGAACTACGAGGCATTTTTCGAGTCCGAACTGGCCACGCTCAAAAACGATGGTCGTTACCGGATTTTCGCCGAGCTCGAGCGCCGCGCCGGTGCCTTCCCTGCCGCCGAGCAAGTCGTCGACGAGGGCCGGCGGTCGGTGACCGTCTGGTGTTCTAACGACTATCTCGGCATGGGCCAGCACCCCAAAGTCATCGGCGCGATGCACGACATGCTCGACCGCTGCGGCGCCGGTGCCGGCGGCACGCGCAACATCTCGGGCACGACGCACAGTCACGTCGTGCTTGAGGCGGAGCTTGCCGACCTTCACAACAAGGAAGCCGCGCTGCTGTTCACCTCGGGCTATGTCTCGAACTGGGCGGCGCTCGGCACGCTCGGCGCGCGCCTGCCCGGCTGCGTCATCCTGTCGGACGCGCTCAATCACGCCTCGATGATCGAAGGCATCCGGCACAGCCGCGCCGAGGTGCAGAAGTTCGCGCACAACTCGCCCGAAGATCTCGATCGCCGCCTGGCAGCGCTCGATCCGGCGCGGCCCAAGCTGGTCGCGTTCGAAAGCGTCTATTCGATGGACGGCGACATTGCGCCGATCGGCGAGATTATCGATGTTTGCGAAAAGCATGGCGCCATGTCGTATCTCGACGAAGTTCATGGTGTCGGGCTGTACGGCGCGCGCGGTGGCGGCGTTGCCGAACGCGACGGCCTGATGGACCGCGTGACGGTCATCGAAGGGACGCTGGGTAAGGCATTTGGGGTGATGGGCGGCTATATCGCGGCGTCGGCGGCGCTATGCGATTTCGTCCGCAGCTTCGCCAGCGGATTCATCTTCACGACGGCTCTGCCGCCGGCGCTGGCGGCCGGCGCTACCGCCAGCATCCGCCATTTGAAAGAGAGCGGGGTTGAGCGCGCGAGACAGCAGGATCGCGTCGCGCAAGTCCGCCGCCGCCTCGACGCGATCGGCATTCCAACTCTGGATAATCCCAGCCACATCATCCCGGTGATGGTCGGCGATGCGCACAAGTGCAAACGCATCAGCGACTGGCTGCTTGAAAATCACGGCATCTACGTCCAGCCGATCAACTATCCGACCGTGCCGGTCGGCACTGAGCGCCTGCGGCTGACGCCGTCGCCGGTACATACCGACGCGGACATTGATCGACTCGTGACGGCACTGTCGGAAATCTGGTCGCAGTGCGAGCTCGCACGGCGGTCGCTGGCGGCCTAGGTCATCGGCAGGATATGGCCGGGCACCGCGAATGGCCGGTGCCGGCCAAGTTGTGATAGGCAATTTCAGCGCGAAACCGGGCGCAACCCCCGACAATCGGCGACGGGCAGTTCAGTCGGCGACGTGACGGCGCAGCCGCCAAAGCACCAGCGCCACGCTGGCGAGTACCACCGGCACCGCAACCGCCATGGCGATTTCATGGTTGAGTCCCGGTACCGCATCGAACAGATAGCGCACGAGCCCGACCAGATAGTAGCTGATCGCGGCCACTGACAGCCCTTCGACGGTTTGCTGCAGGCGTAGCTGCAGACTGGTGCGACGATCCATCGACGCCAGCAGGTCACGGTTCTGCTTGGCCAGCGCGATGTCGATCCGGGTGCGCAGAAGCTCGCTCGTCCAGGCGGCGCGCTGCGACAAATCCTCGAGCCGCGCTGAAAATGAGTCGCAGGTGCGTACCGCGGGGACCAGCCGGCGCTCGGTGAAGTCGACCAGGGTCTGATAGCCGCGCACGGCGCTGACATGCAGGCTGGCAAGCCGGTCCGAACAGATCTGCGCATAGGCGCGCGTTGCGCTCATTCGGTAGCGTGTCTGCGCGACAATACGGGCGAGCTCGGCCGACAAGAACGTCAGCTCATCCAGCAGCTGGTCATCCTCGGAGCGTCGCTCGGAGACGGCGTGCGTCAGTTCGGCCAAGCGCGCCTCGAGTTCGGTAACCGCCGGCGTCAGCTGCTGCGCCAGCGGCAAGCCAAGCAGCGCCATGTTGCGGTAGTTGCCGAGTTCCTGAAGTCGCATCATCAGCTGCGCCGGTTCATCACGCGCTAGCCCGCGATCCTGCACCAGCAACCGCCCGAATCCGTCTTCGTGTAGCTTGAAGTCGGAGACGATCCGCGCGGTGTCGCTCGCGACGTCGCAGACGATTGTCGCTTCGGGCTCGAACCAGCGATCGAGGTCTGCAGTGATTGGCGCTGCATCGTTAGAGGCGACCAGCGCAATCTGTGTCGCGCGGACGATCTCGCCCGGCATGTTTTCCAGCACAGCGGACAGCACGGGTTCGAACAGCCCGGGATCGAACGGCGTGTCGAAGGCGCCGGGGCGCAGCAGGGTATAGGTCGCAAATTCGGTGTGGCGTTCCCACACCAGGCTGATGCCGCCCAACATCGCTACGCCATATTTGGTCGAAAATGGCACGACTTGCTGTGCCGTGGCGACAAGCGTTTCGATATGAGCGTATGCCAGACTGGCTGCGGCCCCGTCGAGCAGCGTCACGAATTGCACAAGCCGGCACGGTGCGGCAAAGCGCGGCAAGCGGCGGATGTGCATCTCCGCCGAAAGCGCCGCGCGAAGCGGATGGCTACGCAGCTGCATCTGCGTCCACCAGCATCGATGCCCGCCGGTTCCGCGCCGCCAGCGGCACGGACATGGTCACTGCTGTGCGGTCATGACCGCCGGCTCGCCCAACGGGGTTTGCTCCGCAGCCACTGCGTCTGTCGCTGCGGCAGCCGTGACCGGCGAAGCAGCTGCAGCTGGCGCCAACGTCGGCCCCTTGAGCGCCGGTGCCTGCGCTATCATGCTGACGCCGCCCAGCGGCTTCGACACGCCCTGATGGCAGGTGGTGCAATTGACCTTGTAGACATCGCCATGCGGCCCCTTTCGATTGTTAGGGAATACGTTCTGCAGCGACGCGAGATAGGTCTCGTTGATGTCGCGGACCATCCGTATGCCGTAATAGGCCGTGCCGCGCGGTGGCGTGCTCAGGTTCCAGGCGCGGAACGACTGGGTGTTGTGACAGAAGGTGCAGTTCACGCCCAATGCCGAACTCATATGCATCATCAGCGCATAGGTCATCTCGGTGTCCTTGATCGAGACAACATGGTTCGGTTGCGGAAACGGGTCGCTGCCCGCCACCCTGATCTGCTGCGGCACCACCAGGAACTGTGTGAACGGATCATAGGGCAGCGACGTGAAGCCGACCTCGGGGCTGGGGGAATTCTGCCCGCGCTTGTTGCCGAGGATCGACATGGATGCGGGCATCGCGTCAGCCATCGCCCATTTGTTTGCCGGCACGGGCTGGCCGCGGTGGCAGGTGTAGCAGGTCACGCCGGTCTGCTTCACATGAGGTGACCATTGCGCATTGATCGTCTGCGTCATCTGCAGCATGCGACGCGCCACGACCTTGGTGTATTTCTCGTCGGACGCCAGGTTTTCGGGATTATGGCAATAGTTGCAGCCTTCGGTCTCGGGCGCCACCCATTGGCTCATCTCTGCCATCAGGTGATCGAAGCGCTCCTTGCTGACGTTGCCGAGCACCTTGACGTTTTGATAGCTTTCGGCAGCCGTAGGGCCACCGTCCGGCGGCAGCGGATACGGCTCGGGCGGGATTGCTGCCTGTTTCGCCCTGTAGTTGACCGCGACGATCTGATCCATGCCGGTGCCGCGGTGGCCGGTTTGCGTTGTTTGTTTTGGCCCGAACTCGCAGCCGCCGAGCAGCGCGGCACTCAGGCCCACAACTGCGAATACGCCGATCCTAGTCGGAAACTGGTTCATTGGGGCGCTCCCGGAAGCGTTGCGGGATCAATGACACCGGTACCCGGATAGCTCGGTGCATAGCCATGCATCACTGCCCACAGATACCAGTTGTCGACGACAGTACCCGTCAGCAGGATACCAATTGCACCGGTCAGCGGCGTCAGCACCGCAAACCACCAGGCCCAGCGATGGATCGATTCCATCGTCGCGTTGAAGCCCATCGTCCAGCGCCAGAACAGAGCGGCGCGCTCGGACGCAGTGCCGCGATCGGTGATCTGCTCAATCTCGCGCTCGCCGCCGTAGCGACCGACCGCAAGGATCGTCGCGCCGTGCATCGCGAATAGCAGAGTCGATCCGTAGAGGAAGGCGATCGAAAGGCAGTGGAACGGATTATAGAAGAGGTTGCCGTAGCGGATCGAGAATGCCGCCGTCCAGTCAAGGTGCGGGAAGATGCCGAACGGCACCGCTTCGGCCCAGCTGCCCATCAGCATCGGCCGGATGAAGCCGAGCGTCAGGATCAACAGGATAGCCGCGGCAAAAGCCCAGGCGACATGCGTGCCCATGCCGAGCGCGCGCGCCCGACGGAAAGTTCGCAACCACCAGAGTAGCAGCGACACCGTCATGCAGAAGCCGGCGATCTGCCACCAGCCGCCTTGGGCCAACGGCACGAACAGCTTGAAGCCCCATTGCGGCCCCGGCGGCTCAAGCGCGAGCCATGGCAGTTGACGGACGAACTGGATCGGATCCCAGTTGACACTCGCCCACATGTTGAGCCCGATGATCTCGAAGCTGAGGAAGGCGAAAATCAGCGAGGCCATGCCCAGCGTGCCGAGATAGACCGGTCCGACCTGCGCCGCGCCAAGCTTGCCGAGCCAGTAGCTGTAGAAGCCCTCGCCAGTGCGCGTGAAACTGCTGTCGCGCAGCGGTGGCCCGGCCTCCAGCGGCCCGCGCAGCTGGATTTGGGTGAACATGTTCTGATAGCGTGCCATCGCGCCGATCCCCCCTTAAGACCAGATGGGCAGGTTGAGCCACCACGTCCACCATTCGGGCCAGCCGCGTGTCCACAGCGGCCCCGAGATGATGATGCAGACTGCGCTCCAGAAACCCGCAGACAGCGCCAGGAAAAGCCCCAGCCGGTGAATACCGAGTGTCCCGATCGAATAGCCGATCGAGTCGCGGAAAAAGGCGTCTTCATATTCGGGCGACTTGACGGCTTCGCCCGGAGCCGGATTAACCGACGACAGCACAAGTGCGCCGTGGAATGCCAGTGCGCCGCCGGTGGTGAAAAAGAAGCTCACGGCCAGCATGTGCGCTGGATTGTAGTGGAAATGCAGATATTGGTAGCCGGTGTTCGACACCCAATCGAGATGGCTGAATATGCCGTATGGAAAACCGAAACCCCAGGCGCCCAGCAAGACCGGGCGGATCACTACTAGCGAGACATAGGCGAAGATCGCGAAGCCATAGGCGAATGGCACATGGTAGCCGATGCCGAGCTTTCGACAGATTTCCACTTCGCGCAGTGCCCATGAGACAAAGGCGCCAATTGCGCAGATCGTAATGACTTGCCAGAACCCGCCTTCGCGCAATGGCGCGAAGCCAAGGCCGTAGCTGATGTCCGGCGGTGCGATGCTGATGAGCCACGGGTTCCAAGTGCGCCCCAGCGAAGCGGCGTAGAATATCAGCGCCGTGCCCAGAGACGCGAAGATCGCTGTGGTGACACCGAAAAAGCCGACGTAGAACGGACCGACCCAGAAATCGAACAAGTCGCCACCGATCAGGGTGCCGCCTCTTACCCGATATTTTCGCTCGAAACTAAGCAGTGCCATGGCATGTCTCCGTTCCACGGCGTGCGCCGCAGATCGTTGCTGTTGGGTCGTATTCGGTGGACGGGGTCGGGCCTGTGTTCCGGCCCCGTCCACCGCATTTCGCGCGCTAACGCGGTGGCATTGTCCGGTTAGCTGCCCGCTGGTGTCGCAGTGGAGCCCGCTACTGCGGGCGTATGCGGACCATCAAGCCAGTTGAACCGATCCGTGCTGAGCAGGATGAAATGAATCAACAGTGCCAGCACAAACAGGAAGATGAACAATGCGACCAGCGCTCGACGCGGGTCAAAAATCAGCCAAATTCTCCACATGTCGTGGTCCCTTCTTTTCTACAGTCAAATGTTACCGTGGCCTGGTCAGAACCAGGGCCGCCAGTTCCACACCAGGAAGTGGGCAACGATTGCCACGACTGTGAAAATCAGGAAGCTGCTGATAAACAGCTTGTGAAATTCTTTGGCTTCTTCAGGGGTCAGATAACTCCCTGGCCCCAACCTTTCATTTGGATCATTCATTTCTACGTCTCCATAGTTCCCGACAGGGGCAGGAGCGTGAAACGCGCTCCCCGGTTGCATCCACCCGGGCAGGTTGCCCGGGGGGATTCTGGTGCCCGCAGTGGATCGGCGAGGATCGTGCGGGAAAGGCGTGGCGCGCTCATGCCGAGCGGCTTTCGGAAATGGCGAGCGCCAGGCGCTCGGACGTGACGGAAGGCTCGCCGGCGCGGCGCGCGGCGCGCTCGGCGGCGTCGCGGATGCGCTTAGCCATCGAAATGCGCACCAGCACTGGCGCGCGCTCGACGACAGCGTCGAGTTCGGCCTTGGCCTCATCATTCCACATGACTTCACGCTCGATGCGCGCCGGGGTTGCCTCTGTCTTGTCGAGCTGGCCGGCGAGCGGCAAGATGTGGAAAAGCGCGTCGAACAGCGCGTTGCAGACTTCTTGGACGAGGTAGGTCGCGCCGCTATAGCCCATGAACGGCGTACCGGTGTGGCGGCGGATAACCGCGCCGGGGAAGCTGGCGGGAATATAGACGCCACGTCCGCCGGCTTCGGCCATGTACATCCGTTCGTTGAAGCTGCCGAACAGCACCAGTGGCGGGTTGTCGGCGATCATATCCTTGATCGTCTGGTTGTCGGACTTGGTCCCCGCACACCGCGAGACCGCGAAGTTGCAGGGCAGCCCCATGTCGGTTTCGAGGAAATTGCGGATGCCGCGCGCATAGGTGTCGGTAGCGACGATGCCGAAGCTGGCGGTGCCGAAAAAATCCTGGGTCACCGAGCGCCAAAGATCCCAAAGCGGCTTGATGGTCGTATGCTTCTCGCGCTCGATGAATGGTTCCGGGTCGAGACCGATCAGCTCGCCAAGCTTGCGCAGGAATAGAGTCGTCGATTCAAGCCCGATTGGCGCCTGCAGATATGGCCGCTCGAGCGCCTCGCACAGCCCACGGCCGAATTCGCGGTACATGCAGACATTGACCTGCGCGTTGGCGAGTTTTCCGACATCGGCGAGGTGACTACCGAGCGGAAAGACCATCCCGACCTCGGCGCCGATGCCTTCGATCAGCCGGCGAATTTCGGCGAGGTCGGACGGCATGTTGAACGCGCCGTACATCGGTCCGATGATGTTGACCCGCGGCTTTTCGCCCGGGCGCGGTGCCTTGACCGGCGGTACCTTCTTCGGCCCGAACTGCGTCCACAGCCAGGTCAGCGCGCGGTCGCCCGATTGCCACTGGTCCTCGTCGATCGTGCGCGGCAGGAAGCGCGCAATATTGGTGCCTTCGGGCGTGACGCCGCCGCCGATCATTTCGGCAATCGAGCCGGTGACGACCACGCACGGCAAATCGGGATCGAGCGTCTTCCACGCGCGCTTCATAGCGCCTTCGGTGCCGTCGCGGCCGAGCTCCTGCTCGCCGAGGCCGGTGACGACGATCGGCAGTTCGTGCGGCGGCAGGCCATCGGTGTAGTGCAGTACCGAAGTGACCGGCAAATTTTCGCAGCCGACCGGGCCGTCGATGATGACCTGCAGGCCCTTGATCGCGGTGAACGCATAGACCGCGCCCCAATAGCCGCCGGCGCGATCGTGATCGATGATCAGCGTCATGAGCCGATACTCGCTTCGGCCTTCGCGGCGGCAATGCGCCGGGCGGCGAACTTGGCCTTGAAGTCGGGCCGGTCGACGGGTGTGTTCTCCCAGACACCGGCGGTCGCATCCTTGCCGACGCCTTCGAAGAACGCCGTCATCTTGTCGAAACGATGCTGGTTGGCGAGCGCCGCGTTGACCACCATCGCGAGGCTGCCGGCGCCTGCCGGCCCCATCAGCGGCCGCGCCGAAATCAGGTTGGTGAAATACAGCGCCGGGATGGCCTTTTGCTTGGCGTGCTGGACCACCGGGGTGGTGCCGATCGCGAGCTGCGGGCCGAACTCCTCGACGGCCGCGATATCGTCCTCGAGGCTGGCGCGATATTGCACCCGGGCGCCATGCGCTTCGAGCCACTCGCGGTCCGGGTCGGACCATTTGGAGCGCGGGCAGGCAGTGCCGACATACGGCACGTCGGCACCGCTTTCGATCAGCAGCCGTGCCACCAGCAGCTCGGAGCCTTCATAGCCCGAAACGGTAATCCGGCCCGATATGGGCTTCGCGGCGAGCGCGCCGCGGATGGCCGGGACGAAGCGGTTCTTGGCCGTATCGACCTTGTCCTGCGCGATGCCGCACGCCGCCCCGATCGCATCGAGCCACGCCGCCGTGCCGTCGGCTCCGACCGGGGCCGATCCGACGACCGCGCGGCCGGCGGCCTCGAATTCGCGGACGCTGGCGGTGTAGAACGGGTGGATCGCACCGACGACGGCGCAATCAAGCGCCTGATAAAGCTCGCGCCACTCGCGCGTCGGGACGACCGGGCCGGCAGCCAGCCCAAGCGGCTCGAGCATCAGGCCGATACCCGGCGGATCGGCGGGGAACATCTCGCCAAGCAGTGTCACCGTCGGCCGGTCCGACCGCTCGCGCGGTGCGGCGACCGGGCCTTGTTCGGCCTCGCGGCGGGCATAGGCGAGCATGGCGCCCGCCAGCACATCCTTCGCCTCGGCATGTGTCGGCACGCCGAAGCCGGGCACGTCGATGCCGATGACGCGGACGCCGTTGATCGCGTCGGGCAGCAGCTGCAGCGGCACGCCCGATGCCGTCGGCACGCACAGGTTGGTGACGATGATGGTGTCGTACAGCGCCGGATCGGCGAGGCCTGCGACCGCTTCCTTGATGTCCTCGAACAGTTTGCCGGTGACGAGCGTTTCGGAGCTGAAAGGCACATAGCCGACGCTGCGCTTGGCGCCGTAGAAGTGCGACGTAAAGGTCAGCCCGTAGACGCAGCACGCCGAGCCGGAGAGCACAGTTGCGGTGCGGCGCATCCGCAGGCCGACGCGCAAGCTGCCGAACGCCGGGCACATCGATTGCGGCTGGTCGTGCGGGCCGCGTGGGTAGTCCGCAGCATAGCGATCGAGGATTTCGGATTTGCCGGCTTTCGCGGCCGCATCGCGCATTAAGCCGCTCGAACCGCAGCCGCCTTCGACGGCAGCAACCGGTGCCGGGCTGAGGTCGATGTGATCGCGATCACGCGGTGGAGTTTCGAGATCCACGATCAGACCGCGTCGTAGACGATTTCGAGGCTGGGCTTGGCGACATAGGGTGCACCGCGCATATCGGCCTGCGTTGCCGGCCGTAGCGCGAAGTCTGCACCGGTGACGTCGGCGCTGAACAGGTTGAGCAACCCATCCTGATCGAGCGGAGTCGGCCGCAGCGGCGGGGCTTCGGCGACGTTGATCGCAAGCTGCTCGAACAGCGATGCCCATTGGCCGCCGGGTTTGCCGATAATCTGGTAGTTGGCGCTCTTCTTGCGGATGTCATCGTTCGCCGGGATTGCGGTCAGCACCGGTATGCCGACGGCTTCGGCGAACGCCTGGGCTTCGCCGGTGCCATCATCCTTGTTGAGGATCATGCCGGCGACGCCGACATTGCCGCCCATTTTGCGGAAATATTCGACCGCCTTGCAGACGTTGTTCGCGACATACAGCGACTGCAGGTCGTTCGAGGCGACGACGATGACCTTCTGGCACATGTCGCGCGCGATCGGCAGGCCGAAGCCGCCGCACACCACGTCGCCGAGGAAGTCGAGCAGAACATAGTCGAAGCCCCATTCATGGAACCCCAGCTTTTCGAGCGTTTCGAAGCCGTGAATGATGCCGCGTCCGCCGCAGCCACGACCGACTTCCGGCCCGCCGAGCTCCATCGCGAAGACACCGTCGCGCTGGAAACACACGTCCTCGATGCCGATCTCCTCGCCCGCGAGCTTCTTCTTCGAGCTGGTTTCGATGATCGTGGGCGTCGACTTGCCGCCGAACAGCAGCGACGTCGTATCGCTTTTGGGATCGCAGCCGATCAGCAGCACGCGCTTGCCCTGCTGCGCCATCATATAGCTGAGGTTGGCGAGCGCGAACGATTTGCCGCTGCCGCCCTTGCCGTAGATCGCGATGATCTGGGTTTCCTTGGTCACCGGGCCGCTGTGGACGGGATCAGGTTCCTGATGCGCTTCGTCGCGCAGCGGTCCGGGATCGAGCATGCTCATATTTGTCTCCAATCAAGGACCATCTTCAGGCAATCAGGGTCGGTAAACGCCTGGGGGTAGGCGATCTCGGCCTCTGCGGCAGGGCGGGCGTGGCTGATCAATCCGTCGAGCCGGAGCGCACCGGTGTCGGTCAGTGCGATGATGGCGGCGGTGTCAGCGGGGGTGAATTCGGCGGCGATGCGCAGGCGCGCCTCGCGCATAAAGGCCGGCGGAAAGGCAAAAGACAGCCGGTCGTAGAAGCCGGCGAGGACGATCTCTCCGCCCTTGCCAAGCCGCGGGATCAATATGTCGAGCACGTCAGCCGCACCGCTCGCGTCGCAGATCGTGTGATAATCGCGGCGGTCGTCAGCCTCTGGATCGATCACACTGTAGCCGCTGGCATCGCGCCGCGCCGGATTGGTCTCCCAGACCGTCGGCGGCGGTGCGCCGCGCGCGACCACGAGCCGAGCCAACAGCCGCCCGAGGATGCCGTGGCCGATAATCAGGTCGGGTGCGGCGCCGCCGGAAACAGCATGATGCGCGGTCGCCGCGAGCGCGGTCAGGATGCCATCGCGTCCCAGCGATTCGGCAATCGGCACAGCGCGCGCCGCTGTAATTATCACGGTGCGCGCGGTGCCACCGAACAGGCCGCGCGCCGTCTGGTAGCAGTTCGCGCCGGGCACAAAGACCCATTCACCAATCCGGGCGCGGGCGTCCGACCCGGCGTCAACAATACGGCCGACCGACTCGTACCCTGGCACCAGCGGGTAGCCCATGCCGGGGAAGTCCGGCATCCGACCGGTCCACAGCAATTTTTCGGTGCCTGAGGAAACGCCGCTCCAGTCGATTTCAACGCAGACGTCATCAGCAGTCATCGGGTTGAGCACAAGCGACCGCAACGCGATCCTTTCCGGCGCTTCGAGTATGACCGCCATTGCGTTCATAGGCTCATTCCCCTGCTCGAGGCCCTGCATAAGCCTCATCGCAAGTGTAGTTTTATATGGACATGTTTGAATGTCAAATAGATTGGACATTCAGGTCAGCAATTCGCGATGATTGCCCTTGTCGTCAGCGGCATCGCCGTGGGGAGAAGGCGTGAACGGGCAAACCCGGCGGCCTTGAGCATCGTCCGAATCTCTGCCGGGCTGCGCGGCCGCCCTGACCCCATCGCCAGCAGATAAAAGCCGAAATAGGCGTCGCCGGCCGGTTCGGCGCCTGGTGTCAGCGCCATCGGCTCGGTTATGAACAGTACCCCGCCAGGGGCCAGTGCGGCGCGGATATTGCGCAGCAGCGCCAGTGCCGGCGCATCGTCATGATCGTGCAGGACGCGCACCAGCGAGATGATATCAAAGCCCTGCGGCAGCGGGTCGGCGAGAAAGTTGCCGCCATACACGCTGGTGCGCGGGGTCAGTCCCGCCAATTCGAATCGCCCCCGCGCGCGCTCCCCCACCGCCGGCAAATCGAACAGCGCCAGCTCGAGGCCGGGGACGCGCGCTGCCACCGCTTCCAGAAATGCACCCTCGCCGCCGCCTACATCGAGCAACCGGCGATGCCGGTCAAAGCGGTAGGCGTCGATTGCCTGCGCGGCGATCAGCGGCTGCGACGCCGCCATCAGCGCCGAATACGCGGCGACCGCGGCACCATCGCCGGTGCCTGCCGATTCGGCATAGTGCCAAAGTGCCGACAATTGCCCGCCGCCCCCGCCACGGCGCAAAAGCGCGACCGGATCGGCAAGATCGGCATAGAGCAAGTCGTGATGCGCCACCATTTCGGCGATGCCGCGATTGCCGCGCAGTGCCGCGCCGTCGCTGCCGAGCACCCACGCCGTTCCCAGCCGCTCGGCCAGCCCCAGCGCGGCCGCGGCGCGCAACAGGCGTTCAGCGCCGGCGACGGGCAGGTCGATTCGCGTCGCCACCGCATCTGTGCTGGTCGGCCCCTCGGCGAGCACGTCGAGCAGGCCGGTTTTGATGCAGGCGGCAAGGATCTGCGAGTAAGTGAAGCCGGCGACGAGATCGAACAATGCTCGCGCCCGGCGCCGCGCGATCGGCCGCGTCAGCGGGAAGCGCGCGGCGAACTGCTGGAAGCGCGGCGATGCGAGCACGGCGTTGCGCCAGGCGACCCAGCGCCCGCGCCACCCCAATTCTTCGCGGTTGGACGAAATCATGTGTCAAGACGTGTGGACACATGTTAGCGTCACGTCAATTGGCTGGAGGATGCTGGCGTATGCCAGACGACCGCGTGATCGTTATCGGGGCTGGCGTCGGTGGACTGGTAAGTGCCGCCTGCCTCGCAGCGCGTGGTTGCGACGTGACGGTGCTCGAAGCGGCCGGCGGCCCGGGCGGCAAGCTGCGGGCCGTCATGGTCGATGATGCCGCGATCGATGGCGGGCCGACGGTGTTCACAATGCGCGGGGTGTTCGAGGAGATTTTTGCGGCGTGCGGTGACTCGCTCGATGCGCATGTCACGATGCGGCCCGCGACCACGCTGGCGCGCCATGCCTGGGGTGACGCCCGGCTCGACCTGTTCGCCGATCCGACCGCCAGCGAAGCGGCAATCGGCGCCTTCGCCGGCGCTGCCGAAGCGCGCGGCTACCGCGCATTTCGGCTTGAAGCGAAGCGGCTGTTCGACGCGCTCGACCGGCCATTCCTGCGCGATACCAAGGCCGACCCGCTGCGCCTCGGCTGGCGCATGGGCGCCGCCGGCTTTGCGGACTATTGCACGCTGCGCCCCTATACCTCGCTATGGCGCGCGCTCGGCGGCTATTTCCGCGATCCGCGGCTGCGCCAGTTGTTCGGTCGCTACGCCACCTACTGCGGCTCCTCGCCATTTCAGTGCCCGGCAACGCTGATGCTGATCGCGCATGTCGAAGCCAGCGGCGTGTGGCTGATCGATGGCGGCATGCACCGGCTGGCGCGGGCGCTCGAGGCGGTGGGACAACGTAACGGCGTGCGCTTCCGCTACGATGCGCCCGTTGACAAAATCCTCATCGAACACGGCCGTGCGGTCGGCGTGAAGCTGCGCAGCGGCGAACGCATCACTGCTGCTTCGGTTGTGTGCAACGCCGATCCCGCCGCCATCGGCGCAGGCGGCTACGGTGATGCTGCCCGGCGCGCGACGTCGCCGGTGGCGCCGCACCGTCGCTCGCTCGGCGCGATGGTCTGGACGGCACGTGCCACGGCAACCGGTTTCCCGCTGGCGCGCCACAATGTGTTCTTTTCGGATGACTATCCGGCAGAGTTCGCCGCGCTTGGCGCCGGACGGCTTGCAAACGCGCCAAGTGTCTATGTCTGCGCGCAGGACCGCGACGCCGCCGACACTGCGCCCGACGGCCAGGAACGCCTTCAGATCATCGTCAATGCGCCGCCTGTTGGCGACGGCGCCGCCTTCACCCCAGCGGAGATCGACACATGCAGGTTGCGAATGTTGGACAGCGTTTCGCGGGCGGGGCTTTCGCTCGATCTGGCGCCTTCGATGGTGCTAACGACGCCGCACGACTTCGAGGCGATGTTTCCCTCGACGGGTGGAGCCCTTTATGGACCGGCCTCGCACGGGTGGGCGGCCTCCTTCCGCCGCCAGGGCAGCCGGACACGGATCCCTGGGCTCTATTGCGCGGGCGGGAGCACACACCCCGGCGCGGGCGTGCCGATGGCGGCGCTTTCCGGCCAACGAGCCGCCGAATGCCTGCTCAGGGACCGCGCTTCGATGTTGCGGTCGCGCCCAACGGGTATGCGTGGTGGTATATCGACGCAACCAGCGCCGACGGCGCCCATGGGCTGACGATCATTGCGTTCATCGGCAGCGTTTTTTCGCCCTACTACAAATGGAGCGGGCGCGGGCATCCGGAGAACCACTGTGCGATCAACGTCGCGTTGACGGGCCCGCGCGGCTCGGCGTGGGCGATGACCGAGCGACCTTCGCGGCGCGTCGATCGTGGCGCCGACCATTTCGCCGTCGGCCCCAGTGCTATGCGCTGGGACGGCGATACGCTGGTCATCGATATCGACGAGATTTCGGCGCCGCTGCCGTACCGGGTGCGCGGGTCGGTGCGCGTGACCCCGGAGATGATCGGTACGACGGCGTTCGCGCTCGATCCTGCCGGACGGCATCGCTGGCACCCAGTCGCGCCGCGCGCGCATGTCGAAGTGTCGATGACGCATCCAGGCACAAGCTGGCGCGGTGACGGCTATTTCGATTCGAACTTCGGCGATGAGCCGCTCGAGGACGGCTTCGACGACTGGCACTGGTCGCGCGCGCATCTGAAGAATGATGTCGCGGTGCTCTACGAAGGTCGGCGTCGCGACGGGACACCGTTCGAACTCGCGCTGCGCTTCGACCGGCAAGGGCGCTGGCATGATGTCATGCAACCGGCGCCCGCCGCACTTCCCCGCACCGGCTGGCTGGTCAAGCGCCGGACCCGAGCCGATGCTGGGCATGCGCCGCAGGTGATCAAGACCTGGATCGACGCGCCATTTTATGCGCGAACGGCACTATCGACGCGGTTGTTTGGCGAGAACACGCGGGCGGTCCACGAAAGCCTGTCGCTCGGCCGGTTTCGCTCGCCGGTAGTCCAGTCGATGCTGCCCTACCGGATGCCGCGCGCGCTTTGGTGAAGCGGCTCAGGGCGCGTCGGGCGGCTTCTTGTCCTTCTTGATCTCGCGGTTGACCGAAATCAGCTGCCAGATGCAAAAGATCAGCACCGGCACACCGCCAATCGCCATGTCGAACAGGCTGAGATACTGGTTACTCATCCGCGTCCTCCTACAAACTCCCTGATCGCTTCGACGACCACCTCCGGTTTCTCCTCATGGGCAAGGTGGCCGAGTCCCACGAGCGCCGTCAACCGCCCATCGCCGACGAGCGCCGCAGCGCTGCGCGCGCTCGAAATGGGGATCGCCGCATCCGCGCTGCCGTGGACAAGCAGCATCCGCGTCTGCAGTAGCGGCAGGTCGCGCGCTAACGCGTCGAGATCCCAGTTGGCCATCATAGTGATCGCCCCCGCGCAATGGCCCGAAGTCGCGAACAGGCGTTGATAAAATGCAACGCCCGCGTCATCGATGCGCGACCCCGTGCTGCGCAGCAAAAACTGCGCAGTTTCGCCGCGCGTCCGCGCCAGACGGGCGAGGAAATGCGGCGCCAGCGGGTTGACGAACAACAGCCGGGCGAGCGACGGAAACAGCTTCGCGCCGAGCCCCGGAAACGGCAGCAGCGCAGCACTCAGCCCGATGATCGCGTCGGGGGTCGCCTGTCCGTCGAGCACCATGCGACACGCGATTGCCGCACCCGCCGAATGACCGACAATGGCATCCGGCGCGATCTCCAACCGACGCAGCAGGTTGCCGACCGTCCGCGCCATCGCCGGCATCGACATGCCGTCGGCAGGCCGCCACGAAGTGAAGCCGTGGCCGGGCAGGTCGACCGCAACCACGGTGAAATGCTCGGCGAGCAACGGCGCCAGCGCGCGCCAGCTGTGCGTCGCGGCGCCGGTGCCATGCAGCAGCAGCAGCGCCGGCCCCGCCCCCATGACCTGGACATGCCAGCGCAGCCTGCCGGACTCGACGAACCGACTATGCGCGCTGTTCGGCCAGCCTTTGCCTTCGACCGACCAGCGCGGCGCCGTCATGCACGCTGCGCCGCACTGACTGCGGCATGCATCGTCGTCGCGTCGGCCCGCGGCAACGGCAGATAGCGCGCGCGCATAGCGGCCGCGAGCGCCGCGCCCTCGGGACGGGGCCGCGCCGAAATATCGACGAACGCTGCGGCAATTCCGGCGGTGCCGATGGCCTTAGCCGCCTCTTTCGCGTCCGCCTCGGCGGCGGCGCGAACGCTACCGCCATCGGCGGCGATATTGGCGCGGCCGTCGGTCAATACGACAATGAACGGCGTCTGGCCGCGCGCGCGTGCCGCCTCGGCAAGCTCGCGCGCGGCGTTGAGCCCCGCCGCCAACGGCGTACCACCACCGCCCGGCAGCTCAGCCAGCGACCGCCGCGCGCGCGCCAGCGACCGCGTCGGCGGCAGCAGCACCTCGGCCAACGTGCCGCGAAACGCGATCAGCGCCACCTGCGCGCGCTTGACATAGGCCTCGGCAAGCAGCAGTTCGACCGCACCTTTGGCCTCGGCGAGCCGCGCCAGCGCCGACGATCCGGAAGCGTCGACGGCAAAAATCGTCAACGCCTCGGCGCGCGTCTCGAAGCGGCGGACGCGGAGATCGTCGCGGCGGACCGCAATGCGTCCGTCAGTGCCGCGCAATTTTTGCCAGGGTGCCGCGGAGCGCAACGTATCGATCAGACTCAGGCGCTGTCCACCGCCGGGCATGCCGGCACGTGCCCCCATCGGCCGGCCGCGCACGCCGGACTTTTGGCGCGCACCGGCGCCGCGCACATTGTTTGGCCTCCCGCGCCGGACGGTGCCTGCGGCTATCCGGGCGAGAACATCCTTGGGCAGCGACGCCAGCGCGGCGGCAAGTACCAAATCCTCGAGCGGCGCTTGCTCGCCATTTTCGTCTTCGCCCGCGTCGCTGTCCTGCGGTGGCGGGGGCGTCGAGTCGGCCTCCGGCTCTGCCGGTGCCATCGGCAGGCGCGTCGCCCGCGGCGCCAGCACAAGTCGCGCGGCCAACAAGACGTCTTCATCGGCGACCGTCGTGCGTCCGGCAAGCCGGGCACTCGCGCGCGCGGCGCGTAGCGCGAACAGCGGCGCACGCGCTGAGTCGATCCCCAGTGCCGCTGCGGTGGTGGCGAGCGCCGATACTATTTCGTCCGGGGCCTGGACCGCGGGCGTGCCGCCGTAAAATCGCTGTATCGCGAGCAGCGCTTCGGTCGCTGGTGGATCCAGTGCCCAATCACCGCCGTGCAGCGACAGCGCACGCGATGCCGTCAGGTCGATCCAGAACGCAACCCGCTCGATCAGTGCGGCCGGCGCGCGTTCCTCGGGTTCGATGCCATCATCGAACGCCACCGTTAGAAAGCGCGCGCCGTAGCGCGCGGCAACCCCGTCGCGCTCGGTAGCGGCCGTGCCGGCATCCATCACTGCCGTGATCCTGCCGACAGTCGCGTCGGACAGCCGCTCCGCCATCGGCACGATGATGATCCCGCCGTCGGCTTCGGCGAACAGCCCGGCCCGCGTCACCCGCTTGCCCTGCGCCAACGTCGCGGTCAGATCGATGCCGCCCAGCAGCCGCTCATCATCAATGTGTGACGGCAAGCGCCGTACCGGCGCCGACGTGGGCAACCCCGTGCGCAACTCTGCAATGACCGCGTCGCGCAACTCGCCGCCGCCACGTAGCACGATGCCGCCGAGTTCGGGATCGATGGCGCACAGCCGCGCGGCAATCAGCGCATCCTGAAAGGCATCGGGCGCAACGTCGCCCGCGCTGTTCACGCCGCCAATTCCTCCAGCGCCCGCTCGATCCGCGCAGTCGACCCGGTCTCGTCGAGCACGTTGCGCCGCAGGCGGTGGCGCAGCGCCAGCGGCGCCACTTGCCGGACATGTACCGTGCCGACGTTCTCGACGCCGTCGAGCGCCGCAAGCGCCCGCGCCGATCGCATCAGTGTCAGCTCGCCGCGCAGGCCATCGGCCCCCACCGCCATGCACAGCCGCGAAGCGTACGCCAGCACCGCGTCGGGGATCGTCACGCCGGAAAGCATCGCCCGCCCGTGCGCGATGCGATTCTGTGTCTTGCGCTGCGACCGTCGCCAGATTTCGGTGAACGCAGCGGGATCGCGCTCGAAGGCATCGCAGCGCTTCAGAATCTCGACACGCTGCGTCAGGTCTTGCGGCGTCCTCACCTCGACCGAAAGCCCGAAGCGGTCGAGCAACTGCGGGCGCAGCTCGCCTTCCTCGGGGTTGCCGCTGCCGACCAGCACAAAGCGGGCGGGGTGACGAATGCTCAGTCCCTCGCGCTCGACGACATTCTCGCCCGAAGCCGCAACATCGAGCAGCAGGTCAACGATATGATCCTCGAGGAGGTTGACTTCATCGATGTAGAGAAAGCCGCCATTGGCGCGCGCCAGCAACCCCGGCTCGAAGGCCTTGATCCCTGACCCCAGCGCTCGTTCGAGGTCGAGCGCGCCCACCACGCGGTCTTCGGTCGCGCCCAAGGGCAGGTCGACGAAAGGCACCGGCACCTGCCCCTTGCGCGCCGTGCCGTCCTGATAGCCGGCGTGAGCTGCCGGAACCGACGGCAGCAGCGCGGCAAGTGCCCGCACCGCGGTTGATTTACCCGTGCCGCGGTCGCCGAACACCATGACGCCACCAATCCGTGCGTCCACCGCGGCAATTAGCAGCGCCAGTTTCATCTCGTCCTGGCCGACGATCGCGGAAAAGGGAAAGGACATGCGCACGGATAATCTGTAACATGAGTTGGACACGCCACAAGATGGACATTTCAGTTGAACTGGCCCCCGATCATCATCGCCGCCGCTGTCGCGATATTTCTTGGCGGGTTTGGCGGACTGATGACGCCGATCGGCGACTGGTACCGGAATTTGCGCAAGCCGGCGCTGCAACCGCCGAACTGGCTGTTCGGGCCCGCCTGGACGATCATTCTCGGTCTCGCCGCTTGGTCGGCGGTTGTCGCCTGGGAGGCTGCGCCCGGTCCCGCGGCACGAACGACGGTCGTCATCCTGTTCGCGACCAACGCCGTATTCCATGCACTCTGGAGCCCGCTGTTCTTTCGCTTGCGCCGGCCGGACTGGGCGCTGATCGAAGTGGTTTTCTTATGGGCTTCGCTGGTCGCGCTGGTCGTGGGCCTATGGCCGATTTCGCAACAGGCCAGCCTGTTGATCATGCCGTACCTGCTATGGGTCAGCTTCGCCTCATGGCTCAACAGCGCAATTGTGCGCTTGAACCGCCCATTTGCCTGACGAGAATTTGGCGCAGCGCGCTACCGCGGGGACTTGATCCGGGCGCAACTTTCCCCTCGATGGCTGCATTGTCCAACAATGTTTCGGGGGGAGTGGTGCCGCTTAGGTGACTCGAACACCTGACCCCATCATTACGAATGATGTGCTCTACCGGCTGAGCTAAAGCGGCGGTGCGGGGGCAATAGCAGCGACTCCCGCGATATACAAGCGGCGTGCGGCGCAAGTGGGCTGTGGTCGTGTCGTTATTTGTGCGGGACGGTCAAAGGGACCAGCGACATGCGTCAGGACAGCGTCAATCGTGGCAAGGCGGTGCGCAGTGCTCGTGATGCGCTGCCTGCCGACGACGTGCGCTTCGATCTGCCGCCGGTGTTCGGCGGCGACGATGACCGTCGCATGGCACAGCGCGCCGAAGCGCAGTGGCGGTTGGCACGGGCGCCGCACGCCACGATGCCCGGTCACCACGACATGGCGACCGGCGCCGCAGGCGCATTTGCCGAGCATGCATTGCTGCTCGACCTGCGGCGCGGCGACCGCGTCGATGTGCTATTCGCCGGTGCCGCGGTGACAGCGGCGTTCGGCATTACGCCGGGCTATTTGGCGAGCAGCTGCGACGGTGGGTTGGCGGCACTGCTGCTCGATAGCTGCGAGCTGATGCGGCTGTGGCGCGCCGTCGTGCCGGTCGATGCCGCGCTTGCCGGCAGTACCAGCGCCTGCCTGCTGACGCGCGGCGTGCTGCTGCCGCTGGCCGACGACGCGGGCGGGCTCGGTTATGTCCATGGCGTGCTCAACTGGAAGCAGCTGCTTGACCGCGCGGCATCCGAAAGTCTGCGGCGCGAGGTCAATTTTGCACTGCGCGGTGACTCCAGGCATTTGTCGGCAATTCCGGAGTCTGTGCGCGAAAACTGACGAATTTTTCAAATCCACGGGCTGATTCCATGCGAAAATGTGGACAAACCCTCCAAAATCGACACAAAATTCGCAGAATCCATCATTGCTTGCGCACAGCAATAGCATTGTCCTATTGCCGCGCCCGACGCATAAGCGGTGACGGATCCGGCGAAAGCGAGGAGCAAGGCAATGGCGGCACGAGCAGGCGACGATACGCCAGCCCCGGCAGGCGAGAACGCCAACCGACGGCTGTTTGCCGATCTGCTGTTTGCCACGGCGCTGCCCGGCGAGGCCGACAGTATCGATGCTGCCGCCGCCGACCGCATCGTCGCGCAGGTCGCGACGCTCGCCGCCAAGCGTAGCCCCGGCACGCCGGCTATCTCGCTCGACCCCATCGACAGCCAGGGTGGTCGCCGTCGCCTCGGGCTGGCGATCGTCAATGATGATATGCCGTTTCTCGTGGATTCGGTGTCGGCGGCCATTACCAGCGCCGGCCTCGGCATCGACCGGCTGCTGCATCCGATCGTCACCGTACGTCGTGACGACAAGGGTCGGTTGCTCACCATCTCCGCCGCCGATGCCAATGCGCCTGCCCTCGGCGAAGCGCGCGAGTCGCTGATCTACATCGAACTCGAACGCGTCAGCGCCAAGGCGCGGCTCGCGCTCGTTGAAACGCTGCACGGCGTGCTCGCCGATGTACGCGTTGCGGTCAACGATTGGGCCGACATGCTCGCGGCGCTCAAGGCGGCGACGCGGGCGCTGGCCGACAATCCGCCGCCCGTCGCGCCGCACGCTGCCGCCGAAACCACGGCGTTCCTCGATTGGCTCGCCGCCGACAACTTCACGCTGCTCGGCGTGTCGCGCACCGATCTCGACGGCGGTGAAGTCGAAGGACTTGGCTTGCTGCGCAACCCGAAGTTCGCGGTGTGGGGCGATGACGCATTGCCGGCGCCGGTGCAGAAGTTCCTCGACTCACCCGAGCCGATGCTTGTCAGCAAGACCGGCGCAGTTTCGACGGTGCACCGCCACGTCAATTTCGACATGATTTCGGTCAAGGGCTATGACCGCCAGGGCCGCGCGGTCACCGAGACGCGCTTTATCGGGCTGTTCACCAGCTCGGCGCTCGCCACCTCGCCGCGCATGGTGCCGCTGCTGCGCCGCAAGGTCGCCGAGGTCATCGACGCGCTGGGGTTCGATGCCAAGGGCCATACCGGCAAGGCGCTCGTCCATGTCCTCGAAGCCTTCCCGCGCGAGGAACTGTTCGAAGCCAGTCCCGAGCGATTGAAGTCGATGGCGCTCGGCCTGCTGTCGCTGCTCGACCGGCCGCGGCCCAAGCTGTTCGCGCGCGCCGATGCTTATGGGCGCTTTGTCTCGGTGCTCGTCTATGTGCCGCGCGATGCCTATACCAGCGGCGTCCGCGAACGCGTCGGCGCCATGCTCACCGAAACCTTCGGCGGCAAGCTGACGCGCTATGAAGTCGAACTGCGCGCCGAGGGCCTGGCGCGCGTCCACTACATCATCGGCACGCCGGGCGGCGACGTCACGCTCGACGAGGCCGCATTGGATGCCCGCCTCGATGCGATGGTGCGCGGCTGGGATGAACATATCGAAGCCGCGCTCGCCGAAGTCGCCGGTCCCGCGCGGGCGGCACGCCTGACGCTGACGCACGGCAAGGCGTTCTCGCCGAGCTACCGCGCGCAATATAGCGCGGCCGATGCGGCGACCGACCTGCTGGCGCTGTCGCGGCTCGAGGACAGCACCGGCCGCGAAGTGCTGCTTTATCGCCGTGCTGGTGACGCGCCGCGCGCGCTGCGGCTCAAGATCTACCGGCTCGGCCAGATCATCGCATTGTCGGACGCGGTGCCGGTGCTCGAAAACTTCGGGCTGCGTGTTATCGAGGAGTTCCCGTTCGACCTCGATGGCGGACGCCTCGGCTGGATCCACGACTTCCTGCTTGAAGTGCAGGGCGAGGCGGCGACGCTCGACCTCGACGTGTTGCGCGCCCGCGTCGAGCCGGCACTGCGCCATGTGCTGCTCGGCCAGCAGGAGAATGACGCGTTCAACGCGCTGGTCATCGGCTGCGGGCTCGGCGCCGAAACCGCGGGCTGGCTACGCGCCTATTTCCGCTACCTGCGCCAGACCGGCGTCGCCTACGGGCTGACCACCGTCGTCGATGCGCTGCGCCGCTATCCGGCGGTCACCGATGACATCGTCGCGCTGTTCCGCGCCAAGTTCGAGCTCGATGTCGATGACCGCGCGACCGCAATCGCCGCTGCCGCCGAACGCATCGACGCCGGGCTGGCCAATGTCACCGCAATCGACGACGACACGATCCTGCGCCTCTACCAGTCGGTCATCGATGCGACGCTGCGCACCAATGCCTTCGTCCCCGGCGGTCCCGAAGCGCTGGCCTTCAAGCTCGACAGCCACGAAGTTCCCAACCTGCCGCCGCCGGTGCCGTACCGCGAAATCTGGGTCTATTCCCCGCGCGTCGAAGGCATCCACCTGCGCGGCGGGCCGATCGCGCGTGGCGGGCTACGCTGGTCCGACCGCCGCGACGACTTCCGCACCGAAGTGCTCGGGCTGGTCAAGGCGCAGAAGGTCAAGAACACCGTCATCGTGCCCACCGGCGCCAAGGGTGGCTTCTACCCCAAACAACTGCCGGCGCCGTCGAACCGCGAGGCCTATGCCGCCGAAGGCATCGAGGCCTATTCGATCTTCATCCGCGCCTTGCTGTCGCTGACCGACAACCTCGATGCCGCCGGCGCCAACATTCCGCCCGACGATGTCGTCTGCCATGACGCGCCCGACCCTTATCTGGTCGTCGCCGCCGACAAGGGCACCGCGACCTTCTCCGACACCGCCAATGCCATCAGCCTCGCGCATGATGACGGCCGCGGCTTCTGGCTCGGCGACGCCTTCGCCAGCGGCGGGCGCGTAGGCTATGACCACAAGGCGATGGCGATCACCGCACGCGGCGCGTGGATTTCGGTGCAGCGCCACTTCCGCGAACTCGGTGTCGATGTGCAGACCGCACCGGTGCGTGTCGCCGGCTGCGGCGACATGTCGGGCGACGTGTTCGGCAACGGCATGCTGCTGTCGAAATCGATGAAGCTGGTCGCGGCGTTCGACCACCGCCACTTCTTCTTCGATCCCGAACCCGATGTGAAGAAGGCCTTTGCCGAACGCCAGCGGCTGTTCGCGCTGCCGCGCTCGTCATGGGACGACTATGACCGCAAGGTCATTTCAAAGGGTGGCGGCGTCTTCCCGCGCAGCCAGAAGTCGATCCCGCTGACCCCCGAAATCCGGCTCAGCCTCAACATCACCGCCGATGCGCTGTCACCGACCGAGCTGATCGTCGCCATCCTCAAGGCCAAGGTCGACCTGTTCTGGTTCGGCGGCATCGGCACCTATGTCCGCGCCAATTTCGAAAGCAACGTCGATGTCGGCGATCGCGCCAATGACGCGCATCGCGTCACCGGCGACCAGCTCGGCGCCAAGGTCGTTGGCGAAGGCGCCAACCTCGGGCTGACGCAGGCCGGGCGCATCGAGTTCGCCGAACACGGCGGCCGCATTAACACCGATTTCATCGACAACAGCGCCGGCGTCGATTGCTCGGACAACGAGGTCAACATCAAGATCGCGCTCGGCAGCGAGGTCGCCGCCGGCCGACTGACCGAGGAGGCGCGCAACGCGCTGCTCGTCGAGATGACCGACGAAGTCGCCGAACTCGTACTCCACGACAACATCATGCAGACGCAGGCGCTATCGATTGCCGAACGCGGCGGTGCAGCCGCGATTCCGCGCTACATCCGGCTGATCCAGACGCTCGAGACCAGCGCCGCCGAACTCAATCGCAGCCTCGAAGGCCTCGCCAGTGACGATGTCCTCGTCCAACGCGGCCGGGCCGGCGACGGCCTCGAACGCCCTGAGCTGGCGGTCATCATGGCCTATGCCAAGATGGCGGTTTACGACGCGCTGGTCGTCAGCCCGGTGTGCGACGATGCGCTGCTGCTGCCCGATCTGATGGGGGCCTTCCCAGATGCGATGGCGGCGCGGTTCCCGGCGGCAATCGAGACCCACCGGCTGCGCCGCGAACTCGTCGCCACCAAGCTGACCAACGAACTGATCAACCGCGGCGGGCTGACCTTGCCGTTCGAACTCGCCGAAGAACTCGGCGTCAGCCTGGCGGATGTCGGCGGCGCGTTCGTCGCCGGGCGCGAACTGTTCGACTTCCGCGATCTGTGGGACGCCATCGACAGCGCCGAAGTGCCCGGCCCGGTCCAGCTCGAACTCCACAGCTATGCGATCGAGGCCATGCGCGCGCAAATGGCCGACCTGCTGCGTGTCGGCGCCGGCGTCGGCGATCCGTCAGCACTGGTCAGCCGCCTCAAGCCCGGCCTCGACCGGCTCGGCGAACGCATCGCGCAGCTGCTGCGCCCCGAACCGCAGGCGCAGATCGACTGGTTCGCCGCGACGCTCAACCGCGCCGGCGCGCCGCGCGACGTCGCCGACCGGCTGGTGCGCATGCACGCGCTCGACGGCTCGGTCGGCATCGGCTTGCTCGCCGCCGACCTCGGCGGCGACGAGGCACAGGTCGCCATGGGCTATACGCACCTCGGTGAAACGCTCGGGCTCGACTGGGCCAAGGGTGCCGCGCTGCTGCTCGCCCCCAACGACCCGTGGGAACGGCTGCTCAAGGCCGGGCTGGTGCGCGACTTCGAACAGCTGCGGCTCGACCTGATGCGCCGCATCGTCAAGCCCGGCGGCGATCCGGTGGCAGAGGTCAACACCTGGCTCGCCGCCAACCACGCCCGCGCCAATCGCGTCTGTGCGCTGGTATCGCGCGCGCGCCATAGCGGTGCGGTGACGACGGCAATGCTCGCGCATGTCGCCAGTCAGGCACGCGCGGTGCTGGCGGGGTAGGATAAAGGGCCTCCGGCGGGCAGGGCCTTGGCCCTGCACCCGATTTTTGGGGTGCGCCTTCTCAACGCGTGCATCCTTGAACCAAACTCCACCGCGCTCATCCCGAGCGAAGTCGAGGGACACGCCCAGCGGTGGGTTTGTCCCTCGACTTCGCTCGGGATGAGCGGGGTTTGGTGGTGTTGAACCGGTCTAAGGCAAGGCGCACAGACACGACGAATTTCCGGCCAGCGGATATCCCCGCCCCGGTCCATCGTCCTTGGGTACTGACCCCCACCGCCACGGTGGAGATTTATCCTCTTCCCGATGACGGCGTCCTTGGGAGGGTTGCTGGGTCATCGGGAAGAGGCAGGCTTTGTGACGCTGATCGGGATAGCCGGGGTCGGAGGACGTTTGTGCGGTATCTTAGGCCGCTAGCACTAGGGTCAGCACTGGTTTCAGTACAAAGTTTAGCACTAGGGTAGAGGTGTCCTCCTTGGAACACTTGGAGCTGAAGTTCCCGATCTAACAGAGCGCGGGGCTAAAAAGCGCGGCGGTGATGCGTCACGTCCGGCCAAGCAAGTGGCGATCATGGTTCCGGACAGGTTGGACGAGGAACTCCCATTCCTCGCCGCCTTGAGAGTATCACTAACCGGTTCGGTTCGTTATGTCAAGTGAAATCGCGCTTAGGGCGATTTCCTTATCCCTAGAACGTCCCGCGCAGGTTGATGCGGAAGCCGCTGCCTTCGGGCGCGCTGGCATTGCCGGTCACCGGGCCGCCATAGGTTGCGACCACGCCGAACGCCGGTGACAGGTTGAGCCCGACAGAGACGCCGAGCCCGAGCCATTGTTTGTTGTTGTTGTCGGCGACGCCGTCGGTGGTGGTGGCGCCGCCGCTGTTGACGCCGCCGTCGAGCGAGGCCCAGAGCGCGCGGTTGAAGTTGTGCGTCAGATGCCCCTCCATGCGGAACAGCGCCGATTGCGTGCGCCGGCCGGCGCGGAACGGCGCGTCATTGGGAGTGTACATAATGACGCTCGGGACGACTTCGATCGTCGTCAGCTTCGGTGACAGATACGAGCCGCCGAGCATCCAGCCGAACGGCATGCCGAGCCGGAACGCCCAGCGGTTGGTACCGAGGTTGAGCAGCTTGGTGTCGTCATATTCGCCCGTCGGCGCCGTCGCCTGCGCCAGCACGCCGAGCGAGAACCCCGGCTTGTACTGGACATATTGCGCCTTGGTCAGCGCCGGTGAACCGATAACGCCGAACACCCCCATCACCGTCAGGTCGCCGAGGCCGCTGCTTTCGCCCGAACGCACCAACGTGTTGCCGAACGGGCCGCCGAGCGTCACCTGGCCCTTAACGCGGCCAAACGGCATCGCCACGACGAGGCCCGCGGCATTGCCGCCGATGGCGACGGTACGGGTGTATTGCAGCACGCCGACGTCGACGCTGCCGTCGAGGCCCTTGATCGCCGTCGACGGGTCGAGCGAGCTGTTCGAATCCTCGAAAATGCCGATCAGGTTGAAATTGTTGCTGCCGACCGGCAGCGGGAAATAGGCGCGCGGCCCGTCATCAATCGCCAGCGCCGGCACTGCGATACCCGCCAGCGTGGCGAGCGCCACCATCTTCATCCATCGACGCATTGCAGAATTCCCCTGAGTTTGTACGCGATTCCTAACGAGGTGCGGCGCCAACTACTGACAAGAATTGTTCAATTGTCGCGGCCACCGGACATTGCCATAAACCCTGAAATGACGAGTCGCGAACAAGCCGCCAGCACCCTGATTTCCACTACCGGCTGGCTGGGCGGCTGCGCGCCGGCGTTCCGCGATTGGATGGTCGCCAACACCCAGTGGCGCGTCTATGCCCCGGGCGAGGGGCTGACACACGCCGGCGATGCCGATGGCGCCGTTTACTGCGTCGGCGACGGCCAGGTGCACTTCGTCACCGGAATCGGCATGGCCGATGTCGGCACGGCATTTTTCGGCCTGCCCGGTGGCTGGTGGGGCCATGCGCCGCTACTCGGCGGCGTCTACATCGGCTCGGCAGTTGCAACCACCGATTCTTTGTGCGGCGCTGTGCGGCTGCAGGCGCTGCGCGCCCGGCTGGCAGCGCACCCCGGCGACTGGGAGCAGATCGCGCTGGTGATATCGGATCAGTTCGTCATGGCGGTCGGCGCGCATGCCGACATGCTGATCGGCGACAGCCGGCGCCGCGTTGCGGCGACAATCCTGCGCCTTGGCGGCTGGCGACACCGGCGCTACCGCCTTTCGCCGCCTGACGCCTTCATCTGCACGCAGGAGCACCTCGCCGGCGCCTGCGCCTTCAGCCGCAACACCGTCGGCAAGGTGGTGCGCGGGTTGGAGGCCGAGGGGCTGATCGATACACGCTACGGCCGCATCGCGATTCTCGACGCCAAGCGCCTGCGCAAGGCCGCCGAAGCCGACTGAGTCTTTGCAGGCACCGCCTGCGATGCGCTAGGGAGGCGGCGCGCCGTTGCTGGCGCTGGAGAAGATGATGAGCGACCAGCCCGGCGATGATGATTTCGTCTATGACGAAGCCAGCGGCGAGTGGATCAGCGGTGCTGAAGCTGCGGCCAAGGCGTCGACCGCGGGCCAGGTCGAAGTGCGCGATTCGGTCGGCAATCTGCTGGCGGACGGTGACAGCGTGACGCTGATCAAGGACCTCACCGTCAAGGGCGCCGGGCAGACGCTGCGCCGCGGCACCGTCATCAAGTCGATCCGGCTGACCGGTGACGACCAGGAAATCGACTGCCGCTACGAAGGCATCAAGGGGTTGGTGCTGCGCGCCGAGTTCGTCAAGAAGCGCTAGTGACCCGAACGTTTTGGCAACTTTGCTGCAATGCAGCAGTTGCCGCGCGGGCCGCGCTTGCCTAGGAGTGACGCCAGTCATTCAGGAGAGCTAGGCGTGCAGACAATCGGCGTTATCGGTGCGGGTTTGATGGGCAACGGCATCGCGCATGTCGCGGCTGCATCGGGCTACAAGGTCATTTTGTCGGATGTGTCGAGCGACCGCACCGAGGCCGCCAAGGCGACCATCGCCAAAAATCTGGCGCGGGGGCTGACCAAGGGCACCATCGACGAGGCGACGATTGCGGCGATTCTGGCGCGCATCACGTTGACCACCGACACCGCGGCGTTCGTCGCGGCCGATCTGGTCATCGAGGCGGCGACCGAGAACGAGGCCATCAAGGTCAAGATCTTCGCCGAACTGTCGCCCAAGCTGCGTGCCGAAACCTTGCTCGCCACCAACACCTCGTCGATTTCGATTACCCGGCTGGCGGCGGCGACCGACCGTCCCGACCGCTTCACCGGGCTGCACTTCTTCAACCCGGTGCCGGTGATGCAACTCATCGAAATCATCCCCGGCCTCGCCACCAGCGCCGAAACTACTGCCGCGATGCACCGTTTCGTGGCGGCGCTCGGCAAGACCGGCATCGAATCCGAAGACCGGCCGGCGTTCATCGTCAACCGCATCCTGTGCCCGATGCTCAACGAGGCGATCTTCGCGCTTGGTGACGGGCTGGGCTCGGTTGTCGATATCGACATGGGCATGAAGCTCGGCGCCAACCACCCGATGGGACCGCTGGCGCTCGCCGATTTCGTCGGGCTCGATACGCTGTTCAGCATCCTGCAGGTCATGCAGGCAACGACCGGCGATTCGAAGTATCGTCCGGCACCGCTGCTGGTGAAGTACGTCGAAGCCGGCTGGCTCGGCCGCAAATCGGGCCGCGGTTTCTACGACTACAGCGGCGAAGCGCCGGTGCCGACGCGGTGAATTTTCGCCCGGCCACGGCGGGGACGATCGGCGCGGTGCTGGCGCTGGCGACGCTGCCGCTGCACCTGCTGGTGACGCATGCAACATCGGTGGTGCTGGCGGCGCTGGCCGTATCGGCGGTCGGCGCGATCTATATCGGCTTTGCGCTGCGCGACGGTCGGGGGCGCAACATCGGTATCGAATGCGTCGTCGGCATGTTGTTTTTCGCGGCGGGCGCGCTCGGGCTGCTCGTCACGCCCTGGGCAATTCCGGCGGCGTTCGTCGCGCACGGGCTGTGGGACGCCGCGCACCACCGCCTTGTCGATACGCAGATGCCGCGCTGGTATATTCCGTTCTGCGCCGTCTATGACTTCGTGTTCACGGCCGGGCTGACGCTGATCTGGTGGCGCTGATGCAGCTGGTTTTCACCAAGGGCGCCGGCAAGTTCGACCGGCTTGAACTGCGCCGCGCCGACGGCACGACCGAAAGCATCGACTGCCCCAAGCAGGGCATCATCCCGCACGACATGGTGCATTTTGCCGTCGAGGCTGAAGTTGTCGGCGTGGGGTTCCTCGGCAATCTCGCGGCGGGCGGCGGTGCGGACTTCGGTGCCGCCGATGACCCGCACGCGCGTGCCGTCGAGCGGCTCGTCGAAACCGTGCAGGCCGAAGCCTGGGCGGGGGCGCCGACGCCCGATGCCGAATTTCTCGACCTGTACCGGCTGACCTGCGACGCGCGCGGCGACCAGCCGCTCGACCTTGACGCTGCGGCGCTGGCGGCCATACGCGCCCGGTTGGCGGCGCTTACTGCAGCGTGGCAGGCGGTGGCGGTGGGCAACAGCCTGACGCTCAGCCTTGACGTTCCGACACGCGGATAACCAACTTCAGCCCCGACCACACGGCGTCGACCGCACAGACCTTCACGTCGACAAACCCCAGCGGCAGCGCGATCGCGCGGATGGTGTCTTCGGTGATGTCGGTCGGGACTTTCGACGCCTTTTTGGGCCATGACACCCAGATCATGCCCTTGGGCGCGAGCTCGCCGCGCAGCCGCACCAGCAGCGTCTCAAGCTCGACGCGACGGTCGCAAAACAAATGCACCATGTCCCACGGCGGGGCGCCGTCAGGCGGCGGCGCGCCGTCGTCGATCTCCGCCGCGACGCCGGCGGGCATGGCATGGCGCAGCGTGCGCTGGCCCGACGCGACCCCGAGTTTGCGGCGCAGCGGCATGCCCGAATAGCCCGCGGGGGCGGGCGCGCTAGTGATTGCCATCTCCGTCTCCCGCCCTATAGGGGGTGCATGAGCAATGCCCCGCACCCCGACCTGCTGGTCAAGACCGAGACGCTGATCGAGGCGTTGCCGTATCTGCAACGCTATGCCGGCAAGACGTTTGTCGTCAAATACGGCGGCCATGCGATGGGCGACCCCGAACTGGCACGCGATTTCGCCGAAGATATCGTGCTGTTGAAGGCGGTCGGTATCAACCCCGTCGTTGTGCACGGCGGCGGCCCGCAGATCGGTGCGATGCTCAAGCGCCTCGAGATCAAGAGCGAGTTCATCGACGGGCTGCGCGTCACCGACGCCGCGACTGCCGAAGTCGCCGAAATGGTGCTGTCGGGCGCGATCAACAAGGAACTCGTCGCCTGGATCAATGCAGCGGGCGGCAAGGCGGTTGGTATTTCGGGCAAGGACGCCAACCTCGTCACCGCCACCAAGGTGACGCGCACCAAGCGCGATCCTGACAGCCTGATCGAACAGGTCGTCGATCTGGGCTTTGTCGGCGAACCCGAAACCATCGACCGCACCGTCATCGACGTGCTGACCGCCGCCAACATCGTGCCGGTCATTGCCCCCGTCGGCGTCGGCGCCGACGGCCACACCTACAACATCAACGCCGACACGATGGCGGGCGCGATTGCCGCCGCGATCGGCGCGGCGCGGTTGTTCCTGCTCACCGATGTCGCCGGCGTGCTCGGCAAGGACGGTGTCTTGCTCACCGACCTGACGCCGCCGATGATCGAGACGCTGGTCGCCGACGGCACGATTTCCGGCGGCATGATCCCCAAGATCGAAACCTGCGTCGGCGCGGTGCAAGGCGGTGTCGACGCCGCGGTCATCCTCGATGGCCGCATCCCGCACGCCATGCTGCTCGAAATCTTCACCCGCGCGGGTGTGGGCACGCTTGTCCACGCGTAGCCGCGTAACACGGTTCCGCAGCCTCGACGCCATGCGCGGCGTGGCCGCGATCGGCGTCGCGCTGATGCACTGGGCGAAAGTTGCCGGGACGAGCTGGCTGCCGAGCGGCTATCTTGCCGTCGACATGTTCTTCGCATTGAGTGGCTTCGTCATCGCCCACGCCTATGACCAGCGCATTGCCGCCGGGCTCGGCGCGAGGCGCTTCATGGCGATGCGCTTCATCCGGCTCTATCCGCTCTATCTGCTCGGCACCTTGGTGTCGGTGGCGATGGTGGCGACCGGCCTCGATACCAGCTGGAGCGCCGCCGGTTTCCGGCTGGCGCTGGTGTTCGCGCTGCTGATGCTGCCGATGCCGATGCCCGGCGGCGAGCCCGTCGATGACCATGGCACGCTGTATCCGCTCAACGATCCGGCATGGTCGCTGCTGTTCGAACTGATCGCCAACCTTGGCTTCGTGCTGATCCACCGCTGGCTGTCGACACGCGTGCTGCTGCTGATTCTCGGCGTCGCCGCCGTGGCGCTGCTGGTATCGACGCAGCAGCAGCAGAGCATGGAGCGTGGTTGGGCCTGGGACGGTTTCGGCGTCGCCAGCGCGCGCGTGGCGTTCTCGTTCCCGCTCGGCGTACTGGTCTATCGGCGCTTCCGCGATGGCGTGCTGCTGCGCTGGCGCGTGCCGGTGTGGGTGATCCTGGCGGTCATCATCGCGGTGATGGCGATGCCGGCCGAAGGCCTGCCGTATGAGGCGGCACGCGATGTCGCCGTCGTGCTGCTGGTGTTGCCGGTGCTGCTGGTGCTCGGCGTCAATGCGGCCGAGGTGCCCGCGACGGCTCCGCTGTTCGACTGGCTGGGGGAGATTTCCTACCCGCTTTACGCTGTCCACGGCCCGTTGATGGCGCTGGTCGCGGCGCTCGCTGCCAAGCACGGCCTCGACGGCGAGGCGGTGCCGTCAGCGCCGTTGCTCGTGCTGCTGGTGCTGCTGATTGCGCTGTGCCGGCCGCTCAGCCGCTGGTTCGACAGTCCGGCGCGGCGCTGGTTGACCGTCCGGCTGGGTCTGGGGAGATGATCCGCCTCGCACGTCGCGCCGACCTGCCGTTTCTTGCCGATATCCAACTGTCGGCGGGCGAGCTGTTTCGCGGCACGCACATGGATTTCGCCGCCGACCACCCGCCGACGCCGCTCGCCGATTTCGAAGCGGCTTGCGCCGATGCGACACTGTGGGTCAGCGACGACGCCGGGCGGTGCAACGGGCTGTTGCTCGCCGAAGCCAGCCGCGACGACCTCCACATTCTCGAGCTGTCGGTGGCGGCGATCGCACAACGGCGCGGCATCGGGAGCGCGCTGCTGGCGGCAGCGATTGCCGGCGCGCGCGGGCGCGGACTGGCGAGCCTGACGCTGACCACCGACCGCACGCTGCCGTGGAACGCACCCTTCTATGCACGCAACGGCTTTGCCATGCTGACGCCGGAAACCACGCCGGCCTGGCTGCGCGCTATTTTGCGCCACGAGGCCCAGGCCGGGTTGAAACCTGAATGGCGTTGCGCCATGCGGCTCAACCTATGAGTTTCCGTGATGCCACCATCCCGCAGGATTGGCCGCGCCTGGCCGATTGGCTGGGTGCGGCGGGGCACCGGCTCGACCTTGATACGCCGCCGCGCCAGTTCGCCGGCGGGCTCGCCAACCTCAACTATCTGGTGAGCCTCGACGGTGCCCCCGCGGTGCTGCGCCGCCCGCCGCCGGGGCCGGCTGCCGAGGGCGCCAACGACATGGCACGCGAATGGCGCGTGCTGTCGCGACTCAACGCCGGCTTCCCCTTGGCACCGCGCGGCATCGCGTTCTGCGAGGATGTGGCGGTACTCGGCGCGCCGTTCCAGCTCATCGAATACCGCCCCGGCATCGCCATCGGTGGTAGCCTGCCTGCCGGACTGCCCGCCGACGCCCCCGCAAGGCTGACCAGCGCGCTGATCGCCGCGATGGCCGCGCTGCATGGGCTCGACCCGGCCAGCGTCGGACTCGAAGGGCTGGGCAAGCCGACGGGTTTCCTCGGCCGTCAGGTCGAAGGCTGGGCGCGCCGTGCCGCTGCCGTCTGGCCCGACGGCGATGCGCCCGCCAGCGTCGCGCACATCGTTGCATGGCTGCGCGCCAACCTGCCGGCCGATGCGCCTGCATCACTGATCCACAGTGACTTCAAGTTCGACAACATGCTCGTCGATTCGGCCACGCTCGAAGCGAAAGCCGTCATCGACTGGGACATGGCGACGCTCGGCGATCCACTGTTCGATCTCGGCGTGCTGCTGTCGTACTGGATCGAGCCCGGCGACCCGCAGGCGTTGCACGCGCTGGCGCAAGTCCCGTCGCTCGAACCCGGCTTCCCGACGCGCGCCGAAGTTGCCGCCGCCTATTTTGCCGCCAGCGGGCGGGCGCCGGTGCCGCTCGATTTTCATCTGGCGCTGGCACGTTTCCGGCTGGCGGTGGCGTGGATGCAGCTTTATCGACGCTGGCAGGCGGGTGCCGTGCACGGCAACCGCTATTTGGATTTTGAAAAACTGGCGCTGGCGATTCTGGGCCATGTCGCTGCAACCTTGTGAGGACGAACGATGATCGACTTTGAAATCCCCGCTGATCTGGCGGCTTTGCGCGACAAGATCCGCCAGTTCGTCATCGACGAAATCGTCCCCTATGAACGCGACCCGCGCCTGACGCAGCACGGTCCGACCGATGAGCTGCGCCAGGAAATGATCGCCAAGGCGCGCAAGGCCGGGCTGCTGTCGATCCAGGTGCCGCGTGAACTCGGCGGCATGGGGCTTGACCACATCGGCCACGCCGTGGCGCTCGAAGCCGCCGGCTGGTCGACGCTCGGCCCGGTAGCGATGAACTGCGCCGCGCCCGACGAAGGCAACATGCTGATCCTGTCGAAGATCGCGCGTCCCGACCAGATCAAGGAATTCCTGCAGCCGGTGGTCGACGGCCACCAGCGTTCGGTGTTCGCGATGACCGAGCCCGACGGCGCCGGTTCCGACCCCGCGCAGCTCAGCACCGAAGCGGTGTTCAACGGCAACGACTATGTCATCAACGGCCGCAAGTGGCTGATCACCGGGGCCAATGGCGCCAAGACCTGGATCATCATGGCGCGCGTTGCGCCGAACCCGCACGGCCCCGACGGCCCGACCTTGTTCCTGTGCGACGGCAACACGCCGGGGATCGAGATCGAGCGCGTGATGAACTCGATGGACCGCAACTATGTCGAAGGCCATGCGGTGGTGAAGTTCAATAACCTGCGCCTCGGGCCCGACCAGCTGCTCGGTGAAGTCGGCAACGCCTTCCAGTACGCGCAGATGCGCCTCGCGCCGGCACGGCTGACGCACTGCATGCGCTGGATCGGTGCCGCGACGCGCGCGCACAGCATCGCCATCGACCACGCCCGCACCCGCACCGCGTTCGGCAAGCCGCTCGGCGAGCACCAGGGCGTCGGCTTCATGCTGGCCGACAATGAAATCGCGCTGCAGACCTGCCGCCTCGCGGTGTGGAACGCCTGCTGGATGATGGACAAGGGTGAGGCGCCGAAGGGCTTCAGCGCCCGCCACCAGAGCTCGATCGTCAAGTGCTTCGTGTCGGAGGAGCTGTTCAAGGTCACCGACCGCTGCGTGCAGATCCTCGGCGGCATCGGCGTCACCGACGAGACGGTGGTGGAGATGATCTTCCGCGATATGCGGCCGTTCCGCCTGTATGACGGCCCGACCGAAGTCCACAAATTCGCCATCGCGCGCACCTTGATGCGCCACGGCACGGCGATGGTTGCATGACGCTACAGTGGCGCGGCAAATTCCTTGAGGTGCACCGCGAGGGCACTTGGGAATATGCCGCGCGCACGCGCAGCATCGGCGCGGCGGTCATCCTCGCAGTGACCGATGCACGCGAAATCGTGCTGGTCGAACAGTTTCGCGTGCCGTTCGGGCGTCCGTGCATCGAACTGCCCGCCGGGCTGGTCGGCGATGAAGTCGCGGGCGAGGGCGAAGCTGCCAGCGCGGCGCGCGAGCTGCACGAGGAAACCGGGTTCGAGGCGGCGCACTGGGAAGACCTTGGCGAATTCGCCACGTCGCCGGGCATGTCGAGCGAGAGCTTCCGGCTGTTCCGCGCCACCGGCCTGACGCGCACTGGCACCGGCGGCGGCACGCCCGAAGAGGCCATATCCGTGCATGTCGTGGCCCTGTCCGACCTCCCCGATTGGCTCGCGGCGCAACGCCAGCGCGGCTGCGTCATCGATTGCCGGCTGGTTGTCGGGCTCGGACTGGTCTAGCCTCGCGCCATGGGGGTGCCATGGCGAAGACCATCGTCATTTGTATCGACGGGACGGGTGACCAGATCCAGGTCAACGCCACCAATGTGCTGCGGCTGGCGACGGTCGCGGTCGGCCGGGGCGACGCGCAGCATGTCTATTACGACCCCGGCGTCGGCACTCAGGGCAAGCCGACGCACAGTCTGCTCGGCGAAAGTGAAGTGCTCAAGCTGTTCGATCTCGGCATCGGGCTCGGCATCTATGACAAGATCGGCAACGCCTATTCATTGTTGATGGCGGCGTATCAGCCCGGCGACCGGCTGATGCTGTTCGGCTTCAGCCGCGGCGCCTATATCGTGCGCGCACTCGCCGGGATGGTCGCCAAGATCGGCATCCTCGACCCGCTGCGCGCCAACCTGCTGCCCTATGCCATCAAGCTCTATGCCGACCCCGACAATGCCGAACTGGCCGAATCGTTCGCGCAGACCTTCTGCCACCGCGACGCGCGGATCAATTTCCTCGGGCTGTGGGACACCGTCAAATCGGTGTTCGCCGTCGAGCTTTGGCCGCCGGAGGTCAGCGGCGTGTCGCTGCCCTTCACGTTGAACAACGACAAGGTCGATGTCGTTCGCCACGCGGTTTCCATCGATGAAAAGCGCCGGTTCTTCCGCACCAATTTGTGGCACGCATTGCCCGGGCAGGATGTTGCACAGGTCTGGTTTGCCGGCGGCCATTGCGACATCGGCGGCAGCTACCCGCCCGAGGCGTCGGGGTTGAGCCGGATTGCGCTCGATTGGATGCTCGACGAGGCGGTGGTGCATGGCCTGCTGGTCGATCCGGCGCGGCGCGCGGCGCTGCCGGGGCAGCCCGATCCGCTGGCACCGCTGCACAACCGCATCCACGGGCTGGTCAATCTGATTCCCGAAATCATCCCGAAATGGGGCCGGCGACCCCCCGACGGCCACAAGGCGCTGTTCCTGCCGCTCGGCGAGCCGCGCTACATCGCGCCGGGTGCGGTGGTGCATGCCAGCGTTGCGGCGCGGCTGAACGCCGGCATCGGCTATGCGCCGGTGAATTTGCCCGCCGATTACCGCGTCTATGGCGAAAATTGACCCCCAACGCGCGATACGCGCTACAATCGACAATCAACCGACAGGAGACGCGCGATGGCCAAGGGTCAGATGAAAAGCAACAAGGAAACCAAAAAACCCAAGGCGAAGAAGGTCAAGACCATCGCCGCCAACCCGTCGACAAAGGGCATGATCAAGCCGAGCTGACCGGCTTTCAACTATAGGCGGGCGGCGGGCTGTAGCCGCGCAGCACCTGGTCAAGCTTCGCCGCCAGCGCGAGCAGACTGGCTTCTGAGCCGGCGCGGCCGACCAGTTGCACGCTGACCGGCATGCCCTCGGCGCTCCAGCCCGCCGGCAACGCCAGCGCCGGCAGGCCGGCAAGATTGGCAAGTCCGGTGAACAGCGCCTGGCCGACGGGTGCGGGGCCATGCGCAAACGCCGGCTGCGGCTCGGTAGGCATCAGGATGACGTCGGCCATCTGCAACACCGCGTGCAACCGCGCCGCCGCCTTTGCCATCGCGGCATTGCCGGCGGCCAGCGCGTCGGGCGTCGCCGCCCGACCCTGGGCAATATAGCCGCGAAGTTCGGGCGACAGGCCGCCATCATCCCGCGCATAATCTGCGGCGTAGAATTCCCCGACTTCGCGCGCCGATTCGATAAATCCGGCCGTTAGCGCAGTCCGAAGATCGACGTCGCTAGCATCATAACGCGTCACGCTCAGGCCCAGCCCTTCGATCAGGTCGTGCGCCAGCAAATAGGCCGACCGCACCGCTACGTCGGTCCGGGCGAAATCGTCGATCACCGACAGCGTCGCGACGCGGCTGAGCGGCGCTGCCTCACCGATCGGTGCCAGCACGCGCATCACCGCGCCGAGATCGGCAACCGAGCGCGCCAATGGCCCGACGCTGTCGAGCCGGCGGCACATCGGCACAACGCCGTCATCGGACACCAACCCGTGCGTCGGCTTAAGCCCGTAGACGCCGTTGTACGCCGCCGGAATGCGGATCGATCCCAGCGTGTCGGTGCCCAGTGCGGCGAGGCACAGGCCCGCCGCCACCGCCGAACCCGAACCGCCGCTCGATCCGCCCGGCGTATGGCCCGGATTGTGCGGGTTGTTGACGCGCCCGAACGCGGCATTGTCGGACGTAGCGCCCATCGCCGCCTCGTGCATGTTGAGATGTCCGAGGATCACCGCGCCCGCTTCGCGCAGCCGCGTGACAACCGGCGCATCGGCCGTCGCTACGGCGCCCCGCCGCGCTTCGACACCGGCGGTGGTGGCGAAACCGGCAATATCGATATTGGCCTTGATGCCGATCGGCACGCCTTCGAGTGCGCGCGCATCGCCCGCCGCAATCCGCCGCGCCGATTGCGCTGCGGCGGCACGCGCCCCCGCCGCATCGACCATGGTGAACGCGTTGAGTTCGCCGTTGAACCGCGCGATGCGGCCGAGGTAGGCCTCGGTGACCGCGACGGCATCGGCCCCGCGCACGCCGGCGACCGAAAGCGTGTGCAGCGCCATGCTATCGTTCCCCCTGGTCGACCAGCCACGCCAGCGGGTTGTCGCGGATGCGCGGATCGACCGGGCCGACCGCCAGCGACAGCGCGAACCGCAGCTTCGCCGCCTGGTCGGCGGCGGGCAGCGGGTTGGCGGGGTGGCCCGGCGTTGCCGGCACCTGGCGGTCGAGCACGCGGCCATCGCTGAGCATCACGACGATGCGTTGCGGTGACAGCGCATTGGCGTCGCCCGCGACTTCGATGACGCGCACGCGGTCGCCGATGGCGCGCAGATTGGCGTCGGTGAAGGTCGCGGCCTCGAAGCGCCGCGGATCGATGCGGCCTTCGCTCAGCATCAGCGCCGCCAGCAGCGGCAGGCACAGCCGCGCATAGGCCGGCGTCATTTGCGGCACCCACGGCCGGCCGATCATCCGGCCCACCAGCGGCGGCACATGCGCCTGCACCTCGTGGACCTGCGCTGCCGTCACCCCGGCATCGCGGATCATCGCTGCCAGCACGCCGAGCGTCGCATGCGCGGCGCGCCCTGACGGCCAGGGCTTGATGCTGACTTCGCCGATGCGCCAGCCGCTGCCGATGCTGGCGCTGTAGCGTTCGATGACACCGCCTTCGAACAGCTTGAAATAGCCGAACGGCCCCTCGAGCGCGTCGTGCGGCCCGGTCAGCCCGGCGTTTGCCAGATCAACGGCGGTCACTGCCGCACGTGCGGCGGCGGCAATCTGCAACGGCAGCGCCTGCGAGCCTTCGACATGCGCCTGCATCGTGCCGCTCGCCTGCGAAACCGCCAGCCCGAGCACATCGGCGAACGCCGCGGGCGGCGTGCCGGCGACGCGCGCGCACGCCAGCGCCGCGCCGATCAGCCCCGCGGTCGCCGGGCGGAAAAACCGCATGCCCTCGGTCGCGGCGAGCCCGAGCCCGCAGGCGATATCGACACCCACCGCCAGCGCCACCAACGCGCGGTCAGGTGCCACCGGCGCGCCGCGCGCCGCAGCCCGCGCGCACACCGCGTGCAGGGCCGCGGTCACCACCGACATCGCGTGCACCACCGCGACTTCGTGGACCGCATCCCATTCGAGGCTGTGGATCTGGAAGCCGTTGGCGAACGCCGCCGCCGGCGCGGGCAGCCGGCCGGCGCGGCCGAGCAGCGGCGCGTCATCACCCGCCCCCCACAGCTGTGCGGCAGCATAAACCCCGTCGGCCCCCGGCGCGCTTGACCCGGCAGCACCGACCGCCAGCGTGTCGCCGAGCAGCGCCGTCGCGGCAGCGGCGATTTCGGGGGGCAGCGTGTGTGCTGCGGCGGCAAAGGCGAGGATCGACTGCGTTGGTGTCATGGCGGCAATTTGTCCGACAGCGGCACGCCGTCGGTCAAGCCGCGAATGCCGACAGTGGCAGCTGCGCTGCGGATTCTGGCGGACAGTGGCGAATTATCCACTGACCCCGGCGCTATGTCTCTGCTAGGGTGCGCCAAAGCAAGCGGCTGGAGTGGTGCGATGCGTCGAGTTTTATTGGGTTTGTGGCTGCTGGCGGCACTGCCGGTGCCCGTCGCCGCGCAGCCGGCGCCGCCGCCGAGCCCGTCGGATCTGGCGGCGCAGCCGCTCGACCGCGCGCCCGCCAGCGCGACACCGGCATCCACCGCGCCGACCATGCTCAAGCCTGCACCCACCGACACGACGCAGCCGCGCGTGCGTTCGGTCATCGTGTTCGGCAATGACCCGTGCCCCAAGGCGACCAGCAGCGATGAAATCGTCGTCTGCGCGCGCCAGCCCGACGAAGATCGCTACCGCATCCCGCCGGGCCTGCGCACCGCCAACTCGGGTGTGCAGGTCAGCCCGTTCGTCCAGGATCGCTCGCTGATGCTCGGCAGCGGTGCCGGCGGCGCCGGCGGCGGAATCGGCCAGTGCTCGTCGATCGGGCCGGGCGGCTACACCGGCTGCATGCAGCAGGAAATCAACAACTGGGCGAACCCGAACTAGGATTCGGGTTTAGCGGTTCCCGTGTCACGTCCAGGCGCATTCGCCTTTCCCGCGATGCTGGCGGGCAGCACCGCGCTGGCGTTCGGCGGCTGGCTGGTGCGTGAAGCCGATGTCGGCCCCGTCGATGCAGCGTTCTGGCGGCTCAGCCTCGCGGTGCTGCCGCTGATGCTGATCGCGAGGCTAGTGCGCCAGCCGATGCCGCCACTATCGCGGTCGCTGCTGCTGCCCGCCGCGCTCGCCGGGCTGTTTTTCGCAATCGATCTGGCGCTCTGGCACCTCGGGCTGGTGCGCACGACGCTGGCGAACGCCACGCTGATCCCCAATGCCGCGAGCTTCCTGCTGCCGCTCTATGGCTTCGTCGCCACGCGCACGCGGCCGACGCCGCGGATGTGGTCGGCGATGGCGCTGGCCGCGGCGGGCACGCTGCTGCTGCTCGGCACCAGCTTCGAACTGTCGGCGCGGCACTTCGCCGGGGACTTGCTGTGCATCGGCGCGGCGATTTTCTACACCGGCTACCTCATCGTCATCGACCGCATGCGTGGGCAGGTCGCGGCGGTCCCGACGCTCATCCTCGCCAGCAGCTTCGGCGCGCTCGCGCTGTTCGCCTTCGCGCAAGCCGGGCCGGGGCCGTTCTGGCCGACCGACTGGCGCCCGGTGGTGGCACTCGCCTTCACCAGCCAGGTGCTCGGCCAGGGGCTGATCGTCTACGCCGTCGGCCACCTCAAACCGCTCGTCGTCGGCCTCACGCTGCTCGTCCAACCCGCCATCGCCGCCGCCATCGGCGTCGTCCGCTTCGGCGAGGTGCTCGGGCCAACCGTCATCATCGGCGGCGTGCTGGTGCTGTCGGCGCTGGTGCTAGTGCGGTTGCCGGCGCGGCGGGCCTCCTGAGGCGTGCACCGACGATTTGGCGCCATGACGGCGCGTGCAAAGGCGGTATTGTGTCTGCTTCGCGGCGCGTTGCCGTCATCTTGGCGCGGTAGCCTAGCTGAAATTGCCGGGCAGGAACTGGCGCCGCCATGCCGACGGGCTGGTGCCGCTCCAGCGCCGGAAGGCCTGGTCGAACGCCGAGTGGCTGGCAAACGCCAGCGCGGCACTGACATCGCCGACCGGCAGCCGCGTCATCTCAAGCAATTCGCGCGCGACCGCAAACCGCACATCGTCGCGCACCGCTTCGAAGGTCAGGCCTTCGGCGAGCAAGCGTCGCCGCAACGTCCGCGGCGCAATCCCCATTACCGACGCTGCGGCCGGCATGGAGGCGTCTTCGCCGAGCAACTGCGGGCGCAGCAGGTGCCGCAGCTTGCGCGACGTCGCCCCTGGGCCGGCATCAAAACTGCTGTCCATCGTCGCGATCAGCCGGGCGCGTTCGACCGGGTTGGCAGCCGGTCGCGGCACGCCGAGCGTCGCTGCCGAAAGCACAAGGCAGGACTGCAGCTGGTTGAATCTCGGCGTCGCATGCAGAATCTGCCGGTACGGCGCAATGTCGGCCGGCTTATCATAGGCAAATTGAATCTCGGCCGGCGCCACCTCGCCATTCGAGAGTTCGCGGATCATCGCGCAGCCGATCGCCACGCAGACCTGATAAAGCTGGCGGCTGCCGGGCGAGTTGCCACCATAGATCCCGTAGCCGAACGCCACATCGTCACCCATCGGCAACAGATAGACCACTGCGCCGCTGCAATACCCCAGCTGCCAGGTGACGAAATCGAGCATCGCCTGCCGCAGCGTCGGGGCATGGCTTGCCAGATCGTGGATCAGCCCGTGCGCGCGCCACGGATAGCGCGCGCCGAGCAATAGCCCGAAGTGTGCGCAGCCGGTTAGTTCGGCAGCACGTTCGAGCAGCGTCAGGCAATCGGCGAAAACCAGCCGGCTATCTGCGGTGACGGCATCAAGGTCGATGTCCAGCCCGCGACTGACGTCGGCCGGATCGGTGCCAAGGTCGCGCAAAAGCCCGGCCATCCACGCGAACGCGCCGGCACGTTGATATGACACTTCAAGGCGGGCGGACACAGTGCGATGTCCTCCAAACTAAAACTGAACGCTGGCAAATCTGTTAGCTATTGCGACGCAATCCAACAACCCTGTTAGGAGTTCCTGTCATGGGCAAGCCGGTTCAATTCATCGTCCGTGCCTCGCGGTTGGCAGTCACCGCGACACTGCTATCAGTCCCCGCCGTCGCACAGGTGCTGACCGGCCCGCCGGCCGATCCCAAGGTCAAATATTCGACGCCGACCCCGCCGGGTGTCGGCACGCCCGACCGCGTTGAAACCAGCCTCGGTACGCTGCGCTTCACCGGCGGCTTCCCCGACAAGGACACCGCCACCAAGCTGTGGGACAATCTTGATTTCCAGCGCGCGGTGCAGGCCTATCTGCTGGCGCTGCCGCCGGTCAACCAGGCGGCAAACCGCAATGCGGTGCGCGCGCTCGGCCCGGTCAACGCCACCATCCCGATCTTCGAGAACCTTGTCGACAGCCGCTCGATCTTCCTGACCGCCAACGACAATACCGTCTATTCCTGGGTCTGGGTCGACCTGACCAACGGCCCGCTGGTGGTCGAGATTCCGCCCAAGTCGCTCGGCACCGTCAACGACATGTGGTACCGCTGGGTCGTCGATGTCGGCATCACCGGTGCCGACAAGGGCGCCGGCGGCAAATATCTGTTCGTGCCGCCGGGCTACACCGGCGCGATCCCCGACGGCTACACCGTCGTCCGCCCGCGCACCTTCAACAACTGGATCGTCTGGCGCAATTTCCTCGTCGACGGATCGACGGCGCCCGCCGTTGATCTGGTCCGGAAATACGCCAAGATCTACCCGCTGGCGTCGGCCGCGACGCCGCCGGCATCGATGAACATGGTCAATTTGTCGGGCATGCCGCTCAACAGCGTCGGCCCGGGTTCAAACGGCTATTGGGACCTGCTCAACCAGGTCGTGCAGGCCGAGCCCGCAGACTCGCTCGACCCCGTCACCAGCGGGCTGTTCCAGTCGATCGGCATCGTCAAGGGCCAGCCGTTCGCGCCGGATGCGCGCATGAAGAAGATCCTCGATGACGCCGCCAAGGTCGGCGACGCGACGGCGCGGACGATTTCGTTCCATGCCCGCGACCGCATCGGCTTCTACTATGAGGGCAGCAACTGGCAGCTGCCGTTCGTCGGCGGCTACACCTTCCAGACCGCGCCGGGCGCACTCAACCTCGACGGTGCGGCCTTCTACTACTTCATGGCCACCGGCGTGACGCCGGCGATGGAAGAAAAGATGGTCGGCAAGGGCTCGCAATACGCCTGGACGGCGCGCGACGCGAAGGGCGAGTCGCTCGACGGCGGCAAGTCCTATCGCCTCCACCTGCCGCCCAACGTGCCAGTCAAGGATTTCTGGTCGGTCATCGTCTACAGCGACCAGACGCGGTCGATGATCCAGACCGACCAGCGCCAGCCCAGCGTCAGCAGCCAGACCAAGGGTCTACTGGTCAACAAGGACGGCTCGGTCGACGTCTGGTTCGGCCCCAAGGCGCCCGCCGGCAAGTCGATCAACTGGGTCCAGACGATGCCGGGTACGTCGTGGAACACCATCCTGCGCCTCTACGGCCCGCTTGAACCCTGGTTCGCCAAGACCTGGCGGCCGAGCGAAATCGAGCGGATCGACTAGCGCCATGGCCTTGTTTCGGGCTTGGCAGCGGGATATGCCAAACCCCAAGACAGGGACTTTGCGCCGCCGCCGATGCTGAACGACTGGAGCAATTTCTTCGGCCTGACCGGCGCGGCGGCGGCGACCCTCGTCGGCCTGCTGTTCGTCGTCGTGACGCTGAGCAACGGCCTGTCGACATCGCGCACGCGGGAAATTGCCGATGCGTCGATGACACCGGCGCTGTACAGCTTTGCGTCGGTGCTGCTGCAAAGCATGATCGCACTGGTGCCATGGCATTCGGACCATCTCAGCGGCCTGATCCTCGTGCTGCTGGGCGTTGCCGGCACGATCTACCGCATCGGTGGCATCCGCATGCGCCGCCGCGTCCAGCTCAGCGCCATTGATGGCGCGGTCGATTGGGTCACCTATAACCTGATACCCGTTGCCGCGAGCCTTTGCCTCGCCGCCGGCGGCGGCGGACTGCTCACCAGCGCCCGATATGGCCCATTTGCCGTTGCGGTATCGAGCACGCTGTTCCTGTTCTGCGGCATCTACCAGGCATGGACCGAAACGCTGGCGCTGATCGCGCTGCGCGACAAGCCATAGTTGCCCACCAACCGGGTGCAGGGCCTGCGGCCCTGCCCGCGCGGCGCGCCCTACACCTCAGTAAGCCCGCGTCGGCTTGCTGAAAATCTTCTGCACCAAAGGTTCGAAGCTTTCGAGGCTGTCGGCTTTGAAGTCGGGGTCGAAGGCGGGGGCATCCCAGCGGTCGACGAGCTTTTCGGCGGTGGCGAACCACGGCTCGTCCTTGAAGCGGTCGCGGGCGTTGCCTTCCTTGCCGAGGAATTCGTAATAGTAGCGGCCCTGGAAATCCTGGTGCCATTTGATCGTGTGGTACAGGTCGTCCGACACGTAGGGCTTGAGGATTTCGGCGGCGATGGCGCCGTGGTTGGGGATGCTCATCAGCTTGCCGATGTCGTGGCACAGCGCGGCGACGATTTCCTCGTCGGTGGCGCCGTCCTGGCGGGCGAGTGTTGCGGTCATCAAGCTGTGCGCGAGCTGGTTGGCGCCGAAGCCGACTTCGATAGCTTCGAGACGACGCAGCGAGTCCATGATCTGCGTAGCGGCAGTGGTCTTCTGGTGCTTGGCGTGTTCCTGCGCGATATGGCTCCAGTCTTCTTGGGTGCCTTCAAGCATGGTGGTGAACATCAGTGGTTCCCTTCGGCGGCGTAGATTTCACGATAATGCTTGCGCAAGGCGACCTTGTCGATCTTGGCGCTGCCCAAGCGCGGAAGCTGTTCTTTTGACAGCCAGATCTTCGCCGGCACCTTGAACGCGGCGAGGTCGCGTTTGACGAATTCTAGCAGCGACTCGATCTCGAGCGTCTCGCCGGGCTTGGGGTAGACGACGGCACCGACGAGTTCGCCCATGCGTTCGTCGGGCAGGCCGAAGACGCTGGCTTCGGCGACGGCGGGGTGGCTGTAGATCGCCGCTTCGACTTCGACGCAGCTGATGTTCTCGCCGCCGCGGATGATGATGTCTTTCTTGCGGTCGACGATGAACAGATAGCCTTCGTCATCGAGATAGCCGATGTCGCCGGTGAGGAACCAGCCCGACGGCAGGAACGCCGCGGCGGTGGCGGTCGGGTTGTTCCAGTAACCGCGGACGTTGGCGACCGAGCGGATGCAGACTTCGCCGCGTTCGCCGGTCGGCATCGGCTTCATGTCATCGTCAAAGATGCCGATTTCGACGAGCGGCTTCGACGCGCGGCCGGTCGAATTGGGCTTGCGGCGGTAGCTGTCGCGCAGGTTGCCGGCACCGACGCCGTTGGTTTCAGTGAGGCCGTAGCCCAAAGCCGGGCGGGCGTTGGGGAAGCTGGTGGCGAGGCGCTCGACATGTTCGGGCGGGCGCGGCGCGCCGCCGCCGGCGATGTCCATCAGGCTCGACAGGTCGTATTTGTCATGGTCGGGGTGCTGCATGAGTTCGAGGCTCATTGTCGGCACGCCGACGAAATAGGTCGCACGCTCCTTTTCGATCAGCCGCAGCGCATCGCCGGCGTCCCATTTGTGCATGATGACCATCTTGCGGCCGATGGCTATCGACACCAGCATGACGGGTACCGAGCCGGTGATGTGGAACAGCGGCACGTTGAGCAGCATGACCTGCTGTTCGGGCAGCGTGACGCCAGCAGCCTGGCTCATCTGCAGCATCGCGAGGCCGGCCACCAAATAGTTGAGCGCGCCGGTCACCACCGAGCGCTGCGTCGCGACGGCGCCCTTGGGATTGCCCGTCGAGCCGCTGGTGTACATGATCGTCGCATCGTCTTCGGGGCCGATCGGCGGCAGATACCATGGCGTTTTGGGCGCGACGTCGAGTTCGTCCTCCAGCCGGACGCGGCCGAGTTCGTCGGCGACGGCCTTGCTGGTGCGCACTGTCAGCACCTTGACGGGATTGCCCGCCAGCCGCCGCGCGCGTTCTTCATCGGCGATAACCAGCCGCGTGCCCGAGTCGGCGATGCCGTAGTTGAGTTCCTCGGCGGTCCACCAGGCGTTAATCGGCACGACGACGGCGCCGAGGATGCAGCCGGCGACGAATGCGGAGACCCATTCGGGATAGTTGCGCATGGCCACCGCAACGCGGTCGCCCTTGGCGATGCCATGGCGGTGCTGGAGCACGGCGGCGATGTGCAGCGCCTGTTGGTAGACCTGCGCGAAGGTCGTGCGCTCGTCGCGGTAGACGAGGAATTCCTTGTCGCCCTGCGACATGAAGAAGAACGCCAGATAGTCGCGCAGGCTGTCGGGGGCCATCTTGAACGTCGGGTACTCGGCGCCGCGCACGGTGGCGGTGACCAGCTCGAACTGGCCGCCGGGCGCGGTCAGTGCGGCGATGGTCTTGTCGAGCAGGACGTCGGCTTCGAACGCCATTTCAGTACCCCATCAGCTTGGCGAGGCGGTCGCCGTTGAACGCGATGTCGCCGAAGGTTTCGCGCGCCGCACGGGCGCGCTTCATGTAGAGGCCGATATCGAATTCGTCGGTCATGCCGATGCCGCCGTGGAGCTGGACGCCCTCGTTGGTGGCGAGCTTGGCGACTTCGCCGCCCTTGGCCTTCGCCAGCGACGCGAAGATGCTGGCGCGGTCATCGCCTTCGTCGAGCGCCTGCAACGCGCGCAGCGTGACCGAGCGCGCCAGCTCGACTTCGCAGAACAGGTGCGCGGCGCGGTGCTGGAGCGCCTGGAAGCTGCCGATCTTGACGCCGAACTGGTCGCGCGTCTTGAGGTAGTCGACGGTGGTCTCGAAGCTCTGGGCGCTGACGCCGAGCATTTCGGCCGCGAGGCACGCCCGCCCGGCATCGAGCGCGCGTTCGAGGATGGCCCAGCCGTTGCCGACCTCGCCCAGCACATCGGCGCCGTCGACCTGCACGTCGTTCAGCACGACCTTGGCGGCGTTGCGGCTGTCGACCATCGGCTGGCGCGCGATGCTGACGCCGGCGGCCTTGGGGTCGACGAGGAACAGCGTGATGCCGTCGGTGTCGCCGTCGGCGCCCGAGGTGCGCGCCGCGACGATCAGCTTGTCGGCGACATGGCCGTCGAGCACGAAGCTCTTGGTGCCGTTCAACTTGAAGCCGTTACCCGAGGCGGCGGCGGTGGTCGCGACATGGTTGGGGGTGTGGCGCGATTTTTCATCGCTGGCGAGCGCCATCAGCAGGTCGCCGCTGGCGATTTTCGGCAGATACGCGGCCTTTTGCTCGTCGGTGCCGCCGACCAGCAGCGCGGTGGCGGCGAGGATTGCTGTCGACAGCATGGGCGACAGCGACAGGTTGCGGCCGATGGCTTCCTGGATCAGCCCGGCGCCGACATAACCGAAGCCCGACCCGCCATGGCCTTCGGGCACCAGCACGCCGGCAAAGCCCATCTCGGCCATCTTCTTCCACAGCGCGCGGTCAAAGCCGGTGGCGTCCTTGCTGTCGCGCAGCTTGCGGAACGCCGTGGTCGGTGCCTCCGCCTTGAAGAAACCTTCCGCAGAGTCGCGGATCATCGCCTGATCTTCGTTGAGTACCAATGCCACGTTTAAAACTCCCGTTGTCTGTTCCCCTCCCTGCAAGGGAGGGGTCGGGGGTGGGCGCGAGCTTCGCGAGCCCTTCGTCACCAACCGCCCCAAATCGAAGAAAATCCCACCCCCGGCCCCTCCCGTTCCGGGAGGGGAGCAGAGGCGGCGGCCTTACGCGCCCGGCAATTCCAGCACGCGCTTGGCGATGATGTTGAGGTTGATCTCCGACGTGCCGCCTTCGATCGAGTTGGCGCGGCTGCGCAGCCATCCGCGCGACAGGTCGCCGTCGCCCTTGTTGTCACCTTCCCACAGCAGGCCGTCGCTGCCGCCGATCGACATCAGCAGCTCCATGCGCTGCTTGTTGAGCTCGGTGCCATAGTATTTGAGCATCGACGACAGCGCGCCCACACCTTGCCCGGCCTTGGCGGTGTCCTTGACGCGTTCCATCGTCAGCGCGAACGCCCAGGCATCGATTTCGTGGCGGATGATGTCGGTGCGCAGCGCGGCGTCGGCGATCGTGCCGTTTTCAAGGCCGATCTTGCGCGCCGCGACCTGCGCCATCGTCTCGCGTGCATCGCCGGTATCCATCGCGCCGATCATTTCGCGCTCGTGCGTCAGCAGATATTTGGCGATGTCCCAGCCCTTGCCGGGGACGCCGACGAGGTTTTCCTTGGGCACCTTCACATTGTCGAAGAACGTCTGGCAGAACGGCGAGGCGCCCGAAATCAGCTTGATCGGTGCGGTGCTGACGCCCGGCGACGCCATGTCGAACAGCAGGAAGCTGATGCCGTGGTGCTTGGCGACCGTCGGATCGGTGCGGACGAGGCAGAAAATCCAGTCGGCCTTGTCGGCATAGCTCGTCCACACCTTCTGGCCGTTGACGAGGTAATGGTCGCCCTTGTCTTCGGCCGAAGTGCGCAAGCTCGCGAGGTCGGACCCCGAGCCCGGCTCCGAATAGCCCTGGCACCAGCGGATTTCACCGCGGGCGATCTGCGGCAGATAATGCTTCTTCTGTTCCTCGCTGCCGAACTTGAGCAGCGCCGGCCCGAGCATCCAGATACCGAACGAATTGAGCGGCGAGCGTGCCTTGATGCGGCGCAGCTCGCTCGACAGCACCTTGGCTTCTTCCTTGCTCAGCCCGCCGCCGCCGTAGGCCTTGGGCCATTCGGGCACTGTCCAGCCCTTGGCGCCCATGCGGTCCATCCAGTCCTTCTGGGCCTGGCTGGTGAATTTGAAATTACGGCCACCCCAGCAGGTTTCATCTTCGCTGGTCTGCGGCGTGCGCATTTCGGCGGGGCAATTCGCCTCCAGCCAGGCGCGCGTTTCGCTGCGGAATTGTTCAAGTGCGTCGGACACGCGGGATCTCCCAAGGTCAAGTTGAAGCCATGTGGCAATTGTGTTCTGCCTTGGGGCGACTATGGTGCGGCCATCGCCTGCGGGCAAAGGGAAAAATGCCACACATGCTCGAATTCATGCGCGTTTCGCTCGACTATACCGCGCTGGGGCTGTCGCCGGTGGCGCTCGAGGCCGGGCCGGTGGTGCTCCGCTGGTACAGCCTCGCCTATATCGCCGGCATCCTGTTTTCGTGGTGGTATCTGATCCGCATGATCGCGAAGGGCGACGCGCCGTACACCAAGCCGCAAGTCGATGACTTCATCACCTGGGCGACGCTCGGCGTCATCCTCGGCGGCCGCATCGCCTATGTGCTGTTCTACGACCTGCCGAAGTTCGCCGCCGATCCGCTGTCGATTTTCTACCTGTGGCAGGGCGGCATGAGCTTCCACGGCGGCACCGCCGGCGTCATCATCGCGGTGATGCTGTATGCCAACAGCCAGAAAATCAGCAAGCTGCGACTGCTCGACTATGTTGCCGTCACCGCGCCGGTCGGCCTGTTCTTCGGGCGCCTCGCCAACTTCGTCAACGGCGAGCTGTGGGGCCGCGTCACCACCGTATCCTGGGGCATGACCTTCCCCGGCGCCGGCCCGCTGCCGCGCCACCCGAGCCAGCTCTACGAAGCGGTGCTGGAAGGGCTGCTACTGTTCATCATCCTCAGCCTGATGTTCTGGAAGACCCGCGCGCGGCTGTATCCGGGGCTGCTCGCCGGGGTGTTCGGCATCGGCTACGGCGCGATGCGGCTGATCGTCGAGCTGTTCCGCGAACCCGATGCGCAGTTGGGCACGCTGTCGACCGGCCTGACGATGGGCCAGACTTTGAGCCTGCCGCTGTTTCTGGCCGGTGCGTGGTTGATTGCCACGTCGCGCGGTCGCGCGATCAATGAGAAATAAGAGCCTCCGGCGGGCAGGGGTGACCCCTGCACCCGATTGTTTGGCGCGCTTCAAATGGATGCAGGCCCCCCATTTGCTTACAAAAACTGGCCTGCCCGCCGGAGGCTCTTGAACACTCTCGCCGAACAGCTCGCGCGCGAAATTGCCACCACCGGCCCGATGCCGGTGGCGCAATGGATGGCGCGCGCGCTGGGCGATCCGCAGCACGGATATTACGTCACGCGTGACCCGCTGGGGGCGGCGGGGGATTTCACCACCGCGCCCGAAATCAGCCAGATGTTCGGCGAACTGATCGGGCTTTGGGCCGCCGATTTGTGGCTGCGCGCTGGCAGCCCGCGTGTCCGGCTGGTCGAACTCGGTCCCGGGCGCGGCACGCTGATGGCCGACTTCTGGCGCGCCACGGCGAAGGTGCCGGGGTTTCATGCGGCGACGAGCCTGCATTTGGTTGAAACCAGCCCAGTGCTGCGCGCGGCGCAGGCGCGGTTGCTGCCGGATGCGGTATGGCACGACAGTCTGGCGCAGGTGCCAGATGACTTGCCACTGCTGGTCATCGCCAATGAATTTTTTGACGCGCTGCCGGTGCGGCAGTTGCAGCGCACCGCCGCCGGCTGGCGCGAGCGCATGGTGACGCATGACGGCACGCGCTTTGTCGCCGGTGCCGGGGCGCTGCCGCTCGATGCGCTGGTGCCGCCGGCTTTGGCCGATGCGCCGGTGGGGTCGGTGTGGGAAACCAGCCCAGCCGCCACCGCAATCGCCGCTGAAATCGGCGCGCGGCTGGCGGCAAGCGGCGGTGCGGCGCTGTTCATCGACTATGGCTATACTGGCCCCGCCACCGGCGACACGCTGCAAGCGGTGCGCGCGCACGGCTATGTCGATCCGTTCGCCGATCCGGGTGAGGTCGACCTGACTGCGCATGTCGATTTCGCGGCACTCGCGGAGGCGGCGGGCACGACCGCGCACGGGCCGGTCGGGCAGGGTGACTTCCTGCTGGCGCTGGGCCTCGCGCAGCGCGCCGAGGCGCTCAAGGCGCGTGCCGACACACGTGGCCGTGCGCATATCGAAGCCGCGACAGTGCGGCTGACGGTGACGATGGGCGCGCTGTTCAAGGCGCTGGCGCTGACCGGCCGCGACTGGCCAACGCCGGCGGGATTTGGCACAGGGGCGCCATGACTATCAGCTACCGCACCGCCACCACCAATGACGCCGCAACAATGTCGGCGCTCGGTGCCACGACGTTCGTCGAGACCTTCGGGCACCTTTACAGCGCCGCCAACCTCGAAAAATTCCTCGAAAACCACAGTGCCGCCAACTGGGCGACCGAACTTGCCGACCCGGCGTATGCGGTGCGGCTGGCGTTCGATGGCGACCGCGCCATCGGCTACACCAAATTCGGTCCGCCACATTTGCCGTTCGAGCCTGACGCTGGCCGTGTCGCCGGCGAGTTGCGCCAGCTCTATGTGCTTTCCGGCTTTCACGGCAGCGGCATTGCCGTCCAGCTTACCGATTGGCTTATCGCCGAAGCCCGCGCCCGCGGCGTGCAGGACCTGTACCTGTCGGTATTCACCGAAAACCCGCGCGCGCAGGCGTTCTACCGGCGCTACGGCTTCTACGAGGTCGGCCGCTATGCATTCATGGTCGGCGACCATGCCGACGAGGATCTGGTGATGCGGTGCAAGCTCGATGACTAATCCGCCGTTCCTGACCAGCGCCGCACTCGCCGGCACCCGCCACGGCTTTCTGGGGCGCGAGGGCGGGGTCTCGACCGGCATCTTCGCATCGCTCAACGTCGGCCTCGGCTCGGGCGATGACCGCGCCGCGCTTGCAGAAAACCGCCGCCGCGCCGTCGAAGCCGTGGCACCCGGCGCAACGCTTGTGACGCTGCACCAGGTCCACAGCAATATCGCCGTACCGGTCACTGGCGCGTTCGCCGATGATGCGCGCCCGCACGCCGACGCGCTGGTCACCGCGACGCCGGGGCTGGTGCTCGGCATCCTCACCGCCGATTGCGTGCCGATCCTGTTCGCCGACACGCATGCCGGCGTGATCGGCGCGGCACATTCGGGGTGGAAGGGCACGTTGACCGGCGTCGCTGCCGCCGCCGTCGCCGCGATGGAAGCGCTCGGTGCCGACCGCGCCAACATTGCCGCCGCCGTCGGGCCGTGTATTGCGCAACGCAGCTACGAGGTCGATTCGGGCTTCCGCGACCGCTTTCTCGCCGATGATCCCGAACACGACCGCTTCTTCATCCCCGGCAAGCCCGGCCATTTCCAGTTCGACATCGAAGCCATGGTCGCCAGCCGCCTCGCCGCCGAGGGCCTGCGCCATATCGAATTGCTTGGACAGGACACCTACGCCCAGCCCGACCGCTATTTCAGCTTCCGCCGCACGACGCATGCAGGCGAGGGCGACTATGGGCGGCAATTGTCTGTGATTGCATTGGGTTAAGGGCCTCCGGCGGGCAGGGCCTTGGGCCCTGCACCCGGGATTTTGCGCCGGTGCATGCAAAGCAGCGCTGGCCGCAGTGGCACGTCACCAATATTCGGGTGCAGGGCCCAAGGCCCTGCCCGCCGGAGGCTCTACAATTTTGCCCGTTTCAAGCGCGCACCTTGTTGCCGTTCCATGACAGCGCGGCTATGACGCCCCCATCGGCGGGTCGGGGACACAATCCATGAAAATCTTGGCGGGCAACAGCAATCCCGAGCTTGCTTCGGCGGTCGCGGCGTATCTCGAACTGCCGCTCACCAAGGCGGCCGTCCGGCGCTTCGCCGATGAAGAAGTTTTCGTCGAAATTCACGAGAATGTCCGCGGCGAGGACGTCTTCGTCATCCAGCCGACATCGGCACCGTCGAACGACAATCTGATGGAGCTGCTGATTTGCATCGATGCGCTGAAGCGCGCCTCGGCGAAGCGCATCACCGCCGTCGTTCCCTATTTCGGTTATGCCCGCCAGGACCGCAAAATGGGCCCGCGCACGCCGATTTCTGCCAAGCTCGTCGCCAATCTGATTACCGTCGCCGGCGCCGACCGCGTGCTGTCGGTCGACCTGCATGCCGGACAGATCCAGGGCTTTTTCGATATCCCGACCGACAATCTCTACGCCGCACCGGTGATGAGTGCCGATATCGAGGCGCGATATGGCGGCAAGCCGTTGACCGTGGTGTCGCCCGACGTCGGCGGTGTGGTGCGCGCCCGCGCGCTCGCCAAGCGCCTCGGCAACGCCCCGCTCGCCATCGTCGACAAGCGCCGTGAAAAGGCCGGCGAATCCGAAGTGATGAACATCATCGGTGACGTCCGCGGCCGCTTCTGCGTGCTCGTCGATGACATCGTCGATTCGGCCGGCACGCTGTGCAACGCCGCCGTCGCGCTGACCGCCGCCGGCGCCATCGGCGTCACCGCCTATGTCAGCCACGGCGTGTTGTCGGGCGGCGCTGTCGCCCGCGTCGAAGCCAGCGAGCTTACCGAACTCGTCATCACCGATTCGATCGGCGCCGTCGAAGCCGTCCGCGCCGCGAAGAAAATCCGCACGATGACGATTGCGCCGCTGCTGGCGGAGGCGATGCGCCGGATTTCGGACGAGGCGTCGGTTTCGAGCCTGTTCGACTAAGGCGCGCGCGGCAAGCGCTTCGAAGCCCGCGCGGGCTATGCTAGCCTCCTCCGAAAAAAGGGGAGTCCATATGGCAAGCACGACACGCATACTGGCCGATGGCATCTATTTCGGCGAAGGCCCGCGCTGGCATGACGGCCGGCTGTGGTTCAGCGACTTTTACGCGCACGCGGTCAAATCGGTATCGCTGGCGGGCGACCTGCGCACCGAATTCACCATCGACGACCAGCCGTCGGGGCTGGGCTGGATGCCCGATGGCTCGATGCTCATCGTCAGCATGACCAAGCGCCAGCTACTGCGGCGCACCGCGGACGGCGTCGTCAGTGTTCACGCCGACCTTTCAGGTATTGCGACCTTCCACTGCAACGACATGGTCGTCGACAGCCAGGGCCGCGCGTATGTCGGCAACTTCGGTTTCAACCTCGATCACGAACTCGAAACGCGCGGTACCGAAAGCGTGTTCGGCGACCACGTCACTGCCAAGCTGGCGCTGGTGGCACCCGACGGCAGCGTGTCCGTCGCCGCCACCGACATGCATTTCCCCAACGGCAGCGTCATCACCACCGATGGCCGCACGCTCATCATCGGCGAAACGCTCGCCGGCGTCCTCACCGCGTTCGACACCGCCCCTGACGGAAGCCTGTCGAACCGCCGCATCTGGGCCCCGACCACACCCGCCATTCCCGACGGCATCGCGCTCGACGCCGACGGCGCCATCTGGATCGCCAACCCGGTCGCACCGCAGTGCCTGCGCATCGCCCAGGGCGGCAAAGTGCTCGAAATCATCGACACCGGCGACCCGTGCTACGCCTGCATGCTCGGCGGCGACGACGGCAAGACGCTGTTCATGCTGACCGCCAAGACCTCGGTCGGGCATCATGCGGCCGATGCGCCGCTGGGGCGGTTGCTGGTGGCGACAGTGAATAGTTCACGGGCTGGAAGGCCGTAAGAGCCTCCGGCGGGCAGGCCTCAGGCCTGCCCGCCGGAGGCTCTTAGACCAATTCTTTCAAATCCAGTTCGCCCAACAACGCCGCCCGCGCCGCGCGACACTGCGCCCACAGCGCCGGATTGCCGAGGTCGGCGGGCGCGATAGCTTCGGGCCAATGCGTAGCGACCAGCGCCTCCAGCCGGTCGGCCTTGGCGGGCGACATCAGGAAGCGCGGATCGACGGTGGCGGGGTCGGCGACGACGCGCAGTCGCAGGCACGCCGGGCCGCCGCCGTTCTTCATCGATTCGCGCACCGCGACGAAGTGCACGCTGCGGATCGGGCCGTTGCCGGCGACCAGGCCGTCGAGATACGCCGCGACGCGGGGGTTTTCCTGCGCCTCGGTCGGCAGGATTAGCGCCATGCTGCCGTCGGGCAGCGTCAGCAGTTGCGAGTTGAACAGATATGACGTGATCGCGTCGTTGAGGCTGACGGCGCTTGCCGGCACTTCGACGATGATGGCGCCGGGCAGCGCTACGGTCAGCGCGGCATAGAAGTCGGCGGGATTTTCGAACGCCTGTTCGTGGCAGAACAGCACATGGCCGTTGGCCACCGCCACGACGTCATTGTGGAACGCGCCGGCTTCGATCGCCGCGACCGCCTGCTGGACGAACAGCGTGCGTGCCGGGTCGAGCTGGTTGAGCCGCGCCACGGCTTCGGACGCGCGGCGGCTCTGGCGGGCAGGAAACCGCCCGCCTGGTTCGCCGTAGACGAAGATTTCGATGCCGGCGGCATCGTGCGCGCTGCCCATGCGCATGTGGTTTGCCGCGCCCTCGTCGCCGAAGACGGCGGGGACGGCGGCGTGTACCGCGAACGCTTCGCCGCCGAACGCGACGCGCAGTTGAGCTTCGGTGTGGCGGTGCTCGATGCTCCGGTGCGGCATGGTCGACAGGTTGGCGACGGTCAGGTGGCAGCGCCCGTCGGCGGTGTCGGGGCCGGGCGACACTGTGGCGGCGTTTGCGGTCCACATGGATGACGCCGAAAACACCTGCGCGAATAGCGCCGGATCGGCGGCCCAGGCGGCGGCGCAGACGGCATCGTCATCTCCTGCAAAGCCCAGTGTCCGCAGCACGGATGCGTCGGGGCGCGGCAGTGGCAGCAACAGCCCCTGCGTCAGCCCAAGTCCCATCGCGGTGCGCATCTTGCCCAGCCCCTGCAGCGCGGCGGCACGCGGTTTCGACACGCCGCCGGCATTCTTCGCGCTCGCGACATTGCCGAGGCTGAGCCCGGCATAGTTATGGCTCGGCCCGATCAGCCCGTCGAAGTTAATTTCGACGAGACTCACGCGCGCAGGCCCGTGGCGATCGACCCTTCGATGGCGTCGGCCTCGAGGCTGGCGACGGGCCAGGCGACATAGTCGGCGGCGTAGTAGGCACTCGGGCGATGGTTGCCCGACAGCCCGATGCCGCCGAACGGCGCGTTAGAGGCGGCGCCGTTGGTCGGGCGGTTCCAGTTGACGACGCCGGCGCGGCTGGCCTGCCAGAAGCGGTCGTACAGTGCCGCATCGCCGCCGATCAGCCCCGCCGACAGCCCGAAGCGCGTGTTGTTCGCCTCCGCCAGCGCGGCGTCGAAATCGGGTACACGAATCATCTGCAGCACCGGCCCGAACATTTCGCTGTCGGGGCGGTCGGCAACATCGGTGACGTCGATGAGGCCGGGGCTGAGCAGCGGCTTGGTCATGTCGCGGCGCGCCAGCATGCGGATGACATCGCCGCCGCGCGACGCCAGTCCAGCGAACCCGGCCTGCAGCGCATCGGCGGCGCGGTTGTCGATCACCGGGCCCATGAACGGCTGTGGCTGGTCGAACGGCGCGCCGACGATGATGCGGTCAATGAGGCCGGTAACGCGGTCGATCAGCGGCTCCCACGCGCCGTCCTTGACGACCAGCCGCCGCGCGCAGGTGCAGCGCTGCCCCGCCGACAGATAGGCGGATTGCACGACCAGCGCGGCCGCCGCATCGAGTGCCGCGTCGTCGACATCCCAGACGATCAGCGGGTTGTTGCCGCCCATTTCGAGCGCCAGCATCTTCCACGGCGTTTCGGCAAACTGCCGCGCCAGATGTGCGCCGGTGGTCGCCGAGCCGGTGAACAGCAGCCCGTCCAAACCGTCATGCCCGGCGAGCGCGCGGCCAGTGTCGCCGGCGCCCTGCACGACATTGATGACGCCGTCGGGCAGGCCCGCGGTCGTCCAGCATTGCGCCATGAACTCACCCACAGCGGGCGTCAGTTCCGACGGCTTGAAGACGATAGTGTTGCCCGCGAGCAGCGCCGGCACGATATGGCCGTTGGGCAGATGCGCCGGGAAGTTATACGGCCCGAGCACACCCATCACGCCGTGCGGCTTATGGCGCAGCGCCTGCCGCACGCCGGCGACTTCGCCGCTGCGCGACCCCGCGCGCTCGGCCTGTGCGGTAATCGAAATATCGACCTTGGCGATGACGCTGGCGACTTCGGTTTTCGTCTCCCACAGCGGCTTGCCGGTTTCGGTGGCAATCAGCGCTGCGAACTGGTCGGCTTGGTCGCGCACCACTTCCTGAAAGCTGCGCGCCTGCGCGATGCGTGCGTCGAGCCCCGCCGCGGCCCAGTCCGGCAGCGCCGCGCGCGCGCTGGCAACCGCCGCATCGACATTGCCCGCCGCGCCGCGCCAGACGGTTTCGCCGGTGCAGGGATCGATCGATTCGAGTTCAGAAGCCGACATGACGCACCTTGTCTCCCATTTTCACGCCAACCGCCTCGGCCTCGCCGCGCGGCAGGAACAGCCCGGCGGCCTCGGCGCCGTCAACCCATTGTGCGTGGCCGATCCAGGCGCGGAACCCCGACAATTGGCCGCTCGCCAGCAGCGCGCGGCCCATCGTGCCATGGTCATCGACCAGCGCCATGACATCGCCGCGCCGGCTGTCACGGATGCTGCGGACATTGTCGGTGCGCACCGTCATCGTCGGGCCGCCGTCGAAGATGTCGACATAGCCGTCATAGCTGAAGCCCTCCGCCTCGAGCATCGCCATCGCCGGCCGGCCATTGGGGTGCGGCAGGCCGATGACGGCGCGCGCGGTTTCGGGCAGCAGCGCGACATAGACCGGGTGCTTGGGCATCAGGTCGGCGATGAACTGGTTGCCGTGGATGGCGTTGAAGCTGTCGGCGTCCTGGAAGCTCATGCCGAAGAACGCGCGGCCCAGCCCGTCCCAGAACGGCGAGCCGCCATCGGGGTCGATGACGCCGCGCAGTTCGGCGAGCAGCCGTTCAGCAAAGCGTTGCCTATGGCACGCGATGAAGAGGTAGCGGCTTCTGGCGAGCAAGCGTCCCAGCCCGCCGGTGCGCAATTCGGGATGCAGGAACAGCCCGCCGACTTCGCTGGCGCCGTCGTGATCGCTGGTCAGGTTGAGCGACTGGATCGCAAAGGTCTTGTTCAGCTCCTTCGAATTCTGCTGGAGCAGGTTGAGCTTGTACGAATAGAACGGCCATTCGACGCCGATGCGGCTGAACACCACTGCGGTGCCGCCGATGCGCCCCGTCGCGCTGTTTTCGAGCACGAGCATATACAGCTCGTCATCGGGCGCGCTGATGTCCTTGGCATACGCCGCGTCGGAGCGCGCCAGCCGCGCTGCCATCGCGTCGCGGTCCTGCGGCAGGTTGGTGAAACCGCCGCCGGTCATCATCGCCAGTTCGTACAGCGCATCAAGGTCGCTGCCGCGCGCGGGACGGACACGCCAGCTCATCGCACCCAGCCGTTCTGCGCGACGCGCATCAAAATCAGCGCCGACAGTTTGGCGCGCTCGACAAGGCTGTCGGCACACAGAAATTCGTCGGCCGAATGGATCGAGCCGCCGCGCGGCCCCAGCGTGTCGACGACCGCAAGTCCGGTGGCAGCCAGGTTGTTGCCGTCGCAGACGCCGCCGGTGTCGCGCCAGCCGATGCTGAGGCCGATGTCGTGGCCGCAGGCTTTGACCAGTTCGAACAGCCGCCGCTGGTTGGCATCCATCGGCTTGGGCGGCCGCGCGAAGCTGCCGTCGAGGTGGATGTGAACGTCATGGTCGGCGCTGACCGCAGCGATCGCCGCAGCAATCGCGACCTGCGCCTCCTGCTGCATTTCGGGGCTGGCGGGGCGGACGTTGAAGCGCAGCACTGCCATTTCGGGTACGATGTTGTTCGGCCCGCCGCCGTCGATTTTCGCCGGATTGCACGACAGCCCGGGAATCGATTTGACCAGCGCCGCGAGCCGCAGCGCGAGGTCGCTTGCCGCGACGATGGCGTTGCGGCCCTTTTCGGGTTCGCGGCCGGCGTGTGCGGCGCGACCATGCACGACCGCAGCGAAATTGCCGCTGCCCTTGCGCGCGCCGGCCAGCGTGCCGTCGGGCAATGCCGGTTCATAGGTCAGCCCGAGGTGGCAGCGCTTGGCGGCATCGGCGAGCAGCGCGCCGGAACCCAGCGAGGATACTTCCTCGTCCGAATTGATGACGACTTCATAGCCGAGCTGTCCGGCAAACGGCGAGGCTTCGAGCACCTGTAGCGCCGCCAGCATGACAGCAATGCCGCCCTTCATGTCGGCGGTGCCGGGGCCGTTCAACGTGTCGGCATCGAGCCACTTCGAGGTCTGGAACGCGTGGTCGACGGCAAACACCGTGTCCATGTGCCCGGTCAGCAGCACCCGCACCGGCGCATCGGGACGTTTGACCAGATGGAAGTTCTGGCCGTGGAACAGCGGCTTCGCCGTGCCGGTCGCATCGACGGCATTCACCGGCGTCGGATCGAGCAACTGCATCGCCCCGTCCAGCACGCCAAACGCACCGACCAGTTCGCTCGCCATCGTCGCCAGCCCGGCCTTGTTGCGGCTCCCCGAATTGATCGCTGCCCAGGCTTCGATGCGCGCCACCAAAGGTTCGCGCGCGGCGTCGAGCGTGGCGAGGCAATCAGCCTCGACCGGCGACAGCTTCGGGGTGGGCAAGGCAGTGGATTCGATCATGCCGCAGCCTTACCGCGCAGCCCGGCAAAACGCCACACGCATTGTGATATTTCTATCAGCCTGATGTTATTGTGAGTTTAGGGCTGTGTGTCCATGGCTTCGCCCATGCGGCGGATCGCGGCGACCTTGGCATCGAGCGGTGCCCAGTCGTCGCGTTCGGCAATCGCCGCCCAGATGCTCTCGATCTCGTCGATCAGCAGGCTACACGGCGCGGCATCGGCCCAGTAAGGGTGCGCCAGATTATCGGCGGCAACGTGGTTTTCCAGCGCCTCTGCGAGCGCCGCAAAGCCCGGGTAGACGTAAGTGCCCGCGTTGCGCCGCAGCTTGCCGCCGCGCCAGTCGAACCAGAAGCTGTCGAGACCAACGCCCGAAGCTTCGAGTGCGGTCATCAGCGCCACCGCCACCGCGCTGTCCGCCGCAGCATTCAATGGCGCGACGCCCAGCCGTTTGAGCAGCGCCGCGGTCAGCGCCGCATCATAGCGCGCGCCGAAATCCTTGAGCGCCGGGGTCAGCGTTTCAACGTTGGCCAGCAATCGCAACGCACCCGCGAGCTGGAAGACGTTCCATTGCAACGCCTCCGCTTGCCGCCCGAAACTGTATAGCCCGTGATGGTCGAAATAGGCGGCAGTGAAGTCCGGGTCCCACACCGGCGCAAAGCGGTAGGGCCCGTAATCGAAGCACTCGCCGGTGATGTTGATATTGTCGGTGTTGAGCACGCCGTGGACGAACCCCGCCGCCATCATGCCGGCGGCTTGGGTCGCCGCACCGGTCACCGCATGGTCGATCAGCGCCGCGACCTGCGAGTCGGTATCGGCGATGTCGGGCGCGCCGCCAAAATAGTGGCGCAGCACATAGTCGATCAGCCGCCGCATATCTTCTGGCAAGTCGAGCGCTGCGAGGCGCTGGAACGTCCCGTAGCGGATATGGCTGTGGCTCAGCCGCACCATCACCGCGCTGCGCGTCGGTGAGGGTTCATCGCTGCGCGCCAGGTCCTCGCCGGTTTCGATCAGCGAGAAGGTCCGCGACGTGTTCAGCCCGAGCGCCTGCAGCATTTCGGTCGCCAGCATCTCGCGCACGCCGCCCTTGAGCGTCAGCCGGCCATCGCCCGACCGGCTCCACGGTGTCTGCCCCGAACCCTTGGTGCCAAGGTCGAGCAAGCGACCGCGCGTGTCTTCGATTTGCGCGAACAGAAACCCGCGGCCGTCGCCGAGTTCGGGGTTGTAGGTGCGGAACTGGTGGCCGTGATAGCGCAGCGCCAGCGGCTGCGGCAGACTGCCGGGCAACGGCATGAAGCGCCCGAAATGCGTGCACCATTGCGCATCGTCCAGACCCTCCAGCCCGACTTCGGCCGCGGCACGGTCGTTGCGGAATCGCAGGATGGTTTGCGGGAAATCGGCGGGTGCCACTGCGTCGTAAAAGCCGTCACCCAGTTCGTGGATGGCGACGCGCGATGTCAGATACACGACAGCATGCGGCCGTTGTCGTCATAGCCATAGGCAGCGCGGACAAAGCGGATGGTTTCGTCGATGATAGCCTGGCGCGCGGCTTCATCGGTGGTCGACATGACGGCTTCGATGGCGTTGCCGACGACTGCATAGGTCAGTGCCGAAGCGATCGGAATGTTGAGGTTGGCCGGGCCGCCGTGCTTGGCATAGGCGGCTTCGTGCTGCTTGGTCGTCCAGGCGCAGACGGTGTCGCGCGAGCTGAGGTAAAAGGGTTCGGCTTCGGGGTTGCCGTGGATGCCGGCGGGTTTGCCCATCTTGGCGCCAGTGTCGCAGCCGGTGTCGGTGTATTTTTCCCACTCGCGGTGCTGGAACATGAATTCAAAGGCGCGGCGCAGGATGATGCCGGGTTCAAGGTCTTCGAGCGGGTCGCCCTGCCACATGACCTCGATCATCGATTCGCCGTACATGCGGCCAATGTCGGCGAGCAAATTGCGCTTCGAACCGAAATGATAAAAAATCGAGCCTTCCGAAACATCGGCCTCGCGCGCGATATCGGCGGTACCGGTGGCGCCGTAGCCCTTGGTGGCAAACAGCATGTTGGCAGCGGCGAGCACGCGCTGGCGCGTTTCGGCCGGATCATAACGACGCGCGCGGCTATCCGCCTTCGCGGCGTCGACCTTTACAGCATCGACTACGATGGTCGTTGCACGGCGCTTGGCCGGCGTCTCTAGTGCACGCGTTGCCACAATGATTCTTCTCACCTATCCCCAATCGCGGAGCATATACTCATAACTGAGTCATAGTCAAAAGTTTCTGAACAGGGCCTTGACCGGCCTCCAACCGGACCAAAACCATGCGCGCCGACACTCCTTATACCGATGGCTGGTACTGGTCGCTCGACGGCCTGCGCCTGCACTACCGCGACTATGCCGGCGATTCGAAACGGCCCGCCATCCTGTGCCTGCCGGGACTCACGCGCAACGCCCGCGACTTTGACCGGCTGGCCGAACGACTCGCGCCCGACTGGCGGGTACTTTGCGCCGACCTGCGCGGCCGTGGCGAATCGGCCTATGCCAAGGATTCGCTGACCTATGTGCCGCTGTCCTACCTGCAGGACATCGGCCAGCTGCTCGATTCGGCAGGTGTCGACAAGGTCGTCGTCATTGGCACATCGCTCGGCGGGCTGCTGGCGATGCTGCTGCCGAGCACGCAGCCCGGCCGCATGGCGGCCGCCGTCATTAACGACATCGGCCCGGTGATCGAAGAAAAGGGGCTGGCGCGAGTCCGTGCCAGTGTCGGCCACGGCGGCCCGTGGCCGACCTGGGTCCATGCCGCGCGCGACCTCGCCGATCGCAACCCCGGCATCTATCCCAAATGGGGCCTCGAGGAGTGGCTGGTGTTCGCGCACCGCGTCGCCCGCGCCTCGAGCAGCGGCCGCATCGTGCTCGATTATGACGCGCACATCGCCGACCCGATGCGCTTGCCCGGCGGCGATGCCGGCCATGACATGTGGGCGGCGCTCGATGCGCTCGCCGACATGCCGGTGCTGTCGCTGCGCGGCGCGCTGTCGGACATTTTTAGCGCCGCGACGCAAAAGGCGATGGCGGCGCGGCTGCCGCGCCTTAAGACCGCGACGATCGCCAACGTCGGCCATGCACCTACGCTCGACGAAACCGCCAGCACCAAGGCCATCGACGCGTTTCTGGCCGAGCTTGCAGGCTGACCGTTCCACCGCCAAAGTGCGGCAAATTTTCTGGGGAGATGAACATGACTGACCGCCACGTCTGGAAACTCGCACGCCGCCCCGTCGGTGACATCGCCGACGGCGACCTCGTCTACACTACCGAAGCCATGCCCGTACCCGGCCCCGGCCAGTTCGTACTGCGCGTCATCTACCTGTCGCTCGACCCGACCAACCGCATCTGGATGAGCGACCAGGAACAATACATGCCGCCCGTCGAAATCGGCGCCGGCATGCGCGGCGGCGTCTGCGGCCGCGTCGCGGCGTCGAACAAGGACGGCGTCAACGTCGGCGACCTCTACGCCGGGCTCGGCGAATGGGCGGACTATATCCTGACTGACGGCACCGGCCTCGCGCGCCTGCCCGAACTGCCCGGCATCACCCTGGCTGAAAGCTTCGGCACGCTCGGACTTGTCGGCCCGACCGCCTATTTCGGCCTGCTCGATATCGGCAAGCCGCAGCCCGGCGAAACCATCGTCGTGTCGGCCGCTGCCGGCGGCGTCGGGCAAGTCGTCGGCCAGATTGGCAAGATCAAGGGCTGCAAGGTCATCGGCATCGCCGGCGGCAAGGCCAAGTGCGACTATGTGGTGAACGAACTCGGCTTCGACGCCTGCATCGACTACAAGTCGCAGGACGTCGGCAAGGAACTCGACCGCCTCGCCCCCGAAGGCGTCGACATCAATTTCGAACAGGTCGGCGGCAAGATCATGGAAACCGTGCTGGCGCGGATGAAGCTGTTCGGGCGCATCCCGCTGTGCGGCATGATCTCGCAATATAACGACATCGATGGCACCGAGCCGCCGGGCATCTGGACGATGATGCTGATGCGCCGCCTGACCGTGCGCGGCTTCATCGTCACCGACTTCATGCCGCGCTTCGGCGAGGCCGCGATGGAAATGGCAGGCTGGATGATGACCGGCAAGCTGAAGACGCGCCAGGACATCCGCAAGGGCCTCGAACACGCCGCCGAAACCGTCAAGGACCTCTACAGCGGCGGCAATTTCGGCAAGCTGCTCGTCGAAGTCACGCCGCCGTAAGGGACAACAGCGCCTCCGGCGGGCAGGGGCTAGCCGCTGCCCGCCGGCGGCCCTTTAACCCGTTCCGCCGCATGATGCTCGGCGAGTTGCAACAGCGCATCAAGGTCGTCGCGGCTGATGTCGAAGCTGTCGTGCATGTCGGCGAGTGCGGCATCGATATCGGCGCGCGCCAGCACCCGTTCGCCGGCGACCGGCGGCGGCATCGGCATCGCACGGTGCGGATAGTTGCGGCGCGACAGCCGGTGGAAGGCGATGCCGGTCGCCACCAGCACCACGGCGTTGAGCCCAACGGGGACCAATGCGAAGCTGTAGCCGGCCGCATGGATCGCCGGGCCGCCGATGACGGCAATCAGCGCGGTGGCACCGCCGGGCGGGTGCAGACAGCGCAGCAGCGACATGCCGGCGATGGCGGCGGCTACCGCCAGCCCGTCGGCGAACGCTGACGGGGCGAGGAACTTGGCGACGGTGATGCCGACCAGCGCGGACACCACCTGACCGCCAATGATCGACCAGGGTTGCGCGAGCGGGCTGGCGGGCAGCGCGAACAGTAGAACGGTGGAGGCCCCCATCGGTGCAATCAGCAACGGCAGCGCCACGTCGCCCAGGTGCAGCGCGCTGCACAGCGCCGAGGTCGCGGCAATGCCGATCAGCGCACCTAGGCAGGCAATGGCGCGGTCGCGCGCGTTGGCGCCCGCCAGAATCGGCTGGAACATTTGCCACTGCCGGGCTGTGCGCGCCTTCATGCCGTCCTCGAAGCTTGCATCGTCACCGGCGTTGTAGCGCGGTGGCGCCACGTGTCGCGCGAAATGCGCGTCAGCTTGCCGGCGGCAGGTCCGAAATCACCCCGAGCGAGATTTTGCGCGCGCCGTCGGGCCGTGTCTTGAACACCAGTACCCAATTGCCGGTTTCGGTGGTCGGTGCCTTGGTCTTGGCATCGGTGAAGGTATAGGCATAGGTGGCGCGGTATACCGCCAGATCGCCTGATGCCGCGATGTCGACGCTTTCGTCGCTGACCGCCAGCTTGGCGTTGGGGTCGGAGACCTGCGCCTTGGTGGCGATCAGGTCGGCTTCGGGGCCGACGACATTGGGCACGCCGTGCATCATGCTGACATATTCGGGCGCGTCATAGCTGACGGCCTTGGCAGCATCGCGGGCGTTGAATGCCGCGACCAACCCGGCGACATCGGCCTTTACCGACTCGGCGACGGCGGCGGTATCGACTTTTGCGGTATCGGTCGCTGCTGCCGCGACAGGCGCGCTGGTTTCGGCCGGCTTGTTGCATGCACTCAGGGCCAGCATCAGCGCCATCGCTGCAACTGTGCCGGCCAGTTTCATCGTCTTCATCGGTTTGGCCCCCATGGCTGATGCCTGGAGTGTTTGCTCAATTGACGTAAACGTCAAGCGGGCGTGACAAGCGCGTCGCGACATGCTTCAACGCCATCAAATCATAACCACCGGGGAATCAGCCATGACCTTTCCACTACCCAATGTTTCGAATGATCTGACCGGCCGCGTTGCGCTGGTGACCGGTGCCTCGTCGGGGCTTGGCCTGCGGTTCGCGCATGTGCTTGCTGCTTGCGGTGCCAAGGTCGCGCTGACCGGCCGTCGTGTCGACCGGCTTGACGCCGCTGTCGCCGAAATCACTGCCGCCGGCGGCACTGCCGCAGCGTTCGCGCTCGATGTCACCGATGCCGATGCACTCGTCGGCGTCGTCGCCGCGGTCGAAGCCAAGTTCGGGCTGATCGATATCCTGATCAATAACGCCGGCATCCCCGACGCCCAGCGCGCCCACAAGATGCCGCTCGACCTCATCGACCGCGTCCTCGATACCAACGTCCGCGCGCCCTACATCCTGTCGTGCGAAGTCGCCAAGCGGCTGATCGCCGCTGAAAAGCCCGGCCGCATGATCAACATCGCCTCGGTCGCGGCGTTCGATTATTCGGGCGGCGGCGCGGCGCTCTATTCGATTTCCAAGGCCGCCGTCATCCGCATGACCGAGGCGCTCGCGGTCGAATGGGCGCGCTTCGACATCAACGTCAACGCCATCGCCCCGGGCGCCTTCTCGACCGAAATGCTCGACGGCATGCTGGCGCGCATCGGCGACATCAGCGAACATTTCCCGCGCAAGCGCATCGGCCAGCCGGCGCAGATGGACAGCACCTTGCTGTACTTCCTGTCACCGGCCTCGGAGGCCGTGACCGGCACCTATATCAAGATCGACGACGGGCAGGGCCGGCGCTGAGGTAGATAAGGGCCTCCGGCGGGCAGGCCTTGGGCCTGCACCAATTTGTTGGCGGCGCGGACAACAGCCCGCGCTGCAAATGATAGCAACGACCCGAACTATTGGTGCAGGCCCAAGGCCTGCCCGCCGGAGGCTCTACTTAAGCCGCTGCCCTTGCTTGAGCGTTTCGGGCACCGGCGACGCGTCCTTGAGCGCCACCACCCCGCTGGCGGCAGTCCGCGCCCAGCGGCTCGCGAGTGAATTGAACTCGGCGGTGTTCGAGACAGTCGTCGCCTGGCCGCCCGGGCCCTGTGTCTGGCGCCGGTCGGCGACGCTGGCGAGCAGCGCCTTGGTCTGCGAATCGCGCACTTCCATGATCAGCGTCGCTTCACCCGCGTTGGTGGTGAAGCTGCGCGAGCGGCCGGCGCTCAGCGTGTCGGGGGCGTTGACGAACAGGTTGACCACGCCGATGCGCACCCGCAGCACGTCGGGGCCGGCGGCGGTCACTACCTTGAAGCCGGCGCGTTCGAACTCGCGCGCGAAAATGTCGGTGGTGTTGGTTGACACAGTGGCGAGGATGCGCTCGGCATCGGCTTCAGTGACGCGGGTGCGGGCCCGCGACCCGCTGCCGCTGTTGACGCTGCGCAGCCAGTTGTCGCGGAAAGCCACCTGCGGCTCGTCGAGCATGACCTTGGTATAGGGGCGGAAATCGGCACCGGGCAGCAGGAACGCCGAATCGAACTGGCGGGCGTTGACCTCGACCAGTCCCGACCAGCTTTCGGGTGAGTTTGCCGCCTGGGCGGTGATGGCGGCGCTGCCGATCAGCAACGCCGCTGCAATCGTCGGAAACATGCGCATGGGGTTATCCTCGAGCCAAGTCTGTTGGGCTCAGGAGGCCATGCGCCCGCGGCGATGTCAATTGCCGAGCGGTCGCACCAGCGGCGCCAGATACGTCATGTAATCGAACTTGCCGATGTTGACCCCCTCGCGGCGCAGGATGGCGTAGGCGGTGACGAGGTGGAAATAGAAGTTCGGCAGCAGCCAGTCATCGACATAGGCGGCGCCGTCGAGCTTGATGCCCATGTTGCCCGGCAGGCTGATGACCTTCTCGCTTTCGAGCAGCGCATCGGCGCCATCGAACGCCGCCAGCCGCGCGCGCGTCGCGGCGATAAGCGTCGCACCCTCGGCGAGCGTCGCCGGCAGTTCGGTCGGCACCGCTACGCCGGTCGCCCAGTCGAGGAAGTTGTTCGGCTGGTGGCAGGTAAACAGGATCTGGTTGGCCAGCGGCAGCATGTCATCGGCCAGCTTGCAGCCGATCAGCGCGCCGGCGTCCTTGCCCGCGTCCGCCCATTGCGCCTGCGCCTTGTCGAGCAGGCCCTGCAGCGTGGCGAGGCGTGAATCGAAGCGACTGATGATGGCAGCGATGCGCGGACCGGACATGATGAATTCCCCAATTTGGTGTTGCGCGCTTCAACTGGGGGTGGGCGCTTTGCTTGTCAATGCAAGCGAAGAGCCTCCGGCGGGCAGGGGCTTGCCCCTGCACCCATAATTTGGCGCGCTTCAATCGGGTGCAGGGGCTAGCCCCTGCCCGCCGGAGGCCCTTAAACCGTCGGCCCCGCCGCGCGGCGCTTCTCGATGACCTTGGTCAGTGCATAGCCGCCGATGGCCGCGGCGATCATGCCGACCGGCCCGAGCCGGCGCAGCACCCCCGGCAAGACCGCGCCCGCGACCATGCCGACGGGTCCGGCCGCGACGCCGCCGACCTGCTTGGCGATGGCGCCGCCGGCGGCGGCGGTAATGATGCGTCCCAACATGATGTTACTCCTTGTTAACGCATGTTTGCACCGCGCGGCTGAATGTCAACTGAAGCCGCTGTCGCAGCAGGTCAACCTGCCGCCGGCAACGCCTTTTGCGCGGCGATCCAACTGTCGATGTGGGCCTCGAGCAAATCCATCGGCAGCGCGCCGTTTTCGAGCACCGCGTCGTGGAACTTGCGCAAGTCGAAGCGCGTGCCGAGCTCGGTTTCGGCCTTGGTGCGCAGCCGGCGGATCGTCAACTCGCCGATCTTGTAGGCGAGCGCCTGGCCCGGCCCGGTGATGTAGCGGTTGACCTCGGCGTCGATGTTGGTCTTCGACAAGGCGGTGTTCGCCAGCATGTAATCGACGGCCTGCTGGCGCGTCCAACCCTTGGCGTGGATGCCGGTATCGACCACCAGGCGATTGGCGCGCCAGGCCTCGTAGCTCAGCCGCCCCATATTCTTTTCGGGCGTGTCGTACAGCCCCATCTCGATGCCGAGCCGCTCAGAATACAGTCCCCAGCCTTCGACGAACGCGGTGAAGAATGTCGCGTAGCGCCGGAAATCGGGCAGCGGCGCTTCCTGCGCGATCGAAATCTGCTGGTGGTGGCCCGGCACCGCCTCATGCACCGACAGCACCGGAATTTCGTACAGCGGCCGCTGGTCGAGGTGCGTGGTGTTGACGAAATAGACGCCGGGCGTGCCGGTCAGATAGGAACCTTCATTGTAATAGGCGGTGGTGTTGCCGTCGGCGGTCGCGGCGGGGATCTCGCGGATCGTGTAGGGCAGCCGCGGCAGCGTGCCGAACAGCTTGGGCATCCAGCCGTCGACGGTCTTGTTGACCAGCGCGGTCTTTTCCATCAGCTCCTGCGGCGTCTTGGCATAATATTTGGGGTTGGTGCGCAGCATCTGCACATAGGCCGCACGGTCGCCGTTGAAGCCGCTCTGCTTGACCACCGCGTCCATTTCGGCGGTGATGCGCGCGACTTCCTTGAGCCCCAGCGCATGCACCTGCTCGGCAGTCATGTTGGTAGTGGTGAAGCTGCGGACGAGGAAGTCATAATATTCGCCGCCCTGCGGCAACGCGGAGGTGCCGACGGTCCTGCGGCAGTTGGGGGCGTAATCCTTGACATAGAAGTCGAGCAGTTCGCGATACGCCGGCATCACCCCGCCCGAAATCGCCTTCGCCGCACGCGCCTTCAATGCCGCCCAGTCGGCGTCGCTGATCGTCGTCGGCTGCTTGCCGAACGGCGCCCAGAACACCGATTTTTCGGGGGTGTCGGTAATCGTCCCCGAAATCGATTTCTCGAAGCCGATCATCGACTCGCACGGCTGCACCTGGCCGCCCTTCAATGCCGTGCGCGTCACCGCGATCGACGCGGCGTTGTACGCCGGATAGACCTCGAGCCGTTCGATATAGCTCAGGTAATCGGCCTTTGTGAAAAACGGCGTCAGGTCGGGCAGCACTGCGAAGAAGGTGTGCCAGCCGTCGCGGTTCGAGAACAATATCGCCCGCTGCGGGAATTTGTTGCCCTCGACCTGATCGGCCAGTGACCGCCGCAGCACCAGCCGGTTGAGTCGGTCGGCTTCGCTCAGGCCCGCCGGATCGATGGCGTCGAGGCGCTTGATGAACACCTCGGCCTCGGCAGCCTGGCGGTCGGCGGCGGCGAGCGACGGATCGCCGAGCTTGCCGTCGCCGGACCGCACGCCGAGAATGCTCGCCTGCACCGGGTTGTTCGCCAGATACCAGGCCCAATGTTCTTTGATCAGCGCCGCCAGTTGCGCCGTTGCCGGTGTCACGGCTGCTGCCGTCGTTTGAGCCGCCACCGGTGCCGCGCAGGTCGCCGCACTCGCCAGCAACGCCGCCAAAATCAAATTACGCATTGGCCAATCCCCTGTCATCAATGGTCTTGCCGCGAGCATGCGCGCCGTGGCAGCTAATGTCCCACTATCAACGCGCGCGCGGAGAATGCCAATGGCCAGTGTAGCACCTCCGGTGCGTCCGTCGCTGCTTGACCGCCTTCTCCCCGACCGGCTGCTTGGCGCCTTGGCATGGGCGCTGCTCGCCGTCGTGATTGTCGCCGTGGCGCGCGGTCATGCCGACTGGGCCAAGGTGCCGCGCACCATCTGGTTCCACCTCGCCACCACCGCCGTCGTGCTGGTGCTGACGCCGGTGATGCTGACGCGGCGCAAGGGTGACCGGCGCCACCGCCAGCTCGGCTGGATTTGGGCGGGTGCGATGTGGGCAACGGCGCTGTTCAGCCTGACCATCCCACCCGCCGGCGGCCGGCTGGTCAGCCCGATCGCGCTGCTGTCGGTGTTCGTGCTGGTCATGGTGCCGCGGCTGATCCTGCAGGCCCGCGCGCACAATGTCGTTGGCCACCGTGCGACTGTGCGCGGGCTGGTCATCGGCGCGCTGCTGATTGCCGGATTTTTCACCTTCCCGTTCAACCGCCTGCTCGGGCAGTGGCTGTTCGGTTAGAGCTTTAGAGACTCCGGCGGGCAGGGGTGACCCCTGCACCCGGTTGAAGAGCGCCAAACAAATGGGTGCAGGCCTCAGGCCTGCCCGCCGGAGACTCTTCTACTGTGTGCGACAAAATCAATCAGTGAGGCCAATAAAATCGATTGGATTGATGAGTGATAACCCTGCATCCTGTGGCATAATCAATTTCCAGCAGGAGACTCGCGATGACCGACGAAGCCAAATGCCCGGTGATGCACGGCGCCAGCCGGGTGATGTCCAACCGTGACTGGTGGCCGGGGCAGCTCGACCTCGGCGGGCTGCACGCCAACCCACCCGCCGCCGACCCGTACGGCGCCGATTTCGATTACGCAGCGGCGTTCAAGGCGCTCGACCTGCACGCCGTAGTGGCCGACCTGCACGCCCTGATGACCGACTCGCAGGACTGGTGGCCCGCCGACTATGGTCACTATGGCCCGTTCTTCATCCGCATGGCGTGGCACAGCGCCGGCACCTACCGCATCGCCGATGGCCGCGGTGGCGCCGGCAACGGCACGCAGCGCTTTGCACCGCTCAACAGTTGGCCCGACAACGTCAGCCTCGACAAGGCGCGCCGCTTGCTTTGGCCGGTCAAGGCGAAGTACGGCCGCGCCATTTCATGGGCCGATTTAATGGTGCTCGCGGGCACCGTCGCGCTCGATTCGATGGGGCTCAAGACCTTCGGCTTCGGCGGCGGCCGCGTCGATGTCTGGGAGCCCGAGGACATCAACTGGGGCCCCGAAGGCAAGTGGCTCGATGACGAGCGCTACAGCGGCGAGCGCGAACTGCAGGGCCCGCTCGGCGCGGTGCAGATGGGGCTGATCTACGTCAATCCCGAAGGCCCCAACGGCAACCCCGATCCGCTGGCGTCGGCGCGCGACATCCGCGAAACCTTCGCGCGCATGGCGATGAACGATGAGGAGACCGTCGCGCTGACCGTCGGCGGCCACACCTTCGGCAAGGCGCACGGCGCTGCCGACCCGGGCAAATATGTCGGCCCCGAGCCCGAAGGCGCACCGATCGAGCAGCAGGGGCTGGGCTGGAAGAACAGCTTCGGCAGCGGCAACGGCGATGCCACCATTTCGAGCGGCATTGAGGGCGCGTGGACGCCGACGCCGATCCGGTGGGACAACAGCTATCTCGACACGCTGCTCGGCTATGACTGGGAGCTGACGCACGGACCTGGCGGCGCGCAGCAGTGGCGCCCAACCGATCCGGCTGCCGCCACCACGGTGCCCGACGCGCATGACCCAACGAAGCGTCACGCGCCGATGATGACGACGGCCGATATGGCGATGAAGATGGACCCCAACTACGCGGTCATCGCCAAGCGTTTCCGCGAGAATCCCGACCAGCTGGCGGACGCGTTCTCGCGGGCGTGGTACAAGCTGACACACCGCGACATGGGGCCGATCGCCCGCTACCTCGGGCCGCTGGTGCCCGCCGAAGAACTGATCTGGCAGGACCCGGTGCCCAAGGTCGATCATGCGCTGGTCGACGCCGCCGACATTGCCGCGCTCAAGCAAAAGCTGCTGGCGTCGGGACTGTCGACGGCACAGCTGGTGCGCACCGCCTGGGCGTCGGCCTCGACGTTCCGCGGTAGCGACAAGCGCGGCGGCGCCAATGGTGCGCGGTTGCGACTGGCGCCACAGAAGGACTGGGGGGTCAACGACCCCGCCGAACTGGCGCAAGTGCTCGCCAAGCTCGAAGCGGTGCAGGCTGCGTTCAATGCGGGTGCAACGGGCGGCAAGAAGGTCAGCCTCGCCGACCTGATCGTGCTAGGTGGTTGTGCCGCGGTCGAGGACGCCGCGGGCAAGGCGGGTCATGCGGTCAGTGTGCCGTTCACGCCGGGCCGCACCGATGCCAGCCAGGCCCAGACCGACGCCCATTCGTTCGCGCCGCTTGAGCCTGCCGCCGATGGCTTCCGCAACTATTTCGCGGCCGGTCACGGCCAGTCGGCGGAGGCATTGCTCGTCGACCGCGCGCAGTTGCTGACGTTGTCCGCACCCGAAATGACGGTGCTGGTCGGCGGCTTGCGCGCACTCGGCGCCAACAGCGGCGGCAGCAGCCACGGCGTGCTGACCCAGCGCGCCGGCACATTGAGCAACGACTTCTTCGTCAACCTGCTCGACATGCGCACGGTGTGGAGCGCCGGTGAAGCAGGCATCTACGAGGGCCGCGACCGTGCGACCGGGGCGCTCAAATGGACCGGCACGCGCGCCGATCTGATATTCGGCTCGAACTCGGTGCTGCGCGCGCTCGCCGAAGTCTATGCCAGCGCCGACGGCGAAAAGGCGTTCGTCAGCGCCTTTGTCGCGGCGTGGACCAAGCTCATGAACCTCGACCGCTTCGACCTGAAATGAGGCTTTGCCGCCGCTCCCTCATCAGCCGGAGCGGCGGCGGACTTCAACGCAGCCGGTGCAACTCGCGGTAGGTTTTCGAACCGTCGGTATTGGTCTTGCCGATGATCAGGACGTCGCCGGTCAGTTTGAACGGCCGCGGCTGGTCGGTGCCGGTGTAGCTCGGCTTCAGGCTGCCTTCGACGACGTGAATCACCGCATTGTTCGCGGTGTCCACGCGATAGGTGCCGAAATAGGCGACATAGCCATCGTAAGCAGCGCGCACCTCGGCGTCGGTGCCGGCGTCGTCGCCCTTGGCGAACGGCGGCGTTGCCGGGTTGCGCGTGATGTTGATGCTCAGATGGCCGGTGTTGTCATAGACGAACAGCCCGCGCGGATGCTCGCCGAACGGCTTCTCGACCTTACCCTTCGCATCGGTATTTTCGAACCGCACCAACTGCCAGCTTCCGGCAAGCCCGATGGCGGCGGCCTTGGCGGCCTCCTCGGCCGGTGTGGCGTGGGCGCCGCCCGCGAGCAGCAGTGCGATAAGCATGCCGCCGGCAAGTGTTCGGATCATAGGCCCCCCTGATGTGAACGTACTACACCAATAGCGTTAAATGTGTACGCCTTGCACGACCAGCGCATTTCCAGCATTGCCGGTTGTATCTGGCACTGGTGCGGCGAAGATTGCACGTCGCGCCAGCCGCGTAAATCCAGCCGCATTGCGAATGGGCCACAAAAGTCCCTGCACCCGTAAAGACTGACCAGATTGCCCTCGGCAACCGGTCAGTTTCGCCGGGCAAAAGAGAAGTGTTTGTGCGCGTAAAAGCTCAGCACAATCGGCGAAAGCACGCCGCTCAGGTGCGCCACGTCATGTGGGTGCCAGGTCATGTTCATCGCCGGAAATGCGTAGTCCGCCAGCCCGACCGACACGCCGAGCACGACCAGAAAGCTCATCACATTGACCATGGCAAAGCGGCCGTACTCGCCGATCCAGCTGCCGCCGCTGCCGTCGAACACGAAACGCCGCGCCAGCACGAACGCCGTCGTCATCCCCGCCAGATAGCCGAGCGCAACCGCGAACTCGAAGCGCATGAACCAGTTGAGCCCCCAGCGTGACGCGAGGTTGACCCCGGCGGCAATCCCGCCGGTCACGATGAAGCTGGCGAACTGCTTCGACACGGTCAGAACTGCAGCGCGATTTTCGAATAGACCGGGTGGCGGAAGGTCTCGTCGAGTGCGGTCTGCAGCGGCGTCGCCTTGACGCCGAAGATGCCCGGCCAGTCGATGACCTCGAACACGTCGGGCGTCACCAGCGCCGCGAGCTGCTTTTCGGTGAACGGCGGGTTGCTATCGACCAGCGCATAGGTCCGCAGCAACAGCGCGAACAGGCCGTAGGGGATGCGGACGATGACCGCCTTGGCGCCGGTGGCGCGCTTCATCGCGCGCACCAGATCGATATAGTCGATGCGTTCCTGGCCGGTAATGTTGTAGGCGCCGGTAATGCGCTGTTCGATGGCGGCGACGATGACGTTGCAGAAGTCGGCGGCATACAGCGGCTGGCGCAGGAACCGCCCCGTGCCAGGCACCGGGAACACCGGCACGCGCTCCATGAAGCGCGCCAGCCAGCCGACATGCTTGCGGTCGAACCAGCCGAACATCAGCGTCGGTCGCAGGATGACCTGCGGGATGCCAGTCGCGGCGACGATGGCCTCCTGCACTTTCTTGGTTTCGGTGTAGTCGTCGCGCGCCGCCGAATTGACCACCGACGACGATATGTTGACGACATAAGGCACCGCGTTTGCCACCGCCGCCGCCATGACGCGCTCGCTCGCGGTCTGGTTGTTGCGGACGAATTCGGCCGGGTCGAGCCCGCCGATCTGGGCATGCGCATGGACCAGCGCGGCGGCGCCGGCCAGCGCGCCCTGCCAGCCGTTGTCGGTGGCGAGGTCGGCGGCGATGACTTCGATATCAGGGTGGTGCTCGCGCAGGATGCCGGCGTTGGTCGCTGCCTTGTCAATGACTGTGATCCGTCTGAAGCCACGGTCCTTCAGCCGCGCGACAAGATTCTGCCCGACCAGCCCAGCGCCGCCGGTGATGACGATTTTGTCGGATTTGCTCACAGTGACAGCCGCTTGAAAATGGCTTCGGGAATGTGGCGGATAATCGTCATGATCAGCCACCACAGCGACTTGGTGTAGATGACATTGCGGCCGCCCAGTTGCGCCTTGATGATGGCCTCGGCGACATCGCGCGGCTGCGCGGTCAGCAGCGGCGGCAGGTCCATGCCGGCGGTCATCTTGGTCGCGACGAACCCCGGCTTGACGGTCAGCACGTGCAGCCCGGCCTTGAAGTGCGCGTTGCGCAACCCCGATAGGAAGGCACTGAACCCGGCCTTCGCCGAGCCATAGACGAAGTTCGACGCGCGCCCGCGGTCGCCCGCCACCGAGCTGATGCCGATGATCGTGCCGCTCGTCATCCGCCGCGCTGCCGCCAGCAGCAACCGCGCCGGACCGTTATAGTTGGTCGCCATGATCGCATTGGCCTGCGCGGTGTCGACGGCGGCCTGCGCCTGGTCACCCAGCAGTCCGGCGACCATCACCACCGTGCCGGGCACGACGCCGAGGCTGTCGAAGAATGCGTCGGGGTCGGTGGTAACGACATCGCATGCCACCAGCTTCACCCCGACGCGGTGGCGCAGTTCGAGGTCGCTGCTCAACGTCGCCAAGGTCGCCGGATCGCGCGCCGTCAGAATCAGCTCGCAGCCACGCGAAGCATAGCCTTGCGCCAGCGCCGCACCGATATCCGAGCCGGCGGCGATGATCAGCACGGGGTGTTTGATTTCGTTCATCACAGCTCCAAACGGCGCGATTGCAGCGATTCGATGCGTCCGGCAAGTCCGTAGCGCCGCCGCACCTCGCGAAACGCTTCGAGCCTGGGATAGCCGCGCGCCACCGCCGCCGGCGTCGTGCAGGCATCTTTGGTCAAATAGATGCGCCCGCCATGCTCAGCGGTAATCGCGTCGAGCCGCGCCAGCAGTGCCAGATTGGCGGGTGTCGCGGGGAAGTCCATCGCCAGCGTATAGCCCTCCATCGGGAAGCTCAGCATCCCGAACGACGCCGGCCCCATGCGCTTGAGTACCGCGAGGAACGACGCACCGCCGCCCGCGGCAATCGCTTCAAGCAGCCGCCGCAGCCCCAACGGACTTTCGGCTACCGGCAGCACGCACTGGTACTGCACGAAGCCGCGCGCGCCATAGATGCGGTTCCAGCCGAACACGGCATCGAGCGGGTAGAAATAGGGGTCAAGGTCGACCATCCGATCGCCGGTCGCGGGCAGGTGATAGGCCAATTCGTTGAACGCCTTGACCGTGGGCCATGACAGCGCGAACCCCGGGAAGTCGATCGGCACCGTCAGCGGTCGCCGCGCGGCGCGGGCGAACGGCGTCGCACGGTCGGCCGCCGGGAGTTCATCCAATCGCGCATGCTCGCCCAGATGCACCACCGACCGCCCGAGCCGCGCGCCGCCAGCCAGCCCGTCGATCCAAGCGACGGAGTATGTCGACGCCGCCGACGCCTCGAAAATCTCGAGCGCCGCCGCCAGATCGGGTGCGCGCAATGTCCGCTGGCGGATGCGCGAGGTTTCGACGCGCTGCAGCCGGAATGCGGCGCGGACGATGACGCCGGTCAGCCCCATGCCGCCGCAGGTCGCGGCGAACAACTCGGGCTCGCTGTCGCGTGAGGCGCGCAACGTGCGCCCGTCGGGCAGCACCAGGTCGACCCAGTCGAGATGGTCGCCGAATGACCCGGCGCCGTGATGGTTCTTGCCGTGAACGTCCGATGCCACCATGCCACCGACCGTCACGAACCGCGTGCCCGGCGTGACCGGCGCGAACCAGCCGCGCGGTAGCAGCGCATCGGTAATGTCGCCAAGCAGCACCCCGGCCTCGCAGGTCAGCGTGCCGGTGGCGTCGTCAAAGGACAGCAGGTGCGACAGCCGCGCCGATGAAATAACGCCATCGGGGTTGAGCGCGGAATCGCCGTAAGCGCGACCGTTGCCGCGCGCGATGCTGTCGGGCAGCGCCGCCAGCGTTGCCGACACCGCATCGGGGGTGTCGGGGGTGGTGACCGCGCAGCTGGCGCGCGGATAGCGCCCCCAGCCGCCGAGCTGGATGTTCAAGCCGACACCAGCACGACCGCGACAACCGCCGCCGCAGTCAGCCAGCTCAGCCGGTCGGTGATCGCGAAGAGGACCGGGTCATCGTGCAACTCGCCGCGCCCCGACAGCACCATAACCCGGCTGATCCAGTAGAGGATGAACGGGCAGATCAGCCAAAGCCACTTGGGATGTTCGTACAGCCGCGCCACCTTGGAGCTCGACACATAAAGCGCCGACAGCAGCACGGCGCCATACCCGGCTGCCGCCGCCATCGGCTGCAGCACCGCCAGGTCGCTGACGCGGTAGCCGCGCCCCGGCGTGTCGGCGATGCCGCGTTCGCGCAGCTGCACCAGTTCCGAACAGCGCTTGATGATCGCCAGGCTGAGGAACAGGAACAGGCTGAACATCAACAGCCATTGCGCGTCGCTGCTGCGGATCACCACGACGCCGCCGACGACGCGGATCGTGTAGAGCCCGCCGAGCACGATGACGTCGATGACGGCATAGCGCTTGAACACCATCGAATAGCCCAGCGTCGTCGCGACATAGACGGCCAGTACCAGCATGAACGGCGGTGGCAGGAATGACACGACCCCGATTGTCAGCGCCATCATCGCCGCTGCCAGCACCACCCCGTCCAGCACCGGCAGCGCCCCTGATGCGAACGGCCGCCTGGCCTTGCGCGGGTGTGCGCGGTCACCGGGCAGGTCGAGCAGGTCGTTGACGACATAGGCGCTCGATGCCGCGGTGCAGAAGCAGACGAACGCCAGCGTCGACAGAATGAGGTTTTCGATGCTGAGCTTGTGGCCGGCGAACATCGCCAGGAACACCAGGCTGTTCTTCGCCCATTGGTGCGGGCGGATGGCGCGCACATAGTCCTTAAGCCGGCGGTGCGGCGTCGCCACCACCTGTGTATCGGCCGCGACCTGCGCCGCAAGCGCCGCCAGCCGCGGGCTGCGCGCCACCACCAGCGCCTGGCGCGCCGCCGCCCAAACCGGCAGATCGACGGCGGTGTCACCGACATAGTCGAAGCCGCCGCGCCCGAAGCGCGCCACCAGTTGCGCCGCCTTGGCTTCGCCAGCCATATTTGTTGTGCCGTCGCTGCCGATGACGCCGGCAATGCCGCCGATATGGTCGGCCAACGCCTCGACCAGTCGCGAGTCTGACGCCGAGGCGAGATAGACCGGCCGGCCTTCGGCCTGTGCGGTGCGGATCAGCGCGACGACTTCAGGGCGCAATGGCAAGGCGGCGACACCGGGGTCGACACGGTCGGCGAGCTGTGCCTTGAGCGCGGCCTTCCCTTGCGTCAGCCAGCCGAACAGCCGCGGCGTCTGGAACGGATGCCGCGCAACGAACTGCAGCGCGCTTTCGTGAAGCAGGTCGGTCATCAGCAGCGTGCCATCGACATCGACAGCGAGTGGAACGGGGGCGTTCATGCCTGGCCCAGCCTTGCCGCCATTTCGCGCCCCAGCCGGACGCTTTCCGAAATGCCGCGATCTTCGGGGTAATAAAAACAGGTGTCGGCGATTTGCAGCCCGGCAATCGGCGTTTCGACCGGCGGGATCTTCGCGGCAAACCCCGGCTCGCAGATCGGCTGGGCATGGCGCAACCGTGCGACGCGGCGGCCGAGCACATCGGCTTGCGTCACCGCCGGATTGACGCGGCGGATCGCGGCGAACGCCTCGTCGAGCAGCGCGTCGTCGCTCCAGCCGAACTTTTCGTGGGTGACCGGCATGTAGTAGGGGACATAGACGATGGTGTCGCCGCCGGGCGTATCGCCGCCGAGGGGGCGCAGGTTCGAGAATTCAATGATGCCCGGAACCGGCACGCCGGGTTCGGTTATGTTGACCCAGAAGTGCGGCGTCACCGAGCGGCTGAGTTTGAAGATCAGGCAACACACGCCGATATTGGCGATGGCATCATAGCGCGCCTTCCAGTCCGCGGGCAGGTCGGGCACCAGCTTTGACACCAATGGCGTCGGCATCGTCGAAATGACTGCATCGGCGGCGATGGTGCTTTCGGGCGTCACGACACCGGTAACGTGGCCATCGGTGGTTTCGACGCGCAGCGCCGGGGTCGATAGCCGCAATTTGCCGCCGGCCTTGGCGAAACCATTGGCCAGCGCAGTGACCAGCGTTTCGCTGCCGCCTTCGAGATAACCGAGCTTTTCCTCGAACAGCGACTTGCGCGACCGGCCGATGCGCTTGACGCGCGTCCAGATCCACGCCGCCGAAATCGGGTCGGCATAGTCGTAAAACTTCAGGTCAAACAGCGGCTTCCACATCTTGTCATAGACTTCGGCACCGCCCCAGCGCGTGATCCACTCGCGCGCCGATTGCGTTTCGAGCGCGTCCCAGCGGTCGCGGCGCGTCGATACGAACGCCAGCACGCCGTAGCGCAGCCGTGCCCACAGGCTCAGCCCCGGATAGCGCAGCAGGGCGACCGGATTGCCCCATTCGTGCAGCCTTCCGCCCGAAAAATGCCCCATGGTGGTGGCGCGCCAGCGCAGCCGGTCGGCGATGCCGAGTTCTTCGAGCAACTTGAAGGTGGCGAAATCAGTGGTGCAGATGAAGTGGTAGAAGCGTTCGATCGACAGCCCGTCGAAATCGAAATGCGCGGCCATGCCGCCCGGCACATCACCGGCTTCGAGCAGGGTCACGTCATGGCCGGCGCGCGCCGCTTCCCATGCGGCGGCAAGCCCCATCGCGCCCGATCCGATGACGACCAGCCGTGTCATCTCAAAACCCTAGCCCCCGAAATGCGCCTTTACGCGTCCGACGCGGCCATATCGCAACATTATATCGCCGCCAACAAGCATTGATTGTTGCGGCGGATCAGTGCTGCGGTACGGCTTCGGGCGGGCCAAGCGTCGCCTGCCAGTCGGGAGTGCAATCCTGTAGCCACTTCGGGTGGTTGTTGGTGAACAGACGCGGCATCAGCTTTTCGGCGAGATAGCTCGGGAAATGCGCCGATGTCGGGCCCATCAGAACCAGTGCGGCGAGCAGCGCGCCCGAAATGCGGCGGTCGCGCACTGTCGGCTGGGCGGTCTCGATACCCATGACACGCACCGCCACCACAGCCAGCCACGCGTTGCTGACCGCAAACATTAGCCAGCGGCCGTGATCGATGGCAATCGCCGACATGAAGATCATCGGCACCAGCGCGACAAAGCCGAGCAGGCATTTGACCAGCAGCGAGCGGTCGAACAGCACGCGGCAGTTGACCAGCAGCACGACAAAGCACGCCGCAATCACCCATGGCACCGCGCGGTCGCTGAACGCCATGCACAGGCTGGTCCCGATCGAGCGGAAGCCGCTCCACGTAAGATAGGTTGCGATGTCGAAAATCCGGCCATTGTCGGCGACCAGTCGTGCACCCCGCACCGTCGCAGCGATGCCGGTGACATCATCGCCAAAGTGCTGGCGCGCCAGTGCCGCCAGCGCCAGCAGGACCATCAGCAGCGCATATGCGCTGATACCGTGCGCCAAATCGACCTTGCCTTGCCGGTGCGTCAGAAACCACATCGCCACCAGCATCGGACCACCGTAGATGATCGCAGTCTCGTGGATCAGCGAGCCGATGAACAACAGCAGCACCGGAATGAAGAAGCGTCCGCCAAGCGCGGCGATCAGGCTCCACGCGATGATGCCGCAGATCAGCATGTCGCTACGACCGGGATCACGGCTCCAGCCCCAGAACAGCTGCGGCGACACCAGCATGAACACGGCAAACCAGCGCCACAGCCGGTCATCGCGCGCGATCAGCCGCCGCAGCAGCAGCGCCATCGGCAGCGCCAGCATGACCGCACCGAAGAATTGGTAGATGGCGGCGGCCGACCCGCCATGCGCCGCCGTGCCACCGTCGATCAGATAGACGATGCTGCCGCCCAGCCCGCGCCGGATGAAGCCATTGTCGAAATAGTTCGGGGTCAGGACGGCGATATTGTACGGCGAAATGTCGGTGAACTTGTAGTCGGCGTAGCGCAGCATGCCGAAGATCGTCCGGCGGCAGGCGATCGCCACCGCCAACAGCGCGGCGATGAACGGCAGCAATGCGCCGCGGGATTCTGTTCTGCCTGTCACCTTGCCCCCAACCCGCCGTTCACCGCGCGGCCCTTCCAGCTGCCGTCAGTGCCGCGCCTTGCTGGCGGCTTCGATTTCGCCAACGCGGTCGCCCATCCGCTTGTCGAGCAGCGCCTTGACCATCTTGAGGATTTCGGGCCGTGCCGTCGCTGGCGTGCCGCCACCAAGCGGCGCCGGGTCATATTCCAGTGTCAGCTGGATGCTTTCGGCCACGTCACGGCCGTGCATCGATTCGATGACCTTGAACGCAAAATCGATCCCCGAGGTGACGCCGCCTGCGGTGATGCGGTCGCGGTCGAACACCACGCGCTCTTGCACAAAGGTCGCCCCGAACAGCGCCAGGCTGTCGCCCCAGGCCCAGTGGCAACCGGCGCGGTAGCCGTCGAGCAGCCCTGCCGCCGCTAGAATCAGCGAGCCGGTGCAGACGCTGGTCATCAGCTTGGCGCCCGGCGCCTGCGCGCGCAGCCAGTCGAGGATTTCACCATCAGTCATCAACGCCGTGCAGCCATAGCCACCGGGCACGCAGACCATGTCGAACTGGCCGCTGTCGGCCAGCGTCAGCGTCGGCATCAGCGCGAGGTTACAGTCGCTCATGATCGGTGACTTGTCCTTCCAGACAAAGTCGACCGTCGCGCCGGGCATGCGGCTGAGCACCTGCGCCGGCCCGGTCATGTCGAGCTGCGTCAGGTTGGGATAGAGCAGGAAGCCGATCCGGAAAGCCATGCGCGGTCCCCTCAGGCAACGTGCGGCAGGCCGAGCGCCTCGGCAACGGCGGCGTGGCGGATATGCCCGCCGCTGACATTGAGCCCCATTGCCAGATGAGGGTCGGACGCCAGCGCCGCATCGGCACCGAGATTGGCCAGCCGCAGCACGAACGGCAGTGTCGCGTTATTGAGTGCAAACGTCGAAGTGCGCGCCACTGCACCGGGCATGTTGGCGACGCAGTAATGAATAATGCCGTCGACGACATAGACGGGGTCCTCGTGCGTCGTGGCGCGGCTGGTCTCGAAACAGCCGCCCTGGTCGATGGCAATATCGACCAGTACCGAGCCGCGCTTCATCAGCTTGAGCATGTCGCGCGTCACCAGCTTGGGGGCTGCCGCACCCGGAATCAGCACCGCGCCGATGACGACGTGCGCCCGCGCAATCGCCGCCGCGATGGCGGCCTTGGAACTGAACTGGGTTTTGACGCGGCCTTCGAACATGTCGTCGATTTCGGCGAGTCGCAGCGTCGAGATGTCATAGATGGTGACATCGGCGCGCATGCCGACCGCCATCTGCGCCGCGTTGACCCCCGAAACGCCGCCGCCCAGAATCGCCACGCGCCCCGGTGCCACGCCGGGAACGCCACCGAGCAGGATGCCACGGCCGCCTTGCGCCTTTTCAAGATAATGCGCGCCGACCTGCACCGACATGCGGCCGGCGATTTCGGACATCGGCCGCAGCAATGGCAGCCCGCCGGCGCGCTCGGTGACGGTTTCATAGGCGATGCAGATCGCGCCCGATTTCATCAGCGCCTCGGCCTGCGGCTTGTCGGCGGCGAGGTGGAGATAGGTGAACAGCACCTGTCCGGGCCGCAGCATCGCGCATTCATGCAACTGCGGTTCCTTGACCTTGACGATCATATCGGCGGCGGCAAACACCGCGGCGGCGGTCGGCACAATCGTCGCACCGGCGGCGACATAGTCGCGGTCGGTGAAATCGATGCCGCCGCCGGCGCCGGTTTCTACGGTGACCGTGTGGCCGGCCGCGGTCAGCTCGGCGACCGAAGGCGGGGTCAGTCCGACGCGATATTCGTGAACCTTGATTTCCTTGGGCACACCGACATGCATGGTCATCACTCCCTGACAAATCCGCGCTATTCATAACGTGTGGCAATAGCCTTGTCGCCTGAATGTGCGACGCCTGGATGCGACAGTTGCGGGGCATGGGGCACTGTGCTAACGCCCGCGCCTCGACTGGGGCTTTGGAACCGCAAGGTCGGCAAGGGGCAACACTATCGTGATCGTCCGCGTTTCAAACCGGTGCAGCCTCGCGTGCACCAAGGTCCATGGTCAGGACTGATGACAGCACAAGCCGCAGAAGCCAAACCGGGCGCCGGCCACCATCATCCTGATGGTGCGGTAAAGCTCGCCGTCGGCGCCATCGGCGTCGTGTTCGGCGATATCGGTACCAGCCCGCTCTACGCGTTCAAGGAAACCTTCATCGGCCATCACCCGCTGGCGGTCGACCAGCTGCACATTTTCGGCGTCGTCTCGTTGATCTTCTGGTCGATGATGCTGATCGTCACGGTCAAGTACGTCAGCGTCATCATGCGCGCCGACAACCGCGGCGAAGGTGGCTCGCTGACCCTGCTGGCGCTGATTTCGCGGCTGTCGCCGGGCGCAGGGCGCGCGCGCTGGCTGGTGCTGCTCGGCGTCATGGCGACCGCGCTGTTCTTTGGTGACGCGATCATCACGCCCGCCATGTCGGTGCTGTCGGCGGTCGAGGGGTTGATCGTTGTTGAGGCCAAGCTCGAGCCGGTGGTCTTGCCGATCGCCATCACCATCCTCATCGGGCTGTTCGTCATCCAGTCACGCGGCACCGCCAAGGTCGGTGCGCTGTTCGGCCCGATCATGATCTTTTACTTCAGCACGCTGGCGGTGCTCGGCGTCGTCAATGCCGTGCGCAACCCCGAAATTCTTGGCGCGCTCAACCCCTATTGGGCGGTGCAGTTCTTCCTCGATGACCCGCTACGCGGCTTCCTGGCGCTCGGCTCGGTCGTCCTCGCCGTCACCGGTGCCGAGGCACTCTATGCCGACATGGGGCATTTCGGACGCGGGCCGATTCGCATCAGCTGGCTGTGGATCGTGCTGCCGGCGCTGACGCTCAACTATCTCGGCCAGGGCGCGCTGCTGCTCGCCACGCCGGCGCATGTCGTCAATCCGTTCTTCCTGATGGCACCCGAATCGCTCCGGCTGCCGCTGGTCATCCTCGCCACCGCTGCCACCGTCATCGCCAGCCAGGCGGTGATTTCCGGCGCCTTCTCGGTGGCGCAACAGGCGGTCCAGCTCGGCTTCCTGCCGCGCCTGAAGATCACCCACACCAGCGCGCGCGCCGCCGGACAGATCTACATTCCGGTGATCAACTGGGCGCTGCTGTTCCTCGTGGTGCTGCTGGTGCTCGGCTTCAAGTCGTCGACCAACCTTGCGGCCGCTTACGGTATCGCGGTCACCGGCACGATGTTCATCGACACCATCCTCGTCTCGGTGCTGATCCTGACCATCTGGAAATGGAACAAGCTGTGGGCGATTCCGATGCTCGCGGTGTTCTTCATCGTCGATACGGCCTATTTCGCTTCGAACCTGACCAAGGTGCCCGACGGTGGCTGGTTCCCGCTGCTCGTCGGCGCCATCACCTTCACCTTCCTGACGACCTGGGCGAAGGGCCGCCGGCTGATGATGGAACGGTTGCGCGAAAGCGCCATGCCGATTGAGGTGTTCATCAAGTCCGCCGCCACCGCCGCCATCCGCGTGCCCGGCACCGCGGTGTTCATGAGCTCGTCGCCCGAAGGCGTGCCGCATGCGCTGCTGCACAACCTAAAGCACAACAAGGTGCTCCACGAACGCATCCTGATCCTGACCGTGGTGATCGACGAAGTGCCGTATGTCGACGGCGAGGATCGTGTCGAAGTGCGTGACCTCGGCGCCAACTTCTACCGCATGGTCGTCCGCTACGGCTTCATGCAGGAGCTCGACATTCCCGGCGTGCTCAAGCTCGTCGAAAATTGCGGGCCGAAGATCAAGATGATGGACACCAGCTTCTTCCTGGCGCGCCAGACACTGCTGGCGTCGGACCGCCCGGGCATGCCGATCTGGCGCGAGAAGCTGTTCTCGTGGATGCTGGCAAACTCCGAAAGCGCGATGGAGTTCTTCAAGCTGCCGACCAACCGCGTTGTCGAACTGGGTTCGCAGGTCGAAATCTAGCGCCCGGCGTAGAGGGGTCTAAGAGCCTCCGGCGGGCAGGGCCTCAGGCCCTGCACCCATTTGAAGAGCGCCGAACAATTGGGTGCAGGGCCTGAGGTCCTGCCCGCCGGAGGCTCTACTTCCCGGCCCGTACCGGAACCCGGACATTGCACGCATCCACCGCCCCCGCCGGCCGCATGAAGAACGCATCCGACCGGTTGGCGCGCGCCTTCATGTAATCGGCAAAGCTCGGTGACGTCGTCAGCATGACCTCGATCCGCGGCTGTGCGCCGGCGGGCAGGTCGCTCGCCATGCGGGCGCCGGTGATCGGCAGCCGCTCGCGCTCGGTCTTGTAGAAGCCCAGAGCCTCGGTGCCGCGCGGCAGTGACGACAGCTTCTCGATGCCGGCGACGATGCGCCCGACGCCCGCCATGTTGCGGTCGAGGTGGCGTGGCGCATGGCCGATGACCGCGTAAAGCTCGCCGCCGTCGCCGCTGTCGGGGGCATTGCCGCGCCCGACGCCGACCATGCCGTAGCAATGCTGGAGCCAGCCGGTCTTGGCCGCCTTGTCGACCGCGACCGGGAAGCCGTCGATGAAGCCGCCGGCATCGGCATAGGCATCGGGGCCGGGAATGGGCGTGAACGTCAGCCCGGCGAGCGGCCGCTCGAACTCGGGCGGCAGCGGCGCTGCCGGCACGACCTTGTTTTCGGGAATTGCCCATTGCACGACGTAGTTGTCCTGCACGCGCACCACCGCGCCGCCACCAAAGGCGCCGCGCCGCACCATCGCCTTGATCGCCGCGACATGCGCGGGGGCAAACTGCGGTGCCAACTGCATGATGAAGCTGCCGCGCGGCGTATCGAACACCACCAGGTCATCGGGCGCTATCGCCGCCCAGGCGGCAGGCGGCGCGGAAGATTCGATATCCGACGGCGTCGGTGCGGCTGCGGTGGCGAGCAGCAGGGCAGCAAACAGCAGGGCATGGCGGCGCAGGGTATGTTTCATCGCGACAGACTGCCGAGGTTGGCGCAGCCGCGCAAGCGTCAAGCGTCAAGCAGCCTAGACGACAACGCGCCGGTACAGATGCCAGGTCGCGTGTCCGAGTACTGGCAACACGACAAACAGCCCCAGGAACAGCGGCAGCATCGCGACAAACAGCGTGATCGCGATGACGGCAGCCCAGATCGTCATCACCACCGTGTTCGACCGGACGGTGGCGAGGCTGACGATAATGGCGGTGACGAAATCAAGGTCGCGGTCGACGAGCAGCGGCAGGCTGATCACGGTGATCGAATAAAAGGCAAAGGCGATCAGCGCCCCGGCGATGCTGCCGACGATCAGCATCGCGAGGCCGGTACCGCTCATGAACAGTTCGATGCCTTGCGGGCCGTAATTCGATTCGGACATGAACACCGCGTAGATGCCGTGCGCGATCATCAGCCAGAAGCTGAACGCGACGAACAGGATGGCGCCCATGGTGAGGATCTGTTCGTCGCCGCGCCCGCGCGAGGCACCCAGCACCGCGCCCCAGCGCATCGGCAGGCCGGCCTCGCGGCGGCGGCTGACTTCGTAGAGGCCGACCGCGGTGAACGGCGCGAGCAGCGGAAACCCCGCCGAGGCGACAATCAGCCATAGAAATTTGCCGCGGGCATAAAGCTCGAAATACAGCAGCAGCCCGGCAGCGACGTAAATCGACGCGAAAAACAGCCCGAATGCCGGACAGGCCTTGAAGTCCGCCCAGCCCGCCGCCAGTGCGGCCCGAAGATCATTTGTCGTGAGATTGCGCGCGACCGTTACCGGCGCGACCTGAGCCTGACCTGCCATCGCCGTGACACTCCCACCCCGTCGACCCCCGTCGAGGCGGATGGTGCATCAAGTCAGGCGATGCGGCAAGCCGCGTATCTTCAATCGGGTGCAGGCCTCAGGCCTGCCCGCCGGAGGCTCTTATGACTTCCCGAATACCCGCCCGAAGATCGTGTCGACATGCTTCATGTGATGCCCCAGGTCGAACAACGCCTCGATCTGCGCCACCGGCAACGCGGCCGTCACATCGGCGTCGGCCTTGAGCAAGTCGAGCAGCTGCAGCTTGCCGTCCGATTCCCAGACGCGCATCGCGTTGCGCTGGACGAGGCGGTAGGCGCCTTCGCGGTCGACGCCGGCCTGTGTCAGCGCCAGCAGGATGCGCTGCGAATGGACCAGCCCGCCCATCTTGTTGAGGTTGGCCAGCATGCGGTCGGGATAGACCACCAGCTTGTCCATGACGTTGGTCAGGCGCACCAGCGCGAAATCGAGTGTCACCGTCGCATCGGGGCCGATCATGCGTTCGACCGACGAGTGGCTGATATCGCGTTCGTGCCACAGCGCGACATTTTCGAGCGCCGGGGTGACATAGCCGCGCACCAGCCGCGCCAGACCCGTCAGGTTCTCGGTGAGCACCGGGTTGCGCTTGTGCGGCATCGCCGACGAGCCCTTCTGGCCCGGCGAGAAATATTCCTCTGCCTCAAGCACTTCGGTGCGCTGCAAATGGCGAACTTCGGTGGCGAGGCGTTCGACGCAGCCGGCGACGACGCCGAGCGTGGCAAAATACATTGCGTGGCGGTCGCGCGGGATGACCTGCGTGCTGACCGGCTCGACCGACAGCCCCATGGCCTTGGCGACATGCTCCTCGACGCGCGGGTCGATGTTGGCGAAGGTGCCGACGGCGCCCGAAATCGCGCAGGTCGCGACCTCGTCGCGCGCCATCACCAGCCGTGCGCGGCAGCGCGCGAACTCGGCATAGGCCTGCGCCAGCTTCAGCCCGAAGGTGGTGGGTTCGGCGTGGATGCCGTGGCTGCGGCCGATCGTCGGCGTGTCCTTGAACTCATAGGCGCGGCGCTTGAGCACGACGAGCAGCGCATCGACATCGGCGATCATCAGGTCGGCGGCGCGCGCCATCTGGACGCCGAGGCAGGTGTCGAGCACGTCCGAGCTTGTCATGCCCTGGTGGACGAAGCGCGCCTCATCGCCGACATGCTCGGCAAGGTTGGTCAGGAAGGCGATAACGTCGTGCTTCACCTCGCGCTCGATCTCGTCGATGCGCTCGACCTCGAACTTGCCGCGCTCCCACACGGCCTTGGCGGCGTCCTTTGGGACGACACCGAGCTCGGCGAGCGCGTCCATCGCGTGCGCCTCGATCTCGAACCAGATGCGAAACCGCGTTTCGGGTTCCCAGATCGCCACCATTTCGGGGCGCGAATAACGCGGAATCATGCTCGTCTCCAATTCAATGCCGGCGCGGGTAGCACAGCCGCCCGCCAAGTTTAACCCCTCGCTTGCGCGCGGTCCTTCGCCTCGGCCGTTGATGCAACTCTTTTCGACGTCGCTGGTTGTCCGGCCATGGCAGCACGTTGCTGTTCAAACGGAGTAAGCCAGATGCAGACCAAGATCCTATTTGTCGCCGCAGCAATGCTGCTCGCCACGACAGCCAATGCCCAGACGGCATCGACAACGACGACTCGCCAATCGACTTCGACAACGACGCCGACAGCGGCAACCACGACAACGACCACCGATCCGATGTCGATGTCGAGCACGACGACGACGACGCCCGCCACGTCATCGACAACAACGACGCACAAGTCGGCAACAACATCGACGTCGCACATGCCCGCCGGTGTCCATATGCATAATGGCCACTGGATGTATGGCACGCACTACGCGACCAGCGCGCAGATAGCCGCGCATAAGCGTGCGATAGCGAAGCACACCACGACCACCAAGACCACGGTCAAGACCGTAACGCCGCAGTAAACGGCCCGGCGCCCTCCCGGTCGGCCTAGCGCCAGCTGGCCGGGACGGCGTCAGAGCAAGCCGAGCGCCCGAAAGCTGGCGTGGCCGGTCTTGCTGATGATGACATGGTCATGAACGGCGAGGCCGAGGTGGCGCCCGGCCTCGACAATGGCCTTGGTCATCGCGATATCGTCGCGGCTGGGCGAGGGGTCGCCGCTCGGGTGGTTGTGAACCAGCACCACCGCGCTCGCAGAAAGGTCGAGCGCGCGCTTGACGATTTCGCGCGGATAGACCGGCGCGGCGTTGACCGTGCCCGACGACATGACCTCGTCGCGCATCAATATGTTGCGGTTGTTGAGGAAGATGACGCGAAATTCCTCGGCCGACCGGTGTGCCATAGCGGCGTGCAGATACTCGCTCAGCGCCTGCCAGCCCGACAGCACCGGGCGGTCGAGCGCGGCCGCCCGCAACGACCTGAGCGACGCCGCCTCGATGAACTTGAGCGCGGCAGCGGCGCCCTCGGTCAGTCCGTCGATGCGCTGCAGTTCGGCTGGCGACGCCGCGAGCAGCGCCGGAAAGCTGCCGAATTCGCGCAGCAACGACTTGGCGAGCGGCTTGGTATCGCGGCGCGGAATCGCCAGCCCCAGCACATATTCGAGCAGTTCATAGTCGAGGAAGGCGTCACCGCCGCCTTCCAAAAGCCGCGCGCGCATCCGGCTTCGGTGGCCGACGGAGTCAGTTGATGGGTCGGTCAGCAAGCGCATGCCCCCGTTCGATGTTCGACCCTGCGTGCAGAGTGCGCGTCCGCGACCCTGCAATCAACCCCTTGCGGGGCTTTTCGGGCGCTTCATACGAACGCTCGACGAGTCCGGGGCGGTCGAGGACGCCGTTTCGTCGGAGCAAGCCACCAACAGTGGCATGATCATTGCGTTCAGTTTTTCGCCGGTATCGCGACCTTGTCGTAATCGATGCCGAGCTGCTGGAGGTAGGATCGATACTTCTTCGGGTCGAAATAATATTTTTCCATGGCCGGGCGCATCTTCGCCATCAGGTCGGCGTTCAGGTGGATGGCCGGTTGGTCGTCCGGGCCAAGCAGCGGCTGATAGTGCTCGGTCTTGAACTGCACCTCCTGCTGCCAGGACTTGGCATTGGCGACGAGTTCAGGGGTTGTCATCAAGTCGAGCACGGTCAGCGCGGCCACCTTGGCGCCGACTACCGCCCCCTTATGGGCGATCGGCGTTGCCATCGCGGCAGCGGCCATGACGTTGTGATAGGAAATGCCGGGAATGTTTGAGGGGTAACGGATGGTGATCGTCGGCACCGTCCACATGATGTCACCGATATCGTCCGAGCCGGCATTGGGTTCGGGATTGGGGTTTTGCGGTGACCACAGGTGCGGGTCTCCACTGGCCAGCGTCTGCGGCTTGCGATCAAAGCCCGTCAGTACGGCGCGCGCGAAATTCTGGTCGGCATCACTCCAGTTGGGCAGCCCGACGGCCTTCATGTTGGCAAAGGCCGCTTCGGCAAGGGGGCGGTTGCCGTAATTGGTTGCGGCATGGCCGAGGATGCGGTGGGTGACGCTGGTTCCGGTCATCAGTGCCGCGCCGTCAGCAATTTGGTTGGCGGTGCCGAACATGTTCTTGACGGCGGGCAGGCTGGTATCGCGGAAGTAATACCAGACGCTGGCGACTCCCGGCACGATGTTGGGCTGGCCGCCGCCATTGGTGATGACATAGTGGCTGCGTTGGGTGACGGGCAGGTGCTCGCGCTTGAAATTCCAGCCGGTGTCCATCAGCTCCACAGCGTCGAGAGCGCTCTTCCCGTCCCAGGGATTGCCGGCGGCGTGCGCGGTACGACCGAGGAAGGTGTATTCGACGCTCAGCGCAGCGGTATAGCTTAGCGGTCCCCACGTGGTGTCGAGGTCATCGCCGACATGGGCGAACAGATTGGCATCGACATCCTTGAACAGGCCGGCACGCACATAATAGGCCTTGGTAGCCAGCAATTCTTCGGCCACACCCGGCCAGACCATGATGCGGCCCTTGATGCCGTTCTTTTCCATCACCTGCTTCGCGGCAATGGCAGCAACGATCATCATCGGCAGGCCGCTATTGTGTCCCTCGCCATGACCCGGTGCGCCGATCACCATCGGCTTGGCGAACGGCACCCCCGGCGTCTGTGACAGGCCGAGAAGCGCATCGATATCGCTGCCCAGCGCGATCAACGGGCCGCCTTCGCCCCAGGTGGCGGTGAACGCGGTGGGAATGCCCGCAACGCCGCGCGTAACCTTGAAGCCGTTCTTTTCGAGAATGCCGGCCAGATAGGCACTGGTCTTTACTTCCTGAAAGCCCGGCTCGGCAAAGCTGAAGACCTGGTCGATCATGCCTGCCAACTCGCCGGCACGCGCATCAATCAATGCCGTCGCTTCCGCCTTCAGGGGCGCCGGCGCCGCAGCCTCTGCCGCGGAATGGACGGTCAAGGCCAGCAAGCTGGCAGCAAGCAAATGACGGCTCATGAATTTTCCCCCTGACTATTGAAGCTAGCAAGCGGGACCTGTTCGGTAAACCCCGGCAGACTTGGGGCTTGCTTGCTCGCAGCGCGCCGTAACCGACCGGCAGCTATCACAAATCCAGAAGTTCAGGAGGGCCGCGCAGCGCTGCCGCTTCAGAAGTAGGGCGGGTTGTTCAATCCGGCGGGGCTGAGCGTGAAAACTTCGCAGCCATCCTCGGTGATGCCGATGCTGTGTTCGAATTGCGCGCTGAGCGAGCGGTCGCGCGTCACCGCCGTCCAGCCGTCGTCGAGCAGCTTCACGTCATATTTGCCGAGGTTGATCATCGGCTCGATGGTGAAGAACATGCCCGGCACCAGCTTGGCACCGCGGCCGGGGCGGCCATAGTGGACGATGTTGGGCGCGTCGTGGAAGACGCGACCGAGGCCGTGGCCGCAGAAATCGCGGACCACCGAGCAGCGCTGCGCCTCGGCATAGGACTGGATGGCATAGCCGATGTCGCCGACGGTGTTGCCGGGCTTGGCGGCCGCGATACCGCGTTGCAGGCATTCCCAGGTAATGTCGACCAACCGCCTGGCCTTCACGCCGACGTCGCCGACGAGGAACATGCGGCTGGTGTCGCCGTGCCAGCCGTCGACGACCACTGTGACGTCGATATTGACGATGTCGCCGTCTTTCAGGCGCTTGGCGCCGGGGATGCCGTGGCAGACGACATGGTTGATGCTGATGCACGACGAGTGGCTGTAGCCGCGGTAGAAGATGGTGGCGGGCACGGCGCCACGGTCGAGCACGAAATTGCGGACCATTTCATCGAGATCGATGGTCAGCGCTTCGGGCACCACGTGCGGCACCAGCATGTCGAGCGCTTCGGCCGCCAGCCGTCCGGCAGCGCGCATCCCGGCGAACGCGGCAGCGTCGTGCAGGCGGATGCCCTGCGTGCGCTCGTCAAGGTCGGCATAATCTTCGGCAATGTTCATAGCGGCATAATAGGCACTCGCCGGCGGCTGCGCAACATTGCCACGCTTCCCACGCGCGTGCGGCTCGGCTAAACCGGCGTGATGACCGATAAAACACGCATCTGGACCGCCGCGCTGATCATCATCGGCGATGAAATCCTGTCGGGGCGCACGCAGGACGCCAACCTTGCCTATCTGGCGAAATGGCTCAACGTGCAGGGCATCCGGCTCAAACAGGTGCGCGTCGTGGCGGACGAAATGGACGCGATTGCCGAGGCGATCAACGCGCTGCGCATCAAATACGACTATGTCTTCACCACTGGCGGCATCGGGCCGACGCATGACGACATCACCGTCGATGCGATTGCCGCGGCGCTGGGTGTCGGCGTCGTCATCCACCCCGAAGCGCGGGCGATTCTGGCGGGCTATTACAAGGACAAGCTGACCGATGCGCGGCTGCGCATGGCGCGCGTCCCCGAAGGCGCGAGCTTGCTCGAAAACGCCCGCACCGGCGCGCCGGGCATCCGCATCGACAATATCTTCATCATGGCGGGCGTGCCGGTGATCACGCAGGGCATGCTCGCCTCGCTCGATGGCAAGCTCGAGGGCGGCGCACCGGTGCTGAGCCGCTCGGTCGGCGCCTGGACCGCCGAAAGCCGCGTCGCGGTGCTGCTCGGCGCCGTCGAAAAGGCGCATGACGGCGTCCAGATCGGCAGCTACCCGTTCTGGCGCGACGGCCGCACCGGTGCCAATTTCGTGCTGCGGTCGACCGACCCGCATGTGCTGGCGACGGCCGCCGAGGCGTTGCTGGCGGAATTGCGCGACGCCGGACTCGAACCTGTCGACGGCGAAATCTGAAACGCGCGCCGTTAGCGATGCGTTTACGGCTTGGGCTCTAGTCCGGTTGGCGCTATCGGGGGATTTGCAATGCGGACCATCAAACTCATTCTGACCGGCATGGCGTTCGCCGTGTTTCTGGCGTTCGTGTTCTTCAACTGGACCGATGTCGATATCGCGCTCGGGCCATGGTCGATCGTCATCAAGAAGCCGGCACTGGTGCTGCTGGCGTTCCTCGCGGGGTTCCTGCCGACCTATCTGATGCACATCGCGTCGCGCACGACGTGGAAGCGTAAGCTGGCGCGCGCCGAAAAGGCGGTGACCGACACCGTCATCGAGCGCACGCCGCCGGCCAGCGTCGAGCCGATTTCAATCGCGAAGCCCTAGTGCGCGCCAATCCGGTCTTTGTTGCGGTCGATACGCCCGACCTGGCGCGGGCGCAGGCGCTGGCGCGTGCGGTCGGCGCGCATGTCGGCGGCCTCAAGCTCGGGCTCGAATTCTTCATGGCGAACGGGCCGGCGGGCGTGCGGGCAATCGGCGAACTCGGGCTGCCGGTCTTCCTTGACGTCAAGCTGCACGATATTCCCAACACCGTCGCCGGTGCGCTGCGGTCATTGTCGGTGCTCGATCTCGCGGTGGTCAATGTCCATGCCGGTGGCGGCGCGGCGATGCTTGCGGCGGCGCGCGAGGCCTGCCCGGCGCGGACCAAGCTGATCGCGGTAACGGTGCTGACCAGTCTTGATGACCCCGACATGGCGGCGATGGGTGTCGGCGACGGTGCGGCGGCGCAAGTCGCGCGGCTCGCCGGACTGACGCGCGCCGCAGGGCTCGACGGCATCGTCTGTTCGCCGCACGAGGTCGCCGCGATGAAGGCAGCATGGCCGAAGGGCTATTTCGTCGTCCCCGGCGTGCGCCCCGAAGGCGCCGAGGTGGGCGACCAGAAGCGCGTGATGACGCCGCGCGCCGCGCGCGATGCCGGTGCGTCGATGCTGGTCATTGGCCGGCCGATTACCGGTGCGGCCGATCCGGCGGCGGCAGCGGCGGCCATTGCCGCCAGCCTTTAACCGGTCATGACGCTGATCAAGATTTGCGGGCTGTCGACGCCCGACACGCTTGATGCGGCCGTCGCGGCGGGCGTCAGTCATATCGGCTTCATGTTCGTGACGCGCAGCCCGCGCAACGTGTCGCTTGAGGCCGCCGCCGCACTCGCGGCGCGGCTGCCGGCACACGTCAAAAGCGTCGGCGTGTTTGTCGATGCCGATGATGCGCTGCTGGCGGCAGCAGCCTCCTTCGTCGACGTGTTGCAACTGCACGGCAGTGAAACCCCGGCGCGCATCGCCGAGGTGCGCCGCCACGGCCGCGAAGTCTGGCGCGCCACCGGCGTCGCGACGCGCGCCGACATTGCCGCGGCGGTCAAGGCGTCGCAAGGCGTGGCCGACCGGTTGCTGTTGGATGCCAAAGCGCCTAGTGGAGCACCCCTCAGCGGTGGCAACGGTCTGCGCTTCGACTGGCAATTGCTTGGGAATTTCAATCCCGGCATGGCATGGGGTCTCGCAGGCGGCATCGATGCCGGCAATGTCGGGGCGGCAATCGCCGCGACGGCGGCGCCGCTGGTCGATGTGTCGTCGGGGGTCGAGGACGCACCGGGCGTCAAGTCGGTCGAGAAAATCCGCGCATTCGTCGCGGCAGTGAGGGCGTAGTGGTGGCAGCAAGCTTGAGATCAGGTCCCGACGCGAACGGCCATTTCGGCGCGTTCGGCGGGCGCTATGTTGCCGAAACGCTGATGCCGCTGATCCTCGAACTCGAAACCGCGTACCGCGCCGCACAAGCCGATCCGGCGTTCGCCGCGCAGTTCGACGATCTGATGAAGCATTATGTCGGGCGGCCCAGCCCGCTCTATTATGCGCCGCGCTTCACCGAGGAACTCGGCGGCGCGAAAATCTATTTCAAGCGTGACGAGCTCAACCACACCGGCGCGCACAAGATCAACAACTGCATCGGCCAGATCCTGCTCGCCATCCGCATGGGCAAGACGCGGATCATCGCAGAAACCGGCGCCGGCCAGCACGGCGTCGCCACCGCCACCGTCGCGGCACGCTTCGGGCTGCCGTGCGTCATCTACATGGGTGCGCGCGATATTGCGCGGCAGGCGCCCAATGTCTTCCGCATGAAGCTGCTCGGCGCCGAAGTGCGCGCCGTCGAATCTGGCTCGAAGACGCTCAAGGACGCGATGAACGACGCGCTGCGCGACTGGGTCGCCAACGTTCACGACACTTTCTACATCATCGGCACCGCGGCCGGCCCGCATCCGTATCCCGAGCTGGTGCGCGATTTCCAGTCGGTAATCGGCAAGGAAGCGCGCGAACAGATACTGGAAGCCGAAGGCCGCTTGCCCGATCTGCTGTGCGCAGCGATCGGTGGCGGCTCGAATGCCATCGGGCTGTTCCATCCGTTCCTTGACGACGAAAGCGTCCGCATCATCGGCGTCGAGGCAGCGGGCCACGGCCTTCAAACCGATGCGCACGCGGCAAGCCTCGCCGGTGGTCGCCCCGGCGTGCTCCACGGCAACAAGACGCTGCTGCTGCAGGACGATGACGGCCAGATCACCGAGGCGCATTCGATTTCGGCGGGCCTCGACTATCCCGGCATCGGCCCCGAGCACGCCTGGCTGCACAGCATCGGCCGCGTCGAGTATCAATCCGCCACCGATCAGGAAGCGCTCGACGCCTTCCAGATGCTGTGCCGGACCGAGGGCATCATCCCGGCGCTCGAACCCGCACACGCACTCGCGGCACTGCGCCGGATCGCCCCGACGATGGCCAAGGACCAGGTCATCATCGCCAATCTGTGCGGCCGTGGCGACAAGGACATCTTCACCGTCGCCGAAGCACTGGGGTTCGGCCTATGACCGACCGTCTCTCTGCCCGCTTCGCTGCTTGCGCCGCCGCCAACCGCGCCGCGCTGGTCACTTTCGTCACCGCCGGTGACCCCGACCTCGAAACCTCGGCCCGCGTGCTGCGCGCGCTGGTCAAGGGCGGTGCCGATATCGTCGAACTCGGTATGCCGTTTACCGATCCGATGGCCGATGGCCCGGCGATTCAGGCGGGCAATATCCGTGCGCTTGGCCACCATATGAAGCTGCGCGAGCTGCTCGAAATGGTGCGCGTCTACCGGCTCGAGGACAATGACACGCCGATCATCCTGATGGGCTATTTCAACCCGGTACTGAGCTATGGCCCCGAGCGCTTTGCTGCCGATGCCGCGGCGGCGGGCCTCGACGGCACGATCATCGTCGACCTGCCGCCCGAAGAGGACGCCGAGCTGGCGCCGTATCTGCAAGCCAGCGGCCTGCACATGGTGCGCCTCGCGACGCCGACGACCGATGCAGTGCGGCTGCCCAAGGTGCTCGGCGGCGCGTCGGGTTTCGTCTATTATGTCGCGGTCGCCGGCATCACCGGCACCGCATCGGCGGCGACCACCGACATCGCCGCTGCCGTGGCGCGACTCAAGGCCAAGACCAAGCTGCCGATTGCCGTGGGTTTCGGCATCAAGACGCCCGATGACGCGTCAGCCGTGGCGCGCCATGCCGACGGCGTCGTCGTCGGCTCGGCCATCGTCTCGCTGATCGGCGCGGCTGCCGAAGCCCGCGCCAACGACCTGCCAGAGCAGGTCGAAGCATTCGTCCGTTCGCTGAGCACCGCGGTGCACGGCGCCCGCAAGGAGGCTGCCCAATGAGTTGGCTCACCCGCATCCGCCCGCGCCTGACCGGTTTCCTCGGCCGCCGCGAGACGCCCGACAATCTGTGGCACAAGTGCCGTGCCTGCAATGCCATGGTGTATACCAAGGAATTCGACGAGAACCTCGGCGTCTGCCCGAAGTGTGAATTCCACGAACGCATCGGCCCGAAGGAACGCTTCGCGCAGGTGTTCGACGGTGGCGTACATACTCGCCTCGAAATCCCGGCAGTGCCCGAAGACCCGCTCGGTTTCCGCGACCAGAAGAAATACACCGACCGCATCAAGGCAGCGCGCACCGCGACGAGTGAGCCCGAGGCGATGGCGGTCGCGACCGGCAAGATCGGCGGCGTCGATGCCGTGGTTGCGGTGCAGAATTTTGCCTTCATGGGCGGCTCGATGGGGCTGGCAGTGGGCGAGGCGTTCCTGACCGGCGCGATGGCGGCGGTCAAAGCCCGCGCGCCGTTCATCATCTTCACCGCCGCCGGCGGGGCGCGCATGCAGGAAGGCATATTGAGCCTGATGCAGATGCCGCGCACCACCGTCGCGGTCGCCGAACTGCGCGAGGCGGGGCTGCCGTACATCGTCGTGATGACCGACCCGACGACCGGCGGCGTCACTGCGTCCTACGCCATGCTCGGCGACATCCAGATCGCCGAACCCGGTGCGCTGATCGGCTTTGCCGGACAGCGCGTTATCGAAAACACCATCCGCGAAAAACTGCCCGAAGGCTTCCAGCGCGCCGAATACCTGCTCGAACACGGGATGCTCGACATGGTGGTGCCGCGCAAGGACCTGCACGCGACCCTGGCGCGGCTGGTGGAACTACTGATGCGCCAACGCGTGGCTGCCTGACGGCATGGAGGCAGCGCACTCCGAAAACCCGGTCCTTGATGCGCTGCTGTCGGTGGCGTTCAAGCTGCACCCGCAGACCGTCGACCTGTCGCTCGACCGGCTCGAACGGCTGCTTAGCCGGCTCGGCAATCCGCATCGCAAGCTGCCGCCGGTGTTCCATGTCGCGGGCACCAACGGCAAGGGTTCGACGGTGGCGTTCCTGCGCGCCTGTCTCGAAGCGTCGGGCGCGCGCGTCCATGTCTATACCTCGCCGCACCTGGTGCGCTTCAACGAGCGTATTCGCGTCGCCGGGCATCTGATCGACGACGATGCGCTGATGCTCCACATACGCGACGTGCTCAACGTCAATGCCAACATGCCGATCACCTTTTTCGAACTGACGACGGCGGTGGCGCTGCTGGCGTTCTCGCGCACACCCGCTGACGCCTGCATCCTCGAAGTCGGGCTCGGCGGGCGGCTCGACGCGACCAACGTCATCGAAAACCCCGTCGTCACCGGCATCGCGCAGCTTGGCATCGATCACCAGAGCTGGCTCGGCAACTCGATCCTCGACATCGCCCGCGAAAAGGCTGGCATCGCCAAAAAGGGCGTCCCGATGCTGTTGTCGCGCTATCCCAAGACCGTCACCGCACGCATCGCCGAAGTCGCCGGCCTCGTCGGCGCCAAGACGCTTGTGCGCGGTGAGGACTGGGACTGCGCGCTGTACGAAGGCCAGCTGCACTACCGCGACGCGGCGGGCAAGCTGAGCCTGCCGCTGCCGCGCTTGGCCGGCACGCACCAGTATGACAATGCCGCACTCGCCGTCGCGATGCTGCGCCACCAGTCGGCGGTCGTCGTGCCCGATTCGGCGCTGCGGGCCGGCATGGGCTGGGCCGAATGGCCGGCACGGTTGCAAAAACTCGACAAGGGGCCGCTGACCGAGCGCTTGCCCGGTGACGCCGAAGTATGGCTCGACGGCGGCCACAACCCCGCCGCCGGCCGCGCCATCGCCGATGCCTTCCGCGGTCATGCGCTCGCCGAACGGCCATTCTACATCGTACTCGGCATGCTTTCGACCAAGGACGCCGCAGGCTTCCTCAAGCCGTTCGCCGGCCGCGCCACCGCCGTCTATGCCGTGCCGATCGCCCGCCATGAACACCATGACCCCGCCGAACTGGTGCGCATCGCCCGCGAAACCGGCCTGCCCGCGAGCACCTCGTCGAGCGTCGCCGAGGCACTGTCCGAAATCGCCCGCGGCAGCGACCGCGCGCGGCCGCCGGTGGTGCTGATTACCGGTTCGCTGCATCTGGCGGGTGAAGTGCTGGCCGCGAACGCGCAGGCGCCGGTTTAAAGAGCCTCCGGCGGGCAGGGACTTGTCCCTGCACCCATATATTGGGTCGGTGCTCCCGCCCGGCGTTGGCTATGGTTGCGCGCACCCAAACTGATGGGTGCAGGGACAAGTCCCTGCCCGCCGGAGGCCCTTAGCTTCGCCTGAAACAACCCCCCGCATGGTCATCGACTAGCCCGACCGCCTGCATCCACGCATAGGTGATCACCGGCCCGACGAATTTGAAGCCGCGCGCCTTGAGCGCCTTCGAGATTTCCACCGACAGCGGGGTCTGCGCGTGGACGGTGACGCCGTCGCCGACCAGCGGCACGCCGCCGACGAAGCTCCATGCGAAGGCGCTGAAGTCCTCGCCGGCAGCCTGCATGCGCAGGAATGCCTGGGCACCGCCGATGGTGGCGTTGATCTTGGCGCGGGCGCGGATGATGCCGGGGTCCTGCATCAGCCGCTCCACATCACCGGCGGTGAAGCGCGCGACGATTTCAGGGTCGAATCCGGCGAAGGCGGCGCGGAAACCGTCGCGGCGGTGCAGGATGGTGCGCCATGACAGCCCGGCCTGGAAGCCTTCGAGCATCAGCATTTCCCACAGCGCGCGGCTGTCGCGGACGGGCACGCCCCATTCATCGTCGTGGTAGGCGGCCATGACGGCATCGCCCTCGGCCCAGCTGCAGCGCATGTCGGACTCCCCTGTCGCGGCGCCATTCAACCGCCGTGAGCCGTCGGGGTCAAGCGGCGGTGGCGTCGGCGCCGAGGTCGAAGCGGCCGGCATAGCGGCGGGTGATCTGCGCCACCGGCATCACCACGAACACGTCGACGGTGTTGAACTGGCGGTCGATGAATGCGCCGTCGCCGACCATCGCGCCGACGCGCAGATAGCCCTTGAGCAGCGGCGGCAGCGTCCGTGCGGTGGCGCGGGCGTCGATGCGTTCGGCGGGGAGGCGGTCCATTTCGACGAAATGCGCCGGCAGCGTGCGGGCGCGCAGTTCGGGTGGCGCGAGGTGGTGATGGTAGAGGTATGACAGCTCGGCGGCGTGCGCGGCGGGGTCGGTGCCGTGCAGCGACGCGCAGCCGAACAAATGGCCGATGCGGTGCGCCTGCAGGTAGCTGGCGATGCCGCGCCAAAGGAGACTGATCGTGGTGGCGTTGCGGTAGGCCGGGGCGACGCAGCTGCGCCCGAGTTCAAGCAACTGGCCGCTGGCGGGGGCCTGCGCGAGCAGCGGCGTCAGGTCATATTCGCCGGCCGAATAAAAGCCGCCATGCGCCTGCGCCACCGACTGGCGCAGCAGGCGGTAGGTGCCGACGACTTGCCCGCGGACACCGGCGTCATGGTCGATGACCAGCAGGTGGTCGCAGACATTGTCGTGCGCATCGATGTCGCGCCGCGACGCCAGCATCGCGTGCGTCGGCTGTGCGCCCATCTCGTCGTAGAAAATCTTGTAGCGCAGCGCTTGTGCGGCGGCGACTTCGACGCCCGATTGCGCCAGCCGGACTTCGAGCTGCCCGACGCGAATCGGCGTTTCGGGTGGCGCCGGCGTCCAGCCTGGCCGCGCCGCGGGTGTTCGTACTGGAAGGCCCATGCTTGCTCCGCCGTGCCGTTTCACCATGGCGTTGCCCTAGCGACCGAAAATGACAGACTGGTCACTCGGCCATGACCGCTGCGTGACAGTCAGCGCGCGGCGTTGCGCGCTGCAATCGCGACATCATCGACGAGCCCACGCCGCATCATCACCACGAACAACAGGATGCCGGGCAGCGCCGCGACGGTGGTCAGCAGATAGAATTGCACATAGCCCAGCGCCTCGATCATCGCGCCCGCCGTCGTGCCGCTGACGAAGCGGCCGAGCACCGAGGCGGCCGCCGACAGCAGCGCGAACTGTGTCGCGGTGAAGCGCAAGTCGCACAGCGCCGACAGATAGGCGACCACCGCGACGCCGCCGATGCCGCTGCTGAAGTTTTCAAAGCCGATGGCCGCCGCCATGCCGATGTTCGAATGGCCCGCCTGCGCCAACGCCGCGAAGCTGAGGTTCGACACCGCCATGAGGATCAGGCTGACCAGCACCGAGCGCTTGAGCCCGAGCCGCGTGTAGAGGATGCCGCCGACGAACACGCCGACGAGCAACGCCACCAGCCCGAACGCCACGTCATAGTAGGCGACTTCGTCCTTGCTGAACCCCAGGTCATTGAACAGCAGCCGGAACGACAGGTTGGCGACGGTATCGCCGAGCTTGTGGATCAGGATGAACGCCAGCACCAGTCCGGCGCCGGGGCGCTGCATGAAGTCGGCGAGCGGCGCGATGACGGCATCGCTCACCGCTGCCCAGCCGCGCTTGGTCGATTTGACCACCGCATGGCGTACCGGCTCGCCGAGCAGCACGCCCGCCGCTACTGCCGGCAGCGCGAAAAGCGTGGCCGCGACATAGGCAGTGCTCCAGCCGGCGCGCTCGGCGATGACCAGCGCCAGCGCGCCTGCCGCCGATGATCCGATGCGCCAGCCATATTGCGACATCCCCGACCCGACGCCGAGCTGTTCGGGGGTCAGCGTTTCGATGCGGAACGCGTCGATGACGATGTCATAGGTCGCGCCGGCAAATGCCACGCACAAGGTCGCCGCCACAACGGTGGACAGCGATGTCTGCGGGTTTGCCAGCCCGAGCCACGCCACCGCCGCCATCACGGCGGCCGCGACCAAAACCAGCCACGCCCGGCGCTGGCCAATGGCATTCGCCAGCAGCGGAATCCGCACCCGGTCGATGGCGGGCGCCCACAGGAACTTGAAATTGTACATCAGGAAGGCGAGCGCGAACGCCGTCACCGCCTTTTTCTCGATGCCGGCTTCGGCCAGCCGCGTCGTCAACGTCGCGCCAATCATTGCGAACGGAAACCCCGACGAAATGCCGAGTAGCAGCGCGCCGATCGGCGCGCGTTCGGCATAGGGGCGCATGCCCGGCGGCAGGTGGCGGCGCCAGTCGGCGGGGGCGGTGGAAGCGGGCATTTCGGTCATGGGTGCCACCATAGCGTCCCTGACGCGGCTGTCATCAGCCGCGGTCACATATGGCGTTCGCTGACTTTCCGCGCTAACCGTGGTCACAGCGTCGCGTGCGCCACGCCCCGCGTCATTTGGGGTGTCGAGACAGGGGGACCGTGCATGGGCAAGCGCCTGACCTATTACATTCTGGCGGCGCTGGTGGCGGGGTTGTTCGCGGGCTGGGCGGTCAATGCCTATGCTGCGTCGCCCGATGTGGCGAAGGACATTGCCGGGTATCTGTCGATTGTCACCGACCTGTTCCTGCGGCTGATCAAGATGATCATCGCGCCGCTGGTGCTGTCGACGCTGACGGTGGGCATCGCGCACATGGGCGACGGCTCGGCGCTTGGCCGGATGTTCGGTCGGACGCTCGGCTGGTTCATCGCCGCGTCGCTGGTGTCGATCACGCTCGGGCTGATCATGGTCAACTGGTTGCAGCCCGGCGTCGGTGTCGGGCTGGTGCCGCCGGTGACGGCGGCGTCGGGGGTCGAACATGCAGCGTTCAGCCTCAAGGACTTTGTCACGCACCTGGTGCCCAAGTCGATTTTCGAGGCGATGGCGACCAATGAGATCCTGCAGATCGTGGTGTTTTCGGTGTTCGCCGGCGTCGGGCTGCTGGCATTGGGCGATACCGGCAAGCCGCTGACGCACCTGCTCGATGCGGTGGCGCAGCTGATGCTCAAGATTACCGGCTATGTGATGAACTTCGCGCCGTTCGCGGTGTTTGCCGCGGTCGCCGCCGCAGTCGCCACCGAGGGGCTGGGCATCCTGGTCACCTTCGGCAAGTTCATCGGCGGCTTCTACCTCAGCCTGTCGATGCTGTGGCTGTTGTTGCTCGCGGCGGGCGCGGTGGTCATCGGGCTGCCGCGCATCATCGGGCTGAGCAAGGCGATCCGCGAGCCGTTCCTGCTGGCGTTCGCCACCGCGAGTTCGGAAAGCGCCTATCCCAAGACCTTGGAGGCGCTCGAACGCTTCGGGGTGCCGCCGCGCATCGCCAGCTTCGTGCTGCCGCTCGGCTATTCGTTCAACCTCGATGGCTCGATGATGTATTGCAGCTTCGCCACGATCTTCATCGCGCAGGCCTATGGCATCGACCTGTCACTGGGGCAGGAAATCACCATGCTGCTGCTGCTGATGGTGACCAGCAAGGGCATGGCCGGCGTGCCGCGCGCCAGCCTGGTGGTCATCGCCGCGACCTTGAGCTTCTTCAAGATTCCCGAGGCCGGGCTGCTGCTCATCCTCGCGGTCGATCACTTCCTCGACATGGGGCGCAGCGCGACGAATGTGGTCGGCAATGCGGTGGCGACGGCAGTTGTGGCAAAATGGGAAGGCGAGCTCGGGCCGGAGAAACCTGCGGATTGAGCCCGCCGCACCGTCACTCGGCTATCGGGTCAGGCCCGAAGCGGTTTTCACCGATGGTGCCGCGGCTGCAATACCAGACGAGTAACAGCACCGACGTGATGGCGAGCAGCAAGCCGCCGGCTGCCATCCACTTGCCCGCACCTTCGACGCCGACAGCCATCGCGCCCGCCGCACCGCCAAGGATCAGTGCCGGCAGCAGCGGCATCAGCAGCCACCAGCCACGCCGGTCGGTATCGTGCAGCCGTCGCACCGATACCCCCACCGACGGCAGGAACAGCGCCAGCGATACCACTGCCTCGACATAACCGGTGGCGCCGGCGATCATCGCATCAAGCCCGTTGATCATCACGTCAGCGGCAAGCGCCAGCAGCGTCAGCAGAATCACGAACAGCTGGAACCACCAATATTCCTTGCGCCGCGCCCGCCCCGAAAAGGTCGCGTACTTCTTCAGCGGTTCGACCATCCACTGCGTTGCCGACTTGTCCATTGTGTGTCCCCTCACTTGCCCGGAACCCCTTAATTCACCGGCGCCTGCCGACGATAACTCAAGGCTTCGGCGATATGAAGTATGGCTTCACCGCTAGTTGTCAGTTCGGGCATCCGTCATGGAGTCATGCATCGGGTGCGGCGAGCGGGTCCGGTCCGAAGCGGTTTTCGCCGATGGTGCCGCGGCTGCAGAGCCAGACCAGTATGAGAATACCAAAGCCAAGTTGCGCCAAGGCAACAAGTAGTACCGCCAGCGGCTCCGTTTGGGGCAATTTTGTCGCGTCAATTCCGCCGCTTAGCGCTCCCAAGACAACCGAACCCAGCAACCACCAGCCGCTTCTATTGACATCGTGTAAGCGGCGAACCTGCACGGCAACCAATGGTACGAAAAGCGCCAAAATCGGTATGAGCAACAGTGCAGCAACTCCCATTGCGTCACCAGCACTGAGTAGCGCGAACGCAATGCACAACACAACAATGGCGAGAACACAAAGAAGATAGAACCACCAAAACTCCTTGCGCCGTGCCCGCCCGGAAAAGGTCGCGTACTTCTTCAGCGGCTCGACCATCCACTGCGTTGCCGTTTTGTCCATTGTCTGTCCCCCGCGTTGGCCGTTCAATTCACCGGCGCTTGCCGACGATAGCTCAATGCTTCGGCGAAATGAAGCCGCGTTACCCCTGCGCTGCCCTCGAGATCGGCGAGCGTGCGGGCGACGCGCAATACGCGGTGATAGCCGCGCGCCGACAGCCGCAGCGCTTGGGTCGCTTGCGTCAGCAGTTTGCGCCCCGGTTCGTCGGGGGTGGCGACTTCCTCGAGCAGCTTGCCGTCGGCCTCGGCGTTGCTGCGCGCCTTGTGGTTCGCGTAGCGCGCGGTCTGGATGGCGCGGGCTTTGGCGACGCGGGCGCCGACTTGCGCCGAGCTTTCGGACGGTGGCGGCAAGGTCAGGTCGACGGCGCTGACCGCGGCGACATCGACATGCAGGTCGATGCGGTCGAGCAGCGGCCCCGATACGCGTGCCTGATAATCCGCTGCGCATTTCGACGCGCGCGAGCAGGCTTGGCTCGCGTCGCCCAGATGGCCGCAGCGGCACGGGTTCATCGCCGCGATCAACTGCACGCGCGCCGGATAGGTGACGTGGGCGGCGGCGCGCGCCACCATCACCACGCCGGTTTCGAGCGGCTGGCGCAGCGAATCGAGCACGCCGCGCTGGAATTCGGGGAGTTCGTCGAGGAACAGCACGCCGAGATGCGCGAGGCTGACCTCGCCGGGCCGCGCCTTGGCGCCGCCGCCGACGAGTGCCGGCATCGAGGCCGAGTGATGCGGCGCGCGGAACGGGCGGGCGCGCAGCAGTTTGCCGCCCTCCAGCTCGCCCGCCATCGACGCGACCATCGACACCTCCAGCGCCTCGGCGGGCGTCAGTTCGGGCAGGATTCCCGGCAAGGCGGCGGCGAGCAGTGACTTGCCCGACCCCGGCGGGCCGCTCATCAACAGATTGTGGCCCCCGGCGGCGGCGATTTCGAGCGCGCGCTTGGCGGTTTCCTGACCCTTGATCTCGTTCATGTCGGGGCCGTGCCAGCTGCCCTCGGCGATGGTGCGGACGGGCGGCGACAGCAGTTGCGTGCCCTTGAGGTGGTTGATCAATGTCAGCAGGTCGGGCGCAGCAAGCACCTCGACTTCGCCCGCCCACGCTGCCTCACCGCCTTGCGCGGCCGGGCAGATCAACCCGAGTTCGTGCTCGGCGGCGTGCAGCGCGGCGAGCAGTACGCCCGGCACCGGCGCGACGCGGCCATCGAGCCCGAGCTCACCGGCGACGACATATTGATCGAGCACCTCGGCCGACACCAACCCCATCGCGCTGAGCAGCCCGAGCGCGATCGGCAGGTCGTAGTGCGAGCCTTCCTTGGGCAGGTCGGCGGGCGACAGGTTGACCACGACACGGCGCGGCGGCAGCGCCAGTCCGATGGCGTCGAGTGTCGCCTGCACCCTCTCACGGCTTTCCTTTACCGCTTTGTCGGGCAGCCCGACGAGCACGAATGCCGCCATGCCGCCGGTGATCTGGACCTGGACATCGACGCTGCGTGCCTCGAGCCCGAGGAACGCGACAGTGGCGACATGTGCGACCATGAATTTTCCTTTGCGGAAACAGCCACCTGTCCCGCAGCAAAAACCATGACCCTGAAGCCACAGTAGCGCGACAATCGCATCACACAAGCCTGCTACACAGGTCTGCTTGGCCGCCGTTAAGCCATGATGCCTTGCGCGCCCGCCAACCCCCTCCTAATCGCTGTGGAATGCAGCGCACGCGTCCCACTTTCTTGCAGACGTTGATCCGCAGCGAACCTGTGCGCGTGGCGCAACTGGCGGCGGGATTTGTCCTGCTGCTCGCGGCGCCGGTGCTGGCGACAGTCCCACAGCCCATTCCGATCGGCATCATCGTGTTCGGCTTCGGGCTGGCGCTGATCCTGAAGAACTCGCTGTGGGCGCGGCGCAAATATGTGCGCTGGCAGCACCGCTACCCGCGCGCCGGCCGGATTACCGACATGGGCATGCGCCGCCGCCGCAAGGTGCCGGCGCCCGCGGCCGTTAATCAGGTCGCGGCGAATTCGGATGACCTGCCGCCGCAGCAGCGCGATGTTGTGTCGGCCGCAACGCGCGACTGACGTCGCGTTGCGCCGACAGTCGCACCAGACGGCTGGCACCCGGCGATTGAAATTGTTAATCATTCGTTGACAGGGCTTGTGCCGAAAGGTGCAGCTTGCAAGAGTGCAGTATCTATTGGGGGCTCGAAATGACCGGATTCTATGATCGCCACATCTTGCCGTATGTCATCGGCTGCGCCTGCGGCAGCAAGCCGATCGCCAAGCAGCGCGCCAAGGTCGTGCCGCTCGCCACGGGCCGGGTGCTTGAGCTGGGCATCGGCGGCGGGCTGAACCTGCCGTTCTACAACCCCAAGAACGTCATCAGCGTCCAGGGCGTCGACCCGAGCGCCGAACTGCGCGCCATCGCCACCGAGGCACCGCGGCCGCAGGGCCTGCTGGTCGAAGTGCGCGAGGGCACCGCCGAGGCGCTGCCTTTCGGCGAGCACAGCTTCGACAGCATCGTCTGCACCTTCACGCTGTGTTCGGTACACACGCCGGCCAAGGCGCTCGCCGAGGCGCGGCGCGTGCTCAAGCCCGGCGGCACCCTGTTTTTCAGCGAGCACGGGCTGGCACCCGATGCCGGTGTCCAGAAATGGCAGCACCGCGTCGAGCCCATCTGGAAGCGCATCGCCGGTGGCTGTCACCTGACGCGACCGGTGTCGGAGACGATCAAGGCGGCGGGGTTCAACCTGACCAAGAGCGAGTCGATGTATCTGCCCGGCACGCCGCGCTTTGCCGGCTGGAGCGAATGGGGCACCGCGACGCCGGCTTGAAGCCGTATTGCGCGTCCACGCCCCCGCTGTGCATTGACTTGGGCACGCGCTGCCGCTATGCGCCCACCCTTGATTTCGGCCAGCTTGCGTTGGCCGCCTTGATTCTGAGGATAATGTAATGAAGCGGACCTTTCAGCCCAGCAAGCTCGTGCGCGCCCGTCGCCATGGCTTCCGCACGCGCATGGCAACGCCGGGTGGCCGCAAGGTGCTCGCCAACCGCCGCGCCAAGGGCCGCGCGAAGCTGAGCGCCTAGTTCGCGTTTCGCCGGCGCCGGACCCGATTTCGGCACCCATGATCATCATTTCTGCACGGCGCGACTTTCTGGCGGCCTACGCCGGCCGTCGCGCGCCGACGCCCGGCTTTCTGTTGCTGGTGCGTGACCGCCTTGATGCCGACCCGCAGATGCGCGCCGGCTTCACCGTCACCAAAAAAATCGGCAATTCGGTGGTGCGTAACCGGCTGAAGCGCCGGCTGCGCGCATTGGTGCGGCAGGTCTTGCCCGAAGCCGGCATTGCCGGTGCTGACCATGTGCTGATTGGCCGCGACGCCGGGCTGACGCGCGATTTTGCTGCGCTCGACGCCGATTTGCGCAAGGCACTCGCGAAATGCGCCGGCGCCAAATGATCGGCAAGCTGATGATCTGGCCGATCCGGCTGTGGCAAGTCACGCTGTCGCGTATCCTGCCGCCGTCGTGCCGTTTCGCCCCCAGTTGCTCGGCCTATGCGATCGAAGCGATCGAGCGCTACGGTCCGATCAAGGGCGGCTGGCTCGGGCTGCACCGCATATTGCGCTGTCACCCATGGGGCGGCTCAGGCTATGACCCCGTTCCATGACTGGCGATTCGTCCTATCAAAATGTTGAAAGTCTGCTGTGACCGACAATCGTAACATGATCCTGTTCGTCGTGCTGTCGGCGATGATCTTTCTCGGCTGGAGCTTTGTTTCCGAGAAATATCTGCCCAAGCAGCCGGTGCCGGTAACCGCATCGGGCGGCCCGGCGCCGCAGCCGACGCTGATGCAGACCTGGTTCGGTGGTGCGCCGCAGCCGGCAGCACCGACGGCACCGGGCGCGGTCGTGCAGGGCAGCGTCCCCGGCGTCGCCGTCGCGGGCGCTGTTCAGCCGATCAATGTCGTGCTGGCGCAGTCGCCGCGTGTTGCGATTGAAACGCCGCGGTTGTCGGGCTCGATCAACCTGCGCGGTGGTCGCATCGATGACTTGCTGATGACGACCTATGGCCAGACCATCGACAAGAACTCGCCGCCGGTTCGGCTGTTCACCCCGTCGGGCACCGCCGGCGCCTATTTCAGCCAGTTCGGCTGGACCGGTGCCGACGCGCCCGGCCCCGATACGCTGTGGACGGCGTCCGCGCCCAAGCTGACGCCGACGTCGCCGGTGACCTTGACCTGGACCAACCCCAAGGGCGTGGTGTTCGACCTGCGCCTCGCGGTTGATGACAACTATATGTTCACCGTCACGCAAAACGTCACCAACCCCGGTACTGCGCCGGTCACCGTGCGCACCTACGGGCTGGTCAGCCATACTGGCGAGTTCCACGAAAAGGATGCGTCGAACCTGCACGTCGGGCCATTGGGCGTGATGGACGGCCGTCTGAAGGATAGCGAAACCAGCTTCAAGAAGCTGCGCGAGGATGGCCCGCAAAGCTATGCGACCACCGGCGGCTGGCTCGGCATGACCGAAAAATACTGGATTGCCGCGCTGATCCCCAACCAGAAGCTGCCGGTCGCGGCGCATTTCGCGGCCGCCGCGGGTGACCGCTACCAGACCGATTTCCTCGACCCCGCCGTGGTGGTGGCACCCGGCGCCAGCGCGTCGAATGTCTCGCACCTGTATGCGGGCGCCAAGGAAGTTGCGCTGATCGACAAGTATAAGGCCGATCTCGGCATCCCGTTGTTCGACCGCACCGTCAGCTGGGGCTGGTTCTGGTTCATCGCGCAGCCGATTTTCCACCTGCTGAGCTGGCTGTTCAAACTTACCGGGAACTTCGGTGTGGCGATCATCTGCCTGACGCTGATCGTCCGCGCCGCGCTGTTCCCGATTGCCAACAAGCAATATCAATCGATGGCGAAAATGCGCCTCGTGCAGCCCAAGATGAAGGAGCTGCAGGAGCGCTACAAGGATGACAAGCCGCGCCAGCAGCAGGAAATCATGGCGCTCTACAAGAAGGAAAAGGTCAATCCGCTGGCGGGCTGCCTGCCGATCGTGCTGCAGATTCCGATCTTCTTCGCGCTGTACAAGACGCTGATGCTGTCGACCGAAATGCGCCACCAGCCGTTCGTGCTGTGGATCAAGGATCTGTCGGCGCCCGATCCGCTGCTCGTCACCAACCTGTTCGGGCTGCTGCCGTTCCACCCGCCGGGGTTCCTGGCATTGGGCGTGCTGCCGGTGCTGCTGGGTATCACCATGTGGGTCCAGCAGAAGCTCAACCCGGCGCCGATGGACGAAGTCCAGAAGCAGGTGTTCGCGTTCATGCCGTGGATCTTCATGTTCATCATGGCGCCGTTCGCGGCCGGTCTGCAGCTGTACTGGGTGACCAACAACCTCGTGTCGATCGCGCAGCAGTGGCTGATGATGAAGAAATACCCGATGCCGGCGTCGCCGGTCATCGAGGCAACGCCATCGGCAGTCAGTACCAAGCGCAAGTGACCGATATCGAACTCCCGTCCGACCCGCCCGAAGACCCGCGCGCGCTGGCGCGGCGGCTGGAGGACGCACGCCGGGTGTTTGCCGGGCCGCTCGACTTCCTGCTGTCGGCGCCAAAGCTCGAATTCCTGCCCGAGCCCAAGGTGCCCGAGATTGCCTTCGCCGGGCGGTCGAACGTCGGCAAATCGTCGCTGCTCAATGCGCTGACCGGGCGTCAGGGGCTTGCGCGCACCTCGAACACGCCGGGCCGCACGCAGGAACTCAACGTCTTCAACGTCGGCGAACCGCTGTCCTTCCGGCTGATCGACATGCCCGGTTACGGCTATGCCGAAGCCCCCAAAGACATCGTGCGCGCCTGGCAGAATCTGGTGTTCGACTTCCTGCGCGGCCGAGCGGTGTTGAAGCGCGTGCTGCTGCTGATCGACGCGCGCCATGGGCTCAAGCCCGTCGACCTCGACATCCTCAAGCTGCTCGACAAGGCGGCGGTCAGCTACCAGATCGTGCTGACCAAGGGCGACAAGATCAAGCCGACCGAGCTCGAAGCCACCCGCCTCAAGGTCGAAGCCCAGGCCCGCACCCACCCGGCAGCGTTCCCGACCGTGCTCGCCACCAGCAGCGAGAAGGGCGAGGGGATTCCCGAACTGCGCGCCGCAGTGATGGCGGCGGTAAACGCCTGACCGCTACGGGCTGGCGTGACAGCCGGCGGGCAGCTCAAGCCAAACACAGCGATTGCTGCTCGAAGCCGACATCGTCGGCGTCGGCGGATCGCTGAACCCGCCTGCCGCGATGCCGGTCATGCCGGGGAAGATGTCGGCCTTCCAGAACAGCGTCGTGCCGCAGCGCGCGCAGAACGACCGTGCCGCCGGCGGCGTGACAGGCACCTGATAGACCAGCGCCGCGCCTATGGTCTCCACGACATCGTCATCGCGCACATAGACCTGCCAGCCGAACGCACTGCCGGTGCGGCGCTTACAGCTGTCGCAGTGGCAAATCGCGCTCATCAACGGCGCACCGGCAATCGTGATCGTCAGGTCGCCGCAGCAGCAACGGGCGGTTTGGGTCATGACGCAGCCTCCTCGCGGCGCGAACATAAACGCGCCAGCGGCGGCGTGGCAATTCTGTCGTTGACGGGGGGAAGGGCCTCCGGCGGATAGGGGTGACCCCTGCGCCCGGTTATTTGCAGGCGGCGATGAGCGGCTTGAGGTGTTGTGCGGCGCCGGTGCCCGGGACGGGTGGATTGTTGTTCACCGATACCGACTGGCCGCGCAGCAACGCCCGGATGAATGGGTGATCGGCCGCCACAGGCGCGACGAGTTGCGGCATGTCACCATCGAAGACGACCGCCGGCACACGGTAGCTTTTGCCATTGGCCTTGAGGACAACCGGCACGGTGGCACCGGACGCGGCGGCGACATCCGACCAAATGATGACGTCGAGCCTGCCGCTGGTGGTGCAGTCGATCCGCAAATCACGCGAGTCGGTTTCGGCAACGCCGTGGATGATGCTCTCGCCGGGAATATAGGTCACCCATGCGAACGGCTGCGGGTTCGCCGCGGCCAGCATTAAGAAAATCGCGTACAGCATCGCGCCACTTTGTCAGCGTAAGCCCGCCGCAGCAACAAAGTACAAATGGGTGCAGGCCTCAGGCCTGCCCGCCGGAGGCCCTTTCTCAGCCCTTCAACCCACCCAGCTCGCAACCCCGCGCCTCCAATATCGGCCGCAGTTCGCGAAAGGCGGCGGGCGTCCAGTTGAGGCGGATGTTGGGATAGAGGTGGTGGATGATGTGGTATTGCATGCCGCTCGACCCGATGTTGCCCCATATGCTGCGGAACGCGCGGGTTTCGCGGTAGCGGCCGGTCTCGGTGGCGGGGTGGTGGGGCGCCCAGCTCAGGTAGAAATTGATGTAGGTAATGGCGATCTGGCGCGGCAGCCACCACAGCAACGCCGCTTCGATGGCGTAGCCGCTCCACGCGAGGCCGCAGAGCAGCGCGAGGTTGAAGAGGTTCATCAGCACCGCGTCGATCATCGCCGCCTTGGCGTCGGGCGTGCCGAGCGCCATCAGGATCTGGCCGTAGCGTTTCGAGCCGGCGCCACGCGGCTGGCGGTTTTGCAGCGATTTCCAGATGGCGGCGGCGGCGCTGGGGGCATGGACATTATAGTCGGGGTCGAGCGCCGGGTCATTGGCGTGGCGGTGGTGTTCAAGGTGCGTGGTGCGCGCGGTGCGGAACGGCAGGCCGAGCGGGAAGATGACAATATGGCCGAACAGTTCGTTGAGCCAGTGCCAGCGCGATGAGCGCGGCACGATGATATCGTGTTGGGCATCGTGCGACGGCAGGTAGCTCTGCGTGACGCAAACGCAGGCGATGATGAAACCGGCCCATAGCGGCAGCGCGCCGGTCAGCGTCAGCGGCCACAGCGCCAGCCATAGCGTGAAGTTGCCGAGGCCCCAGGCGATCATCAGCCACGGCGTGCCGCCAATGTATTTTTCGGCGATGGCCTTTTCGCGGGCGCGCAGCGTGGCGGTATCCACCGGTAGCTGGACCGTCATATCCAGCTGCCCCGCAGGTTGGCGATGGCGCCGAGCGTGCCGCCGACCAGCAACCCGGCGAGCATAGGCGTCAGCCCGAACGGCGGCGTCAGTCCGGTGCGCGTGATGATCTGCACGGCCAGCGGCGCCAGAAAGCCCAGCCCGAACAGCAGCGGCTGCAACGTCAGCAATAAGCGGATTATGGCCATGGCATTCCCCAGTTACGGGCCCCCGTGGCGGTTCACCCGCCTTGGATAATGCGTATCACAACTCCGCAAAATTGCAAGCGCGCTACTTTGCCGCGACGTAGCCGCGCTGCGTCATGCAGGCGCCGTAGCTGTTTTCCCACGCTGTCGCCTTCGCCTGTTGCTGCGTCGTTGCGGTCTGCTGCGCCTTGGCGGTTTCGCGGCGGCCCTGGCGGACTTTGGCGCCGCCAACCATCGTTCCGGCGACCGCGCCGGCCTGCGCCTGGTCTTGGCGATGCTGGTCCTGCACCCCCTGCGGTGCATAGGGATGGTTGTTGTTCTGCGCGACGCCCACCGCGCCGCCGGTGACCGCGCCGACGGCGGCACCGCTGACGCGCGCGCCGGCGTTGGGGTTGGTCATTGGCGGCGGCGGCGTCTGCCCGGGCACATAGCCGGTGGCCTGCGTTGCGGCGCTGCTGCACGCCGACTGGTCGACGGCCATCTGGTCGGTTGCCGGTACGGGTGCGACGGTGGTCTGCGCAGCGGCGGGCAGCGCGACGCATGCCGCGAGCGCGATGATCGTGTGGAGGATGCGAGCCATGAATATTCTCCCCTGAGCGATGCGACAGCCTGCCGCATGGTCCGAGGTAACAGATGCATGGCTTGCCGATTGGCAAGAAATGGACAATTCGGCCGCAGCGCGGATTGCGCTTACCCGCGTGCCTGAAATGCTCTAACCCTTGGGCAAACAACCTTGAGGGAGCCCCGCCATGTACACGTTGATCATCGGCAATCGCACCTACAGCAGCTGGTCGCTGCGCGGCTGGCTGGCCTGCAAGGCATCGGGGCTCGAATTTGAAACCGTCGTGCTGCCGATGGACACGCCCGAATGGGATGCCGGCAGCTCGAAGGGCGAGCTGCCGTCATCGAAGGTGCCGACGCTGTGGCACACCGACGCCACCGGCCAGCGCATGGCGATCTGGGACAGCCTGGCGATCATCGACTGGCTCGCCGACAAGGTCCGCACCGCACGCATCAGCCGCGGGCATTATTGGCCGCAGGACTGGGCCGCTCGCGCATTGGCACGGTCGATCAGCGCCGAAATGCACGCCGGCTTCACGGCACTCCGCCAGGGCTGCCCGATGAACCTCAAGTTCAACTTCCCCGATTTCGCGCCGTCACCCGAAGTGCTGGCCGATGTCGCGCGCATCGATGCGCTGTGGAACGAAGCGCGCGGCAAGTTCCATTCGATCGACGAAGCGCATGAAGGCCCGTTCCTGTTCGGCACGTTCAGCGCCGCCGACATGATGTTCGCCCCCGTCGTGACGCGCATCGCCACCTACGGTCTGCCGGTCAGCGATGTGTCGGCCGCCTATGTCGCCGAGGTACTCGCGCACCCGTGGATGCAGGAATGGACGGCCGCCGCCAAGGCCGAGACTTTCCCGTTCGCGCGCTATCTGATTCCGGGTGGGGTGCCGGCCTGATTTAAGAGCCTCCGGCGGGCAGGGGCTTGCCCCTGCACCCAACAAATGGGTGCAGGCCTCAGGCCTGCCCGCCGGAGGCCCTTGTCAGCGCCCGCGCCTTGACCAGTGCCTCGGCATAATCATGCGCAAACACCACACGGCCGCCGGCGCGACCGAGCCCGGCGTGCGCGAGGACACTGCGCGGGCCGGCTTGCAGGCCTGACAGGATGACTTTGCTGCCGAGTTTGTGCGCCTGTTCGACAAACGATTCGACCGCGGCGGCGCCACTGGCATCGAGGAACGGCACGAGTCGCAGCCGCAGGATGATGACGCGCGGCGGCTGGCCGAGGCGGCGCAGCGTGTCGAGCAACTCGCCGGCGACACCGAAGAAGAACGGGCCGGTGATCTGGAAGACCTCGACGCCGGGCGGCAGCGTGTCGCGCTGGCCGTTGCCGGCGGTATCGCCTTCTTCGGGGACCATCGTGGCGCCGGCGTTGATGGCGACGGTCTCGCTCATCCGTGCCATGAACATCAGCGAGGCGAGCGTCACGCCGACACCGATCGCCACCGTCAGGTCGACGAGCACGGTGAGCAAAAACGTCAGCACCAGCACGACGCGGTCCGCCTTGGGCATGCGCAGCAGCATGCGGACGCGGTCGATTTCGCTCATCCCCCAGGCGACAATGAACAGGATCGCTGCTAGCGCCGCCATCGGCACGAACGCCATCAGGTCGCCGGCGAACAATACGAACAGCAACAGGAATACCGCGTGCAGCATGCCCGCGACGGGTGAGCGGCCGCCGCTGCGGACGTTGGTCGCGGTGCGCGCAATGGCGCCGGTGGCGGGCATGCCGCCGAATAGCGCCGAGGCGAAGTTACCGACGCCCTGACCGACGAGTTCCTGGTTCGAACGGTGGCGGAAGCCGGTCATGCCGTCGGCGACGACCGCGCTGAGCAGCGATTCGATCCCCGCCAGAAACGCGATGGTGAACGCCGACGGCAGCACTTCCTGCACCTTGGCGAGGCTGAACGCCGGAATGTGCGGCATCGGCAGCCCGGCCTGCATGTTCGGGAAGCGCGAGCCGATGGTGTCGACCGGCAGCTTGAGCAGCGCGACGACGACAGCAGCAGCGACAATCGCGATCAGGAACCCTGGCGCCTTCGGGGCGGTTCGGCGCAAAACGAGGATCAGCGCCAGCGCACCGGCACCGATCGCGGCGGCGGACCAGTTGACGGTGCCGGCGGCGTGAAAATAGGCCTGCCATTTGGGCAGGAAGTCGGCGGGCACCGTCGCCATGCTCAGCCCGAAGAAGTCCTTGATCTGGCTGGTGGCAATGATCAGCGCGATGCCGGCGGTGAAGCCGGTGACGACGGGGGCTGGCACGAATTTCACCAACTGCCCGGCACGCGCATAGCCGGCGATCATCAATATGACGCCCGCCATCGCGGTGGCCAGCACCATGCCGTCATAGCCGTGCTGCGCGATGACATTGAAGACGATGACGACGAAGGCGCCGGTCGGCCCGCCGATCTGGACGCGTGAGCCGCCGAGCAGCGAGATGAAGAAGCCCGCGACAATCGCGGTAACCAGCCCCTTGTCGGGCGAGGCGCCGCTGGCGATGCCGAGCGCCATGGCGAGCGGCAGTGCGACAATGGCGACGGTGAGCCCGGCGAGCGCGTCGGCACGCAGTTCGGCGGCGCCGTACCCGTCCTTCAATACGCTGAACAGCTTGGGCGTCCAGCGCGCCGCGGTCATTCTGCGCGGCCGGCGGGGTTGGGGTTGAGCGCTGGCGTCCGGCGCGCGGCTTCGGACAGCGTCGTGTCGGGTGCCGGGGTAGCGGCGGTAGCACCGCCGGCGGTCAGGCTGGCGGCGGCGCGGTGGATCGCCTTGCGGATGCGCGGGTAGGTGGCGCAGCGGCACAGGTTGGTGATGGCCGCGTCGATATCGGCGTCGGTCGGGTTGGGGTTGGTCTTGAGCAGCGCCACCGTCGCCATGATCATCCCCGACTGGCAGTAACCGCATTGCGGCACCTGTTCGGCAATCCACGCCTGCTGGACGGGGTCCGAACGGTCATCCGACAGGCCTTCGATAGTGGTGACCAGCGTGCCTTCGATGGCGCCGATGCTGACCTGGCAAGACCGCGTCGGCACGCCGTCGATGTGGACGGTACAGGCGCCGCACAACCCGGCGCCGCAGCCGAATTTGGTGCCGGTCAGGTTCGATGCATCGCGCAGCGCCCACAGCAGCGGCGTCTCGGGATCCATCTTGTAGTGCACGGGGTTGCCGTTGACGGTGAATTTGGTCATGGGGATGTTCATTAGACCGGGGAGACACCGAATGGAATTGCAGACTTTGAGCCTGACCGTCGAGGACGGCATTGCACGCGTCACGATGATCCGCGCCGCCGAGCTCAACACGATGAACCGGGCATTCTGGACCGAGCTGATCACCGTGTTCGAAGCGATCGACGCCGATACCAGCGTCCGCGCCGTGGTCATCGCCTCGACGGGCAAGCATTTCTCCGCCGGGCTCGATCTCAAGATGGCGGCCGGTTCGCTCGGCGGCGGCGGCGACAGCAGCGATCTCGGCCGCGCCCGCGAATCATTCCGTCGCCACGTCAAGCACATGCAGGACACTTTCACCGTCGTTGACCGCTGCCGCGTGCCGGTCATCGCGGTGGTGCAGGGCGGTTGCATCGGCGGCGGCGTCGATTTCGTCACCGCCTGCGACATGCGCATCGGTACCGCCGACTGCTTCTTCACCATCCAGGAAATCAACATCGCCATCGTGGCGGACGTGGGCACGTTGCAGCGCATCCCGTATCTGCTGCCGCAAGGATTGATTCGCGAGCTTTGCTACACCGGCCGCCGCTTCCCGGCTGCCGAGGCGGCGCAATACGGCTTCCTCAACAAGGTTGCCGACAGCCATGAGGCCGCGATCGAAGCCGGCATGGCGATGGCGCGCGAAATTGCCGGCAAGTCGCCGCTGGCGATTACCGGCATCAAGCAGGTGCTGAACGCCGGCCGCGACATGACCATCGAACAGGGCCTCGACTATGTCGCGGTGTGGAATGCCGGCATGCTGCAGGGCGACGATGTCAAGAATGCGGTGACCGCGCAGACCAGCCGCAGCGTCGCAAAGTTCGCCGATCTCAAGGCGTAACGCTGCTTTGGGCGGGGGCCGGCGTGACGCATTGTCGCTACAAGCTGTAAAAAATGCATATTGCCCGCCCCTGCGGCGGACTGGACGCTTGTCGAAGCGCGCAGGCCGCGCCTATAAGCCGCCAACTTCCCTTCCGGCACCTGCCGGATTACACTGCCCCTCCGGTGCGAGCCGGAGCCATTTGAACTTCGGGGGTATGATGCGCGTACTGAAACAACTGGCTGCCGGCACCGGCGCCGCCATCGCAAGCTTCGCCGCCAGCGGCGCGGCATGGGCGCAGGAAGCCGCCGCAACCGCGACGGCTGCAGCGACCACGGCGGCCGTCAATGCCGCGGCTGCGGTGCCGCCGACGGCCCCCATTGCGGGCATCGGCCAGCCGTCGGGCGCACGCGGCGTGCAGACACAGTTCACGCCGATTGGCGAAGAAGGCGCGGCGATGCTCAACGGCATCCTCAACCCGCTGATCATCGGCATCTCGATCTTCGTCATCCTGCTGCTGTTGTGGACGATGGTCCGCTTCCGCGCTGCGGCAAACCCGGTCGCATCGCGCAATTCGCACAATACGCTGCTCGAAGTGGGCTGGACGCTGGTTCCGGTGCTCATTCTGGTCTGGGTTGCGGTGCCGTCGTTCCGGCTGCTCGCCAATCAATATGATCCGCCCAAGGCTGAGCTGACCATCAAGGCGACCGGCCACCAATGGTATTGGGAATATGAATATCCCGACAATGGCGGCTTCAGTTTCGATGCGATTGCGCTGACGCAGCCTGAGGCCGACAAGGCCAACCTGCCTTACCTGCTCGAAACCGACAATCGCGTCGTCGTGCCGGTCGGCACTACCGTCAAGGTGCTGGTCACCGCCGTCGACGTCATCCACGCCTGGTCGATCCCGTCGTTCTGGGTGCAGATGGACGCCGTGCCCGGCCGCATAAACGAAACCTGGTTCAAGGCTGCCAAGGAAGGCGTCTATTACGGCCAGTGCAACCAGCTTTGCGGCACGCGCCACGGCTTCATGCCGATCACTGTCGAAGTCGTCTCGAAGGAGAAGTTCGCGCAGTGGGTCGCCGCCAAGCAGAAGGAAAACGGCATCACGCCCGAAGCGCCCGCCGCTGCTGATGCCGCCGGCAACGCCGCTGTGGCTGCCGACGCCGCGACCGCAACCGCAGTTGGCGGCCCAGCCGCACCGGCGCCCGTAGCGCCGGCCACTGCTGAAGTAACGCCCGCACCGGCCGCCGCGCCGGCTGCGACCAACTAAGAGGACCCGATCATGGCAACCGAGCACGCGCTTGACGCCCATGGCCACGCCCACGACCATGGCCATGACGATCACCCGACGCTGAGCTTTGCGCAGCGCTGGCTGTTTTCGACCAACCATAAGGATATCGGCACGCTGTACCTGATCTTCGCGGTTTTCGCGGGGATCATAGGCGGCGCGATTTCGGGCATCATGCGCCTCGAACTTGCCGAACCCGGCATCCAGTGGCTGACCTGGTTCACGCAGGGCAACCTCGACGCCTCCTATCATCTGTGGAACGTCTTCATCACTGCGCACGGTCTGATCATGGTGTTCTTCATGGTCATGCCGGCGATGATCGGCGGTTTCGGCAACTGGTTCGTGCCGATCATGATCGGTGCGCCCGACATGGCGTTCCCGCGCATGAACAACATTTCGTTCTGGCTGCTGGTGCCGTCGTTCCTGCTGCTGCTCGGCTCGATGTTCGTGCCCGGACCTCCGGGCTTCAACGGCGCCGGTACCGGCTGGACGGTCTATCCGCCGCTTGCCACCTCGGGCCACCCGGGGCCAGCTGTCGACATGGCGATCCTGTCGCTGCACCTTGCCGGTGCGTCGTCGATCCTCGGCGCGATCAACTTCATCACCACCATCTTCAACATGCGCGCGCCGGGGATGACCCTGCACAAAATGCCGCTGTTCGTCTGGTCGGTGCTGGTCACCGCGTTCCTGCTGCTGCTGTCGCTGCCGGTGCTCGCCGGTGCCATCACCATGCTGCTGACCGATCGCAACTTCGGCACGACGTTCTTCGCGCCCGAAGGCGGCGGTGACCCGATCCTGTACCAGCATCTGTTCTGGTTCTTCGGCCACCCCGAAGTCTACATCATGATCCTGCCGGGCTTCGGCATCATCAGCCAGATCATCTCGACCTTCTCGAAGAAGCCGGTCTTCGGCTACCTCGGCATGGCCTATGCGATGGTCGCCATCGGCTTCGTCGGCTTCGTCGTCTGGGCCCACCACATGTTCACCAGCGGCCTCAGCGTCGACACCAAGTTCTACTTCACCGCTGCCACCATGATCATCGCGGTGCCGACCGGCATCAAGATCTTCTCGTGGATCGCGACGATGTGGGGTGGCTCGATCAGCTTCGAGCTGCCGATGATCTGGGCGATCGGCTTCATCATCATGTTCACCATCGGTGGCGTGACCGGTGTCGTGCTCGCCAACGCCGGCATCGATACCTACATGCACAACACCTACTACGTCGTGGCGCATTTCCACTACGTGCTTTCGCTGGGTGCGGTGTTCGCGCTATTCGCCGGTTTCTACTACTGGTTCGGCAAGATGACCGGCCGCCAGCTCAACAACACGCTGGGCCACCTGCACTTCTGGATCTTCACGATCGGCGTGAACTTCCTGTTCTTCCCGCAGCACTTCCTGGGGATGGACGGCATGCCGCGTCGTATTCCGGACTATCCGGCGGCCTATGCCCACTACAACCTGATCTCGAGCTACGGCTATGCGATCATGGCGTTCGGCATGCTGTTCTTCTTCGTCAACGTCATCTGGTCGCTCGCGGCCGGCAAGAAGGTCGGTGATAACTATTGGGGCGAAGGCGCCAATACGCTCGAATGGACGCTGTCGTCGCCGCCGCCGTTCCACCAGTTCGAGACCGTGCCGATCATCAAGTGATGGTCAGCGCAGGTTGCCACGGGTGAATACGACCGAACTTCCGGCGACCTACGTCGCGGGTGAACTTCAAGCGACAAATGTCGCGGGGCTTGCAGACTGGCGCGATTATTTCGCGCTGCTCAAGCCCCGCGTCATGACGCTCGTCGTGTTCAGCGCGGCCTGCGCGATGGCGGTTGCCCCCGGGCATATCCACCCTGTCATCGGCTTCGTCGCGATGTTGTGCGTCGCTGTTGGCGCCGGTGCGGCGGGTGCGCTCAACCAATGGTATGAAGCCGATATCGATGCGCTGATGAAGCGTACGGCAAATCGCCCGTTGCCCGCCGGCCGTGTCGACCGCGGCGAGGCGCTCAACTTCGGCGTGGCGTTTGCTGTCGGTTCGGTGGCGATCATGGGCGTCGCGGTCAATTGGCTCGCTGCGGCAATTCTTGCCGTGTCGATCCTGTTTTACGTGCTGGTCTACACTGTCGGGCTCAAGCGCCGGACGCCGCAGAACATCGTCATCGGCGGTGCTGCGGGCGCGTTTCCGCCGCTGATCGGCTGGGCCGCGGTGACCGGCGACATCAGCGCGCTGCCGGTGTTGCTGTTTGCGCTGATTTTCCTGTGGACGCCGCCGCACTTCTGGGCGCTCGCGCTGTTCATGGAGGCTGATTATTCGAAGGCGGGCGTGCCGATGCTGCCGGTCACTGCGGGCGCCACCGCGACGCGCCGCCAGATTCTGCTCTACACGCTGGTGCTGGTGCCCGTCAGCCTGATGCCCTGGGCGCTCGGCCTGACCGGCTGGATTTACGGCGGTACCGCGCTGGTGTTCGGCCTGGGATTCATCGCCTGCGCGCTTGCGGTGTGGCGCAACACTGCCACGCTGGCGGCCGACATGGCGCCCGAAAAGCGCATGTTCCGTTTCTCGCTGCTCTATCTGTTCATGCTGTTCGCAGCGCTGGTCGTCGATTATTGGATCCTCCCATGGAACGCATGACCGACGCCCAGACCGAAGCCTTCATCGCGGCGCGCAAGTCGCGCAACAAGGCACTCGGGCTGCTGCTCGGCGGCCTTGCGGTGCTGTTCTTCGTGATCACCGTAGTCAAGTTCGTCATATGAGCACGGCTGACGCCTCTGCCGTTGCCCGCCGTCGCACCGGGCTGATTGCCGCGGGCTTTGCGCTGGCGATGCTGGCGCTCGCCTATGCCAGCGTGCCGCTGTACCGGCTGTTCTGCCAGATGACGGGTTATGGTGGAACGACGCAGCGCGTCGATGTGGCCACGCTGCCGGTCAAGGCCGACCCGTTGGGCCGCGTCGTCAAGGTGCGCTTCGACGGCAATGTCGCGCCGGGCATGCCGTGGCAGTTCGCGCCCGAAGCCAACAGCGTTTCGGTGGGTATCGGAGAACGCAAGCTGGCGTTCTTCAAGGCGACCAACATGACCGCCGGCACCACGACCGGGCGCGCGACGTTCAATGTCTCGCCCGACATCGCCGGCAAATATTTCGTCAAGATTGCCTGCTTCTGCTTCACCGAGCAGACGCTGAAGCCCGGCGAGTCCGTCGACATGCCGGTCAGCTACTACATCGATCCCGCGATCCTGAAAGACAAGGAAGCCGCGCGGATCGATGAAATCACGCTTTCCTATACCTTCTTCCCGGTAGACGCGGACAACGCGACGCGGGTAGAAGGAAAATCCGCACCGAAGGGGTAGTTCGATGGCGTCTGCCAAAACGCATCAGTTTCACATTCTGTCGCCCGATCCGTGGCCGATTATCGGTGCCTTCTCGGCGTTGATCATGGCCTCGGGCGCGATTGCCTGGATGCACAAGGCCGCTGTCGGCCCGTGGGTGTTCGCGCTCGGCACCGCGGCCGTGCTGTTCACCTTCTACGGCTGGTGGGCAAAGGTCATCGCCGAAGCCAATGGCGGCGACCATACGCCGATCGTCCAACTCCACCTGCGATACGGCATGATCCTTTTCATCGCCTCCGAAGTGATGTTCTTCGTCGCGTGGTTCTGGGCCTTCTTCAATGCCGCGCTGTATCCGTCGCATGTCGAAGCGGTTGGCGGCGTCTGGCCGCCGGCGGGTATCGAAGTGCTCGACCCGTTCGTCTTCCCGCTGCTCAACACGCTGATCCTGCTGCTGTCGGGCACCACGGTGACCTGGGCGCACCACTCGCTGATCCACAATGACCGCGAAGGCCTGAAGACCGGCCTGTGGCTCACCATTCTGCTCGGGCTGACCTTCTCGTCGATCCAGGCGATGGAGTACATGCACGCCGAATTCGCGTTCGCCGGCAACATCTATGGCTCGACCTTCTACATGGCGACGGGCTTCCACGGCTTCCACGTCATCGTCGGCACGATCTTCCTGATCGTCTGCCTGATCCGCGCCTACAAGGGTGACTTCACCCCAAAGCAGCACTTCGGCTTCGAAGCGGCGGCATGGTACTGGCACTTCGTCGACGTCGTCTGGCTGTTCCTGTTCATCTCGATCTACGTCTGGGGCAGCAACTTCGGCGCGGCAGTGCTGGCCAATACCCCGCATTGATCGATCCGGCCCCGCCGCCAACGCCTGACTTGTTGCTCACTGCGCTGCGCGGCGGATGCCCGCGCTGCGGCGAGGCCGGGCTGTTCAGCGGCGTAGTGACCTTCGCGCCGCGCTGCCGGCATTGCGGGCTGGATTTTGCCAGCTTCAATGTCGGTGACGGCGCGGCGTCGTTCCTGATCTTCATCGTCGGCGGCATCATCCTCGGCCTCGCGCTGTGGCTTGAGCTGTCGTTTGCGCCGCCGATCTGGCTTCACGCGCTGTTGTGGATTCCGCTCGCTACCGGGCTGACGCTCGGGCTGCTGCGGCTTGCCAAGGCGATATTGATCGCGATGGAATACCGCCACGAAGCCGCCGCCGCTCTCAGTGAAGCGAACGATGGCCCAGACTGAGCCTCAGCCGCCTGAGACCCGCCGCAGCGGCCTGCCGCTCGGCGCCACGCTGATGACGTTGGTGATGGTGCCAGTGTTGATCTGGCTCGGCATCTGGCAACTTCATCGCCGCGAATGGAAAGCCCACCTGAACGCTGAGCTTGCCGCAGCGCCGTCCATGCCGGTGCTCGATGCCGCCGGGCTAAACGCCGCGCGCGACGGGGCAAAATCTTTGCTCTACCGCCGCGCCAGCGTTCATTGTGCACCAGGCAGTATCGCGCCGTATGACATCAAGGGCGGCGACAGCGCCGACGGCCAATCGGGTTATCTGCTGCTCGTCAACTGCACGCCCGCCGACATCAAGCCGGCGTTCGTCGTCGTGGCGGGCTGGTCGCAGCGCCCCGATACGCTGACAAAGCTCAATGTCGACACGACCTTTGACGGGCTGATCATCGAACGCCCCTACGGCAAGGACGCCAGCCGCCCGCGCTTCATGCTGATACCCAAGCAGTCCGTGCCGCCGCTGGCACCGTCGCGCGTGCCGACACCCGGCGACCTGCCCGACAATCACCTGTCGTACGCGATCCAGTGGTTCGGCTTCGCGCTGGTGCTGCTGACGATCTTCGGCATCTACGTGCGGCGCTGGCGCCGCGGCGACTAACTCAGCTGTTCGCGCTGTGGCAAACCGCTTGCAGTTTGTTGCCATCGAGGTCGCGGACATACGCGCCGTAATAGTTTGGGTGGTAGTGCGGCCGCAGCCCCGGGGCACCTTCGTCGCTGCCGCCGTTGGCAAGTGCCGCCGTATGAAAATGGTCAACCGTCGCGCGGTCGCGCGCGATGAACGCGCAGTGCGTGCCATTGCCGACACTGGCTGGCGCCTGATCGAACGGCGTGACAACAAACAGTTTGGGACCGGCGACGTCGGGGCCATACGCCAGTGCACCCTGCATCGGGAACAATTGCCGGTAGCCCAGCGTCGCCATGACGGCGTCATAGAATGGAGTCGCGCGCGCCAGATCATTGGTTCCCAGGGTCACATGGCTGAACATGGTTGGCTTGCCTTCCCTCAGAAACTTGCCGCGCCGTCGCTGCATCGCTAAGGCTCCTCGCCTTATGGAATATATCAGCACGCGCGGCACCGCGCCTATTCTTGATTTCGAAGCTACGACGCTCGCCGGCCTGGCGAGCGATGGCGGGCTTTACCTGCCGACCCACTGGCCGCAGCTGTCGCGTGACGAGATCGCCGACCTCGCCGGGCTCGACTATGTCGAAACCGCGGTGCGCGTCTGTCGCGGCTTTGTCGGTAATGCATTGACCGAAGACGAGCTGCGCGCGCTGTTCGCGCAGGCCTATGGTAGCTTCGCGCATGCTGCGGTGACGCCGCTGGTGCAGCTCGATAGCCGCCACTGGCTGCTTGAGCTGTTCCACGGGCCGACGCTGGCGTTCAAGGACGTTGCGATGCAGGCGCTTGGGCTGCTGTTCGAAAAGTTCCTGTCGCGCCGTGACCAACATCTGACGATCATCGGCGCGACCAGCGGCGACACCGGATCGGCGGCGATTGCGGCACTGGCCGGTCGCGCCAGCCTCGATGTGTTCATGCTCCACCCCGAAGGCCGGGTGTCCGACGTCCAGCGCCGCCAGATGACCACAGTGATGGCGCCCAATATCCACAACATCGCGGTGCAGGGCAATTTTGACGACGCGCAGGCGCTGGTCAAGGCGATGTTCAACGATCCGGCGTTCGCCGGCCGCTTCAACCTGTCGGCGGTCAATTCGATCAACTGGGCGCGGCTGATGCTGCAGACGGTGTATTATTTCTACGCTGCTGTGCGGCTTGGGGCGCCGGGCGTGAAGGTCAATTTCGCGGTGCCGACGGGCAATTTCGGCGATGTGTTCGCCGGCTATGTCGCCGCCCAGATGGGCCTGCCGATCGGCCGGCTGATCGTGGCGACCAACGTCAACGACATTCTGGCGCGCGCGCTCGCCAATGGCGACTATTCGGTCGGCCATGTCGAACCGACCGCGGCGCCGTCGATGGACATCCAGGTCAGCTCGAACTTCGAACGGCTGCTGTTCGACCTGTACGGCCGCGACGCTGCCGCGCTGACCGCCGCGATGCAGGGTTTCGAAGCCGACAAGAAGCTCGTCATTCCGCCCGCCGCGCTGCAACGCGCCGGCAACTGGTTCGACAGTCACCGTGTCGATGCCGACGAAATGGCGCTGACCTTGCGCTGGGCCTATGCCGAATGCGGCGAGCTGATCGATCCGCACACCGCGATCGGTCTAGCGGCGGGGCGCGCCTTTGCGGCGGACATCAACGGCCCGGTGGTGACGCTGGCGACCGCGCATCCGGCGAAGTTCCGCGACGCCGTCGAACGCGCTGCCGGCGTGCGCCCGACGATGCCGACGCGGGTTTCGGGGCTGTTCGACCGCGAAGAACGCTACGACGTGCTGCCCGCCGAACTCGGCGCGGTCGAGGCTTTCATCGCGGCGCGTGCGGTGGCCCGAACCGCATGAGCACCAGGCTGACCACGCTGCCTAACGGGCTTCGTATCGTCTCGACGACGATGTCGATGGTCGAAACGGTGGCGGTCGGGTTGCACGTCGATACCGGCTCGCGACATGAGACCGCGCAGGTCAACGGCATCGCGCATTTGTTCGAGCACATGGCGTTCAAGGGCACCGCGACGCGCAGTGCCCGCGCCATCGCCGAAGCCGTCGAGGATGTCGGTGGCTCACTAAACGCCTATACCGCGCGCGACATGACGGTGTTTCACGCGCGGCTGCTCGCCGAGGATCTGGCACTCGGCATCGACCTGATTGCCGATCTGGTGCGTGCGCCGGCGTTCGACGAAGCCGAGCTTGAACGTGAACGCCAGGTCGTGTTGCAGGAACTCGGCGAAGCCCGCGATACCCCCGACGACATTGTCTTCGACCATCTGCAGGAAGCCGCATTTCCCGACCAGCCGCTCGGCCGCTCGATCCTCGGCAGCGAGGACAGCATCGCCGGGCTCGACGCGGCGATGCTGCGCGACTGGCTGGCGACACATTATCTGGCGGGCTCCTGCGTCATTTCCGCCGCCGGCAAGGTCGATCACGATGCGCTGGTGGCGCTGGTCGCGGCGCGCTTTGGCGACTTGCCTGCCGGCACGCGACCGTTGGCGGTACCCGGGCGCTTTGCCGGTGATGTCCGCCACGACGCGCGCAAGTTCGAACAAGCGCATCTGACGCTCGGCTACCTTGCGCCCGGCCATGACGACGCCGACCATGATGCGGCGTTGCTGTTCGCCACCGCAGCCGGCGGCGGCATGTCATCGCGGCTGTTCCAGGAACTGCGCGAAGCACGCGGGCTGGCCTACAGCATCTACGCCAGCACCACGCCCTATGCCGAAACCGGGCTGTTTTCGGTCTATCTGGCGACCGCCAAGCGCGACGCCGCGCGCGCCATTGCACTGAGCGAAACCGTGCTCGCGCAATGTGCGGCCGGGCTTGAACCCGCCGAACTGTCGCGCGCCCGCGCGCAGGTGCGTGCCGGGCTGCTGATGGCGCTCGAAGGCCCCGCGGGCCAAGCCGAGTATCTGGCGCGGCAGTTGCTGCTGCGCGGCCGCATCGTGCCACCTGCCGAAGTCATTGCGCGGCTCGACGCCTGTGATGTCGATATGGTGCGCGCGGCGGGTGCACGACTGCTCGCCGGGCCGGTGGCACGCGCCAGCGTCGGCGCCGCCGCCCCGCGTGTGCGGAAAGCCGCGTGATGGAGCTGTCACTGCTCGTCACGCAAGCCTGGGACGACTATGGCCTGATCGACAGCGGCCATGGCCGCAAGCTCGAGCGCTACGGCCCCTACCGCTTCATCCGGCCCGAGCCGCAGGCGATGTGGACGCCCGCGAGCCTCGACTGGCAGGCGCACGGCGAATTCGTCGGCGGCTCCGAAGAGGATGGCGGCGGGCGCTGGAACCTCGACGCGAAGGTGCCGCAAAGCTGGCCGCTGTCGCGCGGCCCGCTGAAGTTCTGGGCGGCGAACACCAATTTCCGCCATCTGGCGTTCTTCCCCGACATGGCGGTGCACTGGGACTGGATGGCCGGGCGGCTGAGTCAGGGCAAGGACGTGCTCAACCTGTTCGGCTACACCGGCGTCGGCACGCTGGCGTGCGCGGCGGCGGGCGCCAATGTCACGCATGTCGATGCCTCGAAAAAGGCGATGGCGTCGGCGGTCGAGAACGCGCGGCTGAGCGGGCTCGGCGACCGCGCAGTGCGCTGGCTGGTTGACGACGCGCTCAAGTTCATGCGGCGCGAGGTGCGGCGCGGCAAGCGCTACGACGGCATCATCCTCGACCCGCCCAAATATGGCCGCGGTCCCGACGGCGAGATCTGGGAACTCTACCGCGACCTGCCCGAACTGGTGGCGCTGGCACGGTCGCTGCTCGACGCGAACTCGTCGTTCCTGGTGCTGACGGTCTATGCCATCCGCATGTCGGCGGTCGCCATCGGCGAGCTGGTGGCCGAGGTTTTCGCGCCACTCGGCGGTCATATCGAGGTCGGCGAAATGGCGATTGCCGAAGAAGCGCGTGGACGTTTACTGCCGACGGCGATTTTTGTGCGCTGGACAGCCGCGCAGGCATAAAGCCATAGGGGCCCAGCGCCGTTATTCGACCCAGAGCTTCAAGGGGTCGAAATGGAACAGTCGCCAGCCGCCACAACCGGTGCCACCACCGCCGACGACCGCCTTGCCGGCGCACTCGGCCACCCGCAACTGCTGTTGTTCGACCGGCTGCGCGACCTGCTGGTGCAGACCGGCTTGCCGCCCGAGCCCGATGTCTATGACCTGTTCTGGCGCTACCTTGGCGGCCTGGAGCATGCGATTTCCCGCGCGCTCGATGAAGCACTGGCAGCCGGGCCAATCGACATGGCAGCGGTCAAGCAACTGCGCCGCGACCATTGTGGCGAATCCGACGCCAGCGCTATCGCGCAACTCGTCGAAACCGCACGCGAACAGACCGACCGGTTGAGCCAGCATCTGCGTGACGGCCAGGCTGACCTCGCCATCTATGGCCGCGCGATTGCCGACGGCGATGCCGCACTCAACGGGGCGCGCGCACCGGCCACCGCCGGCGAACTTGCCGCGCTGATCCAGCCACTCGGTGCCGCCACCACGGTTATGGTCGCCGCCAACCGCCGCATGGAGACCGAGCTCGAAGCCGCCGCCGCCGAAACCGCAGCGCTGCGCGACCAGCTCCGCAAGGCCGAAAACGCCGCCGTGACTGACGCGCTGACCGGCCTGCTCAACCGCCGCGGCCTTATCGAGGCGCTATCGAACGCCCAGATGCACGCCGCCGACGCGCAGCAGGACCTATCGGTGGCGATGGTCGACATCGATCATTTCAAGAACATCAACGACCAACGGGGCCATGCGCTCGGCGACGAAGTGCTGCGCTTCGTCGGCCAGCATCTGGCGCTCGGCGTCGGCGAAACCGGCACCGTCGGGCGCCTCGGCGGCGAGGAGTTCGTCGCTTTCCTGCCCGGCATGAAGCTCGACGCGGCAATGGCAACCATCGACCGGCTGCGCGGCGCACTCGCCGGTCAGATCATCCGCCGCACCGCCGACGGCGCCAGCATGGGACGCATCACCTTCTCCGCCGGTGTTTCAATCAACCACCCCGATGACACCCCCGACAGCGTCATCGCCCGCGCCGACAGCGCGCTCTACACCGCCAAGCGGCTGGGCCGCGACCGCGTAATTCCCGACCGAAACTGAGTGAGGGCCTCCGGCGGGCAGGGCCTTAGGCCCTGCACCCATATGCTGCCGGTGTTGTAGCAACCGAGGCCGTTGGTGTGTCACGGGCAACAATCGGGTGCAGGCCTCAGGCCTGCCCGCCGGAGGCTCTTGAATTAATGCCCGGCCTTCGCCTTGGTCTTGCTCGCGGTCTTGGCCTTCGAAGTAGATTTTGCCTTGGTCGCGCCCTTCGACTTGGCCGCCGGTTTGGCCTTGGTGGACTTCGCCTTTGCGGTTTTCGACGATGGCTTGGCCTTGGCCGTCTTGGCGCTGTCCTTCTTGGTCACCTTGGCCTTGGCGGGGGCTTTGGCTTTCGCGGGTGCCTTGGCGACGGGCTTTTCCTTGACCGGCGGTGCGGCGACCGGCGGTTCTTCCTCAACCGGCGTGGCGCGCGTCAGGTTGGTTTGCATCGGCGCGGCGTCGCCGTCATCGATCGAGCCGGCGGGGTGCAGGTTGCGCATTGATGCAAGCTTGGCCTTGAACTGGCCCATGTCGCTGCCGCCGAGTTGCGTGCCCCCGGTGAACTTGATCGACATTGGGTTGACCGGCACATTGTTGACCCAGACTTCGTAGTGCAGGTGCGGGCCCGTCGACAGCCCGGTCGAGCCGACATAGCCGATGACCTGCCCCTGCGCGACCTGCTGGCCGATTTTAACGGCGAAGCGGCTGAGGTGCGCGTAGGCCGTCGCCAGCCCGGGGCGATGCAGGATCATGATGTAGTTGCCGTGCCCGCCGTGCGGGCCGGCGAGTATGACCTTGCCGCCGGCCGCCGCCATGATTGGCGACCCATAGGCGGCGCCGAAATCGGTGCCCTGATGCAGGCGCGAATAGCTCAGGATCGGGTGGAAACGCATGCCGAAGCCCGATGTCTGTCGCGCGCCTTCGACGGGTGTTCGCATCAGCCCCTTGCGCGCACTTTCGCCATTGGCGCGGTAGAACTGACCCGCACCGCTGCCCCAGCGCAGCAATTCGACCTTGTCGCCCTTTGCCGGCGTCAGCGCCGCGTAGATCAGCCCGCCGGTTTCGGTTTCACCGGTTTCGGCGCGGCGGTGCTCGAGCACCATGTCATAGCGGTCTTTTTTGCCGACCTGGCGCTGCATGTCGATGACATAGCCCATCGCCTGAATGTAATCGGCGACCGCCTTGGCGGGGACACCGGCGCTGCGCGCGGCGCGTGCCAGCCCGCTGCCGACCGTGCCGGAAATGCGCAGCGGCGTGTTGTCGACAGCGATCGGGATGCGTTTGAGCACCAGCTCGCCGGCTTCGTTGCGCAGCACTTCGATGCGCAGGTCGAACGCGGCGCGGTAGCCCAGCTTATCGAGCGGGCGCGGTACCGACTTGGTCTCGCGGCGGCCAAGCACGAGATCGATCGCGGTGCCCGGCTTGACGGCGCGGCCGCCGACGAGCCGGTTGACGGTGGCGGCATCGGCCTCGCCGACACCGGCGCGGCGCAACGCGCGCGCCAGGCTTTCGCCGCCGCGGACGCGCGCGGTGGCTTCGATGCGTGGTCGTTCGGGGGCTTCGGCGAGTGCCTCTACCATGCGCGTCGGCGGTACGTAGCGCCCGGTCGCGGCGCCGAGCGCCAGCGGGCCGATGGCATCGGGCGCGGCGTCTTCGACCTGGCTGGCGGTATAGGGCGCGCGCGCCGGCACCGGCAGCGGGGCGACGCTAAAGCCGCCGCGCAGCGCCAGCGCGCACAGCAAGGTTATGGTGGCAGCGCCAAGCCACCAGTCGCGGGTGCCGATACGGTGGCCGAGGTCGACGCGCAGATCGACGTCGCGCAAATTGCTGAGATCGAAGCGGCTGACATCGACGCCGAGCTTGTCGATGCCGAAGCGGCGTAGCCGCGCGGCCCAGCCATCGCTCGCGTTGCGCGCAAATTGGGGCGAGGCACTGCCTGCCGGCGTGGCTGTCACCGTGTCAAACTCTCGCACCCCCGGCTCGTACAAAACCCCGTCTCCGCCGTTTTCCCCCGACTGCGGCGAAACCTGTCCAAGCATGGGGGTCAAGTCAACCGCACCAGCACCCGGAAGCGGCCGGATTGCGATGAAGCGAGTGTCTTTATATGGTCACTTGAATCGTGAGTCAGAGTATGTAAGCTACTACATGTAGATTCTGCCTTGTATTGGACGCGATGCCACGACGCAGCTTCCTCAGGCTTTCGGCCCGCCACTGCCCGGGTCCACCCCATAGGGCAGGGACGTGAGCGGCGCTTTTGCCTTCAAACGTCCGCCGGTTGCGACCCCGGCACCCCATGGCAGTCGGTTGACTGCCGTCCTTGGCCCCACCAACACCGGCAAGACCCACCTCGCCATCGAGCGCATGTGCGGCCACGCCAGCGGCATGATCGGCTTCCCGCTGCGGCTGCTGGCGCGCGAGGTTTATGATCGCGTCGTCGCGATCAAGGGCGCGAGCCAAGTCGCGCTGATTACCGGCGAGGAAAAGATCGTGCCGGAGGGCGCGCGCTATTTCCTGTGCACGGTTGAATCGATGCCCAACGACCGCGACGTCGCCTTCGTCGCGATCGACGAAGCGCAGGTCGGCGCCGACCCCGAACGTGGCCATGTCTTCACCGACCGGCTGCTGCACGCACGTGGCTATGCCGAAACGATGATCCTCGGCTCCGAAACGCTGCGGCCGCTGATCCGGCGCTTGCTGCCCGACTTCGAAATCATCACGCGGCCGCGGTTTTCGACTTTGACCTACACGCCGCCGCGCAAGCTGTCGCGACTGCCAAAGCGCTCGGTGATCGTCGCCTTCACCGCAGCGCAGGTCTATGCGCTCGCCGAAATGCTGCGGCGCCAGATGGGCGGCGCGGCGGTGGTGATGGGCAGCCTGTCCCCGCGCACCCGCAACGCCCAGGTCGCGATGTACCAGTCGGGCGAGGTTGATTACCTCGTCGCCACCGATGCCATCGGCATGGGGCTCAACATGGACATCGCGCATGTCGCGTTCGCGTCGCTGGCCAAGTTCGACGGTCGCCGCCAGCGCCGGCTGACGCCCGCTGAAATGGCGCAGATCGCCGGCCGCGCCGGGCGCTACCAGCGCGACGGGACCTTCGGCATCGTCCAGTTGGGCGGCGAGGGCGCCGCCGCGTTCGAGCCCGAGGAAATCGAGCGCATCGAAGGCCATCATTTCGCGCCGCTGTCGCATTTGGTGTGGCGCAACGCCGCGCTCGATTTCAGCTCGATGCCCAAGCTGGTCGCGACGCTCGAGGCACGGCCGCCGGTGGGCGAACTGGTGCGCGGCGATGAAGCCGTCGACCTTGGCGTGCTCAAGCGGCTGGCGGGCGAGCCCTGGGCGATGGAGCGTGCCCACGGCGTGCGGTCGGGGATGAGCCGGCTCTGGGCGGCCTGCAGCCTGCCCGACTACCGCAAGACCGGCGCCGAGGCGCATGCGCGGCTGGTCGGCCGGGTCTTCCGGCACCTGACCGAAGGCGACGGCAAGCTGCCGTCGGGCTGGATCGGCAGCGAAGTCGCGGCGCTCGACAGCGTCGCGGGCGATATCGCCTCGATTGCCGACCGCATCGCCGGTGTGCGGACCTGGACTTATATCGCCAACCGCCCCGGCTGGCTCGGCGATGCCGCGCACTGGGCCGAGCGGACGCGTGACCTTGAAAACCGATTGTCGGACGCGCTGCACACCGCGCTGACGCAGCGCTTTGTCGATCGCCGCACGGGGTTGCTGCTACGCGACCTCAAGATGCGCGGTGGCGCGCTGCGTGTTGCTGTTGATGATGACGGTACCGTCGCGGTCGAAGGCGAGCCGATCGGCAAGCTGAACGGCTTCCGCTTCGCCGCCGACCCGAGCGCGCGCGCCAGCGAAAAGCGGCTGCTGCTTGCCGCCGCCGAACGTCATTTGCCCGCCGAATTCTCCCGCCGTGCTGCCGCGCTGGTGGCGTCGGCGGACAGCGCGTTCGAACTGGTGTTCAACGGCACGCTGCCGCCCGCCATCACCTGGAACGGTGCGCGCGTCGCCAGCCTGCACGCCGGGCGCGACACGCTCAACCCGCGCATCGAAGTCGATGCCGATGTCGCGAGCAAGCGCCCCGAGGACCGCGCGCGCATCGCCGCACGGCTCAAGGCCTGGGTCGCGGCTGTGCGGTCGCGCCACCTCGCGCCGCTGATGCAGTTGGCGGGGCTGACGCCGCAGTTTTCGCCCGCCGCGCGCGGGCTGGTCGTGCAACTGGTCGAAACCATGGGCTGCCTGCGCCGTGATGCGGTGGCGGCACAAATCGCCGCGCTGACCAGTGGTGACCGGCGCTTGCTGGCGCAATGCCGCGTCCGGCTCGGCTTCGCACATGTGTTCATCGACCAGCTATTGCGCCCCGAGCCGACGCGCTGGCGGCTGGCGCTATGGGCGGTGGCGCAGCGCAGCGCGCTCGGGCTCGACGCCCTGCCGCCGCCACCGGCGCCGGGCCGCGTCACCATCGATGTCGGCACCGATGTGGTGCCGGGCTTCTACGACGTCGCGGGATTCATGAGCGTCGGCGCACAGGCGGTGCGCATCGACATGGTCGACCGGCTGGCGCGCGCCGTCCACGGCATCCGCGATGGCCGCGCGCCGTTCGTCCCCGATGCCACCTGGGTGGCGAGCATCGGCCTGCGGCCCGACGGTTTCGTCCGGCTGATGCGCGGGCTCGGTTACCGGCTGCGCTCGGTCGATGGTAACCAGGCGTTTGCCTGGGGCGGGGCGCGGACGCCGCGCACCGCCCCGGCACCCGTGCCGCCACCGAGCTTTTCGCCCTTCGCCAAACTGGCGGATCACCCCGCGCGCAGCGCCGCGCATTAAGCAGAAAGGAACCCCCCACTTGGTCTATGGTCAGGGATTGCGGATCGACAAATGGTTGTGGTTTGCACGTCTGACGAAATCGCGAAGCGCCGCGCAGCATTTGTGCGAAAGCCGCTATCTGCGCCTCGACGGGCGTGTCATCGACCGCGCTTCGGCGCTGGTCCGGGCCGGATCGGTGGTCAGTTTCCCGCACAATGACGAAGTGGTGGTGGTGCGTGTCGAGGGGCTGGCCGATGCCCGCCGGCCCTATGTCGAGGCGAGCCGGCTCTATACCGACCTGCGCCAGACTGCCGCGGCGGGCTGAAGCGCCGAAAGGCTGCAAAAGCCCGATTGCCCCATTGACGGCGGCTATCGCGCACGTCTAGCAATTGGCCAACGATAGCCTAACCCAACGGGGGATTTGACGATGACGTACGTGGTCACTGAAGCTTGCATCAAGTGCAAGTATATGGATTGCGTCGAGGTCTGCCCGGTCGACTGCTTCTACGAAGGCGAGAACATGCTCGTCATCAATCCCAATGAATGCATCGATTGCGGCGTCTGCGAACCCGAATGCCCGGCCGAAGCCATTCTGCCCGATACCGAATCAGGCCTTGAAAAGTGGCTCGAACTCAACGCCAGCCTGTCGGCGAGCTGGCCCAACATTACCGTCAAGGGCGAGACGCCCGCTGATGCCGATGCCTTCAAGGGCGTCGACGGCAAGTTCGAGAAGTTCTTCTCCGACAAGCCCGGCGAGGGCTGAGTCCGTCGCGGGCTGCCCCGCGCAATGCTGTAGTTCGTGCGCACACCCCGGTCGGGCCACCACCGGTAGCAGTGCCGTGCCATATAAGCATGGAATTAGAGTCATTTTTCTGTTACATAGCGCCTGCGATAACATTTTCGCAGATTCGTTCGGCCGACCGATTGCCCGACCTGCAGGCGATCAGACAGCCAGATTTGACGCTAATTGTTGCAAGGACGGGCAGGAATTCCAACGACCTGATTTGCCGGCCACCCGTTTTGGGCGGGGCATGGCGCTTCGCGGTCGAGGATCTCTGCCCACAACGAAAGGACTTCCCCGAATGGCCACCACTGTGCTCAGCTTCGTTGTCGGCGACTATGTCGTATATCCCAAGCATGGCGTCGGCCGGGTGGTCGAGGTTCAAAGCTCTGAAATCGCCGGTACGCAGCTCGAACTTTATGTTTTGCGGTTCGAAAAAGAGCGCATGACCCTGCGTGTCCCGACCAACAAGGCCGAAGGCGTCGGCATGCGCAAGCTGTCGAGCCAGGCAACGCTGACCGAAGCGTTGACGACGCTCAAGGGCAAGCCGCGCATCAAGCGCACGATGTGGTCGCGCCGCGCGCAGGAATATGAAGCCAAGATCAACTCGGGCGACCTCGTTTCGATCGCCGAAGTGGTGCGCGATCTGCACCGTGCCGAAGACCAGCCCGAACAGAGCTATTCGGAACGCCAGATCTACGAAGCCGCCATCGGCCGCCTGGCGCGCGAACTCGCGGCGATGGAAAACATCGACGAGCCGGCAGCGCAGCTCAAGATCGAACAGGTTCTCAAGGCCGCCTGAGCCTTTCGACCTGCACAAAAAAAGACCCCCGGCAGCACGCGCTGCCGGGGGTTTTGTTTTGGGTTGGTGGCGCTACTTCTTCGCGGGTGTCGCGGGCATGCCGCCGGCGTTGGGCAGTGACTGGACGACGCGTGCCGCGATGGCATCTAGGCTGGCCTGCGTCGCGGTATTGGCGGTAACGCGGTTCTTGTAGAGCGCGCGCCATTCGAGCGTTTCGGTCTTGCCGGCCATGATATCGAGCATCAGGCCGCCTTCGGTGTAGTTGATCTGCGTCACCGACGTCTGCGGCGGGCCGTAATAGCCCCAGCCCCAGCCGCCGCCGCAACCAAAGCTCCCGCACATCATCGGGCCACCGCCATAATAGCCGCCCGGCGTCGACTGGACATCGAGCTGGCTCTTCTGCTGCACGCCGACGCGGTAGGCGAGCACCAGATCGGCGGTCGCAGCGTCCGACACCTGCTGGTAGCCTTTGGCGGCCATCGCGGTGTTGAATGCCTGTTCGACGCGCTGACGGAAAATCGGATTGTCGATGCCCGGATACATTTCCTGCTGCGTCGACGGCGCGACAGTCTTCCACGCAAAGGTAGTGCCGACGACGGGCGTCGGCTCGGCGAGCACGGTCACCGACGAATAATCGGTCGGCCCGCAGCTGGCGAGACCGGTAGCGAGCACGACGCCGAGCGCCGCTGTCGAGAGAATGTTTTTGAGACGCATGGCTTGACCTTCCCCGTGAACCAACGGGCGACATGTCCGTTATTGGCATGGCGGCGTCAAGTCCAATGCCGCCCCCGGCGCGATGCCGCTTCGTTTGGGCGACATGTTCGTGTAACAGCAATTTGGGCCAAAATAGACATCCCGGAATGGAGCGCGAATGACGGGCAAGCGGACGGCAATCCGGGCGGCACTGGTGTTGCAACTATGCTGTGGCGCAGCAGCGCTGTCGGCTGCCGAACGCAGCTTTCCCGTCGGGCGCTTCGACAGTATTCGCCTGACCGATATCACGGCAGTGGACATCGTCACCGGCGAGGCCGTGGGCGTGACCGCGCAAGGCGAGCGCGCCGAGCTCGACCGGCTGGTGGTCAGCGACGAGGGCGGCATCCTCGATGTCGCGCCGCAACTGCGCGGCGGGCTGAGCGCCGGCGCGGCGCGGGTGAGGCTGCGCATCACCGTGCCGATGATTAACCATGTGGCGCTGCGCGGTGCCGGCGCTGTCAGCATCAACCGCGTTGCAGCGCCGGGCTTTACCGCAGCGCTCGCCGGACCGGGGCGCATCGATATCGCAGCCATCGACGTGCAGGCGGCGAGTTTCACGACGGCAGGTTCGGGCTCGATTGTTGCCGCTGGCCGCTGCCGCGATGCCAAGGCGGCATCGACGGGCTCGGGCGATATCGACATCGCGCGGCTGCGCTGCGCAACGTTGGTCGCGGAAACCGCCGGCTCGGGCGACATCCGCGGCTTTGCCACGACCAGCGCCAAGGTGACGATCACCGGCGGCGGCAATGTCGGCGTCAGCGGCGGCGCGCGCTGCACGGTATCGGCGATCGGCAGCGGCAAGGCGAACTGCGGCTGAACTTTTACGCTGGACAGGTGGCGGAACGAGTGTATTATTCAGACAATACGCTCATTCAGGAGATCGCCATGTCGAACGCTTCGAAAATCGCTCTGGTCGCCGCCTTGCTGCTCGGCAGCGCCGCGCACGCCGACCAACGCAGCTTCCCGGTTGGCAGCTTTGACAAGTTGGCGAGCAGCGGCTCGGCCGACATCACCGTCACCACCGGCAAGACTCCGAGCGTCAGCGTCGAGGCGTCGAAGGACACGCTCGACCGCATGGACATCCGCGTTGACGGCAGCACGCTGCGCATCGGCATGAAAAAGAGCGGCTGGGGCGTCCATTGGGACAGCGGCAAGATCAAGGTCGCGGTCACCGTGCCGATGCTGCGCAGCGTCGACCTGTCGGGGTCGGGGTCGATACTCGTCAACCAGATCAAGGTGCCCGAATTCACTGCCGGCATTTCGGGATCGGGCGAGGGACGCTTCCCGTCGGTCGATGCCGGCACCGTCCGGCTGTCGATTGCGGGGTCGGGCGATGTCGATGCCGCCGGCCGCTGCGGCGCCGCGCATGTCGATATTGCCGGCTCGGGCGATGTCCGCATCGGCAAGCTGCAATGCACCAGCCTGAACGCCTCGATCGCCGGTTCGGGCGATATCGACGCCTATGCCACGACCAGCGCCGATGTCTCGATTGCCGGCTCGGGCGATGCCCGCATCCACGGCGGTGCCAAGTGCAAGGTCAGCAAGGCCGGCAGCGGCACGGTAACCTGCGGTTGATCCCGTCAGCCGGGCGTTGACGTCAGCCCGAACAGCGCCGCGAGGCCGAGGAACGAGAAGAAGCCCATGACGTCGGTCATGGTGGTGACGAACACTGTCGACGTCACCGCCGGATCGATTTCAAAGCGTTCGAGCACCAGCGGCACGATGACGCCCGACAGCCCGGCGACCAGACTGTTGATGGCCATCGCGGCGAACAGCACGAGGCTCAGCCCGGTATCGTGATAGACGAGCTGGCAGGCGATCCCCATCAGGATGCCGAAGCCCAGCCCGTTGGCGCAGGCGATCGCCAGTTCGCGGCCGATCATGCGCAGCGAGTTCGACGAGGTCAGCTGGTTGGTGGCGAGCGCGCGCACCGTGACGGTCATCGTCTGTGTTGCTGCGTTGCCGCCCATGCCGGCGACAATCGGCATCAGCACCGCCAGCGTCACCAGTTTGGCGATGGTCGATTCAAACGCCGCAACGACGCTCGACGCGAGGATGGCGGTGCCGAGGTTGATCAGCAGCCACCACATCCGCACCGGAATCGTCTTGCGCAGCGGCTCGTTGATGTCGCCGTCGCCGGCGCCGGCGAGGCGCAGCACGTCCTGGCTGGCCTCGTCCTGAATGATGTGGACGATGTCATCGACGGTGATGACGCCGACAAGGCGCCCGACAGGGTCCACTACGGCGGCCGAAATCAGCGCGTATTTCTGGAAGCGGAACGCGACTTCTTCCTGATCGAGGTCGACCGGGATCAGCGACTGTTCGCGCTGCATGACATCGGCGACGGCGATCGACCGCGGCGTCGTCAGCACCCATGACAACCGCATCGTGCCGATCGGCTTGTGGCCGGGATCGACAACGAAGATTTCCCAAAAATCGCTGGCGAGGTCGGGCGCCAGCCCGAGAAAGTCGATGACTTGGCCGATGCTCCAGTGTTCGGGCACTGCGACCAACTCGCGCTGCATCAGGCGGCCGGCGGATTCCTCGGGGTAGCTCAGCGCCTCTTCGATCGCGGCGCGGTCGTCGGGGTCGAGTGCGCGCAACACCTCGCGCTGTTCGTCGGGGTCGAGCTCCTCGACGATCGACACCGCGTCATCGGTATCGAGTTCGCTGACGACATCAGCGACCTGGCTAGCGCTGAGCACATCGAGCAGCGCCTCGCGGACCCAGTCGTTCATTTCGGCGATGACGTCGGCGTCGAGCGTGTCGCCGAGCGCTTCGGCGAGCGGTTGGCGGTAGGTGGCGGGAATCAGTTCGAACAGGTCGGCGATGTCGGCAGGGTGCAGCGGTGCCGCGAGCGCGCGCGCGCCGTCGCTGTCATCGGCTTCGAGTGCCGCGACAACATCGTCGACGAAGTCGCGCCGAAGACGGTTGTCTTCGAGCACCTCGCGCGTCGCCGGCACCATGCCTGCTTCTGGAACCAAATCAGCCATTAGGCCTTATAGCGGTACGGCGCGCAGTTGCCAGCGCCGAGCCACAGACGAAGCGGGCCGAAAACGCGTCGGGGGCATACAGCACAGGCGCGCATGCGGACCCGGCCAATAGGGGAAATCCCGTATATCGCGCTTGCGAAATGACAGGCATTGACGGACTATCTGAAGCGCATTCACGTCAGCACTGCAAACGGGGGCCTAGGCCAATGAGTGGATTAGTGGTCAAGTCGGCGGGATGGTTCTTCCTGTCGCTGCTCGCATTGATTGCGATGGCATTTGCCGCCGATAGCGGCTTCGCGGTGCACATGCTGATCGTCGCGATTGCGGCATTCCTCGCCGCGGTGGTGACGCTGCGCAGCGCCGATGTCTACGGCATCGCCAACGGCATCCTCAAATCTCCGGCCGACCAGACGAAATACGACGACGACCCGATCCGCTGGGGTGTCATCGCCACGGTGTTCTGGGGCCTCGCGGGCTTCCTCGCCGGGCTCTACATCGCCTGCCAACTGGCATTCCCGGCGCTCAACCTCGGCTTTGAATATACGACGTTCGGGCGGCTGCGGCCGCTGCACACGTCGGCGGTCATCTTCGCGTTCGGCGGCAATGCGCTGATCGCCACCAGTTTTTACATCGTCCAGCGCACCTGCCGCGCCCGTCTGGCCTTCCCCGGCCTCGCGCGCTTCGTGTTCTGGGGCTACCAGCTGTTCATCGTGCTTGCCGCGACCGGCTATCTGATGGGCATCACCGAGGCCAAGGAATATGCCGAGCCCGAATGGTATGTCGATATCTGGCTGACCATCGTCTGGGTGTCGTACCTTGCGGTGTTCGTCGGCACGCTGGTCAAGCGCCGCGAACCGCACATCTATGTCGCCAACTGGTTCTTCCTGGCGTTCATCATTACCGTCGCGATGCTGCACCTCGTCAACAATCTGGCGGTGCCGGCCTATTACCTCGGCTCAAAGTCCTACTCGGCGTTCGCCGGTGTGCAGGATGCGCTGACGCAGTGGTGGTACGGCCATAACGCCGTGGGCTTCTTCCTGACCGCGGGCTTCCTCGGCATGATGTATTATTTCGTGCCCAAGCAGGCCGAGCGCCCGGTTTACAGCTACCGGCTGTCGATCATCCACTTCTGGTCGCTGATCTTCCTGTACATCTGGGCGGGTCCGCATCACCTCCACTATACCGCGCTGCCCGACTGGGCGCAGACGCTGGGCATGGTGTTCTCGATCATGCTGTGGATGCCGTCATGGGGCGGCATGATCAACGGCCTGATGACGCTCAACGGCGCCTGGGAGAAGATCCGCACCGACCCGATCATCCGCATGATGGTGCTGGCGCTGGCCTTCTACGGCATGAGCACCTTCGAAGGCCCGATGATGTCGATCAAGACGGTCAACAGCCTGTCGCATTACACCGACTGGACGATCGGCCATGTCCACTCGGGCGCGCTCGGTTGGAACGGCATGATCACCTTCGCGGCACTCTACTACCTGACGCCGCGCCTGTGGAACCGCCAGCGCATGTACAGCCTGCGCATGATCAACTGGCACTTCTGGCTCGCGACGCTGGGCATCGTGCTCTACGCCTCGGCGATGTGGGTGGCGGGTATCATGCAGGGCCTGATGTGGCGCGAATATGGGGCCGACGGCTACCTCGTCTACTCGTTCGTCGAAGTCGTCCACGCGATGTTCCCGATGTACGTCATTCGCGCCACCGGCGGGCTGCTCTACCTCAGCGGCGCATTGGTCATGACCTACAACATCTGGATGACCATCGCCGGCAAGCTGCGCGACGAGGCGCCGATGACCGAGACGCCGTATGATGCGGCGACCGATCGTCCGCTCGCCCCCACCGCCGCGCCAGCCGAATAAGGAGCCCTGACATGGCCAGCAAATTCTTCGACCACACGAAGATCGAACGCAATGTCACGCTGCTCGCGGTGCTGTCGTTGGTGGTGGTGACAATCGGCGGCATCGTCGAAATCGCGCCGTTGTTCTGGATCGACTCGACGGTCGAAAAGGTCGAGGGCGTGCGGCCCTACACGCCGCTCGAACTCGCCGGTCGCAACATCTACATGCGCGAAGGCTGCTACAACTGCCACAGCCAGATGATCCGGCCGTTCCGCGACGAAGTCGAACGCTATGGCCACTTCAGTCTGGCAGCGGAAAGCATGTACGACCATCCGTTCCAATGGGGTTCGAAGCGCACCGGGCCTGACCTGGCGCGCGTCGGCAACCGCTATTCGGACGAATGGCATGTCCAGCATCTGACCGATCCGCGCGCCGTGGTGCCTGAATCGATCATGCCGCCCTACGCCTTCCTCGCGGAGAACGACCTCAAGGCGCACGACATGGGTCGCGACCTGCGCGCGCTCAGCCGCGTCGGCGTGCCGTACAGCGAAGAAGCGATTGCCGCCGCCGATGCCGATCTGAAGGCGCAGGCCGATCCCGATGCCGATACCGCGGCGTTGCTCAAGCGCTATCCCAAGGCGCAGGTCCGCGACTTTGACGGCGACCCCAAGCGCCTGACCGAAATGGATGCGCTGGTTGCCTATCTGCAAATGCTCGGCACGCTGGTCGATTTCGACGCGGCTGCGGCGCAGGAGAAGCCGCGCTGATGTCGCTTCAGCTTGAATATGAAGCGCTGCGGCACTTCGCCGACAGCTGGGGTTTGGTGTTCATGGGGGTGCTGTTCGTGGCGTTCGTCGGCTGGACCTTTCGCAAGGGTTCGAGCCAGCACAACGACCGGGCGGCGAACATGATATTCGAGGATGACGATCATGGCTAAGAACAAGCGCATCGATGCCCCCACCGGAACCTCGACCGTCGGGCACGAATGGGACGGCATCGAAGAGCTCGACACGCCGCTGCCACGCTGGTGGCTGCTGATCTTCTACGCCTGCATCGTCTTTGCCGTCGTCTATGTGTTCCTGTTCCCGGCCATCCCGCTGGCCAATGGCGCAACGCGCGGCTTCCTCGGCTGGAGCAGCCACGGCCAGTTCGAAAGCGAAATGGCAGCTGCCGCGGCGCGCCGCGCGCCGATTGCCAAGGCGCTTGCCGATATCCCGATTGAATCGCTGCCGGCCAATCCGCAACTGATGGCCGCCGCCATCGAAGGTGGCCGCGCCGCGTTCAAGGTGCATTGTGTGCAGTGCCACGGTTCGGGTGCTGCCGGGTCGAAGGGCTATCCCAACCTCAACGACGATGACTGGCTGTGGGGCGGCGATCTGGCGACGATCCAGACAACGCTGACGCATGGTATCCGCAATCCCGACCATGATGAAACCCGCATCTCGGCGATGCCGGTGTTCGGCGAAATCCTGAACCCGGCCGAAATCGACAGCCTGGTCGCTTATGTCCGGACGATTTCGGGCCAGCAAAAGCCCGATGCCGCCTCGGCGCGCGGTGCCGTGTTGTTTGCCGCCAACTGCGTTGTCTGCCACGGCGCGCAGGGGCAGGGGGGCCGCACTGTCGGCGCGCCGAAGCTGACCGATAGCATCTGGCTGTATGGCGGAGACGCGGCGACCTTGCGCCGGACCATCACCTACAGCCGCGGCGGGGTCATGCCGCGCTGGAACAGCCGTCTCGATCCGGTGACGATCAAGATGCTCGCGGCCTATGTCTATTCGCTCGGTGGTGGTGAGGCGGCGCCACAGGTCGCTGCGACCGTCGCTGCTCCGGTTTCCCCAGCTGCGCCCGGGGGGGCGCCGGCTGCAGCACCTGCCGACGCTGCAACGGCGACTCCCAATGTCCAGCCTTAGCGACCTCACGAGCCCGAACAGCCCGCTCTATCAAAAGCGCAAGGGCGTCTATCCCAAGGCGGTCGATGGTTTTTACCGGCGGCTGAAGTGGGCGATCATGATCGTCACACTGGCGATCTACTATGTCACGCCGTGGCTGCGCTGGGACCGTGGGCCCTATGCGCCCAATCAGGCGGTGCTGGTCGATCTGGCGCACCGGCGCTTCTACATGTTCGCGATCGAAATCTGGCCGCACGAATTCTATTACGTCGCGGGCATGCTGGTGATGGCGGGCATCGGGCTGTTCCTCGTCACCTCGGCAGTCGGCCGCGCGTGGTGCGGCTATGCCTGTCCGCAGACGGTGTGGACCGACCTGTTCCAGCATGTCGAACGCTGGATCGACGGTGATCGCAACGCGCAGATCCGGCTGGCGAATGCGCCGTGGACCGCCGCCAAGACGACGCGACGCGCGGCGAAATATGCTATCTGGTTGCTGATCGCGATTGCGACGGGCGGCGCGTGGATTTTCTACTTCGCCGATGCGCCGACGTTGCTGCGCGAGTTCGTCCACGGCGATGCGCCCAGTGTCGCCTATGCGACCGTCGGCGTGCTGACCGCGACGACATTCATCTTCGGCGGCTTCATGCGTGAGCAGGTGTGCATCTACATGTGCCCGTGGCCGCGCATCCAGACCGCGATGCTCGACGAAAAGTCGCTGATCGTCACCTACAAGGACTGGCGCGGCGAACCGCGTACGCAGGGGCTGAAGAAGGCCGCGACGACCGACGCGAGCTTTGACGGCAAGCTCGGCGATTGCATCGATTGCGACCAGTGTGTTTCAGTTTGCCCGACGGGCATCGACATCCGCGAAGGGCCACAGATCGGCTGCATCACCTGTGCGCTGTGCATCGATGCCTGCGACAAGGTCATGGACCAGATTGGCCGGCCGCGCGGGCTGATCGACTATGCGACGCTTGAAGATGCCGTCATCGAAAAGGCCGGCGGCACCGCGCCGCCGGTATTGAAGACGCTGCTGCGGCCGCGGACGATCATCTATTTCACCATCTGGGCGTCGATCGGCGCTGCCATGCTGTTCACGCTCGGCCAGCGCACGCGGCTCGATGTCAGCGCGCAGCATGACCGCAACCCGGCATTCGTCCAACTTTCGGACGGCGAGGTGCGCAACAACTACACCGTCAAGATCCGCAACATGGAAACCCGCCCACGCGTCGTCACGCTGGCGATTGCCGGGGTTCCCGGTGCGGTAGCGTGGGATGAAGCCGGCAGCCGCGCGACCGCGGCGTCGACAATGCGCGTGCGGGTGCCCGCCGACAGCGTGACCAAGGTGCGGCTGTTCGTGGCGGCCCCCGGCGCCGGCCCGCAGCGGACGCCGTTGACGATCAGCGCGACATACGAGGCGACGGGTGCCGGCCGCAGCGAAGCCGACAGCGTCGTCGCCAACTTCGAACGCGCCAAGCCGATCGAGGAGGAGGAAGAATGAGCCAGACCGCCACCAAGCGCTTCACCGGCTATCACATGACCGCCATTCTGGTGGCGTTCTTCGGCGTCGTCATCGCGGTCAATCTGGTCATGGCGCGCTTTGCCATCGCCACTTTCGGCGGCACCGTCGTCGATAACAGCTATGTCGCCAGCCAGCAGTACAATGGCTGGCTGCAGGCGGCGCGCGACCAGAAGGCGCTGGGCTGGACGACAAAGCTCAGCCTCGACAGCGAACGCAGCCCGATGCTGCTGGTGACCAAGGCCGGCGCGCCGCTCGTCGGGCTAACCGCGACCGGCGTCGCGTCGCATCCGCTCGGCCGCGCGCCCGATATCGCACTGACCTTCTATACCGACGCCGACCACAGCCTGCGCGCGCGTCAAAGCCTGCCGCCCGGTCGCTGGCAGGTGCGCGTCGAGCTGCATCAGGGCACAGCCGAGGCGCGGCTGCTCGACACGCTGCAATGAACGCGCCGCTTCCCGCGCAAGGACTGCTAGCGGCGACGCCGCTGGCGGAAACGTCATTCTCGGTCCCGGGAATGCGTTGTGCGGGGTGCATCTCCAAGCTTGAAACCGGCCTGCCGCGCACCGAAGGCATCGTCAGCGCGCGCGTCAACCTGACCGCCAAACGCGTCGCCATCGCGCATTTGCCGGCGCTGACGCCGCCCGAAATGCAGGCGGCGATTGCCGGGCTGGGGTTCGAGGCGCAACCGCTGGGCCAGGCGCTGGCGTCCGACGCTGCCGACGATAGCCGCGAACTGCTGCGCGCGATGGCGGTCGCCGGCTTTGCCGCGATGAACGTCATGCTGCTGTCGGTGTCGGTATGGTCGGGCGCCACCGGCGCAACGCGCGAGCTGTTCCACTGGCTTTCGGCGATGATTGCCTTGCCGGCTGTCGCCTATGCAGGCCGGCCGTTCTTCAAATCGGCCTGGGCGGCGCTGCGCAGCGGCCACACCAACATGGACGTGCCGATTTCGATCGGCGTCACGCTCGCCTGCGCGCTCAGCCTGTACGAAACCGTGACAGGCGGCGCACACGCCTATTTCGACTCTGCCGTCATGCTGCTGTTCTTCCTGCTCACCGGGCGCTGGCTCGACAGCGTCATGCGCGACCGCGCCCGCGACGGCGTCTCTGCGCTGCTGCGCAACACCGCGCCGGGCGCGCTGGTCAGTGACGCCGAAGGCCGCACCTACTGGTGCGCCGCCGCCGCGCTGCAACCGGGCATGGTGATGCATGTCGCGACGGGCGAGCGCCTTGCTGCCGACGGCGTGGTGCTTGACGGCGCCAGCCAGTTCGACCGCTCGCTGCTCACCGGCGAAAGCGTGCCGGTGCCGGTGGCACTCGGCGCGCTGGTCCATGCCGGCACGCTCAACCTGACCGCGCCAGTGCGCGTGCAGGTCACCGCCGCCGGCGCCGACACCGCGATTGCCGATATTGCGCGGCTGATGGAGCAGGCGGGCCAATCGAAATCACGCTACGTCCGCATCGCCGACCGCGCCGCGCGGCTGTATGCGCCTGCCGTCCACACGCTGGCGCTGCTCAGCCTGGTCGGCTGGATGATCGCCGGTGCCGGCTGGCACGGCTCGCTGCTGATTGCGATTTCGGTGCTGATCATTACCTGCCCGTGCGCGCTCGGGCTCGCGGTGCCGGTGGCGCAGATCGTCGCAGCGGGCGCGTTGATGCGCGCCGGGGTGCTGGTCAAGGACGGCTCGGCGCTCGAACGCCTGGCGGACGCCGATGCCGCGGTGTTCGACAAGACCGGCACGCTGACGCTCGGCCGTCCCGAACCGCTCAATCTCGATGTTTTGACGCCCGCGCAGAAGTCGGTTGCACTCGCACTGGCGCAGTCGAGCCGTCACCCGCTCAGCGAAGCCTTGCGCCGTTCGCTGATAGCGTCGGGCATCACACCTGCCACGCTCACCGACATCACCGAAACTCCCGGCACTGGCGTCAGCGCACGCTGCGGCGACGCCAACGTCGCGCTCGGCCGTCCCGAAACGATTGCCGCCGGCCTCGCCTGCGCACTGACCATCGGCGACGCGCCGCCGGTGATGCTCGATTTCGCCGATGCAATGCGCCCCGCTGCCGCCGCCGCTGTCGCGCAGCTCGCGGCACTTGGCCTACCCGGGTCGATCCTGTCGGGTGACAGCGTCACCGGCGTCGCGCCGGTCGCCGCCGAACTCGGGCTGCCCGCACAGGCGGCGATGCTGCCGCAGGACAAGCTCGAGGCGATTGCCGCGCTGACCGCGAACGGCGCCAAGGTGCTGATGGTCGGCGACGGCCTCAACGACGGCCCTGCGCTCGCAGCAGGCTATGTTTCGATGGCCCCCGCATCGGCCAGCGACGCCGGGCAGAACGCCGCCGACGCGGTGTTCCTGGGTGACAGCCTGCTGCCGGTCGCCACCGCCGTGCGCGTCGCGCGCGCCACGCAGCGCATCGTCCGCCAGAACTTCGCCCTAGCGATCGGCTACAACGTCATTGCAGTACCGCTGGCGATTGCCGGGCTGGTCACACCGTTGATCGCCGCACTCGCCATGTCGGGCTCGTCGCTGTTGGTCATCGGCAACGCGCTGCGCCTGCGCAATGCCGCGAACGCCAAATGAACGGCCTGGTATTCCTGATCCCGGTGGCGCTGCTGCTCGGCCTCGGCGGGCTGGCGGCGTTCTTCTGGTCGCTGCGCACCGGCCAGTTCGATGATCTCGACGGCGCCGCCGCGCGCATTCTGATCGAGGACGAAGATGCTGACTAAGTCGCCGCTCACCGCCGCACCCGCCTGCCTCGCCGCATGGATGCTCGCCGCCTCGGCAATGGCGATGCCGGCGGGCGGCATGGTCGAACTGTGCACCGGCAACGGCGTGCGGCTGGTCGCCAGCCCCGGCGCGCCGACCAAGCCCGCGCCGATGCCCGACTGCGCCAAGGTCTGCCACCTCGGCACGACGCGGCGGAAGATCCTTCAGGACTAAGGGCCTCCGGCGGACAGGGGCTTGCCCCTGCACCCATGTATTTGGGCCGCGCTACATAAACCACGCTGGCGCATGATGCGCCGACCCAAATTTCGGGTGCAGGCCTCAGGCCTGCCCACCGGAGGCTCTTTCCTCGCTCTTGCCTTCCCTCCGACCCCGTTGCATGTCTCGCCCAATGAACCAGACGCCCGACGACGAAGTGACGCGCAAAAGCCGCGATATCGTGCTCGGCGAAAGCTGGAAGGCGCCGCTCGCCGCCGAGTTCGCTGCGCCGTACATGGCCGACCTCAGGGCGTTCCTGCTGGCCGAGCGCGCGGCGGGCAAGCGCATCTTTCCGCCGGCGAAACTGTGGTTCCACGCGCTCGATGCGACACCGCTCGATAGCGTCAAGGTCGTCATTCTGGGGCAGGACCCGTATCACGGGGAGGGGCAGGCGCACGGGCTGTGCTTCAGCGTGCCGCCCGGTGTCCGGCCGCCGCCGTCGCTGGGCAATATCTACAAGGAGCTTGAGGCCGACCTCGGCCTGCCGCGTCCGCGTCACGGCAATCTGGAGAGCTGGGCGCAGCAAGGCGTGCTGCTGCTCAACAGCGTGCTGACGGTGGAAATGGCGCAGGCAGCGTCGCACCAGGGGCGCGGCTGGGAACGCTTCACCGACGCGGTCATCGCCTGCGTCAACGCGCAGGCGCAGCCGGTGGTGTTCATGCTGTGGGGCGCCTATGCGCAGCGCAAGGCGGCGTTCGTCGATGCGTCGCGGCATCTGGTGCTGAAGGCCGCGCACCCGTCGCCGCTGTCGGCGCACAACGGCTTTCTGGGGTGTCGGCATTTCAGCCAGGCGAATGCATTTCTGATGGCGCACGGGCGCACGCCGGTCGATTGGGCGCTGCCCGACGCCGGCTAGTTGGGGTCCGTGGCGGGCGGGACGGCGCCGACATACAGCGACAGCATGCGCACCGTCTCGCGGATCATCAGTTCGCGACGCTCGGGCGATGGCCGGTCGAGCAGAACCCGCGTCCCGACTGCCGCGATGACCAGCCCCGACAGCCGCGCTGCGGTATCAAGATCGACGATGGCGAGCGTATCGTGGAAGCGCATCAGATAGGTTTTCGCTGCCTGCACCGCCTGCGCCTCGGCCACCATCAGCGTTGGCGTGCGATTATAGGGCTGCATCAGTTCGACGATGATGCGGCCGAGCCCGGGATTTTCGGTGAGGAAGTCGATGAAGCTGCGCAGCACGATTTCGGCGGCCTGCGGGAACGGCACGTCGATCGCCTGCGATAGCCGGTCGAGCGTCAGCGCGTTAAGCTTCTGGAAACGGTCCTGCGCCAGCGCGTCGAACAGCGCAGCCTTGTTGGGGAAATACTGGTAGATCGACCCGATGCTGACACCGGCGCGCTCGGCAATGCGGTTGGTGCTGGCCCGCTCAGGCCCGCGTTCGGCCAAAACCTGAGCAGTCGCCTCGAATATGTCCGCCACAAGCTGCGCCGACCGCTGCTGCCTGGGCTGACGCCGCGGCTTAGCTGGGGTCGGTCGCTGTGTCGTGGGCAAGGCTGCATCTCCGCTGTGTCGGTCAAACGCGAGTAACATATGAGCACTGGCTCATGTTAGACAAGGCCGGTGCGGTGCCGCGCGCTGCATGGATCGAGATACCGTCGGGAGTTTGGCCGGTGACTGACCTGAAGCTTCGCAAGATTCCGTTCGAGTTTTCGGGGGTGAAGTTCATCTGGAACCCCGAAAATCCCGGCTTCTCGTTTTTCATGAACCAGGTGTCGTTTTGGGCCATCGGGCTCGAGCGCTATTTCTGCCGCGCCGTCGCTGACGCCGAGCGGCTGATCACCGACCCGGCGGCGCTCGCTGAAGCGCGCGGTTTCCGCATTCAGGAGGCGCAGCATTCGTTGCGCCATACGCACCACGTCCGCGCACTGATCGAACGCCATCCCGGCCTGCAGCAGGCGCTCGATGCGACCATCGACTGCTATGACGACATCTATGACCGGCATGATTTGAAGTTCCACCTCGGCTACGCCGCCGCGCTGGAAGCGACGTTCACACCGGTGTTCCGCACCATCATCGAGCATCGCGATGTCTTGTTCGGCAATGGCGACCCGCGCGTCTCCTCGCTGTTCCTGTGGCACTTCTGCGAGGAAATCGAACACCGCAGCTCGGCCCTGATCATCTTCAACGCGCTCTACGGCGACAGTTTCTACCGCATGCGGATGTTCCGCCATGTCCGGCGTCACGTCATGCAGAATTTCGAGACGATGGCAGCGCTGTTTACTGCCCATGTCGATGAAGGCCCCGCCGTTCGGCCGGTGCGCAATCCACTGGCGGCGGTGCCGCTGCGCGACCGGCTCAAGCTGCAAGCCGGCCTGCTGGCATCGCAAATGCCCTGGCACAACCCCGAACACGAACGCCTGCCGGTCTGGGCCGACAGCTGGTTCGACAGCTATGAACGCGGCGAGGACATGACACGCTTTTATCGCGGACCCGATCCGGCGGGCCAGGCATTGCCTACCAACGCTTAGCATTTGCTTGCCACGCGGCATTGTGGGATCGCGTGGTCGCGCCGGCGCTGTGGAAGGTTTGAAGCTTGAACACCGATACGACAAGTAGCGGCACGATCCGGCTTGTGCTCGGCGATCAGCTGGCGGACACGTTGTCGGCGCTCGACGGCGTCGATCGCCGGAACGACATCGTCTTGATGGCCGAGGTCAACGACGAAGCCACCTATGTGCGCCACCACAAGCAAAAGATTGCGCTGGTTTTCGCGGCCATGCGCAACCACGCGGCGCGGTTGACCGCGGCCGGGCTGCGGGTGCGCTATGTCCGCATCGACGCGCCACAGAACAGCCATTCGATCGCCGGCGAACTGGCGCGCGGCCTCGCTGAAACCGGCTGCTCGCGCATTGTGATGACCGAATGCGGCGAATGGCGGCTGGCGACGGCGCTGCAGGCATTCGCCGATAGTGCTGCAGTGCCGGTCGAAATCCGCGCCGACCGCCGGTTCATCTGTTCAGGTGAACGCTTCCGCGATTGGGCCGGCGAGCGCCGGCAATTGCGCATGGAGTTTTTCTACCGCGAGATGCGCCGCGACACCGGCCTGCTGATGGACGGCGCCGAACCCGAGGGCGGCCGGTGGAACTTCGACGCCGAAAATCGCCAGCGGCTGCCGCGCGATCTGCGGCCGCCGGCGAGGGCGCGCACCGTGCCCAACGCCACCACCGTCGAAGCAATTGCCGATGTGGCGCGCCTGTATCCCGATCATTTCGGTGACCTCGACGGCTTTGGCTGGCCGACGACGGCAGCCGAGGCCGAGGCGGTGCTCGAAGACTTTCTGGTCAACATCCTGCCCGACTTCGGGACGTGGCAGGATGCCATGGCGCGCGGAGAGCCGTGGATGTGGCACGGCCTGATTGCGTCATCGCTCAACATCGGGCTGCTCGATCCGCTCGACACCTGCCGCCGCGCCGAAGCAGTCTACCGCGCCGGTCGGGCGCCGCTCAATGCGGTCGAAGGGTTTATCCGGCAGATACTCGGCTGGCGCGAATTCGTCCGCGGCGTTTATTGGCTGAAAATGCCCGGCTACGGTGCGTTCAACGCGCTCGACGCCGACCGCAAGCTTCCGGATTTCTTCTGGAGCGCCGAGACCGACATGGCGTGCGTTGCCGATGCCGTGGCGACGACGCGCAACCATGCCTATGCCCATCACATCCAGCGCCTGATGGTCACCGGCAATCTGGCGATGCTGCTGGGTGTCCACCCCGACGCCGTCGATGACTGGTACATGACGGTCTATGCCGATGCCTATGAATGGGTCGAAATGCCCAACACGCGCGGCATGGCGACGTTTGCCGATGGCGGCATTATCGGCTCGAAGCCCTATGCCGCCTCGGGCGCCTATATCAACCGGATGAGCGATTATTGCGGAAACTGCCGCTTCGATGTCAAAGCCAAGTCCGGTGCGGCGGCCTGCCCGTTCAACCGGCTGTACTGGGGGTTTCTCGAACGCAACCGCACCGTCCTCGGCAAAAATGTCCGCCTCGCAATGCCGTACCGGACGCTCGACGGCTTTGGCGCAGCGAAACGCGAGACGCTGCTCGACGACGCCGAAGCGGCGCGGACGATGCTCGGCGCCACACCACGACGCTGACGCGGCCCGCCCCGGTTGCCTGTTGTCGCGCAATCCGCCACGTTGGCGCCTGAATGACGGGGGGAGCGCCAGCAATGCCACTTCAAGACTATGCACTGTCCGACTTCAATCACGCGCCATATACGCGACCGGTGTACCGGCGCGGCAGCGGGCCGGCGGTCATCATCATCCATGAAATTCCGGGCCTTCATGCACAGGTCGTCGAATTTGCCGACCGTGTTGTCGATGCGGGGATGACGGTGTTTCTGCCCAGCCTGTTCGGCACACCGGGCAAGCCATTGTCGACGGGCTATGCGGTGCAACAGATGTTCATGAATGTCTGCATCCGCCGCGAATTCAGCGCGTGGAACGGCGGCAAATCGAGCCCGATTGTCGACTGGCTGCGCGCACTGGCGCGTCACGCCCACGCCGACTGCGGCGGGCCGGGCGTCGGCGCCCTCGGCATGTGCTTCACCGGTGGCTTTGCGCTCGCGATGATGACCGAGCCATCGGTAGTGGCGCCGGTGCTGTCGCAACCATCGCTGCCGCTGCGCGGCGGCAAGGACGGCGCCATCGACGTTTCCGACGCCGAAATCGCCTGCGCGCGGTCGCGCTTCGAGGCCGAGGATCTGACGCTGCTGGGCCTGCGCTACAAATCCGACAAACTCGTGCCCGGCGGGCGCTTCGAGCGCTACCGCAAGGAATTCGGCGACCGTTTCGAAAGCGTCGAACTCGAAGATGCCGACGCCCGCCAGAACACCGGCTATGCGCCACATTCAGTGCTGACCATCCACCTGCCGACCAGCGGCCCCGGCAAGGAAGCCGAGGTGCGGACCATCGCATTCTTCCGGCAACGGCTCGGACTTGCTTGACTCATAGTTTGATATCAAATTAGTTAGTTCGAAATTAAACTAAGTGTAAAGCTAAGAGCCTCCGGCGGGCAGGCCTGAGGCCTGCACCCATTTGTTTGGCGCTCTTCAATCGGGTGCAGGCCTCAGGCCTGCCCGCCGGAGGCTCTTTAAGCGGGTCCCGCGTGCGCAAACGCAGCACCCGTAAAGACTGACCACATTCGCGTAGGCGCTACTTGCCGCCGCCGCGGGCGATCCAGGCGTCGATCTTGCTTTCGAGCACCGCCATCGGCAGTGCGCCGGTGTCGAGTACTTGCGCGTGGAAGTCGCGAATATCGAACTTCGGCCCGAGCGCGGCTTCGGCTTTGGCGCGGACCTTGGCGATCTGCAGCTGGCCGATCTTGTAGGCGAGCGCCTGCCCTGGGATGGCGATGTAGCGTTCGACTTCGGCGGTGGCGTCGGTGCGGCTCATTGCCGAATTGGCCATCATATAGGCGATGGCCTGATCGCGCGTCCAACCCTTGGCGTGGATGCCGCTGTCGACGACGAGGCGCATGGCGCGCAGCATCTCGTCATCGAGGTGGCCGTAGAGCTGGTAGGGGTCGGTGTACATGCCGAGCTTGGCGCCGAGGCTTTCGGCGTAAAGCGCCCAGCCTTCGACGAACGCGGTGTTGCCGCCGAAGCGCTGGAACGGCGGCAAGTCGGTGTTTTCCTGTGCGAGGCTGATCTGGAAGTGATGCCCGGGGATGCCTTCGTGCAGGTAGAGCGTTTCCATGCCGTAGGCGGCACGCGATTTGATGTCATAGGTGTTGTAGTAAAAAATGCCCGGCCGCGAGCCGTCGGGGGTGCCGGGGTTGTAATAGCCCGCCGCCTGGGTCTTTTCGGCGTAGGCCGGCGCCGGGCGGATTTCGAGCGGCGACTTGGGGATGGTCGAAAACAGCGTCGGGATCTTGAGGTCGACCTGCTTGCCGATCGTACGGAAGCCGTCGCCGAACGCTTGGCCGCTGGTCGCGTGCTGCTTGGGATCTTCGCGCACGGCGACGAAGAACTCCTGAAGCGTGCCCTTGAAGCCGACGGTGTTCTTCACCTTCTCCATCTCGCCGGTGATGCGCGCGACTTCGGACAGGCCGAGGGCGTGGACCTGTTCGGGGGTGATGTCGGTCGTGGTCTGCGACTGGATCAGATACTGATACAGCGCCGCGCCGCCAGGCATTTGCGAGATGCCGACACTGTCGCGTGCCACCGGGAGGTAATCGGACTTCAGGAAGTCGCGCAGCCGGGTGAATGCCGGCAGCACGCCGTTCTGCACGGCAGCGGCATATTCGTTTTTCAGGCGGATCTTATCGGCCTCGCTGAATCCTTCGGGGAATTTGGTGACAGGCTTGTAGAACACCGAGCCGGTGACGCCCTGCGCGATCAGTCCATCGAGCTGTTCGATGACATTCTTGACGACGAGCTTGGGCTGGACGACGCCCGACTTCATGCCCTGGCGGAAACGGACAATGGATTCGTCGAGGAAGCCGTCAAAGCCCTTTAGCCGCTTCAGGTTGTTCTCATAGTCGGCAACGGTCTTGAACGGGGCGACACCCTCGCCCGAAGAAAGGTCAGCATAGGCCAGATGCAGGCCGTTGAAATGGTCAATGGGACGCACGACCGTGGCGGCCAGGATGTCGGGCTGCAGGCCGCGCAGGTCAGTGGTGCGCTGCCACTTGAACACGTCATAACTGATCTGGTCATTGGCACTGAGCGAGCCGCGGTCGATCTTGGCGAGCGCCGCGAGTTCGTCGATCGCTGCCTGTTTTTCAGCGGCAATGTAAGCATCCGAGATGTAGTCTCCGAACTGGTCGGCGTAACGTGGATCGCCACGGAACAGCGCGCTGACCGGGTTGCGCGCCATGCTGTCTTCGTCGCTCTTGACGAACAGCGCGCGCAGCGTTGCGGCCGGCGTATTGGCAGTGGCCGCAACTGGCGCCGCGGCAGGTGCAGGGGCAGCAGCAGCCGGCAGCGCGGTGCCGAGCAGCAGCGCGGCGAGGGTCAGGCGAACAATCATGGGGTCTCCCGGAATTTTTGAGTGTGTCAGTCGGGTAAAACAGTTTGGTGTCTATTGCAACGAAATCGGCTTGCCCTTGACCATGACGTAGCGGATTTTGAGCACGGCTGCGGGGTCGGTGAGCGGGTCGCCATCGACAGCGATGAGGTCGGCCGATTTGCCCGCGACCAGCGAGCCGGTTTCAGTCTCGATGCCCATCAGCTTGGCGCCGCCCATCGTCGCCGCATAGAGCGCGTCCTTCGGGCTCATGCCGCCGAGCTTGACCATCAGCGGCAGTTCCTCGGCGTTGCGGCCATGTTTGTAGACCCCGGAATCGGTGCCGAGCGCGATGGGCACGCCGGCCTTGTAGGCGGCCGCCAACGCCTTGCCCTGGATGCCGACTGTCTGCAGACCCTTGGCTTCGACATTGGGGGTGAAGAAGCCCTTGCCGAGATGCTCTTTAAGGCCTTCGATCGCCATCAGTGTCGCGACCATATAGGTGCCCTTGGCCTTCATCAGGTTGATGTCGGTGGTGTCGGCGAAGGTGCCGTGCTCGATTGAGTCGACGCCGGCGTTGACCGCTGCCTCGATACCGCGGGCACCATGCGCATGTGCCGCGACCTTGAGCCCGAGGCTGTGCGCGGTGTCGACGATCGATTTCATTTCGGCGTTGGTGAAATGCTGTTCGAGCCCGGTCTTGCCGTCATCGAGCACGCCGCCGGTGGCAACGATTTTGATGAGGTCGGCGCGCGACTTGGCGACCAGCCGGACGGCGGTGGCGCAGCCGTCAGCGCCGGTACAGACACCGATCTGCGGATACATCTTGTCGAGCGCATCGCCGATTTCCGGGTTGATGCCGACGGTGTTGTCAGCGTGTCCACCGATGATTGACAGGGTGGATCCGGCGGTCTGGATGCGTGGCCCTGGCGCCAGCCCGTCATTGATGGCGTCACGGACCGCAATGGTGGCGCGTTGGCCGCCGCCGACTTCGCGCACCGTCGTGAAGCCGGCGCGTGCGGTGATGAGCGCATTGTTCAACCCGATGGCGACGGCATATTCCTCGGTCCGCTTGGGCGCGACGCCGGCATACCAGGGGTCATCCGAATAGCCACCGAGATGGACATGGACGTCGATGAGGCCGGGCAGCACCGTCTTGCCCGACATGTCGACGACGGTCGCGCCCGCCGGGATGGCGGCTGCGGCATCGTTGATTGCGATGATGCGGCCGTTCTCGACGAGGATGGTCGAGGCCCCGCGCGCCGGCTGGCTGGCATCGGTGATGACATGGCCGGCGCGGATCGCGGTGATTTCGGCGTTGACCGGCAAAGCTGCGGCAAGCGCTGTCGCCAGCAAAAGTTTGTACATGGAGCCCCCTGAATGTGACAGTTCTGTTGCGAACGAGCCTAGGCCATTTGGCGGCGGCTGCAAACCGGCCTGACACAATTGTCGCAGCAGCACATTTTTGATTTGCCGCGCCGCGCCGGTTTCTGCACGGTGGCCACCAAACAGCGACGGTGCGGATAACGCGGCGCGACAATCTTGCGGGAGTATCGGCATCGTGGGTCAAAACCGGGTCAAGGCGACTGTACTGGCCGCCTATTCAGCCCCGTGCCTGCCGCTTGCGGCCGCCGGCCTGCCGTTCGTCGTCTATCTGCCGCCCTATTATTCGGGCCCGCTCGGGCTCAGCCTCTCGGTTGTCGGCCTGCTGTTTCTGATGGTCCGGCTGATCGACGTACCGCTCGACCCGATCGTCGGGCACATCATCGACCGGACGACGACGCGCTTTGGCCGTTATCGCCCGTGGGTTGCCGGGTCGGCAGTGATGATGGTCGCCGGCATTGCGCTGGTCTTTTACGCGCCGCCCGGCCTGTCACCGCTGCGCGCCTTTATCGGGCTGCTGGTCATGTATGTCGGCTATTCGACGTTGCAGCTGGCGCAGACGGCATGGGGTGCGACACTGTCGGATGATTACCACGAACGCTCGCGCGTGTTCGGCTGGTGGCAGATGGCGAACGTGCTCGGCATGGTGATGATGCTGATGGTGCCGCCGCTGGTGGCGCAGTTCACGCCCGACAACAACCATTCGGCGGGCATCCATGCGATGGGTGCATTGGTGCTGGTGTTGCTGCCGCTAGCGGTGCTGGCGATGCTGCGCATCGTGCCCGAACGCGCCGTTATCGGTGGCCACGCGCACCGGCTGCGCGACATGGTCGCCGTGCTCAAAATTCCGTTGCTGCGGCGGTTGATGGTTATCGACTTCCTCGTCGCGCTGGCAGCGGGCATGGCCGGCGCGCTGCTGATGTTCTTTTTCGAGGCTGCACGCGGCTTCACCCCGGCGCAATCGAGTCTGCTGCTGCTGATCTATTTCATCGCCGGGCTGCTCGCGGCGCCGGTCTGGGTGGCGTTGTCGCGTCGCATCGGCAAGCATCGCACACTAATGCTGTCATTGATCATCTACGCCCTGTTCCAGGCCAGCCTGTTGTTCCTGCCGCGCGGCACTTTCACGCTGACCGCCGTGGCGATGGCGCTGGCCGGATTGCCCTATGCCGCTGCGGCGTTGCTGCTGCGCTCGATGCTCGCGGACTTGTCCGACGCCGAGACGGTGCGCACCGGGCACCAGCGCACCGGGTTGTTCTTCGCGACGCTGATTGCGGTCAGCAAGCTTGGCTATGCGCTGGCGGTCGGGCTTACCTATCAGGTGCTTGATGCCATCGGCTTCGTCGCCAAACTGGGCGAGGCGAACACGCCAGACGCCGTCAGTGGCCTGGTGTTCATGTTCGCCGCACCACCCGCAGTGCTGCTGGCGATTGCGGCGGCGCTGACCGCACGCTGGCCGATCAATGCCGAGCAACAGGCGCGTATCGCGGCCGAACTGGCGGCGCGGGTAAATCAACCCGGCTAGCAGCCGTATTAACCCTGACTCGGCGCCACATCGGCCCGGGCAAGTCGAGATCAGGAACAAGTTCGCCGCTGCCGCCGCTTCCTCATTTCCCAGGCATAGGCGCCGAGAGCATCATCCAATATAGACGTGGCATTTGTGCGTGGGATTAGCGCCGCGGGCCCTGCCCAAATACTCTGCATTCAACCACGATTGCGCACGCGGATATTTGCGTCAGCAATCTATCGTCCTGGGCGCACCATGTTTTCTATTCTTTAACGTACAATTTGCTTTCGCTCGCATTGCATATTAACTATGCGGACTCATTCCATTTGGATTGAATGCTGTAAGGTCTTCGTAAGGCCTGCACTCAATTGTTGTGGGCACTTCAAATGTGTGCAGGCCTCAGGCCTGCTCGCCGGAGGCTCTTAGCCTACGCCTCCAATCGCGCAATCGCATCCTCGATCGACGCGATCCATGCCGCCGCCGCCGCGCCATTGCCGGTGCCAAGTTGGGTGCGCATGTAGCGCATGTCGGACAGCGTGGTTTCGAATTCGAAGTTGCTGCCGCAGCGGAGCATGACCTTGTCGTAGCAGTGGACGATGGCGTCGTGCGCGGCTTGTGACAGCGTGCCGGCGGCAAGTTGTTCGAACAGCAGGTAGCCGGCTCGGCTGGCGGCGTGCCAATAGTCGTCGAGTTGTTCCTCTCCAACAGCGAGGTCGGCGGCGAGTTGGGTGAGGTCGGCCTTGGTGGTGTCGCTGGCGGCATGGCCGGCACGCAGGTCGATGAGCAGCCCGGCCTCGACCACCAGCTGGCCGGGGTAATAGGCATTGGCGTCGCCGCGCTGTTGCGCGAGGGTCCAGGCGGCGCGGTAGCAATCGCGCATCGTGGCAAGCGTCGTATCGACGGCGGCGCCGGATTGCAGAAGTGCCTCACGCTTGTAGGTGGCACCGATCAGCGTCAGCCGTTCGACAGTAGGGCCGGCGATCTTGCACAGCGCCTCGATATCGGCGCGTACGGCGGCGATGCGGTCGAACGCGTCGGGGGCGAAGCCGCCGCCGTCGAGCGGTGCGACGGCGGTGCGCAGCCGCAGTGTCGCGAGTTGTTCGAGCAGCTGCACCGACGGCAGCGCGTCTTCGTGCAGCGCGCGTTCGAACAGCTCGATCGCCGTGGCGGGTTCGTTGAGTGCTGCAAAGGCGCGGCCGAGCGCCTCGGCGACTTGCGGGCGGGCGAGCCAGCCGCGCTTGTCGAAGCGGGCGTGCAGCGTCGTCAGCGACTTGAGCAGCGCGTCGCGGTTACTGCTGCGGCCCGAGCCGACTTCGATCTGCTCGCGAATGGTGTCGATGAAGGCAATGGCTTCGGCGGGTGACGCGAAGGCGAGGCGCGCGCCGCGCGGCAGCGACGTCGCGGCGGCGGGTTCGTCGCCGTTCTTCGGGCTGAGCCGCCAGTCGGGCTCGCCGTAGCATTGGTAGGCGCCCCAGGTGCTGTCGTCGGGGTTGGCCTCATAGACGGCGGTGCGGGCGTTCAAGACGATTTCACCGAAGCCGGCATTGTTGGCCAGCAAGCCCCCGTAAATTTCGCTGCCGAATAGTTTGCCGCCTTTGTCATCGACCGTCCAGCCGGCGGCGATGACAGCGCGCGCGCCCATGGCGATGAGTTGCGCGGCAAAGCTCGCGGCGAATTCGGGGCGGCCGCTGGTGTGGAAACGCTCTTCCAAGCGCGGTGAGATGGCGGCGAGTTCACAGCAGTTGATGAACGCAAAGGTCGGCGGGTCGGGCATCGCCTGCAGGATGGCGGGGCTGATGACGATATGGTCGCCGAGCAGCACGCCGGTGTAGCGCTGTGCGCTGCCGGCGGGAATCGCGCCCGAGTCTTCGAGATCGGCCTCGCGTTTGAAGGTGAAATCGAAAATGCCGTGCGCCGAAACGTGCAGCACAGTCCAGCCGCCACGCAGCACATGTTCGATAACGGTTTCGGGCGGATTGCCGGCGCCGATCAGCCGAGTGACAGTGAAGCCGGCTTTTTCGAGCTGGTCGGCGACTTGTAACGCTTCGGCTTGCGCGCCGGGCAGGCGTTTGAAGCCGAAGTTCCAGTCGCCGTCGTGCGGGTCGCCGATGACCAGCGCAGTGCGTTCGCCCGATGTGGCGGTCTGGCGGCGTGCATAGTCCTGCTGGATGAGCTGGCGCAGGATGCCGAACCGCACCGCTGGCGGGCGGCTGCCGTCGAGATCGGTTTCGTGCTCCTGCCGGTCGTCCATCAGCTCGAACGGCAGCGAAGCCGCTGTCGTATCGAGGATGAGACGCAGGTGACGATTGTCGAAGCGCGTCGCCTTGAGCTGCGGCGGCCAGATCAGCTGGTACAGCGACCGCGCGGCGGACTGCCACGCAGCAGCGGGTTCGTGCGCATTGTAGATGGTTGCGGAGAACTTATCGACGAACTCGCGGTTGCCGGCGACCAGCATGCCTTCGGCACGCGCGCTGCCGCCGATCGACGCGAAGCGCAAACCCTTACTGCCATCGACGAGGGTAGCCTCCTGGATCTGCAGCGCGCGCCAGGCATCGAGGTTGTCGTCGCGGGCGATGCGCCGCGCGGCGCCGTCGCGATAGGCGACTTCGCCGTCGAGCGCGAAGGCGCCGCGGAATTGCGGGGTGGCGATCAGCCGGTCGAGCGTGTGCCAGATGGTATGCGCGGTATCTTCCATGTACGCGAAGATCTGGATTTTGGTGAACGGCCGCAGTTTTTGTTCGGCGAGCCGGCGTTGCGCTTCGACAATCGCGCCAAGCATAGCGGCCAGTGTATCGGTCATCGAGACGACACCAGTGCGCGTGCCGATCATCACCATCGCGGCGCCGTTGCGCGGGGTCGGGTTCGCGCCGCCGTCAAGTCGCCCGATGGTGTCGCGGACGCGGGCGATCTGGCCTTCGCCGAGCGCCAGTTCAATCAGTCCGGCGATAAGCGCGCTGCGGATCGTGCCGGCACTGAAATCGGCGATATTGCCGAGCCCGACAACGACGCCGCCGGGGCGCCGGTCAACGGGTTGCGCGGCATAGGTGACGCTGCCGACGCTAGCGGGGTAGATGCCGAGCGCATAGCGCCGCGACAGCGCGCCATCGAGCGCCGCATCGAGTCGTGCTTCGGGGCCGGAAATCGAGTCGCCGGCAAAGTGCCCGACGATGACCGGATAATGCGCGTAGGACAGGTCGCCGTTGACGACGGTCAGGCGTAGCGCCTCGGCGGGCATGTCGCTTGGAGGGGGGGGCGTGTCGGCCATGGGTTCGGACCAGCTGTTGTTGTGTCGGATCGATGTGGCGCGCGGGTTTGTTCATTCGCGCCTGTTGCCCGCAATTGCAACAACGCCGGCGCTGGATTTCCGGCGCCGGCGTCATGTCGTCAGGCCGGTCGCGACGACCGGCGCAATGTCTTAGCGTCCGCCGCTGCGTCCACCGGCGTCACCGCCGCGCCCGCCGCTACGTCCGCCGGCGTCACCACCGCCGCGGCCACCGCTGGTGCCGCCGAGGTCGCCACCACCGCGGCCGCCGCTGGGCTTGCTGATGTCGCCGCCGCTGCGCGTGCCTTCTTCGACTTCGTCCGCACCGCGGCCGCCGCTGCGACCTCCTGCATCTCCACCGCGTGTCGTTGACATCTCAAGTCTCCCCGTGCTGGCAAGCATCGCAAAGTGCCAAGGCTTGCGTCGATACGCAAAAAATGACGGATATTGCCGTTGATGTCCAACGATTAGTCAAATGGGCGAAGGCGCGCGCCAATCACCACCTGAATATTGGTGCCCACGGCCGGACTCGAACCGGCATGACCTTGCGGCCGAGGGATTTTAAGTCCCTTGCGTCTACCAGTTCCGCCACGTGGGCGTGGGCTTTGCAAGCTGGCGAGTGCGCGTCTCTACGACAAGTTGAGGCGTTCGCGTAATTCCTTGCCGGGCTTGAAATAGGGCACGCGCTTGGCGCTGACCGACACCGATGTGCCGGTGCGCGGGTTGCGGCCGACGCGGGCATCGCGCGCGCGTGTCGAAAACGCGCCGAAGCCGCGCAGTTCGACGCGGCGGTTTGCGGCCAGCGCTTCGGTAATCTCGCCGAATATCGTGTCGATCAGGTTTTCGACGATTTCCTTGGTGAGTTGCGGATTCGCCGCCGCGATTGCCTGTACCAGTTCCGACCGAATCATAGATCCCCCATCTACCAACCGCGACTCGCGCCATCAGCCCCCGAAGCGCAAGACGATACTCCATTTTACTGGAATTGCACCGAAATCTTGGCACGCGACAAAAAGCCCCGCCGAAACCAATCGGCGGGGCCTGATGTTCGTATGCTGGTCGTCAGCGGTTCGGCGCTTAGGCCTTGTCGCTGCCTTCCTTGGCGCGGTTGAGCGCGGCACCGAGGATGTCGCCGAGCGAGGCGCCCGAGTCGGACGAACCGTACTTTTCGACAGCTTCCTTGTCCTGCGCGATCTGCGCGGCCTTGATCGAGACCATCGGCTTCTTGCCGCGTTCGAAACCAATGACCATCGCGTCGATCTTCTGGCCGACCTGGAAGCGTTCGGGGCGCTGTTCGTCGCGGTCGCGGCTGAGGTCGCCACGCTTGATGAACGCCAGCGGGCCGTCTTCGCCAACCTGGACTTCGATGCCGCCGTCGCGCGCTTCGACCATCGTCACGGTGACGACCTGGTTCTTCTTGAACTCGCTGCCCGCTTCGCCGGCAACTGCTGCAGCGCCGGTGGCGCCGCCGCTGACGCGGCTTTCATCGAGCTGCTTCATGCCGAGGCTGATGCGTTCCTTCTCGATGTCGATTTCGAGAACCTGGGCACGGACGCGTTCACCCTTGTGGTGCTGCGCCAGTGCCTGTTCGCCGGTCAGGCCGAACGCGATATCCGACATGTGGACCATGCCGTCGACATCGCCGTCGAGCCCGATGAACAGGCCGAATTCGGTGGCGTTCTTGACTTCGCCCTCGACGATCGAACCCACCGGATGCGCTTCGGCGAAGACTTCCCACGGGTTGCGCTGGGCCTGCTTGAGGCCGAGGCTGATGCGGCGCTTGTCTTCATCGACTTCGAGCACGATGACTTCGACTTCCTGCGACGTCGAAACGATCTTGCCGGGGTGGACGTTCTTCTTGACCCACGACATTTCCGAAACGTGCACCAGGCCTTCGATGCCGGGTTCGAGTTCGACGAACGCGCCGTACTCGGTGATGTTGGTGACTCGGCCCTTGAACTTGCCGTCAACCGGATACTTGGCAGCTGCAGCGCTCCACGGATCGGCTTCGAGCTGCTTCATGCCGAGGCTGATGCGCTGCGTGTCGCGGTTGATGCGGACGATCTGCACGCGCAGCGTGTCGCCGATGTTGAGCACTTCGCTCGGGTGGCCGACGCGCTTGTAGCTCATGTCGGTGACATGAAGCAGGCCATCGATGCCGCCGAGGTCGACGAACGCACCATAGTCGGTAATGTTCTTGACGACGCCATCGACGATCTGGCCTTCGGCGAGCGACTGGATCAGGCCGGTGCGGGCTTCGGCGCGGGTTTCTTCGAGGATCGAGCGACGCGACACGACGATGTTGCCGCGCTTGCGGTCCATCTTCAGGATTACGAACGGCTGCGGCAGGTTCATCAGCGGGGTGACATCGCGCACCGGGCGGATGTCGACCTGCGAACCGGGCAGGAACGCCACTGCGCCGCTGAGGTCGACGGTGAAGCCGCCCTTGACGCGGCCGAAGATGACGCCTTCGACGCGTTCATTCGCGGCATACTGCGTTTCGAGTGCGTCCCAGGCGCCTTCGCGGCGCGCACGGTCGCGCGACAGCATCGCTTCGCCCTGGGCGTTTTCGACGCGGTCGACATAGACTTCGACTTCGTCGCCGACCTTGATTTCAGCCTTCATGCCCGGTGCAGCGAATTCGCGCAGCGCGACACGGCCTTCGGACTTCAGTCCGACATCGATAACCGCGAGATCATTCTCGATCGCGGTGACGCGTCCCTTGACGACGCGACCTTCAAAGCTCTGGTTCTTGCCGAGCGAGCTTTCGAGCATGGCTGCGAAATCATCGCGGGTCGGTTGGGCGGAAGATGCCATCTAGTTCATAACCTTCGTTTTTTGGGCGCCGACCGCAGCGCGCGGCTTGTCCGGTCATTGCCCCGAATGGCACCATGCCACCCGTTCTTCGCCGAAGCATGGCACCATGCCATGCTCCCCTTGTCCGTCGAAAACAGCCGGGAAAAGCAAAACGCACGGCAACGGGCTCGGGGCCCGTCCATGCAGGAATTTCGCTTCAAGCTGCCGCTGCGAGCTGCGCCTTGACCAGCGCCACGGCCCGTTCGACGGCCGCGTCTATACTCATTTCACTCGTATCGAGCAAGGCGGCATCGGCAGCCTGCACCAGCGGCGAGACTGCACGGTTCGAATCTCGGGCATCGCGCGCGAGAATATCGGCCAAAACCGTCTCCAGAGCCACGGCTTCGCCCCGGCCAGCAAGCTCGGCATGGCGCCGTGCGGCGCGCACTTGCGGGCTGGCGGTGACGAACAGTTTGGCAGTGGCGTGCGGGGCGATAACTGTGCCGATGTCGCGGCCATCGATCACCGCCCCGTCGGGCTGGTCGGCAAACGCCCGCTGACGCGCGACCAACGCCGCACGCACGCCTGGATGCGCCGAGACGATCGAGGCGGCAAACGCCGTCGTGTCGAGCGTCAGTTCGGGTGCGTCGAGCAATGCGATGTCGAGCGCCTGCGCCGCCGTCGTTGCCGCCGCCGCATCGCCAGGGTCAAGGCCGGCGCGCAACATCGCCAGTGCCACTGCGCGGTACAATTTGCCCGAATCGAGATGCGGTAACCCGAATTGCCGCCCCAGCGCGCGCGCAATGGTGCCCTTGCCACTCGCGGCGGGGCCGTCGACAGCGATGATCATGGCGTGATGCGAAGTCATGGGTGGGGCATAGACCGGCAGGGCGGAGGGCGACAAGTGCGCGAAGGGCCTCCGGCGGGCAGGCCTGAGGCCTGCACCCATAAGCTTGCGTCGGTGCATCGGACGCGAACGTCGCGATGGTTGATCCGTCCCAGCAATTGGGTGCAGGCCTCAGGCCTGCCCGCCGGAGGCCCTTAAACCCTAGTCCGCCTGCATCGCCGCCAGTTCATTCCCACCCGGATCACGAAAATGAAAGCGCCGCCCGCCGGGAAAGCCGAACGCCGGCTTGGTCAGCACGCCGCCGGCCTGTGTGACTGCCGCGAGCGCCGCGTCGAGGTCATCGACGTGGATGACCGGCAGCGGTGCAGCAGTGGCCTCGGCGGCATCGGCTTGAAGCCCGAGGTCGACATCACCGGCCATCGTGCAGGCGTAGCTCGGCCCGAAGGCGGTCATGTCGAAGCCGAAGGCTGCGGTATAGAAGGCCTGGCTAGCGGCGATGTCGGTGGCGGGCAGTTCGATGAAGTCGATGCGCGCCATCAGCTTCCCGCCGCTTCGCTGTTGAGCTGAATGTAGTTCTGGATGCCGGTGCGGGCGATCAGTTCGAACTGCGTTTCGATGAAATCGACATGTTCTTCCTCGGCGGTGAGGATGTCGACGAACAGTTCGCGGCTGCCGAAGTCGCGGACGTTTTCGCTGTGGATGATCGCCTCGCGCAGCAGCGCGATGGCTTCGTGTTCGAGTTCGAGGTCGGCCTTGAGCACTTCCTCGACGGTTTCGCCGATGCGCAGCCGGCCGAGCGCCTGAAGGTTGGGCAGGCCGTCGAGGAACAGGATGCGCTCCATCAGCCGGTCGGCGTGCTTCATCTCGTCGACCGATTCATGCTTTTCATAGTCGGCGAGTTTCTTGACGCCCCAATTGTCGAGCAGCCGGTAGTGCAGCCAATATTGGTTGATTGCGGTCAATTCGCCCTTCAGCACGGCGTTGAGGAATTCGATGACCTTGGTGTCGCCCTTCATGCGGGAGCCCCTTCTGCATGCGCCAATGGGTTACTTATAGCGCCGTTGCGGGCGCCGCAGAACCGGCCAAATTGCCGCGACTGTATCAGTTGGCGCGCGCGGACTCGTCGCGGATGACCTGGCGCGCGAACGGCAGGCACTGGCCGCAGACGGGCTTGCAACCGAACCGGGCATAGGCGCACGCCGGGCGCTTCGAGCCGGCGCGGACCGCTTCGCGAACCTGCGCTTCACCCAGTGCGTTGCACACACAAACGATCACGCGACCTCCACCAATGCCGGCATGTTCCGGCAATTGCGAACCAATAGCATTAGTGGATGAACTAATGCAAGTGATTCGCATCAAGCTCGCAAGGCCCTGGTGGAATCGGCAGCCGCAATGCCGCCTTGCGCCGCGCCCCCGAACCAGCGTAGCTTGTTACAATGGCGAATTGGTCCCCGCCGCGACGAACGCTTCTGTTCGTGGCCGGGACCCGGCCCGAGGTCATCAAGCTTGCGCCGTTGATAATGGCGCTAGAAGGCCATCCGCAATTTTCATGTGTCGTCTGTGCTTCGGCGCAGCATCGCGACTTGCTCGACGCGGCATTTGCCGGTTTTGGCATCGTCCCCGACATTGATCTCGATATCATGCGCGCGCACCAGACGCCGCTCGGCGTCGTCGCCGGCGTACTTGCGGCGCTTGAACCGGTGCTGGCGCACCACCGGCCCGTCGCGCTGATTGTCCAGGGCGATACCGCGACGGCATTCGCGGCGGCCCAAGCCGGCGCCTATGCGCGCGTTCCGGTGGTGCATGTCGAAGCCGGGCTGCGCAGCGGCGATGACAACGAACCCTTCCCCGAAGAATTCCATCGCCGCGCCATCGCGCAGTTCGCGGCGCTGCATTTCGCGCCGACGCCATCGGCGCGCGTCGCGCTACTCGCCGAAGGCATCGCCGCCGACCGCATCCATGTCAGCGGCAACACCGGCATCGATGCGCTGCACGCGACCGCCGCGGCACTGGCGCGCGCGCCGGCGGTGACGGCGCTGCTCGACAGTGAGTTCGCGATGCTGGGTCCGGCGCGACGCCTGCTGCTGCTGACCATCCACCGCCGCGAAAACCACGGCGCGCGGCTCGCCTCGGTGATCGCCGCGGTGCGCCTGCTGGCGCAATCGGATGCGCTCGACATCGTCGTGCCCGTCCACCCGCACCCCGCCGTCAGCGCCGCGGTGCAGTGCGGGCTCGGCGGCGTAGCGGGCGTGCATCTGGTGCCGCCGCTCGACTATCCGGCGTTCATCCACTTGCTCCAGCGCGCCGCGCTGGTGCTCACCGACTCCGGCGGCGTCCAGGAAGAAGCCCCGGCGTTCGGCGTGCCGGTGCTCGTGCTGCGCGAAACCACCGAGCGCCCCGAAGGCATCGCCGCCGGCGTCGCGCGGCTTGTCGGTACCGATACCACCGCCATTGTCGCCGGCGTCCGTGCGTTGCTCGACGCCGCCGCCGCACATCAGCGCATGGCCCGCGCCAGCCTGCCCTATGGCGACGGCCACGCCGCCGAACGCATCGTCGCGGTGCTGACGCGCGAATATGGCGGCAAGGTTTTGGTCAAAAGCGCCTCCGGCGGGCAGGGGTGACCCCTGCACCCGGTTGTTTGATGCGCCCTTTTTCTCGCTCGCATTAGTGCAAGCGACGAGGAGGTGGCATTAGCTGCCGGTCAGCAAACGACCCCGTTGCAGACATTAAGCGGGCAGTCATCACTGCCTAAAGGCTGCCGATAGTTGCGCGCGTCCTTGATGAAGCGCATAAGTTTGTAATGCCGTACGGAGACAAAGTCAGGCTACCTGTCCAGCGCAAAGTGGCGTTCGTAGCCGTGATGCTCGCACTGTTTTGGTTGGCAAATGCTTGGCTCATCACTGGGATATTCGGTACTACGGCGAACCCGCGCCTGCTTACGACCCTTGGTACGCTGTTTACAATTGTCGCTGGCAACGCTGTTCTGCTTTTCGGTGGTTTAAAGCCAACATTTCACTGGCTCAGGATCGCGAGCATCTTCAGCATCGGTGTGATGCTCGCTCCTATGATCCTCTTCATACTCGATCCGTTTGGTCGCTAACCGGTTTGCGCTGCGGTAAAGCCGACCTTCCCCTTCCCACCCCATTCCGGTCATTCTCAAACAATCGGGTGCTGGCCTCAGGCCTGCCCGCCGGAGGCCCTTCTACAGCCCCTTGCTAGCCCCCGGCCGGCATAAAGTCGGCCAAGCTGGTGGCGACGGGGCTTACGTCCAAAAACATGCCGCACCCGAAAGCAGGTCAGGTTTCGCGCGATGGCGGGCGGCCTTGACTTGCCGTTTCCGGCAAATGAAAAACGGTATGCGACGCGCACTGGCGGCGAGAAGGGGGTCACATGACAGATACAATCGTTGCCGCTCAGCCGCTGTGGTTTCGCGTGCTGAATTTTCCATTGACGCGCCTGATCGTTCTGGGCGGTGTCCTGTTCTACTTCATGGGTAAGGCCCAGTCGTTCCTTGAGGACTATTTTGACAGGCCCTTGCTGAACATTCCGATCCAGATCGGGCTCGGGCTGGCGGCGATTGCGCTTTATGTCGCTTATGGCAAGTTCATCGAACGCCGCGAGGTGACCGAACTCTCTACGCCGGGTCTGGCCGGCGAATGGGGTGTCGGCGCGATGATCGGGGCGGGCCTCTACACAGCAAGTGCCGTGACGTTGATGATCCTCGGGATCTACAAGGTCGACGGGTTCAATCCGCTGATGTTCCTGCTGCCCAACCTGGCCCTGGCCATCAAGTCGGGCATTTTCGAAGAGCTGATTTTCCGCGGCGTGCTGTTCCGATCGGTGGAAGCCGTTTTCGGAAGCTGGACGGGCATCGTGGTCTCATCGCTGGTGTTCGGCCTGCTTCACCTGATGAACCCGGGGGCGACGATTGGCGGCGCCATTTATATCTCCATCGAGGCCGGTCTGCTGCTCGCCGCCGCCTATCTCGTCACCCGCCGTCTGTGGATCTGCATGGGGTTCCACTCGGCGTGGAACTATTTCCAGTCGGCGGTCTTTTCGGGCGCTGTGTCGGGTACTGCGGCCACGCCGGGCCTGCTCAAGGCCAATATCGTGGGGCCGGAACTGCTGACCGGGGGCAGTTTCGGGATGGAGCATTCGGTCGTCGCGCTGGTCTTCTGCACCACGGCTGGCGTGATCCTGCTGCGCATCGCCATCCGCCGCGGCCACCTGATGCCGCCGATGTGGAAACGCTAAGCCGCAGACGCGCTTGAATAACCGGGTACAGGGGTCACCCCTGCCCGCCGGAGGCCCTTCTACTGCCCCTTGCTCGCCCCCAACTTCGCCATCAGCGGCAGGAAGTCGGGGAAGCTGGTGGCGATAGGGCGGGCGTCGTCGACGGTGACGGCGTCGCGGCAGTTGAGACCCAGGATGGCGAAGCTCATCGCGATGCGGTGATCGAGTTTGGCGGCGACGGTGGCGCCGCCGGCTAGCGGCTCGCCACCGCTGCCGTCGATGATCAGGCCGTCGGGCAGTTCGGTGACGCGCGCGCCGCAGGCGATGAGCCCGGCCGCCATGGTTGCCAGCCGGTCGGATTCCTTGACGCGCAGTTCTTCGAGGCCGCGCAAGGTCGTGCGGCCGTGCGCGAACGCGGCGGCGACGAACAGGATGGGGAATTCGTCGATCATCGAGGGGGCAACGTCGGGTGGCACCTCGATACCCGTCAGCACGCCGGCGTTGATGGTGACATCGGCGACGGTTTCGCCGCCGACGCTGCGGATGTTGGTCTGGGTGATGTCGGCGCCCATCATCGCCAGCACGCGCAGCAGCCCGTCGCGCGTCGGGTTGATGCCGACGTTGGTGACGGTGACGCTGCTGCCCGGCACGATCAGCGCCGCGACCAGCGGGAAGGCGGCAGACGACGGATCGCCTGGAACGGTGAGTTGCTGCGGCCGCAGCTCGGCCTCGCCGGTGATGGTGATTTCGCGCCCTGCGGGCGTGTCCTCGATGTGTAGCTGTGCGCCGAAGCCGGCGAGCATGCGTTCGCTGTGGTCGCGCGTCGCGATTTTTTCGACGACGGTGGTGCGTCCCGGCGTGTTGAGCCCGGCGAGCAGCACCGCCGATTTGACCTGCGCCGATGCCACCGGCAGCACGTAGCGGATCGGCAGCGGCAGCGCCGCACCGACCATCGTCAGCGGCAGGCAGCCGCCGGGTGCGGTGGTGAAGGTTGCGCCCATTTGCGTCAGCGGCTCGGTGACGCGCGCCATCGGCCGCCGCGACAGCGAGGCGTCGCCGGTCAAGGTCACGGTAATGGGGTGCGTCGCGAACAGTCCCATCAGCAGGCGCGTTGACGTGCCGCTGTTGCCCATGTCGAGCGCGGTGCGCGGTTGCAGCAGTCCGCCGACGCCGACGCCGTGGACGTGCCAGCGGCCCGTAGCTGTGCGGGTGATGTCGGCGCCGCAGGCGCGCAGCGCGGCGGCGGTCGCCAGTACGTCCTCGCCTTCGAGCAGCCCGTCGATGATGGTTTCGCCGACCGCGAGCGCGCCGAACATCAGCGAGCGGTGCGAAATCGACTTGTCGCCCGGGACAGTGATGGTGCCCGCCAGCGGGCCATAGGCAAACAGCCGCAAGGGCACGGGTTGCGAGGTGTGGGAATCTGCGTTCATATCGGGGCACGCTTTGACAGCGCCGCATGGCTGTGGCAAGGCGCGGCGCTTAATCGAACTTGGCGATTCAAACAGCCTGTCCAGCCAAGCCGCGCTGGCGCAGGCGCGTCAGAATGAATTTGGAGACTCGACGTGGTAAAAGCCGAATGGGGCACCAAGCGTGCCTGCCCGAAGTGCAACACGCGCTTTTATGACCTGACCATCGATGAACCGGTGACCTGCATCGCCTGCGGTCAGGCGTGGATTCCGGAACCGATTCTGAAGTCGAAGCAGCCGCTGCCGTTCGAAGCCGCCAAGCCGACGGCGATTGTCAGCGAAGACGGCCAGGAAGTGCTCGTCGATGATCTCGATCTCGATGTCGCGGAAGCCGAAGACACCGAAGCGCCCGATGTCGATCTGGGTGACGACGACGACCTGTCGACTGTGGTCAACAGCGATCAGGAAGAAGAAGGCTGAAAATCAGGCATGCGCGGGGCTTGCACTGTCCCGCGCATTCGCCTATTTGCCTGCCTCCGCCCCACAGTAGGGGCCGGCACGAAGTGGTACGGGGCGTTAGCTCAGCTGGGAGAGCGCTACGATGGCATTGTAGAGGTCAACGGTTCGATCCCGTTACGCTCCACCACTTCATGCCCGGCGCGCAGAGCGCGCCAAACAAATAAATTCCGCGCAAATCCGAAATTGAAATTCTTTGGTTCCTGGTCCGCCACGCGGCGCGCCGTTCTCCGGAGGCCGTGATGACCCTTGCATTGATCGTCGGCGGCTCGGGACAGGACGGCGCCTATCTGGCGCGGCTGCTGCTGGCGCGCGGGGCCAATGTTTTCGCCACGACGCGCAATACGCATGCGCAGGCGGGTGCACGCTTGGCGATTGTCGGCGTGGCTGATGCGGTAAAGCTGCACCGCTTCGATGCGGCCACGGCAACGCCCGATGCGATGGCCAAGCTGCTCGACACGCTGCAGCCTGACCAGATTTATCACCTCGCCGCCTCGCCCGACGTCACGACGTGGCTGCAGGCCATCCGCGACCGTGCCCCGGCCTTACGGCTGTTCGCGGCGGCATCGGCCGCGACGCCCGAGGCTGTGGCCGCCGTGCGGCAGTTCCGCGAATCGCACGGCGTCTTCGCGGTGACGGGGTTGCTCGGCGCGCATGAATCGCGCCTCGCGCCGCCCAGCGCGCTGCTGCGCCACATTGTCGAGGCAGCCCACGCCTGCAAACACGGCGGCGGCGAGAAATTGCGCATCGGTGCGCTCGATACGCTGTGCGACATCGGCTGGGCGCCCGAATATGTCGATGCGATGACGAAGATGCTGTCGGCCAGCGCCGCCGCCGATTGCGCCATCAGCACCGGTCGGCCCATCGCCTTGCAGGACTTCGTCGCGCAGGCGTTCGATACATTTGGGCTCGACTGGCAGGCGCATGTCGATATCGATCCGGCGTTCTCCGTGCCGGCGGTGGCGGCGGTCATCGGCGACCCGGTACCGGCACAGACGCTGCTGCGCTGGCGTGCCGATACCTTCGGCAAGGATCTGGTCGAAACACTCTGCGAGGCCGCTGGCGCCGGCGCGCATTTGGCCTGACAGCGGGCTGAAACCTGTTATGGACGAATGTCGGGCCGTGTGCCAAACGCTGCCTGATTGCGGCACAGCCGATTATGCCAGCCGGCAGTATGTTCTGGGGTGACAATGGTAAAGCAGTCCAACGACCTGGCGAACGCTGCCAACGCCGGCGCGGCAAGCCCGCCCGTCCCTGAATTTGATGCCAATATGCCCGTTGACGACCATCGCTGGCTCGGCGCGCTGCTCGAAAACCTGCGTGCCAAATGGTGGTGGGTCGCGGCCGGCGGCGCGGCATTCGCCCTGTTGGCACTGATTTACCTGTGGAATGCCGATTACGAATACACCGCCAGCCTGCGCGTTTCGGCGACGCAGCCGGCTTCCGCGCGGTCATCGGGTCTCGGCTCGCTGGGCGGACTCGCCGCGATTGCCGGCGTCGGCGGGCTTGCGGGCGAAACCGCGACGCCGTTCAAGCTATATGTCGAGGGACTGCAATCACGCGCCGTCGCCAAGCGCATGGCCGACAACCCCGAATTGATGCATACGATTTTTGCGCCGCATTGGGATGCCGCGACCAAGCGCTGGCGTGAGCCCGCGAGTGCTGCGCGCACTGCCAAAAACGCCGTCTTCGGCATGCTGGGCCTGCCGGTCTATGCTTGGGAGCCGCCGGGCGCGGCACAGATGCAGCTGTTCTTGGCTGAAAACATCAGTATCGACCAGAATATCAAGACGCCGCTGGTGACGATCTCGATCCAGTCGGTCGACCCGGTGTTTGCCGTCAAGTTCCTGACCGAGCTGCACCGCGTTTCCGACCAGCTGCTGCGCGAGCAATCGCGCGCGCGCACTGAATCGAACATCGCCTATCTCACCGACAAGCTCGGCACCGTCAGCATGGCGGAATATCGCCAGGTACTGTTCGATTCGATTGCCGACCAGGAAAAGCAGATGATGCTGGTCAACAACGCCGCGCCGTTTGCTGCCGAACCGTTCGGACCGGCGACGGCGTCGCTGCGGCCGACCAGCCCGCGACCGCTGCCGACCTTGATCGGCAGCACGATTGCCGGGCTGCTGTTCGGTGCCGCCATCGCCATGTTGTTCGGACGACGCAAGCGCAGCAACTGATACGCTGCGTAACCGATAACCCCCTAGATGCTGTTCAACACCCCTGTTTTCCTGTTCGGCTTCCTGCCGATCACGCTGGTCGGATTTTTCCTGATCGCGCGCCGCAGCCACGCCGCTGCGGCGGGCTGGCTCGGGCTGATGTCGCTGGTGTTCTACGGCTGGTGGAGCGTTGCGGCGCTGCCGCTGCTGCTGGGCTCGATCGGTTTCAACTATTTGATGGGGATACTGGTCACGCCAGCAACGCAATTGGCCGATATGACGCGCAAGCGGCGGCTGATTTTTGCACTGGCGGTCAATCTGCTGGTCCTGGCGACGTTCAAATACGCCGACTTCTTCATCGTCAACGCCAATGTCGCGTTGGGGGCTGCGGGTATTCGTGAAGTCGGCCTGCTCGGCATCGTGCTGCCGATCGGGATATCGTTCTACACCTTCACGCAAATCGCCTTCATCGTCGATTGCTATCAGGGCAAGGTCACCGAGCGCCGGTTCATTCACTATCTGCTATTCGTCACCTATTTCCCGCACCTGATTTCAGGGCCTGTGCTGCATCACGCGCAGATGATGCCGCAGTTTCGCAAGCCCGAAACCTATCGGCTGAACTGGCCCCTGTTCTACACCGGGCTCAGCATTTTCGGCATCGGGCTGGCCAAGAAGACGCTGCTCGCCGACAGCCTCGCGGATTTCGCCAATTCGTTCTTCACGCTGGCGCATGGCGGCCAGACGGTGACGTTCGTCGATGGCTGGATGGGGGCGCTGTCGTACACGCTGCAGCTCTATTTCGACTTTTCGGGCTACACCGACATGGCGATCGGACTGTCGCTGCTGTTTGGCGTGACGCTGCCGATCAACTTCGATTCACCGTACAAGTCGACGAGCATCATCGATTTCTGGCGACGTTGGCATATCACGCTGTCGAACTTCCTGCGCGACTATGTCTACATTCCGCTCGGCGGCAACCGCTTCGGCGCGTGGCGCCGTCACGTCAATTTGATGACGACGATGCTACTCGGCGGGCTGTGGCACGGCGCCAACTGGACATTTGTGTTGTGGGGCGCGGCGCATGGTGCGCTGCTGGTCATCAACCACCTATGGCGTGTCATCGTCGGGCCGGACCGGTTTCGCGGAATTGTGGCGCAGGCGCTGGGCTGGGCGCTGACATTTGTCGCGGTGGTACTCGCCTGGGTGCTGTTCCGCGCCGACAGCGCCGCGACGGCGGGCGCCATCTATCGCGGCATGTTCGGACTTAACGGTGTGGTGTTGCCGGCGCAGATCGTCGACTTTCTGCCACGCCTCGGACGCTGGGCGACAATCACCGGCAGCATGCCGACGCTCGGGGCCGGCACGCTGATGGGGATTTTCGAGCAGGCCGTGCTGCTGATAGCGGGCCTGGCGATCGCGCTGTTCGGCAAGCAGGCACGCTTCATGTCGAACCGCGCGCGACTGCTGGTCATCGGCGCATCCGCCGGGTTTGTCGTGCATGCGCTGTTCTTCGCCACGCCCAAGCAATTCATGTATTTCCAGTTCTGATGCAGCGCGCCGCCCTTCTCAATCTGGCTGCCATGGCAGCAGCGATCGTCGCCGGCATTGCGGCGTACCTGCTTCTGTTTGCAACATTGGTGCACAAACCGCTGACGCTCGACATTATGGGTGCCTATATCGACCAGAAGCAGCGCATCATGGATGCCACGCCGTCGCCGCGTATCCTGATTCTGGCTGGGTCGAACGGGCGCTTTTCGCACAGCTGCGCACAGATCACCCAAGACACCGGCATCGCTTGCGCCAATCTGTCGACGACCGCGAGCATTGGCCTGAAGTACCAGATCGACGCCTATATCGACAGGATGCGACCGGGTGACCTGCTGTACCTGCCGCTCGAATACTACGACCCGGCCTATCCGATGCGCGACGATGTCGGCGATGAAGGTGCCTATCTCGTTCATGCGGCGGCGCGGCGGCTGCCGGAAATCTATGGCTGGCGTGGCGTGCTGCGCGCGCTGTTCAGTTTCGACCTGCGCTTTGCGATTTCAGCGGTCGGTGAAATGCTGCTCGAACGCGCCGGGATCGACCGGCGCACCAATCTGGCCACGATGAACGCGCATGGCGACGAAACCGGCCACACCGACGCCAAGGCGCAGGCATATCGGGCGCGCAATGCGGCGTTGCCGAAGCTCAGCGTCTCGAAGCAGAGTTTTGAGGATGCCGATTATTGGTCGAAAGTCAGCCTGCAACTTGCGCGAGTGCGGGCTCGCGGTGTCATCGTGGTTGGTGGGCTGCCGACGACATTCGATGACACGGAAATTGCCCCCGAAGCGCTGGTGCTGCTCAGCAGGCACTATGCCGCTGCCGGCGGCTGCCTGCTGGTGCTGCCCAACCGCAGCCTGTATCCGCGGTCGTATTTCTATGATGCCAGCTACCATCTCACTGAATCGCATCAGCACGCGCACTCGTCGCTGCTGGCACCGCGGCTGGCCGCCGTGCTGAAGGCGGGCGGCTGTCCCCCCGCCGGCGTTGAACCATGAAGCTGCAGGTGAAGCGGCTCCTGCAAAACCGGCAGCGGCTGATGGGGTCATTCTGGTCGGTCGTCGAATATGCATGGTATCCGGTGCTGCTGCTGGTTACCACGCCGTTCTTCCTGCAGCACCTCGGCGCCGACGGCTATGGCCAATGGGCGCTGCTTTCGGCGACGATCGGCTTTGGCGCCTTCCTCAATATTGGCACCGGTGCGGCGACGGTGCGCGCCATCGCGCACGGGATTGCGGCGCGCGACCGCAACGATGTCGAACTGCTGGTGCGCGGCTCGCTGGCGATCGCGCTGGCCGGCGGGTTGCTGCTCGCTCTGGCGATATTCGCGACGTTCCTCGTCGGCAGCGGGACATTCCTGGTGCGCATGGGCGCGCGCGATGCGGTGCTGCTCACCGGGGCGACAGCGGCGGCCATCGCGCTCATCGAACAAGTCGAAAACGTCTTCACCTCGACGCTGCGCGGCGGCGAGCGGTTTCGCACCATCGCGACAATCGAAATGTGGATGCGGTCGCTGCAGATTGGCGCTTCGGTGGCGGCAGTTGCGGTGTTCGGGACGCTGGCGGCGCTTTACACCGCGCTGGTGCTGACCGCACTCGCGCGGCTGGCGGTGCGTGTCATTGTCGTCGAACGCTGGCTGCAGCTGAAATCGCTGCGACCGAGCCTTGCCGAACATCATGGCATCCTGCGCGATGCCGGCTGGGGCTGGCTGCAGGGCGTCGGCGGGCTGGCGTTTGGCGTCGCCGACCGCTTCATCATTGGCAGTGCGCTTGGCGCTGCGTCGCTGGCGCACTATGCCGTCGCGACGCAATTGGCGCAGCCGCTGCATGCCTTCGCCGCCGCAGCCGCCAGCGTGGTGTTTCCCAAGGTCGGCCGCGCGATGGCGCAAGGCGATCCGGCGCGGGTGCAGCGGTTGATCGTCCGCGGCGTGTTGTTGCTCGGCGCAGCGACCACCGGCATCGCGCTCGTATTGCTAGTGTTCCGGGTACAGATACTGACGCTGTGGCTTGGCACCGATGTTGCGGCCGCGGCGGCGCCGACCCTGGGGCTGTTGGCCATCGCCTATTGGTTGCTTTCGCTTGGCGTGTTGCCACATTTCATTCTACTCGGGCTGGGTCGCATGCGTTTTGTAGCGCTTTCGAACCTGTTTGCCGGGGCGCTGACGCTGGTGGCGATGCTGCTACTGGTCGGGCGGTTCGGGATTGTCGGTATTGCGACGGCACGGATTATCTATGGTATCGCCCTGCTCATCAATTATGAGCCGTTGCGTCGTTTTTGGAAAACCCATGCCCAGCCTGTTTGACAATGTCCTCGCCCTGCTGCGCTACAAGGCTTCGCTGCTAAGCGTGCCCCGTGCCATACCCCGCGTGATCCAGACCGAAACCAACGGCTATGTGTTGCTTGTCCGCGCCAACGAGGAAGTCGGGCGCGCTATCCATTTCGTCGGCAATTTCGAAATCGACGAAACCGCGTTCCTGCGCTCGGTGCTGCGTCCCGATTCCGTCTGCATCGATATCGGCGCCAACGTCGGCTATTTCACCATGCTGATGGCGCAAATCGCCACCAATGGCAGCGTTCATGCGTTCGAGCCGTTGCCGCTCAATGCCGCGTTGCTGACCGCCAGTGCCGAACTCAACCGCTTCGAAAACATCCAGCTCAACCAGTGCGCGGTGGGCGGCGAGGACGGCACGGTGAGCTTCGCGCAGGCCGAAGACAGCGCCTATTCGTCGATCCGCGACACCAACCGCAAGTCGCTGGCGCGCATGCTGACGGTGCCGATTGTCCGCCTCGACAGCTATGCAGCGCAGCATGGGCTGGCGCGGATCGATGTGCTCAAGGCCGATGTCGAGGGCGCCGAGGGCATGATCCTGGCCGGCGCGACGGGGCTGCTCGGTGATCCGGCGCGGCGGCCGCGCGTGATGATGATCGAACTGTACGAGCCCAGTCTCGCCATTTTCGACACCTCGATCGCGCAGGTCATGACGTCGCTGGCAGGCTATGGCTATGTGCCGCATGTCATTGGCGCGGGCGGAGCGTTGCGGCCCTATGACCGCGACCGTGATGTCCACAAATACAATATCGTGTTTCAGGTGGCGTAATGGTGAAGCGTATTGTCAAATCGGCGTTTCTGGGGGCCGGGCTCGAGCTGCGCCGTCATAACCCGGCGTATTCGCCCGACGCGCAGCTTGCCAATGTGCTCAAGCGCCAGAGTATCGACGTGCTGTTCGATGTCGGTGCCAACATCGGCCAATATGGCGGGCTGGTCCGCAAGCTCGGTTATGACGGGTCCATCGTGTCGTTCGAGCCGCTGGCCGCTGCGCACGCCACGCTGACGGCCGCGAGCGCCGGCGACCGCAACTGGCATGTCGCGCCGCGCGGCGCCATCGGCGCCGAAGACGGCGAGGTGATGATCAACGTTGCGGGCAATTCGGTCAGCAGTTCGGTGCTGCCGATGCTCGACAGCCATGGCGATGCGGCACCTGATTCACGCTATACCGGGCAGGAAGCGGTGCCGCTGGCCCGGCTCGACAGCATCGCCCCCACATGGCTGCAGCCTGCGTCGCAGTTGTTCCTGAAGATCGATACGCAGGGCTTTGAAGGTGCAGTGCTCGACGGTGCATCCGAGACGCTGGCGCGGGCGCGCGGCGTCCAGCTCGAACTGTCGCTGACCCCGCTGTATCAGGACCAGCTGCTCGCGGAAGCCATGATGGCACGGCTGCGCAGCGCCGGCTTCGCGCCATGGACGCTGTGGCAGGGCTTCGCCGATGCAGCGAGTGGCCGGCTGCTGCAGATCGACGCCATCTTCGTGCGCGAGGATGCGGCTTGAGCGATTCCGCCGCCCCACCAGTGCGAGCGCCGTTGCCGGTGATTTCCATCGTGACGATTTCGTTCAACCAGGCGCGGTTTCTGCCTGCAGCCATCGACTCGATTGTCGGGCAGGACTATCCGGGGCTCGACTATATCGTCGTCGATCCGGGCTCGACCGATGGCAGCCGTGAGATCATCGCAAGCTACGGCGACCGCATCGCGACGGTGCTGCTCGACCCCGACAAAGGCCCCGCCGACGGGCTCAACAAGGGCTTTGCGGCGGCGTGCGGCGACATTTTCGGCTATATCAACGCCGATGACCTGTTGCTGCCCGGCGCACTGGCGCGCGTTGCCGCTGCTTTCGCCGACCCCGCGGTCGATGTCGTGCTCGGCAATGGCGTCATCATCGATGACCATGATCGACAGCTCCGCACCGCGCAGTCGAGCCGCTTCAGCCGCGGCGCCTATGGACACGGCGCGATGACCTTCATCCAGCAGGGCTGCTTTTTCCGCGCCACGGCGTTTGCGCGCGCCGGCGGCTTCAATATCGCCAACCGCACCTGCTGGGATGCTGAATTGCTGATCGACATGGCGCTGGCCGGCGCCCGCATCGTCAACATACCTGACCGGCTCGGGGCGTTCCGGCTGTACGGCGATACAATCACCGGCAGCGGGCGCTTGGCGGAAGCGATGCGCATCGATGTTGCGCGGATTGCCGCCAAGGCGCTCGGCCGGCCGCCAAGGCTTGGCGACGGCGTGCTGGCACGGCTGTACCTGCTGGCGCGACGGCTGGGGAATCCACAAGCGACGCTCGACGGGGCGCGTGCGCGGTTGCAGCAGCGGCGATAATGGGCCTGCTACTCATCCTCGCCTATGTCTGCTTCGCGTTCTGGCTGGCCGCCATGCGCCCCGAACGCGCGCTGCTGGCGATGGTGTTCCTGATCCCCTGGGGTGGGCTCTACACCGACTTCGGGCTCTGGGTGAACGCCTATCAGATCATGATGCTGGCGCTACTGCTGTGCACCTTCGCGCGGTCGCTGCAGCCGGGCTGGACAGGGGTGCCGATGGCGGCCGGGCGGCTGCTGGCGGCGCTGTTGTTCTGGGCACTACTGACCTCATTGCTGCAAGTGGCGCGGGTGCCCGATGTGGCGCTCAACACGACAGGGCTGCGCGGTCCGACGGCGCGCGCCATCATCCAGATGGCGATGTACACGTTTTCGATGAGCCCGATGCTGCTGGTGGTGCTGTGGGCGCGCAGTACCGATATGATAGCTGCGATGGCGCGGACCTATGTGCTGTCGGCGCTGGTCCTCGCGGTCATCGGCTGGATGCAACTGGTGGTCTGGGTCGGGACCGGAACCAACCCGATGCCCATCGGATTTTTCAACAACTGGGCCGGCGGCCATGTCGTGCTGAGCGAAGGCGTCGTCCAGTTCGGCAAGATCAACGTCTTCCGGATGAATTCGTTTGCCGGCGAGCCGCGCACGCTCGGCGGTGCGATGGTCTATGCGATGCTGATCATCCAGGCGGTGGGGGCGATATCGAAGGCGGTGTCGCGGCGCAAGCTGATCGCACTTTGGTTCTTTCTGGCGCTGTCGACGCTGGCGACGCTGTCGACCTCGGCGTTGCTCATCTGGGCACTCGGCAGCATCGTGCAATTCCCGCTGGCACGGCTGTTCGGGGTGCGGCTGCGCATTTCGGGCGCGCGCATCGCCTTGATGATCGGCGCGGTGATATTGCCGTTCGCGCTGACCGCGGCGGCCATCGAAGCCAGCGGTTTTCCGATTTTCGACCTGCTGGCGCAGCGCACCATCGAACGCATCGATGCCAGCGGCGCGGTCGAGGATTTTGATCTGGCGATCATCAGCTATTTTCAGGCGCACCCGCTCGATTCAATTGCCGGTGTGGGCCTGGGCAACGCGCATCTTTATGCACAGCGCTATATCGATCCAGAGTTCCAATGGTATGCGCTGGGCGGCGTCTTCACCGCCAAGACGCAGTATCTGCGGCTGATTTCCGAAATCGGCTTCATCGGGCTCGGGCTGTTCCTGCTCTGGTATCTGGTGCTGCTGATCGATGGCGCCGTGGCCATCCGCCGGATTCCGGCACTGGCGCCGGTGGTGCCCATGGCGGCGATGACCATCGTCATCTTTTTCGCCAGCGCGCAGTTCATTGGCGAATTCTACCATATGGCAGGCATGCTGGCGGCGCTGTGCGCGGTCGCCAATCGAACCCGCACATCGCCGCCCCATCTTGCCGCATTGGCCGGCACGCCGGCGCGATGACCGATATCGTTGCCGTCCACACTGTCGGCAGTCTGTCGGCCCGCGCCGGCGGCGTTGCGCGCGCCGTGGCGGCACTGGCGACGGCCCTGACCGAAACCGATGTTGCGGTCGAACTGGTCAGCGGCAGCGCTGCCGATGACGGGGCGCTGGTGCTGCCGCCGCCGGCGTTGCTGGCGCCGCGCTTCGTGTCGACTTTACGGGGACCGCTGCTAACCCGCTATCCCGGCATGGCGGCGGCGATTGCGGCGGCCGCTACCGCGCACCCCGGAAAGGTGCCGATTATCCATGACAACGGCATCTGGGCGCCGTCGAACATCGCGGTGTATAGCGCCGTTGCGGCGCAGCGCCTTCGCTATGTCATCAGCCCGCACGGCATGCTCGAGCCCTGGGCGATGGCCTATCACGCCGGCCGCAAGAAGCTGGCGTGGTGGGCCTATCAGCGCCGCGCGCTGGCCGGTGCGGCGGGACTTCTGGCGACCGCCGAGCCCGAGCGCACAGCAATCCGCAAGCTGTTCCCCCGCACGCCGATTGCGGTGATTGCCAATGGTATCGATTGCCCGGTGCTGCCGCCCGCCACCGATCCGGCGTCGAAAACCGTGCTGTTCTTGTCGCGGCTGCACCCGAAGAAGAATCTAATTGGCCTGCTCGATGCCTGGGCGACAATCTGCGCGACACCGCAGTTTGCCGGCTGGAACCTCGAAATCGCCGGCCCCGACGAAGGCGGCCACCGCGCGGAAGTCGAACGCCATGTCGCGCGGCTCGGGCTGGACGCGCGGGTGAACTTCACCGGCCATGTCGAGGATGCCGACAAGCCCGCGCTGTTCAAGCGTGCGGCAGTATTCATCCTGCCGAGTTTTTCCGAAAACTTCGGAATTGTTGTTACCGAAGCGCTGGCGGCAGGGCTGCCGGTTATCGCCACGCACGGCACGCCCTGGGCCGAACTGCCCGAGCAGCGTTGCGGCTGGTGGGTGGCGCCGACACCGGCGGCGCTCGCCGATGCCATGCAGGCGGCGCTGGCGCTGGACCCGGCGGCGCGGCGGGCAATGGGCGAACGCGGCCATGGCTGGGTGGCTGCGCGCTTTGGCTGGGACAAGATTGCGGCTGCGACCGCTTCATTCTATCGCTGGCTCGAACATGGCGGCAGGGAGCCCGATTTTGTCGACGTCTGAACGTGTGCCGCGGACGCTGGTGGTGCTGTCGGCGGGCAACAAGCTGGCGCGGCTGCTGTGGGCGGTGGTCTATGTGCTGCTGTATCGCCCGTCGCCCCGGCCACTGCACGGCTGGCGCCGGCTGCTGCTGCGGCTGTTTGGCGCGCGCATCGGCGCCGGCGTGCATCCGTATCCGCGCGCGCGCATCTGGGCGCCGTGGAATCTGGTTATGGAGCCGGGGTCGGGCCTTGCCGATGATGTCGATTGCTACAGCGTGGCGCTGATCCATATCGGCCGCGAAGCCACCGTCAGCCAGTACAGCTATCTGTGCACCGCCAGCCATGATCCCGATGTGCCGGGGCTTCCGCTCGTCGCCGCGCCGATCCGCATCGGCGACCGCGCCTGGGTCGGCGCCGATGTGTTCGTCGCACCCGGCGTCAGCATCGCCGAAGGTGCGGTGGTCGGGGCGCGCTCGACGGTGCTCGGTAACGTCGGCACCGGCGAAATCGTCGGCGGCACGCCGGCGCGCTTCATCCGCCGTCGCGCTGATGCGGGCTGGCGCTGACGCCATGGCCAGCCTGACCGTCATCATTCTGGCGCACAACGAGGCGCGCCACATCGCCCGCGCCATCGCCAGCGTCGCCGGCGTGGCGCAGCGCATCGTCGTTGTCGACAGCGGCTCGGATGACGGCACTCGCGACATCGCCGCCGCGCACGGTGCCGATGTGCTGCAGAACCCGTGGATCAACTATGCGACGCAGTTCAACTGGGCGATCGACCATGCGGGCGCGACGACCGACTGGATCATGCGGCTCGATGCCGATGAAATCGTCACTCCCGAATTGGCCGCGACGCTGGCCGGGCTCGACGCGCAAGCCGCCACCGGGCTGACCGTCAACCGCCAGATCCATTTCCTCGGGCGCTGGATCCGCTGGGGCGGCATCTATCCGGTGCGCGTGCTGCGCGTCTGGCGGACCGGGCGCGGGCGCTGCGAGGATCGCTGGATGGATGAACATATCCTCGTCGATGGTGCGGTGACGCATGTCGATGGCGATATCGCCGACATCAACCTCAATTCGGTGACGTGGTGGACGCAGAAGCACAACGGCTATGCGACGCGCGAAGCCATCGACGAACTGCTGCGCGAAACCCGCGTCGATTCGGCGGCGGCGGGCGACATCGGCCGGCAGGCCGGGGTCAAGCGCTGGGTCAAGCGCAACGTCTATGCGCATCTGCCGCTCGGCGGGCGGGCGTTTGCCTATTTCATCTATCGCTACTTCATCCTGCTCGGCTTTCTCGATGGCTGGCAGGGGCTGGCGTTCCACGGCCTGCAGGGCGGCTGGTACCGCTTTCTGGTCGATGTGAAGGTCTATGAAATCCGCGGGCTCATGCGTAGTCGGGGCGCCAGCCTCGCCGAAGTGGTCGCGGCAGAATATGGGCACAGGATCTGATGGCGACCGAATCCACCTCGATCAGCGGCTATAATTATTACGGCGACGACGCCGATGCGAGCCATGACTATCTGCTGCCGACGGTGCTGCGGCTGCTCGGGCCGCCGGCGGGCGATGCGCGGCTGTTCGACCTCGGTTGCGGCAATGGCACCGTCGGCGCGCAATGCGCGACACACGGCTGGAAAGTCAGCGGTGTCGATGTCTCGACCGACGGCATTGCCAACGCACAGCGGCGCTTCCCCGAGCTCGATCTGCACTATGGCTCGGCATATGATGACCTCGCCGCGAAGTTCGGCAAGTTCAATCGCGTCATCAGCCTCGAAGTCGTCGAGCATGTCTATGCGCCGCGCGACTGGGCGCGGACGCTGTTCAACCTGACCGCGCCGGGCGGCACGGCGGTCGTGTCGACGCCCTATCATGGCTACCTCAAGAATCTGGCGATTGCGCTGACGAACGGCTTCGACACGCATTTCACCGCGCTGTGGGACCACGGCCATATCAAATTCTGGTCACGCGCGACGTTGACGGCATTGCTCGAAGAGGCGGGATTCAGCGTTACCGGTTTTGCCCGCGTCGGTCGGATACCGGCGCTCGCCAAATCGATGATTCTGGTGGCGCAGCGCCCCGCCTGAGCGCGTCAGCCGTCGATGGCGAGCTGTGCGCTTACGGCGGCAGCGACGCGATCGGCCCAGACGCCCCAGTCGAGCCGCACGCGGGCATCCTCCAGCGCGGCACGCGACATTTCGGTGTAGCGCGTCGGTGACGCGACGATCGCGGCGATGGCATCGGCGAAGGCGTCGGCACCGGCATCGAGCGGCAGTAATTGTCCGGTGACCCCCGACAGTACCGCTGACGGCACGCCGCCGGTGGCGTAACTGATCGTCGGCAGCCCGCGCGATGCGGCCTCGGCAAAGACGATGCCGAAGCATTCAGCGCGCGTTGGCAGCAGGAAGAAATTGGCGTCGGCAAACAGCGCTGCGATCTTGGCGCGGCCTTCGGGCGTCGCCTTGCTGACGAAGCCGTGGAATTCGACATTGGCGGGGACGGTGCCGCCAAACGAATCGGCACTCGCACCGACGATGTCGAGCCGGCAATCGATGCCGCGCGCCGCCAGTGCGGCGGCAGTGGCAATCGCCAGCGGGCCACCCTTGCGGTCGAATTCGATGCCCACGAACAGCAGCCGTAGCGGCCCGTCGGGCAGCTGGCGCGGCGCCGTGGTGGCGGCAGCGATATTCGAACCCCATTCGATGATCTGCGTGCGCGCCGCATCGGCGCCATAATCATTCAGCGCCGAATCGCGCGCCCAGGCCGACGGATACAGCGACAGGAATGCCCCCGACACGACTTTGGCCTCAATGGCGTTGGCGGCGCTGCCGTCGCCACCCATGTGCTGGGTGAAGCTGTCGTAATAGCCGAGCATCGAGCGCACCGTGGCATCGGCGATGTTGACCACGCGGAAATCATCGACGAGCAGATGCGCCATCGGGCTCGCCGAAATCGCCAGCACTACGTCGGGCCGAGCCGCCTTCAGTTGCGCCACCAGCCGACGCCCGGCGAACGCCGTGTAGCGCGCCGAGAAATGATATTCCCAGCGGCCCAGCGCCGCCAGCTTGAGCAGCTTGCCGAACTTGTGGAACCACCACGGCCACGGCGCCTCAACGACTTCGACGACATCGAAGCGGCTTTCGAGCACCTGCAGCATGTGGAACGGGATGCCCGACCAGGTCGCGACATCGCGCGGATTGCCCGAGGTGATGACCGCGGCGCGCGGCTTGGCCGCATTCGCCATGATGTCAGCCTTCGGCCAGCAGGCTGTCGAAATAGGCGATGGTGCGCTTGAGGCCGGTTTCAAGATCGACCTTGGGTTCCCATCCGAGCGCCGACTTGGCCAGATCGATCACCGGACGGCGCTGGCGCGGGTCATCGGTGGGCAGCGGTTCGTGGATGATCTTCGACTTGGAGCCGGTCAGCGCGATGACCTTTTCCGCTAGTTCGATCATCGTGAACTCGCCGGGGTTGCCGAGGTTGACCGGCCCGGTGACGCCGTCGGGGCTGTCCATCAGGCGGATGAAGCCTTCGATGAGATCATCGCTGTAGCAGAAGCTGCGCGTCTGCTTGCCGTCGCCGTAGATGGTGATTGGCTTGCCCGTCAGCGCCTGGACGATGAAGTTAGACACGACGCGGCCGTCATTGGGGTCCATGCGCGGGCCATAGGTGTTGAAGATGCGCGCCACCTTGATGCGCACCTGGTTCTGGCGGTGATAGTCGAAGAACAGCGTTTCGGCGCAGCGCTTGCCTTCGTCATAGCAGGCGCGCGGGCCGATCGGATTGACCTGGCCCCAATAGCTTTCTGGTTGGGGATGGACTTCGGGGTCGCCGTAGACTTCGCTGGTCGACGCCTGGAACACCTTGGCGCCGGTGCGCTTGGCGAGCCCGAGCATGTTGATCGCGCCGTGGACCGAGGTCTTGGTCGTCTGCACCGGGTTGATCTGGTACTGGATGGGCGACGCCGGGCAGGCGAGGTTGTAAATCTCGTCGACCTCGACATACAGCGGCATCGTCACGTCATGGCGCATCAGTTCGAAGCGGTCGTGGCCGAACAGATGCGCGATGTTGCGCTTGTGGCCGGTGAAGAAATTGTCGAGGCACAGCACGTCATGGCCATCGGCGATCAGCCGGTCACACAGCTGCGAGCCGAGAAAGCCCGCCCCACCGGTCACCAGAACGCGTTTTGCCGCAGCCAGCATGAACATCTCCAACGTCTTCAGACATCGCGAGCGGTAGCGGGGGCATTACAAAGCGTCAACTGGAAGGCAGGCATCCGGAGCTGCGGCAGGTACTGCAGCTTCAGCGCGCGACCGGGATCATCACTTCGTTGCGACGCATGAACCACAGTGTCCAAGGCGGGTTATATTGCGCCAGCGACGCCGCGCCGGTCGGCTGCAATTTCTGTGCCTTGACGAACTGTGTCAGCGCGAGGGTCTTGGCGTCGACCGCATCTTGACCGACCAGACCGCTGAAACGGACCACGGCCATCCGCGACGGCGGTATGGCGCGCAACTGGACCTTGGGGTTGTTCGGCTTCGGCAAAGTTTCCAGCGTCGAACCCTGCGGCATGATGAACCGCACCACCCAGTTGCCGTCCCCACCGGTCTGCAGTACCGGCGCCGTCATCGCGATCTTCTCGCTGGCGGCGGGCGCCTGTACGACCGGCGCGGTCATTGCGATGCTTTGCTGGCGCGTGTTGCCGCCAAAGATGTAGCCGGCGAGAAGCCGGAAGCCCTTCGAGGCGGCATCCTTGCGGTCGCCGCTGACCGAGACTTCCGCGGCGACCAGCGCCGGATAGTCGCGCACTTCGAAATCGCCCTGCTTGACGCTGACAGTGAACGGCGGTTCTTCGGTGGCCATGGCGGGGGCTCCCAGCAGGTTGAGGCCGACGACAAGGGCCAGATGCAGTGGCTTCATGACAGCATTTCGCCCGTCTCTCAGTCGTTGTCGATGATGACCTTCAGCGCCTTGGTTTCGGCGGCGCGCCCAAAGGTATCATAGGCGTCGAGAATCTTGTCGAGCTTGAAGTGGTGCGTGATCAGCCGCGCCGGGTCGATTTTGCCCGATTGCACCGTCTTGAGCAGCATCGGCGTGGTGGCCGCATCGACCAGCCGCGTGGTGATCGCGATGTTTTGCGACCACAGCGTTTCAAGATGCAGGTCGACCTTGTGGCCGTGCACGCCGATGTTGGCGATTGTCCCGCCGGGCGCGACGAGCTGTTGGCACAGCTCGAAGGTCGCTGCGACGCCGACGGCTTCGATCGCGGTGTCGACACCCTTGCCGTCGGTCATGGACTTGACGGTCGCTGCGGCCTTGCCGTTGCTGCTGTTGACCGCGTGCGTCGCGCCGAACTTGAGCGCCATGGCGAGGCGGTTGTCATCAAGGTCGATCATGATGATGTCGGCAGGCGAATAGAGCTGTGCGGTCAGCAGCGCCGCGAGCCCGATCGGTCCGGCACCGACAATCGCGACAGTGGCGCCCGGCGAAACCTTTCCGTTGAGGACACCGCATTCGAAGCCGGTGGGCAAGATGTCGCTGAGCATTACCATCGCGTCTTCGTCGGCGCCCTTCGGGATCGGATAGAGGCTGGTTTCTGCATAGGGGATGCGGACGAATTCGGCCTGGGTTCCGTCGATGGTGTTGCCGAGGATCCAGCCGCCTGTCGTACAGTGCGAATACATTTGCCGGCGGCAATATTCACATTTTCCGCAGGCGGTGATGCAGCAGATCAGCACCCTGTCGCCCTTTTTGAAGATGGTGACGCCGGTGCCGACCGAGTCGATGATACCGACGCCTTCGTGGCCGAGGATACGCCCGGGGGTGCAGGTGGCGACATCGCCTTTCAGGATGTGCAGGTCGGTGCCGCAGATGGTGGTTTTCAACACCTTGACGATCGCGTCGCCGGGTTGCGACATTTCGGGCTTGGGCCGGTCTTCCAGCGCCATTTTCCCGGGACCGTTGTAAACAAATGCCTTCATGGCCGGCGTGCTCCTGGTTGCAGGTCGCCCGCAAGATCGACGCGATGCAGGACAGCCTTCCAACGCCCAACCGGGCCAGTGGTTCCAGTGCAAGGCCGAAACAATCGGGTGCCGGCGCCATGTCGGCCCGCCGGAGACGCCATCCGCAAAAATGCCTATCGAATCCCCCCGTTGGCCACTAAGACCTGCGGCGCATAGTTTCGGACGAAGGACGCGCGATGTCGCAGGAAATCAAGAAGGTCGTTTTGGCATTTTCGGGCGGGCTGGACACCAGCGTCATCCTGAAGTGGCTGCAGCAGACCTATGGCTGCGAAGTGGTGACCTTCACCGCCGACCTGGGGCAGGGCGAGGAGCTCGAGCCGGCACGCGCCAAGGCCGAGCTGCTCGGCGTCAAGCAGATCTTCATCGAGGACCTGCGCGAGGAATTCGTGCGCGACTATGTCATGCCGATGATGCGCGCCAACGCGCTTTACGAAGGGCAGTATCTGCTCGGCACGTCGATCGCGCGGCCGCTGATCGCCAAGAAGCAGATCGAAATCGCGCGTCTCGTCGGCGCCGATGCCGTCAGCCACGGCGCCACCGGCAAGGGCAATGACCAGGTCCGCTTTGAGCTCGGCTATTATGCGCTGGCACCCGACATCAAGATCATCGCGCCGTGGCGCGAATGGGATTTGACGAGCCGCGAGGCGCTGATTGGGTTCGCCGAAGCGCACCAGATTCCGGTGGCCAAGGACAAGCGCGGCGAAAGCCCGTTCTCGACCGACGCCAACATGCTGCACACCAGCAGCGAAGGCAAAGTGCTCGAAGATCCTTGGGAAGAAGTCCCCGACTATGTTTATTCGCGCACGGTGAATCCCGAGGATGCGCCGAATACGCCGCAGTACATCACCGTCGATTTCGAACGCGGCGATGCTGTCGCGGTCGACGGCGTCGGGCTGTCGCCGGCCAATCTGCTGATGAAGCTCAACGACCTCGGCCGCGCGCACGGCATCGGGCGGCTGGACCTGGTCGAAAACCGTTTCGTCGGCATGAAGTCGCGCGGCATGTACGAAACGCCGGGCGGCACCATCTATGCGGCGGCGCATCGCGGCATCGAATCGATCACGCTCGACCGCGGTGCTGCGCACCTCAAGGACGAGCTGATGCCGCGCTACGCCGAATTGGTGTATAACGGCTTCTGGTTCGCACCGGAGCGTGAGATGCTGCAGGCCGCCATCGACTATAGCCAGGAAAAGGTCACCGGCACCGTCCGGCTCAAGCTCTACAAGGGCAGCGTCAACGTCGTCGGCCGCAAGTCGCCGCACTCGCTCTATTCGTCGCGCATCGTGACGTTCGAAGACGACGCCGGTGCCTATGACCAGCGCGACGCCAAGGGCTTCATCAAATTGAACGCGCTGCGGCTACGGCTGCTCGGCCAGCGCGACCGCTCATGAGCGATGACGCTGAACTCGACGTCGAAATCGGCGCTTTCTTCGACCGCTACACCGCGGCGTGGGACGCGTTCGATGTCGAGGCGCTGCTCGACTGCCTCGGCTTCCCGCACCTGATCGCCACACGCGCCGGCAGCCACTTTTTCGAAGATGACGCCGAAGCGCTGGTCAACCTCGAAAAGCTCATCGACAAATATCGCAACAACGAGGTTCGCAAGATCCACCGCCTTGGCTTGAGCATCGAAGCACTACCCGACGAGGCCGCGCGCGCGACGGTGCAATGGCGCTTCGACGACGGTGCCGGTGCACAGGTGCTGCATTTTCCGAGCCAGTACACGCTGGCCAAGGACGACGAGGGCTGGCACATCGTCGTCATCGACGCGCAGGGCGAAGTCGATGCCTGGGCGGGCGCGGGCTGGGCATAAGGGCCAGATAAAGAGCCTCCGGCGGGCAGGCCGCGGCCTGCACCAATAATTTGCCTCGGCACATCACAAGCCAGCCTGCGCTGTGGTAGCACCGCCCCAAACCAAAGGTGCAGGCCTGAGGGCTGCCCGCCGGAGGCTCTTTTCCAAACTTAAACTGGCGCGAACAGCTTGCGGTAGCGGAAGAAGTTGAACACCGCCGCCGCCGCGGTACCCAGCGCAATGCCGACCCAGCGGCTGCCGGTGAGCCACAGTGCGGCCGAATAAAGCCCGTAGTTCAGCGCCAGACCGGCTAGCGCCAGCATGACATAGTGCGCGAATTCGCGCAGTGTCGGTGCGGCCTGGGTCCGGAAGGTCAGCGTGCGGTTGAGCCACCATGTGGCGCAGACCATCACCGCGAGGCTGAAGACGCGTGCCAGATACGGCGACATGCCGACGCGGACCAGCACCTCCAGAACGCTGACATCGATGGCAAGCGCGATGACGCCGACGACGCCGTAGCGTGCCGACTGGCCGACCCAGACCGGCAGGTCGCGCGGCCGGTCAGTCATTGCCGAGCAGCGCGGCGATGAACCCCGATATCATCGCCTGCACGCCAAGCGACAGGAACAGCACCGCCATGATCGACACACGCATCAGTCGTTCGCCATGGATGTCGTGGAAGCCGAGTACCGCCCAGCCACCGACCGCCCAGATCAGGAATCCCAGACCGGCCAAAACCAGCAAAAGTCCATAGACCACGCAGCGGTCGATGGTGAACCAGCGCCGCGCCAGTTCGATGTTGTCGGTGGTCTTCCACAGCCCGTCATGGACGCCGAACAGCCGCGCCAGCACCGCGAAGCTGACCAACTGCGCGCCGACCATGATGCCGGTGGCGAACAGCAATAGGCTGTGGACGCCGAAGTTGAGCCCGGCGATGTGGAAGGTGCCGCGAATGGTCAGCAGCGTGCCAATCAACCCGATGCCGCCGATAATCAGGCCGGGGTAAAACGCCAGCCACTTGGGCGCGTAGGTCAACAGGAATTTGAGATGGCGCCAGCCATCGCGCCAGCTGCGCAGGTGCGGCGCGCGGCTACGGCCGTCGGGCACCAGCGTGGTCGGCACTTCGGACAATTTGAGCCCGGCGAGTTGCGCCTTGACGACCATCTCGGAGGCGAACTCCATGCCGGTGGTCACCAGCCCGAGTTGCAGGATGGCGTTGCGACGGAAGGCGCGCAGCCCGCAGTGGAAATCGCCGACCGGGGCTTTGAAGAACAAGCGCCCCGCCAGGCTGAGCACCGGATTGCCGAGGTAGCGGTGCAGCGGCGGCATCGCGCCTGGTGCAATGCCGCCCTTGAAGCGGTTGCCCATCACCAGATCGTCGCCGGCACGTAGCCGTTCGAGGAAGGGCATCAACCCGAGAAAGTCATAGCTGTCATCGGCGTCGGCCATCGCGACATAGCGGCCGGCTGCGGCTTCGATGCCGGCGGCGAGTGCCGCGCCATAGCCACGCACCGGTACATTGATGACGCGTGCACCATGCTGGCGGGCAATCGACTGGCTGCCGTCGGTCGAGCCATTGTCGGCGATGAGGACTTCGCCGTGGACGTTGTTTTCCACCAGAAAGCGCTTGGCCTTGATGATGCAGATGGCGAGCGTTTCGGCCTCGTTGAGGCACGGCATAACCACCGACAGCTCGGGAGCCCCGGTTTCAAAGTCGAGCCCCAGCGATATCTGGTCGGGCGACGGTACCTCGTCCCGCTGGCGGCGCTCGAAGCGCAAGGCGCGCCGGTCAGGCAAGCTTGAAGCTTTCCTTGATGCCGTCGACGACGAACTGTGCCGCCAGCGCTGCCAGGATAACGCCGAGCAGGCGGGTCAGCGCGCCTTCGAACTTGGCGCCCATCAGTTTCATCAACGGCCCCGCCGCGAGCAACGAAACCAACGTCAACAGCATCACCGCACCCAGCGCACCGAGGACGGTCGCGGTTTCGGCGATGCCGTTGGTGCGCGCCGTCAGCAGCATGATCGCCGCGATGGCGCCCGGCCCCGCCAGCATCGGGATCGCCATCGGGAACACCGAAATGTCTTCTTCCTCGATCGGTTTGGCGGCCGCCGCGGCAGCGCTTTTGACGCTTTCGGCGCGGTTTTCACGGCGTTCGGTGCGCTTTTCGAAAACCATGTCGATGGCGATCAGGAACACCATCAGGCCGCCGGCGATCTTGAATGCCGCCAAACTGATGCCGAGCGCGCGCAGGAACGGTTCGCCGAACAGCGCAAACAGCACCAACACGATGCTGGCGATGACCACCGAACGCAGCGCCATGACGCGGCGGTGCGCGACGCTGGCGCCATTGGTCAGGCTGGAAAAAATCGGCACGCAGCCCGGCGGATCGAGCACCACGAACAGCGTCACGAACGACGAGATGAACAGCGCGAGCACCGCGTCAGACCGGCGGCGGCGCCAGCCCGGCACGCGCGTGCGCCGCGACCAGCGTGTTGCGCAGCAGGCAGGCAATCGTCATCGGGCCGACGCCGCCGGGCACCGGGGTAATGGCGCCCGCTATGGTCACGGCTTCGGCAAACGCCACGTCGCCGACCAGCCGCGTCTTGCCGCCACCCACGTCGATGCGGTTCATCCCGACATCGATGACGGTGGCGCCGTGCTTGATCCACGCGCCGCGCACCAGTTCGGGCACGCCGACAGCTGCGACGACGATATCGGCTCGGTGGACATGCGCCGACAGTTCATGCGTGCGCGAATGCGCAAGCGTCACCGTGGCGTTGGCGTTGGTCAGCAGCGCCGCGATCGGCTTGCCGACCAGCCGCGAGCGGCCGATGACCAGCGCCTCGGCGCCGCCGACATCGCCGAGCACGTCGCGCAGCAGCAGCATGCAACCCATCGGCGTGCACGGTACCAGCCCCGGCAGTCCGGCGACCAGCCGCCCGGCGGACACCGGATGCAGCCCGTCGACGTCCTTGTCAGGGTCGATGGCGTTGATCACCGGCGCTTCGTTGAGATGCTTGGGCAGCGGCAATTGCACGAGGATACCGTCGATCGCCGGATCGACGTTGAGCGACGCGACCACGGCTTCGACTTCGGCCTGGGTGGCGTTGGCGGGCAGCCGGATTTCGACCGAATGCATGCCGGCCTCAATCGTCTGCTTGCCCTTGTTGCGGACGTAGATCTGGCTCGCCGCATCGTCACCGACGAGCACCACCGCCAGCCCCGGTACCCGGCCCGCGGCCGCCGCGAATTCGGGCACTGCGGCAGCGATGCGCGCGCGCAGCCCCTCGGCGAAGGCCTTGCCATCAATAATCCTGGCGCTCATGCAGCGACCTCCGTTGCAGTGAGCGATTGCAGCTTGCGCGACAGCGCCACCGGATCCCCGTCGATGCGTAGCAGCTTTACCCGCGCGGTTTCGCCGCTGATAATTTCAACCATACGCGGCTTTATGCCAAGCCATTTGGCGACGGTGGATTCGACTGCTTCATTGGCCTCGCCGTCAACCGGTGCCGCCGACACGCGGACGACCAAATGCTGCGTACCCGCCGCATCCTCGCGCAGCCCCTCGACGGCGTTGCGGCCTCCGCGCGGGCTGACCCGCACCGCCAGCCGGATGCTGCCAGCGTGCATAGACCAAGCCGTCATGGCGTCAACCCGAGCGCCGTCATCGGATCAGATCAACCCGGTATCGAGCAGCAGCGCCGGCAGCATGCGCTGGATGACGATGATGACGAGGATCAGCACCATCGGCGACAGATCGATGCCGCCGAGGTCGGGCAGCACCTTGCGGATCGGCCGCAACAGCGGCTCGGTAATGCGGTTGAGGAAGCTGTAGACCCCGTCGACGAAGCGGTTGTGCAGGTTGATGACGTTGAACGCCACCAGCCACGACAGGATGGCCTGCGCGATGATCAGCCAGACAATCCACTGCAACACCATGATGATGATACTGACGAGGGCGCCAACGGTGTTCATGCATCACTCCAACTTGCTGGCTTCCGTCTAGCGGCTTGCCCGCAGCGGCGCAATCGCCTCACAATGGCGCTGACGGCTCAGATGACCAGCCGGAAGCGTGCGCCGCCGCCGTCCGCGACCTCGCAGGTCAGCGCGCCATCGTGGGCCAGCGCAATCTGGCGCGCCAAGCTGAGGCCGACGCCGGTGCCTTCGGCCTTGGTCGAAAAGAACGGCAGGAAGATGTCCTGGCGCTGGTCTTCGGGCACGCCGGGGCCGTTGTCGGTGACATCGATGGCGACGCGGCCGCCTTTGAGCGCGGTCGCGGCCAGCGTCACTGCCGGCGCATCGCTATGGCCCGACGCGGCTTCGGCAGCGTTGCGCAATAGGTTGATCAGCACCTGCGCGATGAGGTCGGGGTCGGCATCGATGGTAAGGCCATTGGGCACCTGCACCGTCAGCGGTAACGCCGGCCAGTCGCTGGCGAACAGCCGCGCCAGTTCGGCAAACATTTCGGGCAGCGCGACACGGCGGCGTCGCAGTTCGGGCGGACGAGTCAGCTGGCGGTAGGTGCGGACGAAGTGCATGACACCTTCGGCGCGGCGTGCGACGGTTTCGATCGCGGCGCGGGCGTCGGCAATGGCGGGGTCGCGGCCGGTGTCGGCGGCGGCGATCAGCTGCGCGGCGGTCGCCGACAGGCTGGTCACCGGCGTCATCGAGTTCATGATTTCATGCGTCAGCACGCGCACCAGATCGGTCTGTGCCGCGAGTTCGGCGCGGTCGAGTTCGTGCTGGATCGGCTGCACCGCGACAATGCGCACCGGGCCGCTCGGCTGTCGCACTTCGGCCATGGACAGCAACGCCGCAGTCGGCGCACCGGCGATGACCAGCCGCGTGCTGCGCCGTTCGCCGGGGCGCAACGCCGTCACATCAGCGGCAAAGGCGACCCCGTGCGCGGCTAGGTCGGCCAGCCGCACCGTCGGTGCTCCGCCGAGCAGTCGGCGTGCGGCTTTGTTGAGCAACTGGACGCGATCATCGGCGTCGATGCGAAGCAGCGGGCTCGGGACATCGTCGATCAGCGCGGCGAGGAAGCGGTTTTCGTCCTGCGTGGCGCTGCGTTCGTCGCGCAGCTGTATGACGGCGGCGTTTAGGCTGGCGCCAAGCACGTCGTAGCCGCCGCCCTGCGGGCCAGCGTCGAAGCTTTGGCTGAAATCGCCATGGCTGACCGATTCGACGAAGCGCGCAACGATGATGTTGGTGCGGCGCAGGAAACTCCAAAGTTCGGCCAGCGCGGCGAGGGTCGCCAGACCGGCCAGCAGTGTGGTGGCGTAGAGTCCGGGGCGGGTGATCGCCCAGGCCAAGGCGCTGCCTGCCGCGAGCAGCACGGCAATGCGCAGCAGCAAGCCCACATCGAAGCGGCGGCCCAAGGCAGAGCCGGTCATAGCCCGTGCTTTTCCATGCGGCGGTAGAGCGAGCCGCGCGTCAGCCCGAGTTCGGCGGCGGCGGTCGAGATGTTGTAGGCGTGCTTGGCGAGCGCGCGTTCGATGATGCGGCGTTCGCTGCGTTCGAGGTTCATGTCGGTGTCGGGCACTGCGACCGTCACCGAGGGTGCGGTGCGCGGCAACGGGAAGTCTTCGGGCGTGAACGCGCTGCCGGCGGCGAGGATGACGGCGCGCTCGGCGGCATGGCGCAGCGCGCGGACGTTGCCCGGCCAGTTATAGTCAGCGAGTTGTGCGGCGAGGTCGGCGGGCAGCACCGGCAGCGGCTTGCCGTATTTGCGGGCATAGTGCGCGAGATAATGACCCAGCAGCAGCGCGATGTCGCCGCGCCGTTCGCGCAAGGGCGGCAGCGTAATCTCGACAGTGTTGAGCCGGAACAGCAGGTCGGGGCGGAAGCGGCGTTCGTCGGCCAGCGCATCGGGCGCGAGGTTCGTCGCGGCGATGATGCGGACATCGATGCCGATCTTGCGGTTGCTGCCGACCGGCTGGACCTGCCGCTGTTCGAGCGCGGTGAGCAGTTTGGGTTGCAGGTGCAGCGGCAGATTGCCGATTTCGTCGAGGAACAGCGTGCCGCCGTCGGCGGCCTGGAAGCGCCCGATGCGGTCGGCGCGCGCGTCGGTGAAGGCGCCTTTGACATGGCCGAACAGCTCCGAATCGAACAGGCTTTCGGCGACGGCGCCAAGGTCGACCGACACGAACGGTCCGTCGGCGCGGCGTGAGCGCGCGTGGATTTCGCGCGCCACCAGCTCCTTGCCGGTGCCGTTCTCGCCGAGCACCAGCACATTGGCGTCGGTCGGTGCGACGCGGTCGATCAGCGCCGAAATCCCCGCCATCGCCGCCGAGTTGCCGAGCAGCGGGCTTTCGGGGCGTGCCGCCGTGCTGCTGATTTCGGCGACTTTCTGGCGCGCGACGCTGGCATCGCGGCGGCTGGCGCGCAGTGCGGCGGCGGTCTGCACCGTCGCCAGCAGCCGGGCATTGTCCCACGGCTTCGTCACGAAATCGGTGGCGCCACGCTTCATCGCCTCGACGGCGATATTGACGCCGGCATAGGCGGTGATAATGACCACCACCGCGTCGGGATCGAGCTTGCGGATGGCCTCCAGCGCCTTGAAACCTTCGCTGCCACTGCTCTGGCCGCGCGCGAAATTCATGTCGAGCAGGATGACATCGGGGTCGTGCGCCGCCAGCAGGCCAGGCAGTGCGCCGGGGTCGTGCGCCACCACCACCTCGGCGAACAGCGGCCGCAACAGCAGCCGCGCCGACAACGCGACATCGGCATCATCGTCAATGATCAGCGCGGTGCCGAAACTCGCCACGTGCGTTCCTCCACTGTCCGGATTCGTACAGTCTCTGTCCGGAAATGAACAGTGGGCTGCGGCGATGCAGCGCGGTATTTCACGAAAATTGTTCAAATTCAATGCAATAGAAGTTGGCACGATCCCTGCATTGCCTTGAGCACGGCCGCTCTCCCCACGGCCAGCTTGAAAGGATCTAACGATGCTCAACACGCTCCCCCGCACGCTGCTCAGCGCCATGCTCGCCGTCACCGCGACGCTCGTTATCGTCGCCGGTAGTGCCGCGCCGCTGCAGGCCGCCCCGCTTTCCCACACCGTCGCAGTCCCGCGGTGATGGTGCTTGTCGGCGGGCGCGTCGCCCCTCAGCGTGCCCGCCGGCCATTTTGAAGCGAGAAATTGAATGACCGTCGTCAGCCTCAGCCACCAAGCACCGCCCGCCAAAGCCGGCGCCGGCATGGACAAGCCGATCGAGCGCAAGCGCCTGCCGCTGCGCACGCGACTGATTGTTGGTGCTGCTGCACTGCTGGTGCTCGGCGCCGCTGCGACGTGGATGATCGCCGGCAGTGCCGGCTCGCAGACCATCGATGCGACCAACATCACCGTTTCGACCGTCACCCGCGGCACCTTCGATGACTTCGTGCCGCTGCGCGCCCGCGTCACGCCGCTGGTCACCGTTTATCTCGATGCCGTCGAAGGCGGGCGGATCGACCGCGTGCTCGTCGAGGACGGCGCGACGGTCACCGCGGGACAGCCGCTCGCGGTGCTGTCGAACGCGACGCTGCAGCTCGATGTCATCGCGCGCGAGGCCGATGTCAGCCAGCAGCTCAACAACATGCGCAGCCAGGAACTCGAGCTCCAGCGCTCGCGTCTCGAAAACCGTCGCAACCTCGCCGAAATCGAATGGCAGACGCGCAAGAGCGCGCGCCAGCTTGAACGCGACACGACGCTCGCCGCCGGTGGCTGGGTGTCGGGCAAGGCGCTCAAGGACAGCCAGGACGAGGCCAAATACCTCCAGCAGCGCCGCGCCATAACCGCCGAGACGCTGGCGACCGAAGAACGGCTGCAGGCAAGCCAGATGGCGCAGCTGCGCACCTCGGCGACGCAGCTCACCACCAACCTCGCGCTCGCGCGCGCCAGCCTCGACGCGCTGACCATCCGCGCGCCGGTGGGCGGCTCGCTCAGTGGCTTCAACCCGCAAGTCGGCCAAAGCCTCAACCGTGGCGAACGGCTGGGGCAAGTCGATAGCGCCGGCCGCAACAAGCTGGTCGCCGATATCGACGAATTCTACCTCGGACGCGTCCGCACTGGCCAGGTCGCCAAGCTCGAAACGAACGGCAAGGCCTATGCGCTGACCGTCGCCAAAATCTATCCTCAAGTGAAGGGCGGCACCTTCACCGCCGACCTGACCTTCGACGACCCCGAACCCGCCGCCTTGCAGCGCGGTCAGACGCTGCAGCCGCGGCTGACGCTCGGTGATCCGGCGCCGGCGCTGCTTATCCCCAACGGCGCCTTCTACACCGACAGCGGCGGCAACTTCGTCTTCGTCGTCGCCAAGAACGGCAAGTCGGCTGAAAAGCGCCCCGTCCGCCTCGGCCGCCGCAATCCCGAAACCATCGAAGTCATCGGCGGGCTCGCCCCCGGCGACCGCGTCATCACCTCGGCCTACACCGGCTTTGCCGACAAGGACCGCCTCAAACTCGCCCGCGACTGAACGGAGAACCCCATGCTCAAGCTGTCATCACTGCGCAAAGCCTATCGCACCGAGTCGGTCGAAACGACCGCACTCGACAACATCGACCTGCAGATCGACGCGGGCGAATTCGTCGCCATCATGGGGCCGTCGGGCTGCGGCAAGTCGACCCTGCTCAACATCATCGGGCTGCTCGACCGGCCGACGGCGGGCGACTACAGCCTCGAAGGCCGCGAGGTCGCGCGGCTGACCGAAAACGAACTCACCGACATCCGCAAGCGCCGCATCGGTTTCATCTTCCAGAACTTCAACCTCATCGACGAGCTGTCGGTGCGCGAGAATGTCGAACTGGCGCTGCTCTATCACGGAATCAGCGCCGCCGAGCGCAAGACCCGCGTCGACGCCGTGCTCGACAAGGTCGGCATCGCGCACCGTGCCGGCCACCGCCCGAGCCAGTTGTCGGGCGGCCAGCAGCAGCGCGTCGCCGTCGCCCGCGCCGTGGTCGCGGCACCGCCGATGATCCTCGCCGACGAACCCACCGGCAACCTCGACACCGCGCACGGCGAGGAAGTCATGCGGATGCTGCGTGCCTTGAACGACGACGGCGCGACGATCGTCATGGTCACGCACTCGCCGGCGCACGCCGACTATGCCAGCCGCACCGTCAACATGCTCGACGGCCGCGTGCTGATCGAAACCCGCCGCGCCGCCTGAAGGAGCGCCCAGCCATGCTGAAAAATTACATGACCGTCGCGTTTCGGTCGCTCGCCAACAACCGGGCGTTTGCGCTGATCAACATCCTCGGCCTCGCCATCGGCATGGCGGCGTGCCTGCTGCTGCTGTTGTTCGTGCGCTACGAAACGACTTACGACCAGTGGCTGCCGGGGCATGAGACCGCCTACCAGGTGCAGACCTTCCACAATGATCCCGAAAATGGCCGTACCAGCGCGCAGCAGATGTCTGCCTATGTCGTCGGGCGCACGCTCGCCAAGGATTTCCCCGAAATCGCGCAGGTTGCCTATGTCAGCATGGGCAAGCCGGTCATCCTTCAGGACGGCGCAGCGACCACTGCCGAAGTCATGATGGCCGAACGCAACTTCCTTGATATCGTCCAGCTGCCGTTGGTGCGCGGCGACCGCCGCACCGCGTTCCGCGACATGAACTCGCTGCTGCTGACGCAATCCGAAGCCGCCAAGCGCTTCGGCAGCGCCGACCCGATGGGCAAGACGCTGTCGATGGTCCGCAACGGCAAGACCGTCGACTACCGCGTCACCGGCATCCTCAAGGACATTCCGCGCAACTCGCATATCAAGATGGCATATCTGGTGCCGTTCAACCCCGATCTGATGGGCTGGCAGCCGGAATTCTACAAAGCCTATGGCTGGAACAGCGGCTACAACTATGTCCAGCTCAAGCCCGGCAAGAGCTTCGCCGACATCGAACCGCGCCTCGCCGCCTGGGAAAAGCGAAACATCGCGCCGAACAATGTCGGCGGCACGATGGTCAGCGAAGGCGATACCACCGACTGGAAGCTGGCGCCGGTGACCGCGGTCCACCTCGGCCCGGCGACGGATTCGGCGATGACGCCGACCAATGATGCCAAGAGCATCACGACATTCGCGCTGATCGCGCTGCTCATCCTGACGATGGCGTGCATCAACTTCACCAACCTGTCGACGGCGCGTGCCGGCCACCGCGCCCGCGAAGTCGCGCTGCGCAAGGTCATGGGCGCCAGCCGCCGCCAGCTCATCATCCAGTTCCTCGGCGAATCGCTGCTCGTCGCGGGCCTCGCGATGGTGGTCGCACTCGCCATCGTCGAACTGGTGCTGCCGCGGCTGTCGGACTTCCTCGGCGCCGATCTCAACCTGCGCTACTTCGGCGATGGCGGCGTGCTGCTGCCGGTGCTCGGGCTGACGCTGCTCGTCGGGCTGGCGGCGGGTGCCTATCCGGCGCTGGTGCTGTCGGGCTTTGATCCGGCGCCGGTGCTCAAATCGAACCGCTCGGGCACTGAAACAGCCAGCGGCGGCGTCGCCCGGCTGTTCGGCGCGGGCGGCCTGCGCAGCGCGCTGGTGGTGCTGCAGTTCGCGGTGTCGATCGCGCTGACCATCTGCACTGCCGTCGTCACCGCGCAGACCTTCTACGCGCGCTCGGCCGACGCCGGTTACAGCCGCGACGGCTTGCTCCAGGTCACCGGCATCGGCCGCAAGCAGATCCAGCCGGTCGCCGACAATATGGTCGAAGCCATCGGGCGCATCGACGGCGTCCACGGCGTCGGCCGCACCACCATCGGCGTCGCCACCGACAGCCGCATCAACACGCTGGTGCGCGTCGACGGCAACCCGCAGCCGGTGCTGATGAGCAGCTACAATGTCGACACCGGCTTCTTCAAGGCGATGGGGCTGAAGCCGCTCGCCGGCCGCGATTTCGACCGCGCCAATCCGCACGACGACGCGCAGTTCCCCGAAGGCGACATGGCCGCGCAAGCCGCACTCGCCGGCCGAGGCATCAACATCCTGGTCAACGCCAGCGGTGCCAAGCAGCTCGGATTTGCCAACCCCGCCGATGCCGTCGGCAAGACCATCCGCACCGGCATGGTCGACGAAAAGTTTGGCCTGGTGCCGACCACCATCGTCGGCGTCGTCCCCGACATCCAGCTGCGCTCGTTCCGCGAGCCCGTCGAGCCGATTATGTTCGTCTATGACCGCAGCTACATGTCCGACATGGTGGTGCGTGTCGACGCCGCCCGCGCCGGTGCTGTGCGCGACAAGGTCGAGGCGGTGTGGAAATCCTACGCCGCGCAGGTGCCGTTCGAGGCGCAGTTCGCCGATGCCATCGTCGCGCAGCAGTATGACGCCGACGAAGCACGCGCCAAGACCTTTGCGGGCTTTGCAGGCCTCGCGATCTTTGTCGCCTGCCTCGGCCTCTACGGCCTCGCCGCCTTCACCGCCGAGCGCCGCACCCGCGAAATCGGCATCCGCAAGGTGCTCGGCGCGCGCAACCGCGACATCGTCCGGCTGCTCGTCTGGCAGTTCTCGCGGCCGGTGCTGATCGCCAACCTCATCGCCTGGCCGGTGGCGTGGTGGCTGATGCGCGACTGGCTCGACGGCTTCGCACGCCGCATCGACCTCGGTCCGCAGTGGTTCGTGCTCGCCGGGCTGCTGGCGGCCGGTATCGCTGCCGCGACGATCATCGGCCACGCACTACGCGTCGCGAGCCGCAGCCCGGCACTGGCACTGAGGTACGAGTAGGAAAGGGCCTCCGGCGGGCAGGGGCTAGCCCCTGCACCCAATAATAGGGTGCAGGGCTCAGCCCTGCCCGCCGGAGGCTCTTCACGCTTTCCCACTGGACGCCGCTGCGTTTCTTGCCGAAACAGGCGCGTCCATCTGGGGAATAGAACCATGTCCATTGTTGCCACCGAAAAACGCGGCGCCATCGCTATTCTGCGTCTGACGCGTCCCGAAATGATGAACGCGCTCGGGGCGCCCGGTGACGGTGCGGCGATCGAGGCGGCGTGTGCCGAACTCAATGCCGACCAGTCCATTCGCGTCATCGTGCTGACCGGCGAGGGCAAATGCTTTTCGGCGGGCGGCGACATCAAGGCGATGGCCGAACGCAGCGGCGCGTTCGCCGGTAGCGGCGTCGATATCCGCGAAGGCTACCGGACCAACATCCACCGCGCCGCGCGCGCGCTCTACGGGTTGCAGCTGCCGGTCATCGCCGCCGTCAACGGCCCGGCGATCGGGCTGGGCTGCGATGTCGCGTGCATGGCCGATGTGCGGATAGCCTCGGACCGCGCCAAGTTCGGTGTGACTTTTCTCAAGCTCGGGCTGGTCCCCGGCGACGGCGGCACCTGGCTGCTGCCGCGCACCATCGGCATGAGCCGCGCCGCCGAGCTGTTCTTCACCGCCGATGTCGTCGATGCCGCGACCGCCGAACGCTACGGCCTGGTCAGCCGCGTTGTCCCGCATGACACGTTGATGGACGAAGCACTGGCCATGGCCGCCAAGATGGCCGCACTGCCGCCGCATGCGCTGCGCATGACCAAGAACATGCTGCGCCAGGGCCAGGGCATCAGCTACGACACCGCGCTTGAGCTCGCCGCCGCCAACCAGGCCGTCGCGCACCTGACCTATGACCACGAAGAAGGCGTCCGCGCGCTGATCGACAAGCGCGAACCCAAGTTCGAGGGGCGCTAATCGCGCACAATGTAAGGAAAATGGCTCCCCGGGTAGGATTCGAACCTACGACCATCCGATTAACAGTCGGATGCTCTACCACTGAGCTACCGAGGAACGAGGCGCGGGCTATAGCAATGCGTTTGCGGGACGACAAGCGCAAAGCGGATTAAATCTGCATGAAGCTGAAGAGCCTCCGGCGGGCAGGGCCTCAGGCCCTGCACCCGATTGTCTGGCGCTCTTCAAATGGGTGCAGGCCTCAGGCCTGCCCGCCGGAGGCTCTTCCCAGCCTCAGCTCAAAAACTGCTCGAGCGAAATCCGGTCATCGAGCGCATATTCGGGGTCGAACAGCAGTTCGAGCGACACCGATTTGTCGGTGGTGATGCGGACATGTGCGACATCGCGGACTTCGAGCTGGTCGGCAACCGCGCTGACCGGGCGCTTGTCGGCTTCGAGCACGCGGAATTCGACCACCGAGGCGTCGGGGATCAACGCGCCGCGCCAGCGCCGCGGCCGGAACGGGCTGATCGGGGTGAGTGCCAGCAGGTCGCTCGACAGCGGCAGGATCGGGCCGTTGGCCGACAGGTTGTAGGCGGTCGAGCCGGCGGGCGTTGCCACCATGACGCCGTCGCACGCCAGTTCCGCCATGCGGACGCGGCCGTCGATGCTGATTTCGACCTTGGCGACCTGGCGGGTTTCGCGCAGCAGTGACACTTCGTTGATCGCCGGCGACGCAACGGTGACGCCAGCGACGGTGGTTGCCGTCATCGCCAGCGGGTGCAGCGTAAAGCCCTTGGCCTTGCGCAGCCGCCCGTGCAGGTCGATGGCGCTGAATTCGTTCATCATGAAGCCAATGGTGCCGAGGTTCATCCCGAACACCGGGCGCGGCCGGCGCTCATGCAGCGCGGCGTGCAGCGTTTGCAGCATGAAGCCGTCGCCGCCGAGCGCTACGACGATCTCGGCATCGTCAATCGGCACCCAGTCGTACAGCGTGCGCAGTTCCTCGGCCGCGGCTTCGGCCTGCGGCGTCGGCGATACCAGCAGCGCGAGACGGTCGGACTTATAGCTCATCCGCCGGTGACACTCATGTGGCGCTTGACCGCCGGCGCGCGCGCGGTGCGGTCGATGATGAAGTCGTGACCCTTGGGCTTGCGCGCGATGGCCTCATTGAGCGCGACGTCGAGCGCAGCATCGTCAGGGCTGGCGCGCAGCACGGCGCGCAGATCGGCGGCATCGTCCTGGCCGAGGCACATGAACAGCGTGCCGGTCGCGGTCAGTCGCACCCGGTTGCAGCTTTCGCAGAAATTGTGCGTCAGCGGCGTGATGAACCCCAGCCGCTGGCCGGTTTCGGCGACGCGCACGTAGCGCGCCGGGCCGCCGGTCGAATCGGGTAGGTCGACGAGCGTGCGCGTGCGTTCGAGTTCGGCGCGCACGGCCTTCAAGGGCAGATACTGCTCGTTGCGGTCGCCGTCGATCTCGCCGAGCGGCATCGTTTCAATCAGCACGAGGTCGTGACCCTGCGCCGCGGTCCAGTCCAGCATCGCGCCGAATTCGTCATCATTGACGCCGTTGAGCGCCACCATGTTGATCTTGACGTGCAGCCCGGCGGCCTTGGCGGCAGCGATGCCTTCGAGGACTTGCGGTAGCCGCCCCCACCGCGTGATTTGCGCGAACCGGTCGGGGTCTAGCGTATCGAGGCTGACGTTGATCCGCCGCATCCCGGCATCGAACAGCGGCTGCGCATATTTCGCCAACTGCGAGCCGTTAGTGGTCAGCGTGATTTCTTCTAGGCCATGGCCGATATGGCGCGCCAGTTGCTGCACGAGCTCGACGATGCCGCGCCGGACCAGCGGCTCGCCCCCGGTCAGCCGCAGCTTGGTGGTGCCGCGCCGGATGAAGGCGCTCGCCAGCCGGTCGATCTCCTCGAAGCTCAACACATCGGCCTTGGGCAGGAACGTCATGTTTTCGGACATGCAATAGACGCAGCGGAAGTCACAGCGGTCGGTCACCGAAATCCGCAGATAGCGGATGGCTCGGCCGTACGGATCGACGAGCGGGGCCGTCGATGGCCGCGGCGCGACCGGCGTGCGTGTTACGGTGACCGTTTCCATGGTGCCAAATTGGCCGCTGGCGCGTGCGAAGTCCACCCCTGCGCGCTTGTGGCAACTTGTGGAACGTCTCGAACGCGCGCTTTTGTCGAAAGTTGCTGGCCGTATGCAGGCAGTCGCGCTACGATTAATGGCGCAAAATGATTGGCCACCGATGCTCAAGGCGAACAATCCCGCGATCCTGATCTTTTCGCCGCGATACGCGCGCGAGCTTGAAGCGGTGACGGTGGAGGCCGGGCTCGATGCAGCGGTCGTGCGCACGCTCGAACAGGCGCTTGCCGGATTCGCCACCCCCGAAACGCGGAGCATCATCGTCGATGCGCGCGGCGCCTTTGTCGCCGGGCTCGGCGCAGCGCGCGAACTGGCGTTGCAGGTCGAAGCGCGGCGCGGCGCGTTGCTGGTCCTGCTGTCGAAGAACGATGCCGAGGCCGAATCGACGGTCGGGCGTGCCGGGGCGACGCATGTGCTGACCAGCCCGTTTTCTAATTCACAGCTGGTGTCGGCTATCGGTTTCAGCCAGCTGCATGTCGAACGGCTCGACAATGTCGCCAGCGGCCGCAGCGTCGACAGCGATGCCTCGCGACGCGATCCGCTGACCGGGCTGGCGTCGGCGGCGCATGTCCGCGGCTGGCTCGAACTCATCCTCGCAGCGCCGTCGGATTATGACCCGCGTGCAATCCTGTTGATCGTCGCCATCGGGCGCTTCGGCCAGCTCAACGCCGCCTATGGCCGCAATGTTGCCGATGCGGTGCTCAAGGACGTCGCCGCGCGGTTGCAGGCGGTGGTGTCGGCATCGGCGGCGCTGGAGACCGTCGAACCCCGCATGGTCGCGCGGCTTGCCGGCGCCGAATTTGCGCTCGTTCTGCCCGGGCCAGTGCGCCTATCGGACGCGACGCAGCTGGCAGAACAGGTCAATGCGGTGTTCGAAGACGACTTTATTGTAGGCGACAACCGCATCCATCTCGGCTGTCGCATCGGTATTGCGGTTGCCGATTCGGTGGCGAAACCGGCGGACAGTCACGAAGTGGTCAGTGCGGAGGCCACCGAGGTGCTGTTTCGCCAGGCCAGCGCCGCGCTGTTGCAGGCGCGCGCCCGCGAGCCCGGCAGCATCGAGGTGTTCCAGTCGGCGCCGGGCGCCGAGCGCATCCTGCGTATGGCCGGGCTCGAGACCGACCTGCGCACCGCGCTCGTCACCAACCAACTTGAGATGGTGTTCCAGCCGCAAGTCGAAATCAGTTCCGGGCGTATCGTCGGTGCCGAGGCGCTGGTACGCTGGCAGCATCCGGTGCTTGGGCAACTGTCGGCCGAAACGCTGCTCGAGGTCGCCGAAAGCGCCGAGGTCGCGGTGCTGCTCGGTGACCGAATTCGGGAACTGGCGCTGTCGGTAGCGGTCGCATCAAATCCCGACCTGCACGACCTGCGCATGTCGATCAACGCCACTGCCGCCGATCTCGCCGCCGAAGGTTTTGTCGAGGCGATGGTCGGCGCGCTGGTGCAAACCGGCTTTCCGCCGGACCAGTTGATGATCGAAGTTACCGAAGGCGACCTGATCGCCAACCTCGATGTCGCCGCAGCGACGTTGCAACGGCTGCGCGCGCACGGCATCCGCATCGCGCTCGACGACTTCGGCACCGGCTATTCGAGCCTAGCCTATCTGCGCGCGCTTCCGCTCGATTTCGTCAAGATCGACAAGCGCCTGGTGGCCGACTTCGGCGGCGACAGCCGCGACCGCATCGTCGTCCAGTCGATCATCGAAATGGCGCACGGGCTGGGCATGTGCGTGATGGCCGAAGGCGTCGAAAACGCCACCCAGCTCGAAATGGCTGCCGCTGCCGGCTGCGACTGGTACCAGGGTTTCCATTGCGCCCCGGCGATGTCGGCCGAGGCACTGGCGGTGTTCGTCAAATCATGGAATGCCGACGCTGCCGAACAGCCGGCGCCGCGCATCGCAAGTTGAGGGAGGAATTGGCCATGACGCCAGCAAGTGCAGTGACAACAGTCGACATGGTGTCCGATTTCATCTGCCCGTGGTGCTATATCGGCATGCGCAATCTCGATGCGGCGCTGACCGCCGGCCAGCCCGTCGCTTGGCGCTGGCACCCGTATTTCCTCAACCCCGGGCTGCCCAAGGGCGCCGACCGCAACGCCTATATGATCGCCAAGTTCGGCAGCGTCGAACGCGCCCGTGAGCTCGGCAAGAATGTCGAAGCCGCCGCCGCCGACGCCGGGCTGGCGCTCGACCTGTCAAAGGTAAAGCATCTGCCCAATACCGCCGACGCGCACCGGCTGATGCGCTGGGCAGCGGGTGCCGGCGTCGCTGACGCAGTGGCACGCGCACTGTTCGTGGCGCATTTCGAAGCGGGCGCTGATATCTCCGACGCCGATGTGTTGGTGAAGATCGCCGAGGGTGCGGGCATGGACGGCGCGTTGGTCCGCGACTTGCTGGCCGGTGACGCCGACCGGACGCTTATCGAGGATCAGGCCGAGCGCGCGCGCGATTCGGGCATCACCGGCGTTCCCAGCTTCGTTTTGAACGGAAAACTGCTGGTCGTGGGGGCACAGCCGCCGGCGGCGTTGGCTTCGGCGCTGGAGCAGTCGGCGCAGTTGGCTTCACAGTAGGCTTGACTGTCGCGCCTTCGGCAATCCGCGCCAGCGACTTCGATAGCGCCAGCGCACCCTTGAGCCGTGCCTCGGTGCCGCCCCATTCGCCGCCGACGAACAGTTTCTGGTCGGGGCGGAACTTGGCGCGTTCGCCCAGCCGCGCGACATAGTCGAGCAAGCTCGCAGTATTGCGGAAGCTGTTGTTCTGGAACGTCACCACCGCGCCCTTCGCGCCGGCATCGACTTTGGCGATGTTGGCGCGCGTGCAATATTGCTTGATTTCGAGCACGGCGAGCAGGTTGGCGACTTCTTCGGGCAACGTCCCGAAGCGGTCGATCATCTCGGCAGCAAAGCCGTCGATCGCGGCGCGGTCGGGGAGTTCATTGAGGCGGCGATAGAGCGCCATCCGCAGGTTGAGATCGGGGACATAGTCCTCCGGAATCAGGATCGGCGCATCGACGGTGATCTGCGGCGAGAATGCCTCGTCGGGCGCACGCAAGCCGGCACCGGTGGCACGCGCCGCCAGGATCGCGTCCTCAAGCATCGACTGGTACAGTTCGAAGCCGATTTCGCGGATATGCCCAGATTGCTCGTCGCCGAGCAGATTGCCGGCGCCGCGTATGTCGAGGTCGTGGCTGGCGAGCTGGAAGCCGGCACCGAGCGAATCGAGGCTCGACAGCACGTGCAGCCGCTTCTCGGCGGTCTCGGTCATCACGCTGTCGGCGGGCGTCGTCATATAGGCATAGGCGCGGACCTTGGCGCGCCCGACGCGGCCTCTGAGTTGGTAGAGTTGAGCAAGGCCGAAGCGGTCGGCGCGGTGGATGATCAGCGTGTTGGCGCTGGGGATATCGAGCCCGCTTTCGATGATGGTGGTCGACAGCAGCACGTCATACTTGCGGTCGTAGAACGCGCTCATACGCTCCTCGACTTCGGTCGGTGCCATCTGGCCGTGCGCCGTCACATATTTAACTTCGGGGACATTCTCGCGCAGGAATTCCTCGATATCGGGCAGGTCGGCGATGCGCGGTGTCACGAAGAAGCTTTGTCCGCCGCGGTAATGTTCGCGCAGCAGCGCCTCGCGCAGCACGACCTCGTCCCACGGCATCACATAGGTCCGCACCGCGAGCCGGTCGACTGGCGGCGTCGCGATGATCGACAGTTCGCGCAGGCCCGTCAGCGCCATCTGCAGCGTTCGCGGGATCGGCGTCGCGGTCAAGGTCAGCACATGCACGTCGGTCTTGAGGTTCTTCAGCCGCTCCTTGTGGACGACGCCGAAGCGCTGCTCCTCGTCGACGATGACCAGCCCGAGGCGTTTGAATTCGACCGACTTCGCCAGCAGCGCGTGCGTGCCGACGACGATATCGATGGTGCCGTCCGCGAGGCCCTCACGCGCCGCCTTGGCGTCGGCGGCGGTGACCAGGCGCGACAGCTGGCGCACCTCGATCGGCAAGCCAGCGAAGCGCTCGCGGAAGTTGGCGAAATGCTGGCGTGCCAGCAGCGTCGTCGGGCAGATGACGGCTACCTGATGGCCCTCGATGGCGGCGGCATAGGCGGCGCGCAACGCCACCTCGGTCTTGCCGAAGCCGACATCGCCGCAGACCAGCCGGTCCATCGGCTTGCCCGATGACAGGTCGCCCAGCACATCGTCGATGGCGCGCTGCTGGTCATCGGTTTCGGCATAAGGGAAGCGGTCGACGAAGGCCGCCAGCCCGTGCGCGTCGGGGCTGATGATGTCGGCTTCGCGCAGCGCGCGCTCGGCGGCGATCTTGAGCAAATCGCCGGCGATTTCGCGGATGCGGTCCTTCATCCGCGCCTTGCGGTTGGCCCAGGCGACGCCGCCGAGCTTGTCGAGCCCGACGCCGTCGCTGTCCGAGCCGTAGCGCGACAGCACGTCGATGTTTTCGACCGGCACGTAGAGCTTGTCGCCGCCGTCATAGGTCAGCCAGACGCAGTCGTGCGGCGCGCGCCCGACCGAAATTGCCACCAGCCCCTCGTAGCGCCCGATGCCGTGGTCGGCATGCACCAGCAGATCGCCCGGCGTCAGCATCGACAGCTCGGCCAGGAAGGCATCGGCCTTGCGCGCCGAGCGCCGTCGCCGCACCAGCCGGTCGCCGAGCATGTCCTGCTCGGTCAGCACCGCGAGGTCGGGTGTGCTGAAGCCGTGGTCGAGCGCAATGACGGTCAGCGCGACCTGGCCCGCCGTTGAGGCCGCCAGCGCCTCCTGCCAGCTGTCGACCAGCACGGTGTTGGTGACGCCATGGTCGCCAAGCAGCCCGTGCAGACGCTCGCGCGAGCCGGCCGAATAGCTGGCAAGCACGACACGCATTTTCTCGACATGCAGCGTCGCGACGTGATGGTGCACGGCTTCGTAGATATTGGCCTGCGCGGCGCGTTCGGGGGCGAAATCGCGTGCCGAACGCACGCCGCAATCGATAGTGTCGCGGGTGCCTTCGGGGACGCTGTAGGGCGAGGTCAGATGGACGTGGCGCGCGCTGCACAGCACCTTCCACTCCTCGGGATCGAGGTAGAGCGCGTGCGGCGGCAGCGGTCGGTAACTGCCCTTTTTGGCGGTCAGCGCGGTGGTGCGGTTGTCGTGATAGTCGGCAATCGCCTCGAAGCGCGCTTCGATCGCAGCCTCGGCGCCGGCTTCGCGGATGATCGTGCAATCGGGCGTCAGATAGTCGAACAGCGTGCCGAGCTTCGCTTCGAACAGCGGCAGCCAATGTTCCATCCCCGCCAGTCGTCGCCCGTCGCTGATGGCGCTGTAGAGTGGGTCGCCGGTCGCGGTGGCGCCGAAGCGTTCGAGATAGGCGCCGCGGAAGTTGCGGATGCTGTTTTCGCTGAGCAGCACCTCGCCGACCGGCAGCAGGTTGAACCCCGTCGAGGCGCCGATCGTGCGCTGCGTCGCCGGGTCGAAATAGCGCATCGTCTCGATTTCATCGCCGAAGAAATCAAGCCGCAGCGCATGCTCCTCGCCCGCCGGAAACAAGTCGAGCAACCCGCCGCGAATCGCGAATTCACCGGCATCGACCACGGTGTCGGTGCGGACAAAGCCGTTCGCGGTCAGCGTCGCCGCCAGCCGGTCACGGTCGATGCGCATCCCGGGCTTCAACGCCGCGCTCAGCCCCGCCATGCGGTCGCGCGGCAGGATCCGCTGCAACACCGCATTGACCGTGGTGACCAGCAGTTCGGCGCCCTCGTTGGGTTGAACCAATGCCGCCAGCGTCGCCATGCGGTCCGCCGAAACGCGCATCGACGGCGAGGCACGGTCATACGGCAAACAGTCCCACGCCGGGAAATAGCGCGTCGCCAGCTCGGGCGCGAAATAATGCGCCGCGTCGAGCACGCTGCGCGCCGAGGCTTCGTCGGCGGCGATGAACACCGCGCGCCCCTTCGACGCCCGCGCAACATCGGCCATCAGCCACGGCAAATAGCCCGAGGCGCAGCCGGCCAAGGTCAGCGGGCGCCGCGCGGTGACGAAGTTGCGCAGGTCGATCATCGGCTAAGAGCCTCCGGCGGGCAGAGCCTCGGGCCCTGCACCCATATGAATTGACAGCCCCAAATATGGGTGCAGGGGCAACCCCCTGCCCGCCGGAGGCCCTTCATCATCGCATCGTCCGTGAAATCGTATCGAGCCGCTGCAGCTTTTCCATCCACGGGCTTTCAAACCGCGCCGGCACCACCTGCGTGCCGATCGCCCAGGCCATGACATCGACGTCCTGTTCCTCGAGCAGCGCTTCGAACCAGTCGAGCGCGGCGGCGTCCCATTCTGGGAGGTAAGCGTTGGCGAAGCCGCCGATCATCAGGTCGGCTTCACGGGTGCCGCGGTGCCAGGCGCGGAATGCGGCGCGGCGCTTGCGGAAGTCGAGTGATTTGGGTTCGGTCACGCAGCGCTCCAACGCCAATTAGCGCCGCACCGGTTTATCCGGCGGGCGCGTTCAGCTAGGCTCCCCTTTACCATGCGCCCCGAAACCCTCAACCCGCTGTTCGCTGAAGTCTCCGCGCTGCCCGGCGTCGGCAGCGCACAGGCGCGGCAATTGGCGCGGCTCGGGCTGACGCGCGCGGTCGATCTGCTGTTCCATTTGCCGGTAATGGCGCTCGAACGCGTCAACATCGACGAACTGGATCTGGCCTATGTCGACCGGCTGGTGACGATCGATCTCGAGGTGCTGTCGTATCAGTCGGGCGGGCTGCGCGCGCCGATGCGGGTGCGCTGCCGCGACAAGGCCAACACCTGGATCGACCTCGTCTATTTTGGCCAGGCCGGCGGTTACGCACGGAAATTGCTGCCGATTGGCGAGGCGCGCCTCGTGTCGGGCAAGCTCGATCGCTACGGGCAGGGGCTGCAGATGGCGCACCCCGACTTCGTGCTCAAGGTCTCCGAGCGCAGCCAAATTCCCGAACGCGAGCCGGTCTACGGGCTGACCGAAGGCATCACCAACCGCCGCATGGGGGTGTTGGCGCAGGCCGCCTTAGCGCGCGCGCCTGAACTGGCCGAATGGATCGAACCGTCGGTGATGGCGCAGCACGACTGGCCCAGCTGGCGCGACGCTTTGGCGCAGGCGCACCGGCTCGAGGACGAGGTCCTGGCGCATGATCGGCTGGCCTATGACGAACTGCTGGCGAATCAGCTGGCGCTGCTGCTGGTGCGCGCGTCGGCGCGGCGGCGGCGCGGCCGGCCGCTGGCGGGCACCGGCAAATTGACCGAGGCGCTGCTGGCGCGGCTGCCGTGGCCGCTGACCGGCGCGCAACAACGCTCGGCGCGCGAGATTGCCGGCGACATGGCGCAGGCCGTGCCGATGCTGCGGCTGCTGCAGGGCGATGTCGGCTCGGGCAAGACGCTGGTGGCGCTGATGGCGCTGCTGACTGCCGTCGAATCGGGCACACAGGGCGCGTTGTTGGCGCCGACCGAAATTCTGGCGCGCCAGCATCATGCGAACCTGCTCAACCTGCTCGACGGGCTGCCGGTGCGCGTTGGGCTGCTGACCGGCCGCGACAAGGGCCGCGCGCGTGCCGAACTGCTCGGGGCCTTGGCGAACGGTGAAATCGACATTCTGGTCGGCACGCACGCGATTTTCCAGGATGCGGTCGATTATCAGGCGCTGGGGCTGGCGGTGATCGACGAACAGCACAAGTTCGGCGTCGCGCAGCGGCTGATGTTGGCCGCCAAGGCCGATGTGCCGCCGCATTTGCTGGTGATGACCGCGACACCGATCCCGCGCACGCTGGCACTGACGGCTTACGGCGAAATGGACCAGTCGCGGCTCGACGAACTGCCGCCGGGGCGGCAACCGATCGAAACGCGCGTCACCGCGCTCGAACGCCTGCCCGAAGTCGTCGACGGACTGGCGCGCCACCTTGCGGCGGGCAAGCAGGCCTATTGGGTGTGTCCGCTGGTCGAAGGCACCGAGTCGGGCGACACCGCCGCCGCCGAAACCCGCGCCGCCGCGCTGAGACAGCGCTTCGGCGACACCGTCGGCTTGGTCCACGGCCGGATGAAAGGACCCGACAAGGACGCGGTGATGGCCGAATTCGCCGCGGGCCGCTTGCAGATGCTCGTCGCCACCACCGTCATCGAAGTCGGCGTCGATGTTCCCAACGCCTCGCTGATGATCATCGAAGCCGCCGAACGCTTCGGCCTCGCGCAGCTCCACCAGCTGCGCGGCCGCGTCGGGCGCGGCACCGCGCATTCGGTGTGCCTGTTGCTGCGCGGCGGCGACATCACCGAAACCGCACGCGCCCGGCTGGCACTGATGCGGCAAACTAACGACGGCTTCCGCATCGCCGAAGAAGACCTGCGGCTGCGCGGCGCGGGCGAAATGCTCGGCCACAAGCAATCAGGCGAACCCGAATTCAAACTCGCCGACCTCGACCGCATGACCGCGCTGCTGCCGATCGCCCGCGATGACGCGCGGCTGCTGCTCGACCGCGACGGTGGCCTCGACAGCGAGCGTGGCCGCGCCGCGAGGGTGCTGTTGTATCTGTTTGAACGCGATAGTGCGGTGGCGTTGCTGAGGTCAGGTTAAGGGCCTCCGGCGGGCAGGGGTGACCCCTGCACCCAACAATCGGGTGCAGGCCTCAGGCCTGCCCGCCGGAGGCCCTTCAACCTACTCCGTGGTCTTCCCATCATACTCTTCATGCAACGCCTCGGCATCGGCACGCGTCAGCGCGATGATGCCGTCGACGTGCTGCGGCGGCGCGTAGAGCGTGTAAAGTCGCATCAGCTTGTCACCGGTGTTGATGACATTGTGCTTGGCGCCGGCGGGCACGATCATTGCGAAGCCGCTTTTGATGTTGCTGGTCTTGCCGTCGATGATGATTTCACCCTTGCCCTTTTCCACGCGGAAGAACTGGTCGTGCGTGGTGTGGACTTCGGCGCCGATGTCTTCGCCGGGTTTGAGCGCCATCAGCACGAGCTGCAGGTGCTTTCCGGTGTAGAGCACCTTGCGGAAGTTGGCGTTGTCTTCGGTCAGTTCCTCGATGTCGGCGATATAGCCCTTCATGGTCGTTTCCTTTGTGGGGGGTCAGTCTTCGTCGCGTTCGCCGCCCTCGCCACCTTCGCCGCCCTCTCCGTCGGCGCTGCGGTGGCACTGGACGCAATTGTCGAGGTTGGTGGCGCGGACCTCGCGGTGTTCGGCGCGGATCTGTTCGGGGCGGTGTTCGTGGCAGCCGTAGCAGGTGTAGCGCGAGGTATCCTGCCGGATGTGGCAGGTCGCGCACGGCACATTGTGCGGGCCGGTCAGCGCGAAATAGCGCGCATGGTCGAACGTCGCGGGGGCCCAGGCCTTGGTGGTGTGGCAGCTCGCGCAATCGCTGCCGAAGTTGCGGTGCATCGGCGTTTTGGGCGCGGCGTGGCAGGTCGAGCACTGGCGCTGAACCGCCGGCGCCAGCAGCGCATGGCTGAAGCTGAGCGGTGGCTGCGCGCCCATGTGATCGGTGTGGCAACCGAGGCAGTCGACCCCGGCCAGTTTCTGGTGGAACCCCGGTTTCGGCGGCACGATCGCGACGCCGAGGCTAGTCTTGCGACCGATGTCCGCTACTGCGTGACAGGTGGTGCAGCGCGTCGCGCTGACGCCGCGCCACGGCACATGGCAGGCAAAGCAATCGGTGGCGAGCTTGGCGTGCGCCGGCATCAGCGGCCCCGATCCGACCATCGGCAAGGGTTGCACGAACGCCAGCGCGATGATGCCCGCCAGCAGCGCGGCGATCAGCGCGAGGAAGATCTTGCCGTTCAATGCCAGCCCCAGAACAGCGCGGTGCTGATGATATGCGCCAGCGCCAGCACCGCGAACGCCAGCGTGATCGGCACGTGCAGGCTGCGCCATTGCTTGATGATGCCGTAGGTCAGGCTATCCCAATACATCTGCGCTTCGATTTCTGCGGGGTCGCTACCATGGGCCGCGAGGTCGGTGCGCGTCTGGCCCATGCGGGCCCGCGCCCGCTGCAGCAGATACTTGCCGGTCAACCCGCTGAGCACGTTGATCAGCATCGCCCCGACTGCGAGCCAGGCGAGTAACGCGTTGAAGTGAATGCCGGCATGGACCAGAATCAGCAACGCGCCGGCCCAGGCCCAGCGTTCATGCCGGCGCAGCCGCACGACGGGGTTGAACGGCTTGATCCATTTGCGCTTGGCCAGCGAATAGCTGAACGAGCCGAGGATGATCGCGACGCCGACAATGCCGAGATAGCGACCGATCCACACCAGCCCCGCCAGATGCAGCACCAGATCGATCAGCAGCACGCCGCCGATCAGCGCCGCGAACGACAGCGCGAACGGCAGGATTTCCCGCGTCAATATGCTGGTGCGCCAAGCCATCGGCGGTTCAGCCTCGGAATTCGCGTTGGTCGTACATTTCCACCTCGTTAAACTTTAACATACACCCGTTTCGCGGCCGTAACCTTGATGTTAATCAAAGCCACACATCGCGCATCGGTTCCATCATGCGCCAAGCAAACTTGCCCTGCGTGGCGGCGCGGGCTAGGCGTGGCAGCATGAGAGTTTGGGTTTTGGGGGCATTGCTGGCGCTGGCGGCACCGCTGTCGGCGGCGATGCCGTGGGCGCAGGGCGTGCTCGACGCCGGTTTAAGCGCGTACGCGGCGGGCGATTACAGCCAGGCGCATGCGCAGTTCACCACGCTCGCCAATCACGGTTCGGCCATCGGCGAAACCATGCTCGGTACAATGTATGCGCGCGGGCAGGGCGTTGCTGCCGATCCCGCCACCGCCGCGACTTATTGGTTCCGCGCTGCCAGCCGCGGCTATGCGCCAGGGCAACTGGCGCTGGCGCGGGCGCTGGCCGCCGGCAAGGGCGTCAACCGCGATACCGATGATGCCTGGGTATGGGCGCAGCTTGCGGCAGCACGTGGCGACGCGGAGCTGCGCGCCGAAGCGCTGGAGCTCGCCAAGCGGCTTGAGTTGGCACTCGCCCCGGCCGAAGTTGAAGTGCTCAGCAAGCGCGTCGAAGGCTGGCGGCCGTGGCCGCAGTGAGCGGACTTTAGCCGGCGACCAGCACGCCGTGGCGCTTCTTGCCGACCGACAGCTTCGCCGCACCCGGCAGATGCAGCGCTTCGTCGCTGACAGTCACGTCATCGACCTTGACGCCGCCGCCGCGAATCAGCCGCCGCGCTTCGCCCTTTGACGCCGCCATGTTCAGTCCGACAAGCGCATCGAGCAGCCCGATACCATCCGCACCGATGGCAAGCGACGGCAGGTCGCCGCCGGCCTCGCCCGCCTCGAACGTCGCGCGCGCGGTTTCGGCCGCCGCTGCGGCGGCCTCCGCACCGCGGCACAGCGCGGTTGCGGCGTCGGCGAGCGCCTTCTTTGCGGTGTTGATTTCGGCACCTTCGAGCGCTTCGTAGCGCCGGATTTCGGCTTCGGGGATTTCGGTGAACAGCCGCATGAACTTGCCGACATCGGCGTCCTGGGTGTTGCGCCAGAACTGCCAGTAGTCATAGCTCGGCAGTGAATCCTCGTGCAGCCAGACCGCGCCGTTCGCCGTCTTGCCCATCTTGGCGCCGTCCGACGTGGTGATCAGCGGCGTCGTCAATCCGAACGCATCCTTGCTGTCGACGCGGCGGATAAGGTCGGTGCCGTTGACGATATTGCCCCACTGGTCCGACCCGCCCATCTGCAGCCGGCAGCCGAAGCGCCGCGACAGTTCGAGGTAATCATAAGCCTGCAAGATCATGTAGTTGAATTCGAGGAAGCTCAGCGGCTGCTCGCGGTCGAGCCGCAGCTTGACCGAATCGAATGTCAGCATCCGGTTGATCGAAAAATGCCGGCCGATGTCGCGCAGGAACGGGATGTATTCCAGCTTGTCGAGCCAGTCGGCGTTGTTGACCATCACTGCATCGGTCGGGCCGTCACCGAAGGTCAGGAATCGTTCGAAGATGCGCTTGATCGTCGCCATGTTGCCGGCAATGCGCGCGTCATCGAGCAGCTGGCGCCCGGCATCCTTGCCCGACGGATCGCCGACCTTGGTGGTGCCGCCGCCCAAAAGCACGATCGGCTTGTGGCCGGTCTGTTGCAGCTTGCGCAGCATCATGATCGACACGAGATTGCCGATATGCAGGCTCGGTGCGGTGCAATCGAAACCGACATAGGCCGACACGACGCCGCCCGCCGCCGCTGCGTCGAGCGCGTCGGCGTCGGTGATCTGGTGGAGATAGCCGCGCTCGTCTAGGACACGGAGGAATTCGGATTTGTATGTCATGGCGGGAGGGTGCCTAGCATGAGCACGGGGGCTAGCGAAAGTCTGCTCGCGGTGGGCCTGATGTCGGGCACGTCGATGGACGGCATCGATGCGGCGCTGATCCGCACCGACGGCCATGACCTGGTGGCGCCGTTGGCATTCCACAGCGTCGCCTATGACGAACCGATGCGCGCGCGGCTGCGCGGTGCGATTGCGGCGGCGCTGACAATGGAACGACCGGCCCCGCACGCCGAAATTGACGCGGTGGCCCGCGACCAGACGCTCGCGCACGCAGCGGCGGTCAAGGCGTTGCTGGCGCAGGCCGGCGTGGCGGCGGCCGATGTCGCGCTCGTCGGCTTCCACGGCCAGACCATCGCGCACCGCCCCGACCGGCGCTGGACGTGGCAGATCGGCGACGGCGCGCTGCTGGCGCGCGAAACCGGCATCACCGTCGTGCATGACTTCCGTTGCGCCGATGTCGAAAGCGGCGGGCAGGGCGCGCCCTTGGCCCCTGCCTATCACCGCGCTTTGGTATCGGGATTCCGCAGCCAGGGGCCGGTCGCGGTGCTCAACCTCGGCGGCGTCGGCAACATTACCTGGTTTGCCGGTGACGACTGGGGGTCGTTCGATACCGGCCCCGGCAATGCACTGATCGACGACTGGGTCCGCGCCGAAGCCGGGCTGAGCCATGACGCCGGCGGTGCACTGGCCGCGTCGGGCAGTGTCCACGAACAGGTCGTCGCGGCAATGGCCGACCTGCCGTGGTTCGACCTTGCACCGCCCAAATCGCTCGACCGCCACGACTTCTCGCTCGGCGCGGCGCGCGGGCTCAGCCTCGCCGACGGCGCCGCGACGCTGACGGCGTTCACCGCGGTGACCGTCGCGCTGGCGCTCAACCACGTCCCCGCGCGCCCGTTGCGGCTGCTGGTCTGCGGCGGCGGCCGCCACAATGCGACGCTGATGGCGATGCTGGCGGCGCGAACCGGCGTCCAAACGTTGCCTGTCGAAGCGGCGGGCTGGAACGGCGACGCGCTCGAAGCCGAAGCCTTTGCCTATCTCGGTGCGCGGACGCTTATGGGCCTGCCGATCAGCTTCCCGCAAACCACCGGCGTCGCAGCCCCGATGTGCGGCGGGGTGATTTCACGCCCCTGATGGCGGTTCGAACAGCGGCCCGCGCGCCATCGACTGTGAGGCGCGCATGACCAGCAGCAGTTCGCCGCCATTGGCGAACGCCGTCGGGCCAAAGTCGCGGCACAGGTGGCGGCGCACATCGTCGGGAACCGATTCGCCCGGGATCACCGTACTCTGTGCGCACAGCGCCTCGAACGTCGCCTTATCGGCATCGTCATTGCCCGACAGGTCGCCGACGCGTTCGAGCAGCACCGGCTCGGCGACCGGTGAACCGCTCGAATCGGCGAGGCGCGTGAGGGTCAGGCCGTCGAGCACTTCGGCCTTCAGCCTTGCGACCAGATTCAATATGGCGAACACGAGGTTGGTGTTTTCACTGTCGGCGACGAATGCGAGCATTTGATTGTCGAACAACACGGCGTAGCCATCGAGCCGCATCTTCACGGCACCCAGCGCAATCACCATCGCGCCGCCACCGTTGCAACTGATCATCAAATGTTCGCGTATGAATTTGCCGGGGGCCAGTGCTGATGGTCGCGTCGAGCGCCAGAAACCCTCATACGCCCAGCCACGACGTGCGACATTGTCGCGCGCCTCCTCGATCAAGGGCGCGGCCAGCAACGGTTCGAGGACATCGTCGGGGCGAAGCCGCAACGTCGGCGGTGTCGTGACACCAAACCGCTTCGCCAGCTCGGCGATATCGACATCCCAGTCGAGCAGTGAAAAGCCCGCTTGATAGCCGGCAATCCATACAGTCAGCCGTTCGAGACTGCGTGCCGAAGGGTGGACGGCACCGGAAACCCAGCGGCCGACCAGCGGCTTGTCGACGCCCATTTCGGCGGCAGCGCGGCCGCGCGAGATTGATAGCGCCTTGAGGATCAATTCGAGCTTTGTCGCAAAGCTGGCCATGCAAAACCACCCGTCACACAGGCGAAACAAATGCGACACAAACTGCAAAAATGCAAGGGTTGCACATATTTAATGCATCGCTAAGGCTGTCGCTGCACGTTTCACTAATGTAACTAATTTCATTAACTCTGCATATCAAAGCCTTTTTGATGTTGCTGGAGGGAGCAGCTGTGATGGTAGCGAAGTGCACTGGGTGTCTTATCGAGCGGCGCGATCAACGGACTGTCGATTGCAACTTGCGTAGCGGGGCAAGTTGCGCGGCGACGACGGGGCCAACTGGCCGACGCTTTTATCAGGTTCTTTACCTTGGCGAACACGGGATGTCGGACGCGGCGCTCGACGGTTTCATCGACGACATCGAGGCCAAAACGGCCGAGCGGGCGCGGACATTCCGGCTCACCGGTGCACTGATGTTGACCAAGAACGTATTTGCGCAACTGCTGGAAGGTCCGCGTGACGAGGTCGAAGAATGCCTTGCCGGGCTGAAGAGCGACCCGCGCCACGCCAATGCGCTGTTGGTCGAGGAAGGCGCGGTCGGCGCGCGGCAGTTCAGTGGCTGGTCCGTGTCCTATGCCGATGCCGCAAGCTTCATCGGCCGCACAATGTTCCGGGCAATCGCCGGCGCGGCACTGGGTGGGCGCGGCGACATCAATCGACTCGTCCGGTTGATGCTTGAAGCCGGCGACTGCAACGACGTCGGCCTTGATGCCGCGCTGCAAGCCGTCGCCGATCAGGCGCCGAACATGGCATAAACCGCGCGCTCGAACGCGCCGAACTGCGCCATCGCCGGCGAACGGCAGCATCTGCATCAGCAGCACGCCCGTGCCAAAGGCAGTAGCGCACAGCAATATCCATCGGCAGCAAAAAGCCGTCATTGCAGGTGGTGATCGCGCACGTCAGTCGGGCATGCCTGCGATGCAGGATTGCCTGTCGCGTGCGAGAAACAAACCCTACCCGCAATGAAAAAATGCAACCAGTGCACCTAGTTGCATTCAGTTGCATTGGCTTTGCCGATTTTTTTGTGACGTCGATGGAACCTTTGGCGCCGCGTGACGTTTCTTCGTCGATGCGCGGCAACGCACACTTTTCTGGTTTCTGGATGGAGTTGTTGGGATGGCAACAACATGTATCGGGTGTCTGATTGAACGACGGGGTCAGCGAACCGCCGATTGCGACAGGGACCGCGGTCGCAACTGCGCGGCAACTGCAGACTCCACTGGCTGGCGCTTCTATCAAATCCTCTATCTCGGCGAACACGGGCTTGCGGACGACACGCTCGAGTGCTGCATCGACGATATCCGCGCCGAAACGGCCGCACGGGCGCGGGCATTCCGGCTGACCGGCGGGTTGATGTTGACCAAAAGGGGCTTCGCGCAACTGCTCGAAGGGCCGCGCGCCGACGTCGAAAACTGCCTGGCGGCGCTGCGCAGCGACCCGCGCCACGCCAATGGCTTGTTGCTTGAAGAAGGCGAAGTGGGCGCCAGGCAGTTCGACGGCTGGTCGACGTCCTATGCCGGCCCCGCGAGCTTTGTCGGCCGCATGACATTCCGGGCGATCACCGCGTCGGCGTTCGGCGCGCGCGGCGAAATCAACCGACTGGTGCGGCTGATGGTCGAAGCCGACGTACGCGACAGCGGCGACATTGACGCCCTGGCGCTAGATGCGGGCGATCACGCATTCACTGCGGCATAGACCGCGCGCTCGAAAGCCCCGAAAAGCGCCATCGCCTGCGCGTCGGCGAACGGCAGCATCTGCATCAGCAGCACGCCCGCGACGTTGGTCGCGGGGTCCGCCCAATAGTAGCAGTTGGCGAGCCCGGCCCAGGCGAGACTGCCGGCGCTGCGGCCATCGGCGCCGGGCGCCGGGTTGATCTGCCAGCTCAGCCCCCAGTGCGCTGGGGCGCCCTGTGCCAGATCGAGGTCGTTTGACAGGTGCGGCGCGGCGCTGGTCAGTGTGCGCAGGGCGACGTCGCCAAGGTGGTTGGCCTGCATGACGCGCACGGTTTCTGGCTTGAGGATGTGCGCGCCGTTGAGCGTGCCGCCGTTCAGGACCATCTGCAGGAAGCGCAGATAATCATGCGCCGTGCCGTGCAGCCCGCCGCCGCCGCCGTGGAATTCTGGGTCTTCGGCTGTGGCGAAATCGATCGTGGCGATGCTGCCGTCGGCGGCGCGTGCGGTCATGCCGGCGTGGCGCGTCGCCCAGCTGGCGCGCGGGGTGAAGCTGGTATCGACCATGCCCAGCGGTGCGGCGATATGGTCTTCGACATAGGCGTCGAGCGCTTTGCCCGACGCCGCCTCGACCGCCTTGCCGGCCCAATCAATACCGATGCCATATTCCCAGTTGGTGCCGGGATCGAACATCAGCGGTGTGTTCAACGCGGCGTTCAATGAGGTGCCAAGGCTCGGGATCCCGAGCACCTTCGCCGCCTTGGCGAAGTCGGCGTTCCACATGTCATAGACATGGCCCGAGGTGTGGGTGAGCAGGTGGCGCAGTGTGATCGGGCGCTTGGGGGCGCGCAACTTGACGCTGCCATCGGCGGCAAAGCCGTCGAACACCTGCGCGCGGCCGAGTTCGGGGAGCAGGTTGCCCAGCGGTGCGTCAAGGTCGAGCTTGCCGGCTTCGACGAGCTGCATCGCGGCGGTCGCGGTCACCGCTTTGGTCATCGAGGCGAGCCAGAAAATGGAGTCCTCGGTCATCGGGGTGGGGGTGCCGGGCGCCAGCCTGCCGAAGGCCTGCGAAAACAATGACTTGCCGTTGTGCGACGCGGCAGCGACGAAGCCGGGGGTAAGGTGCTGCGCCGATGCGGCGGACAGAGCTTGGGCGATGGTCATGGCGTTGCTTTCGTTATCATAACGTAATGATTTGCGTTCAACGAAAGCTTAGGATGGAGGGCGTGCACGCGCAATAACGCTGGACCCGTAAAGACTGACCAGATTCGGCGCGCAAGTTGTTGCGATTGTTGAGGTGGGCGAATCGCGCAACTGTACTCTGTTGCATTGAAAATAAACCAACACCGCTCATCCCGAGCGAAGTCGAGGGACGCGCCGACAGTTGGGCATGTCCCTCGACTTTGCTCGGGATGAGCGGGTTTTAGGTATGTAGGGGTTCAAGCGGCCCGTCGTGGCAAAGCCACGCCGTCGGACGGGTTCGGGCGGGGTGTCCGCCCGACCCGCCGGCCGGGCCTGCGCGAGTCCGCGCCCAAGTCGAAAATCGCGAAGGGCAATTCTCGCCTTGTGCGCTGGCTGCGCTACGCCTTAGCGGTCCGCGCTGAGCCTTTTGTCCAGATAAGCATCCACCACCTTCATCAAATCGGGCATCTCATGCTCGAAGAAGTGGTTGGCGCCCGGAATGGTCGCATGGTCGATGGTGATGTGGCGCTGCGTCTTGAGCTTGTCGACGAGCTTCTGGACGCTGCTGCCGGTCACGACTTCGTCGGCCCCGCCATCGACGATCAGGCCCGACGACGGGCATGGCGCGAGGAAGGTGAAGTCGTACATGTTGGCGGGCGGTGCGATGCTGAGGAAGCCGCGCACTTCGGGGCGGCGCATCAGCAGCTGCATGCCGATCCACGCGCCGAAGCTGAAGCCGCCGACCCAGGTCGTCGATGCTTCGGGGTTGAACTGCTGCATCCAGTCGAGCGCGCTCGCGGCATCCGACAGCTCACCGACACCGTTGTCGAAAGTGCCCTGGCTGCGGCCGACGCCGCGGAAGTTGAAGCGCAGCGTCGCAAACCCACGACGGACAAACGTGTTGTACATCGCCATGACGATGCTGTTGTTCATCGTGCCGCCGCCCTGCGGATGCGGGTGGAGCAGGATGGCGACGGGGGCACGCGGCCGGCTGGCGGGCTGGTAACGACCTTCGAGGCGGCCTTCGGGGCCGGCAAAAATGACTTCGGGCATCGGACCTGCGCAGATTGAGGTGAGGGGGTGCGCTCGGGCACCGTTGGCGTCTATATAGTCACCAGCGCCAAAATCGCAACGTAAACCGCCGGAGCCCAAGCTGAACGCACCCGCCTATCTCGATTATGCCGCGACCGCGCCGATCGATCCGGCAGCGGTGGCAGCGATGACGGTGGCGGCGGCGCACTGGGCCAATCCGTCATCGGTGCACCGCGCCGGCCGTGCCGCGCATGCCGCGCTGGAGGACGCCCGCGAAGGCATCGCGCGCGGTCTCGGCTGCCAGCCGTCGGCGCTGGTGTTCACCAGCGGCGGCACCGAGGCGCTGGGGCTGGCGTTGAACGGCGTGGTCGCAACGCGGCGGCTGGTGTCGGCGGTCGAACATGATGCAGTGCGCGCGCAGGCGGCGGGTGCCGAAATCATCCCGGTCGACGGCGAAGGCCGTGTGGACCTTGATGCGCTCGAAAAGCTGCTCGCAGCCGGCCCGGCGCTGGTCGCTGTGATGCAGGCGAACAATGAAACCGGCGCGCTGCAGCCATTGGCCGACGTGCAGGCGCTGGTCCATGCGGCGGGTGGCCGCCTGCTCGTCGATGCGGTGCAGGGTGCCGGCAAAATCGCCTGCCCGCACGGCGATTTTGTCGCGGTGTCGGCGCACAAGCTCGGCGGCCCGCCGGGTGTCGGCGCGCTAATCGCGCGCTGCGCCGAAGACCTTGTCGGCGTCCAGCGCGGCGGCGGCCAGGAACGCGGCTTCCGCGCCGGCACCGAGAATTTGCCCGGCATTGCCGGCTTTGCCGCCGCACTCGTGGCACGTACCGCCGACGCCGGCTGGCAGGACCGTGTCGGTGTGTTGCGCGACCGGCTCGAAACACGACTGCGCGCGGCGGGCGCCATCGTTCACGGCGCCGGTGCACCCCGCCTTCCAACTATTAGCAACCTCGCGATGCCCGGAGTCGCCGCCTCGACGCAGGTCATGGCGCTCGATCTGGCCGGCTTTGCGGTCAGCGCCGGCGCGGCGTGTTCATCGGGCAAGGTGACCACCAGCCATGTGCTGACCGCGATGGGGATTGCCCCGGCATTGGCCGGCCAGTCGATCCGCGTCAGTCTCGGCTGGTTGACCACCGAGGCCGAAATCGATGGCTTTGCCGCCGCGTGGGAAGCGCTGGCGGCGCGGCAGGCGAGCCGCGCGGCATGATGCCGGTCTATCTCGACTATGGCGCGACGACGCCGCTCGACCCGCGTGTGGCCGCCGCGATGGAGCCCTGGGGCGTCGAAAAGTTCGGCAACCCGCATTCGGCGCACCGCTGGGGCTATGAGGCCGCCGCCGCCGTGGCGCTGGCGCGCGAACAGGTGGCGGTGTTGATAGGCGCGGCGCCCGACCGCGTGCAGTTCACCAGCGGCGCCACCGAGTCGGTCAACTGGGCGCTCAAGGGCGTGCTCACCGCGCCGGGGCAGCGCCGCAACCGCATCGTGACGGTGGCGACGGAACATAGCTGCGTGCTCGAAACCGCGCGCTACCTCGAACGGCTCGGCGCGACGTTGACGGTGCTGCCGGTCGGCGAAGACGGGTTGGTCGATATCGACGACGTCGAAGCTGCCGTGTCGGGCGATGAAGTCGCGCTGGTCTCAACTATGCTCGTCAACAACGAGATCGGCGTCATCCAGCCGATCGCCGATATTGCCGGCATCGCGCATCGGCACGGCGCGTTGATGCACTGCGACGCCGCTCAGGGCTTCGGCAAAATGCCCGTTGACGTCAACGCGCTCGGCATCGACCTGCTCAGCGTCACCGCGCACAAATGCTACGGGCCCAAGGGCATCGGCGCACTCTACATCCGCGACGGCGTCGAACTCGAACCGCTGCTCCAAGGCGGCGGGCAGGAGGATGGGCGTTCGGGCACGCTGCCGACGGCACTGTGCGTCGGACTCGGTGCGGCGGCGGCGCTGGCGCAGGCCGAACTTGAGACGGGAGAGGCGCATGCCCGCAGGCTGCGCGACCGGCTGCTCGGCCAACTCGACTTCGACTATCGCATCAATGGCGCGCTCGACCCGCGCTGGCCGGGCAATCTCAATTTCGAAGTCATCGGCATCGCCGGCGAGCGGCTGCTGTCGTCGCTGCGCGGCATTGCGGTTTCGTCGGGTTCGGCCTGCGCGGCACAGTCGGGGCGGCCGAGCCATGTGCTGCTGGCGCTCGGGCGCTCGCCGCAAGCGGCGCGTGCCAGCCTGCGCCTCGGCTGGGGCCGCTTCACCACCGAAGCCGACATCGACACTGCCGCCTCTGAACTCAACGCAGTCGTCGCGCGGCTCAAAGCAGGTCGCGCCGCATGACATTGGTGCGCTTCATCTCCGCCGATGGCGCCAGCGTGACCGAGGTCGAGGCCAAGCCCGGCACACGGCTGCTCGACCTCGCACAGGTCAACGACCAGCCGCTCGAAGGCACCTGCGAAGGTGCGATGGCGTGCTCGACCTGCCATGTGCTGATCGGCGCCGCCGACTTTGCCAAATTGCCGCCGCCGACCGACGAGGAGGAGGACATGCTCGACTTCGCCGCCGGCGTCGGGCGGACCTCGCGGTTGGCGTGCCAAATCTGGTTGACCGATGCACTCGAAAGCCTTGAAGTGCGGATGCCTGCCGCGGCGGTCGACATGTCGCGGCGCTGACAACAAACCCGGGGGAGACGACGATGCTGCTGACCGACTGGACCGCCGATGCGGATGCGCTGCTCCCCGAAACCGTCGCATTGCGCCGTGCCATCCACACCGAACCGGAAGTCGGGCTGCACCTGCCCAAGACCACCGCGCGCATCAAGGCCGAGCTTGCCGGGCTGCCGCTCGAATTCCGCGAGGGGCCATCGACCACCGGGCTGATCGCGGTGCTCAAGGGTGCTGCAAACGGCCGCACCGTGCTGCTGCGCGGCGACATGGACGCGCTGCCGATGACCGAACACACTGGGCTCGATTATGCCTCGCAGACCGATGGCGCGATGCACGCCTGCGGCCATGACGCGCATGTCGCGATGCTCGTCGGTGCGGCGAAGGTGCTGTGCGCCAAGCGCGACAGGCTGGCCGGCACGGTGCTGTTCATGTTCCAGCCCGGCGAGGAAGGCTGGCACGGTGCGCGCCACATGCTCGATGACGGGCTGATTGACCCGCTGCCCGACGCCGCGTTCGCGCTGCATATGTCGCCCAACATGCAGGCGGGCGTGTTCGCCGGCCGTGCCGGGCCGCTGCTGGCGTCGTCGGACAAATTGCGCATCACCGTCAACGGGCGAGGCGGCCATGCCTCGATGCCGCACGACGCGCTCGACCCGATTCCGGTGGCGTGCGCGATTGTCGGCGCAATCCAGACCTATATCACCCGGACGATTTCTGTGTTTGACCCCGCCGTCGTTACCTTTGGCCGCATCGAGGCGGGCTCGACCGACAACGTCATTCCCGCCGAAGCCAAGATGTGGGGCACCTTGCGCACACTGTCCGAACGTACCCGCGACACGATGCACGCCGGATTGAAGGCCATCGTCGAACATACCGCGCTGGCTTACGGCGCCACCGCCGAAATCGACATCGAGACAGGCTTCCCGGTCACCGTCTGCGACAGCCGCGCCGCCGCGCTGGCGCAACGCACCGTACAGGACGTGTTCGGCGCCGACGCCTGGGCGACAATGCCGACGCCGATGATGGGCGCCGAGGATTTCGCCTATGTCCTGCAGCGCGCGCCCGGCGCGATGATGTTCCTGGGCGCGGCGCCGGTCGCCACCGGCTGGCACAGCTGCTGCGGGTTGCATTCGAACCGCATGACCATCGACGACTCGGTGCTGGCCCGCGGTGTCGCGCTGCACTGCGCGCTGGCCGAACGCTATCTTGCGGAGGGGTTCGCGGAGTAGCCCCGGTGCGCGGGTTCTGGCTGCTGGTGCTCGGCCTTCTACTGGTCATTGGCGGCAGCTGGGCGGCGTCGCGCATCCAGTCGGCGGACGGCACGCGTGTCACCGACATCCGTTTTGCCGGCGACAATGGCACGACCTTGCGCGCGCTGCTTTATATCCCCGCCGGTGTCGATGCGGCGCACAAGGCCCCCGCCATCCTTGCGGTGCATGGCTATATCAACACCGCTGAAACACAGAGCGCCTTCGCGATCGAATTCGCGCGCCGCGGCTATGTAGTGCTGGCAATCGACCAAGCGGGGCATGGCTATAGTAGCGGCCCGGCGTTTGCCAACGGCTTCGGCGGTCCGGCGTCGCTGCGTTACCTGCGGTCACTGCCCTATGTCGATACCGCCAACATCGGCCTTGAAGGTCATAGCATGGGCGGTTGGACGGTGCTGGCGGCGGCCTCCGCGCTGCCCGACGGCTACCGGTCTATAGTCCTCGAAGGGTCATCGACGGGCAAGCCGTTTGCTGCCGACGGCACGCCAAGCTGGCCGCGCAACGTCGCGGTGGTGTTCAGCCGTTTCGATGAATTCTCGACGATCATGTGGGGTGTCGACCGTGCACAGGATGTTGCAACCAGCCCGAAACTGCAGGCGCTGTTCGGCACGACTTCGCCGGTCATCCCCGGCCGCATCTACGGTGACATCGCTGCCGGTACCGCGCGCCGGCTGACGACGCCGGTCGCCACGCATCCAGGCGATCACATCAGCCATGCCGCCGTCGCCGACAGCCTCGACTGGTTCGGCCGCACGTTGCAAGGCGGCGAGCCGCGCGCGCTGACCGATCACATCTGGCTGACCAAGGAACTCGCCACCGGCGTCGCACTGGCTGGCATCGTGCCGTTGCTTGTCGGCGCGTTCAGTCGGTTGCTAGCGCTGCCACCGTTTGCGCCTTTGCGCCGCACTCCCGAACCGCGCGTGCGCCGCCGTGACGCGCAATGGCGCCGGAGCTTCTGGCTGACAACGCTGGTGCCGCCGCTGACGCTACTACCGGTGTTCATCGCCGTCACTTTGTTGCTGCCGCCCAGCGCGTTGCTGCCGCAAACCGTCAGCACGCAGGTCGTATTGTGGATGCTGGTCAATGCCGCGATCACCTGGGCGCTCGACCGCCGCCAGCCGCCAGTGCCCTATGTCGCGCCCTATTGGGGCCGTTCGCTGGCCCTGGCGCTGCTGACTGTTGGGTTTGCCTATGCCTTGGTTGAGGCCATCGCTGCGTTGTTCATCGTCGATCTGCGCTTCTGGGTCGTCGCGCTCAAACCGCTCAGCGCCGCGCAGGCGCGGATGCTGCCCATCTACCTGCTGCCGATGCTGCTGTTCTTCATTGTCAGCCAGCGCGCGCTACTCGGCCGGTTGATGGTCGCGGGCGAGGGGCCGTGGCGCCAGACATTCGTCGCCGTCGGTGCGCTCGCGGGCGGCTTCGCCCTGCTACTCGGGCTCGACTATGCGCTGCTGTTTGCCACCGGACGTCTGCCCACCGGCTTCGATCCGTTGACTACCGTCATCGCCATCCAGTTCATTCCCCTGCTCGCCGCGCTCGGTGTCATCACCGTGGCATGTTGGCGGCGTACCGCGAGCGCTATCCCCGGCGCGTTGCTGAGCGCGCTGCTTGTCGCTTGGTACGTCGTCGCTGGCACCGCGACGCAATTTGGCTGAAAGGAACCTGCGTGTGACCGTTACCATCTACCACAACCCGGCTTGCGGGACCTCGCGCAACACATTAGCGATGATCCGCGCGGCGGGCATCGAACCACAGGTCATCGAGTATCTGAAAACACCGCCGTCACGCGACACGCTGAAGGCGCTGGTCGCGGCAAGCGGCGGCAGTGTCCGCGCACTGATCCGCGAAAAGGCGCCGCCCTATGCCGAGCGCGGCCTCGCCGATCCGGCGCTCTCCGACGACGCACTGCTCGACGCCATGCTGGCCGAACCGATCCTGATCAACCGGCCCATTGTGGTGACGCCCAAGGGCACCGCCTTATGCCGGCCGTCGGAACTGGTGTTCGGCCTGCTCGACGCCCCGCTGGCGACCGACTTCACCAAGGAAGACGGCGAAGTCGTACCCGCGCGCAAGTCCGACAATGCCTGAATCGTTGGCGCGCCGACTGGTGGCCGAAGCACTCGGATCGGCATTGCTGTTCGCTACCGTCGTGGGCTCGGGCATCATGGCGTTGCAGCTCGCGGGCGGCAATGTCGCGGTGGCTTTGCTCGCCAACACGCTCGCCACCGGCGCGATGCTGTTTGTGCTGATCACGGTCTTCGGGCCGGTTTCCGGGGCCCACTTCAATCCAGCGGTGTCGCTGGTCATGGCATTGCGTGGTGATCTCGGGCGCGCCGACGCGTTGGCCTACGCGCTGGTCCAGCTCGGCGGCGGCATCATCGGCGTCTGCGTAGCGCATGCGATGTTTGAAGCGCCGATCTGGCAGCTTTCGAGCCACGTCCGCACCGGCGGCGGCCAATGGCTCGCCGAAGGCGTCGCAACTTTTGGCCTGGTGCTGACGATCCTCGGCACGGTGCGCCACCGGTCGGCATGGGTGCCCGCGACGGTGGCGCTGTATATCAGCGCAGCTTATTGGTTCACTGCTTCGACCAGCTTCGCCAATCCGGCAATTACTGTAGCGCGCTCACTCAGCGACAGTTTCGCCGGTATCCGGCCAGTCGATGTGCCGGGGTTCGTTGCGGCGCAATTTGCCGGCGCGCTGCTTGCTGCGGTTGTGGCGCGCAAGCTGTTCGACGTGCCTCACCGCTGACGCAGGGTCGGCCCGCGTCTGCGGTGGTTAGCAGACGCGGGTCGAGACGTTTCAAAGTCCGATGGCCTAGTCGTTAATCTGGCGCTTGAAGAAGCGCGGGATCTCCATGTCGGCACCGGCATCGGTCGAGACTTCGGGCTCGGGCGCCAGCGTTGCTGGACGCGCCGGCTTGGTCGAGCGGCTGAGGTTGAGCATCTTCTGGAACAGCGAAGGCGCCGGTTCGGCCTCGGCTTCGTCTTCGAGCACCATCGGCTCGGGCTCGACCGGTGCCGTGACGGCAGCGATTGGCTGGTCGCCGGGGGTGAAGCGGAAGCTGGCAACCGGTGCTTCCTCGACGGGCTCAAGATCGAGCTCGGCGACTTCGGGGGCTTCGAGGACCAGCGGCGCCTCCTCGATTTCGACAGACTCGACAACCGCCGCGACCACCGGTTCGGCAACCGCAGGTGTCGCCGGCCGTGCCGCTGATGTGGTCGGGAAGGCGGTACGGACGCCCCCCCATTCGGACGATTTGGTCGGGACGGCCACCGACGGCGTGCGGGCGACGGCGTCGATGCCGGTGGCGACCACCGACACGCGCATCACGCCGTCGAGGTCGGGGTTGAACGCCGAGCCGACGATGATGTTGGCTTCGGGATCGACCATTTCGCGGATATAGGTCGCGGCTTCATCGACTTCCATCAGGCGGAGGTCATCGCCGCCGGTGATGTTGATGATGACGCCCTTGGCGCCGCGCATGCTGACTTCGTCGAGCAGCGGGTTGGCGATGGCCTTCTCTGCGGCTTCGATGGCGCGGTTGTCGCCCGAAGCCTCGCCGGTCCCCATCATCGCCTTGCCCATTTCGGACATGACGGTGCGGATATCGGCAAAGTCCAGGTTGATCAGGCCGGGCATGATCATCAGGTCGGTGATGCCGCGCACGCCCTGGTGCAGGACCTGGTCGGCCATCGCAAACGCTTCCTTGAAGGTCGTGTTGGCGTTGGCGATCAGGAACAGGTTCTGGTTGGGGATGATGATCAGTGTGTCGACGTGCTTCTGCAGTTCGGCGATGCCTTCTTCGGCCGAACGCATCCGGCGGATGCCTTCGAACGCGAACGGCTTGGTGACGACACCGACGGTCAGGATGCCTTTTTCGCGCGCCGCGCGGGCGACGACGGGGGCCGCACCGGTGCCGGTGCCGCCGCCCATGCCGGCGGTGATGAACACCATGTGCGCGCCTTCGAGGCTGGCATCAAGCTGGTCGATGGTTTCCTCGGCGGCAGCACGGCCGATTTCGGGGCGCGAGCCGGCGCCCAGGCCCTGGGTGATCTTCAGGCCGAGCTGGATGCGGGTTTCGGCCTGGCTGGCGGCGAGCGCCTGTGCATCGGTGTTCGCCACGACGAAATCGACGCCCTGCAGATTGGCGTTGATCATGTTGGTGACTGCGTTGCCGCCCGCGCCGCCGACACCGATAACGGTAATCCGGGGCTTGAGCTCGGTCAGTTCGGGTCGTTTCAGTTCAAGCATTTCAGGTCTCCCTCTATCCCTGTTTGGCGCCCGGATTGGGCCTTGTTGCGGTAAAGTTCGTTTCTTGGTCTTGGATCAGATTGATGACTTCAGGCGATCGAACATGTTGAGCCAGCGCCCGCCGCCGCTGCGGGGGTTGGATGGTGCAGGTGTCGGTCCCTTGTTCCACAGGTCGGGGACGTCTTCGGCGGCAAACAGTGCGAGCCCGGCGAGCGTTGCGAAGGCGCAGCTCGATTGGGCGTCGGGCAATCCGGTGAGGCCACGCGGGCGGGCAATGCGGACGTTGCGGCCCAGCACGCCCTGGGCGAAATCGGCGATGGCCTTGAGTTCCGCGCCACCGCCGGTCAGCACGACCTGACGCGCCTGCGGGCCGGTGAAGCCCATGGCGATCAGGCTTTTGGCCACTTCGCCGAACAGCATGTCGAGGCGGTGGCGAATGACGCCGACAATCTGCGCCTTTGGGACGCGCTGGCCCTCGGCACCTTCGTCATCGCTGACCGGCGGGATCTCGATGACTTCGTGATTATCCTTTTGCACGGTGATGGCAGCACCATGCAGGGTCTTCAGCCGCTCGGCATGGCTGCGCTTGGTGGCAAAGGCGCTGGCGATGTCGTTGGTGATATCGCCGGCACCCATGGCGATCGACGCGAGGCCGACAAGCTGCCCGCCAGCGTGCACCGCGACATTGGTGACACCTGCGCCAATTTCGACCAGCGCGACCCCAAGCTCGCGTTCTTCTCGCGCCAGACAGGCGAGGCTCGAAGCGACTGGCGCGGCGACGATAGTGTGAACGCCGAGGTGGGCAGTGCGCACGACAAGGTCGAGATTGCGGATCGGCGGCGTCTCGGCGGTGACGACATGAATGTCGACGCCTAGACGGTCGGCATGGAAGCCAAACGGATTGGCGACGCCTGTCAGCCCGTCGATCGTGTAAAGCGCCGGTTGCGCATGCAGCACGGCGCGGGTGCCGGGGTCGATGCGGGCGCGCCCGGCGGCGAGCAACGTGTCGATGTCGATCTTGGTGATGGCATGGCCGGAAATGTCGATTTCAACGGTGACGACCTCGCTGTCGAGCCCGCCTGCAGAAATGTTGACATACACAGCATCGGCCGTGACGCCGGCGCTGCGTTCGGCCTGGTCCATCGCCGCGCGGATCGCACTTTCGGTCTTTTCCATGTCGGCGACCAGCCCGCGCCGGACACCCTGACAGGCGCGCTGGCCGGTGCCGATGACACGCGGTTCATTACCTTCGCTGCCGATCATCGCGATCAACGCAGCGACCTTCGACGTGCCGACATCGAGCACGGCAATGGTGCGTTCGCTGCGGCCGACGCCGCGGCTTACCTTGGCGGCGCTCATATCGACATCTCGCGCGGCGTAGGGTTGGTACTGCCGGCGTCGCTGCGCACCCGCACTGTCATCTTGCCGGGCAAGCGCATGTCGAAGCGCGCAAAGCCGCGGTCGAGCAGCTGGTTGCTGCGGTTGAGCTTGGCGAAGCTGGCGAGCGCCTTGGCGGCCGCTGCACGGCCTTCGGGCAGCGCCAGCGTCTCGCCCGACTTGAAACGCACATCCCAGCGACGTGTGCCGACGAACGTCGCGGCATCGACCTTGTCAGCGATATCGGGCTGGGTCGCGAGCAGCATCAGCAAGTCATGCGCCTGAATGTTGGCACCCGGTCCGACGACAAGCGGCAGCTTGGCATATTCCAGAAGATTCTCGTTAGTCAGCTTTCTGCCACTCTTGTCGATGACCGTAAGCTGATGCTGGTATTGCCAAAGCGCCATCGGCGCGCGCTCGACGATCGTAACGCGCAGCGTATCGGGCAGTCGTCGCGAAACGCTGGCGTCGGCAACCCAAGGCAGTGCGAGCAGTCTGGCGCGTGTTGCATCAAGATCGACGAGCAGCATCGAGTTGGTCGGACCATCGAGCGTGGCACCATAGATTTTCAACTTGGGTGCCTTTTGAACGCCCGCAACCTCGACATGCTTGACTTCGAAGCCGGCGCGGCCTGCGGCCTGCGCGGTCGCCATCCACCATTGCTGCGGCAGTCCGAGCAGGGTGATGACCACCACGCCCGCCGCCAGCGCCAACAAGATGAACGCCGTAATGGCGTTGCGGCGCAATACGGCCGCCGAAATTGGCACTGCGATGCGCCGCAGTGATGGTTGTGGCGCCGGGCGCCGCGCGGCAGGGCGCTTGCGGACTTCGCCGCGCTTGAGGGCGACGCTGCTCATGCCAGCGCACTCGCGACAATACGCGCTACCAGCGCGTCGTAATCGATACCGCGATACTTGGCCTGCTCGGGCACCAGGCTGAGCGGAGTCATGCCCGGCTGGGTATTGACCTCAAGCAGGTAAAGTCCGGCCAGGCCCTGCGCGGGATCGTAGCGGAAATCCGAGCGCGTCGCGCCGCAGCAACCCAGCGCGATGTGCGCATCGACCGCCATTTTCATCGCCGCCTGCGTGACGTCGGCGGGCAATTCAGCGGGGCATTGGTGAACGGTCAGTCCGTCGGTGTATTTGGCGTCATAGTCATAAAAGCCCTGCGTCGGCATCAGTTCGGTAACCGCCAACGCCTCGCCGTCGAGCACCGCAACGGTCAGTTCCTTGCCAGCGATGAACGGCTCGGCGAGCAGTTCGTCGAACTGCTGCCACGGGCCTTCGGCAGAGTGTGCGATCGGATTGCCATAGTTCGATGCGTCGGTAACGATGGCAACGCCGACCGACGAGCCCTCGTTGACGGGCTTCAGTACATAGGGGCGCGGCAGCGGGTCGCCGTCGTGCAGCGATGCCGACTTGACGACATGGCCACCGGGCATGCGGATGCCACGCGGCGCGAGGATCGCCTTGGTGAGCTGCTTGTCGATGGCAATCGCCGAGGCGGTCAGCCCCGAATGCGTGTATCTGAGGCCCATCAGGTCGAGCATGCCCTGCACCGTGCCGTCTTCGCCGGGCGTGCCGTGCAGCGCGTTGAACACCACATCGGGTGCAATCTCGCGCAGCCGCAACGCGACATCGCGGTCCATGTCGATTTCGGTGACCTTGTGGCCGATGCGGCGCAATGCTGCAGCGATCCCCGCACCCGACGTCAGCGAGACCTGGCGCTCGTTCGACCACCCGCCCATCAGCACGGCCACATGAAGCCGTGCCGTCATTGCTTCACACCCACGCGCTGGATTTCCCATTCGAGTTCAATGCCCGACTGCGCCTTGACGCGCGTCCGGACTTCCTCGCCCAGCGCTTCGATGTCGGCACTACTCGCCTTGCCGGTGTTAAGCAGGAAGTTCGTGTGCTTTTCGCTGACTTGCGCGCCGCCGATCTTCAGCCCGCGGCAGCCGGCCGCATCGACGAGCTGCCAGGCTTTCTCGCCCGGCGGATTCTTGAACGTCGAGCCGCCGGTGCGCGAGCGCAGCGGCTGTGAGGCTTCGCGCTCGGCAGCAATGCGATCCATTTCGGCGGTGACCGCGGCCTTGTCGCCGGGGACACCACGAAACCGCGCGCTGACCACGACGGCGCCGTCTTCAAGCCCCGAATGGCGATACGAAAAGCCCAAGGCAGCGGCAGCCAAAGTTTCGACGCGGCCATCCCGGTGGACGACGGTCGCGTCGATCAGGCAGTCGGCGACTTCGCGGCCATAGGCACCGGCGTTCATCCGCACCGCGCCGCCGACCGTGCCGGGGATGCCGCGCAAGAATTCCAGGCCCGCGAGCGATGCGTCGCGCGCCGCGCTGGCGACGGTGATGCCCATGGCTGCCGCACCCGCCGTCACGACATCGCTTTCCACGCTGACCGATGCAAAACGCTTCGGCAAGCGAACGACAACGCCGGGGACGCCGCCATCGCGGACGATGAGGTTCGACCCGACGCCGACGGGCAGCACCGGCACATCGGCGGGCAGTGCTGTCAGGAAGGTCGACAGGTCATCGACATCGGCAGGACGCACCAGCCACTCGGCCTCGCCGCCGGTGCGGAACCAGATGAAGTCGGCAAGGCTGGCATGCGCGGCAACACTACCACGCAGCGGCGGCAGGGCGGGATGGGCAAGGCGCGGCGCGGCGTTCATCCGCCACCCCGCGCGGTGTTGATGGCACTGGCCAGGCCGGCGGCCCATTTGGTGATGTCACCGGCACCCAGGCAGATGATCATGTCATCGGGGGCAATCATCGCCGCAAGGCGCACGGCAAGGTCATCGGCGCCGGTCACGGTGCCGACCGAGCGATGGCCGGCGCGCTTCAGTCCGGTCGCCAGTGCATCGCTGTCGACGCCGGGGATCGGCGCTTCGCCCGCCGTGTAGACCGGCGCGACCAGCACCGCATCGGCATCGTTGAACGCCGTCTGGAACTCGGCCATCAGCGACTGCAGCCGCGTGAAGCGGTGCGGCTGGACCACCGCAATGACGCGGCCCTGTGCGCCTTCCCGCGCGGCGGCCAGCACAGCCTTGATCTCGACGGGGTGATGCCCATAGTCATCGATGATCGTCGCAGTGCCGCCTTCGACGATGACTTCGCCGACCTTGGTGAAGCGTCGCTTGACGCCGCCGAAGCGTGCGAAGCCGGTGATGATGTCGGCATCGGCAATGCCGAGCTCGACCGCGACGGCGACCGCCGACAGCGCATTCTGGACATTGTGGCGGCCGGGCATCGGCAGCATCAGATCGTCGATACGGCGCGTGCTGCCGTCGCGGTTGCGGATGACGGCCGCGAAGCGGTTGCCGCCCGGCACTGGCGTCACGGCCTCGCCGCGGACATCGGCCTGCGCGCTGAAACCATAGGTCACGATGCGGCGGTCCTGCACGCGCGGCAGGATAGCCTGGACTTCGGGATGGTCGATGCACAGGACGGCGGCGCCATAGAACGGCACATGCTCGACGAACTGGACGAAGGCGTCCTTGACCTTGTCGAAGCTGCCGTAGTGATCAAGGTGTTCGGGATCGATGTTGGTGACGACGCCGATCGTGCCGCCGAGCCGCAAGAAGCTGCCGTCGCTTTCATCGGCTTCAACAACCATCCACTCACCGGCGCCAAGCCGGGCGTTCGAGCCGTAGCTGTTGATGATGCCGCCGTTGATGACCGTCGGGTCAAAGCCTGCGGCATCGAGCAGCGCTGCCACCATCGACGTCGTGGTGGTCTTGCCGTGCGTTCCGGCGACGGCGACGCAGGACTTCAGTCGCATCAGCTCTGCAAGCATTTCGGCGCGTCGCACAACGGGGATGCGGCGTTCGAGCGCGCGCTCGACTTCGGGATTGTCGCGGCGGATCGCGGTTGAAGTCACGACAACGGCTGCGTCGCCGAGGTTTTCGGCCTTGTGGCCAATGGTGACATTGATGCCGCGGTCGCGCAGGCCCTGCACGACATAACCTTCGGCGACGTCCGAGCCCTGCACCTTGAAGCCGAGGTTGTGCATGACTTCGGCGATGCCCGACATGCCGATGCCGCCGATGCCGATAAAGTGGATCGTGCCGAGCTGGCGGCCGAACGCCGGCGAGACGAGCGGAGTGGGACGGGTACTCATGCGGCCTCCGCAACGGCAATAACAAGGTCGGCCAGCGCCGACGCGGCATCAGGACGGCCGGCCAGTCGTGCGCCGGCCGCAGCGCGCGCCAGTGCCACGGGATCGCCCAGCCAGGTGACGAGTGCAGCGCTGACCGCAGCAGGCGTGAACGCCGGTTGTGCAATGACCTGCGCGCCACCCAGGTCGGCAATGGCGCGGGCGTTGTCGGTCTGGTGGTCGTCGGTGGCAATCGGCAGCGGCACGAGGATAGACGGGCGCCCGGCGACAGCGAGTTCGGCAACCGTCGACGCTCCGGCGCGCGCCACGACGACATGGCTGGCGGCGATTTCGGCGGGCAGGTCGACGAAATAGGCGGCGACCGTTGGTTCAATGCCAGCGGCGCGGTAGGCGGCGGTGACGGCGGCGGCATCCTCGTCGCGGGCCTGATGCACGACATCTAGCCGCGCGCGCAACGCGTCGGGCAGTGCGGCAACCGCTGCGGGGACGACCTGCGACAGGATGCTGGCGCCCTGGCTGCCGCCGGTGACAAGCAACCGCAGCCGCGGCGCATCGGCAAGGAACGGCACGGCGCGTGCGGCGATGACTTCGGGGCGCACCGGATTGCCCGTCAACACCGTCTTGCCCGCCCAGCCGGCAGCGAGGCGGCGGACCTTGGCATAGCTGGTGGCAATGCGGTCGACGCGCGGCGCGAGGAAGCGGTTGACGCGGCCGAGCACGGCGTTCTGTTCATGGATGACGGTGGGCAGCTTCATCGACAGTGCCGCCAGCAGGCCGGGCAGCGCCGGATAGCCGCCGAAGCCGACGACAGCGCGCGGGCGGATGTCGGCGAACAGCCGGCGCGCCGTGCCGCGGCCGCGCCAGATGCTCGCGGCGACCTTGGGCAACGCCAGCATGCCGCTGCGACCGGTACTTGCGGCATCGACGACCGTACGCGGGAAACCTTCAAAGAGTCCGGGAAAGCGCAGGCCGCGCGCGTCGGTGACGAGGTGGACCGCATGCCCGCGCGCGCGCAGCTCAGTTGCCAGCACATGCGCGGGCACCATGTGACCGCCGGTGCCACCGGCGGCGAGTACGAAGGGGCGGCCAGCGGTCACGCCGCCTGCCAGCGGCGCGCATAGGGCGACGCCTTGAGGAACGGATTACGTCGCGTCAGCGCCAGCAAAAGACCCATGCCGATCGCCAGCGCGAGGTACGACGACCCGCCATGGCTGATGAACGGCAGCGTCATGCCCTTGGACGGCAAAAGCTTGAGATTCACGGCCATATTGATCGCCGCCTGAAGTCCGAATTGTGTCACTAGCCCCGCCGCTGCGAGAAAGATGAAGGGATCTTCCTCATCAAGCAGTTGTAGCAAAACCCGGATGACAATCGCAAGATATAGTATTGCCAGCAGCATGCAGGCGATGGCGCCGAACTCCTCGCCGATCACCGAAAAAATGTAATCGGTGTGCGGTTCAGGCAGCTTGAACTTCATCCGGCCTTCGCCCGGACCGGTACCGAATAGGCCGCCGGCGCGGAAGCAGTCGAGCGCGCGGTCAATCTGATAGGTGTCGCCGCCGCCGGTGATGAAACGGTCGATGCGGCTGGTGACGTGCGGCACGAACAGATACGCGACGCCGATGCCACCGGCGGCAACAACGATGAGGATGCCGATGACCGACAGCCCCATGCCGGCGAGCACCGCCTGAGCCAGCCACACCGCGCTGAACAATGCCGTCTGGCCGAAATCGGGCTGTTTGACGAGCAACCCCGCGACGACGAGCAGCAACAGGAACGATAGTTGCATTGTCGGCATCGTCGGGTCCTCAATGCGTGCCGACAGCAGCCACGCCGTGGTCACGATGAACAGTGGCTTGAGGAACTCGGAGGGCTGGAAGCCGAACCCCGGCAACTGCAGCCAGCGCGTCGCGCCATTGGCTTCATGGCCGAGGATCGGCACCAGCATCAGCGCGACGATGCAGAACGCCGTACCGCCAATCGCCAGGCGCTTGGCCCAGACAATCGGCAGCATCGAAACCGCCAGCATCAACGGCACGCCGGCAATGATCCACAGGATCTGGCGCTTGAGGTAATACAGATCGCCGACGACCACTGTGCCGCCCGAATAACGATGCGCTGCTGCGGGCGATGCCGCAGCCACCGCCAATGCGCCGCAGCCGATGAGCATCAACACCATGACCAGCAGCGGCCGGTCAATCGTCCAGAACCAACGGCCCAGCGCCGAACGGTTGTTGCGCGACAGCGTTGCCGACAGCGAGTTAGTCAGCGAATTGGCGGGGGCGGCGCGTGATGCCATCACAGACTCTCCACAATGCTGACGAAGGCGCGGCCGCGCGCTTCGAAATCGCTGAACTGGTCGAACGAGGCGCAGGCCGGTGACAGCAACACCGTGTCACCCGGGCGTGCGGCGGCAGCGGCAGTGCGCGTCGCGACATCGAGCGTGCCGGCTTCGATGACGGGAACATGCGGCTTCAAGATTGCAGAGAACACCGGCATCGCCTCGCCGATCAGATAGGCGGCGGCGACATGGCCAAGCTGCGGCAGGCAGGCGTCGAGTTCGGGAGTCTTGGCGAGGCCGCCGGCAATCCAGTGGATGCGCGGGTAGGCAGCGAGCGCCGGTGCCGTCGACGTCGGATTGGTCGCCTTGCTGTCATTGACGAACAACACGCCGTTTAACTCGCGCACCCGCTCCATGCGGTGTTCGAGGCCGGGGTAGCTCGCCAATCCGGCAGCGATTTGCGCGTCGGTTAGTCCCAGCGCGCGCACTGCGGCAATCGCAGCGGCGGCATTCTGGGCGTTGTGCGGACCCTGCAGGCTCGGCCAGTCGGCCTGTTCGGCGCCGATGTCGGCGGCGGCTACGGTGACCAGCTTCGCGCTGACCGAGGCGGCAATGGCACGCGTGTAATCGTCTTCGGCGGCGATGACCGCCGTATGGGCATCCGACTGCATCGCGAACAAACGCGCCTTGGCTGCGGCGTAACCGGCCATGTCGCCGTGGCGGTCGAGGTGGTCGGGGGTAATGTTGAGCAGCACCGCGACGTCGCAGTCGAGGCTGAAAGTCAGGTCAAGCTGGTACGACGACAGCTCGAGGACATAAACGCCGCCGGCGGGCAGTGGCTCCTGCGCCATGATCGGCAGTCCGATATTGCCGCCAAGCCGTGCGCTCACTCCGGAGCTTTGCAGTAGATGGTGGATCAGCGCCGTGGTCGTCGATTTGCCGTTGGTGCCGGTAATGCCGACGACGCGGTGCGGCGGCAGTTCGGCACGTGCCTGGGCGAACAGTTCGATGTCGCCGATGATCTTGACGCCGGCGCTGGCTGCACGCTGCGTCAGCGGATGCGTGCGTAGCGGCACGCCGGGCGACACCACCAATGCGTCAAGACTGACCAGCTTCGCGTCATGCAGATCCACCAGCGGCACCGCACAGCTTTCGCGCGCTACTGGCTTATCGTCCCAGGCGACGACATCGGCGCCGCTCGCGACCAGCGCGTCGATGACCGCCTTGCCGGTGCGCGCCAGGCCGTAGACCGCGTAGCGTTTACCGCGAAAGGCGTTTGCCGTGATCACCGCAGCTTCAGCGTGGCGAGACCCGCGAGCGCCAGCACGATCGCGACGATCCAGAAGCGGATCACCACGGTCGACTCGCTCCAGCCGAGATGTTCGAAATGGTGGTGGATCGGTGCCATCTTGAAGACGCGCTTGCCGGTGGTCTTGAAGCTGACGACCTGGACGATGACACTGACGGTTTCGAGCACGAACAGCCCGCCGATTAGCAGCAACACGATTTCGTGACGCGTAATGACGGCGATCATGCCGAGCGCGCCGCCCAATGCGAGGCTGCCGGTATCGCCCATGAACACCGCGGCCGGCGGCGCGTTGTACCACAGGAAGCCGAGGCAGGCGCCGATGACTGCCGCCGTAAAGATGGCCAGCTCGCCCGAGCCGGCGACATGGTGGATGCCGAGGTAGTCGGCGAATTTGATGTTGCCGGCGAGATAGGCGATCACGCCCAGCGTCAGCGCCGCAATGATGACCGGCATCGTCGCCAACCCGTCGAGCCCGTCGGTCAAGTTCACCGCATTGCCGAACCCCGCGATGATGAACGATGCAAAGGCGATGTAGAACAGCCCGAGCGCCAGCCCGCCGTCCTTGAGCAGCGGCAAGTACAGCGTTGAATCACCTGTGTACCAGACTACCCAGGCACATGCGGCACCAGCGATGGCGAACTCCATCAACAGCCGGATGCGGCCTGAAACGCCCTTGTGCGAGCGCTTGGTGACCTTGTCATAGTCATCCATGAAGCCGATCGCGCCGAAGCCCAGCGTCACAAACAGGCACGCCCAGGTGTAGCCGTTGCCAAGGTCCATCCACAGCAAGGTCGAAAGCGTCATCGAAATCAGGATGAGCAGGCCGCCCATTGTCGGGGTGCCGCGCTTGGTGATGAGGTGCGATGCCGGCCCGTCTTCGCGGATCGGCTGGCCTTCCTTGCCCTGCATCTTGCGCAACCAGATAATGAAGCGCGGTCCGGCAATCAGCGCAATGGCGAGCGCAGTGATTAGCGCTGCGCCGCTGCGGAAGGTGATGTAGCGGAAGAGGTTGGAAAAGCCTTCGAAGCCGGCCAGGTCGGCGAGCACATAAATCATGACGCCACATCCCCCTGCAGTTCAGCCACCAGCCGGCCGAGGCCGACACTGTTCGAGCCCTTGACGAGCAAAACATCATCCTCGGCGAGTTCGCCGTTCACCGCCGCGAGCGCAGCCGCCGCATCAGGCACATAGAGCGTGCTGAGTTTCTGCCGAAGCGTTGCTGCAAGCGGTTTGATTTCGTCGCCAACCAGAATAGCGCGATCGACCCCGGCGGCCGCGACAGCGCTGGCGAGCCCAAGGTGATAGTCATCCGAGCCGCTGCCGAGTTCACGCATCGCGCCGAGCACGGCAAGCCGTCGACCGCGACGCAACGGACGAATTTCGCCGAGGACTGCAAGTGCCGCCGCCATCGAAGCGGGGTTGGCGTTGTAGCTTTCGTCGATGATGACGGCGCTGCCGTCACCACGCGCTATACGTAGCCGCTTGCCGCGCCCTGGCAGGTCCGACAGTTCGGCGAGCGCCAGTCCGGCGAGCGCCAGATCGCCGCCGGCGGCCTGCACGGCGGCGAGCACCGCGAGCGCATTGCCGAGCCAGTGGCGGCCCGCCATGCCAACCTTGAACGTCAGCCGCGTGCCCAGCACATCGGCGGTGGCGGTGGTGCAATCGGGAAGGATGGCATAATCGAGTGCGCGAACATCGGCGCCTTCGCCCAGACCGAAGGTGATGATGCGCGCCGCGTGCGGTTTGGCATGGGCGATCAGTCGGTCGCGGTGGATGCTGTCGAACGGAATGATGGCGATGCCGCCGGGCTCGAGCCCGCCGAACACTTCACCCTTGGCGTCGGCAATCGCTTCCTCGCTGGCGAAGAATTCACGGTGTGCGCTGGCAATCCATGTGATGATCGCGATGTTGGGCCGCACCAGCTGCGTCAGCGCGGCCAATTCGCCGGCATGGTTCATGCCCATTTCGAAGACGCCGAAGCGGCTATCGGCGGGCATCCGCGACAGGCTCAGCGGCACGCCGGTGTGGTTGTTGTACGACTTGACCGACGCATGCGTGTGGCCCGGCGCGAAACGGTCGAGCGCGGCACGCAGCGCCTCTTTGACTCCCGTCTTGCCGACACTGCCCGTGACGCCGATGATCGTGGCGGCGGTACGTGCCCGTGCAGCGCGACCAAGTGCGTCGAGTGCGGCGGTAGTATCGGCGACCAGCACATGCGGTGCGCCGGCCGGCGTGCTGACCAGCAGTCCCGAAGCGCCGCGCTCGAGCGCAGTCGGGATGAAGCGGTGGCCGTCGGTGGTTTCGCCCTTGAGCGCCACGAACAATTCGCCGCCGATGACTTCACGCGAATCGAAGCAGACACCGCCCGCATTGAACGGCGCGGATACGGTGCCGCCTGTGGCTGTGGCAATCGCGTCTGCTGTCCAGAGCGGGGCGGTCATTGGGCGCACTCGCGCGCAACCTGCACGTCATCGAACGGCAGTACGCGGTTGCCGACGATCTGGCCCTGTTCATGGCCCTTTCCGGCAATCAGAATGACGTCATCGCCGTCGGCTGCTTTGATGGCAGCCGCAATTGCCGAGCGGCGGTCGCCGATTTCAGTGGCGCCGGCGGCCGCTGCCATGATGTCCGCGCGGATGCTTGCCGGATCCTCGCTGCGCGGATTGTCGTCGGTGACGATGACGACGTCGGCCTGCTCGATGGCGATGGCGCCCATTTGCGGACGTTTGCCGGTGTCGCGGTCGCCGCCAGCGCCGAAGACCAGATGCAGCTTGCCACGCGTATGCGGCCGCAGCGCCGCAATCGCCGCGACAAGCCCGTCGGGCGTATGGGCATAATCCACATAGACCGGCGCACCCGCCGCAGTGATGACCGCGCGTTCGAGCCGCCCGCGCACTGGTTGCAGGCGTGACAGCCCGCCGAGGGTCGTGGCCAGGTCACCGCCGGTCGCCAGTACCAGCCCTGCAGCGACGAGCGCATTAGCGGCCTGATAGGCGCCGATCAGCGGCAGGATGACCTTGTGCGCCTTGCCACCGGCTTCGAGTTCGAGCGTCTGGCCAAGCTGGGTTGGTGTCCGCGATACCATGCGGATAGTTTGGCCGAGCGTCCCGACGGTCAGCAGCTTGAGGCCACGGGCGCGCGCCGCCGCAATGGCGCGCTCGCTCCAGGCATCATCGGCCCAAATCACGGCGGCGCCATCGGCATCGACGACTTCGCTAAATAGCCGCAATTTGGCGGCGAAATAGGCCTCCATCGTCTCGTGATAGTCGAGGTGGTCGCGACTCAGATTGGTGAAGGCCCCGGCAGCAACCGGCAGTCCTTCGGTGCGATACTGCGCCAGACCGTGGCTCGAGGCTTCGAAGCTTGCGTGGGTGATGCCCTCGCGCTGCAGCCCTGCCATATTGGCCAGAAAGGTGACGACGTCGGGCGTGGTCAGCCCAGTCGAGACTTGATCGTTGGCGGTAGTGACGCCGAGCGTGCCGATGCTCGCGGCGACATGACCGGCCAGCCGCCACAGTTGCCGCGTCAGTTCAGCGGTCGACGTCTTGCCGTTGGTGCCGGTGACGGCCACGGTAGTTGCGGGGAAGGGTGCGAAGAACTTTGCAGCAAGGCGGGCGAACACGCGACGCGGCTCCGCATCGGAAATGTGCAGTGCGCCTTCGACGACGGCCTCGGGCCGTGCCACGACCGCGACGGCACCATTGGCGATGGCATCTGCGATGAAATCCTCGCCATTGAAGCGCGTGCCGATAAAGGCGCCAAATACCGTGCCCGGCGCAACCTTGCGATGATCAAGCGCAAAACCGCTGACACGCAGGTCAGCGGCACTGGTCGGCGCAGCAGGGTAGAGCGCCCCCAGTTTCATTCGGCGGCCTTGTCGTGGATCTCGCTGAGCAGCGCTGCGACATCTACGTCTTTGTTGACGTCGGGGGTGACGCCGAGGATCGGACCGATGCGCTGGACGATCCGCGACACCGCGGGCGCGATCACCATCCCCGCGGTGCGGAAGCCATAGGTTGCCTTGCTGCCCTGCGGATCGTCGATCATCGTCACCACGACATAGCGCGGGTGATCCATCGGAAACGCGGCTGCGAAGGTCGAAACGTTGGCGTGCTTGGAATAGCGGCCACCCGACAATTTTTCGGCAGTGCCGGTCTTGCCGCCGACGCGGTAGCCCGGCGCGTCGGCCTTGCGCCCTGTGCCGTCGGTGACGACGAGCCGCAGCAGCGCGCGCATCGTGTCCGACGTGCCGGGACTGAACACACGCGTGCCCGCGGGCGCGTGGCCGGGTTCGACCTTGAGCAATGTCGCTGGCCGCAGCACGCCGCCGTTGACCACCGCGGCATAGGCGCTGGCGAGGTGGACGAGGCTAACCGACAGCCCGTGGCCGAAGCCGATCGTCATCGTCGCGAGTTCGCCCCAGTTCGACAGCGGCGGAAAATGCGGAGACGCACGCTCGGGCAGCTCGATCTCGGCCTGTTTCAGAAAGCCGAGCTTGTCGAGATACGCACGCTGTCGATCGCGGCCGAGTTCGGCAGCCATCTTGGCGGTGCCGATATTCGAAGAATGGATGAAGATTTCTGGGATGGTTTCGGGACGGCGCAGCGCGTGATCGTCGTGGATGGTGAAGCCAGCGATGCGGATCGGGTTGGTCGCATCATACTTCTGGTTCATGCTGGTAACGACACCCGTGTCGAGCGCCATCGCGATCGTCAGAGTCTTGAACGTCGATCCCAGTTCGTAGACGCCGTAGCTGACCTTGTTGTATCGCGTCGCCGGATCGGACTTGCCCGGGGCGTTTGGATTGAAATCGGGCAGCGACGCGAGCGCAAGCACCTCACCGGTCTGGACGTCGAGGACGATGCCCGCAGCACCTTGGGCACGCTGGTCGGCGAGCACGGCGCCCATTTCGCTTTCGAGAGCTTGCTGGACACGTGCATCGATCGACAGATGCATCGGCGTGCCGCGTGTCGACGGGTCGGACAGCCGGTGGTCAAAGGCCTTTTCGACGCCGACCTTCCCGACACCGTCGACCGCATAGCCGATCACATGCGCGGCCAGATTGAGGTTGGGATAAAGGCGCTCGGGCTCGCGTTCGAGGGTGATCGCTGGCTCGCCGAGGTCGTTGATACGCTTCGCCTGCTCAGGCAGCACGCGGCGCGAGATGTAGCGGAACGAGTTGCGCGCCGTCAGTTCCTTGTAGATGCCGTCTACGGTCTTGTCGGGCAGGATGGCGGCAATTTGTTCGGCGAGGACGCGCGGATTGCCGACCAGTTTGCGCGGCGCCACAGCGATGCCATAGGCCTCAAACGTCCGCGCCAGCTCGACATTGTTGCGGTCATAGATGTCGCCGCGCACCGGAATTGCCCCCGTGCTGCGGTTGGCACCGACGGTCGGACGTCCTTGCAGCAGTGATAGATCGGCGAGCCGCAGGACGAGTACGCCGATGGCAATGCAGAACAGCAACAGCCCGGTCATCAGCCGTTGACGCCCGAGCGCCAACGTCTGCTGGCGTTGGCCGGCGAGTTGAATGGGGCTGCTCGCTGCCGAACGCGGGCGCCCCACGGCGCCCGACAGGATTTCAGAGCGGAGCGGCAGCGCCGTCATTACATCGGCGCCTTCGGCGTGCTGGTGTTGTCAACGACTGCCGGCGCGGCAGCGGCGGCGCTGGTGACCGACTCAACCAGTGACGAATCGAGCCCAGCGGAGACCGCCGCAGGCTTGGCCGGCACTTTGGTTGCGACTGCCGGCGCCATTGCTGCCGGTGCGGTGATCAGCCTTGGCCGGCTGGCACTTGAGACGGCATAGTTGATAGTCTTCATGCCAGGCGCGAGCTGGTTTGCCGTGCGCGGTGTGACCGGCAGCAGCGGTGCGGCGGTAACCGGCGCCGGCGCGGCAGTAGCCGGCGCGACGTTGACAGGCGCCGTCGCGACCGGCGCCGGTGCCGCCTGATGCGGTGCCCCGGGGGCGTAGCTGGCAAGCTGGACGCCGTCGCGGACAAACTGCCCAACCTTGGGCGGGCTCAGCGCGAGCGCCGTATCGTTCCAACGCTGCAACTCGGGTAGGCGGGCGCGGGTGCGGACTTCGGACTGCAACATGCGGATGTCATGCGCGTCGGCAACGACCTGCGCCCGCAGCTTGTCGACGGCGGCGCGTTCGGACGACACCTTGAGCGAAATCGTGTAGCACCCCAGTGCAGCCAGCATGGCGACCGAGATCAGTGCGCCATTGCCAATGAAGCGCGATCGACCAAATGAACTCGACATGGGTCAAATCCTCCAGGCTGGGGCTGCGGTACGCGTTGCCGCGCGCAGCGTGGCCGAGCGGGCGCGCGGGTTGCGTGCCGCTTCGGCTTCGGAAGCACGCACCGGCTTTGCCGGTGCGCAAAAGGTCGGGGCAGGGCCGGTGGTGCCGGCTTGCGGCAAATGGCGCGATCCGCCAGGTTCGTTGCCCGAACGGCTACGCAAAAATCCCTTCACGGCGCGGTCTTCGAGGCTGTGGAAGCTGACCACCGCCAAGCGGCCACCCGGGCGCAGCAGTCGTTCAGCGGCGCGCAGTCCGGCATCAAGCTCGCCGAGTTCGTCGTTGACGTGAATACGGATGGCCTGGAACGTCTTGGTGGCGGGGTCCTTGCCGCCGGGCTTGTAGCCGCAGACGCTGCGCACCAGCCGTGCCAGTTCCGAGGTCCGCGTCAGCGGCCGGTCGGCGACGATGGCGCGTGCGATACGACGCGCTTTCGGCTCGTCGCCAAGCTGGAAGATGACATCGGCGATTTCGGATTCGTCCGCAGTGTTGAGGAAATCGGCAGCGGTCGGGCCGTCGCTGCTCATCCGCATATCGAGCGGGCCGTCGTTCATGAACGAAAAGCCGCGCTCGGCCTGGTCGAGCTGCATCGACGACACGCCGATATCGAGCGCCACGGCGTCGACCTGCGTGACGCCGAGTGCTTCCAGCGATTTGTCCATATCGGCAAAGCGACCATCGATCAGCGTCAGCTGGCCAGCAAACTCAGCCGCCAGTGCCGCGCCGCGCGCCAGCGCCTGCGGGTCGCGGTCGATCCCATAGGCCCGCGCGCCCGCGGCAAGCGCGGCGCGCGTATAGCCGCCGGCGCCAAAAGTGCCATCGACATAGATGTCGCCATTGGCCAGTGTCAGCGCTGCCATCACTTCGTCGAGCAGCACGGGGATATGCGGAGCGGCGGTCATTTGCGCGCGTCGAGCAGTTGCTGGACGATACGCCCGACGGGGCTGGTCGCGCCCTTGTGCTCGATCAGCCGTTGCGGGTGCCAGATTTCGAAATAGTCACCGGCGGCGATGAAGAACGCCAGCTTGTCGATGCCGCTGGCGAACTTGAGCGACTGCGACAGGATGATGCGGCCAGTCTCGTCGTATGGCAGGCTTTCGTTGAGACCGAAGGCATCGCGCGCGAAATCATCGCGTTCGTCCGAATAGTTGCCTGCAAAGCGCTCGTTGAGCTGAGCCTGCAGCCGCTCGAAGCGCAGTACGTCATAGCCGACGAGGCACGGCGCGCGTTCGGCGGGGCCGACGATCAGCTGCTTTTCGCCCGAGCGCTTTTCGTTGGTGTCACGATAGCCCGACGGCACCGACAGCCGGTTCTTCGCGTCGACCGCGTTCAACGCATAGCCGTGGAAGAAAAACGCCGTCACCTGTTGTCCCGCCCTCACCGTCAGGGCGCGAACCTTCCCACGTTCGCGCCTAGTCCGTTGCGAGGCGCACTACCGGATCATGGGTGATACAGCCCCGCATACACTGTGCAGAAGCGTTATCATGGGATTTGATGGGTAACAATGGGAAAACGTGGGTCAGAGTAGCATATTTGGCAGAAATGGCGGATTTTCGGGCTTTGTGAAATGCGAAAATTATATGTTCTACTTTTGATCTGGTAAAGATTGCCTGTGGATAACTTTGTGGACGCGGGCGTGATATTCAATGCTGGTGGGCCGCTGATTCGCGCGCGCAGCACTTCGGGCCGCGCGAGAGCTCGGGAAGACTAGGTATCGATGCGGTATTTGAACGTGGCCGCTGTCAGGTCTTGCTGGGGCGGCGCTCGGGAGTCGTCGTGGTAGTTTGCGCCGATTTGACAGCGTCACCCGAACTCGGCGCGACACCAAGCACGGCAAGCGTTTCGCCCTGTCCTTGTGGCTGGACGGTTTTGGCCGCAGGCTTCAGGCCCGCGGCGGCAATCATGACGAGAAGGAAAATTGCGGCAAGCCCGGTAAGGCCTACTCGAACGCGTTGCATGCTACTCTACTCCGGCTTTTGGCCTGCCGCTGCGCGCACCGAACGCTTGTGCGTGCGCAGTGACAATCGACGTGAAATGCCGGGTGAATTGCCCGGCGCGACGCGCCTTGGATGCACCTATATAGGCACAGAATAGGTTAATGTCAGGTTTATGACAAATCGGACGTGCCTCAAGCGTCGCGCAGCCATGGCGGCGCGGGCAGTCCCTTGGCGGCGCACCAGGCCGGATTGTAGATCGTCGAAAGGTAGCGCAGACCCGAGTCGCACAAGATGGTGACGATGGTTTTCCCGGGGCCCATATCGCGCGCCAGCCGTACCGCACCGGCAACGTTTATGCCCGACGAAAGGCCCAGGCACAGGCCTTCATGTTGTTGCAAATCATGGACATAGCCCAGCGCTTCGGTGTCGGGCACGCGGAACTGGGTGTCCACCGACAGCCCTTCGAGGTTGGCGGTGATGCGGCTCTGTCCGATGCCTTCGGACACCGAGTTGCCCTCTGCCCGTAGCTCGCCGTGCGCGAACCAATTGTACAGTGCCGCGCCTTCGGGATCGGTCAGCGCCAGCACCAGATCGGGGTTGAATTCCTTAAGGCCCATACCGGTGCCGGTCAGCGTGCCGCCGGTGCCGACGGCGCAGGTGAAGCCATCGATGTTGCCATCGGTCTGCGCCCAGATCTCGGGCGCCGTGGTGCGCAGATGCGCGAGGCGATTGGCGATATTGTCGAACTGGTTGGCCCAGACCGCGCCCGGCGTCTCCTCGGCAATGCGCCGCGACGTGTGCACGTAGTGCGCGGCGTTGCTGTATGGCGCCGCCGGGACCAGAATGAGCTCGGCACCAAGCGCGCGCAGCGTCTGCTGCTTTTCCTGCGACTGGGTGTCGGGCATGACGATGATGGTCTTGTAGCCGCGGGCATTGGCGACGACGGTCAGCCCGATGCCGGTGTTGCCCGCCGTGCCTTCGACAATCGTGCCGCCGGGCAGCAGGGCGCCGCGGGCTTCGGCATCGGCGACGATGAACGCGGCCGCACGGTCCTTGACCGAGCCACCGGGGTTCATGAACTCGCACTTGCCGAGGATGGTGCAGCCGGTCGCTTCGCTGGGCCCGCGCAGCCGCACCAGCGGCGTGTTGCCGATCAGTTCGAGGACGTCGCGGGCGGGTTGCTTGTGGCTATCCATGCCTCCGGCTTAGCGGCACGCACCTTAGGCTTCAAGTGCGCGTTGCCCGTGCGGCGCCGGCTGTCTAGATTGGCGGGATGTCCAGCTTGCCATCCCATCGCGTGCTTCGGGCCGCATTCGCTGTGGCGCTGGTGGTGGGTCTCGCCGCGTGCAAGCCGGACAGCGATGGCGGCGGCGCGACACTGCGCGTTGACAGCGTCGGGGACGGCGGCCGCGCCGAAACGCTGATGCGGCAGCAGGCCCTCGACGTTACCAGCCAGGGGCTGGTGCAGTTCGATGCCGCGGGTCAGACCGTACCGGGGCTGGCGACGAGCTGGCGCATTGCCGATGACGGGCTCAGCGTCATCTTCCGGCTGCGCGCGGCCAAGTGGAGCGACGGTCGCCCGGTGACTGCCGAACAGGTCGTGCTGTCATTCCAGCGCTTGCTGGCGCCCGCCAGTCGCAGCACGCTCAAGCCGCTGCTCGGGCGCATCGTCAATGCCCCGCAGGTTGCCTCTGGCCGGCTGGCGCCGCGGACGCTCGGCATCAGTGCGCCGGTGAACAACATCGTCGAGATTCGGCTGTCGGCGCCAATGCCCGAGCTGTTGCAGCTGCTGGCGCTGCCCGATGCGACGGTGCGGCGCAGCGGCGGCAATGCGCCGGTCAACGGGGCGTTCCTGCGCGATACCGGCGAAACCGCCGTGCCTGATCAGCAGCGGTTCAAGCGCAACCCCGATTTCCACGCGGCAGACAGCGTCAAGCTCGGTGCGCTCAACCTGACCGCGACCGCCGACCCGACGGCGGCAGTGGCGCGCTTCACCCGTGACGCGACCGATGTCGTGGTCGGCGGTGGCATCGGTAGCCTCGGCGAGGTGCGCGCGCTGACCAAGCCGGCGACCTTGCATGTCGAGCCGGTGCGCGGTGTCTATGGCTATGTCGCCAACGTCCGCAGCGGGCCGCTCGCCGATGTCCGGGTGCGCACGGCGCTGGCGATGGCAATCGACCGCGAGGCGCTGGTGCGCCGGCTGTTCACCGCCGACGATGTGCCACCACTGGCGGCGCTGCTGCCCGACTCACTGGTCGCGGCGCCGGTGCAGCCAAGTTGGAGCCATTTGTCGGTCGAGGAGCGGCTGGCGTCGGCGCGCGCGCTGCTGGCGGATGCCGGCTACGGCCCCGACCGCCCGCTCACCGTCAACCTGCGACTGCCCGCCGGGCGCGGCCATGCCGTGGTCGCGGCGGCAGTGGCGGCGGATTGGCAGGCGCTTGGTGTCGAGACCAAAACGCTGGCCGAGCCCGATGCCGCCTACACCCGCGCCATGGCCGCTGGCGACTTCGATCTCGCCGTCGTCGAACGCGCCAGCCCGGTCGATACGCCCTGGGCGCTGCTGGCCCCGCTGGGCTGCGCGGCGCGCATCGGCGGCTATTGCAACAAGGACGCCGACGCGCTGGTCGCCGCGGCTCTCACAGTCAAGGATCCGCCCAAGCGCGTCGAGGCGCTCGGCCAGGCCCAATCGCTGATGCTGATCGACACGCCGATGATCTCACTGTTCGTGCCGGTGCGCTGGTCGCTGGTCAGCCCGCAGGTCAGCGGCTGGGTCGACAACCCCGGCGGCCACCATCCGCTGGCGCGACTCACCAAGAACCAGCGCCGCCGGCTGATCAACTGATAGCCAGGCTTCGCCGACGGAAACGATATGGCGAATTGACGGGCTGGCGGCAGGCTGCGATGGCAAGGTTGATTTGCATCAAAGATCGCCACGTCAGATGGCGCTAGCAACATCTCTAAATCCAGCTCTGGGGAGACTGTCATGACCGCAACCACCACCGCCGCACGTCCCGCGTCCACCGCCGCCGTCGAACACTTCGACGTGCTGATTGTCGGGGCCGGTATCTCGGGCGTCGGCGCGGCCTATCACCTCGGCCAGCAATGCCCGCAGAAGTCGTTCGTGGTGCTTGAGGCACTCGAAAGCCACGGCGGCACCTGGCTGACGCACAAGTACCCCGGCATCCGTTCGGACAGCGACCTGTATACCTTCGGCTACCGCTTCAAGCCGTGGACGACGGCGCCGATCGCCACTGCCGAGGAGATCAACAAGTACATGGGCGAGGTCATCGAGGAGAACGACCTCGCGCGCCACATCCGCTACAAGCACAAGATCGTCCACGCCGAATGGTCGAGCAAGGACAACCTCTGGACCATCGACGCGGTCCGCACCGACACCGACGAGAAGCTGCGCTTCACCGCCAACTTCCTGTTCATGTGCCAGGGCTATTACCGCCACAACAAGGGCTACACCCCTGATTGGCCGGGCATGAGCGACTATAAGGGCACCATCGTCCACCCGCAGACCTGGCCCGAAGACCTCGTCTACAAGGGCAAGCGCGTGCTGGTCATCGGCTCGGGCGCGACCGCCGCGACGCTGGTGCCGGCGATTGCCGGCGACTGCGAACACGTCACGCTGCTGCAGCGTTCACCGACCTATTTCATCCCCGGCCGCAACGAGAACGAGCTCTACAACACGCTCGTCGAACTCGACATCGACCCGATGTGGATCCACGAAATCGTCCGCCGCAAGGTGCTCTATGACCAGGCGGTGTTCACCCGCCGCGCCATCGAGGAATCGGACACTGTCCGCGACGAATTGCTCGCCGGCGTCCGCGCCTTCCTCGGGCCCGACTATCCGGTCGAAAAGGACTTCACGCCGAGCTACCGGCCGTGGCGCCAGCGCATCGCCTTCATTCCCGATGGCGACCTGTTCCAGGGCATCAACGCCGGCAAGGCCGATGTCGTCACCGACGAGATCGACCGCTTTACGGCCAAGGGCATCCTGCTCAAGTCGGGCAAGGAGCTTGAGGCCGACATCATCGTCACCGCGACGGGGTTCAACCTCAACGTGCTCGGCGACATCGATTTTGTCATCGACAACAAGCCGATGGTGTTTTCGGACACCGTCACCTACCGCGGCATGATGTTTACCGGCGTACCCAACCTCGTCTGGGTGATGGGCTATTTCCGCGCCAGCTGGACGCTGCGCACCGAACTCGTCGCCGACTTCGTCTGCAAGCTGCTCAATGACATGGACCGCCGCGGTGCCAAGCGCGTCGTGCCGCAACTGCGCGACGATGAAAAGGACATGAAGCTCGGGCCGTGGATCGACCCCGAAAACTTCAACCCCGGCTATCTGATGCGCGGCATGCACCTGATGCCCAAGCGCGGCGACAAGCCCGAATGGCAGCACAGCCAGGATTACTGGGCCGAGAAGGATTCGATCCCGGCAATCAATCTCGACGACGGGCGCCTGCGCTTCGATTGAGCTGATTTGGGCAGGCCCGGCGAGACCCGGGTCTGCCCACTCTCGATCATCCCCGGCTTCGGGGAGGGGGACCATGCTCTTCGCATGGTGGAGGGGTAGAGCGGACCGCCGGTTGCACGCGCAGCTGGCTTGACGCGAATGGCCTTCAACCCCGCTGCTTTCGAGCCATTCAAAAGAATCCAAACCCGCTCATCCCGAGCGAAGCCAAGGGACATGCCCAACCGTGGGCTTGTCCCTCGACTTCGCTCGGGATGAGCGGGTTTTTTGTTTGGTGGAGCCGGTTTCAGGCAAGGCGCTCACCCACGACGAATTTCCGGCCAGCGGATATCCCCGCCCCGGTCCATCGTCCTTGGGTACTGACCCCCACCGCCACGGTGGAGATAATCCTCTTCCCGATGACGGCGTCCTTGGGAGGGTTGCTTGGTCATCGGGAAGAGGCAGGCTTTGTGACGTTGATCGGGATAGCCGGTAGCGGAGGACGTTTTTGCGGTTTCTTACGCCGCCAGCACTAGGGTCAGCACTGGTTTCAGTACAAAGTTTAGCACTAGGGTAGAGGTGTCCTCCTTGGAACACTTGGAGCTGAAGTTCCCGATCTAACAGAGCGCGGGGCTGAAAAGCGCGGCGGTGAGACGTCACGCCCGGGTACGCAAGTGGCGATCGTGAGCCCGGACAGGTTGGACGAGGAACTCCCATTCCTCGCCGCCTTGATTGATCTAATAACCTATTAGGTTCGTAATGTCAAGAAGAATCGCGTTTGCGGTGTGCTTATTCCTTCTTCCTCGAGAGGGCAGGAAGCCCACCCCGCTCGCGTGCCGCGAGACGCCCCTCCCGTTCCGGGAGGGGAGAAGAGGGGTTTGGTTACACCGTGATGCTGTAGCAGGTCGCGCCGTGCGCGGCGGGTGCGGTGGTGAGCGCTGCCCAGCCGCGTTCGCGCACGAACGCCGGCACGTCGGTCGCGGCGGCGGCGTCATCGGCGATCAGGTCGAAGCGGCGGCCTGGCGCGGCATCGCGCGCAGCTGCCGCCAGCCGCAGCACCGGCAGCGGGCAGCGCAGGCCGCGTGCATCGATTGTCGTGACATTTTCCATTGCCTCCCCTTGTAGCACGGCCGTCGCGGACCGCCACCGCCCCGCCACCGCACTGCGGCTTGCCAGCCATTTGGCGCCATGTCAGACTTGTCGCCGCAACGACTTGGGGGACGCAAAAATGACCGGACATGATGATTGCTGCGCCGTGGATCGCCGCGGGTTTCTCGGGCGCGGACTGGTCGGCGGCGGGCTGGCGGCCGGGCTGGCCTTGGTCGGCGGACTGGGCTGGGCCGACGGCGCGCGCGCCGCGTCGCTGACGCAGGCGCAGCGCGACGCGATGACCCCCGACCAGGTCGTGCAGGCGATGCTCGACGGCAATGCGCGTTTCCTGTCGGGCGTCCACCGCCAGCGCGATTTTCTTGCCGAAATGCGGTCGAGCGCGTCGGGCCAGTATCCGATGGCGGTGACGCTGTCGTGCATCGATTCACGCGCGCCGGTCGAGGCGATTTGCGACCTCGGCATCGGCGACACCTTCAGCGCGCGCGTCGCCGGCAATGCCGTCAACGACGACATCCTCGGCTCGATGGAGTTTTCGTGCGCGGTGGCCGGTGCCAAGGTGGTGATGGTGCTGGGCCACACCAAGTGCGGCGCGATCAAGGGCGCGATCGACAATGTCGTGCTCGGCAACCTGACGCTGCTGCTGGCGCGCTTCAAATCGGCGGTCGATGCGACCGAGTACAGCGGCGACCGCAGCGGCAAGAATTATGGCTTTGTCGATGCCGTGGCGGTGACCAATGTCCGCATGGTCATCGACACCATCCGCGAACGCAGCGAGGTGCTCGCCAAGCTTGAGAAGGCCGGGAAGATCAAGCTGGTCGGCGCGATGTACGACATCAGCACCGGCAAGATCGCGCTCGTCTGAGCTAGTCGCTGCTGCCGTCGCTGCCGCTGTCGCCGTCGCCGTCGCCGTCATCGCTCCAGTCGCCGGTGGCACCGCCGCCGCCGAAGCTGCCGCCGCCGCTGCGGAAGTCCCCGTCATCGGGTTCGGCGGTGCCGAAGAAGTCGCCATCGGTCGCCCCGGGCAGCGTTGGCAGCCCGTAGTTGTGGTGCAGCCCGGAGTCGGGTTCGGCGACCGGCGGCGTTTCGGACGCGGCTGCGGGTTTGCGACGGCCGAACTTGATCAGCAATAGCAGCAGCATCGCCAGCGTCAGGATGGGTATCAGGATGATGGCGGCGACCCTCCGGTTCAGCGCCACTCTAACCGCAGTGGCGGCAGCTTGATAGCTGCGCTAGGTTTGCGCGGCGTTTCGGGGGAATTCATGGCGGCCAGCAGGACAAACCACGGCCTTGCCTTCATCATGGTGACGGTGCTGATCGACAGCATCGGCTTCGGCATCGTCATTCCGGTGCTGCCGGGGCTGATCGTGCAATTGACCGGCCGCAGCATCGAAGGTGCGGCGCAGATCAGCGGCTGGCTGATGTTCGGCTATGCGGTCATGCAGTTCGTCTTCGGGCCGGTGATGGGGGCGCTGTCGGACCGCTTCGGGCGGCGACCGGTGCTGCTCGCGTCGCTGGCGGCATTCAGCGTTGATTATTTCGCGATGGGGTTCGCGCCGACGCTGGCATGGCTGTTTGCCGGGCGGCTGGTCGCGGGCATCACCGGCGCGTCGTTCAACACCGCGTACGCCTATATCGCCGATGTCTCGCCGCCGGAAAAGCGCGCCGCCAACTTCGGCCGCATCGGCGTGGCGTTCGGGCTGGGGTTCATCCTCGGGCCGGCGCTGGGCGGCATGCTGGCGACCTACGGACTGCGCGTGCCGTTTTACGTGGCGGGCGGGTTGGCGTTGCTCAACGTCGCCTATGGCTGGTTCATCCTGCCCGAAAGCCTCGACGCCGAACACCGCCGGGCGTTTGAGTGGCGCCGCGCCAATCCGGTGGGTGCGCTGCTGCATCTGCGCGCCGCGCAGCCGGTGGTGCTGGCGCTGGCGAGCGCGACATTCCTGTGGGTGCTCGGCCATCAGGCGCTGCAGGGGACCTGGAGTTTCTACACCATCTACCGCTTCGGCTGGACGCCGGCGCAGGTCGGCACCAGTCTTGCGGCGGTCGGCGTCGGCTCGATCCTGGTGCAGGGGTTGCTGATGGGGCGGCTGGTGCAGCGTTTTGGTGAGCGCACGCTGGTGGTCGCCGGCGGGCTGAGCGCGATTGCCGGCTATCTGACCTACGCCTTCGCCGGCGCGGGGTGGATGATGTACCCCGGCATCCTCGTCGCGGCGCTGTCGGGGGTGGTCTATCCGTCGCTGCAGGGGCTGATGTCGAACCTGACCGCGAAGACGGGGCAGGGCGAGTTGCAGGGCGCGGTCGCCAGCCTGTTCAGCCTCGCGACCATCATTGGCCCGCTGGTGATGACGCAGGCGTTCGCGTTCTTCACCGCACCCGCCGCGCCGTTCCAGCTGCCCGGCGCGGCCTTCGTGATGGCGGCACTGCTGACGGTCGGGGCGCTGCTGTTGTTTGGGCGCGCGATGCGGATGCGCGACGCGGTGGAGGCTCCGCTCAGTTCCCCGTAAACACCGCCGGGCGCTTTTCGATGAAGCTGGCGACGCCTTCGCGGTGATCGGCGGTGCCCATCAGCTTGAAGATGGTTTCGATGGCCCAGCCGCCGATGTCGTGGGGGTCGCCGTAGCTGGTGCGGCGCAGGCCTTCCTTCATGTAGCGCAGCGCCAGCGGCGGGTTGGCGGCGATGCGTGCGGCCATGGCGTTCGCCTCCGCCATCAAATCGGCGAACGGCACAACCTTGGTGACCAGCCCGATGCGCAGCGCTTCCGCGGCGTCGATGACATCGCCGGTGAACAGCAGTTCGGCGGCCTTGGACGGGCCGACAATGGCGGGAAGCCGCCACATGCCGCCGATGTCGGCGATCAGCCCGCGCTTGATGAACAGCTCGGCGAACTTGGCGGTGTCGGCGGCGATGCGGATATCGGCGAACAGCGACAGCTCCATGCCCCAGCCGACCGCCGGGCCGTTGACTGCGGCAATAACCGGCCGGTCGCAATTGAGCGCTGCCATCGCCGCGGGCGTCGCCGGCATCCGCACGCGCGGCAGCGTCGCGGACTTGGTCGGGCCCTTGCCGGTCAGCATCTCGACGACATCCTCGCCCGAACAGAAGCTGGCTTCGGCCCCCGTCACGATGACGCAGCGCACTTCGGGGTCGGACTGGACGTGCAGGAACGCCGCCTCGAGCTCCGCATAGGCGCGCGGGTTGAGCGCGTTGCGCCGATGCGGCCGGTCGAGCGTGATCGTCGCGACATGGTCGACCAGGGTGTAGCGCGTCACTTCGAACTGGTCGGGGTGGATGTTGGTCATGTTCGTCTCCGCTAAGAATGCAAGCGGCCATGTTCCGCATTTTCGCTGCCGCGTCCAGCGCGCAGACGCTTGCGAAACCGCTTGGCATTTTGCGGGGCAGCCCCGACTATGCTGCGCAGCATAATGCAGCATTGGGGAGTTATACGGGCATGAAGGATCTGGTCGGCAAGGTGGCGTTCGTCACGGGCGCAGCGTCGGGCATCGGGCTGGGGATTGCCACCGCGCTGGCGCAGGCCGGGGTCAAGGTTATGCTGTGCGATATCGAAAAGGACGCGCTCGACACCGCGGTGGCGGGATTGAAGCGCACCAACGCCGATGTCGAGGGCGTCGTCGCCGACGTGTCGCTCAAGGAAGCGCTGCAGACCGGCGCCGATGCGACGATGGCGCGCTTCGGCCGCGTCGATATTCTGGTCAACAACGCCGGCGTCGGCGGCGGTGGCAACTACGGCACGTGGAGCGATGGCGGCTGGAACTGGGTCATCGGCGTCAACCTGCTGTCGGTGGTCTGGGGCTTCGAGATTTTCGGGCCGCTGATCGAGCGCCAGGGGCCGGGCGGGCACATTGTTTCGACCGCGTCGATTGCCGGCTTGGTCGCCGCCACGAACCCCGCCTATGACGCGACCAAATACGCCGTCGTTGCGCTGTCCGAAGGGCTGCGCATCACGCTGGCGGAGCGCGGCATCGGTGTGTCGGTGCTGTGCCCCGGCCTCATCCGCACCAACATCATGAATTCGACGCGCAACATCCCGTCGCGCTTCGATGTCAAGGTCGTGGCACCGCCGACCGAAGGCCCGATCGCCGACTTCATCAAGGCGTTTTCAAGCGCGCTCGAAGCCGGCATCGACCCGCTCTATGTCGGTGAGCTGGTGCGCGAAGGCATCGAGAACGACTGGCCCTACATCTTCACCGACACGCAGTTCGAGCCGGCGGTCGAGGCGCGCTTCGCCAACATCAAGGCCGGGTTCGACCGCATCCGTGACCGCGTGCCGCGGCATTGAGGAGGTAGAGCCTCCGGCGGGCAGAGCCTTGGCCCTGCACCCGGATTTTGGCGGGCTCAGCCGAGGCGTGAGGTCAGTATGAAGCTGACAGGCGGCAGCATTTTGCCGGTGCCGCTTTCAATCGACGCGGCGTTGATGAACAGCGTTTCGCCGATTTTGCGCTGGCCGGCGCTGGCGTGCACATGGCCGAAGCAGTGCACGCGCGGCGCGATGCGCGGCAGTTCATCGGCGAGCGCCGGGCACCCCAACGACTTGCCGCTGCGCGCGGCGTCGAGGATGCCTTGCGGCGGCGTGTGCGTGACCAGAATGTCGATGCCCGGTGGAGCTTTCGCCCAGGCATCGGCGAGCCCTGCCGGCCCCTTGAAGAAGGCATGGCGCGGCAGAAACGGTACCCATGACGCGCCGTGGATTTTCAGCCCGCGAAACTCGACCGTCTCGTCGTGCAGGAAATGCGCATTGCGGAACGGTTGCGGCTGGCGCCCCAGCGCCGCTTCAAGCTCGCGGTCATGGTTGCCGCCGATGCACAATATCCGGTCGAAACGCTGCCGCCCGAACCACGCATCGATTTCCGCGATACGGTCCGGCGTCCGGCCGAACAGGCGCTGCGGCGGCTTGCTGAACAGGTCGAACATGTCGCCGCAATGGATCAGCAAGTCGCCCGCCGGCAGGTCGAATTCGCCGTGCCGGCAGTGCGTGTCGCTGATGACGGTGACGCGGGTTTCCATGCCATAAGCTTAGCAGCACCAGCGAATTCGGCCAGCCGCGAAGAAGGGCTTCACCGCGATTTGGCCAACGCCTATGGTTGCTGCAACCAACAGGGAATCAGCATGAAAATCAGCTTCAAAATCGGCGTGGCAGCAGTGATGGCGGGGCTGATGCTGCCTGCCACGAGCGCCGGCGCCGCGGCGCCCGTTTCTGCAGCCACTGCCAGCGAGGATGCGCGGCTGACGGCGTTCCTCGACGCCGAGTTCGCCGAATGGGTCAAGCAGCAGCCACAGCTCGCGACACGGCTCGGCATCAAGGCTGGCGGTGACCGCTGGAACGACATCAGCGAAGCCGCCGCCGCGCAGCAACTGGCGTGGCGCAACGCCAGCGTGGCGCGGATGAAGGCGCAGTTCGACCGTGAGAAGCTGTCGCCCGAAGCGCGCGTCAATTACGACATCTGGGCGCTCGAGGCCGACCGCGCGGCGTTGGCGCAGGCCAACCGCATCTATCGCCCGCCCTTCTATTCGTTCCTCTATTCGGCACACAGCCAGTTGCCCGATTTTCTGGTCAACACCCACGCCGTCGCCGATACCGTCGACTTGAAGAACTATATCGCCCGGCTGCGCGGGCTGCCGGCGGTGCTCGACACTGCCATCGCACGCAGCAAGGTCAGCGACGCCGCGGGGATACGCGCGCCGAAGTTCCAGATCGAACGCATCATCGCCGGCAGCGAGACGCTCATCACCGGCGCGCCGTTCGGGCCGGGTCCAGACTCGCCGCTATGGGCCGATGTCAACGCCAAGACCGAGGCGCTGGTCAAAGCCGGCAAGCTGCCGCGCGCCGAAGCCGACGCGCTGCTCGGCGAAGCGCGCACTGCGCTGCTCGGCATCAAGCCCGCCTATGAACGCGTCATCGCCTGGGCGCGCGCCGACCTGCCGACCGCGCCGAGTGGCCGCGTCGGCGCGATCTCGCTGCCCGGCGGCGCGGCCTATTACGCCAATGAACTGCGGCTCAACACGACGACCGACCTGACCGCCGACCAGATCTATGCCATCGGCCTGAAGGAAGTCGCGCGGATCGAGGCCGAACAGGATGCGCTGGCGCGCAAGGACGGCTTCAAGGACCGCGAGGCCTATTACGCAGAGCGCGCCCGGCTGTTCCCGCCGCGGCCGTATGACGATGCGGCGCGCGCCGAATATCTCGCCGCGTCGAACGCCGCTGTCGCGCGCAACCGTACGCTGCTCGCGCCCTATTTCGGCACGCTGCCGGCGTACAAGATGGAGGTCGTGCGCGAACCGGCGTTCAGCGAAGTCGCCGGTGGCGCCGCGCACGCAGCACCACCCAGCCCCGACGGTGCGCGGCCCGGCCGCGTCTATCTCCACCTCGTCGGCGATACCAAGGACCCCGCCGAAACCATCGACCTGATGTGCCACGAAGGCGTGCCGGGCCATGTCATGCAGGGCGACATCCAGGTGCGGCAGAGCGGCGGGCCGAAGTTCCGCAAGGTGACGGGCTATGTCGCGTTCGGCGAAGGCTGGGGGCTGTATGCCGAGGCGCTGTGCAAGGAAATCGGTGCTTACCCCGATACCGCCAGCGACTTCATGCGGCTCGACGCCGAACTGTTCCGCGCCGCGCGACTGGTCACCGACACCGGCATCCACGCGCGCGGCTGGACCGAGGACGAGGCGGTCGCCTACATGATCAAGACCGGCCGCCAGTCACCCGAAGCGTCGCGCTCCGAAGTCCGCCGCTACATCACGCTGCCGGGGCAGGCGACCGGCTACAAGATCGGCATGTTGAAGATCATGGAGCTGCGGCAGCGGGCCGAGGCCGAGCTTGGGCCGAAGTTCGATATCAAGGGCTTCCACGACCTGCTGATTGCGTCGGGGTCACAGCCGTTGCCGATCCTCGAACGCCGCGTTGATGACTGGATTGCGGCGAAGAAGGCGGGCTAGCGCACCTGCCGGAAACAGTCGCGGATCTCGCCAACGTATAGCGCCGGCTGCTCCCATGCCGCGAAATGCCCGCCCTTGGGCATTTCGTTCCAGTGGATGATGTTCGACATGTGGCGTTCGCCCCAGCGCCGCGACGAGCGGAAGATTTCCTTGGGGTAGATGCTGACGCCCACCGGCAGGTCGAGCTGCTGCGAGCCGAAGCTGCCGAAGCTTTCCCAGTATAGCCGCCCCGATGACGCGCCGGTCGCGGGCAGCCAGTAGAGCATGATGTTGTCGAGCATTTCGTCCATCGTCAGCGCGTCTTCGGGGTTGCCCTGGTTGTCGGTCCACGCCCACATCTTCTCGTAGATCCACGCCGCCTGGCCGGCGGGGGAGTCGACCAGCGCGTAGCCGAGCGTCTGCGGCCGCGTGCCCTGCTGCTTCGAATAACCCGAATCCCACTCCTGATAATGCTGGAGCCCGGCGACGGCGCTGGCCTCCATCGGCGTCAGGTCGGCCATGTCTTCGGGTCCGGGGAAAATCAGCGGCATGTTGACGTGGATGGCCGCGCACGCCGGCGGCTTGATGACGCCGATTGCGGTGGTGACGGCGGCGCCCCAGTCGCCACCCTGCGCCACCCAGCGTGTGTAGCCGAGCCGCTCCATCAGCTTGATCCAGCTCATCGCAATATGCGGCACGCCCCAGCCGGTCTGCGTCGGCTTGCCCGAAAAGCCGAAGCCCGGCAGCGACGGCATGACGACATGGAAGGCGTCTTCGGCCTTGCCGCCGTGCGCGGTCGGGTCGGTCAGCGGCCCGATGACCTTCATGAACTCGATCACCGACCCCGGCCAGCCGTGCGTGACGATCAGCGGCAGCGCGTCCGGATGCTTCGAGCGCACATGGAGGAAGTGGATGTCGAGCCCGTCGATGTTGGTCTTGAACTGGCCGAGCGCGTTAAGCCGCGCCTCGCAGGCGCGCCAGTCGTAGCGGGTGCGCCAATGCTCGACGAGCGCCTGGACCTTGGCGAGCGGGCTGCCCTGCGTCCAGTCGGCCACGGTTTCCTTTTCGGGCCAGCGCGTCGCCGCCAGCCGCGCCGCAAGGTCATCGAGCTGCGCCTGCGGGACAGCGAGCGTGAACGGCGTGACGGTATCGGACATGGTGGCTTTCCCCGGACTTGATGCACGGTCATTATGACCAAGGCGTGCGGCTTGTATAGGGTGCGGCGCGGCAAAATGGGGACAATGGCGGTGGCCGAAACGCAGCCTGAAATCGACGTGGTGGAGATGCTGGCGACGGCACTCGCGGCACGTCGCCGTGCGGGGCGGGCACAGCTGATCGGCATCGCCGGGCCGCAAGGGAGCGGCAAGTCGACGCTCGCGGCGGCGCTGGCGACACGGTTGCAGGGCGGCGTCGGGTTGCGCGTCGCGGTGCTTGGGCTCGATGACCTGTATCTGCCCAAGGCGACGCGCGCGGCGCTGGCGCAGCAGGTCCACCCGCTGCTGGCAACGCGCGGCGTGCCCGGCACGCATGACGTGGCGCTGGGGCACAAGCTGATCGACGCACTGCTGCACGGCGACGCGCCGGTCGCGCTGCCGGTATTCGACAAGAGCCGCGATGACCGCGCGGCGGAACCGCGGATTGTCGACGCGCCGGTCGATGTGCTGCTGTTTGAAGGCTGGTGCATCGGCGCGCGGCCACAAAGCGCTGCCGCACTGGCGCGACCGGTCAACGCGCTGGAAGCACAAGCCGACCCGCACGGCATCTGGCGACGCTGGGTCAACGCGCGACTGGCGGCTGACTATGTACCGCTGTTCGCAAAGGCCGACGCGCTGGTCTGGCTGCAAACGCCGGCCTATGCGACCGCGCTGGCGTGGCGCCAACAACAGGAAGCCGAACTGCGCGCCGCCACCGGCCGCGGCATGAGCATGGCGGAAGTCGCCGACTTCATGGCGCACTACGAACGCCTGTCACGCGCGATGCGGCGCTCGCTACCGCGCCGCGCGGATTATGTGGTGAGCATTGACCGCGCGCACCGGCTGACGGGGTTGAAGACCAAGGGCCTCCGGCGGGCAGGCCTCAGGCCTGCACCATAGGTTTGGGTCGGCGCCACCGGAACCTACGTCGGCGCATGTGGGGCGCCCGCAAACTATTGGTGCAGGCCTGAGGCCTGCCCGCCGGAGGCTCTTTGAATCTCTAGGCGCTCGCCACCTGCCGCACGAGGAACTTCATCTCCAGATATTCCTCCAGCCCGTGGCGCGAGCCTTCGCGGCCGAGGCCGCTTTCGCGCCAGCCGCCGAACGGGCCGACTTCGGTCGAGATCAGGCCGGTGTTGATGCCGACCATGCCGTATTCGAGCGCTTCGGAGACGCGAGTCATGCGGTCGGCGTCGCGGGTATAGAGGTAGGCGGCGAGCCCGGCCTGGCCGCGGTTGGCGTAATCGATGGCTTGCGCTTCGGTGTCGAATTTGACGATGCCGGCGACCGGCCCGAAAGTTTCCTCGCGGGTCAGCAGCGCGTCGGCGGCGACGCCGGTGAGCACGGTTGCTTCGAAGAAGTCGCCGGTGGTGGCCTTGCCGCCGGTGACCAGCGTCGCGCCGCCGGCGAGGGCGTCGGCGACGTGGGCGGCGGCCTTTTTGACGGCGCGACCGTCGATCAGCGGGCCTTGTTCGGTCGGGCCGTCGAGGCCGTCGCCGGCCTTCATTGCGGCGGCGCGCGCGGCGAGCTTGGCGGCGAAGGCGTCGTGGATGCCGGCCTGGACGTAGAAGCGGTTGGCGCAGACGCAGGTCTGGCCGGTGTTGCGGAACTTGGAGACCAGCGCGCCTTCGACGGCGGCGTCGAGGTCGGCATCATCGAAGACGATGAACGGCGCGTTGCCGCCGAGTTCGAGCGAGACTTTCTTGACGGTGCCCATGCACTTGGCCGCCAGCATCTTGCCGACCGCGGTCGAGCCGGTGAAGGTGAATTTGCGGACGCGCGGGTCGGTGGTCAACACCTCGCCGATCGGCGGGGCATGACCGGTGACGATGTTGAACACGCCCGCCGGGACGCCGGCCTCCGCGGCGAGCACCGCGAGTGCCAGTGCCGAAAACGGCGTCAGCTCGCTGGGCTTCAGCACCACGGTGCAGCCGGCAGCGAGCGCCGGGCCGACCTTGCGGGTGATCATCGCGGCGGGGAAGTTCCACGGCGTGACGGCAGCGACGACGCCGACCGGTTGGCGCAGCACGCTCAGCCGGCGGTCGGGGAAGTGGCCGGGGATGATTTCGCCGTAAGCGCGGCGGCCTTCTTCGGCGAACCATTCGAGGAACGACGCGGCATAGCCGATTTCGCCGGTGGCCTCGGCGAGCGGCTTGCCCTGTTCGGCGGTCATCAGGCGCGCGAGGTCGCTGGCGTTGGCCATCATCAGCGCGTGCCAGCGCTTGAGGATGTCGCCGCGCGCCTTGGCGGTCATGGCGGCCCAGGCCGGGAAGGCGGCGGCGGCTGCAGCGACGGCGGCTTCGGTTTCCGCTGCACCCAGTGCCGGGATCGTGCCGATCGGCCGGCCATTAGCGGGGTTGGTGACGGTGATGGTTTCGGTCGCGGTCACCCACTCACCGTTCACCCACGCGGCTTCGCGCAGCAGGTCGGGGCGCTGGAGAGCAAGGCGGGTGCGTTCGGCGGTCGTATCGAGCATGGGGGAATCCTCGGCAAATCAATGCCGCACGTCTTAGTGGGTTCAGGCGGGCGGCTCCAGTGCTATGCTGACAAATCATATGGGCGGGGGATTGAGGATGCGATTGCAAAAGTGGCTGTTGGCGGCGGTGCTGGCGCTGGGTGTGGGCGGCAGTGCAGCGGCGGCAGAGTTCGCCTCCACCGTACCGACAGCGCGCGTCGATTACTGGCAGAAGCGCGAGGCCGACATCACCGCGATGCTGGCGGACACCAAGGACCTGTCAGCGGTGAAGCTGGTGTTTCTGGGCGATTCGATCACCGATTTCTGGCACCTTGGCGAAAACCCGTGGTTCAAGGGGCTGTATTGCGGCCGCGCCGTTTGGGACGAAAGCTTCGGCGGCGCGGTGCCGGCCAACACCGCGATCAACCTCGGCGTGTCGGGCGACCGCATCGAACATGTGCTGTTCCGGCTGCTGCCGGCGTCGGCGGGTGGCAAGGGTGAGCTTGACCGCGCCGATCTCAACCCCGATTTCGTCGTGCTGATGCTCGGCATCAACAACAGCTTCGATGCCGAAAACCCCGCGGTCGACAGCATCTTCGCCGGCGTCAAGACGGTGGTCGAGGCGGTGCACGCGCGCAAGCCTGGCACGCGCATCCTGTTGCAATCGCTGCTGCCTACGAATGACCCGGTCAAGAACCGCGACCTCGTCCAGCCGATCAACGCGAAGCTCGCGGCGTTGGCGAAGTCGCCGCCATTCAACACCTATGTCGTCTGGCTCGACCTGTATCCGGCGTTCGTTGATACGGCGGGGCTGCAGCAAACCAAGCTGTTCAACGACGGCCTGCACCCGAGCGAGGCCGGCTACCGCGTCTGGCGCGACAGACTGGTGCCGGCGCTCGCGGCAGCGCGCGCCACACCGCGCTAGTCGCGCGTCCAGCTTAGCCCGATCCAGAACGTCTGCGGGGTGGCGCGGTCGATAGTGCCTGTGCTGGAGATGCCCGACACGACGAGTTCGTCGAACAGGTTTTCGACGCGGGCGGTGGCGGCGAGGCCGTAGCGCAGCGGCACGGTGACGGCGGCGTCGAACGTCGTGGCGGGCGGTAGCGGGCGCTGGTTGAGGTCGTCGTCGAACTGCTCGCCGACATAGCGCAAGGTCGCGCTGGCGTTGATGCCGGCATGGCTCCAACCGAGCGTGCCGCTGGCCATCCATACCGGCGCGTTGGCGGGGCGCAGGCCGTTTAGCGCCGCTGCCACGCCGCTGGCTTCGACCTTTGGGTCGGCCCAGGACAGCGAGCCTTGCGCGCTCCAGTCGCCGAGCGTCAGGTTGGCGTTGGCCTCAAGCCCCCAGACGGTGATCGCATCGATGTTTTCGCGGACGCGGTAGGCACCGCCCGCCGCGACGAAGCCGACTTGCGGGAAGACGCCGGGGCCGAAGCCCTGCGTGACGTTGGTGATCGCGCCCGCGAGCTTGTTCCAATAGCCGGTGACGCTGAGCTTGGCGGTGGGCAGCGGTGCCCAGTCGACGCCGATTTCGGCGCCACGCAGCTTTTCAGGGTCGAGCGCGGCGTTGGCGGCGGTGGCGTCATTGCCAACGCGGAAGGGCCGGTAGAGTTCGTTCGGCGTCGGCAGCCGGAAGCCGATATAGGCGGCACCGCGCAGGTCGAGCGGCGGCAGCGGCGTCCACACCAGCCCGGCACGCGCGGTGGGCAACGTGCCCGAACGGTCGGGGTAGATTTCGGTCAGCGTCGGCGTGCCGGTCTGCAGGTCGCGTTCGAGCAGATGGCCGTCTGAAATGCGCCAGCTGTCGAGCCGCGCGCCGCCGGTGAGCAGCAGCTGTTCGGTGGCGTTCCAGCTGTCTTCGACATAGATGCCTGCCGAGCGCGTCTGGCCGCCGGCGTCGCGCAGCCGCGTGAAGCGGCCGAGCTGGTAGCGGAATTTCTCGTTGTCGGTGCCGCTGTTGATGCGGAAGTCGGCGCCGATCTGCAGCGTCTGGTTCGCACCCACCGGCGGGCGCAATTCGACCTTGGCACCGTAGCCGTTGGCGGGCGTGCTGAACTGGTCGAGCGACGGCGTCGCGATGGTGCGGCTGGCGTTGACCGAGACGAAGCCCGAGCTGAACTGCCGCGCCTGGACATAGCCGAGCACTTCATAGCCCCAGCGCCCGCGGCCGATCAGCCGGACGCTGGCGTCGGCGCCCTTGCTGGTCGACTCGGTGCCTTCGATGCCGCGCAGCCGGTTGTCGGTGAAGCCGCGCGCGCCGACCTGGAGTTCGGTGGTCTCGCCCGCCGGCACGATGAAGCGCAGCGCGATGTTCTTGCTGTCGTACCATGCCGGCACATCGACGGGGCCGGCCTGGTTGGCGGGAATCAGGATATAGCCGTCGCCGCGGTCCCAGTTGGCGGCGATGCTGGCGAAGCCTTCGCCGAGGTTCGATGCGGCCTGCGCGCTGAGTTCGGTGGCACCGTAGCTGCCATAGGCGAAATTGGCGGCGAAGCCCGGCAGCTCGCCCGGCCCGGCGCTGAACAGTTCGATGGTGCCGGCGACGGCGCCGGCGCCGAACGGCCCGGCGCCGCCGCCGCGGGTGACGCGCACCGCGCTTAGGCCCGCAGGCGCCAGCGCGCTCCATGGGATGAAGCTGGCGAACGGGTCGGCGACGGGCACGCCGTCCAAAAGCACCAGCGCCCGCGACGAGGCGTTGCCGCCGATCGACCGCAGCGTCGCGCCCTGGCTGGTCGGGTTCGCCGAGCGACTGTCGGTGCGGCGGAATTGCTGGAAGCCGGCGACGTCGCGCAGCACGTCCTCGAGCCGCGCGCTGGCGTCATTGGCCAGCCGCTCGCGGCCGATGGTGACACTGGCATAGGCGGCGGCACCGGCGGGCGCGGCGAGGCCGCGGCCGGTGACGATGATGGTGTCAGGGGCGGTATCGGGTTCGGACGACGCGTGCGCCGGCACGGCGGCGGTGAGGGCGGCGAACAGCATGAAACGGGCGGTCGGCAAGGTCATGCGCGCGGTGCTAGCCGGTTCGCGGCGTGCTGGCTACGGGTCGCGAACGCCAGCGATACATCGCCGCACTGGACAGCGCTTATGCTGCAGTGCAAAAAGCCGTGATGCGCCCGATGTCGAGCAATGCGGCGGATGCGCTCGGTTCGCCCGTCCGCAACCTAGTCGTGATCCTGGGGTTCGTTGCGGTCGTCATGGTCGCGTCGACCTTGGGCTATATGCACGCCGGCTGGAGCCTTGCCGACGCGAGCTACATGGTCGTGCTGACCATCTATACCGTCGGCTACGGCGAGGTCCGGCCGATCGACACGCAATATCTCCACGCGGTCACGATGGCGACGATGGTGTTCGGCTGCACCGGCATGATCTTGCTCACCAGCGTGCTCATCCAGGTTTTCACCGCGCTGCAGTTGCGCGCATTATTCGGAGTAGGACGCATGCAGAACGCGATCGCGGCGCTCGACGCGCATGTCATCATCGCCGGTTATGGCCGCATCGGGGTGATGCTGGCGCACGAGCTCAAGACCGCCGGCCGTGACCTGGTGGTCATCGAGCGCAGCCCCGCCAAGATTGCCGAGGCCGAGGCAGCGGGGCATTTGTGCATTGCTGCCGATGCTACCGACGAGGCGGCGCTGGTGACGGCAGGCATCAACCGCGCGCAGGTCCTGGCGACGGTGCTGCCCGACGACGCCGCGAACGTCTTCATCACGCTGAGCGCGCGCAGCCTCAACCCGCGCGTCCAGATCATCGCGCGCGGCGAGGCGCCGACGACCGAGGGCAAACTGCGCCACGCCGGCGCCGACCGCGTCGTGCTGCCGACGCATATCGGCGCCGAACGCATCGCCGAGATGATCCTGTATGCGGCGAGCAGCGGGCTGGTGCGCGGCAATGACACGATGGCCGAAAACGAGCGGCTGCTGCAGTCGATGGGCCTCGAATTCGAGATGCTCACCGTGCCCAAGGGCGGCGGACTGACCGGTGCCCGCGTCGCCGATGCCGAACGCCGCGGTGCCGGCAGCTTCTTCATCGTGCAGATCGAACGCAAGGGCGGCGGCGTCATCACCCGCCCCGATCCGGGCACGCGCATCGAAGCCGGCGACGGCATCGGCTACATCGCGCGCGGCAACGGCGCCGCCATCCGCGCACTGTTCGATGTGATTCCTGAAGCGATCCGGTCAGGGCGTTCGACGTTCAAGCCGGGCCGGTAACGCCGGAGCGATTCAGCGCGTCGGCAACGGCACGCGCATGCCGCCCTTGTAGACCAGCTGGACGCGTCGCAGCGCGGTGATGTCGGTGGTGGGGTCGCCTTCGACCGCGACCAGATCGGCGAGCATGCCGGGCACGATACTGCCGACCTTATCGCCAACGCCGAAGCTGGCGGCGTTGCCGGCGGTGACGGCGTGCAGCGCGTCGCGCGTGGGCATCCCGGCCGCGACCAGAAGTTCGACTTCGCGGGCGTTGGTTCCGTGCGCGTAAACGCCGACATCGCCGCCGACGCAGATGGTGACACCGGCGGCGCGCGCGGCGGTGAGTGCGGCGCGGGCTTCGCGGACGGCGTCGGGGGCGGGTTCGGCGCCGTTCCAGCCCTTGTAGCGCGCCACCGCGTCGGACGCCGCGAGCGTCGGGCAGAAGGTGACATTGTGTGCCGCCATCAGCTTGAAGACTTCCGGCGTGCCGTTGCCGCCATGCTCGATGCTGTCGACACCGGCGAGCGTCGCACGGCGCATCGCTTCGGCGGTGTAGGCGTGGGCGGCGACCTTGCGGCCGGCATCATGCGCGGCAGCGACAACGGCGGCCATTTCGGCCTGTGAAAACGTCGGACGGCTCGGCTCGCCGGGCTGCCAGCGGTAGTCGGCATAGAGTTTGACGACGTCGGCACCGCGGCCGATTTGGCTGCGTGCGGCGGTGACCAAGGCTTCGCCGTCGGCTTCTTCGGCACCCTGCGGGACATCGACGCCGGGGTCGAAGCCCTTGGGGCCATAGCTGCCGGTGGCGACCAGCGCGCGGGTGGCGATGAGCAGGCGCGGGCCGGGGGTCAGGCCTTGATCGATGGCGGCCTTCAGCCCGACATCGGCATAACCCGCACCCTCGGTGCCAAGGTCGCGAACGGTGGTGAAGCCGGCCTCCAACGTGACGCGCGCGGCATTGGTGGCGCGCACGGTACGCAGCGCCAGCGGTTCGTGGAGAACCTGATCGTTCCAACTGGTTTCGTTGTAGGGGTGCAGGAACAGATGCGCATGGCCTTCGATCATGCCGGGCATCAAGGTCTGGCCGGGCAAGTCGAGGGTGGTGGCGCCCGCAGGCGCGGCGAGCGCCGGACCGGCGGCGACAATGCGCTCGCCGTCGATCAGCACCGCCCAGTCGCGGTGCATGGAGTTACCGTCCCAGACTTGCGCCGGGCGCAGCAACGTCGGCGCGGCGACTGCCGGCGCTGCCAGTATCAGCAGCAGCGCCAGCAGCGCACGCATCGGCTTAGACGCGCTCGATGATGATCGCGGGGGCCATGCCGCCGGCGGCGCACATGGTGACCAGCCCGCGCTTGAGACCACGGCGTTCGAGTTCGTCGAGCACCGTGCCGATCAGGATCGAACCGGTGGCGCCGATCGGGTGACCGAGTGCGCAGGCACCGCCGTTGACGTTGACCTTGTTGCGGTCGAGCTTGAGGTCGCGGATGAACTTTTCAGCGACGACGGCGAAGGCTTCGTTGACTTCCCACAGGTCGATATCATCGACAGTGAGCCCAGCCTTGGCGAGCACCTTGCGGGCGGCCGGCACCGGTGCGTTGAGCATCAGCGTCGGGCAGTCACCCATGTTGGCAGTCGCCACGATGCGGGCGCGCGGCTTGAGGCCGTGTTTGTCGGCATATTCCTTCGAGGTGATGAGGATGGCAGCGGCGCCATCGACGACGCCCGAGCTGTTGCCGGCGTGGTGGACGCTGTGGAACTTCACATCGGGGTACTTGGCGTTGATCGCCTGGCGGAAGGTCTGGCCGTCGGGCTGCACCGACATGTCGGCGACGACATCGAACGAGGCCTTCAGACCGGCGAGGCCTTCGGCGGTCGTCTGCGGGCGCGGGAATTCTTCATGGTCAAGCGCGACCGAGCCGTCTTCGTTGTAGACGGTGATCAGGCTCTTGTCGAAGCGGCCTTCCTTGATGGCGATGTCGGCGCGGCGCTGCGATTCGAGGCCCAGCGCATCGAGGTCTTCGCGCGTGATGCCTTCCATCGCGGCAATCGCGTCGCCGCAAACGCCCTGGTGCGACTGCGGGTGGATCTTCTGCAGATGGGCGTTGCCCGACCCCATGCCGAGCGGCTTCAAGCCGGCAGCCATTTCTTCGGCGCCGATGGCGGTGGTGTACGACATCATTTCGGTGCCGCCGGCGATGACGCAATCTTCCATGCCCGACATGACCGAAGCGGTCGCGAGGTTGACGCTGGTGATGCCGCCGCCGCAGAAGCGGTCGAGCGTCATGCCGCTGGCCTTGATGTCATAGCCGGCATCGAGCGCGGCCATGCGACCGAGGTCGCCGCCCTGCTTGCCCTTTTGCGTGCTCGTCGACCAGATGATGTCATCGACGGTCGCGGTGTCGAGGTGGTTGCGCTCCTTGAGCGCCTTCAGCACGGTGGCGGCGAGGTGCTGCGGGTGCAGGTGCGACAGCGCGCCCTTGCCGGGCTTGCCGATGCCGCGGGGGGTGCGGACTGCGTCGATGATATAAGCGTCAGCCATGGGGGTATCCTTTCAGAATTGACTTGATACAGACTCGGAACCGGGCGTCTGTGGCAGACGAATGCCGCCTTGTGCAATACACTTGTGCAACTTTGCGCGTGGTGGCTTATGGCGCGCTGCAACATTATTCCAATCCGCTGGCGTTGCACGCACGTCGGCAACCGAGGCCATGATGACCGAATCCCATACCGCGATCCGCGAGGAAGTCGCCAAGCTGTGCCAGCAGTTCCCCGGCGAATACTGGCGCGCCAAGGACCGCGACCGCGCCTATCCCGGCGAATTCGTCGCGGCGCTGACCGAGGCCGGCTATCTCGCGGCGCTGATCCCCGAGGAATATGGCGGCGCCGGGCTGCCGCTGTCGGGGGCGGCGGCGATCCTCGAGGAAATCCAGCGCCAGGGCGGCAACGGCGGCGCCTGCCACGCGCAAATGTACATCATGGGGACGCTGCTGCGCCACGGCTCCGACGCGCAAAAGGCGCAGTACCTGCCGCGCATCGCCACCGGCGAGCTGCGGCTGCAGGCTTTCGGCGTCACCGAGCCGACCAGCGGTACCGACACGTTGGCGCTGAAAACCACGGCGGTGCGCGACGGCGATGACTATGTCGTCAACGGCCAGAAAATCTGGACGAGTCGCGCCGAACATTCGGACCTGATGTTGCTGCTGGCGCGCACCAGCCCACGCGACCAGGTCGCCAAACGCACCGACGGGCTGTCGGTGCTGCTGGTGGATATGCGCGCCGCGGTCGGCAACGGGCTGACCATCCGCCCGATCGACACGATGATGAACCACGCGACGACCGAGGTGTTCTTCGACAACCTGCGCGTCCCCGCCGCCAACCTCATCGGCACCGAGGGGCAGGGGTTCCGCTACATCCTGTCGGGCATGAACGCCGAACGCATATTGATTGCGGCCGAATGCATCGGCGACGCCAAATGGTTCATCGACAAGGCCAGCGCCTATGCCAAGGAGCGCCAGGTCTTCGGCCGCCCCATCGGCCAGAACCAGGGCATCCAGTTCCCCATCGCCCGCGCCTATGCCCAGATGCGCGCCGCCGAGCTGATGGTCCACGACGCCATCCGCCAATATGAAGCCGGCGAAAACGCCGGCGCCGAAGCCAACATGGCAAAGATGCTCGCCGCCGAAGCCAGCTGGGCCGCCGGCGAAGCCTGCATCCAGACGCACGGCGGCTTCGGCTTCGCCGCCGAATACGACATCGAACGCAAGTTCCGCGAGACGCGGCTGTATCAGGTGGCGCCGATCTCGACGAACCTGATCCTGTCGTATGTGGCGGAACATGTGTTGGGGATGCCGCGGAGTTATTAGGGCCTCCGGCGGGCAGGGGCTTGCCCCTGCACCCATATGTCGGGTGGGCGCAATCATAGCCGACGTCGGTTGATGGAGCACTGGTAACTGATGGGTGCAGGGGCAAGCCCCTGCCCGCCAGATGCCCTGCAATCACTTGACGTAAACGGCACCCAGGGCGCAGAATCACGGCCATGCGCGACACCCCCGCCCGGATCAACATGAACACCTATTTCGACCGCGCCGAAATGCGTGCGGTGACCGAACGCTCGACGGCGTGGGGGGTGTTCATGATCGTCCATTGCTGGGCGGTGATTGCCGCGGCGATGGCGCTGGTGGCGTGGCTGCCCAACCCGCTGACGATTTTGCTGGCGATTGCGATCATCGGCACGCGGCAGCTCGGGCTGGCGATTCTGGTGCATGAGGGCGCGCATGGCGGGCTGGCGACCAACGAGAAGCTCAACCTGTGGCTGAGCCAGTGGCTGTGCGCCTATCCGACGTTTTCGGAGACGCTGGCGTACCGGCGCTATCACATGAAGCACCACCGGCTGACGCAGATGCGCGAGGATCCCGACCTGTCGCTGTCGGCGCCGTTCCCGACGACGCGCGCCAGCATCAAGCGCAAGATTATCCGCGACCTGACCGGCCAGACCGGTTTCAAGCAGCGCCGCGCGCAATTCATGGCAGCGCTCGGCACCCCCGACATGGCGATGGGAGACCGCGTCCGGCTGTTCGGCGCCAAGCTCGGACGCGCCTTTGCCGTCAACATCGCGATGGCGGCAGGGCTGGCAGCGCTGGGCTATTGGTGGCTCTACCCGCTGCTGTGGATCGTGCCGCTGCTGACCTGGCACATGCTGGTCACGCGCATCCGCAACATCGCCGAACATGCGATGGTCCACGACGCCGACCCGTGGCGCATCGCGCGCACCACGCACGCCAACTGGCTCGGCCGCGCGTTCATCGCGCCCTATTACGTCAACTACCACGCCGAACATCACATCATGCTCTACGTGCCCTGTTATCGGCTGCCGCTGATGCACCGGCTGCTCGACGCCAAGGGGCTGAAGCCCAAGCTCGAAACGCTGCCGGGTTATGCCGCAGTGCTGCGGATGGCGGCGCCGGCCTGACGGTTGAAGGGCCTCCGGCGGGCAGGGGCTTGCCCCTGCACCCAAATGTTGGGGCAGTGCATCAGAAGCAGACGTCGGAAGTTGTGGGCCGCCTAAAACTAATGGGTGCAGGCCTCAGGCCTGCCCGCCGGAGGCTCTTTCGCTTGACCCTAAAGCACGCCGCTCGCGACCGCGCGCAGGCCGATGCTGAGCAGCGCCCACAGCCCGAGCAGCACCATCAGGAACGACACGATCAGCGTCAGCGATACCGGGAAGCCGTCGCCGCCTTGCAGGAAGCCGCGGCGTTTGAAGTCCTCGCGCATGCCGCGCAGCGTTTGCATGTAGCGGTAGTGGTTGGCGATCCCGAGTGCCATCAGCAGGATGCCGAGTGCGATGAGTGCCATGCCGAAGCGGCTGGGGGCCTGCGCCGCGAGCAGCCCGCGCGCGTCCGAGCGGTTCAGGAAGTTGGTGAAGAAGGTGTAGATGGTGAAGCCGAAGCCGATCATCGACAGCGACGTGCGCAGGATCGCCATCATCGTGCGTTCGGCGGCCATGCGGGTGCGCTGGAACGCCATCGACGTGCGCATCGATGCCATCTTGTCGCCGGGGCTCAGGTCTTCGAAACTCATGCGCTACCTCCGCGGTCGTTTTGCACCATGCGCGCGCGCCAGACAATGCAACGCTGCGGCATAGCGGTCTAGCGCAAGGATATAGCGTTACAGGGTGACCGCTATGTGTATGATGCGACAGTGGTTCGACACTGGTGACGGGGAAAATCGGTGATTGAAGTCTATTTTCGCGAATTTGCTGCGGCGATTGCGCTGGCGGTCGAGGCGGCGGTGGTGCTGATCGTCGCGATCGGCGCCGGCGAGGCGCTGTTCAAGACCGTGCAGCTGATCTTCACTGGCGGGCTGTCGAACGAGGGGCGCCGCGATATCTGGCTGCGCTTTGCCATCTGGATTCTGCTGGCGCTGGAATTCGCGCTGGCGAGCGACATCATCCGCACGGCGATTGCGCCGAGCTGGGACGATGTCGGCAAGCTGGGGGCGATTGCCGCGATCCGCACCGGGCTCAACTGGTTCCTGGCGAAGGATATCGAGGAGTATTCGACGCGCAAGTCGGGTGGCGAGCGCGGCGAAAAGTCCGGTATCACCGAGGTCTGAACCCCGGCGCTCAGCCGTGCGCCACGACCTTCTGGCGCCATTTCATGTAGGGCACCGTAACCACCAGATTTACCAGCAGGAACAGCAGCACCGCGCCGGTGATTTCGACCTGGCGTTCGGGGAACACAGTGGTCGAAAGCGCGATAGCGACGCCGGGGTGGCGCGCCGCGCAGGCAACGGCGAGCGCGCCGCGGTTGCCTTCATCCGGGCCGCCGAGCCAGTGGCCGACGGCCAGCGCAAAGCCGATGATCGCGACGATGGTAACCAGCACGCCGCCGCCGATCAGCGCGAGCATCGTCTGCCACGTCCCGAACAAAACGACGACAGCGCCGGCGAGCAGCGCCCAGGTGCCGAGCTTGCCCGCCCATACCGCGACCCCGTCGCGCCAGTCGGGGCGCAGGCGGCCAATGGCCATGCCGATGACCAGCGGCGCGCCGACGGTCACCACCAGCAGCTTCGACATGGTGAAGGGATCGAATTCGCCCGACACGCCGAACACCAGCGCGACCGCCATCAGCATGAACGGCACCGCGACAATCGAAAACACCGTGCCGAGCACCTGCAGCCCGATGGCGTAGTTAGCGTCGCCGCCGATGTTCATTTCCTTGCGCGGGATGATCGGCGGCATCGGTGATACAGCCAGCGCCAGCAGCGCCGCGCGCACCGGTACATCGAACGGAATCAGCCAGGTGATGAACAGCACGAACGCCGGCACCGCAACGAACATCGCGGTCATGGCGCGCACGCCGAGGCCCGGGTTGCGGATCAGCTGCAGCGTGTCTTCGGGACGTGACCGCACGCCGATCGAAATGACAATGAGCACGATGCCGGCAACCAGCACCAGCTTGACGAGCATGGCGGGATCCATGGCAACTCCCCGGTTCGAGCGCGCCCGTCGGGCCCGCTGCACGATTGCAAATTTATCGCCGGCAGGCCAGATAAACAGCCCTGCTGCGGACAGGGTACTGCCCCCGGATGGGCTCAATATCCGGGGGCAGCTTCATGATGTGCCGGTGCCGGCCAGCGACACCGGTCCCCCATGAACCGTGCGGGCGCCGCCGGGACTGGCGGCGCCCGTCTTGATGCGTCAGGCGCCGCCGGTGGCGCCCTGGTGCATCTTTTCGAGAACGCCCGACAGGTTGAACGACGCGGCCTTTTGGCGCGGCGGGAACTCGGCGAAGGTGGCGAGCACCTGGCCGACCAGAATCTGCGCCGGCACGAGCAGGTAGACGTGGTCGAACATCCAGTCCCAATAGCTGTTCGACGTGATGTCGGCATGCTCATAGGGATCGGTGCGCAGGTTGAAGATCTTGGGCAGACGCAAGGTCGTCAGCGGTTCGGCCCAGATCATGCAGGTGCCCGGCATGCGCTGTTCCATGAACACGAACTTCCAGTTGTCGACGCGCAGCCCCGACAGTTCGCCGTCATCGGTCCAGTAGAGGAAGCCTTCGCGCGGGCTCTTGCTCTTGCCGGTGATGTGGTCGAGCTGGTTCATGCCGTCGATGTAGACCTTGTAGGGCTTGCCATCGATGGTCGTGCCCTTCTTCAGGTCTTCCTTGATGTTCGGCGCACCGGCCATGGCAGCCAGCGTCGGGAACCAGTCAAGGTGGGCGACGATGTCGTTCGACACCGAACCCGGCTTGATGTGGCCCGGCCAGCGCACCAGGCAGGGAACGCGGTAGGCGCCTTCCCAGTTGGTGTTCTTTTCGCTGCGGAACGGCGTCGTACCGGCATCGGGCCAGCTGTTGCAGTGCGGGCCGTTGTCGGTCGAGTACATGACGAACGTATCGTCGACGATGCCCAGTTCCTCGAGCAGGTTGAGCAGCACGCCGATGGTCTTGTCATGGTCGATCATGACGTCGTGATATTCCGACTGCCAGCGACCCGACTGGCCGAGGCTTTCGGGCTTGGCATGCGTACGGAAGTGCATGTGCGTCGTGTTGAACCACACGAAGAACGGGATGCCCGCAGCGTTCTGGCGCTTGATGAAGTCGACGGCGAGCGCGAGCGCTTCCTCGTCGATGGTTTCCATGCGCTTCTTGGTCAGCGGGCCGGTGTTCTTGATGGTCTGGCCGCCCTTGCCGTCGGCATGGCAGTGCAGCACGCCGCGCGGGCCGAACTTTTCGAGGAAGTTCGGGAAGTCCTTGGCCGGCGGATAGTCGCGCAACTCGGGCTCTTCCTCGGCATTGAGGTGGTAGAGGTTGCCGAAGAACTCGTCGAAGCCGTGCATCGTCGGCAGATGCTCGTCGCGGTCGCCAAGATGGTTCTTGCCGAACTGCGCGGTGTTGTAGCCTTGGCCCTTCATGACGCGGGCAATCGTCGGGTCCTTGTCGCTCATGCCGGCTTCGGCACCGGGCAAGCCGACCTTGGTCAGGCCGGTGCGCATGCCGTTCTGGCCGGTGATGAAGCTGGCGCGGCCAGCGGTGCAGCTCTGTTCGGCATAATAGTCGGTGAACAGCATGCCCTGTTCGCCAATCGAATCGATATTGGGGGTGCGATACCCCATCATGCCCTTGGTGAAGATCGACAGGTTCGACTGACCGATATCGTCACCCCACATGATCAGGATATTGGGTTTTCCGCCTGGCATCGTTTCCTCCTCGATTATTGTTGCAGTTCATCACGAATTTCAGGTCTGTGCAGTAATTACACACACCGACTCCGGCGTCTTCGCGCCAAGGGCCGGCAATTTGATATCAAGCCAATGCTTAATGCAAGTTACACGCGTGTGCAGACGCGCCTAGTCCCGAAACGGTTTGACCGCGATAACCTGAAGTTACCGCGCCGCCGCGGCGGCGAACGCGGCTTCGATCAACTGCGCGACCTTTTGTCCCGGGCGTGACAGCGCCCGCCCGGCGGGCTGCGCGCAATGGATGTGGTGGCGAAAATCGATGCCCGGGATATCGAGCGTGGCAATCGCATAGCGCTTCTGCAGCCGCGCCAGAATCTGCGGCGACGCGTAGGAGACCATGTCCGACGTCTCGACGGCTTCGGCGAGCATCTCGAAATCGTCGCACTGGAACCCGGTGTGGAGTTCGCCGACGCCGGCCGCACTGCCATACCAGGCCGCGAACGGCGCGGTGAGGCGGACATGCGCGATTTTCCATGGCCGCAGGTCGCGCAGCTCGACGCGCGGCTGCAGCGCCAGCGGATGCCCCTTGCGCACGAAAAACACCGGCTCCACCTCGTCGATGACCCGCGCCTGGATGTTGGCCGGCAAGCTGATGGCATCGCAATTGCCGATGAACATGTCGATGTCGCCGCGCACCAGCCGCGGGAACTGTTCGGACGGCGTGCCGACGTCCATCTCGATGGCGATGCCGGGATGGTCGCGGGCGCAGCGGGCAATGACCTGCGACGCAATAATCGGTGCCGCGACCGGCCCGGCGCCGATGCGGACGCGGCCGGTTTCGGACAGCAACTCGTCGCGCAGGTCGCGGTGGATGGCCTCCAGGTCGAGCAGGATCTGGCGCCCGCGGCGCAGCAGCAGCGTGCCGATTTCGGTTGCCACCGCGCCGGTGGTCGAACGCTCGAACACCACCATGCCGAGCCGGTCCTCGATCAACCGGATGTTCTTGCTCAGCCCCGGCTGCGTCATGCCGAGCGCGTCGGCAGCGCGGCGGATGCTGCCGTGATCGGCGACCGCCAGCAGTTGAGCAATGTCACGCGATCCCAGCGCTCCATAGCCCGGCCGCTCAGCATTCATCGGCTATTTCCCCAGGTAATCACGGACCTTCCATCAGCTTATAGCGCGAATGCGGCGCGGGTCTAATATCAAAGCGCAATGCTGGTCCATGCCAGTGCGACAGAGTCGCAATTTGCCGCGATTGCCGTTAATCTGCTGTACCGGCAGGTTGGCGTTGCGGCGCGCGGCAGGTTCGGTCAGGGAGGCTCATGTTCAGAATTCTCACAGTTGTCGTGGCACTGGCGCTGGCGGTGCTGTTTGGCCGCGCGGCACTGTCATCGGGTGATTTCCAGGTCGAAAGCGCGCGTGTCATCGAAGCCGCGCCGAAGGATATCATGCCGTATCTCGACAATTTCCACGGCTGGGCCGGCTGGTGGCCGCCCGAGCGCCAGAACCCCGGCCTTGTCGCGCAGTTCAGCGGCAGCGCCAGCGGGCCGGGCGCCACCTATGACTGGTCGACCGGCGGCGTCGCAGGCGCGGGCCGCATGACGATCATCGCCGAGCAGCCCGATTTGCTGACCATTGCCGTCGACCAGCGCCGGCCGCTGGTGACACAGGCGACGATGGAGTTCCGGCTGGCAAAGGTCGATGACGGCACCCGCGTGACGGTCAAACATACCGGCCACCATGACCTGTGGACGCGGCTGCGGCATCCATTGGGTGTTGATACCGACGCGCTCGAAACCCAGCTCGACGATGCGCTGACCTATCTTAAGCTGGTGGTCGAAGGCACCGAACCGAGCTGAAGCGCGCCGGGCTAAAGCCCCAGCACCTGCGCCATCGTGTAACGCCCGGCGGGCTTGCCGCCGAGCCATGCCGCCGCGCGTACCGCACCGCTGGCAAACAGCTCGCGGCCTTCGGCGTGGTGGCTGATGATCAGCCGCTCGCCTTCACCGGCGAACAGCACGCTGTGGTCGCCCGCCGCTGAGCCGCCACGCAGCGAGGCAAAGCCGATTTCGCCGGCCACGCGTGCCGGGCCGATGCCGTCACGGCCACGCTTGGCGACGCTCGCCAGCGCGACGCCGCGCCCCGATGCTGCCGCCACCCCCAGCGCCAGCGCCGTGCCCGACGGCGCGTCGCGCTTGTGGCGGTGGTGGAGTTCGGCGATTTCAATATCCCAGTCGGTGCCGAGCAGCGACGCGGCGCGTTCGACCAGCGCGGCCATCACCGTCACCCCCAGACTGGTGTTCGCCGCCTGCAGCACCGCAATGCTTTGCGCCGCGCGGTCGATGGCGGCGTGGTGGCTGGCATCGAGCCCGGTTGTGCCGACCAGAATCGCGCACTTTCCCGCGCACGCGGCTTCCAGATTGCCCGCCAGCGCTTCGGGGGTGGTGAAATCGATCAGTACGTCGCAGCTATGCGCGATCGCCGTCGCGTTGGCGCAGACAGTGAGCTTGTCGACAACCTTGGTGCCGACCGCCGGGTGTCCGGCACGTTCGGCAAGGCCCGCGAGCTGCAGTTCGGGCGTCGCGCCGACCGCCGCGATCAACGCCGCGCCCATGCGGCCGCCCGCACCCAAAATCCCGACCTTCACCGTCACCCGCGTTTTCCCTCCCGCCAATCGGCGCTATAGCGGCCATTATGCACACTCCGCGGTCAATCGTCATCCTCACCGGCGCCGGAATCTCGGCCGAATCGGGCGTGCCCACCTTCCGCGGCCCCGACGGGCTGTGGGAAGGCCGCCGCGTCGAGGACGTCGCCACGCCCGAGGCGTTCGCGCGGGCGCCGGCCGATGTGCAGCGCTTCTATGACTTGCGCCGCGCCGCGCTCGCAGGCGTTCACCCCAACCCCGCGCATGTCGCGCTGGCGAAACTGCAGGCAGCACTGCCCGGTGCGGTGATGATCGTCACGCAGAACGTCGACGACCTCCACGAACGCGGCGGTGCGGCCGAGGTCATCCACATGCACGGCCAGTTGCTCAGCGCGCTGTGCCTGGCATGCGGCGACACCGCCCGCTGGGACGGCGACCTCGGCGACAATCCGCCATGCCCCGGCTGCGGCACGGCGGGCCAGCTCCGCCCCGACATCGTCTGGTTCGGCGAGATGCCGTACCACATGGACACCATTGAAGCCGCGCTTGTCGCCTGCGACACCTTTGTGTCGATCGGCACGTCGGGAAACGTCTATCCCGCGGCGGGCTTCGTCGAACTGGCGCGGCGGACGGGGGCGCATTGTCTGGAAATCAACCTTGAACCGTCGCTCGGCGCCTCGCGGTTTCACGAGGTGCGGCATGGGCCGGCGGGGGTGTTGGTGCCGGCTTGGGTTGACGAGGTTTTAAGGGCCTCCGGCGGGCAGGGGTGACCCCTGCACCCGATTATTCCGGCGCGGCTTCGATCGCCTCGATGTCGTCATCGCTCAGCCCGAAGTGGTGGCCGACTTCGTGGATCAGCACGTGCGTCACCCAGTCCTCGAGGCTGTCGGTCGATTCGGCCCAGGCGTCGAGGATCGGGCGGCGGTAGAGGTAGATGGTGTCGGGTAGTGCGCCGGTCGGTTCATCGCCCTTCATCCCGACATGCCGACCTGAGTAGAGGCCGAGAATGTCGAATGGCGATTCGAGCTCCATGACGCGCATGACTTCGTCATCGGGGAAGTCCTCGACGCGCAGCAGCACGCTGCGCAGGTGGTCGCGGAAGAGTGGCGGCAGGCGTTCGACCACGGCTTGTGCGAGCGCGTCGATTTGGTCGAGGCTCGGGGGACGAAGTTGCGCTATCATGCGGCGCTTCTAATGCCGCGACCGGAGACTGCGCAATGGCAATACCTCGTTTGACCGATGCTGAAATTGAGCTGGCGCTGGTGGCGCTGCCCGGCTGGAACCGCGTCAGTGAGGGGATCGAGCGCAGCTACAAGTTCGCCGATTTTATGCATGCGTTCGCGTTCATGACACGGGTGGCGCTGCTGGCGGAGAAGGCCGACCATCATCCGGAGTGGTTCAATGTCTATAACCGGGTGGATGTGCGGTTGACGACGCATGATGCCGGGGGGCTGAGCGCGCGGGATGTGGCGCTGGCGACGGCGATTGATGCGTAATCCCCTCTCCCCTTGGGGGAGAGGGCGACACGCGCGTCTTCGCGCGGCGGGGTGAGGGGTGCTTCTGTTTAGAAAGTAAGAGCGTCGTGGCAAAGCCACGCCGTCGGACGGGTTCGGCGGGTCTTCCCGCCGCCCCGCCGTCCGGCTTCGCGCGAGTCCGCAGCTAACGCGAAAATCGCAAGGGCAATTTTCGCGTTATCTACTGGCCGCGCGTCAGCGCGGAGCCATACGAATCGAACCGTCGAGACGCACATCTTCACCGTTGAAATACGAGTTCCGGCACATTTCCAGCGCCAGCGACGCATATTCCTGCGGCGCACCGAGACGCTTGGGGAACGGCACCGACGCGCCGAGCGCATCCTTGACGTTCTGCGGGGCGGCCTGCAGCAGCGGCGTGTTGAAGATGCCGGGCAGGATGGTGTTGACGCGGATACCGTCGCCCGAAAGATCGCGCGCGATCGGCAAGGTCATGCCGACGACGCCGCCCTTCGATGCCGAATACGCTGCCTGGCCGATCTGGCCGTCTTCGGCGGCGACCGAAGCGGTGTTGACGATCGCGCCGCGTTCGCCGTCTTCCATCGGGTCGAGCGTCAGCATGCCGGCCGCCGACTTGGCGATGCAGCGGAAGGTGCCCACCAGGTTGATCTGGATGATCAGGTTGAAGGCATCGAGCGGGAAATGCTTGATCGTGTTATCGGCCTTGTTGCGGCTGGCGGTCTTCACCGCGTTGCCGGTGCCGGCGCAGTTGATCAGGATGCGTTCCTGGCCAATCGCAGCACGTGCCTTGGCGAAGCCGGCATCAACCGACTCTTCCGAGGTGACGTTGACGTTGCAGAACACGCCGCCGATTTCGGCTGCGACCTTCTCGCCCTTGTCGGCGTTCATGTCGAAGATCGCGACCTTGACGCCTTCGGCCGCCAGCGCGCGCGCCGTGGCTTCGCCCAGGCCCGAGGCACCGCCGGTGACAACTGCCGAACATCCGCTGAGTTTCATGTGATCCATTCCCTTTTCTAGTGATTCGCGGGCGGACATTATGGAGAGTTGACGTTTACGGCAACTAGAGAGTCAAAGAGCCTCCGGCGGGCAGGGGTGACCCCTGCACCCAACAATCGGGTGCAGGGGTCACCCCTGCCCGCCGGAGGCTCTATAAGGCTCTGTCCGCAACCTGGCTGGCGGGCCGCAGCGACCGCGCCACCACCGCTTCGCGATAGGCGAGGTAGATCGTCGAGCCGATGACCAGCGCGCCGCCGATCAGCGTGAAGGCATCGAGCCGTTCGTCGAACATAGTAATGCCGATCAGCGTCACCAGTCCGAAGCGCACGAAATCATACGGCATCACCGCGGTGGCCTCGGAAAGCTGGAAGGCGCGCGACATCGACAGCTGCCCGACCGCGGCGCAGATGCCGATGGCGACAAGCAGTGGCCAGGTTTCAGGCGCCGGCCATTTCCACCAGAACAGCGCTACCGCCGCCGACACCGGCAGCATCAGCACGAAGCTCCACACCGTGACGCTGCGTGAGTCGTCGCTGCCGACGAGCTGCTTGATCGCCACCAGCGAGAACGCCGTCGTCACCGCCGAAATCATCGCCGCCGCAATACCCGGCGTCATCGGCATCGACCCCGGCCGCAACACGACCAGCACCCCGGCGAAACCGACCAGCACCGCTCCGATGCGCCGGCCGTGGATCTTCTCGCCCAGGAACAGCACCGCGCCCACCGTCGCAAACAGCGGCGCGGAGTAGTTGATCGCCAACGCCACCGCCATCGGCGCGTTCGATACCGCGTAAAAGGTGCAATAGGTGGCGATGATCCCCGATGTCGCGCGCCGCACATGCACCGGCAGCCGCGACGTCACCATCAACCCCGGATTGCGCAGCAGCATCGGCGTCAGCGCCAGCAACCCGAACGCATTGCGGTAAAACACCAGTACGAACGGGCTGAGATCACGGCTCGCCAGCCGGATCAGCCCCCACATCGTCGCAAACGCAAAACACGACAAGATCATCCAGGCAGGGCCGCGCGCGCCGGCGGGCATTCGGTCGATCAGGCGGTTCATGCGGGCGGGTGTAGAGCAAGGGGGAAGGGGAGAATAGAGCCTCCGGCGGGCAGGGGTGACCCCTGCACCCATTGTTTGGCGCGCTTCAATCGGGTGCAGGCCTCAGGCCTGCCCGCCGGAGGCTCTTAGCTATCGAGCAACCGCGTCAACGCCGCGACGTCACCGTCGAGTTCGCGATCCCCGGCGCGGAGTTCGTCGATGCGCTTGACCGCGTGCATGACGGTGGTGTGGTCGCGGCCACCGAAGCGCCGGCCGATTTCGGGGAGCGAGCGCGGGGTGAGTTTCTTGGCGAGGTACATCGCGACCTGGCGCGGGCGGGCGACTTCGCGGGCGCGGCGGGCGGACAGCAGGTCGCTGAGCTTGATTGCGTAATATTCGGCGACCTTGCGCTGGATCTCGTCGATGGTGACTTTCTTTTCGTGCGCGCGCAGCAGGTCGGCGAGCGTTTCGCGGGTGAAATCGAGCGTGACGGGTTTGCCGACGAGGCGCGCATAGGCGACGACGCGGTTCAAGGCGCCTTCGAGTTCGCGGACGTTCGAGGTGATCTTGCGTGCGAGGAATTCGATGACATCGGCGGGCACGGTGGCGCCAATCGACTCCGCCATTGCGGCAACCTTGGTGTGCAGGATGTTGAGCCGCAGTTCATAGTCGGCGGCGTTGATGTCCGCCACCAGCCCCCAGGCCATGCGGCTGAGGATGCGGTCCTGGATGCCTTCGAGGTTCTGCGGGGAGCGGTCAGCGGTGATGACGAGGCGTTTACCGGCGCTGATGATCTCGTTCATCGTGTGGAAGAATTCTTCCTGCGTCGATTCCTTGCCGGCGATGAACTGGACATCGTCGATCATCAGCAGGTCGACCGAGCGCAGCCGCTGCTTGAAGCTGATGGTGTCCTTGGCGCGCAGTGCGGCGAGGAATTCGACCATGAACTTTTCGGCCGACAGGTACGCGACCTTGGCGTTCGGATTGCGGGCGCGCAGCTCGCCGCCGATGGCGTGCATCAGATGGGTTTTGCCGAGCCCGGTGGTGCCGTGCAGGAACAGCGGGTTGAAGCTGACGGGGCCGCCTTCGGCGAGCGTGCGCGCGGCGTTGTAGGCGAGCTCGTTCGATTTGCCGACGACGAAGCTGTCGAAGCTGTAGCGCGGTTCGAGCGGCAGGCCGATGCAGCTTTCGGGCGGCGTGACCGCGCTGGCTGCGGCCGGTGCTGCCGCGGGTGCAGCTTGCGGCGCGGCCATGCGCATCGCGGGCTGGACGCTGAGCACGACATGGCCGACCTGCGGGCAATGCGTTGCCCACAGCACGCGCAGGCGTTCGAGATAGTGGCTCGAAATCCAGTCGGCGAGGAAGTGCGTCGGCAGCGCCAGCCGCACGGTGTCACCCTGGACGGCGATGAATTCGATCGGGCGCAGCCAGTTGTCGAAGGTGCGCGCGCCGCATTCGGCACGCAGCGTGGCGCGAATCGCCTCCCACATGGCGCCGACATCGGCGGGCAGGCGCGACTCGGCCGCGACCGAATCGTCGCGCGAATCGACAGCCGCCGGGATAAGCGATTCGGTACCCGATTCGACTGAAAACAGGGTCGATGCGCGCGCCAGCGCAGCCGGAATCGTTGAAGCTGGAGCGGCGGTCGGGGAAGCCTGTGTTGCCATGTTGGTTGATCAAACTCCCCGAAATCCACTCGCACTGAACGTCAACATGAACCGCGCCCGCCGGATCGATGATCCGGAGGTGATGCCTGCCCAGGTCAAAACCAGTGCCGCCTCCCCGTTTAATCGTGCCGGATGAACACCTTGCGCCTGACGCCCCCCGTTCGATCGGCTAGGTGCGATGCGTTTCCCGTCACGTCGTCCCGGCCCAAAATTCACCCGGGCAAAGCGCACAGTTCCAGCGGCGGCGCTGCAGGGTGCAGTACATCCGTGGGCCGGTTTGAGCCGGCATTTGCTGTTCGATTTTCAACCCGGCCGAACGTGTGGCCGAAGCCGCTACTAACCACCGCCGCGCCGCCCAAGCAAGGGCAAGAAATTACACAAAACTGAAATATTTCGATTGACACGATTTCGTTGGATTTTCCGTGGGCGCGTCATAAGTTATTGAAATCATTGGAACGATTTGTGACGTTTCGATGTCAACCGAATCGCCTGCAACGCCGTGCAAGTGCTTGCCGGCAATGCAAAAAGGGCCGCCCGAATCGGGCGACCCTCATGTCATTCCAGCGTCTGGCGGGACCCGTTGAGGCCGTCGCCGGAGCGTTCAAATTTTCAGGCGAGCGCCTTCACGCGCTTTGCGAGGCGGGCGATCTTGCGCGCCACGGTGTTCTTGTGGAGCACACCCTTCGACACGCCGCGCATCATCTCCGGCTGGGCCGCCTGCAGCGCTGCTGCGGCATCGGCCTGGACGCCGGCTTCGATGGCCGATTCGACCTTCTTGACGTAGGTGCGGATGCGGCTGACGCGCGCCTTGTTGATCGCGGCGCGACGGTCGTTGCGACGGATGCGCTTTTCAGCTTGCGGTGTATTCGCCATGTCTGTCCTCAGAATTCGGTTCGTTCACTGGTGCAAACCAGCGTGCGGCGTCAGGCAGGCCCGGCACCGCGAAGAGCGCGTTCCCTATAGACGACCGCGCCGCAGGTCAAGACAGACAAGCGGCACGACGGCAAATTCAGGCACGCGGCGGTTTCTGGCAGCTCGGGCAGAAGAAGCTCGAGCGGCCGCTCTGGACGATGCGCACCACCGGCTTCGCACATACCGGGCACGCCGCGCCCTCGCGCCCATAGACGCGCCAGTCGTTCTGGAAATAGCCAAGCTCGCCGTCGAGCTGGACGAAATCGCGCAAACTCGACCCGCCCGCGGCAATCGCAGCATTGAGCACGCTGCGAATCGCGTCGACCAGCGGGCCGAACTTCGCCGCCGGAATGTCACCGCCGGCGCGCGCCGGATGCAGCCCAGTCAGGTGAAGCGCCTCGCAGACATAGATGTTGCCGAGCCCCGCGACGACAGTCTGGTCGAGCAGCAGCGCCTTGACCGGTGCCACACGGTCCTTGAACGCCGCGCGCAGATGCGCCGCCGTCAGCCCGTCCCCCAGCGGCTCGGGGCCGATGTCGGCGAGCAGCGGGTGGCTGCCAAGGTCGGCGGTCGGCACCAGATCAAGCGAGCCGAACCGTCGCGCATCGTTGAACGCGACAGTGTGCCCGTCATCGGTGGTGAACACGATATGGTCGTGCTTCTCCGGCGCCGGCGCATCAAGCCGCATCCGCCCCGACATGCCGAGATGGAAAATCACCGTGTCGCCGCGGTCGGTATCGATCAGGCCGTATTTGGCGCGCCGCCCCAGCCCGGTCACCCGCGCCCCCGTCAGCCGCTGCCCCAGATCAACCGGCAACGGCCGCCGCAGATCAGGCCGGTTGACCGCCACATGCGCGAAACGCCGGCCCTCCAGCACACCACGCAGGCCGCGCACGACGGTTTCGACTTCGGGAAGCTCGGGCATCGTGTGCACCTGTCATGTCGGGGGGTGACAGTAAAGGGCCTCCGGCGGGCAGGCCTGAGGCCTGCACCCATATGCTGCCGGCGCCACACCGACCCACGTCGGTTTAGGCGGCACCCACCCAATATATGGGTGCAGGGGCAAGCCCCTGCCCGCCGGAGGCCCTACTCGTCTAAAATAGGCTCGCCGCTCGACCAGAAATACCACACGACCGCCCCGAACACGTTGATGCCGGCGGTCAATGCGAAGGTCGCGGCGTAGGTGCCGGTCAGGTCGAGCAGCAGGCCGGTGGCATAGACGCCGATGATGCCAGGGATGGTGCCGCCGATGTTCGACATGCCGAACAGGATGTCGGCGTGCTGCGGGGCGATATCGAGGTGGTTGCCGCCGAAGCCTGACCCTGACACGCCGAGTGCGGCGAGTGCGAGGCATAGCGTGGCGAGCGCGGTGGCTGGCGTCGTCGCCTGGCTGGCGAGCAGCAGGAAGCCGGCGCTGACGAGCATCGAGGAGATCTGCGCGACCTTGCGGACGCGGGTGATGGGGGTGCCGCGCTTGATGGCGCGGTCGGCGAACCAGGCGGCGATGTTGCCGGCGGCGAAATAGGCGAGCCACGGTCCGACGGCGAACAGCCCGGCATTGGTGACGTTCATGCCTTGGGCGTCGCGGAAGTAGGACGGCAGCCAGGCGAGCGCCAGATAGAGCAGCCAGTTCGAGGTAAAGTGGTTGATGATCAGCGCCCACACCGCCCTGTGGCGCAGCAGTTGTGCCCAGGGGATAGCAACGCGCGGGCCTTCGTCGCTGATGCACTCGGCGAGCAGCTCGCGTTCGCCGGCGGAGATGCGCGGGTGCTTGGCGGGACTGCCGTGGATGAACAGCATCCACACCACGGCGAACACCAGCCCGGCGCCGCCGAAGACGTGGAAGACGCTTTCCCAGCCGAATTTGGTGACGAGGATGCCGGTGGTCGACAGCGCGAACACCGTGCCCAGCGGGATGCCGGCGTAGGCCAGCACGACGCCGCGGGTGCGCTCGGCCTTGGGCAGCCAGCGTGCGTAGAGGTTGAAAATCGCCGGGAAGGTCGCGGCCTCGCCCATGCCCATCAGGATGCGCGTCGCGATCAGTGCGGCGAACGACGTCAGCGCCGCGACCGGCGTCAGGAAGGTGAACAGCGACCAGCCGAGCAGCGCCAGCCCGAGCAGCGTCTTGCCGCCCCAGCGGTTCGCCGCCCAGCCGCTCGGCAGCATCGCCAGCAGATAGCCGATGAAGAACGAGCTCAGCACCAGCCCCTTGGTGGTCGCCGACCAGCCGAACTGTTCGGCCATCGGGATGATCGCTACCGAAATGTTGACGCGGTCGATGTAGCAGGTGAACGCCGCGACAAAGCACAAGGCGACAAGGATGTGGCGCTTGGCGACGCCGGCATTGGCAGTTGGCATGGTGATCCCCCGTGGCCGATCACGCTACGCGACGCGCCAGTTTCGCGCAATTGCCGCACACGGGGGCTTCCCTTGCAGATAACAGCGGCTAATGGTGACGCCGCAATGCGCCGCAAAGGCGTGAGAAGTAGCGCGCCGGATCGGCGCCGGGGAGTTGATCGATGACCGCGAACGGCCAGGGACGAAACCAGCATGGCGCTTGATATCAAACCCGATGCGCTGGCGGCGGTGCTGGCGCGGACCACGGGCACCGATGTGCAGGTGACGCGCATCGATGCGCTGTCGGGCGGTGCGTCATCGGCGACGTTTGCAGTGAAGGCCAGCAAGGACGGCGCCGACTGGCCGTTGATCATGCAGTGCAGCGCCGCGGGTGAACCGGCGCCGGGCGCAATGGCCAAGCGCACACAGGCGCGGTTGCAGGAAGTGGCGCGCAAGGCCGGGCTTCCGGTCGCCGAAACCGTGGCGATTCTGGAGGCCGAGGATGGCTTGGGCGACGGCTTCGTGATGACGCGCATCGACGGCGAGAGTCTGGCGCCGCGCTACCTGCGGCTGCCCGAATATGCCGCCGCGCGCGAAGCGATGACGGCGCAGTGCGCGACCGCGCTGGCGCGGTTGCACGCACTGCCGCGCTCGGCGTTCGACGGGCTGCCGCTGACCGGCGGCTCGCCGCAGGCGCTGCTGGCGAAGAGCTTTGCCGCTTATCGCAACTTCGGCATCGAGCTGCCGGCGTATGATCTGGCGTTCGCCTGGCTCAAGGAACGGCTGCCCGATACCGAGCCGACGGCGCTGGTGCATGGCGACTTCCGCAGCGGCAATTTCATTGTGGGCACCGACGGCCTGCGCGCGATTCTCGACTGGGAACTCGGCCATTTCGGCGACCCGCTCGAGGATATGGGCTGGCTGTGCGGCAACGCCTGGCGCTTCGGCAACTGGCAGAAGCCCGTCGGCGGCTTCGGCGAGCGCGAGGCGCTGTATGCGGCATATGAGGCCGCCGGTGGTGCCAAGGTGGACCGCGACGCGGTGCACATATGGGAAGTCTGGGGCACGCTGCGCTGGGGCATGTCGTGCGTGATGCTGGTCAGCGACCATCTGTCGGGCCGCGTGCCGTCGGTCGAGCGCGCCACCATTGGTCGCCGCATTTCCGAAAACGAACTCGACCTGCTGTATCTATTCAAGCACGGGAGCATCTGATGAGCGGCACGCCTTCGGTCAGCCAGCTGGTTGACGCCGTACGACTGTTCCTTGCCGAAGCCGAAACCGAGCTGTCGGGGCGTCTGGCGTTCCACGCCAAGGTCGCGGGCAATGCGCTGGCGATCGTGACGCGCGAACTGGCGGCATCACCCGAACCTGCCGAACGCGCCGCGCTGACGGCGCTGACGGGGCACGACGGGCCGACGGCCGAGCTGCGCCACGAACTGTGCGAGCGGCTGCGCGACGGTCGCGCCAATGCCCAGACGCCGGGGCTGGTCGATGCGTTGTACGCGGCGGCGGTGGCGCAAGTCGCCGTCGACAACCCGCGCTACGCAACGTTCAAGCGCGCTACCGGCGCCTAGGGCCGCAGCCACGCGAAAGCGCGGGCGATCAACGCCTGCGCGCCCGACCCGACGGGCGGGGCATGTGCGGCGAGCAGTCGCTCGGCAGGCCATGCGACGATACGGCGGACAGCCACGCGCGCCGCCGCACGATTGACGAAAGCGCGGCGGAATTTGTTGGGCACGCGCGGTTCGTCGCCGACCATGCCGTCGAGCCGCGCCACCAGCGCGCGCCAGCCGCCAAACCAACCGTGCGGAAACTGCTGGAGCAGGTCGGTGAACAGGACCGTAGCGCTGGCCCGGTGGAAGAACACGACTTCGGTGGTGATCAGGTTGCCGCGCACCGCGACCTGGTCGATGTCACCGGCCCAGCCGGGCGGCGGTGTGTCACCGATTTCGGCAGCGAACGCGATGTCCTTGCGCTTTCTACTGAGTCCCGGCGCTGCGTATAGCCGCGCGGTGGGGTAGGCGGCCTGCCAGTCGCCGAGATGCAGATGATGGAGGGAGTTGGGCGCTACGACATGCGCGACCGGCCCCAGCGCATCGACGGCAGCGCGCAACGGGACCGACAGCGCCACCGGTGACCAGATAAACAGCGTGCCGTCCGACAGCCGGATCACCGCCATGCGCGTCGGGTAACGGAACCCCGCGACGACCGCCTCGGGGCCATCGCTGATCCAGATTGACGGGCCGAAGCGGTGCAGCATGTCCGCGTTCAAAGCATCGCGGTGGGAACGCGGCAAGCCGAATCGCGTGACCTGCCAGCGGCGACATTCTAAACCGGCGCGACCGAGGTGAGGGACACGGGGCGATGGCGCGGCTGATCCTGTTCAACAAGCCGTATGACGTGCTGTCGCAGTTCACCGACGCGCGCAGCCCGACGCCGCGCGCGAAGTTGTCGGACTTTATCGACGTGCCCGGTGTGTATCCGGCAGGCCGGCTCGACCGCGACAGCGAGGGTCTGATGTTGCTGACCGACGACGGCCGGTTGCAGGCGCGTATCGCCGACCCGCGTTTCAAGTTGGCGAAGACCTATCTCGTGCAGGTCGAGGGCGAAGTCACCGACACCGCGCTCGAACCGTTGCGGCGCGGGGTAGCGTTGAATGACGGCATGACCTTGCCGGCGCTGGCCGAGGCCATTGACGCCCCCGACCTATGGCCCCGCACGCCACCGGTGCGGTTCCGCAAGACCGTCCCCGATGGCTGGCTGCGGTTGACCATCCGCGAAGGCCGCAACCGCCAGGTGCGCCGCATGACCGCTGCCGCCGGGCTGCCGACGTTGCGGCTGGTGCGCTGGCAGGTGGGGGAGTGGTGCGTCGACGGGCTGGCGCCGGGGCAGTGGCGCGAGGTGACGGTTTAAGGGCCGCCGGCGGGCAGGGGCTTGCCCCTGCACCCAGACAATCGGGTGCAGGCCTCAGGCCTGCCCGCCGGAGGCTCTAACTCAATCCAGCAACCGCCGCGCCGCGAGCGCCGCGAGGTTGGCTTCATGGTCGCTGCGCGTCAGCTTGTAGAAGCTCAGCGCGAAGATCATCGCGAGCCAGAACGACAGCACGGCGGGCACATAAAGCGCGCCGAGCCGCCAGATGGCTTCCGGCGACACCTGTGTCGGGTCGGCGCCGGCTTTAAGGCCCGCAATGGTCAGCACGAACGAGGCGATGGTGACGCCGAGCCCGGAGACCAGCTTGCCGAGCAGGGTTGTCGACGACACGAACAGCCCTTCGGAACGGCGCCCGGTCTGGAGTTCGGATTGTTCGACAAGGTCGGCCATCATCGATGCGGCGAGGATCTGGAAGGCGATGATCAGCCCGACGTCGATCACCGATGCCGTCAGCACGAACCAATAGACCCAGCCGACATTGCCCGGCGGCAATAGCCCGATCAGGCGGAGGAAGATCGGCAACGGCGCGCCAAGCACCGCGAGCAGCCCGATGATCAGCGCGCCCCGGCGCTTGCCCATGCGGCGCGTTGCAACGGGCGCGAGAATCCCGCCAACGACGGCCGACAGAAGCAGGCTGAATGTCAGCAGCGCAATCTGCTGCGAACTGAAGCCCCAGAAATAGATGCTGATGTAGTTTGACAGCGATGCCGACACGCCGCCGGCAATCAGACCGAATGCCGAGGTCGCAAACAGCGCAAAAAACGAGCGGTTCGACAGCGTTTCGAAGATTTCGGAGAAGATGACCCGCAGCGTGCGCTGGCGGGCCGGCGGGGGTGACTTGAGAATGGGAATGCGGCGGTGCGTGCCAAGCGCGCAAACCAGAATGGCCACGAACAGCACCACCGAAGCGACGATACCATAGAGCCGGTAGGCGTCGCGGTTGAACTGGCCGTTGGGGACTGCCGGCGTTGAAAATGCCGGGAAGATGGCGCCGAACAGCAGCACCGCAATCAATATGCCGCCGACCCAGCCGAAAAATGTACGCAGCGACAGCAGCGAACTGCGCGCATCATAATCATCGGTAAGTTCGGGCGCGAGCGCGCTGCTGGGAATTTCGTAGAATGAAAAGGCGACGCGGATCAGCGTGCTGAGCCCGAGCAGATAGCCGAACAGCGCCATGTCCGACCAGCCGTGCGGCGGGTTCCACAGCATGAAATACAGCCCCGCCACCGGAATCACCGCGGCATACATCAGCGGGTGGCGACGGCCCCAGCGGCTGTGCAGATTGTCCGAATAATAGCCGACGACCGGGTCGATCAGCGCATCGACAATCAGCCCGAGCGTGATCGCCAGCCCGACCAGCCGCGCATCGACACCGATGACCTGCGAATAGAACAGCAGCAGCAAAAACCCGAAGCCATTGTCCTTGACGCCGCTCGCCACCGACCCCAGCCCATAGGCGATGCGCATGGGCCGCGACGGTATCGGCAGAACGGGTACAGTTTTGGCGGGAGCGTTTGGCTCGAACTCGGCGTCAGCCGTTGCAGCGATTTCAGTCATGCGGGTGCAGCGGTATCATGGCGTTTGGTACTCCCCAATTCCGTGCGCCGGCTTTTGCCGACTGCAATTGGGTCACACGCTAGTGTGCCATTTCAGGAACGACAAGCACCCTGTTGCGTCCGGTCAGGGTTCCGCACCCCGGCGACATGGGCTAGCGTGCCGCCAGCGAAATTCTGCGGGGAAGATGACATGGCGATGGTGCGCAATCTGTTGCTGGCGGGCGCCGGCGTTCTGGCAATCGGTGCGGCAGTGGTGGCGGTGCGGACGCTGACCTATGCGCCACCGTCGGCAGTCGATCTGTCGAAGGTGGCGCTGGTCGCGGTGCCGAAGTTCGACATCAACGCCGCCGCCGCGCATCTGGGCGAGGCTGTGCGCTTCCAGACAGTGTCGCATCAGGACAAGGCCGACAACGACCTGACGCAGTGGGACGCGCTGCACGCCTGGTTGCAGGCGACCTACCCCGCCGTCCACAAGGTCATGCGCCGCGAGGTCATTGCCGACCATGCATTGCTCTACACCTGGCCGGGCAGCGACGCGTCGCTGCCGCCGCTGATCATGATGGCGCATCAGGATGTCGTGCCGGTCAGCGAGGGCACCGAAGGCGACTGGACGCACCCGCCGTTTTCGGGCGTGGTTGCTGACGGCGCGGTCTGGGGCCGCGGCAGCATCGACGACAAGGGCGCGCTGATCGGGCTGTTCGAAGCGTTCGAGACTTTGGCGAACAGCGGTTTCGTGCCGAGCCGGACGATCCTACTGGTATCGGGGCATGACGAGGAAGCCGGCGGCAGCGGCGCGGTTGCGGTGGCGGCGGCGCTCAAGGCGCGCGGCGTCAAGGCGTTGCTGACGCTCGATGAGGGCAGCGCCATCGTCAAGGACAACCCCGTCACCGGCGGGCCGGCGATTCTCATCGGCATTGCGGAGAAGGGCTACGGTACGCTCGAAGTGACCGCCAAGGGCGCCGGCGGCCATTCATCGATGCCGCCGCCCGAAACCGCGGTCGGCACGCTGGCGCACGCAATCGTCGCGATCACCGGCAACCCGTTTCCGCTGCGCTTCAGCGGCCCCGGCGCGATGATGCTCGAAGCGCTGGCGCCGGCGGCGAAATGGCCGGTGCGCATGGCGGTCGCCAACCAATGGCTGTTTTCGGGCATGCTGACCAAGCAGATGGCGGCCACGCCGACGGGAGCGGCGATGCTGCACACGACAATCGCGCCGACGATGCTGGAGGGTAGCCCCAAGGAGAATGTGCTGCCGGCGACCGCACTGGCGCGCATCAACTACCGCATCGCGCCGTCGGACAGCTCGGCGGACGTGCTGACGCATACCAAGAAGGCGCTGGGCAGCATCCCGGTGACGCTGGCGTGGAACCGGCCGCCGCGTGAACCGTCGCCGGTATCGTCGACCAATTCCGAAGGCTGGAAATGGGTTGCGGCAAGTGCGGCCGCGGCCAGCCCCGGCAATCCGCTGGCACCTTCGCTGGTGGTTGCGGGCACCGACAGCCGCTCGATGAGCGAGGTGTCGGCCGACGTCTACCGCTTCCAGCCGATCGAGCTGACGATGGTCGAGACCAAGATGATCCACGGCACCAACGAGCATATGACGCTCGCCAATCTGCAACGTACGATCAGCTATTGCACGCAGCTTGTCGCGAGCGCGGCGAAGTGAGGCTGTGGCGCGGCGGGGCAGCGCTGGGGCTGGTACTCGCGGCGCTGCCGCTCGCTGCGGCGGACAATCCGGCGAGCTGGCGCGCACAGGCGGCGAAGGTCGATATCGTCCGCGACGACTGGGGCATCGCGCATATCCACGGCAAGACCGACGCCGATGCGGTGTTCGGGATGATCTACGCGCAGGCCGAAGACGACTTCAACCGCGTCGAAACCAACTATCTGGTGGCGCTCGGGCGGCTGGCGGAGGCCGAGGGGCCGTCGGCAGTGGCGCAGGATTTGCGGACGCGGCTGTTCATCGACCCCGCCGATTTGCAGGCGCGCTACGCCAAGGCGCCGGCGTGGCTCAAGGCGCTGGCGGTCAGCTGGGCCGATGCGCTCAATTTCTATCTGGCGACGCACCCGGAGGTTAAACCGCGCGCGCTGACGCATTTCGAACCATGGATGACGCTGGCGTTCAGCGAAGGCAGCATCGGCGGCGATATCGAACGCATCAACCTCGCTGGCGTCGCCAAGCTCTATGTACCCGACGTGCAGGTGGCATCTGCCAACCCGAAGGATTTTGTCGAACCCAGCGGCTCGAACGGCATCGCTATCGCGCCCGCCAACACCGCCGACGGCCATGCGCTGCTGCTCATCAACCCGCACACCAGCTTCTATTTCCGTGCCGAACAGCAGGTCACCAGCGATGCCGGACTCAACGCCTATGGCGCCGCGACCTGGGGGCAATTCTTCGTCTACCAGGGCTTCAACGCGCACGCCGGCTGGATGCACACAACCAGCAGCGTCGACAGCATCGACGAGTTCGCCGAAACGCTGGCGCTTACCGGCGCCGGGCCCAGCGGCTACATGCACGGCGGCAAGCTGCAGCCGATCATCACGAAGCAGATTACGCTGAACGTGCGACAAAGCGACGGCACTCTCAAGCCGCGCAGCTTCACCACCTGGGCGACCTTGCACGGCCCGATCGTCCGCCGCGAAGGCGACCGCTGGATCAGCGCCAGCCTGATGCACATGCCCGTCGAGGCGCTCAGCCAGTCGTTCCTGCGCACCAAGGCGCAGAACTATGCCGACTTTGCCAAGGTCATGCAGCTCGGCGCCAATTCGACCAACAACACGGTGTTCGCCGACAGGCAAGGCACCATCGCCTTCCTGCCGCCGCAGTTCATCCCGCGCCGCACCGACAGCGTCGATCGCACCAAGCCCGTCGACGGCAGCAACGCCGCGCTCGACTGGCAGGGCGTGCTGCCGCTGAGCGAAACCCCGGCGATCATCAACCCCGCCACCGGCTGGGTCGCCAATTCGAACAACGGGCCGTGGAGCGCCGCCGGCAGCGCCAGCCCGGTGCGCGCCAGCTTCCCGCGCTACATCGACAGCGTCGGCGAAAACCCGCGCGGCGTGCACTCGACGCGGCTGTTCGACGGCAAGCGCGGCTGGTCGCTGAACGGGCTGGTGACTGCGGCCTACGACCCGGCGCTGCCGGCGTTCGACCTGATGCTGCCGCCGTTGTTCGCGGCCTATGATGCGCTGCCCGCGAATGACGCGCAGCGCGCGCGCCTCGCCGACCCCATCGCCGCGCTGCGTGGCTGGGACCGGCGCTGGGCGACGACATCGGTGCCGACGTCGCTCGCGGTATTTTGGGCCGAGGAGATGTGGCGCCTGACGTCTGCGCCGTATCAGGGCGTCGGCATGAGCATCTTTGACGATGTGCTGTCGCGCACGACGCCGGCACAGAAGCTCGGCGCGCTCGATACGGCCGTGGCGCGGCTGTCAGGCGACTTCGGCAAATGGGCGACGCCGTGGGGGGAAATCAACCGCTTCCAACGCCTTGATGACAGCATCGCGCCGCACTTCGATGACAGCAAACCCAGCCTGCCTGTCGGCTTCACCGTGGGGCGCTGGGGATCGTTGGCATCTTTCGATGCGCGCGCCTGGCCGGGAACGAAACGCTACTATGGCAACAGCGGCAACAGTTTCGTCGCCGTCGTCGAATTCGGCCCGCGCGTGAAGGCCCGCGCCGTCAACGCCGGCGGCCAGAGCGGCCACCCCGGGTCACCCCACTTCGACGATCAAGCGCAGCGTTACACCACCGGCGACCTGCGCGCGGTTTACTATTACCCTGACGAACTGGCGGGACATGTCGCGCGGCGGTACCGGCCGGGGGAGTGAGATAAGAGCCTCCGGCGGGCAGGCCGCAGGCCTGCACCATAGGTTTGGGGTGGTGCTGCAGGAACTGACGCCGGCTAGTCGTGCGCGCCCCAAACTATAGGTGCAGGCCTGCGGCCTGCCCGCCGGAGGCCCTTAATCTGCAAACCCCAAACTACCTTGGTTGATCAACGCTTCGAGCAATTCCACCGCCGCCGCAGACTTCGCTAACGCCGGGTCAGCCGCGATGCGCGGCTGCGCGCACAGCCGTTCGGCCAGCGCGGCGGTTTCGCCGCTGCAGTCGATGCCATCGCCGTCGACGAACAGCGTCAGGGCGTCGGCGCCGGTGCGGACGAAGGCGAAGCGGCTGGCGGGGTTGCGTTCGAGGGCGGCGCCGCGGTCGAGGGCCTTGCGCAGCGCCTTGGTGCTGGTGGTGTCGTCGGGGGTGTAGTCGGCGTCGGGGTATTTGGGGGTGCTGGTGAAGCTGCCGAACCAGCGCGCGAAGCCGGCGCGGTCGTTGAGTTTTTCGCTGACCATGGCGTGCAGGCGATCGAGCGCGGCGGGCGCTATTTCGCCAGGGTTGGTTTGCGGGGCGAGGTCGGGGTCGCCGTAGCGGTCGTCGTCGGCGAGTTCGGCCAGCAGATGGTCGCACCAGTGCGCGATCAGTTCTGCGCGTGACGGGGCGCGGAAGCCGACCGAATAGGTCATGCAGTCATCGCCAACGGCAACGCCGTCATGCGCGAAGCGCGGCGGCAGGTAGAGGATGTCGCCGGGCTCAAGAATCCATTCGTCGGTGGCAGTGAAGTTTGCGAGCAGGCGCAATTCATCGTTGGGCAGCATCACCGCGTCGGCATCGGCGATTGGCCCGACTTGCCAGCGCCGGCGGCCGAGGCCCTGGATCAGGAATACGTCATATTGGTCGAAGTGCGGTCCGACGCCGCCACCGTCGCTGGCGTAGCTGACCATGACGTCATCGATGCGCCAGTTCGGCACGAAGCGGAACGGCTCGATAAGCGCGGCAACGTCGGGAACGATCTGGTCGACCGCCTGCACGAGCAGCGTCCACGGATGCTTCCCGGTCTTGGCGAAGCGCTTTTGCGCAAACGGTCCGTGCTCGACCTTCCAGTCGCCCGCCTTGCGCGTCACCAGCCGCGCCTCGACGCCGTCCTCGCACGCGAGACCGGCAAGGTCGTCGGGGTCGAGCGGGTTCTGCCAGTGCGCCCAGGAGTTGCGGATCAGGCAAGGCGTCTTCTGCCAATGGTCGCGCAGGAAGGCGGCGGCATCGAATTTGTCGGGGTGCATCACAGGCTCGCAGCGCTACGGCGACGGCAGGCGCGCCGTCGAATGTCCTTTGGCAGTGCGGCGGGCAAATTGACAGCGCACTGTCGCATGTTGCGACGGTGCGCCATTGTGCAATCGCGTGCGACAGCGCAGACTGGGTACCGGGTCAGCATGGCGTCGGGTTTCTGCGGTGCAGGACCTGGTGGCAGGCGTCCGAAGGGGGGCGGGCGTGTCGGAATACCGCTACAAGGCGTTCATCAGCTACAGCTGGGCCGATGCCAAATGGGCCAAGTGGCTGCTTGGCGCGATCGAGACCTATCGCACACCGGCGGCGCTGGTCGGACAGGAGGGGCGCTACGGTCCCGTACCGGCGCGACTGCGGCCGCTGTTCAAGGACCGCGAGGAGCAGCCCGCGAGTGCGGGTATCGGCAGCGCGCTCGATGAAGCGCTGGCCAGTTCGGAATTTCTGATCGTCATTTGCTCGCCGCGTGCGGCCGCGTCGAAATGGGTCAATCATGAAATCGCCTGGTTCAAGACGCACCGTGATCCGTCGCGCATTCTCGCGCTTATTGTCGACGGAGAACCCGGCACGGCGCTGCACCCGGCGCCGCATGGGCAGGACTGCTTTCCCAAGGCGCTGACGCACATCGTCAACGCTGACCTGACGGTGACGCATGCCCGTGCCGATGCACCTCTGGCCGCCGATGCGCGCAAGGTCGGTGACGGCAAGACCAACGCCAAGCTCAAACTTGTGGCGGCGATGCTCGGCGTCGGCCTCGACGAGCTTGTCAACCGCGACGTGCGGCGCCGGGCGTTGCGGGCGCGGCTCATCGCCAGTGCGTCACTGGCACTCGCGGCGGTGATGGCGGTGCTGGCGTGGTTCGCCGTGCAGGCCCGCAACGAGGCGCAGCAGCAGCGCGCCGCGGCCGATGGACTGGTCGAATTCATGCTCACCGACCTGCGCGAAAAACTCGAACCCGTCGGCCGGCTCGATGCGCTCGATGTCGTGGGGAAGCGCGCGCTGACCTATTACGGCGAACAGCCAACTGGCGATCTCGACGCCGATGCGCTCGGGCGCCGCGCGCGGGCGCTGCATCTGGTCGGCGAAGTCCGCGACTTGCGCGGCGACAGCGAGGGCGCGCTCAACGCCTTCAAGCAGGCCGCCGCGACAACACAGGAACTGTTGGCCCGCGACCCCCGCGACGGCCAGCGCATCTTTGACCATGCCCAAAGCGTCTATTGGGTGGGGTATGTCGCGTATCAACGCGGTGAATCCACGATCGCCGAGCCGGCTTTCCGCGATTACAAGCGCTTGGCGCAGCAGCTGGTGGCACTCGACCCCGGCAACGACGACTGGCAGATGGAATTGTCCTATGCCGAGGGCAACCTCGGAACGTTCCTGCTCGGCCAGAAGCGCTATGCAGAGGCCGAGCGGGCGTTTGCTGCCGAAGTCGCCATTGTCGACGCCTTGGCCGCCAAGACACCGCGCGACATGGACCGGCAACTCGCGGTTGCCGAGTCGATGGCGCCGCTGGCGCTGACACGGCGCATGCGCGATGATCCGGCCGGTGCGCGTGCAGCACTCGAACGCGAAACGGCGATTTATCGCAAGGTGCTTGGCGCCGACCCGAAGAACGCGACCGCCAAGCGCGGGCTGCTGGTGGCGATGGCGTCATCGGGCGCGGTATTGCTGGCCCAGGGCGACATCGCCGCAGCGCTGGCGGCCAATCGCGCCGCCGACGATGCGGTCGGCGAGTTGCTCGTCATCGACCCGTCGAACAGCCAATGGACCGAATTTCGTGTGCGCATCCGGACGGCGCTTGCCGAGATTTTGCTTTATGTCGATGACCTTGCTGCCAGCCGGTCGGCCACTGTGAGCGCCCGCTATTATCTCAACACTCTGACGGCCAAGGACCGGCACAACCATGTCTGGAATGCGATGCTGCCCGGCCGGCTCGGCTATATCGAAGCGCAGCAACTCCGACATGAGCGCAAATATGCCGAGGCTGCCGAACGCTTGTCGGCTTCGATCCGCCATGCTGGCGAACAAGCCTACGCCGCTGATTCCGATGCCGACTTCACGATGGGATTGATGCTGCTGCTGCAGGGCGAGCTGGCCCAGAAGCGCGGCAACGATGCCGACGCGCGCGCCGCGTGGCAGCAGGCACGACAGTTGACCGGCGATAGCGGCGACGTCGAATCGCGGATGCTTGCGGTTCGCTATATCGCGCTGGACCGCCTCGACCAGCCGGTTGCTGCCGGCGCCATTGCCGCAGCGCTCGACAAGCGCGGTTACCGCCACCCACTTTATACGCAGGCACGAACGCCTGGCTGATTGCCGGATGGAGCCGGCAGCCAGCCAAGCGCGTGTGTCTAGTGGCTAGCTTATTGGGTGACCGGCGGCGGCGTCACGATGCGCGGATCGATCGTGATGTAATAGGCGGAACCGACGCCAGCGATGTCGGGAACAACGAAACCCAAAGAATAATAATAGGCGTTGTCGTCGTCGAGGTTGTCATCGAGCACAATGTTATGCGGATCGGACTGGGTGAACGACATGCCGGCAATCGTTATCTTCGGTGCCCCCGGGGCCTCGCTTGCCGTGAACCAGCCATAGCCGACGTTGTCCCCAGGCCCATTCCCCGAGCCCTCGGTGGCCGTAGCCCAGCGCACCGGATAGCTGTTGCCGTCGTTGCCCTGCACGGCACCGCAAATCCGGAAGGTGATATCGATGTTCTGCGTGTAGCCCGGAACCGATGGGAACTTGGCCGAGTCGATGTTGCCAGCTACATCTATCAGGAGACCGGTTGGCGCGACGGAAGGTGTCGTGCTCACAAGGCTGAAACCTAAGGTGAGGCCCGGCGCGCCGACGCTTCCGTCCGCATTTTGATGGCCACCGATTCCAACTTCGACTGTCATTGCTCTATCTGGCATTGCTGCCTCCTGTAGTTGCCCTCCCCCCGTTCGGACGTTGCCTCAGGCGTGGAGGGCGGCCTCGCCTGCGACAGGTTCGCAGCATAGCATGAATTGTCACGCGACCTGCTGATATTCCGCGCGCTTCGGATTAGGTGAAGCGCCCGATGACGGTGCCGCCGTGGGCGGTGATGACGACGTGCGGGGGCTGATTGCCGGCCGGAGTCGGCGGCCGGCCAGGCGCATTGCTGTGCGGATTTGCCTATTGCCCGATCGGTGGCGGCGTGACGATGCGCGGATCGATAGTGACGTAGGTGACAGATCCGGGACCCATAATATCCAGCACGACAAAGCCCAGCGAATAGCAATAGGGGGCACCATCCTCCAGATTGTCATCGAGCGTGATGTGCGTTGAATCGCTCTGCGTAAACCACATGTCGGCAATTGCTTTTTTCGGCGACCCCGGGGCCTCGCTGTCAGTGAACCATCCATAGCCTACATTGGCATTGGGGCCCGAGCCCGAACACTCGGTCGCTGTCGCCCAACGCACAGGATAAAGCGCGCCATCATTGCCAAGCACCGCGCCAGCAATGCGAAATGTCGTGTCGATGTTGGGACCATAGCCGTCGACGAACGGAAATTTCGTCGCATCAATGTTCCCATATTGATCAATGATAGTTCCGGACGGGGTCACGGATGGTGTCGTGTCGATCAGCGAAAACCTATGGGTCACACCAGTCGCATCGACGGTGTAGTTTGCATTTTGGTGACCGCTGATTTCAACCAAAACATTCATGGACCTGTCTGTCATCGCTTCCCCCCTGTCATGTGCGCGCCCCACCTAAACAGTTATAGTCGGATCATTGCACGATCCACTTTGTGAAAAACGGAAATAATAACATATACAATACTACAATGTAACAAGATGGTTGTGGGATTGAATGGAAATTTTTTGCGCGGATTGCCGAGGCGCTGACGCCTTAAGCATAATCCGGAAACGCAAAGTCTCGGCGCCGCCAATCGTTTCGGGCTTGTTGAAGCGGTCGACGACTGTGCCGCCATTGGCGATGATGACAGCGTGCGACGGCAAATTGTCGGCCTCGGCGGTGAGGTCGACGTGCGCGAGGCCGAGGTCGCGGGCCTCCTCCAGCATAAGCGCCAGTGCCCGCGTCGCATGGCCGCGGCGCCGCTGCCAAGGCACGACGGCGTAGCCGATATGGCCCGGCACCCAATCGGGAAGCGTCGAGCCACCCGGCCGCCAGCGAAACCCGATCGACCCGCAGAAATTACCGGTATCGTCGATGATCCAGCGCACATAGCCCGGCAGCCGCGGCCGCGTGCTGCCATCGGGCAGCGTGATCGGTGCGCCGCGGGCATCCGGGTCGTGAAGGCTGCCGAGGAAGGCGTCGCTGTCAGCGGCAATTGCGGCGAGATGCTCGCGTGTTGTCACCAGCCCGCGGACATTGTCTGGGGACCAGTCGCGGCGCAGTGCTGCGACATAGGCAGCCAGCAGCGCCGCTTCGGGGCGGGCGAGACGCGTTGTCACCGGCATCAGCCGCGCGTCAGCGTCACCGGCAGCCGCATATAGCCGTGGACGAAGCTCTGCGCCGCGAGTTCGGGTTCGCCGGTGATGTGCGCGGTCATGCGGCGGGCCACCATTTCCTCGATCAAAATCTGGATCTGGATTTCGGCGAGCCGGGCGCCGACGCAGCGGTGGACGCCGAAGCCGAACGACAGGTGCCGGCGGGCGTTGGCGCGGGTGATGTCGAACGCCTCCGCATCGGGGAAAACCGCTTCGTCGCGGTTGGCGGAGATGTACCACATCAGCACCTTGTCGCCGGCGCGGATGGTCTGGCCGCCGACTTGCGTTTCGGTCAGGCAGGTGCGGCGCATATGCGCGAGCGGGGTCTGCCAGCGGATGATTTCGGGGGCGGCCGCGGCGGCTTTCGCGGGGTCGGCGAGCAGTGCCGCCCATTGTTCGGGGTAGCGGTTGAACGCCACCACCGCGCCTGACATCGAGTTGCGCGTCGTGTCATTGCCGCCGACGATGAGCAGGATCAAATTGCCGGTGCGTTCGGCGAAGTCCATATTCCCCATCGCGTCCGAATGCGCCATCATCGAAATCAGGTCGCCCGACGGTGGCAAGGCTTTGCGCTCGGCAAACAGCCGGTCGAAATAGTGCGTCATGTCGGCCAGATGGCCGTTACGTATGGCGTTCGCCGCGGGCTCGAACGTCGAGGCGATGTCGCCGCCGACGTCGGACCAGAAGGTCAGCTTGCGGCGGTCTTCCCAGGGGAAGTCGAACAGGATCGCCAGCATCTGCGTGGTGAGCTCGACCGAGACCTTGTCGACCCAGTCGAATTCCTCGCCAATGGGCAACGTATCGAGCAGCTCGCCGGTGCGCTGGCGGATGGCACCGGCCATGCGCGCGATTTCACCCGGGCCGAACGCCGGCGACACGACGCGGCGCTGGTCGGTATGCTTGGGGCGGTCCATCGCGATGAAATTGGCGTCGGGCAGGTCGGCGACGGTGATGCCGCCATGCTCGTAGCTCGACGAGAAGATGTCGGGATGTGCCTCGACGGTCTGGATGTCGGCGTGGCGGGTGATCGACCAATAGGGCCCGAACGGGCTTTCGGGGCAGTAGTTGACCGGCGCTTCGGCGCGCATCTTGTCGAACACCGGCCGCCAGCTGTCGGTGGCGTAGAGGTTGGGGTCGGTAACGTCTGCGCCAAGCGGAACGCCGGCGGGCGCGCGGGTCTGGGTGGCCATGGTCTAGGCTCCGGTAAGCGGTGGCAGTAGTGGGTTAGTTGCGGTCGATCACCACCGGCATCGATTTGAAGCCGTGCACGAAGCACTGCGCGACGCGTTCGGGGGTGCCGGTCATGCGCACCGTCATGCCGCGCTTGATCATTTCCTCGAACAAGATCTGCAGTTGCAGCTCTGCGAGCCGGGCACCGACGCAGCGGTGAACGCCGAAGCCGAACGACATGTGGCGACGGGCGTTGGCGCGGCTGACGTCGAACTTTTCGGCGTCGGGGAAGACGCTCTCGTCGCGGTTGGCGGCGATGTACCACATGATGATCTTGTCGCCCTTGGCGATCTTGTGACCCTCGAACTCGGTGTCCTGCGTCGCGGTGCGGCGCATGTGCGCCAGCGGCGTCTGCCAGCGGATGACTTCGGACGCGGCGTTGGGGATCAGCGACGGGTCGGCGGCCAGCTTCGCCCATTGGTCGGGATAGAGGTTGAACGCCTCGATGGCGCCCGACATGGAATTGCGCGTCGTGTCATTGCCGCCGACGACGAGCAGGATGATATTACCGGTGCGTTCCTGGAACGGCATGTCGCCCATGGCTTCCGAATGCGCCATCATCGAAATCAGGTCGCCGCTCGGCGGCAGCGCCTTGCGTTCGGCAAACAGCCGGTCGAAATAGTTGGTCATGTCGATCAGGTGCTGCTGGCGGATGTCCTTGGTCGCCGGGTTGATCGCCGCTTCGATATCGCCGCCCCAGTCGCTCCACATCGTCAGCAGCCGGCGGTCTTCCCACGGGAAGTCGAACAGGATGGCGAGCATCTGCGTGGTGAGTTCGATCGACACCTTGTCGACCCAGTCGAATTCTTCGCCGACCGGCAGCGTATCGAGCAACTCGCTGGTGCGCTGGCGGATCGACACGCCCATGCGGGCGATTTCGCTCGGGCCGAACGCCGGGCTGACGGTGCGGCGCTGCTCGCCGTGGCGCGGGCGGTCCATTGCGATGAACTGCGGCAGGGCGAATTCACCGACCAGATCGGGAATGGTGATGCCGCCGTGTTCGTAGCTCGACGAATAGACGTCGGGATGCGCTTCGATAGCCTGGATGTCGGCGTGGCGGGAGATCGACCAATAGGGGCCGAACGGGCTGTCGGCACAATAATGTACCGGCGCCTCGGCGAGCAGCCGCGCAAATACCGGCCGCCAGCGGTCCTGACTGTAAAGCGTCGGGTCGCTGACATCGAGTACCGCGAGCGGTGTATCGACGGAATTGTCGTGCGGTTTAAGCTGCGTGGCCATGTGCGGATCTCCCAAGGTGCCGGGGTTTTCCCCTTGGCATGTGGCATGATACGCACTGCACGCCATTTGCATAGGGGAGAATCAGATGACCAAATTCACCGGCGAGCGCGGCGACCGCAGCATCGACCCGACCGCTGATCAAGTGCGGAACTTGCGCGACAATGGCCCCGAAGGCCCGGTGGTGATGCTCAACCTGCTCAAGTTCCGCGACCTCGCGCAATATCCGCCCGAGGCGGGCGAACCGCCGTGCAGCGGGGCTGCGGCGTATGCGCGCTACCAGACGGCGTTTTCGGAGGCGCTCAAGCCTCTGACGCAGGCCGAAATTCTCTACGATGGCCCGGTCAACAACATCGTCATCGGCATGGCGGGCAGCATCGAAACCGACTGGGACAAAGTGCTGCTGGTGCGCTATCCGAGCCGCGGCCACTTCCTCGGCATGATGGCCGACGCCGAATATCGCAAGTCGCTGGTGCACCGCTATGCCGGGCTGGAGCGGACGGTTTTGTTGCAGTGCGCGGGTTGAACTAGCTGCTATGCGACGATGAACGGTTGCACACACGCGCCGAATGCCTAAAACGGCGCGCAACGAGTCCCACCTGCTCAACACGTCCAGTTAGAATGAGGAGCCGCCAAGTGGCAGCCAACCGTCCCACTGCTCGACCGATTTCACCGCATCTGTCGGTGTTCAAATGGCGCTTCACGATGGCGGTGTCGATCATCCACCGTGCCACCGGCACGGCGCTGGCATTCGGCGGCGGCGTGCTGTTCCTGTGGTGGCTGCTCGCTGCCGCCAGCGGGCCGGATGCTTATGCAGTCTTCTACAGCGTGGCGCGCGGGCCGATCGGGATTCTCGTCGGTGTCGGGCTGAGCTGGGTGTTCTTCCAGCATCTGCTGTCGGGACTGCGGCATCTGTATATGGACACCGGCGCCGGCTACGGCCTCGCCGAAGCGCGCAGCAGCGCGGTCGCGGTGTTTGCAGGTGCAGTGCTGCTGACGGTGCTGCTGTGGGTCGCCATTCTTTCGACCAAGGGACTTTGAGCCATGGGTAACGGAACCGAACTCGGCCGCGTTCGCGGTCTGGGCAGCGCCAAGTCGGGCGTGCATCACTGGTGGATGCAGCGCGTAACGGCTGTCGCCAATGTCGCGCTGCTGCTGTGGTTCGTCATCAGCCTGGTCCGGCTGCCGGGGCTCGACCATGCGTCGGTGCTGCTGTGGCTGCGGCAACCTGTCGCTGCGGTGCCAATGCTGCTGCTCATTGCCAGCGTATTCTGGCACCTGCGTCTCGGCTTCCAGGTATTCATCGAGGATTATGTCCATGATGAAGGCGCGAAGCTGCTGGCGTTGCTGGCACTCAATTTCTATGCGCTTGCGGGCGCCGCGGCAGGCGTTTTTGCCGTGCTCAAGATTGCTCTAGGGGCATAAGACATGACCGAAGCTTACAAGATTATCGATCACGTCTATGACGCCGTCGTCGTCGGCGCCGGTGGCTCGGGCCTGCGGGCCGCGATGGGCATTGCTGAAACCGGCCTGAAGACCGCGTGCATCACCAAGGTGTTCCCGACGCGCTCGCACACCGTCGCCGCGCAGGGCGGCATCGCCGCGTCGCTCGGCAACATGGGCCCCGACCATTGGACGTGGCACATGTACGACACCGTCAAGGGTTCCGACTGGCTCGGCGACCAGGACGCGATCGAGTATCTGTGCCGCGAAGCGCCGGCTGCGGTCTATGAACTCGAACATTACGGCGTGCCGTTCAGCCGCACCGACGAAGGCCGCATCTACCAGCGCGCGTTCGGCGGCATGACGCAGGATATGGGCAACGGCCCGCCGGCCCAGCGCACCTGCGCCGCTGCCGACCGCACCGGCCATGCGATGCTGCACGCGCTGTATCAACAGAGCCTGAAGTACTCGACCGACTTCTACATCGAATATTTCGCCATCGACCTCATCATGGTGAACGGTGAATGCAAGGGCGTCATCGCCATCAACATGGAAGACGGCAGCATCCACCGCTTTCGCAGCCACGCCACCGTGCTGGCGACCGGCGGCTATGGCCGCTGCTATTTCTCGGCGACATCGGCGCACACCAGCACCGGTGACGGCGGCGGCATGGCGGTGCGTGCCGGCATCGGCATGCAGGACATGGAATTCGTCCAGTTCCACCCGACGGGCATCTACGGCGCCGGCGTGCTGATCACCGAAGGCGCGCGCGGCGAGGGCGGTTACCTGACCAACTCGACCGGCGAACGTTTCATGGAACGCTATGCACCGAGCGCCAAGGACCTCGCGTCGCGCGACGTCGTCAGCCGCTCGATGGCGATGGAAATCCGCGAAGGCCGCGGTGTGGGTAGCGAGGGCGAATACATCAACCTCCACCTCAACCACATCGACCCCGCGGTGCTCCACGAACGCCTGCCGGGCATTTCGGAAACCGCGAAGATCTTCGCCGGCGTCGACGTGACGCGCGAGCCGATCCCGGTCACGCCGACGGTGCACTACAACATGGGCGGCATCCCGACGAACTATCACGGCGAAGTCGTGACGCTGAAGGACGGCGATCCCGATGCCGTCGTGCCCGGGCTGTTCGCGGTCGGTGAAGCGGCGTGCGTTTCGGTGCACGGCGCCAACCGCCTCGGCTCGAACTCGCTGATCGATCTCGTGGTGTTCGGCCGTGCGACCGCGCACCGCATCGGCGCCATCCAGAAGGCCGGCGCCGCGCACGCACCGCTGCCCAAGGACCATGCCGACTTCGCGCTCGGCCGCCTCGACGGCTTCCGCTTCTCGAGCGGTGCTTCGACGACGGCGTCGGTGCGCCTTGCGATGCAGAAGACGATGCAGGCCAACGCCGGCGTGTTCCGCACCGCCGAAGTGCTCGCCGAAGGCTGCGCCAAGATCGACGCGGTAGCCGCGCGCATGGGCGACATCGGCATCGCCGACCGCAGCCTGGTGTTCAACACCGACCTGATCGAAACGCTCGAACTCGACAACATGATCCCGCAGGCGGTGCTGACGATGCACGGCGCCTACAACCGCCACGAAAGTCGCGGCGCGCACATGCACGAGGACTTCCCGAACCGCGACGACGAGAATTGGATGAAACACACCATCGCGTGGTTCGACAAGGGCAAGGTCGCGCTCGATACGCGGCCGGTGCACAGCTACACGCTGACCGACGAGATTGGCTACATCAAGCCCAAGGCGCGGGTTTACTGAGGAAAAGACGATGGCAGAATTCTCTCTCCCCGCGAACAGCGTCATCTCTTCGAAGGGCAAGCGCTATCCGGCGCCGGCTGGCGCGAAGAACGTCCGGGCGTTCAAGATCTACCGCTGGAACCCCGATGACGGTGCCAATCCGCGCTATGACACTTATGAGCTCGACCTCGACCAGACCGGCCCGATGGTTCTCGACGCGCTGATCAAGATCAAGGGCGAGATCGACCCGACGCTGACCTTCCGGCGCTCGTGCCGCGAGGGCATCTGCGGGTCATGCTCGATGAACATCGACGGCACCAACACGCTGGCCTGCACGCAGGCGATCGGCGACATCAAGGGCGAGGTGCAGATTACGCCGCTGCCGCACATGGAGGTCATCAAGGACCTGGTCCCCGACTTCAAGCATTTCTACGCGCAATATGCCTCGATCAAGCCGTGGCTGCAGACCGTGACGCCGGCGCCTGCCAACGAGGAACGCCTGCAGTCGGTCGAAGACCGCGCCAAGCTCGACGGCATGTACGAGTGCATCCTGTGCGCCTGCTGCAGCACGTCGTGCCCGAGCTATTGGTGGAACAGCGACAAGTTCCTCGGACCTGCGGTGCTGCTGGCAGCCTACCGCTGGCTTGCCGACAGCCGCGATGAAATGACTGGCGAGCGGCTGGATGCGCTGGAAGATCCGTTCCGGCTGTATCGTTGCCATACGATCATGAACTGCTCGAATGTGTGCCCGAAGGGGTTGAACCCGGCGCATGCGATTGCGGAAATTAAAAAGATGATGGTTGAGAGGGCTGTTTAGCGGCTGCGCCCAAGACGAAATTTGCTCTTCGCGAATTTCGGCTTGGAAGCTGACTCGCTACACAGCCCGGCCGGCGAGGCAGCGGGCACAAGCCCGCTGAACTCGGCCGACGGGCGGGCTTTGCCCGCAATCTTCCTGCCTTGCTTACCTAAAGCGACTCAGCGGGCGCCGCCGCTCGTCGGCGTGGCTCTGCCACGACCGGGCGCGACGCTGCCGCGCAGGCAGCTATGCCATAGCTAAGACTAAGTTGCGCACCTGCGGGTAAATCTGCTGCTCCCACTTCTTCCCCGAAAACAGCCCGTAATGGCCGACCCCCGGTTGCAAGTGATAGCGTTTCAAATGCGGCCGCAAACTCGTGCACAAATCATGCGCCGCTGACGTCTGCCCGACCGAGCAGATATCGTCGCGCTCGCCCTCGACCGTCAGCAGTGCGGTGCGGTGAATCGCACCCGGCCGCACCTTGCGGCCACGGTGCATCAGTTCACCGCGCGCCAACTCGGCCTGCTGGAACACCTTCTCGACCGTTTCGAGGTAGAACTCGGCGGTCAGGTCGAGCACCGCGAAATATTCCTCGTAGAAATCCTTGATCACCGTCGCCTTGTCGATTTCGGCATTGGCGAGGTGCTGGTAGAGCGCGCGGTGCTGGCCGGTGTGGCGATCGGGGTTCATCGCCATGAACGCGGTCAACTGCAGGAAGCCCGGATAGACGCGGCGGCCGCGCCCGGCATAGCGCGCCGGCACCTTCGAAATCAGCTTGTCGCGGAACCATTCGATCGGGTTGTCCATCGCGAGGTCGTTGACCGTCGTCGGCGCGATGCGCGTGTCGATCGGGCCGCCCATCAGCGTCATCGTCCGCGGTACCGCCGGGTTGTGGTCTTCCGACATGATAGCGACCGCGGCGAGCGTCGGCACGCACGGCTGGCACACCGCGAGCACGTTCGACGCCGGCCCGAGCTCCTCGAGGAAGCGGATGACATAGTCGGTATAGTCTTCGAGTCCGAAGGTGCCGGCGTCGGCGGGCACGTCGCGGGCGTTGACCCAGTCGGTGATGTAGACGTCATGGTCGGCGAGCAGCGTCTTCACCGTGTTGCGCAGCAGCGTCGAAAAATGCCCCGACAGCGGCGCGACGACGAGCATCTTGGGCTGCGGCGTCAGCACGTCATCCTTGGCGAAGTGCAGCAGATTGCCGAACGGCAGCGCCAGCGTGATTTCCTCGCGCACCGCAACTTCGCGGTTGCCGTCGATGACGGTCTTGATGCCGAACGGCGGGCGTTCGTGCGTTACCTTCGAATTGCCGGTCACGTCGATCAGTGCATAGATGCTGTCGGCTATCGGCGTGCGCGCCATCGGCCCCATCATGTCGCGCCATTTCAATGCCGCCGCCGCCATCCGCCGGTACGGCGTCATGGCATCGGTCCACGTCTGGAACACCTGGTACAACATCAGCGCGCAGTCCTCCGCGGGCGGGGCGAATCGCAATAATCGTATCGCGCCCACTTCCCTTGTCGATTGATTAGTGCATAAAATGCTGCACTGCGTCATAAAATATTTCAAGCGGCGCGTTTATTTTTTGTGGGGCCGGCGTCCGCCCCCGCCCAGGAGAGTCACATGGCCAAGGCCCCGGAACGCGCGCAACTGACGCTGTCGAGCAAAAACTACTCGTCATGGTCGCTGCGGGGTTGGCTGCTGTGCCGCATGGCCGGGCTGCAGATCGACGAGCGCAAGGTGGCGATCGACGACGCCACCAATCGCGCCGAGCTGCTGCTGCTGTCGCCGTCGGTGCTGGTGCCGCGGCTGACGCACGACGGTGTCAGCGTCTGGGACACCCTGGCGATTGCCGAATATTTGAACGAAATCTTCCCCGATGCCGGACTTTTCCCCGCCGACCGTGTCGCACGCGCGCATTGCCGGTCGATTTCGGGCGAAATCCACTCGGGATTCGCCAATTTGCGCTCGGCGCTGCCGATGAATCTGCGCACCAAGCACGCCAAGTTCCGCATCTTCGCCGGCGCCCGCCCCGACATCGACCGCGTCGAAACCATCTGGGCCGAATGCCTTTCGGCTTATGGCGGCCCGTACCTGTTCGGCGCTAAGCCGACCGTAGCCGACGCGATGTTCGCCCCTGTCACCCGCCGCTTCATCACCTATGCGGTCGCGATTTCACCGGTCAGTGCCGCCTATTGCGCGACCATCGACGCCTGGCCGCTGATGCGCGAATGGATCAAGGCGGCCGCCGCCGAGCCCGAGGAAATGGAAGAACTCGACGTCGAATTCTGAGGCCTGGTTGGGTTGCGGCTGTCAAAGCGTCGGCACATCAGCCTCGACATAGACTTTAAGCACGGCAGCTTCGGCGAGCAGCTTCTCGGCGTGGTCGGATCTGCCATGCTCGGCCATCTGTGCCGCGGCCGCGTGCCGCGATTCGACCTCGTGCGCAACCAAGCGCGCAACGTCGGCGGGTGTCAGCTTCAGGCGCGCAACTTCCGCTGACCGGTCAGCAAAGTCGCGCGGCACATAGCGCACATGCTGCGCGTCGGTGGGCACTGCTTGTGCATTGTCGAGCGCCGCCATCAGCGAACGCAGCGCGCTGATGGCGGCCGCGTGGCGCTGTTTGATGGCCACACCGAGGTCGGCCCTGACGCGCCGTTTGAGCGCTTCGGCGGCATCCTCCTCGAAAATGGCAGGGTTCGCTTTTTCGTCCATTCAACATTTTCGCGTCGGCGGCAGCTTGTGGCAAGATGCTTGCTTTCGGCCCCCAGCTCTCGCGCCAAGGTCGTCGCGCGCAGGCTGAACCGGCCGGTTTCTGTTGCATTGCAATACAAAGCCCGACTATCAACGCGCCATGCCCCCCATACGCATCACCGAAGGCGAGTTCGAAGGCTGGTACATCTGGCACCGCGAGAACGAAGGCCGTTTTTCCGACCTGCTCGGCAATTTCTATTTCCGGCGCCTGCCCGACCGCACGATCCAGGGCCGGATGGCGACCGACAAGCGCCATTCCAACGGCCTCGGCTATCTGCACGGCGGCTTCCTGATGTCGTTCATCGACATGGCGATGTTCGCGTTCATCGCGCCGCAGCTTGAAAATTCGGGCGCGGTGACGCTGAGTTGCGCCACCGACTTCCTGGGCGCCGGCATTGTCGGTGAGCCGATAGACGCGACCGGCGAAATCCTCAAGGAAACCGGCAAGATGATCTTCGTGCGCGGCTTGCTCAAGCAGGGTGACGCGGTCGTCTGCTCGTTCACCGGCACGATGCGCAAGATCCCGCGCCCGCCCAGCGGCGTCCCCGTGCTCAAGGCGACGCGTCCGGCGTGAGCAAAGCCCCCGGCGCAACCAGCGTGCTCGGCGCCTATCGCGCCCTTCTCGCGGCCCACGAACTCCGTCCCGATCCCGAACAGGCGGCGGCTGCGGCGCGGCTTGACGCGCTGGCGACGGCGCTTGCCGCACCGCCGGCGCGCAGCGGTTTGCTCGGCAAATTGTTCAAGTCGGCACCACCGCCGGTGCCGCGCGGCATCTATCTGTGGGGCGCTGTCGGGCGCGGCAAGTCGATGCTGATGGACCTGTTCTATGGCGCGGCAGCGGTGGCGCCCAAGCGCCGCGTGCATTTCCACGAATTCATGCTCGATATCCATGCGGCGATCCACGCGCACCGCGAAAAGTCGGGCGATGACCCGATTCCCGTCGTGGCCGCGCAGGTCGCGGCCTCGGCGAAGCTGCTGTGCTTCGATGAATTGCAGGTGCGTGACGTGGCGGATGCGGCGATCCTGTCGCGGCTGTTCACGGCACTGTTCGAGGCAGGGGTGGTCATCGTCGCGACCTCGAATCGCCCGCCGCGCGACCTCTACAAGGACGGGCTCAACCGCCAGTTGTTCCTGCCGTTCATCGCGCTGATCGAGGCGCGCCTCGACGTGATGACGTTGAACGGCCCGACCGATTACCGGCTCGACCGGCTCGGCGGCATGGCGACCTATTACACCCCCAACGGCGACGCCGCGACCGCAGCACTCAGCGAGGCGTTCTTCCGGTTGACCGACTTTCCCGTCGAAGACCGCGCGCATGTGCCGACCGAAACGCTTGATGTCGGCGGCGGGCGGACGCTGCTGGTGCCCAAGGCATTGAAGGGTGTCGCGGTGTTCAGCTTCAGCCGGCTGTGCCGCAAGCCGCTCGGCGCCGCGGATTATCTGGCGATCGCGCGCCACTATCATACGGTGATTCTGGTCGGCGTGCCCAAACTCAGCCGCGAGTTGCGCAACGAGGCGGCACGTTTCGTGACGCTGATCGACGCGCTATACGAACACAAGGTCAAGCTGCTGATCGCCGCCGACGCGCTGCCCCGCGACCTCTACCCCGAAGGCGACGGCGCCTTCGAATTCGAACGCACTGTGTCGCGGCTAATGGAGATGCAATCGGCCGACTATCTGGCGCTCGGCCACGGCTGAGGCTTGCGTTTCGCCGCTGACAGCGCAACAGAATGACCCAACTGAGTCAGACGCAAAACGCGTCGGCCTTTGGGGACACGCCGTTGCGCCGGATCATTCTCATCATTCTCGTCGCCGCACTGCTGCTCGCCGGCATCGGTTTCGGCATCTATTGGTACACCAACGGCCGCTATCTGCAGCACACCGACAACGCCTATGTCGAAGCCGATATCGCGGTCATCGCGCCGAAGATTTCGGGCTATGTCGCCAAGGTGCCGGTCACCGATAACCAGTCGGTCAAGCGTGGCGACACGCTGCTCGAACTTGACCCCGCCGATTATGGCGCAACGCGCGACCGGCTGGTCACCGAAGTGACGCGCCAGCAAGCTGCCATCGGTAGCGCCACCTCGACCGCCGCCGCGCAGGGCGCGACCATTGCTGCCGCCGAAGCTGCGCTGGCGTCGGCGCGCGCCGAGGCCGAACGCGCCGAAGCCGACCGCAAGCGCTATGAGCAATTGCTCGCCGAACGCTGGGTGCCGCGCGCCACCTATGAGCAAAAGGTCGCCGAAGCCGCCAGCCGCGAGGCCGCGGTCGCACAGGCGCAGGCCAATGTCGCCGCGGCGCGCGCCAACCGCACCGCCGCGATGTCGGGCGCGGGCGGCGCCCGTGCAGCGAGCGCCGGCGCGACTGCGGCACTGCACTCGGCCGAGCTCGACCTCGGCAATACCGTGGTGCGTGCGCCGTTCGACGGCGTCATCGGCAACCGCACCGTGCGTGTCGGGCAGTTCGTCCGTGTCGGCCAACAGGTCATGGTGCTGGTGCCGCTGGCATCGGTCTATGTCGTGGCAAATTTCAAGGAAACCCAGATCGGCCGGATGGTGCCGGGGCAGGTGGCGCACATCACCGTCGATGCCTTCCCCGATGCGCATGTCACCGGTCGCATCCTGTCGGTGTCGCCCGCCGCCGGCTCGCGGTTTTCGATGCTGCCGCCCGAAAACGCCACCGGCAACTTCACCAAGATCGTCCAGCGCGTACCCGTCAAGATTGCGCTCGACCCGCTGCCGGCCGGGCTGCGGCTGGTGCCGGGCATGTCGGTCGAAGCTGAAATCGACGTGCGCGGCACGCCGGGCAGCTGATGGCGAGCGCCGCCGCCACCGCTGACGGCGACGCTCCGGTTACGCCCGACGCCACTTCGGGACTGCCGCCATGGCCGCAGCTCATCGGCTTCCTGCTGATGGCGTTCGGCATGTTCATGGCGATCCTCGACATCCAGATCGTCTCGGCGTCGCTGACGCAGATCCAGGCCGGGCTGGCTGCATCGGCGGATGAAATCAGCTGGGTGCAGACGAGTTATCTCGTGTCCGAAGTGGTGATGATCCCGCTGTCAGGGTTTCTGGCGCGGGCGCTGTCGACGAAATGGCTGTTCGTGCTGTCGTCGGCTGGGTTCACCATCGCGTCGATCCTGTGTTCGACCGCCACCTCGATCAACGAGATGATCGTCTACCGGTCGCTGCAGGGCTTTGTCGGCGGCGCGATGATCCCGACGATGTATTCGGCGATGTTCCTGATGTTCGGGCGCGGCCGCCAGTCGGGCGTGTCGGTGGCGGTCAGCCTGATCGTGACGATGGCGCCAACGATCGGCCCGGCGCTCGGCGGCTGGATTTCGGAAGTCGCCACCTGGCACTGGCTGTTCCTCGTCAACATCATCCCCGGCGTCATCATCACTTTCGGCGTGTGGGCGCTGGTCGATGTCGATAGGCCCAATCTGCCGCTGCTGCGCCGCATCGACCTGATCGGGCTGGTGGCGATGGCATTCTTCCTCGGCGGGCTCGATTATGTGCTCGAGGAAGGCGCGCGCCGCGACTGGTTTGCCGACGGCACGGTGTTCACGGTGTTTGTTATCGCGACGGTTGCGGCGGTAATCTTCTTCTGGCGCTCGCTCACCGTCGTCGAGCCGGTGGTCAACCTCAAGGTCTTCGCCAACACCAACTTCCTGTTCGGCGGGATGCTCGGCGCGATTGTCGGTATCGGGCTTTACGGGCTGGTCTATCTGTATCCGGTGTTTCTGGCGCGCATCGCGCTGCTGTCGAGCGGGCAGATCGGCGCGACTTTATGGGTGACCGGGCTGTCGATGCTGTTTGTCGCGCCGTTGATGGGGATGCTGGCGCGGCGTAGCGACCCGCGCCGCGTGCTGTTGTTCGGCTTTCTGATGCTGGCGCTATCGACCTGGCTGACGCGCGGCATCACCGACGAATGGCGTTTCGCGCAGTTGTTCCTGCCGCAGGTGGTGCGTGGTGTCGGGTTGATTGCCTGCCTGACCTCGATCAGCGTCACCTCGTTCGCGACCTTGCCGATGGAGTATATCAAGGACGCCGGCGGGCTGTTCACGCTGATGCGCAACATCGGCGGCGCCATCGGGCTGGCGATGATCAATACCATCATCCTGTGGCGCACCAATCTGCACTGGGGGCGACTGGCGGAAAGCGTCAATCCGGGGCGCCCCGAAGTGCAGGCGCAGGTCGATGCGCTGACCGCGCTGGCGACCGAAAAGGGCCTAGCCGACCCCGAGGCGGCGGCGATGCGCGAAATCGGCCATCAGGTCATGGAGCAGGCGATGGTGATGGCCTATGCCGATTGCTTCACGGTGCTGTCGTGGCTGTTTGTCGTGTTTGCGATCGTACCGATGTTCCTCAAGCGCCCGCCGACGCTGGCGAGTGTCGCGGCCGCCGAATCGCACTGAGGATCAACGCCAGCAGCAGCGCTACCCAAGACACGCCAATCGCCAGTGATGTGCCCGGCACGCCGGCAAACAGCAGCAATGAACCGAGGCTGGTCACGACGATGACGGCGCCGAGCAACTTATAGATAAGGCCACGCCGCCGCAGCAGCGCCAGCCCGAGCACGGCACCGCCAAGCCTGAGGCCGGCGAATTTGATCGTGCTGCCCGCCGCGAGCAACGGCAGCATCGCCGGCGACAGCTCGGGCCAGCGCGCCCCGATCCACAACTGCGTCGCGGTTTCGACAATGTCGGCGACGACGCCGGCGCCAATCAGCACGAACGCCAGTGTCCGCAACTGCCCGTGCGCCAGCACCGCCGCGCCGAACAGCAGGAAAGCGCCATACGCCGGGATGAACGCCGCCAGATCGAGCGTATTCATGCCGTTGAGCATCGCCACGCGTTCAGGGCAGCCAAGCGCCACCGCCAGTTGTTCGGGGGTTCGCGCCAATTGGAACGCGCTCAGCGCCGCATTGGGCAGCGGATTGCCGATACCCTCGCAGTAAACGAACGGTCGCGCCGGAAACAGGCTGGCGATGGCCAGCGTCATCAGGCCGGCCACGATGGCGACCCAGACGAGGCGGCTGCGGCCAACAGGATAATCGGTCATGGCGAATTCCCCCAATCGGGCGCGTCATGGTCACGATGGTTGCAGCTATCGCTGTCATTCCGCCCATGGCCGTTTTCTGCCGGTTGCACGGGCGCGTCAACCGGTCTATCCGAACGGCGCAATCCAACTCTAGACCCAAGAGAGACCCCCATGGCACGCAACAAAATTGCGCTTATCGGCGCTGGCATGATCGGTGGCACGCTGGCGCATCTCGCCGCCGCGAAGGAACTGGGCGACGTCGTGCTGTTCGACATCGCCGAGGGCACGCCGCAGGGCAAGGCGCTCGATCTGGCGCAGTCAGGCCCCGTCGAAGGCTTTGACGTCAATCTCAAGGGCACCAACGACTACGCCGACATCGCCGGCGCCGACGTCTGCATCGTCACCGCCGGTGTGCCGCGCAAGCCCGGCATGAGCCGCGACGACCTGCTCGGCATCAACCTGAAGGTCATGAAGGCCGTCGGTGAAGGCATCAAGGCGCACGCGCCGAACGCCTTTGTCATCTGCATCACCAACCCGCTCGACGCGATGGTCTGGGCGCTGCGCGAATTTTCGGGCGTGCCGCACCACATGATCTGCGGCATGGCCGGCGTGCTCGATTCGGCGCGCTTCCGCCACTTCCTTGCCGAAGAGTTCCAGGTCTCGGTCAAGGACGTCACCGCGTTCGTGCTCGGCGGCCACGGCGACACGATGGTGCCGGTCGTTGAGTATTCGACTGTTGCCGGTATCCCGATCCCCGACCTCATCAAGATGGGCTGGAGCACGCAGGAAAAGATCGACGCCATCGTCGCGCGCACCGCGTCGGGCGGCGGCGAAATCGTCGGCCTGCTCAAGACCGGCTCGGCGTTCTACGCCCCCGCCACCAGCGGCATCGCGATGGCCGAATCGTACCTCAAGGATTTCAAGCGCGTGCTGCCGTGCGCCGCGCATCTGTCGGGCCAGTACGGCGTCGATGACCTATACGTCGGCGTGCCGATCGTGATTGGTGCCGGCGGCGTCGAGCGCATCGTTGAAATCCCGCTCGATGCGAAGGCGAAGGCCGGCTTCCAGAAGTCGTGCGACGCGGTGCGCGAGCTGCTGGTCGCCTGCAAGGCGATCGATCCGTCGCTCAACTAATCGTCCGGCTTTCCGGCGTGCGCGCCGGCCGACAGGACTGGGTCCCGGCGCGCGCCGGGACACCGAACAGAAGGTGATGACCCGATGAACATCCACGAATACCAAGCCAAGGAATTGCTCGCCAAGTTCGGCGTTCCGATCCCCGCGGGGCATGCCGCGTTCACCGTTGACGAAGCCGTCGCGGCGGCGGGCAAGCTGCCCGGGCCGTTGTGGGTGGTCAAGTCGCAGATCCACGCCGGCGGCCGCGGCAAGGGCAAGTTCAAGGAGCTGCCCGCTGACGCCAAGGGCGGTGTTCGCCTCGCCTTCTCGATGGATGAAGTCCGCGCCCACGCCAAGGACATGCTCGGCAACACGCTGGTGACGATCCAGACCGGCGAGCACGGCAAGCAGGTCAACCGCCTGTACATCACCGACGGCGCCGACATCGAAAAGGAATTCTACCTCGCGCTGCTCGTCGACCGTGGCTCGGGCCGCATCGCGCTGGTCGCCTCGACTGAAGGCGGCATGGACATCGAGACCGTCGCGCACGACACCCCCGAGCGCATCCACACCTTCATCATCGATCCGGCTGCCGGCATCCAGGCGCACCATGGCCGCTCGGTCGCCTTCGCGCTCGGCCTGTCGGGCGACCTTTACAAGCAGTGCATTTCGGTCGTCGAACAGCTCTACAACGCGTTCGTCGCCACCGACGCCTCGCAGATTGAAATCAACCCGCTCGCCACCACCAAGGACGGCAAGCTGCTGGTGCTCGATGCCAAGGTCGGCTTCGATAGCAACGCGCTGTATCGCCACCCCGATCTCGTCGCGCTGCGCGACCTGACCGAAGAAGACCCCGCCGAAGTCGAAGCGTCGAAGTACGACCTGGCGTTCATCAAGCTCGATGGCAACATCGGCTGCCTCGTCAACGGCGCCGGCCTCGCGATGGCGACGATGGATATCATCAAGCTGAACGGCGCCGAGCCGGCGAACTTCCTCGATGTCGGCGGCGGCGCCGACAAGGAGAAGGTCACCAATGCTTTCAAGCTGATCCTCAAGGACCCGGCGGTGAAGGGCATATTGGTCAACATCTTCGGCGGCATCATGCGCTGCGACATCATCGCCGAGGGCATCATCGCCGCGGCGAAGGAAGTGAACCTTTCGGTGCCGCTGGTCGTGCGCCTTGAGGGCACCAACGTCGAACTCGGCAAGAAGATCCTCGCCGACAGCGGTCTGCCGATCATCAGCGGCGACAATCTCGGAGATGCGGCGGCCAAGATCGTCGCCGAAGTGAAGAAGGCAGCCTGACCCATGAGCATTCTCGTCAACAAGAACACCAAGGTCATCTGCCAGGGCTTCACCGGCAAGCAGGGCACCTTCCATTCCGAAGCCGCCATCGCCTATGGCACCAAGATGGTCGGCGGCACCGCACCGGGCAAGGGCGGCACCACGCACCTCGGCCTGCCGGTGTTCAACACCGTGCTCGAAGCCAAGGAACGCACCGGCGCCGATGCCTCGGTGATCTACGTGCCGCCGCCGGGCGCTGCTGACGCCATCCTGGAGGCCATCGACGCCGAAATCCCGCTGATCGTCTGCATCACCGAAGGCATTCCGGTGCTCGACATGGTAAAGGTCAAGCGCGCGCTTTCGGGCTCGAAGTCGCGCCTGATCGGCCCGAACTGCCCCGGCGTGCTGACGCCGAACGAATGCAAGATCGGCATCATGCCCGGCAACATCTTCATGAAGGGCTCGGTCGGCGTCGTGTCGCGTTCGGGCACGCTGACCTATGAAGCTGTCCACCAGACCACTGCGGTCGGCCTCGGCCAGACCTCGGCCGTCGGCATCGGCGGCGATCCGGTCAACGGCACCAACTTCATCGACATGCTCGAACTCTATCTCGCCGACCCCGAAACCAAGTCGATCATCATGATCGGCGAAATCGGTGGCGGTGCCGAAGAAGAAGCCGCCGAGTTCCTGCGCCTCAACAAGGTCAAGAAGCCGACCGTCGGCTTTATCGCCGGCCGCACGGCACCCCCGGGGCGCCGCATGGGCCACGCCGGCGCGATCGTCGCCGGTGGCAAGGGCGGCGCCGAGGACAAGATCGACGCGATGAAGCGCGCCGGTATTCGTGTATCGGATTCGCCCAGCGAACTCGGCACGACGCTGCTGGCGCTGCTCAACGGCTAACAAAGGGACTCGGCGATGGTGACGGTCAAGACACTCGACCACGTCAACATCCAGACGACGGCCGTCGCCGAGACCGCCGGCTTTTTCACCGACGTCCTAGAACTCAGCGCAAAACCGCCATTTCCGGGCATGGACATGGCAGAAGTGACGTGGATGTTCGACCACGCCGACCGGCCGGTCATCCACATCACCCGGCCCGGCGCGACGTTTGCCGAAGATGCCGACCGGCCGCTGCGCCCCGACACCGGCGTGCTCCACCATGTCGCGTTCGAATGTGACGGCTATGACGCGATGTTGGCGCGGCTGGCACGTCTGGGGCTGGCGTATCGCACCCGCGACATTGCGCCGATTGGCCTGCGCCAGCTGTTCGTGCATGAACCCAATGGCGTGCTGCTCGAACTCAATTATCGCGAGTAGCGCCGGGACTGCATCCTTACCGGCGTTCCGGTCGTTAAACATAGCAGCCATGCAACAAGGCGCGGGTAGACCGCTGCGCGCCACATGGTTAATACACAGGCTGATTGCGTGCGAGTGTTGCAGGAAGACCGAGCGATGGATTTTGAAGGCCTGTTGCCCCAAGCCGACGATGTTGCCGGCCCGAGTTGGGCGCGTCGTGACTGGCCGCCGGTACCCGCCGATGCGCTGACCAGCGCGGTTGATGCCGCCGGTATCGCCTTGCCGCCCAAGGCCGCCAAGACAGCCGCGCCGGCCGCAGCCCCCGATGCCGACGCCGTGCGGCGTGCCGCGCAGGATTCGATCAACGCGCTGATGCTGATCCGCACCTACCGTGTGCGCGGGCATCTGGCCGCCAACCTCGATCCGCTCGGGCTGACCAAGCGCGAGCTGCCCGCCGATTTGACCCCTGAATATCACGGCTTCGTCACCGAAGCCGACCAAAACCGCCAGGTCTTCATCGGCGGTCCGCTCGGGCTTGAGTATGCGACGGTCAAGGAACTCGTCAGCATCCTGCGCGCCAACTACTGCGGCAACGTCGGCGTCGAATACATGCACATCAACGATGTCGAGGAACGCCGCTTCCTTCAGGAAAAGCTCGAAGGCCGCAACAAGGAAATCCAGTTCACCCAGAACGGCAAAAAGGCCATTCTGACTAAGATCGTCGAAGCCGAGCAGTTCGAAAAGTTCCTGGGCCGTAAGTACGTCGGCACCAAGCGCTTCGGGCTCGACGGCGGTGAATCGATGATCCCGGCGATGGAATCGATCATCAAGGTCGGCGGCAGCCTCGGCATCAACGAAATCGTCTTCGGCATGCCGCATCGCGGCCGGCTCAACATGCTTGGCAACGTCATGCAGAAGCCGTTCCGCGTCATCTTCCACGAATTCGCCGGCGGCTCGGCCAACCCAGACGACATCGGCGGCTCGGGCGACGTGAAGTACCACCTCGGCACCTCGACCGACCGCGAATTCGACGGCAACAAAGTGCATCTGTCGCTGGTGCCGAACCCGTCGCACCTCGAGGCCGTCGACCCCGTCGTGCTCGGCAAGGTCCGCGCGACGCAGACGATCAAGCGCGATTTCGAACGCGAGCATGTCATGCCGGTGCTGCTGCACGGCGACGCGGCGTTCGCCGGCCAAGGCATCGTCGCCGAATGCTTCGGCTTTTCGGGGCTGCGCGGCTACAACACCGGCGGCACCATCCACTTCATCGTCAACAACCAGATCGGCTTCACCACCAGCCCGCAGTTCGCGCGCTCGTCGCCGTATCCGTCGGACATGGGCAAGATCGTCCAGGCGCCGATCTTCCACGTCAACGGCGACGATCCCGAAGCCGTGACCTTCGCGACCAAGGTCGCCACCGAATTCCGCCAGAAGTTCAAGCGCGATGTCGTCATCGACATGTGGTGCTACCGCCGCTTCGGCCACAATGAAAGCGACGAGCCGAGCTTCACCCAGCCGCTGATGTACGCGGTCATTCGCAAGCATCCGCCGGTCAGCGAGCTTTATGCCGGGCGGCTCGAAGCGCAGGGCGTCATCGAAAAGGGCTGGTTGCAGGGCGCCATCGACGCCTATGTCGACGGGCTCGAAACCGATTTCGAAAACGCTGCAAGCTTCAAGGCCAACAAGGCCGAATGGTTCGAAGGCCGCTGGGCCGGGCTCGGCAAGCCGACCGAGGATGAAACCGCGCGCCGCGCCGGTGACACCGACGTGCCGGCCGCCGAAATCGCCCAGGTCGGCAAGGCGCTGACCACGGTTCCCGAAGGCTTCGACATCCACAAGACGCTGGCGCGTGTCGTCGAGGCCAAGGCCGAGTCGCTCAAGACCGGCACCAATATCGACTGGGCGACCGCCGAAGCGCTGGCGTTCGGGACTCTGCTGGTCGAAGGCTACCGCGTCCGCCTGTCTGGGCAGGATTCGGGGCGCGGCACCTTCTCGCAACGCCATTCGGTATGGATCAACCAGACCGACGGCAGCCGCTACGTGCCACTGCGCAGCCTGTCCGAAAATTTCGAGGTGCTCGACAGCCCGTTGTCGGAATTCGGCGTGCTCGGTTTCGAATATGGCTATGCACTCGCCGACCCGATGTGCCTGACATTGTGGGAAGGCCAGTTCGGCGACTTCGTCAACGGCGCGCAATCAATGATCGACCAGTTCATCGTCAGCGGCGAAAGCAAGTGGCTGCGCGCCAACGGGTTGGTGATGCTGCTGCCGCATGGCTATGAGGGGCAGGGGCCGGAACACAGCTCGGCACGCCTCGAACGCTTCCTGCAGCTGTGCGCCGAGGACAATATCCAGGTCGCCAACATCACCTCGCCGGCGAACTATTTCCACGCGCTGCGGCGCCAGATGCTGCGGCCGTTCCGCAAGCCGCTGATCATCATGACGCCCAAGTCGCTGCTGCGCCACAAGCGCGCGGTGTCGGAGATCGAGGATTTCACCCACGACAACACCTTCCACCGCTGCCTCGAAGACAAGCTGGCGCTGGTCGATGATGATGTGACGCGGCTGGTGCTGTGTTCCGGCAAGGTCTATTTCGACTTGCTCGAAGCGCGCGAGAAGTCGGGGCAGACCGATACCTATGTGCTGCGCATCGAGCAGCTGTATCCATTCCCCGCCGATGTCGTGAAGCGCTATGCGGCGCGATTCCCCAACCTCAAGACGCTGGTCTGGGCGCAGGAAGAGCCGAAGAACGCTGGCGCGTGGAGCTTCGTCAGCCCGCTAATCGAAGACGCGCTGGGTGTGCGCCCGGTCTATGCCGGCCGTGCCGCGGCCGCGTCGACCGCGACCGGGCTGATGCGCCGCCATAACGCCGAACAGGCCAAGCTCATCGCCGAAGCGCTGGGTGCGTCGCGTGCCGGTGTCACCGCGGCGATCCGCGCCGGGTTCAAACAGACCAGCAGTGGCGATGCTGCCACCAAGTCCAAAGCAAAGGCTGCCTGATGTCCGATGTTGTTATCCCCGCGCTCGGTGAATCGATCACCGAGGCGACCGTTGGCCAGTGGCTCAAGAATGTCGGTGACCAAGTCGCTGCCGACGAGCCCATCGTCAGCCTCGAAACCGACAAGGTCGCGGTCGAAGTGCCGTCGCCGGTCGCTGGCGTGCTGACCGCACAGGCGTTCAAGGTCGGCGACACCGTGGCGGTCGGTGCGGTCATTGCACAGATCGACGCCGGTGCTGCCGGTGCCGCACCGAAGCCCGCCGCTGCTGCGCCTGCTGCTGCACCTGCCGCCGCGCCGGCTGCTGCCGCACCTGCGCCCGTCGCGCCGACGCCGGCGCCAGTCGCTGCTGCACCTGCACCGGTTGCAGCGCCCGCCGCAGTTGCACCCGCTGCCGCCGCACCCGAAGCCATCGCACCCGCCGTGCGCCGGCTGCTCGGCGACTATAACCTCGACGCTGCCAGCATCACCGGCACCGGTCTCGACGGTCGCTTGACCAAGGGCGACGTGCTCGCCGCGATCGAAGCCGGCACTGCCAAGGTCATCGGCGCCGCGCCTGCCACCGCTGCCACCGCCGCCGCCCCGGCGCGCCGCGAAGAACGCGTCCGCATGACGCGGATTCGCCAGACCATCGCGCGTCGTCTGAAAGAAGCGCAGAACACCGCCGCGATGCTGACGACGTTCAACGACGTCGACATGACCGCGGTCATTGAAGCGCGCACCCGCTACAAGGAATTGTTCGAGAAGAAGCACGGCGTCCGCCTCGGCTTCATGTCGTTCTTCGCCAAGGCCGCCGTGCTGGCGCTGCGCGATGTGCCCGCGGTCAACGCCCGCATCGAAGGCGATGAAATCGTCTATCACGACTATGCCGACCTCGGCATCGCGGTATCGTCGCCCGGCGGGCTGGTCGTGCCTGTGCTGAAGGATGCGCAGAGCCGCAGCTTCGCCGACATTGAAAAGAGCATCGGCGATTTCGGCAAGCGCGCGCAGGCCGGCACGCTGACCTTGGCCGACATGAGCGGCGGCACCTTCACGATCACCAACGGCGGCGTGTTCGGCTCGCTGATGTCGACGCCGATCCTCAACCCGCCGCAGTCAGGCGTGCTCGGGCTGCACCGCATCGAGGAGCGCCCCGTGGTGCGTGACGGGCAGATCGTCGCGCGGCCGATGATGTATCTGGCGCTGAGCTATGACCACCGCCTGGTCGACGGCCGCGAGGCGGTGACCTTTCTGGTCCGCGTCAAGGAAGCCATCGAAGACCCGGCGCGCCTGCTGATCGATCTGTAAGGAGCCGCCAGATGGCTGATTTTGATTTCGACCTCGTCGTCATCGGCGCCGGGCCCGGGGGCTATGTCGCGGCCATCCGCGCGGCGCAGCACGGGCTCAAGGTCGCGTGCATCGAAAAGCGCGAGACGCTCGGCGGCGTCTGCCTCAACATTGGCTGCATCCCGTCGAAAGCACTGCTCAACGGTTCGGCGCTGTACGAGGAAGCGCATAGCGGCGGGCTGGCGAAGTTCGGCGTCAAGCTCGGCTCCGTCGAACTCGACCTGCCGCAGCTGCTTGCCGAGAAGGACAAGGTCGTCAAGGAACTGACCGACGGCGTCGCCTTCCTGTTCAAGAAGAACAAGGTCGAATGGATCAAGGGCGCCGCCAGCTTTGTCGACGCCAAGTCGGTCAAGGTCGGCGACCGCACGATCACCGCGAAGAACTTCATCATCGCTACCGGCTCCGAAGTGGCGAACCTGCCGGGCATCGAACCCGACGGCGACGTCATCATCACCTCGACCGAGGCACTGGCACTGCCCAAGGTGCCCGCGCATCTGGTGGTCATCGGCGGCGGCTATATCGGGCTGGAAATGGGTTCGGTGTGGGGCCGGCTGGGCAGCAAGGTCACCGTCGTCGAATACGCCGACCGCATCGTGCCGGCGATGGATATCGAAGTCGCCACCGCCTTCGCGCGCGTGCTCAAGAAGCAGGGCATGACGATCAAGACCGCCACCAAGGTCACCGCCGTCACCCGCAAGGGCAAGGGCGCCGTCGTCACCGTCGAACCCGCCGCCGGCGGCGCGGCAGAGACCATCGATGCCGATGTCGTACTGCTGTCGATCGGCCGCCGCCCGAATACCGACGGCCTCAACATCGAAGCGACCGGGCTGACGCTCGAAGCCGCTGGCCCCAACCGTGGCCGCATCATGGTTAACGGCGATTTTTCGACCAAGGTGCCCGGCATATGGGCGATCGGCGATGTCGTGCCCGGCCCGATGCTCGCGCACAAGGCCGAAGACGAAGGCATTGCCTGCGCCGACAACATCGCCGGCTTGAACGGTCATGTGAACCATGACGTGATCCCGGCGGTCGTCTACACGCACCCCGAAGTCGCCAGCGTCGGCAAGACCGAGGAAGAGCTGAAGGCTGCGGGCATCGCCTACAAATCGGGTAAGTTCCCGTTCGCCGGCAACAGCCGCGCCAAGACCAATCGCGACACTGAAGGCTTCGTCAAGGTGCTGGCAGATGCTGCCACCGACCGCGTGCTCGGCGTCCATATCATCGGGAGCATGGCAGGCACGATGATCGCCGAAGCCGCGCTGGCGATGGAATTCGGCGCGTCGAGCGAGGACATCGCCGCGACATGCCACGCCCACCCGACGCACCCCGAAGCGCTCAAGGAAGCCGCGATGGCGGTGACCGGCAAGGCTATCCACGTCTGATGCAGATCGGTCTGCCGCGCCGTCGCAGTTGGCGCGGCTGGTTCTATTTCGCGCATCTGTGGCTCGGCATTTTCGTCGCGCTACAGTTGCTGCTGTGGACCGTCAGCGGGCTGGTAATGACCGCCTGGCCGATTGAGACCATCCGCGGGGAACCTCTGCGCCGCGAGGTGATCACGCCCGATTTGCGGAGAGCGGGGCCCCTGCTGCCGCTCGACCAACTGGTTGCCGCAAGCGCGCGGCCAGTCGACAGCGCCACGTTGGTCAGCCTGCTCGGCGCGCCGGTCTACCGGTTGCAACAGGGCAAGGACGTCTGGCTGATCGATGCACGCAGCGGGGCGCAGCGCCCGCTGACCGCCCCCGATGCGCTGGCACTGGTGCATGCAGGCACGAAGCTGACCGGTGCCGCCACCGTCACCCTGCTCGACCCCGCCAACCCGCCGCTCGAACTGCGCCGCAACGTGCCCGGCTGGCGCGTTGCGTTCGCCGATGGCACCCGCGTCTACGTCGGCGCCGATGGTGCGATCCTGTCGATCCGCACCGGGCTGTGGCGCTTCTATGACTTCTTCTGGGGGCTGCACATCCTTGACCCGGTCGCGCGCGAGGATACCCACCACCCGCTGCTCATCGGCTCGGCAGTGTTGTCCACCACCAGCGTCATCAGCGGCATCGTGCTGATCTTCGTCTATTTCGGCCGGCGGCGGCGGCGCTAGATGGCCCCCGTCGAAATCACCATCGAACAGCTGCGCCCGGCGCTGGTGCTGCTCGACTTCGCCGGCGTCGCGGTGTTCGCATTGACCGGCGCGCTCGCCGCCGCCCGCGCCAAGCAGACGATCATCACCTTCGCCTTTTTCGCGGCAATCACCGGAATCGGCGGCGGCACGCTGCGCGACCTGCTGATCGGCGCGCCGGTGTTCTGGGTGCGGCGGCCCGACTATCTGCTGGTGTGCTTCGGCGTCGCCGCACTCGCCTGGGTCATCCACGCCGATCGCTGGCCGCGCCGCGCCCTCGTCTGGCTCGATGCCATCGGCATGGCGGCATTCGCTGTCGTCGGTGCGGCGAAAACGCTCGGCTTCGGGCTGGCGCCGCTTGTCGCCATCGTCATGGGGGTGCTGACCGCAACCTTCGGCGGCATCATCCGCGACGTACTCGCCGGCGAGCCGTCGATGCTGCTCGGCCCCGAAATCTACATCTCGGCAGCGGTCGTCAGCGCCGCCGTCTATGTCGCGTTGACGGTGCTGGGCGTGCCGCTGCTCGCCGCCGGAATACTCGGCGCGCTGTCGGGCTTCGCGCTGCGCGCGGCGGCGATCAAGTTCAATCTGAAGTTGCCGGGATACAGACGGTAAGAGCCTCCGGCGGGCAGGGCCTAGGCCCTGCCCGCCGGAGGCTCTTAGTCTACCAGCGCAGCAATTGTTGCGAGCCACCCCGACGGCGCCTTCACCAGCGCCCGTGGCGGCATCAGGCCGGCGCAATCGAGGCAACTGGCCTGCATCGTCGGGCCGCTGGCGACGGCTTGCGCCTGGGCGAGGCCGCCGAGGATGCGCGCCTGATCGACGCGTGCCAACCGCGCGTACGGGTCGCGGATTGCGGCTTGCTGGCTCATGTCTTCTTCTTCCTCGCCGAACAGGCTGCTCAGGATTTCGAACGGCAATGAAGGCCGGCGTTCGATATCGACGGTGCGGACGTCGGCGGGCAGTTGCGCACGGCGGGCGGCGGCAGCGACCGCGGCATCGAGGCCGCCGAGGCTGTCGACGAGACCCAGGTCCTTGGCGGTCGAGCCGGCCCAGACGCGGCCCTGGCCGATTTCATCGACGCGTTCGACGGGCAGTTTGCGCGCGGCTGACACCAGTCCGGTGAAGCGGCGGTAGATGTCTTCGACCGAGGCTTGCAGCAGCAGCTTGGTGTCGGGGGACAGCCCGCGCAGGATGTCGGGCGCGCCGGTGTAGGGCGTCGATTTGACGCCGTCGGCGCCGATACCGACGCGGTCGAGCAGGCGGTTGAAGCTCGGGATCACCGCGAACACGCCGATCGAGCCGGTGATCGTCGAAGGCTCGGCGATGATTTCGTCGGCGGCGGTGCCGACCCAGTAGCCGCCGCTGGCAGCGACTGGCCCAAAGCTGGCGACGATCGGTAGCTTGCGGGCTTTCGCCTGCAGCAGCGCCTCGCGGATGCGTTCGGAGGCCATGACTGAGCCGCCAGGCGAGTCGATGCGCACGACCAGTGCCTTGATGTCGGTGTCGTTCAGCGCGCGGTCGATTTGGCGGGCAATGGTGTCGCCGCCCGCGGTGCCGGCGGGCGCGAAGCCGTCGACGATATCGCCCGCGACATAGACGATGCCGACCGCGTCGCCGGACTTTTTGGTCAGGTCGGCGGTCGCCGACAGGTAGCGCGACAGCGAGATGCCGTTGAAACTGGCGATGCTGTCGTCTTCGCCCTCGCCGTATTGCTTGCGCAGCGTGCCGTAGAAATCTTCGGGGCTGCCGAGGCGGTCGACGAGGCCGGCGGCAAGCGCCGTCTGCGACAGGCTGCCGCCGGCGGCTTTCACCCGCGCCGGCAGGTCGGCGAGCAGCGCCGGCAGGTCGACCTTGGGGCGGACCTTCGACACATCGGCGCGGTAGCTCGTCCACAGCGTATCGACGAGCGCCTGCGACGCGGCCTTCGATTCGGGCGAGGCCTCGCTGCGCGTGAACGGTTCGACGGCAGATTTATAGGTGCCGACGCGGAAGACGTTGATATCGACATCGAGCTTGTCGAGCGCCTTTTTGAAATACAGGTTGGTGCCGCCGGGGCCGGTGAGCAGTACGCCGCCGAGCGGGTTGAGCCAGATCTGGCTGGCGTGTGCCGCTAGGTAATAGCTGTCATCGGTATAGGCGGTCGAATAGGCGACCACTGGCTTGCCGGCGGCGCGCAGCGCGGTCAGCGCGCGGCCGATGGCTTGCAGATTGGCCTGGCCGCCACCAGTGAAGGCATCAAGTTCGAGCACGACCGCCTTGATGCGCGTGTCGGTCTTGGCGCGGTCGAGCGCCATCAGTACGTTGCGGACTTCGATCTGCCGTGCCGCATCGCCGCCACCGGCGATCGAGGCGAGCAGCGAGCGTTCATTGGCCTGGTCGACAATCTGGCCGTCGAGCGCCAGCACCAGCGCCGCATCGGTCGGCACCGTCGCGGGCGGGCCGCCGCGCATCAGCGCCCATACACCGGCAAAGAAGACCAGCAGCAGGATCAGCGCCAGCGCATCTTTGACGCCGACAAGGAAGTGCCAGATTTTGCGGAGCACGTTCATGGTCGGGCTTTCGGGTCGGGGATCATCAGGCAGCTATACAGGCGTCGCCACAGTGCGCCAACCTTGGCTCTGCAAAGAAGCTGGGGCCCCACAAACAAAAGTCGCGGCCGGTTGCCCGGCCGCGACCCATTGCTTCAGTCCATTGCTCAGGCGTTGCCGCCTTAAGCGCTATTGTGCGTCCACAACCGTGATATCGACGCGGCGGGCACGGGCCAGCGAGTCGGTGTCATCGGTGGTGTCGACCGGCTTGACCAGCACGATCGCGTCTGCCGGCACGCCCAGCTTGACGAGCGCGTCGCGGACCGCGAAGGCGCGGTTCTTCGACAGCTCGGCGTTCATCGCTGCGTCGCCGCGCGGGTCGTTATAGCCCGATACCTGCAGCTTGCTGCCGGCGTGGTCGGCCGCGTACTTGCGCACGGCTTCGGTGCGTGCATCGAAGTTGGGATAGATGTCGGTCTTGGCGGTATCGAAATACACCGAAACTTCCGGCTTGCCTTCGACTTCCTGCGCCGTAATGCCGGCGCCGTCGGGGACGGCTTCGACCGGTGCAGCTGCAGGCGCTGCCGGCACCACGGCTTCGGTGACTTCCGCCACGACGACCGGCTCGGGCTTCGGACGCAACAGCCACCACAGCAGGCCGGCGAGTGCCAGCAAGCCGAGCAACCACCACAGCCAGCGCATGCTGCCGCCGGCTTCGGCGACTTCGGGGACGGCGGCGAGCGGTGCGACGCGCGGTGCAGCGACCGGCTCGGCAACGGCGGCGGCAACCGGTGCTGCGACGGCTGCTGCGACCGGTGCGGCAACGGCACCGAAGATGCCGAGTTTGCCGAAGGCTTCGGCGAGCAGATAGTAAACCGTCACACGGTTCTTGGTGTGATCGGCCTTCATGCGCTCGCCGACTTTGGCGATGGCGGCGTCGATCACCGAGTCGGGATCGGTGATGCCGAGTTTCTTCTTGCAATAGCTTTCGCGCACCAGGTCGGTTTCGGCAGTGTCGGTGAACGACACCAGCGAAGAGTCGCGGTTGCGCAGCGCAATGCCGCAATGGCGCACGATGGCGGCGATGACATTGTCATCCGCATCCGGTGCGTATTTCTTGACGTCGATTGACCAATCTTCAGCCATAATCGCCACTCCCTTGTTGATTTGGCGAAGACCGCCTTTACGGCGGGACGCCCGTGAAAAAGCCCAGCGCATGTTAACCGCAAAGTCAGCAAGCACAAGATAGAACGTCAACTGCGACGCAGAAGCGTTTTGCGCTATCCGACAGGCGTGCCCGCCGGCGCATTTGCCAGGCGTAGCGCTGACATCGAAAATTCATCGATCCTGCCCTTGACGCTTCCGACGCCGGGTACCATATGCGCCGGGTCGTTAGCACTCGCCGTTGCTGAGTGCTAACGCAGCCATTCGTAACACAAAGAGGAAGCTCACATGAAATTCCGTCCGCTGCACGACCGCGTGCTCGTTCGCCGCATCGAAGCCGAAGCCAAGACCGCTGGCGGCATCATCATCCCCGACACCGCCAAGGAAAAGCCGCAGGAAGGCGTGATCGTCGCTGCCGGTGCCGGCGCACGTGGCGATGACGGCAAGGTCAACGCGCTCGACGTCAAGGCCGGCGACAAGATCCTGTTCGGCAAGTGGTCGGGCACCGAGATCAAGGTCGACGGCGAAGACCTGCTGATCATGAAGGAAAGCGACGTCCTCGGCATCATCGAAGGCTAAGCCTTCGTCGCCTGAGACGGTCTTTCCGAACCAATTCAAACTCAATTCAAGGAACACAACATGGCAGCCAAAGACGTAAAATTCGGTCGTGACGCCCGCGAACGCATCCTGCGCGGCGTCGACATTCTCGCTGACGCCGTCAAGGTGACGCTCGGTCCGAAGGGCCGCAACGTCGTCATCGAAAAGTCGTTCGGCGCACCGCGCATCACCAAGGACGGCGTCACCGTCGCCAAGGAAATCGAACTCAAGGACAAGTTCGAAAACCTCGGCGCGCAGATGGTCCGCGAAGTCGCTTCGAAGACCAACGACATCGCCGGTGACGGCACCACCACCGCCACCGTGCTGGCACAGGCCATCGTCCGCGAAGGCATGAAGTCGGTTGCCGCCGGCATGAACCCGATGGATCTGAAGCGCGGCATCGACATGGCGGTCACCGCTGTCGTCGCTGACCTCAAGGCGCGCTCGAAGCCCGTCGCCGGCACGTCGGAAATCGCCCAGGTCGGCACGATCTCGGCCAACGGCGAGACCGAAATCGGCGAAATGATCGCCAAGGCGATGGAAAAGGTCGGCAAGGAAGGCGTCATCACCGTCGAAGAAGCCAAGGGTATGGCATCGGAACTCGATGTCGTCGAAGGCATGCAGTTCGACCGTGGCTATCTCAGCCCCTATTTCATCACCAACCCGGAAAAGATGGCCGTCGAACTCGACGCGCCGTACATCCTGATCCACGAAAAGAAGCTGTCGAACCTGCAGGCGCTGCTGCCGGTGCTCGAAGCGGTTGTCCAGTCGGGCCGCCCGCTGCTGATCATCGCCGAAGACGTCGAAGGCGAAGCACTCGCAACGCTGGTCGTCAACAAGCTGCGTGGTGGCCTCAAGGTTGCTGCCGTCAAGGCGCCGGGCTTCGGTGACCGTCGCAAGGCGATGCTCGAAGATCTCGCAATCCTGACCGAAGGCCAGATGATCAGCGAAGACCTTGGCATCAAGCTCGAAAACGTCACGCTCGACATGCTGGGCAAGGCCAAGCGCGTCACCATCGACAAGGACAACACCACCATCGTCGATGGCGCCGGTTCGGCCGATGCGATCAAGGGCCGGGTCGAACAGATCCGCGCGCAGATCGAAATCACCACGTCGGACTATGACAAGGAGAAGCTCCAGGAGCGTCTTGCCAAGCTTGCGGGCGGCGTCGCCGTTCTCAAGGTCGGCGGTTCGACCGAAGTCGAAGTCAAGGAACGCAAGGACCGCGTCGACGACGCACTGCACGCGACCCGCGCAGCCGTCGAAGAAGGCATCGTCCCCGGCGGCGGCACGGCATTGCTGTACGCCACCAAGGCGCTTGCCGGCATGAAGGGCCTCAACGACGACCAGACCCGCGGTATCGACATCATCCGCAAGGCGCTGTTCGCCCCGGTTCGCCAGATCGCCTCGAACGCCGGCCATGACGGCGCCGTGGTCTCGGGCAAGCTGCTCGACGGCAACGACGACAAGATCGGCTTCAACGCCCAGACCGAAGTCTATGAAAACCTCGTCGCTTCGGGCGTCATCGATCCGACCAAGGTTGTTCGCACCGCACTTCAGGACGCAGCTTCGGTTGCCGGCCTGCTGATCACCACCGAAGCCGCGATCAGCGAGCTGCCGGCGGATGACAAGGGCGGCGCCGGCGGCATGGGCGGCATGGGCGGCGGCGGCATGGGCGGCATGGGCGGGATGGACTTCTAAGTCCCGCACACCCCACGCCTACAAATCGGGCCGCGTTCCTTCGGGAACGCGGCCCTTTTTCTTGAAATGCACGACAACACTGATTCAATCGGGTGCTGGCGTCACGCCTGCCCGCCGGCGGCCCTTGAAGGACCTTCTATTCCGGTACTATTTCGCTTTTGCGGGCTTGCTCGCGGCGGCAGCCTGCGCGGCATCGACATCGGCGACGGCCTTGCGGACCATCGCGCCCTCGGCGGATTTGTCGTCGACCGAGCCGGGTTCAGGGGCTTTGTTGCAGCCAGCGAGCGCGAGCAACAGGACGGTGGCAACGGGCAGCAACTTCATGCGCGTGTCCTTCAGGGCTGCTGGGTCGGTTTGGGCGCGTCGACGGGCTTGGGCTGCGGCGTTGCGCCCGGCGCCAGCGGTGCATCCTCGACCGGCGCATCCTCGTCATCGGGCATCGGTATCCCGCTCCAGATCTGTGCCTTGCGCCGCGACAGATAGGCAGCACGCACCGTCGCATACTCATCGAGACTGTCGGCGAGCGCCTGGTCGGCGCCGGCTTCGATCAGCTCGGCACGGGTGACGGTGGCCTTGGCGCCGAAGATGCCGATCGTCCAGTACGGGCCGATCGTGCTCAGCGCGTTGCGGATCATGTCGGCGGGGTCGAGCACGATGTCGGCGCCGAGCCCGGCGAAATCGAGCAGCGTGCGCGGCCCGAAAATCGGGAACATCATGTACGGGCCCGACGGGATGCCCCAATAGGCAAAGGTTTGGCCGAAATCTTCCTTTTCGCGCGGGCGGCCCATGTCGGTGGCATGGTCAGCGAGGCCACCGACGCCCAAGGTGCTGTTGATGATGAACCGGTCGAGCGTGCGGAACGCCTGGCTGACCTTGCCCTGCAGCACCGCGTTGGCGAACGACAGCGGTTCGAGATAGTTGTCATAGGCGTTGCCGATGCCGCGCCGGGCTGCTGCCGGCACGACCGCGCGGTAGCCCTGCGCCAGCGGTTTGAACGCGTATTTGTCGGCACGCTTGTTGAATTTGTAGATCTGCCGGTTCGTCGATTCCCACGGGTCGGCCTCGGCACGCGCCATGCTGCCCGGCCGCGGCGTTGCGCAGGCGCCGACCAGCACCAGCGAGAGCGCGGCGATCGAGGCGGGAATCAGGCGCATCAAAACCCTTTGGAAACGTTTATGCTGCGGTGCCACAGCCGCGCTGGAACAGCAAGTACGACCCCTGCCGGCGTGATGCGCAATTGACCGCATATAAAGATATGTTTATATCCCGCCGCGATGCAAACCGCGCTCGCCATATTCCGTGCCTTAGCCGATCCGACGCGGTTGCGCATGCTTTTGCTGGTGCGCGCCATGGAGCTGTCGGTGGGCGAACTCGCTGCCGTGCTGCGCCAGAGCCAGCCGCGCGTGTCGCGCCATGTCCGCATCCTCGCCGATGCCGGGCTGCTGCGCCGTTACAAGGAAGGCGCCTGGGTCTTCGTGCGGTTGGGCGACGCAGCCCTGACGGCGCCGGTGTGCACGGCGCTTGACGCATTGATGATTGGCGACGGGAGTTTCGCTGCCGCCGACCGCGCTCGCCTGACCGAAGTGCGCGCCGAGCGCGTCGCCGCCGCCAACGCCTATTTTGCCGCGCACGCCGACCAATGGGACGACATCCGCTCGCTGCATATCGCCGAGGATGTCGTCGAAAGCGCGATGCAAGCCGCACTCGGCGACCGGCCGGTCGGACGGCTGCTCGATATCGGCACCGGCACCGGCCGCATCATCGAACTGTTCGGCACGCGCGCCGCCAGCGCCATCGGCATCGACCGCTCGCCCGACATGTTGCGACTGGCGCGTGGCAAGCTCGAAGCTGCCGGGCTCGCCGATTGCGAGGTTCGCCAGGCCGACATGTATGCATTGCCGCGTCCCGATGGCTCCGCCGATACCGTGGTGCTGCACCAGGTGCTGCATTATGCGCAGACGCCGGCGCTAGCGGTGGCCGAAGCCGCGCGCGTGCTGTCGCCGGGCGGCCGGCTGCTCATCGTTGATTTCGCCCCGCATGCCCGCGAGGAACTGCGCACCCGCCACGCCCATGCCCGGCTCGGCTTTGAAGACGCGCAGGTCTGCGACTGGATGGCGGCGGCGGGGCTGGCGCCGCGCGTCGTCGAACATCTGCGCGGCGGGGCTACCGAGGCACTGACAGTGACACTGTGGCTCGGCGAGCGGCCCGGGGCTACCGCGACCAAGCCCCGTAATCAGGATCGAAAGGACGCCGCATGACGCTGACCCAGGCCGAGAAATACGAAGCGGCCCGCGCCCACGGTACGCCGCTGTTCGCCGATCTGCCCGGCGACATCGATATCAGCTTCGAATTCTTCCCGCCCAAGACGCCGGCGATGGAAACGACGCTATGGGAGTCGGTACAGACGCTGGCGCCGCTCAGCCCGCGCTTTGTTTCGGTAACCTACGGCGCCGGCGGCTCGACGCGCGAGCGCACGCACGCCACCGTCGAACGCATCGCGCGCGAAACCGACATCAAGCCCGCCGCACACCTGACTTGTGTCGATGCGTCGCGCGAAGAAATCGATGCGATTGCCCGCGGCTATTGGGATGCCGGCGTCCGCCACATCGTGGCGCTGCGGGGTGACCCGCCGCGCGCCGGCGAAAAGTTTGTCGCGCGTCCCGATGGCTATGCCAGTGCAGCCGAACTGGTCGAAGGCCTGAAGCGCGTCGCCGACTTCGAACTGTCGGTCAGCGCCTATCCCGAGCGCCACCCCGACGCCGCGACCGCGACCGCCGACATTGAAAATTTGAAGCGCAAGATCGATGCTGGTGCGGTGCGTGGCATCAGCCAGTTCTTCTTCGAACCCGACACCTTCTTCCGCTTCCGCGACGCCGCCGCTGCCGCCGGCATCACCGCCGAACTGGTGCCGGGCATCCTGCCGGTCAGCAACTTCGCCATGCTGAAGAAGATGGCGGCGAGCTGCGCCACTCACATCCCCGACTGGATGGGGCGGCTGTTCGAAGGGCTCGATGACAAGCCCGCCGCGCGCCAGCTCGTCGCTGCGACCGTTGCCGCCGAACAGTGCCGGCGGCTCTATGCCGGCGGCGTCCGCCAGTTCCATTTCTACACGCTAAACCGCGCCGAGCTCGCCTATGCGATCAGTCACATGCTCGGTGTGCGCCCGAAAGTGAGTGAAGGCCAATGAACAAGCCCAGCGAAGCCGCCGCGCGTTTCCGTGCCGAAGCCGCCAAGCGCATCCTCGTTACCGATGGCGCCTGGGGCACAATGATACAGACCTTCGGGCTGGCCGAGGCCGACTATGCCGGCACGCTGGGGCTCAGCCATGAGCAGAAGGGCAACAACGACATGTTGTGCCTGACGCGTCCGGATATCATCGAGAAGATTACGCAGGGCTATCTCGATGCGGGCTCGGACATCGTCTCGACCAACACCTTCTCGTCGACGACGATTAGCCAGGCCGACTACGGCGCCGAGCATCTGGTGCGCGAACTCAACCTCGCCGCTGCTGGCATTGCCCGCCGGGCCGCCGATGCGGCGCAGGCCAAGGACGGCCGGCCGCGCTTTGTCGCCGGCGCGCTCGGGCCGACGAACAAGACGCTATCGCTGTCGCCCGATGTCAACGATCCGGGCTTCCGCGAAGTCGATTACGACCAGGTCAAGGACGTCTACACGCAGCAGATCCAGGCGCTGCTCGACGGCGGCGTCGATTTCATCCTGATCGAAACGATCTTCGATACGCTCAATGCCAAGGCGGCGATCATGGCAGTGCTAGAGGAAAGCGACCGCCGCGGCGTCGAAATCCCGATCATGATTTCGATGACGATCACCGACATGTCCGGCCGCAACCTTTCAGGCCATGCCATCGATGCGTTCTGGTGGGCGGTGCGCCACGCCAAGCCGCTGACCGTCGGACTCAATTGCTCGTTCGGCGCCGACTTGCTGCGCCCGCACGTACAATTGCTGTCGGGTATCGCCGACACGCTGCTGATGTCCTATCCCAACGCCGGCCTGCCCAACGAGCTCGGCCAGTATGATGAACTGCCGGCGCGCACAGGTCACCTTGTCGAGGAGTGGGCGAAGGAAGGCCTGATCAACGTCATTGGCGGCTGCTGCGGCACGACGCCGGGGCACATCAAGGCGATGGCCGATGCGGTGCGCGGCTATCCGCCGCGTGTCGTTCCGACGCTTCCCGTCGCGACCCGGCTTGCCGGTCTCGACCCCATGATTCTGGCGGCCTGAACCTATGACCACAACTTCGAGTGCGACGTTCGTCAACATCGGCGAGCGCACCAACGTCACCGGCTCGGCACGCTTCAAGAAGCTGATCATGGCGGGCGATTACACGTCGGCCGTCGAAGTCGCGCGCCAGCAGGTTGAAAGCGGCGCGCAGGTGCTCGACGTCAATATGGACGAAGGCCTGCTCGACGCGCAGTTCGCGATGACGACCTTCCTCAAGCTGATCGCCGCCGAGCCTGATATCGCGCGGATTCCGATCATGGTCGACAGCTCGAAGTGGAGCGTCATTGAAGCCGGGCTGAAGTGCGTTTCGGGCAAGCCGATCGTCAATTCGATCAGCATGAAGGAAGGCGAGGCGGCGTTCCTCGAACACGCGAAAAAGGTGCAGCGCTACGGTGCCGCCGTGGTCGTGATGGCGTTCGACGAAATGGGCCAAGCAGACACCTGCGCGCGCAAGGTCGAAATCTGTGAACGCGCCTACAAATTGCTCACCGAAAATGGCTTCCCGCCCGAAGACATCATCTTCGACCCGAACATCTTCGCGGTGGCGACGGGAATCGAGGAGCACAACAATTATGGCGTCGATTTCATCGAAGCCTGCAAGCAGATCCGCGTCCGCTGCCCGCACGCGCATATCTCGGGCGGGCTGTCGAACCTGAGCTTCAGCTTCCGCGGCAACGAACCGGTGCGCCGCGCGATGCACTCGATCTTCCTCTACCACGCGATCCCCGCCGGGCTCGACATGGCGATCGTCAACGCCGGCCAGCTCGATGTCTATGACACGATCGACCCCGAACTGCGCGAAGCCTGCGAGGACGTCGTGCTCAACCGGCGCGCTGATGCCACCGACCGGCTGCTCGAAATTGCCGACCGCTTCAAGGGTGACGGCTCGGTCGCTGAGAAGGCCAGCGAGGAATGGCGCTCGCTGCCGGTCGCCAAGCGTCTCGAGCACGCACTGATCAAGGGTCTCGATGCGCATGTCGTCGCCGATACCGAGGAAGCGCGGCTGGTCGCCGTGCGCCCGATCGACGTCATCGAAGGCCCGTTGATGGACGGCATGAACGTCGTCGGCGACCTGTTCGGCGCCGGCAAGATGTTCCTGCCGCAGGTCGTCAAATCGGCACGCGTCATGAAGAAGGCCGTCGCGCACCTGCTGCCCTTTATCGAAGCCGAAAAGGCCGAGGGCGCGCAGGCCAAGGGCAAGATCATCATGGCCACTGTTAAGGGCGACGTGCACGACATCGGCAAAAACATCGTCGGCGTTGTGCTCCAGTGCAACAATTTCGAAGTCATCGACCTCGGCGTCATGGTGCCGTGGATGACCATCCTCGCCGCCGCCAACGAACACGGCGCCGACATGATCGGCCTGTCGGGGCTGATCACGCCGTCGCTCGACGAGATGGTGACCGTTGCGGCCGAAATGCAGCGCGCCGGCATGACGATGCCGCTGCTCATCGGCGGTGCCACCACCAGTCGCGTCCACACCGCGCTGCGCATCGAACCGGCCTACAAGGGTCCGGTCATCCACGTCCTCGATGCCAGCCGTGCGGTTGGTGTCGCGGGGGCGCTGGTGTCCGATTCGCCGGCGATCCGCAGCGAGCTCGTCGACCGCACGGTCGCCGAATATGAAGCCATCCGCGTCGCGCGCGCCAACAAGGGCGACACCAAGCTGGCGACGATTGCGGCGGCGCGTGCCAACGCTTACGCTCCCGATTTCGCCAAGCACCCGCCGGTAGCGCCCAAGACGCTCGGCACGCTGGCGCTCGACGACTATCCGCTTGAAGAACTGGTACCCTACATCGACTGGACGCCGTTCTTCCGCGCCTGGGAACTCGCGGGCAACTATCCGGCCATCCTGACCGATCCGGTCGTCGGCGAAAGCGCGACGAGCCTGTTCAAGGATGCGCAGGCGATGCTGACGAAGATCGTCGACGAAAAGTGGCTGACCGCGCGCGCCGCGCTCGGTTTCTGGCCGGCGAAACGCGACGGCGACGACGTGCTGCTGTTCACCGACGCAAGCCGCACCACCGAGCTGGCGCGCGTGCCGTTCCTGCGCCAGCAGGTCGTCAAGCGCGACGGCGTGCCCAACCGCAGTCTCGCCGATTTCGTCTCGCCCGATGGCGACTGGCTTGGCGGCTTCGCGGTGACCGCGGGGCAGGGCATCGATGCACATCTGGCGCGCTTCAAGGCCGACAATGACGACTATTCGGACATATTGCTCAAGGCGCTCGCCGACCGGCTGGCCGAAGCTTTCGCCGAACATCTCCACGAACGCGTGCGCAAGGAGTTTTGGGGCTATGCCCCCGATGAAATGTTGACCAGCGAAGACCTGATCCGCGAAAAATACCAGGGCATCCGCCCTGCGCCGGGCTATCCGGCATGCCCAGATCACAGCCCGAAGCGCCAGCTGTTCGACCTGCTCGACGCCACTGCAAAGACCGGCATCGAGCTCACCGAAAGCTTCGCGATGACGCCGACAGCGGCAGTGTCGGGCTATTATTTCGCGCATCCCGAAAGCAGCTATTTCGGCGTCGCCCGCATCGGCAGCGATCAGGTCGCGGACTATGCCGCACGGCGCGGCGTGTCGGTCGAGCAAGCGGAGACGTGGCTACGCCCGAATCTGGAAGACTAGGGCGTCAGTCGAGCCGCTTCGCCAGCGTCACCACGTCGTTCAACTCGTAGCCCAGGCGCGCGTAAAACCCGCGCGCCTGGGCGTTGTCGCCGCGCACCATCAGGTTGAGTTTCGGGCAGCCGCGCCTGGCGAGCCAGTCTTCGGCAGCCGCCATCATCAGGCGCCCCAGCCCGCCGCGCTGCCGCACCGGGTCGACCGCGAGGTAATAGACCCAGCCGCGGTGGCCATCGTCGCCGACCATCACGGTTGCGACCAACGCACCACCGTCGCGCAGGCCAAGCACCGCCGATGCCGGCCCGGCGAGCGCGCGGGCGAAATCGGCATGCGTGTCGTTCCAAGGTCGCGTCAGTCCCGCCGCCTGCCACAGCGCCACCGCCGCGTCAGCATCAGCGGCGGCCAGCACTTCGACAGCACTCACTGCGCGCGCCGCCAGCCTCCGGCGGTAAGCTTTTCGATCGGCTTGAAGCGTGTCTTGTAATCCATCCGCGAACAGCCCTCGATCCAATAGCCGAGGTAGACATAGGGCAGCCCCGCCGCGGCAGCGCGGGTGATGTGGTCGGCGATGATGAAAGTGCCGAGACCCGGGCGTTCGGGAATGTCGGTGGCATAGAAGCTGTAGACCATCGACAGCCCGTCGCTCTGCTTGTCGGTCAGGCAAGCGCCGACCAGCCGGCCCGGCATGCCGTCGACCGACGGCTCGCGGTATTCGATGACGACGGTATCCACCGGCGTCTGTTCGATCATGTCGGAGAAGTCGAACGCGTCCATTTCGGCCATGCCGCCATCGGGGTGGCGGTCGCCGAGATAGCGCCGCAGCAGCGCGAACTGTTCCTCGGTCGACCATGGCGCGCAGGCGCTCACTTCAAGATCGGCGTGGCGCTTCATCAGGCGTTTTTGGGTGGCGTTGAGTTTGAATTCGGGGGCGATGACGCGCACCGACACGCAGGCGCTGCAATTGTCGCAGCTCGGCCGGTAAACGACGTTCTGGCTGCGCCGGAAACCGATGCGCGCCAGCGCCTCGTGCATCGCGGCACCGTCATTGCCCTTCAGCTCGGTGAACACCTTGCGTTCGGTCCGACCCGGTATGTAGGGGCAGGGCGACGGCGCGGTCACAAAGAAGCGCGGGAAACGGAAAGTCTGGTCGGTCACGTAAGTCGCAGGCCTCGCACTGGCGTCAGGGACGTTAACGACAGTTTGGCGCGAATGATGCGTTCAAGCAAGTGCGGCTATGGGCCGGCCTAGTCGAGCTCCATATTCCGAACTTCATACCCCGCGCCACGCAGCGCCTCGACCAGCCGGTCCAGATGATCACGGTCGCGCGTTTCGCATTCGATGTCGGTGATCAGGCCCTTCGCCGGCAGGTTAGTGAACACCCGCTGATGGTAGACTTCGAGGATGTTGACCTGCTGCTGGTCGAAAATCCGCGCGACTTCGAACAACTGGCCGGGGCGGTCCTTGAGGCGGATGCGCAGCCGCGCCAGCCGGCCCGAGCGCGCCAGGTCGCGCAGCAGCACGTTCGCCAGCAACCGCGTATCGATATTGCCGCCGCATAGCACCAGCCCGACCTTGCGGCCGCGGAAGCGGTGCGGGTGCGCCAGCATCGCCGCAAGGCCGGCAGCGCCTGCACCTTCGACAACGGTCTTTTCGATGTTGAGCAGCATCGCCAGCGCCTTTTCGAGGTCGCGTTCGCCGACCAGCACGACGTCATCGACCAGCGCCTTGACGACTTCGAACGTCAGCTTGCCGGGCTCCTTGACGGCGATGCCTTCGGCGAGCGTGTCGCCGTCGCAGGCGGCGCTCTGGCCGCGCAGCTTGGCATACATCGATGCGTAGAGCTCGGCTTGCACGCCGATGACTTCGATCGCCGGGTTTATGTGCTTGGCCGCAGTCGCCATGCCCGAGATCAGCCCGCCGCCGCCGATCGGCACGACCAGCGTATCGATTTCGGGCGCGTCCTCGAGCATTTCGAGCGCGACGGTGCCCTGGCCCGCCATCACCAGCGCGTCATCGAACGGCGGCACATAGACCAGGTTGCGCTGCGCCGCGACGGTGTGCGCATAGGCACTCGCTTCGTCGAAGCTTTCGCCGTGCAGGATCACGATGGCGCCATGGCCTTCGGTCTGCTTGACCTTCACCACCGGCGCGAAACGCGGCATGACGATGGTAGCGGGAATCCCCAGCCGCTTGGCGTGATACGACAGCCCCTGCGCATGATTGCCCGCCGACGCCGCAATGACGCCGCGCGCCCGCTGTTCGGCATTGAGTGACATCAGCTTGTTAAGCGCACCGCGCTCCTTGTAGGCGGCGGTGAACTGCAGATTTTCGAACTTCAGCCAGACATCGGCATTGGTCAGTTCGCTCAGCGTTTGCGACCGCAGGCACGGCGTGCGGATGACGTTGCTGCCAATCGCCGCACGCGCGGCAACGACATCTTCGTAACAGATCGGCAGGCTGGTCACGGCCTCGGCAAGCGCAGTCATGGGTTGGTCTTTCGTCAGTGTCGCTCGCGGCTTTAACGGTTGCGGCGCGCGTTTCCTACCCCTTGCGCGAATCGCGGTGCCGATGCGTGCGCCGAATTACTCGTTGAACTCCGCTAGGTCGGGGATTCGCGTGAAGGCAATCGCCGGGCCCTTCGACTTCGTGCCGCCGCGCGCATCGTGGCCGACGGTCACCGCATCGCGGCCGAAGCGTTTGTTCATCCGGTCCATCGCCTCGCTCAGCGCGAGGCGCTTGGCGGTCGCACGCGGCGCCGGTTCAGCGTCGAACAGGTCGATCTGCGTCGCGCCGACCGGCACCAGGTCGAGCAAGGTCACCGCGACCTGGACATAGCGCCGTGCCACGAACTCGCTGCGCATCTGCGTCCACAATTCATCGAGCGCCGCGAGCAGCGTGAAATTGTCCTGCACGTGCAGCAGCTTCTTGCCCTCGGACCATTTGTCGTCGCGGCTGCGCGTCTCACGCGGCACTTCGGCGCGCACTGTCAGCACCAGCGCGCCGGTGCTGCGTTCCATACGTCGCAGGCGGGTTGCGGCCTTGACCAGCAAGCGACGCGCTACCAGCCGCGCGGCATCGGGCGGGCGCAGGTCAGGCGCCAGCACATGGCTATGGCCGATGCTGCGCGTGACGGTCGGGATTTCGGGCAGGTCGTGGCCCTTGAGCAGCCAGTGCAGCCGCTCGCCCCAGACGCTGCCCCACACCGAGCGCGCCTCGCGCGGGTCGAGCGCCAGGATGCGCGCGACATCGACAATGCCCGCCGCCGCCAGCCGCTTTTCCATGTTGCGGCCGACGCCGGGAATGTCGCCGGGCTTTAGCGTCCGCAACCGGTCGGCGAGTTCGGCTTCGGGCAATATGGTCAGCCCGTCGGGCTTCTTCATGTCGGCGGCAATCTTGGCGAGGAAGCGGTTGGGTGCGACGCCGATCGAGCCCTTGATGAATTCACCGACGTTCGCCGCCAGCCCGGCCTTGATGCGCGCCGACAGCGCAGTCACTGCCTCGACGCTGTTTTCATTGTCCATCAACCGGCACGCGACCTCGTCGATCGAACACACCGCGGTGACCGGCACATGGCGTTCGACTTCGGCGATGACTTCATGGTGGTAGCGCACATATTCGCCGTGGCGCGCCGGCACGATGACGACGTCGCGGCACAGTTCCTTGGCCCTCCAGATCGGCGTGCCGGTTTTGATGCCGAACGCCTTCGCCTCATAGCTCGCGGCAATCGCGCTGGTGCTGTCGGTCATCACCGGCGACACCACAACGGGGCGCCCACGCAGCGCCGGATCAAGCTGCTGCTCGACACTGGCGAAATAGGAATTGAGATCGAGATAGAGCCAGCGCAATGGCTTGGCATCCTCTGATCCGGTGGCGTTCATGCCAGCAAATATAACCGATTCGCGAACATAATGCGAACGATTGCGCGCCGCCAAATCGCCTGTTAGCGTGGGTGTCATGACACTTTCAGCTGAACAAGAACCCGAGGGTATCCGCGCTGTCAACGCGAGCACGGTCGAAGGCCACCGCTTCCGTTACTATGACTTCGCGATGGCAGCGTTCTGCACCATCCTGATCTGCTCGAACCTGATCGGCGCGGGCAAGGCTGCGACGCTCGACCTGCCGCTGTACGGACCCGTCGTGTTCGGCGCCGGCATATTGTTTTTCCCGCTGAGCTATGTACTCGGCGACGTGCTCACCGAAGTCTATGGTTATGCGCGCGCCCGCCGCGTCGTTTGGGCGGGCTTTGGCGCGTCACTGTTCGCGGCGTTCATGGCGTGGGCGGTGGTCACGATGCCGCCGGCGCCCGACTGGACCGGGCAGGACGCCCTCGCTGCGGTGTTCGGGCAAGTGCCGCGCATCTTCCTCGCGTCGATTCTGGCATTCTGGGCCGGCGAAATCGCCAACGCCTTTGTGCTGGCGCGGATGAAGGTGCTGACCAAGGGCCGCTGGCTGTGGACACGCACCATCGGCTCGACGGTGGTAGGCCAAGGGGTGGACAGCCTGATCTTCTATCCGCTGGCCTTCCTCGGCGTCTGGCAGACAAGTCTCGTCATCCAGGTGATGGTCACCAACTATCTGCTCAAGGTGCTGTGGGAAATCGTGCTGACGCCGCTGACCTACAAGATTGTTGCGTGGTTCAAACGCGCCGAAGGCCTCGACATTTACGACACCACCACCGACTTCACGCCCTTCCGCACCAAGGTCTGACGCAGCACCGTTCGCCATGCCAGCTGCACTGAAGATCCGGCCCTATGCGGCCGAAGACTGGGACGCGATCTGTGCTGTCCATGACGCCGCGCGCCATGACGAACTGCGCCATTCGGCCGGCGAAGCGGCCTACCTGCCGCTCGCCGATACCTACGAAAACGAAGCGCTGTTTGCCGCGCGCGTCGATGTCGGCGTTGCGGACGGCGAGGTGGCGGGCTTCGTGGCGTTTTCGCCGGCCGAGCTGACGTGGCTCTATGTTCATCCCGCGCACTACGGCAAGGGCTATGGCCGGGCGCTGCTGCGCCATGCGATTGCGCAGGCCGGGCCGGTGATCGACACCGAAGTTCTGGTCGGCAATGCGCCGGCGCTGGCGCTGTATCTGTCCGAAGGCTTCACCGTTATCGAACACAGCCACGGGCGGCTGGCCGGCAACGAAGGCTTTACCGCATCGGGGCTGGTGCTGCGGCGCCAGCGCGTCTGAACGCGGCGCTATTCGGTTTCCGGCTTTTCGAGCCAGCGGTCATAAGTGCCCGGCGGCGTGTTCGCCATCGACGCCTGCAGCCGCTGCATCGGTAGCTGGTTTTCAACGATGCCGCCGCCGGTCGGCCGGTCGATGTCGACGGTCATCATCAGCGACATCAGGATCAACATCAGCAGCACGCCCGCGGCGATCAAACCGCGCCGGCCCGACACAGTATAGCCGAGCGATCCTGCGGTCACGATGATATAGATGAACAGCACGCCGAACACTTCGGCGGGCACCTTGGCTTGCCGCGATGATTTGCGCTCCTCGTCGAGGTCGATGACGGCGTTGATCGAATCGAGGTAGGCGCTCGAAAAGTCGAGGCCCTTGATCGTCGGAAACGCCGCGACGGTAGCGGTCCACAAATCGGTCAGCAGCTGGTCATTTGCAGCAAGCATCGTCCGCGCCCGCGCCGGTGGCGCACTGGCCAATATGATGCGCTGGTCGGTGTAAGCTTTGAGCAGCCCTGAAATGCGCGCGCGATGCGGCTCTGGTAGCAACTGGGTGCGCAGATAGGCGGTGCCGATGGCATTGGCTTCGGTGATGACCAGCTCGCGCCGATCCTCGAAGCGGTCGACCGCCAGCGCAAACGTAAAGCCCATCAGCAGCGCCAGCAGCCCGAGCACGGCGGAAGTGATATAGCCTTCCTGGCCGTCGACACCGGTGGGCGTGTCGTCGCGGCGGCTGCGGCGGCGGTCCTGATGCTGGCGCAACCGGTTGGCACCGACGGCCGCAAGTCCCATCAGCACCAGGATGATGCTGCCCATCAGCACGATGCTGGTGTTTTCCAGCAGGATTGCAAAACCCGTCATGCCGCGCTCCCCGTTGCCGCGCCAATGCCCGCCGCCATGCTAGTCGCACGGCGGCGGCGTGCAACCGCATTTGCGTGCGGCGATACTTAAGAACCTCGATTCCATGCCGTTCTGATTCCGGACAACGCGTGTGCGGACATTACGTATATTGCAAACCGGCTTCGTGACCTACGCTCCGGATTGATTGCAGAGCAGCAGAGCGGAACGATTGCCATGACTCGTAGGACTTTGACGCGCAGCTTCGTGCAAACTGCCCTGGCGTGCGCCACCGGGTTGGCGCTGCTCGCGCAGCCCGCGCTGGCGTGCACCTCGCTGGTGTTGGCCGCCAACGACGGCGGGCGCATCTATGGCCGGACGATGGAGTTCGGCATTCCGCTGCACTCCCAGGCGATGAAGATGCCGCGCGGCTTTGCCAATGTCGGCATCGGCCCCGATGGCACGCCCGGCAAGGGCAAGAGCTGGAACTCGAAATATGCGGTCATTGGTGCCAATGTCTTCGGCATGCCGTTCTACGTCGATGGCATGAACGAAGCCGGGCTCGCCGGCGGCATGCTTAACGCGCCGAACACCGCGCAGTACCAGGATGTGCCGGCGGGGCAGGAAGCCAACAGCATCGCGCCGCAGCAACTGCTGACCTATGTGCTGACCAATTTCGCCACCGTCGGCGAAGTGCGTGAGGCGCTCGGCAAGATGTACGTCAGCAACGCACCGATGAAGGCATGGGGCGGTGTGCCGCGCGCCCACATGACGCTGCATGACGCTGCCGGCGGCAGCATCGTCGTCGAATATCTCGGCGGGCAACTAGTGATCAACGACAATGTCATCGGCGTAATGACCAACGATCCGGCGTTCACCTGGCATCTGGCGAACATCGGTAACTATGCCAACCTCAGCGGGCTCGACAAGAAGCCGCTCACCGTCAACGGCCATACGTTCCCGCCGGCGAGCTCGGGCAACGGCCTGCACGGCATCCCCGGCAGCATGCTCAGCCCCGACCGCTTCGTGCGCGCGTCATTGTATGTGCTCAACACGCCGACCGATGCCACCACTGATGTGCAGAAGGCCCGCGTCTGGCATATCCTGAACAACTTCGACATCCCGTACGGGTCGATCTACCTCGATGCGTCGAGCGGCTATGGCGGCGGCGCCAATGCCTATGAATTCACCGAATGGACCGTCGTCGCCGACTTGAAGAACAAGACCTACAGCATCCGCTCGTTCGAAAATCCGCAGATCATGACGCTCGACTTCAAGGGCTTCGACCTGAACGGCAAGACTGTGACCAACCTGCCTTTGCTGAAGTGATCGCTTAGCTGGCCGGGCGCTCCGCCGGCGCGCAAGCGCAGTTGCGCCGGTGGATGCCCCGCGAGGGTTCGAACCTCGGTCTCCGCGGCCAAAACGCGGCGTGCTGCCTCTGCACCACGGGGCAAAAGACTCAGCCCTTGACGTTGACGACCTGTCGCAGCCGGTGGCGGATCGTCACCAGGTCGCTTTGCGCGGCCATCACCGCGCCAATGTCCTTGTAGGCGGCGGGGCTTTCATCGATGACGTCCTTGTCAAGCCGCGCTTCGATGCCGGTCATCGCCGCCGCATGGTCGGCAAGGCTGATGGACTTCTTGGCCGCGCCCCGCGACATCTTGCGGCCCGCGCCATGGCTGCACGACTGGAAGCTGGCGGGATTGCCCAGCCCTTCGACGATGAACGAGCCGGTGCCCATGCTGCCCGGAATGATGCCGAGGTCGCCCACCCGCGCCCGTACCGCGCCCTTGCGCGTCACCAGCACATTTTCGCCGAAATGCGCTTCGCGGCTGACGTAATTGTGGTGGCAGTTGACGGCTTCCTCGGTCACCGCGAACGCCGGCAGGAACGGCGCGATGGCGCGCAGCACCGCCGCCATCATCAGCTCGCGGTTGACGCGGGCATAGCGCTGCGCCCAGCTGACGGCTGCCCAATAGTCATCGAAATGGTCGGTGCCTTCGGGGAAATAGCCGAGGTCGGCATCGGGCAGGTTGATAAACCACTTGCGCATGTCCTGCTTCGCCAGCTCGATGAAATAGCTGCCGAAGCGGTTGCCGACGCCGCGCGAGCCGCTATGCAGCATCACCCATAGCGCGTCGCTTTCATCGAGGCAGACCTCGATGAAATGATTGCCGGTGCCGAGCGAGCCGAGGTGGTTCGCGGTGTTAAATGCCTTGGCGCGCGGATGCTTTTCGATGATCGCGTCATATTCGGCCGCCATCGTGCGCCACGCCTGCGCCTGCGCTTCGGGGACATTGTGCCACGCGCCGCGGTCGCCGCGGCCGCCGTTGTCGGTGCGGCCGTGCGGTACCGCCTTTTCGATGGCGGTGCGCATCGCATGCAGGTTGTCGGGCAGCTGGTCGGCGCGGGCGGTGGTGCGCACCGCCATCATGCCGCACCCGATGTCGACACCGACCGCGGCGGGAATGATCGCGCCCTTGGTGGCGATGACGCTGCCGATGGTGGCGCCCTGGCCCCAGTGGACGTCGGGCATGCCGGCGATATGGCCGTGGATGAACGGCAGGCTGGCGACATTGCGCAGCTGGTCCATGGCCTGCGGCTCGAACGGCAGATGGCTGTCCCACAGCTTGAGCGGGGCGCCGGCGGTCAGGTGGTGCGAATAAAGCTGGGTGGTCATGGGTCGTCTCCCTGATGGACTGGATCAGGGGCGCGTCGCCGGTAGGAGAGGGTGGAGTCCGCGTGTCTGGTCGCGGTTCAAACTGTCTGCTGCTGCGCTGCGCCCCGGTGCGACGGGCGCAGCACAAAGGCTGCTACCGCCGCGAGGTGGTTGGCCTTTTTTGACTCAATATGGTGCAGTAAGCAGTCATGGCGGCGGCGAATATGCCCGTCGCGCCGACTTGGCAAGCGTTAATTTCGCGCAACGCTTTCGCTGCCGCGGCGGCGGTGGACCAGCGCATAGACAATGACAAACACCAGCCCGAGCCCGGCCGAGGCCACAAACGTGCCCAGCCCGAGCCCGCCTTCCGCCTGTTCTTTGGTCAGGAAATCGCCCGCTGTCGCCCCGAGCGGATGGACGATGACGATCGCCGCCCAGTAGAAGATTTCCTTCTGGTTGGGGGCGAAGCGCTGCAGCCCCGCGACCAACGTCAGCAGTACCGCCAGTAGCGCCGAAGAGCCGGCAAAGCCCAGCCCCGATTCGTCGGCGATATAGTCGCCGAACGCCGTGCCAAGCGTGCTCGCGACCAGAATGCCGACCCAGTAGAGCACTTCGGACGACTTCGGCAGGCGCCCGGTTTCGGTCAGCCGGCTGCCGCTGAACTTCCACGCCGCGAACACCAGCGCCAGCACGCCAAGCAGCAGTGCCGAGCCCGACGCATAGCCCAGTTCGAACGTTCGCGTCATGGCGTCGGCGATCGTCGTGCCGGTGGTGCTGGTGGCGATGATCACCGCCCAGTAATAGGCGGGCTGGTCGCCGGGGCTGCGCACTTGGAAGAACAGCGCGACGGCGAATAGCGCAAGGAAGATCGCGGTGGCGGCCAGATAGCCGAGGTTGAGCCCCATCGACAGCATGTCGCCGCCGGTCTCGCCGAAGATCGTCGCGGCAATCAGCAGCAGCCAATAATAGCCGTCGAGCTTCGGGATTTTGCGGAAGGGCGAGGTCAGCGCGATGTTGTCGGTCATGTTTCCCCCCGAAAACGATGGTTAACCAAGCGCGGCGAGCAACCCTTCGAACATCCGTCGCCCGTCGGTGCCGCCCTGTTCGGCTTCGATAAGCCGTTCCGGATGCGGCATCAAGCCGAGCACATTGCCCTGCGCATTGACGACGCCAGCAATATCGCGTGCCGAGCCGTTGACCGGTTCGGCGTAGCGGAACACGACGCGGCCTTCGCCTTCGAGCCGGTCGAGCGTTTCGGCATCGGCGAAATAATTGCCGTCATGGTGCGCGACCGGGATCGTGATGGTGGCGCCGGCGTCATAGCGGCTGGAAAACATCGTCTGGCTGTTGGCGACGGTCAGCTTGACGTCGCGGCAGACGAAATCGAGACCGGCGTTGCGCATCAGCGCGCCGGGCAGCAGCCCCGCTTCGGTCAGCACCTGGAAGCCGTTGCAGACGCCGAGCACCGCGACACCGCGGGCGGCGGCGGCGATGACTTCGGCCATCACCGGCGAGCGCGCACTCATCGCGCCCGAGCGCAGATAGTCGCCATACGAAAAACCGCCTGGCAGCGCGATCAGGTCGACGCCTTCGGGCAGTGCGGTTTCGCGGTGCCAGACCATCGTCGGCGCAGTGCCGGTGACGTCGCGGATTGCCACCGCAAGATCACGGTCGCAATTCGAACCGGGGAAGACGATGACCGCCGACTTCACGCGACTTCGACCTTGAAGTTTTCGATGACGGTGTTCGCCAGCAACTTGCGGCACATCTCGTCGATGCTTTCGCGCGGCGTGCCGTCGGCGAGCTCGAGTTCGATGAACTTGCCCTGGCGGACGCCCTCGACACCGCCGAAGCCGAGATTTTCGAGCGCATGCTGGATGGCGCGACCCTGCGGATCGAGCACGCCGGGCTTCAACGTCACGTAAACACGGGCTTTCATGGGCGGCTCTTTCTGGCGGCGAGTCTGCTGGGCGCGCTTATGCGCAAAGCCACGCGCAAACTCAAGTGCGGCGGGCGCAAAGCAGCCATGCATTTCGTCGCGCCGGTTGACACTCTGGCAGCCTCACTGCAAGTTCCGGCCATGGCTCGAAATTCTCCCGCTCCCCTGCAAGCAACGCTCTCGATCGGCCTGACGGTTCTGGTCGGCGTCGCGGTCATGCTCAACTATGTCGATCGCGGCGCGGTGTCGATCGCGGCACCGCTGATCAAGGACGAAATGGGGCTGTCGGCGACCGGCTATGGCTATGCCGTGTCGGCGTTTTTCTGGACCTATGTGCCGATGTTGTTGATCGCCGGCTGGCTGGCGGACAAGATTTCGGTTTACTGGCTGATGGCCGCTGGCGTCGGCATCTGGGCGCTGGCGACGTTGCTCACCGGCTTCACTGGCGGGCTGGTGTCGCTGGTCATCATGCGGCTGGCAATGGGCGTAGGCGAGGGCGTCGCCTTCCCCGCCGCGTCGAAACTGATGGCGCGCGCCCCCGATGCGCGGCGCGGCGTCGCCAATATCGCGATTGCCGGTGGGCTCGCTATGGGCCCGCTGGTCGGCACGCTGGCGGGCGGTGCGATCATGGAAAGCTTCGGCTGGCGCCCGATGTTCTTCATCTTCGGCGCGGTGACGTTGCTGTGGCTGCTACCGTGGTACCGCATCCGCCACCAGGTCGATGTGCCGCTGCCCGACGAGCATCTCGCGGTGTCGGCAACCTATGGCCAGGTGCTGCGCACGCCGTCGCTATGGGCGATGTCGGCAATCCATTTCACCGGCACCTACGCGCTGTATTTCGTCATCGCCTGGCTGCCATTGTTCCTCGTCAAGGCGCGCGGCTACTCGATTACCGACATGGTGCTGCTGACCTCGATGTTCTATGCCGGGCAGACGCTCGCTGCAGTGATGGCAGGGGTGCTCACCGACCGCGCCATCGCCAAAGGCCGCTCGCCGTCGCACGTGCGGCGCTACTCGATGATCATACTCTACACGATCGCGGCGTTCGGCGTCATCGCCATCGGGCAAGTGCAATCGACGCCGGCGCTGGTGTTCTGGCTGCTGCTCACCAGCCTGTGCTACGGCGCCAACACCGGCTTCCTGTTCAGCGTCGCACAGATGCTCGCCGGCCCGGCATCGGCCGGCCGTTGGACCGGCGTGCAAAGCGCCATCGGCAACCTTGCAGGCATCACCGGCCCGGTCATCACCGGCATGATCGTCGACAAGGCCGGCTACGGCCCGGCATTCTACCTGACCGCCGCGATCATCATCGGCGGCGTGATCGCCTTCGCCGTTGGCGTGCCGCGCATCGAACCCATCAAATGGGGAAAGCGCGGCTGACGTTTACTTGCCGCGCGACTTCCGATGCTCGTCCATGTCGAGCACGGTCGATACCGTCCCATCGGTCAGCAGGCCCAGGCGACGCGCGACTTCCTGATAGGCTTCGGCTTCGCCACCGAGGTCGCGGCGGAAGCGGTCCTTGTCGAGCTTTTCGTCGGTCTTCAGGTCCCACAACCGGCAGCCGTCGGGGCTGATTTCATCGGCCAGGATGATGCGGCTGAAGTCGCCGTCGAACAACCGGCCGAACTCGAGCTTGAAGTCGACAAGGCGGATGCCGACGCCGGCGAATAGGCCGGCCATGAAGTCGTTGATGCGGATCGCCATGTCGGCGATGTCGTGCATTTCGTCTTGTGTCGCCCAGCCGAACGCCGAGATGTGCTCGTCGGTGATCAGCGGATCGCCGAGCGCGTCATCCTTGTAATAATATTCGAGGATGGTGCGCGGCAGCGTCGCGCCTTCTTCCAGCCCGAAGCGCTTCGCCAGCGAACCGGCCACGACATTGCGGACGACGACTTCGATCGGCACGATTTCGACCTGGCGCACCAGCTGCTCGCGCATGTTGAGGCGGCGGATGAAGTGCGTCGGGATGCCGATGGTGCCAAGCAGCGTGAACAAATGTTCGGAGATGCGGTTGTTGAGCACGCCCTTGCCCGAAATCGTGCCCTTTTTCTGCGCGTTGAACGCTGTCGCATCGTCCTTGAAATACTGGATGATGGTGCCGGGTTCGGGGCCCTCATACAGAATCTTGGCCTTGCCTTCGTAGATCTGGCGGCGGCGGGTCATGGCTCTGGCCTCCTTCGGGGCGGCACGCCGCCAAGCGAAGCGACGCGCGAAAAGACAAATCGCCCCGGACGCCAGCGAAAATCGCGCGCGGCCGAGGCGGACGCTGGCGACCATAGCGCGACGCCCGCACAATGACAATGATTCTGCAACACCGACACTGTCCGAGACGCCTTTTGCGAGCCCGTCGCGACAATCGCGCACATGGGCGTTGAAGGAACCGCCCGCGCTCTCTATCTACAGGCCATCAGTTTAGCGGAGACCGACGCCATGACCACTTTCGACAAGCGCGAAAGCGCCTTTGAGGACAAGTTCGCCCATGATGCGGACATGCAGTTCAAGGTCAATGCACGCCGCAACAAGCTGCTCGGCATGTGGGCGGCCGAACGCCTGAAACTCACCCCCGAAGAAGCCGATGCCTATGCCAAGTCGGTGATCGCCGCCGATTTCGAGGAAGTCGGCGACGAAGACGTGTTCCGCAAGGTGTTCGGCGACATTACCGCCGCCGGCGTGCCGGTCACCGAACATGAAGTGCGCGCCCAGATGGACGCGCTGCTCGACACCGCCAAACGCCAGATCATGGCGTGAGGCGGAAGGGCGCCGGAATTTCAGAATGGCGATGACCGCCGAAGCCATCGAATCGGCGATTCGCGCCGCGCTACCCGATGCCGAGGTGGTGATCACCGACCTCGCCGGTGACGGCGACCATTACGCAGCGCGCGTGACCAGCGCGGCGTTCGCCGGCGTGCCGCGCGTGCGCCAGCACCAGATGGTCTACAACGCGCTCGGCGGCCGCATGGGCGGCGAGCTGCACGCGCTGCAACTGACCACGTCAATCCCCGCTTCCGGAGACAAGGCATGACTGATCCCGTCCAGGCCCGTATCGCGCACCTCGTGGGCAACAACGACGTCGTCCTGTTCATGAAGGGCACGCCGCTGTTCCCGCAGTGCGGCTTTTCATCGACCGCGGTGCAAATTCTCGACCGGCTCGGTGTCAACCAGTACGAAAGCGTCGATGTGCTGAGCGATCCCGAAGTCCGTGCTGGCATCAAGACCTACTCCGACTGGCCAACGGTGCCGCAGCTCTACGTGAAGGGCGAATTCGTCGGTGGTTCCGACATCATGATGGAAATGTATTCGAGCGGCGAACTCGACGCGATGCTCGACGAGCTCGGCGTCGCGCGCGAAGATTGATCCGGCGCGCATTTCCAGCCCTGAAGCCTGCCGATGACGACCCCGCCGGTTCCTGCCGCGCTTGATCCGGCACGCGCGCTCGACGCGACACGTGAATCGGTGGCGCGCGACGGCAGCATCTATCTGCCGATTGCCGGGGCGTTCGTGCTGCTGCCGCAACTCGGCGCCATGCTGTTCGGCGCGCAGATGCCGGCCACCACCGATGCCATGATGAAGCTGCTGACCGCCACGCCGTGGCCGCTGCTGCTCAGCCTGCTGGTGCCGGCGTTCATCGGGCTGATTGCCGACCTGACGATCTCGCGCCTGGTCATCGACGCTGCCGATGGTCGCGCCACGCCGCCACGCACCGCGCTGCTGCTGGCACTGCGCGCCTGGCCGCTGTTGCTGCTGGCGTTTGCGTCGCTGTTCATCGCCGTCATGGGTGTGGCACTTCTTGCAACGCCGCTCGGCATGACCGCAGCGCTACTTATCGCGATGCCGATCGGGCTGGTGCTGATGGCGCGGATGCTGCCGCTGATTCCGCTGCTCAGCGTCGAACCACGCGCGCCGTTCGATGCGCTGCAACGCAGTTGGGCACTCGGCATCGGCAACGGCTGGCGGCTGTTCGGCGTCGCACTGGTGCTGCGTATGGTAATATTGATCGTCTCGGCCTTCGGCGGCGTTGTTGGCGGCGGCCTCGGTCAATTGTTCGGCGGCGGCCTGGGCCGCTTTGTGCAACTGGCGTTGCCCGCGGCGGCTGTGACCGCGATGTCGGTGGTGACATCGGTGCTGGTGGCACATGTGTATTTGCAGTTACGCGGTCGGGCGCTGGCTTAAGGGCCTTCGGCGGGCAGGGGCTTGCCCCTGGCACCCATATGAATATGACGGTGTCCAATCAGCCGGCGCCGCTCGTTGCAGCGCGGACTCAACTGTTTGGTGCAGGGGCAAGCCCCTGCCCGCCGGAGGCCCTTTGCAATCACCCCTTCCCAATATGTCGTTATTAGATTATTGCGCGCGTGCATTCTATTATTACAGAGGTCTGCCATGTTGTTCGACGCACCCGACTTTGACGCGCACGAGGGAGTCCACTGGTTTGCCGATCGTGCGACGGGTCTGCGCGCGATTATTGCGGTGCATTCGACGCATCTCGGGCCGGCGGCGGGTGGTTGCCGGTTCTGGGATTATGCGAGCGATGGTGCGGCGCTGACCGATGCGCTGCGGCTGTCGCGCGGCATGAGCTACAAGAACGCCATGGCGGGGCTGCCGCTGGGTGGCGGCAAGGCGGTTATCCTGAAGCGCGAGCACAAGGATGATGCGTTGCTTGAAGCATTTGGCAGTGCGATTGAGTCGCTTAGCGGCAAATATGTGACCGCCGAGGATGTCGGCATGACCGACCATGACATGACGGTGATCGCACGCAAGACGCGCCATGTGTCGGGCTTGCCGGTCAGCGCTGCGGCGGCGGGTGGTAACCCCGGTCCGTCGACCGCCGAGGGCGTGTTCCTCGGCATCCGCGCGGCGATCCGCCATAAGCTGAGCCGCGACAATTTCAACGGCGTCCATGTGGCGATTCAGGGCCTCGGCAGCGTCGGTATGGCATTGGCTGAACGTCTGCACGCGGCGGGCGCCAAGCTGACGGTGGCCGATATACACCCGGACCGCACCGCACGCGCGGCGCGCGACCTTGGCGCGGACGTCGCCGATATCCGCGCGATTCTCGCGACCACGGCCGATGTGCTCAGCCCGTGCGCGCTGGGTGCGGTGCTCGACGAAGCCAGTATCGCGGCGCTCAATGTGCCGATCGTTGCCGGTGCGGCGAACAACCAGCTCGCGACGCCCGCCGATGGTGCGCGCGTCCAGGCGCGCGGCATCCTCTATGCGCCCGACTATGTCATCAACGCCGGCGGCATCATCAACGTCGCTGCCGAATATCTCGGCGCCGGCGATGCAGCTTCGGTGACTGCGGCGATTGCGAAGATCGAACCGCGACTGGCCGACATCTTCGCCACCGCCGACGCCGATGGCCGCAGCACCGACGTTGTAGCCGATGCAATGGCGCGGACGCTTATTGGACGCTGAGGCCGGGGCCGCTGAGGCAGGGGCCGCCGGGGCTGGCTAGCTTGCCTCTAGTGCGCCGCTAATAGTCGCGCTTCCAGCGCACATTCAGGCTGGTGCCGCCCAACGTCGCGATTTCGCTGAGGATCGACAGCGACCGTGTCAGCGACACCTCGACGCTGGTCGCGGTGAAGCCCTGCGCGTCGGTGGTGACTTCGACATAGACGCGGTCGCCGATGTATTGCCCGGCGGCAATCGAGGTCTTGCGGCCGCGTGCCACATCGGCGGGCAGGATGCGCAGCCGGTCGATGCCCAGCCCCTTGCGCACCGCGTTGATCGGGTTGAGCCCGCCGTTGCCGCCACGCAGCGTCGCCAGTGCGCCCGCCAGTTGCAGCGCTTCGGGTGCCGACAGGTTCGTCACCGATGACCCGAACAGCACGCGCGACAGCACTTCATCTTCGGGGAGTGCCGGGACCGAACTGAAGCTGATCTGCGGGCGCTGCGCAGTGCCGGTGATGTTGAGCGTCGCGGTGAAGTCGGAACTCGAGTTTTCGGCGGTAATGTTGATGATCGGGTCGGGCGGGAAGTTGCCGGTGAAGCGTACATCGCCGCGGGTCAGCGCGAAGCGCTTGCCGGCGAAGTCATAGTCGCCGCGCACCAACGACACCTTGCCGGTGACACGCGGCGCTTCGATGCTGCCGGCGACGCGGACATTGGCGCTCCATTCCGAATCGAGCCCCATGCCGCGCACCGCGATGCGGTTGTCAGCCTCGACCCCCAGATCAAGCTGCCAGATCGTCGGCTTGGCCGGTCGCACGACGGGGCGGTGCGCAGCGGCACCATTGATTTCGGTGACCGGCAAGACCGGTACATCGGCGACCGAGGTGGTGCCGAGGTTGATGCGCGCCTGCTCGATATGGAGCTGCCCCTTGATAAGCGCGCCGTCGTCGCCCTTGTGGATGCGGACCTTGCCGGTGGCGCTGCCGCGCAGGTCGTCGCGGTTGATCAACTGGGCGTTCTTCAGGTCGAGCGCAAACTCCATCGGAAAGCCACGCACCGCCGATAGGTCGATGCCGCCGCTGGCGCTGAGCGTACCGTCGCGGCCGGCGGTGGCGGTGAAGAATTTGAGCTCGAGCCGCGATTCGACGAAGCGGCTGTCGAGCTCGACCTTGTCGAGCACCAGCCCGATGCCGGTGCTTTCAATACGCGCGCCACTGGCTTTGAAGGCGCCGGCAAAGCGCGGATCGCCGAGCACGCCGCTGCCGTCGATGGCGATGGTCAGCGGCCCGCGCACGTCGATGCGGTCGACGCCGGCCAGCGGCCAGATGGCTTCGGCGGGGCCGGCCCAGCGTAACTGCGCGAACAGCGGTGCAGCGAACAACCGGGTCAGCACCGGATCGGCGCGGCTGCCGGGGATGACCGCGAGCTGCGCTTGCGCGCGGCCTTCGATGCGGCCTTCGCGCGCGATGACCATGCGGGCGCTGGCGCTGCCGTTCGACATCACGGCGTTTATGCCAAGGTCGATGCGGTTCGATGCGGTGCCGGCGCCGGCGCGCGACAGGCCGTTGACGCGCAGGTCGGCACGCGCTTCGGGTAACTGGTCATTCGGGCCGTAGCGGAAGTCGATGCCGCCAAAGACATAGCCCGACAGGTCGAGGCTGGGGTTGACGAGGCGTGCCAGCCCGAGGCTGACGCGGTCGAGTTGCAGGTGCAGCGCCATGTCCTTGCCGAAGCTGCCGCTGGCTTCGATGCGGCCGTTGCGGATGAGCAGGGCTGTTGGTGCCAGTTTCCAGCTGCCATCGACGCGGTTGAGCACGGCGGGATGGTCGAGCTTGAGCGGGGCATTGCCGAGGTTGCCGACTGCCGAGATTGTCACGCGGTCGCTGGTCAGTTGCGCGCCTATGGTGCCGCCGAACGGTGCACCCGCATCACCGGCAAAAGTGACTTCGGTGGTGCCTACCCCGTTCAGATAATTGATCTTGCCGGTCGCGCTGCTGAAGCGTGTAGTGCCGCGTTCGAGATCTGTGACCGTGAAGCTGCCGCGCACGTCGGGGGGGCCGGAGCCGCTGTCGAACTGGATCGAGGCGGTGGCGCTGCCGCGGGCGACCGTGACCGGCGTCGCCAGCGCCAGCGTCGCCTTGTTGAGGTCGAGGTTGATTTCGGCATGCTGCGCCCCGGCAACGGTGCTCAGCAACGCCGCGCCATTGATACCGCGGCCATCGACATCAAGCCGCCCGGCAAACGGCCCCGCCGGGGTCTGCACCAGGCGGCCATGCGCGACCATTTCGGCGCCGGCAAGCTTGGTGAGTTCGACCGTCAGCGGCCCTTCGCCGGTCAGCACCAGCCCATTGGCGACTATCGGCCCGGCGCTGGAATCGGCGGTCGCCTCGAAGCTCCAGCCGCGCGGCGTTGCGGCGACGCGCGCGCCGATGTTGCGAATGTCGCCCGCCAACCCCGGCTGCGGCAGCTTGAGGTCGAACACCAGTCGGTCGGCAGGGCCGTTGACCGCGAACGTCACCGGGCCATAGTCGCGTAAATTGCCACCGCCGGTCAGCCGCACGGCGCCATTGGCGGCGACGGCACCGCTGCCGTTCAAGGTCAACGCGGGGGCGGTGAAGCGCACGTCATGCAATGCCAGTGCACCGTCGGGGGCAAGGTCGAATTTCGCCACAACCACCGGCAGACCGCCGAAGAAGTCGCGCGTTGCGGCGCTGTCGAGCCGCGTCATCGTCGCGCGCGCATTGCCGCCGACACGCACACCGGCGCTGTTCCCCGCGACGGTAACATTGGCCGCGACGTCGGCGACGCCGATGCCTTGCAACGCGTAGCGCGGCAGTTCGGCGGCGACGGTCGCAGTATAGGCGTTGGTCCTGCGGTTGAGTGCCGCACTGCCGCGCGCCGTCAGCCGGTCGGTGCGCAGGTTGAGCGCGCGGGCTTCAATGCGGTCGGGCAGTAGCGCGACTTGCGTATCGAGGTGCAGATTGCCCAGCAGCGCGTCGGTGGCCGCACCCGCACCGCTGATGCGGCTAGCGCTGGCGGTGACCGGCACGACCAGCGGCGACCGGCCGAGTTGCACGACGCCCGAAACGCGCGGCGTGGTGATGACGGTCTTGTCGTAGCGCAGGCTGGTGGCGGTCACCAGATAATCGAGCAATGGTGCGGCGAACTTGCCCGCCAGCCGGCCGCGCAACCGGATGTCCTGACCGCCGAGTTTGGGGTCAGCGTCCTGCGGGCGTAGTAGCCGGGCATCGACGGTGAATCCTTTGAACAGCTCGTCGGCGAAATCGAGCTCGCCGGCCGCCACGACGTCGAGCGCGCGGCTGGTCAGGCGCAACTGTGTGTCGCCGCGTTTGTCGGCCATGGTCAGCTCGCCGGTCACCGCGACAGCCGGCGCCAGCAGCCGCGCTCCCGCGCCGTCGAGCAGTGCCGCCGGCATGACGTTGCCGTTGACGGTGAAGCTGCCGCTGCGCGCCTGCAGTTTGACATCGGCCAGCGACGTGCGCCGATTGGCGATCAGCGAACTCGCCTGCAGGCTGCCCGACCAGCTGCGCCAGCTGCCGTCACCGGTCAATTGCAGGTCAGTCGGATGCTTGAAATCGGCGAGCGCCAGCAGCGCACCGCCGGCGACGGCATTGACCGTCGCCTCGACATCAAAGCGGTCGCGGTCGGGCTCGATATCGAGCTTGAGCAGGACCCTGTCGCCGCTGCCGTTGGCGCCGGCTTCGGACAACGCGGTCAGATTGACCAGCGCGCGTCCATCATGGATGTCCGCATTGCCGGCAACGCGTAAAACCTGCCCATTTGCAGCGCCGTCCTTGGCAAAGCTCAGCCGGTCGATCTGCAGGCGTCCGATGAAGATATCGATGTCGGGCAGGATGTTGGGGTTGGAGGTCGGCAGCAGGTCGGGCAGCCGCAGCAGCCGTACATCGGGCGCGACGGCGCTGCGCACGGTGACCCGGTTGGTGATCAGGTCGCGCGGCCGCCAGTCGAAATCGGCAACCGGCACTTCGAGGAACACACCCTTGGTGTCGCTGAGCTTGAGATCGTGAACACGCAAGTCGCTGAACAGCGAGCCTTCGACGCGCCCGACGCTGAAGCCGATGCCGTTGTCGAGCCGCAACCGGTGCAACTGCGACACCAGGAAGCGATGGCCGACCGGCTGGTCGAGCAAAACCACTGCGCCCACCAGCAGCGCGACAATCAGCACCAGCGCCACGATAAACCGCCAGATGCTGCGGGCGGCCACAGCCAGGTTGCGCAAGGCGCCGGTCGCGGGATTGGGCGTATCGATCATCAGAACGCCTGCCCGATCGACACGTAGAACGCGACCTTGGGGTCATTCGGGCCGGGGTTGAGCGGCGTCGCGACATCGACGCGCACCGGCCCGAAGCTGGTGTAATAGCGCACGCCGATGCCGGCGCCGAAACTCATCCCCGAAAAGTCGGGCACGGTACCAGTGAACACCTGACCGGCGTCGACAAACGGCACGACGCCCCAGTCGCCGAAACGGATGCGCGCCTCCACGCTGACTTCGGTCAGTGAGTTGCCGCCGGTCGGCACACCCTGGGCGTCCTTGGGGCCGACTTGCTGGAAGTTGTAGCCGCGCACCGAGCCGCCGCCGCCGGCATAGAAGCGCCGCGTTGGCGCGATGTTGCCGCGCGATGCCCCGATGATCGAGCCAAAGTGCAGCCGTCCGGCGAGCGTCACGCTGCTCGCCACCGGCTGGTAGTAGGTGCCTTCGAGCTGGGCCCGGACATAAGCGAACGAGCCGCTTTCGAACGAGACCTGCGGCGAGGCGCGCATGTTGATCCGGAAGCCGCGCTCAGGGTTGAGCAGGTCGTTCGAGCCGTCATAGCTCAGGCTCAAGGGGGCCGACAGAATGTAATACATCGTCCGCGGCGTGTTCGGGCCGGTCGAGGCGCTGAGGTCGGCTTCGTTCGATGCGGCGAACTCGACGCCGAGCGAATAATACCATTTCTTCTGCCAGATCAGGTTGGTCTCGAGCTCGACGAGGCCGCCGATGGTGGCCGTCGTTGCATCGAACGCATCCTGGTTCTGCGTCGTCAATGCACCCGCGAGCACGAGAGTCCGGTCGCGCTTGAGCCAGTTGCGGCGGCGCAGTTCGGCGCCAAGGCCGATTTCGCGCTGCGCGAGAAGGCCGCTGAAGGTGACCTGGCCCTGCGGCGGCAACAGGTTGCGGTGTTGCCAGCTGCCGGCGACGCGGAAGCCTTCGCCCGTCGAATAACCGGCGCTCGCCGATACGGTGCGCAGCGGCGCAGTTTCGCCGGTGACGATCAGGTCGACTATCGCCGTGCCATCGGGGTTGGTGCCGGCGTTGACCGGCTTGATGACCACCGAGCCGTACAGGTTGGTCGCGATCAGCGCGCGCCGCAGATCCTCGACTTCGGCGGCGCTATAGACTTCGCCCGGCTTGAACCGCACCATGCGCTGCATATGGCGCGTGGTGATTTGCGCACTGCCCTCGCTTTTGACCGCACCGAATCGACCCAGCGGGCCAGGGTCGATCTTCTGCGTCAGGAGCGCTGCCGCCGCGGCATGATCAATGACAATGTCGGGGTCGCCGATTTCGGGGAACGGATGGCCCTTGGCCGCAAGCTGGCCGCGCAGACCGGCTTGCGCCGCATCGAACGGCGCGGCGGCAACGACAGTGCCCGCCGTCAGCCCGAGCGCGCTGCTTGCAACGATGACATCGGCCGGGGTAGGCGAAATAATGTCGATCTGCGTGAATTTGTAGAGCGGCCCGGGCTCGACGGTAATTTCGACGCGCAACGTGCCGCCGGCAGCGGGCGGGACGATCTTGGGGGTAATGGTACCGCCGTAATAGCCGACCGAGCGTAACAACTGGTCGATCAGCGCGACATCGGCAGTAGTGCGTCGGCGGATCTGCGCAATGTTGCTTGGCTCGTTGCGGCCCTTGTGGAGCAACGAGGTTTCATTGAAGCGCGCCATCAGGTTGAGCTGGCTTAGCCCGGTCACGACGACAACATAGCGGACATCAGCGTCGGTGATCGGTGTAGCATCGGCAGGCGCGGCGGTATTCTCAAGCGTCGGCCATGGCACCGCATTGCCGGGCAACGGTGCCATCGAATCGAAGAACGGCGATTCGGTTGGCGCCGTCGGGGTTTCAGGCACCGTGGCCGTAGTCGGCACAGCGGTCGCAACCGGCGCCGCCGCCATTGCTGCAACCGGGTACAGCATCAGCGCCAGGACTGTCCCGGATACAACAACGCGATTGACCATCGTGCCCGTCTACCCGAGGTGCCGGTGCGCGCAAAGGCGCGAATTCGCTCCGTCATCATGTCGCGGTGCGCGCGTGGCTCTGGCGCCGCACGCGACGCCGTGGCAAATGGCGCGGATTGCATGGAGACAGGCACGCATGGTCGAACGTGGTGGCGGCATTTTGATTGCCCTGGGGCTGATCATCGGCGCGGTTGTCGGGCTGTTTGCGGGCAATGGCGCGCTGGGCATGGTTGGCGGGCTGGTTGCGGGTGCGGCAGCGGCTTGGCTCATGGCGCGCCGCGACGATCAGCGCAAATAGCGGCCTAGTTCAGTCGCCGTCCGACCCATACTACGCGGCCGATAACACTGACCTCCGCGGGGTCACAATTGTCCCAGCTCGGATAGGCTTCGTTGTCGCTGCGAATCATCAGGCGCTTGGTCGCCGGATTGACGCCGAGCCGCTTGACCAGCAGCGCATCATCGGTGCGCAGCACATAGATGCCGTCACGCAGCCGTTCGCGGTCATCGGTGTCGACAAGGATGTTGTCGCCGTCCGCCAGCGTCGGCAGCATTGAATCGCCCTCGACGCGGATCACCGAAAGCGCTTCGGGGCGACCGCTGGCAATCGAACGCACCCACTGCGACTGGAACGCCAACACCGCGACCGGCACTTCGGTTTCGGTCACTGCGCCAGCGCCGGCCGAAGCGCCGATGTTGAGGTAAGGGATCAGCACATAGTCGTTCGCCGCCGCCGACGTGCCGGCGTGCGCCATCACCGCGCGACCGGCGTGCTCCTCCGGTCCGCCGAGCAGCCGTTCGGCAATGCCGAAATGCTGCGCCAGCAGGCGACGGTCGTCCTCGCTCAAACGCCGCGGGACGCCGCGTTTGACGAACTGTTGAATATAGGTCGGATTGCGACCGAGCAGTCGTGACAACGAGGCATAATCCTCGCCCGCCGCGGTGATCAACGCATTCAACCGCAAGCGGATGGCGGTGTTATCCATTCGCCTGGAACCTCCTCTCCCGATCCCAAGGCACTACATATACTACAAATAGTTTTTTACCTAGACTAGTAGGAAATTGCAACGGATAGTCGCTTATGGGTCCGATTCGGTTAGGGAGTATATCCAATATGACACTATTGTCCGCTGTCGAGCGTTGTCTGCGTAGCCACCGACTTCCCGCCTCGCGATTCGGTCGCCAGGCGGCACGCGATCCGCGACTGGTTTACGATCTGCGCCGTGGCCGCCAGCCACGCGCCGAAACCGAAGCCAAGGTTCTTGCCTATATCGCCGAAATTGCCACCCGGGCACCGCAGGTGTCGCAGTGAGGCCGCTGACCCGCGATGCGCACCGCCCGCTGATGCAGGCGCTACGCTAGATTATCGGGCTGGGCGACACCGTCGTCGGGCTGTCGGCGAAGCTCGATGCGCTTCCGCCGTCACCAGCGACACCGCCGCTGATGCTGGTCGAATCGATCGGCAGCGAGCCCTGGGCCAGCGCCACTTTTGTCGGCCAGACGCACTGGATCCAACTACAGCTCGAGGGCCATGCCGACGCAGTAGCGGCAACCTGCCGGCGCCTTGAAGCCGAGCTTGGCGAGGCCGAGTTTGATGTCGCCGGCCATATCGTTGCCGATGTCGCGGTCGAGGCCGCACTGCCAGTGACGGCCGCGGACGGCATCACGTCATGCAATCTGCGGCTCGAGATCCTGACGATCGAGGATTGACCACCCGTGTCCGGCACCGTGGCGCGGGGGAACGCTACGGTGCCGATACCGGGGCATAGGCGCGCAGGATAACACCGGCGCAGCGCGCGATATGGGCGCTGCGCGTTGTCCCTTCGAATGGCGGTATGCCGAATTCCTGATGCAGGACCGGCCGGTGCCGCAACAGCGCCAGATAGTCGCCGGAAATCTCCGCGGCATCACCCGCCAGCACACCACGCTCTACCAAAATTTCGACCAGCGCGGTCACCTGCGCTTGGGTAAAGGCAATTGCGTTGTTAAAAAACAACGCGCCAAGCTCGGGCGAGCGTTGACGTTCGCTGACGATGATCTGGTGCATCGCCAGCGCTTCAGGGTGCAGGATCAGGCCCAGAAACGCTTCGCCGGCGGCCTGCAGCATCGCGGCCGGCTCCTGTGCCCGCGTCGCTTCGGTGCCGAGGTCGTTGAGCATCGCACGGCACTTGCGCGCGACGGCTTCGGCAAACAGCGCGTCCTTGCTCTGGAAATGCCGGTACACCGTTAGCTTTGACACCTGCGCGGCATCGGCGATGCGCTCCATGCTGGTCGCTGCGTAACCATTTTCCATGAACAGCGTCTGTGCTGCCGCCATGATCGCGGCGTGCTTGGCCATGTCGGTCGGACGGCCACGCGTGCCGGGGCGGAGTGTGGTGTGCTGCGGCGACATGTCCGGCAAATATGATTTGTAAACTCACCAGTCCAGTTATAGATATGAGTCGCAATCAAATTCGGGGGCCTGATGCGCGCGTTGCGAACTGGAATGACTTGGGCACCGTTGCTGGCGCTGGCGCTGTTGTCGGCGTGCTCAAAGCCTGCCGCCGAGACCAAGGCGCCGGCCGAGCAGATCATCACCGTGTCGCTGGCGCAGGTCGGCGCAGCCAATGCGACCTCCGAATTTTCCGCGACCGGTACAGTACGCTTCAAGCGCGAAACCGCGCTGTCGTTCAACACCAACGGCCGCATCGCAGCGGTCAATGTCGTCGAAGGCCAGGCCGTGGTCGCCGGCCAGCCATTGGCACGGCTCGATCCGACCGGACTCGATGCCGCGAGTGCCGCCGCACGCGCCGAAGCGGCGCGCGCCAGTGCCGACCTTGAACGCCTGCGCAAGCTCGCCGCGCAAGGCTGGATTACCCGCCCGCGCCTCGAAGCTGCCGAGGCCGCTGCGGCGGCCGCCCGAGCCCGTGTCGAACAGACCGGCTTCGACGTTCGCTTCGGGCATATCGTCGCGCCGACGGCGGGCATTGTGCTCAAGCGCCACCTCGAACCCGGCCAGGTTGTGGCCGCCGGGCAGCCGGTGGTGACCATCGGCGAAATCGCCAGCGGCTATGTGCTGCGCGTGCCGCTGACCGATACCGACATGGCGCGTGTCCACCTCGGCCAACGCGCCAGCGTCTTGCTGTTGGCGCTGTCGCCGCAGCCGATATTCGCCACCGTCAGCGAAGTCGGCGCGCGCAGCGATGATCGCACCGGCACCTTCCAGGTCGAAGTCAAACTGCCGCCGACGCCCGGCCTGCGTTCGGGGCTGATCGGCCGTGCCACGATGCTCGGCGGTGCGCCGCTCGCCGCCGGCACGCTCAAGGTGCCCGCCACCGCGATCTTCGCGGCACGCGCCGACGAAGGCTTTGTCTATGTCTTCGATGCCAAGACCAGCACCGTCCATGCGCGGATGGTGGGCATCGGCAACATCAGCGACAACGGCGTCGAAATCGTCTCGGGGCTGGCGGCGGGCGACAAGGTCGTGCGCTCGGGCGTCGACCGGTTGCGCGACGGGCTCAAGGTCCAGGTCGGCGCATGAACTTCATCGATTTCGCGGTCAAACGCTGGCAGATCACGCTCGTCCTGTTCGCGTTGATGGCCGCCATCGGCCTGTCGGCGCTGCTGACGATTCCCCGCTCGGTCGATCCGCATTTCCCGTCGCCGTTCGTCGTCATCGTGGCGACGCAGCCCGGCGCCGATCCGGCCGAGATGGAGCAGACGATCGCCAAGCCGATCGAGGATGTGCTGCAAGGCCTCGATGACATCGTCCGCACCTCGTCGCGGTCGACCGACGGCACCGCGGTCATCACTGCCGAGTTCAGTTGGTCGAGCGATCCCGAGAAGGATTACGACCAGCTGGTGCGCGACGTCAGCGCCATTCGTGGCACCTTGCCGACAGGGTTGCAGCGGCTCGAATTCCGCAAGACCCGCACCACCGAAACCACCGTCGTGCAGTTCGCGCTGGTCAGCGATACCGCGTCGTACCGCCGGCTCGAAAAGATCGCGAAGAGCCTGCGCGAAGAACTCAACCAGGTCCCCGGCGTACGCGGCTCGCGCGCCTGGGGCATCCCCGCACCCGAAGTCCGCGTCGCCATCGACAGCGGCCGCATGGCGCAACTTGGCCTGCCGGCAACGGCGCTGACCGATGCCCTGCGCGCCGGCGGCACCGACTTGCCGCCCGGCGCCGTCCATGCCGGCGACCAGCGCTTCAATATCGAAGCCGGCGGGGCCTATCGCTCGGTCGAAGCCGTGGCGGACGTGCCGGTGCGTGCCGTCGCCGACAATGGTACCGGCCGCGTGCTGCGTGTCCGCGACGTGGCGCAGGTCGGCTGGAACTATGAAGAACAGCCGCAGCTGACGCGCTTCAACGGCAAGCGCGCGATCTGGGTAACGCTGACGCAGAAGGACAATATCAACGTCCTCGATATCCAGAAGGCGGCGCTCAAGGTCGCGGATGCCTATGCCAAGACGCTGCCGCCCGACGTCAAGCTGGAGATCGGCTTCGACCAGTCGCGCGACATCGCGGTCAAGCTGGCGCATCTGCAACGCGACTTTCTGATTGCGCTCGCCATCGTGCTGCTGACCTTGCTGCCGCTGGGTTTCCGCGCGTCGCTGGTGGTCATGGTGTCGGTGCCGCTGAGCCTGTTGATGGGCGTCGCGGTGCTCAACTTCGCCGGCTTCACGCTCAACCAACTGGCGATATCGGGGTTCATCATCGCGCTCGGGCTGCTCGTCGACGATTCGATTGTCGTCACCGAAAACATCGCCCGCCACCTGCGCAGCGGTGAAGACCGCGAGGCCGCCGCCATCGCCGGCACGCGCCAGATTGCCGTCGCCGTCATCGGCTGCACCGCGGTGTTGCTGCTGGCGTTCCTGCCGCTGGCGTTCCTGCCCGGCGGCGCCGGCAAGTTCACGCGCTCGCTGCCGATTGCCGTGCTCGGCACTGTTGCCGCATCGCTGCTGGTGTCGCTGACCGTCGTGCCGTTCCTCGCGTCGCGGCTGCTGCCGCGCGATACGCCCGAACATGGCAACCGCTTCCTGCAGCTCATCCAGACCGGCATCCACCGCTTCTATGCGCCGGTGCTGCACTGGTCGCTCGAACGGCCGTGGCGCGCGCTCGGCATCGCCACCGTTGTCACCTTCTCGGCATTCCTGCTGATCCCCCGCATCNCGCCCGCCGATGCCTCGTATTTCATTGTCGAGGTCAACGCCCCAGAAGGCGCCGCCATCACCCAGACCGACCGTGCCACGCGCTTTGTCGAAGCCGAGCTCAAGAAGGAGCCGCTGATCAAGAAGGTGCTCGCCAACGTCGGGCGCGGCAATCCGCAGGTCTTCTACAACGTCCGCGAGACCGACCAGCGCAGCAACATCGGCACCACCGTTGCGGTGCTCGACACCTGGGACTCGGTCGAAGGGCCGAAGCTCGTCGAGCGACTGCGCCAGCGCTTCGCCACCAACACCGACGCGCAGATCGTCATCAAGATCTTCCAGAATGGCCCGCCGGTCTCCGCACCGGTCGCGGTGTTCGTGCGCGGCCCCGACCTCGCGGTGCTGAAGCGCATCGCCGCCGAGACCGAGGCAATCATGCGCAACACGCCGGGTACGCGCGACGTCAAGAACCCCGTCGCCGTCGACCGCATCCACCTCGAACTTGGCGTCGATGCCGACAAGGCGGCGCTGCTCGGCGTCGCCCCCGGCGCAGCCCAGCGTGCGGTGCGCCTTGCGGTGGCGGGTGATCCGGCGGCGCGCTTCCGCGACGATGAGGGCGACAGCTACAATGTCGTCGTGCGGCTGCCGATGGCCGACCGCCAGAACATCTCGGCGCTCGAACGCATCCATGTGCCGTCGACCAATGGCGGCGCGGTGCCGTTGCTGCAGATTGCGCGTCCCTATCTCGAATCTGCGCCCGCCGAAATCAGCCGCGACCGCCAGCAGCGCAGCGTCTCGATCTCGGCGCAGGTGCAGCCGGGCTATCTGACGTCGAAGGTCAATGCCGACGTGTTCGCGGCACTCGCCAAGATCAAGCTACCCGTCGGCTACAGCTTCAAGCAGGGTGGCGAAGCCGAAGCTGCGGCCGAAAGCTTCGGCGGGCTGGGGCCGGTGATCGCGTTCGGGCTGTTCGGGATTCTCGGCGTGCTCGTCATCGAATTCGGCCGCTTCCGCGAAACCGCCGTGGTCGCCGGCGTCATCCCGCTCGGCATGTTCGGCGGCATCGTCGCGCTGTATCTGTCGGGCAACTCATTCAGCTTCACCGCGGTCATCGGCTTCATCGCGCTGATCGGTATCGAGATCAAGAACTCGATCCTGCTGGTCGATTTCACCACGCAGTTGCGCCGCGACGGCATGGCGCTGCGCCCGGCCATCGAACGTGCCGGCGAGATCCGCTTCCTGCCGGTGCTGCTGACGTCGATCACCGCGATCGGCGGCCTGCTGCCGCTGGCGTTCTCGGGGTCGGGTCTCTATTCGCCGCTCGCCTGGGTGATCATCGGCGGGCTGGTCTCGTCAACGATACTGTCGCGTGTCGTGACGCCGGTGATGTACCTGCTCATCGTGCGCGGCCATGTCGCGCCTGTGGTGGCACCGGCGGCCGCAACCTGATCGGCGCCCGCCGCGGGGCGGGCGCCGCACCAGTCCTTACTTCATCGTGATCTTGACGCCGCCGGCGCCGGCGCTGGCCTGCAGGCCCTTCGAGTTGGTCTGCAGGTGCAGGATGACGCCATGTTCGTTCTTCAGGCGGATCGCACCGGCGCCGACGACGGCCGTCGCGCTGGCATCGATCTTCGAATAGGTGCCGGGGAAGTTCGACAGCTTGGTCAGGTTATAGACTTCGCCGCTCGCCTTGACCTTCGATGCGCCGATGTCGCCGACCGTCAGGCCGCCGATCTTGAAGTCATAGGTCTTGCCGTTGAAGTTGAGCTTGCCGCCGCCGGTGCTGCCGCCAACGAGAAAGCCGAATTGCGCTTCGTCGATTGCAATGGTGCCGCTGGGGTGCAGCGTTGCCGCAGACATCGGTGCGGCAAAGGCCATGGCGCAAGCGATTGCGACGGGTGCCAGGAAACGGGTGCTGAACATGGGGAAAACCTTTCAAAAACTGTGTTGGTAATCAAACGCAGACTCAAGCCCTGGCTCACATACGGCCATTCCGCTTGGCCCGACAAGTAGCAAGCAATCGCGCACAAGGCATGCCCGTAATTGCCGCGACGCGAGGTTTGCACTGTGGAGGGAGATTCGGCCGCGCCGGGCGCTTTACGCCGTGCTCGACCCGCTCATTGTCGGCGGGGCAGGGCTGAGCCCTGCACCCGATTGTTTTCTGCGCCCCTGTCAGCACGGCAGGAGTCGATGGCGCGCACGCACGACGAATTTCCGGCCAGCGGATATCCCCGCCCCGGTCCATCGTCCTTGGGTACTGACCCCCACCGCCACGGTGGAGATGTAATCCTCTTCCCGATGACGGCTTCCGTGGTAGGTTGCTGGGTCATCGGGAAGAGGCAGGCTTTGTGTCGTTGGTCGAGGTAGCCGGGGGCGGAGGGCGTTTTTGCGGTTTCTTAGGCCGCATACGCGGTTTGGACGCGTGTTTGACGCGGTTGACGTACGCGTTTGATAGACGTGCCCTCCTTGGAACACTTGGAGCTGAAGTCCTCGACCTGACAGAGCGCGGGGCTGAAAAGCGCGGCGGTGAAACGACACGTCCGGGTACGCAAGTGGCGATCGTGAGCCCGGACAGGTTGGACGGGAAACACCCATTTCCCGTCGCCTTGATGAACCTACTAACCGATTCGGTTCATAATGTCAAGTAAAATCACGTACGCGGCGCCCTCTCCTCGGTGGGGAGAGGGGTTTAGCCCAGTCGCGCCAGTGCCGCGCGCAGGCGTGTCGCTTCGCTGCTGCGTGCTGCCAGATCCTCGCGGGCCTTTTCGACCGCCTCGGGCTTGGCCTTTTCGGTGAAGCCGGGGGAGGCGAGGCGGCCGCTGAGTGCAGCGGCTTCCTTCTCCGCCGCGCTTGCTGCCTTTTCGAGGCGGGCGCGCTCGGCGGCAAGGTCGATGACGCCTTCCAAGGGCAGCGTGTAGGTTGCCGCATCGACGACGATCTGCGCCGCACCACCCGCGGGCGCAGCTTCGAAGCTGATCGCCGCAATGCGCGCCAGCCGTTCGAGCGCCGGCGTCTGGCGCCGGATGCGCGCTTGCGTCGCCGCGTCGGCGTCACGGACGTGCAGCGGCAGTTTCGCGGCGGGCGAGACGTTGAGCTCGGCGCGCCCGCCACGGATTTCGCTGACCAGCCGGATCAGCCAGTCGATTTCGGCAGCAGTGTCGGCGTCGACCAGCCTGGCATCGGTGACCGGCCACGCCGCAACGATCAGGTCATGGTCACGGCTCCCCAGCTTGTGCCACAGCTCCTCGGTCAGGAACGGCATCACCGGGTGCAGCAGCACGAGAATCTGGTCGAGCGCCCAGCCGGTGACGGCGCGGGTTTCGGCCGCGATGCCGGCGTCGGCACCCTCGGCGAGCAGCGGCTTGGTCAGTTCGAGATACCAGTCGCAGAAGCGGCTCCACGCGAACTGGTAGATCGTGCTGGCATAATCGTCGAAGCGGAACGCCGTCATCGCGGCATCGAGCGCGCGCGCTGTTTCGACGACTTCGCCGATGATCCAGCGGTTGACCGGTGCGGTCGCGGCGGGTGGCATTGCCGAGGTGCTGCCGACGATGCCGTTCGACTGCGCGAAACGCGCGGCGTTCCACAGCTTGGTGGCGAAGTTGCGGTAGCCTTCGATGCGCTTTTCATCGAGCTTGATGTCGCGGCCCTGGCTTTCCATCGCGGTCAGCGTGAAGCGCAGCGCGTCGGCGCCGTACTTGTCGATCAGGATCAGCGGATCGACGACATTGCCGCGCGACTTCGACATCTTGATGCCCTTGGCGTCGCGGACGAGGCCGTGGCAGTAGACGGTGGCGAACGGCGGCACATCGTCCATGAAATGGATGCCCTGCATCATCATGCGGGCGACCCAGAAGAAGATGATGTCGAAGCCGGTGACGAGCACGTCGCCGGGATAGTGACGCGCCAGTTGCGGGGTTTGCTCGGGCCAGCCGAGCGTGCCGAACGGCCAGAGCGCGGAGGAGAACCAGGTGTCGAGGACGTCCTCGTCGCGGCGCAGCACGATGTTGCCGGCCTGGGCCTGCGCCTCGGCCTCGGTCTCGGCAACGAACACGCGGCCGTCATCGGCGTACCATGCCGGAATCTGGTGGCCCCACCACAATTGGCGCGACACGCACCACGGCTGGATGTTTTCCATCCAGTTGAAATAGGTTTTATCCCAGTTGGCGGGGACAAATTTGGTTTTGCCCTCGCGCACCGCGGCAATCGCCGGTGCGGCGAGCGTGGCTGCATCGACATACCATTGGTCGGTCAGCCACGGTTCGATGACGACGCCCGAGCGGTCGCCGTAGGGCATCTGGACGATCTTGTCCTCGACACGGTCGAGCAGGCCGAGCGCTTCCATTTCAGCGACGATGGTCTTGCGCGCTTCGAAGCGGTCGATGCCGACCAGCCGCGCGGGCACACCGTCGCACGCCGCAACGCGCGCTTCGGCGTCGAAGATGTTGAGCATGTCAGCGGCGGCAATGCCGGCGCGCTTGCCGACTTCGAAGTCGTTGAAGTCGTGGCCGGGCGTGATCTTGACCGCGCCGCTGCCGAGTTCGGGGTCGGCATGGTCATCGGCGATGATGGGGATGCGGCGGTCGGTGATCGGCAGCTCGACGAATTTCCCGATGACCGAGGCGTAGCGCGCGTCGGCGGCGTTGACCGCCACCGCCATGTCGCCGAGCATCGTTTCGGGGCGCGTCGTGGCGACCACGATATGGTCGCGGCCGTCGGCCAATTTGACGCCGTCCGCCAGCGGGTAGCGGAAGTGCCAGAAATGCCCCTGCACCTCGCGCGTTTCGACTTCGAGGTCGCTGATCGCGGTCTTGAACTTCGGGTCCCAGTTGACGAGGCGCTTGTCGCGGTAGAGCAATTTCTCGTTGTACAGCCGCACGAACACCTTGGTGACCGCGGCGCTGAAGCCGGCGTCCATCGTGAAGCGCTCGTTCGACCAGTCGCAGCTGGCGCCGAGGCGGCGGAGCTGGCGCGTGATGGTGCCGCCCGACACTTCCTTCCAGTCCCACACCGTGCGCAAAAACGCTGCGCGGCCCATCTCCTGGCGGGTCACGGCCTGGGTGCTTTCGGCGAGCTGGCGCTCCACCACCATCTGCGTCGCGATGCCGGCATGGTCGGTGCCGACGACCCAAAGCGCATCCTCGCCCTTCAGCCGGTGATAGCGGATCAGCACGTCCTGCAGCGTGTTGTCGAGCGCATGGCCGATGTGCAGCGAGCCGGTGACGTTGGGCGGCGGGATGACGATGGTGAACGGCTTGGCGTCGGGCCGCGCCGGGCGGAATGCGCCGGTCGATTCCCAATGCCTGTACAGCCGCGCCTCGATCTCGGCGGGATCGAAGGTCTTGTCGATGATATTGGCGGAGGTGGTGTCTGGATTCGTCATGCGGGGTCTTTTGCGGATAGTGGCGGCGAGGGCAAGTTTTTGCGCGGGGTCCGGCGGCCGCGCCGGCGCGGACGCGGCGTTTTTGCGGTCGGCGTGGCGTCGGCGGCCGGCTTTACCGGCTTGCGCCGGGTTTTGGCAACCGGCTGCGGCAAACCCGTCAGCCCGGCCGCCAAAAGCTCGGCGCGCAGCGCGCTGCCGGGCTGGCGGTGCCAGACGATCGGCTTGTCGCCGCGCTTGGCGGCCATCAGTTCGGGACTGCCGCCCGAATTGTCGAAGATCGCCAGCAGGTCGACATGGTCGGCAAACCACGCCAGCTGTTCGAACGAGCGCGTGCGGCGCGCGCGGATCTTGTCTTCGGGCACATCATGCCCGCCGGTGGCGACGCGGATGCGGACGCGCTCGATCTGCATCTGGGCGTTGCGCAGCAGAACGAACAGCATGCGGACCTCGAAGCCCTGCGCGCGCGCCTTTTCGACCAGCGCGCGGTATTTGGACGATGACAGCACGGTTTCGACGCCGATCGTCTGATAGACATCGAGCGACGTCAGCAACCACGATTCGATGCGCTGGACCGCCGCGAGGTTCGCCGCGAGCAGTTCTTGCGCTTCATGCTCGACGATGTGCTGCGTCAGCAGGTCGGGATTGATGATCCACACCGAGCCGCCCCAGCCTTCGATGTCCGAACGGTTGTAGAGCGACGATTTTCCCGAGCCATTAGGGCCGGCGATGATCCAGAGAACCGGGCGTTCGGGCTTACGCGGGGTCTGTGGCGGCACGCGCGCGCTTTCGCTGTTCGGCGCGGATGCGGCGGACGTTCGAACGGAAAGCGGCAAGCAGGTCGAGCTCAAGCGTGGCGCTGTCCGACTGGACGACCTTCATCTGCACGATGCTGCCGTCGGGCGCGCGGACGCGCTTGGTTTTCAACTTGCTGGGCGAAACATCGGCTTTGGTGGCCATGCAAAACTCCTTGGGGGCTACCGTAGCAAATGTCGCGCTGCGATGCACGGCCATTAGCGGGGAGAGCCTCCGGCGGGCAGGGGCTTGCCCCTGCACCCATATGTTGGTCGCGCCCAAGCGGTGCCGGCGGTGATCGTGACACGCGCCGCAAATTTACGGGTGCAGGGGCAAGCCCCTGCCCGCCGGAGGCTCTTTAACCGTGCCCCGTCAGCCGCTTGATTTCGGCGGCGACAGCGGCCTCGACAATTTCGGGCAAGTTCGCGTCGAGCCACGCCTGCAACATCGGCTGCAGCAGGGCGCGTGCGGTGGCGTCGATGCCTGCCTCGGTCGGCAGCGCGGCGGGCTCTTCGGCTAACTCTGTCAGCGGCAGCGAATCGAAATCGGGGTCGAGCAGCGCGTCATCGATATCGGGTTCGGTCGCGGGCGCCTCGGCGGCCGGATCCTCGACGACGATCTTGCGGATCGATGCGAGGATATCGTCGAGGTTCTTGTCGCCCGCCATGGCTCAGCGCGGTGCGACGGGTACTGGCACGAAGTCCGACACCGACTGGCTGGCCGCGACCGGCTGCGGAAGCGGCTGCGCCGCCGGGTTCGGGTTGGTCGCCCAGTCGCTCCAGATGCCGCGGACGCGCTTGCCGTTGGCGGTCGAATCGTACGGCGTCACCGGCGCGCCGAGCACGGTGGCTTCGGCAAGGCCCATGCTGGCGAGCAGCTGGTACGACGCGACATATTCGTCGCGCTTGGCCTGCACGAGATCGACCTGCACGGTCAGCAGTTCCTGTTCGGCGTTGAGGACGTCGAGCAGCGTGCGGCTGCCGACCTGGTTTTCCTGCTTGACGCCTTCGAGTGCCAGTGTGTTGGCCTTCACCCCGACTTCGGCGGACTGGATGGTGGCGCGTGCGGTCTGGACGTTCGAATAGGAATTGGTCGTGGTTTCGACGACGACGCGTTCGGTCGCGGTAATCTGCTCAAGGCGCTGGCTGCGGACTTCCTGCGCCTGGCGGATGACCGAGCCGACGGCGCCGGCCTGATACAGCGGCACCGTCGCGGAGACGCCGATGTTCTGCGTGAAATAATCGCCATTAGGTACGACGCCACCGGCGCCGGTATAGTTGGCATAGCCGAGGCCCGCGCTGGCGGCGACGCTCGGCAGGCGCTGGCCTTCGAGCTGGCGCACGGTGTAGCGCGCGGCGGCTTCGTTGAAGCGCGCGGCGATCAGCGACGGGTTGTTGCGGTCGGCGATATCGACAGCCTGCGCCGGCGTGCCGGGCAGCGTCGGCAAGGGCGGCAGCGGTTCGAGGTCGACGGGCAGGCGACCGACGACGCGGCGATACGATTCGCGCGCCAGCGTCAACGTACCCTGTGCGGCAATCAGCTGGCTCTGCGACCGCGCCAGCCGGGCTTCGGACTGCGCGACGTCGGTGCGCGTCAGGTCGCCGACTTCGAAGCGGTCCTTGCTCGCCTGCAGTTCGCGCGACAGCACCTTGACCTGGTTCTTGGTGAGTTCGACGACGCGTTCGAGCGCCAGCACATTGGCGTAGGCGGTGACGACACTGACCATCACGGTGTTTTCGGCAGCGCGCAGCTGGGCGCGCGACGCGAGCACGAGGTTTTCGCTGGCGCTGACCGCGGCCTTGGTCTGGCCGCCGGTGTAGAGCGGCTGGGTGATGGTGCCACCGGCGGTGAAGACCTGGCCGGCCTCGTTGAAATTGTCACCATTGGCCTTGTAGCCGACCGTTGCGCCGACGCCGGGGCGGTAGCCCGACAGCGCCTGCGGCACGGTTTCATCGACCTGCCGCGTCACGGCGCGCTGCGCCTGCAGCTCGGGGTTGGTTTCGTAGGCGCTGGCGAGTGCCGCTGCCAGCGTGTCGGCGCGCAGCGGGGTGCCGCCAAGCGCCAGTGCAATCATGGCCAGCGGCAGGGTACGGGTTGCGATACGGCGGGCGATTTCGGAATTCATCGAGTCTTTTCCCTGGAAATCAGAATATGAAGCGCGCGGGCGCTTCGAATCCCGGCAGTGGTGTTGCAGCGGTCTCGATGATGCTCGACCCGCCAAAGTGGCCGCCGGCAACGCGGCCAACCGTCGCACGGCCGACGCCGTCTTCGCCGATCAACACCATGCCGACGCGGCCGCCTTCACGCAGCTGCGCGATCAGCGCCGCCGACAGCGCCGGCACGGCACCGTCGATCAGCAGCACGTCATACGGCGCAGCCGCCGCCCAGCCCGCCGCCAGCGGACCTTCGACGACATTGATGCCGGCGCTGCGCGCGTGTGCGGCGAGCGCCGCGTCGCATTCGAGCGCGGTGACATCCGACGTCAGTTCGCCGACCACGGCGGCGCTGTAGCCGGTAGCAGCGCCGACGATCAGCACCTTCTCGCCGGGCGCAATGCGCAGGTGCGTCAGCAGCAGCCCCAGAATCATCGGTTCGACCAAGCTGCGGCCACCGCCGAGCGCGACGGCGCCGTCGACATAGGCGAGCGCGGCGCGGGCTGCCGGCACGAAGCGTTCGCGCGCCACCGCAGCGACAGCGGCAAGCACGTCGGGATCATTGACGCCCACGGTGCGCATCTGGCTGTCAATCATCGCACTGCGCTGGGCGGTAAAATCGGCGTTCACGGAGCGTCCTGTCTGTCTGAAGGTGACTTATACGTGTAATACAGCTGAGCGGCAATCAAAATATCGCGTGTCACAGTGCATTAGCGGTCTAGGTTGCGCTCGCCAAGCGGCATTGCTAAGGGAGCGCCTCTGTCGCGCCAGCGGCAGCTTGGCCCGATGGCGGAGTGGTGACGTAACGGACTGCAAATCCGTGAACCCGGGTTCGATTCCCGGTCGGGCCTCCAAGACTTTCCAGCCTGTTGAATCGGCAAGTGTGTGCGAGTCGCCGCGCCTTCACCGATTGATCGTTTCTCCCGGCAGCGGTTTTGCAGTAGCCTCTGCGTATGCCGCAGGATGTCAGTTCCGACCTGTCAATTGAACGGCGCCATGGCGGGCTGAGCCGGCGCGCTTTTCTGCGCTCGACCGGTGCAGTGCTGGGGGTTGCTGCAGCTGGCGGCGTGTTGCCTGCTCAGGCATGGGCAGGCGCACTGGCGCGCTACCCGATTGCCACACCTGCCGTCACCACGCGCGAGCGGATGCTGACGTTTCCGGCGAAGCTGACGCCCGGCCTTGCGAAAACCGAACTCAACCAGATTTCGCGCTACGACGCGCTGGGCTACGGCGAATGGTCGTTCGGTGCCGGTCTGCCGGTTATGGAGCGGCTCGACCTGATGCCCGCCGGCTACGCGCGACCCGCGGGCGGCGCCAAGGCCCGGATGGGGCGGTTCTTCACATTTTCCGATGTCCACATCACCGACAAGGAAGCCCCCAACCAGCTGATCCTGTTCCAGCAGACCGAGCCGACGGCGGCGACCAACACGTCGATCTATTCGCCGGTGATGCCCTACACCACGCAGGTGCTCGATGCGGCAGTGCAAACGGTCAACGACTTGCACAGCCGCGCGCCGTTCGATTTTGGCCTGATGCTCGGGGACGCCTGCAACAACACCGCGTTCAACGAAATCCGCTGGTATGTCGATGTCCTCGACGGCCAGCGCATCGTGCCGAGCTCGGGCGCGCATCTCGGTACCGACAGCATCGGTTTCCAGAAGCCGTTCCAGGCCGCCGGGCTCGACAAGTCCATCCCCTGGTATCAGGTGATGGGCAACCACGATCATTTCCTCATCGGCTCGTTCCCCTTCGATGCCGACCCGGCGCTGGGGTTCCGGCAATCCTATACCGCCGACCGCGTGTGGTCGGTCGGCAACGCGCTCAAGCCCGATTTTTCGAGCTTTCCGCCGATGTTCGACTACCGGAAGCTCGGGGCTGCGCCGCGTTACTTTCCGGGCGTGCTCGACGGCGCCAGCGCGAACGCCGACATCATTCATGCCGGCAGCGCCAGTGATCCGGCATTTGCGGGTGGCACGCCGCGCATTGCGCCTGATCCGGCGCGCCGGCCGATCCTGCGGGCCGAATGGGTCAACAGCTTCTTCGATACCCAGTCGCACCCGGCCGGGCATGGTTTCAACCGCGGCGCCGGGGCGGACGCCGGTTTCACCTGCTACAGCTTCGTGCCCAAGGCCGGGGTGCCGCTGAAGATCATCGTGCTCGATGTCACCCAATCCGAAGCCGACGGGTCGGTCGATATCCACGGTCATGGCTACCTCGATGCGCGGCGCTGGGCGTGGCTGCAGGCCGAGCTGGCGCGCGGGCAGGCCGACAACCAGCTGATGATCATCGCCGCGCATGTCCCCATCGGCGTGTCGCCGGTCGGGTCGAAGATGGAATGGTGGGCGGGCGACGCCGACATGAAGCCCGGGTTCGAAAATGCCGTCGATCTGGCGGGGCTGGTCGCGACATTGCAGGCGACGCCGAACCTGCTGATGTGGATTGCCGGGCACCGCCATTTCAACACCGTCAAGGCGTTCCCCGCCGCCGCCGGCAAGCCGCCCGAGCAGGGGTTCTGGCAGGTCGAAACCTCATCGCTGCGCGACTTCCCGCAACAGTTCCGGACGTTCGAAATCAGCCTCAACAGCGATTACAGCGTGTCGGTCGAGGCGCTCAATGTCGACATCGCGGTGGCCGAGGGTACACCGGCGGCGCAGTCGCGCAAATATGCGGTCGCCGCACAGCAGATCATCGGCAACGACCTGCGCTTCAACAGCCCGAATTTCGCGACCGCCGGCGGTCGCGGCACGCTGCCCATCGCCAGCATGGATCCGACACGCCCGCAAAGCGATGACCCCAAGGCCACCGACCCGAGCAACCGCTTCGTCGATTTATCGGCCGCGACGCCGCCGGTGCCGTATCATGCATCGTGCAACGTCGAACTGGTGCTGCCGCTCAGCCCGGCGATGGTCAGTCACCTCAGAATGGTATTTCCGGTCGGGCCGTAAATTCTGGATCAGGATATAGGTTCGGCCATGTGTACGGCACCGCCCGAGCCACGCTTGGCGGGTCGCCCTTCTGCCTTGGGCTTTTCAATGCCCAGCATGTCGTAGAGCGCATCCCGCGCGTCGGTCCATTGCTGCTTCTTGATCTTGTCAACGGCGATACGCCGATTGGCCTGGGTCGTCATTTCATCAGTGATGCGCTTATCGAGTTCGGCATCTTTCTCCGGATCGATGACTGACCACAACGCAGTGGCAATATCGATGTATAGCGACATTGCTTCGACGCTATTGGCATCTTTCGCGAGCAACTGTCGCGCCGTCGACTCGGCAAGTTGGTACTTCGCTTTTGCCTTTTCAGGTGCGTCGGGCTGGTCAGCAGACAGCCAATCACCCCACGCCCGATAGCCTGTGGCGAGGTTGAAAAGGTAGCTCTTGTTGGCCGGCTGCTTCGCGACGAGATAGCGATCGACAGCGATTACAGCCTGATAGACCGTGTCGGCCCGGTCGGATGCGGCAATCTCTGCGTATTTGGTGAGCGCCGTGCCAAGATTTTCAAACCAGCTAAAATCATGCGTTTCAATTGCTCTGGCGCGCGCAAAATCGGCTGCGCCACTATAGCTTTTGGCTGCCTGATTGGTTTCGGCATGCATCTCATCGGTCAGCTTGATGATTTGCTCGTTTGTGCCAGCATCGGCGTCTGCTGCCGTCTGCGCATCGAGAATTGCCGCGTTTTTATCGATCGCGTTGCTGCCATGGTCATCGCCGGTGACGATCATTTGCCAGAATTTGTTGCTGTCGGTGAGGTTGCCATTGGCGAGATCGCGATTGAGATCGCTGGTGCGCTTGAGCAGGTCCTTGCGCGCGGCTGCGGTGCCATCGATCGGATCGAGCTTGCGATAGACCGATGCGACCATCTCGCTGTTCTGCGTCGTTGCCTTCTTGATGGTTTCCTGAAGCTTGTACGCCGAAATGCTGAGGAACAGCACCGTGCCGGCGACCAGGCCGACGCGGGCGGCGCGCCACGCATACATGCCCCTGACGCTGCGCGTGAGATAGCGCATCGCTGCCGCGAAATCGCCGTCGTGTTTCGAATAGCGCGCGGCCCAGCCTTCGGACGGTTTGGCGGCTTTGTTCCAATCGCGCGCCAGCCGCAATTCGGGGCCTTGCAGCGGGTCGGCGTCCTTGCGGGCATAGCGTGCGGCGCGGTCGACGAGTTCGACATAGCTGTCGCGCGACTTGCGTTCTTCATCTACCCAGTCGCGCAGCCGCACCCATTGGCGGATCAGGCTTTCGTGCGAAATGTCGTAGCGCGGATCGTCGGGGCGGCCGTCGGGCGACGGGTGGACGAAACTGCGGCCATCGGCTTCGTAGCGCGTCATGATGGCTTCGACGGCGGTGCGATCGACGCCGGCGGCGGCGGCGAGTTCGCTGGTCCGCGCCGGGCTGCGGATGCGCCGGCCGCTCGAATCGGTATCGGTCAGGCGCTTGAAGATGCGTTCGACGGCGACCAGGTCGAGCCCGACCAGCGCCGCCTCGGCGTCCTTATTGAGCGCGCCTTCCAGTCCGCCAGCGCTATCGAAATGGCGCAGGTCGACGGGGCCGGTGGCGCCTTCGGCGAGCCAGGCGTCCCAGGTCCGCATCAGTGCGTGCTGGAGCACCGGTAGTCGGTCGAAGCGGTCGCCGAGCGCGTTGAGGACATGGTCGAGCAGCCGCGGCGCAACTTCGGCACCCGCCAGCAGCGCCGGACATTCAACCGCATCGCGCAATTGCTCGCGCGTCATCCGCGGCACCAGATAGCGGCCGCGGTTGAGCGCTTCGGGCAGTCCGAAGAACAGGTCGCAGTCACCCAGAAAGTCGGTGCGCATCGTCAGCACGACATAGACCGGCAGCTCGCGCTGGTCGGCGAGCGTCAGCAGCAGGTCGACAAAGTCGCTGGCTTCGGCCTTGCGGCGCGCGCGCTCCTTGCGGCGTTCGGGGTCGGCATCGGGCTGGTCGTCGCTGTCGTCATCGCCGCGAAACGCGAAAAGCTCCTCGAACTGGTCGACGAGCACGAAAAGGTTGGCGTTGGGTTCCAGTCGCGGCCGGATGTAGTCGAGCGCCGCCGGCGTATGCCCGGCGCGTAGCGCGGCTTCGAGCGACTGCGCTGCGGGGCTGCCCGAATGGGCCTCGGCGTCCGGATCGTCCGACATCGCCGCGACGAGCCCGGCGGCGAGGTTGGCCATCGGCGCGTCGCCGGGCTTGATGCTGACGCGGCGCCAGCGGTCACGGTCGTGGACCAGAAAGCCGCCCAGCAGTGCCGGTACCAGCCCGGCACGCACCAGAGAGGATTTGCCGCTGCCCGAACTGCCGACGACGCCGAGGAAGCGGTTGTTGCCGAGGATCGCCAGCAGCTCCTCGACCTGTGCATCGCGCCCGAAGAAGTACAGGCTGTCGGCCTTGAAGAACGGCCGCAGCCCGACATAGGGGTTGCGGCGCACCGCCTCGTCACTCATCGCATTTTGCCTGCGGGCTGAAGGTCATCATTCGGTCGGCTTGTCGGCCGGAAACAGCGCATCGACCCAGCTGCGATCACCGTCGCGCAGCGTGCTGATGGCGAGCCGGGCGGCCGAAATCGGCGGTGCCGTGACATTGGCGGCAGCGGCGTATTTGGCGACGACCAGCTTGGCGCGCGATTTGACCGCCGAGCGCATGATGGCTACCTGCCGGTTGGCGACCCAGGCCGGATCGACCTCGCCGGCGACGATGACATACAGCCCGGTGCTGCGCACGGCCTCGTCGAGCGCCGGCAGATTGTCGATCGTTTCGCTGCTGCTGGTGTTAATGTTGGCCTCGACGTGGTTGGTCGCCAGATAATCGAACAGGTCGATGGCGCGCTCGGCGTCCTTTTCGTGCGCGTCGATATAGGCGCGATGACCGGCGGCGCCGGCACTGGCAGCAGGCGCGGCAGCAGCGGCGCGGGCGCGCTTGATTTCGTCGAGCTTGGCGACGATAGCGGCGAGCATCTGGTTCTTGTCGGTGACGACGAATTCGAAGCGTGCCTTGTCGCGCGGCATCGCTTCGATCTCGGCGATGCGGTCGGCATAGGCCTTGCCCATGTTGGCCTTGTCGGCTTCGGTGACCAGCACGATCTGCGATTTGGCGAGCTTGAGCCCGGCTTCGAGCTGCTGCAGCGGATAGGTGCGCAGCGGCTGGCCGTCATCGACATCGATGCGCCGGCCGGCATTGGCGCCGAGCAGATGGATGCACAGATCGGCCTCGCGCAGCAGCGCATCGACGCCGGCGCTGTAGTTTGTGTCATCGAGCGGGACCTCGGCGACGACGGCGCAATCATCGCGGGCGCCGAGTTCGGCGGCGAGCGCCTCGTGCTTCTTTTCCCAGTCCTGGTCGGGCGTGGCGAGATAGAGCTTGAGGCGGTCGCTGCCGGCGGCACCCCAGGCCGAGGCCGCTTCAGTTGCACGGACCGCTGCCGCAGGGGCAGGGGTGGTGATGGTCGTTGCCGGCGCGGCATCGGCCGGCGTAAACAGGTCGCCGCTGTCGGAGCGCATGTAGAGCACCGGCGTTGCCCATTCGGGTTGCGCCCCCGAATAGATTGCCTTGCGCGCTTCGGCGACGGCGTAGTCGACCGGGCTGGCGGCGGCGATGCATTTATAGAAAGTTTCGGCAAACGCGATGGCGGCCCGGTCCGAAATCGGGAACTGCATCGCCAGCACCGCCGGAATTCGTTCGCGCACCAGTGCGGCGGCGACGCCGGCATAGGGGTGCGCGCCCGATTTGGTGGCCGTGGTGCCGGTCTTGCAGGCATTCAGGAACACCAGCCGCAGCGGTTCGTCGGCGAGCATCATCGCGAAATCATCGGCGCTGACGAAGTCGGGCTGGGCCTCGGCAGTTTCGAGCACAAGGCAGCCGCCGGTATCACCGGCATAGTCGCCGTGGCCCATGTAGTGGAGGACGTGGAAATCGGCCTCGCGCAGCTTGTCGAGGATTTGCTGGCGCACCGGCGGCGCGTAATCAACGCTGACGCTCGGCAGCTTGGCCCAGCTCGCCTTGATCCGCGCCAGTTCGTCGTCGAGCCCCAGCCCGGTGGTGCCGTTGGGGTTCGACATGATGACCAGAATGCGCAGCGGCGCGGTGAATGGTTGCGGGTTGAGCGGCTTTGGCGAATCGAAGACGCGGACCACGGCGCTGCGGTTCGACACGACCAGCGCGCGCTCGCCGCGCTTGCACATCAGTTCCCACGGCAGGCTGGCCACTTCGGCCATGCCGGTCTGCCGCAGGTCCATCGACAGCCGGATACGGACGCCGGTATCGGGCAGGTTTTCGGCGCGGTCCATGATGGCGGCGAGCCGTTCACCCACCTGATCCTGGAACAGCGCGGCGTACATGTCGGCACCGTAGTCGGCGGCGGTGCGCGACGGGGCTGCCTGCCCATCCGCGGTCACCTTGCCGATGCCGCGCGCCGTTTCGGCGACGCCGAATACCGCTTCCGACAGTTCGGCAAGCGTGAACGGCAGCTTGAGCGTCCCGTTGCCGATGCCCGCGTCCGACTGCAGACGCACATTATAGACATCGTCCCCGCCGGGCGAGATGACGACGTTGACGTCGAGGTATTTGGTCATTGATCCCTGTGTCCCGGCCCGCGTCCCCGAGGCAGTGCATTGGCAGCGAAATGCGCCGCAATGTCAACCGGCCGGGCGCCGGTTCAGCCGGTGCCGCGCGCCGAAAAATGCGCCGACAGGATGAAGGCGGTGCCGGGGAAGGTCTGGCGCACCCAGGTGATGCGTTCGGGCGCGCCGGTGTCGCCGGCGTCGTACCAGGTCCAGCGTTCGAGGCGCAGGCAGGCAGTGCCGCGCTCCAGCTTCAGCGCGGTGGCAGTGTCGGCATCGGCACCGACGGCGGCGATACTATGCTCGGCCTCGGTCCACGGCACATGGCCGAGCAGCCAGCTGCCGGGTGGTTCGGCGCTGAAATCGACCGCTGCGGCATCGGGCACGACGCCGAGGTTGATCAGCCGCTCTTCCAGCGCATAGGGCGCGTCGTCGGCAGAATGCAGGCAGCGCAGCGCCAGCACCTTGCCGGACCTGATCTGCAGCGCGGCGCGGTCGGCGGCGCTGGCGGTGCGTTCGCTGCGCGCCAGCAGGTCGAGCCGGTAGCGCCGGCCATGCGCCTGAATGTCGGCGCGAATGTCGGGGATGCTGAGCGCCGCATGGTGCAGCGGCGGCGCGGCGACAAAGCTTCCGGCGCGGCGGCGACGCTCGATCAGGCCGCTGGCCGCCAGTCGCGAAAGCGCCTTGCTGACCGTCATGCGCGCGCAGTCGTACTGCGCCATCAGTTCATGTTCGGCGGGGATGCGGTGGCCGGGCTTCCACGCGCCCGACATGATCTGCGCCGCGATATCGGCACCGATGCGGACGTGCAGGGGGGCGGCCCTCATCCCGCGAGCACCTTGCGCATGACCGCCAGATAGCGCGCGGTGACGCTGTCACGCGCGACGTGACGGCCGGCGGCGACGACCTGCCGGCCACGGCGCCAGACGCCGTCGATCAGGTCGCGGCGACCGCTGAACACCAGCGCATCAAACAAGGAATCGCCGTCACGGCCGACGAACGCCGGATGGTCGGCGGCGAGCGTGACGAAGTCGGCGGGTGCGCCGACGGTGAAGCCTGTACCGTGCAGCGCCTGTTGCCCACCCGCCAATGCACCCGCGAACAGGCCGGCGCCGGTCGAGGCATGGGCGCCGCCGAGCAGGTTGCGCGACTGGTGGAGCAGGCGCTGGCCGTATTCGAGCGTGCGCAGTTCCTCGGCCATGTCGATGGCGACGTTCGAGTCCGAGCCGATGCCCCAGCGGCCACCTTCGGCAACGAAATCGCGCGCCGGGAAGATGCCGTCGCCGAGGTTGGCTTCGGTGACCGGACACAGGCCGGCGACGGCGCCGCTGGCGATGAGGCCGATGCGTTCGGCGGGCGTGATATGCGTGGCGTGGACGAGGCACCAGTCGGCATCGACCGGCGCGTTGGCGAGCAACCACTCGACCGGGCGCGCGCCGCTCCACGCGAGGCAGGCGTCGACCTCGCGTTGCTGCTCGGCGATGTGGATATGCACCGGCGCGGCGAGCGGCAGCAGCGCGCGCAACTGTTCCGGAGTGACGGCGCGTAGCGAGTGCGGCGCGATGCCGATGCGGCTGTCATCGAGTCCAGCGATGCCAGTGCGGCTGGCATCGTGGAGCGCCGCGTAGCTGTCGAGGCTGTTGATGAAGCGGCGTTGCGCCGGATTGGCGGGCACGCCGCCGAAGTCGGCGGTGGCGTAGAACACCGGCAGCAAGGTCAGCGCAATGCCGGATTCGTCTGCGGCGGCGGCGAGCGCTGCTGCCATCGCGCCGCGCGCGGCATAGGGCGCGCCGGTCAGGTCATGGTGCAGATAGTGGAACTCGCCGACGCGGGTGAAGCCGGCCTCGAGCATTTCGATATAGGCGAGCGCTGCGATGGCGGCGAGCGCATCGGGGTCGAGCCGGTCGACGAAGCGGTACATCGTGTCGCGCCAGGTCCAGAAGCTGTCGGTGCTGTCGCCGCGCACTTCGGCGAGCCCCGCCATGCCGCGCTGGAAGGCGTGGCTGTGAAGGTTGCCCATGCCGGGCAGCAGCACGCCGTGGCGCGAATCGTCGGGCTGCGCTGGTGCGTCGGCGGTTATGGCGGCGATCAGCCCCGCGCCATCGACTGCGACGCGCACCGATTTCGCCCATCCTTCGGGCAGCAGCGCTGCGCTGAACCAGAAATTCTGCATCTGACGTCCCTTTGCCGCACGCTGGACATTGCATGCGCCGCGCGAATATGTATAGACAAATAAACCGCGCCGCCACAATTTTCAGGTTCCGCCATGCTCGTCGACCGCATCTGGACCAAGGCCCGCCTGCTGCCGTGTACCGGCGCGGACGCCATCGACGACGCCTTGGTCGCCAGCCTTGATGGCCGCATTTTCTATGCCGGCGCGATTGCCGATGCGCCGGCGGGGCTCGACGCGCTCGATGTCCATGACTGCGACGGCCGCTGGGTCACGCCGGGGCTGATCGATTGCCACACGCACCTCGTCCATGGCGGCGACCGCGCGCACGAATTCGAATTGCGGCTGGCGGGTGCGAGCTACGAGGAGATCGCCCGTGCCGGGGGCGGCATCGTCTCGACCGTCGCCGCAACGCGCGCCGCGACCGAGGCCGAGCTGGTGGCGCAGGCGTTGCCGCGGCTCGACACACTGCTGGCGGAAGGCGTCACCACCATCGAAATCAAATCGGGCTACGGGCTCGACCTCGCCAATGAATGCAAGCAGCTGCGCGCAGCGCGCGAGCTCGGCGTGCAGCGTGCGGTCAACATCGTGCCGACCCTGCTCGGCGCGCACGCACTGCCGCCCGAAGCGCGCAGCGCCGATGCCTATATCGACCTGGTTTGCGAGGCGATCATCCCGCTGGTTGCCGCCGCCGGGCTGGCGACTGCCGTCGATGCGTTCTGCGAGGGCATCGGCTTCACGCCGAAGCAGGTGGCGCGGGTGTTCACCGCCGCCGGGCTGCACGGGCTGCGCGTCAAACTGCATGCCGACCAGCTGTCGAACCTCGAAGGTGCGGCACTCGCGGCGCATTTCGGCGCGCTATCGGCCGATCACCTCGAACACACCAGCGCCGAGGGCGTCTCGGCAATGGCGAAGGCCGGTACTGTCGCGGTGCTGCTGCCCGGCGCCTACTACTTCATGCGCGAGACCAAGCTGCCGCCGATCGACGCGCTGCGCGCAGCCGGCGTGCCGCTGGCGATCGCCACCGATTGCAACCCTGGCACCGCGCCGCTGACCTCGCTGCTGGCGACGATGAACATGGCGGCGACACTGTTCCGGCTGACCGTCGATGAATGCCTGATGGGCGTCACCGCCAACGCCGCGCGGGCGCTGGGGCGCGATGACATCGGCAGCGTCGCGCCGGGTCAGCAATGCGACCTCGCAATCTGGGACATCGAGCGCCCCGCCGAGCTGGTTTACCGGCTCGGCTTCAACCCGCTGCACGCGCGTATCGTCAAGGGAGTGCCGGCATGATCGACCTCGTTCCGGGCAAAGTCTCGCTTGCCGATTGGCGGCGTATCTATCGCGGCGAAACCGCGCGACTGGCCGATGGCTATCAGGCGGGCGTCGCGGCATCGGCGGCGACCATCGCGCGCATCGTTGCGAAGGGCGAGCCGGTCTACGGCGTCAACACCGGCTTCGGCAAACTGGCGTCGGTGCGCATCGAGGCCGATGACCTCGCGACGCTCCAGCGCAACATCGTGCTCAGCCATGCCGCCGGCGTCGGTGACCCAATGCCTGCTGACGTCGTGCGGCTGATGCTGGCGCTCAAGATGGCGAGTCTGGCGCGCGGCGCCTCGGGCGTCCAACCCGCGACCTTGGCGCTGCTCGAGGCGCTGCTGGCGCACGACATTTTGCCGCTGGTGCCGGCGCAGGGGTCGGTCGGGGCGTCGGGTGATCTCGCGCCGCTGTCGCACATGGCCGCCGCGATGCTCGGCGTCGGTGAGGTGTTCGCGCGCGGTGTTCGCATGCCCGCCGACAAGGCGCTGGCCGCTGCCGGCCTCGCACCGCTGACGCTTGGGCCGAAGGAAGGCCTCGCACTGCTCAATGGCACGCAGTTCAGCACCGCCTATGCACTCGCCGGGCTGTTCGAGGCTGAGGCGCTGTTCACCGCCGCGCTCGCCACCGGCGCGCTGTCGACCGAGGCGGCCAAGGGCTCGGACACGCCGTTCGACCCGCGCATCCACGCCTTGCGCGGCCACGCCGGCCAGATCGAAACCGCCGCGACGTTGCGCGCGCTGATGGCGGGCTCGGCAATTCGCGCCAGCCATGCCGAAGGCGACGAACGCGTGCAGGACCCTTACTGCCTGCGCTGCCAGCCGCAGGTGATGGGCGCGGTGCTCGATCTGTTGCGGCAGGCGGCGGCGACCTTGGGCATCGAAGCCAATAGCGTGTCGGACAATCCGCTGGTGTTCGCCGAGGATGACAGCGTGCTGTCGGGCGGCAATTTCCACGCCGAGCCGGTGGCGTTTGCCGCCGATATGCTGGCGCTGGCGCTGTGCGAAATCGGCTCGCTCGCCGAACGCCGTGTCGCGATGCTCGTCGATCCGGCGCTGTCGGGGCTGCCGGCGTTCCTGACGCCCAAGCCCGGCCTCAATTCGGGGTTCATGATTCCGCAGGTGACGGCGGCCGCGCTGGTCAGCGAGAACAAGCAGCGCGCCTATCCCGCGAGCGTGGACTCCATCCCGACCTCGGCGAACCAGGAAGACCATGTCTCGATGGCGGCGCACGGGGCGCGGCGCTTGCTGGCGATGGCCGACAATTTGCGCGGCGTGCTGGCGATCGAATGGCTGGCAGCGACGCAAGGCTGCGATTTCCACGCGCCGATGACGAGCAGCGGCGTGCTCGAAGCTTTGCGCGGCACGTTGCGGGCAAAAGTGCCGACGCTCGGCGAAGACCGCTACTTCCACCCCGACATCGCTGCCGCGAGCGCGCTGATCGCTGACGGCAGCGTCACCAAGCTGGTCGTTGCAGCCGGCATTTCTGCACCGGTACTGGCATGACGACTGCTTGGCTTTCGGTCACGCGCGGTGACGCGCCGCTGGTCATCGGGCTGCCGCACACCGGCACCGCGATTGCCGCCGACCTGCTGCCGCAGTTCGTGTCGCCGTGGCTGGCGCGCCGCGATGCCGACTGGTGGATCGACCGGCTCTACGGTTTTGCCGCAGCGATGGGCGCGACGGTGGTGCATACCGCGATTTCGCGAAGCGTCATCGATGCCAACCGCGATCCGTCGGGCGTGTCGCTGTACCCGGGGCAGGTGACGACGGGCCTGTGCCCGACCGAAACCTTTGACGGCGAGGCGCTCTATCGCCCCGGCCTCGACCCCGACGCCGCTGAAATCGAGCGCCGGCGCATCCGCTGGCACGCGCCATATCACGCCGCGCTGACCGAAGAACTGGCACGACTGCGCGCCCGCCACCCGCGCGTCGTGCTGTATGACGCGCACTCGATCCGCTCGCGCGTGCCGCGCCTGTTCGACGGCGAACTGCCGCAATTCAACATCGGCACCAACAGCGGCGCCAGCTGCGACCCCGGCCTGACCGCCGCGGTTGCCGCCGCGTCGGGCCCGAGCCCGATCATCAACGGCCGCTTCAAGGGCGGCTACACGACGCGCCACCATGGCAATCCCGGCGCCGGCGTCCACGCCGTGCAGATGGAACTCGCGATGCGCGGCTACCTCGATGAACCCGCCACGCCTGACGCCGACAACTGGCCGCCCGCTTACGACGCGGCGCGCGCCGAGCCGATGGTGGCGACGCTCAAGACCATTCTCACCGCCTGCCTCGACTGGGCTACCAAGGAGCCGTCATGACCCGTATCGACAACAGCCGCCACATCAAGGCCGCGCACGGCACCACGCTCACCGCCAAGAGCTGGCTGACCGAAGCGCCGCTGCGCATGCTGATGAATAACCTCGATGCGCAGGTCGCCGAACGGCCCGAGGAGCTGGTGGTTTACGGCGGCATCGGCCGCGCCGCGCGCGACTGGGAAAGCTATGACCGCATCGTCGCGACGCTGCGCCGGCTCGAGGATGGCCAGACCTTGCTGGTGCAGTCGGGCAAGCCCGTCGGCGTGTTCCAGACGCACAAGGACGCGCCGCGCGTGCTCATCGCCAACTCGAACCTCGTCCCGCACTGGGCGACCTGGGACCATTTCCACGAACTCGATAAGGCCGGGTTGATGATGTACGGCCAGATGACCGCGGGCAGCTGGATCTACATCGGCTCGCAGGGCATCGTGCAGGGCACCTACGAAACCTTCGTCGAAATGGGGCGCCAGCATTATGCCGGCAACCTCAAGGGCCGCTGGATTTTGACCGCCGGCCTTGGCGGCATGGGTGGCGCGCAGCCGCTGGCGGCGACGATGGCCGGCGCGTCGTGCCTCGCCGTCGAGTGCCAGCCGAGCCGCATCGAAATGCGGCTGGCGACGGGCTATCTCGACGTGCGCGCCGACAGCCTCGACGACGCGCTCGACATCATTGCCAAGGCGCATGCCGAAGGCCGCGCGGTATCGGTCGGGCTGCTCGGCAACGCCGCGGACGTGTTCCCCGAAATGGTCGAACGCGGCATCCGCCCCGACGCGGTCACCGACCAGACCTCGGCGCATGATCCGCTGAACGGCTATCTGCCGCGCGGCTGGACGCTCGACCAATGGGCGGCCGCGCGCGAAGCCGATCCGGCGGCGGTGATTGCCGCTGCCTCGGCGTCGATGGCGGTGCACGTGCAGGCGATGCTCGACTTCGCCAAAATGGGCATCCCGACATTCGATTATGGCAACAACATCCGCCAGGTGGCGTTCGACCATGGCGTCAAAAACGCTTTCGATTTCCCCGGCTTCGTGCCCGCCTACATCCGCCCATTGTTCTGCCGCGGCATCGGGCCGTTCCGCTGGGTGGCGCTGTCGGGCGACCCACAGGACATTTACAAGACCGATGCCAAGGTCAAGGAACTGATGCCCGACGCGCCAGACCTGCACCGCTGGCTCGACATGGCGCGTGAGCGCATCCACTTCCAGGGCCTGCCGGCGCGCATCTGCTGGGTGGGCTTGGGCGACCGCCACCGGCTGGGCCTCGCGTTCAACGAAATGGTCAAGTCGGGGGAGTTGAAAGCGCCGATCGTCATCGGCCGCGACCACCTCGATTCGGGCTCGGTCGCGTCGCCCAACCGTGAAACCGAAGCGATGCGCGACGGTTCCGACGCAGTCAGCGACTGGCCGCTGCTAAACGCGCTGCTCAACACCGCGAGCGGCGCAACCTGGGTGTCGCTGCACCACGGCGGCGGCGTCGGCATGGGCTTCTCGCAACATTCGGGCATGGTCATCGTGGCCGACGGCAGCGATGACGCGGCGCGGCGACTGGGCCGCGTGCTGTGGAACGACCCGGCCACCGGCGTCATGCGCCACGCCGACGCGGGTTATGCACAGGCGGTCGATTGTGCCAAGGCACAGGGGCTTGACCTTCCATCCATTATGGATTGAATAAGATGGTGCAATTGTTACATCCCCATGAATATCGCCCCATGCCCTGGCGCAATGGCGGCGGCGTGACGCATGAAATCCATGCGGCACCCAGCACGCATGACGATCATGATTTCGACTGGCGCGCCAGCATCGCCGTTGTCGATGTCGATATGCCGTTTTCCGAATACCCCGGTGTCGACCGCAGCCTCGCGCTGCTCGGTGACGGCGGCGTGTCGATGGTCCACAACCGCGTCGGCGTCGCGATGACGCCGCACTCGCCGCCGTTCACCTTCGCGGGTGAGGACGACGTCGAAATGGCCGTCGCCGACAAGCCGGTGCTGGTTTTCAATCTGATGAGCCGGCGCGGCGTCAAGCATTCGCTCAGCCGCAAGACCTGCTCGCCCGAAACGCGCTTCGGCCGCACCGACAAGACGCAACTGCTGTTCGCCCTCGAAGACGATCACCTGATCGTCGACGGCGTCCCGCGCCCGCGCCACAGCAGCGTCGTCATCAAACCCCACGGCCACGGCGGCCCCGACCTCGATATCGCGTTCGCCGGTCACGGGCCGGTGCTACACGCCGAGATTCACTAGATTTTTCAAGGGCCTCCGGCGGGCAGGGCCTTGGCCCTGCACCCGATTTTTTAGGGGTGTCGCTGCATAGCTGCCTGTCAGCTAGCGACCCCATTGCGGACATATCGCGTACAATGATGAGCCTATTTACGTGCGTGAAAATATCCGATCAGCCATCTCCAAGCTCTGAAGACTGGTTCGAGTATCAGAGAGAGGGCCAGCAGCACCCAACTGAACCGAGACTCCCAGTAGTTCATCAGCTTTTGGGTGGCTGTCGCGCAGTAGGTGATACCTTTCACCTCGATGGTAACAAAGTTTATCGGGCAAGGTGGGTTGAGAGTATGCGGCCCGGATGTAAACTGGACCGCATGCCACCCGATCAGTATCGCGATAGCAAATAGCCCGAGGCTGACCAACGTTACCCAATTAGGCACTACAGAACGGTCCATATTGCAGATATACCACCATAATGTTCACTTGGTTAGGCCGGGTCACCCCGTAGTCGTCATTCGTAAATGACTGACCAAATGTGTAAGCTGCCGTCTAGGTATGGCGCTTTGCAATTGCCAAAACCCAAGCAATTGCGGGCAACATGATCAGAAGTGGCCATTCGTTAGCATCTGATATGCCCATAGATTTGAGGATCATCTGCCCAAAAATAATCGCGCCGACTGTACCGAGAGCAAAGGTCGCTATCAGTGCGAACCCTTTCCAGTGGCATGGCATATAAGACCATAGAACTTTCTCAAACCATATCTCGCGGTTCAATTTCAGGCCTTCTATCCAAATAGTGCACAAACGAATTTACCTTGATGGGCGCAATCGTTCAATGTCTGCATCGAGCATTTTTGCTTTGAAAGCTGCCTGTCAGCTAGCCACCCCATTCCAGTCATTCCAAAACAATCGGGTGCAGGCCTCAGGCCTGCCCGCCGGAGGCTCTTCAGGGATTCGCCCGCAGATGGTCGGCGATTTCGTCGAAGAAGCGTTCGAGGTTGTGGATGACGTTGACCTTGAACTCGTAGTTCACCTCCGGCGATGACGAGTCGATGATTTTCGATTCATCGACCTTTTCGGTGTAGAGCCCGGCGAGCGTTTCGACATAGGCGGGGGTCAGGTCGATCTGCTTCATTTCGTGGAGGATGCGCAGCTGGATGATCATCATCTGGCGCACCAGGATTTCGAGCGCGGTGATGCGCGCGACGGTGGCGACCGGATCGAGCTGGATTTCTTCGTCTTCTTCCATGGCTGCCTCCGGATTTGGTGAGCGCAGTCTAGCGCAGGCGCGGGCGGCCCGATAGACGTTTGCCATGACCATACAGCTTTCCGTGCGCATCGAACGCTTTCCGGTGCGCGGTGCTTTCACCATTTCGCGCGGTGCCAAGACACATGTCGATGTCGTGGTGGCGGAAATCGATGACGGGGCGTTGCGCGGGCGCGGCGAGGCCACCGCGATCTATTACCGCGGCGAGACGGCCGAGAGCGTGGCGGCGGCGGTCGCGGCGCAGGCCGATGCGGTGGCCGGCGGTGCGTCGCGGGCTGACCTGCTGACGTTGATGCCGCCGGGCGCGGCGCGCAACGCCGTCGATGCGGCGCTGTGGGATCTGGAGGCGAAGGCGTCGGGGCTGCCGGTGTGGCAGACGCTGGGGTTGCCGCAGCCGCGGCCGCTGCTCACCGCCTACACGATCAGCCTTGGCGAGCCCGGCGTCATGGAGGCGGCGGCGCGGGCGGCGGGCGGTTATGAACTGCTCAAGCTGAAACTGTCGGGGGAGGGCGATGTCGAGCGCGTCGCTGCCGTCCGGCGCGGCGCACCGCATGCGCGGCTGGTCGTCGATGCCAATGAGGCCTGGGGCGATCAGGATATCGAGGCGCTGTCGCACACGATGGCGGGCTTGCGCGTCGAGCTGATCGAGCAGCCGGTGCCGCATGGGCAGGATGCCTTGCTCGACGGGGTGAAGTCGGCGGTGCCGCTGTGCGCCGACGAAAGCGTCCATGACCGCGCCAGTCTCGACGTCGTTATCGGCCGCTACCGCTTCATCAACATCAAGCTCGACAAGGCCGGCGGGCTGACCGAGGGCCATGCGCTGGCGCACGCCGCGAAACTGCGCGGGATTGGCATCATGACGGGGTGCATGCTGTCGACGTCGCTCGGCGTCGCGCCGGCATTCTATGTCGGGATGCAGAGCCAGTTCGTCGATCTCGACGGGCCGCTGCTGATCGAGGACCGGCCGGCGGGCATCGCGTTTTCGGGCGGCGAGATGTCGCCGCCCGAACGCGAATTGTGGGGTTAAGGCTTACTTCGCCAGCGCCGCAGCTTGCGACTGGAGCTGCAGGATCGGCAGGCCCGAAGCGAGCTTGAGGTCGATCAGCATCTGCAGGCGACGGTCGATCTGGAAGAAGGTGGCGGTCTTGACGCCCGGCAGCACCTTGCCGACGATCGGCACATACTTGGCACGCAGCGACGTCACCTTGACGTCGACAGCGAGCCAGCGCGTGATGAAGCTGGTGGCGCCCTTGTCGTCATACTTGCCGAAGGTGTTCACATATTCGGCGATCAGCGCGTACTTTTCGTCGTTGATGACGGTGAGTTCGGCGACATACTTGTCATAGATCGGCCAGAACTTGGTAGCTTCGGCGTCGGTCAGCACGAGCGTTTCGGCAACCATTTGCTTGCGGGTCGAACGCAGTTCGGTGCGCAGGCCTTCGAGGTCGGCGGCGGTGAGCGGCGCGTCGGCGCTGGCGGCAGCGGTGGTCGTCGGTGCGGCGGTCTGGGCGCTGACCGGGGCGAAGGTCAACGTGGTGGCGGCGAGCAGTGCTGCGGCGATGAGCTTGATTTGCATCGAGGGGCTTCCCTTTGGATTGGCGTGCAGCGGAGGTGCTGCGGGCCCAAGGGTGCCTGGTCTGGTTGTGTGCCGCCCCCGGACGCGGATTGCCCTAGCGGGATGCACCGTTTGGCGCAAGATGTGTTGGAGATTCCTCCCCTTTGGGGGGAGGGCGACTCGGCGTCCTCGCCGAGCGGGGTGGGGGTGCGGATGGTGAAGGCGTGCGGTGCGCTGACCTTGGGTACCCCCACCCCGCTCAGCTGCGCTGAGTCGCCCTCCCCGCAAGGGGGAGGGGGAGTAAGTAAGGGCGTCGTGGCAAAGCCACGCCGTGGGACGCGTTCGGCGGGATTTACCCGCCGCCCCGCCGGCCGGGCTTGACGCGAGTCCGCGCCTCATCTGCGATTGCGAAGGGCAATCCCCGATTAGGCGCTGGCCGCTTACAAGACCTCGAAGAGTCCCGCCGCACCCATACCGCCACCAACACACATGGTGACGACGACATACTTCACCCCACGGCGCTTGCCTTCGATCAGCGCATGGCCAGTGAGGCGCGAGCCGCTCATGCCGAACGGGTGGCCGATCGAGATGCCGCCGCCGTTGACGTTGAGCTTGGCGTGGTCGATGCCGAGCTTGTCGGCGCAGTAGAGGACCTGCACGGCGAAGGCTTCGTTGAGCTCCCAAAGCCCGATGTCATCGATCTTGAGGCCGTACTGCTTCAAAAGCTTCGGAATGGCATAGACCGGGCCGATGCCCATTTCGTCGGGTTCGAGACCGGCGACCGCCATGCCGCGATAGGCGCCGAGCGGCTGCAGGCCGCGACGGGCAGCTTCGCCGGCTTCCATCAGCACGCAGGCGCTCGATGCGTCCGACAGCTGGCTGGCATTGCCGGCCGTGATGCAGCCGCCTTCGATGACCGGCGACAGGCCCTTGAGGCCGGCCAGCGTGGTTTCGGGGCGGTTGCCTTCGTCCTTGGTCAGCGTGACGTCGTGATAGGTGACTTCCTTGGTCTCCTTGTTGGTCATCGCCATCTTGCTCGGCAGCGGCACGATTTCATCGTCGAACTTGCCGGCCTGCTGCGCGGCAGCGGTGCGCATCTGCGATTCGAAGCTGTATTCATCCTGGCGGTCGCGGCTGACGTTGTAGCGCTTGGCGACGATTTCGGCGGTCTGCAGCATCGGCATGTGGATGGCGGGGTGCATCGCCACCAGCTCGGGGTCGGCGCCGTTGTTCATGCGGGCGTTCATGATCATCGAGATCGAATCGACGCCGCCGCCGACGCAGATCTGCATGCCGTCGACGATGATCTGCTTGGCCGCCGTGGCAATCGCCATCAGCCCCGAAGCGCACTGGCGGTCGAGCGACTGGCCGGCCACCGAAACCGGCAGGCCGGCGCGAAGCAGCGCCAGGCGGGCGATGTTGCCGCCCTGGACGCCCTGCTGAAGCGCGGCACCGAAGACCACGTCATCGACTTCGGCACCTTCGATGCCGGCACGCTTGACGGCGTGGGCGATCGAGTGGCCGGCAAGCGTCGGCGACGGGGTGGCGTTGAACGCGCCGCGATGGGCCTTGCCGATCGGGGTACGCGCGGTGGAAACGATGACGGCTTCACGCATGGAAATAATCCTTCAAAAATCTTGGTTCAGGCGGTCGGAATGGTCGCGGTGCCGGCTTCGTTGGGCAGCGCGAACGCACCGCACAGCAACGACACCGAATGATAAAAGCCGACCAGCTGGACGATTTCGAAGCGCTGGGATTCGTCGAACGACGCCGACAGCCGCGCATATTCGGCGTCCGACAGCTTCTTGTTGGCGAGCAGCGCATCGACGGTGGCGATCAGTGTCGCCTCGGCGGTGTTCCAGCTGCCGTCATCACCGTGGCCCAATGCCAGCGACTTGACCTGTGCATCGGTCAGTTCGGCCTTGGCGGCGAAATGCTTGATGTGCAGGCCCCATTCGTAGCTGTTACCGCATTTGGCGACGGTGCGATCGATAACGATTTCCTTGTCGCGCATGCCGAGCGGCCCACGGCCGGCCATCGAGCCGCCCATGAACTTTTCGAGCGCGCGCATCGACTTGCCGAGCAAGGTGAACAGCGCCAGCGGCTCGGCGCCGGGGGCAGTGATCTTCTCCGCAACGGCGGCAAATTCAGGCGGATAGGGCTTGGTGAGCAGTTCGATGCGGGCCATGTGAATTCTCCTTAGATGTACGCCAGCGTCAGCCATTCGGCGACGAGCGCGGGCTTGTCGCTGCCTTCGATTTCAACCGAGACTTCGGTCGTCGTCTGCACCGAGCCGTCCTTGCGAACTTCGACATTGGCGAGCTTGAAGCGGCCGCGGACCTTGCTGCCTGATTTCACCGGCGCCATGAAGCGCACTTTGTTATGGCCGTAATTAACCCCCATCTTGGTGCCCGCGAGGCCGGGCAGCGCGCCGTAGGACATCACCGGCAGCAGCGACAGCGTCAGATAGCCGTGCGCGATGGTGGTGCCGAACGGTGTCGCCTTGGCGCGTTCGGGGTCGACGTGGATGAACTGGTGGTCGCCGGTCGAATCGGCAAAGGCGTTGATCTTCGCCTGATCGACTTCAATCCAGTCGGAAACGCCGACTTCGGTGCCGACGAGCGCCTGATATTCAGCCAGGCTGAGTGCATTGCGTGCCATATAATCTTCCCCAAAAAAGACTCAGGCTCGTTGCGGCCCGAAGCGCAGCCTTATCGGCGCAGGTAACGTAAGCGTCAACTATGCTCTGGACATGCGCCCGTCGTATGACAGCGTCATGACGAGCCAGACTGCTGCCCGCGCCGCGATGCGTGCCCTTCACCGTGCCCCCGAAACCCAGGTGCTGAACGCGCTGCTGCCTGCCGCGCGGCTCGACAGCGCCAGCCGTGACCGCATCAATTCCCGTGCGCTGGGGCTGATTGCCGACCTGCGTGCGGCGCAAGGCTCGGGCTGGGTGAACCGCTTCCTGCAGCAATATCGCCTCAACACGCAGGAGGGGATTGCGCTGCTGTCATTGGCGGAGGCGTTTCTGCGCGTCCCCGATGCCGATACCGCCGATCTGTTGATCCGCGACAAGATCGGTGGCGCCGACTGGGGCGCGCACACCGGCCAGTCGGATTCGCTGCTGGTCAACTCGGCGACGTGGGGGCTGGTGCTGACGCGCGCGGTGGTCGGTGACAATGCTGGTGGCCGCGCGTCGGTGCTCAAGAACCTGATTGCCCGCTCGGGCGAACCGTTCGTGCGGCAGGCGGTTGGCGCCGCGATGCGGATGATGGGGCAGATTTTCGTCATGGGCCGCACCATCGACGAAGCGCTCGCACGCGCCGATGACGCCGAAAACCGCGGCTTCACCGCGAGCTTCGATATGCTCGGCGAAGCGGCACGGACCTATGCCGATGGCGCACGCTATTATGACAGCTATGTCGCCGCGATTGCCGCCACCGGCAAGCACAGCAACCGCATCGGCCATTCGATTTCGGTCAAGCTGTCGGCGCTGCACCCGCGCTATGAAACCGCACACGCCGCCAAATGCGTCCCCGAACTGACCGGGATGGTCGTGGCACTGGCCCGCCAGGCCGCCGGGCTCGGCATCGGGCTGACGGTCGATGCCGAGGAAACCGAACGCCTCGACATGTCGCTCGACATCATTGGTGCCGCCGCACGCGCCCCCGAACTGGCGGGCTGGGACGGCTTCGGCATGGCGGCGCAGGCCTATGGCAAGCGCGCCAGCGCGGTCATCGACTGGGCGCAGGCGCTTGGTGCCGACACCAAACGCAAACTCACCGTCCGGCTGGTCAAGGGCGCCTATTGGGACAGCGAGATCAAGCGCACGCAGGTCGAGGGGCTGCCCGATTATCCGCTATTCACGCGCAAATCGGCGACCGATGTCAGCTATCTGGCGTGCGCGAAGAAGATGCTGGCCAGCCCGAACCTCTATCCGGCGTTTGCGACGCATAACGCGCTGACGGTGGCGACGCTCGCCGAATGGGCGGGTGACCGCCGCGACTTCGAGTTCCAGCGGCTGCACGGCATGGGCGAGGGGCTGTACGAGCGCATGGTGCGCGAGCAGGGCTATCATTGCCGCAGCTACGCCCCCGTCGGCGGCCACCGCGACCTGCTGGCATATCTGGTGCGCCGGCTGCTCGAAAACGGCGCCAACAGCAGCTTCGTGCATCAGCTCGCCGACGCTAATGTCTCCGACGCCGACCTGCTCGCCGACCCGGCGATGAAGATCTTGTCGGTCGGCGTCACCCCGCATCCGTCGATCCCGCTGCCCGCCAATTTGTATGGTGAGGAACGCATCAATTCCGCCGGCCTCGATCTCGCCGACGCCCAGCAACTGGAGGCAATCGTCCACGCCATGACCAAGGTTCCCAGCGTCAAGCTGCCGCCGGCCAGCAATCCCGCAGCGGTCGCCAAAGCCATCGGCGTCGCGCACGCCGCCTTCCCGGCCTGGGACGCAACGCCGGTCGCCGAACGCGCCGCCTGCCTCGACCGGCTCGCCGACCTCATGGAAGCGCAACGCGACGAGCTGATGGCGCTGTGTGTCGACGAGGCCAAGAAGACCATCCCCGATTCGATTGCCGAGGTGCGCGAGGCGGTCGATTTCTGCCGCTACTATGCGGCGCGGGCGCGGGTCGATTTCGCGACCATCGCGCTGCCCGGGCCGACGGGCGAACGCAACGAACTACATCTGGCCGGCCGCGGTGTGTTCGCGTGCATCGCGCCGTGGAACTTCCCGCTGGCGATTTTCGTCGGGCAGGTCGTTGCGGCGCTGGTCGCGGGCAACACCGTCGTCGCCAAGCCGGCGCCGCAGACGCCGCGCGTGGCAGCCTATGCTGTGGCGCTGGCGAAACAGGCGGGCATTCCCGACGGCGCGCTGCAACTCGTCATCGGCGGTGCCGAAGCCGGCGCTGCGCTGACCGGTGATGCGCGCGTCATGGGCGTGGCGTTCACCGGCTCGACCGGTACTGCACGGGCGATTGCGCGCAGCCTGCTCGACGATGAAACCCGCCCGCTGGTGCCGTTGATTGCCGAAACCGGCGGACTCAACGCGATGATTGTCGATTCGACCGCGCTGCCCGAACAGGTGGTCGTCGATGTCGTGACCAGCGCGTTCCGCTCGGCCGGGCAGCGCTGCTCGGCGCTGCGCTTGCTGCTGCTACAGGAAGACATTGCCGACAAGACACTCGAAATGCTCGCCGGCGCGATGGACACGCTTACCGTCGGCGCACCCGGCGACCCGCGCACCGATGTCGGGCCGGTGATCGACAAGGCGGCGCATGACAAGTTGGAAGCCTATCGCCAGTCGATGAAGTCGCGCTGGATCCACACGACTTCAGTGCCCCCAGAAGGCAATTTCGTCGCGCCGACCGCAATCCGCCTCGACAAGATTTCGGACATGACATCGGAATGGTTCGGGCCGTTGTTGCATGTGGTGACGTGGAAGGCCGGGACGCTCGACGCCACCATCGCCGCGATCAACGCCAGCGGCTACGGGCTGACGATGGGCCTGCACAGCCGCATCGCCTCGACTTCGGAGCGCGTACAATCGCTGGCGCGCGTCGGCAATCTCTACATCAACCGCTCGATGATCGGCGCTGTTGTCGGCTCGCAGCCGTTCGGCGGCGAGGGGCTGTCGGGCACCGGCTTCAAGGCCGGCGGGCCGCATTACCTGCTGCGCTTTGCCACCGAACGCACCGTGTCGATCGACACCACCAGCGCCGGCGGTAACGCCAGCCTGCTCAGCATCGAAGACGCCGCGACGCACTGACCTCCCTCCCCCTTGCGGGGAGGGCGACTCGCCAGTTGGCGAGCGGGGTGGGGGTGCTGCGGTTGTTAGTGCAGAACCGCCGCGTCCCGCATGGGCTGTTGGGCATAGCGGCATTGACCTACCCCCACCCCGCTCGTGGCAAGCGCCACGAGTCGCCCTCCCCGCAAGGGGGGGGAGGGAAAGTGGCGTGCTCGCTGCAACAAGCGCTCTTGCCGACTCGCGCAAAAGTGCGTAGTAATACTCCGCATGAACGCCATGACCCCTCCCGCGGCTTTTAAGCCCGACACCAAACTCCAGCCGCTCAAGCGCGACTGGCCGACCGCACTCAAGGCGCTGCGCAAGCTGCTCGGCGACAAGGACGACACCGTCCAGGTTTTCGAAATCATGCGTGCGCTCAACGGCCGCGCCACCCGCGACGGCTATGACAAGCTGCTCGGCACGCTCGGTGGCGGTCGCATGGCGTATGAACGCCGCGAGCTGTCGGCCGTCCTGATGGACCGCGAAGCGCTGGCGAAATACCCCGCCGGCAGCCTGGCCGCGCACTATCTGGCGTTCACCGCAAAGGGCCAGATCGATGCGCAGGGCCTCGCCGATGTCAGCCGCCAGGTCGAACGCGACAGCGGCGTCGATCTCGCACACCCCTACGCCTGGTTCGGCCGCCGCACCCGCGACGTCCATGACTTCTGGCATATCCTGACCGGCTATGACCTGACCGGCCTCGGCGAAGCCTGCCTCGTCGCCTTCTCCTACGCACAGACCCGCGCAATGGGCTGGGCCGTGATCGCCACCGGCGCCGCACTGCGCGGCGTCCGCAACCCCAGCGCGCCCTACGCCCGCGCCATCTGGGAAGGCTATCAGCGCGGCAAGTCGGCCAAATGGCTGCTCGCCGAGGACTATGAAGCGATGCTGGGCGAACAGCTCGAACCGCTGCGCGCGCGGCTGGGGCTGACGCCGCCGGTGCTGTTCGATTCGATTCCGGTCGAGATCCGCAATAACGGGTTGCCGAAGGACTAAGGGCCTCCGGCGGGCAGGCCTGAGGCCTGCACCCATTTGAAGCGCGCATAACAATTGGGTGCAGGGCCTGAGGCCCTGCCCGCCGGCGGCCCTTCAAGCTTGCCTTAAAGTTCCAGCCGTCTAACTTGCCCCAAAATATTCTGGGGAGATGACGATGACCGCGACGATGCAGGCCTTGCAAATGGTGGCCTGGCAGCAGCCGCCCGAGCTGCGGACGATTCCCATTCCCGAGCCCGGCCCCGGCGAGGTGCTGATCAAGGTCGGCGGTGCGGGCCTGTGCCATTCGGACCTGCACATCATGGAAACGCCGGGCGAGGCGATCGGCTGGGCGCTGCCGTTCACGCTGGGGCATGAAAACGCCGGCTGGGTCGAGAAGCTCGGCCCCGGCGCGACAGGCTTTGCGGTCGGCGACGCGGTCATCATCTATGGCCCCTGGGGCTGCGGCACGTGCCGCAACTGCAAGGCTGGCATGGACAATTATTGCGAGAACAGCGTCGGCGCGACGCAGGGTGGCGGGCTCGGGCGCAACGGTGGCATGGCGCCGTATCTGCTGGTGCCGTCGACGCGGCATCTGGTGCCGCTGGGCAAGCTCGATCCGCGCGACGCGGCGCCGCTGACCGATGCGGCGCTGACCAGCTACCACGCCGTCAAGCGCTCGGTGCACTTGCTGGGCGATGACAGTACCGCTGTGGTCATCGGCATCGGCGGGCTGGGGCAGATGGCGGTGCAGTGCGTCAAGGCGCTGAGCCCGAAGACCCGCGTGATCGCCATCGACAGCGCCGCCGACAAGCGCGCCGCAGCGCTCGCGATGGGCGCCGACGAAGCGCTTGAGCCCGGCGACGCCGCGATTGCACGCGTCAAGGCCGCGACCAACGGGCAGGGCGCGCAGCTAGTGCTCGATGTCGTTGGCGCCGATGCGACCTTGGCGATGGCGGCCGCGATGGGCCGGACGCTCGGCCATATTACCATCGTCGGGCTGGCGGGCGGGGCGCTGCCGGTCAATTTCTACACGGTGCCGCACGAATGTTCGGTGTGCTCGCCGTACTGGGGCAGCGCCGGTGAGCTCGCCGAAGTCGTGGCGCTGGCGCAGGCCGGCAAGATCAAGCTGACGACGCAGCGCTTCAGCCTCGATCAGGCGGTGGCGGCGTATGACAAGCTGCACCACGGCCAGATCGCCGGGCGCGCGGTGGTGACGCCGAACGGTTAGGCGCGCCGCAGCACGAACACAGCCTGCTCGGCGAGCAGATTGGCGAACGCGCCGCCGCGCTGCTGGCCGCCCGACAGGAATGCCGCGCTTTCGATGACGAAGCCGTGCGCGGCGACCGTCGCGCGGAAGTCGTCAATCGTACACAAATGGATGTTGGGGGTTTCGTGCCACGACACCGGCAGCGTCCGCGTCACCGGCATGCGGCCGCCGAACAGCAGCGCCAGCCGCACGCGCCAATGGCCGAAGTTGGGGAAGCTGACTACCGCGCGCCGGCCGATGCGCAGCATTTCGCCGAGCACCGCGGCGGGTGCGCGCATCGCCTGCAGCGTGTTCGACAGGATGACCACGTCGAAGCCGTCGGCGGGGTAGTCCACAAGGTCGGTGTCGGCGTCGCCCTGCACGACCGACAAGCCGCGCCCGACCGCACTCGCGACATCCGCCGCGTCGAGTTCGATGCCGCGGCCGTCGATTGCCGCGGTGGCGCGCAGCTCGGCGAGCAGCGCCCCGTCACCGCAGCCGATATCGAGCACACGCGCGCCCTGCGGCACGACGGCGGCAATCGCCGCAAGGTCGGGGCGCAGGCTCATAGGGTTTCCACCGCACGCAGGAAGCCATCGACGACGCGGTTCATTTCGGGCGCGTCGAGCAGGAACGCGTCATGGCCGTGCGGGCTTTCGAGTTCGACGAAGCTGACATGCGCATTGGCGGCATTGAGCGCGCGGACAATGCGGCGCGATTCGCTCGTCGGATATAGCCAGTCGGAGGTGAACGACACCAGCGCGAAGCGTGTCGCGGTGTTGGTGAAGGCGTTCGCCAGCCGGCCGCCGTGCGCCTCGGCCATGTCGAAATAGTCCATGGCGCGGGTGATGTAGAGGTAGGAGTTGGCGTCGAAGCGTTCGACGAAGCTCAGGCCCTGGTGGCGCAGATAGGATTCGACCTGGAAGTCGGCGTCGAAGCCGAAGCTGAGCGCGTCGCGCGACTGCAGCCGGCGGCCGAACTTCGCGGTCAGGCCTTCCTCCGACAGATAGGTGATGTGCGCGGCCATGCGTGCCACCGCCAGACCCGCCGTCGGGGCACCGACGCCGTAGTAGTTGCCCCCGGCCCAGTTGGGGTCGGCCATGATCGCCTGGCGCCCGACTTCGTGGAACGCGATATTCTGAGCCGAATGACGTGCGGCGGTGGCAATCCCGACCACCGAGCGCACGCGCGTCGGATAGGTCGCGGCCCATTCGAGCGCCTGCATGCCGCCCATCGAGCCGCCGACGACCGCCAGCAACGTGCCGACGCCGAGGTGATCGAGCAATGCCGCCTGTGCGCGCACCATGTCGCGGATGGTGATGACCGGGAACGCCATCGCGTAGGGCTTCCCTGTTGCCGGATCTGTGCTGCCCGGCCCGGTGCTGCCCATGCAGCCGCCGAGGACATTGGCGCAGACGATGAAGTGGCGTGCCGGATCGATGGGTTTGCCTTCGCCCACCAGCCGGGTCCACCAGCCCGGTTTGCCGGTGCGCGGATGGTTGGCCGCGACATGCTGGTCACCAGTCAATGCGTGGCAGATCAGAATGGCGTTCGACGCATCGGCGTTGAGGGTGCCGTAGCTTTCATAGGCGATTTCGACATGGGCCAGCGCCGCGCCCGAATCGAGCGCGAGCGGCAGCGCCAGCGTCACCCGCCGGTCGAGCCCGAAGCGTTGGTCATGTGCGTTCATCGCCCAAGCGGTTACGGGCTGCGACCGACGAGTGCAAGCGTCGCGCAACGCGCTTCCGTCAACGTCAATCTGTGATACGCTGGCGAAAACGAGACAAGCTCTGGGGAGAGTCGAAATGCATGATCTGGTCATTCGCGGCGGCACGATTGTCGATGGCAGCGGCGGCAAGCCGTACACCGGCGATGTCGCCATCGACGGCAACCGCATCAGCCTGGTCGGCACGGTGACCGCCAAGGGCCGTGAGGAAATCGATGCCACCGGCAAGATCGTCACCCCCGGCTTTGTCGATATCCACACGCATTATGACGGCCAGGCGACCTGGGATTCCGAAATGGGCCCGTCGTCGTGGCACGGCGTCACCACCGTCGTCATGGGCAATTGCGGCGTCGGCTTCGCACCCGCCAAGCCTGACAAGCATGAATGGCTGATCGGGCTGATGGAAGGCGTCGAGGACATCCCCGGCACTGCGCTCGCCGAAGGCATGACCTGGGACTGGGAGACCTTCCCGCAGTATATGGACGCGCTCGAAAAGCTGCCGCGCACTGTCGATGTCGGCACCCACGTCCCGCACGGTGCGGTGCGCGCCTATGTCATGGGTGAGCGCGGCGCCAACAACGAAGCGCCGACCGAAACCGACATCGCGCAAATGTCGAAGATCGTCGAGGAAGGCCTGCGCGCCGGCGCGCTGGGGTTCTCGACGTCGCGCACCATCCTGCACAAGTCGGTCGACGGCGTGCTGGTGCCCGGCACCACCGCGACCAAGGAAGAACTGCTCGGCATCGGCCGCGCCATGGGCCGCGCCGGCCACGGCGTGTTCGAAATGGCGAGCGACCTCAAGCGCGAATGGAACGAATTCGAATGGATGGGCGACCTCAGCCGCGAAACCGGCATGCCCGTCACCTTCGCGGCGCTGCAGTCGATCGCCAAGGAACTGCCGCTCGACGAGCAGATTTCCGAAATGCGCGCGCAGAATGCGAAGGGCGCGAATATCGTCGCGCAGATCGCGCTGCGCGGTAACGGCATCGTCATGGCGTGGCGCGGCACCGTACACCCGTTCCGCCTGAAGCCCGCCTGGGCCGAAATCGCCGAACTGCCGTGGGCCGCGCAATACGCCAAGCTGCAGGACCCGGCGTTCCGCGCGCGGATGATTGCCGAGGAATCGGTCTATCCCGAAACCGATGTGCTGCCGCTGCTGCAGGTCGTCACCGGCGGCTGGTTCACCCAGTATGAAATGGACGAAGGCTTCAACTATGAGCCGACGCAATCTGAATCGATCATGGCGCGCGCTGCTGCCGCGGGAGTGTCGGGCGCCGAATATGCCTACGACCTGCTGATGCGCAACGACGGCGCCGGGTTCATCTATTTCCCGGTCCTGAACTACGCCGACGGCAATCTCAACTTCCTCGAATCGCTCCAGACCAGCGACGATTGCGTCAACTCGTTGTCCGACGGCGGCGCGCATTGCGGCACGATCTGCGACGCTGCCTCGCCGACGTTCATGCTCGAATATTGGGTGCGCGACCGCAAGCAGGGGCGCATCACGCTGGAAAATGCCATCAAGCGCCAGTGCCGCGACACCGCATTGCTCTACGGCCTCGAAGACCGCGGGCTGCTCGCACCGGGCTATCTCGCCGACGTCAACGTCATCGACATGGACCGTATCAAGCTCGGCAAGCCGTGGCTGGCGTTCGACCTGCCCGCCGGCGGCAAGCGACTGCTGCAAAAGGCCGAGGGCTATGTCGTGACGGTCAAGTCGGGCGAAGTCACCTTCCGCGATGGCGTGGTGCAAGCGGCGCGCCCGGGCCGCGTCATCCGTGGGCCGCAGTCGGCTGAACTGGCGATGGCGGCCGAGTAGGGCAGGGAAGAGCCTCCGGCGGGCAGGGGCTTGCCCCTGCACCCATAAGATTGCGGCGGAGCCATTGCGGCTGGCGCTACGGGTGAGGCACCGGCCTGAATTTCGGGTGCAGGGGCAAGCCCCTGCCCGCCGGAGGCCCTGTCACCTCATCGCCGCGCCCCTTGCGCAGCGCGCCGCAACGCGGCTAAAGCCGCGGCCATGACCAGCACCCCGAAGATGAAGCCGTGGATCGATGCGATTCACGCCTATACACCCGGCAAGTCGAAGCTCGACGGTATCGCCGAGCCCGTCAAACTGTCGTCGAACGAGAACCCGCTTGGGCCGAGTCCCAAGGCGATTGCCGCGATGGGCGCGATTGCCGGCCAGGCGCATCGCTACCCCGACGGCGCCTCGGTGGCGCTGCGCGAGGCGATTGCCGGACTGCACGGGCTGGAGGCCGACCGTATTGTCTGCGGCACCGGGTCGGACGAGATTTTGCAACTGCTGGCGCTCGCCTATGCCGGCGTCGGCGACGAAGTGCTGTTCGCGCGCAACAGCTTCATGGTCTATCCGATTGCCGCGCGTCGCGCCGGTGCAACGCCGGTCGAGGCGGCCGACAATGACTATGCGGCCGACGTCGATGCGCTGCTCGCTGCCGTTACGCCGCGCACCCGCATTGTCTATCTCGCCAACCCCAACAACCCGACCGGCACGCTGATTTCGGGCGCCGAAGTGCGGCGGCTGCACGCCGGGCTGCGCAGCGATATCGTGTTTGTCTATGACGCGGCGTACGCCGAATACATCGACGATCCGGCGTATGAGACAGGGTTCGAACTGGCGCGCGACCATGACAATGTCATCGTCACGCGGACGTTTTCGAAGATCTACGGGCTGGCCGCCGAACGCATCGGCTGGGGCTATGGCGCGCCGGGCATCATCGATGCGGTCAACCGCATCCGTGGCCCGTTCAACGTGCCCAGCGCCGGTGGTGCAGGCGCGCTGGCGGCGATTGCCGACCAGGACTGGATCGCCAAGTGCCGCACGCACAACGCGCAGTGGCGGACGTGGCTGGCGGGTGAAATTGCCAGCATGGGCAACGCCGGGCTGCGCGCCATTCCGTCGGCGGGCAATTTCATTATGATCGAATTCCCGGAATCAGGGCCGGTGACCGCCGACGGCGCCAACACCGCGTTGATGGCGGCGGGCTATCTGGTGCGCTGGTTGCCGGGGCAGGGGTTGGGCCGCTGCCTGCGCATTTCGATCGGCACCGAGGCCGAAACGCGCGGTGTTGCCGCCGCGCTGCGCGCCTATGTCGAGGGCGCCGCGTAGGTGCTGCCCTTCGAACGCGTCGCCATTATCGGCATGGGGCTGATCGGCTCGTCGCTGGCGCGCGCGGTGCGGGCGCTGATGCCGACGGTGCGCCTGACGGTGCATGACGCCGATGCTGATGTGCGCGCGCGCGTGCTGGCGCTCGATCTGGCTGACGATGTTACCGATACAGCGGCGGCAGCAGTGGTCGATGCCGACCTGGTGGTGCTATGCGTGCCGGTGCGCGCGATGCGGGCGATTGCCGAAAGCTTCGCTGCGGATTTGAGCCCCGGCGCGGTGGTGTCCGACGTCGGTTCGGTCAAGGGCCAGGTGCTGACCGACCTTGGCGCGGTGCTGCCCAAGGGTGTCGCGCTGGTGCCGGCGCATCCGGTCGCGGGCACCGAAAAATCGGGGCCTGACGCAGGCTTTGCGACGCTGTTCGCCAACCGCTGGTGCATCCTGACGCCGGGGCCCGACGCCGATCCTGCGGCGGTGGCGCGCGTCGATGCGTTCTGGACGCGGCTCGGCGCCAATGTCGAAACAATGACGCCGGCGCACCATGACATGGTGCTCGCGGTGACCAGCCATTTGCCGCATCTGATCGCCTATTCGATCGTCGGCACCGCGTCGGATCTGGAGGGCGTGACAAGCTCCGAAGTCATCAAATATTCCGCGGGCGGCTTCCGCGACTTCACCCGCATCGCGGCGAGCGACCCGGTGATGTGGCGCGACGTGTTCCTGACCAACAAGGACGCGGTGCTCGACGTGCTGCAACGCTTCAGCGAGGATTTGACCGCACTGCAACGCGCCATCCGCTGGGGCGACGGTGAGTTCCTGGAGGCGCTGTTCACGCGCACCCGTGCGGTGCGCCGCACCATCATCGATGCCGGGCAAGACACCGACGCCGACGACTTCGGCCGCCCGCACGGGAGTTGAGGCGGCGCGCTAGCGCCGCAACACCGGGCACGGCGGTTGCTGGCCGCGTACAGGGCGTGTCTCCCAGCCCGCCGGCGGTTCGCCCAGCGTCACCACGCCGCCCTGCACCGTCACCGGCATCCGCACCGCGACACGCAGGCGCTTTTCGGGCGGGGCGGGGGTGCCGGCGAACGCGGCACGCAGCATATGCGGGCAAACCGTCGTCACCGTGCCGGCAATCGCCAGCCGGCCGCCCTGCGGCACCGCGCTGCCGCTGGCGCTGAGCACTTCTCCGGTGGCGTCGGTCAGCGTCAATGCGGTCAGTTCGACCGTGCCGCGTTGCGCCCAGCCGGCATAGCTGCGGACCAGCGCGCTGCCGGTGGCATTGAAGTCGGCGGTCAAGGTCAGCGGGTCGCCGCCGCCGAGTTTGGCGCCCGCGCCCTTGAGCACGAATTGCGCGACGGGGGCGGCGGTGGGGGCGGCGCCCTCGGTTTTGGCGGGGGTCATCTCGCGTAGGTGGAGCTCGAAGCTGTCGGCAGTCAGCGGTACAGGCAGCAGGCCGATGGTGAGCGTTGCGTTATCGAAGTGCGTCGAGAGCCGTGCCAGCCGCTTGCCGTCAAGTCGCAGGCTGGCACTGCCGAGCGGGGCCGACAGCGCGATGCTGGCGTCGGCGAGCGGTGGCACCGCGACGGCAAAGCGTGGTTGCTTGAACGCCAGCACCGTCAGATCGGGCTGCCATGGACCGCGGTTGAGTACCGCCACCTCGGCACTGGCAGTGGCGCGCAAGCCGGGGCTGTCGTGGCGCAGCGCTGGTGCCTTGATCTGGTCTTCGAGGCGGTAGGGAAAGCCGCTGACCTCGGTGGTCGCATCGGGCATCACCGCACGAATGTCATCGGCGAAACGGTCGCGGAAGCCGCTCCACATCAACCAATAGGCGCCAATGCCAAGCACCAGCGGCACCAGCGTCAGCCACAACGGGAAACGACGTTTAGTAGGCGTATTCATCAGTTGAGCTGGTTGATCGCGGCGTGGATCTGCGCCTCGATATCCTCGCGCTTCAGGCCTGGCGCGATGGCCGGCAGGAAGCGGATGGTGATCGTGCCGGGGTGCTTGACCAACCCCTTTGGCCAGCACTTTCCCGAATCGAGCGCCACCGGCACCACCGGCACCTTGAGCATCTTGTAGAGCCCGGCGAACCCGGATTGGAGCTTGGGCTGGTCACCGACAGCAGTGCGCGTGCCTTCGGGGAAAATCACGATCGGCCGGTCCTGCGCCAACGCACTGCGCGCCGCCGCCATCATCGCGCGCAAGGCGGATGCCGACCCGGCGCGGTCGACCGGGATGGTGCCGTGCTTGGCCGCGACAAAGCCCCAGAACGGGATCTTGTGGAGCTCGGCCTTCATCACTACGGCCGGGTTGTCGAACAGCCACAGCGTCAGGATCGCCTCGAACCCGGCCTGGTGCTTCATCGCGACGATGACGCCGTTCTGCGGCACCTCGCCCTCGACGATCAGCTTGATACCCATCAGGTTGGTCGCGCACCAGTAGAACCAGCGCGACCAGAATTTCGAGCCCCAGACCAGCGCCGCAGGCGAAATCAGCGCACCGGCGGCAGCCGCCAGCACCGTCGGCACCGAGCCGATGTAGAAGACGATGGTGAACAGCAGCGACCGTAACCAGTTCATCGGGCAATTCCCAGCTTGAGCACGACCCAGCGCAACAGCAGCTTGTTATACTCGCGCGCGACGCGGGCGGCAGCCGGTTCATTGGGCACAGCATCAGTCACGATGACAATATTGGCGGGCAGTTGCGCGCGCAGTTCGAGTTCGGCGCGGCGCATGTGCCAGGCGCTGGTCACCAGCCGCAGCGAATGGAAATCGTTCGCGGCGATCCAGTCGGTGGTCTCCGCGGCGTTCGAGCGCGTGTCGACGGCGCTGTAGCCAAGGTCGACGTGGCTGGCGAGCAGCCGACGGTTGGCGATGCGCGCTGCCGCATCGAGGCTGTGGCCATCGATATCGGAGTCGAGCGTCGCCGCGAGCTCGGCGCGCGTCACCGCCTCGCCTACCCCCGACACCAGCATGCGCTTGGCCGAGCCGGCCTGCATGACCGCGACGCCGCGTGCCAGACGGCCCGGCCCGCCGGTCAGTACGACCACGGCATCGGTCGCGACCGCCAGCGGCGTTGCTTCGGGAAGCGTCGCGGTGAACAACACGAACCCCGTCAGCCACGCCAGCGTCGCGACGGCACCGGCGCGCACCAACAGTCCGGTGGTGCTCACATTTCACCCCGCGACCGGCGCAGCACATACCATTTCGCGACATTGGCATTGTGTTCGGCGAGCGTGGTCGCAAACACATGGCCGCCGCTGCCATCGGCGACGAAATACAGCGCCTTGGTCGGTTCGGGATCGAGCACCGCGGCAATCGATGCACGCCCCGGATTGGCAATTGGCCCCTTCGGCAGCCCGGCGCGCGCATAGGTGTTGTAGCCATTATCGGCATCGAGCTCGGAGCGCTTGATGCGGCGGCCGAGCGGCTTGCCCTGGGTGATCGGGTAGATGACCGTCGGGTCGGCATCCAGCTTCATGCCAATCCGCAGCCGGTTCGAATAGACGCCGGCGATCATCCGGCGCTCGCTCGCCTTGCCGGTTTCCTTCTCGACGATCGATGCCAGAATCACCGCCTCCTCGGGCGTCTTGACGACGCTCAATGCGGTGCGCTTGGGCCAGAGTTCAGCGAGCGTGCGCTTCATTGCCGCCTGCATCGTCGTGACCGCATCGGCGCGCGGACTGCCGTTGGCGAAATGATAGGTGTCAGGCAGTACCGAGCCTTCGGCTGGCACCGCGATATCGCCGGTCAGGTCTTCGTTACCACGCAGCCGTTCGGCGACCATCACCGACGGCCAGCCTTCGGGAATTGTCACGCGCGTTGTCGCCACCCGCCCCGACTGCAGCATCGACAAAATGCCGCCATAGCCCAGCCCCTTGGGGATTGCGTAGCTGCCGGCCTGCACGCCGCGGCCGCCGCCGACCGCCCGCGCCATCGCCACGAACAGCGCGGGTTGCTCGACCAGTCCCGCGTCCTCAAGCTGTGCGGCGGCCTGCCGCAAACTCGCGCCCGCCGGCACCTCGACTGTCACCAGCGGCGCCCCCGCTGGCGAGCGCGCTGACCAGCGTTGCGCGGCGAAACCGGCACCGATGACCAGCAGCAGCGCCGCAATCAGCGCCCACCATGCCAGTGGCGAGCGCTTCGGTTTTCCGGGCGCGACCATTGCTAGTTACAGCAAGACGGAGGGAAGCGAAGGGCCTCCGGCGGGCAGGGCCGCAAGCCCTGCACCCGAATGTTGGGCATAGCCCTGTGGGTGCGTATCGAGCGCATCGAAACTAATGGGTGCAGGGCCAAGGCCCTGCCCGCCGGAGGCTCTTTCCCCATCCCTAGACCGCGCGCATCACCAGCGTCGCGTTGGTGCCGCCGAAGCCGAAGCTGTTGTTGAGCACGGCCTTGATCTTGCGCGTCTTGGCGACATGCGGGACGAGGTCGACGCCAATGCAACCGTCCGACGGATTGTCGAGGTTGAGCGTCGGCGGTGCGACCTGGTCGCGCAGTGCCAGCAGGCAGAAGATGCTTTCGACAGCGCCGGCGCCACCAAGCAAATGGCCGATGGCGGACTTGGTCGACGACATCGACACGGTTTCGATCGCCGAGCCGAACAGCCGGCGCACCGCGCCGAGTTCGAGCTCGTCGCCCATCGGTGTCGAGGTGCCGTGCGCGTTGATATAGTCGATGTCCGACGGGTCGAGCCCGGCCTTGCGCAGCGCCATCTGCATCGAACGGAATGCGCCCGAGCCTTCGGGGTGCGGCGCGGTGACGTGATAGGCGTCGCCGGTCAGGCCGTAGCCGATGACTTCGCCGTAGATCTTGGCGCCGCGCGCCTTGGCGCGTTCATATTCCTCGAGCACCACCATGCCGGCGCCTTCGCCCATGACGAAGCCGTCGCGGTCCTTGTCGTACGGGCGCGAGGCCTTTTCGGGGGTGGCGTTGAAGCCGGTGGACAGCGCGCGTGCCTGTGCGAAACCGGCGATGCCGATCGGGCAGATCGCACCTTCGGCGCCGCCGGCGACCATGACATCGGCGTCATCCATGGCGATCAGCCGTGCGGCATCGCCGATGGCATGCGCGCCGGTCGAGCAGGCGGTGACGACGGCATGGTTGGGCCCCATCAGGCCATATTTGATCGAAACCTGACCCGAAATCAGGTTGATCAGCCGGCCGTGGACGAAGTGTGGGCTAACGCGGCGCGGGCCGCGTTCGAACAGCACGATCGATTCCTTTTCGATACCGGGCAGGCCGCCGATGCCCGAACCCATCAGCACACCGGCGCGGTAGCGTTCTTCCTCGCTCATGTCGGTCAGCCCGGCATCTTCGAGCGCCTGGCTGGCGGCGTCGATGCCGTAGATGATGAACGGATCGACCTGGCGCTGGACCTTGTGATCGACGCGGAGGTCGGCGTCGAAGGTTTCGCCGCTCCCATCACCGCGCAGCACTTCGCAGGCAATCGTGCAGGCATAGTCGCTGGCGTCGAAGCGGGTGATCTGGCGCGCGCCGGACTTGGAGGCGAGGATGTTCGCCCAGGTGCGCTCGACGCTGGCCCCCAGCGGTGTGACCATGCCCAGTCCGGTTACGACGACGCGGCGCATTGGCGCTTCCTTTCGTTGGTGGCGGCAAACCCTGCCGCCAGCGGGCGCTGTCTGGCCCATAATTCATACTGCCAGCGCTTGCGGACAAGCGCCAAAGAAAACCGTTTCGGAGCCGGTGCCAAACAAAACGGCTCCCCGGCGTGTGCGGAGAGCCGTCTTGGCAGGTCGATGATCAAGCTGATCTTCCCGGCGCGCGCGGCTCAGGCCGCGGCGTTTGCCTCGATGAAGCCGATCGCGTCCTTGACGGTCAGGATCTTCTCGGCTGCATCGTCGGGGATTTCGACGCCGAATTCTTCTTCGAACGCCATCACCAGCTCGACAGTGTCGAGGCTGTCGGCACCGAGATCGTCGATGAAGCTCGATTCGGTCGTGACCTTGTCGGCTTCGACGCCGAGGTGCTCGACGACAATCTTCTTAACGCGGTCTGCGATGTCGCTCATGCTCGTTCCTTCCGAAATTGGCTGACCTTGGCTGGCGCCGCGGTGCCCCTGTTTTGTGTCCCCCTAGCCGATAGCCGCGCTAGCGCGTCGTGGCAAGTGGTTGGGCGCGGCGCGCGGGCTTTCACCCCTTGCTAAATCATCGCCATCCCGCCGTTGACGTGTAGCGTCTGGCCGGTGACATACGCCGCCTCGCGCGACGCCAGATAGACCACGGCAGCGGCGATATCGGCACCTTCGCCGAGCCGGCCGGCGGGAATCCGTGTCGTCAGGGCTTCCTTCTGCGCTTCGGGCAGCACGTCGGTCATCGGCGAAGTGATGAAGCCGGGCGCGACGCAATTGACGGTGACGTTGCGGCTGGCGACTTCCTGCGCCAGCGCCTTTGACATGCCGATGAGGCCAGCCTTCGACGCGGCATAATTGACCTGCCCCGGATTGCCGGTGACTCCGACGACCGAAGTCACCGAGATGATGCGGCCGTGGCGCGCCTTCATCATCGGGCGCAGCGCGGCGCGGGCAAGGCGGAAGGCGGCTTCAAGATTGACGCGGATGACGGTGTCCCATTCCTCGTCCTTCATGCGCATCGCGAGGTTGTCGCGCGTTACGCCGGCATTGTTGACGAGAATGTCAAGCGACCCGAGCGCTTCGACCGCGCGACCGACGAGCGCATCCACCGCCGCCGCGTCGGACAGGTCGCAGGCGAGCACCACCGACCCCGGCAGCTCGGCGGCGAGCGCCTCGAGCGGTGCGACGCGCGTCCCCGACAGCGCGACGCGCGCGCCCTGGGCGGCGAGGCCGCGCGCGATGGCGGAACCCAGCCCGCCGCTGGCGCCGGTGACGAGTGCGGTCATGCCGGTCAAATCGAACATGGTCATAGTCCTTTCGCGAGAGCTTCGATGCTGTCCATGTCGCCGGCGTGTTCGACTTGCAGCTCGGGGGTGATGCGCTTGATCATCGGGCCGACGACCTTGCCGCCGAGTTCGACGAAGCATTCGGTGCCGAGTTCGGCCATCGCCAGCACCGATTCGCGCCAGCGCACCATGCCGGTGACCTGCTCGACCAGCAGCCCGCGGATGGTGTCGGGGTCGCTGACCGGTGCGGCGGTGACATTGGCGACAAGCGGCACGAACGGGCCGTTCAAGGCGGCGGTGGCGAGCGCCGTCGCCATCGCATCGGCGGCGGGCTGCATCAGCGCGCAATGGAACGGCGCCGAAACCGGCAGCAGCATGCCGCGCTTGACGCCCAAGGTCTTGGCGATCTCGATAGCGCGTTCGACGGCGGCCTTATGGCCCGAAATCACAACCTGGCCGGGGGCGTTGTCGTTGGCGACGGTGCAGGTTTCGCCCTGCGCGGCGTCGCGCGACGCGGCTTCGGCCTGTTCGAGGCTGGCGCCGAGCAATGCCGCCATCGCGCCGACACCGACGGGGACGGCGGCCTGCATCGCGGTGCCGCGCAGCTTGAGCAGCCGCGCCGTGTCGGCGAGGCTGAGCGCGCCCGCCGCGCACAGCGCGCTATATTCGCCGAGGCTGTGACCGGCGACATAAGCCGCCTTGTCGGCGAGCCGGAACCCGTCGCTTTCGAGCACGCGCAGCACCGCGATGCTCAGCGCCATGATCGCGGGCTGGGCGTTGGCGGTCAGCTGCAGCGCATCCTCGGGGCCATCGAACATCAACGCCGACAGCTTCTGGTTCAGCGCGTCATCGACTTCCTCGAACGTCGCGCGCGCCACCGGGCTGGCGGCGGCGAGCGCCTTGCCCATGCCGACGACCTGGCTGCCTTGCCCTGGAAACACAAAAGCCCTGCGCATCACTCACTCCCCTTGGGGCCGGTTGTGCCGGCGCCATCTCTTCGGTTCACGCTGCGGGCGATAAGGCAATCGGCCCGCCGCTGGCAACAATCGTCCGCTATCGGCAACATTGTTCCTTTAACCCGCGCGCCGGCTTTCTGCCATTTGGGTTTGCGCGCGACGAATGATTCGATAATGTCGCCCCGTTCATCAACCGGCCACACGCGGGCGGGTAGAGTCGATTTGTCTTTTTCAAACCCAAGAGGAACATCATGAAGTCAGTCATGCAACGTATCGCTGCCCGGGCCTCGCTCGCCGGCGTGCTCGCCGCGCTGGTCGTCGCCGCCCCGGGTGCCGCTGCCGTTTCGTCGGCGGTCGGCAAGCCGTTGCAGTCGGCCGCCGCTGCCGCCAAGGCCGGCAACACCGGCGCCGCGATCAAGGCCGTCGATCAGGCCCGCGCTGCCGCCAAGACCGATGAAGAACGCAAGAAGGTCGCCGAGATGGCGGGCTATGTCTACACGCGCGCCGGCCAGTACGGTAAGGCGGCCGCCGAGCTCGAAAGCATCGGCGCGCCCGCGACGCAGCTGGCGCCGCTCTATTACCAGGCCGGCCAGTACGACAAGGCAATTGCCACCGCCAAGCGTGCCGGCGGCGGCGAAGGCATGCAGATCATCATCGCGCAGTCGTATCTGCACACCGGGCGCGCCAAGGATGCGGTCGTCGCCTACCAGAACCTGATCAAGGCCAATGGACCCAAGCCGGCGTATCTGTCGAGCCTGGCGTCGGCGCAGTACAAGGCCGGCGACAAGGCGGGCTATCTCGCCACGACGACCAAGCTCATCAAGGTCGATTCGAGCCCCGAGCGCTGGAAGGCGCTGCTCACCAACTTCATGCAGACCTCGATGCGCCCCGAAGCGCGCCTCGCGAGCTTCTACCTGATGCAGCAGACCGGCGCGATCGACCGTCCGGTCGACTGGCTCGATTTCGGCAAACTGGCGATCGTCAACAACCAGCCCGGCACCGCAGTTGCGGTGCTGCCCAAGGCCGGCGACCTCAGCGGCGACCCGATGAGCGCCAAGCTGATGACCGCCGCCAGCTCGCGCGCCGCGCCGGCACTCGCCGCCGCGCCCAAGCAGGCCGCCAACCCGGCTACCGCGCTGCAGGCAGGCAACGCCTTCCTCGGTGCTGGCCAGTATCCGCAGGCCGCCGCAGCTTATGCAACGGCGGTCAAGGCCGGTGGCGCGACAGCCGACCAGGCCCGCGTCTATGGCGGCATTGCGCTGGTCAAGGCCGGCAACCTGGGCGCTGCCAAGGCGCAGTTCGCCGCGGTCGACCCCAAGAGCTACATGAAGGATATCGCCGACCTTTGGGCGCTGTACGTTTCGACCAAGGGCTAAGCCTGCCGAACCCGTGCCCGAGACCACTTGCGTTTCGGGCGCGGTTCTGACAAAGAGCATCGCGACGACGGCGGGGCCTTGGCTCCGCCGTTGTTTTTCGCATTCCGGTGCAAGCTGGTTGCGAAATTTCGAAAGCCGGAGGGGCGTCGGATTGTCCGACGTCAGCGATCGGCCAAAGGAGAGTATTTCATGCCGTTTTACGAGCATGTCTTCCTTGCGCGTCAGGACTTGGCAACTGCTCAGGTCGAAGCGTTGACGGAAGGCTTCAGCAAAATCATTACCGATGGCAATGGCCGCGTCGCCAAGAACGAATATTGGGGCCTGCGCTCGATCGCCTATCGCATCAAGAAGAACCGCAAGGCGCACTATGTGCAGCTCGACATCGACGCGCCGGCAACGGCAATCGCCGAACTCGAGCGCCAGATCGGCCTCAGCGAAGACGTCCTGCGCTACATGACCGTCCGTGTCGATGAACTCGAAGCCGGCCCGTCGGCGATGATGCGCCGTTCGGAACGCAGCGAGCGCGATGGCGCCCGTGGCGGTGACCGTGGCGAACGCGGCGGCTTCGGCGGCGAACGCGAAGGTCGCGGCTTCGGCGGTGACCGTCCCGAACGTGGCGATCGTCCCGAACGTGCCCCCCGTGCAGACGGCGAGCGTGGCGGTTTCCGCCCGCGCGCCGCTTAAGAAAGGACCTTAAACATGGGTCGCCCGTTTTTCCGTCGTCGCAAGAGCTGCCCGTTCTCGGGTGCCGATGCGCCCAAGATCGATTACAAGGACGTCCGCCTGCTTCAGGGCTTCGTCTCCGAGCGCGGCAAGATCGTCCCGTCGCGCATCACCGCCGTTTCGGGCAAAAAGCAGCGTGAGCTGGCACAGGCGATCAAGCGCGCCCGCCACCTCGGCCTGCTGCCCTTCCTCGTCAAGTAAGGAGAGTAGCAATGGATGTCATTCTGCTCGAACGCGTCGAAAAGCTCGGCAACATCGGCGAGATCGTTTCGGTCAAGCCCGGCTTCGCACGCAACTTCCTGCTGCCGCGCAACAAGGCGTTGCGCGCTTCGGAAGCCAACAAGAAGCGCTTTGAAGCCAATCGTGCCCATATCGAGGCCGAAAACGCGATGAAGCGCGACCACGCCATCGAAGATTCGAAGGCAGTCGAAGGCAAGTCGGTCATTCTGATCCGCCAGGCATCGAACACCGGCCAGCTCTACGGTTCGGTCGCCACCCGCGACCTCGCCGAAGCCCTGACCGAAGACGGCGCCAAGGTCAGCCGCAACCAGATCATCCTTGATCGTCCGATCAAGGCACTGGGGCTGTACGAAGTCCGCGTCGCGCTGCACCCGGAAGTGTCGGTGACCATCAAGGTCAACATCGCACGTTCGCCCGAAGAGGCCGAACTGCAGGCCAAGGGTGTCGATGTCACCGCCGACATGTTCGAACGCGACAACGCTGGCTTCACCGAAGACTATGATCCGAACGCCGAACCCGGCCTCGCGACCGACGAAGTCGTCGCCGCCGAAATCGTCGAAGAAGACACCGCCGAAGGCTAGTCTTTGCGGCATACGCATTGAAAAATGCCGGTGCGGTTTCGACCGCACCGGCATTTTTTTATAGTTTGCAGGTGGTTGAAGGGCCTGCCCGCCACAGGCACTCGAATCGAAAACGGCCGCGCATTTTGCGATGCGCGGCCGCTTTGTCGTAGTTGGCGGAGCTGGTTTAGAAGCGCATGCCCAGACCGACACCCGCGACGATCGGGTTGATGTTGACATCAACCTTGTTGACGACAGCGCCGGTCGTCAGTGTCGCCGTCGTTCCCATATCGATGTACTTGACGTCGAAGTTGAGGAAGACCTTCGGGCTGACATCGACATCGAAGCCGGCCTGGGCTGCCCAGCCGAAGCTGCTGCTCATCGAGACATCGGTCGCACCGAGCGCCGAATTGACGAACGAGCTGGCGCTTTCAGAATAGTAGATCGTGTAGTTGATGCCGGCACCGACATACGGACGCACGGCCGACTTCGGCATGAAGTGATATTGCAGCGTCAGCGTCGGGGGCAGCACCCAGGCGCTGAGCAGCGGCTGGCCGGCCAGCGCGCCCGAAGCGCCCGTTGCCGAATGCTTCGACGTGGCGAGGATCAGTTCGGCACCGATGTTGTCGGTGAACATGTAGGTAAAGTCGAGTTCAGGCACGAACTTCGTGTTGATATCGACCGTCGAAGCCGGGAACATCGGATTGATGCCGCCCGACGAGCCGGTCGGCGCGATCAGGATGCCGCGCAGACGGACGAGCCAGTCGCCCTTTGCGATACCGGTTTCGGCGTGCGCCGGAGCAGTCAGCGCCAATGCTGCGATTGCCGCGGTGATGAACAATTTGGTCTTCATGTCAGCCTCCTGTGTGAACACACACAGCGAGTACTGCCGCAACCCGATTGCAACATTGATCCAGCGCAAGAATGGCGTGTCGTTTCGGCAACAGTGCAGTCAATTCGCGCGCGAACTGCAAACCACCGCAGAAAAGATCACCACAGGCTGACTAGCCGGCCAGTGACTCCACCGAATGCGCAAACGACATCCATGGCGCGCTGTTGCCGACCGGCACCAGCAGCAGTGTGTACGCTAGAATCAGCGCGGCGCCGATGACATAGACGCGCGGCACATGCCCGAGCCGGCGCCAGTCATGCACCATCGGGATCGCCAGCAGCGCCAGCGCGGCAAACCCCGGCGGCACCGCCACCATCACCGGCGGCGGCCCGACGGCGCCCGGCGGTGCGAACAGCAGCATGAACACCCGCGCGATTGCCGCGTGCATCAGCGGAATCATCGTCAGGATCATCAGCCGCTTGTGCATTTCGGGGCGCCGGACATTGGCAATCGCCAGTGCGAAAAAGCCGGTGAAAAGCGGCAGCGCCAGCAGCGGCACCACGACAAAGCGCCGCGCCGCATCACCCATGCCGATGGCGTCAGCCACCTTGATCTCGTTGATTGATGCCAACACCACGGTGAATGCCATCCCCGACACCAGCGCGATGCCGAGCAGCCCCAGGCTGCGATGCAGCGGCACGCGGCGCGTCGCCACCAGCAACGTCTGGGTGAAATACAGCATCGTCCAGCTGAAGAAGAACAACCCATGGACATGCATCACCGGATTGCCGGTAAAGCTGCCGGTCGCCAGCTTGGCCCAATAAGTCGGAATGAAGCCGCCGAACGCGATCACCGCGAACAGCACTGCCATGCCGACATAAAACCATTGATCGCTGCGCACGCCGATACGCGGTGCCAGTGTCGCCATATAGTCCGTCCCCCGACCGAATATAATGGCTGCAAGAATCAGACGAATTTGAAGCTAGGTCAAGTGGCTAGAGCCTCCGGCGGGCAGGCCTGAGGCCTGCACCCATTTGTTTGGCGCTCTTCAATCGGGTGCAAGCCTCAGGCCTGCCCGCCGGAGGCTCTTCAATTCAACTGCAACTTATCCAGACCTGCGCTATCAACGCGCCATGTCCGACCTGTTCCCTTCCACGCCGCCCGTCGCGCCGCTTGCCGAGCGCTTGCGGCCGGCGTCGCTCGCCGAGGTTGTCGGCCAGGAGCATCTTACCGGGCCGGCCGGCGCGATCGGGCGCATGGTGGCAGCGGGCAAGCTCGCCAGCATGGTGCTGTGGGGGCCGCCCGGCACCGGCAAGACGACGATTGCGCGGCTGCTCGCTGACGCAGTGGGCATGCGGTTTGTCGGGGTGTCGGCGGTGTTTTCGGGGGTGGCCGACCTCAAGAAGCTGTTTGCCGAGGCGCGTGCGGCATCGGTGCCGACATTGCTGTTCGTGGATGAGATCCACCGCTTCAACCGCGCGCAGCAGGATGGATTCTTGAGCGTTGTCGAGGACGGCACGGTGGTGCTGGTCGGCGCGACGACCGAGAACCCGAGCTTTGAACTCAACGCCGCTATTCTCAGCCGCGCGCAGGTGCTGATCGTGCGCCGGCTCGATGCAGCGGCGCTCGATGCATTGCTGGTGCGCGCCGAAACGCTCGAAGGCCGGACGCTGCCGCTGACGGTGGAGGCGCGCGAGGCGCTGATCGCGTCGGCGGATGGTGACGGGCGCTTCCTGCTCAACCAGGCCGAGACGCTGTTTTCGCTGGCGCTCGAAGCGCCTCTGGAACCCGCGGCGCTGGGCGAGCTGCTCCACCGCCGCATGCCGGTCTATGACAAGGACCGCGAGGGCCACTACAATCTGATCTCGGCGCTGCACAAATCGCTGCGCGGCTCGGACCCCGATGCGGCGCTATATTGGCTGGCGCGGATGCTGGTCGCGGGCGAGGAGCCGCTCTACCTGCTGCGCCGGCTGGTGCGCTTTGCCAGCGAGGACATCGGGCTCGCCGATTCGAACGCGTTGCAGGTCTGCCTCGCCGCCAAGGATGCCTATGATTTCCTGGGCTCCCCCGAAGGCGAGCTGGCGATCGTCCACGCCTGCCTCTACCTCGCTACCGCGCCCAAATCGAACCGCGCCTATGCCGCCGCCAAAGCCGCAATGCGCGCCGCGAAGGAAACCGGCTCGCTGACGCCGCCGCAAAACATCCTCAACGCGCCGACCAAGCTGATGAAGAACCTCGGCTACGGCAAAGGCTATGCCTATGACCATGACGTCGAGGGCGGCTTTTCGGGCGCCAACTACTGGCCCGACGAAATGGCGCCGCAAAGCTTCTACACGCCCACCGAACGTGGCCACGAAAAGCGCATCGCCGAACGCATGGCGTGGTGGGCCGAGCGTCGGGCCGAAAGAGCCAAGTGAAAGGGCCTCCGGCGGGCAGGCGTGACCCCTGCACCCAACAATCGGGTGCAGGCGTCACGCCTGCCCGCCGGAGGCCCTTCGAAGCCTTTGTCGGCATCGACTGGTCAGGCGCGCGCGGCGCGCGGCACAAGTCGGTGCAAGTGGCCATCGCCGAATCCGGCGATACCGCGCCGCGTCTGGTACTGCCAGCGAGCGGTGTCTGGTCGCGCCAAGGCGTGCTTGACTGGCTCGCCGCTTTGGACGGCGACGTGCTGATCGGCATGGACGCGGGGTTTGGCTTCGCCGCGGTGCCGGGGTTCGAAGGGCCGGCACGGGCGTTGTGGGCGGACATCGATGCGGTGTGCGCGGCTGAACCCGATCTAGGTGGCCATGCCTATGTCGACCACCGCCGCGATGCGTTCTGGCTGGGGGCGGCTGACGGCCCACGCCATTTGCGCGCGCATCTGCGCGCCACCGAAGCGGCCTATGCGGCGTCGAAGCTCGGGCAACCGACGTCGAACTTCGTGCTGCTCGGCGCGGCGCAGGTCGGCAAGGCGACGCTGTCGGCGATGCGGTTGCTGCACCGGCTGCCGCATCCGGTGTGGCCGTTCGATGTGGTGCCTGACACGGGGCCGTTGCTGGTTGAAATCTACGCGCAGGCGTTCGCGCGGATGGGCGGGGTGCGTGGCAAGATTCGCGACAGCGCGACGCTCGACCGCGTTCTCGCGGCGCATGGCAGCGCGGCGATGCCGGCGGGGTTCGATGCGACATTCCCCGACCATGTCGGCGACGCGCTGGTGACGGCCGCCGGCCTGCGCGCCATCCATGCACAGCCGCACTGGTGGGCACCCGCCGGGCTTGCGGTGGTGGCGCAGACCGAGGGCTGGACGTTTGGGGTGGCCTAAGATTCTGGCGGGGTGGCTTGATTTGGGCTTTCGCGCTAGAGAGACGCGATAATGAACATGATTTCTGCTTTGCCGCCGCTGCTGCTGGTCGCCATCGGTGGTGGCACCGGTGCGATGTTGCGCTATCTGGTCGGGCGCTGGGCGCTTGCGGCGTTCGGCCCGGGGTTCCCGATCGGCACGCTCGCGGTCAATTTGCTCGGCGGGCTGGCGATGGGGCTGGTGGTCGGCATGCTGGCGCGCGTCAATGAGGGCGGCGAGCATTTGCGGTTGCTGCTCGGCGTCGGCGTGCTCGGCGGATTTACGACATTTTCGGCGTTCAGCCTCGAAATGGTCAATATGGTAACGCGCAACCAACCCGGCCTCGCGGTCGCCTATGCCGCCGCCTCGGTGATCGGCAGCATGGCGGCGCTGTTCATCGGGTTGTGGATAGTGCGCGGATTGGGTGCAGCATGAGTAACGAAATCAAGCCGGTGCCGGACAATTTCCGGAGCTTCACCGTCGAACCTGACGATGACGGCATCCGGTTGGACCGCTGGTTCAAGCGCCATATGGTCGAAGTCAGCTTCAACACCGTGTCGCGCTGGGCGCGGACCGGCCAACTGCGCATCGACGGCAAGAAGGCGACGCCGGGCGACCGTATCTTGGCGGGCCAAGTGCTGCGCGTCCCGCCGGCCGATGCCGCGTTACCTGGTGCGACGATGGCGCCGACTGAAACGCGCCGCGTGTTGAGCCAGGCCGAAATCGACTATGCGCAGTCGCTGGTCATCCACAAGGACGCGCAGGCGATCGTCATCAACAAGCCCGCAGGGCTGGCGACGCAGGGCGGCACCGGCACAACGACGCATGTCGACGGGCTGCTCGACGCGCTGCAGTACACGCTGCCCAACCGGCCGAAGCTGGTGCACCGGCTCGACAAGGATACCTCGGGGGTGCTGCTGCTGGCGCGCACGGCACGCGCGGCGGCGTTCTTTTCGAAGGCGTTTTCGGGCCGAACCGCGCGCAAGGTCTATTGGGCGCTGACGGTCGGCATGCCTGAGCCCGAAGCCGGCGAGATAGATGCGCCTCTGGCGAAACAGCCCGGCACCGGCGGCGAGAAGATGCATGTCGATACCGAAGTCGGCTTGAACGCCAAGACGCGCTACCGCGTGCTCGACCATGCCGCGCTGCAAGCCGCCTGGGTCGAGTTCCAGCCGCTGACGGGCCGCACGCACCAGATCCGCGTGCATGCCGCGGCGCTGGGCCATCCGATTGTCGGCGATGCCAAATACGGCGGCAAGGAAGCGTTCCTGACCGGCGGCGTGTCGCGCAAGCTGCACCTGCACGCGCGCCGCCTGCTGATCGACCATCCCGATGGCGGCAGCCTCGACATCATTGCCGACCTACCCAACCACATGAGCGAAAGCTTCAACCTGCTCGGCTTTGATCTCGCGAACGGCGATCTGCCGCTCGACGAGGTGCATTACCTCGACACCCCCGAAGGAAAGCGCAAGGCCGAAGCTGCCGAAGCCAAGGCACGCCGAAAGTCGCGCAAGGGCGAACGCCGCGGCCGCGGCGCCGAAGAAGCGCCGCGCGCTCCCGTCAAGGCGCCGCGCCCTTCCGGCGGCGCACCGCGCGGCCGCGGCCGGGGCTGAGCAGCGTTGCACCCGGCAGCGGCGTTCAGCTGGGATGGTGCGGCGGCGCTGGCGTTTGCGGCTGATGTCGCGTTCGCGCACATCTTTGCACTGACGCCCGACGGCCCGCGCGTTGCGCATGCGCCGTTGCTGATTGCTGACGGGCGTGCGCGCTTCCATCTGTCGAACGGCAACGCGCTGACGCCGCATCTCGGCGGCGGCCACGCGACCGCGAGCCTTGCCGCGCACGACCATTATGTCAGCCCGAACTGGTACGCCGCCGCCGATCAGGTGCCGACGTGGAACTATGTTGCGGTCGAACTGGCGGGGCCGTTGCGGCGCCTTGACCCCGATGAGTTGGTGGCGCTTCTCGATGCCAGCGCCGCCACGTTCGAGCCGCGTGTCGGTGAAGGTTGGACGCGCGCCAAGATGACGCCGGCGCGGTTCGAGGCGATGTGCGGCGGCATCACCGGCTTTGAACTGACGATTGATACACTGCGCGCGACGCGCAAGCTCAGCCAGAACAAGCCTGACGCGGATGTTGCAGGATTGACGTCGGCGCTTGAAGCGTTGGGCCGCGACGATGTGGCGGCGGTGGTGCGGGCAACGCGCAACCCACTCTGACGTTAACAAATACTAAACATTGATTAACATCGATATGGATTGTATCGCTGTCTTGGCAGGGGCTGATTTTGAAGGGGTGCGACTCCATGAAAAATGTCCTGGCGATTGCGGCGGCTGCCATGGCGCTGACGGCGGCTCCGGCGCACGCGCTCAAGATCGTGCAGACCGGTGTGGCGATGATCGACCCCTATTCGGGTGGCGCCAATCTGCCTTTGCCGTGGCCGTCGGGCGGGCTGGCGCAGGGCACGAAGTATCGCGTGTCGATTCAATTTTCGCGACCGGCGATTTTCTTCAATGTCAGCTATATCGAAAACCTGAGTTTTCTATATTGCGAATACCGAACCGGTTGGTGTGGCGGTGATGACTATGACCTCTATTACAACGTCGGGGCATTGAATACTGACAGTGTTTCCGGGACGTTCACCACCGGCAAAAATTCCTACAGCAGGTCGGTTGATCGCTGGGGCAATGTCACAACTTTTGAAGAATGGTACCGTTACGTAAACGGATATTTTGACAACCAGTTCGATGGGAGCGACCCCGTCGGCTACCGGATTGCGCTGCAATCGGTTCCCGAACCGGCAAGTTGGGCGATGATGATTACGGGCTTCGGCATGATCGGCGGTAGCTTGCGGACGCGCCGGCGCGCCTTGGCGGGCTGAGCGCCGCTTCCCCCGGCGTGCGGGGTGGGGTACAGCAGCGGCAATGTCCGCAAACGCTTTTCCCCGCCTCGCCATCTTCGATTGCGACGGCACGCTGGTCGATAGCCAGGCCAACATCATTGCGGCGATGGGCGATGCCTTTGACCGCAACGGCCTGGTGCCGCCCGACCCGCACAATACGCGACGCATCGTCGGGCTGAGCCTGATCGAGGGCATGCAGGTGCTGCTGCCCGACGCTGACGCGGCGTTCCATGTGACGCTGGCGAACGACTACAAGTACGCCTTCCACCGGCTGCGCGGGTCGGGCGGGCTGGCGCCCGAGCCGCTGTACCCGGGCATTGCCGACTGCCTGCTCGAACTCGAAGCGCGCGGCTGGCTGCTGGGTGTCGCCACGGGCAAGTCCGACCGCGGGCTCGCGCTAATCCTCGACCATCACGGGCTGGCGGGGCATTTCGTCACGTTGCAGACCGCCGACCGCCACCCGTCAAAACCGCACCCGTCGATGATCCACACCGCAATGCGTGATGCCGGTGCCGCGCCCGAATCTACAGCGATGATCGGCGACACCCACTTCGACATCGAAATGGCGGTCAACGCCCGCGTCCGGCCGATCGGTGTCGATTGGGGCTATCACCACCCCGACGAGTTGCTGGCGGCAGGCGCACATAGCGTCGTGACCGATGTGAGCGCGCTGATTGCTGCACTGGAGGCCGAGTGACCGAACCCGATCCATTCAAGGCGAAACTGTATCAACTGATGCTGCTGCGGCTGGCGGGCATCGCCGTGGCGTTCGCCGGACTGGTCTGGGCGGCGACTGACCGTTTCGGGGCGCCGTCACCCGTCGGTGGTGCGCTGGTCATTGCGGTCGGATTGGTCGGGTCGCTGGTGCTAGCGCGCTGGTTGCGGCTGCGCTGGCTCAAGGAGCGTTTGTGAAGCGTTTCTACAAGGTTGTCGCGGTCACTGATACGCTGGGCATCACGCTCGACGGCAAGCCGGTGCGCACGCCCGCACGTGTCGAACTTCGGCTGCCGACGCGCGCGCTCGCCGATGCAGTTGCCGCCGAATGGGACGCGCAAGAGACGGAAATCAAACCCGAAGCGATGGTGCTGACCGGGCTGGCGAATGCCGCGATCGACCGCATCGAACCGGCGCGCGCCGACTATGCGCAGGGCCTCGCCGCCTACGCCGAATCCGATTTGCTGTGTTACCGCGCCGAAGCGCCGCCGGCGCTGGTGGCGCTGCAGGCGGAAAAATGGAACCCATGGCTGGCCTGGGCGACGGCGCGCTATGACGTGGCCTTCACCGTCACCGCGGGCATCATCCACACGCCGCAGCCGCCCGCGACCTGCGCGCGCATCGCCGCCGCCTATGCCGGCTTCGATGCCTTCACGCTGGCGGCGCTGAGTGCGGCGGTGACCATTGCCGGCTCGGCAATCCTCGGGCTGGCGTTCGGTGCGCGCGCCATCGATGCCGATACGCTGTGGCAGGCCGGCGAACTCGAAGAAATCTGGCAGGCCGAACAATGGGGCCTCGATCCGCTGGCGATTCCGGCACGTGAAGCGCGGCAGCGGTCATTGGCGGCGGCCGAACGACTATTGAGTTTGTTGGCATAAGAGCCTCCGGCGGGCAGGCGTGACGCCTGCACCCAATTGAAGAGGCCATACAAATGGGTGCAGGCCTCAGGCCTGTCCGCCGGAGGCCCTTGACTACCGCGCCGGTACGAACCAGCGCGCCAATATGTGCCCCGCCGCGCACAGCGAGATGAAGTTGATCGCACCGACATACAGCGCGTTGCGCCAGTCATGGTGGAACCAGATCGGCTCGGACAGGTTGATGAACACCACCGCGACCAGTGCGATGCCGATGACCAGACGCACGCGCGACGGGAAATCGGGGACGCGGCCGCGCACCCCCCACAGCGTCATGCCGAGCAGCAGCGCCGTGACGAACATATGGATGAAGCCGGTCAGCATGACTTGCGGATCGACCATCGCGAAACCGCCGGCGTTGTAGTTGATCGTGGCGACCGGGCCGTTGGCGAATGCCGCTGTCGTCGCGGCACTGTCGCCTGACGGGATGACATAGGTGCCGGTGCCGGGCAGCGCCTTGAGCGCGGTCTGCACGTCGAGCTGCACCGCATCGGTGGCCTGCCCGTAGCCCAGCCGCATCAGTGGGGTGCCGTACGCCAGAAAGCCGATCAGGAACATCACGATGGCAGCAATCAGGCTGCCGGTCAGGACACGTAGCATGGTCCATCCTCCCCGTGTTGCGCCGGCGTTGGCGTCGGCGATGCTGTGATTCTAACACGCAAGGCTGGCATTGATAAGTGACAGGCCCTGCGCAAGGCGCTAGTCGCATGGGCGAATCGCAGTGATGGGGATTTGGGTTACATGTTGCAGACACTGGTCGAGCTCGAACGCCGGCGCGAAGCGGCACGCATGGGTGGCGGACAGGTGCGTATCGACGCGCAGCACAAGAAGGGCCGGCTGACGGCACGCGAGCGGCTCGATATCCTGCTCGATCCGGGCAGTTTCGAAGAGCTCGACATGTATGTCGAACATAATTGCGTCGAATTCGGCATGGAAGCGACCAAGATCCCCGGCGACGGCGTCGTCACCGGATCGGGCACGATCAACGGCCGGCTCGTCTATGTGTTCAGCCAGGATTTCACCGTGTTCGGCGGGTCGCTGTCGGAACGCCACGCGCAGAAGATCTGCAAGATCATGGACAATGCCATGAAGGTCGGCGCGCCGGTCATCGGGCTCAACGACAGCGGCGGCGCTCGCATCCAGGAAGGCGTCGCATCGCTCGGCGGCTATGCCGAAGTGTTTCAGCGCAACGTGCTGGCGTCAGGCGTCATCCCGCAGATTTCGCTGATCATGGGGCCTTGTGCCGGTGGTGCGGTCTACTCGCCCGCGATGACCGACTTCATCTTCATGGTGAAGGATTCGAGCTACATGTTTGTCACCGGCCCCGACGTGGTCAAGACCGTCACCAACGAAGTCGTGACGCAGGACGAACTCGGCGGCGCCATCACCCACACCACCAAGTCAGGCGTTGCCGATCTGGCGTGCGAGGATGATGTCGATGCGCTGCTGCGCACCCGCGCGTTCTTCGATTTCCTGCCTTTGAACAACCGTGTCGGCGTGCCTTACCGGCCGAGCAGCGACGACCCCGAGCGTCTCGAAATGAGTCTCGATACGCTCGTGCCGGCGTCGGCGGCGAAGCCCTATGATATGCACGAACTGATCCGCAAGGTCGCGGACGAGGGCGAGTTCTTCGAAATCCAGCCGGCCCATGCGGCGAACATCATCGTCGGTTTCGCGCGCGTCGAAGGCTCGACAGTCGGCATCGTCGCCAACCAGCCGACGGTGCTGGCCGGCTGCCTCGACATCGCCGCATCGAAAAAGGCCGGGCGCTTCGTGCGTTTCTGCGACGCGTTCAACATTCCGATCGTCACCTTCGTCGATGTCCCCGGCTTCCTGCCCGGCACCGCGCAGGAGCATAACGGCATCATCAAGAACGGCGCCAAGCTGCTGTTCGCCTATGCCGAAGCGACGGTGCCGAAGATCACCGTCATTACCCGCAAGGCGTATGGTGGCGCCTATGACGTCATGGCGTCGAAGCATCTGCGCGGCGATTTGAACTACGCCTGGCCGACCGCCGAAATCGCCGTGATGGGCGCCAAGGGTGCGGTCGAGATCATCTTCCGCTCGGATATCGGCGACAAGGAAGCCATTGCCGAACGCACCAAGGAATATGAAGCGCGCTTCGCCAACCCGTTTGTGGCGGCGTCGATGGGCTTCATCGATGAAGTGATCATGCCGCATTCGACGCGCCGCCGGATTGCGGTGGGGCTGCGCAAGCTGCGGACGAAGAAGCTCGAAAATCCGTGGAAGAAGCACGATAATATTCCGCTCTAGGCCAAGCCGGCCGCGGCTAACGCGGCAATTGCCCTTCCAATTGCCGCGTTAGCCGCGGACTCGGCGCAGTGCCCGGCCGGCGGGGCGGGCGGCGCATTTGCCGCTCGAACCCGTCCGACGGCGTGGCTTTGCCACGACGCCCGCACCGCCTAGCATTTTGTCACCATTAATCAATTTTCACCATTTGAATTGCCCTAACCACATGTTACCGGTCTAGGACGTTCAACACGTACGGGGTGGCAAAACATGAAATTTTCATTGGCGATCACGGCAGCCGCGATCGCGCTCACGGCGCTGCCGGCAAGCGCGGTGCAGGTCTTTTCGACCAGCTATGATATGGTCAACGGCGGCGGTACCGCGTCAGGTGGCGGCTTGAACTATTGGGATGTAAACTACACCGGCAGCGGTTGCACCAGCTGCGACGGTGCCTATCTGTCGGGTGGCAGCGGCGACCTGACCGATGGCGTCGTGCCGGCTTTGCCTTGGTATTCGTATGAAAACCTGGCGGGCACCGGTCCCTATGTCGGCTGGCTTTCTTTGGTCGAGAACAACCCGGTCATTACCTTCCATTTTGCGGCGGGGACGACGGTGACTGGCCTGAGTGTCTTCGTCGACAACACGACCTATGGCGGCGTCTATGCGCCGGCCGCGATCCTGATCGATGGCGTCAACACCGCGTTCAGCCAGCCAGGCTATGGCAGCATCGGCTGGATCAATTTCACCGGCCTCAACCTGACGGGCACCAGCCACACGCTCGAACTGCAGCAGTATTATCGCCAATGGGAATTCGTCGGCGAAGTGACGTTCGATGGCCGCACCAGTGGTGCCGTTCCCGAGCCCGCCAGCTGGGCGCTGATGATTGCCGGCTTCGGCATGGTCGGCGGCACGCTGCGTAGCCGCCGACGCGCTAGCGTCGCCGCCTGAAGCCAATCGATTGAAATCGGCGCGGACGCGGTAACAGCGTCCGCGCCTTTTTCATGCGCGCCGTGCAGCGCGTCGCACTCACAGGTTGACGCGAACGTCATGAGCGGCTTTGAAGGGCGCGCAAAAGGAGCCTGCCCAGTGTTCGACAAGATCCTCATCGCCAACCGTGGTGAAATTGCCTGCCGCGTCATCAAGACCGCGCGCAAGATGGGCATCAAGACCGTCGCGGTTTATTCCGACGCCGACGCCGCCGCGCTGCATGTCGAAATGGCCGATGAAGCGGTGCGCCTCGGACCGCCGCCGGCTGCCGAATCGTACTTGCTGGGTGATGCCATTGTGCAGGCCTGCCTGAAGACCGGCGCGCAGGCGGTGCATCCGGGCTATGGGTTCCTGTCCGAACGCGAATGGTTCGCCAGCGCGCTCGCCAAGGAGAATATCGCGTTCATCGGCCCGCCGCCCAAGGCCATTGCCGCGATGGGCGACAAGATCGAATCGAAGAAGCTCGCACAAGCCGCCGGCGTGTCGGTCGTCCCGGGCTTCATCGGTGAAATCAACGACACCGAGCATGCGGTCCGCATCGCCAACGAAATCGGCTACCCCGTGATGATGAAGGCTTCGGCCGGCGGCGGCGGCAAGGGCATGCGACTGGCATGGAGCGAGCGCGACGTCCGCGATGGCTTCCAGTCGACGCGCAACGAAGGCAAGGCGAGCTTCGGCGACGACCGCGTCTTCATCGAAAAGTTCGTCGAACAGCCGCGCCACATCGAAATACAGCTGATCGGCGACCAGCACGGCAATACCGTCTATTTGAACGAGCGCGATTGCTCGATCCAGCGCCGCCACCAGAAGGTCGTCGAGGAAGCCCCGAGCCCGTTCGTGACACCCGAAATGCGCAAGGCGATGGGCGAGCAGGCCGTCGCGCTGGCGAACGGCGTCGGCTATTTCAGCGCCGGTACCGTCGAGTTCATCGCCGGCGCCGACCGCAGCTTCTACTTCCTCGAAATGAACACGCGGCTGCAGGTCGAGCACCCGGTCACCGAATGCATCACCGGGCTCGACTTGGTCGAATGCATGATCCGCGTCGCCGCCGGCGAACCGCTCGGCTTTACACAGAAGGACGTCAAGCTCGACGGCTGGGCGATCGAAACGCGCGTCTATGCCGAAGACCCGTACCGCGGTTTCCTGCCGTCGATCGGCCGCCTGTCGCGGTGCGCGCCGCCGGCTGAAGGTGACGGCGTCCGCGTCGATACCGGTGTCGTCGAAGGCGCTGAAATCAGCATGTTCTACGACCCGATGATCGCCAAGCTGATCACCCACGGCGCTACCCGCGCCGAAGCCATCGAAAAGCAGACGATCGCGCTCGACCGCTACCTCGTCCGCGGCGTCGGCAACAACATCGATTTCGTCTCGGCGGTCATGCAGCACCCGCGCTTCCAGGCCGGCGAGCAGGTCACCACCGCGTTCATTGCCGAAGAATATCCCGACGGCTTCCACGGCGCCCCCGCGACGCCGGAAACCATCCAGGGCCTTGTCGCCGCCGCTGCCGTCATCAACGCCGTCGATACTGAACGCGCGCAGCTCATCGACGGGCAATTGAACGGCTACGGCGCGCAATATGGCGAGGACTGGGTCGTCCAACTCGGCGGCGAAAACCACGCGGTTTCGGTGCTGGCCGCCGGTGACTCCTACGATGTCGCACTCGGCGGCGTGACGCTGCGGCTGACCACCGAATGGCGCGTCGGCGAGCCGCTGTTCGAAGCGCGCCTCGAAGACGAAGACGGCAACCGCCGCACCGTCGTCATCGCCATCGACCGCCTCGCCGCCGGCTTCCGGCTGACGACGCGCGGCGCCAGCCACATCGCACGCGTGCTCACGCCGCGCAGCGCCGCACTCGCCGCCTACATGATCCCCAAAATCGCCCCCGACATGTCGCGCTACCTGCTATGCCCGATGCCCGGCCTCGTCATGGCACTCGGCGTCAAGGCAGGCGACAAGGTCGAAGCCGGCCAGGCACTCGCCACCGTCGAAGCCATGAAGATGGAAAACATCCTGCGCGCCGAGAAGTCGGGCACGATCAAGGAAGTTCGCGCCAGCGTCGGCGAGAGCCTTGCGGTGGATGCAGTGATTCTGGAATTTGAAGTCTAAGAGCCTCCGGCGGGCAGGGGCTTGCCCCTGCACCCGGATATTGGGTCAGCGCCGCAGCCCCCAACGTCGCGTTATGTCGCACGGAATTCATTTGGGTGCAGGGCCTAAGGCCCTGCCCGCCGGAGGCCCTTAACGAGGCGATGGCGGCGTGCCGCCCGTCTCGCAGGTGAAGCGGTTGCCCGCCTGCGCGCAATCGAACGTTTGGCTGGCGCGGCGGTAGCGCAGCGCCGGCGGGCCCGACTGCACCGCCAGTTTGACGTCGGCGACCGAGCGCACGGCCTTGCCATTGACCGTTTCGATCAGGTCGCCGGGGCGCAGGTTGATAAGCCTCAGTGCCGGTGCCGAGGTTGAAATCTCGATGACGACGACGCCCTTTTCGGGGAACCCGAGCCCGAGTTCCTGCGCATAGGCCGGCGACAGGTTGGCGATCTTGCTGCCGTTGAGAATGTTGTTGCCGGTGATGACGGTGATGTCGCGCGGCGGGCTTTCGGGCGGCTTCTCCAGCTTGACCGGTATGGTCATCGGCTTGCCGTTGCGGATGATGCCAATGCTGGCGGTGCTGCCGACGGCCTCGGTGGCGATTTTGTAGCGCAGCATGCCGGCATTGGCGACGTCGCTGCCGTTGACCGACACCAGCACATCGCCTTCTTTCAGGCCGGCATCGGCCGCAGGTGAACCGGGCGCGACATTGGTCAGCAGTACGCCGCGCGGTGTTGCAAAGCCGAGCGCGCGCGCCGTGTCGGGGGTCACGCCTTCGCCTTCGGCGCCGATCCAGCCGGTGACGAGCTTGCCCGACGGCGCGGCCTTGAGGAACACGCGCACCATGTTCGAGGGGATGGCAAAGCCGATGCCGACCGAATTGCCGGTCTGGCTTGCGATCATCGTGTTGATGCCAATCAGCCGGCCGCGCATGTCGAGCAGCGCGCCGCCCGAGTTGCCGGGGTTGATCGCGGCGTCGGTCTGCAGGAAGAATTGCCGGTCGGATGCGCCCAGGCCGTTGCGCGCGAGCGCCGAGATAATGCCATGCGTGACAGTCTGGCCGATGCCGAACGGGTCGCCGATGGCGAGCACGATGTCACCGACTTCAACCGCGTCCGAATCGGCGAGTTCGACGGTGGGCAGCGGTACGCCCTTGGTGTCGATGCGCAGCACCGCCAGATCGGTGCGCGGGTCCGAAAACACGATCTTCGCCGGATATTCGCGGCGGTCGGCGAGCGACACCAGGATGTCGGTGGCGTCACCCACGACATGGCTGTTGGTGACAATCAGCCCGTCGGCATCGACAATGACGCCTGACCCGAGCGAGCGCGCGACACGCGGCGGCGGCGCAACGCCCGAAAACTGCTGGCGCAGATATTCTTCCATCGTCCGTGGGCCGGTGGCGACAAGCTTGGCGGCGAAGATGTTGACCACGGCGGGCGCGGCGCGCTTGACGACGGGGGCGTATGAAAGCTGGACTTGCGTCGGATCGACCGGCGCCATGCGCGCGGTCAGCGGCGCCGCAGTCTGGGCGTCGGTGGCGGCGGGGTGTAGGTCGAGCCCGACAAACAACGCCACCGCGGCAGTCGCGCCCAGCGCGCCGAGCAGCAGCGCACGCGTGGCAGTCATCGGTTTTGCGGGTGTAGTGGTCATGCGGCAGTTCCCGTTCAACTTTATGCGCTTGCGGTGCCGTTTGTTGACCGGCAATGCTGAAGCGAGGCTGAATAGCAGCATATCCGGGGAATTCGTCACATGAAACTTTGGCACTGCGCCGATGCACGGTCGTTCCGGCCCTTGTGGGCGCTCGAGGCGCTGGGGCTGACCTATGAGCTCGAGCTGCTGCCGTTTCCGCCGCGCTTCCTCAAACCCGACTATCTGCAGACCAACCCGCTCGGCACCATTCCGTTCTTCGAGGACGGCGCGACGCACATGACCGAATCGGCGGCGATCGTCGAATATCTGGCGACGCGTTACCGCGGGCAGGGCTCAGTCGACCTCGCTGTCGATGTCGCCGGCCCTGACTATGGCGCCTGGCTGAACTGGCTTCACTACGGCGAAGCGACGCTGACCTTCCCACAGACATTGGTGCTGCGCTATACGCGCCTCGAACCCGAAGAACGCCGCCAGCCCAAGGTCGCCGCCGACTATGCGCGCTGGTTCGTCAAGCGCACCGTCGCAGTCGAAAACGCGCTGGCCGGCGGCAAAGACTGGCTTTGCGCCGGTCGTTTCACCGCCGCCGATATCTCGGTCGGCTATGCGCTGCTGCTGGCGAACACGCTGGGCCTGGGCGATGAGCTCGCGCCGGTGGTGCAGGACTATTGGCAGCGATTGAAGTCCGCGCCCGGGTTTGTTGGTGCCAAAGCGGCGCAGCGTGGGGCGTCAGCAATTCCGGCGGCTTGAAGGGGCCTCCGGCGGGCAGGGGCTTGCCCCTGCACCCGGTTACAGGTGGCGTGTGGCCGTTACGTCGTCGAGCAGCAGTGGGCGGTACAAATGCGGGAACAGTGCGCCGCCGCGTGACGGCTCCCAGCGCAGCGCATCGCCAAGCGCATCGGCATTACAGGTCACTTCGACCAGACCCGACTCGCCGGCAAAATACTTCTCGCGCGTGACAACGGCCTGCTCGGGCGTTGACAGGTGAATGAAGCCGTCGCGCGCGTCGTCGGCGGAGCCGGCGAAGTTGCCCGAGGCCTCGAAGCTTGCCCATTCGGCGGCACGTAGCAATTTGACGACAGGACGCACGGGTGGCACCTTCAGGACAGTGGCGGGGCAGGGCGATGACACGCGCCGTTGCCATGCAGAGCGTGGCGCGACCGGGTCAATAGAAATCGAACAAGGGGCAGCGACAGTTGAACGTAATGGCGGACGCAACAGCCGCACACCCGCGCTGGACGGTGGTGATCCCGTGCTACAACGAGGAGGCGTTCATCGGCGCGACGCTGGCCTCGCTGGCAGCGCAGACCGAACGCTTTGCGCTGATCGTCGTCGACAATGGCTCGACCGATGGCTCGGCAGCGGTGGTGCGTGCGTTTGCCGATACCCACCCGCATATCGATGTGCGATTGCTCGACGAACCGCGGCCTGGGCAGGTCCGCGCGCTGCGCGCCGGCTTGCTGGCGGTCACGTCCGAGCTCGTCGCGGTGTGCGATGCCGACACCGAATATCCGCCCGCCTATCTGGCGCGTGCGGCTGCGCTGTTCGATGCGCGCGGAACGGGAACAGTGGCAGTGCTGGCGCATGACGCAGTCGCCGGCGCCGAAGCGACGCTGCCGGCACGGGCGCGGCGCTGGCTCTATTCGAACATTATTCCCTATTTGCTCAGCGGCCAGGCGCATGCCGGCGGCTACGCACATTGCTACCGCACCGCCGCGCTGAACGCTGCGGGCGGCTATGACGCGGCGATCTGGCCCTATGTCGTCAAGGACCATGAACTCGCGCACCGCGTGCTGGGGCAGGGCAAGATCGCCTATGCGCCCGACCATTGGTGCGTGCCGAGCCTGCGCCGCGCCGATCGCAAGGGCGTGCGCTGGACGCTGTTCGAACGCATCGTCTACCACGCCACGCCGTTCGCGCTGAAGGACTGGTTCTTCTACAGCTTCCTCGGTCCGCGCCTCGCGGCGCGCAAGCAGACCGATGTCGTCCTGCGCCAGCAAAGCTGGTCGGCGACCGGCTAAGCCTTCGCCTCGCCATCGGCGCGGGTGAACATAATGGTGGCGCGCGTGCCTTTGCCTTTGTGCGATTCGACGTCGATCTGGGCTTTGGCGTTCTGGCGCAACGACTGGACGATCATCGCGCTGAGTTTGCCGCGTTTCGGCCATACCGCGTCGACGGGCAGTCCGATGCCGTCATCGGCGACGATGATTTCGCAACCGCGCTTGTCGACAAGACACTGCAACGTGATCGTGCCTTCACGGCCGGCGGGAAATGCGTGCTTGAGCGCGTTGGTCAACAGCTCGTTGACGACCAGCCCGGTCGGCATCGCGACGTTGATGGTGACCGGCCAGCTGTCCACCTTGAGCTCGAGGTGGATACCCTCGACTGCGTGCGCGCGCATCACCGCCGCAGCGATTTCGCTGAGGTAGGTGCCGAGGTCGATGGTGTCGCCGGCGTCTTCCTGCGATAGCGAGCGATACAGCAGACCGAGCGCTTCGACGCGCCCCGCCAGCCGGTCGAAGCGCGTGTCGCTGGCGTCCTGCGGGATGTTACGGGCTTCGAGCCGGATCAGCGCGGTGATCATCTGCAAGTTGTTTTTGACGCGGTGCTGGAGCTCGTTGAGCAGCAGGTCCTTGTCCTGGACGGCCTGTTCGAGCGCGGCGCGCTCGGCACCGTCACGCGGCCCGGCATCGGCGAGCGCAATCAGCCGGAAGGTTGCGGTGCCGCCGTCATCCTCGATGATGTTCGACCAGACATCGACGCTGGATTTGGCGCCTTCGACCGCGATATCGAACGTCCCGATATAATCCTGCTCGGCGGTGACGGCCTTGCCGAGCTTGCGCTTGTCATCTTCGCCACTGGCTTCACCGGCAAGCGCAATCCACGGCTTGCCGGCGAGGTCGATCGGACCGTGGCCGGTCAACCGCTCGAACTCGTGGTTTACGTAGATGATGCGTTCGGCGGGCTTGAGCTGCGAAACGGCGACCGCAAACGGCATCTGGTCGAGGAACTGCTTGAAATGCTCGCCGTCGAGCGCATTGGCTAGACCGCCGCCCAGCGCCGCCGCCTTGGTTCGGGCAGCGACGGTCGTGCGAATGGATGCCTTGCGCGTAGTTGCCATGATGGAGTCCTTGAGCCCTCCAACGCACGCTAGCAGGTTGGTATCCATCACATGCGACATATTCGCCGAACCAATCGTGAACGGCGGCAAAATAGCTGCAATATTGCCAGTAACGCCGCGCCATCCGGGGGGCTTGCTTGCAATTGGCCCCCGAAAGGCGCATATGGCCCGCAGCCGAAGTTGCAGGCTTTCGTCAGGCGGCGTTCGCGCACCTCTTTCGTTTACTCAGCAGTCGGTGTCTGCGCGCATTTGGCGTGTGGGCCGTTAAAACTATCTAAGGACGTTTCTACATGGCGATCGGTACCGTCAAATTTTTCAACAGCGCCAAGGGCTATGGCTTCATCGCTCCGGACGGCGCATCGAAGGACGTTTTCGTCCACGTTTCGGCGGTCGAACGCTCGGGCCTCAATGGCCTCAACGAAGGTCAGAAGGTCAGCTTCGATGTCGAGAACGACCGTCAGGGTCGCAGCTCGGCGGTCAACCTCGCGCTGGTCTAAGCCTTATGGCAAAAGAAGAAGCGATTAAAATCGAAGGTGTCATCTCGGAAATCCTGCCTGATGGCCGGTTCCGCGTCCGCCTCGAAAACGAACACGAGATCATCGCCTATACGGCCGGCAAGATGCGCAAAAACCGCATCCGCTCGATTGTCGGTGACCGCGTGCACGTCGAAATGACGCCGTATGACCTCGACAAGGGGCGCATCGTCTTCCGCGAGAAGACCGTCAATCCGCCGATGAACCAGCGTCGCTTCTTCCGTCGCTGACGAACAGAAGTTCCGGGGCCCAAAAGCCCCGGAACAACTTTGAAATTCAGGAGTTCGCCCGATGACCAGTTCGAGCCAGCGTGCTGCCGACGGTTCCGGCGCAACCGAAATCAACCTCGATACCCCCGATGTGCGTGCCGCCGACTTCCGCGTCGTCAAGTTTCGCGAAACCGACTATCGCACCGGCTGCGTGACCAGCCGCGATGTCGAGGCCCCCGTCATTAATCGTTTCAGCGACCATGTGCTGGTGCGGCTGCCCGACGGCGCCAGCCTGCGCGTCCAGGAAAAGCGCCGCTAAACCGCGCGCTGCGGCCGTAGCCCCGACAGCCACATAGCAGACAAGGAAACGCCCGCCGTTCGCTGTTGCGATCCGGCGGGCGTTGGCTACCCTCCCCAGAGTAGATCGGTTGTGCGTATCGGTGGATAATTTCACCGGCGGCACGGAATTCTTTTACCAGCGCTTTACAAAACCGTCACGGTGGCGGGACAAATTCCCGTTGCCGCGCCGTCGTTTGCTGCGCTTGTCAGTCCTTTGCCGATGCGTTACGGCGAGGTCAATCACGATGATGTCGAAATCGTGTCGATTTGTCCAACCGCAAACGCTCCGAGTTGTTTTTTTGTCAAAATATTTACAAAAGGCGCTGGGCAACCGCGCGACAGCAGCGTGAGTCCGCAGGATCGCAAGCTGTTCGCCGGCGCGCGGCTGCGGCGTTTACGCCTGCAACAGGCGCTGACGCAAACCCGCATGGCCGAAGATCTCGGCGTATCGGTCAGCTACCTCAATCTCATCGAGCGAAACCAGCGGCCGCTGACCGCGGCGTTCCTGCTCAAGCTCGCCAGCGTCTATAATTTCGACCTGCGCGAACTGACCGGCGATGACAGCGACGCGGTGGCCGCCGAACTGGCGCGCGTGCTCGCCGACCCGGCACTCACCGGCATCAGCGCCGGCCGCACCGAACTCGCTGAAGTCGCCGCCTCGGCGCCGGGAGTCGCGGCGGCGTTGCTGCGGCTGCATGCCCTGCACGTCAGTGGCGTGACCAAGCAGCAAAGTGCGGCGCCAACCACGGCCGGCCCTGTCGAACGCGTCGAACAGTTGCTTCGCGACCGCCGCAATCACTTCCCCGAACTTGACGCAGCCTGCGAGGCACTTGCCGATGACCTGCGGCTGGCGTCGGCCGATCTCAGCGCCGCGATGACCGACCGGCTCCGCGTCCGGCACGGGCTGACCGTGCGTGTGCTGCCCGTTGACGTCATGCCTGACCATCTGCGTCGGCTCGATCTGCATGCGCGGCAGCTGCAACTGTCTGAAGGCCTCGATGCGTCGTCGCGGCGCTTTCACATCGCCTGCCAGCTGGCGCTGAGCGAATTGCGCCCTGTCATCGATGCCGCGCTGGTCGGTGCCGACCTTAGCGACGGTGCCGAAGACCGCGCCGGCGCGCGCATCGGCGTGCAGGTGCTGGCGAACTATGCCGCCGCAGCGATCATGATGCCGTATGGCCGCTTCGTCGGCAGTTGCGAGGCGCTGGGCTATGACGTCGAGCTGCTGCAGGCGCGATTCGGCGCGGGGTTCGAACAGGTCGCGCACCGGCTGACGACGTTGCAGCGCCCGGGCGCGCGCGGCGTGCCGTTCTTCCTGATGCGGCTCGACCGCGCCGGCAATGTCTCGAAGCGGCTGTCGGCGTTCAACACGCCGCTGGCGCAGCACGGCGGCGGCTGCCCGTTATGGGCGGTGCACACGGCGTTCGACCGGCCCGGCGCCATCGTTCGCCAGGTTGTCGAAACCGAAGACGGCGGCCGTTTCCTGACCATCGCCCGCACCGTGCGGACTTTCGCGATGCCGTTCGGGTCGACGCGGCCGGAATTTGTCATCGCGCTCGGATGTGAACTGGCGCATGCGCGCGCGCTGGTCTATGCGCACGGGCTTGAACTCGATACCACGCCGGCTGTGCCGATCGGTCTTGGGTGCGCGGCGTGTGCGCGCACCGGTTGCCGGCAGCGCAGCATTGCCCCGGCGGGCACGCGGTTGCGGTTCGATGAACGTTCGCGCGGGGTGACCCCGTTTCGGTTTGAAGGTTGAAGGAGACACTTGTGGCAGTTGCAGGCGTGACGATTACCGGCGTGATGAAGCCGGGCTATGAAACGATTCTGACCGACGACGCACTGACGTTCGTCGCCAACCTGCACCGCATGTACGAGCCGACGCGCCAGGCGCTGCTCGGCGCGCGCGAGAATCGCCAGAAGTGGTTCGATGCCGGCAACCCGATCGATTTCGCCCCCGAAACACTGGCGGTGCGGCTCGGCGACTGGAAGGTCGCGGGTTCACCTGCCGACCTGCAGGACCGCCGCGTCGAAATCACCGGACCGGTCGATCGCAAGATGGTCATCAACGCGCTCAATTCGGGCGCCAAATGCTATATGGCGTGCTTCGAGGATGCTTCGACCCCGGCGTGGGACATCATGGTCGAAGGTCAGATCAACCTGCGCGATGCCTGCGCCGGCACGATCAGCCTCGAAGACAAGGGCAAGACCTACAAGCTCAACGACACCACCGCGACGCTGATCGCCCGCCCGCGCGGCTGGCACCTGCCCGAAGCGCATATGGTCGTCGACGGCCAGCAGGTATCGGGCTCGTTGTTCGATTTCGGGCTGTATTTCTTCCACAACGCCAAGGCGCTGATCGCCAAGGGGTCGGGCCCGTATTTCTATCTGCCCAAGATCGAGCATTATCTCGAAGCGCGGCTGTGGAACAACGTCTTCGTGTTCGCGCAGTCGGCGCTCGGCCTGCCGCTCGGCAGCATCAAGGCGACGGTGCTTATCGAAACGCTGCCCGGCGCGTTCATGGCGGACGAAATCCTGTTCGAACTGCGCGACCATATCGCCGCACTCAACTGCGGCCGCTGGGATTATATCTTCAGCTACATCAAGACCTTCCGCAACGACGCCAGCCACGTCCTGCCCGACCGCGCCGCGGTCAACATGACGGTGCCGTTCATGCGCGCCTATGCGCTGCACGTCATCCGCACCTGCCACAAGCGCGGCGCGCATGCGATGGGCGGGATGAGCGCGTTCATCCCGGTCAAGAACGACGAAGCCGCGAATGAAAAGGCCTATGCCGCGGTCCGCGCCGACAAGGAACGCGAAGCCACCGACGGCTGCGACGGCACCTGGGTCGCGCACCCCGGCCTCGTCGGCGTCGCGATGGAAGTTTTCGACCGCGTCATGCCCGGCCCGAACCAGCTGTCGAAGATTCCGGCCGGCAGCGTTACGGCCGAGGAACTGACGACGGCCCCCGAAGGCCCCAAGACGCTCGCCGGGCTGTCGATGAACGTCAATGTCGGCATCGCCTATATCGCCAGCTGGCTGCGCGGCGTCGGCGCTGCGCCGCTGCACAACATGATGGAGGACGCCGCCACCGCCGAAATCAGCCGCACGCAGCTGTGGCAGTGGCGCAAGGTCGGCGCGAAGCTCGACTCCGGCGAAACCGTCGATGACGCGCTGATTGAACGCGTCGTTGACGAGCAGATGGAGGTCCTCAAGGCCGAAGTCGGCGGCAACTTCTTCGAAGCTGGCAAGTTCAAGGAAGCCGCCGACGTGTTTACGACGTTGACACTGGCGGATGAACTGGCGCCGTTTTTGACGTTGCCGGCTTATGCGCGGTATTTTAGCCGCTAGCGCGGCCGGCGCCGAAGTCGAAATTTGCGCAGCGAATTTTGCCTTCGGCGCGGACTCGCGCAAGGCCGGCCGGCGGGGCGAAGGCGCCAAGCCGACGAACCCGTCCGACGGCGTGGCTTTGCCACGACGCGCGCAGCCCATCCGGAGGAGTCCACATGCCCGACCTCGCCGCCGCCCGCATCCAGACCGTGCGTGACCACATGGCGCTCGAAGTCGTCCACGACTGGGACGGCGTCATCGCCACCTTCGCGCACCCGCGCTACGAAATGCACGGTGGCGGCGCGGTGTTCGACGGCGAAGCCGCAGTGCGCGGCTATTTCGCCGCATCCCGCACGCCGTTTCCCGACCAGGGCAACGACATCATCGCGATTGCCGCAGACGGCGATTCAGTTCTCGTCGAATTCTGGCTGACCGGCACGCATCTCGGGCCGCTACGGCTGCCGGGCCGCACGGTCGAGGCCACCGGCAAAAGCTTCCGCGTCCGCATGGCCGCGAGCTTCGAGTTCGCACCCGGCACCGCCAAGATTATCTGCGAGCGCCCGTATTTCGACCAGGGCGCGGTGGTGCGGGCGCTGGGGCTTTAGGCCGCGAAGTCGCCCATGCGGCCGGCCCATTGCAGGCCGATCACGCCGCCCTTGACCGGTTGCAGCATCAGAAGGGCCAGCACGATGACGATCAGCGACGCGGTGAGCGCGAACGCCCACATCGGCGGGTGGTAATTGATTTCGACCGCGACGGCGATCGGCGCCAGCACATGGCCCAGAATCAGGATGACCAGATACGGCGGGAAGTCATCGGCGCGCTGCGCGGTGAAATCCTCGCCGCAGGCAGCGCACTGCGCTACCGGCTTGAGGAACTTGCCGAACAACTTACCTTGCCCGCACGCCGGGCAGCGGCACTGCAGCCCGCGACCAATGGCTTGCCAGCGGTCGCGGGGCACGAGTGTGTCAGGTATCATGCGGCCTTCGGGGCAGCGTCGCGCACGCCGGCATCGACATGGTCGGCGAACTGCTCGAAGTTGGCGATGAACAGGTTCACCAGCGCCTTGGCCTTGGCGTCATAGGCATCCTTGTCGGCCCAGGTGTCGCGCGGGTTGAGGATCTGCATGTCGACGTTCGGCACGGTGATCGGCACCTGGAAGCCGAAGAACGGATCGGTGCGGAACGGTGCATTGTTGAGCGACCCGTCGAGTGCGGCCGACAGCAGCGCGCGCGTCACGCGGATCGGCATGCGCTTGCCGACGCCGTAGATGCCGCCGGTCCAGCCGGTGTTGACGAGCCAGACATCGACGCCGCCCTTGGCAATGCGCTCCTTGAGCAGGTTGCCGTAAACCGACGGGTGGCGCGGCATGAACGGTGCGCCGAAGCAGGTCGAGAACGTCGCATCGGGCTCGGTGACGCCGATTTCGGTGCCGGCGACGCGCGCGGTGTAGCCGCTGAGGAAGTGGTACATCGCCTGGTCGGGCGTCAGCTTGGCGATCGGGGGCAGGATGCCGAACGCGTCGGCGGTCAGCATGATGATGTTCTTCGGAACCGGGCCGAGGTTGTCATCGCTGGCGTTGGGGATGAAGTGGATCGGGTACGACGCGCGGCTGTTTTCGGCGAGGCTCGCATCATCGAGGTCAATCTTGCGGGTGACCGGATCGATCACGACGTTCTCGAGCACTGTGCCGAAGCGCTTGGTGGTCGCGAAAATTTCGGGCTCGGCTTCTTCCGACAGGCGGATGACCTTGGCGTAGCAACCGCCTTCGAAGTTGAACACGGCGGTATCCGACCAGCCATGTTCGTCGTCACCGATCAGCGTGCGCGAGGCGTCCGCCGACAGCGTCGTCTTGCCGGTGCCCGACAGGCCGAAGAACACCGCGGTATCGCCCTTGGGGCCGATGTTCGCCGAGCAATGCATCGGCATGACGCCCTTCAAGGGCAGCAGGTAGTTCAAAATCGAGAACACCGACTTCTTCATTTCGCCGGCGTACTTGGTGCCGCCGATGAGGATCGTCTTGCCTTCGAAATCGACCGCGACGATCGTTTCGCTGCGGCAGCCATGACGTTCGGGATCGGCCTTGAAGCTCGGCAGATCGACGATGGTGAACTCAGGCAGGAAGTCAGCGAGCGCTTCAGCCTCGGGGCGCACCAGCAGCGTGCGGATGAACAGCGAGTGCCAGGCGAGTTCGGTAATGACGCGGACCTGGACGCGATGTTCGGGCTGCGAGCCGCCGAACAGGTCCTGCACATAAAGCGTCTTCTTTGCAGCCAGCGCTGCAGCAAAATCGGCCTTCACATTGGCGAACTGCGCCGGGGTGATCGCCTTGTTGGTCTTGCCCCACCAGATCGCGGGCGCGGTGACGTCGTCCTTGACGATGAACTTGTCGTTCGCCGAACGACCGGTGTGCTTGCCGGTTTCGACGACAAAGGCGCCGTCTTCGCTGAGCAGGCCTTCGCCGGCTTCGACAGCGCGTCCGATCAGCGGTGCGGTACCAAGGTTCCAGTGCAGTTCGGCCTTGGTCGCGAAGCCCTGCACGTCAAGGCCGTGGCGCGATTGACGAACAAGTGTGCTGGTCGAAGCGTTGGTCACCGTCTGGTCTCCTGAATCCTGATCGTGAATACGTATGCACGACACGTCCGTTCCTCGCGCCGCCGGCAACGCATTGCTGCGCGCCAATCCGGCGCCGCATACACGGCGCAAGGGGGTCAGGTAAAGCGTTTGTCGCGAATTGGTCGACTGATTTGCAGGCGGCCGGTCGATAGGCTAGGTCAATCCCCGCACTTCAACCGAGGGTCCGGGCATGTCCGCTACGATCGCACTGGTCGATGATGATCGCAATATTCTGACGTCGGTTTCGATTGCGCTGCAAAATGAAGGCTTCACCGTGCGGATGTATGCCGATGGCGCCACCGCGCTGAAAGCGCTCACAGAAAATCCGCCGGACCTTGCGGTGCTCGATATCAAGATGCCGCGCATGGACGGCATCGAACTGCTGCGCCGCTTGCGCGAAAAAACCGAGCTGCCGGTGATTTTTCTGACCTCGAAAGACACCGAGATCGACGAGGCGTTGGGCCTCGCGATGGGTGCCGATGACTATATCGGCAAGCCATTTTCGCAGCGGTTGCTGATCGAACGCATCCGCGCTGTGCTGCGCCGTGCGGCCAACCGTCGCGCCCCCGATCCCGAGCCAGGCGAGGAGGCGGTCGCGGCCGCGGCCTTCACGCGCGGCCGGCTGACGATGGACACCGCGCGTCACCGCGTCACCTGGGGCGAGCCCGGCGCGCGCGGGCCGGGCAGCAGCAACGATGTCGCGTTGACGGTGACCGAGTTCCTGATTCTGGAGGCGCTGGCGCAGCGCCCCGGCTTCGTCAAGTCGCGCGATCAGCTGATGGACACGGCATATCAGGACGATGTCTACGTCGATGACCGCACCATCGACAGTCACATCAAGCGGCTGCGCAAGAAGTTCCGCGTTGTCGACCCCGAGTTCAAGGCCATCGAAACGCTCTACGGCGTCGGCTACCGTTTCAACGAGGAATGACGGTGACTTGCTCCGCAATCCCTTTCCGCCATCATTACCGCCAGCGATGAGCAACCCGCGCGCCTGGAGCACCCGCTATAGCCTGGTGCCGCGCATTCTGGCGGTCAACGTCTTCGCGCTGCTCGTACTGGCGGGCGGCATTCTTTACCTCGATTCGTTCCGCGAGCGGCTGATCGACCAGCGTCGCGGCGAGCTGCAGCTGCAGGCGCAACTTGTCGCCAGCTTTCTCGCCGAAACCGAGCCTGCGCGCATACCCGAACTGGTGACGCGCTACGGCGCAATGAGGAGCGCGCGGCTCAAAGTCTATGACCGCGGCGGGCAGCTTATTGCCGACAGTTGGACGCACAACCCGCCGAGCTTCAAGCTGCGCGATCCGGCCACCGAGCCATTCCGCCGCGACATCGCGCGCTTCCTCGACCGCGGAGTCGAAAAGTTCGGCTCGGCCAAACCGATGCCGCCCTATGTGCCGCCCAAAATCGACGACCGCGCGGCGTGGAAAGAAGTCATCACGGCGTCGCAGGGCACACCGGCCGACGCGCTGCGCCGCGCCCCCGACCGCACCGTCATCATCAGCACCGCCGCGCCCATCCGTACCGATGCCACAACGGCACCGTTCGCGGCGCTGCAACTGACCGCCGACACCCGCGACATCACCGACGGCGTGCGCGAGGAACGGCTGACGTCATTCCTGATTTTCCTCGGCGTACTGGCACTCAGTCTGATGCTGTCGAGCTTCCTTGCCAGCACCATCGTCCGGCCGCTGCGCCGGCTCGCGGTGGCGGCACAGCGCGTCCGGCTCGGCCGGTCGCGCGATGTCACCGTGCCGCGCTTTGCCACGCGCCGCGACGAAATCGGCCAGCTGGCGCGCGCGTTGTCGGACATGACGCTGGCGCTGCGCGACCGCATCGACGCCACCGAAGCCTTTGCGGCGGACGTCGCACACGAACTCAAAAACCCGCTCGCCAGCCTGCGCAGCGCCGTCGATACCTTCGAAGTCGTCGACAACCCTGATCTGAAGCGCCAGCTGCTCGAAGTCGTGCGCGACGACGTCGGCCGCATTGACCGGCTGATCACCGACATCGCCGATGCCTCGCGGCTCGACGCCGAACTGTCGCGCAGCCGCTTCGAACGCCTCGATCTCGGCGCGTTGGCGACGACGCTGGTGCGCCTGCACCAGACCGCCGGCCTGCCGCGCGGCGTGCAACTTGCGGCTGCGGTCGAAGGCGCGCCCTATTGGATCAACGGCGAGCCGGCGCGGCTGGCGCAAGTCGTCCGCAACCTCATCGACAACGCCGTGTCCTTCTCGCCCGCCGGCGGGGTCGTCACTGTATCCGTAGCACGCGCCCGCGACCGCAATATCGTCCTCACCGTCGATGACCACGGCCCCGGCGTCCCGCCCGAAAACCAGGAAGACATCTTCCGCCGCTTCTATTCCGAACGCCCCGAAGGCGAGGACTTCGGCCGCCACTCAGGCCTCGGCCTCGCCATCGCCCGCACCATCGCCGAAGCGCACGACGGCGGCATCGCGGTGGAAAACCGCATCGTCGACAGCAAGGTCGATGGCGCGCGGTTTACCGTGACTTTGCCGCCGGCATGAGGGGGGTAGAAAGAGCCTCCGGCGGGCAGGGCCTTGGGCCCTGCACCCGAATTTTTGGCGGCCCATCAAACGCTACGGTCGCGTTCCACAGCACTGGCGCAATTTTCGGGTGCAGGGCCCAAGGCCCTGCCCGCCGGAGGCCCTTGTGACTCTTCTCCACGCCACCGCCGTATCTATCGACGGGCAGGCGGTGCTGCTGATCGGCCCGCCTGGCAGCGGCAAGTCCGATCTGGCGTTGCGGCTGATCGACCGCGGCGCGTTGCTGATTGCTGATGACCAGGTCGCGCTGACCGAAATCGATGGTGTGCTCCACGCGTCGGCGCCTGCGGCCATCGCCGGACTGATCGAAGTGCGCGGGCTTGGGATTGCCGCGGTGGCGCATGGCGCGGCCCCGGTGGCGATGGCGTTCGATCTGGCCGCACGTCCCGAGCGCCTGCCGGATCCGGTGGCGCATGGCGTTGCCGGGGTGACGCTGCCGTTGCTCGCGCTCGATCCGTTCGAACTGTCGGCACCGCTGAAGGTCGAGGCGGCGCTGCGACGTTTTGGCCCGCCACTCGGTGCATCGCTTGGCATCGCCCCTGCATTGGCAGTAGAAGTGCCGGCCATGCCCGATGAAACGCCCCCTTCGCCGCTCGCCGGCCGCGTGCTGCTGGTGACCGGCATGTCGGGCGCCGGCAAATCGACGGCGCTCAAGGCGCTCGAAGACATGGGCTATGAGGCGGTCGACAATCTGCCGCTCGGACTGCTAGACCGCCTGCTCGAACCGCATGAGGGCGCGCAGAGCGACCGGCCGCTGGCCTTCGGCATCGATTCACGTACGCGCGGCTTTGACGCCGACACCATCGTCGAGCGGCTGCGCGCGCTGCGCCATGACGGCACCGATGTGCAGATGCTGTTCCTCGATTGCACCGGCGGCGAGCTGACCAAGCGCTTTTCCGAAACCCGCCGCCGCCATCCGCTGGCGCTCGACCGGCCGGCTGCCGACGGCATCGCGCGCGAACGTGAGATGCTGGCACCGCTGCGGCGCTGGGCCGATGTCGTCATCGATACCACCGACTATGAAACACCGGGCCTGCGTCGCGCGCTCGCCGACCGCTTCGGCCGCCCCGGTGTGCAGGCACTGACGCTGACGATCATGTCGTTCGGCTTTGCCCGAGGGCTGCCACGCGATGCCGACCTGGTGTTCGACATGCGTTTTCTGGCCAATCCGCATTGGGAACCGGCGCTGCGACCGCTGACCGGCGAGGACAAGGCGGTGGGGGATTATGTCGCCGCCGACCCGGCGTTCGAGCCGGCGTTCGAACGCATTGCCGACCTGCTGCTGACCTTGCTGCCGGGCTATGGGCGCGAAGGGAAGGCCTATTTGACGGTGGCATTCGGCTGCACCGGCGGGCGGCACCGGTCGGTCTATGTGGCGCGGACGATGGCGGCGCGGCTCGCGGCGGCGGGCTATGACGCGACCGTGGTGCACCGCGACCGCCACGGCGATGTCGATAGTGACGCCGCGCTAGTTCAGGTGTAACGCGGGTTCGATTTGACGGCGGCGTAGGCCGTTTAGAGGATAAAGCTGGTTTATGATCGGACTGGTACTGGTAACGCACGGCAAGCTGGCGACCGAATTTGCCGCCGCGATGGAACACATCGTCGGGCCGCAGGCGCAGCTCGAAACGGTGTGCATCGGCCCCGAAGATGACATGGAAGCTCGCCGCGCCGATATCGAGGCGGCAGTCGGCCGCGTCGAGTCGGGGCAGGGCGTCATCCTGCTCACCGACATGTTCGGCGGTACGCCGTCGAACCTGGCGATTTCGCTGATGGGCAGCGGCCAGGTCGAAGTCATCGCCGGCATCAACCTGCCGATGCTGATCCGGCTGGCAAGCGTCCGCAAGACGATGAACGTCGCCAACGCCGTCGAGGCCGCCGCCGCCGCGGGGCGCAAATACATCTCGGTCGCATCGCAGATCCTGGGCGAGGCGGCTTGATGGCCGGCCCCGTCACCGTCGAAATCCGCAACCGCCGCGGCCTCCACGCCCGCGCCAGCGCCCGCTTCGTGACTATGGCCAGCGGCTATGACGCGGTGGTGACGGTGATCAAAGACGGTCATTCGGTCACCGGCACATCGATTATGGGCCTGATGATGCTCGCCGCCGCACCCGGCGACCACGTCGAGGTTTCCGCCGAGGGGACGCAGGCCGACGAAGCACTCGCGGCGCTGGTCGGGCTGATCGAAGCTAAATTCGGAGAAGAATAGGCGAAGAGCCTCCGGCGGGCAGGGCTGAGCCCTGCGCCCGATTGATTGCGGCCTTTTCGTTTTAAGTGGTTCGCTTGGCAGAGCAGTGACTAAGTTGGGTGCAGGGCCTAGACCCTGCCCGCCGGAGGCTCTTCTAGCCCCAAACCTCCCCAAACAGTCGCGCAAAATTCCCGCCCAGGATCTTCTCGACCCGCGTCGTTGACCAGCCGCGGCGCAGCAACTCGTCGGCAAGCGTTTCGAATTTGCGCGGGCCGTTCAGGTCGGGGGCGAAGGTGTAGACGTCGTCGTTCTCGTTGGGCGCCGCGATGCCCGATGATTTGCGCAGCGCGTTGTCGGCGGCATATTTCTGGCGATATTCGGCTGTCAGGTCGATCGCCGAAATCTGTCCGTCGGTGCCGAGCCCGACATGGTCTTCGCCCATCACCTGTACCGCATGTTCGATATGCGCGATGACGTCGGCGGCCATTTGCTGGCCCTTCACGCGCAGGTACGGCATGAAATAGATGCCGGCGACGCCGCCCTTGTTTGCCAACGCCTTCAATTCGGCGTCGGCGGTGTTGCGCGGGTGATCGACCAGTGCGCGGCATCCGGTGTGAGTGATCGCCGGCGGGGCTTTCGATGCGGCGATGCCCTCGGCAATCGTCCGCTGGCCGGCGTGCGACAGGTCGACGACAATGCGCCGCTTGTTGAGTTCGGCGAGATAGGCGTAGCCGAATTTGCTCAGGCCGCCGTTGGCGGGTTCAGTGGCGCCGTCGCCCGCGAGGTTGCGCAGGTTATAGGTCGGCTGCGCGATCCGCACGCCGAGCGCATCGAGCGTGTCGAGCCGGTCGAAGCTGTTGCCGAGCAGCGCACTGTCTTGTAGCCCGAAAATCAATCCGAGGCGGCCGGTCGCCTTGGCGGTTTTAAGGTCGGCGGCGTTGCGGATCGCCATGAATACATCGGGGTGTTGCGCGATTTCGAGGTTGTAGGCGGCGATGTTGGCGATGGTGCCCTCGAACGTTTCGGGGCCGTTGCCGACCAGGCTGACGGTGACGTTGCACGCGGTGATGCCGCTGGCATGCGCATCGTTGAGCGAGCGCGTCGAGTAGCCATGGTCGGGTTGATCCGACTGGCTGCCGGGACCACCAAGCGAATCGATTACGATGGTGCGCTCATAGGTGTCACGCGCAGTTGCGGAGACGGCGGGCGCGGCAATCGTGGCGGCACGCGCCGGCAGCGCCGCAAGCGCGGCCGCACCGGCAAGCAAGGCGCGGCGGCTGGTGGTGAAATCGGTCATGGCGGTCCCCCTTGGAGGCCCGAGTATCGGACGCCGCCGCCTAGCCCGCAACCGGAAAGCGCAGCAGCCGTTCGGGCGTTGCGACCAGCGCGGTCAGCGGCCGGCCGAGTACCCTGGCCATCGCCGCGTCGCCGATATCGAGCCCGCCGGTCAGCGCGCCAAACGCCGGCAGCACCAGCTTCGACGGCGTCAGCGCGAAGCAGCGCCGGACAATACGCCGGCCACGCACGGTGACGCTGACTTTCGGATGAAAATGCCCGCTGATTTCTGGCGCGGCGTCGTGCGGCTCGGCCTCATGGCGCAGCCACACGCCGCCGAGTTCAAGCTCGCCCGCGACACGCCCGCCGATCGCCGCCGCCGCGCTGCCGTCATGGTTGCCGGTGATCCAGCACCAGTCGAGGTCGCGCGTTAGCGCCGCCAGCGCAGTGCGGGCGTTGGCGGGCAGCCGTGCGACGCCAGCACCGTCATGGAAACTGTCACCGAGCGCGAACACCCGCCGCGCCCCGGTCGCCTCGACCGCGTCGATCAGCGCCGCCAGCGTGTCGTGGCTGTCGTACGGTGGCAGCATCCGGCCGTGCGTCGCAAAAAAGCTGGCCTTTTCGAGGTGCAGATCGGCGACCAGCAGCGCGTCGTGCTCGGGCCAGTGCAGCGCACCGCTAGGGTGCGGACGCAGCGTCGCGCCTGCGAACGAAAGAGAAACATCGGGCATCCGCGTGCCATGCCACCGCGCAGGTTGCGCCGCAAGATGGTGGCCAGACTCACCAACTGCGTGCCTTGTTGAGCGGTGCCGCTGCAGCGTATGCTGTAGACGTTATCGGCCCACGGCCATTGGGGGAGCAAAGCCATGGTTGACGCAACACCGGAAGGCGGCAAATCGCGCGGGCAACTCTGGCTGGCTATACTGGTCATCGGGGTGCTGGCGCTCGGCGCCACGCTGGGCCTGACCGCGCGCCAGATCGCGAACGCCGACGCGCGTGGTTGCGCGCCGCCCGCCGCTGGGCCTGCAGACGGCGCGGTGCTGGCGGTGGCGCACAAGGATTTCAGGCTCGGGCAGGGGCTGTGCATCGGCGTAAATCTGCCAGCCTATTTCGCCAGCGAGCGCGCCGCACCGCGCACCGGCACCGCTCCGCGCACCGCGACGCTGCAAATCTTCTTCGACCGCCACGCCACGCCGGCGACGTTGACGCTCGATATCGACGCGGCGGGCAATGCCGCAAAGCCCTGGGTCGGCTGGCAATGGACGCTGGTACCGCTGCGCCCGGCGACGACCGCCGATTCGACGGAAGGCAGGAAATGGCGCGCGCTACTGACCGAAGACGGCATCGCGCCGCTGCGTGCGGTCAGCATCGGGGTTGCCAACAAGCCCGCTGAAGCCGATGCGCCGCTGCCGCGCGTGCGTGCCACGACCAAACCGGTGCTCGAAGTGTTCGCGCCGTGGCTGACCGCGCTTGGCGCGTTCGGCATCATCGCGATTGCCACCGGCATCGTCATGGCGTGCTGGGATACCGGGCTGCTGCGCGACCGCACGCCGCTGCCCGATCCGGCTGACAAGCCGCCGTTCAGCCTCGGCCGCGTGCAGATGGCGGTGTGGCTGGTGCTCAGCGTCGGCGGCTATCTGGCGATCTGGCTGATCACCGGCGCGCGCAGCGGGTTGATTACGCCGGGGCTGCTGACCCTGCTCGGCATTTCGGGGATGAGCGGGCTGGCGGCGCGGATGATCGATGTCGCCAACCCGACACCCGCCACCGCGCAATCGGCGGGATTCTGGCGCGACATCGTTTCCGAAGGCTATGGCGCGACACGCACCGTTGCGGTGCACCGGCTGCAGATGCTGGCGTGGACGCTGATCCTCGGTATGATCTTCGTCTGGACGGTGCTGACCAGCTTCGCCTTCCCCGACTTCGATACCAATCTGCTGCTGCTGATGGGCATCAGCAGCGGCACCTATCTCGGTTTCAAGTTTCCGGAAAAGGGCGCGGCCTAGATCCTCCCCTCGGCATGTCCCGCCAGCAGCCGCTTGATCAGCGGCCGCAGCGCCAGCGCCAGCGCGGCACCGCCGGCGGCAATCGCAGCATGCAGCCACCAGAAGTTGGTTGGGCCGAGCGGTTCATAGTAACGGCCGATCCAGCCGACCATCAGGTTGGGCACGCCGCCGGTGAACATCAAATTGATGCTCATCAGCATCGTCACCACCGACACCGGCGCGAAGCGCGACACGAACGCGTTGGTCGGCGGGTCGATCCACGCGAAGCTGATATCGAACAGCACGAAATACAGCAGCACAATCGCCGCCGGCGCCAACGGCGCCAGCGCACCACCGGCGGCGAGCACCGCATAGGCCAGCGTCACCAGCACACCGGCAATCGCGAACTTGTGCATCGTGTCGGGCTCGCGGTTTCGTGCCGACAGCCAGCGCCAGATCGGGATGGTCAGCCCGATGCCGGTGATCGTCATCAGCCCGTCAAAGGTCAGCAACCAGGTCACCGGCATTGTCAGCCCAGCGACAGAGCGGTCCATGTGCTTTTCGGCCCAGACGATCACGAGGTTATACGCCTGGTTGGTCGCGGTATAGAGCGGCACCGTCGGCAGCAGCATCAGCATGACTGCAGCGACCGAGCGCCAGTCGGCGCGGCCCAGCTTGACGACGGGTGCGTCGCGGCGACGGCGGTCGGGCGGCAGGTAGCGCCAGCCGGCGAGGTAGGTGCCGAGCCCGATCAACATGCCGAACCCCGCCGCGCCAAAGCCCCAGTGCCAGCCATAGATTTCGCCGAGCGTGCCACACACCAGTGGCGCCGCGAACGCCCCGACGTTTAGGCCGATCAGGAAGATGCCGTAAGCGCGCGTGCGGCGGCTGTCGCCGGCGCCGTAGAGGTTGCCGACCTGCGCGTACATGTTGCCCTTCATGAAACCGGCGCCGGTGGTCAGCGACGCCAGCGCGAACAGGAACGAGGCCTCGAACGCCATCAGGAAATGCCCCAGCGCCATCAGCACCAGCCCGAGGATCGTGGTCATGCGCTGGCCGAGTACGCGGTCGCCGAGCCACGCACCGAGCAGCGGCGTCAGATAGACGACGCCGGTGTAGATGCCGAAAATCTGCGACGCGAGCGCCAGCGTCGTCAGTGGCCCGAAGATGCCCTCGATACCGGCGCGGAAGCCGCCGAAGCCGAGCACATTCTCGACATGGCCGGGCAGCAGTAGCTGGTGGATCATGTAGAGCGCGAGCAGCGCCTGCATGCCGTAGAAGGAGAAGCGCTCCCAGGCTTGCGTGAACGCCAGGAATGCCAGCCCGCGGGGGTGGCCGAGGAAGGCGCGATCATCGGCGCCAAGGTCGCTGGGCGCCGCTGCGCCGCTGTCTGATGTCATGTTTGGCCCCCGCTCTGCGGCATCGTGGCAGCATCGCGCCGGTGACGCAAACGCCGCTATGACATCGCCACCGCCGCCAGCGCATCGGCTTCGAGCAGCAGCGCTTCGTCGGCGCTGCCATAGACCGCCTCGCGGCCGAGTTCGAGCAGCACCGGGATGCTCAGCGGCGAAACGCGGTCGAGTTGGCGCAGCACCAGTTTCGCCTGCGCGCGTTCGAGCAGCGCCACCAGCCGCGCGATGTCGGTAAGTTTGGCGCGTGCATCGGCCCAGGCGGCGGTGAGCAGCAAATGGTCGGGCTCATGGCGCTGCAGCACGTCGTAGATCAGGTCGGCGGAGAAGGTCACCGACTTGCCGGTGCGCGGGCGTCCCGGCTGGGTGCGTTCAATCAGCCCCGCAATCACCGCGACTTCGCGGAACGCGCGGCGCAGGAACGGCGAGTTCGCCATCCACACCGCGAGCTCGTCTTCAAGCACTTCCGGCGAAAACAGCGGGGCGGGGTCGGTCACGCGCGCCAGGCTCCACACCGCGACCATATAGTCGTTCGCGACAAACCCAAGCGGCTGCAGCCCCGCCACCTCCATGCGCTGCGTCAGCAGCATGCCGAGCGTCTGGTGGGCGTTGCGGCCTTCGAATCCATAGGCCACCATGAATTCGCGCCCGGCTTCGGGGAAGGTTTCGATGAGTAGGTCGTCGATGCCCGGCAGAACCGAGCGCTGGCGCTGATAATCGAGCCATTCGCGCACATCGGCGGGCATTTCGGTCCAGCGCTCGGGGGTGTTGAGCAGCCCGCGCACGCGCGTCGCGAGGTTGGTGGTCAGCGGCAATTTACCGCCGGCATAGCTCGGCACGCGCGGGTTGCCGCGTCCGGTGGTGACGATGATGTCGGATTCGTCGAAACCGATGACTTCGAGCGTCTGGCCGGCGAACAGGAAGCTGTCGCCGACGCGCAGCTGCGCGCCGAACCATTCCTCGATGCGGCCGAGCGCGCGCCCGCGCCGGCCGAAGCGGATGGCAAGCGTCGGTGACTCCACGATGGTGCCGGCATTGAGCCGGTGCGCTGCAGCCAGCCGCGGGTGGCTCAGCCGGTAGCCATTTTCGTCGCGCACCAGCCGCCGGAAGCGGTCATAGGCGCGCAAGCTGTAGCCACCGTCGCCGATGAAGCCGAGCACACGGTCGAACTCGGCGCGCGGCAGCCCGGCATAGGGCGCGGCGCCGCGGACTTCGGCATAGACGGCATCGGCGTCGAATGGCGCCGCGCACGCCAGCCCCATCAGATGCTGCGCCAGCACATCGAGCCCGCCGGGGCGGAAATCGTCGGAATCGAGCTCTCCCGCGGCCACTGCATCGCGTGCGGCGAGCGCCTCCAGATATTCGAAGCGATTGCCCGGCACGATCACGGCCTGCGAGGGTTCATCGAGCCGGTGGTTGGCGCGGCCGACGCGCTGCAGCAACCGCGACGCGCCCTTCGGCGCGCCCATCTGCACGACCAGATCGACATCGCCCCAGTCGATACCGAGGTCGAGGCTGGCGGTCGCGACGATAGCGCGCAACCGGCCTTCCGCCATCGCGGCCTCGACCTTGTGGCGCGCTTCGGGGGCGAGACTGCCGTGGTGGATGCCGATCGGCAGGCTCGCCTCATTCTCGTTCCACAGGTCGCGGAAGGTCATTTCGGCCTGCGCGCGGGTGTTGACGAAAACGATGGTCAGCCGGTGCGCGGCAATCAGCTGATAGACCTGCTTTGCCGCATAGCGTCCGGTGTGGCCGGCCCAGGGTACACGGTCTTCGGGCAGCAGGATTTGAACCTGCGCCTGCGCACCAGCCTCGCCGCGCACCAATCGCACTGCCGAAGCATCGGCGTCGGGCGCCAGCCAGCCTTGATAGGCTTCGGGGTCAGCAATCGTCGCCGACAGCCCGACACGGCGCATGGCGGGGGCCAATGTTTGCATCCGCGCCAGCGCGAGGCTGAGCAAATCGCCGCGCTTGGTGGTGGCAAAGGCATGGATCTCGTCGACGATGACGGTGCGCACCCCCGCCAGCATTGCCGCCGCATCGGGATACGACAGCAGCAGCGATAGCGACTCGGGCGTCGTCAGCAAGATCTGCGGCGGGTCATAACGCTGGCGCTTCTTGTGCTCCGAACTGGTGTCGCCGGTGCGCGTTTCGACGCGGATATTCAGCCCCATCTCGGCAATCGGCGTGATCAGGTTGCGCGCCACGTCCGCCGCCAGCGCCTTGAGCGGCGACACATAGAGCGTGTGCAGGCCTACGGTCGGATGGTCGATGAGTTCGGCCAGCGTCGGCAGGAACCCCGCGAGCGTTTTCCCCGACCCCGTCGGCGCCACCAGCAGCGCATGTTCACCGGCTGCCGACGCGGCCAGCATGCCGCGCTGCGCCCCGCGCAAGGCCCAGCCGCGCGACGCGAACCAGCAGGCGAGGGGTGGAGGCAGGTCGGACATTGCGCCAGCTATAGCCGCGAGACGGCCGGTTCGCACAGCGGCAGGTGACGATACGCCGTGCTCGGGATCCCTGCCGCATCTCAAAATATTACACTTTTCAAATGGTCGAAAAGCTCGAAACGATATTTATCAAACACTTAAACATTTGGCATGACAATTGCTTATAGTTTTCGCGGAGGAAAGCGCCTCCGGAAAAACAGGGGTTTGAAAATGAAAACACGGATTGCACTGGCACTTTTGGCCGCAACGTCGATTGCGACGACCGCGCAGGCATCGATCACGGTGATCGGGTCGCAGGCGGCATTTTCGGCAGAGGGGCCAATCGCTCAGAACACGAATTGGGACAGCTACACGGGCTTCACCACCCCCGGCAATAATTTCACCGTTGGTGCGCTGACGTTTGTCGAAGGCGGTCAGAACCTCATCGGCGGCAACCCCGATTACGGCATGGCGCGTTCGCTGTTCACCGATAACTACATCCTGGGGACGACGATCAACATCGCCGGAACCTATGACCTGTTCGCGTTCAATCTCGGCAACTTTTTATCGGCTGGCGGCACCACGGTCGCGATCACGACCAACCTCAACACTTATTCCTTCAATCCCGCGACGCTGAGCTACGCCAACAACGGCACGCTGACTTTTGCGGGCTACAAGGCGAGTGCGGGCGAATATTTCACCTCGGTGAACTATTCGGGCCCCGAGGCAACCGGCGCCACCGACATCCAGCTCGGCAACGCGGTTCCCGAACCGGCAAGCTGGGCGCTGATGATCGTCGGTTTCGGCATGGTGGGTGCAACGCTGCGCCGCCGCGCCGCCGTCGCTGCTTGAACCCGAACGACACAAACCAAACGAAGGGCGGTCCGCAAGGGCCGCCCTTTTTTGTCGCCGAATTCTAGGCTCGGTGTGGGTGGTCTTTGATCACGCGCACGGCTGATGGCGGATACTTCGCCAGCGCCGCCGCCGGCCGCACCGGGCGCACTACAAGGTTGCCACCACAATTGGGGCAGGTGCCGGCGAAGACGTTGTCTGCACACGTGGCGCAGAAGGTGCATTCAAACGTGCAGATGCGCGCGTCGGCGTCGGGTGGCAGGTCGCAGTCGCATTCTTCGCAATTGGGGCGTAGTTCCAGCATGACGCGACTATGCCGCAATCGCGGCGATTTTGCACGGGGATTGGAACGCTATGGCTGTTGTCGGGATCGATCATGTCCAGCTGGCGATGCCAGCGGGCGGCGAGGTGGCGGCATGCGGCTTCTATGCCGGGCTGCTCGGCATTCCCGAGGTGCCAAAGCCGTCCCATTTGCAGGCGCGCGGCGGCTGCTGGTTCGAAGCGCCGCCGCTGCGTGTGCACTTGGGGGTCGATGCCGATTTCCGGCCGGCGCGCAAGGCGCACCCTGGGCTACTCGTCGACAATTTCGACGCGCTGTGCGCGGCGCTCGCCGCGACTGGCCATGCGGTCACCATCGATGCCGAAGACCCCGGCCATGTCTATGTCGATGATCCGTTCGGCAACCGCCTCGAACTGATTGCCGCGACGGTCTGAGTGCGCGCCAGCCGCGACAAGCTGCCGCATTTCGCAGTTGTCAGCCGCCCGACTTGCTGGCAATCAATGTGTCAATAAATCGGGGCCGGAGCGCGGGGCGCACCCCGGCAATATTTGGGGAGAACGGACATGGCAACCAAGGGTGCAATCGCGGCGCTGCCGCTGCTGGCGCTGGTGCTGACGCTGGCGGGCTGCGGCGACAAGGCCGCCGACAAGGCCAAGGCCGAAGCCGAAGTGACCGCCAAGGCCGAAGCCGCCAGCCCCTATCCGCTCAAGCCCCTTTGGGGCGACACCCACCTCCACACCGCCAACTCGTCCGATGCGTTCGCGCTCGGCGCGCGGCTCGGGCCGGAGGATGCACTGCGCTTTGCCCGCGGCGAGGCGGTGACCTCCAGCACCGGCATCAAGGCGCAGCTCGAACGGCCGCTCGACTTCCTGGTGGTGTCGGACCACTCTGACGGGCTCGGTGCAATCAAGGCGATCTATGACGCGCCGCGACTGATGCTGCGCGATCCGACGCTACGCCGCTGGCACGACATGATGCACGAAGGCCCCGCCGGCATGCAAAAGGCGGCGGGCGAGCTGATCACCGGCTTTGCCAACAAGACGCTGCCCGCATCGATGATGGATCCCAGCAAGAACGCCGAGCGCACCAAGACGATCTGGACCGACCAGAACGCCATTGTCGAGCGCTACAACGAGCCCGGCAAGTTCACGAGCTTCTTCGGGTTCGAATATACGCTGATGCCCGACGGCAACAATCTGCACCGCATCGTCATCATGCGCGACGGCAAGGCGCAAGCCGACAAGGTCGTGCCATTCTCCTCGACGGTCGGCACCTCGGTCGACCAGCTGTGGGACTATATGGACACCTATGAAAAGACCACCGGCGGTCAGATTCTGGCGATTCCGCACAACAGCAACGTGTCGAACGGGCTGATGTTCCAGCTGACGCAGACCGACGGCAAGCCGATGACTGCGGCCTATGCGGCGCGGCGCGCGGCGCATGAACCGGTCGTCGAAATCACCCAGATCAAGGGCGACAGCGAAACGCATCCGTTCCTGTCGCCCAACGACGAATTCGCCGGGTTCGGCCAGGCCGGCTGGGAGCTCGGCAACCTGTCGATGACGCAACTCTCGACGCCGTCGATGTACACCGGCAACTATGTCCGCGCCGCACTCCAGCATGGGCTGGAGATCGAGGCCAAGACCGGCGTCAACCCGTACAAGTTCGGCGTCATCGGCTCGACCGACTCACACACCGCGCTGTCGACGGCGGACGAGAACAACTTCTTCGGCAAGCACGCCGGCGTCGAACCCAGCGCGACGCGCGCAATGTTGCCGCAGTCGCTTGGCAAAGCCGGCCGCGTCGGCTGGCAGTATCTGGCGGGCGGCTATGCGGCGGTCTGGGCGAAGGCCAACACCCGTGCCGAAATCTTCGACGCGATGAAGCGCCGCGAAGTCTATGCTTCGACCGGCCCGCGCATGACGGTGCGCTTGTTCGGCGGGTGGGATTTTGCTCCCGCCGATCTGCAGGGCGATTGGGTGAAGGCGGGCTATGCGCGCGGCGTGCCGATGGGCGGCGACTTGAAACCCGCCGGCAAGGCCGGTGCGCCGACATTCATCGTCTCGGCGCTCAAGGATCCGATCGGCGCCAATCTCGACCGCGTCCAGATCGTCAAGGGCTGGATCGACGCCAAGGGCGCCACGCACGAGCAGGTCTATGATGTGGTGTGGAGCACCCCGGCGACGCGCAAGCCCGGGGCCAATGGCAAGCTGCCGCCGGTCGGCGATACTGTCGATCTGAAGACCGCGACCTACACCAATAGCATCGGCGCGCCGACGCTGCAGACGGTGTGGACCGACCCGGCGTTCGATCCAGCACAAAAGGCATTCTACTACGTCCGCGTGCTCGAAATCCCGACGCCGCGCTGGGTCGCCTATGACATCGTGCGCTACAAGGCCAAGGTCGGCCCCGAGGTGCAGCTGAAGTCGCAGGAACGCGCCTATTCGGCGCCGATCTGGTACGATCCCAAGGCATAAGCGGCAGCGCGCGTGACCATCGCCGATCGTGCACGCGGCTGGTTGCGCGAACCCTTGCTGCATTTCGCGCTGATCGGGCTGGCGATTTTTGCACTCTATGGCTGGCGCAATCCGGTCGATGATGACAGCCGCACAATCACCGTCACCGCGCCGCGCGTCGAGGCACTCGCGGCGAACTGGGCGGAGGCGTGGCAGCGGCCGCCGACGCCCGCCGAAATCGACGCGCTGATCCGCGACGATATCAAGGATGAAATCTACTACCGCGAAGCCGTGCGGCTCGGGCTGGCGCGCGACGATGACGTGGTCCGCAAACGTATGCGCAACAGCATGGAGTTCATCGCCACCTCGCAGGCCGAAGCGCGGGCGCCGACCGACGCCGAACTCCAGGCCTGGATGGACAAGGACCCGGCGCGCTACCGGCTGCCCGCGCTGTTGAGCTTCGACCAGGTCTATCTTGGTGGCGCACGTGACGGTGCGGCAGCGCTGACCGCAAAATTGCGAGCCGGTGCTGATCCGGCAATGCTCGGCGAGCATGGCACACTGCCGACATCGATGGACGGCGCAGATGCCGAAGCCATCGGCAGCAGCTTCGGCGACGGCTTTGCCGATGCGGTCGCGGTGCTACCGGTCGGGCAATGGTCGGGCCCGGTCGAATCAGGGCTGGGCTGGCATCTGGTGCGGCTGCGCAAGGTCACGCCCGGGCAGACTCCGACATTGGCGATGGTGCGCCAGCGCGTCGAAAATGACTGGCGCGCCGATAATCGCCGCCGTGCCGAGGCGGCGGCGTATCAGGCGCTGCTCGACGGCTACAAGATCAAAATCGAAAAGCCGGGCAGCTAGGGGGTTTACCCCCTCGCGCTTGGCGGCGCGCGCGGCTAGGCTGACCAAGGCATCATGAACATCTACCTGCCCATCGCCGAAATGTCGGTCAACGTCCTGGTCATCATCGGGCTGGGCGCGCTTGTCGGGTTTCTGTCGGGGATGTTCGGCATCGGCGGCGGCTTCCTGACGACGCCGCTGCTGATTTTCTACGGCATCCCGCCCGCCATCGCCGTCGCCTCGGCCGCCACGCAGATCACCGGCTCGAGCGTGTCGGGCGCACTGGCGTACTGGAAACGCGGCGGCGTCGATGTCCGCATCGGCGCGGTGCTCATCGTGGGCGGTATCGTCGGGGCCGGACTGGGGTCGATGCTGTTCAAGCTGCTGCAGTCGCTTGGCCAGATCGATGTGTCGATCAACATCATCTACGTCGTCTTCCTCGGCACCATCGGCGGACTGATGCTGCGCGAGGCGCTGGCCGCGCTCGCCGCGCAAAAGGCCGGGCATGTCGCGCCGACGCGGATGCGCGCGCGCAACCCGCTGGTCACCGCGCTGCCATTCAAGATGCGCTATAGCGACTCGGGGCTATTCATCTCGCCGCTGGCGCCGCTGCTGTTGGGCGTTGCGACGGGCATATTGACCGCGATCATGGGCATCGGCGGCGGCTTCATAATCGTGCCGGCGCTGATCTACGTGCTCGGCATGCCGGCGAAGATGGTGGTCGGCACCAGCCTGTTCCAGATCATCTTCGTCACCGCGGTCACCACGCTGCTGCATTCGGTGCAGTCGCAGACCGTCGATATCGTACTGGCGATCCTGCTGCTGGCCGGCGGCGTCATCGGCGCACAGTTCGGCGTCCAGGCGGCGCAGAAACTGCCACCCGAGCGACTGCGCCTGTTCCTCGCGCTGATCGTCCTCGCGGTGGCACTCCGCGTCGCCTACGGGCTGACGGTGGCGCCGTCCGAACTGTTCACGATCTACGCCGGATGAGCCGGCTGCTCGCCTTGTTCGCAATCTGGCTGGCGTGCACCGCCGCCGCACCGGTCAAGCTGATCACCGACATCAGCCAGAGCCGCATCGACATCATCTACACCTTCAAGGGTGCGGAGTTGCTGGTCTTCGGCGCCATCCAGTACGCCAATGGCCAGGTCCCCGACGAGCCGCCGGGGCTGGCGGTGGTGATGCGCGGCCCGGCCGAACCGGTCACCGTGCGCAAGAAAGCGCGTGTCGCCGGCATCTGGGTCAATACGCGCAGCGCGCGGTTTGAAAGTGCGCCGGGTTTCTATGCGGTGGCGACTTCCAAGCCCATCGCCAAGCTCGTCGACCAGCGCACTGCGACAATCTGGGAAATCGGTGTCGACAGCCTTCAGCTTTCGCCCACCGGCAACGCCACGCCGGCCGAAACCGAGGAATTCGAACACGGCCTGATCGACCTGCGCCGCCGCAACGGGCTGTTCGCCGAGCACGAAGGCGCTGTTGGCATCAGCCAGAACATCCTCTACCGCGCGCGCATCGCCATCCCGAGCTCGGTGCCGGTCGGCAGCTACACCGCGCAAATCTTCCTGATCAAGAATGGCGAGGTCATCGCGCAATCGACCAGCCCCGTCGAAATCGACAAGTCAGGCTTCGAACGCTGGGTCTTCGTCGCCGCGCATAACCATTCGCTGGCTTACGGATTGGCCGCCGTCGCTGCCGCGCTGCTGGCGGGCTGGGGGGCCGGGCTGATCGTGCGCCGGAATTGAGTCGAAGGGCCTCCGGCGGGCAGGTGTGACCCCTGCGCCCAATTTTAGTGCCGCATTGAAACCATTCGGGTCGGGAAACGATTCACCTGTTCGGGGCTTTGGCGGACTATACTGGTCGTCGCGCCACCGCAGGACCGCAGCCATGGCCGAAAACCGACACCCGTCCGTCAACGCACATGACCATGCGGCGCATGCGCCCAACTCCCGCGCAATGGGCCAAGTTACCGATCCGGTCTGCGGCATGCGCGTCGATCCCGACACGACTGCACATCATGCCGATCACGCCGGCCACAGCTATCATTTCTGCAGCGCCGGCTGTCGCGCCAAATTCGTCGCCGATCCGGCGCGCTATCTTGCACCCGAAGCCGATGCCGCGCTGGTCGCGGCCGAAGGCGCGATATGGACCTGCCCGATGCACCCGGAAATCCGCCAGCCGGGACCGGGGAGTTGCCCGATCTGCGGCATGGCGCTGGAGCCCGAAACCCCCTTGGCCGACGCCGGCCCCAATGATGAACTGATCGACATGACGCGGCGCTTCCGGGTCGGGTTGGCGCTGGCGCTGCCGGTGTTCATCCTCGAAATGGGCGGGCATCTGACCGGGCTGTTATTGGTGCCACGCCCCATGTCGAACTGGATCCAGTTCGCGCTGGCGACGCCGGTGGTGCTGTGGGCCGGCTGGCCGTTCTTCGTGCGCGGCTGGGCGTCGCTGAGGAACCGTCAGCTCAACATGTTCACGCTAATCGCGATGGGTATCGGCGTGGCATGGACCTACAGCGTATTCGCGGTGCTGGCGCCGGGGCTTTTCCCGCCAGCGGTGCGCGACGCGCATGGCGGCATACCTGTCTATTTCGAAGCGGCCGCGGTGATTACCGTGCTCGTGCTGATGGGGCAGGTGCTTGAACTGCGCGCGCGCGAACGCACATCGGGCGCCATCCGCGCGCTGCTCGACCTCGCCCCCAAGACGGCGCGGCGCATCCGCGCCGATGGCAGCGACGAAGATGTCACGCTCGATCTGGTTGTTGTCGGCGACCGGCTGCGTGTCCGGCCCGGCGAGAAAATCCCGGTCGACGGCGAACTGACCGAAGGCCGCGGCATGGTCGACGAATCGCTGGTCACCGGCGAATCGATGCCGGTGACCAAGGAGGTCGGTGCCAAGCTGGTCGCGGGCGCGATCAACACCACCGCGTCGTTCACGATGCGCGCAGAGAAAGTCGGCGCCGATACATTGCTTGCGCAAATCGTCGCGATGGTGGCTTCGGCGCAGCGCAGCCGCGCGCCTATCCAGCGGCTGGCAGATCAGGTGTCGGGCTGGTTCGTACCAGCCGTGATCGCTGCAGCGCTGATCGCTGGGGGCATCTGGTGGGCAGTCGGCCCCGAGCCGCGCTTTTCATATGCGTTGATCGTCGCGGTGTCGGTGCTGATCATTGCCTGCCCGTGCGCGCTGGGGCTGGCGACGCCGATATCGATCATGGTCGGAGTCGGGCGCGGCGCGCAGGCCGGTGTGCTCATCAAGAACGCCGAAGCGCTCGAAGCCTTCGAGAAAGTCGACACGCTGATCGTCGACAAGACCGGCACGCTGACCGAGGGCAAGCCCGCGGTGACTGCGGTGCTGCCCGCGCCGGGCTTTGACGAAACCGAACTGTTGCGCCTCGCCGCCAGCCTTGAACGCGGCAGCGAACATCCGCTCGCCGACGCCATCGTGAGGGCCGCGGGCGACCGCAAGCTGACGATTGTCGAAGCGGCCGACTTTGAATCGCCGGTCGGCAAGGGCGTCACGGGGACGGTCGAGGGGCGCAAGGTCACCCTCGGCAGCAGTCAGTTCCTGCGCGAACTTGGCATCGAAGATGCTAGCATGGACGCGCAAGCCGATAGCCTGCGTGCTGACGGGGCGACTGCGATCCTGATCGGCATCGACGGCGAACTGGGCGGCATCATCGGCATCGCCGACCCGGTCAAACCCACCACTGTCGAAGCCATCGCCAGCCTCAAGGCCGAAGGCGTCGACGTTGTTATGCTGACCGGCGACAACCGCGTCACGGCGACGGCCGTCGCGCGGCGGCTGGGCATCGACACCGTCGAGGCCGATGTGCTGCCGCGGGACAAGGCCGCGGTGGTCGCCCGGCTGCGCGGCGTAGGGCGCATCGTTGCAATGGCGGGCGACGGCGTCAACGACGCGCCGGCACTCGCCGCCGCCGACGTCGGCATCGCGATGGGCGCCGGCGCCGATGTCGCCAAGGAAAGCGCCGGCGTGACGCTGCTGCGCGGCGATCTGCAGGGCATTGTCCGCGCCCGCACGCTGTCGCGCGCCGTCATGCGCAATATCCGCCAGAATCTGCTGTTTGCGTTCGTTTACAACGTCGCCGGCATTCCGATTGCCGCGGGTGTGCTCTACCCGTGGACCGGCACTTTGCTGTCACCGGCGATAGCCGCAGGGGCGATGGCGCTGTCGTCGTTCAGCGTCATCACCAACGCGCTGCGGCTGCGGCATGTGAAGTTGTGACAAGATTCATCGCAGGGGATTCAAGAGCCTCTGGTCGATCTGGTATCAGCGCGCCTCGATCAGTGCGGCGGCGGTCAACACAATATCATCGAGCGTTTCGCGGGCGCGCCAGGTTGGATGGCGCAGGCCGTCGACCATCTTGGCTTCGCGCTGCGCCAGCAGGCTCGAGATATAGTTGCCGAGGAACAGGAAGCGGCGGCTTTGCACGCGCGGCGGGCAGTCGGGCATCGCCTTGCGCAGGTGCGTCAGGCAGCGCTGGTAGCCCTCGTTCCAGCGGCCTTCGAGCGTGCGGTCGACGAACTGCGAATCGACGGCGCTGAGCTGGAGCAGGAAGCGGTTGAAGTGCGCACCATATTCGGCATCCTCGTCTGAAAATTCCGCCGACGGAATGACGATCGCCGCCACCGCATCGCGCACCGAAACCGGCGTGCCGCGCGCTTCGATGTCATCGAGGAAGACCCGCCGCCGTGCCTCGATGCGCTCGGCGCCGTCGATCAGCAGCTCGGTGAGCAGCGCTTCCTTGGTGCCGAAATGATAGGCGACGGCACCCTGGTTGCGCTGCCCGGCCTCGCGCGCGATTTCGCGCACCGTGACGTCTCGGATGCCGCGCTCGGCAAACAGCTGGCGCGCGACGCGCTTGAGCCGGCGGCGTGTGTCGCTGTCGTTCGCAGCAGGCAGTTCGGGTTGCGGATTGACTTGCATCTGACTCACCCGTACGACTCAGGTCGAATTAGGTCAAATGACTTAAAACTGTCGACACGCGGCGCCCGGAGAGGTGCCACGGCGACATTGGGGAGTGCGCATGACGAGCAAGCTATTCGAGCCCTTCGACGCCAAGGGCCTGCATTTCAAGAACCGCATCATCCATGAGCCGACGACGCTCAACATGTCCGACCCGCAAGGCTATGCGACGCGGCGGCTGGCGGCGGCCTATGGCTCGCTGGCTGCGGGCGGCTACGGCGCCGTCATCGTCGGCGCCACCTGCGTGCGCCGCGACGGGCTGATCAACGAACGCATGCTCGGGCTTTACGACGAAGACTATGTCATCGAGTTCCGCGACACCGTTGCCGAAATCAAGAACAACGGCTCGCTGGCGGGTATCCAGCTGTTCTACGGCGGGCTGATTCCGGGACTCGGCACCACCGTGCCGCTCGAACCCGGCAAGGGCTGGATTCCCGGTACTGTCGCCTGGGGCCCGTCGAACGCCTATGTCATCGGCAACGCATCGAGCGGCGTCGTGCCGACCGAGGAATATGACGATATCGTCGAATGCTTCGCGCAGGCCGGCCGTCGCGCCAAGGAAGCAGGCTTCGATTTCCTGTCGTTCCATTTCTGCCACGGCTCGCTGCCGCACACCAACCTGTCGCTGCTGTCGAACCAGGGCCGCACCGACAAATACGCTGACCGTTTCTACATGTGCGAGGCGATCATCAAGCGCACGCAGGAACTTTGCGGCAAGGATTTCCCGATCGTGCCTCGGCTGTGTGTCGATGAGAACCTCGAAGGCGGCTACGACATCGAATATTTCGCCGAACATTATGCGCCGCGCCTGCACGCGCTCGGCATCGCGGTGCTCGACTGCACCTTCGGCTCGATGCTCGGTGCGCCGAGCCGCCGCGCCGATGTGCATTCGACCGAATTCATCGGCCCGTCGTTCTATTCGGCGAAGGTCATCAACAAGTCGAACATCCAGACGCTGCGTGCCGCCTTGCAGAAGCGCGGCATCGATATGCCGCTGATCGGCTCGGCGAACCTCATCACGCCCGACCATCTGCGCACGATGGTCGATGAAGCCGGCGCCGACTTTGCCGGCGTCTGCCGCCTGTCGCTCGACGATCCTGACTTCCCCGAAAAGATGCGCCAGGGCCGCGAGGATGAAATCCGCCTGTCGACGCACACCGGCGCTTCGCTGCTGCAGGGCAACATCTTCGGCAAGGGCTGGGCCGGTTCGGCGCAGAACCCGGTGTTCGGGCGTGAGGATGAATTCCGCATCGTGCCGACCATTCGCCCGCGCAAGATTGTCGTTGTCGGCGGCGGCTCGGGCGGCATGGAATATGCGCTCACGGCCGATGAAATCGGCCACAAGGTCGTGCTGTTCGAACGCGAAGCCAGCCTCGGCGGCGCTATGGACTGGGCCGGCAACTATCCGGCGCTGCCCAACATGGAAATGCTGCGCTACCAGCCGGCCTATCACCGCAAGATGATTTCCAAGAGCGGTGTCGATGTGCGCACCGGCGTCAATGCCGGCGTCGCCGAAATCATGGCCGAAGCGCCTGACGTCGTCGTCATCGCCGTTGGCGCGGCGCCGGTCGAAATCGCCGTTGACGGGCTCGACGCCGCGCGCGCCGCAGGCCTGGCGGTGCGCATCGACGAAGTCATGCGCCGCGACGCGCCCGCTGCGGTCGGCAAGCGCGTCATCGTTTACGGTGCCGCCGAAGGTGCCGAACTAGCGCTCGACCTGAAGCTGCGCGGCCATGACGTGCGGCTCGTCGATGCCGGTCCGGCCTATGCGCCGGCGAACTATATCGGGTCGCGCGTCTGGGCGATCATGGGGATGATGGCGCACTTCGGCCTCGCCACTGAACCCGGCAAGACGCTGACCGGCCTCGGCAACGGCACCGCAACATTCAGCACCGCCGACGGCAGCGAGACTGCAGAGGCCGACACAGTCATCATCTGCGCCGGCCGCCGCACCGATAATGCACTCGAAACCGCGCTCGCTACAGCATCGGTCACCGTGCACGTCGTCGGCGATGCGCGCACCCCGCGCTCGTACGGCAACGCCATCCACGAAGCCGCCTATCTGTCGCGGCAAGTCCGGTGAGCGGGCGCTTCGACGGCAAGGTCGCGCTGGTCACCGGCGGTTGTTCGGGGATCGGGCTGGCGACGGTCGAGCGCTTTGTCGCCGAAGGCGTGCGGGTGGTCGTCGCCGACATGCAGGACGAAAAGGGCGCGATGCTTGAACGCCGCTTTGCGGGCAAGGTCGCCTACCGCCACTGTGACGTCACGCAGGAAGCCGATATCGCCGCCACTGTGCAGGCCGCTGCCGACAGCTTCGGTGGGCTCGACATATTGGTCAACAACGCCGGCACCGGCGGCACGCCGCTCGGCGTCTTCGACATGACCTGCGAAGGCTGGGATTCGACCTTCGCACTGCTGCTGCGCGGCCCGATGCTCGGCATGAAGCATGCTGCGCCGCTGATGATCGCGCGCGGTGGCGGGGCCGTCGTCAATATCGCCTCAATCGCCGGGCTCGAAGCCGGCTGGGGCCTCGCTTACGGCGTCGCCAAGGGCGGCGTCATCCATCTGTCGAAGCTCGCGGCGGCCGAACTCGCGGTGCACAACATCCGCGTCAACGCGGTGTGCCCCGGCGTCATCGTCACGCCGATCTTCGGCATTGCCGCTGGGCTCGACCGGCCCGCCGCCGACCAGATGGCGGCAGCGCTTGTCGAGGCATCGGGCCAAATGCAGCCGCTACGCCGCGCCGGTGACCCGAACGACATTGCCGGTGCGGTGCTCTACCTTGCCAGCAACGATGCGGCGTTCGTCACCGGCACGCATCTGATCGTCGATGGCGGCATCACCGTCGGCCAGCGCATTTCGTGGAACCCCGAAGCAGTGCTGCCGCTGCACGTCGCGATGGCGGCCGCGGTCGCCGAAGTCACCCCGGAGCAACCCGCATGACCGACACCATCCTGCCGTTCGTCAAGGCCGGCGACGGCGCGCCCTATCTTGCCGGCTCGCGCTGTGGTGCGTGCGGCGAAGTCTTCGTCGGGACACGCGCCACTTGCGCCAAATGCACCGCGCGCGACCAAATGGCGCCGGTGCACCTCGCACAGACCGGCAAGCTGTATGACTTCACCGTCGTCTATCGCAGCTTCCCCGGCGTCAAAGTGCCGTTCATCGATGCCATCGTCGATCTCGATGACGGCGCGCATCTGAAGGGCACGTTGATGGGCGTCGATCCCGACCCCGCGACGATTCAGTTCGGCATGCCGGTCACGGTCGAGTTTCGGGAAGCGGTGCCGGCGGGCGCCGACCGCCCGTATCTGACCTTTGTCTTCGTCCCTGCAGAAGGAGCCAAGTCATGAGCGACGTCTATATCGTCGGGATCGATATGATCCGCTTCGGGCGCTATCCCGAAAAGACCGTGCCGGGCCTCGCCGCCGAAGCCGCGCTGCTGGCGCTCGATGACGCGGGGCTGACCATCCGCGACATGCAGGCGCTGTTCTGCGGCAACCTCGGCCAGGCGTCGGGCATGGTCGGGCAGCGCATGCTTGCCGAAATCGGCCAGACCGGCATTCCTGTCACCAACGTCGCCAATGCCTGTGCCACCGGTGCCACCGCGTTCCGCGACGCCTGGATGACGATCAAGGCCGGCGTCTATGACACCGTGCTCGCGGTCGGCGTCGAACAGATGGGCAAGGGCCTGCTCGGCGGCGGTGGCGGCGTGTCGCCCGAAGGTCTTGTTGGCTCTTACACGATGCCGGCCATGTTCGCGCATATCGGCATGGAGCACAGCAAGCGCTACGGCACGACGTTCGCGCAATTCGCGCAGGTGTCGGTCAAGAACCATCACCACAGCACGCTCAACCCCAAGTCGATGTACCGCGTCGAGACGCCGCTTAAGGAAGTCATGGGCGCCGAAATGATCGCCTGGCCGCTGACCAAGCTGATGTGCTCGGTCAACGTCGACGGCTCGGCGGCGGCCGTGCTGATGTCCGAAAAGAAGGTTCGCGAACGTGGCTTGATGGACCGGGCGGTGCGTATCCGCGCGTCCGAAATGAGCAGCAATCCGTTCGAGGACCGCCAGATGGCGATGCCCGATTTCAGCGGCGCGACGCGCGTGGCGGCGGCGAACGCCTACGAACAGGCCGGCATCGGCCCCGAAGAGGTCAACCTCGTCGAGCTCCACGACTGCTTCGCCACCGCCGAACTGGTGCATTACGAAAACCTCGGGCTATGCGCCTTTGGTGACGCCGGGAAGCTGATCGATGACGGCACCACTGCGCTCGGCGGCCGCGTGCCGGTCAACGTCTCGGGCGGGCTGCTGTCGAAGGGCCACCCGCTCGGCGCCACCGGGATCGCCAACATCTACGAAGTCTCGACGCACCTTCGCGGCAAGGCCGGCGAGCGCCAGGTCGAAGGCGCGCGCATCGGGCTGACGCATGTCGTCGGCGGCGGCCCCGGCATGGGCACCGCGTGTGCGATCCACGTGCTCGAAAAGGTCTGAGCCATGAAGGACTTCAAGGGCAGCGTTGCCGTCATCACCGGCGGCGCCAGCGGGCTCGGGCTGGCACTCGCTAAAGCCGCACAGGCACGCGGCTGCAAGCTGGTCATCGCCGACATTCGCGAGGACGCACTGGCGGCGGCCGCCAAGGCGCTCGGCGCGAATGGCGAAGTGCTGGCGGTCAAGACCGATGTGTCGCAAGCCGACGAAGTCGAGGCGCTTGCCGCCGCTGCAGTCGCGAAGTTCGGCAAGGTCAATCTGCTATTCAACAACGCCGGCATCTTCGCTTCAAGCCTGAGCTGGGAAACCAGCGCCGACGAATATGACTGGGTCATTGGCGTCAACCAGCGTTCGGTGGCGAGTGGCATCCGCAGCTTCGTGCCGCGGATGATCGCGCAGGGCGATCCCTGCCATGTCGTGACGATTTCATCGGGTGCCGGGCTGACGGTCAATCCGGGGTTCGCCACCTATTCGATGACCAAGCACGCGGTGCTGGCGCTGACCGAGGCGCTGTGGCTCGACCTGCGCGCACAGAAAGTCCCCAACATCGGCGTCACCATCGCCATGCCCGGCATGACGCAATCGGGGATCATGTCGCCCGAAAAGACCACGCCGTCGGCGCTCAAGGGCGAAGTCGGCGAACGGCTCGGCAATCCGGTGCTCAAGGCGCTCGAGACGCTGATGCAGGCCGGCGTCGCCGGCGGGCTGTCGGCCGAAGCGCTCGCTGACCAGGTGTTCGCGGCGATTGCGGCGGATGATTTGTACGTGCTGCCGGCGTTCGACGACGAGGGCAGCCGGACGTTCGCGACCGCCGTCGCCACCGGCCGCGCCAGCGGCACCAATGCCTATCCGCCGTTCGTCGACGCCTTCCTCGAGACGCTTTCCACGCTTTGACCTCCAGCTGAAACGGAAACCCGCATGTCGCACTTCCTCAACGACGACCAGAAGGCGATCCGCGACGTCGCGGCAAAGTTCGCGGTCAACGAGCTGATGCCGATCGCCAACGAAATCGACGCCAGCGAAAGCACCCCCGACTGGGTCGTCAAGCGCTGCGCCGAACTGGGTTTCTATGGCATCTATATCGCCGAGGAATATGGCGGCATCGGCGCCGGGCTGGTGACGGCGTGCGTGGTGCTCGAGGAAATTGCCAAGGCGAGTCCGGCGTTTGCCGGGCTGCTGTCGGTGCAGATGATCCTGTGCCCCGAAACCGTCAATGTGCTCGGCACGCCCGAGCAAAAGGCCCGGCTGCTGCCCAAGTCGGCGAGCGGCGAGCGGCTGATGGCCTATTCGCAGACCGAGCCCGCGGGTGTCGGCAACATCGCCTATCACCAGACCAAGCTGACCCCCGACGGCAACGGCTATCGGCTCGACGGCCACAAATTGTTCTGCACGCAGGGCGCGGCGAAGACCTACCTCGTCATGCCGCGCACCAAGCGCGACGGTGTCGATGGCTATGGCTGCGTCATCGTCGAAGCCGAGGACGAAGGCTTTCAGGTCCAGAAGTATGAGGAAAAGCTCGGCTGGCGCGGCACCAACACCGGGCCGATTGCCTTCAACAATGTGCATATCGCGCCCGATGACGTGCTCGGCGATCTGCTGACCGGCAACGCCGACCATGCGCCCGCCAATCAGGCGAGCTTCCTCGGCCATGCCGCGACGTCGCTCGGCTGCGTCGAGGGGCTGTTCGACTTGACCGTCACGCAGGTCAAGGAGCGCCAGCTCTACGGCGCGCCGATGTGGAAGCTGTCGCCGATCACCGACCGGCTGGCGCAGATCTGGACGAAGATCGAAGCCTGCCGCGCCATGCTCTACAACGCCGCGCGCCAGATCGACGAAGGCACTTTGGCACTGCCACTGGGGAGTGCGTGCAAGGCCTATATCGGCGACACCGCGTTCGATTGCTGCAGCCAATTGCTGCAGATGTGGGGCGGCAGCGGCATCATGAATTCGACCGGGGTCAACCGCTACTTCCGCGATGCCCGCGCCAAGATGGTCGCCGAAGGCTCGACCGAAATCCACCATGCGGTGATCGCGCAAGCCGCGCTTGGCTTCACCGGCCTGCTCAGCAGCAGCGACAGCAATTAGGGGTTCCTGCACCATGACCGACACTGCCGCACGCCACCCTTCGACCTATGTCCCGTCGCCGATCATCAACGCGCTGATCCGCGACCGCGACCGGCCGATCGTCGAAGTGGCCGGCGGCAAGGCGTGGACCGGCGGCGAAATGCTGGCCGCGACCAGCCGTTTGACGCAGGCGCTGCAGGCGCGCGGCGTGGTCAACGGCGCGCGCGTCGCGCTGCTTGCCGGCAACTCGGTCGAGGTGCTGCTGCTCCACAACGCCATCGCCTTTGCCGGCGGCTGCCTCGTCGCGATGCACCCAATGGGGTCAGCCGACGACCATCTGTTCGCCATCGAGGACGCCGGTGTCGAAGTGCTGCTGTATGATCCGGCGAAGTTTTCCAAGCGAGCCGGCGAACTGCGCGCCCGCACCAACCGGCTCAAGACCGTGCTGTCGCTTGGCGCCGGTGAAGTCGGCGATGACCTGCTGGCGCTCGCCGATACCTTCGACCTCGCGCCGTTGACCGCGCCGGTGCTCGATCCGGGCACGGTGACGCGGCTGTCGTACTCGGGCGGCACGACGGGCAAGCCCAAGGCGATTCCCGGCAACCCGCGCACCGGTGCGGCGGCGCTGCAGATCATGATGAGCGAATGGGAATGGCCGATCGAGCCGCGCATCCTCGCGGTCGTGCCGTTGAGCCATGCCGGCGGCTCGCTGTTCGGCCCGATGCTGCTCAAGCATGGCACGATGGTCGTGCTGCCGGCGTTCGACCCCGGCGCGGTGTTGGCCGCAATCGAGAAATACCGGATCACCTGCACGATGCTGGTGCCGACAATGATCTACGCGCTGCTCGACCATCCCGATTTCGACAAATACGACCTGTCGAGCCTTGAGACGATCTTCTACGGCGCGTCGCTGATGTCGCCGGTGCGGCTCAAGGAAGGCCTCGAACGCATCGGGCCGGTGTTCTACCAATTCTACGGCCAGGCCGAAGCGCCGATGACGGTGTGCGTGATGCGCCGTTCGGAGCATGACGCGAACAACCCCAACCGCCTCGCCTCGTGCGGCCGGCCGGTGCCCTATGTCGATGTCGCGCTGCTCGGCGACGACAACCTGCCGGTGCCCGACGGTGAGCCCGGCGAAATCTGCGTACGCGGGCCGCTGGTCATGGACGGCTATCTCGACCGCGCCGACCAAAATGCCGAGGCACTGGCGGCGGGCTGGCTGCACACCGGCGACGTTGCGGTCAAGGATCCCGATGGCTTCCTGCGCATCGTCGACCGTAAGAAGGACATGATCGTTACCGGCGGCTTCAACGTGTTCCCCAGCGAAGTCGAAAACGTCATCGCCACGCACCCCGCCGTGGCCCAAGTCGCGGTGTTCGGCATCGCCGACGAAAAATGGGGCGAAGCGGTGTGCGCCGCGGTCGTGTTGCGTCCCGGCGCCAAGGCCGACCCGGCTGACCTCACCGCGCTGGTCAAGACGCACAAGGGCTCGGTGCAGGCGCCCAAGCGCATTGAATTCATCGACGCCATCCCGCAGACTGCCGTCGGCAAGCCCGACAAAAAGGCGTTGCGGGCGCAATTTGCGACAGGTGCAGCATGACCTACGACCTGATCATCATCGGCGGCGGCATCGCCGGTTCGGCGCTCGCCACCGTCATGGCCCGCGACGGCAAGAGCGTGCTGGTGCTTGAAAAGTCGACCGTCTTCGAAGACCGCGTGCGCGGCGAATGGATCGCGCCCTGGGGCGTCGTCGAAACCAAACGCACCGGGCTCTATGACACGCTCGTCGCTGCCGGTGGCCACCATCTGACCAGCCATGTCACCTATGACGAAACCCGCGACCCGGCGGCGGCCGAAGCCGCGCCGTTGCCGCTCGGCATGTTCGCCGAAGGCATTGCCGGGCCGCTGTGCATCCGTCACCCGGTGCAGAGCCAGGCGCTATTTGATGCGGCAGTCGTCGCAGGTGCCGATGCGCGGCGCGGTGTCACCGTGCGCGCTGTTACGCTCGGCGCCGCACCGTCGGTGACGTTCATGCAGGACGGCGTCGAACACGTCGCGCGCGCGCCGCTGGTTGTCGGTGCGGAAGGCCGCCAGTCGGAAATCCGCGAACGCGCCGGGCTCAAGCTCGTGCAGGACAAGCCGCACCACTGGTTCGCCGGGCTGCTTGTGGACGACGTGCAGGGCTGGGACTCGACAGTGCAGGCGATCGGCACCGAGGATGATTTCGCCTTCCTGGCGTTCCCGCAGAGCGGGTCGCAGGTGCGCGTCTATGGCGGCTGGGCGCTCGACCAGAAGTCGCGCTTTGCCGGGGCCGATGGCGCGCGCCGCTTCCTCGATGCCTTCCGCATGCGCTCGGCACCGCGCAACGATGCGCTCGCCGATGGCACGCCGGCGGGGCCGCTCTACGCCTATTTCAACAACAGCAGCGTCGTCGCCACGCCTCATGCCCAGGGCGCGGTGCTGATCGGCGACGCGGCGGGCTGGAACGATCCGATCATCGGACTCGGGCTGTCGATCACCCATCGCGACGTGCGGCTGGTCAGCGAAATCCTCAAGACCACGGCAGCAGGCATGGCACCCGATTTCCGGCCCTATGCCGAAGAGCGCGTCGAGCGCATGCGGCGGCTGCAGATGGTCGCCGACACGCAGGCCCGGCTCGACATGGAGTTCGGCGAAGGCCCCCGCGAACGCCGCCGCCGCTATCACGAAGCCAGCGCCGCCGATCCGACGATCGGGATGTATGGCTTCGCGGTGATGGCGGGCCCTGAATCTGTGCCGGCCGAATTTTTCGGCGCGGCGCACGTTGCCCGCGTGCTGGGAGCCTGAGATGGACATCGAAGCCTTCAACGCCGATTGGCTCGCCGCATGGTCGGCGAAGGATGTCGAGCGCCTGCTGACCTTTTACACCGAAGATTGCGTCTACCGCGACCCGCAGACCGCTGCCGGCATCACCGGCCATGCCGCGTTGCGCGCCTATCTGACCGGGCTGTTCGGCGCGACGCCGCCGATGACCTATACACCCGACGAGACCTGGCCGATGGCCGGTGGCTATTGCGGCCGCTGGTATTGCGCCGTGGATGCCGCCAGCGACGTGCCCATCCTACGCGGCTTCGACCTCGTCATCCTGCGCGGCGATAGAATCGCGCTCAATGAGGTCTATGTCCATGAACTCGTCGCGCCGGCGACTGCCGCTTGATTGCATCCGGCGACCTGCGCTCGACCTCCGAAACCGTCGATCCGGCGTGGCTGACCGATGTGCTGCGCCGGTCGGGCGCGCTGCAATCGGCGCGCGTCACCGACCTGACCTGGAAGAACGTCGGCGCCGGCATGCTCGGCGACAGCATCCGTTTCGACCTGCGCTATGACCGCGACGAAGACGGCGCGCCGGCGTCGGTGGTCGGCAAGTTCCCGGCGCGCGATGCCGTCAGCCGCGCCACCGGCATCGATTTCGGCCTCTATCAGACCGAAGTGCGCTTCTATCAGGAAATCGCCGCGACCGTCGCGGTACGCGCGCCGCATTGCTACTACGCCGATATCAACCCGGCGACCGGCGACTTCGCGGTCATCCTCGAAGACCTCGGCCCGGCACGGCAGGGCAACCAGCTGACCGGCTGCTCGCTCGCCGATGCCGAGCAGGCGATGATCCAGGGCGCCGCGCTGCACGGCCCGCGCTGGGGCGAGGCGGGGTTGCGCGACATCCCGTGGATCGCCAGCCGCGCCGGCACAGGAAGCGCCGTCGTCGACGGCATGCCGGGATTTATCGCCGAGTTCCACCGGCGCTACGACGACATCCTCGAGCCCGAGTTCATGGCCGTCGCCGACCGCTACGCCGCCAATGCGCTGGCGTTCCTCGGGCGCGACTATGCACCGCTGACGCTCGGCCATGTCGATTTCCGGCTCGACAACATGCTGTTCGACGCGCGCGGCGGCAGCGTGCCGCTGGCGGTGCTCGACTGGCAATCGGTTTCGGTGACGGCGGGGATGCTCGACATCTCCTACTTCCTCGGCGCCGGTATAACCCGCGACGAACGCCGCCAGCACGAACGCGACCTGCTCGGCCTCTACCTCGAAGAACTGCGCCGCTACGGCGTCCGCGATTATGGCTGGGACGCGCTGTGGCACGACTACCGCGTCACCGCGTTCCAGGGCGTGTCGACTGCCATCTTCGCCTCGGCCGCCACCGCCCGCACCGAGCGAGGCGACGCGATGTTTCTCGCCATGGCACGCGGTGCCTGTGCGCAGGTCATCGACATCGACTCGTTCGGGGCGTTGCTGGGATAACCCGGCGGAAATCGCGGGGCTAGGCGCCTATTTAGCGCGCTTGTCAGTGCCCGCCTTGGGCGAATAGGGCGGGAAGCTGCCCGGCCCACCCGGTTGTGCGGGATCACTGCTGGTCCCGGCCGGTGGCGGCGACCCGGGCGTTGGCGCAGGGCCAGAACGCGCCGGCGGTGGTGACCCGGGTGTGGTCGGGATAGACGGCGACGGTTCCATGGCAGACACGTTCATGTTGCGAATGGGAATATCACGTTCGACCGCCGCAATATCCAAAGTGGCACCAAACATGGCCATAGTCGTCCACGCGTGCAGCAGCGGCTTGGCGCTGCTCCAGATGTCGACCCAGCCCATCATCTCGGTGTTCGGGACTACGGGCTTGAGCAGCACCGACTGGCCCGGATGCAGCGTATAGCGAAATGGCCAAGGTCCGGTAAATTCATAGGCGTTATTGTAGGAGGCTGGACTGACCAACTCGTCGCCCGTCCAGTTGACCAGCCGCACCAGTACCGGCAAGTCGACGGGATGCGGGTTGGCGATCGCGAGATAGAAATACCGCTCCTTGTTGGCGCCGCGGACGTAGCCAACTTCATAGGGAAACGCGACGAAGCGCTCCGTCAGAATGGCCGGTGTGGGCGAATTCGGCATCGACATCCAAGCCTCGCGTTGTCGGTTTCCGTATGGAATTCTACGCGGTGACCGGCGGGGGCTTCAAGGCCGGAAAAATCAGTCGCGTGCTGCGTCGAGCCACTCGCGCAGCTTGATCAATTCGCTGAGCAACGTCCCGAACAGGCTCGCCGGCAGCGCCTTGCCGATCTGCTTCAGCATGGGTTCGACCGCCGCACGGCTGCGATCGCGCACCACGCGGCCCTTTTTGGTGATGACCACCAGCTTGCCGCGGCGGTCGCGCGGGTCGGGGGCATAGTCGACCAGCCCGGCGGCGTGGAGGCGTTGCAGCGTGTTGGTCATCGTCGGGCGCGGCACCTGGAACGCGTTCGCCAGCCGCGCGGGGGACCAGTCGCCGTCGAGGCGCATCAGGTGATCGAGCACGGCGAACTGCGGCAAGCTCAGGCCGGACGGCAGCAGCTGTTCGAAGCTGCGCGTCGCCAGCTGGTTGATGATGCCGATTTCGGTGAACACCGCAAAGGCGGCGGCGGGGCGGGGGTCCAACATGGCGAGGCTCACGCGTTGAGGAGGTGTTTTGCGAGCGGCCAGCGCGGGGCAGGACCGACGACCGGCCCGGTGCCGAGCCGTGCCAGCATCTGCACCCTGGCCGCGCCACCGGCGCCGAGCAATGCCTGGATCGCCGAATAGTGCTCGGCCATTTCGGGATACTCCTGCAGTGCCTGGCTTTGCGGGTGCATCTTGAGCCCCAGCGCCTGCGCCGCGAGCGTCGTGCGCATGTAGGCCGAACCGGCGCGCAGATGATCGGCGCGGGTGTTGGCGGGCGTGATGATCCACACCGCACCGGGTAGCGATTCGGACAGTGCCCGCTGCTGGTCGAGCCCGGTCTTGTAGATGCTGCTGTTCTGGTCGGCGAGCGCGCTGCGCGTCAGCACACCTACGGCGCTGCCGGCCTCCGCCATCGGCCCGGCAAGGAACAGCCCGTCGGGCTGCGCGTCGATTTCGGCCGCACCGATGCGCATCAAATCGACGCTTTCCATCCAGGTGCGCTGCGTGGTGTTCTCGACCATCGTCGCCGCCACGGTGACGCCGCGGATGGCGGCGAGCTTGGCAGGGTCGGCGGTCGCGCTGCGCAACACGCCGGGCAGCGGTTCGGACAGCGCCGCGACTTGCGCTGCGGTCGGCGCGGCGTCGAAGATCTCGCGCGTCGTGCGACGCGTCTGAATGGCGCCGAGCAGCGGGTCGCGCGTTACTGACGGGTCGGCGATAAAGCGCAGATAGGCGACCGGCCGCGCATCGAGCCGCGCCGGCATTTCGGGTGCGCCGGCGGGGAAGGGCGTGACCTCGATGCGATAGCCCCGCGCGCTCGCCGCAATCTGCGCCAGTTCGATGAACGTGCCGAAGCCGACGGTGATCTGCCGGTCATAAGGGTCGGTCATCGGCAGCCGCTTGTCGAGGTCGCAAGTCACCATCACGCCGTCGTTCCCATCAAGCCGCAGCAGCCAAGGCTGGCGGTTGTGCGGGTTGGGCGCAAGGATGGCATGGCGCAACGCATCAAGCCGGACATCGGCGGGCGGCGGCGGCGGCAGATCCCACGGCGACATCGCGGTCTGCGGCATGCGCGTGACGCGCCAAATTCCGCCCACCGCGACCAGCGCCACCGCGCCCCCGGCGCCGAGAATGAGTGTCCTGCGATCCATCGAGTCTGCACCTTTAGTTTGACATCAAACTATATAGTTCGATATCGAACTATATGTCAAGACTGGACACTTGGCGAGGTTGGAGGCGCAGACAAGGTGGCGACATACCCACCCCCGACCCCTCCCGATCCAGGAGGGGAGCAGCAAGCGCATTAAACCCCCTGGACCCGTAAAGACTGACCAGATTCACTTCGGCAGACACGATAGCGCTTGACCCACAAACTGGACGTGGCAGTTAGACGCCGCACCATTTTGGGGAGATAAACATGGCCGGACCGCTCGCAGGATTGCGTATCGTCGAACTCGCCGGCATCGGCCCGGGGCCGTTCGCCGCGATGATGCTCGCCGACCATGGCGCCGAGGTCATTCGCGTCGACCGCCCCGGCGCGCGTATCGATCCGCGCGACCCGCTGACGCGTTCGCGCCGCCTGATCAACGTCAACCTCAAGAGCCCCGAAGGCATTGAACTGGTGCGCAAGCTGGTCGCCGGCGCCGACGGGCTGATCGAAGGCTATCGCCCCGGCGTCACCGAACGCCTCGGCCTCGGGCCCGAGGTGCTGTGCGCCGCCAACCCGAAGCTGGTCTATGGCCGCATGACCGGCTGGGGTCAGTTCGGGCCGTATTCACAGGCCGCCGGCCATGACATCAACTACATCGCGCTGTCGGGCGCGCTGCACACCTATGGCCGCGCCGGCGAGAAGCCGACGCCGCCGATCAACATGATCGGCGACTTTGGCGGCGGCGGCATGATGCTGGCGTTCGGCATGGTTTCGGCGCTGCTGCATGCCGCGAAAACCGGGCAGGGCCAGATCATCGACGCCGCGATGACCGACGGCGCCGCCGCATTGAACGCGATGATCTGGGGCTTCCGGGCTAATGGCATCTGGTCGGACGATCGCGGCACCAACATGCTCGACACCGGCACGCACTTTTATGACACCTATGAAACCAGCGACGGCAAGTGGATCTCGCTCGGTTCGATCGAGCCCCAATTCTACGCCGAGCTGCGCCAACGCGCCGGGCTGGCTGACGACAAGGACTTCGACGCGCAGATGGACCGCAAGGCGTGGGGGCCGCTGAAGGACAAGCTGACTGCGCTGTTCCTGACCAAGACCCGCGATGAATGGTGTGCGCTGATGGAAATGACCGACGTCTGCTTCGCCCCCGTGCTGAGCATGGCCGAGGCACCGCTGCACCCGCACAACGTCGAACGCCGCACCTTCCTCGATATCGACGGCGTCATCCAGCCGGCGCCGGCGCCGCGCTATTCGGCGACGGTGACCGACACGCCGGTGATGACGCGCGCCACCTCGACCGATGCCGTGCTCGCCGACTTCGGCGTCGATGCCGCGACCGTCGCCAGCCTGCGTGCCGCCGGCGCGATTGCCTGATCGCGATTGCCTGATCTGAAACCTTATGCCTGCGACCCGGCCGCTTCGCGCGGCCGGCGCTTTGCGCAGGCGCCGAGCACCAGCCGCGACGCGTTCCAGCGCGACCGCGACCGCATCATCCATTGCAGCGCCTTCCGCCGCCTGCGCTACAAGACCCAGGTCTTCGTCGCGCCCGACGGCGACCATTTCCGCGTCCGGCTGACGCACAGCCTCGAGGTCGCGCAGATCGCCCGGACCTTGGCGCGGGCGCTCGGGCTCAACGAGGATCTCGCCGAAGCATTGGCACTGGCACACGACCTCGGCCACCCGCCGTTCGGCCATTCGGGCGAGGACGCGCTCGAGGAAGCCATGGCACCCTATGGCGGCTTCGACCACAACGCCCAGACGTTGCGCGTCGTAACCAAACTCGAACATCGCTATCCGGGGTTCGACGGGCTCAACCTGTGCTGGGAGACGTTGGAAGGCCTCGCCAAACACAACGGTCCGGTCACTGCGCCGGGCTGGGCGCTCGCCGAGGTTGACGCCGAACACCATCTCGAACTCGGCACCTGGGCCAGCCTCGAAGCTCAGGTCGCGGCACTCGCCGACGACATCGCCTATGACAACCACGACCTTGACGACGGGCTGCGCGCCGGGCTGTTCACCATCGAAGACGCCTGCAGCGTGGCGTTCACGGCGGACTGCTGGGCGACGGTCAAGGCGCGCTTCCCGAACGTCAGCGCGCGACGCCGGCTGGTGCCCGAGCTGGTACGCGAAGCGATCGGCCGGATGGTCGATGACCTGCTCACCGAAACCCGCGCGCGCCTCGCCGCAGCCGCACCGCAATCGGTCAATGATGTGCGCGCTGCCGGGCGCAGCCTAGTCGGCTTTTCACCGGCAATGGCCGCGGTGTCGAGCCAGCTCAAGGCGTTCCTGCGCAGCCGCATGTATTCGCACCCGCTGGTCAGCGCGCTGCGCGATCCGTCGCAGTTGGTGGTGACGCGGCTGTTCGCCGCCTACCACGCCGACACCGCCTTGCTGCCACCCGAATGGGCCGCGGCCGCGCCGCTTGCCGAGCCGGCGCGGGCGCGGCACATTGCCGACTTTCTGGCAGGGATGACCGACCGCTATGCCTTGCGCTGCTACGGCGAAGTGATCGGCCCGTCGCCGCTGCCGACCGACATCAATATCTAAACTGGGGAGAGAAGAATGACCGAGATTCATGGCTTTTGCGAAGACCGCTTCGCCGGCGTCCGCGACGTGCTGGCGGGCAGCATCGACCGCGGTGACGATGTCGGCGGCAGCTTTGCGGTGACGATCGACGGCAAGACCGTCGTCGATATCTGGGGCGGCCACGCCGATGCGGAGAAAACCCGCCCCTGGGAAAAGGACACCATCATCAACGTCTATTCGACGACCAAGACGATGTGCGCGCTGACCGCGCTGCTGCTCGCCGACCGCGGCGAGCTCGATTTCGACAAGCCCGTCGCGCACTACTGGCCCGAGTTCGCGGCCAACGGCAAGGAAGGCGTCAAGGTCAGCCACCTGATGTCGCATTCGGCCGGCGTGTCGGGCTGGAAGGAGCCCGCCGAAAAGGAAATGCTCTATGACTGGGACAAGGCCTGCGCGCTGCTGGCGGCGCAGGCGCCGTTCTGGGAACCCGGCACGCAGCCCGGCTATCACGCGCTGACGCAGGGCTATCTGGTCGGTGAAGTCGTGCGCCGCATTGCCGGCAAGTCATTGGGCACGGTGTTCCGCGAGGAGATCGCCGAGCCTTTGGGTGCCGATTTCCACATCGGGTTGCCGGCCAGCGAAGACAGCCGCGTCGCCGATCTGATCCCGCCACCGCCGGGCGGTTCGCTCGGCATGCCGACCGACAATCCGCTGGCGACCAGCGTCATGGCGAACCCGCCGATCAGCCCGCTCGATACGCGGACGCGGGCGTGGCGCGCCGCCGAAATCCCCGCCGCCAACGGCCAGGGCAATGCGCGCTCGGTCGCCGAAATCCATGCGATGCTGGCCAATGGCGGCGTCGCCAAGGGCAAGCGCTTCATGTCCGAAGCCGGCAGCCGCCGCGCGCTCGAACAGCAGATCGAAGGCACCGATCTCGTGCTCAACATGCCGGTCCGCTACGGGCTGGGCTTCGGGCTGCCGACGCCGACGGTGCCGTGGCCGCACCCCAACACGGCGTTCTGGGGCGGCTATGGCGGCAGCCTCGCGGTCATCGACTATGACGCCCGCACCACCATGTCGTTCGTGATGAACAAGATGGCGCCGACGACGGTGGGCGATTTGCGCGCCTTCATGCTGGCGATGGAAATCTGGAAGGTGCAGGGCTGATGCGCTGGCGGGCGGCGTTGCTGATTGCGGCAGCGTCGCTCGCCGCTCAAGCAGGGGGAGCGACAGTCATGACGCAGCACGCCAAGGGCAGCTTCGAGGTCAAGATCATCCCGCAGTCGCCGACCACAGACTCGACTTTGGGCCGGATGGACATCGACAAGACCTACCACGGCGACCTTGAAGCGCATGCCACCGGCACGATGCTGACCGCGATGGGCAGCGGGCAGGGCAACGGCGTCTATGTCGCGGTCGAGCGTGTCACCGGCGCGCTGGCGGGCAAATCCGGCAGCTTCGCATTGGCGCACAAGGGCGTGATGGACAATGGCGCGCAGAGCCTGGTCATCACCATCGTCCCCGAATCGGGGACCGGCGCACTAGCGGGCATAACCGGCAGCCTGAACATCATCATCAAGGATGGCGGGCACTTCTACACGCTCGACTATACGCTGCCGCAATAGGCACGACGAATTTCCGGCCAGCGGATATCCCCGCCCCGGTCCATCGTCCTAGTACTGACCCCCACCGCCACGGTGGAGATGTAATCCTCTTCCCGATGAAGGCGTCCTTGGGAGGGTTGCTTGGTCATCGGGAAGAGGCAGGCTTTGTGACGTTGATCGGGATAGCCGGTAGCGGAGGGCGACGGCTTCCAAGGCCGAACGCGTATATTACGCTGTAGTTCACGCGTTATTGAGGACGCATTTAGTGCAGACGTAAGTGCCCTCCTTGGAACACTTGGAGCTGAAGTTCCCGATCTAACAGAGCGCGGGGCTGAAAAGCGCGGCGGTGAGACGTCACGTCCGGCCAAGCAAGTGGCGATCATGGATCCGGACAGGTTGGACGAGGAACTCCCATTCCCCGCCGCCTTGATTGACCTACTAACCGATTCGGTTCATAATGTCAAGTGAAATATCCAATTATCATTTGATCCTCGCCTTGACTATGCGTCCATTCCGGACCCGACTGCGCTTGCAGGCTTATCGGCTGTCGCTAGTCTGGCGCCAGAATTCAACGGGGGAAAGCGATGCGAGCCTGGTTGGCCGGTCTTGGGCTGCTGCTGGCGGCCACCGGCATACATGCCGAGACCAAGCAGCAAATCTATGATCGTGCGCAGACGGCGTTCGACCGTTTCGACTGGCCTGTGGCGAGCGCCGGTTTCGCGCAATTGCTACCCGCGCCACCGGCACCGCTCAAGGGCGCGTCGGCGGTCATCGCGGCGAGGCTCGCAGAGGCCGAGCTCAAGCAGGATCAGTATGAGGCGGCGCGCGGCCATGCCACACGCGCGGTCGCCGGACTGGCGGACAATCCCGAAGAACGCGCGCAGGCGCTAATAACGCTGGGCAATGCGTCGCGGCTCGACCTGATGATGCCCGAAGCCATCGCGGCATTCAGTGAGGCGGCCAAAATCGGCAACACGCTGCCGGCGACCCGCGCTGCCGCGCTGATCGGGTTGGCACAGTCCGCCAGCGTCTATGCCCCCGACACCGCCGCCGCGGCGCTGGCTACACTGGTCGCCGACCCGAAGCTGATGGCCGGCTGGTCGAACGAACGGCGCGCACAGGTCGAGGCGCTGCAGGGCCGCGCCGAGCTTAACCGCGGTGATTTCAGGGCCGCCAACCGCTTCTTCGATGCTGCGGTGCGTGACAGCGGCAGCTTGACGTCGAACAAGGTGTCGATGGTGCAGGTGGCATTGCGCGGTGATGCCGCCATTGCCAGCCAGATGCTCGGTTACGACGAGTCGGCCCGCAAGTATCTGGCCTTTTCGGGCGCCGGCCATGTCAATTGGGACAATATTTCGCGCGGCAACCTGCAGCCGCCGGTTTGCGGCCAGCCCGACGATGGCCCCGATGCCATTCAGCCCGACGATACTGCGGTTGTCGAATTTTCGATCGGGCCCGACGGTGAAGTTACCAATGCGATGACGATCTTTGCCAGCCGCCCCGGACCGATGGGCATCGGCTTCGCGCGCGCCGTACGCGACTGGAGCTGGCGGCCATCGGCTGTCGCCAAGCTCAATCCATTCTGGCGGGCGCTGGTGCGGATGCAATTGCGCTGCATCACGCGCCCGGCGCCGGAAAGCATTTACGACGGCTTCCAGCGCGAGACGCGAAAATGGTTTGACGAGCAGGGGCTGACAACGGCCGAATTCCACAAGCTGTGGAATGGCGACAGTTCGCCGCTCGATGCCAATCTTGCCGGCACCGACGCGCGGGCGATTGCGGCGTTGATGGGTCGCAATGACGATACCAAGCTCAATGCCGCGGACCGGGCGCGACTCGACAAGGCGCTCGACGCTACCAATGCACCGGCGAATGTGCGCGCGCTGATCCTGTTCAATGTGCTCCAGGCACATGAGATCGGCACCCGCAGCAGTGCGGGCGCGGCGGCGAGCCGGCTTGCCGCCGCGCTGCCGGGATTTGCCGCACGCTGGCCCAACAGCGAGGGGACACCGTGGTTGCGGCTGTCGTATGCGCGGGCGCTCGAAAGTGCCGGCGACTTCAACGCGGCGCAAACGCAGCTCGAAATGGTGCTGGCGACGCCGGTCACCTACCTTCCCGAAGCCAGCCTGATCCGCAGCGTCGCGACCGTGCATCTTGCGGCGCTGCACAAGCGCGCCGGCGACACCGTGGCGGCCATGCGTCTGGTGACGGACGCCGGGCTCAGCGCCGAACAATGCGCATTGTTCGACTTGCAGCCGGTTTCCACCGCTGGCGGCGGCGGCACGAGCGACTTCCCCGAAGAGGCGTTGAGCTGGGGTTTCGATGGCTATGTGCTTCTGGCCTATGACATCGGCGCCGACGGGCGGACGACGGGTGTCCGTGCGGTTGTCGCCTATCCGCCGTTCATTTTCGACGCTGCGGCGACTAAGGTGGTCAAGCGCTTGCGCTACCTGCCGCCGGTGCTCGACGGCAGCGCCACCGGCTGCAACGGCGCGCGGCGATCGATTTCCTTCAAGAGCGGCTAAGGTGGTGTGAAGAGGGCGTCTCCCCCGACTTCGCTCGGGATGAGCGAGGTAAGCGCAGGCGCCAAACAATCGGGTGCAGGCGTCACGCCTGCCCGCCGGAGGCTCTGTGCCACCCTTCACCTTGCCCCGTGACGGCGGGCGCCGGGCGCGCTAGAGACGGGGTTTGCTTGACTGACCTTGTTCGGAAATCACTTTGACCACGCTTTACCATGCTTATGCGGCGCATGTTGCCGATGCCATTGCCGGGCTTGTTGCCAGCGGCGAACTGCCGGCCGGGCTCGATACGCGCGGCGTGACGGTCGAGGCGCCGCGCGATCCGACGCATGGCGACCTCGCGACCAACGCGGCGATGGTGCTGGCGAAACCCGCCGGCAAGAAGCCGCGCGACATTGCCACCGGCATCGCCTGGGCGCTGGCGCAGCTGCCTGACGTGGAGACCGCCGAGGTCGCGGGGCCGGGGTTCCTCAACATCCGGCTGAAGCCCGGCGTCTGGCAGGCCGAGCTGGCGACGATGCTGCGTGACGGCGCGGCCTATGGCCGCTCGACGATGGGCGCCGGCGCGCCGGTCAATGTCGAGTATGTCAGCGCCAACCCGACGGGGCCGATGCACATGGGGCATTGCCGCGGCGCGGTGGTCGGCGACGCGCTCGCCAGCCTGATGGACTATGCCGGCTTCAAGGTGACGCGCGAGTATTACATCAACGACGCCGGCGGCCAGGTCGATACGCTGGCGCGGTCGGTGCACCTGCGCTACCGCGAGGCGCTCGGCGAGACGGTGGAAATCCCCGAGGGCTTTTATCCCGGCGACTATCTGGTGCCGGTGGGCGAGGCGCTGGCCAAGGAGTTCGGTGACCGCTTTGTCGGCAAGCCCGAAAGCCAGTGGCTCTCGCTGTTCAAGGAGCGTGCCGTCGCGTTGATGATGGAGCGCATCCGCGAGGATCTGGCGCTGCTCGGCATCCGCCAGGACGTGTATTTTTCCGAAGCCAGCCTCGATGCGCGCGGCGCGGTGCAGGGTGCGCTCGACACGCTGGCCGCCAAGGGCCTGATCTACGAAGGCGTGCTGGAGGCGCCGAAGGGCGAGGCGGCGGACGATTGGGAGCCGCGGCCGCAGACGCTGTTCAAGGCGAGCCAGTTCGGCGACGACAGCGACCGCGCGCTCAAGAAGTCCGACGGCAGCTGGACCTATTTCGCCGGCGACGTGGCGTATCACTATGACAAGCTGACGCGCGGTTTCACGCAATTGGTCGACATGTTCGGCGCCGACCATGGCGGTTACGTCAAGCGCATGCAGGCGGCGGTGCGGGCACTGTCGGACAACAAGGTGCCGCTCGACATCAAGCTGGTGCAGATGGTCAAGCTGCTGCGCGCCGGCGAGCCGGTGAAGATGTCGAAGCGTTCGGGGTCGTTCGTGACGCTGGCCGATGTGGTGAACGAGGTCGGCAAGGACGTCGTGCGCTTCATCATGCTGACCAAGCGGTCGGATTCGCAGCTCGATTTCGATTTCGCCAAGGTGGTCGAGCAGTCGCGCGACAATCCGGTCTTCTATGTCCAGTACGCGCACGCGCGCATCCATTCGCTGCAGCGCCGCGCGGCGGAGGCCGGGATCGTGTTGCCCGAAGCCGACCTGTCGCTGCTCGACGACGAGGAACTGGCGCTGGTGAAGTTTGCCGCGACCTGGCCGCGCACGGTCGAGGCGGCGGCCGAAGCGCGCGAGCCGCACCGGATTGCATTCTACCTCGGCGATCTGGCGGCGAATTTTCACGCGTTGTGGAACCGCGGCAACGACGATGCATCGCGGCGTTTCGTGCTGGCCGACAATCCGGCGCTGACATCGGCACGGCTGGCGCTGGCGCGCGGAATCGGGCAGATTATCCGCAACGGCCTTGGCGTCATGGGTGTCGAGCCGGTGGAGGAAATGCACTGACATGGCACGCCGTGATGATGACGAAGCGCCGTGGTTGGCCGAAGTCGAAAGCGACGGCCGCACATCGACATTGGTGCCGCGCGGGCGCTTCATCGGCGGGGTGACGCTGTTCGTGCTGCTGCTGCTGCTGGTGGTCATCGGCATCTATTTCATCACGCAGACCAAGCAGGACGGCGCCACCGGCACGCCAGTCGAGCGCGCCGAGGATGCGCCGCTGATTACTGCCGACCCGGGCCCGTACAAGGTTCTCCCGGCGGATCCCGGCGGGCTCAAAATCCCCGAGGATGGCACTTTGCACTGTGTTAGCGAAGGCAATTGCCCGGAAACCCGCGGTCTCTCCACCAATGTCCCCGAAGAGCCCGGGCCGCGTCCGGGCGAGGCACCTGTCGAGCTGTTGCCGCCGGGTGACGAACTGCCCGCGATTCCGCCCGCCGCGCCGGTTGCGCGTCCGGCTGTCCCCGCTGCACCGGTGGTGAGCGCGCCGAAGCCGGCGGTTGCCGTGCCGCCGGTGGCGACCGTACCGCCGCACCCCAAGCCCGGTGCTTCGACGACGGTGCCGTTGGTCAAGGCCCCGGTCGCTGCGCCGCCGCAACCGGCACCTGCGCCGATTGCAACGCCGGCAAGCGGTGGCACGACGCTGCAGCTCGGGGCGTTTTCGAGTGCCGCCAAGGCCGAACAGGCGTGGAAATCGCTGTCGACGCGGTTCGCCTATCTGGCACCGCTCAGCAAGCGCATCGAGCCGGTCGAGCGCGACACCGGCACGCTGTACCGGCTGCGCGCCAGTGGCAGTCCCGATGCAGCCGCCGCCGCGCACACCTGCGCGATGCTCAAGGTGGCGGGCGAACCCTGCGCGGTCGTCAAGTGACGCCATTGGTGCTGGGGCTGGCAGGCACCGCCCTGTCGCCGCAGGAAACCGCATTGTTCCGCGCCGCCGATCCGGCGGGCTATATCCTGTTCGCGCGCAACTGCGCCGACCCCGACCAGCTGCGTGCGCTGACCGCATCCTTGCGCGATCTGGCGGGCAGGGACGTCGCGATTCTGATCGATCAGGAAGGTGGCCGTGTCGCACGACTCGGCCCGCCGCACTGGCCGGTATTTCCGGCAGCTAGAGTGTTTGCCGAGCGCTATCAGGTGGCGCCGATCACCGCGATCACCGCGGCGCGCGCCAATGCCCGGGCGCTGGCGGTGCTGCTGCGCGACCTCGGCATCAACGTCGATTGCCTGCCGTTGCTCGATGTCGGGCAGCCCGAAACCCACGCGATCATCGGCGACCGCAGCTACGGCGACAGCCCGATGCAGGTCGCCGCACTCGGCAAGGCGGCGCTCGACGGCCTGCGCGACGGCGGCGTTTGCGGCGTCATCAAGCATATCCCCGGCCATGGCCGCGCCGCCGCCGACAGCCACCTCGAACTGCCGGTCGTAAGCGCCACGCGCGCCGAACTTGAGACCGATTTCGCGCCGTTCAGCGCGCTCAGGGCGGCACCGATGGCGATGACCGCGCATGTGCTTTACCTGGCGCTTGATGCCGAAAACTGCGCCTCGACATCGCCGACGATCATCGCTGATATCATCCGCGGCGACATCGGTTTCGACGGGCTACTGCTGTCCGATGATATCGGCATGGCGGCGCTCGGCGGCACGATGGTCGCGCGCGCGCAAAGCGTGCTCGCGGCGGGCTGTGATATCGCGCTGCACTGTTCAGGCGACTTTGTTCAAATGGCGGCGCTGGCGGATGCCGTGGGCGAAATGTCGGACACCGGCGCGGCGCGACTGGACCGCGCTTTAGCCTGGGCCGATGCGGCGGCGGGCGGCGATGTCGCGGCGCTGACGGCGCAGCGCGACCAGCTGCTGGCGGCGTGAGGCGCGCGTGAGCGACCAGTTCGACCTGCCGATCCGCAGCGCGCCGAACGAGCTGACACTGAGCCTCGACGGCTGGGAAGGCCCGCTCGACGTGCTGCTGGCGCTGGCGCGGGCGCAGAAGGTCGACCTGTCGAAGATCTCGATCCTGGCGCTGGTCGACCAGTATCTGGTGTTCATCGCCGATGCGCGCTCGCTGCGGCTCGAGCTGGCGGCGGACTATTTGGTGATGGCGGCGTGGCTCGCCTACCTCAAATCCTGCCTCCTGCTGCCGCCCGATCCCGAAGCCGACCCCGATCCGCAATTGCTGGCGCTGCAGCTGCAATTCCAGCTGCAACGGCTCGATGCGATGCGCGACGTCGGTGCGCGGCTGCTGGCGCGCGACCAGCTCGGGCGCGACACCTTTCGCCGGATCGAGCCCGAAGGCGTGCGTATCACCGGCAAGCCGGTGTGGGATTGCAGCCTGTTCGACCTGCTGTCGGCATATGGCGCCATCCGCGCGCGCGCCACGCACAGCGTCTATGCCGTCAAGCGCCGTGCGGTCTTGGCGCTCGACGAGGCGATCGAGCGGCTGGAGCGTTTGCTTGGCGTCGCGGTCGACTGGACCGAAATCGCGCGTTTTTTGCCCGAATCCGAGGACAGCGAATACCGCCGCTCGGCGTTGGCGAGCACCTTTGTCGCAGCGCTCGAGCTGACGCGCCAGGGCCGTGCCGATCTCAGCCAGACCGAGGCATTCGGCGCGCTGATGGTAAGGGGGAAACCATGAACCCGTTGCTGCGCGAGCTTGAGGCGATGCTGTTTGCGGCTGAAACGCCGCTGTCGGTAGCCGATATCATGCGACTGGTCGGCGACCGTGAAGTCAGCCCGGACGACGTTACGGCGCTGCTTGAAGAACTCGCCGAAAGCTACGGCCCGCGCGGTATCGTGCTGGTCGAGCGCGGCGGGCGCTGGCTGTTCCAGACGGCACCCGACCTCGGCCATATCATCCGCCCGACGCGCGATTCGCCGCGTAAGCTGTCGCGCGCCGCGGTCGAGACGCTGGCAATCATCGCCTATCACCAGCCGGTGACGCGCCCCGAAATCGAGGAAATCCGCGGCGTCGGCGTGTCGGCGGGCACCGTCGACGTGCTGATGGAGGCAGGCTGGGTTCGCCCCGCCGGGCGTCGCGAAAGTCCGGGCCGGCCGCTGCAATATGCGACGACGCCGCACTTTCTGGTGCATTTCGGGCTGGAGAGCCGCCGCGACCTGCCGGGGCTCGCCGATCTCAAGGCAGCCGGGCTGCTCGACCGCACCGCGCCGACCGAATTGTTCGGCGAAATGATGGCTGCGGAAACCGAGTCCGAAGATTCTGGCGCGGAACCCGATGCTGGGGTAGAAGCTGACGCATAACCGCCCCATATCGGGCGTGCCGCTTGGTCGGCCATCTGGAGATTGTCATGGGTTCGTTCAGCCTGTTCCACTGGATTATCGTCATCATCGTCGTCATGTTGCTGTTCGGCCGCGGCAAGATTTCGGACCTGATGGGTGACGTGGCCAAGGGCATCAACAGCTTCAAGAAGGGCCTCGCCGACGGCGACGCGCCGCCCGCCGGCACGCCGGCACCGCCGTCGCAGATTACGTCGCAGCCGGCCCCGACGGCAGCCCGCGAAGAAGTGCCGCGGTCCTAGTCCTTCAAAAGTCGGGCAAAGCCCTTGTTTGATATCGGTTATTCCGAACTGCTGCTGATTGCGGTGGTGGCCCTGGTGGTGATCGGCCCCAAGGACCTGCCGCGCGTCATGCGCATGGTCGGCGGCTGGGTCGGCAAGGGCCGCGCAATGACGCGGCATGTCCGCGCTGGTTTCGACACGATGATGCGCGAAGCCGAGCTTGAGGAAATGCAGAAAGCCTGGGCCAAGCAAAACGAAGAGATCATGCGCGCGACGCCGTCGCTGGCGACCAGCGACTGGATGGGGGTGACGGATACGCCGGCCCCTGAATCTCATACCGCTATAGCCGCGACGGCTGAAACCACAGTTGCCGAAAGCTTCTCGGTCACCGACGAAAGCGCGCGTGCTGCCGTTGCGACCGAAGCCGCTGTCGACGTGACGGCAAAGCCCGCCGCCAAGCCGCGCGCCAAGGCCAAGCCCAAGACCCAGACCGAGACTGCCGCAAAGAAGCCCGCGCCCAAGCGCCGCGCCAAGGCTGCGGACGCATGAACGAACAAAGTCCGATTGATGGTGGGCCGATACGCGACGAAATCGACGAAAGTCGCGCGCCGCTGATGGATCACTTGATCGAACTGCGCAAACGGCTGCTGATCTGCGTCGTCGCGATGCTTGTCGCATTCGGCGTCGCCTATACGCAGGCCGAGCGCGTCTTCGCCTTCCTGGTGCAGCCGCTGGTCCACGCCTTCGGTCCCGGTGCCGGCGGCAAGCTCATTTATACCAAGCTGTACGAAGCCTTTTTCGTCGAGGTGAAGGTCGCGGCGTTCACGGCGTTCGTGCTGGCGTTCCCGATCATTGCCAACCAGCTATGGGCGTTCGTCGCGCCGGGGCTGTACAAGTCCGAAAAGCGCGCGTTCCTGCCGTTCCTGATTGCGACGCCGGTGTTGTTCACCATGGGCGCCGCGCTGGCTTACTATGTCGTGATGCCCACCGCGTTCACCTTCTTCCTGACCTTCCAGAACGCCGGCGGCAGCTCGGGCATCGCGCAACAGGCGCTGCCGTCGATGGATGAATATCTGTCGCTGGTGATGCACTTCATCATCGCGTTCGGCGTGGCGTTCCTGTTGCCGGTGCTGCTGCTGCTGCTCGAACGCGCCGGCATCGTCAGCCGCGCGCAACTGATTGCCGGGCGACGTTATGCCATCGTTGTGGCGTTCATCATCGCCGCAGTGCTGACGCCGCCCGATATCCTGTCGCAGTGCATGTTGGCGATCCCGCTGATCCTGCTTTACGAGGCGTCGATCGCGATTATCTGGTTTACCGAGCGCAAACGCGCCAAGGCGGAGGCCGCGGGCTGAACCCGCAGCACAACGTCCGCGCGTGCCTTTCCTGATCCTCCTCTGCAAGGGGAGGATCAAGATGGAGCGGTTTTTCGGTTGCAGCTACTACCGGCCAGAAAAAATTTGAACCCGGCCACGCACGGGGGGCGGTCGTGGCCGGGTTCGTATTCGGGCCCGGCGAGCGGGATCAAGCCTGAGGACCCGAAGCAAAGTGTGTCAAATTGCCCGGACGTGCGCCACCCCGATTGTGTTCCAAGTGGCAAAATGTCGCACCGGATGCGGTAAATCGACAGGTTTTCACGACAGTATTCATGTGTTTGCACGGTGACTGCCGGAAATACTGCGGTGAATGCAGACTTCGGTAATTTTATGTCGCAAGCAAATTCGTACCAAGTAACTGGCTTGTTTCTGCAAGTTACTATTAAGTTCTTAAACTTGCATTTCGGCTGTCAAAACTGCTTTGCGCTACGGCGATTATTGGGCGCGTGATCGACGCGCACTGCGCCGCAACTGCTGCGCTTGCCGGCTTGCGCGGCCAATTTGCGGCTGTCACAACGGCTGCATGACCGAGGCTCTCGCCCCACTTGCACTGCCCGCGGATGCCGCGCGCTTGCTTGACGGTATGGCGGTCGATGCGGCGCTGGCGACGGCCGTCGCGCATGCCTTCAGCCAGTCGCCGTATCTCAAACGGCTGTTGCGGACGCGCAAGGCGGTGCTGCCGCTGATTGCCGAAGCGGGCTTTGACGCTGCCTTCGAAGCGCTGATGGCGCAAGCCGCTGCCGCCACCGGAGACATCGACGAGTTGCTACGTGCCGCCAAGGCCGATGTCGCACTGCTGGTGGCGCTCGCCGACCTCAGCGGCGCCTGGCCGCTGGAAACGGTGACGATGGCGCTGTCGCGCTTTGCCGACCTGGCGCTGCAACGCGCGGTGGCGGCGGCGCTGGCCGAACGCGAAGCGCCCGACGCGGGGTTCGCGGTGCTCGGGCTGGGCAAACTCGGCAGTTATGAGCTCAACTATTCAAGCGATGTCGACCTGATCTTTTTGTATGACCCCGACGTCATTCCGGTGCGGCCGCGCGAGGACCATGCCGAGGCAGCGGTGCGCATCGGCCGGCGCATCGTCCAGATCATGGATGCGCCGACAGCCAGTGGCTATGTCTTCCGCACCGACCTGCGGCTGCGGCCGTCACCCGAAGCGACGCCGATCGCGTTGACCTTTGCGGCGGCCGAGCATTACTATCAGTCGGAGGCGCTGACCTGGGAGCGCGTGGCGTTCATCCGCTGCCGTGTCTGCGCCGGTGACATGCAGCGCGGGCACGAATTCCTCGACACTATCGCGCCGTTCCTGTGGCGCCGCAGCCTCGACTATACCGCGATCCGCGATATCCAGTCAGTCAGCTTGCGCATCCGCGACCATTATGACGCAGGGCAGGCGGTCGGGCCGGGCTTCGACTTGAAGCGCGGGCGTGGCGGCATCCGCGAAGTCGAATTCTTCGCGCAGATCCACCAGATGATCTGGGGTGGCCGCGATGCGCGATTGCGCGTGGCACCGACCTTGGAGGCCTTGCGGGCGCTGGCCGACGCCGGGCGCATCGACGCGGTGACGGCAACACAACTGGCGCACGCCTATCGCTTCCTGCGCACCATCGAACACCGGCTGCAGATGCGCGCCGACGAACAGACGCATGCGGTGCCAACCAATGCCGCGCAGCGCGAGGCGGTGGCGCAGCTGTGCGGCTTTGGCGACTGGCGCGGACTCGAACGCCGGTTGAAGGACGAGACGGCGGGTGTGGCGGCGGCGTATGATTTGCTGATCGCGCAGGCCGGCGGCGTCGAGGTGCCGACCGAGGCCAAGGCGCTGCGGCGCTGGCTCACCGATGCGGGGCTCAAGCCGGCAGCGTTCGTGCCGCTGATCGAGCGCTGGCGGCAGGGAAAGTACCGCGCGCTGCGCGCCGAGGCGAGCCGCCACGAGTTCGAGGAAATCCTGCCCGAACTGCTGGCGACGCTGGCGGCGGCAGGTGACCCAGCGCAGGCGGCGGCGCGCTTCGACAGTTTCCTCGAGCAACTACCGGCGGGGTTGCAGTTTTTCGCGTTGTTGAGCGCCAATCCCAAGCTGATGCCGCTGCTCGGCCGGCTGCTCGGGGTGACGCCGGTGCTGGCGAATGCACTGGCGCGCGATCCGGCGTTGCTCGACGTGCTGCTTGGGCCGGAAGCGTTTGCGCCTTTGCCCGACGGTGCGGCGCTGCTCGCCAATTTGCGCAGCTTTGTGCGCGGTTCGAAACATCTCGAGGTGACGCTCGACCGTGTTCGTAACTGGACCGGCGAGCATCGTTTCCAGGTCGGTGCGCAGCTCATCGAAGCGCGCGTCGATCCGCTGGTGGCCGCGACCGGGCTCAGCGACTTGGCGGATGCGGCACTGCAGGTGCTCGGCGATGCCGTCGAGGCCGAGTTTGCCGCGACGCACGGGCGTATCGCCGGCGCCGGGCTGATCGTGCTGGCGATGGGGCGCTACGGTGGGCGGGCACTGACGCATGCCTCCGACCTCGATCTGATTTTCCTGTTCGGCGGCAGTCATGAGTCGATGTCCGACGGCGCCAAGCCGCTGGCGGCGACGAGCTATTTCAACCGGCTGGCGACGCGGCTGACCGCGGCACTGTCGGTGCCGACCGCGGCAGGCGCGCTGTATGAAGTCGATACGCGACTGCGCCCTTCGGGGTCGCAGGGGCTGCTCGCGGTCAGCCTCGACAGTTTTGCGCGCTACCAGCGCGAGGCGGCGTGGACGTGGGAGCATCTGGCGCTGACGCGCGCGCGCATCGTGCTGGGCGATGCCGGGCCGGCGCAGGCGGTGATTGCAGAGATTTTGCAGGCGCCGCGCGACGGCGACATGCTGCGCACCGACGTGCTGGCGATGCGCGGCGATATCGATGCAGCGAAACCCGGCCACGGCTTCTGGGACGTCAAGCTCGGCAAGGGCGGGCTGGTCGATCTGGAGTTCATCACGCACTTCCTGCAGCTGCGCGACCGTATGGCGCAGACCCCCGACCTGCGCGCCGCGATTGCCGAGCTAGTGGCGCGTGGCACGCTCGACCCTACGTTGCTCGACGCGCACGACCTGCTGACGCGGCTGCTGATCATGCTGCGGCTGGTGCTGCCCGACGCCGGTGCGGCGGCAACGCGCGTCGCCGCCGCACCGGCGGGCGTCACCGCGCTATTGGCGCAGGCGACGGGGCAGGCGGACTTTGCGGCGCTCGAGGCTGCGGTCGCTGCTGCAAGAAGCAGCATCATCGGCGCCTGGGAGGTGCTGTTCGACAAGCGGCGGTGATGCTAGGCAATGGCCTGAAAATTACAGGAGCCTCGCATGACCCTCGCCCCCGGCACTGCCGCCCCCGACTTCCACCTGCCCACCGACGCCGACGGCGACCTGACGCTCGCCAGCGCCAAGGGCCGCAAGCTGGTGCTGTATTTCTACCCGAAGGACGACACGTCGGGCTGCACCACCGAAGCCAAGGCGTTCACCGCGCTCGCCGCCGACTTCGCCGCCGCCGACACCTTGGTCATCGGCGTATCGAAGGACAGCATCGCCGCGCATGCCAAGTTCCGCGCCAAGCACGCATTGGGCGTGGCGCTCGGTTCGGACCCCGAGGGCAAGGCGCTCGAAGCCTATGGTGTCTGGGTCGAAAAGAGCCTGTACGGGCGCAAGTACATGGGCATCGAACGCGCCACCTTCCTGATCGGCCGCGACGGCAAGATCGCGCAGGCCTGGCACAAGGTGAAGGTCGCGGGCCATGCCGAAGCGGTGCTCAAGGCCGCACAAGCGCTCGCGTAAGTGACGACACTCGGGCAAGCGGCGGTCGGCGTGCTGCTGACCGGCGACGCGCGCGCCAAGGCCGCCGCCGCGTTGCAGGCTGCCGCGGACTGGCGCGCCGGCAAGCTGGCGGAGGGCTGGGTGCCTGTGCCCGACCGTCCGGCGCGGCCATTGCACCCTGAACTGCGCGACCCGTCGCACATGCCCAAGCGCGGCAAGGCGGGCAATCTGGCGTCACGGCAGGCGTTGCTGCATGCGGTGGCGCATATCGAACTCAACGCGATCGACCTGGCGTTCGACATCGTCGCGCGCTTCGGCACCGCCATGCCGCGGGCGTTTGTCGATGACTGGGTGCGCATCGGCGGCGAGGAGGCCGAACATTTTACGCTGCTCGCCGACCGGCTCGAGGTGATTGGCAGCCACTACGGCGCGCTGCCGGCGCATGACGGGCTATGGCGCTCGTCAATGGCGACGGCGCATGACCTGCTGGCGCGGCTGGCGGTGGTGCCGCTGGTGCTGGAGGCGCGCGGGCTCGATGTGACGCCGGAAATGATCGCGCGGCTCGAACGCGGCGGCGACCATGACAGCGCTGCCATCCTGCAGCGCATCTATGCCGACGAAATCGGCCATGTCGCGGCGGGGTCGAAATGGTTTCATTTTTGCTGTGCCGAATCGAATCTGGCCCCGCAGGAAACGTTCAAAAACGCGGTTTCGCGCCATTTCAGCGGGGCCGTTAAGCCCCCGTTCAACGACTCGGCGCGCGAACAGGCCGGTTTGCCCCCCGGCTTCTATCTGCCGGTTGTGCCCCCGGCGGCGTGATGCTTCAACAGGCTCGTCGGGACCGCGGTTCGCCAAGTTCCCGGCAGGATCAGGAAGGCTGAAGGTTGATTCGGCGCCCGGTCGGCAGCAGCGGCTGCGGACCGGAAAGTGAAGACTACAGGGGGTTGCACAACGTGATTCGGATCGACGCTGCCTGGCAAAGGTTTGCGACGCGTCTGACGCGAGCGCTTCCGGAACACGTCTTCACCTGGCACCGCGCCGACCGGGTGCACGTCATCACGATAGGGACACGCGAACAGCTTATGGCAATTGGTGGAACTGCTCTGGTGTTGGGTTGGCTCGGTGTCGCAACCGCCAACATGGTCGCTGGCAACAGCGTCACCGATGCACAGCTTGCCGCCAAACAGGCCGAACTCGCGGCGCTGTCGACCCAGGTTTCGGTGATGAAGTCCGACGTCAACGCGCTCAAGGGCAACGTCGCCACCACCGCCGCCAAGATCGAAGCCCGCCAGCAATTCCTCGCCACGCTGCTCACGGGCAAGCGCGACCTCGCCCAGCTGGCAGCGATGCTGCCGCGCGCCGATGCCGGTGGTGATGCGCTCGTCACCGCCGCCGAGCTGCTGCCGGTCAAGGGCAAGCGCGGCAAGAACGCCCAGATCAATCCGGCGCTCGCCGAAGCCGCCGTGCTCGAACCGTTCCGTAAACTTGAATCGCAGCAGCTGGCGTTTGTCGATACCGCGACCAACGCCGCGCAGGCCCGCCTCAAGGAAACCCAGACGCTGGTGCGCCGCCTCGGGCTCGATCCCGACCGGCTGATCGCGCAGTCGGCGACTGGCATGGGTGGCCCCTACATCCCGGCAAACAGCGAAGAACTGACCGGCGCCGAGCCGCGCTTCAAGGATCTCTATCTCAGCTGGAAAAAGCTCACCACGCTCGAAGCCGCGCTGGTGTCGATTCCGGCTTTCGCGCCGGTCGCCAATTATTCGCTGACCTCGGGCTTCGGTTATCGCTACGACCCGTTCAATGGCGGTGCCGCGATGCACGCCGGGCTCGACATGGCCGGCAGCCAAGGCGAGCCGATTTATGCGGCGGCTGCGGGTGTCGTCGGCGTTGCCGGTCGCAGCGGCGGCTACGGCAACCTCATCGAACTCGAACACGGTCGCGGCATGGCGACGCGCTACGGCCATCTGTCGGCGATCCTCGTGCAGCCCGGCGAGACCGTCAAGCAGGGCCAGCTGATCGGCCGCATGGGCTCGACCGGCCGCTCGACCGGCACGCATCTGCACTATGAAGTCCGCATCGATGGCCGCGCGGTCAATCCGCGCCCCTATCTCGCCGCCAGCAGCTATGTGCTCGCCGCGCAAAGCCGCGCCGTGCAGGGCGCAACCGAATCGGGCACCGCCGTCGCTGCCAGCAGCTTCACCGGCCAAAGCTTCACCGCAGGTATCGGCGGCCGCTAAGCCCAGCCCGCGGCAGCGCATCCTAGCCAATTGCAACCACGTCGCATCATGCCTATGTTGAGGGCATGAACGCACCCCAACTCATGCCCGCCGCCGCCGCCCGCGTCGCTGCCATCGCCGCGCGGCAGGGCAAGCCGGGGCTCAAGCTGCGGCTCGCTGTCGATGGCGGGGGTTGCGCCGGCTTCCAGTACCGCTTCGGCCTTGAAACCGATGCCGCGCCCGATGATCTGGTGGTTGAAACCGATGGCGTGACGATGCTCGTCGATGCCATCAGCCTGCCGTTTCTGGAGGGCGCGCAAGTCGACTATGTCGAAACCATCGGCGCCGCCAGCTTCCAGGTGAAGAACCCCAACGCCCAGTCGGGCTGCGGCTGCGGCAGCAGCTTTTCGGTTTAGGCTTTACGGCCCTAGGAGCCGCGCGCCGGCACTGCTAAACAGACGCCATGCGCATCGCGACCTTCAACATCAACGGTACCGCCGCCCGCCTTCCGCGCTTGCTCGAATGGCTGGCGACGACGCAGCCCGACGTCGCCTGTCTGCAGGAAATCAAGACCGTCAGCGAGAATTTCCCGGTCGAGGCGCTGCGCGAAGCGGGGTATCACTGCCTCGTCCACGGGCAGAAGGGCTTCAACGGCGTCGCCATCCTGTCGAAGGAACCCGCGACCGAAACGCAGCGCGGACTGCCCGGCGACGACGCCGACGAACAGTCGCGCTACCTTGAGGCCGATGTCGGCGGCGTGCGCGTCGCGTCGATCTACCTGCCCAACGGCAACCCGCAGCCCGGCCCGAAGTTCGATTACAAGCTGGCATGGCTGGCGCGACTCGAGCGCCACGCCGCCGCGCTGTTTGCCACCGAACTGCCGGTGGTGCTGGCCGGCGACTATAACGTCATTCCGACCGATGCCGATGTGTTCAGCCCTGCCGCGATGGCCGATGACGCACTGATGCAGCCGGAGTCGCGTGCCGCGTATCGCCGGCTTCTCTACGCCGGCTGGACGGACGCCATCCGCGCCCGCACGCCGACCGGGCCGGTCTATACCTTCTGGGACTATCAGGCGGGCGCCTGGGCACGCAACCACGGGCTGCGCATCGACCATCTGCTGCTGTCACCGCGTGCCGCCGACCGGATCACCGACGCCGGTGTCGACCACAAGGTGCGCGGCGCCGAGCGCGCGTCGGACCATGCGCCGGCTTGGGTGGATTTGAGGGCGGCTTAAGAAAGGGCCTCCGGCGGGCAGGGGCTAGCCCCTGCACCCAATAATCGGGTGCAGGGCTCAGGCTTGCCCGCCGGAGGCTCTTCCTGTCGTTTCAACGCGACCTTTTTCGGCCGCGACGTCGGCCTTCCACTGCGCGACCGTGCTGGATACCGCGCGCACCGGCGTTTCGGCGACGATCCGGTCCATGAACTTGCCGAACGATCCGTGGTAGAGCGCACGGCGCTGCTTCCAGGCGACGCGCCAGCCCGGAGTCGACAGCGCCATTCGCCAGCTCGCGGTAAACGACGCAAAGGCTTCGGCGTTGAGCAGACCGCTTTCGTGCTGATAATAAGCGTCTTCGGCGTCATTGAAGAACGCGTTCATGTAATAGATGAACTGGTTGACTTCGGTATCGCTGATGTCTTCGGCGCCGGCGAGACCCTTGGCGAGCGCATCGGCTAGCGAAGCATCGGTGGCGGCGAGCAGGATTTCCACGAGGCGGGTCGAGCGGCCGTGTCGAATGGCGGCCTGCTGATTGCGATCGGTCTGGCGGACTTGCCGGTTGAGGTAGATCAGCGAAACGAGCACGGCGAGGCTGCTGAGCAGGCTGCCAATCGACACCAGATCCGATAGCGACATCACATTCTCCCCCCGTAGCGGGCGGCAGCATGCCAGAAATCAGGGGGATGTTGAACAGGGCCTCCGGCGGGCAGGGGCTAGCCCCTGCCCGCCGGAGGCTCTTTTACGCGATCGTGCGTTCGAAAATCCGGTAGGTCTTGGTGATATGGCTGTCGATGGCGTGGGCGATCGACTGCATCGGGCCATTGTCATCGAGGATCCAGCCGATTTCGCCGACCTTGCCGTCATAGGTTTCGGTGCCCGAGCGCCGGATATATTCGATCAGCATGAACGCCAGCATCGATGCGGTGCGCGAGCCCTGCAGCGATTTGCGTACCCCCATCAGTGGCACGCGCAGCCGCCGTGTCTTGGGATTGTGCAGCCGCCATAGCAGCTTTGCCCAGCCGAACGGGAACAGGCTGCCGCCGAGGTCGCGGGTGAATTCGTTGAGGTCGGGCAGCGCGATCATGAACGCCACCGGCACGCCGTCGTAGCTGGCGATGCGGATGAGGTCTTCATAGACCAGCGGCTTGAGCTTTTTGCCGACATGCGCGACTTCGAGCGGGGTCAGCGGTACGAAGCCCCAGTTCCCCGTCCAGGCGTCGTTGAGAATGTCGAGGATCAGCGCGGCTTCTTCGGCAAAGCGCGACTTGTCGACCTTGCGGACGCTGATGCGCTTGTTCTTTTCGCCCGACGACACGATGCGCTGGACGATGTCGGGGAAGCTGCGCGTGACGTCGAGCTCATAGGTGTAGAGGTCCTTGACCCCGACATAGCCGCAGCCTTCGATCAGCGTTTTGTAATAGGGCAGGTGGTGGCCCATCATCACCGTCGGCGGCTTATCGAAGCCATCGACCAGCAGGCCGGGTTCGTCCCAGATCGAGATGCTGTACGGACCTTGCGCGCGCTGCATGCCTTCGGACCGCAACCAGGCTTCGGCGGTGTCGATCAACGCCTTGGCGACAGCGGCGTCATCGATGCATTCGAACATGCCGAAATGGCCGAGCGCCGGGTCGATGTGTTCGAGCACCAGCGTGTCGACCTGCGCCGAGATGCGGCCGACGGCTTCACCGCCGCGCCATGCCAGCCAGAACTTGGCACGGCCGTGTTCGAACCATGGATTGCTGCGGATGTCGCCGATCAGCGCCGCGATGTCCGACTTGAGCGGCGGCACGAAGTTCGGGTCATTGGCGTACAGCGTGTAGACCAGATCGATGAACGCCTTGCGGTCGGCGGGGCTGGTGACTTCACGGATCACCAGCCCGGAGGCAGCCTTGGGATCGGTCACGCGGCGCGTTCGGTGTCGGCGTTGGCGGCCGCCTGCGCGCGCTGGCGCGGGTGGCTGTTCTGGATGACGCCGCCCGACAGCTTCGCGACCCATGGGTAAACCTTGGCGACTTCCTCGGTATAGCCGAGGTTGAACACCGTCGGGCTTTTTGCCTTGCGGTCGGCGCGGTCGTACAGCGTGCCGAACAGCCGGTCGGGCACGAAGTTGGTGATGCCGAAATTGCCGTCTTCATCGTGGAAATGGTGCGCCATGTGACGCATCTTCATCTCCGCCAGCCACTTCGCCTTGGGCTTGATGTTGAGGTGTTCGATGCAGTGGCAGAATTCGTAGAAGCACGTCGCCAGCAGGCCGGCCGCCGTGGCAATCGCCGCGCCGCCGATTCCACCGATCAGGTAGCCGACGGGTGCCGTGGCGATGACGATCGTCGGCAGCGTCGTGTAGAGCGCGCCGAACAGCACTTCGAGGTGGTTCGGATCCTGATGATGGTCATAGTGGATGCGCTTCCACGCCGGCGACAGCAGCGGGTAACGCCACATCCAGCGGCCGTGCAGGACCCAGCGGTGCAGCACGTACCAGGCGAACGGATAGACGACGACCGCAAACGCGGCTGCGACAAAGCCGCGCACCAGCGTCGTCGGGTTGGCCCAGGCGATGTACGCGCACACGGCGGTCAGCACCAGATAAGCCTGAATGGCGTAGTATTGGAAATAGGCAACGACCAGCTCGCGCAGGCTCATCTTGTCGAGGAAGTGTGAGCGATTCCAGATACCGGGCTTTGGCAAAACTCCAGCCTTCACCGTAACTTCTCCTTTGTGGCGCACATCGCCTTAGGCTGATGTTGATAGCGCGCCAATGCGGCGGATTTTGGACGGCGTGCCTATTCCTCGGTGCGGAAAAGCACGGCCTCGCCGATCAGGAAGAACAGCAGGAACGGCGCCCAGGCGGCGAGCAGCGGCGGGATGTTGCCGAAGCTGCCCATCGCCATCAGGAAGTTGTCGGCGACGAAGAAGGTGAAGCCCAGCGCCAGCCCGATGACGGCGCGGAAGAACAAATGCCCCGACCGCGCCAGCCCGAAGGCGGCGACGGCGCCAAGCAGCGGCATCAGCACCGCCGACAGCGGTCCCGAAATCTTGTGGTTGGCCTTGGCGATCAGCTGGTCGACGGACTTGCCGGCGTCGCGCTGTTCGCGAATGTCGCCGAGCAGCTTCCAGAACGGCACGAAGTCGGCGTTGACCGACACGGTAGTGAATTGCGCCGGGATGACCGTGCTTTTGATGTCGAGCACTTCGCTGGCGGTTTCGACACCGCGGTTGACATCGAAGGCGCGCACGCCGGTCAGTCGCCAGCCGCCGCTGACCGGCCGTGCCGCGGTCGCGCGGATAACGCGCTGCAGCCGGTTGCCCGACCGGTCATAGATGGTGACGTTTCGGAGTTGTGTCGCCGCACCGGTACCGGTCACGGTTTCTGCGTTGAAAAGGTCATCGCCGCCGCGCACCCAGCTGTTGGTGACGGTCTTGGGGCCGGACGGCAGCTTTTTGTAATCGCTGCCCTTCCACACATCGAGCGTCGCATTGGCCCTGACCAGCACGGTTTCGTTGAAGGCGAAGTTGAGCACCGCAATGCCGAGCGCGGCAAAAATCAGCGGCGCCAGAATCTGGTGCGCCGAAATGCCGGCGGATTTGAAGATCACCACCTCGCTATTCTGGTTGAGCGTGGCGAGCGTGACCAACGTGCCAAGCAGCACCGAAAACGGCAGGAACAGCGCGGCAATCTGCGGCGCGCGCAGCGACACATAGTACCAAAGCTGCGCCTCCGAATTGCCCGCCGCCAAGATGTTCGACGATTCGCCGAGCAGGTCGAGCGTCTGCAGGATGACCACCAGCGCGGCGAGGAAAGCAAACGTCCGCACCAGGAACATCTTGGCGGTATAGGCGGCGATGGTGCGCGACGGGAAAATTCTGCCGGCCATGGTCAACCCCCCGCCACTTTAACCCGCCGTCCGCACATCGTCACGCCATGGCTGCGCGCGGCGCACCAGCTTGACAAACAGCCCCGAAAGCTTGGCGAAGCCCTTGTCGAGCCATGCAATCGGCTGGCCGCCGGGCTTGTAGGCGATGATGTAGTACATCCACATCGACAGCATGACGAAGCCGGTGAAGGGTATCCACTGCGCCAGCACCGGATCGACGCGGCCGATGGCGCCCATGCGTTCGCCATATTCGGACATCTTATGATAGGTCACCAAGATGATGATGCTCAGAAATACCCCGAGCGCCGATGTCGAGCGCTTGGGCGGCACCGCCAGCGCCACCGCGAGGAACGGCAGGATGAACATCACCACGCACTGCACGATGCGCCGGTGCAGCGTCGCCTTGGCGGCGTAGCGGTCAAGCGACGGCGTGTCGGCGGCGCGGCTGACGCGCACCAGTTCGGGCAAGGTCATTTCGAGCCGCTTGTCGCCGCGGGTGCGGAACACCCCCATGCGCGGCAGATTGACCGGCAGGTCATGCTGGTCGAACGACAATACCCGCGGCACGGCGGTCGGGTTGACGTTGTGGACCAGCGTGCCGTGTTTGAGGCGTAGCAGGATGACATCGGGGTCGTCGGTCGACAGGAACATGCCGCTGTCGGCGGTGACCGCCACGGTCTGTCCGTCCTTGCCGACGGCGCGGACGAACAGCCCGCGCAAGTCGGCGCCGTGGTTGAAGCTTTCCTCGACGCGCAGCGTGATGCCCTTGCCGAGCTTGGCGAACTCGCCGACTTTGATCGACGCCCCGAGCGCGCCCGAGCGCAGTTCGAAGCGCAGCCCTTCATAGGCGTAGCGCGATGTCGGCTGCAGGAACCCGACAATGCCGAAATTGATGACGGCGAACAGCAGCGCGAACAGCATCGGCACGCGCAGCAGGCGGTTGTACGAAATACCCACCGCGCGCAGCGCGTCGAGTTCGCTCGAGGCCGCCAGCCCGCGAAACGCCAGCAAGATGCCCAGCATGACGCCGATCGGGATGCCCAGCGACAGATACTCGGGCAGCAGATTGCCGAGCATCCGCCACACGACGCTGACCGGGCCGCCTTCGTTCATCACGAAGTCGAACAGTCGCAGCATCCGGTCGAGCAACAGCAGCATCGCCGCGATCGTCAACGTCGACAGCAGCGGCAACGCGATCAGCCGCGCCAGATATCGGTCAACACGGGTGAGAAGGGGCAAGCGATGTTCCTGCGGCGGTGTGCGGCCTGCCTAGCCTAGCAGGCGAGGGCGCGCAAAGCATGGATTATTGTCAAACGGTTTAGCCATCCAGCAGCGCCTGAAGCTGCGGCGCGTCGCGCACGGTCAGCGTCCGGTAGCCGATTTCGATCAACCCATGGGCGGCAAGGCCGCGCAGCACGGTACTCGCGGTCTGGCGCGACATGTTGGCCATCGCGGCAAGCTCGTCCTGACCTATGTCGATTTGCGGCCGCGGCACATCGCCGACGCGGTGCCCGGTTTCGCGCAGCAGCACGGCAATGCAGCGTCGCCGGGTATCGGGGATCAGCAAATCGCTGGTCGTTTGCGCCGCGAGGCTGAAATGTTCGAGCGCCTGCATCGCCAGCAGCTGCCACCATTCGGGATGCGCCGCCAGCAACGCATCGAGCGCCGGCTGCGGCACGACCGCTGCCAGACAATCGCTGCGCGTGGCGATGCTGACCGCGCGCGGCGCATGTGAAACCACCGGCAGGATTCCGAACCAATAGGGCGCGCGTCCGATATGCACGACCGGCAGATCGGCCGGGCCGGTCGCCGGCGTGACGTCGACGCTGCCCTGGCCGATGCCGTACATGCCGCCTTCGCGGTCACCGCCATGCGTCAGTGCCGCGCCGGCCTCGATATGGTGCCAGATACTGCGTTCGAGGATCGCATCCTGAAACGCCGCCGGCGTGCGACTCAGCCAGCCGCCCGCTCGCAGCACCGCCGACGCTTCGGCAATATCAGCCGCCGAAATCTTCATGTGCAGCGTTCTACGCCGTTTCTGGTTTGTAAGATATTTGACAATCTGCGCTGCCGGTCAATGTTATTCTGCCCCCGTGACGGAGCCATGGGGTAGGACAATGACAATCAAATTCGTGGGTGCAATTCTGGCCGGTGCCAGCCTGGTGGCGCTCGCCGGCTGCGACAAGAAGCCGGGCGAGGCGACGACGTCGACCGCCACGGCGACCACCAGTAGCGCGACGGCGACCGCAGCCGCCTATCCCGAACATGCCTATTTCGGCGACACGCATGTCCACACCGGCTGGTCGGCGGATGCCGGCATGGACGGCGCGGTCACCTCGCCCGAAGACGCGTTTCGCTTCGCGCGCGGCGACACCGTCAAGTCGAACACCGGGCAGGACGCCAAGCTGGCGCGGCCGCTCGACTGGATGGTGATCACCGACCATTCCGACGGCATGGGTACGATCAACGAGATCGCCGCCGGCAATCCCAAGATGATTTCCGACCCGTTCCTCAAGCGCATGTACGAGGCGATGAAGAGTGGTGACGAAGCGCAGGCGAGCAAGGTCGTGCTTGAGCTCATCAACCTGCAATCGACCGGCAAGCTGCCCAAGCAGGTGATGGACCCCGAGTGGATGGTCTCGGCCTGGAACAAGACCATCGCTATTGCCGACAAATACAATGACCCCGGCAAGTTCACCGCGCTGATCGGCTATGAATGGACGGTCAACGCCGGCGGCGGCGACAATCTGCACCGCAACATCATCTACCGCGATGACGCCACCTACGCAGGGCAAATGCTGCCGCTGACCACCTTCCAGACGCAGGATCCCGAAAAGCTGTGGGAATGGATGGCGAAGTACGAGGGCAAGACCGGCGGCAAGGTCATCGCCATCCCGCACAACGGCAATCTGTCGAACGGCCGGATGTATGAGGAAACCACCTTCACCGGCGGCCCGATGACCAAGGCCTATGCCGAGGCGCGGCAGAAGTGGGAGCCGCTGATGGAAGTCACCCAGATCAAGGGCCAGAGCGAAAGCCACCCGAGCCTCAGCCCCAACGACGAATTCGCCGCCTGGGACCTGTGGGACAAGGTCAACCTCAACGGCGTGCCCAAGAAGCCCGGCATGATCCGCACCGAATATTGGCGCGAAGGTCTGAAGAGCGGCATGCGGCTTGAAAGCAGCCTCGGCGCCAATCCGTTCAAATATGGCGCCAATGGCGCGACCGACACGCATACCGGGCTGGCGACCGCCGACGACAATAACTTCTGGGGCAAGTTCAAGACCGTCGAGCCCGGGCCCGACCGCTGGAACCGCGTGGTGACGCGGCCTTACCGCGGCTGGGAGCAGGCGGCGGCGGGCTATACCGGCGTCTGGGCGACCGCCAACACGCGTGCGGCGCTGTGGGACGCGATGGCGCGCAAGGAGACCTTTGCGACAACCGGCCCGCGCATGACGGTGCGCTTCTTCGGCGGTTATGATTTCGCTGATGCCGATGCGGGCGCCGGGCTGGTCAAGGCCGGCTACACCAAGGGCGTGCCGATGGGCGGCGATTTGAAGCCGGCACCGGCGGGTGCCGCGCCGAGCTTCCTGATTGCGGCGATGAAGGACCCCGATGGCGCCAATCTCGACCGCGTCCAGGTGGTCAAGGGTTGGCTCGGTGCCGACGGCAAGACCCACGAACAGGTCTATGACGTCAAATGGGCCGGTGACCGCAAGCCGGGACCGAACGGCAAGCTGCCGCCGGTCGGCAACACCGTCGACCTGAAGACCGCGACCTATGCCAACAGCATCGGTGCGGCGGAACTGGTGGCGCGCTGGACCGACCCGGCGTTCGATCCGAAGCTCAAGGCGTTCTATTACGTCCGCGTGCTCGAAATACCGACGCCGCGCTGGACCGCCTATGACGTGGTGCGCTTCAAGGCGAAAATGTCGCCCGAGGTGACGATGATCCAGCAGGAACGCGCGCTGACGTCGCCGATCTGGTATGATCCCGCCTAGCTGGGGCTACCAGATTTTCACGCGCTGGTCGGGCGGCAGGTAGAGCTTGTCGCCCGGCTTGACCTTGAAGGCGTCGTACCAGGCATCGACATTGCGAACGATGCCGTTGACGCGGAACTCGCCGGCGCTGTGGTTGTCCGACAGCGTGCGGCGGCGTTCCTCGGCTTCGGCGGTGATGTTGCGCCACAGCTGCGCCCACGACATGAAGAAGCGTTGGTCGCCAGTAAAGCCGTCGATGACGGGCGCCTTGCCGCCCTGCTTGTCGGTGACATATTGGCTGTAGGCGGCATAGGCGACGCTGAGCCCACCGAGATCGCCGATGTTTTCGCCAAGGTTCTGTTTGCCGTTGATGTGGACGCCGGGAACCGGCTCGAACTGGTCGAACTGCGCGGCCAGCCCGGCGGTGCGCTTTTCGAATTCGGCGCGGGCGGCGGGGGTCCACCAGTTGCGGATCTTGCCGTCGCCGTCGGAGCGGCTGCCCTGATCGTCGAACGCATGGCCGATTTCATGGCCGATGACCGCAGCAATCGCGCCGAAATTGACCGCCGGATCGGCATTGGCATCGAAGAATGGCGCCTGCAGGATGCCGGCCGGGAAGGTGATCGAATTGAGCGACTGGGCATAGCCTGCGTTGATTTCCTGCGGGCTGTACGGGAATTCCCAGTCACGCGTGCCGTCGGCGAGACGCTGCAGGCTGTCGGCGCGCGCCCAGTCCATCATGCGGCGCTCGTTGCCGACCAGATCGTCGGGGCTGATGCGCACGCTCGAGCGGTCGTGCCAGCGGTCGGGATAGCCGATGTGGCTGACGATCTTGTCGAGCTTGGCGACGGCCTCGGCGCGCGTCGGCGCATCCATCCACGGGTTCTTGGTGATGCGGTCGCGGTAGGTGGCGCGCAGATAGCCGACCATTTCATCGACTTGTGCGCGGTCGGCCGCGCCGAAGAACTCGCGGACATAGATGCGGCCGAGCTCTTCGCCAAAGGCGGCGTTGACCGCGGCTACGTCTTCGAGTTCGCGGGCGCGGCGCGCCGGTACGTCGGACAGCGTCTTGCTGTGGAAGTCGAAATGCGCCTGCACCCACGGCTCCGACAGCGACGGCGCCCAGCCGTCGAGCGCGCGGAACAGCATATAGGACTGGAGATCGGCGACAGAGGTGTCGGCAAACAGCTTGGCGGTGTCGCGCACCGAGGTGTCGGTGAGCACCTTGATCTGCGGTTGCTTGTCGAGCTGCATCGCGGTCAGGAATACGTCCCACGGGAAGCCCGGCGCATAGGACTTGAGCTCGGTGGGTGTCATCACATGGTTCATGCGCACGACATCGCGGCGCTCGCTGGTGCTCCACTGCCGTTTGGCGATTTCGGTTTCAAGCGCCAGCACGCTGGCGGCGCGGGCATCGGCTTCGGCAATGCCGGCACGCCGGAAGCTCGAAGCGATATAGTCCTGCAACGCCTTGCGGTAGCCGATATAGGGCTCGGTTTGCGTTAGATAATAGTCGCGCGAGGGCATCGTCAGGCCGCCGGCGGCGACCCCGGCGATCTGGTGGCGCGGATCGTTCGAATTGGTGATGACGCCGCCGCCAATCATGCCATCCATCCACGGCAAGGCCATGACGCGGGCCAATGCGGCATGGTCCTTGGCGGCGGTGATGGTTGCCAGATCGCCGGCGATCGGCGTCAGCCCGAGCGCGTTGCGCTTCGTCATGTCGGCGTGCGACCGGTAGAAATCGGCAATCTGTTGCTCGGGGGTGCCGGGCGCGGCATTGCCGTCGCGCGATTGCTTGATGATGCCGCCGACGCGCTGTTCGGTCGACAGATAGACTTCGGTGGCGGCATCGATTGCGGCGAGCCCCTGCGGGATCTTGGCGGTCGCCAGCCACCCGGCGTTGACATAGCGGTAGAAGTCATCGCCGGGTTTGACGGTTTTCGACAGTCCCTTGGTATCGAGCCCCCAGTCGCCGATGGCGGCCTTTGGTGCGGCGGTGGTCGCCGCATGGGCGGGGGCCATGGCCAGAAGCAAAGCTGCCGCGCTGCCAAGTAGAAGGGATTTCATGGCCATGGCCCCCAATTCGGGAAAGTTGACGTCGGGTTGATCAGCCGCCGAAGACCAGCGCGTCGGGGATGTAATAGACTTCGACAGTGCCGATGCGGACGGTGGTGATGTCGCCGGCCTTGGTCGCCTTGATCGGCGTTGCGGAGTCGCTGCCGCTCGCCTTGCCGCCGGTAAAATAGATGCTGCGCTGGCCGCCATCGGGGGTGTTGAGCTCGACGGTGGCGTTGCCGCCGCCCTTGCGGATGACGCCGGCCTTGCACGCGCCGGTCTTGCCGCCGACCGAGGTGGTGCAGCTGATATCGGCGGTGGCGTTGTATTTGGTGCCGGGCACCAGCGCATCGGTCGAGGCCTTGGCAGCGCTGCCGGTGACGCCGATGGTCAGTGTGTAGCTGGCGGTTTCACCGCGGCGTGCGCTGGCACGCATCTGATAGACCTGGACCTTGTAGCGGCCGGTCGTCGGCAGCACCGTGGTGAACTTGTACGGGTCGGTCGAACCCAGCGAGATCGCCGTGTCATTGCCCGGCGCATAAACGTTCATTTCGACCGAGCCCTTGGTGGCTTTCAGCGTCACCGTCAGCGTCTGGCCGGCGCGCGCGTCGATAGTGTAGCTGCGGTCCTGATCGCCCTTGATGCTGCCGGTCAGCGTTGCGGCGCTCTTGCCTTTGGCGAAAGTGACGGGGACGATCTGTTGTGCGGCGGCAGGCACGGCGAGCACCAGTCCGGCGGCGGCGAAGGCAGTGAGCACGGTTCTGATCATGACAGTCTCCGGTTGTGGTTCAGCAGCTGGAATCGCGATTTCAGTATGTCATCGTCAACTGGGACGCCCTGCCGCGCAATATACAATTTGCGGCGTTACGCGCTGCCGGCGTCGGGGGCTCGACCGTCACCGGCAGCGCGTTTGCAGGCAGTTTTGAGGCTGCCGACAACTCATTGGCGTAGGTCGCCATTCAAACTCATTTCTTGGACGCCGCTGTTGCTTCGTCGGCGGCAGGCATGCCCTGGTTGGCATCACCCTGCGGGATGGAAATCAGCGTGACGCCTTCGGCGGCACCGACGACCCGACCCGCCTTGCCGTTGATGACGCTTGCCGCAGCGGCATCGAACGCGGCGCCCGGGCAGCCGACCAGAATTGCGCTGTCATCGAGATAGCTGGCAGTGAGCGGACTCTCGCCGAGACGCCGGCACGGATCGCCGGCATTGGGGAAGCCGTCACCGAACGGGCTGAGCGTGGCAGGCCAGACGAATGCCGTTGGCGCTGCGGCGGGCTTTTCGGAACTCGACGGGGCGGGCTGGCTGCAGGCCACGAGAAGCAGCGCCGGCAACAGACCGCAGCGGCGTCGCAACACTTGAGTCCATGCCATCGCACGTATCCCTGAGCCCATGTGCGGATTATGGCGCTACGGTCGTTTGTAGCCTAGGTCGCGGCGCGCCAATTTTTGGTCAATTCGCGCCAAGCCGCGAGTGGAGGGCCTCAGTTGGTTGCATGGCGACCAGTCGCTCGCGCAGCCGGCCGGGGCTGTCGCCGAACCAGGCGCGACACTTTCGGCCGAAATTGCTCTGGTCGGTAAAGCCCAGCTGCTCGGCAATTTCGGGCATCGGCAACCGCGGTTTGGCGAGCAGGTCGAGCGCCCGGGCCTTGCGCGCGTCATCGACAATGGCGTGGTGCGTCGTGCCGGCGTGCGCCAGCGCGCGCACCAGCGAACGCGCCGAAATGCCCAGATGCCGTGCGGTCTCGGCGAGCAACGCGACATGGCCCCCGTCGAGCGCCGGCTCGACATGGGCACGGACGCGGCTGACCAGCGGCGCTGCCGTCAGCAGGCGAATGTCGGCGTCGCAGCGCGCCTCGCCCTCGGCCCAGGCGTGCGGGTCATGGTAGGGGCTTGGCATGTCGCCCCAGGGCGCCGGAATCGCCATGAAATTGTCATCGCCGCCGACCTCGATCGGGCAGCTGAAGCGCCCGGCCAGGACCAGCGGATCCGACACCGGAGCGCGTGCGAAATGGATGCGGGCGTTGGCAATGCGGTCGCCGACGAAAGTTTCGACGATGCGGTGGATGGTCGCCAGCGCGATTTCGGTGGCGAGCGGTTCGATGCGGCCCAGCGGCACGATTGGACCGTAGCTGATGTGCAAGGCGTTGCCAGCGCGGCGGACGCTGCGCCGGTACCACGGCACGGCTGCATCGCCGTAACGCGCCACCAGATTCAGCGCGGCGCGCAACGTCGGCGCATAGGGCACCGTCGATGCCAGATTGTCATCGGTGGGCATGCGGACACTGCGCGCGAAGCGGTTGGGCACGGCAACCGCGGGTACCAGCCCGTGCATGTTGAAGTTGATGCGCAAGATGTCGCGCACCGGCAGAAAGCGCGGCAGTGGCCCGGTGCTGCCGGCAATTGACGTGCCCCGGCGGGTAAGTGCCGGATCACCGATATCGGCTTCATACTGCGCGATGACGGCGCGCGAGCCGAGTCGGTCGGCGACCGGCCCGAGCTGCGTCAGAATTTGCGCCAGTTCGGCTGCGGCGCCCGGATCCAAACCGGCGTCTGCGCCTGACGCGTTGGTGTGCGTACGGCTCCCCAAGTCACCCTTCTTTGCCCGCGGCGTTGCGCGTGGTTGAAGTGTTGCACGTACGGGAGCGCTGCGGCAAGGCCGCGTGGCGGTTCAGGCAGTATTGACCGACAAGCCGACGGGCACGACTTTGGGCGTCGACGGCGCCCGTTTGACCACGGCGGGCCGGCGGTTGCCGACTAGGTTCTGAAGGTCGATCAGCGCGCGTGCCATGCCGACGCCGTCGGGGCCGGCAATGTAGCGGGGCGCCCACACCGGCGCGAATTTCTGTTTGTAGGCGCGCAGGCCTTCGAAGCCGTAGAGCGCCTCGCCGTGCCGGTAGAGGAAGGCACCGGCGCGCGCCCACAGCGGCGCCAGCCGCCGCGCTTCGATGCCCGACAGCGGCGCCAGACCGAGGTTGAACCACGCGAAGCCGTTGTCGTGCCCCCATTGCATCAGCCGCACGAACAGGAAATCCATCGTGCCATAGGGCATGTCCGACGTGTGCCGCATCAGGTCGAGCGACAGTTCCTGCCGGCCGCTCGTGGTCCAGATATTGGCGAACGCCACGATCCTGCCGCCCTGCCGGACGACGGCGACGTCGAAGTTTTCGAGATAGGCCGGATCGAAGGCGCCGACACTGAAGGCCTTTTCGGTGCTACGCTTTTCCAACAGCCAGGCGTCCGAGACCGACTGCAGTTCGGGGAGCAGCGCGGCGACATTGTGCGCACTGACGACGTCGAAGCTGGCGCCTTCGCGCGTTGCCCGGCGTTCGGCATAGCGCAGCGGCCGCGCGTTCGGGCCGTCGAGCGTGAAGCTTTGCAGATCGACGCGGGCTTCCTCGCCGTATTTGACCAGTTGCAGGCCGAGATCGATCGCCAGCGGCAATGCCTTGGGGCTGATCTGATACAGCAGTAGCCGGCCCTGCGCAGCATCGGCACGTTCGCGTAGTTGCCAGAGCAGGTCGGCCCAGCGCGGCTGCGGGCCGACGGGATCGCCCATGACAATCCAGCTTTGGCCCTGGATCTGGTACATGATGAAGGCATCGCCTTCGGGCGACAGCAGGAAGCGCTTGTCGCCGGTCAAGGCCAGCATCGCATAGGTCTGATCGGTGGCGGCGAGGATGGCGGCAACCTGCGGCGGCGTTGCGGCTTCGCCCTCCGCAGCGGCGACGGCAGGGCGGAACAACCGGACGAACGCGATGGCGGACAGGAAGACCGCAATGGCAAACGAGGCGCGCAGGAAGCGCGAGGCGTCGCTGCCCCAGGCGATCTGCCACCAGAGTTCGTTGTCGTAGTCGACATGCTTGTAGGCGAAGAACCCGATCGCCAGCGATAGCGCGATGACGACGCCGATCGCCAGCAGCCAGCCCGGCGAGAATATCGCGGTGGTCAGCGTGGTGCGCCGGTAGAAGGCACCGCGCGTCCAATGCAATAACAGCGCAATGACCCCGAGCAGCAGCGCTTCCTCGTAATCGACGCCCTTGACGAGCGAAAATATGATGCCGGCGACGAGCAGCGCGCGGGTCAGGATGAACGCCGCATCGAGGCGGCGATATAGCGCCGGGGCGAGCAGCAGCAGCGCGGTGCCGACCAGACTTGCGGCGATGTGCGAGGCTTCGACGAACGGCAGCGGCACCACCGCGCGCAGCCAATGCAGCCGGCTGGTTTCGGCCGGTAGCGCGCCCGACACCAACAGGATGGCGCCGCCAACGAAGACCAGTGCGGCGAGCAGGACGGGGGTGACCGTGCCGGCAATCGATTCGGCGGTTTCGATGGCGCGCGTCAGCGGCAGCCGCCAACGGCTGCCTTCACGCACCGCGACCAGCAGCGCGGCAATGAACAGCGGCAGCAGGTAATAGATCGCGCGGTAGGCGATCAGCGCTGCGAGCAACCCCGATTTGTCGACATCGGGGACGGCGGCGAGGATGACCGCTTCAAAAACGCCGACCCCGCCGGGAACATGGCTGGCGAGCGCGACGACAAGCGCCAGCGCATAGCCAAGGAACAGCGCCGGAAACGCCACTGCACCTGGGTCGGGCAACAGCACCCACAGCGCTGCGCTGGCGGCGGCGAGATCGACCACTGCGACGCCCAGCAGCGCGAGTGCGTGCGGCAGGATCGGTAGCGGCAGTGACCAGCGCCCGAGGTGCACGACACGGCCCGGTCGGCGGCTGTAGAAAAGCAATGCCGCTGTCACGACCAGCGCCGCGCCGCCGGCAAGGCGCTGCGCAATGACAGGCAGCGCGAAGCCGGCGATCGTCATGTCGCCGGGGTGGACGAGCAGCGCGATGCCCGCGAGCACGCCGACGCCGGCCCAGAAGGTCATTGTCGCGGTGGCGATGATACGCGCGATATCGGCCGCCGACAGCCCGGCGCCGCTGTAGATGCGGTAGCGCGCCGACCCACCGGTCAGCGGACCGAGCCCGAAATTATGGCTGACGGTGTAGCTGACGAATGATGCCAGTGCCGCCGTCCGCCACGGCAGCGGCCGGCCGATGACGCGCAGCGCGAAGACGTCGTAGAGCGTCAGGGTCAGGTAGCTCAGCCCGGTCAGCGCCAGCGCGGCGGCGAGCTGGGTGGGCCGGATCGCAGCAAAGGCGGCGCGCACGTCGCCCGGATGGACTTCGGTCAGCAGCCGGTGGATGGCGAAAAAGCCCAGTGCCGCCAGCGCCAGTACCGCGAACAGCAGCAGCGCGCTGCGGTAGCGGCGCAGGCCGTGACCGACTGGTAATATTCGCGCGTTCAATGGATGGGTTCCGGTGGTCTGTGCTGCGTCACGGTTTGACGTTGGCATTCGCCGCTTCGATGGCTGCAATCAACTGCTTGTACACCGCCGCGGCGTTGCGGTCGAGCAAATGCCCGCCCGGCATGGCGATGCGCCGGACGTTGGGCTGGTTCAGTGCCGGGCACAGGCTATGGTCTTCCTGTGCGCCGCTGATGCACAGCACCGGCACCCAGTTCAACGCGCGTGCCGCCGGCGCCGCATCGAACGCCGGTTCGTTCCTGGTGAAAATTTCCGCCGGCGAAGCCTTGTAGGTGATGGTTTCGCTTGGCACGATCAGCCCGACCAGCATGACGTTCGGGCGCAGCGCCGCGGGCAGGCCATCGAGGCCGGTCGGCAGCACATCGGCGCCGAACGATTGGCCGATCAGCACGACCCGCTTGATGCCGGGCAGTGCCAGCGCCTTGCGGGTGACCGCTTCGACCATGGTGACGACTTCGGTGGGCGTGCGGCGGGTTTTGAAGAAGGCGAGCGAGTTGAAGCCGACGACGGGAATGCCGTCGGCAGCGAGGCTCTTGGCGAGTTCGCCGCCCATGCCGGCATTGAGGCCCATGTCGCTCGACAATACCACGGCGGCGACGCCGGCATGGCCGGCAGCCGTAGCGTGCGTGGACGCTGCCGGGTACATCTCGATGGTTGGCCCGCCGAAATAGCCGAAGCCGCTGAAAATTGCGGCGGCGGAGGCCAAAGCAAGCAGCGACATGGGCGAGACCTTTACGTCAAAGCTTCGGGCGCATCTGACCGATACGATTCGCACGGGCGTGACCGGACCGCGTCAGCGCCCGACCACCCTAGCGACAGCCGACATTAATCGCCGATGTCTGGAGCCGTGCCGTGTCGGGGGTCAGGCTGCGCCGAGCGGCAGCCCGACAGCCTTGGCGGCGGCTTCGAAGCGTTCCAGCACGGTGGCGGCCTGCGCGTCGGTGTGCTCGGCGCACAAAGAGCATCGCAGCAGGAACACGCCCATCGGCGTTGCCGGCGGGCGCGACATGTTGACGTAGACGCCGAGTTCGAGCAGCGCCTGCCACATTCGCACAGTCATTTCCTGATCGGGCATCAGCACCGAAATGATGGCGCTTTGCGGCGTGTCGGTGGCGAGCTTGAAGCCCTTGGCAATCAGCCCGGCGTGGAGCGTGCGGGTGATTTTCCACAGCCGCTCGGCCTTGGCCGGGCCGTCGCTCATCAGCTTGCGGATCGACGTCGCGGCACACGCCATGACCGCGGGTGGCAGCGATGCGGTGAAGGTATAGGGGCGGCAGACGAGGCGCAGGATTTCGAACTTCGGGTGGTTTGACACGCAGAAGCCGCCGACGGTGCCGACCGATTTGGAGAAGGTGCCGACGATGAAATCGACATCGGCCTCGACACCGACAGCTTCGGTGACGCCGCGGCCATGTTTGCCGAAGAACCCCATCGCATGGGCTTCGTCGACGAGCACCATCGCGCCGTGTTTCTTGGCGACCGCGACCAGTTCGGCGAGCGGCGCGATGTCGCCGAGCATCGAATAGACGCCTTCGAGTACGACAAGCTTGCCGGCTTCGGGCGGCAGCCGGCCAAGGCGCTTGTCGAGATCTTCGACGCTGTTGTGGCGGAAGCGCACGATATCGGCGTTGCCCATCGCGCAGCCATCATAGATCGACGCATGGCTGTCGGCGTCCAAGATGACATAATCGCCGCGCCCGGCCAGCGTCGACACCATGCCGAGGTTGGCCTGGTAGCCGGTCGAAAACACCATCGCGTGGCTGGTGCCGTAGTAATCCTTGAGCGCGTTCTCGCAGTCGCGGTGCGCGCCGTAGGTGCCGTTGAGCACGCGGCTGCCGGTGGTGCCGGCGCCGAACTTGGTCAGCGCCTCGACGCCGGCGGCGATCACGTCCTTGTCGAACGTCATGCCCATGTAGTTGTAGGTGCCGAGCAGGATCGTCTCGCGGCCGTTGATGATAGCTTCGGTCGGCGAGCGCACCGCGTCCATGACGATCGCGAATGGATCGGCGACGCCGGTGTCGAGTAGCGCCTGGCGCTCGGCGATGATCGGGTTGAACTTGTCGAAAAGGTCGGATTTCGTCACTTGTGCTCAGTCCTTGACCAGCTTGGCAATGGCATCGGTGAGCTGGCCGATGGTTTCGAGTTCAGGCAGCAAATTCAGCGGGATAACAATGTCCCATTCGTCTTCCATATTTGCGACGAGGTCCATCACCGTCAGCGAATCCATCTCGATATCGTCCGAAAAGCTGGTGGCTTCGGTCAGCGCGATCTTCTTCGGGTTGAACGGTTCGATCAACTCGATGATGCGCGCATAGAGCGCGGCGCGGTTCGACATGGGGTGCTCCTGACTGACTGATGCGCGCTTTGGCAGGACAATATGGTGAGACTTTGGCCGAGGCGTGGGTTTTTGCGGGGGAAGGGCTAGCGTGACGCCAGCACGGCCATTGAAACGAGTGCGCGCGCTGCTAGACTTTGTGTCATCAGCAGGGGAGAGCTCGATGGGCCGCAACCTTTTTGCCACTGTCTTTGCCGCGAGCTTGGCGATCGCCGCCGCACCGACGCACGCAGTCGAAATCCGGTTGTGCGAGCATGAAATGCGCACGGCGCCGCTGAGCGACGAGCGTGGCGTGCAATCGATGCTGCTGCAGCGCTTTGCCGTCGTCAACACCGGCAATAGTCCGGTCACGCTGACCGGTGTCAGTTTCAATCTGCTCGACAAGCAGGAACGCCGCGATTCGCGCTGGCTAGCGGCCGCCGATGTGGCGCGGGCCGCGAAGCAGGCGCCGCAGGTCACCATGCTGGCCCAGATTTTCCCGGCACAGTTCTGCAACGGCAAGATGCTGGCGGGTACCAAACTCGCCACCACCGACACGCTCGCGCCGGGCGAGGCGGTGGTATTCATGTACCAGCCGTTTGTCTGGAAGGGCGCGCGCGACGGGCTGGAAATCATTGCGGAGACCAGGTTGGGCGCGTTGGCGAAGACCGACCGGATCGTGCTGCCGATCACCACGGCGACATCGAAGACGCAGGCGCTGTTTCCTGTCGCCGGCCGCAGCTTCGCCGCAGTCGGTGCCAGCTTTCACACGCCGCACCGCTGGGCGAGTATCGAGGAATTCGCCTATGATATCCTGATGATGACTGGCAATACCACGACCTACAGCGGGACCGGGACGAAGCTTGCCGACTATGCCGTGTTCGGCAAGCCGGTGCGCGCCGTCGCTGACGGCAAGGTGGTGGCGGCGGTCGGCAATGGTGCCGACAATGTCGCAATGCTCAAACGGCCGGGCGAAACCGACGAAGCCTATATGGTCCGATTGCAGCAGGGGCAGATGGCGCTGCTCGCCAAGGGCATGGCCGCCGTGCTCGGCAACCATGTGGTGATCGATCATGGCAACGGTGAGTTTTCGATCTATGCGCATCTGAAGCAGGGCAGCGTGGCGGTGGCGCCCGGTGCGATGGTCAAGGCGGGCGAGTCCATCGGTGCCGTCGGCAGTTCGGGCAATTCGACCGAGCCGCACCTGCATTTTCAAATCTGCGACGGTCCCGACATTGGCAGCTGCCAGCCGATACCCATCAGCTTCATCGACTACCGTCTGCCGTTCGAACTCGCGCCACGTACCATCCAGTCTGGGGACATCGTCGAGACGGTGAAATAGTCCGGCTTCGCGTCTGACCGCCGCAGGCGCCTAAAGCCACCCCGCGTCGCGGTACCAGCGCGCCGTCGCCGCCAACCCGTCGGCAAGCGCCACCTGCGGCGTCCAGATTCCGCGCGAGGCGAGGTTGTCGCCCTGTGCCACCCAGTCGGGGTGCATTAGATAGCGGGCACGGTCGTGGCTGAGTTTCGGCAAGCGGTTGGACAGGCGCGCGAGGCTGGTGTCGGCGGTGGCAGCGGTCTTTACCAGCCACGGTGGTGCGGTGATCAGGCGCGGGCGCTTGTCCAGCGCGGTGCCGATGGCGCGGGCGAAGTCGACGTGGGTGATGCCGCGCTGGCCGTCAGCGTTCGTAGCGTCGTCGATTTCGGCGGTGCTGCGTGCCGCTGGCGCGGCGGTGACGGCGAGCAGGGCGCGCGCCAGGTCGCCGACTTCGATCATCGAAATGCGGCCGCGCGTCGGCAGCAGCGCGACGCCGGTCTTGACCATCTGGAACAGTGCTAGCGTCTCGCGGTCGCCGGGGCCATAGACGCCGGGCGGGCGGATAATATCCCAATCGAGGCCGCTGGCGGTGACCAGTGCTTCGGCAGAGGCTTTGCTGGCGCCGTAGGCCGATAGCAGTGGCTCGCGCGCGGCAAGCGACGAGACATTGACGAAGCGACCGACGCCGGCGGCGCGCGCGGCGTCGAGCAACGCCGCCGTGCCCGCGACATTGCCGGCGTCGAACTCGGCGCGGGTGCGGGCGTTGATGACGCCGGCGATGTGCAGCACGGCATCGGTGCCTTCGACCAGCCGGGCGAGGCTGTCGCTGTCGGACAGGCTGCCCTGCACCCACGCCACGCCGGGCAGCGCCGGCTGCGGCGACCGCGCCAGCGCGCGCACGGTGACGCCGTTTTCGGCAGCGATGCGCAGGACGTGGCTGCCGACGAAGCCGGTGCCGCCAGTGACGGCGAGGGTAGTCATGGGCAGGGAGACATAGAGTGGCAGGGCCTCCGGCGGGCAGGGGCTTGCCCCTGCACCCGATTATTGGGTCGGCGCATCAGGCCCGGCACAGTTTCGGGTCACCAGCCTAACAATTGGGTGCAGGGGCAAGCCCCTGCCCGCCGGAGGCCCGTAGAACCTTAAGCTGCAATATCAAGCGGCTGGATATGCCCCGAAAGATACAGCGTGCGCGCCTTCGACCGGCTGAGCTTGCCGCTCGAGGTGCGCGGCAGCGTGCGCGGCGGGACGAGTTCGACGACGCAGGTCATGCCGGTGAGCAGGCGCACCTTGGCGCGGATTTCGTCGCGCAGGCGGCTGCGTTCGTCCATGTCGGTGGTGCGGCACTGGACGAGGACGGCGGGGGCTTCCTCGCCGTTCGAGGTGGTGATCGAGAAGGCGGCGATGTCGCCGGCCTTGAAGCCCGGCAGCTGCTCGATCGCCCATTCGATGTCCTGCGGCCAGTGGTTCTTGCCGTTGACGATGATCATGTCCTTGGCGCGGCCGACGATGTAGATGTAGCCGTCAGCCAGATAGCCCATATCGCCGGTATCGAGGCGGCCGTCCTGGAGGCAGGCGGCGGTGGCTTCGGGGTCGCGGAAATAGCCCGACATGATGCCGAGCCCGGAGACGAAAATCTTGCCGATCTGGCGGTCGGCGAGCGGTTCGCCGTCTTCGCCGATGATTTCAACGGTCAGGCCGGGGAGCGGCTTGCCGCAGTTGACGATGGCGCGGTAGCGCGTCGGCTTGCTGTCGTCGGTGGCGTCATCAGTCGTGGCGCGGCCTTCGCCCGACAGGATGCGTTCATCGACGAGGTCGGTGACGATGCCTTCGCCGACGGGCATGGTGCTGACCGCGAGCGTCGCTTCCGCCAGACCGTAGCTCGGCAGGAAGGCATCGGCGCGGAAGCCGGCGGGGGCGAACGCATCGACGAACGCCTGCATGACATCTGGGCGGATCATGTCGGCGCCGTTGCCGGCGATGCGCCAGCGCGACAGATCGAAGCGGGTTTTGACATCGACCTGGCTGCTGATGCGGCGCGTGCAGATGTCATAGCCGAAGGTCGGCGAGAAACTGACGGTGGTGCCTTCGTTGCGGCTGACCAGCGCCATCCAAGACAGCGGCCGACGGGCGAAGTCATCGGTGGCGATAAAGTCGGCCGAAATCTGGTTGGCGACCGGCGTCAGCATGCAGCCGACAAGGCCCATGTCGTGATACCAGGGCAGCCACGACACGACACGGTCGGTGGGTTGCGCCTGCATCGATATCGCGTGGCCCGACAGGTTGGCGAGCAGCGCGCGGTGGGTGACCATGACGCCGTGCGGGAAGCGCGTGCTGCCGCTGCTGTATTGCAGATAAGCGATGTCTTCGGGCGAGGGGGCCGGCAGCGCAGCGACAGGCGCTGCGGGTTGGCCAAGGAAGGCGCTCCAGTCGAGCGCGGTGCAGGTCTTGAGCGTTTCCGCGGCCTCGGCAACCATCGTGAACAGGCCTTCGGGCGCCAGCACGATGACCGGATCGCAGCTGCCGAGCTGGGTGCGGATCTGGTCGACATAGGCATCGCGGCCGCCGAACGAGGTCGGCAACGGCAGCGGCGTCGGCAAAGCAGCGGCGTAAATGGCAGCGAAGAACAGCTGCGCAAACTCAGCCGAGGTTTCGGCGATCAGCGCGACGCGGTCGCCGGGCTTGACGCCGGCCGCGATCAGGCGGTGCGCGCCCGCAATGGCATCGGCGCGCAGTTCGGCGAACGGATAGGCGCGGACGAGCGTGGCGCGGGCGTCGAAAAAGTTGAAACCGCGGACGCCGCTGGCGGCATAGTCGAGCGCTTCGCCCAGCGTGTTGAAATCGGACAGGCGGCGCTTCAGCGTATCGAGCGTCGGCGTCGCTGCGGGCGCATCGGCACCGGCAACGTCGGCCTTGGTCTGATTCTGCGCCAAATCCCCGAACTCCTGACCCACTTTGTAACTCACGCGTGTTTCACTCACGTTTTGCGACACCCGGTCGTTTATTCCCTTGGCAATGCCTCTTGGCGGGGGGCAACCCTGCCTGTGACATTGAACCACATTTCCCATCTGTCATAAACACACGTTCAAAATCGGACGCGACTATGGCAGGAACGTGGCAGAGCCCATGTCGCGCAACTATACCCCTCCACCGCTCGATGCCGACAGCCTGCGGGCGTTGGCACTGCGCTATGTCGCGCGCTACGCCACCAGCGCCGCGAAATTGCGGCAATATCTGACGCGTAAGATCAAGGAGCGAGGCTGGGACGGAGCTGCCGCGCCCGATAGCGAGGCGATTGTCGCCCGGATGATCGACCTCGGCTACATCGATGACCGGGTGTTCGGCGAGGCCAAGGTGCGCGGGCTTGCGGCACGCGGTTATGGCGCGCGGCGCGTCAGCCAGGCGCTGACCGCTGCCGGGCTCGACCGCGGGCTGGTTGCCGAACTCGCCGCCACGCCTGACGCCGATGCCGCAGCGCTGACCTATGCACGGCGCCGGCGCTTCGGGCGCTGGGACACCGCGCCCGCCGATCCGCTGCGCACGCGCAAGCAGTTTGCCGCAATGCTGCGCGCCGGGCATGCGCCGGCGGCGATCAAGCGGGCGCTGGGGGCGGATATCGACGAAGAGGGCTTCGAGTAGGGCCGCCGGCGGGCAGGGCCTTGGCCCTGCACCCGCATTTTACGCGGTCCCAACTCATGGGTGCAGGGCCAAGGCCCTGCCCGCCGGAGGCTTTGCCACCTATCCCTTGCGCGCAGCCGCCAGTGTCGCCGGATCATCGATATCGAATAACACGCCGTCGTCCGCCACCTCGACCTCGGTGACAAGGTCGGCGAATTCATCGAGCAGCGCCTTGCCGCCGCGGTCGCCGCTGCTGTCGGACAGGCGAGCGAGCCAGGCACGGCCGAACAACACGGGGTTGCCGCGCCGGCCGTCATGTACCGGCACGACGATGCTGCGTTCGGACGTTGCGGCGGCGGTTATGGCGGCGACGGTGGCGGCGCTGACGCGCGGCATGTCGCCCAATGCGACGAGGACGCCGCGCCAATCGCCGGGGATGGCGGCGAGGCCGGCGCGCAGCGAATGGCTCATGCCGCGCGCATAGTCGGCGGCTACGATGAACTGCACCGGCAAGCCGGCGAGTGCGGCGCGCACCGCGGCGGCTTCATGGCCGAGTACGACGAACACCGGCAGCCCGGCATCGATGAGCGCCTGCGCCGCGTGCGCGACCAGTGGCCGGCCGTTCAAGTCTTCGAGCAGTTTGAAGCTGCCCATCCGTGTCGAGCGCCCGGCGGCGAGCAGCACGGCGCCGATCGGTGCTAGGGCGGGGGCATGGCGGGCGCGCGGTTCGGGGCGTTCGGTTTCGGCCAGCAGCCCACCGCTGCCCATCGCTGCGATATCGGTGGCGGTGACGGGGATCCCCGCGAACAGTCGTTCAAGCACCCAGTCGAAGCCATTGCGCTTGGGGCTGCGTGCGCAACCGGGCAGGCCGATGACGGCGCGACTGCCGATCCGCCCGAGCACCAGCAGATTGCCCGGATCGACCGGCATGCCGAGGCGTTCGACGATACCGCCAGCGGCAACAATGGCCGCGGGAATGACATCGCCGCGATCGACCGTCGCCGACGCGCCGGCGACAAGCGTGATCGCGGCGTCGGTCGGGCGCCGCAGCAATGTGGCGAGCCTTGAGGTGTCATGCGCGCAATTTTCGGCCGTCACGACATGGCCGTGGCAGCCGGCGATGCGCCCCCGCGTCACCGTGTCGGTGCGCGCCAGCAATTTGTCGGCGGTGCCGGGCAGCGTGGTCTGGAACAGGTCGACGCCGAGACATTGGAAAGCTGCGACGCGGATCGGGACGACAGCCGCAAGCGCCGCCTCCAGCGCAGCTTCGCGCACCGCATAGGGAATGATCTTGATCGTCGCTATGATGTCGCCCTGCGCCACCCGCGCGAAGTCGGCGAGCGTACCCAGCGTCAGTGCTTCATCTACAGCATTGAGCGCATCGACCGCGGCGCGCGGCGCGGCAAGCAGCCCGTCGACATCCGCAATCAGGTTGACGCGGCCATGCACCGGCGCCAGCGCGGTGACGCCGCGCCCCGCCAGCGCAGTAGCCAGGCGCGTCGCGGCGGCATCCTCGGCGACTTCGCCGGGTTCGAACCGTGCGACGGTGACCTCGGCCAGCCCGGCTGCGCGCAGCGCGTCGCAGTCGGCGGCCGACAGCACGCGGCCCTTGGCCCAGCGCTTGCCATCCACCAGCAGCGAGTGCGCGAGGACTGCGCCTTCGCAATCGGCGACCGCGAGTGGCCCGAAGATCATCGCGCAGCAGGCCGGACGAAAGAAAGCGCCTCCGGCAGGGCAGGCCGCAGGCCTGCACCGATCGTTTCAGGGTGCGCAACATACACCAAAGTCAGCCGCACTGGCACCGCCCCAAACCTATGGTGCAGGCCTGCGGCCTGCCCGCCGGAGGCCCTCGAACTCAAAGCCGCCCGCGCCACGCCGCGGTCATCTGCGCCGCGATCGACAGCGCAATTTCGGCGGGGTTGGCAGCACCGATATCGAGCCCGGCGGGGCCATGGACGCGCGCCAGATCTTCGGCGCCGAAGCCTGCGGCGGCGAGTCGTTCGAGGCGGTTGGCGTGGTTTTTCCGCGAGCCGAGTGCCGCGATGAAATAGGCGGGCGAGCGCAACGCGGCGATCAGCGCGAGGTCATCGAGCTTGGGGTCGTGCGATAAGGCGACGACGGCGCTGGCGCTGTTGGGTTGCCATTCGGCCAGTGCTTCGTCGGGCCAGCGCGGATCGACACCGACGCCGGCAAAGCGCGCTTCGGAGGAGAACAGCCCGCGCGGATCGATGACGCTGGGGGCATGACCGATCAGCCGTGCCAGCGGCACCAGCGTCTGCGCGATATGCACGGCGCCGATGATGGCGATGCGCAGCGGTGGCTCGTAGCGGTTGAGGAAGACGCCGTCGCTGCCCGGCCCGGGGCGCGCATCGGCGGGTGCCAGAGTCGTGGCACCGGTGGCGAGGTCGGTGGCGAGCGTCGCGCCTGTGCCATTTTGTCGCAGCCGCGCCAGTTCATCGAGCAATTCGGGCGGAAAATGCGCGGCATCGATGCTTTGCAGCAGCACCGAAATGCGGCCGCCGCACGCCAGCCCGACTTCCCAGGCGCGCGCATCGGCGACGCCGTAGTCGAGTATCTTGAAGCCACCGTCCTGCACCAGCGCGAGCGCCTCGGTGACGACATCGCCTTCGACGCAACCACCGCTGACCGATCCTTCGAAATGGCCGTCATCGCGCACCACCAGATGCGCGCCGATACGCCGCGGCGCCGAGCCCCAGGTCTTGGCGACGGTGGCGATGGCGACGCGGTGGCCGGCGCGCAGCCAGCCGCGTGCCGCTTCGAGGACGGGATCGAGGTCGTCAAGCAGCGGCGAGGAAGTCATTACTGCATCTGCCAGAACAGCAGCGCGAGAACGATCAACACCAGTAGGCCGCCCCAGACCAACGGCGACAGGCCCTTGCCCTGCGGTGCCACGGGGGTGGCGCCACCGTTGGCGGCACCAAGCTGCGCGGCATCACCGCCGACGGCCAGCCCTTCACCGGCAGCCGCATCGCCGCTTTCGACGACGGCCGGCGGGCCTTCGACTTCGATCTTGAACTTCTCGAAGAACGATTCGGCATAGGCCTTGGCGGTGCCTTCGATGAGCCGCGCGCCGAGCTGCGCGAGCTTGCCGCCTACGCTCGAGGTCACGACATACGACAGCCGCGTGGTCTCCAGATCGCCTTCGCCGACGGGGGTCAGGATGACTTCGGCATTGCCCTTGGCGAAACCGGCGACGCCGCCCTTGCCTTCGCCGACGATGACATAGCGGTTCGGCGGATCGAGTTCGGTCAGGTTGACGCCGCCGGTGAAGGTGGCGCGCACCGGCCCGACCTTGGCGTTCATCTTGCCTTCGAAGCGATCGTCACCGACGCGCGTCAGCGTTTCGACACCGTCGATGCAGCGCGCCAGAACATCGGGGTCGTTGAGCTTGGCCCAGACCAGACTGCGCGGCGCCGCAATGTAGGATTCGCCTTTGAGTTCCATGAAATCGCTCCCTGATGGTGGCCACAATAGGCGACATTTGCGCGTGGCGGCAGTGCCAATCTTGCCCGCCGTCGGCATTTTGCCCGCGACAACAAGCTATTGTGCGCCAGCATCACTGTGCTAACGTTTCCTTGAAGTTGGTAATGGTTGCGTGGGAGCCGGTTATGACCGAGCACGCTTGGGTGCAGCGCGACTCGTCGATAGTTGATGGAATTGCTGTGGACAACGTCGATAACGATTTGCGAATTCGGGGGTTCGTCAAGTGGTTCGATGCGGTGCGCGGCTATGGCTTCATCGTTCCTGACGACAATTCCGGCGATGTACTGATTCACTTCACTGTTGTCCGTGATGCTGGTCGCCGCACCTTGCCCGAAGGCGCGACGGTGACCTGCTATGCTGTCGAACGCGAACGTGGGCGCCAGGCGCGCGCCATCATCGAACTCGACTTGACCACCGCGACCGGGCCCGACCCGGAAACTGCAGTCAACCGCATGGCGTCGCGCGTCGATCCGACCGAGTTGTTCGAAAACGCCGGGCCGAGCGAGCCGGTCATCGTCAAATGGTTCAACCGCCTCAAGGGCTACGGCTTTGTCACGCGTCCCGACGGTGAGGCGGATATCTTCGTGCATATGGAAACTGTGCGCCGCGCCGGGCTCGCCGAGCTGATGCCGGGGCAGATGCTGCACGCGCGCATTACCGAAGGCCAGAAAGGCCCGCTGGTGGTAGCGCTATCCGATACGCCGTCACCCGCGACCGACGAGGCTTTGTGATGACACAGCGGTTGACGCCGCGCGTGCTGCGCGGCGTGCTGGCACTGGCGCTGTTGACGCCTGGTCTGGCGACGGTTGCTGCGGCCTATGACGCTGCCGCACCCAACGCCGGCGTGGCGCAGACCGGGCTGGCGACGGTGCCGCTGACGATTCAGACCGCGACGGGCAAACATCGCTACACCGTCGAGGTGGCGGCCTCGCCGCAGGCGCAGGAGACCGGGCTGATGTACCGGCGCTCGATGCCGGCGAACCACGGCATGATCTTTCCGTTCTCAACGTCGCGGGTGCTGACGTTCTGGATGGAAAACACCTGGCTGCCGCTTGACCTGGTGTTCATCGGCGAAGACGGCAAGGTCGTCAGCATCGCCGCCAACGCCAAGCCGATGTCGCGCGACATCATCAGCTCGCAGGTGCCGGCGCGCGCTGTGCTCGAACTCAATGGCGGCGAGGCCGCGCGCATCGGGCTGCGGCCGGGCGACAAGGTGACTTACAAGCTGCCGAAGTAAGTGCGCAGCCTGTCACGCGCCGTGATGGTGCTTGCACTTTGGCAAGATTTCGGGCTCTAACGGCGGCCATTGGTTGGTTTTCGTGCAAGGCATCGCACATGGGTTTGCTTCTCAATATTTTCACCTGGTGGAACGGGCCGACATACGGCACGCGCTTCATGACGTGGCGCCGCGGTGCCGAGGTCGGTCGCGATGATCAGGGCAATATCTATTACGCGTCGAAGCCCGGCCTGAAGGGACCGCAGCAGCGCTGGGTGATCTACAACGGCGCACCCGAAGCAACGCGCGTACCGCCCGAATGGCACATGTGGCTGCACAAGACCGTCGACACGACGCCCGATGAAGCGCCGCTCAAGCCCCGCGTCTGGGAAAAGCCGTGGCACCCCAATTTGACCGGCACCGGCCGTGCGCATGTGCCGTCGGGCAGCCTGAACGTTGGCGGCCAGCGTGCACGTGCAACCGGCGATTATGAAGCGTGGAGCCCCGAATAAATGATATCGACGCTGCGCGAAAACGTCGTCGAGGCGCTGATCGGCGCGTTGGTCATTGCCGTGGCGGTGTGGTTCGTCGTGTTCGCCTATGGCCGCACCAGCGCCGACAGCCGCGCCGGCTATCCGGTGCTGGCGCGCTTCCCCAACGCCACCGGCATCACGCCGGGCACCGACATCCGCGTTTCGGGCATCAAGGTCGGCGTGGTTTCGCAGCAGAAGCTCGACCCCAAGACCTATCAGGCGGTGGTGACGATGCGCGTCGATGATACGCTCAAGCTGCCGATCGACACCAGCGCGGCGATCACCTCCGAAGGTATTCTCGGCGGCAGCTATATCTCGCTGGTACCGGGCGGCGAGCCCGACATGCTGCGCCCCGGCGACGAAATCACCGATACGCAGGGCGCCACCGACCTGATGGGGCTGATCGGATCGGTCATCAACAACAGCGGCAGCAAAAACGCCGCACCGGCTGCTGCACCCGCCGCCGCACCACAACCGTGAGCCTGTTTCTGGCGCTGGCGGCAGCGGTGGCAGTGTCGGCGCCTGCTGCGACGCCCGCTGCGGCACCCGCCAAAACGGCCGCACCCAAAGCTGCCGCCGCGCCGCCGGCCGCCGTCAACGTCGCGCAGCCGACCCCGGTCAACGAACGCGTCGCTGAACTTATGGCGCTCGACAAGCGCACCGGCAAATCGCAGGGGTTCGCCATCAAGGCCGGGCAGCAACTGGCGTTCGGGTCGCTGCTGATCCGCATGCGAGCCTGCGAAACCACGCCCGAATGGGAACAGAAGCAAACCGCCGCGTTCCTGCAGATTGACGAGGTAACGTCGGCAACGGCGCGCAAGCGCGTCTATTCGGGCTGGATGTTCGCCGAAAGTCCGTCGCTCAACCCGCTGCAGAACCCGCGCTACGACGTCTGGGTCAAAAGCTGCACGATGTCCTTCCCGGCGACCGGGCCTGACACCGTGGTCGCCTCACGCGCCGGCCCGGGTGATAAAACCTCTGGCGACCCGAAGCGCGCGTCGAGCGCGCCGAAATCCCCCGCGCCAGCGACAGCCGACGCCAACAGCCCGCGGTAGGCCGCACGCGGTATCGCCTTGGCGCCGAAGTGGCTGAGGTGTTCGGTCAAGAACTGCGTGTCGAGCAGGGTGAAGCCGCCAAAACGCAACCGCGCCACCAAATGCGCCAGCGCCACCTTCGAGGCGTCGCGTACCCGGGTGAACATGCTTTCGCCGAAGAACGCCGCGCCGATCTTGACGCCGTACAGCCCGCCAACCAGTTCGCCGTCCTGCCAGCATTCGATCGAATGCGCCGCACCGCGTTCGAACAGCGCGGTATAGGCCTCGGTAATCGTCGCATTGATCCAGCTTTCCTCACGCCCTTCGGCAGCGGCCGCGCAACCGGCCATCACCTCGGTAAAGGCGCGGTCGGCAGTGACCTGGAAGCGGTCGGCGCGGATGACCTTGGCGAGCGAGCGCGGCAGGTGGAAACCGTCCAACGGCAGAACGCCGCGAATCTTGGGCTCGACCCAGAATACGTCGGGTGACGACCGCGTTTCGCCCATCGGGAACATGCCGGCGCCATAGGCACGCAGCAGCAGGTCAGGGTCGAGGTGCTGGATTTGCTGGGAAGGCGGGGGGATGATGGTCATGGCAGGAAGCGAAGGGCCTCCGGCGGGCAGGCCAGTCTTTGCAAACAAATTAGGGGCCTGCACCCGATTGTAGTGCGCCAATTAATGGGTGCAGGCCTCAGGCCTGCCCGCCGGAGGCCCTTCTTCGTCAAGGCAGCATCACCTGCCGGATCGCCCGCCCGCTGGCGAGCTCGTCAAGCAGGTGGTTGATGTCCGACAGCGGCGACGTCGAGGTCAGCAGTCGTTCGACGGGCAGCCGACCGGCGCGCCAAAGCGCGATGTAGCGCGGGATGTCGCGTGACGGGATCGACGAGCCCATGTAGCTGCCCATCAGCGTCTTGCCGTCACCGACGAGCGAAACCGCCGGGATTTCAAGCATTTCGGCGGGGTTGGGCAGCCCGACGGTGATGGTGCGGCCACCACGGCGCGTCGATTTATAGGCGTCTGCCAGCACCTTGGCGCGGCCGACCGATTCGATTGCCACATCGGCGCCGCCGTTCGTCAGTGCGGCGATGGTGGCGGCGGCGTCATCGGGGTGGACGGCGGCGGTGGCGCCGAGTTCGAGCGCGAGGTCGCGCTTGGCGGCGACGGGATCGACGGCGATGACCGGTTGCGCGCCGGCGGCCAGCGCGCCGAGCAAGGCAGCCAGCCCGACGCCGCCGAGGCCGTAGAGTGCCACCGACTCGCCGGGGCGGACTGCCGCGGTGTTGAACACAGCGCCGACGCCGGTCAGCACCGCGCAGCCGAACAGCGCGGCGATTTCGGGGGCGATGTCCGACGGGATTTTGACCGCCGAGCGTTCGTCGATGACCGCGTGCGTTGCGAACGCCGACACGCCCATGTGATGATGGACGGCATGGCCGTTTTCTTCGAGCCGACTGCCGCCGCGCATCAGCAGGCCGGCGCCGTTCGCGGCCGCACCCGCGGCGCACAGATAGCCCTGGCCGCTGGCACACGTCGGGCATTTGCCGCACGCCGGCAGGAACGCGAGCACGACGCGGTCGCCGGGCGCGAAGCTGCTGCCGGGGCTTGATTCCAGCACAGTGGCGGCGGCTTCATGGCCGATCGCCATCGGCATGGGACGCGGCCGGTCGCCGTTGACCACCGACAAATCCGAATGGCACAGCCCGCAGGCATCGATCTTGACCAGCAGTTCGCCGTCGCGCGGCGGCGCTAGGTCGAGCGCGGCAATGCGCATCGGCTGCGTGTCGGCAAACGGCCCGACGGCGCCGATGGTATCGAGGACGGCGGCGGTAATCTTCATGTCAAACTCCGTGACGCGACTTCAACACAACGCGGATTGGCGAGCAGCTGTTCGAATCAAAGCGCGCGGATCAGCGTCCGCACAACACCGATCCACGGCGCATCGGCAATGACCAGCTGTCGCGCGCCGGGCGTGAGCGGCAGGATCTGCAACATGCTGCCATCGGTGCCGGCGAGGCGGCCGAAGGCGAAGCGCCCGGCAGCGCGGGGCACCAGCACGTCGCGGTTGACGGCGGTGGCGAAGTCTTCGGGGCCCAGCCGTTCGAGCCACAGCGAATCGCCGGTGCGATAATCACCGACCGCGGCTTCGACGAGTACGCCGACGAAGCTGCCTTCGGGCATCGGCGGCAACAGCGCCTGTTCGCGCTTGGGGGCGCTGATACCCAGCGAGGTCAGCACTGCGGCGAGCGGCACGTCGACGCGGTCGGGCAGGGTGACCAGGTCCGACGGCTCGACACCGAGCGCGCCGGCAATGCGGTTGAGCCAGCCGACTGAAACGGTGCGCATGCCGGTTTCGAGACGGCCGATGGTCTGCGCCGTCGTCGGCGGCACGCAGGCGGCGGCAACTTCATGCAATGTCATGTGCTTGGATTTGCGGACATCGCGGATGCGGGTGATCATGGCTTGGCCTTCCTGAACCGTATCGGTTCGCCTCTGTCCTACAACCGTGCAGTTATGGCAAGGACTGATTCGCACATTCCGCAAATTTGTTGGAGAATAGCCATGTCGCACGCCCGCAAACCCCGGCCCGAAGCCCGTGATGTCGCCTTACCCGATGCGCACAACCGGTTGCTGGCCGAAAAGCGCCTGTCGCCCTCGGACGCCATCGACCGCGTCCGCGTTACCGTCAATCTCGCCGAACGCAGTCTCGGCTGGCCGTCGCGTGCGGGCAAGCTGGTGCTGCTGCTGGCGCTCGACCGGCTCGATACGCACTATACGCGCGGCGGGCGCTGACCATCGCGGCACTGGGCTTGGCGGCCAAGATGACTTACACGCCGCGCAGGAACCGAGGGGATTTGTCATGATACTGCGCGCTTTGCTGGCCTGGATGTTGCTGCTGGCGATGCCGGTCGCGGTGCAGGCCGACGCGGTGGCGTCCGCTAAACCCGTCGCGGTCTCATCGGGCGTCACCTATGAGCTGATCGGCAGCTACGACAAAGCGCGGCTCGACAAGATACTGTCGTCCGAGCTGCAAAATTTTATGTCGAGTTCGACGGTGCCGCACGAATTTGACGGCAAGTTCGCGCCGGCGCGTTACGATGTCCGGCTGTATCGCGTCACCTACCGCTCGGTGGTGCCCGAACTCGGCAACCGGCCGACAGTCGCATCGGGGCTGGTGGCGATTCCGCAAAACGGCGTGCGCGGCGCGCAGACGCTGCCGGTTGTGTCGTACCAGCACGGCACGGTGTTCGACAAAAGCTGGGTGCCGTCGAACCCCGACAGCTCAGCCGAAACGCGCATCATGATCGCGGCGTTCGCGGCGCAGGGTTATGTGGTGATCGGCGCCGACTATTTCGGGCGCGGCATTTCCGACCTGCCCGACAGCTACCTCGTCAAGCGCAGCACGCAACAGGCGGCCTATGACATGCTGTTGGCGGCGAACGACGTACTGAAGGCGCAGCAGGTGACGCCGGGCAAGTTGTTCGTCAGCGGCTGGTCGCAGGGCGGCTGGGGGACGATGGTGTTCCTGCAGCGACTCGAGGAGCTCGGCGTCAAGGTGACCGCAGCGGCAGCCGCGAGCGCGCCGGTCGATGTCTATCTGACGATCAACCGCTGGATGGGCAATCCGCAGCCGATCGACGCGGTTTACCTGCCGGGCTGCGCGGCGCTGCAGTTGCAGGCGCAGGAATATTATCTGCAGCAGGGCGGCCTGACCGAGTCGGCGATCAACCCGCAATACCTCGCCGCATCGCGGGCATTCTACGCCGGCGAGATGAGCTGGGAGGACTTCATGAAGGCCACCGGCCCCAAGCTGACGGGCTTCATGCGCCCCGAGTTTGTCGCCGCCGGCGCTATCGGCACCGCACCCTATTGGCGGGTGCTGCAGGACAACCAGGCCTATCGCTGGAAAAGCGTGACGCCGCTGCGCGCCTATATCGGCGGCAGCGACGAGGTCACGCCCGAATATATCGGCAAGCTTCCGGAAGCGACGCAAGCGCTGCTGGGCGGCGCACCGGCAACCACTATCAACGCCGGCGCCAAGGCCGACCACCGCGGCGTGTTCATATTCGGCGTGCTCGACCAAAAGGTCTGGTTCGACAGCCTGCTGAAATAGGACCTAGGAATTCGGGTGCAGGGGCTAGCCCCTGCCCGCCGGCGGCCCTCAAGCCGCCTGCGCTGCCCCGAACACGTCAGTCGCTGTGCTGCCCGCGAACGACCGCGCCGTTTCGACCGCACCGATCGCGAACGGCGTCAGCACCAGCCCGAAGCGTTGGCTAAAGCGGCGCGCGTCGACATGGTAGGGCCGGTCCCACTGGAAGCGCATTTCGGCCATTTCGCGCAGCATCGGCACTGCGAGGCCGAGCAACGGCAGCAGCGCCAACGGGATCGACAGCAGGCGCGGCTTGCCACCGGCGCCAAGCGCGAGGATCTGCCGCATCGTTTGCGTCGGCGCGCACGGCATATGCCAGACCTGGCCGAAGTCGCTGTCGGGGGCATCGAGCAGCATGACGACGGCGCGGCCGATATCGGGGACATAGGCGAAGTCATGCGGCATATCGGCAGGGGCGGCGAGCTGCGCGGTCTTGCCGCGCGCCAGGGCGCCGAACGCCATGTCGCCGAGGTGCGACTGCGTCACGCCGGGGCCGTAGAAATCGGGTGCGCGCAACGCCGCGACACGGACGCGGTCGCGGGCCGCTTGCCACAGCCGCGTCACTTCCGCGCGTGCGGCAGGTTTGCGGCCCTTGGCCGCCAGCGGCATGTCCTCGGTCAGCGGGCGGTCTTGCGCGCCGTACATGTAGAGATTGTCGACGAAGACCATGCGCGCGCCGGTTGCGGCGCAGCCTTCGAGCAAGTTGGTCATGGCGCGCGGCCAGTCGCGCAGCCACACCGCGCCGTCGTACGGCAAGCCGATGGTGACGACGATTTGCGCGGCGCCCGCAAGCGCTGCGTTGACAGAAGCGGGGTCGAGCACGTCACAGGACGTGAAGCCGACGCCGGGCGGCAGGTCGGCCGGGCGGCTGCGTTGCGCGACACGGACGCTGCCGCCACCGGCGAGCAGTGCGGCAACGGTGGCGCGACCGACGGGGCCGTAGCCGAGAACGAGAACTTCTTCCTGCATGTCATCTCTCCGATTGGTGCCGCCGTCAAAACTGGGGAGGGTGGCGGCGGCACAGGGTGGAGCCCTTCAATTAGGCGCCGCTTGACCATATTTGAAATGCATTGTTATGATAAAAAACATGCGTGAACTGAATATATCCGGTGTCGACCTCAATTTGCTGCCGCCGCTGCTGACGCTGCTACGGCGACGCAACGTCACGCATGCGGCGAATGATGCCGGGCTCAGCCAGCCGGCGATGAGCCGGGCGTTGGCGCGGTTGCGCGCGCTGCTGGGTGACCCGCTGCTGGTGCGCGGCAACCGCGGCTATGTGCTGACGCCGCGCGCGGCGGCGCTGCTGCCGCTGCTCGAATCTACGCTGGGCGGCGTGCGCGCGCTGCTGGCGCCGGCGGCGTTCGATCCGGCGGTGGCTGTGCGGACGATTCGGTTGGCGGCAACCGACACGCATGCGGTGCTGCTGCTGCCCGCGGTACTGGCGCGGCTGGCGGTGGAAGCGCCGGGAATCGACCTGCGCGTTGAAAGCTATGGTCCCGATTTGATCGCGCGCATCGAACGCGGCGATCTCGACCTGGCGTTTGCGACGAGCGCTACGCCGCTGCCGCCCGGCGCGATGAGCGCACCGGTGGCGCTCGACCGGCTGGCGTTGGTGATGCGGCGCGGCCATCCGGCGGCGGCACACGACTGGACGCTCGCCGATTATGGCCGCTGGCCGCATGTCGGGATTTCGCTGCTCGGCGACGGGGCGTCGGACCTCGATGCGCGGCTGGCTGCGGTAGGCGTCCGGCGGCGCTTCGCACTGGTGACGCCGTATTTCACCGCAGCGCTGGCCGCGGTCGGCAGTAGCGACTGCGTGACGACGCTAAGTGCGCGATTCGCCGAATTTTACGCCGACCAATTCGATTTGCTGGTCAAACCGCCGCCATTTACCGATTCGGATATCGGCATCACCATTGTCTGGTCCGATCTGCGCAATGGTGACCCGGTTCTGGCATGGTTCAGGGCGCTGCTCACCGAGGTGGCGGAGAATTTGAACCATGGCGAGCCACAAAAAGTACCAATAATGTGATTAATTGCATAGCAATATTGCTATAAAGAATGTTATTCCATACCGGCGATAAATGCGATGCGCTGGTTCGCCTGGAAGCATTCCGCAAGACGTCTGATTGGCGTATATGGTTATTTTCAATTTTTGCATGCTTTGTGACGAGCATCTCGTATAGAGCCGTTATCGCCAGACCGACGCCGACACGAGGGTGGAGGCGTCAAGCGAGTGCTTCCTGCCAGCGGTTTACGAGGGGACAATAAAGAGCCGATTTGGTGTATTTGGCTACGCAATAGTGCTGATTGCGATCGACTAAACAAAACAGCGCTTTGCAAGAGTTGCATATTGAGGGGATAAGTCGATGACGGATTTGAGCCCCCGATAGGTTCTACCATTCATTGGGGCAGGCCGAACGCAACGGTTGGTCATCTGTAGCAAGGCCAGCTTCCGCCCAGATGCACCGCCAAGTTTGTCGTAGCTCAGCCTTCTTCATGGTCAGCCGACTGCAGAGCCAGTGCCGGATGCACGCGTCGATTGTCGATGCAAGTTCAACGACCGATTAGACAGCATGTGACACTGATATCGCGACATTTGACTAAGGCTGCTGGCGCTTTGTCGCGCCGGCCGCAGGTTCCCCGGCGGGGTGACGGGCCCTAGCGTGATTGACGTTCGAACAGATGGCTGCTGGTTGTCAGTTACATGGCCATTAATCGCGTTGTTATTTGGCGGCAGCGACATGCTGGCCTCCGCAGCGGCACGGGCACCGATGCCGCATCGCGCGCAGCAATTCTGTCGATCCTCAACGAATTGCGCAAAATTGGTCTTATGGGGGGCCTAAACGGGCCGCATTGCCGTGAGTTAGTGCCGCAGTGTTGTTTGGTTGCAACAGGATTCGATGTTTCCCCGCTTGCACGCTTCCATGGCCTCCGCTAGACCTTTTCCGGGCTTCGTTTGAGGCGCGAATAACGAAAGGGGTACAACATGCGGAAATTTGCTGTAGCGCTGGCACTTGCCACGACTGCACTCGCTGGTCCGGCATTAGCTCATGACAAGGCTTGGTATGCCGGTCTTGATGCTGGTGCGATGATCGTCAATGCAACTAACTTCGACTTGACCAACGCGGCCGGCACCTTCACCGCCGTCAATGGCATGCGGAACACCTACGAAGTCGGCTATGACGTCGATGGCGTCGTCGGCTATGACTTTGGCGCAATCCGCACCGAATTCGAACTTGGCTATCGCAACTCGAACGTTCAGTCGATTGGTGTTCGCGGCGTGATCCCGGCGATCCAGTTGCCTTACGCAGGCATCGGCGTCCCGCCGACGGGTAACTACGAAGCTGCCGATGGCAACGCTGAGGTTCTGTCGTTCATGCTGAACGGCATGGTCGACTTCGGTGGCCATGAAGACTTCGGTTGGAGCGGTTTCGCTGGCGCCGGTGTCGGTATCGCGCAGGTCAAGAACTCGGGCCTGGTGCTGGTCAAGTATGGCGCGCACTATCTCGATGACAGCGACACCGGCATTGCTTGGCAGCTGCTGGCTGGTATCCGCAAGTCGGTCACCAAGCACGTCGATATCTCGCTGAAGTATCGCTACTTCAACGCGCCGAACGTGCAGACTTACAGCACCAATGGCGTGTTGTTCGAAAACAATTTCGTCAGCAACAGCCTGCTGATTGGCTTCACCTACAACTTCTACGAAGAAGCCGCTCCGCCGCCGCCGCCGCCGCCGCCTCCGCCGCCGCCTCCGCCCCCGTGCCCGCCGGCTGCTGTGACTCCTGGACCGTTCCTCGTCTTCTTCGATTGGGATAAGTCGATCGTCACGCCGGAAGCACAGGCAATCCTCGATCGCGCCGCTGAGCAGTTCGCTGCAACGGGCCAGACCAGTGTTGCTCTCGCCGGTTACACCGATACTTCGGGTACCGCCGACTACAACCTGCGTCTCTCGCAGCGTCGTGCTGACGCGGTGAAGGCCTACATGGCGACCAAGGGCGTTCCTGAAAGCGCAATGACCGCGCAGGGCTTCGGTGAAACGAACCTGCTCGTTCAGACCGCCGATGGTGTCCGCGAACCGCAGAACCGTCGTGTCGAGATCACCTTCAGCGGTGCTCCGGCGCCGGTGTCGAACGGCCCCTGCACGCCGCAGTAATCCGGCCGACATTCGGTTGAAAAATTCGGGGCTGCTCGCAAGAGCAGCCCCGTTTTTTTGTGCCAGCTGTTGTTGGACTGGCAATGCAGCTACGTGCCTTGCGCAAGTGGCGTTGGAATCTCAGCGCAGCTTTCCAACCCGTTGATCGACTGAAAATGGTCGGTATATCGATAAGCTCGACGCAGTCGCGCCGTGTGTCGAGTTCCAGGGGATCTAGGTAGAGCGCAAATAGCCGATTACTGCCGCTCGCTCCTAGCGCGGCGTAGCGATGAAAGAGCTATAGCGGCAAAGGCCGGAAATGCGCCGCCGGCTGCGCCTTAAGCGCCGAATTCAGGCAGCGGGCGTGGCGCGATGTCGACGATAATCAACGACTTCGGCAGGCCAACGCCGGGTTCTAGCGATGCCCGAATTTCCGGATTCAGACGAAGCGCAGCCTTGCCAAACCCTCCCTTGGGGAGCGACAGGATTTCACGGCCGACGATCCCGGCTTCTTCGCAAAATGGTATCTGTGCGTCGATTGTCGAAAAGCTGTTGTATGTCTTGGTGGTGTATTGGTCGAAACTGGTCTGGGCCTTTGCGCCATCATAGCGCTTGAAGTGATCCAGCATTGTCAGCCGCGCTTGATTCAATTCCTCCGAATGATGACGCAGGATGTCGTTGTACGTCTTCACTGTAGCCAGGAAGGGCAGGAATTGACACTGGAGCGCTGCAATATTGAGCGCAGCCCGGATATTCCAGACAGCGTTGGCTTCGGCCTCGGCAGCTGTGGTTTGACGCAATTTGACAGCCTGGGGTGCCGACGGACCGCGCTTGGTCGCAACGACAGGGTCTGCTGCCGGCGCTGCGGCTGCCGCGACCGGCTTGGGCTTCGTGGCCGTGGGCTTGCTGTTCTTGGTCGCGGCCGCGCCAGCACCACTCATCAGCAGTGCAGTCAACGCCGCAGTCGCCATAAGTACGCCCGAAGTTTTCATCACATTGCCTCGTCAGAAGGTCGGCCAACATTGGGGCTCTGATAGCGCCAGCCCTTGCAAACCTGTTTTCTACAAGCCGCGCGTGCAGGTCAATGCTGCGATTGGGCCGCCATCAGCCCCGCCGGCATATTCATGGGCCGAATTGGCGCAAAACAAGTGCAACGGACAAAAAAAGGGCCGCCATTGCTGGCGGCCCTTTCCGATAATCAAGGACTAACCGTTGATTACTTGGCAGCCGGTGCAGCTGCGTCGGCAGCCGGTGCAGCAGCGGTAGCAGCATCAGCAGCGGTCGTCGCGGTAGCGGCAGCGTCGGTCGCGGTTGCAGCAGCATCGGTCGCCGTTGCAGCGGCAGCAGCAGCGTCGGTAGCAGCCGTGTCGGTTGCCGGAGCGGCAGCCATGGCGTCAGCGGCCGGAGCTTCGGTCGTCGTTGCGGTGGTGGTGGTTTCGGTCTTCTTCTCGCCGCATGCGACGACAAGCAGTGCAACGCCAGCAACGAGCGTAACAGTCTTCAGCTTCTGTGCGAAATCACTCATGATAGTCTCCCAATAGTCCTGAGCAAGATACCTGCGGTTTCGGTTCAGCCCTTATCCCCTAACCAAGGTAGACATTAAACGTAAACGTGATGCGCCTCAAGGGGCATTGCTGCAGTGCCAAAATTTGCCAGCAAGGGTGACATTTTCACGACACCAAGGCCGCAAGAAAACTTGGAAACGTCGCTTTGAGCGCCGCATCTATGTCACCCATCGCGGTATTCTGGCCCAATGCGCGCAGACTTGTGACCCCGTGGTCGGCAATGCCGCACGGCACGATGCCGCCAAAGTGCGTCAGGTCGGGATCGACGTTGATGGCTGCCCCGTGCAGCGTGACCCAACGCCGCACCCGCACGCCGATGGCTGCAACCTTCTCTTCGCCGCGCGCTGTGTCCACCCACACACCGACACGCCCCGGCGCGACCTTTGCCGCAACGTCGAACTTTGCCAGCACGCGGATGATCCAGCGTTCGAGCTGCGTGACGAAGCAACGCACATCACGCCCGCGGCGTTCGAGGTCGAGCATCACATAGACAACGCGTTGGCCCGGGCCATGGTAGGTGTATTGGCCACCGCGCCCAGCGACATACACCGGGAACCGCGCGGGGTCGATCAAGTCATCGGCTTTGGCGCTAGTGCCGGCGGTATAAACCGGCGGATGCTCGACCAGCCAGATGCGTTCGCGGGCGGTGCCCGCGCGGATGTCGTCGGCACGCACCTGCATGAACGCCAGCGCGGCCGCATAGTCGGTCAGCCCGGGCTCGACACGCCACTCGACGCCGTCAATTTCGATACCCGGGCTGTGCGTCATGGCATCACCGTGGTCACGCCGCCTTAGCTTGCGCTCGCGCTGCAAGGATCAGATCGCTGGCCTTTTCGGCGATCATGATCGTCGGTGCGTTGGTGTTGCCCGATACCAGATACGGCATGACGCTGGCATCGACGACGCGCAGCCCGCTGACCCCGCGCACGCGCAAATCGCCGTCGAGCACAGCATCGGCATCGGCGCCCATGCGGCAGGTGCCGACTGGGTGGTAGATCGTCTCGCCCCAGTGGCGGATGGCCTCGACGAGCGTTTCGCGCGTCGCTGCGGCCGCCGGACCGGGCCAGACTTCCTCGCCACGGAAGGGCGCAAACGCTGCACTGGCACCGATGCGCCGCGCGATCTCGACGCCCTTGACGATCGTGTCGACATCTTCGGGCGCCGACAGATAGTTGGCATCAATCAACGGCGCCGCCAGCGGATCGCTCGACGCCAGCCGGATCGTGCCGCGACTTTCGGGGCGAACCTGGCAGACGTGGATCTGGTAGCCGTGCTGCGGCCCCATCTTCTCGCGGCCGTGCGGCGCGCCGACCAGGGGCATGAAATGCATCTGGATATCCGGCGCGGCGAGCCCTTCACGCGTCGACACGAAAGCGCCCGCCGGTGTCGGGATGTAGCTCGCCGGGCCGGTCTTGGCGAAGAACCATTTCCCCAACGCCGCCGCCTGGGTGAAAATAGAGCGGGTACCGTTGAGCGTCACCGGCTGCGTGCAATGCCATTGCACTTGCACGTCGAGATGGTCCTGCAGGTTGCTGCCGACATCGGGGCTGTCATGCACGACATCGATGCCCACCGACTTCAGGTGCGCCGCCGGTCCGACGCCCGACAGCATCAAAATCTGCGGCGAATTGATCGCGCCGCCGCACAGGATCGTCTCGGCAGCGGTCACCTCGATGCGCTTGCCGTCCTTGACATAAGCGACGCCGGTGGCGCGCTTGCCCTCGAACGTCACGCGTTCGACCTGGACATCGGTGCGGACTTCAAGGTTGGGGCGGCCCATGACCGGCGTCAGATAGCCGCGCGCCGCCGACCAGCGGCTGCCGTTCTTGATCGTCGAATCATAGATGCCGGCGCCTTCGAACTGCGGTCCGTTGAAATCATCGGTGTGCGGAATGCCGGCCTGCTGTGCCGCATCGAGGAACACGCTGATCAGGTCGTTGGGCAGCGCGCGCTTTTCGGTGTGCAGCGGGCCACCTTTGCCGTGGAACTCATCGGCACCGCGTTCGCTGTCCTCGCTGCGCCGGAAATACGGCAGCACATCGGCCCAGCCCCAGCCGGTCAGGCCGAGTTGCGCCCATCGATCATAATCGCTGCTGTGACCGCGTATATAGACCATGCCGTTGATCGACGACGAGCCGCCGACAACCTTGCCGCGCGGCCAATACATCTGGCGCCCGCCCATCGTCGGCTGCGGCACCGTCCAATAGCCCCAGTTGAGCGGGCTCTTGTTGTCGGGCGGCAGGATGGTCGCGATGCCGCCGGGCATGTTGACCATCGTCTTGTTGTCTTTGCCGCCGGCTTCGAGCAGCAGCACGCGGTTCTTCGGGTCGGCCGAAAGCCGGTTGGCGAGCACGCACCCGGCAGATCCTGCACCGACAATGATGAAATCGAACGCGTCACGCATGCTGCCACTCCCAAGGCTGATTTGAGCGCAGCTTTAATGCATTGGCCGCGCAGGGCAATACGGACATGGGCAATACGGGCAAATGCGTGTTTGTGCCGCGGCCCCTTCACATTCGGGCGCGACGCTGCCACATCAGCGCGATGAGCACCGCCGATGACCTTGTTGCCAACGCGCCCTATGGCCGCATCGAGCAACTGACCCCGCTGATCCGGCGCGTGCTGGCGAAGAACCCGTCGCCGTTCACCTATATCGGCACCGGCACCTATATCATCGGCGGCGGCGACACCGTCGCGGTGATCGATCCCGGCCCTGCCGAGCCCGCGCACGTCGCTGCACTGATCGACGCGGTCGCGGGAAAAACCGTCAGCCATATCGCCATCACCCACACGCACATGGACCATTCGCCCGCCGCACCGGCGCTGGCGGCCGCCACGGGCGCGCGCATTGTCGGCTGCATGCCGCTGGTGCTCAGCGACGATGGCCCGCGCGCCGATGCCGGATTTGATGCGACCTACGCCCCCGATGCGGTGATGGCCGATGGCGACAGCATTTCCGGACCCGACTGGACGCTGACTGCGCTGCACACGCCGGGCCACACCTCGAACCATTTGTGTTTCGCGCTGGCGCAGGAGAAGGCGTTGTTCACCGGCGACCATGTCATGGGCTGGTCGACAACGGTGGTGGCGCCGCCCGACGGCGACATGGCGGCGTATATGGCGAGCCTCAAGCTGCTGCTCGACCGTGACGACGCGATTTACTACCCGACGCACGGCGACCCGGTCACTGATCCGCAGCGCTTCGCGCGCGGGCTCATCACCCACCGCAAGCAGCGTGAAAACCAGATCATGAAGCTGCTCGGCGAAGCGCCGCAGTCGATCCCGGCAATGGTCGCCGTCATGTACGCAATGGTGGACAAAAAGCTCCACCCTGCTGCCGGTCGCTCGGTGCTGGCGCATCTGATCGATCTCGAAACGCGCGGCGTCGTCGTGCGCGACGGCGAAGTCTGGCGACTGGCATGAGGGGCGGGACGCTCCTCGTCGGCGTTGTCGCGCTCGGGCTGGGCATCGCCTATGGCCCGCAGCTCATCGAGAAGCTGCCGGCGCCGGTCAGCGGCTTCCTGACACGGCTCGGCGGCGACGAGGATGTCGTCGCGACGCTGGTGACCTCGGTTCACAAGATGAACGACCTCAGCGTTTTCGGCGCGCAGCTCTATTCGATCGTCAAGACGCCGCACGAAGGTCTGATCGATGCGCTCGACACCACGACCTGGGTCATCGTGCCGGGGTCGGTGCGCTATGTCGTCAATCTGTCGACGCTGGATCGTGGCAATTTCAACTGGGATGCGAAGACGCGGACGCTCGTCGTCGTCGTCCCCGATCCGGTGCCGACCGAGGCCAATATCGATGGCGCCCGCGCCCGCGTGCTGGTCGACGGTGTCGATCTGGCGACCGGCGATGAACGCGAACGCATCCTGCAAAAGAGCCTCGCCGTGGCGCGCGACGATATCGGCCGCAAGGCGCGCGAGGCGTTCTTTATGGGCTCGGCACGCGAAGCCGGCCGCGCTGCGTTGCAGGGGAATTTCGCCGCGCCGCTGGTTGCCGCCGGCCTCAATCCCAACGTTACCGTTCGCTTCCGAAGCGAAGCATTGCTGAAAGGCTAGACCATGGACGCGCGCCTGAACCCGCTTGGCCGCGGTGCCCTTGACGGCATCGACCTGCACGCCGAAATCGCCCGGCTGCGCAAGGAGAAGAACGCCGTCATACTGGCGCATTATTATCAGGACCCGGTGTTGCAGGACCTTGCCGATTTCGTCGGCGACAGCCTCGACCTCAGCCGCAAGGCTGCTGCCACCGACGCCGATGTCATTGCGTTCTGCGGCGTGCGCTTCATGGCCGAAGTCGCGAAGATCCTGTCGCCGCAAAAGATCGTCGTGCTGCCCGACATGAAGGCCGGGTGCAGCCTCGAGGATTCGTGTCCCCCCGACGAATTCGGTGCGTTCCGTGCCGCTCACCCCGATCACATCAGCCTGACCTACATCAACTGCTCGGCGGCGGTGAAGGCGCATTCGGACATCATCGTCACCTCGTCATCGGCCGAACGCATCATCAACCAGCTGCCGCGCGACCAGAAAATCCTGTTCGCCCCCGACAAGCATCTGGGTGCCTGGCTCAACCGCAAGACCGGCCGCGACATGCTGCTGTGGGACGGCAGCTGCATCGTTCACGAGCGTTTTTCGGTCACCGAATTGCTCAAATTGAAGGCGCTCAACCCGGCGGCACCGGTGCTTGCGCACCCCGAATGCCCGGCACCGATCCTCGAACTCGCCGACTATATCGGCGCGACGAGCGGCATCCTCGACTATGCGCTCAAGTCGCCCGAACAGACGCTGATCGTCGCCACCGAGCCCAACATCATCCACCAGATGCAGTTGAAGGCGCCGCACAAGACCTTCATCGGCGCTCCGGGTGCCGACGGCAATTGCAGCTGCAATACCTGCCCGTTCATGGCGCTCAACACGCTCGAGAAGCTTTACCTGTGCCTGCGTGACCTCAAACCCGAAATCGTCGTGCCCGAGGCCATCCGCCTGCGCGCCAAGGTGCCGCTCGACCGCATGCTCGAAATGGCGGCCAACGCGTCGCCGGTGGCGGTGAAAGGTGACTGAACCGTTCGCCCTCGCCGGCTTCGACCTTGATGCCTTCATCCAGTCGACGCTCGCCGAAGACCTCGGCACCGGCGGTGACCGCACCTCCGCCGCGGTCATTCCCGCCGACGCGCAACTCCATGCCGTGATGGCGAGCCGCGACGAAGTCGTCGTGGCGGGCCTGCCGCTGGCGCTCGCCTTCATCCGCGCGCTCGATCCCGATGCGCATTTCGAAGTCGTCGCGCATGACGGCGATCATCTGCCCGCCGGCAGCGCCTTGCTGCGCATCAGCGCCAACGCCCGCGCGCTGCTCACCGCCGAACGCTCGGCGCTCAACACCGTCCAGCATCTCACCGGCATCGCGACGCTGACGCGGGCCTATGTCGACGCCATTCACGGCACCGGTGCGATCCTGCTCGACACGCGCAAGACGCTGCCGGGGCTGCGGGTGCTCGAAAAATACGCGACGCGCATGGGCGGCGCTACCAACCACCGGATGCGCCTTGATGACGGTGTGATGATCAAGGATAACCACATTGCCGTCGCAGGCGGTGTCGAGGCTGCAGTGCGCGCCGCCAAAGCCGCGGGGCTGCACGACATCGTGGTCGAAGTCGATTCGCTGGACCAGATTCCGCCCGCACTGGCTGCTGGCGCCGACCGCCTGCTGCTCGATAACATGGGGCCGCCAATGCTGCGCGAGGCCGTCGCGCTGATCGCCGGGCGCGTGCCGACCGAAGCTTCGGGTGGCGTCAACCTCAACACCATCCGCGCCATCGCCGAAACCGGGGTCACCTACATCAGCGTCGGCCGCATCACGCAGAGCGCACCCGCCGCCGATATCGGGCTCGATTTCGCTTAAGATGCTGCGGCATTGCGGGGCGCGACAAGTGCCGCGACAGCCGCTAGAACCGCGTCATGAGCGAGCCTGAAGTCACCTCCGAAACAACGCCCGAAGCCGCACCCGCCGCGGCGCCGGTCGCCGCGCCCCCACAAGCCAAGCGCGGCACGACGCGCCGCAACATATTGATCGGCACCGGCGCGGTCGGCGGGCTGCTGCTTGGCTATGCCGTGTGGCCGCGCAAGCAGCGGCTCAACTGGGTCGCCGGCCCGGACGAATCGCGCATCAACGGCTGGCTCAAGATCGGCACCGATGGCCGCGTCATCGTCGCCGTGCCGCAGGCCGAAATGGGGCAGGGGGTGTTCACCGCCCTCCCGCAGATCCTCGCCGACGAACTCGGTGCCGACTGGAACACCGTCGGCGTCGAACCCGCACCACTCAACCCGGTCTACGCCAATCGCGGCATGGCGGCCGATGCCACCGCCAAGATGCCGGCGCTGTTTCGCGGCATTGCCAACTGGGGCATCGGCGAGGTCATGAGCCGCTTCGAGGTCCAGCTCACCGGCGGCAGCAGCTCGGTGCGCGCCTATGAACCAACGCTGCGGCTCGCCGGCGCCGCCGCGCGCGAGATGCTGTGCAAGGCTGCCGCGCGGCGCTGGGATGCCGACTGGGAAGACCTCGACACTGCCAACGGCTTCGTCATCTACAAGGCCAACCGCATCCGCTTCGCCGACATCGCGGGCGAAGCCGCCCAGGAAGACATGCCGAGCGAGCCGAAGCTGCGCAGCCCGGCGAAAAACCGTCTGATGGGCAAATCCGCTCCGCGCATCGACATTCCCGCCAAGACCAACGGCAGCGCCCGTTTCGGCATCGATGTCCGCATCCCCGGGCTGGTCTATGCCGCGGTGCGTTCGGGGCCGACGGGTGACCCGGCGCTGACCGGCGCGAACGTCGCCGCAGCCCGCGCTGTGCCGGGCGTGCTTGACGTCGTCAAGGGACCGAGCTGGGTTGCGGTCGTCGGCACCAGCTGGTGGCTCGCCAACAACGCGCTCGATGCCGCCGCGCCGCAGTTCGCCGCGCAGCCCAAGCCCGCCGGGCCGTGGATGGCAAAGGCGCTGCACGACGGCCTCGATACCGGTGAAATCGCCGTCGCGCAGGATGAAGGCGATGCTGCAGCATTGCTCGCCAAGCCCGGGACCATCACTGCGACCTACAGCGTGCCGTTCCTCGCGCACGCCTGCCTTGAGCCGATGAACGCCACTGCGCGCATCACCGATGGCCATGTCGAAGTCTGGGCGCCGACGCAGTCGCTGACGCTCGCGACCTGGGCAGTGTCGCGCGCGCTTGGCATCGAAGACAAGGACGTCACCGTCTATCCGACGCTGCTCGGCGGCGGCTTCGGGCGCAAGGTCGAGGTCGATTGCATCGTCCAGGCGGCGCTGATCGCGCGTGCCACCAAGCGCCCGGTGCAGCTGATCTATAGCCGCGCCGAAGACATTGCACAGGACAAGTTTCGCCCCGCCGCGGTGGCGCGGATGCGCGGCCAGCTCGAAACTACCGCCGCCGGCAAGCGTGTCGGCGCCTGGGGCGCGCGCATCGCGGTGCCCGACCCGGCGTGGGCGGTGATGCGCCGCAACATGCCGCGCCTCGCCAGCGACAAGCCCAAAGCCAGCGCCGGCTCGATCGAGGGCGCGTTCGACCAGCCCTATGACCTTGGCGCGGTGCTCGCCGAACATGCGCTGGTCGACCTGCCGGTGGCATCGGGCATCTGGCGCTCGGTCGGCCACAGCTTCACCGGCTTCTTCGTCGAAAGCTTCATCGACGAGCTCGCGCATGCCGCCGGCGCCGACCCATTCGCGTTCCGGCTGGCGCTGCTCCACAATAGCCCGCGTCATGCCGCGGTGCTACGCGCGGTTATGCGTCTCGGCGGGCCGCTCGGCATCGTCGAGCCCGGTGTGGCGCGCGGCATCGCGCTGCACGAAAGCTTCGGCAGCATCGTCGCGGTCATCGCCGAAGTCGCCGCCAAGCCCGGCGAGATCACCGTGCGCCGGCTGTCAGGCGCGATCGATTGCGGGCAGGTCGTCAACCCCGGCATCGTCGCCGCGCAAGTCGAAGGCGCGATGCTGTTCGGGCTGAGCGCCGCGCTGACGGGCGATATCCAGTTCGAGGGCGGCCACGCCACCGCGACCAACTTCGACGGCGCACCGCTGCTGTCGATGGCGCAGGCGCCGGCGACGCAGGTCACCATCATGCCCAGCACGGCACCGCCCGGCGGCGTCGGTGAACCCGGCACGCCGCCAGTCGCCCCTGCCGTCGCCAATGCGCTGTTCGCGGCGACCGGCAAACGCATCCGCGACCTGCCGCTCATCGGCAAGGTCTGATGGCGGCGATACTGCCCGACGGCCACCCGCCGGTACTGACACCGCGCGTCGGCGTGCTGCTGGTCAACCTCGGCACGCCCGACGCCCCCGACCGCGCCAGCGTCAAACGCTATCTCGCCGAATTCCTGTCGGACCCGCGCGTTGTCGAAATTCCGCAGTTCCTTTGGCAGATAATCCTGCGCGGCTTCATCCTCAACACCCGCCCCAGCAAGACCGCAGCGAACTACGCCAAGATTTGGGAGGGCGGCAGCCCCGACGCTTCGGGTGCCATTATTGGCGGCGAATCGCCACTGCGCCGCATCACCCGCGAACAAGCGTCAGCGATGACCGCGCACTTCGGTGACGGCGTCATCGTCGAATGGGCGATGCGATATGGCAATCCGTCGATTCCGGAACGCCTTGCCGCACTCAAGGCCGCCGGCTGCGACCGCATCCTGATCGCGCCGCTCTACCCGCAATACTCGTCGGCGACGACGGGGACGGTCAACGACAAGGTCTTCGAAACGCTGCAGGACTGGCGCTGGCAGCCGGCGTTGCGCACGCTGCCGCCGTACCATGATGACCCGGCGCATATTGCTGCGCTCGCGACCTCGGTGCGCGAACAGCTTGCCGGGCTCGATTTCCGCCCCGATCTGCTGCTGGCGTCGTTCCACGGCATGCCGGCGCGCACTCTCGAACTCGGCGACCCCTATCACTGCCAGTGTGCCAAGACCGCGCGCCTGCTCGGCGAGGCGCTCGATGTGCCGGTGCAGATGAGCTTCCAGTCGCGGCTTGGACGCGCCGAATGGCTCAAGCCCTATACCGACAAGACGCTCGCCGATTTACCGGGGCAGGGCGTGCGCAAGCTGGCGGTGATTTCGCCGGGATTTTCCGCGGACAATCTCGAAACGCTCGAGGAAATCGCGCTGCAGGGGCGCGAGACATTCTTTGAGGCTGGTGGCGAGGCCTTCGCCTATTTGTCCTGCCTCAACGCCGATGCCGCGGGGCTCAAAATGCTCGCAGATTTACTCGCGCGCGAACTTGCCGGATGGGTGCCTGCGTCCTAGTCTGCCCAGGTAATCGTTTGGGAGATCGAAGACATGGCTCGTGTGGCAATCGTGACCGGCGGCACCCGCGGCATCGGCGAGGCGATCAGCCTCGCATTGCGCGACGCCGGCTATACCGTGGCGGCAAACTATGGCGGCGATGACGCCAAGGCGGCCGAGTTCACCAAGCGCACCGGCATCGCTGCGTACAAATGGAACGTCGCCGATTTTGCCGCCTGCCAGGCCGGCGTCGCCAAGGTCGAGGCAGATCTCGGCCCTGTCGATGTGCTCGTCAACAACGCCGGCATCACCCGCGACGGCGTGCTGATGAAAATGACCTACGAGCAGTGGAAAGAAGTCATCGACGTCAACCTCGGCGGCTGCTTCAACATGGCGAAGGCGGTGTTCCCGGGCATGCGCGACCGCAAGTTCGGCCGCATTGTCAGCATCGGCTCGATCAACGGCCAGGGCGGCCAGTACGGCCAGGTCAACTATGCCGCGGCCAAGTCGGGCATCCATGGCTTCACCAAGGCGCTGGCGCAGGAAGGCGCGCGTGCCGGCATCACCGTCAACGCCATCGCACCGGGCTATATCGATACCGACATGGTCGCCGCGGTGCCCGCCGACGTCCTTGAAAAGATCGTCGCCAAGATCCCCGTCGGACGGCTCGGCAAGGCCAGTGAAATCGCGCGCGGCGTGATGTTCCTGGTGGGTGACGATGCCGGCTTTGTCACCGGCTCGACAATGTCGATCAACGGCGGGCAGCACATGTACTGATGCGGCTGGGTGGTTGACCGCTGATGTCGCGCCAGTCCGGCCTCGTCAAAGGCTCGGTCAAGATTGCCGGTCACGCCACCTCGATCAGCCTCGAACCGCTGTTCTGGACGGCACTGCGCGAAGCGGCCGCCGCCGATGCGCGGCCGCTCAGTGTCATCATCACCGAAATCGACGAGGCGCGGACGACCAATCTGTCCTCGGCAATTCGCGTCTGGCTGTTCGAGCGCGCCCGCGCGCAGTCTGTCCGCGACTAGAACCGCGCTTCGGGTGAGGCGAGCCATGCGGCTTCCGCCGGGGTCGTCGTTCGCCCCAGCGCCGCGTTGCGGGACGGGAAGCGCTTGAATCGCGCGATGACGTCGCGGTGGGCTTGCGCGAATTGCAGCGCATCGGCGTCACCCAGCGCTTCGAACAGCGCTACCGACCGTGCCTGGCTGACCTTGTCCTCGCCGTGCATGAACGGCAGGTAGAGGAACTGGCGTTGCTTCGTCGTCAGCACCGCCTCGTCGCCACGCTCGATCGCCAGCTCGGCAAGCGCCTGCGCCTTGCCGTCCTGCGCGAACGCCGCCGCGCTGCCGCGAAACAGGTTGCGGGAGAACTGGTCGAGCACGATCACCGCCGCCAGCCGCTGCTGCGGCGTCGCGCGCCAGTCGGGTGTCACGCGCCGCGACAGCTCGGCATGTAGCGCGCCGAAGCGCTCGGCAATCGCCGCATCGAGCCCGGCGTCGCGCGCAAAGTGCAGCGCCGGCGGCGTCTCTTCGAACCAGAAATGCAGCACTGCTGCAGCTTGCGCGTCGGGGCTCATAGCCAGGTGACGTGCCCCATCTTGCGCCCGGTCTTGACCTCGCTTTTGCCATACAGGTGCAGGTGCGCGTTGGGGTCGGCGAGCAGCGTCGCCCAGTCATGAACCGCGTCACCGAGCAAATTGGTCATCCGCACGCTCGGCGCCGTCAGCGCCGGGTTGCCGAGCGGCAGGCCGCAGACGGCGCGGATATGATTTTCGAACTGGCTGACGCGCGCGCCCTCGATCGTCCAATGGCCGCTGTTGTGGACGCGCGGCGCCATCTCGTTGAACACTGGGCCGTTTTCGGTGGCGAAGAACTCCAGCGTCAACAGCCCGACATAATCGAGCCGTTCAGCAACGCGGCGCGCCAGTGCCATCGCCTCCGGCGCGTGCGCGGCAATGTCGGCGGGCGCCGGCACCTGACTGGTGGCGAGGATGCCACCGTCGTGGCGGTTGTGCGGCACGTCATAGACGCGCGTATCGCCGTCCTGGCCGCGCGCCAGCAGCACCGAAAACTCGCCGTCGAACTGCACGAAGCCTTCGAGGATGCACGACTGTCCGCCGATGGCCGCCCACGCCGCCTCGGCTTCGCTGTCAGCGTTGATGCGGACCTGGCCCTTGCCGTCATAGCCCATGCGCCGCGTCTTGAGCAGCGCCGGGGTGCCGAGCGCATCGAGCGCCATCACCAGCTCGGGCAGGCTGTCGACCGCGCGGTAGGGCGCGGTGGCGCCGCCAAGTTCGTGGACAAAGGCCTTTTCGCTCAGCCGGTCCTGCGCGATTTCGAGCGCTGCCGCACCGGGCTGCACAGCGACCTTGGTGGCAAGGTGGCGGACACTTGCGACGTCGATGTTTTCAAACTCGAACGTCGCAACATCGATCTGCCCGGCAAAGGCGTCGAGCGCGTCGAAATCATCGAACGCCGCGCGCGTCACCTGCGCCGCGACATCACCCGCCGGCAGCTCGGCTTCGGGTGCGAAGATGTGGATGCGGTAGCCCATGTTGGCGGCCGCCAGCGCGAGCATGCGGCCCAACTGGCCGCCGCCCAGAATCCCAATCGTCGAACCCGGTGCGATCATCTGGCGTGCGGTCACTCGGGCGTCTCCGCAACATTTTCAGTTTGCGTTGCGCGCCATGCATCGAGCCGTTCGGCGAGCGCTTCATCGGTTGTCGCCAGCTGCGCCGCAACGATTAGCGCGGCGTTGGTCGCGCCCGCTGGGCCGATGGCGAGCGTGCCGACTGGAATCCCCGCTGGCATCTGGACAATCGACAACAGGCTGTCCATGCCGCTCAACGCCTTCGACTGCACCGGTACGCCGAACACCGGCAGCCGCGTCATCGATGCCACCATGCCCGGCAAATGCGCCGCGCCGCCGGCACCAGCGATGATCGCGCGCAGGCCGCGTCCGACCGCAGTCGTCGCATAATCCACCAGCCGCGCCGGGGTGCGGTGCGCCGACACAACGCGCGTCTCATGCGGCACGCCAAGCGCGGTCAAAATGTCGGCAGCGGGCTTCATCGTCGCCCAATCGGACGTGCTGCCCATGATGATACCGACCAGCGGCTTGTCCATATTTGCTCCCCAGCAGGAAGCGATGCACCTTAGGGAGGTCAGACCGCTGTTGCAATTGCGTTAGGGAAAAGAGCGTGCTGCGCGGGCAGGGGCTCGTACCTGCACCCACTTGTTTGGGCCGGGGCCACTGATGGGTGCAGGGACAAGTCCCTGCCCGCCGGAGGCCCTCAGGCGTCCTTCAAATAAAACCGCGCCCGCGGCTTGAGCGCCTCGTCGAGTTCATAAACCAGCGGCTGGCCGGTCGGGATTTCGAGGTTGGGGATGTCGGCATCCGAAATGCCCGACAAGTGCTTGACGAGCGCGCGCAGCGAGTTGCCGTGCGCCGAGATGACAACGCGCTTGCCGGCCTTGAGTTCAGGGACGATGACGGCCTCCCAATAGGGCAAGACGCGCGCGATGGTGTCCTTCAGGCTTTCGGTGGCGGGGACCTTGACGCCGGCATAGCGGCGGTCGTTTGACAGGTCGAATGGCGAGCCGGCCTCCATCGGCGGCGGCGGCGTGTCGAAGCTGCGGCGCCAGACATGGACTTGCTCGTCGCCGTATTTGGCGGCGGTTTCGGCCTTGTCGAGCCCGGTCAGGCCGCCGTAGTGGCGCTCGTTGAGGTGCCAGTCCTTGGTCACCGGCAGCCACAGCCGATCCATCTTTTCGAGCACGATGTTGAGCGTCTGGATGGCGCGCGTCTGGACGCTGGTGAAAGCGACGTCGAAGTCATAGCCCTTGGCCTTGAGCAGCTCGCCAGCGGCGGCCGCTTCGGCGGCGCCCTTTTCGGTGACGCGCACGTCCCACCAACCGGTGAAGCGGTTTTCGAGGTTCCAGGCGCTCTGGCCGTGACGGATAAGGACGAGTGTCGGCATATCTTCTTCCTGCATCCCCGCCCGGCAAGGGAGGGGCGACTCGCCGTTAGGCGAGCGGGGGTGGGTAACGGCCAGTCGTTAGCGCAAGCTCGGCAGCACTTCCAGCAGCGCCGCAAGGCAATCGCGCCCGAGCAGCTTCGAACGATCGGGCGACCAGCCGGCAACGGGATCGGGCAGGTCGGCATTGTCCTTGAACGGCATTTCAAGCGTCATCGCCAGGCAGCCGAACTTTTCAGCGACGGCGTTGGTGCTCATCGTCAGATTTGCCTTGCCCGGCGGTGCCACCGGATAGCCGATCTTGGTCTGGAAGTCGGGGCTCAGTCGTTCGAGGCTGGCTTCATATGCCGCCTGCAAGTCGGTCAGGCGCTTGGTCAGCGACGGGATGCCGTCGAACCCTGCGATGAAGTTATACGGCAGCGCTTCGTCACCATGGACGTCGAGCGCGAAATCAACGCCGGTGGCGACCATCGCGTTCAGCACATGCAGCACTTCGGGCGAGCGCTCCAGAGTCGGCGCGGCCCATTCACGGTTGAGGTTGGCGCCCGCAGCGTTGGTGCGCAGGTGCCCGCGGGAAGATCCGTCGGGGTTCATGTTGGGCACGACATGCAGCGTCGTGGCGGCACGCAGCTTGCGCGCGACGGGGTCGCTGGGGTCGATCAGCCGTTCCAGCGCGCCTTCCATCCACCATTCGGCCATGCTCTCGCCAGGGTGCTGGCGCGCATACAGCCAGCAGTGCAGCGGGCCGTTGCCGATGTGCAGGCAGTCGATGTCCTGGCCGTCAAGCGACTGGCCGAGTACCTCGAGCCGTACGCCGGGCGCGCCTGCAACTTCGGCGACGAGGTCGTGGTGGCGTTCCATGCTGTAGGGGGCGAAGTAGGCGATCCAGATGCTGTCGCCGGCCGGACGGACGCGGATGGTCAGCACGCCGTTCTTGTAGTCGGTGTCGGTGCGTGTCCAGTCGAGCCGGTCTTCCGAAATGCAGGCGCGGTAGTTCTCCCAGCCGCCCGGATAGGCAGCGCCACCGGCGTTGACGATGCGCAGCACGCAGTCCTGGTCGGCCGCGCCGGTCAGCCGGAAATGGAACCATTGGTAGAAGTCCGAATGCGCGTCCTTGCGGATTTCGAGCTCGATATCGCCCGGGCCATTGATGTGGCGCACGATGATGTTGCCGCTGTCGAAGCCAGCCGAAATGGAAATGCTCAAATTGTCCTCGCTTTTGAAGCGCCGCGCTGCAGGCCGCTCGCTCAGTTCTTATAGTTGACCGTCTTGCCCGCCGGCCCGGGGAAGTCGCGTAGGAGGTTGCGCGCCAGACCGGGGACCGCGCCGCCCAGCGTGGCCTCGGGCGTGCCGCTGGTGCCCTGAGAAACGGCGGTGCCTTCCCAGATGACCGTTTGTTCGCTGCGGCGCTTGATCTGCAGCCCGAGTTGGTTGATCGCGATGACATTGGTGCCGCCGCCGACGGGTACATTCACTCCGCTGCTGACGCCGACACCGCCGCCGCCGCTGCCGAAGCTGGCACCACCGACGCCGAAGCCGACCGATACCGGTGAATTGCGCGTCACCGCCTGAAACGTCTGGCCGTAGCTCAGGATGCCGACATATTCGGCCGACAGCAGCGTCGGCACCGGCGTGAAGCCGATGGCTGCGAGCTCGTTCGAAACCGTCGCCGCATAGGTGCGGAATTCAAGGTCGTTCGCCTTTGACGGATCTTTGGGTTCGATGAAGATGCTGCCCTTGGCGATCGGCGTCCCCATGTGGAAGCGCGTCACGTTGGTACCGGTCGGGCCGGTCGTGCAACCGGCCAGAACCAGCAGAGCGGCGGTCGGGGCCAGAAGGCGGGTGAGGGTGCTGCGCTTCATGGGTTCATCCTTGGCATTGTCGTCTCGCGCGCCATTGCCGCACACGGTGCTGGCGCGCGGGCAGTATGGCCTGCCCGCCGCCGCGCGCCAAGCGAGTCGATGCGCTTATTGCGGAACGCGGACCGTCGTTCCTGATGTGCCCGGGAAATCTTTGAGCAATGCGGCGCTCAGCGGGCGAATGGTGGCGCTCATCGAAGCGGCGTCGGTGCCGGCGGTTTCGGTGACCGAGGCGCGACCTTCCCAGATCGGCGTCATGTTGGCGCGACGCTTGATCTGCATCGACAGCGTGTTGACCGCCACCAGATTGTCGCGGCGACCGACGGGGACGGCGACAGCAGCGCCGGTGCTTGGCGCCGCCGTACCGCTGCCGGTGAAACCAAAGCCGACTTGCGTGTTGGCGGGCGCGGCGCGGCTCGACTGCGTTGTCTGCGTATAGGCCATCGTGGCGACGAACTCCGACGGCGCGCCGCCGACGGGGGCACCGAAGCCGATGCGCGCCAATTCCTCGATGACAACAGCCTGGAAGGTGCGGAACTCGACTGTGGTGGCGAGTGCCGGATCATTGGCTTCGACAACAATGCTGCCGCGGGTGACCGGCTGGCCCATGTGGAAGCGCGTCACCTCGATATCGGCGGGACCGCTGCGGCAGGCCGACAGCAACATCAGTGCGGCAAGCGGTGCCACCAGCAGCGCGCGGCGATTGGCAGATTTGGTGATCGTCATGGTGTTGGTACTCCTCGAGCCTGTCAGGGGGGATGAATGGCGGCAATATGGACGCACGGGTGAATCCCGCCAAGCACGATCTGTTTCGACACGCTTAGGACTTGCACACCCGCACTGTTTTCCCGAGAAGAACCATTGGGCGTTGCGGCAAACCGAAGGAAATCTGATGCCTGCCAATGTTCTGGTCACCGGTGGCGCCGGCTATATCGGCAGCCATGCGGTGCTGGCGCTGCGCGATGCCGGACAGGTTGTAACTGTGATCGACGACCTTAGCACCGGGTTCCGCTGGGCGGTGCCCGAAGACGTGGCGTTTTATCAGGGCAATGTCAGCGACGGCGTACTGATCGACAGCATCGTTGCGGCGCGCGGCATCGATGCAGTGATGCATTTCGCGGGGTCGATCATCGTCCCCGAATCGGTCACCGACCCGCTCAAATATTACCGCAACAACACCGCCGCGACGCGTGACCTGCTCGAATCGGTGGTGCGTAACGGCATCCGCCATTTCATCTTTTCGTCGACAGCGGCGGTCTATGGTTCGCCCGAACGCGTGCCCGTCGACGAATCGACGCCGCGCCTGCCGATCAATCCCTATGGCACATCGAAGCTGATGACCGAGTTGATGCTCGCCGATGTCGCTGCCGCACACCCGCTGAACTACGCCGCGCTGCGTTATTTCAACGTCGCGGGCGCCGATCCGCAGGGACGCGCCGGCCAGTCGACCGCCGGCGCGACGCACCTCATCAAGATCGCCGTCGAAGCCGCACTCGGCAAGCGCGCCTCGGTCGCGGTTTATGGCACCGATTATGCGACCCCCGATGGCACCGGTGTGCGCGACTATATCCATGTCAGTGACTTGGCGGCCGCACACGTCGCGGCGCTCGACCGGTTGATGGCCGACCCTGACACCTCGCTGACGCTCAACTGCGGCTATGGTCGCGGTTTCTCCGTGCTCGAAGTGCTCGACGCAGTCGACCGCGTGGCCGGTGTCAAGCTCGACCGCGTCGTGTCGCCGCGTCGAGGCGGCGATTCGGACGCACTGGTCGCGACGGGGGAACTTATCCTGCAGCAGCTTGACTGGGTGCCGCGCTACGCCGATCTCGATACCATCGTCGGCCATGCGCTGGCGTGGGAGCGCGGGCTGGCCCAACGCTCCAATGTCTGAATGTTCTAACCTCTGAACATCGGCCTCCGGCCTTGACTTGGCCGGGCCTCGCCCCTAGGAACGCGCCTTTCCATACCGACACCAGAATTCGACGGGACTACCGCCATGAAAGTTCGTAACTCGCTCAAGTCGCTCAAGAGCCGCCACCGCGACTGCCAGATCGTCCGCCGCCGCGGCCGGACCTATGTGATCAACAAGACCAACCGCCGTTTCAAGGCGCGTCAGGGCTGATCAGCCGCGTTTCCGGCCCTGCGCCTGATTCGTCCCCCATTGTCATGCCGCCTACCGCTGTCGTCTTTGACATCGGCAACGTCCTCTATGGCTGGGATCCGCGCTTTCTCTATGCCAAGCTGATCGCCGATCCGGCGCAGCTCGACTGGTTCCTGGCGAACGTCGTGACGCATGACTGGCACTTCCAGCATGACGCCGGCCGCCCTTGGCGCCAAACCACCGCCGAACTTACTGCCGCGTTCCCCGACCACGCCGATCTCATCGCCGCCTATGTGCCGCGCTGGCTCGAGACGATCTCGGGGCCGGTGCCGGGCATGCTTGATCTGGTCGAGGACCTTGCCGCGCGCGGCGTGCCGCTGTTCGGCATCACCAATTTTAGCGCCGAGTTCTGGGTGCCGTTTCGCGCCAGTGCGCCGGTATTCGACCATTTCCGCGATATCGTCGTGTCGGGCACCGAGCGGCTCACCAAACCCGATCCGGCAATCTACGCGCTGGCGCTCGACCGCTTCGGGCTGGCGCCGGGCGAAGGCCTGTTCATTGACGACCGGCTTGAAAATGTCGCCGCCGGCGAGGCCGCCGGCTTCCCCGGCCACCATTTCACCGGCGCCGCACCGCTGCGCGCCGAATTGCAGCGCCTAGGGCTGCTCTGACTGCCGCGGGTCGGCCGCCGCCGATCGCAGCGCCGCACTCTTCTGGTAAATCAGTCCGCGCACGCGCTGGATATTGCCGACCGGCTGATGCGCGGCGATGCCGTGCCAGGGGTTGAACGCCATCCGGTTGACCTCGGCCTCGCTCGCCTGCGCCGCGGCCCCGTCGAGGTCGCAGGACTTGACCACCAACTCGGCGACCTTGACCATCGGCGCGACGCCGGTGTCCCAGGCGTAGCCACCATCGACGGGCGTTCGGACATCATCGACATGGAACTGCAGATACAGGTCGAAGCCGATGTCGCCGACTGCCAAACGCCGCCGTAGATCGTCGCGGAGATAGTCGGTCCAAGACCCGCGACTGCGACCCGGCGCCGGCCCTGACTGGCGCGGCCGCCAATGGAACTTCGCCGGCGTCGGCCCGACCGAAACCGGCACGACGCCCGAAAAGCCGATGGTCACGACGCTTTTCAGGAACAGCCGGCGCAGCGACCAGCCGATCGTCCAGAAAATGACCTCAAGTCCCTTGGCGATGCCCAGGCCTCGCAACAACTTGAACGGCGCCGTCAGCAGATTGCCCGTCGCCAGCGAAATCACCATCAGCTGCCCGGCATGCTCGATCGGCAAATAGCCGCGGTCGAGCGCCAGAAAATCCTGCGTCGCCGCACGTGCCTCGCCGGGCAGCAGCTTGTCGCCGTCGACGCCCTCGACCTTCACCGCCAGCCCGACAAGGTCGGGAAACCAGTCAGGCTTGGCGGCGCTGAAGCCGTTCGACAGCCGCACCAGCGCCGAAAAGTCACGAGGCTCGGCGAAAATACCCTGGCGCGCAACGGCGGGCAGGTCAGGCAATATCCGCAACGTACCACGCAGGCCGGCGTGCGATTTGACATGAAAGGCACGGTGCGGATTGCCGTCGCCGCGCCTCGCGAAGTCGCGCTGGAAGCTGTTGATTGCGGCGGCGTCGATGCTGGCCTGCGCACGATTCGATTCGGGTATCCGGTCCTGCCACTGCGGTGGCAATTCGGTTGTCATTGTGCCCCCCGTTCACGTCTTCGAGAGCCTCCGGCGGGCAGGGTCCAGGCCATGCACCCAACAATTATGCGCTCTTCAAATGGGTGCAGGCCTCAGGCCTGCCCGCCGGAGGCCCTTCTCTTCCCCTATCCGTAATCCTTCAACTCATCCCCCGTCAGCCGCACGACATGGATGACATTGGTCGTGCCAGGCGTTGAAAACGGCACGCCGGCGATCAGCACCAGTACATCGCCGCCCTGTGCGAGCTGCGTGCGCAGCGCCATGCGCTTCGACTTTTCGACCATTTCCTCGAAGTCCTTGACGTCGCGCGTCTCGACGGCGTGGACACCCCAGACCAGCCCCATGCGGCGCGCGGTGGCCTTTTTGGGCGTCAGGCACAGCACCGGCACCAGCATGCGTTCGCGCGCGGCGCGGCGCGCCGTCGAGCCCGAAATGGTGAAGCACGCGACCGCACGCGCGCCGATGGTGCGTGAAATCTGCGCTGCGGCCGCCGACAGCGCATCAGCGGTGGTGGCGTCGGTTTCGGTCTCGTGGAAATGGACGCGGGCGTAATATTGTGGGTCGTCTTCGACCTCGCACGCGACCTTGTCCATCATCGCGACGGCCTCGACGGGGAAGGCGCCCGCGGCGCTTTCGGCCGACAGCATAACCGCATCGGCGCCGTCGTAGATGGCGGTCGCGACGTCGCTGACTTCGGCGCGGGTGGGGGAGGGCGAGACGATCATCGATTCGAGCATCTGCGTCGCCACCACCACCGGCTTGCCCATGGTGCGCGCCATGCCGACGATGCGCTTTTGCGCCGGCGGCACTTGTTCGGGCGGCAATTCGACGCCGAGGTCGCCGCGCGCCACCATCACCGCGTCGGCGAGTTCGAGGATTTCGGCGAGGCGGTCGAGCGCCTGCGGCTTTTCGATTTTCGCCAGCAGCGACGCCTTGCCGCCGATTAACGCGCGCGCTTCGGCGACGTCTTCAGGGCGCTGGACGAAGCTCAGCGCGATCCAGTCGACGCCCTGTTCAAGCGCGAACGCCAGGTCGGAACGGTCCTTGGCGGTCAGCGCCGGCAGCGGCACGACGACATCGGGGACGTTGACGCCCTTGTGGTTCGACAGGAAGCCGCCGACCTCGACACGCGTTTCGATGCGCGCCGCATCGACATGATGGACGCGCAGCACAATCTTGCCGTCATCGAGCAGCAGCCGCGCGCCGGGGGCTAGCGCCGCGAACAGCTCGCGGTGCGGTAGCTCGACCCGCGTCACGTCGCCGGGTGTCGGGTCATGGTCGAAGGTGAAGGTCTTGCCGTACAGCAGCTCGACCTTGGGCTGCGCGAACTTGCCGCAACGCAGCTTCGGCCCTTGCAAATCTGCCAGGATGGTCAGCGGCCGGCCGATTTCCTTTTCGAGCGCGCGGATATTGGCGACCAGTTCAGCGCGGTCAGCGTTGGCGCCGTGGCTCATATTGATGCGGAACGCGTCGGCGCCGGCAAAGTACAGCGCGCGGATCATGTCCGGGGTTTTCGATGCCGGCCCCAGCGTGGCGAGAATCTTGACCTTGCGGCGACGCGGCGAAACCAGTTGGGCCAAAATATCCTCGCAGTCTTTGATTGAACTTACTTTATAGCGTCAGACTGCACCTGCATACCGGAGACATACGTATGTTACGCGACAATGATGCCATTCAGGCCGCCGCTTTCCGCCGTTTGGTGGCGCATTTGCAGCAGCGCACCGATGTCCAGAACATCGACCTGATGATCCATGGCGGGTTCTGCCGCAACTGCCTCGCCGACTGGCTGGCCGAGGCCGCAGCCGACGCCGGTGTTCCGCTCGACAAGGACGCGGCGCGCAGCGAGGTCTACGGGATGAGCTACGCCGACTACAAAGCCCGCCACCAGGCCCCGGCGACCGATGCGCAACTCGCGGCCATGGCAGCGAGCGTCGCGCGCAACGCGCACTAGCCCAGCAGCCAGCGCGCCGCCCAATAGGTGATGCCGGCGCCCGCATACGCCATGGCGAACAGGTAGCCGAACATGAACGCCGGCCATTTCCAGCCGTTGGTTTCGCGCCGCGTCACCGCCAGCGTCGAGATGCATTGCGGCGCGAACACGTACCATGCCAGGAATGCCAGCGCGGTCGGCAGGCTCCAGGCGGCACGCAGTGCCCCGACAAGCGGCTCGGCATGGTCGGCGTCGGTGCCCTGCAGCGAATAGACGGTGCCCAAGGCGCTAACCGCGACCTCGCGCGCCGCCATGCCGGGCACCAGCGCCAGCGCGATTTCCTTGTTGAAACCAATTGGGCGGAACAGCGGTTCCAGCCCGGCGCCGATCTTGCCGGCGATGCTGTATTCGAGCGCTGGCCGCGTGGCACCTTCGGGCGGGTTGGGCCAGCTGGCCAGCGCCCAGAGCGCCACGGTGGAAGCGAGGATGATCGTCCCGGCGCGTGCCAGAAACGCCCAGGCGCGCTGCCACAGTCCGATGCCGATGTCGCGCGGTGCAGGCCACTGGTACTTAGGCATTTCCATCAGGAATGTCGGAGTCGGGCCCTTGGTCACCGTCCGGCGCAGTACCCAAGCCGCCAGCAGCGCACCGCCGACGCCGAAGCCGTAGAGTGCGAACAGCACCAGCCCTTGCAGGTTGAACAGCCCGCCGACCTTGGTCGCCGGAATGAATGCCGCGATGATGATCGCATAGACCGGCAGCCGCGCCGAACAGGTCATCAGCGGCGCAATCAGGATCGTCGTCAGCCGGTCCTTTGGCGCGTCGATGGTGCGTGTCGCCATGATGCCGGGGATGGCGCAGGCGAAGCTGGAGATCAGCGGGATGAAGGCACGGCCGTTCAAGCCGACGCGCGCCATCAGCCGGTCCATCAGGAACGCCGCGCGCACCATATAGCCCGATTGTTCAAGGATCAGGATGAATAGGAACAGGATGAGGATCTGCGGCAGGAACACCACAACCGCGCCGACACCGCCGAGCACGCCATCGACAAGCAGCGAGCGCAGCCAGCCGTCTGGCAGCACGCTGGTCACCAGCCCTTGCAGCCAGACCACGCCGCTGGCCAGCAACTCCATCGGCGCTTCGGCGAGACTGAACACACCCTGGAACATCAGGAACAGCAGCGCGGCGAGCAGCAAGGGCCCCGCCACCGGGTGCAGCGTCAGCGCATCAAGCCGCTGCGACCAGCGCTTTGCACCACCGCCTTCGACGACGACGGCCTTGGCAATCGCCCCGGCTTCGCGCTGCAGAAGCCGGATATCGGCGGCCGGCGGTGCGGCGTGAGCGGTAGTGCCTGTGCCGAGCAACGGCGCGACGGCGGCGCCGAGTTCGGCCAGCCCGCGTCGCCGCACTGCCACGGTCGGGATGACAGCCATGCCCAGAATCGTCGACAATTCGCTGGTATCGATGCGCGTGCCGTCGCGTTCGGCAAGGTCAGCCATGTTGAGCGCGACCACCATCGGCAACCCGAGCCGCCGCAGTTCAAGCACGAAGCGCAGATGGTTGCGCAAATTGGTCGCGTCGATGACCGCGACGATGAGGTCGGGGCGGCGTTCGTGCGCCGCGGTGCCGAGCACGACGTCGCGCGTCACCGCCTCGTCGGGCGAGCGCGGCGTGAGGCTGTAAGTGCCGGGCAGATCGAGCAGTTCGACGGTCTCGCCGCTGGGTAGTGCCAGCCGGCCGGCTTTGCGTTCGACGGTGACGCCGGGGTAGTTGCCCACCTTCTGGCGTGATCCGGTCAGCGCATTGAACAGGCTGGTCTTGCCGGCATTGGGGTTTCCGACCAGCGCGACAAGGCGCGGCCGCTGTGCGGCAACCGGTGGCGGCGTGACGGCGTTCACGCGGCGGGCAAGTCCGGTGCGACTTCGACCAGCGCTGCCAGCGACTTGCGCAGCGCCACCGTCATGTTGCCGACGCGTACTGCCAAGGGATCGCCGCCGAGCGGCGCGCGATGCAGCAATTCGATATCGACGCCTTCCTCAAAGCCCATCTCGTGGAGGCGCTGCGCGCCGGCCGGGTCACGTTGCGCCCGGTCGACCGCGACGATGACCGCGATATCGCCGCGTTGCATGGTGTTGATGTCGGCCGCCTTGATCATGCGTTGATTGCGTTTCCAGCGAGGTATTGCGAACGATTATCACTTGAACGGTGTCAGCGCCAGCAAATAGGGGCGGGAGGACCTTTCGGTCCGCCCGCCCCCTGTTTGGCTTGCGGTTCGACTAGCCGCCTGCGCGGCCGCTGGCAACGCTGCTTAATGGATCACGGCGCGCGCGTAGCTGCGGCGCGCCACGCCGGCGACCGACACCGGCGTCATCGGCATGCCGATGATGTCGATGAACACCGCGACATTGGCGCCCTTGGCGGGCATTTTGCCGGCGATAATCTTGGCGTTGTAGGTCAGCGTGTCGCCCTTGAGTGCCGGCGACTTCAGTTCGACGACGACTTGCTGGAGCTTGCCGTTTTCGAGGATCGACAGGTCGGCGTTGGGCGGATCCTTCGAGAAGCTGTCCTTGCCGGTGCTCCAGAACGGCACGAACGATGCGGTCGTCATGTTGCCGGCGACGCGATTCGGCCGGTCGGTGAAGAACAAGGTCGTCGGGCTGACGCCGGTCAGCGCCAGCGTGCCGGTGCCGGCATCCCAGGTCATGCCCTTCGATGTCTGGACGAACAGGAACTCGCCTTCCTTGGCAGGCGCGGTCTTGGCGACCGGTGCCGTGGCGGTTGCCATCGTGGCGACGCCGCCGGCGACGGCAAGTGAAAGCCCGGCGGCCACGAGAAGCGCCGGGTTGGATTTGAACAGGTGTTTGTACATGAGCTTGTCTCCCGAGCCCGGAAGGGGCGGAGAGCAATCTAGTCGAAGCGCGCCGGCCATCAACGGCAGAACGCGCCAACGAATCTGGCTCAAACTGCGGGGTAGCGCAATCGTCCGAGGAAGCGCGCGAGACTGGGGCCGCCTTCGCCGCGACCCTTGAACTGACCCTTGAACTTCTCGAAGCGCATCACATTGTCGATGCGGCGGTCGATGAAGGCGTGCGTCGCAGCACCGTCTTCGCTGTCATCGTCGAGCCAGTAGAGCAGGCAGGCGCTGTAGACCGCGCCGAGCGTCATGCGCTTGGTATAATGGTTGAAATCGGTCGCGGTATCGCCGGCGGCGCGCCACATCGTGTCGGCGGTGTGCCACAGCGTCTTTGCCGCCAGCGGCAGGTTGGCGGGCAGCGCCAGCACGGCGAGTGCACGGCGCACCGCCTCGCGGTGCGGCGCCGCCTGGTCGAGCCGGGTGCGCAACGCCAGCGTGATGCGCTCGCGGACTTTCAGCGCGCCGATGTTGGCGGTTTCGAGCGCCGCGAGCATGTCGGCGTCGGCCATCGCGATATAGGCCTCGACCATCGCGGCCGGGCTTTCAAAAGTGATTGCCGCGATATCGGGATCGATTCCGGCGTCGAGGGCCCCGGCGGCAACCGCGTTGGGCGTCCAGCCGTCGAACGCCACATGCGGCAGCATCGCGCGCACCAGACGCGGGCGCAGCTCGTCGAGGGTGAGGTCTTGCGTTTCCATGGCACTACGATAGTGCGGCGGCGGAAGTTTCGCCAGTGCTGCGGTGCCGCAGTCCGTGGCGCGCCGCGAGACGGGGCCGGATCAATTCGACTCTCGGCGCTTTACCCGCCGCCACCCCTCTGCTATGGCCCTGCCTTCGCGCCGGGGACACTCCGTTTCCGGCAACCCTTTATTATTGACAAGCGTGGGGGCTGTGCCAGCCGCTGCGACGTGAATGGAGTGAACGGCTTTGCAAATTATCGTCCGCGACAACAATGTTGATCAGGCGCTGCGCGCGCTCAAGAAAAAGCTCCAGCGCGAAGGCGTTTACCGCGAGATGAAGTTGCGCCGCCACTACGAAAAGCCGTCGGAAAAGCGCGCCCGTGAAAAGGCCGCCGCTGTCCGCCGTGCCCGCAAGCTCGAGCGCAAGCGCGCCGAGCGCGACGGCACCAAGTAAGCAACATGGCAACGACGCCGCCCCTCGGGGCCGCGCCGACCTCGGGGGCAGCCAAATGGCTGGCCGCGGGTGTTCTGGTGCTGCTCGTCATCGTGCTCGGGCTAGTCTGGGCCGGTACGCAGGCGCAAGTCGAAGCTGTGCGCCCTGCCGACCTCGCCTTCCTCAAGGCCAACAAGGAAAAGTCCAGCGTGAAGACCACCGCATCGGGCCTACAGTATGAAGTGCTGACCGAAGGCACGGGCCCGAGCCCGGCCAAGACCGACACTGTCGCTGTCCATTATGAAGGCAAGCTGATCGACGGCACGGTCTTCGATTCGAGCATCGCCCGCGGCCAGCCGGCGGTGTTCCAGCTCGACCAGGTCATTCCCGGCTGGACCGAAGGCGTGCAGTTGATGAAGACCGGCGGCAAGTACCGCTTCACCATCCCGCCCGAACTCGGTTACGGCGCCCGCGGCGCCGGCGGCGTCATTCCGCCGAACGCAGTGTTGGTGTTCGAAGTCGAACTGCTCGGCGTAAAGGGCAAGTAAGCTTGACGCAGCGCAGCTGAATCGGGGGCGGGGGTGCAAGCTCCCGCCCTTTTTCTTTGGAAGAGCTTCCGGCGGGCAGGCCCGAGGCCTGCACCCGATTATTCTTCGGTGTGCGTCGCCGTGCTGCGGTGCGACAGCGCTACCTTGGCCATCGCCACGATCGGGTCGGCCAGCGCGACACCGATGATGCCGAACAGCACGCCGAACAGCAGTTGGGCTGCCAGCACGACGGCGGGTGCGAGATCGACGACGCGCTTCTCGATGATCGGCGTCAGCACATAGCCTTCAAGGAACTGGACGAAGGCAAATATGGCGAGTGCCCACAGCCCGGTATCGACTCCGGCCGAAAACCCCATCGCCACCACCACGACGCCGGCAATCATCGGTCCCAGCGTCGGGATGAACGCCAGCAGCCCCGATGTCAGCCCGAGCAGCCCGGCGAGCGGCACACCGGCCGCCCACAGCCCGACAAACATGATGCTGCCTTCGATCGCCATAGCCAGCAGGCGACCACCGATCCAGTGCCGCAATGTGCGCGCGCACGCCTTGACGGTTTCGGCCATGTCGGCACGGTGCGCTTCGGGCGTCAGCCATTCGATGCCGCGTTCATAAATGCGCGGATCGACCGCGACGTAAATGCCGATCATCAGCATGAACACGATGCTGCCCACGGCACTGAGGAAACTGCCGAGCGTCTCGCGTACGCTGCCGAGCGAGCCGGCGAATTCGTGCTGTACGGTCCCGAACGGGTCGCGCCCGACCTCGCCGAGGTCGACGCCGTTGCCGCGCGCATATTCAGCCAGCGTTGCGAACTGCACCGTCAGCGTGCTGCGCAACTGGGCATATTGTTCGGCGAGCTGGTAGCTGGCGAACAGCACGAAACTGGTCAGCGCCACCATCAGCAGCGTGACAACCACCGCCATGCGCAACTGCATCGGCGCGCGCCAGATCCGGCCCAGCTGGCGTTCGGCGCCCTGCAGCGCGGCGGCCACGACCAGTCCGCCGATGATGAGCATCAGCATCGGCGCGAGCTTCCACGCCAGCCAGACGAACGCCGCCATGCCGATCCAGATGCTGGCGTCGCGCAGCGCGTTGCGGCCGCGCTCGCTGTGCGGTTCGATCGGACTCGCGGTCAGGGGTGCGGGCGGCGGCTTTGGCGTGGCCGGCTTGCGCGCCATCTTCGTCAGTTCTTCGCCGGCGGCGCGGATACCTGTGGGCGCAGCGACATGAAAGCGCGATCGCCGCGCAGCGCGCCCCACCAGCTCAGCGGGTTGAGCGTCGTCGAGCCATCGAGCGAGAAGGTGGTAAATTCGGCGCGGCCAACCAGATTTTCGATCGGCAGCATCGCCAGCCCGCCCATTTCGGCGGGGAAGCGGCTGTCTTCGCTGTTGTCGCGGTTGTCGCCCATCAGGAAGATATGGCCTTCGGGGACGATCATCGGCGGCGTGTTGTCCTGCGGCGTCGGGAACAGGTCGAGCACGTCATAGCTGACGCCGCTCGGCAGCGTCTCGCGGTAGCGCGGGTAGCGGCAGACGGTGACGCCGTCGGGGCGGACGATGCGGTACTGCACAACCGCCGGATCGAGGCAATCGGTATTGGGCGACACCACCAGATCGACCGGTGGCAGCGGCGTCTTGGGCACCGCAACGCCGTTGAGCCACAGCTGGCCGTCGCGCATTTCGACGGTATCACCCGGCAGCCCGATGAGGCGCTTGATATAGTCGACATGGTCGATCGGCGACTTGATGACTACGACGTCGCCGCGTTCGGGCAGGCGGCCGAACAGGCGGCCCGGCACAGTCGGCAGGCTGATCCAGCTCGGCGACATGGTCGAATAGCCATAGGGGTATTTCGACACGATCAGCCGGTCACCGGTGACCAGCCCCGGCAGCATCGACTCGCTGGGGATGAAGAACGGCTTGGCAATGAAGCTGTGGATGCCGAACACGATCAGCCCGAGCAGCGCCAGTTGCTTGAGCTCGCCCACCCAGTCGGTTTTCTTCTTCTCGGTCATGGTTGGCCTTTATCGAGTGGCGGGACGTCGAGCCGCACCGCGAAAATCAGCACGAACGCCTGTGCCCAGGGGTGGTCATCGGTCATCGTCAGATGGATTTCAGCCTTATGCCCTGCCGGCGTGATGCGCGCCAGTTGTTCGGCGGCGCCACCGGTCAGCTGCAGCGTCGGCGCGCCCGACGGCAGGTTGACGACGCCCATGTCGCGCCAGAACACGCCCTTGCGAAACCCCGTGCCGAGCGCCTTCGAGCACGCCTCCTTGGCGGCGAAGCGCTTGGCATAGGTCGCGGCGCGGGTCATCTGGCGACGATCGGATTTCGCCTGTTCGACAGGCGTGAAGATGCGGTCGAGGAAGCGCGTGCCGAAGCGGTCGATCGAACCGGCGATGCGGTCGATGTTACACAGGTCAGAACCGATGCCGATCACGCTCATCTGGGGACGCTCATTTACGCGCGGCGTCCATCCGCGCCCGCATTTCGGCAATCGCCGCGGGCAGCCCGCTGAACACCGCCTCGCCGATCAGGAAATGCCCGATGTTGAGTTCGGCAAGTTCGGGGATCGCCGCAACCGGCCCGACATTGTCGTAGGTCAGCCCGTGGCCGGCATGGATTTCGAGGCCCAGCGCGGCACCGTAAGTTGCCGCCGCTTGCAACCGCGCCAGCTCGACCGGCACCGCATCGCCTTCGGCGTGGGCGTAAGGGCCAGTGTGGAGTTCGACAACCGGTGCGCCCAGCCGTGCTGCCGCATCAAGTTGTGCTTTTTCGGGCGCGATGAACAGGCTGACGCGGATGCCGGCTGCCTTCAACCGCGCGACAATCGGCGCCAGGCTGTTGTGCTGGCCCGCGGCATCGAGGCCGCCTTCGGTGGTGCGCTCGGCACGGCGTTCGGGGACGATGCACGCGGCGTGCGGCTTGTGGCGCAGCGCAATCGCCAGCATCTCGTCGGTGGCCGCCATTTCGAGGTTGAGCGGCAGGCTGATGGTGCCGATCAGCCGGTCGAGGTCGTCATCGGTGATATGGCGGCGGTCTTCGCGCAGGTGTGCGGTAATGCCATCAGCGCCGGCGCTGTCAGCGACTTCCGCCGCACGCACCGGGTCGGGAAACGCCCCGCCGCGCGCGTTGCGGATGGTCGCGACATGATCGATGTTGACGCCCAGCCGCAGCTTGGTCACGCTCTGGAGCCAGGCTTGATGGCGGGTATCGCCGCGAGTTCGGGTGGCAGCGCATCGGCGCTGTAGCTCGGTACATTGAGGCGGATCAGCGGCGTGAACGGCACGCCGAGATCGGCCTTGCCGTTCGAGCGGTCAACGAGCGATGCCGCATGGATGACCTTGCCGCCGGCAGCCTCGATCGCTGCGATAGCTTCTCGCGATGACAACCCGGTGGTGACGACGTCTTCCATCATCAGCACCTTTTGCCCCGGCGTCAGCGCGAAGCCGCGGCGCAGTTCGAACGTGCCTTGCGGCCGCTCGACGAACATCGAATCGACACCCAGCGCGCGCGCCAGTTCATAGCCGCAGATCAGCCCACCCATTGCCGGCGCAATCACCGCACTGACTTCGCTGCGCACCGCGGCGGGCAGCTTGGCGGCGAGCGCACTGCACAGTCGTTCGGCCCGCGCCGGGCTCATCAACACGCGCGCGCACTGCAGATAGCGCGGACTGCGCAGCCCCGATGACAGGATGAAATGACCTTCGAGCAGCGCATTGGCGGCGCGGAACTCGGCGAGAATGGCTTCGTCGTTCATGGCGCCGAGGATTAGCGACTTTGCACAGGCTGCGCCAGTGCATGCGCGCGCACTAACCGCGCTCGACCGACACCACCGACTGTGTTGCGCGCAGGGCCGCAATGATGTTGGTCAGATGCGCCAGCCCGTCGACTTCCATGTCGATGACGAAGCTGTGGAACTGGCGGTCGCGGTCGCGCAGGTTAACGTTGACGATATTGGCGCCGTGGTGCGCGAGGATACCGGTCACCGCCGCCAGTGCGCCGGGCTTGTTGTGGACGACAGCAATCAATTGCGCGACGGCGACTTCGCTGTCGGTGACCCAGCGCAGGTCGAGCCATTCGAGCCCGTCATCGCCTTCGAGCATCGAACAGTCGATGCGGTGGACTTCGATACCGGTGCCCGGCCGGCGCAGCCCGACAATGCGGTCGCCGGGGATCGGGTGGCAGCACTCTTCCAACCGGTAGGCGACGCCGGGCGTCAGCCCGGTGATCGGGATCGCCGCCTGCTGGCCGGCGCGCGCGCTCGCCGCCTTGCTGCCGCGCTTGCCGGCCTTGCCGAGCCCGACGGTAGACCCCGGCAGCACCGCTTCAAGCAGTGCCGCATCGGTCAGTGTCTGCCGCGCCAGCGCGATGTACAGCGCGTTGCGGTCGGCGAGCTTGAGCCGCTTCAGCGCTTCGGCAATCGCTGCGTCGTCGAGCGGGCGCTTCAAGCGCGCGACAATTTCGTCGAACAGTTTGCGACCCATCGCCAGCTGGCCCTCGCGCTGCAGATTGCGGACGTGACGCCGCACTGCCGACCGCGCCTTGGCGGTAACGACGAAGCTCTCCCACGCCGGATCGGGGGTGGCGGTCTTGGAGCGCAGAATCTCGACCTGGTCGCCGTTGACCAACGTGTCGCGCAAGCCGACCGTGCGGCCGTTGATCTTGGCGCCGATGCAGCTATCGCCGAGCGAGGTGTGCACGGCATAGGCGAAATCGACCGCGGTCGAGCCCGCCGGCAGCTGGATCAGCTCGCCCTTTGGGGTAAACGCGAACACCTGGTCCTGGAACATCGCCATGCGCGTGTGTTCGAGCAGTTCTTCGGGGCTGGCGGCATGGTCGAGAATTTCGAGCAGGTCGCTGATCCACGGGTACGATTCGCGCGCCGCGGCGCCCTCGTCGCCCTGTTTGTAGGCCCAGTGCGCCGCCAGCCCGAGCTCGGCTTCGGCGTGCATCGCGGCGTCGCGGATCTGGATTTCGATGCGCATGTTCTCGTTGTGCATCACCGTGGTGTGTAGCGAACGATAGCCGTTGCGCTTGGGCGTCGAGATGAAATCCTTGAAGCGCCCCGGCACCATCGGCCAGCGCCGGTGCAGCACGCCGAGCGCGCGGTAACATATCGCCGGATCACCGACGACGACGCGGAACGCCATGACATCGGACAATTGCTCGAACGCCATGTGGCGGCGCTGCATTTTGCGCCAGATCGAATAGGGACGCTTTTCGCGCCCGACGACCTCAGCCTCGATACCGGCCTGGCCGAGTAGCATGCGGATGCCGCTCGATATGCGCTTGACGACATCGCCGCCACCGGCGCGCAGCTGTTCGAGGCGCTTGCTGATTGTCGCATAGGCTTCGGGCTCGAGCTGGCGGAAGCTCAGTTCCTGCAGCTCGTCCATGAAGTCATACATGCCGATGCGTTCGGCGAGCGGCGCATAGATATCCATCGTCTCGCGCGCGATGCGGCGGCGCTTGTCGGGATTCTTGATGAAATCAAGCGTCCGCATGTTGTGGAGGCGGTCGGCGAGCTTGACCAGCAGCACGCGGATGTCGTCGGACATCGCCACCAGGAACTTGCGCATGTTCTCGGCGGCGCGTTCGGTATCGGTCTGCGCTTCGATGCGGCTCAGTTTGGTGACGCCGTCGACCAGCCGCGCGACATTGGCGCCGAACAGCTTCTCGATCTGCTCGGTTGTCGCGACAGTGTCCTCGACGGTGTCGTGGAGAATACCCGTCGCAATGGTCTCGTCGTCGAGCTGCAGGTCGGTGAGGATGCCCGCGACTTCGATCGGATGGCTGAAATAGGGGTCGCCGCTGGCGCGCAGTTGCGAGCCGTGCGCCTTCATCGAGAAGACATAGGCGCGGTTGAGCAAATCCTCGTCCGCGTCGGGGTCATAGGATTTTACGCGTTCGACAAGTTCATACTGGCGGAGCATGGACCGATAGTGGGGGCAGGGGGCGAAACGCGCAACCCGCTACTTCTTTCCCCTCCCGGAACGGGAGGGGCACTACGCGCGGTACGCGTGGCGGGGGTGGGTGCTTAGGGGTAGGAAGGGCAGTAAGGGCGTCGTGGCAAAGCCACGCCGTCGGACGGGCTCGTCGGCATTGCCTCCACCCCGCCGGCCGGAATTCGCGCGAGTCCGCGCGTAAGCCAAAATTCGCGAAGGGCAAATCTTGGCTTGCGCGCTGGCCGCGCTCATTCGTAGTCGGGACCCAAGTTCTGGTTCCGCGGCGGCTGCGCAGCCGTCAGGCGCAACGCTTCAGCCGAAGCCGAAATCGAACCGATCGCATCGGGGGCATCGTCTTCAGCCTGCACGACGCGCTGCATCGAGGCGACAATGGCTTCCTGCAGCTCGGCGGGATGCACCTTGATCTCGGCGATTTCGCGCAGCGCGACGACGGGGTTTTTATCGCGGTCGCGGTCGACGAGCAGCTCGGCGCCGCTCGAAATCTGACGCGAACGCTGGCCGGCCATGAGCACGAGTTCAAAGCGGTTGGGGATTTTGTCGACGCAATCTTCGACGGTGACGCGCGCCATCGGGCAACTCCGGTGATAAAGGCAAGGCGCGCTCCTAGCAGTCGCAGGGCCTCGGCGTCAATGAAAACACCCCTACTGGGCGCTTTTGCTTGACCTCGTCGCCCCATCCCCCTAAGGACGCGCCTTCGCAATTGACCCTGCACCCCCGGTGAAGCAGGCGTCGCATCCGGTTTTGAGGCCGGATGGTGCGGGACCGGGGTTCGGCCTGACGCTGTTGTCGGCCGAGTTACAGCAAATCGGAGCGACCATGTCCAAACGTCAAAATGCCAAGTACAAGCTCGATCGCCGCATGGGCGAAAACATCTGGGGCCGCCCCAAGTCGCCGGTCAACAAGCGCGAATACGGTCCCGGCCAGCACGGCCAGCGCCGCAAGGGCAAGCTCAGCGACTTCGGTATCCAGCTGCGCGCCAAGCAGAAGCTCAAGGGCTACTACGGTGACGTGACCGAAAAGCAGTTCCGCGCCACCTACGCCGAAGCCGTGCGCATGAAGGGCGATACCTCGCAGAACCTCATCGGCCTGCTCGAACAGCGCCTCGACATGGTCGTCTATCGCGCCAAGTTCGCGCCGACGATCTTCGCCGCGCGCCAGATCGTCAACCACGGCCACATCCTGGTCAACGGCAAGCGCTGCAACATCGCTTCGGCGAAGGTCAAGGTCGGCGATGTCGTCGAACTCGGCTCGAAGGCCAAGGAAATGGCGCTGGTGCTCGAAGCCCAGGGCCTGACCGAGCGCGATGTGCCGGAATATGTTTCGGTCGACGGTTCGAAGGCCACTTACGTTCGCGTCCCGACGCTCGACGAAGTGCCCTATGCGGTGAAGATGGAACCCAACCTCGTCGTCGAATTCTATTCGCGCTAAGCCGCGACGACGACGCAGAAAACAGGCGCCGGGGCGAAAGCTCCGGCGCCATTTTTTTGCGATGGCAACTGCCGCTAGGCGGCGCCTAGCCCTGCGTTTTGGCCTTGTTGGCGCGTGCATCGGCAACGGCCTTGGCGAGCACGTCGTAACCCACTGCGCCGCTCAGGATTTGATCGCCGACGACATAGCTTGGCGTGCCGGTCAGCCCGAGCGCACGGCCGAGTTCGAGGTTCTTGTCGATCTCGGCCTTGACGGCACCCGACTGCATCGCCTTGGCGGTGGCAACTTCGTTGAGCCCGCTGGCGCGTACCGTCGCGACGATGCGTTCATGCGTCGGTCGCCCGGGGCCTTCGAACATCGCGTTGTTGAACGCGACGTAGCGGTTCTGCTGCGCGGCAGCGAGGCTGGCGGCGGCGGCTTCGTCCGACGCCGGCCCAAGCACCGGGAAGTCGCGGTAGACGACGCGCAGATTCTTGTCGGTGGCGATCAGTTTGGTGACATCGGCGTGGCTGGCGCGGCAATAGGGACAGGCATAGTCGAAGAAGACCACCAGTGTGGTGTCGCCATTGGGGTTGCCCGCCACCGCGCCGGCGAACGGCTTTTCGATTTCGGCGCGGTTGCTGGCGAGCAGCTTGCTGACTTCGCGCGCTTGCATGCCGTTGATGGCTTCGGGAATGATTTCGGGGTGTGTCAGGATATAGTCGCGGACGATGGCTTCGATCGCGGCGCGTTCGGCGGGCGAATATTGCGTCGCCGGCGAACTGGCGGCGCCATTGGCGCTGCCCGACGCGAAGATGCCGAAGCTGAGCGCTGCAACCGCCACACCGACAAGCAGCATCTTGCTGCGTTCCGAATTGAAGTGTTTCACGAATAGTCCTTATCGTCGGGCCGGTGCCGGTCAGCACTTCTTCTTGTTACCTTCGCAGGCGCTTGCCAAGGCAATATCCTGCGCGCGGATCCAGTCGGCGCTACCGCGCGGCAGGCCGGCAAGTGCGACGCGGGCATTGGCCGACGCACCCTTGCGGTTGCCCTCCATAGAGTAGCGTTCGGCCGACGCCAATGCCGCGCGCGGGGTATCGCCTTCGCGGTCATAGATGACGCCGAGCTGGTACCAGGCGAACGGATTGTCCTTGTCGCGGGCGATTGCCGCCTTGAGCAGCGGCTTGGCCTCGGCCATGTCGGCGGGCATCTCGGTTGAAATCAGCGCATGGCCGAGCAAGGTCGCGATCAGCGGTTCGTTCGGCGCATTGGCGACCGCGGCGCGCAGCACGGTGATGGCTTCGGCGTTGCGGCCCGATTCGAGCAGGATCTGGCCCTTGAGCTCGAGGAAATACGGGTCCTTTGGGGCGGTCGCGAGCAGCTTGTTGATTTCGCCCAGCGCCGCATCGGGATATGCCGAGCGCTGCCAGGCATAGGCGCGCGCATAGCGTGCCTGCACGCTCTGGTCGCTCGCCGGGAACATCGCCAGCGTCCGCACCGGGTCTTCGATGAAGCCGATCAGCTTGCCCTTGATGCGCAGGAATCGCGCCTGGAACGCCGGGTCGGGGCCTTTGTGGAAATACGGCGACTTTGCATAGACGTCGGCCAGCGCGGCGATGCGCTCGCTCGAAAGCGGGTGGGTACGATTGTACGAATTGGTCTGCGGGATCGCCAGCCGGTACTCCTGGTTCGCCAGCTTGCCGAAAAAGTCGAGCGAGCCCTGGCCCGACAGCTGCGCCGCGAGCAGATACTCTGCACCGGCCTGGTCGGCGCGGCTTTCCTGATCGCGGTTGAACGACAGATAGGTCGATTGCGCCACCGACTGGCCCATGCCGAGGATCGCCATGCCGGCCTCGCCGGCGCCCAGCGCCATCGCCGCGCCCGCGGCAATCAGCGACAGGATCGAGATGCTGGTGGCCGGACCGGTGCCTTCGCTCGACCGGATGTTATGGCCGCCGGCGATGTGGCCGAGTTCGTGCGCGATGACGCCCTGGAGCTGGTTGACGTTGTCGGTGACCTGGATCAGCCCGGAGTGGATGAAGACATTCTGGCCGCAGCAGACAAATGCGTTGATGCTCGGGTCGCCGACAAGGATGAGCTGCACCGACTTGGGATCGAGATTCGCGGCCACGATCATCGGCTTCGAGATGTCGCGAAAGAACGCTTCGGTTTCGGCATCGCGCAGTACGTTGATCGATTGCGCCAGCACCGGCTGGACAAGCAGCAGCGATGCCGCGCAGGCGGTCACCAGATTCTTGGCAAATCTTGCAGCATAACCCATGCGACGGCTCTTGGCCTCCGGTCGCTGAACCAAGCGTGAAGCCGGCGTCGCGGACGGGTCATGCAAAGCGATGACCGGCCGCGACGCCGTGTTCATGGTGGCGGTGTTCAGTCGCCGCCCGTTCAGTCGCCAAATGTCCGCTGCCACCAGCCCTTGCGCACCGGACCGGTGTCGGCAGGCTCGGCGTCTGCCGCGACAGTTTCGGGGGCAGGCGCAGCCGGGGCCGGATCATTGGCAGCAGTGACCACCGGTTCGGCCGCAGCGACCATCGGTTCGGCAGTCGCAGCGCTGGCCTTGGCCGGGCGACGACGCGCCGGCTTGGCAGCGGGTGCCGCCGCTTCGACTGCGACGGTGGCTTCGGGCGCGGCTTCGACCGCTTTGCTGCGCGCGGTGCGACGGCGTGCCGGCTTGGCGGCAGGCTCGGCGTCGGCTGTCGTTTCAACGACGGCCTCCACCGTTTCGACCGTTTCGACGACTTCTGCCGGAGCATCGGCTTAGCGGCTGCGGCCACGACGCTAGGGCTTTTCGGCCGGCGCCTCGGCAGCCACTTCGGGTTCGGGGGCGACACCGTCGCTGGCTTCGCCGATATCGGCGGCCATTTCGGTTGCGACCGGTGCATCGCCACGACGGCCACCACGGCGACCGCGACGGCGCTTGCGCGGTGCATCTCCATCAGCGGGTGCGGCATCGGTCGGTGCTGCGGCGACTGCCTCGCCGTCTTCACCGGTTTCGCTGGTAGCGGCATCACCGGTCGGCGTTGCGTCGCGACGGCCACCACGGCGGCGACGGCGACGGCGGCGGCCACCGGCTTCGCCTTCACCGACGCGCGGGCGCGGCTCGCGGCCTTCGGCGCGCGCGGTTTCGGCTTCGATGCGGTCTTCCTCATCGTCCTCTGCGCGGTCGCGGGCGTCGTCGTCATCGTCCTCGACATCGTCGATTTCGGGTTCGTCTTCCTCGTCGACAATCACGGTGACCGGCGGCAGCGCGCTGACCACGACCTGCTTCGCCGGCGGCGGACCGGCGGCATCGAGCGTGAAGTTGGGTGCCATCAGCTCGCCGTCGGGGATGACTTCGATGCCGATGCCGTAGCGTTGCTCAAGCTCGGCGAGTTCGGCGCGCTTGCGGTTGAGCACATAGATCGCGACTTCGACACTGGCACGCAGCGTGAATTCGCTGGCGCGGCCCTTGAGCGCTTCGGCTTCGAGCGTGCGCAGCGCGGCGAGCGCCGCCGACGGAATCGCGCGGACATAGCCCGAACCGTCGCACATCGGGCAGATGTGCGTGGAGGCTTCGAGCACGCCGGTGCGCAGCCGCTGGCGGCTCATTTCCATCAAGCCGAAGCTGCTGATGCGGCCAAGCTGGATGCGCGCACGGTCGTGGCGCAGCGCGTCCTTCATCGCGCGTTCGACGCGGCGGTTGTTGCCGCTGACTTCCATGTCGATGAAGTCGATGACCACCAGACCCGCCATGTCGCGCAGCCGCAGCTGGCGACCGATTTCCTCGGCGGCTTCCATGTTGGTCTTGTAGGCGGTTTCCTCGATGTTGTGCTCGCGCGTCGACCGCCCCGAGTTGATGTCGATGGAGACTAGGGCTTCGGTCGGGTTGATGACGATATAACCGCCCGAGCGCAGCTGGACGACGGGCTGGTACATCGCCTCCAATTGCCCCTCGACGCCGAAGCGCTGGAACAGCGGCACCGGGTCGGTGTACTGCACGACCTTTGCTGCGTGCGTCGGCATCAGCATCTTCATGAAGGTGTGCGCGGCCTCATAGCCCTCGGCACCCTCGACCAGGACCTGCTCGATGTCCTTGCCGTAAACGTCGCGGATGGCGCGCTTGATCAGATCGGAGTCCTGGTGGACGAGGCATGGCGCCGTGCTCGACAGCGTGGTTTCGCGGATTTCGTCCCACAGCCGCGTCAGATAATCGAAGTCGCGCTTGATTTCGGTCTTCGACCGCTTGAGCCCGGCTGTGCGGACGATGGCGCCCATGCCGTTGGGCAGCTTGAGGTCGGCCATCACCTGCTTCAGACGCTTGCGGTCCGACAGGTTCGAAATCTTGCGGCTGATGCCACCGCCGTGCGCGGTGTTGGGCATCAGCACGCAGTAGCGGCCCGCGAGGCTGAGATAGGTGGTCAGCGCCGCGCCCTTGTTGCCGCGTTCTTCCTTGACGACCTGGATCAGCAGCACCTGGCGACGCTGGATGACTTCCTGAATCTTGTAGCGGCGGCGCAGCGCCTGACGCTTGCGGCGCAGCGCGTCGGTGTCGTCGCCATGGCCGCCCGATTCGGCAATTTCCTCACCGTCTTCGCCGGTTTCTTCGCCCGTGGCTTCGGCGTCGTCATGGCTGTCATCATGCGCCAGCGCCTGTTCTTCGCGCAGCAGCGCTTCGCGGTCTTCGCGCGGGATCTGGTAATAATCCGGGTGGATTTCGCTGAACGCCAGAAAGCCGTGGCGGTTGCCGCCATATTCGACAAACGCCGCCTGCAGCGACGGTTCGACGCGGGTTACGCGGGCGAGATAGATGTTGCCCTTGAGCTGCTTGCGATCGGCGGCTTCAAAGTCGAATTCTTCAATACGGTTTCCGTTGACGACGGCGACGCGGGTTTCTTCCGGGTGGCGGGCGTCGATCAGCATACGCTGTGACATTGATGTGCTCCATGGCGCTGCCAGGCACGCCGGCCGATCCGGCCGGCGCGCAGGCGCGCGAATTTGGGGCCTGCGCGTGCGACAGCACGGTGCGGCCCGGGGTTTGTGTAAAACGCGGCATGGCCACCATGGCAATGTGCTTCGACCGCAACAGCGGGCCGACCCGAAGGGCGGTCCTTGCTGTGCTGGTGTGAATCGAAAACATGGCGGCCTAACTATGATGCTGCATCGGGCCACGGACGAATATCCGGCTGGCCGTTGCGGCGAACGATATCTGCGAAGTGCCCGACGCTGGATTGGGTAGGCGTCTGAAATGGCAGGCAATATCGCCGCACCTAAAACGCTAACTTCCCCCAGTGGCGCGGGCGCCTCTAGAAACGGCCCGTCGCCGGTGTGCGCAAAACGCGTCGGTACGGAGCCATCGGGGACTTGCTAGCATCCTTATGCGACCCCGACAACATAAAGCATTGCAATCGCGTTGCAGCGGCCCGTTGCTACAACGTTGCAGTGCCCCGCTTGTCGGCGCGGCTGGCGACCGGTAACGCTCGCAGTCGATGCTGTCGCGCCTTGTCCTTATGTTCCTGTTGTTGGCGGGTGTTCCTGCGGCGAGCGCCAATTTGCGCGGCATCGAAATCGGTGGCGGCGCCCGGCCTGAAATCACTGTCGTGCTCGATGGCGCGGTTGCGGCGCCCAAAAGCTTCGTGCTTGACGATCCGCTGCGACTGATCGTCGATTTCGACGGCGTCGCACCGGTGCGCCGCAGTGTCGATGGCGGCGGTGTCGTGGTGCGCGTCCGCGCCGGCCAGTTCGATCCGCAAACCGTGCGACTGGTGATCGAACTGTCGCGGCCGATGACGATCATTGCGGCGCGGCAGGCCGGTGACAGCAGGTTGTTGCTGCAATTGGCACCGGTATCGCGCGACCAGTTCAACGCGCGGCTCGGTAAACCGCGGATGGTGGTGACACCGTTTGTGACCGCGGGCCGGGCGGCCACCGCGACGGCCGATTTCGACTTGCCTGCCGATGCGTTCGGCGCGCCGTCACCGCCGCCACCGGAAACCGCCAAGGCCGACCAACCCGAAGCCGATGCCGCTGCGCCCGAATCTCCGGCGCCGCAGCGTCGTGGCGGCAAGCTGCCGATCGTGATGATCGACGCCGGGCACGGCGGCAAGGACGTCGGTGCGACGCCGGCCGAAGGCGACGGCATCCCGCCCGGGCGCTATGAAAAGGACATCACGCTGGCGATTGCGCGCGCCACAGCCGCCGCGCTCAACCGGTCGGGGCAGGTCAAGGCGCTGCTGACGCGCGATGACGACCGCTTCATCCCGCTCGGCGGCCGCATCGCCATCGCGCGGCGCGCCAAGGCCGATCTGTTCATTTCGATCCACGCCGACAGCGCCCCCAACATTTTGGCGCGCGGTGCCAGCGTCTATACGCTCTCCGAAACCGCGTCGGATGCGGTCGCGGCGCGGCTGGCGGCGCGCGAAAACCAGTCCGACATTATCGCCGGTGTCAATCTCGGCGTCGAAGCCCCCGGCGTCGGCGACATCATGATCGATCTGGCGCGGCGCGATACGCTCAACCGCTCGGTGGCGTTTGCCGAAACGCTGCAACGCAGCCTCGAATCGCGCATCGGCTTTCGCGGCGAGTTCCACCATTTCGCCGGCTTTTACGTGCTCAAGGCGCCCGACGTGCCGTCGGTGCTGCTCGAGACCGGCTATGTCTCGAATGTCGAGGACGCGCGCTTCCTGATCTCGACCGAAGGTCAGGCGGCCATCGCGCAAGGCATCGCGCAGGCGGTCGAGACGTTTCTGCGGCGCGGCAAATAGCGCCGATTTGATGCTGCGGCGCTTGAGCAAGGCTTCGCGCCTGCTATAGGCTTGCGCTGTGGTCACTGTTGCATCCCGCCCGAAATGGCTCCGAATTCCGCGCCTGAGCTTTTGGGGCTGGGTGGGGGTAGCGTTTGGCAGCCTAGCGCTGCTTGGCGCGATCGGGGTGTTCCTGGTGCTGCGCAACCTGCCCGACACCGGCGATCTTGCCAGCTACACGCCGCCATTGCCGTCGACCGTGCGTGCTGCCGATGGCACCGTCCTGACCAGCTATTCGCGCGAGCGCCGCATTTTCCTGCCCTACAAGGACATGCCGCCGCAGCTGATCCATGCCTATCTGTCGGCAGAGGACAAGACGTTCTTCACCCATTCCGGGCTCGACTATCTCGGCATCGCGCAGGCGGTGCTGACCAACGTCAAGTCGCTGGGCAGCGGCAAGCGCCCCGTCGGCGCCTCGACGATCACCCAGCAGGTGGCGAAAAACCTGCTGCTCAACAACGAAGTGACGTTCGCGCGCAAGATCAAGGAAGCCGTGCTGGCACGGCGCCTCGAACAGGCGCTGACCAAGCAGCAGATCCTCGAACTCTACCTCAACCAGATATTCCTCGGCCGCAACAGCTACGGCGTCGAAGCGGCGGCACAGGCCTATTTCGGCAAGACCGTCAGCCAACTCGACACCGCGCAAATGGCGTATCTCGCCATCCTGCCCAAGGCACCGTCGAACTATAACCCGGTCGGCAACCACGACAAGGCACTGGCGCGTCGCAACTGGGTGCTCGGCCAGATGGCGGCCAATGGCTATCTGACCACCGCGCAGCGCGATGCCGCCATCGCCGAACCGCTGGTCGCCATCCGCAATGTCGTGCCGGTAAAGTCGCGGCTCGGCGATTATTTCCTCGAAGACGTGCGCCGCGAACTGATCGCGAAGTTCGGCGAAACCGAAGCCGATGGCCCCAACAGCGTCTATGGCGGCGGCTTGTGGATTCGCACCTCGATCGATCCTTTCATCCAGAAGGCCGCCGAAAAGGCCATGCGCGACGGGCTGGTGCGTTATGACCGGGCGCGCGGCTGGCGCGGTGCGGCGGCGCACATCGAAACCGGCGAAGGCTGGGCTGGGCGGCTGCGCGCGGTCAACCTGCCGACGGGCTATGACGAATGGCGCGCCGCGGTCGTGCTCGCCAAGGACGGCGGCAGTGCGCGGCTCGGTTTCACCGATGGCAGCGAAGGCACGCTGCCATCCTGGGGCGCGCCGCAAGTGCTGGCGGGTGTCGGCACACCGGCGCTGCAACATCTGAAGGTCGGCGATGTCGTGCCGGTCAGCAAGGCCGCCGACGGCACCTATGCGCTGCGCCAGATTCCGGCAGTTTCGGGCGGCATGGTCGTGCAGGACCCGCACACCGGCCGCGTGCTGGCGATGGTCGGTGGTTGGGATGCGCGGCAATCGTCGTTCAACCGCGCGACACAGGCGCAGCGCCAGCCGGGCTCGACGTTCAAGCCGATCGTCTATGTCACCGCGCTGGAAAACGGCTTCACGCCAGCGTCGATTTTCGTCGATGCGCCGTATTGCGTGTTCCAGAGCCGCTCGCTCGGCAAGAAGTGCTTCCGCAACTTCGGCGGCGGCTATGCCGGCGCGCAGACGATGCGCTGGGGCCTTGAGCAATCGCGCAACCTGATGACGGTGCGCATTGCCTATAGCACCGGCATGGACAAGGTGGTGGCGACCGCCAAGGCGCTCGGCGTCGGCAGCTACCAGCCGGTGCTGGCGATCGCGCTCGGCGCCGGTGAAACCACCGTGCTCAACCTGACCAACGCCTATGCGCAGCTGTTCAACGCCGGCCGCGCCGGCACGCCGTCGCTGATCGACATGGTCCAGGACCGCAATGGCAAGGTCATCTGGCGCCGCGACACGCGCAAGTGCACCGATTGCAACCGCGCCGACTGGGCCGGCGAGTCGATGCCGCGCCCCGGCGGCAAGCCCAAGCAGGCGATCGATGCGCGCTCGGCGTACCAGATCGTCCATCTGATGGAAGGTGTCGTCCAGCGCGGTACCGCGATGAACCTCGCCAGCATGGACCGGCCGCTCGCCGGCAAGACCGGCACCACCAGCGGCCCGACCAACGTCTGGTTCATCGGCGGCACGCCTGATCTCGTGGCCGGGCTGTATCTGGGCTATGACAAGCCGCGCAACCTCGGCGGCTATGCGCAGGGCGGTACCATCGCGGTGCCGATCTGGCGGCAGTTCGGCGAGGTGGTGTTGAAGGACGCGCCGAAGATGCCGTTCGTCGTCCCGCCGGGCATCCGCATGGTCAAGATCGACCGGCGCTCGGGCAAGCGCGTGTTCGGCGGCACCCCGTCGACCGAGCGCCACGCAGCCGTCATCTGGGAAGCCTTCAAGCCCGAAAGCGAGCCGCGCCGCACCGTCGCGCCGCCCAACCCCAACGCCCGTCGCACCGTGCGGTCGGATGCCGACTTCCTGCGCAACGAGGGCGGGATTTACTAGGCGCCGCCACCAGCGCGTCGCGCCGGCGTCAGTTCCAGCTCGGCGGTGAGTCCAGAAACGCCTCGACATCGGCGAGCACCACCGACTTGTCGACATAGGCCTGGCCAATGCCGTGCACGAGGATGAAGGCCAGCCGGCCACCGCTCATCTTTTTGTCCTGCAGCATGTGCGCCGCGAGCGATTTGCCGGTCGCGCTGATGCCGGCGCTGCGCGGCAGGACGGGCAGGCCGACGCTGGCAAGGTGCGCCGCGACGCGCGCGGCATCGCGACCGCTGCAGCGTCCGGTTGTCGCCGAAAAGCCGAACGCCAGCGCCATGCCGATGGCGACGCCTTCGCCGTGCAGCAGACGGTCGGAAAAGCCGGTTTCGGCTTCCAAGGCATGGCCGAAGGTGTGGCCGAGGTTGAGCAGCGCGCGGCGGCCGTTGGTTTCATGTTCGTCGGCGGCGACGGTTGCGGCCTTGGCGCGGCAGCTGGTGGCGATGGCATGGACGCGCGCTTCGGCATCGCCGGCGAGCAGTGCCGCGGCATTGGTTTCGAGCCACTCGAAGAAGGCGAAATCGTCGATCAGCCCGTATTTGACGACCTCGGCATAGCCGGCGCGCAGTTCGCGGGGCGGCAGCGTGTCGAGCAGATCTGGGTCGATGATGACCATCGACGGCTGGTAGAAGGCCCCGACAAGGTTCTTGCCCGCCGCGGCGTTGATCGCGGTCTTGCCGCCGACCGACGAATCGACCTGTGAGAGCAAGGTGGTCGGGATCTGCACAAAGCGGCAGCCGCGGCGCAGGATGCTCGCGGCAAAGCCGGTGAGGTCGCCGATGACGCCGCCGCCAAACGCCACCACCGCGTCGCCGCGCTCGACACCCAGCGCTAGCAGCTTTTCGGTGACCAGCTGTAGATTGGCCCAGTTCTTGGTCGCTTCGCCCGCCGGCAGCACGATGGGGTCGACAGCAATGCCCGCCTCGTTGAGCGACTGTGTCAGCGCCGCCAGATGCTGCGCCGCGACGGTCGCGTCGGTCACCACCGCCAGCCGGCCGCGCGGCGCCAGTGGCACCAGCAGCGCACCCGCCCTGGCGAGCAGCCCGGCGCCGATATGGATGGGATAGCTGCGGTCGCCCAGCGCGACATCGACGGTCACGGTCACGCGGTCGGGGCCTTTGCGGAATTGAGTTTGGCCAGCGCCTCGACAATTGAATTGACCGTCATGTCGTGCGGCGCCGGCTTGCTGGCGACATGGATTTGCGCCTGCGCATAGAGCGGATTGCGCACTGCCGCGAGCTCGGTGAGCACGGTCTTGGCGTCACGCCCCGCCAGCAGCGGCCGGTTGCTGCGCCGACCGACGCGTTCGACCAGGGTGGCGATATCTGCGTCGAGCCAGACGGCGATGGCGTTTGACAGGATCAGCGCGCGGGTTTCATCATGGACAAAGGCGCCGCCGCCGGTCGCCAGCACTTTGGGCGGGCCTTCGATCAGCCGGGCGATGACGCGGCGCTCGCCGTCGCGGAAGTGCGCTTCGCCGAAGCGTTCGAAGATTTCGGAGATGGTCTGCCCGGCCGCGCTTTCGATTTCGGCATCGGCATCGACAAACGGCAGCCCGAGCCGCGTGCTCAGCCGCCGGCCGATCGTGGTTTTGCCGACCCCCATCAGCCCGACCAGCACGATTGATCGGTCTGGACGTACGACCACACCGCCCGCCGGGGGCGTTGCCCCGCCCGCCGGAGGCGACGAGTCGTCGTTTTTGGCTTCGCACTTCATCACGCCTCCCGCTATACACCGCCATGTGGCGCGGCCAAGCCCCCCGCGCGTTGCGGCGGGGCCAAATTCGGGATTGATAGGAACTATGGGCCGTTTGTTGTTGTGGATTGTGTTGGTGGTGCTGGCGCTGGTCGTGGCCGGTGCGGGTTATCTGATGTTCGCCGATGTGCCGGCGCCGGTCACCACGATCGAGCAGCCGGTGCCGGATGCCAAGCTGGCGCAATAATAACATGCGCCGCGCCCGCCCCGGGCTGACTGCACTGCTGCTCGGTGCGGCTCTGCTGTGCGCACTACCCGGCGCCGCGCAAGACGCGCCCAAGTCGCTGCTGCCCGAAGGCTTCGAGGAGCCCGCCGCCGATATTGCGGCACCGCTGCCGGGCACTGCGCCCGACGCGGCCGCGCCCGACGCCGGCGCGACGAGCACCGACGCGCCATTTGTTCGGCCACGACCGCTGCCCGATCCGGCGGCTGCGGCCGCTGCGGCGCAAGTCATCGATCCGTTCGCCATTGCCGCGACCGGCCGCAGCCTCGAAATCGCCGGGCCACTGGGTTCATTGGTGACCGGGCCGGGCGCCGGCTACGGGCTCAATACCTTTGCCGGCTCGAACGGGCGCTTTGTCGCGGGTGTGATGCGCCGCATCGATACGCCGATTGCCTCGCGTTGGGCGCACATCGTGCTGCGCCGCGCGTTGCTCAGCGAAAGCCTGACGCCGCGCGATATCAATTCGGGCGACTGGGTCGCCGAACGCGGCTGGCTGCTGCTGCGCATGGGTGAAGTCGATGGCGCCAAGGCGCTGCTCGATTCGGTGCCGCTCGACCGCTTCAGCCGCAAGCTCTACCTCGTCGCCGGACAGGCGGCGCTCGCGGCCGCCGACCTGCCAGGACTATGCCCGCTGGCGCCGACCGCACAGGCGCTGTCGACCGATACGTTGTGGAAGCTGGCGAACGCCATCTGCGCCGGCATGACCGGCGATGACATCACTGCGGCGAACGTCTTCGACCAATTGCGCGACGCCGAAACCGCCAATGACTTCGATCTGTTGCTCGCCGAGCGCGTGGCGACGCTGTCGGGCACCGGCGGCCGCGCGGCCAACCTCGACTGGACCGAAGTCGATACGCTGACGCCGTACCGCTTCGGACTGGCGACGGCGGCAGGGCTCAAGGTGCCGCCCGAATTCTATGCCAAGCTGCCCGTCCAGCAGAGCGGCTGGGTCGTGCGCGCGCCCGGCCTGTCAGACGAAATCCGCGGCCCGGCGTTGCGCCGTGCGGCGGTGCAGGGCGTCGCTTCCGCGCAGGAAATGGTCAATTTCGCCGCGATGGAAACCGCGCGGCTCGACACCGAAGCGTTTGACGCGACGCCCGCGGCAGCGCTGCGCGCGGCCTATGTCGCCGCGAAGCCCGCCGACCGGCTGAGCGGCATGCGGACGCTGTGGGAAGCCGGCGACAGTGCCGATGACCATTACGCCGGGCAGATCGAGACTGCGCTGGCGGCGGCAAGCTTCCCCGTCGACAAGCGCTACGCCGATGATGCGCCGATGCTGATCGGCGCGATGCTCAGCGCCGGGGCTGCCGATTCGGCGTTGCGCTGGTGGCCGGTGATCGACGGCGCCAGCGGCGCGACGCGCGACAATGGCTGGGCGCTGCTCGCTGCCGCCGATGCCGGAACGCGCGTGCCGGTCACCACCGACCGCTTCAAGGATTGGGCCAAGGGCCTGTCGGGCCCCAAGGCGGTGACGAAGCACCGCGCGGCACTGCTGCTTGCCGGGCTCGGCGGCCTCGGCAAGGCCGGTGACGGCTGGGGCGGGCTGCGCCGCGATTACGAAATCGACGCACCGGCGAACAGCTGGACGCGCGCCATCGATGCGGCGGCCAAGGCCGGCCGCACCGGCGAGGTCGCGGTGCTCGCCGCGAGTGCACTGCAAGGCGCCTGGGCCGATGTGCCGCCGGCGCATTTCGCGCATTTGGTGGCGGCGCTGGTGGCGGTCGGGCGCGGGCATGAAGCGCGGATGATCGTCGCCGAAGCTGTGACGCGCGGGTGACCGCGGCAGCGCCGATTTCCGACCAACGCGCCATCGCGCTGTTCATCGACATGCTGGCCGCCGAACAGGGCGCGGCACGCAACACACTGCTCGCCTATGAACGCGACCTGCGCGGCGCCAGCGAAACACTGGGCGGCGCGCTTGTCGCCGCCGATAGCGCCGCACTGGCGAGATTGGGCGCGAGCTGGTCGGTGCTGGCGCGCGCCAGCGTGGCGCGCAAGGGTTCGGCGCTGCGGCGGTTTTTCGGTTTCCTGCAGCGCGACGGCCTGCGTGCCGACGACCCGGCGCGCGACTTGCCGAGCCCGGTCGCGGCACGGCCTTTGCCCAAGACGATGGACGGCGGCGACATTGCGCGGCTGTTCGCGGCGCTCGACGACTATCCGCAAACGCCCGCAACGCTGCGGCTGCGCGCGCTGGTCGAGCTGCTCTACGGCTCGGGGTTGCGCGCCACCGAATTGGTCAGCCTGCCGCGCCATGCGGTGCAGCCTGGGCGCGGCTTCGCGATCCTGACGGGGAAGGGCGGCAAGGAGCGGCTGGTGCCGATCGGCAGCCGTGCGGCGGCGGCTGTCGAGGCGCATGCCGTCAATGTCCCCAAGGACGCGCGCTATCTGTTCCCGAGCGGCGCCAAGCATCTGTCGCGCATCCGGCTCTACCAGATGGTCAAGGCGCTGGCGGCCGACGCCGGCATCCCGCCCGACCGCATCAGCCCGCACGTGCTGCGCCACGCCTTTGCCACGCATCTGCTCGAAGGCGGCGCTGATTTGCGGGCGCTGCAGATTTTGCTCGGTCATGCCGATATTGCCACGACGCAGATTTACACGCATGTCCAGACCAAGCATCTTGTCGATCTGGTGACCAGTAAGCATCCGCTGGGTGACGATAAATCAGAGGCTTAGCGGCCGAATCTGGTCAGTCTTTACGGGTGTACGGGTTTGTAAACTTAGCGGGGCGGGGGGCTATAATGCTTATCTGGTTGAAATGGCTGGCAATTATCGTCGCGGTCGTGCTGGTGACGATCTTTGCGGTGCGCGCCTGGGACTCGCAGCGCGGGGCGCCGCTGGGGCTGTGGCAGACCTATGTGCCGCATGAACTGACCGCCGAGGAGCTTGCGACCGCCGATTGGCCGACCTGGCTGCGCGCCGAAGACGCAGTAATGAACGAGGTCAAGACCGCGGTCAGCGACAAGCTGCCCGCCGCCGATTGCACGCTCGCCAACCGCTATTGCCCGCAAAGCCCGATCTATCCGCCCAAGTTCGCGCACGACTGGAACCGCTCGTACATTCTGGAACCCGCCGGCACGCCGGTCGGCGTTGTCGTGCTGCTGCACGGGCTGACCGATGCGCCGTACAGCGTGCGCTCGGTGGCGCAGGCGTATCAGGCGCGCGGCTGGCTGGCGGTGGCGCTGCGGCTGCCCGGCCACGGCACCGTGCCCGCCGCCCTCACCAAGATCACCACCGCACAGTGGCGCGCCGCGACGGCGCTTGCGGTGCGCGAGGCACGCCGCCGTGTACCCGGCGGTCCGTTGCATCTGGTCGGTTATTCGAACGGCGGTGCACTGGCGCTCGACTATGCGCTGAGCGCGATCACCGACAAGACGCTGCCGCAGGCCGGCCGCGTCGTGCTGATGTCGCCGCAAGTCGGCATCACTGGAGCAGCGCGCTTTGCCGGTGTCGCCGGTTGGCCCGCAGTATTCCCGGCGTTCGCCAAGGCGGCGTGGCTTGACCTGCTGCCGGAATATAACCCATTCAAATATAACAGCTTTCCGATCAACGCGGCGCGCCAGTCGTTCGCCATGACGCAGTTTGTCCAGCACGCCATCGATGCGCGTGTCGCCGATGGCCGCATCAAGGAGATGCCGCCGGTGCTGACTTTCCAGTCAGTTGTTGACGCGACCGTCGACATGTCGGCAACGGTGACGGCGCTTTACAACAAGCTGCCGGCGAACGGCAGCGAGCTGGTGCTCGTCGATATGAACCGCGACGCGGTGTTCAAGCCGTTGCTCGTCGCCAGTGCCGCGCCGAACCTTGACAAGCTGCTGGCACCGGCGCCGCGCACCTATGCGGTGACGCTGCTGACCAACGAGGGGCAGGCCAATGCGGTGGCGGCGCACAACACGCCCGCCGGTTCGACCGAGACCGCAGTGGTGCCGCTCGATGTCACCTGGCCGCGCGAAATCTATTCGGTCGGGCACATCGCGATTCCGTTCGCGCTCGATGATCCGCTCTACGGCACCGTGCCCAACACCAGCGGCGAATCGTTCGGCATCCAGCTCGGCGCGCTCGCGGTGCGCGGCGAACGCGGCGTGCTGGTGGTGCCGCCGTCGCTGCTGATGCGGATCAGCGCCAACCCGTTCCACGGTTATATGATCGAACGGATTGCCGCCGACATGGTACCGTCGCCGCAATAACGCCGGGCAGCGCCGCTTTGACCGACATTGGCGGCTTGCTCCGCATCTGAAGTGCGCCTATATCGGCGACATCTTCACATCGTCATCGGTTGGAAGGTCGGTCCGGAACGCTCCGGCCCGCCGCCTTTTTGGTATTTTCGGAGTTCGTTTGAGCGATATAGCTGCCTTGTCCGCGCTGATTGCGCCGATTGCGACCCAGTTGGGGTTCGAACTCGTGCGCGTCCAGCTCAACGGTTCGAAGGCGGCAATGACGTTGCAGGTGATGGCCGAAGACCCCGCCACCGGCCAGATGACGCTGGCGCAGTGCGCGACGCTCAGCCGGGCGATTTCGGAAATGCTCGACGTCGAGGACCCGATCGAAAGCGAATATGCGCTTGAAGTGTCGTCGCCGGGCATTGATCGACCGCTAACGCGCCCCACCGACTTCGCCAAGTGGATCGGCCACGAAGTCCGGCTCAAGCTGGAGCCCGAAGTCGATGGCCGCAAGCGCCTGCACGGCACCATTACCGGCATCGACGCCGCGCAAAACGTCAGCTTCGACATGCCGACTATCGGCGCGGTCACCGTGCCCTACGCCGCCATCAGCGGTGCCAAGCTGGTGCTGACCAACAAGCTCATCAACGCGACGCGGCCGCTTGATGCCGGCGACGCCGACGAAATCATCGAAAGCGACGAAAGTGTCGCGAACGACAACGACCTGACTGACGAGGACTAGTACAATGGCCCAGCCTGCAACTGCGACTGTCACTGCCAACCGCGCCGAGCTCATCGCGATTGCCGATGCGGTGGCGCGCGAGAAGTCGATCGACCGGATGATCGTCATCGAGGCGATGGAAGAAGCCATCCAGCGCGCCGCGCGTGCGCGCTACGGCTCGGAAAACGACATTCGCGCCAAGCTTGACCCCAAGTCGGGCGATCTGCGCTTGTGGCGTGTGCTCGAAGTCGTCGAGGCGCCCGAGGATTTCTTCAAGCAGGTCAGCGAAAAGGACGCGCTCAAGCTGCAGTCGGACGCCAAGCTCGGCGATTTCATCGTCGATCCGCTGCCGCCGATCGAGTTCGGCCGCATCGCAGCGCAAGCCGCCAAACAGGTCATCGTCCAGAAGGTCCGCGACGCCGAACGCGACCGCCAGTACGAAGAATATAAGGACCGCGTGAACGAGATCATTACCGGCGTCGTCAAGCGCGCCGAATTCGGCCACGTCGTCGTCGATCTCGGCAAGGCCGAAGGTGTCATCCGCCGCGACCAGCAGATTCCGCGCGAAATGCTGCGCGTCGGTGACCGCGTGCGCTCGTTGATCCTGTCGGTGCGCCGCGAACCGCGCGGCCCGCAGATCTTCCTCAGCCGCGCTGCCGGCGAGTTCATGAAGAAGCTGTTCGCGCAGGAAGTCCCTGAAATCTATGACGGCGTCATCGAAATCAAGGCGGTCGCCCGCGACCCCGGTAGCCGCGCCAAGATCGGCGTGATCAGCCGCGATTCGTCAATCGACCCCGTCGGCGCCTGCGTCGGCATGAAGGGCAGCCGCGTCCAGGCCGTCGTCCAGGAACTCCAGGGCGAAAAGATCGACATCATCCCGTGGTCGCCCGACGTCGCGACGTTCGTCGTGAACGCGCTGCAGCCCGCCGAAGTCGCCAAGGTGGTGATGGACGAGGAAGACAACCGCATCGACGTGGTGGTTCCCGATGACCAGCTTTCGCTCGCCATCGGCCGTCGCGGCCAGAACGTCCGCCTCGCGTCGCAGCTAACCGGTCGACAGATCGACATCATGACTGAAGCCGACGAAAGCGAGCGCCGCCAGAAGGAATTCACCGAGAAGTCGGCGATGTTCGAAAGCGAACTCGATGTCGACGAAACGCTGGCGCAGCTGCTGGTGGCCGAAGGCTTCAGCGAGCTCGAAGAAGTGGCGTACGTCGAGACCGCCGAACTGGCTAACATCGAAGGCTTCGACGAAGACCTCGCGGCCGAACTGCAGAACCGCGCTACCGAAGCGCTCGAACGCCGCGAAACCGCGGCGCGCGATGCACGTCGGGCGCTGGGTGTCGAAGATGCACTTGCCGAAATCGACGGGCTGACCGAAGCGATGCTCGTCGTGCTCGGCCAGAAGGGCATCAAGACGCTCGACGACCTCGGCGACCTCGCCACCGACGAACTCGTGGCGAAGCGCGACGGCTTGCTCAAGGACTTTGGCCTGTCGGACGAAGACGGCAACAACATCATCATGGCGGCGCGCAAGCACTGGTTTGAAGATGAAGATGCCGCAGCCGGGGAGGACGCTAACGCGGATGCCCCACAATGACCCAACAGTAAGTCCCGACATCGATCCGGAGACGATCGCGCCCGTGGCCAAGGGTGCCATGCGCAAGTGCATCCTCAGCGGATCGCGCGGCGAGCGTGGCGCGTTGATCCGGCTGGCGCTCGATGCCGACGGTAATGTTGCGCCCGACCTTGGTGCGCGGTCGCCGGGGCGCGGCGCCTGGGTGTCGCCCGACCGGCCGCTGATTGAAACCTCACTCGCCAAGGGCAAGCTGCGCGGGCTGCTGATGCGCGCCTTCAAGACCAGCGCGGTGCAGCTGCCCGACAATCTGGCCGACCAGATTGCCGACGGGCTGGCGCGCCGCGCGCTCGACCGGCTGGGGCTCGAAAACAAGGCGGGCAACCTCGTCTGGGGCGCCGACCGCATCGGCGATGCGCTGGCAGTTGGCCGCGTGCGGCTGCTGCTGCATGCCGGCGACGCGGCGCCCGACGGCATCTCCAAACTAGAAGCCAAGCGCCGCGGTTCGCCGCGCGAAGTGCTGTCGATGGTGTTGCCGGTGCCGCGCGCGCAATTGTCGATGGCTTTGGGACGCGAAAATGTAGTACACGCCGCCGTCTGCGATGCTGCCGCCTGCGCCCGAGTGGCAGCGGCAGTTGAACGGTGGCGCGCCTTTTCGGGTTTTGTGTCCGAAGAGGGATTATCGGAAGACGCCGCCGCCCATAGGGGCACGTAACGACGAAACGGTGACGGATATCCCGTTGCCGGACACTGAAGGTATCAAGGTTCTAAATGAGCGACGACAACAAACCCAAACTCGGCATGCGCGCCCCGCTCGGTCTCAACAAGACGGTTGAAATCGGCAAGGTCAAGCAGAGCTTCAGCCATGGCCGCACCAAATCGGTGGTGGTCGAGGTCAAGCAGAAGCGCGTCCTGCGGCGCCCCGGCGATCCGATGCCGGCGGAAGCCGAAGTCGAGGTTGCAGCCCCGGTTGCGGCACCTGTCGTTGCGCCGCCGCCGGCGCCGCTGCCTGAACCCGTTCCGGCGCGCGAAGTGCCGCCGCCGGTGATGTTCACGCCGGTCGAACGCGTCGTGCCCAAGCCGGCCGCGCCCGCGCCGGCACCCGAACCGGCGCCCGCGCCGGTTGAAGCGGCGCCTGTCGCACCCGAGCCCGTCGCCGAAGCGCCTGTCGCTGCACCGGTTGAAACCAAGGCCGCGACTCCGGCACCGGCACCCGCCGCGCCCGCACCAGTGGCGGCGAAGCCTGCGCCTAAGGCCAAGCCGCGCCCGGCGCCCGACTTTTCGAAGCTGACGCCGCAGGAGCGCGTCGCCGCGATGATGCGCCAGGCCGAAGAAGACCGCATGCGTCTCGCCGAGGAAGCCCGCATCCGCGAGGACCAGGAGCGCGCCGAAGCCGCCGAGGCCGAGCGCCTGCGCCTTGAAGAAAAGAAGCGCATCGAGGAAGAACTCGCGACGCGTCCGACCCCCAAGCCCGTCGAGGAAGAGGTCAAGGGTGTCCGCATTATCAGTGCGGTGACGCCGATCATCGACGACGAGGAAGCCGGCCGCCGTCGCGGTGCGCCGACGCGCCCGCGCAGCGAAGAACGCCGTGGCGGCAAGCTCACCGTCACGCGCGCACTGACCGACGATGACAGCGTCCGCGTCCGCAGCCTCGCGGCGCTGCGCCGTTCACGCGAAAAGGACAAGCGCGCGCATCAGGGCGGCAAGCAGGCCAAGCAGGTCCGCGACGTCACCGTCCCCGAATCGATCACCGTGCAGGAACTCGCGAACCGCATGGCCGAACGCGCCAGCGACATCGTGCGTTTGCTGTCGAAGCTCGACATGCCGGGTTCGTCGTATGAAACCGAGCTCGATCAGGACACCGCCGAGCTGGTGATCAGCGAATTCGGCCACAACATCGTGCGCGTCTCCGACGCCGACGTCGAAGTCGGCATGGTCGGCGAAGCCGATGATCCGGCAACGCTCGTCAAGCGCCCGCCGGTTGTCACCATCATGGGCCATGTCGACCACGGCAAGACCAGCCTGCTCGATGCACTGCGCGGCACCGACGTCGTCAAGGGCGAAGCCGGCGGCATCACCCAGCATATCGGCGCCTATCAAGTGACCTTGCCCGGCGGTGAAGCCGTGACCTTCCTCGATACGCCGGGCCATGAAGCGTTCACCGAAATGCGCGGCCGCGGTGCCAAGGTCACCGACATCGTCATCATCGTCGTGGCATGGGATGACGGCATCATGCCGCAGACCATCGAGGCCATCAACCACACCAAGGCCGCCGGCGTGCCGATGATCGTCGCGATCAACAAGATGGACAAGGCCGGCGCCGACGCGGGCCGCATCCGTCAGGCACTGCTGCAATATGACGTGCAGGTTGAATCGATGGGCGGTGAGGTCCAGGATGTCGAAGTCTCGGCGGTCAAGAAGACCGGTCTCGACGAGCTGATCGAAAAGATCCTGCTGCAGGCCGAAATCCTCGAACTCAAGGCCAACCCGAACCGTGCCGCCGAAGGCAGCGTCATCGAAGCCAAGCTCGACAAGGGCCGTGGCCCGCTGGCGACGGTGCTGGTGCAGCGCGGCACGCTCAAGGTCGGCGACGTGTTCGTCGTCGGCGCCGAGTGGGGCAAGGTCCGCGCCATGCTCAACGACAAGGGCGTGCAGGTGAAGACCGCCGGCCCGTCGCTGCCGGTCGAAATCCTCGGCCTGTCGGGGGTGCCGCGTGCCGGCGACCCGTTCATGGTTGTCGAAAACGAAGCGCGCGCCCGCGAAGTCGCAAGCTACCGTGCCGGTCTGGAAACCGCCAAGCGCACCGTCAGTGCGCCGGCCGATCTGGCCTCGATGTTCATGGCGCTCAAGTCGGCGAAGGCGATGGAATATCCGCTCGTCATCAAGGGCGATGTCCAGGGTTCGGTCGAAGCCATTGTCAGCGCGGTCAACAAGATCTCGACCGACCTGATCCGCGTGCGCGTGCTGCATTCGGGCGTCGGCGGCATCACCGAAAGCGACGTCAACCTCGCGGCGGCGTCAAAAGCGCCGATCATCGGCTTCGGCGTCCGCGCCAACGCCAAGGCGCGTGAATTCGCGCAGCGCGACGGTGTGGCGTTGAAGTATTACGACGTCATCTACGACCTGATCGACGAGCTCAAGCTGGCGCTCGCCGGCCAGCTCGGGCCCGAAATGCTCGAAAATGTCGTCGGCCGTGCGCAGGTGCTCGAAGTCTTCCAGGCCGGCAAGACCGGCAAGGCGGCAGGTATCCGCGTCACCGAAGGCGTCATCCGCAAAGCGCTGCGCGCCCGCGTCATGCGCGACGATGTCATCATCTACAACGGCTCAATCGCCTCGCTGCGGCGCTTCAAGGATGACGTTGCCGAGGTCAAGTCGGGCCTCGAATGCGGTATCACGCTCGAAGGCTCGAGCGACGTCAAGGCTGGCGACTTCATCGAGACGTTCGAAGTCGAAGAGCGCGTCAGAGTTTTGTAACACGAACCCCCTCGCTTCGCGGCGAGGGGGATTTGAGGACACGCCATGTTACGCCTTCTGACTGCCCTGCTGCTGGCCACCCCTGCGCTCGCGGTGCCGGCGGCATTGGTCACGGATCCGCCGATGAACGCCGCATACCCTGCCGACCTGATGCCGCTGCTGATTGCCAGCCACGGTGCCAACATGAACGGCCGCATCTACCTCGCCGAGGGCAAGGGCCCACATCCGACGATGCTGCTGCTGCACGGCTTCCCCGGCGTCGAGCAGAACGGTGACGTCGCGCAGGCCGCGCGTCGTGCCGGCTGGAACGTCATCCTGTTCCACTATCGCGGCGCCTGGGGCAGCCAAGGGGCGTTCAGCATCCACAACGCGATCGACGACACGCAGGTCGTGCTCGACTGGGCGCGCGACCCCGCCAACGCCGCCAAGTATCGCATCGACCCCAAGCGCATTGTAGTCGCCGGCCACAGCATGGGCGGCTTCATGACGGTGCAGACCGCCGCGCATAATACGGGACTCGCGGGTGTCATTCTTATCGACGCCTGGAACCCCGCAGCGAGCGCGGCCGGATTGTCGAACCCGCAGGCGCAGGCGGCGATTGTCGCGGGGCTCGCCGAAAGCATGCCGCCGATTTCGGGCATCACCGCGCAGGGCCTGCTCGGCGAAATGGCGGCGAACGCGGCGGGCTGGAACAACGAGGCGCAAGCCCCCGCCCTCGCCAAGGCGCCGTTGCTGATTTTCGGCGGCACCACCGGCAGCGGCGGCTCGACGGGCTTCGGCACCGTCAACGCCGCGCTCGCCAAATCGGTCGAAGCGGTGCCAGGTGCCAAGGTCACGTCTTACATCTGGCCGACTGATCACTATTTGTCGGATCATCGCGTCGCGCTGAGCGCGGCGATTGTCGAATGGTTGCAAAGGTTGCCCCGCTGATGGCGCGTCCGGTTGAAGAAAAGGGCCGCTCGGTCCGCTTGCTGCGCATCGGCGAGCAGGTGCGCCACGCACTCGCCGAACTGCTGAGCCGTCGCGAAATCCGCGATCCGGTGCTCGACGCGCACATCATCTCGGTCAGCGAAGTGCGCGTATCGCCCGATCTGCGCCATGCCACCGCGTTCATCATGCCGCTCGGCGGCGCCGACGCCGAGCCGGTGCTCAAGGCATTGCGCGAACACACCCGCTACATCCGCGGCGAAGTCGCCAAGCGGCTGGCGACCAAATACACCCCCGACATGCAGTTCCGCCTCGACGAAAGCTTCGATGCCGGCGCGAAAATCGATGCGATCCTGCGCAACCCGCGCATCGCCCGCGACCTTGAACCCGACGTCAAGCCGCGCCGGCTGTCGGACATCCGCGATGACGAGCTCGACGACGACGCATGACGCCCGAAACGCTGCACGTACCGCTCGCGGCGGGGCCGGCGCGGCTGGTGCCGCTGGCCGAAGCGCACCGCGAAGGCCTGCGCGCCGCGTGCGCCGCCGACACCGAAATCTGGCCGATCTATTCGACCAACCTGACCGGCGAAGATTTCGACCGTGAATTCGATACCAAGCTCGCCGGTGGTGGCCAGCGGGCATTTGCCGTGCTCGACGGTGACGGCATCGTCGGCTGCACGAGCTGGTACGGCATTGACCCCGGCAACCGCGTCGTGGCGATCGGCTATACTTATCTCGCGCCGCATGTGCGCGGCAGCGGCTTCAACTTCGCGGTCAAGGCCGCAATGGTGCGCCACGCCTGGGCGCTGGGGTTCCACCGCATCCACTTCGATGTCGATGTCCGCAACACCCGCTCGCAGGCCGCCATCCGCAAGCTGGGGGCGAAGCACGAGGGCATCCTGCGCCGCAACAAGATCACCTGGACCGGCCATATCCGCGACACCGTCATCCTGTCGCTGCTGCCCGGCGAGGAATCCGACGCCCTAAGGGCTTGGATGTGAGCGCGCTAAACGCGCGCGGGCGCTGGATGTGAGCATCCACGGCTGGGTGGTGCTTGACAAGCCGCTGGGCCTGTCGAGCGCGCAAGGTGTTGCTGCGGTCAAACGCATCCTGCGCACCGGTGGTTTCCCCAAGACCAAGATCGGCCACGGTGGCACGCTCGATCCGCTGGCGACCGGCGTGCTGCCGATTGCGTTGGGGGAGGCGACCAAGCTCGCTGGCCGGATGCTCGACGCGACCAAGGGCTATGCGTTCGAAGTGCGCTGGGGGCAGGCGACCGCCACCGATGACGCCGAGGGCGAGGTTGTCGCGGAAAGCGATGTGCGCCCGGCCCGCGAACAGATCGAGGCGGTGCTGCCGCAGTTCCGCGGCCCCATCGTCCAGGTGCCGCCGGGTTTTTCGGCGCTCAAGGTCGACGGCGTCCGCGCCTACAAGCTGGCGCGCGCCGGCGAAACCGTGGAACTCGCGCCGCGCCACCTGACCATCCACGCCCTCGATCTGGTGGATTGCGACACCGATACCGCGCGTTTCGAAGTCACCTGTTCGAAGGGCACCTACGTCCGCAGTCTCGCCCGCGACATCGCGCTGGCGGCGGGTACCGTCGGCCATGTCAGCGCTTTGCGCCGCACGCGCGCCGGGCCGTTTACGCTGTCCCAAGCGATTTCGCTGGACAATTGGGCGGCTTTGCTGCAGGAGGCCGGCCTTGAACAGGCGGTTTTGCCGCTGACTGCAGGGCTGGACGACATCCCGGCTTACGCAGTCTCGCCCGAAGAAGCGACCGCGCTCCGTCAAGGACGCACGCTCCCCGGGCACCCCGCATACCACGGGCTGTATCTGGCGACCGACGGGCCTGTTCCGGTTGCTCTGGTGGACATTGATGCCACCGCGATACGGGTCGTGCGCGGGTTCAACTTGTAATTTGAGGAGACAATGATGTCGATTACCGCCGAGCGCAAAGCCGCTGTCATTACCGAAAACGCCCGCACCGCAACCGATACCGGTTCGCCCGAAGTGCAGGTCGCCATCATCACCGATCGCATCCAGACGCTCACCGAACATTTCAAGACCCACGCCAAGGACAACCATTCGCGTCGCGGTCTGCTGATGATGGTCAACCGTCGTCGTGCGTTGCTCGATTATCTGAAAAGCCGCGACATGGCGCGCTACACCGCGCTCATCGCCAAGCTCGGACTGCGCAAGTAACCAGCAGTTCCAAAGCATAGACAGGCCTCCGGCACACCCGGGGGCCTGTTTTGTATTCCGAACCACGGCAATGGTGCCACGGTTTCGGAAGTGTAGGCCGCGCACGGCATCGGGTCGGGCGCATGCAAACGAAAGACGAAAATCATGTTCAATATCCACAAGCAGGAACTCGAATGGGGCGGCCGCAAGCTGACCCTCGAAACCGGCCGCATCGCCCGTCAGGCCGATGGCGCCGTGCTCGCCACCTATGGCGAAACCGTCGTTCTGTGCGCCGTCACGGCAGCCAAGAGCGTCAAGGAAGGCCAGGATTTCTTCCCGCTGACCGTCAACTATCAGGAAAAGTACAGCGCTGCCGGCCGCATCCCGGGTGGCTTCTTCAAGCGCGAGCGCGGTGCCACCGAGCATGAGACGCTGACCAGCCGCCTGATCGACCGTCCGCTCCGCCCGCTGTTCCCCGAAGGTTTCTACAACGAAATCAACGTCATCGCCCAGGTGCTGAGCTATGACGGCGAAAACGAAGCCGATATGGTGGCGATGATCGCCGCGTCGGCCGCGCTCTGCCTGTCGGGCGTGCCGTTCATGGGCCCGATCGCTTCGGCGCGCGTCGGCTACACCGACGGCGAATACATCCTCAACCCGACCAAGGCGCAGCTCGCCGAAGGCCGCCTCGACCTCGTCGTCGCCGGTACGCATGACGCCGTCATGATGGTCGAATCCGAGGCCAAGGAGCTTTCGGAAGACGAAATGCTCGGCGCCGTGATGTTCGCGCACCGCGGCATCCAGCCGGTGATCAAGGCGATCATCGCGCTCGCCGAAAAGGCCGCCAAGGATCCGTGGGATCTCGCGATCCCGGACAACACCGAAATGCTGGCGCAGATCAAGAAGGCCGTCGGCAAGGACATCACCGCCGCCTACAAGCTGACCAAGAAGTCGGAACGCCAGCAGGCGCTCGCTGAAGCCAAGGCCAAGATGAAGCCGCTGTTCGCCGATGCTGACAGCGCCACCCAGCAGAAGGCCGGCAAGCTGTTCAAGAAGCTTGAAGGCGAAATCGTCCGTGGCGCCATCCTCAAGGACGGCAGCCGCATCGATGGCCGCGACACCAAGACGGTGCGCCAGATCGAAGCGATCGTCGGTTTCCTGCCCCGCACCCATGGTTCGGCGCTGTTCACGCGTGGCGAAACCCAGGCAATCGTCACCACGACGCTCGGCACCGCCGATGCCGAACAGATGATCGATGGTCTGGACGGCCTGCGCTACGAACGCTTCATGCTGCACTACAACTTCCCGCCGTATTCGGTCGGTGAAGTCGGTCGCTTCGGCGCCCCCAGTCGCCGCGACATCGGCCATGGCAAGCTCGCCTGGCGCGCCGTCCATGGCGTGCTGCCGACGAAGGAAGCCTTCCCATACACCATCCGCGTTTTGTCGGACATCACCGAGTCGAACGGCTCGTCGTCGATGGCAACCGTCTGCGGTGCGTCGCTCGCCATGATGGACGCCGGCGTGCCGTTGACGCGTCCGGTCGCCGGTATCGCGATGGGCCTCATCCTCGAAGGCAAGGATTTCGCGGTTCTCAGCGACATCCTGGGTGACGAAGATCACCTCGGCGACATGGACTTCAAGGTTGCCGGTACGTCGGAAGGCGTCACCGCGCTGCAGATGGACATCAAGATCGCCGGCATCACCGAAGAGATCATGAAGGTCGCTTTGGACCAGGCGAAGGCTGGCCGCGCCCATATCTTGGGCGAAATGGCCAAGGCGCTCGACCACACGCGTGAAGAAATGTCGGCGCACGCCCCGCGCATCGAAACGATGCAGGTGCCCAAGGACAAGATCCGCGACGTTATCGGCACCGGCGGCAAGGTCATTCGCGAAATCGTCGCGACGACGGGCGCCAAGGTCGACATCGAAGACGACGGCACCGTCAAGATCGCGTCGAGCGATCCGGAGAAGATCGCCGCCGCGCGCAAGTGGATCGAAGGCATCACGCAGGAAGCCGAAGTCGGCAAGATCTACACCGGCAAGGTCGTGTCGATGGTCGATTTCGGTGCGTTCGTGAATTTCATGGGTGCCAAGGACGGCCTCGTCCACATCTCGGAAATCCAGAACGAGCGCGTTGCCGTCGTCAAGGACGTGCTCAGCGAAGGCCAGCAGGTCAAGGTCAAGGTGCTCGGCATCGACGACCGCGGCAAGGTGCGCCTGTCGATGCGCCTCGTCGATCAGGAAACCGGCGAAGAACTGCCCGACACGCGCCCGCCGCGTGAAGGTGGCGATGACCGCCCGCCGCGTTCGGACCGTGGTCCGCGCCGCGACGGCCGTGGCCCGCGCCGCGACTAAGACTTTGCCTTCGGGCAAATGAACCGGGCCGCTTCCTACAAGGGAGGCGGCCCTTTTCATTCGGCTTGGTTATCCGGCAGCACCGGCGAGTTTGAGCGCATAGCCGCGGATATCGGCCGGCCACGCCGCGATGCGCTGTGCGAAGCTGTCAAGGTCATTGGCAAACAGCGCGCGCAAGGCCTCTTCATGGCCGGGCTGGTTGCCGGCAATCGCGTTAATGAAACGATAGGCGGCTTCCTGCGCGGACCGTGCGCGCGCCGCGTCCGAGCGCCGCGCCGATTCCACCAGCCGACGCAGCGCCACCGACGCGCCGCCGGGCTGCGCCGCCAGCCAGTCCCAATGGCGTGGCAGCAATGTCACTTCGCGCGCTGTCACGCCGAGCTTCGGCCGGCCGCGCCCGCGCGGCACCGGCTCGGGCAGCGCGTCGAGTTCGGTCTGGCGGCCATCGGTATCGGCAAACACCAGCACGGTCGGCCCGTCACCGGGTTGTGCGGCGATGATCTGCAACGCCGCCGCATGGGTGCCGCTGCCGAGGCAGTGGTCGCCGGCGAAAATGGTATAGGTTGGGTCTGTATCCATGGAGTCGCGCTAGGCCATGTCGCGTCAGCTGTCAATTATATCCGGATGAAATTGACAAGAGCCGTAGCGTCTTCTAGGCAGATTTTCGACTGGAGCCCCGATGATCGACCGCAAAGCCGCCATTGCCGCCTACAAGGGACGCAAACCCGCACCGGGCATCTTCGCGGTGCGCTGCGTCAAGTCGGGCGATACCTGGGTCGGCAAGGCGCCCGACCTCGCCACCATTGCCAACCGCATCTGGTTCACGCTGAAAAACGGCAGCCACACCAACCGCGACCTTCAGGCGGTGTGCAACGCGAACGGCGTCGAGGCGCTCGAATTCGAGCCGCTCGAAGCCATTCCCGACGAAGACCATGCCGCGACGCGCGAACGCCAGCTCAAGGAGCAATTGGCGTTCTGGCAGAACAAGTTGGGGGCGCGGTTGCTTTAGGGCCTCCGGCGGGCAGGGTCGCAGACCCTGCACCCAATTGTTGCCGGTGCCTCGACGTCCGACGATGTTGTTCCAGCGAGAACCCGATATTCGGGTGCAGGGTCTGCGACCCTGCCCGCCGGAGGCCCTTCAATTCCATTTCCGTCGCTTTCAGCTAAGCATTTCGGCAAAGCCGCGCTATAGAGTGCGCGAGCCGGGATGTCCGGCACCGTAGAAGGTCGTTTCGATGTTGAATGGGTTGCGCGCACTCCGCATGGGCGGTCGCGAGGTTCTGCCGCTGGTTGAAGGTGGCAAAGGCGTTGCTGCGACCAATCACAAATCGTCGGGTGCCTGGGCGGCGACCGGCGGCGTCGGGACGATTTCGGCGGTCAATGCCGACAGCTATGACGCCGAGGGTAAAATCATCCGGCAGGTCTATGAGCAGATGACGCGGCGCGAGCGCCACGAACAGCTGATCCAGTACGGCATCGACGGCGGCGTCCAGCAGGTTCGCCGCGCCTATGAAATGGCCGAGGGCACGCTGTCGAAGGGTATCGGCGCGATCAACGTCAACGTGCTGTGGGAAATGGGCGGCGCGCAGCAGGTGCTGGTCGGCGTGCTCGAAGGCGCCAAGGGCCTAGTCAACGGCGTCACTTGCGGCGCCGGCATGCCGTACAAGCTGTCCGAGCTCGCGGCGTATCACCAGGTTTTCTATTACCCGATCATCAGCAGCGCGCGGGCGTTCCGTGCACTGTGGAAGCGCGCCTATTCGAAGGAATCGGCGTGGCTGGGCGGCGTGGTCTATGAAGACCCGTGGCTGGCGGGTGGCCACAACGGGCTTTCCAATGCCGAAGACCCGCGCGCGCCGCAGGACCCGTATCCGCGCTGCGTCGAGCTGCGCAAGGTGATGCGCGAATGCGGCATTTCGGACGAGGTGCCGATCGTCATGGCCGGCGGCGTCTGGCGGCTCGACGAATGGACGCACTGGCTCGACAATCCGGAGCTGGGCACGGTGGTGTTCCAGTTCGGCACGCGGCCGCTGCTCACGGTCGAAAGCCCGATCCCCGAAGGCTGGAAACAGCGCCTGATGACGCTCGAGGAAGGTGACATCCTGCTGCACCAGTTCTCGCCGACCGGATTTTACTCAAGCGCGGTGCGCAACCCGTTCCTGCGGGCGCTCGAAGCACGGTCCGAACGCCAGATCGCGTTTTCCGCGGTCGAAACCGTCGACCATCCGCTGCTGCTCGATGTCGGCGTGGGGCGGAAGAAATATTACGTCAACCGCGACGCGCTGCTGCAGGCACGCGGCTGGGCGGGCGAGGGCTATACCGAAGCGCTCAAGACCCCCGACAACACGCTGGTGTTCGTGACGCCCGCCGACCGCGACATCATCCGCCAGGACCAGTCGGACTGCATGGGCTGCCTCAGTCACTGCGGTTTTTCGGCGTGGAAGGATTACGACACCTACACGACGGGCAAGCTCGCCGACCCGCGCAGCTTCTGCATCCAGAAAACCCTGCAGGACATCGCACACGGCGGCGATACCGAACAGAATCTGATGTTCGGTGGGCATAGCGCCTATCGGTTCAAGCAGGACCCGTTTTATTCGAACGGGTTCGTGCCGACTGTGAAGCAGTTGGTGGATCGCATCCTGACCGGCGCGTAGCGCAGGTGGCGCACAAGCGGCTGCTTCACATCTGCCGCCTTCAAACTGAAACCACCCCGCTCATCCCGAGCGAAGTCGAGGGACACACCGACGGTTGGGCGTGTCCCTCGACTTCACTCGGGATGAGCGGGGTGGATTGCTAGGTTTAGCTGCGGCCCGCTCTACCGCGGGCAAACCTTCTGGTTGTGGTTGTTGATGTAGCAACCCTTCTTCTTGTCATTGCTATCGAGAATCGCGCCGGTAATCGCGCCACCGGCCGCACCGACTGCCGCGCCCGCCAGCGGATTGCCCGTCAACGCACCGACCGCAAGCCCGCCAGCGCCACCGATGGCCGCACCGGTACCCGTCTTGGTCGCGCACGCCGTCGTGCCGAGGCTGGCGGCGAGCAGCGCGGACATCATGATCGCGCGTGGGAAACTGTTAATTGTCATGAGACGCTCCGGTTGAGGAATTTACATCCACTCAACCGTTGGCGTCACCAAGAGTTCCGTCGCCCACTCAGCGCGGGCAGACCTTCTGGTTCTGGTTGTTGACGTAGCAACCCTTTTTCTTTTCGCTGTCGCTGAGGATCGCGCCGGTGATCGCCCCGCCGGCAGCACCGACGGCAGCGCCCGCCAGCGGGTTGCCGGTAATCGCACCCACGGCAAGCCCGCCGGCGGCGCCGACTGCGGCACCCTTGCCGGTCTTGGTTTCGCAGGCAGCGGTGTTCAGCGCGGCGGCGAAAACGGCGGCGGTGAGTGCGAGGCGAGCAGGGTTCATGGGGCTTCTCCCAGTGGGTTGAGCCTCGGAGTGTACGCCCTTTGCGGGGGTTGTGAAGGGGTTAAACCCAACCTTCCAAAACCTGGTCCGGCGGCCGGTGGCCATCCTTCCAGACCTGGATATTGGCGATGACCTTGTCGCCCATCGCCTGGCGGCCTTCGAACGTGGCGGAACCCATGTGCGGGACCAGCACGACGTTGGGCAGGTTGAGCAGGTCGGGGTGGATCTTCGGCTCATGCTCGAACACGTCGAGCCCGGCGCCCGCGATGCCGCGCCGCGACAGTGCGGCCGCGAGTGCCGCTTCATCGACGATTTCGCCGCGCGCGGTGTTGATGAGGTAGACGTGGCGCTGCATCAGCCGCAGCGCCTTGTCGTTGATGAGGTGGTGCGTTTCGGGCGTGTGCGGGCAGTTGATCGACACGATGTCGACGCGTGTCAGCATCGCCTCGAGCGTCGGCCACCATGTCGCTTCCAGCCCTGCTTCGACACTTGCGGGCAGGCGCTCGCGGTTGTGGTAGTGCACCGCGAGCCCGAAGCCGCGCGCGCGCGTCGCAACGGCCTGGCCGATGCGGCCCATGCCGATGATGCCTAGCCGCTTGCCGGTGATGCGGTGGCCGAGCATGCCGGTCGGCGACCAGCCGGCCCAGCTGCCCTCGCGGATGATCTTTTCGCCCTCGGCAATGCGGCGCGGCACCGACAGGATCAGCGCCATCACCATGTCGGCAGTGTCGTCGGTCAGCACGCCGGGCGTGTTGGTGACGACGATGTTCTTCTCGCGCGCCGCATGCAGGTCGATATGATCAATGCCGACGCCGAAATTGGCGATGAGCTTGAGCTTCTCGCCCGCCTCCGCCAGCACCGCGGCATCGACATGGTCGGTGACGGTCGGCACGAACACATCGGCGCGGCGCACCGCATCGATCAGTCGCGCTTGGTCGAACGGCGTGTCGTCGAAGTTCAGCTCGACATCGAAAAGTTCGGCCATGCGCGTTTCGACCGCCTGCGGCAGGCGGCGGCTGACAATGACCTTGGGGCGCGCGGTTTTGGGCATGGCACAAGCGCTACTAAGCCGCCCCGCACGCGTCAAGCGTGGCGCTGCGCCACCTGCTGCACACAGGCGCTGTTATTTCGGTGCGAACGCGCTAAGACAAAATCATGCGCCTGTGGATCGCCCTGATTTTATTGACTGCCGCGCCGGTCGCGGCCGAGGAACTCGCCGATGGCCGTTCGGGGCTGGCGGTGCCGCGCTTCGTGTCGATCAAGCCGTCAAAGGCCTATCTGCGCACCGGCCCGGGCGACCAATACCCCATCGCCTGGGAATATGTCCGCGCCGGGCTGCCCGTCGAAGTCATCAAGGAATGGGGCATCTGGCGCCAGCTCCGCGACAGCGACGGCACCATCGGCTGGATGAACAAGAACCTGCTCACCGGCGAGCGCCACGCCATCGTCACGCGCAACATCCGCACGCTCTACGAAGGCCCCGACCTGCAGGCGCGCCCGGTCTGGCGCATCGAACCCGGCGCGATTGTCAGCGTGACGCTGTGCGAAGCCGCCTGGTGCCGCATCACCCGCGACGGCAAGGGCGGCTACATCCCGCGCAATCAGTTGTGGGGCGTGTATCCGACCGAGTCGATTGCGGACTGAGGGTTAGAGCCTCCGGCGGGCAGGGCCTTGGCCCTGCACCCGATAGTTTGGGGCAGTGCCACCACAGCCGACACCTGAATTGTTGCACCCACGCAAATTGATGGGTGCAGGGCCAAGGCCCTGCCCGCCGGGGGCCCTTAACCTTCGCCGAGCAGCCGCGCCTTCTGCGCCTCGAATTCAGCCTGCGTAATCAAGCCTTTGTCGCGCAGTTCGCCGAAGCGCATGATTTCGGCAACGACATCGGCGTTCTTCGCCTTGGGTTTGGATTTGACGCTGGTCGGGGTGGCTTCGATGGCACCGACGACGGCATCCGGCGCGGTCTCCGCGCGGTTGCTGCCGCGCCACGCACCGATCGCCGCGCCGATGGCACCGCCGATGAACGGCCCGATCACCGGGATGGGGATGGCCACCGCCGCGCCGATCAATGCGAATGGCAGCACGTCCTTGCCGAGCCCGAACTTGTTGGCGCGGTTGATGACTTCGGCGGCGTCGTCATAGGTCTCGCCGGCCTTTTGTTTGACCGATTTGATGGTCTGCTGGGTGTCTTCGCGCGCCAGGAATTCGGTGGCGTCTTCGGCCGCCTTGGCAGCCGTCTGCTTGAGTTCGGTGGCGAGGTCGTCGAGCTTCTTGGCCATCGGCGTTGCCCTTTCGAATGTCGAGCCGGATGGCAGCATCGCGCAATCGCCCGGTTCAATCAAGCGTGGGGCATGCGGCTAATCGTCGTGGTGATCCACGCGCCCGCCGCCACGCACGAATGACAGCCCGATCAGCCCGAGCAGCAGCAGCCCCGAAATCGGCAGCAGGCCGATGCGCTGCGACTTGCCGGCTTCGGTGGCCATTTCGACGAGCATCGGCGCCAGCCAGCTCGTCGCGGTGCCGGAGATGACGAACAGCCCGAAGAACACCCCGACGCGGTCGCGCGGCACGACGCGTGTCAGCATGGTGCGCGACGATGCATAGGCCGAGGTCACGGTGATTGCCGCGACGAAGCCCGCGAGCAGCAAGCCGATTTCGGGCATGGTACGGAACATCGGGCCGTCCCAGATCGGCGCATGGTCAGCGGCCGGCCACGGCTGGTAGAAGAAGGTGTCGCGCGTCATGCCGAGCGTCATCAGCTGCGAAATGATGACACCGGTGATTTCGAGCCGCAGCGCCACCTTCGGCCCGAGGCGCCCATCGAGCCAGCCGCCGAGCAGCCCGCCGCCGACGGCAACGATGCTGAGCAGCAGCCCGTACATCAGCAGCTCGAGCGTGCCCCAGCCCATCGCGCCCGCAGCATAGACGCCGCCGAACACCAGGATGCCGGTCAGCCCGTCGGTGTAGAGCATGCGCGCGCCGAGGAAGATCATCGCGTCGCGGTGGCCGCGGGCTTCCTTGAACAGGTTGACCAGGTCGGCGGCGCCTTCGATCACCGCATTGCCGAAGCGCATGCCGGTGCGCGGCACATCGGGGACGAAGCGGAACAGCGGCAGCACGCCGATTGCCATGGCGACTGCAACAATCGGCGCGACGATGCGGTCCTGCTGGTGCGCGGCGATGTCGAGCCCGAACATCGGCACCTTGGGAATGAAGCTCCAGTCGACGACACCGGGTAGCGCGAACGCCCACAGCACGAAAATCAGCATGCCGACCGACACGAAATTGCCGAACGCCAGCGCCAGCCCCGATGTCGCGCCCGCGCGCGCCATGCCGGCGGCGGGCAGCAGCAGCGCGTTATGAAGCGTCTCGGTAAAGGCGAACAATACGCCGATGATCGCGGTGATCGTCACCACTGTCATCGGACTCAGCCCCGAGCCGTCGGGCAGCGTCCACCACAGCGAGAAAATCAATGGAATGAGCAGCATCATCACGCCGGCGAGCCACGGTTTGCGGCTGCCCATGCGGTCGACGGTGGCGCCCAGAATCGGCGCCAGCAGCATCACGCCCCAGCCGGCATATTTTGCGGCCGACGCCGCGAGCGCCTGGCCCTTGACCGGGTCACCGACGACGGTGGTGACGAAATAGGGGGTAAAAATATAGATGGTGATCAGGATGACATAGGGGTCGCGGGCGCCCTGAAACAGCGCCCAGCTCCATGCCGGCAGCCCGAGCCCCTTGGCGCGCGCCGGCACAGCGGTATCGGTCATCGTATTGATGGCGAACGTCCTTCCCCGAAATCATTGGCCCACATTCGTGGTGCGTCGGGGCACGATGGCAGCGCAGACGGCGCTTGCCAAATGTTGATTTCAGGAAATCGCCAGTCCGGCGCGCTTGAGTGCAGGTTCGGGCACGCGCGTCGCGCCGGCAATCGCGCCGAGCAGCGCCGGGGCGATGCCGATGACGCCGATCATCAGCCGCTGGCCGATGCCGGAAAAGCCGGCGCGCTGCAGCCAGGTCGCGAGGCGGATCTGCCGCGCCACGTCGCCGCGCAGCCGCGCGTGGTAGGTCGCGGCATCGGCACCCGCCGCCACCGCATGCGCCGCCAGCCGCCCCGAATGCAGCGCGATCGACATGCCGTCGCCTGAAAACGACGGGATGACGCCGGCCTGGTCGCCCATGCGGAACAGCCGTGCGGGGTCGGTGGGGCTGGCGTGGTGGATGAAGCCGTATGGCACGCCCGAAATCGTCAGCGGCTTGGGGAGCAGCGGCTGCGCATCCGCCAGCCGGCGGGCGAGCAGCGGCTCGGTCATCAGCGCCGCGAACAGCGCGTCCCAGTTGCGGCCCAGCGCCGCGAAGCGCGCGCGCGTCACCAGCAGACACAGGTTGGCGACGCCGCCTTCGATGAGCTGCAGCCCGGCATAGCCGCCGTCGAACAGATGCACCTCGATCATGCCCGCCAGCGCGGCATGTGCGGCGGCATCGACGCGGAAATATTGCTTGAAGCCGATCAGGTCGTCGATGGTTCCCTTGGTGTCCCGTGCTGCCCCGCGCACTTCATGCTTGCCGCTGGCGAGCAGGACAGTCCCGGCGTTGACCGGCCCGGCGCTGGTGGCGAGGCTGCCGCCGTCGATGCCGCGCACACTAACGCCGCGCTGGATTTCGGCGCCCGCCGCTGCCGCATGGTCGAGCAACGCCGCATCGAGGACGCGCCGCGAAACGCCGATCGCGGTGAACGGCAGCGCGGCTTCGGCACTGCGCGCGCCGGCGACCAGCCGGATACGACTAATCGGTGCGCCGCCGAGGCGTCCGACATCGAAGCCCAGTGCCGCCAGATGCGCCTGTGCCTCGGTCGACAGGAATTCGCCGCAGATCTTGTCAGCCGGCGCGGCGTCGCGTTCGAGCAGCAACGGCGGCTTGCCGGCGTGGGCCAGCAGCGTCGCCGCTGCCGCGCCCGCCAGCCCGCCGCCGATGATGACAGTCTCGGTCACCGGATACGACCAACACACAGCCGGAACGGGAATTCATTCGTCAGCGACACGCCCTGCCGGTCGATACCCGACGCGGCAATCAGCGCCTCCCACTCGTCCCGCGTGAACGACCGCGCCACCGAAACTTGCCCGTCATGCACCACCGTCGGATGCCAGCGCGCGACGCGGGCGAGCAGTCCGAAACCGTAATAGGCGAACCAGTGGCGGCGCAGGTCGCTGTTGTACCAGCCGCGCGCCGCAGCAGCGTCCATCCACGCGAGGAAGCGCGCCACCAGCGCGTCTGGCATGTGGTGCGTGCAAATCGCGCTGACGACGAAGTCGGGGCGCGTGGCAGGCCGGTAGTCGAAGACGTCGGCGGTGACATAGTCGATGCCGAGCGCCGAGTCGGTCGCGGCGCGCGCGGCGGCCTCGCTGCGCGGGTTGATGTCGATGCCGGTCAGCGTGCAGGTCTTGCCGGCCTTGGTCGCCCAGGCGTGCACCGCGCGCAGCATGTCGCCTTCGCCCGACCCGACATCGACAAGGCTGAAATGGTCGAGGTCGCGCGCCGCGCGCTTGAGCCAGCTCAATGTCGGCCGCCGCGCCAGCGTCACCGTGTTGACGATGGCGAGGTCATGGATCAGCGCGGCAAAGTCGGCAGTGGTGACGTCCTCGCCGTCCATCCACTCGTCTTCGGTCGAGCGGGCGGCGAAACTGCGCACGTCAACCGACCATCTTGAATCGGAAGCTTTCGGCCGCCAGCCCCGGGCCGAACGCCACCGCGAAGCCGTCGGCGGCCTTTTTGACCGTCGTGCCCGATGCGGCGAGGATACGCTGCAGCACGAACATCAGCGTCGCGGACGACATGTTGCCGAAGTCGCGCAGCACGCCGCGCGACCAGTTCAGCGTATCGGGCGCCAGCTCGAAGCCGGTCTCCACCGCGTCGAGGATGGTGCGGCCGCCGGCGTGCACTGCCCAGACGTCATAGTCCGCCGGCCGCAGCCCGCGCAGTAGCCCGGTGTCGTCGTTGCGCTCGTTCTCGAACTTGAGCGCGCGCTGGATGCGGCCCGGGACCTCGCCCGACAGATGCATGTCGAAGCCCTGGTCGCCGATGCGCCAGGTGATTGCCTCGTTCGAATCCTCGATCGTGGTGGCGCGGAAATCCTTGAGCGCGATGCCGGTTTCGTCGGCGGTCACCAAAGTCGCCGAACAGCCGTCGCCGAACAGCAGCATCGACAGGATTTGCTCGATGTTGCCGGTCTGCTGGAAATGCAGCGTGCACAGCTCGAGGTTGACGACGAGCACGCGCGCATGCGGCTCCGATCGCACGAAATGATGCGCCAGCCGCAGCGAGTTGACCGCCGCGTAGCAGCCCATAAAACCCACCGCAGTGCGCTCGACGCCGGGGTTGAGCCCGGCCGCCTTGACGATGAGCTGGTCGATGCCCGGCGCGATATGGCCGGTGCACGATGCCACCACCAGATGCGTGATGCGCTCGCGCTCGCCGTCGAGGTTGAGCGCGTCGAGCGCCTGCATCGCCAGTTGCGGGCCGGTCTTTTCAAACCGCGCCATGCGTGCGGCGGTGCCGGGGAAATTGCCTGGCGTATAGAAGCCCTCGGTATCGGCGATGAAGCCGTCGGGGTCGGTGACGGGCTCGAAATACGAAAACCGCCGTTCGATGCCCGACCGGCTGACCATGCGCTTGAAGATCATCTGGTCGCGGCGCTCGGTCATGAAACCTTCGACGAAACGCACAAACGGTTCGTGGACGTCATGCGGCGGGACGGCGGTGCCAATCCGGTTGATGTGCGCGGTCGCCATGCTCGTCTCCTCGGAACTGCAACAATGTATACTGCTTCGCAAACGCGCGACAGGCCGCTTTATTGCACAGTGCGGCAAACTTTGTGCGTGGCAATCGTATGCCGCCTGCGGCACGATGGCGCGGATGAGCCAGTTTCCACCCCCCGAAGCCGCGGCAAGCGACCATTTCAGCGCAGTTCCGGGCATCAGCGTCGGCCACGCGCATGACGCGGGCATCCGCAGCGGTACCACCGTCATCGTGCCCGACGTGCCGGTGATCATGGCGGTCGATGTGCGCGGCGGCGGCCCGTGCACGCGCGAGACCGAGGCGCTTTCGCCGCACAATCTGGTGGAGCGCGTCCATGCACTGGTGCTGTCGGGCGGCTCGGTCTTCGGGCTGGCGGCGGCGGACGCGGTGGTGTTCGAACTGTCGCAGCGTGGAGTCGGGCTCGCCGCCGGCGCGCGCGCGGTGCCGGTGGTGCCGGCCGCCGGGCTGTTCGACCTCAACAACGGTGGCGACAAGGCCTGGGCGGCCAACCCCTATCCGGCGCTCGGACTGGCGGCGCTTGCGGCGCTGGGGAATGACGCCAGCGGGCCGGTCGGCGCGGGATTCGGCGCCACCGCCGGCAGCCGGCCGGGTGGCATCGGCTCGGTCGCACTGCGCTGGAATGGCTACACGCTCGGCGCGCTGGTTGCGGTTAACAGCTACGGCGAGGTCTACACAGGCGCACCCCCCGAAGGCGCCGTGCCGCTGCCCAAACACGCCACCGGCCGCGCGCTGGCAGCGTCATTCAACACCTGCATCGGCGCCTTCGCCACCGATGCCCCGCTGACCCGCGCGCAGGCGCAGCGCATCGCGGTAATGGCGCAGGACGGACTGGCACGCGCCGTGCGGCCGATCCACACGCCGTTCGACGGCGATTCGATTTTCGCACTGTCGACCGCTGCACCGGGAACGCCGCCGGTCGATGCGGTGACGCTCGCGGTGCTCGGGACGCTGGCGGCGGATCTGGTGGCGCGCGCGACGCGGCGCGGGGTGTTCGGGTAGGCCTAAGGGCCTCCGGCGGGCAGGGGCTAGCCCCTGCACCCGATCATTCAAATTTTGGGTGCAGGGCCCGAGGCCCTGCCCGCCGGAGGCCCTTGGACCTAGCGCGGCAACGCCGCATCCGCCGCCCGGAACGCCGCGCTATGCTGCGCACCCAGCGCCTGCACGCGCGCGATCATCGCGCCGGTTGCCGCAATCGAAGCGCGCGCATCGGCGCCACCATTCGCCGCCACCGCCAAATCCCCGGCGATACGGTCGAGCCGCACGCGCATGTCGTCGATCTGGTTGCCGAGCTGGTTGAGGCGGGTGAGTTCGAGCTGCGCCGTCGACCAGACCTCGCTGCTCGGCGCGCTGCCCTTGGCGGCGGCGACGGCGGTCGTGGTGGCCTTGGACTGCAGGTTCCAGCGCGTTTCGAGCGTATCGACCTCGCGGCCGATGACGGTCAGCCGGGCATTGGCGTCGATGACGGCGGCGGCAGGGGCCGAGACGCTGGCGGGCTGCGCGGGTGCGGCGCTGCCCGGCGTCGCTGATTCGATAGCGCGCGGCGCCAGGCTCGGCCATTTGTCTTTCGACTGCGCACAGGCGGGGAGCGCGATCAGCGCAACGATTATCAGGCTTCGCATCGGCAGGTTCCTAGACCCCGGTGCAATTAGCTGCAAGCAGGGGCTTGCATCAGCCGCGCTGACCCTCTATCAGCCGCCATCTCGCGCCCGTAGCTCAGCTGGATAGAGCATCAGACTACGAATCTGAGGGTCGGACGTTCGAATCGTTCCGGGCGCACCAAACATCCAGATTGATACTTAAACCGGCCGGTGAACCATCACCGGCCGGCTTTGTATTTGCGGGCTACATCGGCCAAACGAGATCTCGGCGCGCGCAGCTTTCGACGTAGAATTTCAGGATTTCCGCGTCGGCAGCGCGGTCGCCAGCGGCTTCGATGCGCGCATGATGAGCGATCAGCGCGTCGGACAGCGTCGACCAGGCAGCATCGAGCTCGGTCAGCGTAAGGCCGACACCGACAGCCGGTGCCGCGTCGCCGAGCAGCGCCTGCATCGCGCGGATGTCGGCCAGCCGCCACGCCGCCGCCTTGTCGGCCTCCTGCGCGCCGAGCACCGCGAGCAGCCCTGCGACGAGCATCTTCGAGCCGCCGAAGGCGTCATGTTCGGCGGCCAGCTGCCCCGCGCCGATACCGACGATCCCGGCGCCGGTCAGTACATCGCTCAACTCGCTCATGAAAAGGCCTCCAGCTGCGCGGCAATGATGCTGTCCTGGCGCACTGCGGTGTACCAGCCCGACACGCCGAGGATGGGGTCGGTGTGGCCGCCATCGACAAAGGTCTTGAACGCCGAGGTCCAGATGGCGCGGCCCTTGACCGAATTGAACAGCGACCACCAGCGCATCGCGCGCGGATCGACCTTGAGCCCGCTCGCGGCTTCCCAATGCGCCAGCGCGCGGGCGCGGTCGGTCATGCCGCAGACGCGGCCGGGTTCGAAATGATCCCAGATCGGATCGAGCGCCCAGCCGAGGTCTTCGACCGGATCGCCCAGATGCGCCATTTCCCAATCGAACATCGCCAGCATGCCGCCGCGGCCGTCGTGCATGACATTGCCCGAACGATAGTCGCCGTGGACGATGGCGATTTTCTGCGCCGGTGGTGGCGGATTGGCGCGCAGCCGGCGAATCGCGGCGCGCGCCACCGGCAGCGGGCGCTGCTGGTCCTCGTCGAGCACGCCTTCCCAATAGTCGAGCGCGATGCGCCATGCTTCGTCAGGCGCCGGCGTCGGCAGATGCTGGCCGAGCGGCGTGTTCGCGGGGTCGAGTGCCGCCAGCCGGCCGAGCGCGCTGAAGAACGCTTCGCCCAGCGCTTCGCCATGGTCGCCGAACGGGGCGCGCGCAAACGCCGAGGCGACTTCGCCGCCCTCGACCCGCTCCATGATGAAGAACGGTCGTTCGAGTTCGGCGCCGGCGGCTTCGAGCGCGACGGCGCGCGGCACCGGCACGGTGCCCCAGGCGCTTTGATAGGCGCGGAATTCGGTTTCGCTTTCGGTGTCGATCAGGCTGGCGCCGGGATCGCGGCGCAGGATCAGCTGGTGGAGCTTGCCGTCGGCGGTCGCATCGAAGCGGTAGGTTTCGCGGCTGGCGCCGCCGGGGATGCGCGCCAGTGCGTCGATGCTGACCGGCGTGCCCCATATCCGCGACAGATAGGCGGCGACCTGTGCCGCCGCGAGCGGGGAGGCGCTCATGCCCGTCCTCGGGGCGCATCGCGCCTGACAAATTGCATCGTGTTCAACTCCCAAGGCGGGTGGTCGCTGCGCCACCCTTGCCGCGGCGATTGCACCGGTGCGCGGCGGCGTGTCAATAATTTGCGCCAATCGCCGCTTGCCCGTTGCGGGGTTCGCGTGGATATCATCGCCGCTGACCGGTCGGGCAAAGCCGCGCCAAGCGGATGTCCGGCCCGGCATGGGGTTGGAGCGGATATGGCTGACGAGGTTTCGTACGCGAAGCAGGGGCGCATGGCGCTGATCCGGCTCGAACGGCCCGATGCGCTCAACGCGCTGACGCTGCCGATGATTGCCGCGGTCAAAGCCTATGCCGAAGCCGCCGAGCGCGACCCCGACGTCATCGCCATCTGCATCACCGGCGCCGGGCGCGGCTTTTGCGCCGGCATCGACATGAGCATTTTGGTCGATAGCACCAGTAGTGGCGCACCTGCCGCCGAGCCCGAAACCGTGCGCGCGCGTCCCGCCCTGTTCAGCTTCCTGCTCGACATTTCGAAGCCGGTGCTTGCCGCGATCAACGGCACCGTCGCCGGCGGCGGCTTCGTGCTGGCGATGATGTGCGACATGCGCTTCATGGCCGAATCCGCGACCATCTCGACGATTTTCGCCAAGCGCGGCCTTATTGCTGAGCACGGCATGAGCTGGCTGCTGCCACGGCTGATCGGGCTGTCGCGCGCGCTCGATGTGCTGTGGAGCTCGCGCAAGATCGACGCGACCGAGGCGCTGCGGCTCGGCCTCGTCGATCGTGTCGTGCCCGATGATGCGCTGATTGCGACTGTGCAGGCCTATGTCGATGATCTCGCCGCGCACTGCGCACCGCAATCGCTGGCACACATGAAGGCGCAGTTGCTGCGCCATCTGCAGACCGATTTCGATACCGCCGCGCATGAGGCTGACCGGCTGATGGCGACGGTGCTGCGCCACCCCGACGCCACCGAAGGCGCGATGTCGTTCGTCGAACGGCGGCCGCCGCGCTTTGCACCATGGACCGGGCCGACCCGCTAACAGGAGGAATGACGATGCGATTGAGGCAAGTGGCACTGGCGTCGCGGCGGCTCGACGAGGTGGCGGCAGAACTGGCGGCGGTGTTCGGGTTGAAGGTCGCGTATAACGACCCGCACATCCATCACTACGGCCTACGCAACGCCGTGCTGCCCGCCGGCACCGGGTTCCTGGAGATTGTCGAGCCGGTGCAAGCCGATGCCTCGGCCGGGCGCTTCATCGACCGGCGCGGCGGTGACGCCGGCTATATGGTCATCCTGCAGGCCGCCGATGCCGAGGCGGAGCGCGCCCGCGTCACCGGACTCGGCGTGCGCGTCGTCGATGATCTCGACAGCGGCGACTACCGCGCCTCGCATTTCCACCCGGCCGATTTCGGTGGCGTGCTGACGTCGATCGACCAGCAGCGCAGTGCGCCCGATTACCTCGAACCCTATGGCGACTGGATGCCTGCCGGGCCCGACTGGCGCGACGCGCGGACGGCCGACGTGCTCGACCTGGCGGCTGTGACGATTTCGGCGGCGGATGCACCGGCGCTGGCGGCGCGCTGGGCGACGCTGCTCGGCACGGCGCCCAGTGCCGCCGATCCGCTGGTCTTGCCGCTGAAGCACGGCGAAATCCGCTTCGAATCGGCGGCCGCGGGCGCGCCGACGCTGGTGGCGGCGGTCACGCTCAAGGTGGCTGATGCGGCGGAAATCCGGCGCCGCGCGCGAGCCGCCGGCGTCATCGGCCCTGACGGCACCATCCGCATCGGCGGCGTGCGCTTCGATATCGCCTGACCCGCCGGCATCGCGTATTGCAGGCGCTTGCTGCCTGAGAGGCCCGATGTCGACGACCGAAGTTTTCCTGCTGGCGATGTTGCTGATTTTCGTCGTGCCGATCGCCATCTGGCGGCTCGGCCGCACCGAATATTATGCGCCGCTGGTCGTCGTGCAGATCCTGTGCGGCATCCTGCTCGGCCCCGGCGTGCTCGGCGCGGCGTTCCCCGATTACTATGCGTTCGTCTTCGACAAGCCGGTGATTGCGGCGCTGAACGGCATCGCCTGGTGGGCGGTGATGCTGTTCGTCTGGGTCGCTGGCGTCGAGCTCGACCTTGGCGCGGCATGGCAGCGGCGCCGTGAGACTGGCGTCACCGCCGGGCTGGCGCTCGGCATGCCGTTGCTGTTCGGCGCGGCGGCGGCGCTGGTTTTGCTCAAGTTCGGCAGCGGCTGGATCGGCGACAAGGCGGCGCCGTGGCAGTTCGTCATCGGCATCGGCATGGCGTGCGCGGTGACGGCATTGCCGATTCTGGTGCTGTTCATGGAAAAGCTCGACATCCTGCGCCAGCCGCTCGGCCAACGCATCCTGCGCTATGCCAGCCTCGACGACATCGCCATCTGGGGCGTGCTCGCAGCGATATTGGTCGATTGGGAACGCATGGGGCGGCAAGTCGCGTTTCTGCTGCTGTTCGCCGTCGCCGGCTTCGCGCTGCGCCGCTTGCTGCCGCGGCTGGCCGAAAACGACCGCTGGTTTATCGCGCTGGTCTGGCTGATCGGCTGCGGCTTTGCCGCCGACTGGGCCGGGCTGCATTTCATGGTCGGGGCGTTCCTGTCGGGCGCGGTGATAGAAGCGCGCTGGTTCGACCAGGCGCGCATGGACCGCTTCCGCGAAACCGTGTTGCTGGCGTTGATGCCGGTGTTCTTCCTCAGCACCGGCCTGCGCACCAACTGGGATGTCGGCGGTGTGGCGGTGTTCGGAGCTGCAGCGTTGCTGCTGGTGGTGTCGGTGGCGGGCAAGCTGGCGGGCGTCCACATCGCCGGTCGCATCCTCGGCTGGCAAAAGGGCGAGGCGGCGCTGGTCGGCTGGCTGCTGCAGACCAAGGCGCTGATCATGATCATCTTCGCCAACATCCTGCTCGACAAGCACGTCATCACTGCCGAGGCCTTCACCGCGCTGCTGCTGATGGCGGTGGGCAGCACAATGCTGACGACGCCGATGGTAGCGCCGTTGCTCAGGCGCCACGCGGGGTTGCGCGACAAGGCGGGCTAAACGCCACATCCCGGTCGAATCCCCCCTCTCCCCGTTGGGGAGAGGCGAGAGACGGCGAAGCCGGCCCGGGTGAGGGGGTTCGGCGGCGGTGTTGAAGGAGATGGGTGCTGCAATCTTGTGCGTCGTACCCCCTCACCCCGCCGCGCCAAGTGGCGCGAGTCGCCCTCTCCCCACCGGGGAGAGGGAGGCCGTTCGCGCGATTTCACTTGACATTACGAACCGAATCGGTTAATAGGTCATTCAAGACGGCGAGGAATGGGAGTTCCTCGTCCAACCTGTCCGGGCTCACGATCGCCACTTGCGTTCCCGGGCGTGACGTCTCACCGCCGCGCTTTTTAGCCCCGCGCTCTGTTGGATCGGGAACTTCAGCTCCAAGTGTTCCAAGGAGGACACCTCTACCCTAGTGCTAAACTTTGTACTGAAACCAGTGCTGACCCTAGTACTAGCGGCGTAAGAAACCGCACAACGTCCTCCGCAACCGGCTATCCCGATCAACGTCACAAAGCCTGCCTCTTCCCGATGGCCCAGCAACCCTCCCAAGGACGCCGTCATCGGGAAGAGGATTATCTCCACCGTGGCGGTGGGGGTCAGTACTGGAGCGATGGACCGGGGCGGGGATATCCGCTGGCCGGAAATTCGTCGTGGCTGCGGGACTGCCGTGCTCAGCGCCCGAGGACGTTGAGCGCCTTGGCGTGCGCCGAATCGAGATATTCGTCGAGCCGGGTGATGCGGCCGTTTTCGATGCGGACGATGACGCACGCCGGCATTTCCCAGCGCGTGCCGTCGGGCAGCGTCGCCTCCAGCACATGTTGCTGCAGGAAGCCGTCGGGAAGCGCGACGCGGCGGACGAGGCGGTAATGGCGGTCGGGCAGTTTTGCCATGAACCAGCCGAGCACCTTCATGTTTTGCTCGACGGTCTGCGTGACGCCGTCGTTGTTGTGCCAGATTTGCGCATCGGGGGCGTAGCAGGCGCGCACCGTGTCGGTGTCGCCGCTTTCGATGGCACCGAGGAATTTTTCGGCGAAGGCCAGTTTTTCGGCGTCGGTCATCATGCGGCCTTTCTGGCGGAATCGGCCTCGCGGGCCTTGTCGAGTTCGCTGCGGTCGACCCAGGTCGAATGCGTGCCGCTGCTGATCTTGTGCGGCAGTGCGATGCGGCACACCGGCCCGGCTTCGAAGTTCAGGCAATCGACGAGGATGCATTCCGAGGTGCCGGTGTTCTCGTCGGTGATGAAGCTCACCAGATAGCCGTCATCTTCCGACTTGGCATTTATACGCGGGACGAACGGTGCTTCGCTGGCGTAGCGGCCTTCCGCCAGGTTGAGCGACCAGCTTTGGCCGTTGACGAGGTCGTGCTTGACGAAGCCGTTGAACAGGAACCAGCCGGGCTTGGTGGTGGTGCTGTACGCATAGCGATACGGCTTGCCGGCGTAGCGCTGGTTGAACATGCCGAATTCGAGGATGCGGTCGTCGAGGCGCTGTTCGGCGGTCTTGCCGGTCGCCAGATTGAAGCGCCAGCGGTGCAGCTTGGGCCGGAAGCTGTGCTCATCGACATAGGCCATCAGGTGCCCGTAGCCGTCTTCGTTGGGCAGCGGCTTGGGGACCGGATTCTCCTGGAAGTAGCCGTCGAGGATGACTTCGTCGCCCTCCTCATAGGCGTTGAGCCAGTGCAGCACATAGGTCGGCGCGGCGTCGAACCAGCGGATCTGGTCGGGGGTGCCGTGGCGCGGGATCAGCGCGAAGCGCGTCGGCAACGGGTGCTGCTTGACCGCGTGGATGTTGCGCTTGAGTAGCTCGGCATCCCAGAAAAGCGGCATGTCGTTGAGGATCGACCAATGCTCGCTAAACGCCATGTCGTGCGGCAGGCGCGGCCCGGGCAGCGGGATTTCGACATAGTTGGTGAGCTCACCTGCCGCATTGACGACGCCGTAGTGCATGTAGGGCGCATGCACCGAATAGTTGAAGAACAGCAGCTCGCCGGTCGCTTCATCGACCTTGGGATGTGCCGAAATGCCGTCGAGCGGCACCCACGGCGCCAGCCCCGACTGCTCGAGCGTTTCGGGGTCGAGCACATAGCCTTCGCCGCATTGGTAGAAGGTCGAAATCGCCTTGCCGGCATGCACCACGATGTCGGTCGAGGAGCTGTCCTTGAGCCCGCCGTGCGCGCCGAAGCCCGGGCGCTTCGACACGGCGGGACCGTCGGCGAGCCCGCCCCAGATCGACCCGCCGGCTTCCTGTTCGGCCTGGAAGCAGCGCGTCCGCACCCAGCGGTTGCGGTAGCTGGCGGTGCCGTTCCGGAAGTCGATCTGGTGGATCATGCCGTCGCCGTCGAACGGATGGTAGCGGCCGAGCGGGTGGTGCAGCTGGTTCTCGGTGTTGCGCAGATAGACGCCGTCGATGTCGGTCGGGATCTTGCCCTCGATGACATCGAGGTCGGTCGCGGTGACCTCTTCATGCTGCGGCGTCCACGCGCCGTTGAGATAGGGGTGGTTGCTCGGCTGCAGCGACGACTTCACGCGCGGGAATGTTTCAAGTTTCATGGCATCATCCCAAATGGTCCGGCAGCGTCGCAACGGTCGCGCTGCCGTGAATTTATCCGCCAGTGATATTGACGTTGCGCGGGCAGGGCAAGGTCGATGGCGGGTGATTGACTTGGGTGCAGCGCTGCCGCCAATGATGCGGCAAGCAAACAAGGGGAAGCGACCATGGCCATGAATATCGAAGGCTGCACCGCCATCGTCACCGGCGGCAACCGCGGCATTGGCGAAGGCTTTGTCACCGAGCTGCTCGAAGCCGGCGCGGCGCGGGTCTATGTCGCGGCGCGGCAGTTGGCCGATGCGCAGGCAGCAGCCAGCCGCGACCCACGACTGGTGGCGATCGAACTCGATGTGACGCGCGAGGATCAGGTTGCCGCCGCCGCTGCGCGGTGCACCGACGTCAACCTGCTGGTCAATAACGCCGGCGCCTTTGCGATGACGACGTTGCTGACCGCGCCCGACCTGTCGGCGCTGCGCAGCGAAATCGACACCAACTACATCGGCATGGTGTCGATGGTGCGGGCGTTTGCGCCGATACTCAAGGCCAATGGCGGCGGCGCGGTGGTCAATGTGCTGTCGGCGGGCGGCATCGTCGCGGTGCCGGTGATGGGCGGTTACAGCCCGTCGAAGTTCGCGGCGCGCGCCGCATCGGACTGTTTGCGCGCCGAGCTGGCGCCGCAGGGCACGCAGCTATCGGCGCTGATCGTCGGCTCGGTCGATACCCGCATGGCCGACCATGTCACCGGCATCGACAAGGCCTCCCCGCGCGACATTGCGCGTGCCGGGCTGCTCGCGGTGCGCCGCAACATCGCCGAACACGACACCGACCGCCATGCCATCGAGGTGCGCGCGTTCAACGCGCGCGACCCGCATACACTGGCCCGGTCAATGGCGAAGCCGTTCCTCGATGCGGCGCGCAAGGCCTAGATCGCGACCTGGCTGCCGAGCTCGACGACACGGTTAATCGGCAGCTTGAAATAGGCCATCGTCGGCTCGGCATTGCGCATCATCAGCGCGAACAACTGCTCACGCCAAGCCGACATGCCGGGATGCGCGCTGCTGATCAGCGTCTCGCGGCCGAGGTAGAAGCTGGTCTCCAGCATGCGGAAGCCGGCGCCGCAGCCTTCGACCTTGGCCAGATCGGCGGGCACGTCGATATCGTCCATGAAGCCGTAGCGCAGGACAATGCGCCAGAAGCCATCACCGAGCTCTTTGACCGAGGTGCGCTCGGCCGCAGGGATGTGCGGGATGTCGTCGATCGCCACGGTCAGGATGATGTTGCGGGCGTGGAGTACCTTGTTGTGCTTGAGGTTATGAAGCAGCGCCGGCGGCACGCCTTCGGCACTCGCCGCGAGGAACACCGCGGTGCCGGGCACATGCACCGCCGAAGTCTGCGCCGACTTGACGAACAGCGGCAGCGGCAGCGCACTTTCGGCAAGGCGCTCGCGCATCAGCTTGCGGCCGGCCGCCCAGGTGGTGAGCAAGGTGAAGGCAATCGCGCCGACGAGCAGCGGGAACCAGCCGCCATCGGGGATCTTGGTGAGGTTCGAGGCGAAATAGGCGCCGTCCACCGTCAGGAACAATGCCGTCAATGCACCCGCCAGCCAACGGTTCCAGCGCCATACAGTGAACGCCAATATGCCGAACATGCAGCTGGTGATGAACATCGTGCCGGTCACCGCGATCCCGTACGCCGACGCCAGCGCTGTCGAGGTGCCGAAGCCGAGCACGAGCGCGATGACCAGTGCCAGCAGCGACCAGTTGACCATCGGGATATAGATCTGTCCGGCAGCGCGCGCGCTGGTGTGGAGGATGCGCAGCCGCGGCAGGAAGCCGAGCTGGATCGCCTGCTGCGTCACCGAGAAGGCACCCGAAATCACTGCCTGGCTGGCGATGATGGTGGCGAGCGTCGCCAGCCCGACCAGCGGCAGCCGCGCCCATTCGGGCGCCATCAGGTAGAAGGGGTTGGCAACGCTGGCGGGCGTCGTCAGCAGCAGCGCGCCCTGGCCCATATAGTTGAGCATCAGGCACGGGAAGGCGATCCACAGCCATGCCAGCGCAATCGGCCGGCGGCCGAAATGCCCCATGTCGGCATAGAGCGCCTCGGCGCCGGTCACCGCGAGCACGATGGCGCCGAGCGCCAGAAAGCCAAGGCCGGGGTTGAGCAGGAAGAAGTGGAAGCCCCAGTACGGATTGAGCGCGCCGAGGATGTCGGGGTGAACGACGATGTTGGTGACACCGAGCACCGCCAGCACCGCAAAATAGACCAGCATCACCGGCCCGAAGATGTTGCCGACGCGCGCCGTGCCGTGCGCCTGGATGACGAAAAGCCCGACCAGAATCCCGATCGAAAGCGGCAGCACCAGCGCCGCCAGCCGGCCATCGACAACTGTCAGCCCCTCGACCGCCGACAAAACCGAAATCGCCGGTGTGATGATCGCGTCGCCGTAGAACAGCGCCGTCGCCAGCACGCCGAGCAGGATGACGAACGGCGACCAGCGCGTCGTGCCGAGGTGACGCGACACCAGCGCCAGCAGCGCCAGGCTGCCGCCTTCGCCACGGTTGTCGGCGCGCAGGATGATCAGCACGTATTTTAGCGTCACGACGATCATCATCGTCCAGAACACCAGGCTGATGACGCCGAAGATGTGCGGTTGGTCGACCGGCAGCGGGTGCTGGCCGATGAAGCTTTCCTTCAGCGCATACAGCGGCGAGGTGCCGATATCGCCGAACACAACTCCGATGGCACCGATCGCCAGCGTCGCGAGGCCGTCACGCGGGGCGTGGTGCGCGGGGGAGCTTTCAGGCGCGATACTGGTACTGGCCACTGTGGGCATCCTTGCTGGTTGCATTGACCGCTGCATTGCGCCCAACGGGCGTAAGGATGCGCGGGGTGACCGGCGCCAAAGCCATAAGGATTGCGTAAAGGTCGCGTCGGGTGCTGGCTGACGCGGGCGGCACGGTATAGGCTGCACCCCGTGAACCGCATCGAACTCCGCGCGACCGCTGAAACGCTGCTCATGGTGGCTGCGGTGACCGGCATCGGGCTGGCCTCGCATGGCCGCATCCCGACATCGGCTATGGACCTGCTCTATCTGGTGCCGGTCGCGGTCGCGGCGCGGCTGCACGGGCTGGGGCAGGGCATCATTGCCGGCATCGCCTCGGCGCTGGCGTACAACTTCTTCTTCGTGCCGCCGCTCCGCACGCTGCGCATCGATGACAATGAGAACATCGTCACCGTCATCGCGCTGCTGGCGGTGGCCGTGTTCACCAGCCGGCTGACCGCGCAACTGCGGAGCCAGGCGCGCGATGCGCAAGCGGCGGCAATGCGCAATGCCGCACTCGCCAGCTTCGCGCGGCAACTCGCCGGCAGCAGCGACGAAGTGGCACTGGCGCATGCCATTTGCGCCGAAGCCGCACGCATCTTCGATGCCGATGCGCTGGTGGTGCTGCGCGGGCACGACGTGCCGCTCGCCGCCGCGCCGCCGTTCGATCGGCTGGCCGGGCTCGATCTGCAGGCGGCGCAACATTGCATCGAAAGCGGCGGTCGCAGCGGCCGTGGCACGGCGACGCTGCAGGCCGCCGACTGGAGCTTTGTCGCGCTGCCGACGCCGTCGGGGGTGGTCGGCGCGCTTGGGCTGGCGCGCGGCGACGGGCGCGCACCGGTTGACGGCGATGACCCTTTGCTCGCCAGCATCGCGACGCAGGCGGCACTGGCGCTCGAACGCGCTGCGCTGGCGCGCGAACTGCACGACGTCGCCGCGCTGCGCGAACGCGACCGGTTGCGCGGGGCGCTGCTGTCTTCAGTCGGGCATGATTTGCGGACACCGCTGACGGCGATACTGGCGGCATCGGCGGAACTGCGCGCGACCGCTGCCGACCCGGCGCTGGTCGCGACGCTCGACAGCGAGGCACGGCGGCTCGACCGCTATATTGCCAATCTGCTCGACATGGTGCGCATCGAAGCCGGCGCGATCCGGCTCAACCTCGAACCCGTCGATCTGGTTGATGCAGTGGCCGCCGCACTGCGCGACGTCCGCGGCGGTGAAGACGTGAAGGTCGATGTTGCCGCCGACTTGCCGCTGGTGCGGCTCGATGCGCAGCTGTTCCACCACATTCTGATCAACCTCATCGACAACGCCCGCCGCCACGGCGCCGGTGCGCCAGTGACCATTGCTGCCGCGAAGCACGGCGACGGTTTGACGCTGGCGGTGTGCGATGCCGGACCCGGCCTGCCGCCGGGCAGCGAAGCGCGGGTGTTCGATACCTTCACGCGCCTCGAAGGATCGGACCGCATCGGCGGCACCGGGCTCGGGCTCGCCATCGTTAAGGGCTTTGCCGAAGCGATGGGGCTGCGCGTAAGTGCCGCCAACCGTACCGAAGCACGTGGCGCGGCGTTCACGCTGGAACTGCCCGCGCCGTTGCTGCTAGCGGCGGCGCCATGACCGGCGCGCGCATCCTGATCGTCGATGACGAACTGCACATCCGGCGGCTGCTGCGTGCCAGCCTCGAACGAGCCGGCTACGTCATTGCCGAAGCGGTGACGGCGCGCGAACTGCTGAGCGTGCTGCCGATCGACAAGCCCGACCTCGTGCTGCTCGACCTCGGCCTGCCCGACCGCGACGGGCTTGAACTGCTGCCGCTGCTCGGCGCCGTGCCCGTCATCGTCGTGTCGGCGCGCGAATCGGTCGAGGAAAAGGTCGCGGCGCTCGATTTGGGCGCAGTCGATTATGTCACCAAGCCATTCGACAGCGACGAGCTGCTGGCGCGCGTCCGCGCTGCGCTGCGCCAGCGCCGCGCCACGCAAACCAGCGCCGCAGTGGTGCGCGTCGACGATGTCGAAATCGACCTCGATGCACGCAGCGTCCGCCGCAGCGGCGCCGAAGTCCACCTGACCCCCAAGGAATACGGCCTGCTCGCCGCGCTCGCTGCACACCCCGGCCGCGTCATCACCCACGGCCAGCTGCTGCGCAGCGTCTGGGGCCCGGCGCACGAAGCCAGCACCGAATATCTGCGCGTCACCGTGCGCGGGCTGCGCGCCAAGCTCGAAGCCGATGCCGCAGCGCCGCGGTTGATCCTCAACGAGCCTGGCGTGGGATACAGGCTGGCGAAGTGAAGGGCCTCCGGCGGGCAGGGGCTTGCCCCCTGCACCCGATACTTGCGCCGGTGCATCAATCGCCGCGCCGCGTAGTTGGCACTGACCCAATATTTGGGTGCAGGGGCAAGCCCCTGCCCGCCGGAGGCTCTTAAACCTCGGCAATCCCCCCGTCGCACGGCACGACCGCGCCGGTCGTATACGCCGACGCCCGCGACCCCAGGAAGATCGCCACGCCGGCGATGTCTTCGGGCTGGCCGATGCGCTTCAGCGGGTTGCTGGCGCGTATGGCATCGCCGGCGGTGGCGAGCGTTGCGGCCATCATCTGGCTCGGGAACGGGCCCGGCGCGATGGCGTTGACGAGGATGTGGTCGCCAGCCAGCCGCTTCGCCAGCTGGCGGGTGAGCATGATGACGCCGGCTTTCGACGCCGAATAGGAATAGGTTTCGAGCGTGGACGGCGCGAGGCCGTTGATCGACGCGATGTTGATGACGCGGGCCGGGGCGGCGGCGGTCGCGGCGGCGCGCAGTTGCGGCAGCAGCTTCTGGGTCAGGAAGAACACCGACTTGACGTTGAGGTCCATGACCTTGTCCCAGCCGCTTTCGGGGAACTCGTCGATCGGCGCGCCCCAGCTGGCGCCGGCGTTGTTGACGAGCACGTCGAGCTTGTCGACCTTTGCCGCCAATGCGGCGGCGAGGCCTTCGACGCCGGCCATTTCGGACAGGTCGAACGGCAGGCTGGTGCATTTGCCGTGCTTCGAAAGTTCCTCGGCAATGCCATCACAGACATTGGCCTTGCGCGACGAGATGAAGACATTGGCGCCGTTTTCGATATAGCCGCGCGCGATCATTTCGCCGATGCCGCGCGAGCCGCCGGTAATCAGGACATTCTTGCCCTCGACACTGAAAAGATTGCGCATTGCGATAGCTCCCTTATGGTTGACGCAAACGTCAGTAGCGCCGCGCAGCCAAGCGGCCAAGGCAAAGCGAAAAGGGGAGTGTGCATGACCAAGGTGAACGCGAACGGCATCAGCATCGAAGTCGAAAGCTACGGGGCGCTCGATGCGCCGACGGTATTGCTGATCATGGGACTCGGTGCGCAGCTGACGCTGTGGCCGATCGAGCTTGTTGATGCCCTGGTGGCCCGCGGCTTCCGCGTCGTGCGTTTCGACAATCGCGACATCGGGCTTTCGACCAAGTTCGACTCCGCGGGTATCCCCGACATGCCGTCGTTGATGATGGCGCTGATGGGCGGCAAGGCGCCCGACATCGCCTATACGCTGACCGATATGGCGAATGACGCGGTGGCGGTGCTCGATGCGCTGGGCATTGCGCAGGCGCATATCGTCGGCGCCTCGATGGGGGGCATGATCGCGCAGCTGGTTGCCGCCAATCACCCGACGCGCACGCGCACGCTGACCTCGATCATGTCGACGACGGGCAACCGCGAACTGCCGCCGGCCAAGCCCGATGCCATGGCGGCATTGACCGGCCGCCCGACGACGGCGGACGTCGATGCTATCGTGGCTTTTGGCGTGGCCGCCGCGCGCATCGTCGGCAGCCCGGCCTATCCGGCCGAGGAATCGCGCCTCACCGCACGTGTCCGCGCCGATTTCGAACGCAGCTTTTCACCCGCCGGCTTTGCGCGGCAGATGGCGGCGATCGTCGCCGACGGCGACCGTCGCGATCGCAATGCCAGTATCACCGCGCCGACGCTGGTCATCCACGGCGATGCCGATCCGCTGGTGCCGGTTGAAGGCGGCCATGACACGGCCGCGAGCATCAAGGATGCCGAACTGATGATCATTCCCGGCATGGGCCATGACCTGCCGGTGCAACTCGTCGACCAGATTGCCGACGCGATTGCCAAGGTGGCGGCGCGCTAAAGTCCGACTTCGCTGCGCGCCGCTTCGTTGTAGAGCGGCTCGCCGGCGAGGTAGCGCCGCAGGTTATCAACGAAGCGCGCCGCACCGCGCGCCGGCGGGCCGTCGCCGGCGTTTGAACAATGCGCTGTGACGCGGACTTGCGGGTGGTCCCAGTGCCAGCTGTCGGCGGGCAGCGGCTCGACGGGCAGCACGTCGAGCACTGCGAACGCCGGCTGCTGGCGCGCCAGCCCGGCGTGCAGCGCGGCGTCATCGACAATCTCGCCGCGCGCTATGTTGATCAGGATAGCGCCGGGCTTCATCGCTGCGAAGAACGCCGCATCGGCCAGCCCGCGCGTCGCGTCGTTGAGCGGGCAGGCGAGCACCACGACATCGGCATCGGGCAGCCAGGCGGGGATGTCGGCGTCGGTTCCGAAGCGTGCGACATGCGGGTCGCTGGCGGGATTGCGGCGAATGACATCGAGCTTGGCGCCGAAGGGTGCCAGCCGCGTCGCGATGGCCTGGCCGATCGGGCCGTAGCCGAGCATCAGCCAGCGCGTTGAGGCGATCTCGCGGAACTCGATGCGCTGCCAGTCGTGCGCAGCTTGGGCTGCAGCCTGATCGGCAATCGGGTGCAGTAGGCTGAACGCATGCGCGATGACATATTCGGCGATGGCTGGCGACTGCGCGTCGCTCTTGGTCAGTCGCACGCCTTTTTCCATCAGCTTGCGGAACGCCGGATTGTCGAGCCCGGCGTTGAACAGCTGCACCCATTTGCCGCGCGTCCCCTTCAGGATGACGCGGAAGAAATCGCCGAGCAGCCCGTCATAGTGCAGGTCTAGGCTCGCCCAGAATATCTCGGGATCGACCTCATCGGCGGCGATGTCAGCGCCGTTGCGGGTGAAAACGCCGCCGGGGTTGAGGCAGATGATGTCCAGCCCGTCGAACTGCGCCAGTTCGGCAGCGGCACGCGCATGGCCCTTCGCCGACATCAGGACTTGCTTGGTTGTCATGGTGCTGCTCGATTCGCTGGTTCACGGTGGTGCGTCGATTGGTGTAGGACGCGCACGATGAACTTGCCGACCAATTCGCCCGATGTCGAGGCCGCGCCGCTGCGCGTAGCGGCCTTCTATCATTTTACGCGCTTCGACGCGCCCGAGGCGCTGCGTGCGCCGTTGCTCGACCTGTGCATCGCACACGGCGTCAAAGGCACGATCCTGCTCGCGCCCGAAGGCTTCAACGGCACGATTGCCGGCGGTGCTGCGAGCGTCGATGCGGTGGTGACGCATTTGCGCGCGCTCTCCGGGGGTGGCGATTTCGAACTGAAGTTTTCGAGCGCCGCGACACCGCCGTTCCTGCGCATGAAGGTGCGCATCAAGCGCGAGATCGTCACGCTCGGTGCGCCCGAGGCCGACCCGACGCAGGCGGCGGGCAGCTATGTCGCGGCGGCCGACTGGAACGCGCTGATCGACGACCCCGCGACCATCGTCATCGATACCCGCAACGACTACGAAGTCCGCGTCGGGACATTCGAGCGCGCGCTTAACCCTGCAACATCGCGCTTTGCCGATTTTCCGGCATGGTTCGATGATTTTGCGGCGCGCTATGCCGATGGCCCCAAACCGCGCGTCGCTATGTTCTGCACCGGCGGCATCCGCTGCGAAAAGTCGACGGCGCTGCTGCGGGCGCGCGGCTTCGACGATGTCCACCACCTCCACGGCGGCATCCTGCGCTATCTTGAAACCGTGCCCGCCGACCAGAGCCGCTGGAACGGTGAATGCTTTGTGTTCGATGGCCGTGTCGCCGTCGGGCACGGGCTGGCGCCGGGCACGTACCAACTGTGCCACGCCTGCCGCATGCCGGTCAGCGCCGAAGATCGCGCCTCGCCGCTCTACGTGCCGGGCATCAGTTGCCCGTACTGCCACGATGCCCGTAGCGATACGCAACGCGCCGGCTATGCCGAGCGCGAACGCCAGGTCGCGCGTGCCACCGAACTGGGCATTGCGCACCTCGGCGACCGCGACGGCTGATGCCAGTCGTCGTCGTCATCGACCCCGACGACCCGCGACTGGCCCCGTATCGCGACATCCGCGAACGCGACCTCGTCGGGCGTGACCGCGAGTTCATTGCCGAGGGCAAGGTCGTCGTCGAACGCATGCTCGCGGGATCGCGGCACAAGGCGCGGTCGCTGTTGATTGCCGAACACCGTGTGCCTGCCTTGGGCGACATGATCGCGGCGGCGGGCGACCTGCCGGTCTATGCGGCGGCGCAGCCGGTGCTCGACCGTATTGCCGGGTTTGCGTTGCATCGGGGCATACTGGCGCATGGTGCCGCCGCCGCGCCAATCGACGCTGACGCGTTGCTGGCGAGCTTGCCCGACCGCGTGCTGCTCGTCGTGCTGGTCGGCATTTCCAATCACGACAATATCGGCGGCATTTTCCGCAACGCTGCGGCGTTCGGCGCGGCGGCGGTTCTGCTGGCCCCTGACTGCTGCGACCCCCTGTACCGCAAGGCGGTCCGAGTATCGGTGGGGGCGACGTTAACGGTACCGTTTGCCACTGTCGAAGGCGATCTGCTCGATCTGCTGACGCAGCACAGGTTCGAGGCGCTGGCGCTGAGCCCGCACCGCGCGACGCGGCTGGCGGATTTGGTGCGCGCGCCGCGCATCGCGCTGCTGCTGGGCGCCGAGGGGCCGGGGCTACCCGATGCGCTGCTGGCGCGGGCACGGGCGGTGGCGATCCCGATCGTGCCCGGGTTCGATTCGCTCAATGTCGCGACGAGCAGCGGCATTGCGCTGGCACATTTTTTCGAACCGGATACGTACTGAAAACGCATTCGAAATGCGCTGCCAATAGTTAGCATCATGAACCAATATTCAGCAATTCATGCAGCGTTCATTTTTGGATGCCGCCCGGCTCATATTTATCAACTTATTGAAATATAATAATTTAAAATTCAAAAATTCAACTTGGCACGGTTGATGCAATGCTCTTGGCATGGACGGCAAGCAATCACGCTTCCACCGTTTGAACAGGAGCAAAATCATGATCAACAGCAACACTTTCTCGCGCAACCTTATCGGCGGCTTCGGCGCGCTGGTCCTCGGTTTCGCCTTTGTCGGCGCCGCTACGGCGCCTGCCAACGCCGCCACGGTTGATGCCGCCTCGGTCAGCGTTTCGTACCACGACCTCAACATGGCGACCGCCGCCGGCCAGAACGTCCTCGCTGCCCGCGTCAAGACCGCTGCCAAGAGCGTCTGCGCCAACGACTTCAGCGACGTCGCCAGCCGTAGCGCCGAACAGGCCTGCATCGATGCCGCCATCGCCGGCGCCAAGCTGCCTGCCGCCAGCAACTCGTAACGCTACCCCGCGCGGCGGCGTGACATTTCCCCCCTGATGTCACGCCGCCCACCTCCCCCAATCCCTGCGTACCGCGTCCCTCCCCAAACCCCCCAAAGCAAGGAACCCTCCCATGACCACTACCGCCACTCTCTCGCGCAACGTCCTCGGCAGCTTCGCCGCCCTGGTTCTCGGCATGACCTTCGTCGGTGCCGCGACCGCCCCGGCACACGCCGCGACAATGGATGTCACCACGATCAGCGTTTCGTCGAGCGACCTGAACATGGCGAGCCCGGCCGGCCAGAGCGCCTATGCTGGCCGCGTCAAGGCAGCCGCCAAGACCGTCTGCGCCACTGATCTAAACGATGTCGCCAGCCGCACCGCCGAGCAGAACTGCATCGATGCCGCAGTCGCCGCGGGCAAGGCTGCTGCCACCAAGGCGTAAGTCGGCCCCGAAAGGTGGCGTGACCGATCCCCCTCCGGTCATGGCACCTGCAAGTCCCCCGATTGCCCCCGGTCAGGCCCGTAGATGATGCGGGCCTGATTGCGTGTCGGGCGCGGCGCCGATAGGGTCGCGCGCAGTCAGGGGAAACCGTTCGATGCCAGACCCAGCGCCCTACAGCTCGTTGACACGGACCGCCGTGCGATACCTGCCATGCTGACGGGACTCGAAGCCGCATGGTTCGGCGGCGGCGTGATCTGGGCGGGCGCGCTGGCGCTGTTTGCAGCGCTGCTGTGGTTTACCTATGCCGAACGCGGCTATGCGGGCGGCCACATTGCCGAGGTGCCGCTTTCTCGGACATGGCTGGTGTTGCTGCTCCTCGCCGTCGCCCTCGGCACGGTGCTGCGGCTGACCGGGCTTGACCTGAAGAGCATTTCGCATCCCGAAGTCTATATTCCCGGTATCGCATTGCCCGCGGAGATCACCGAGCCGCCGCCGCGGATTGGCTTCATCGAAACCTTCATCTGGCACTTCCGCGATGAGCCGCACCCGATGGGCTATTACCTCGGCATGTGGGGCTGGACGCGAGTTTTTGGCACCAGCGCCTGGGCGATCCGCTTGCCCGAAGCATTGATGGGCATTGCGTCGGTCTATGTCATCAACCGACTCGGCCGTGCGAGCTACGGCGTGCGCGCCGGCGTTATCGCAGCAGCGCTGCTCGCGGCGCACGGCTTCCACCTGTACTGGAGCCAGATTGCACGCATGTATGTGCCCGGCGCGCTTTTCGGGCTGGTGTCGACATGGCTGCTGATCGAGATGACGAACGCCGCGCGGCCGCGTCGCAGCCTCGAAATCGCCTGGCTGCTGACCGTGCTCGGCGGTGCGTCGACGGTCGAATTCTTCTGGCCGTTGCTTGCCGTGCAGATGCTGTGGACCGCGCTCAACGCGCCCGATCTGGCAAATAACCGCATTTTCAGGGTTCAGCTGTTCGGCATGTTAATGGTGCTACCGAGCCTCGTGCACGACGTCATGCTCGGTGGCGGCGGCTTTGCGCCGGTGCCGACGCCGGGCTTCCTGCGCGACTTTTTCAGCTTCGGTTTTCTGTTTGGTGACAACAGCGACCTTGCGCCAAGGCTTGGCGGCATGGCGGCGCTGGCGCTGCTGGCGCTGGCCATACCATTGATCGTCAATGGTTTGCGCGTGCCGGTTAATGAACCGATTGACCTGCCGGCGCAGCAGCTGCCGGCCCGCGCGCCGCTGTGGCTAGCGGCGGCGGGGGCGTGTGCGGTGGTCGCGGGCATTATGCTGATCGCCTGGCAGCGCCAGCGCGCGATTGCCGGGCTGCTGGTGCTGCCGTGGCTGTTGCTCGCGGTGCCGCCGGTGGCTGGCTGGCTGCGGCCGTGGCTGGGCTTTGCCGATGGCTGGCGCCGCAGATTGCGCCCGCTATTCGGGCTGGTGCCGCTGCTGGCGCTGGTGCCGGCGCTGCTGCTATGGACCGCGTCGCATATGGTGCCGGTGACGGCGCCGCGGGCCTTCCTGATTTTCGTGCCGTATCTGCTGATTGTCGTTGCGGCGGGGTTGGCGGTGTTGCCGCGCTGGCTGGGGCTCGGAGTTGCGGCGCTGCTGGCGCTGGTGTTCGCGGTCAGCATCAAACTGGCGCGTGCTGAACCCGTCAGCCCACGCGATTACAAGACCTTGGCGCTGACGATTAATGCACAGTCACAGTCCGGGGACTTGCTGTTTGTCCCACCGCTGCGCTGGGATTACGCGCCGCTGTTCTTCTATCTGCAAGGCCCGTGGCCGGTGGCGGGCGACTATGCACTGACGTTGCGCCGTCACCCTCATGCGCGCGTCTGGGTGCCCGAAGTCACTGAATCGCGCATCTACCAGCCGCCGCCCGAGTTGAAGGAGTCGCTCGCAGATTATCGGCCGGTGACGACGCTGACCGCGCAAAACTTCCGCGCCACGCTTTACGTGCCGCCGGCGGAATAGCCATGAAGCACCTCTGGATTGCCCTGCCGCTACTCCTCGGCGCGCTTGCCGCGCTGGGGTTCACGCCGTTCGCGCTGTGGCCGTTGACGCTGGTCGCGGCGGCAGCCCTGTTGTGGCTGATCGATGCGGCGCCGACCGGGCGCCGCGCTTTCGGGTTAGGCTGGTGGTTCGGGTTGGGGCACTTCGTCCTCGGCTTCAACTGGATTGCGACGGCGTTCACGTATCAGGCGGCGATGCCGCCGGCGCTTGGCTGGCTGGCAGTGGTCGGGGTCGCGGCGCTGATGGCCCTTTATCCGGCGCTGTCGGCCTGGGGTGCGTGGCGGCTTGGGCGCGGGCTGGCGAGCCGCAGCCTGTGGTTCGCAGCGCTGTGGATGCTGACCGAATGGTTGCGCGGGCATCTGCTCAGCGGCTTTGCGTGGAACCCGCTCGGCGCGGTTTGGTTGCCGCTGTCGCCATTGGCGGGCGCTGCTGCATGGGTTGGCGCCATCGGACTGTCGGGATTGGTCTGGGTGGTTGCGAGTGCGTTGGCGCTGCTAGTGCGCAGCGATCGCCTGCGCCAGCCGGCCACATTGGTCGCGCCGCTGCTGTTGATCGCGGCGGTCGCCGGTTGGGCACTACGTGCACCGCTGCCCGCGCCCACGTCAATCCGCCTCGCGCTGGTCCAGCCCAATATCGGGCAGGGCAGCCGCTATGCCGATCCCAACGCCAACCTCGCGCAATATGCCGCGCTGACCACCCAGGCATTTGCCGCCGGCGCGCAGGTGGTCATCTGGCCCGAAGGTGCGTTGCAGTTCACGCTTGAGGAAGACCCCGCCGTGCGCGCCTATCTCGCCGGCATGATTCCCCAAAGCGGCCTGCTGCTGTTCGGCAGTGACCATATCGAACGTGACGCCGACGGTGTTGCGGTGGGCGCACGCAATAGCCTGTTCGCGCTCGACGAACGGGGCACCATCCATGGCCGCTATGACAAGGCGCACTTGGTGCCGCTCGGCGAATATCTGCCGTTCCGGCCGCTGATGACGCCGCTGGGGCTGGCGCGGCTGGTGCCCGGCGAGCTCGACTTCTGGGAAGGTCCGGGGCCGCAGACGCTGCATCTGCCTGGCCTGCCGCCGATGGGCGTGCAGATCTGCTATGAGATCATCTTTCCGGCGCGCGTCATCGATGGCCGTGACCGGCCGGCCTGGCTGCTGACGATTTCGAACGATGCGTGGTTCGGCGGCGACGGCCCGCCGCAGCATTTCGCCCAGGCGCGGCTGCGCGCCATCGAGGAAGGCCTGCCCGTCGTGCGCGTCACGCCAACGGGTATCTCGGGCTTCATCGATGCACGCGGCGGCGTGAGTGCGAAGTTGCCGCAGCTGCAGGTCGGGGTACTGCACGGGGTTTTGCCGTCGCCGCTGCCGCCGACCTTGTTCGCGCGGTTCGGGCACGGGACGACATTGGTGTTCGGCCTGCTGCTTGCTGGACTGGCATTGCTAGCGGGCCGCCACGGTGGTCAACGCAAGTTGGACATCCAGATATAAAGATATCTTTATACGCTTGCGCCATGGCCGCCTCGCCATTATTGCCTCGCAGCATTATCCAGCAACCGGAGACCCCTCCCATGCCGCGCAGTTCGTTCCTTTTTACCAGTGAGTCGGTCTCCGAAGGCCATCCCGACAAGGTCGCCGACCAGATTTCGGATGCCGTCGTCGACCTGTTCCTGTCGAAAGATCCTTACGCGCGCGTCGCCTGCGAAACGCTGACCACAACCAACCGCGTCGTGCTGGCCGGTGAAGTCCGCGGCGAAGGCATGATCGACAAGGACGGAAACTGGGCGCCGGGCGCACAGGAAGAAATCCAGAAGGTCGTGCGCGAAACCGTCAAGCGCATCGGTTACGAGCAGGATGGTTTCCACTGGCAGAACCTCGTCTTTGAAAACCACCTCCACCCGCAATCGGCGCACATCGCCCAGGGCGTCGACGAATCGGGCAACAAGGACGAAGGCGCCGGCGACCAGGGCATCATGTTCGGTTACGCCACCGATGAAACTCCCGACTACATGCCCGCCACGCTGTATTATTCGCACAAGATCCTCGAGCGCATGGCCGCCGACCGCCACTCGGGCAAGGCCCCGTTCCTTGAACCCGATGCGAAGAGCCAGGTGACGCTTGCGTACGAAAACGAAGTGCCGGTGCGTGCCACCGCGCTCGTCGTCTCGACGCAGCACGCGCCCGACTATTACTTCCACGGCGGCGAAGGCGATCCGGCGAAGTACGCCAAGCTGCGCGACTATGTCATCGGCGTGTTCAACGATGTGCTGCCCAAGGGCTTCATCACCAAGGACACCGTCATCCATGTCAACCCGACCGGCCGCTTCGAAATCGGTGGCCCCGATGGTGACGCCGGCGTGACCGGCCGCAAGATAATCGTCGACACTTACGGCGGCGCGTCGCCGCACGGCGGCGGCGCGTTCAGCGGCAAGGACCCCACGAAGGTCGACCGTTCGGCTGCCTACATCACGCGCTACCTCGCCAAGAACGTAGTGGCGGCCGGCCTCGCGCGCCGCTGCACGATCCAGCTGAGCTACGCCATCGGCGTTGCCGAGCCGCTGTCGGTCTATGTCGACCTGCACGGCACCGGCACGGTCGAGGAAGCAAAGCTCGAAGCGCTGCTGCCGCAGCTCGTGCGGCTGACGCCCAAGGGCATCCGCACGCATCTGGGCCTCAACAAGCCGATTTACCAGCAAAGCGCGGCGTACGGCCACTTCGGCCGCCAGCCCGATGCCGAAGGCGGCTTCAGCTGGGAAAAGCTCGACCTCGTCGACAAGCTCAAGGCGGCGCTCTGAGCGATTTTGCGCGCGACCGCGCCAGTGTTGATTTGTCGCGTGACCGCACCGTGCTAGCCTGCCGTGCCAACGGAGAGGGCAGGATGGTTGCGCGCATCATCGCGGTTGTCATGACATTGGCCGGCGTTGCCGCAACGGCAGCACCTGTCACGCTGAGCGAACCCGAAACCACCGCGATCTACAAAGGCGCCGATTTTGTCGTCCGCGGCGGCTTTGCGATGGGCTGCAACACCACCACCAATACCGCAGCACCGGCGTCGCGCTTCACGTTCGATTCTGTCGATCTGTCGGGTGACGGCAATCCCGAAGTCATCCTGACCGAAATCAATGCGGTATGCTTCGGCCGCGACGGCCAGGCCTTCAGCATCATGGCCCGCAACCCCGATGGCAGCTGGCGCAAGGTCGGCGGCGCGACCGGCATCGCGGAATCGCTCGACACGCGCCAGAGCGGCTGGCGCGACATTGAATACGGCGGGCCGGCGCTCAAGGTACGTCCTGTCCTGCATTGGAATGGAACTGAATATCACTAGTCCCGCGCCTGTCGCCAACGATCCCACGACACTGCGCCGCCTTTACGGCCGGCGGCAGGGGCATGCGCTGCGCACCGGCCAGGCCGCACTTGTCGAGGATTTGTTGCCGCGTGTTGCAGTCCCCGAGGGGCCGCTCGATGCGCAGGCGCTGTTCGGGCGCGATTGCCCGCTGTGGCTTGAAATCGGCTTTGGCGCAGGCGAGCATCTGGCGGGGCAGGCCGCCGCCAACCCAGATGTCGGGCTGATTGGCTGCGAACCGTTTCTCAACGGCGTCGTCGGCGCACTCGGGCATATCCAGTCGGGCGGGCTGACCAACGTGCGGCTGCACATGGGCGACGCGCTCGAAGTGCTCGAACGGCTGCCTGACGCCTCGCTCGACCGCGCATTTCTGCTGCATCCCGACCCCTGGCCCAAGATGCGCCACGCCAAGCGCCGCTTCGTCAATCCGGGGCCACTCGACATGCTGGCGGCGAAGCTCAAGCCGGGTGCCGAACTGCGCATCGGCACCGACCACGACATTTATTGCCGTTGGACGCTGATGCAGATGGCGGCACGGCGCGATTTCGAATGGCAGGTCACCGGCCCCGCTGACTGGAACACGCGCCCCACCGACTGGCCGCAGACACGCTACGAGGCGAAAGCGCGGCGGCTAGGACACGAAGTCTGGTATTTCCGCTATCTGCGGGTCTGACAGATCGATCAGGGAATTACCGCAAGCAGCAAAAACACCGCAAAGATTGTCAGGTGCACCGCGCCCTGCAGGATCGTCGCGCGGCCGGTGACCAGCGTGATGGCGCTGATCAGCAGCGTCAGCATCAGCAGCACGATCTCTTCGGGACCGATGCCCAGCACCAGCGGTTCATGCAACAGAAATGACGCCAGTGCGACGCCCGGAATGGTCAGGCTAATCGTGGCGAGCGCCGAACCAAGCGCGAGGTTGAGCGCGATTTGCAGCCGGTTGGCGCGCGTCGCGCGCAGCGCCGACAGGCCTTCGGGCAGCATGACCAGCGCAGCGATGACCACGCCGGCAGCGGCTGGCGGTGCGCCGAAATCGCCGACGAGTCGGTCGAGCGTCGGCGCCAGCGACTTGGCGAGTGTCACCACGGCGACGAGACCGACGAGCAGCAGCCCGGCGGCCTGCAAGGCCTCGCGGTTAGTTGGCGGTGCGGCGACATGGCCGGATTCGATATCGACGCCGAGGAAGTCGCCGCGGTGGCGCACCGTCTGGACGAACAGGAAAGTCATGTAGAGCAGCAGCGATACCACGGCGACAAAAGTCAGCTGCGCCGGGCTGAACGACGGACCGACAGAGATCACCGTATAGTTCGGCAGCACCAGCGTCAGCACTGCCAGCGTGGCCAGCACCGACAGCGTGGCGCTGGCGCCGCGCGCCTGGAAATTCGCCTCGCCAAAGCGGATACCGCTGACCAGCAGGCAGGCGCCGGTAATGCCAGTTGTGGCGATCATGAACGCCGCGAAAACCGAATCCCGCGCCAGTGTTTCGGCGTCATGGCCGCCCGCGAGCATCAGCGTGACGATCAGCGACACTTCGACGATGGTTACCGCAATCGCCAGCACCAGCGCGCCATAGGGCTCGCCGATGCGGTGCGCGATGGTTTCGGCATGATGGACGCAAGCTAGCACTGCGCCGATCAGCACCGCCAATATGACGACGGCAAGCAGTCCGCCGTGAATGCCGAGTCCGAGTGCGGCAGCAGCGCCCGCGACGCCCAGCAGCGGCGCAATCCAGGACCACCGCGGCAGGGCGGCGTGCGTGGCTTCAGTCATTCAAATTCCCCGTACAATGCCCCCGGAACGAGTTCCGCGGGTCGTTCTGGCGCGGAATTTCCGGTCGCGCAACACCATGATGACCGTCGCTGCGGTGCAGCACGCGCATTGACGCCTTGCGACATGCTGCGGTAACGCAATCCGCTACGCTCCAGACATGGCGGACCATGACAACCTACCTTGATTTTGAAAAACCGCTCGCCGAGGCCGCTGCCCGCGCGGCGGAACTGCGCGCCACCGGTACGCCGGCGGGCGAAAAGGCCGCTGCCAAGCTCGATGCGCGCGCCGACAAGGCGGCTGCGGCGCTCTATGCCAAGCTGACCCCTTGGCAGCGCACGCAGGTTGCGCGCCACCCCGAGCGGCCGCATTTCAAGGATTATGTCGCCGCGCTGATTACCGAATTCACGCCGCTGTCGGGCGACCGTGGTTTTGCCGAGGACGCGGCAATCATCGGCGGCATGGGACGTTTCAATGGCCGCTCAGTGATGGTCATCGGCCATGAAAAGGGCGCCGACACCGCGTCGCGCGTCAAGCACAACTTCGGCATGGGCCGCCCCGAAGGCTACCGGAAGGCGATCCGCCTGATGGAGCTGGCCGGGCGCTTTGGGTTGCCGGTGATCACGCTTGTCGATACCGCCGGTGCATATCCAGGTGCCGAAGGGGAAGCGCGCGGCCAGGCCGAAGCGATTGCCCGCGCGACGCAGGCCAGCCTCGATCTGCCGGTGCCGATGATCGCCGCGATTGTCGGCGAAGGCATGTCGGGTGGCGCCATCGGACTGGCGGCGGCCAACCGCATCGTGATGTTTGAAAACGCCGTCTATGCGGTGATTTCGCCCGAAGGCTGCGCGTCGATCCTGTGGCGCGGCGATGACAAGGCCGCATCGCGCGCCGCCGAAGCCGCCGAGGCGATGAAGCTGACCGCCGCCGACCTGCTTAAGCTCGGCGTCATCGACCGCATTGTTGCTGAGCCAGGCGGCGCCCACCGCGCGCCGGCCGAAGCAATCGCAAATCTCGGTGCCGCGCTGGCGACCGAGCTGGCGGGCCTTGAAGGCCAGTCGCCGGCCGAGTTGCGCGCCGGCCGCCGTGCCAAGTTCCTCGCCATGGGGCGGCTGATCTGACCAAGGTTGCGGCCAATGCACCCGAATGTCCGTCGCTGCCCGCCGGTCGCGCCGGGCTGCCGCTGTTGCATGTCGTGGCTGCGGCTCTGATCGACGCCGATGGTCGCGTGCTGGTCGCGCAGCGCCCCGAGGGCAAGCATCTTGCGGGGCAGTGGGAATTCCCAGGCGGCAAGATTGAGCCCGGCGAAAGCCCCGAGGCAGCACTGGTGCGCGAGCTCGAGGAGGAGCTTGGCATCGGCGTGCACCAGTCGTGCCTTGCGCCCGCCGGCTTTGCCAGCCACGCCTATGACGAATTCCAGCTCGTGCTGCTGCTGTTCGCCATCCGCAAATGGCAGGGGGTGCCGCGCGGTCTGGCCGGGCAGGGGGTGCGCTGGGTGCGGCCGCCCGAACTATTCGGGCTCGACATGCCACCCGCCGATCGCCCGCTGCTCGGGCTGCTCAACCTGCTGGTCTAGCCGGCCTTCCACGCCGTCAGCGTGATAACCTGCACCGGCACGTTCGTCTTGCCATCGGCGTCGGCACGGTCGGCGAAGCGCGCCGCGACATCGGCGAGCACATCACGGCGCAGCGGCAGCCGCGATGCCAACGCATTGGCCTCACCCATGCCGCGCAGATCGGCGAGCAACGCAATCAGGCCGGCGTAACGCACGGTAAAGCTGTCGATTTCGGCAACCGGCGAGACAAAGCCGCCACGCTGCAGGAGGCCTGCGGCGCCCTGCACATCGATCATCGGCGCGACGCGCACGCCGACGCGGCCGGTGGCGGCGTCATCGGCCGCGATCAGGTCATGGCGCAACTGCAACAGGCTTTCGCCGGCGACGAACGCCGCGATGAACATGCCGCCGGGCCGCAAGGCGCGCCGCACCTGGATCAGCGCGCCGGGCAGGTCGTTGACGTTGTGCAGGCTGCCCGCCGAGACGATCAGGTCGAAGCTGTCATCGGCAAACGGCAAGGCGTCTTCATCGGCGACCAGCGTCGGCTTGAAAGCGGCGGCGGCATCGACGGTTACGGACCAGTCGCCGGCGATGCGCGCACCGAGCCGGCCGTCATGCGCGCCAAGGTCGAGCACGCGGCCAAAGCTTTTGCCGGTGTCGGCGACACGGGCAGCAATGTCATCGACCATCGCGTCCTTCAGAAATGCATAGTCGGCGTAGCGCGCGGCAGCGCGGTCACGCAGCACGCGGCGGCGGTGACGGTCGAACAATTCGGCGGTGGTTTCCATTGCGTCTGCCCTAGACAGTCGCGCCGCGCTTTCCAATGCTGCAGTTTACCATAGGCAGGCGACGATAATGCGCTAGGCTGGCGCGATGTTGGCAACTGCCCTTGCCCTGCCTCGTACCGGCCTGCGCGCGTTGGTCGATCTGGTGCTGCCGGCGCGCTGCCCTGGTTGCGGGTGCATCGTGCCCGGCGACCTGCAATATTGCGCGCCATGCTGGGACGGGCTGCGCTTCATCACCGCGCCGCTGTGCGATTGTTGCGGGCTGCCGTTCGAGTTCGATCTCGGCCCGGCGGCGCGTTGCGGGGCGTGCCTTGCAACGCCGCCAAAGTTTACAAAAGCGCGCGCCGCGATGGTCTATGCCGACACCGGCCGCGCCGTGCTGCTCAACTTCAAGAATCGCGACCGCGAGCATCTGGCGCGTGTCATGGCGGCGGCGATGCTGCGCGCCGGCGTCGACCTGCTCGATGACAATCCGCTGCTAGTGCCGGTGCCGCTGCATCGCTGGCGGCTGCTGCGGCGCGGCTTCAACCAGTCGGCGCTGCTGGCAGCGCGCATCGCCCAGGCGCGTGGGCTCGATGTCGCAGTCGATGCGCTGGTGCGCGTGCGCGCCACGCCGCGCAGTCGCGGCATGAGCCGCAGCCGCCGTGCCGCCAATGTCCGCGGTGTCTTCAAGGTGGCACGCCCCGAAATGCTGCGCGGTCGCAACATCGTGCTGATCGATGATGTGATGACTACCGGCGCCACCGCCGAGGCCTGCACGCGACTGTTGTTGCGCAAGGGCGCGCGCCGCGTGCATATACTGACCTGGGCGCGGGTTGTGCGCGACGCCGACCGCGTGACATAATGTGCCTACCTAAAGCGGCGGGCTTAGAAATTGCTGGAGAGCGTCGATGGCGCGGATCGAAGTCTATACCAAATTCTTCTGCCCCTATTGCACGCGCGCCATGGCGCTGCTCAAGCGCAAGGGCGTCGAGTTCGAGGAAATCGACATCAGCATGGGCGGCCCCAAGCGCACTGAAATGATCGAGCGCAGCAGCGGCCGCACGACGGTGCCGCAGATCTTCATCGATGGCCTGGCCATCGGCGGCTCGGATGACTTGGCCGCGCTCGACCAGCGTGGCGGGCTCGACCCGTTGCTTGGGCTATGAGCAAGCTGCGCCTCGGCATCGTCCAGACCAATTCGGGCATCGACCCTACCGCCAACGCCGAGATGCTGGTGGCGGCTATTGCCGAGCTGGCGACCGGCGGCGCGCAACTGGTGCTGACGCCCGAAATGTCGGGACTGCTCGACCGCGACCGTACGCGCATCATGACCAATGTCCGTGTCGAGGCCGATGATGTCGTGCTGGCAGCCGTAATTGCAGCAGCCAGGCAGCACGGCGTCTGGGTTGAACTCGGTTCGCTCGCCATCAGCGTCGGCGAAGACCGCCTCGCCAACCGCAGCTTCCTGATTGACGCGCAGGGCGAAATCCGCGCGCGCTATGACAAGATCCATCTGTTCGATGTCGACCTGCCAACCGGCGAGCGTCACCGCGAGTCGGCGACCTATCGCCCCGGTGCCGAAGCCGTCGTTGTCGACACGCCGTGGGCGCGGCTCGGGCTCGCCATTTGCTATGACTTGCGCTTTGCCGGCCTGTTCGCCGCACTCGCCAACGCCGGCGCGCAACTGCTGACAGTGCCGGCGGCGTTCACGCGGCCGACCGGTAAGGCGCACTGGCACGCACTACTGCGCGCCCGTGCCATCGAAACCGGCAGTTTTGTCGTGGCGGCGGCACAGTCCGGCGAACACCAGGACGGCCGCGCGACCTATGGCCACTCGCTGGTCATCGACCCGTGGGGCGAGGTGCTGCTCGACATGGGCGAGGCGGCGGGCACCGCAATTTGCGATATCGACCTTGGCGCTGTGGCGGACACCCGCGCGCGGATTCCGGCGCTGGTGCACGCCCGACCGTTTACGCTGGTGCCGGCATGATCGTCTTCGATCTGGCGTGCGGGCGCGACCATGTATTCGAAGCCTGGTTCGGCTCGACCGAGGCGTTCGAAGCGCAGGCGGCGCGCGGGCTGGTCGCGTGCCCGATCTGCGAAGACAGCAATATACGTAAGGCCGTGATGGCACCCGCAGTGCCCGCCAAGGGCAACCGCAAGGCCGACATTGCCCCGGTCGACGCCAAGGCGGCGCTCGCCGCACTGGCGAAGCTGCAGGCCGTAGTCGAAGCCAATGCCGATTATGTCGGCAGCGACTTCGCCAACCAGGCCCGCGCACTGCATTTCGGCGAAGTCCCCAAGCGCGCCATTTACGGCGAAGCCAGCCTTGTCGAAGCCGCGGCACTAGTCGAAGACGGCATAGATATCGCGCCACTGCCGTTCGCCACGCGCCGCGCCCGCAACAGCTGAGGGCGGGCGGCCGCGTTGACGGCTCCGGCGCCAAACCCTAGTGACAATCCGCGTGCGCCCGTAGCTCAGCCGGATAGAGCGACGGTTTCCTAAACCGCAGGTCGGGGGTTCGATTCCCTTCGGGCGCACCAGTTTGCCGCTTGCTGCCGGGGCCCAATCGGGCCAGTCTGCCCGCGCTGCGACATCCGTGCGCGCTGACCGAATGACAAATGCCCGCAGGGCACACCAACAGGGGAGACCATCATGGCTTTTGAACTACCTGCCACCAGCCTCGAACTGCGCTCGCGCGTCACCGATGGCCAGCTTGAGCTGTCGCTGGTGCCCGTCGCATTGCGCGCGCCCGCCGACAATGAAGTCGTCGTGCGCATCGAAGCCAGCCCGATCAACCCGTCCGACCTTGGCCTCCTCATCGGCCCCGCCGACATAAGCGCGGCAGTCGTGTCGGGCACTGCCGCCAGCCCGGTCGTCACTGCACCGATCCCGGCTGCGTTCATGCGCGCGATGGCACCACGGCTGAACGAGTCGATGCCTGTGGGCAACGAAGGTGCCGGCACTGTCGTCGCCGCCGGCAGCGCCGCGCAGGGTCTGCTCGGCAAGAAGGTCGCGGCCATCGGTGGCGCGATGTATTCGCAGTACCGCATCGTCAAGGCGGCCGACTGCCTGCCGCTTCCCGAAGGTGCGACGTCAGCCGATGGCGCATCGTGCTTCGTCAACCCGCTGACGGCGCTCAGCATGGTCGAAGTGATGCGCGACGAAGGCCATACCGCACTCGTCCACACCGCCGCCGCGTCGAACCTTGGCCAGATGCTCAACCGGATCTGCCTGTCGGACGGCGTGCCGTTGGTCTGCATCGTGCGTAGCGAAGAGCAGGCGGCGCTGCTGCGCGGGCAGGGCGCGCAATATGTGGTCGATTCGAGCGCTGCGAGCTTCCGCGATGACCTTGAGGCGGCGCTGATCGCCACCGGCGCCACCATTGCGTTCGATGCCATCGGCGGCGGTAAGCTGGCGGGGCAGATCCTGACGGCGATGGAAGTCGCCGCCAACAAGACCGCCAAGGTCTACAGCCGCTACGGATCGAGCACGCACAAGCAGGTCTATATCTACGGCGGGCTCGACATGCGGCCGACCGAACTCAACCGCGGCTTCGGGATGGCGTGGAGCGTCGGCGGCTGGCTGCTGACGCCGTTCCTGGTGAAGATCGGCGCGGCGCGGGCACAGGGTCTGCGTGAACGCGTGGCGCGCGAACTCAAGACGACGTTCGCCAGTCACTATACGCGCGAGATCTCGCTGGCGGAGGCGCTTCAGCCCGATATCATCAACGCCTATAACCGTCGCGCCACCGGCGAGAAGTACCTGATCAATCCGCACAAGGGCGCTTGAAACAGGCGCCGCCGAAACAGGTGACAATGCGCCTGCGACCTGCAACAACAGTTATGGGCTCGCAATCGAGGAGAAATCTTTTGCGGAAGTTTATTGGGGCACTGGGGTCAGGCTCGATGCTTGTTGCCCAGTTGCTGGCGGCGGTGCCGGCCAACGCCGCGCCGGGCAACCACAACGGTGGTGGTCAGGCGCGACCCGCCGGCGGTCAGGGCAAGGCTGCGGCTCAGCCGCACGGCGGCGGTGGTGGCGGGGCAAATACGCGCCAAGCAGCCGGCAGCGGTTATGCCCATCAGGGTGCCGCGGCCAAGCCGGCTTACGCTGGAAATGCCGACAAATCGGCGCGACCCGGCGGCGGCGCAACGAAGCCCAGCTATGCGGCGCAGAATGACAAGGCGCGGCCGGGTGTGAATAACAGTGTTGGTAACAACGCCAACAATCGCCCGGGCTACAATCAGAACGCCAATAACCGTCCCGGCAACAACCAGAATGCCAACACCCGCCCGGGCGTCAACAACGGCGCGCACAACAACGGCAACAATTACAACAACGTCAACGTCAACCATAACACCAACGTCAATGTGTCGGGCAACTATGCCAACCGCTATCCGGTCTATCGTCCGCCCGGCGGTGGCTACTATCGCCCGCCCAACGGTGGCTACTACGGCCCGCCGCGCCCGCCCTATGGCGGCTGGCATGGCGGCTACTACCCGCCGCCGCGCTATTACTACAACGACGGCCCATCGGTTGGTGGCGTGCTGTTCGGCGTTGCGGTGACGACCAGCCTGCTGGCGTTGCTCAGTGCCGCCAGCCAGCCCGATGTCGTCGTCGTGCAGGGCGCGCCGCCGCCGCCGTTGCCGGTGTACGTTCCCCCGCCCAAGGCGAGTGGCGCACCGGCGACGATTAACGTCGATATCAACGCGATGCCATCGGCCGCCCGGCCTTCGGCAAGCACCTGCCTCACCGAAGCGGCGCGGCAGATCGGCGCCACCGGCGGTAGCGAGATCCGCGTCGGCGAGATCATCGACGTCCAGGAAGGCAATGGCGGCTACCGGTTCCGGCTGATGCTCGTCGGCGTCTATCCCGACGCAACGCGCAACATTCCGATGTATTGCCGCGCGACGCCCGACAAGATCGTCGAGCTGACTTTCGGCTAGGCCAAATGCGGGGCGGCCAGTTGGTTGCCCCGCAACAGCCTCCGGCGGGCAGGAACACGTCCCTGCACCCACTAATCGGGTGCAGGGCGCAGCTCTGCCCGCCGGAGGCTCTTCACGTCTGGCTGGGGTCGCCGGTAAACACGATCGTCAGCCAGCGCTCGGGGCCAGGGTCACCGATGGCATCGCCGAGTTCGTGGCGGATGCGGTCGAATTCGGCGATGTCGCGGATAGGATGACCCGGCGGCACGACGATGTAGATTTCGATGAAGCGGGCACGGCCGACCTTGGCGACATAGCTGGTGAAGCTGGCGAAACCGTAGCGGCCGACGGCTTCGGCGACGATCTCACGGACATCGGCGTCATAGGCGGGCGGGGTGATGCCGAAGATTTCGGCGAACGCCCGACGTGCGGCCAGCAGCGGAATCGGCAGCAGCAACAGCGCCAGCACCGCGAGGATGGCCGGATCGACATAGGGTACGTAGCGTTCGTAGGCGGTGCCCTTCATCGCGCTCGCCGCGACGAACGCCACTAGCAGCGCCGAGGTGATCAGCCCCGACATCAGCCAGCTGTGTGCCTCCAGCCCGAGCAGTGCCGATTCAATGCGGGCATTGGCGCGGCGCTCGACAAGATACATCGCGAAGCACACGACCGCGACAACGGCGGCATAGATGACGGCCAAGCCGAATTCGATCTCGGTACCGCCTGCCAGCACGGCCATCACCGCGTTGAAGAACGCATAGCCATAGAGCAGCACCAGCACGCAGCTTTGCAGCCCGAGCACCAGGGGTTCGAAGTGCCAATAACCGAACTGGTAGCGGCGGTTGCCCTCGCTGACCAACAGCTTGGCCACCGTCAAGGTGACCATGCCCATCACCGCATCGATGATCGAGAACATGCCGTCGAACAGGATCGACATCGACCCCGACAGCAAGCCGATGACGATCCCCGACGCCGCGACCAGCGCGGTGAGCACGATCGACAACGTCAGCAGCCGCGTTTCCAGTCGGCTGCGCAGCCGCAAGGCGCGATGCGCGCGTGTTAAACTCATTGTTGAATGCCCGGTTTGCCCACCGGCGCATTCAAGCGGAATGACGGGGTAAAGGGAAGGGCCTCCGGCAGGCAGGGCCTCAGGCCCTGCACCCATTGGATTTGCGCTCTTCAACCGGGTGCAGGGCCTTAGGCCCTGCCCGCCGGAGGCCCTTAGACGTTGAACCTGAAGTTCAGAATGTCGCCGTCAGCCACGACATAGTCCTTGCCCTCCGACCGGAACTTGCCGTGTTCGCGAGCGCCGGCTTCGCCGTTGAAGGCGACATAGTCGTCATAGGCGATGGTTTCGGCGCGGATGAAGCCCTTTTCGAAATCGCTATGGATGACGCCGGCGGCGGCAGGCGCGTGCGTGCCCTTTTCGATCGTCCAGGCGCGGGTTTCCTTGGGGCCGGCGGTGAAATAGGTGATCAGGTGGAGCAGGTCGTAGCCGGCGCGGATGACGCGGGCGAGGCCGGTTTCGGTCAGCCCCAGTTCGGCGAGGAAGTCGGGGCGATCGGCCGCGTCCATCTGGGCTATTTCGGCTTCGATTGCAGCCGAGATGACGACGGCGCGCGCACCTTCGGCGGCGGCCTTGGCGAAGACCTTTTCAGAAAGCGCGTTGCCGGTCGAGGCGGAGGCCTCCTCGACGTTGCAGACATACAGCACCGGCTTGGCGGTGAGCAGTTGCGCCTGTGCGAAGATACGGGCTTCTTCCTCGTCCTTGGGCACCGTCAGCCGCGCCGGCTTGCCGTCGCGCAGCAACTCAAGCGCTTCGCCGAGCACGCGCGCAGCGACCTTGGCTTCCTTGTCGCCCTGCGTGGCTTTCTTGGCGAACGCAGGGACGCGCTTTTCGAGGCTTTCGAGGTCCGACAGCATCAACTCGGTCTCGACGGTTTCGGCGTCGGAGACAGGGTCGATCTTGCCTTCGACATGCGTGACATCGTCATCGACGAAGCAACGCAGAACATGGACGATGGCGTCGGTTTCGCGGATGTTGCCGAGGAACTGGTTGCCCAGGCCTTCGCCCTTCGACGCGCCGCGCACCAGGCCGGCGATGTCGGTGAAACCGAGCTGGGTTTCGATGATCTTCTGCGACCCGGCAATCGCCGCAATCTTTTCCATGCGCGGATCGGGGACCGGCACGTTGCCGACATTGGGCTCGATCGTGCAGAACGGGTAGTTGGCGGCGGCCGCCGACGCGGTCTGCGTCAGCGCGTTGAACAGCGTCGATTTGCCGACATTGGGCAGCCCGACAATTCCGCAACGAAAACCCATATTCAGTCCTTAGTCAGTGCCAGAGAAGCGCCTCCGGCAGGGCAGGCCAGCTCTTGTACAAATTGGCGCCCTGCACCCGATTGTTGGGGGCTCTTACTCGTTTGTCAGGCGCAACGCGACGTCGTTGACGAAGCGCGCGTCGTCGCCCTTTACCAGCCATTCGGCTTCGGCGGCTACCGCGCCGAGCAGGTCGGCGAGGTCGTCATGTTCGGCCTTGGCGAAGTTGCCGAGCACATGGCCCGTCACGCGGTCCTTGTGCCCCGGATGACCGATCCCAAGCCGGACGCGGCGATAGTCGGGGCCGATGTGGCTGTCGATCGAACGGATACCGTTGTGGCCGGCGGCACCCCCGGCGAACTTCACCCGCACCTTGAACGGCGCGAGATCGAGCTCGTCGTAGAACACCGTTAAGGCTTCGGGGCCGAGCTTGTAGAATCGCAGCGCCTCGCCGACCGAACGGCCGCTTTCGTTCATGAACGTTGCGGGCTTGAGCAGCAGCAGCTTTTCGCCGCCGATGCGCCCTTCGGCGGCCCAGCCCTGAAAGCGGATGCGCCACGGGTCGAACCGGTGCACTTCGGCGATCGTGTCGACCGCCATGAAGCCGATGTTGTGACGGTGCAACGCATAGGCAGCACCCGGGTTGCCGAGACCGGCGAAGACAAGCATCGCTGATGGTCCCGGCGTTCCCGTGTCGCCTTAGGCGGCCGGTGCTTCCGCAGCGGCAGCTTCGTCGGTTTCGCTGCGCAGCGCCGACGGCGCGACGAGCGTGGCGATGGTGAAGTCGCGGTCGATCACCGGCTTGGCGCCTTCGGGCAGCGTCACGCTCGAAATGTGGATCGAATCGCCGACATCCTTGCCCGCGACGCTGACGTTGATCTGTTCGGGGATCGAATCCGCCGGGCAGATCAGTTCGACTTCGTGACGGACGACGTTGAGCACGGCGCCCTTCTTCATGCCGACCGACTTGTCTTCATCGATGAAGTGCACCGGCACCATGACGTGAATGACTGCGTTCGCCGCGAGGCGATAGAAGTCGACATGGATCGGGCGGTCGGTGACCGGGTGGAACTGGACGTCGCGCGGCAGGGTGCGCTCGACGGCGCCGCCGAGCTCGAGCTCGACGACCGAATTCATGAAATGGCCGGTGTGCAGGTGCTTGACCAGCGCCTTTTCTTCGACGTGAATCGTCACCGGGGCCAGCTTGTTGCCGTAAATCACGGCGGGGACTCGACCAGTCAGACGAACAGCACGGGAGGCTCCCTTGCCAGCCCGTTCGCGCATCTCGGCCGAAAGCTTCAGCGTTTCGCTCATTGTGCTTTCTCCATAGCAAAAACCCTGCGCGCCTCCAGGGATGCGGGCGCAGGAAGCGGGGGCTATAGGGGCAGCGGCCCGCCAAAGCAAGCAAGTTGCGTTTTCGCCTGCTATGCCAGTGGCCGCTGAAACGTCGGCTTGTCGCGATAGCAAAATCTTCTTTGTCATCCCTATTCAACAAGTAGGATATACAACCCTGACAACGCAACGCGACGTCAAGGAGGCTCAGGTGAACCCGACGACATTGATCATTCCAGGTCTCAACGGCTCGGGGCCCGATCACTGGCAGTCGGTGTGGGAACGTGAACGCGACGATTGCCGGCGTGTCGTGCAGGCGCATTGGAACGACCCGAAGCCTGACGCATGGTGCGCGCAGCTTGAAGACGCGGTTGCCGGCGTAACCGGACCTGTGGTTCTGGTCGCGCATAGCCTTGGTTGCGCCACCGTCGTGCACTGGGCGGCGCACACGACGCTGCGCAGCACGCGCATCGCGGCGCTGCTGGTCGCGCCTTGCGATGTTGAGCGGCCTGACGCGCCGCCGTCGGTGCAGCGCTTCGCACCGTTGCCGGCCATCGCGCTGCCGTTCGCATCGGTCGTCGTGGCGAGCCGCGATGATGTCTATGCCACGCCGGCGCGGTCGCGCTGCCTGGCCGACGGCTGGGGCAGCACCTTTGTCGATGCCGGTGCGCTCGGCCATATCAACGCCGCCTCCGCGCTTGGCACCTGGGAGTTCGGGCAGGTGCTGCTCGATGAACTGCGCGCCCGGGTGCGCCATGACGGCGTGCGCCACCGCCGCGCCGCCGCTTTGCGTACTGCCAGCTTCGCGCCGTTCGGATCACCCTGCGCCGATGTCACGGCGCGGCCGGTGCCCGAGGTCAGGGAATCCGCTCGACCTTGATGCCCTTGGCCTCGAGCATGGTCTGGACGCTGTCGGGGCCAGCGAGATGCCCGGCGCCGACTGCCACGAAGATCTTGCCGGGCCGTTTCAGCACACCTTCGATCCACGTCGCCCAGCGTGCGTTGCGCTGCTGCACCAGCCGCGCCAGCAGTTCGGGCGTGGTGCGCAACTCCTTGTCGGCGTTGGCACCGATGGCGTCGGTGTTGCCTGCCAGCCAGTCGGCCACCAACTTTTCGGCATCGGCGCGCGCTGTGCCGATGTCATCGAGCGTCGCGAGCAGCAGCTTACGCTGGTCGGCTTCGGTCAGTGTATCGAAATAGCCGAGCTGCTGCTCGATCGTCTCGAGCCCGACGATCGGCTTCTTCGTGGCGCGGGCGCGTTGCATCAACAGCGTGTCGGCGCCGCTTTCGGCATCGAAGCCCGCGGCATCGACAAGCCGGTCGCTTAGCGTAATCGCCGCCAGCCAGGTGCGCATGCGGTCGACCGCGGCAATCGGCAGCTTGGCCTCATTGATCGCCTTCAGCAGCGCGGCGCGGCGATCGGCGGGGACGCGGTCGGCGATCGGCGGCAGCCCCGACTGGATGCCCATCGTTTCGACGGCGCGCGCCACGACAAACGGGTCATCGGGAATATCGACCTCAACGACGAGCGTATCAGCCGCGTCAAAGGCTTCGAGGATGCGCGGTGTCTGCCAGACCGCGGTCACCGGCAATTCGTGGATCGTGCCGAACAGGATGACTTCGGTGTCGGCGTCATGGACGCGCCACATGCCGGGCTCAGCCTGGACGGGTGCCGTCAGCGCGGCGGCGAACAATAAAGCCAGAAACTTCAAACGCATTGCGACCGCTTAGCAGTTGGTGTCGCCGCGTGCAAAAAGTGCTGCACGACCGCGTCCGGCCATGCTAGCGGTCGCTGGACAACATCTGGGGAGATGATCGATGACCGACCATGTCGGCGGCTGCCTGTGCGGCAATATCCGTTTCAAACTGACCGGCGACCCGGCGATGACCGCGGTCTGCCATTGCCGCAATTGCCAGAAGACCGCCGGCTCGGCGTTCTCGGTGGTGGCGCTCGCCGCCGCCGGCGCGCTGGCGATCGAAGGCCAGCCCGAAACCTATCTCGATACTGCCGACAGCGGTGGCAAGGTCGAGCGTTGCTTCTGCCCCAAATGCGGGTCGCCGATCATCTCGAAGACCGAAGGGCTGACGAAGCAGGGTATGGTTGCCATCAAGGCCGCCTCGTTCGATGATGTCAGCTGGCTGCAGCCGACGGTGCAGGTCTATTGCGACAGCGAGCAGCCGTGGATTTCGAACCTCGCCAACCTGCCGCGCGTCGCCAAGACGCCCGGCTGACCGCTGCATCACCTGAACACTGCTGCCGAAGGATTATAGAATGACCGACATTACCGCCGCCGTCCTGCGCGAATCGTTCAAGCCCTGGACCGTCGAAAAGGCCAAGCTCGAAGCGCCGCGCGCCGATGAGGTGCTGGTGCGCATCGTCGCCACCGGCATCTGCCATTCGGACATGACGGTGCGCGACCAGTATCTGCCGACACCGCTGCCCGCCGTGCTCGGCCATGAAGGCGCCGGCGTTGTCGAAGCCGTCGGCGCCGATGTCACCCATGTCGCGGTCGGCGACCATGTCGTGCTGGCGCCGGCCTATTGCGGCGAATGCAGGCACTGCGCATCAGGCCAGCCGATGCGCTGCGTGCAGTTCGGGCTGCTCAACCTGATGGCGATGCGCGCCGACGGCAGCTCGCCGATCTGCGGCTGCGACGGCGAACGCGTCGGCGGCATGTTCTTCGGCCAGTCGTCATTCGCAACGCATTCGGTCGCCAACAAGCGCTCGGTGGTCAAGATCCCCAACGACGTGCCGCTGGCGCTGATGGGGCCGCTCGGCTGCGGGCTGATGACCGGCTCGGGCACCGTGCTCAATGCGTTGAAGCCCGGGCCGGGCAGCAGCTTCGTGGTCTTCGGCGCCGGCGCCGTCGGCCTCGCGGCACTGATGGCCGCCGTCGCCAGCGGCTGCACCACCGTCATCGCCGTCGATCTCCACGACAACCGGCTCAAGCTCGCCAAGGAACTCGGCGCGACGCATGTCGTCAACGCCGGCGCCGGCAACCCCGTCGAAGCCGTGCGCGCCATCCTGCCCGACGGCGTCGATTTCGCGGTCGATACCAGCGCGCTGCCGCCGGTCATCCGCCAGGCCGTCGAATGCCTCGGCACCGGCGGCCGCTGCGCCTTTATCGGCGTGTCGAAGGCCGGCGCCGAAATCACCGTGCCGGTGAACGCGTTGATCAACAAGTCGATGGGCTATGTCGTCGAAGGCGACGCCGTCCCGCACCTGTTCATCCCCAAGCTCATCACGTTGTGGCGCCAGGGCAAGTTCCCGTTCGAAAAACTGGTGCGCTACTACCCGCTCGCCGACATCAACCGCGCCGTCGCCGATTCCGAAAGCGGCGCGACGCTGAAGCCTATTCTGGTGATCGATCCGGAGTCGCCGCTGCTCAAGTAAGGGCCTCCGGCGGGCAGGCCTGAGGCCTGCACCCGGTTGTTTTCTGCTCCCCTCCCGGCACGGGAGGGGTCGGGGGTGGGAAATCCGCCCACGACGAATTTCCGGCCAGCGGTTATCCCCGCCCCGGTCCATCGTCCTTGGGTACTGACCCCCACCGCCACGGTGGGGATAATCCTCTTCCCGATGACGGCGTCCTTGGGAGGGTTGCTGGGTCATCGGGAAGAGGCAGGCTTTGTGACGCTGATCGGGATAGCCGGGTTGCGGAGGACGGGCGGTTTCTTACGCCGCTAGTACTGTTTCAGTACTGTATGTCAGCACTAGGCTTCGTACAGGGTAGAAAGTGTCCTCCTGGAAACACTTGGAGCTGAAGTTCCCGATCTAACAGAGCGCGGGGCTGAAAAGCGCGGCGGTGAGACGTCACGCCCGGGAACGCAAGTGGCGATCGTGAGCCCGGACAGGTTGGACGAGGAACTCCCATTCCCCGCCGCCTTGAGAGCATCACTAACCGATTCGGTTCGTAATGTCAAGTGAAATCGCGTTTCCGGCGTAAGTCTGCGCGCGCCGTCGCGGCGCGGGCGACGCGCTTACTCGACATAAATCCCGGCAACGCGCCACTGGTTGCCCTGCTGCGCCAGCGAGATCACTTCGGTGGCGCCGTGGTTGTTGGCGAAGCTGGTGCGGAAGCGCAGGGTGCGATAGCCGTTGGGCGGGGCGGGGGTGTCTTCGTCGCTCACCAGTTCGCGTGACTGCGCCGGGCCGAGGCGAGCGTGCACCTGCTCGGCGGCGGCCTGCCAGTTGGCGAGCGTGTTGAGCGCGCGGAACGAGTCGGCGGTCGCGGCCCAGCTTTCTTGCCACTTGCGGGCATCGACCAGCGTCAGCCAGTCGCGGGCGGCGCGGCTGACATCGCTTTCGGCGACGCGCGCCGTGGCGGCGGCGGGTGTGGTTGCGGCAGTCGCCGCAGCGGGCGGGGCTGCGGGTTCGGTCGACGACAGCGCGAGCGCGGCAATAAACATGGCGATCATGGCAAATCCTCCGATGGTCCAGGCGGCCCGGCGCGGCGAGTGCGCGGGGCCCGGGTCGAAGTTGTGGGCGCGGGCGGGCTGGCCGGCATCCCCTGAAATCATGTCCCCAAGTAATTGGGGGGCGGGGGCCTCGGCGTCGCGCAGGATGCGCGCGGCGGCCTTGCTGCTCGATACCGAAAGCTTGCGCCGCGCATCGCGCAGCCGTTCGTTGATCGTATGCACCGACAGGCCGAGCTGGTTCGCCATCGACTTGGCATCATGCCCGCCGAGCAGCAGGCGCAACGCCTCCTTCTCCTTCGCCGTCAGCGCCTGATACCCCTCCGCCATCGCTGCCTCCTGATCGCCGCGGGGCAGAGGCTAGCGCGACCGGTGCGGTGTGGTCACCCCGAAAGATTTGTACCTCAGGCTGTGGCTATGCCTCAGCTGGTCTGTCGGTCTATGCGGTCATTGCGCGACACGATGAACTCGATGCTGCGTCTTCGATACTCTATGTAGGTGTCACAGTCCTTGGGGACCGGCGACGTGTCAAAATTATCAAATGGCATGCAGAATTTGATCGCTGAATAATCTGGAGCGACCAAATCTTGCAGCAAAAAGAAATCTGCATATCCGCTAAAATCATCGAATAGCGCGAAAAAATTGCGGTATCGAGCCAGCGTATCGCTGAGCGGACTGCTTTGGTTCAGATAGTGTCGGCGGATACACTCCAGCGTCAGGTCGAAACGGTCTGCAATTTTTCCGTTAAAGCCACGGGCTCCGTTTATCGTCTGCTTGCCATCGACCTTGTTGCCCGGAAAAACCATCATGCCGCCGATTGTGTAGCTTATGCTGCGAAAGGCCTCATTTTCTTCTTCGGGAAACTTCCCGATGATGTGCTGCAGCCTCTTCCATCTCGTGAATGAAGGAATGACTGAGTCGCTGGAGAGGAAGAACTCACCCAAATGGGAGTCGTGATGGAGGTAAGCGCCGAGCTTGTTGGTCGCTAAATGGAACGGTTGGCCACTTGGCAGCGGCTTGCTCCATAAGTGGCGATGATAGTGCCGTAGCGTCGCACTGTACGCGTCGGGGTCTTTCCCCGACGCGTCAGTTCTGAAGTCGAATTTGGTGTCAATTTGCATGCTTCCATGGCTCCACAAATGCGGGAGCGCCCAAACAAGCTCGCCCGGCGCGACGACGCTCGTGTCGCTTTTCTCCAAGCGCGATTTAGAGTCTACTCTGCCGCTGGCAGATAAATCTCCCCGCCCTTCGCCTTGAACTCGGCGCTCTTCTCCGCCATCCCGGCCTCCAGCATCGCGTCGGTGTTCTGCTTGGCGGCATAGTCGCGGACGTCCTGCGTGATCTTCATCGAGCAGAATTTCGGGCCGCACATGCTGCAGAAGTGCGCGACCTTGGCGCCTTCGGCGGGCAGCGTTTCGTCGTGGAACTTGAGCGCGGTTTCGGGGTCGAGCGACAGGTTGAACTGGTCGCGCCAGCGGAAGTCGAAGCGGGCGCGGCTGAGTGCATCGTCGCGCAGTTGGGCGGCGGGGTGGCCCTTGGCGAGATCGGCGGCGTGGGCGGCCAGTTTGTAGGTGATGACGCCGACCTTGACGTCGTCGCGGTCGGGCAGGCCGAGGTGTTCCTTGGGGGTCACGTAGCACAGCATCGCGCAGCCGAACCAGCCGATCATCGCGGCACCGATGCCGCTGGTGATGTGGTCATAGCCCGGCGCGATGTCGGTGGTCAGCGGCCCCAATGTGTAGAACGGCGCCTCGCCGCAGGTCTCCAGCTGCTTGGTCATGTTGACCTTGATCTTGTGCATCGGGACATGGCCGGGGCCTTCGATCATCACCTGGCAGTCGTGCTTCCAGGCGATCTGCGTCAGTTCACCCAGCGTTTCGAGTTCGGCGAATTGCGCGCGGTCATTGGCGTCGGCGATGCTGCCGGGGCGCAAGCCGTCGCCGAGGCTGAACGACACGTCATAGGCGCGCATGATCTCGCAGATTTCCTCGAAGTGCGTGTAGAGGAAGTTCTCCTTGTGGTGGCTGAGGCACCATTTGGCGAGGATGCTGCCGCCGCGGCTGACGATGCCCGTCACGCGATTGGCGGTCAGCGGCACATAGGCGAGCCGGACGCCGGCGTGGATGGTGAAATAGTCGACGCCTTGCTCCGCCTGTTCGATCAGCGTGTCGCGGTAGACGTCCCACGTCAGGTCTTCGGCGACGCCGCCGACCTTTTCGAGCGCCTGGTAGATCGGCACGGTGCCGATCGGCACGGGCGAGTTGCGCAGGATCCATTCGCGGGTGTTGTGGATGTTGCGGCCGGTGCTGAGGTCCATGACGTTGTCGGCGCCCCAGCGGGTGGCCCAGACCATCTTTTCGACTTCTTCGGCGATGCTGCTGGCGACGGCGCTGTTGCCGATGTTGGCGTTGATCTTGACCAGGAAGTTGCGGCCGATGGCCATGGGCTCGGCTTCGGGGTGGTTGATGTTCGACGGGATGATGGCGCGGCCGCGGGCGATTTCGCTGCGGACGAATTCCGGCGTCACATAGTCGGGGATTTCGGCGCCGAAGCTTTCGCCGTCGCGGATCTGGCCGGCGAGCTGCGCGCGGCCGATGTTTTCGCGGATGGCAACATATTCCATTTCGGCGGTGATGATGCCGCGCCGGGCGTAGGCGATCTGGGTGACGGCTTGGCCACCCTTGGCGCGCCACGGCATGCGATTGACGTGCGGGAACTCGGGGGTTTCGGGCTGCTTCTTGCCGCCGAAGATGCCGTTGTCCTCGGGCTTGACCGCGCGGCCGGGGTAGCGTTCGCAATCGCCGCGCGCTTCGATCCACGGGGTGCGCAGCGCGGGCAGGCCGGCGTCGATATCGATGCGCGCGGTGGCATCGGTGTAGGGGCCCGACGTGTCATAGATGCGGACCGGGGGCTCCTTGGCGCTGTCCTCGAGCTTGACCTCGCGCATGGCGACGCGGATGTCGGGGAACAACTCGCCCGCGACATGGATCTTGCGGCTGCCGGGCAGCGGCCCGGTGGTGACCGGCATTTCGATCGGCGAGTTGATATCGGCCATGGCGTTACGTCCCGTGTTGGGGGCCATGGACGATGGATTCGGGGCGCCAATCGGTGGGCGCGCATGGTTCCGTTTCCTACGCCGGCATGACCCGGATCAGGTTCGAAAGGGTTCGGTGCGCCGGCACCGTCTCAGCCGCGGATTTGCGGCTCCCCCAGGAACAAAGCTTAGTGTGCGGCTTTTGCGCCGGATTCGCAATCAATAGTAGCGGAGCGCGATATTGACCGTCATGTTCGGCTTGGCGACGAACTGCGCCTTGCTGAAATCGGGCGCGCTGAACGAGTTGGTGGCGTTGTTCGAAATGCCGATGGGTTCCTTGGGGATGCCCATCATGCCGCGGTCCATTTTCTTGTTGTCATTGACGTCGGCGAACAGCGACACCGCGACGGTGGCGCCGACCGGCACGCCGGGGACATCGAACTTGACCGTCGGGGCGTTGGCGGGGGTTTCGGCCTTGATGGTGCCGACGCCTTTTTCGCAGCTCGGGAACGCCGTCGGGGTGGTGAAGACGCAGGCGCGGATCGTGCCGGTGGTGGTCTTCAGGCCGGTGACGACGACATGCAGCGTCGTGGTTTCAGCTGCCTGTACGGCCGAGAACGGCAGCGCCGCCAGTATTGCCAATGGCAGGAGTTTCTTGATCATGTGTCAGTTCCTTTGCCCAGCCCTGGTCGGTGCCGCAAACCCGGTCCCAGAAGCGAAAGTATAACCCATAGTTGCAGCGATAGTTCCGGTGGTGAAGATGGTGATGTGACGCGGTTATCATGACACGCCCGAAGCCGCTTTCAAGCCAGCTGCGCGGAAAAATCTCCCAGCCCATGTGGTTGGTGACGCCGAATACCGTCATGACGGTCAGCACGACGGCGAGCGCGGCCCAGTGGATCGGGATGATGAACACCAGCGCCGGGATGAGCAGCGCGCCCGACAGCGACTCCCACGGGTGGAACGACATCGCCGCCCATGCCGTCGGCGGCCGGCTGTCATGGTGGACGGCGTGCATGCGGCGGAACAGCGCCGGGCGATGCATCAACCGGTGCGTCCAGTAGAAATAGCTGTCGTGGAGGAACAGATAGACCGGCACGCTGGCGAGCAGCCACAACCAGCCATGCGCCAGCGGATCGGTGTAGATTTCGGTGGCGCCGAACCTGCGCCACGCCGCCATCACCAGCCCGGCGGGGATGCCGTAGATCGCGGCGGCGCTGAGCGACCAGCCGATCTCGCGGCGCACCTGCGCGGTGCGGCGCGCGCTGTCGGCGTAGAGCTCCGGGTGCCGCGCCCGCGTCAGCGCGGCAAAGCCGCCCGACACGATCAGGTAGCGCGCCGCGACGATGAAGGTCATCGCCAGCGCAGCCAGCAGCAAGGTCAGGGTGGTTTGCATCGCCCGCGCTTATACGGCGTGCGCGCGGCGAGCGATACGGGGCATCGCAGCGCGGCTTGCAATGGCGCCGCGACCCGTTGCAGTCTGCGCGACGGATAAAAAGCACGGGGGAATCCGAAATGGTACAAGCCAATGCCAGCGGTCGCAGCTGGACGCATATCGCGCTGTGGGTGGTCAAACTGCTGGTCGGCGCGGCGTTCCTGTACGCGGCGGTGATGAAGCTCAGCGGCAATCCACAGATGGTCGCGGAATTCGAAAAGATCGGGCTGGGGCAGGGCTTTCGCATCCTGACCGGGGTGATCGAACTCACCGGCGCGTTGCTGTTGCTGGTGCCGCGCACGACGTTCGCCGGCGCGGTGCTGCTGGCCGGCATCAGCGGCGGGGCGCTGATTGCGCAACTGGGGCCGCTGAAGGGGGATTTGATTCACGTGTTCGTGCTCGGCGGGCTGGTACTGCTGATCGGTTGGGCCAGCCGTCCCGCGCGCCTGCGCTGATACGCCGCTGGCGCGCGCCAAATTGCGGTGCGCGCACAAACCGTCTAACCCGCCGCAATGGACTTCGACCTCATCCTTGCCGGCGGCGGGCTTGCCAACGGGCTGATCGCGCTGCGGCTGGCAGAAGTGCGGCCCGATTTGCGTGTGGCGATTGTCGAGGCGGCCGAGACCATCGGCGGCAACCACACCTGGTCAAGCTTCGGCAGTGATATCGATAGCGGCGCCCACGGCTGGACGGCGCCGCTGACCGAACACCGCTGGGATACCTACGGCATCCGCTTCCCCAAGCGGTCGCGGCAGCTGGCGGCGGCGTATGGCAGCGCGACCTCCGAACGGCTCGATGCAGCGGTGCGCGCGGCTTTGCCACAGGGCTGCGTGCTGACCGGCGTGGCAGTAGCGGCGCTGTCGCCGACCAGTGTGACGTTAGCGAACGGTACGGTGCTGCAGGCGCACGCGGTCATCGACGGGCGCGGGCAGGGGCCGACGGATGCGCTCGACCTGCGCTGGCAGAAATTCATCGGTATCGAATTCGAGCTGGCGGCCGACCATGGGCTGGCCGGGCCGATCATCATGGACGCGACGGTGCCGCAGCTCGACGGCTACCGCTTCGTCTATACGCTGCCGTTCGGACCGCGCCGCGTGCTGATCGAGGATACCTATTACAGCGACGGCGCCGAGCTGGCGCCCGAAGCGTTGCGCGCCCGGCTGCGGGCCTATGCCGCCGCCCAAGGCCTGCAGGTGGTGCGCGAGCTGCGCGAAGAAACCGGGGTGCTGCCGATTGCGCTCGACGGCGACATCGAAGCGCTGTGGGACGAGGGCGAGCCCGGCGTGCCGCGCGTCGGCTTGCGCGCCGCGCTGTTCCACCCGACCACCGGCTACAGCTTCCCCGATGCGGTGCGTACGGCGGAGCTGGTCGCCAGCCTGCCCGACCTGTCGGCGCCGGCGCTATATGCGGCGCTGCGACAACACAGCACCTCGACGTGGAGGGCACGCGGCTTTTACCGGATGCTCAACAAGATGCTGTTCATCGCCGCCGAACCCGACCAGCGCTACAAGGTGCTACAACGCTTTTACGGGCTCGACGCTTCGCTCATCAGCCGATTCTACGCCGGCCAGTCGACATTTGCCGACAAGGTCCGGGTATTGTCGGGAAAACCGCCGGTGCCGATCGGGCGCGCGCTGTCGGCAATATTCGGCCCCGCTCCAAGATAGTTTCAGGCAAGATAGTTCCAGGAAAGACGACGCATGACAAAGGGTACGGCAGCCGTCATCGGCAGCGGCTTCGGTGGGCTGGCACTCGCCATCCGGCTGCAATCGGCGGGGATTCAAACCACGCTGATCGAAGGCCGCGAAAAGCCCGGCGGCCGCGCCTATGTCTGGGAGGACAAGGGCTTCAAGTTCGACGCCGGCCCGACGGTCATCACCGACCCGTCGTGCCTTGAGGAGCTGTTCGAGCTGTCGGGGCGCAAGCTGTCGGACTATGTCGAATTGCTGCCGGTCACGCCGTTCTACCGGTTGATCTGGAGCGACGGCACGGTGTTCGACTATTCGAACGACGACGCGTCGCTGTTCGCGCAGATCGAGGCCAAAAGCCCCGATGACGTCGCGGGCTACAAGCGCTTCTTGGCCTATTCCGAAAATGTCTTCCGCGAAGGCTACCGCAAGCTCGGCCATGTAGCGTTTCTCGACTTCAAGTCGATGCTCAAGGCCGCACCCGCGATGGTGCGCTACGAGGCGTACCGCTCGGTCTATTCGATCGTCGCGCGCTACATCAAGGATCCGCAGCTGCGCGAGGCGTTCAGCTTCCATTCGCTGCTGGTCGGCGGCAATCCGTTCAAGACCAGCGCGCTGTATGCGCTGATCCACGCGCTCGAAAAGAAATGGGGCGTCTGGTTCCCGCGTGGCGGCACGCATGCGCTGATCCGCGGCATGGTCAAGCTGTTCGAGGACCTTGGCGGTACCTTCAAGATCGGCTCGCCGGTGACCTCGATCGACACTGAAGGCAACCGCGTCGCCGGCGTGACGACGGCTGACGGCTGGTCGGGGAAGTTCGACATGGTCGCGTCGAATGCCGACATCGTCCACACCTACCGCGACTTGCTCGCCGAGCATCCGCGCGGCGCGATTGCGACGCAGGCGGTGACCGCCAAGAGCTTCTCGCCGTCGCTGTTCGTGGTCTATTTCGGGCTCAACAAGACGTATCCCGACATCAAGCACCACACGATCCTGTTCGGGCCGCGCTACCGTGAACTGCTCAAGGACATTTATGATCACGGCGTGGTGGCGGACGATTTCTCGATCTACCTGCACCACCCGACCGCGACCGATCCGGCGATGGCGCCCGAAGGTTGCAGCGGATTCTATGCGCTGTCGCCGGTGCCGCACCTGGGCAAGTTCAAGGGCGACTGGGAGACGCTGGCGCCGATCTACGCCGACCGCATCCTAGATTACTTGGAGGCGCGGCTGATCCCCGGTTTGCGCGAGAATCTGGTGACGATGCGGACGTTCAGCCCTCAGGATTTCAGCAACGAACTTAACGCGCACATGGGCTCGGCGTTCAGCCTTGAACCGGTGCTGTGGCAGAGCGCCTATTTCCGCACGCACAACCGCGATGACGCACTGCCCAACCTGTATTTCGTCGGCGCCGGCACGCATCCGGGCGCGGGGATTCCGGGCGTCGTTGGGTCGGCGAAGGCGACGGCGCTGCTGATGCTCGACGGTGAAGGCGGGGCCGTCGTCGACCATAGCGGCGGCATCGGCCACAACAGCGCCAGCGCCGCCTGATTGTCATGCTTACCTCTCCCGAAAGAGGAGAGGGGAAGAACTTTCCGTTTTGGCTGGCTTGCTCTACGCAGGCCCGCGTGACCGACCAACTCGTCCTCGCCAGCCGTGCGTCCATCGCCAAGGGCTCGAAAAGCTTCGCGCTGGCGTCAAAGCTGTTCGATCCCGAAACGCGCGACCGTGCCACGATGCTTTATGCGTGGTGCCGCTACTGCGATGACGTCATCGACGGGCAGGAATCGGGGCATGGCCGCATCGCCTATGCCGGGACACCCGCCGAGCGACTCGCCGAACTCGAAGCACTGACCGCGAAAGCACTGGCGGGCGAACCGACTGGCGTGATGGCGTTCGACGCCTTGGCGCGCGTCGCGGCGCAAACCGGCATGCCGGCACGCTACCCGGCTGATTTGCTCACCGGTTTCCGCATCGATGTCGAGGAGCGCCCGTTCGAGACCGAGGCTGACCTGCTGACCTATTGCTACCACGTCGCGGGCGTCGTCGGGGTGATGATGGCGATTGTCATGGGGGTGTCGCCCGACGACCGCGCGACGCTCGACCGTGCCTGCGACCTCGGTCTGGCTTTTCAGCTCAACAACATCGCGCGCGACGTGGTCGAGGATGCTGAAATCGGCCGGCGCTATCTGCCCGGGCAGTGGATCGATGCTGCCGGGCTATCGCGTGACGATTACGCCGCGCCCCGGTACCGCGAAACGCTCGCCGGCGTGGTCAAGCGGCTGGTCGATCTGGCCGAAGGCTATGAGGCGTCAGCACGCTACGGCACGCCGGCGCTGCCGCTGCGCTCGGCATGGGCGGTGCTCGCGGCGGCGGGCATTTACGGCGGCATCGGGCGCAAGGTGCGTGCTGGCGGTGCGGCGGCGCTCGCGCACCGCGTCAGTACCTCGACAGCGCAGAAGCTCGGGATCGTCGCGGCGAGCTACGCCGCGGCGTTCAGCCGTTCGCGACGCTGGCCATCTCCCGGTCCATCTCGGACCGGACTTTGGACGAGACCCTGAGCTTGCCGACGCCCATCGCTTCGAGCTGGGCGAGCAACACCCGCACCGGCGGCGCATAGATGAACCCGAAGCTGACGTTGCCCTCGCGCGTTTCGACGACATGGTGCAGCCGGTGCGCCTGGACGATGCGCTTCATATAGGCGCTCTTGGGCACCCAGTGATGCTTGAGGCGGCGGTGGACGATGATGTCGTGGAAGCCGAAATAAATGGCGCCATAGGCGGTGATGCCGACCGCCAGCCATACCGTCAGCGGCCCCCAGCCGCGCTCGACGCCGAGGTAGAACAGCGTGATCGACACCGCGGCACCGAACACCCCGAACCAGTCGTTGCGTTCGAACAACCCGATGCGCGGGCGGTGATGCGATTCGTGCAGCACCCACAGGAAGCCGTGCATCACCCAGCGGTGCGTGACATAGGCGACGCCTTCCATCACCAGCACGACGCCGAGCGCGATGAGCATCCCCTGCCAGAACGCGATGGGGCCACTATAAATCATGCAGGTACTCCTTCGCCGATGCCGTAGCCGGGGTCTTGCGCAATTGCAGCCCCGCGCATTGCCGCAGGCACTTCGAACGGAATGTCGAAGCGCGCGCGGTAGTCGGCAAAGCCGGCGTTGATGACACGCGCGTCGAGACCGAAGTCTTCGAGCGTGTAGCGATGTTCGTCATGGCGGTGTTCGCGCGCGGCGCGCGCCAGATAGGCCGCCATCGCGGCGTGCGCCGTTGCGTCGAACGGCACACCGAGGAAGTCGTAGATGCGGCGCATCACAGCGACCCAGTCGGCGTTCATGTCGGCAAAGCGCACGTCGATCTGCTGGGCGGCGGCAAGCTTTGGCCGCAGCGCCGCGGTGACGGCAGCGCGGTGGTGCGCCTTGTGCAGCCATTCGGCGCCGATCCAGTGCGGATCGACGCTGTCGGATTGCACGACCATCTGGTTCCACACCATCGACGCCGAGGAGCCGAGCACCGCAGCCGGATCGCGGTGGATGAACACCAGCTTGGCATCGGGAAACACAGCCATCAGTGCCGGCAAATCCTGCATGTGTTGCGGCATCTTGAGCACGAACGGCGTCGCCGGGTCTTGCCCGCGGAACCAGCTGGCGAGCTGGAGCAGCCGCCGCAGATGCAGGTACGCCGGCGTCTGGTCGGTCGCCTCGCAGTAGCGGGCAAAGCTCGGCACGCGGCGCTGCGCTTCAATCGCGGCACCAGTGAAGCTGGCATCGAGCAGACCGAGCTCCTCGTCGATCTCCAGCGCGCCGGTGGGGTGCGTCGCGGCGATGCCGGGGTTGATGTAGTTGAGGAAGGCGAACGCGCGCTGTGTATAGCCGACGCGGGGGTCGCGCTTCGGGTTACGCTGGCTTGACGGCCACGGCACCGGCGACATCGATTCGTACAGCCGCAGCGCGGCAAAGCGCGGGTCCTGGCCGAGTAGCCGCTGCAGCCGCGTGGTGCCCGACCGCATCTGGCCGATGACGACGATCGGCGGTGCCAGCGGGCGGTCGAGGATTTCGGGGTGGCGCTTGAACAGGTCCTGCGCCCACAGCCGTTCCTTGAGCGACTTGAGCAGGGTGCCGTGCGCAATGACGCGGCCCATCGGGTTGAGTTGCGCTTCGCTTTCGAGCGCTGGCAGCAACATGCGCAACTGGCTGCGCGCGAAACTGTCATCGCCGAAATCGCTCAGCCCGGTCGACTTCGTCGCCATCGCGTCGAGCGTCGCTTCCTGCAGGTCTGGGTAGGGCAGCAGCCCGGCGTTCCAGACGCGCGGAAACACTGCGTTGAGCAGGCGCAGCCCGAGCGGGCGGAAATCAGTGGCGGGTGGTAGCGACATGGTGCGCGCTTCTAGCGCCTGTTGTGGATACCGCCAAGCATGGCGCGCGGCGCGGGGCTGCGCTAGAACCGCTGCCGACAAGGAGTATGCGATGCGGAAGCTGGCGTTTGGACTTTTGCTGCTGCTGGCGGCGTGCGCGACACCGGCGCAGCGCATCACTACCGAACTCGTCAAGGTCGGCATCCCCGAGCCGCAGGCGCGCTGCGTCGGCGAACGCCTCGCCGACCGGCTGTCGCACGACCAGATGAAGCGGCTGGCGACGCTGGCGCAGCTCAACAAGGACAAGATCGGCCACATGAGCCTCAATGACATCGCGCGCCAGCTCAACCAGCCCGGCGACCGCCAACTCGTGTCCGAAGTGCTGCGCGCCGGGATCAGCTGCGCGATTTGAAACCATCATTGCGGGCAGTTCGGGTCGACCTTCTTCTTCTTGCCGCCGAACATCGAGCCCATCGCGCTGCCGAGGCTGCCGCCGATCGCGCCACCGACAGCTTCGGCGGGGTTAGCGCTGGCGGGCGGCGGGCACTTGGCGTTCGGTGCTACACCGCCGGCGGCTGCGGCGTGACCGCCACCACCACCCATACCGCCGCCCATGCTAGTCATCAGCTCGCCGTCCGCCAGCATCGCGCCGGCGGTGGAGCGGAAGCGCGTCCGCGACACCCAGTCCTGCACCCACGGCACCTTGGGGTCGGCCGGGCGCGGCGGCGAAACATTGTTGATTTCGGGGCCGTGCGCGACCATCGACACGATGCCGCCTTCGACGGCTTTGAGTGCCTCGACCGGAATCGCGCATTGCGTCTGTGACGGCGGCATCAGCATTTTCTTGCCAATCAGCCGCTGGACCTCGGCGGGCGCCAGATAGTCGGTCAGCCCGCTGATGAAGGTCTGCACGTCGGACGAGCTCCAGAACACCATCGTCGTGCTGTCTTCGCCGCTGGTCGACTTGCCGCCGCCCATCATCGTCGCGGCATAGCCGGTGGCGGCGGGCACGGCGTTCCAGACCAGCGTCTGGCCGCCTGCGGCGTTGCCCTTGCCGCTCAGCGTCAGCGGCGCCAGCCAGTCCTGCGCCAGCTCGAAGCTGATCGGCGGGCTGTAATTGCCCTCGACGCGCTGGTTGCCGATCAGGCTGGCGTTGGCGGGAATGCTGCGCGGGTTCTTGTCGCCGTACGGCCATTCGCCGAAAGTTTTCGAATTGCCCGAACTCGGCGGCCGGGCGACGCGAACGCGTTCGCCGGCGAACAGATTGGGCGGAACCTGCCCCGCCGCCATCGCGGCAAAGTCGATCACCACCGGCTGGCCAGGGCGGGCCTTTTCGCTGCAGCCCCAGAACAGCAGCAGCTTGCCCTTGGGGCGTTCGAAATCATCATCCTCGCGTTCGGGCGCACGCTGTGCCGGCTTGGCGACCGGCGTGGTCAGCGGCAGGCTCGCGCCCATGTTCATGCCGGGCGGGATCAGCGCATCGGCCTTGGGGCCACCGCCGGTCGGCGCCAGCGTCGAACCGAGGTCGAGGTCGAGCAGTTTCTGCGCGCCGCCGCCGCCCCCAGATTGCCCTAGGGCCATCTTCATCATGTCGGCCTGGCTCATGCCGCCACCCATGCTCATGCCGTTGGCGGTGGTGGCGCTCATCCAGTAGCGCGCCTTGGGCGGCACGACGACTTGTTCGGCGGCGGTCACCGGCGCCAGCGGCACGACCAACACCAAGGCGAGTAGCGAACGGAAATGCATGGCCTGTCCCCTCGAACCGAGGCGCAGAGCATAACATATACCGTCCCGCAACGAACTACGGGAAAGCCCTGATCTGCCGGCGCTACCTTAGGGCTGGCTTGCCGGCGGCAGAGACCGTAATTGGTAACGGCGGGCGCGGGCATCGCCGCCGCGTCATCTGCAAGGGGGTCGTCACGCATGTGCGGGATTTTCGGGATTGTCACCGATAGCGAGAGCGTTCCCGATCGCGCCCGCCTTGACGCCTCGATGCAGTCTCTCGTCCATCGTGGCCCCAATTCGCAGAAAATTCACGCCGGCCCCGGTGCCGGCTTCGCGCACACGCGGTTGTCGTTTGTCGATGTCGATGCGCGCTCGGACCAGCCGTTCTGGGACGTTAGCGCGCGCTATGCGCTGATTTTCAACGGCGAAATCTACAACTACCGCCAGCTGCGCGCGCAGCTCGAATCCGAAGGCGTCGTGTTCCGCACCACGTCGGACACCGAAGTGCTGCTGCAGATGCTGCTCCACCGCGATCCCGACACCGCGATCCGCGCGCTGGAGGGCATGTTCGCGTTCGCGCTGTTCGACAGCGCCGACCGCTCGCTGCTGATGGCGCGCGACCGCTTCGGCATGAAACCGCTGTTCATCCAGCAAGTGGGTGAGGCGTTTCTGTTCGGTTCCGAAGTCAAGGCGTTCGCGCCGTGGACCGCGCCCAGCGTCGACCGCTTCATGGTCGCGTCGTATCTGCAGGGCTTCCGCGGCCCGACCAGCGGCTTCACCTTCCTCGACGATGTCACCTCGGTGCCGCCCGGCCAGATCGTCGTCAAACGCCCTGGCAGCGCACCGCAATTCCACGCCTTCGCCCGGCTCGAGGACTTTCTGACGCCCGCGGCGATCGACGAATACGCCGCGCTGTCATCGACGCAAATCGTCGATCACATGGAGCAATTGCTCAGCGACAGCGTCGAAGCGCACCTGCTCGCCGACGTGCCGGTCGGCGCGTTCTGCAGCGGCGGCGTGGATTCGTCGCTGCTGATGGGCATCGCGGCGCGCCGTCACAACAACCTCGCGATCTTCCACGCCGACGTGCAAGGCCCGTTCAGCGAGCTCGGCGCTGCCGCGGCACTGTCGAAACACCTCAAGCTCGACCTCAAGGCCGTTTCGGTCACCGAGCGCGAGTTCATAGACCTGCTACCGCGCGCCATCCGCCACTTCGAACAACCGCTCGCCGACCGCCCCAATTGCGTGCCGATGATGCAAGTCGCGTGCCTCGCGCGCGACAGCGGCGTCAAGGGCCTGCTGTCGGGGGAGGGCTCGGACGAATGCTTCCTCGGCTACCCCTGGCTCGGCCGCAAGGCCCTGACCGACGGCTATTACGCGCTCGGTGGCAAGCTGCGCAGCGGAGTCCGCGCGGTGCCCGGCGTCGGTGACCTGCTGTGGCCGGTGCCCGAAGGCAATGTCGACTTGGTGCGCTCGCTGTTCAACCGCCGCGAAGTCGTCGATGACGCCGAACGTGTCGCCGCCGCCGTCGCCGCACTCGGCCCGGCGATAAAGTCCGAAGGCCATCGCTGGACGCTCGACTATCTCCACCACCATTTGCGCATCCTGCTCCACCGCAACGACACGATGGGCATGGCCGGCAGCATCGAATCGCGCTTCCCGTTCCTCGACCACGCCGTCGTGCGCGCCGCAGTCAACATGCCGACAGAGTACAAGCTGCGCCGCGACTGGCGCGCGCTCGACAAGTCGCACCCCTTCACCCGCGACAAATGGGTCGTCCGCGAAGTCGCCAAACGCTACATGCCGCCCGAACTCAGCCAGCGCCCCAAGTTTGGCTTCTGGACCAACGTCTTCCAACGCACCCGCATCGACCCGCGCTACTTCCACGACAGCTCGATCGCCAGCCTGCTCGGCCTGACCAACACGCAGATGGACGCCACGCTCGCCAGCGCCGACCACAGTTTCCAGCAACGACTGTTGCATCTCGACCTGTGGGGCCGGGCGTGCGTGGATGTGGAGCCCGAGGATGCCAGCGTGGCGCGGTTGCGCGAGTTTGTGAGTATCAAGGCGCTGTAGAGGAAGAGCCTCCGGCGGGCAGGCGTGACGCCTGCACCCGTTTGAAGAGCGCATAACAATTGGGTGCAGGCCTCAGGCCTGCCCGCCGGAGGCCCTTAACCCCCTGTCCGCGTAGCGGTAATCAGCACGTCGATATCGTCCAATCGCGGGTTGATCAGGTCGATGCGCATGCGGCCGTCGGGTTCGACGCTCACGGTGGCGGGGACCGAGATGTTGGTGGGGGTCCAGCCGGCGGGCAGGACGACGGCGTTGGCGGGGCGGCCGAGGCTGCGGTGCCAGACGAGCGCGCCATTGGTCAGACTGTAGCGGCCGGCGTCGGTGTAGGTTTCGCTGATGCGCAGGCGCTTGGTGGTGCCTGGGGCGAGCGGGGCGTAGGTGAACAGGATGGCGGTGCTGGTGTCGGCGAGGTCTTTGGCGTCGGGTTCGTAGGCGCGGATGGCGGCGGCGCCAGTGAGGGTTTTCACGGTGAGCGGCGCGCCGGTATCGAGGTCGCGCGCCGACGGGTTGCTGGCGGTGCTGCCGGGGCGGACGATGTTGAGGTAGTGGCCGGTGCCGGCGCGGGTTTCGGTATAGTCGTGCGTCAGGTCGAAGCTGTGGCTGGCGGGGTCGCGCAGGTAATAGACGATCTCGCGGTTTTGCGCGGCGCGTTCGTCGATTGTCTCGGGTGGTGCGACGGTCGGTGCGCGGTTGCGGGACGGTGCCGCGCGCAGTTCGAGTGTCGCGGCGCTGGGCATGCTGTTCCAGAATGACACCAGCAGCCGACCGTCGGGTTGCTGCAGCAGTTGCGACGGGACGTTGCTGGCGATCAGGTCATAGCCGGCAGGCAGCAGCACGGCGTTGCGCTTGATGCCGAGGTCGCGTTTGAACACGATCGTCGTGCCGTCGGTGAAATAGCTGCGCGCGTCTTCGTAGGTCTTGTCGATCCGGATGCGGCCTTCGCCGCCGTTGGCGGGGACGGGGCGGGCGAGCGTGACGGCGATCCAGCGGCTGTCGGGCTTGGCGTCGGGGATGCCGCCGGCGATGGCCTCGGCGGCACCGACTTCGGCGAACGCCAGCGGCTTGCCGGTGGCGCGGTCGGTCACATGTTCGTTGCTCGCGGTGCTGCCCGGGCGGATCGGGTTGAAATAGCGCGTCGCGCCCGGCGTGGTCGCGGTGACGTCATAGACGATGCGGAACTTGTGGCTCGCGGGGTCGAGCAGTTCGTAGCGCGTGTAGGCGTCCGCCTCGGTTTGTTCGGCCGCCGTCGCGGTCGAGGCCAGCGCCAGAAGCGCCAGTGCGAGGATGCGGTGCGCGGCGCTCACCCGGCGGGCGGCGTGGCGGCGGGCGTCGCGGGGACGGGCTTCATCGGCTGGAACTGGCCGAGGCCGCAGCTCGGCCCGGCCATGCGGTTGGCGCCGCGCTGGACGACGGTGATCGAATTGACCGCGCACAGCTGTGTCGTGCGCGAGTTGTGCGAGAAGGCGCGGTTCATGCCGAGCCCGGCGCAGGCGCGCGGCAGCGTGTTGGTGAACATGCGGTTGTTGCTGATGACGAAGTTGATCGTGCGGTCATCGACGACATGCGTGCTGCGGATCGACTGCAGGCTGATGCAGTTCACCGGCGCGCCGTCGGGCGTCCACAATTGCTGCGACCGCGGGGTCGATTGCGCCAGCGCCGGTGCGGCGAGCAGCAGGCTGGTGGCAAGCATGGCGAGGTTGGTGCGGCGCATCGTGGAACCCCCATTAGTGTCGTTGCGTTTAGCCATCAGTATACCCCAGTCGGCTTGCGGCGAAAGGGGGTGTTTGACGCAGGCTGAGCGGCCGGCTTTGCCGGCTGGGGCTTGCATCATCGGCGTATCTTATTAAATTAAAATTATGTAAATATTCAGCTAAATGGAGAGCGCTATGTTGGTTGCACACGGAACGCTGGTGCTGGTCGCCGATGGCGCCAAGATGACGATTTTCCGCAATCACGGCAGCGACATTGCGCCGGCGCTGGAAGTAGTCGAAGCCGAAGGCCAGCATTCGGCGCGCACGTCCGAACAAGGCACCGACAAGCCCGGCCGCAGCTTTTCTAGCGTCGGGTCCGGCCGCAGCGGCTACAGCGAAACCGACTTCCACCAGGCCGACGAGGACCGCTTTGCGATTGCAGCGGCCGACCGGCTGGCCGCACTCGCCGGTGCCGGAACGCCGCTGATCGTGGTGGCACCGCCACATACGCTCGGCGTACTGCGCAAACATTGTGCGGCGCCGGTGCGCGCGGCGATCGTCGCGGAAATCGACAAGGATTATGCCGGGCGTCCGGCGGCGGATGTCGCGGCGTTGCTCGCGACGGCTTGAGGAAAGGTAAGAGCCTCCGGCGGGCAGGCCTAAGGCCTGCACCAATAGTTTGCGCCGGCGCACCATACCGCAGCGTCGGCTAGCGTGGCGATGCCCCAAACCTATGGTGCAGGCCTGAGGCCTGCCCGCCGGAGGCCCTTAACCTACCGCTTCCCGCCCCACTTCTTCTGCACCTTGCCGAACCGCGTCTTGCGCGTGCCGGGCATGCCCTCGGTCGAGCGCCCCTGTACCGGCGCCTTGCGCTGGTCGGGCGGCAAGCCGAGCTCGTCGTTTTCGAGCCGGCGAATCTGGTCGCGGATGCCGGCGGCGATTTCGAAATCGAGTTCGGATGCGGCCTTTTTCATCTGCTCCTCGAGGTCCTTGATATAGGCCTTGAGGTTGTGGCCGACGAGGTGCGGCGTGTCGGCGTCGCCGGTTTCGATGAGGACGGAGTCGCGGTTCGACACGTCGGCGAGCACATCCGAAATGTTGCGCTTGATCGTCGCCGGGGTGATGCCGTGTTCGGCGTTGTATTCGAGCTGCTTGATGCGGCGGCGGTCGGTTTCGGCGATGGCGCGTTCCATGGAGCCGGTCATGCGGTCGGCGTAGAGGATGACGCGGCCATCGACGTTGCGCGCGGCGCGGCCGATGGTCTGGATCAGCGCGGTTTCGGAGCGCAGGAAGCCTTCCTTGTCGGCGTCCATGATCGCCACCAGTCCGCATTCGGGAATGTCGAGGCCTTCGCGCAGCAGGTTGATGCCGATCAACACGTCATAGACGCCGAGCCGCAGGTCGCGCAGCAGTTCGATGCGTTCGAGCGTCTCGACGTCGGAGTGCATGTAGCGCACGCGCATCCCGGCTTCGTGCATGAACTCGGTCAAGTCTTCGGCCATGCGCTTGGTCAGCGTGGTGACGAGCGTGCGGTAGCCCTGGGCGGCAACCTTGCGGGCTTCGGCGATGCAGTCTTCGACCTGGTCTTCGACCGGCTTGATCTCGACGGGCGGGTCGATGAGGCCGGTGGGGCGGATGACCTGTTCGGTGAAGACGCCGCCGGTGGCTTCCATTTCCCACTTGCCCGGCGTGGCGGAGACGAACACCGTCTGCGGGCGCATCGCCTCCCATTCCTCGAACTTCAGCGGGCGGTTGTCGATGCAGCTCGGCAGGCGGAAACCGTATTCGGCCAGCGTAACCTTGCGGCGGTGATCGCCGCGCGACATGCCGCCGATCTGCGGCACGGTGACATGGCTTTCGTCGACGAATAGCAGCGCGTTTTCGGGGAGGTATTCGAACAGCGTCGGCGGCGGCTCGCCGGGCAGGCGGCCGGTGAGGAAGCGGCTGTAGTTTTCGATGCCGGCGCAGCTGCCGGTCGCGGCGATCATTTCAAGGTCGAAGTTGGTGCGCTGTTCGAGGCGCTGGGCCTCGAGCAGCTTGCCCTCGAGGTTCATTTCCTTGAGGCGTTCGGTGAGTTCGAAGCGGATGGCTTGGCTCGCCTGCTGCAACGTCGGGCCGGGCGTCACATAGTGCGAGTTGGCGTAGATCTTGATGTAGTCGAGGTTCGCCACCTTGCTGCCGGTCAGCGGGTCGAATTCGGTGATGCTTTCGATCTCGTCGCCGAAGAAGCTGATGCGCCACGCGCTGTCTTCGTAGTGCGACGGGAATAGTTCGACGGAATCGCCGCGAACGCGGAAATTGCCGCGCACGAACGCCATTTCGTTGCGCTTGTACTGCAGTGCGACCAGTTTGCGGATCAGCTCCTGACGGTCCTGCGTCTGGCCCTTCTTCAGCGCGAAGGTCATCGCAGAGTAGGTTTCGACCGAGCCGATGCCATAAAGGCAGCTAACGCTCGCGACGATAATGACATCATCGCGTTCGAGCAGCGAGCGCGTCGCCGAATGGCGCATCCGGTCGATGGCTTCGTTTACCGAGCTTTCCTTCTCGATATAGGTGTCCGACCGCGGCACATAGGCTTCGGGCTGGTAATAATCGTAATAGCTGACGAAATATTCGACCGCATTGTCGGGGAAGAAGCTCTTGAATTCGCCGTACAATTGAGCCGCGAGGATCTTGTTGGGCGCGAGGATCAGGGCAGGGCGCTGCACCGCCTCGATGACCTTCGCGGCGGTGAAGGTCTTGCCCGAACCAGTGACGCCGAGCAGCACGGTGTCGCGTTCGCCGGCATTGGCGTTGGCGACGAGTTCGGCAATCGCCGCCGGCTGGTCGCCGGCGGGCGTATAGTCGCTGACCAGCCGGAACGCCTTGCCGCCTTCGGACTTTTCGGGGCGCGCCGGGCGGTGCGGGATGAACGTGCCGGCGTCATCGGGTTCATCGAGGCTGGTGCGAATCTGGATGGCCATAGCAGCAATATGGGGCATGGGCCCGATTTGTTCCAGTGGTCATGTCCGCGTTTCACACGCGGCAACCCGGTCAGCGGCCAACAATGCCACGCCAACGCGCATTGGAAAATCGGGCAATCCAAATGTTAATTATAGTTAAATGTTTATAAAATTAATTTCCCGTTACGTTTCCGATATTTTAACACCTAGGGGCATCAAGTTAATGGTGTGCTTGCGGAGGGGTAAGGAAATGATTGACTCAAAAGGCCGCTTTGGTCTTGCTCTAGGTGCTTGCGTTGTCGCTTTGGGCTTTGCCACGCCGGCGTCGGCAGTTGCGATAGCTGGCTGCGCAAACACGGATATCTCGCCCAATGCCTTGGCCTGTCAGGGTTTCTACGCGGGCAATCTGCTCAGCAACAACCCCAGCGACATCGCTGCCCAGACCACGCATCTGGCCGCACTGGGTTTTGCCTGGGATGGCAACTGGAATAACGTTGAAAAGATTTCCGGTCTCAGCGGATCGCACAGCGTTGATTTCGCGACCATGCTGCACGGTATCAGCTATGTGGCGTTCCACTTCGGGAACGGCGTAGGCGGCCCCGGCAACGCGACGGCGTTCTACAAGCTTGACGCCGGCACAGCGACCGATGTGATCGCGCTGAACTACAACGCAAGTTCGAACGCTGTCCTGTATTCGACGGGAACCGTGCCCGAACCGGCGAGCTGGGCATTGATGATTGCCGGTTTCGGCATAGTCGGCATGGGGTTGCGCCGTCGACGCAGCTACGTCACCGCCTGATCCGGTGACGGTTCGAGGGGCGGCGGCCGCGAGGCCGCCGCCCTTTGCGCGCTGCGGCGCCACGCTGGCGCTAGCGCCGGCCTGCCTCGTGATCGGGGCGGTCGCGGTGGCAAAGCATGACATGGCGCATGCGCGCTACCAAACTAGTCCGCTGTCCGATTAATATTAATAAACGAAGCGCGATTTCCGTTTCCCATTTCATGAACAGTGTATTAACTTAGACGCGCATCATATTAACGATGTGCTCATGGAAGGGTAAGGAAATGATTGAATCAAAGGGTCGCTTCAGTCTTGTTCTGGGTGCCTGCTTTTCCGCATTGTGCCTCGCCGCGCCGGCATCGGCAGTTGCCTGCGCGAACTCGGATGTCACGCCTAATGCTCTGGTTTGTCAGGGTTTTTATTCGGGAAATTTGCTCAGCAACAGCCCCGCCGACATCTTTGCCCAAACTACGCATCTGGCCGGGCTCGGCTTTGCCTGGAACGGCAACTGGAATGCCGTCGAAAAGATCAGCGGCCTCGGCGGTTCGCACAGCGTTGACTTTGCGACCATGCTGCACGGGATCAGCTATGTGGCGTTCCACTTCGGGAATGGCACGGGTGGTCCGGGCAACGTCACGGCTTTCTACATGATCGACGCCGGCGCATCGACCGATGTGCTCACGCTCAACTACAACGCAAGCTCGAACGCCGTCCTGTATTCGACGGGCACGGTCCCCGAACCGGCGAGTTGGGCGCTGATGATTGCCGGTTTCGGCATGGTCGGCGCAGGGTTGCGCCGACGTCGCGACTTCGCCACCGCCTGACGGCGTCAGGCTACTTCGGGATCGACACGATCGCGGTGGTGTCGCTCGGCATCAGCCGCAGGTCGGCGACCTGCTCCACCATGCCCCAGGCGCAGGCCTGTTGCACGCTCAGTGCAGTTTCTTCAGCGGTGAAGCATTGCGCGATGCGGGCGTCGTCCCAGCCGAGCCGGCTGCGAAAGGGGGCGGTAATGACCACGGTGTTTTCGGCTCGCTCGCCGAGCTTGGGGCCTTCGCGATAGGTCGCGGCGTGCAGCACGAACTGCGTCGGGTCGGCGCCGGTGCGGATGTCGCTGGCGAGCAAAATCGTCGCGGCAATCGATGAACACACGCCCGCCGCGTGTAGCCGCACCGGCACCGGCAGTGCGCGGATGAAATGGTACAGCCCCATCCCCGACGCGACATCGCCGCCGTTGCTCGACAGCACCAGCACGATGTCGTCGAGCCGCTTCGCCACCGCATCGGCGAGCAGCTGCTGCGTGTTGCGCATGCCGCCGGCGTTGACCGGGCCGTTGTAGAAGATTGCGTGCATCGGGGTGAAGCTAAGGTGTGCGCGGCATGGCGTCCAGCGAGCAGTTGCCGCATTACGGCGCAGCGGTTAGCCTGTCCTTCCGCGCGATATGTGGCGCGGCGGGGGACACATCATGCGGACAACGGCAAACCGGCGCGAAGTGCTGGGCGGACTCGGTCTCACCGGACTGGGGCTCGCCGCCCCGAGTTTCGCGGCGCTGCCCGGTGACGCCGATCTCGTCGTTCGCAATGCCCGCGTGCACACCGTCGATGACCGGCAGCCGCGCGCGACGGCGTTCGCGGTGGCGGACGGGCGCTTCGTCGCGGTGGGCGATGACGACACGGCCATGGCATTCGCCGGCAAGCGCACGCAGGTAATCGATGCCAAGGGCCAGGCGGTGGTGCCGGGCTTCATCGATTGCCACAACCATGCGGTCGGCGAGGTGCTGCTGTATGAAGTCATCGTCGGCAACCCGTTCGATGTCGAATTCTTCACGATACAGTCGATCATCGACAAATTGCAGGCGCGCGCCGCAGCCGTGCCGCCGGGACAATGGGTCGAGGGCTTTTTCTTCGACGACACCAAAATCTCCGACAAGCGCGCGCTGACCAAGGCCGACCTCGACCGCGTCTCGACCACACATCCGGTGATGGTGCTGCACCGCGGCGGCCACACCGCCTATTACAACAGCAAGGCGTTCGCGCTCGCCGGCGTCACCGATGCGACGCCCAACCCGCCCGGCGGCACCTTCGACCGCGACCCGGCGGGGAAACTCAACGGCCGCGTCACCGACAACGCCAATGACGTATTCGAAAAAGCCGGCACACGGCCGGTGTTCAGCGCCGCCGAAACCGAACGGCGCGGCCGCGACGGCGCCGCGCACATGTCGAAGGCGTTTGCCCGCTACGGCCTGACCAGCGTCCATCATCAGGGTGGCGACTTCGCGGCGCTGCAGGCGATCCGCGCGCGTGGCGACCTGCTGCACCGCGTCAGCTACGAATCCACCGGGCCGATGCTCGATGCTATGATCGCCAATGGCATCAAGACCGGCTTCGGCGATGACTGGATCCGCTTCGGCGCGACGTTCGAACATATGGTCGACGGGTCATTTTCCGAACGCACCATGGCGATGAGCGTGCCGTTCCCCGGCCGCACGCCGCCGTATTACGGCAATGTCGCGCAAAGCCAGGAAGCGCTGAACGCCTGGGTCGAAAAGGTCCACCGCGCCGGCATCCAGGCCAATTGCCACGCCAACGGCGATGTCGCGATCGGCATGGCACTGACCGCCTATGAACGCGCGCAGAAACTCTATCCGGTCGCCGATCCGCGCTTCAAGATCACCCATTGCACGCTGGTCAATGACGACCTCGTGCGGCGCATCAAGGCGGTCGGCGCGATCCCGGCGCCGTTCACCAGCTACGCCTATTACAACTCCGACAAGTTCGGCTTCTACGGCGAGGAGCTGATGCGCAATGCGATGGCATTCCGCTCGTTCCTCGATGCCGGGATTCCGGTGTGCGCGGGTTCCGACTTCTACCCCGGCCCGTTCGCGCCGATGATGGCGATGCAGGGCATGGTGACGCGCACCGGCTGGGACGGCCAGACCTGGGGCGCCAACCAGCGCATCACGCCTGCCGAAGCACTGCGCGTCAGCACGCTGAACGGTGCGCATGCGTCGTTCGAAGAAGCCAGCAAGGGCTCGATCATCACCGGCAAGCTCGCCGATTTCGTCATGCTGTCGGATGATCCGCTGGGGGTGGCCCACGACAAGATCAAGGACATCAAGGTGGTGCGCACGGTGACGGGCGGGCGGACGGTTTATCAGGCCTGATCGCATGGGGCAGCGCAGCAGTTCGGGGGAGCAGCAGATGCACGACAACCATCAGATTTCACGGCGCCAGTTTGCCGTTGCCGCGGCCGGGCTGGCGGTCGCGCCGCTGATCATCGGCGCGGGGCAGGGGTTCGATACCGTCATCTCCGGCGGCCGCGTCATGGACCCCGAAAGCGGCTTCGACACCGTCGCCAATGTCGGCATTCGCGGCGGCAAGATCGTTGCGATTTCAGCCGCGCCTTTGGTCGGCGGCAAGCGCATCGATGCGACGGGGCTGGTGGTGGCGCCGGGGTTCATCGACCTGCATTCGCATGGCCGGACGCTGGGTGACGCCGATCTGCAGGCCCAGGACGGCGTGACGACCTCGCTCGAGCTCGAGGCCGGCACCTATCCCGTCACCGAATTTCTGGCGGCGCGCGCGGGCCAGGCGCGGATCAACTATGGCGCCAGTTCGGGGCAGCGCGCGGTGCGGATCTTCATGACGACAGGGTTGGCGACGCCGACATTCGCGTCGCTCAACCCTGAAATCATGCGACGTGAACAGGATTGGGCCTATACGCGCTTCGACGCGCCACAGATCGAAAAGATGGCGGCGATCATGCGCCGCGAAATCGCCGCCGGCGCGCTCGGCATCGGGCTGATGAACGAATATCTGCCCGCTGCCAGCCGGGTGGAATCGCTGGCGCTGTTCGGGGTCGCAGCCGCCACCAAAGGCCCGATTTTCACGCATGTCCGGCGCTCGATCACCGCCCAAGGTGACGGTCCGGTGGCGCCGATGGAGGAAGTCATCGCCATGGCCGCAGCCACCAGCGGCCCGCTGCACATCTGCCACATCGGCAGCAAGTCGGTCGGCGCCATCGACCAGGTGCTGGCGCTGATCCACGGCGCGCAGGCGCAGGGGCTCGATGTCACTACCGAAGTCTATCCTTATACCGCCGGCAGCACGTTGATCGGCAGCGCGCTGTTCGACGCGGGCTGGCAGGAACGCATCGGCGGCGATTATGGCGACCTCGAATGGCCGCCGACGGGCGAGCGGCTGACCGCGGCGAGCTTCGCCAAATACCGCCGAGAGTTTCCGAACGGTGCGGTCATCATGCACACCATTCCGGCGCGCACCGTCGATATCGCCATGGCCGATCCGATCGTCATGGTGGCGTCCGACGCGATGCCATTTGTCGATGGCAAGGGCCACCCGCGCGGCGCCGGCACCTTTGCGCGCGTGCTCGGGGTCTATGTCCGCGAGCGCAAGGTGCTCGGGTTGATGGAGGCGCTGAAGAAGATGACTCTGATGCCTGCCAAGCGCCTCGAGGTGATTGCGCCGGGCATGCGTAACAAGGGCCGCGTCAAGGTCGGCGCCGATGCCGATCTGGCGCTGTTCGATCCAGCGACGGTCATCGACCGCGCAACCTTTGCCAAGCCGACGACGCCGTCGGCCGGCATCCCCTATGTCATGGTCGGCGGGACGCTCATCGTCGACCGCAGTGGCATCGTTGCCACCGCCTTGCCGGGCAAAGCGGTGCGCTCGGGCGTTTAGCACCGGTTGCAAGCCCGCCGCGCGCACCCTATCCATGGTGCAAACAACATCCATCGGGGAACACCATGCAGCGCAAGCGTCTCGGCCGTAGTGGCATCTATGTCTCGTCAATCTGCATGGGGACGATGACGTTCGGGTCGCAGGTCGACGAGGCGGAATCGTTCCGCATCCTCGATGCCTCGGTCGATGCCGGCATCGACTTTTTCGATACCGCCGAAAACTACCCCGTGCCGCCCGACCGCAAATGGGCCGGGCGCACCGAGGAATTCGTCGGCCGCTGGCTCAAGACCAAGGACCGCGACGCGCTGATCATCGCGACGAAAGTCAGCGGACCGAGCCATGGCTGGATCCAGTCGTCGCAGCGCGCCGGCATGACCTCGCTTGACCGCCACAACATCGTCCGCGCGGTCGAAGCCAGCCTCAAGCGCCTGCAGACCGACTATATCGACCTCTACCAGACGCACTGGCCCGACCATGGCACCAGCTATGAACCGGTGATGCGCGCGCTCGATGACCTCGTCGAAAGCGGCAAGGTCCGCGTGCTCGGCTGCAGCAACGAAACCGCCTGGGGGCTAATGAAGTCGCTCGAAGCCAGCGCGAGCGAGGGCCTCGCGCGCTACGAGACCATCCAGAATAATTTCAGCCTCAACAACCGCCGCTTCGAGGACGCACTGTCGCAAGTCTGCCGCCAGGAAGGCATCAGCCTGATCCCCTATTCACCACTCGGCGGCGGCGTGCTGTCGGGCAAGTACAATGACGGCGCGACCCCAGAAGGCGCGCGCTTCAGCCGCTACCTCGAAATCGGCGGGCGCCAGGCGGCGATGGCGCAGCGCTTCGTCAACGAAAAGTCGCTCGCCTCGACCAAGCGCTTCATGAAAATCGCTGCCGACGCGGGCCTGACGCCGATCACGCTCGCCACCGCATGGAGCAAGCAGCACGACTTCGTCGCCTCGACCATCGTCGGCGCCACCCGCTTCGACCAGCTCGCCGACATCTTTGCCGCCAGCGACCTCGTCCTCGAACCCGCGGTGATGAAGGCCATCGACGCGGTGACGCGCGAGATCATGTACCCGATGGGGTGAGGCGGGGGTTTTGAAGAGCCTCCGGCGGGCAGGGGTGACCCCTGCACCCGATTGTTTGGCGCTGGGTGCTTTCCTGTCCCTTACTGCAAGGGTGGGACGGGGTAGGCTTCAGCTGCCGGTCAGCTAACGACCCCCATAACGCCACTCCTAATCTCTTGTAGAACGCCCGAAAATGGACATTGTGCTCAGCTCAGTTTGCAGGCTATCAAGTAACGCTTCAGTTCGTGAGTAAGGGTAAAAAATTGCGTGATGATTTGCAAAGAGCGCTGCTTCCTGACGAGCGCGTGCTTTGGAGCGGCGAACCCTATAGGGGTTTAATCTTTCGACCAATTGAAGCCTTCCTTATTCCATTCAGCCTACTATGGGCTGGCTTTGCCGTTTTCTGGAACTTCAGTGTTTGGTCTGCAGACCAAGATGCCGCCGCATTGCCATTTAAACTATTTGGACTGCCATTTCTGGTAGTGGGCCTATATGTTACATTCGGTCGGTTCTTTATTGACGTCTGGTTGCGTCGACGATTGCAATACGCTGTCACAAATCGTCGTATTCTAATATATAAGAAAGGTGGCACCGCAACGTCCAAGTCTGTCGACATAAGGCATTTGCCATCCATCGAGTTGAGCGAGCGCTCGGATGGATCTGGGTCGATACGTTTTGGTCAACCCGCGAGCCTGTTTAGTGGCCAGAACTTCGGCCTTTGGCAGCCCACGTTTGACGCGACCGCGCAATTTTTGCGCATTCCGAATGTCCGCTTCGTTTACGAGCTGATCCATAAGCAGACCGAGCGCTGACCACCTCATTCCAGTCATCAGCCAATCAATCGGGTGCAGGCCTCAGGCCTGCCCGCCGGAGGCTCTTCAGCCTTCGCTAGTCGTCCTTCGCTTTCGCCGCTGCCGCATCCCTCTCCGCGATCCGCGCCCAGAATTCCTCGCGTGAGTTGGTGCGCGGGAACTCGGTGTCGGGGACGGCGACGTTCAGGAACGCGCACAGCGGTGCCCAACCTTGCGCGGGGTCGAAGATCAGCAGGCGTTCGGGGGCGATGGACGCCACGACTTCGGCATTGTGGCGTTCGAACGCGGCGATGACGTTGGCGCGGGTGTAGTCATAGCCGAAGGTGTCGCGGCCGACGATGAACAGCGTGGCTTGCCGCGGGTCGTTCGGGTCTTCGCGCGGGATCGCCGCGGCTTGCGTCATTACTTTCAGGATGGTTTCGGCCATGCTGTCGGCCCAGCGTTCGGGGTCGCGTTTTGACAGGATGACCTTGGCATCGGGGTAGCGGTCGGCGAGTTGTTTGTAGAAGTGCGCGCTCGGCCAATCGACGCTGGCGCGGTAGTGCGCGAAGATGTCGTCCCAGTCGACGGCTTCGCCCTGGACGGCGCGAAACCAGAACGCCATTTGCTCGGGGTGTTCGAAGACTTCGGTCATGTGGTGGCACGGGCCGAAGCCGAGTTCGACCAGCGCGGCTTGCAGCGTCTTTGTGCCGGTGCGGCCGAGCCCGGCGCCGATGACTTGCAGTGACATGCGAAATTCCCCCCGGAACATTTATGTAGCGACTATGCGCCCCGCCGTGCGCCGAAACAAGCGCGGGTGCGAAAATGTGTGGACACGTTTTGTTCTCATGATATTCTGCCGCCCATAACTCGCTTTGGGAGGCGCAGGACATGATTGGCTATGCAAATATCGGTACCAACGACTTGGCGAAGGCGACGGCGTTTTACGACGCGCTGTTCGGCGTGATCGGCATCGGGCGGCTGATGGAGTTTCCGACCGGCGCGGTGGCCTATGGTAGCAGCTGGACGGCGCCGATGATCGCCGTCGGCCCGCCGTATGACGGCAAGCCGGCGAGCGTCGGCAACGGCTGCATGCTGGCACTGCCGATGGACACGCGCGCCAAGGTCGATGCGGTGCACGCCAAGGCGCTCGCGCTGGGCGGCAAGGACGAGGGCGCGCCCGGCGTGCGCGGCGACGAGGGCGAGCAGGCGTTCTACGGCGCCTATTTCCGCGATCTCGACGGCAACAAGTTCTGCGCGTTCCGCGTCGGGCCGGCCTGACCTTGCCAGCATGAATTTGGTACTCCGCGTTGCGGCGCTGTTGCTGGTGTTGATGCCGGCGCCCGTGCTGGCAGCTGAGCCGCTCGCGGCGCTGGTCGCGGGTACGACGGCGGCGTCACCGCCGCTCACCGGGCTGGCGGTGGTGGTGGCCGACCGTGACAAGGTGGTGCGCAGCGCCGCGCTGGGCGATGCTGTGGTGGCACCGCCGCGCGCGCTGACGCCAGACACGCCGGTGCGCGTTGCTTCGATTTCGAAGCTGACGGTGGCGGTTGCGGTGATGCGGCTTGTCGAGGCGGGGCAGCTCGATCTTGACCGTGATGTGTCGAGCTATCTCGGCTGGACGCTGCGCAATCCGGGCTTTCCCGCTGCGCCGCTGACGCTGCGGCAATTGCTCAGCCACACCTCGGGCATCGACGACGGGCCGGGGTATAGTTTCCCGCTTGGCACCAGTCTGCGCGACGGGCTGACGGCGGTGCACTGGTCGGCCTATGCGCCCGGCGTGCGGTTCAGCTACGCCAACCTCAACTACGGCATTATCGCGACGGTGATGGAGGCGGCGACGCACCAGCGCTTCGACCGGCTGATGACGGCGCAGGTGTTCGCGCCGCTGCGGCTCGACGCCTGTTTCAACTGGTCGGGCTGTTCGGACGCCGCGGTGGAGGCAGCGGCGACGCTGTACCGCAAGGGCATCGACGAGGACCACTGGAACCCCGCCGGGCCGTGGGTGGCGCAGGTCGATGATCTACGCGGCGTGCGGCCGGCGTGCCCGGTGCGCGGCATGGCGACCTGCGACATCGCGAGCTACGTCCCAGGCACCAACGGCACGCTGTTTTCGCCACAAGGCGGCTTGCGTATATCGGCGCTGGGGCTGGCCAAGATCGGCCGGCTGTTGCTGCGCGGCGGCGAGGTTGACGGCGTGCGGCTGCTCAAGCCCGAAACCGTCAAGGCGCTGTTGACGCCGGTATGGAACGGCACGCCGCCGATTGGCGACAATTACGATGGGCTGATGCGCTGCTACGGACCGGGGCTGCAGTGCCTGACCGGCGGGGCAGGCGACCAGCCCGTCGCAGGCAAGCCACTGACCGGCTGGGGGCATCTGGGCGAGGCGTATGGCCTTTACGGCGGGTTGTGGATTGACCCGGCGCGCGACCGCGTCTTCGTCTATCTGATTACCGGTACCGGCGATGATCCGGCGAAATATCCGGGCGTTCGCTCGAAGTTCCTGTCGTTCGAGGAGGCGGTGCTGACCGATCTGGCGACGCGCTCAGACTGACATCGCCACCTGCATCATCGCAATGAACAGCGCGGCGCCGGTTGCAAGGATGGCGAGTGCGGTGAGCCAGCTCCGCAGCACGCTGCAGCCGTGCACCGCTTGTGCAACGCGCGCCTGCGCAACCACGAACCACAGCGCCGCAGCCGCCATCAGCGCGGTGACCAACGCGAAATTGGCGTTGACGAAATCGGCCGAGGTGCTGGTGGCAAACGACACCAGCAGCGCGAACGGCGCCGCCAGATAGAATTGCTGGTAGAATATCGGCCGCAGCATATTTCGGTCGAGCGCCACGCGCGCCACCTGGCGCCAGACCAATGCACCAACGATTGGCCAGATCAGGAAGGTCGCGGCGCGGAACAGCAACGTGTTCTCCTCGCTCGCCATTGCCAGCCGCGCCAGCGCATTGCCCGACTGCGCGATCTGCGAGGCACCGAACGGCATTGCCGCCAGATGCGCGGCAAAGATCGCGAACAGGAAGCACAGCGGCGGGTTGAGGTTGTCGCTGTAATGCCCGGCGTCGGTATCGCCACTTTCCTGCTGGATGACCTGCATCATCGCCACCGGCCGCAGCACGATGCGCACCAGCGTCACCGGAAACAGGATCAGGCTGATGACCATTTCATAGAGCAGGTCTTCGAGCGAGCGGATGAACTTGAACGGTTCCATCGCGTCAGTCCGTGACCAGCGCGTCGACCGGCAGCGCGTCGATTTCGATGACCGCGCCGGCAGTTTCTGCCGTGAAGCGGTGCGGCGCGATTCCGGCATCGGCCAGCGCATCGGCCAGTGCTGCGGGCGGCCTGTCAATGGCCTCGTCGGTCAGCTTGAACACGCCCCAGTGCATGCCGATGGCGTGCGCCGGCGCCAGCTCGGCGAAGGCCGCGACCGCATCGGCGGGATTCATGTGGTGATATTGCATGAACCAGCGCGGCTCATAGGCGCCGATGCCGAGCAGCGCCAGCCGCACCGGCCCGTGGCGGCGCACGGCTGCGAAGGCCGCAGCGTCGAGCCCGCAGTCGCCCGAAAAATAGACGCTGCCACCGGGCAGCGCGAGCGTGAAGCCGCACCACAAGGCGCGGTAGCTGTCGAAGCCCCAACGCGATGACCAGTGCTGGACGCGTTCGATATGCACCTGTGCCGCTGGGCCAAGGTCGAAGCTGTCGCCCCAGTCGCCCTCGGTCGCAGTGATGCCGTGACGCGCCAGCAGCGCGGCGTTGCCGATGGGCGTGATAATGCGCGGCCGGTCGCGCGCCCACAGCCGCTTGAGCGTGGCAAGATCGAGGTGGTCATAGTGATTGTGGCTGAGCAGCACGACATCGATGCGCGGCAGGTCATCGAAGCGTACCCCTGGTGCCCGCACGCGCCTTGGCCCCGCCCATTGGAAAGGACTGGCGCGGTCGCTCCACACCGGATCGGTCAGGATGTTGAGGCCCTGCGTCTGGATCAGCACGGTGACATGGCCGACCATGGTGGTCACCAGAGCATCGCCGTCGATGCGCTCGGCCGGGATCACTGGCGTCACCGGCACCGATTTCGGCCAGGGCGCGGCCTTCGACGTCAGCTTCCACCGCAGCATGTCGCTTGCCCCGTGATATTTCGGCTGCGGCCCGATGTTGCGGAAACGTACGCCATCGAAATGTTCGGTCACCGGCCCGCGCCACCAGTCGCGCGCGACGAACGCGACAAAGCCGCGCCGCGCCAGCCACAGCGCCGCCACCAGCCCGGCAATGACCGCAATTGCCATCATCAGGCGCGCATCGCCTGCACGATCCACACCGCGGCAGGCAGTTTGACACCGTCGGGGCCGTCATAGGACGCGAGCGCCTTGCGGACGGCTTCGGCCACCGGCGCGACGCGGTCGGGGTTTTCGCGCAACGCCATGCCGAGCGGGCCGACGCGGAAGGTCATGTCGACCGTAGCGGCAAGGTCGCCGCTGCCAATCTCGGCGTCGTATTTCTCGATATTGACCGAATGCCAGCCCGACCCTGACAGGATCGCATGGACGCGGTCGGGGTTGGCAAAGGCGAACGGCCCCGGCGCCAGCGGGTCAGACGGCGGTAGCGGCGGCAAAAGCGGCAGCGCCGCCTCCAGCGGCACGCGCATCCAGTCATTTTCCGCCAGTGGCCGCCAGCACACGAAAGTCAGCCGGCCGCCCTCGACCAGTTTGGTGGCGATGTTGGCAAACGCCGCCGTAGGATCGGCGAAGAACATCACCCCGAAGCGCGAAAATACCGCGTCGAAACCGTTGCGGCCGAAGTCATCGGTCTGCGCATCGGCATCGCGGAACGCGACGTTGGGCACGCCCACCGCACGCTTGCGCGCCACATCGAGCATCGGCTTCGAAATATCGAGCCCCAGTACCGATCCGCCCGGCGTCACCTCGGTGGCCAGCGCCAGCGTCGTCTGCCCGCAGCCGCAACCGATATCGAGAATGCGCTCGCCGGGCTGCGGCGCCAGCGCGCGGATGCCGGCATCGCCCAGCGGCGCAATCTGACGGTCGAGCTGTTCCTGGAAACGCGCCCAGGTCTCGCCGGCCTTGGCGTTCCAGTAATCGATTTGCGCGGCATTGGCCGGTGGCGCGGCGTCGGTCATGGTGATCTCCCTTTGCGGCGAAACGTCGGGCATTGGACCGTCAAGGTCAAGTTAGGGCCTCCGGCGGGCAGGGCCCAGGCCCTGCACCCAATTGTTATGCGCTCTTCAAATGGGTGCAGGCCGCCGTCTTGGATAAGTGCTGGCCTGCCCGCCGGAGGCTCTTGCCCTTAAAGCCCCAGCGCCTTGCGCACGTCGGCCACGGTCTCAGCGCCCGCCTGCGAGGCCTTGTCGGACGCGGTGATGTCGACTTCGGCGCGGTCGAGGCGGCCCGTCCAGCGCAATACCACGGGCTCGACGGTCGCGGCGTTGGGTGACGCGGCGTCGTAAATCAGCACCAGCCGCTGCGTACCGTCGGCATCGGACTTGAGCAGGCTGACGGCTTTGACGCCGCGGCAGGTTTCGGCCTCCCAATTGTCGGTGCCGATCGTCTGGATGACCTTGACGCGGCCGTCGGCGTTGACCCCGACGACGAAGCAGCCGTGGACCGGGCTGGCCCCGTCGCGCGCGACCTGGCCTGAACCGGAAACCAGCAGCCCCTTGAACTGCTTGCCGCGCAGCACGCGGAAGCTCTGCGCGTCATCGATGGCGACATCGCCGACGGTGTTCGCCGCGACGCCGCGCGCCTTGGCGATCAGCGCTGCGTCGCTGGCGGCGGTCGGGCGCAAAGCCAGCGTCGCGGCGGGCAGCAACAGCGCTGCCGCGGTAATCACCCCCCACTTCAGCGCCGTCCGTGGATGCTGCAACTGTGTTTCAGAGGCGTTTGCTGAGGAGTTCATAATTCTGCTTCATCTTCAGGTCGTAGTGGTTTTCGGCGTAGCCGGGACCGTTGTAGATGCGCGCGAATGTTGTCCAGTCCTTCGCCTTGATGGCGGCGCGCAGCCGCGGGTTGGCGACGACGAAGTTGCCGAAGGCCTCGATCTGCTTGCCCAGCGAATGCTTCATCGCCGCGACAAAGTCCTCGACATTGGCAAAGCCGGCGGCGGCGTAGTTGGCGCCCATGATCTGGAACGCTCCCCAGGATGCCGACTGCAGCGCTGCGTGGCGATCGAGCGCGATGGCGCGGTCGAGCTTGGCGTACTGCGCCGAAAACTTGCCGTAGCCGCCCGACTTCTGGTTCGAAATGTCGGGGTGCGCGGCATCGAACCGGTGGCCGGTCAGGCGACTGAAATAGTGGCGTTCGAACAGGATCATCGGGCGCCCCAGCGCATCGAACGCGCCACGAATACCGACTTCGGTCATCGTTACCGCTTTTACCGCAGCGACTTCGCAGCCGATCAGCTTGGCAGCGGCGGCGATCTGCGCGTCATTGGCGGCGGCGTCTTCGGCGGGCGAGGGGGCCGGGGTCGCCGGCGACGGGGCGGGCGGGACGATGCGGGCTTCGCTGACCAGCTTCTTGATGGTGTTGCGGCCGGGGCTGATGACGCCGTCGGGCTTGGCGAGTTTGACGATCTTGCCCTGGAAGGCGAGAATGGCGGCCTCGGTTGCGGGATCGAGCACGCCGGTTTCGGCCAAGGGCGGCAGCGCTAGCGCCTTGACGCAATAGTTGAGCAATTGCTGGACAAGCTTGACGTCGGTAGCCTTGTTCGGCTGGCCGCGGCCAACGGGCGAAGTAATATCAGTCATGACGGTTCCTCCCTCGCAGTCAGTCTATGCCAAGCCCGCGACGGTGTCTTGCGGATTGTCCGGCGCCGGCGTTTCGCCTAGGTCATCGGCGACCAATTCGCGCTGCGGCAGGGAGCATTGACGGTGACGATTGCAACGCGGCAGTGGTTGTTCAACGCTTTCAAGGTCAGCGTCTACACGCTGCTGGTCATCAACATCTTCCTCTACCTGCGCCACGGCACGCTCAACGAGGCGCTCGACAGCCTCGGCTGGGTGCTGCTGCTCGGGGTATTCGAATGGGAAACCCGTGCGCTCGCGGCGCCTTATGTCAGCGGCTTCGAAAAGGCCGGGCTGTGGGCGCTGCAGATCATCGGCTACGGCCTGGCGATCAACGCGGCGCGGGTCTATTTCATGTCTGCCGAGTGGCTCGATTTCGCCAACGCCGTGCTGTGGCTGCTGGTCTGTGCGACGATCATCTATGACGTGTTCGTGCCCGGCGAATTCGGCACGCACGAATGGCGTGTCCGCAACGCCATCAAGATCTGCCTTTACGTCGCGCTCGGCGGCATCGCGCTATGGTGGGGCCTGACCAGCGACTGGCTCGATTTCTACGACGCGCTGCTTTGGATCCTGTGCTTCTTCGTCATCGAGCTCAACATCTTCAAACACGAAGTCGAGCTTGAACACGCGCATCATCCGGACGGGGCAGACGGCGCGGCGTAGCCGCAGGATTGACGCCGCGCCAGCGCTGTCGCACACCTGCGCCACGCAACAACCGGGGGGTATGATGGCGACAATGCAGGCGGCGGTGCCGCGCGGGCAGGCCGATTTCGACCGCAGCATGCCGCATGACCGCACCGCGGTGCTGGTCGCGATCGGTGTGCTGTGGTTCGCGCTGTTGTCGGGGTTCATCCCCGACATGCTGAAAATTGCCGGCGACCCGACTGCCAAGCCCTACGAACCGATCACCCACCTCCATGCGCTGCTGGCGTTCGGCTGGATGGCGCTGCTGACATGGCAGGCCGGGCGCGTCCGCGTCGGCGACATCGCCGGGCATCGGCGCAGCGGCCGGCGCTTTGGCCCGGCGATGGCAGCGGCGGTGGCGGTGACGGCGCTCGGCACGGTCTGGGCGGCCGACCGCGCGCGACTGGTGCTCGGCGGGATCAAGATCGAACGCCTCTCGTTCCAACTCGGCCACATCATCCCGTTCGCCGTGCTGACCGCGGCGGCGCTGCTGATGACGCGCCAGCCCGGCGCGCACAAACGCCTGATGATCCTCGCCGTCGCGGCGATTACCGACACCGGCTTCAGCCGCTGGCTGGGGCCGCAAATCAAAACCCTGCTCGGCGACGGGCCGGCGACAGAAATGCTCGGGCGCTTTCCCATCGCCTGGGGGCTGATTTTGGCGATGGCGGCGTATGATCTCTATAGCCGCGGCCGCCTGCATCCGGTATTCCTGCCGGCGGCGGGGCTGATCATCGGCACCGAGATGGTGTCGCTGTGGCTCTATCTCTCACCCTGGTGGCCGGCGGTGGCGACGCGGATGATCGGCGGATAGAGCCTCCGGCGGGCAGGGCCTTAGGCCCTGCACCCAATTGTTGTGCACTCTTCAAATGGGTGCAGGGCTCAGCCCTGCCCGCCGGAGGCCCTTATGCCTTTTCGAGCGCCCGCGCCTTGGCGATCTTCTCGCGCCACACCAGCGGGCCCGTCGCGTGGACGCTTTCGCCGCTGCTGTCGACGGCGACGGTCACCGGCATGTCCTGCACGGTAAATTCGTAGATCGCTTCCATGCCGAGATCTTCGAACGCCAGCACCTTCGATGCCTTGATGGCTTTCGAGACGAGATAGGCCGCGCCGCCGACCGCCATCAGATAGGCGGCCTTGTGCTTCTTGATGGCATCGATGCCGGCAGGACCTCGTTCAGCTTTTCCGACCATGGCGATCAGGCCGGTCTGCGCGAGCATGGCTTCGGTGAACTTGTCCATGCGCGTGGCGGTGGTTGGGCCGGCGGGGCCGACGATTTCTTCGCGCACCGGATCGACCGGGCCGACGTAGTAGATGACGCGGTTGGTGAAATCGACGGGCAGCGGGGTACCGGCGGCGAGCATGTCGGTCATGCGCTTGTGCGCGGCATCGCGGCCGGTGAGCATCTTGCCATTGAGCAGCAGCCGGTCGCCGGGTTTCCAGCTGGCGACGATGGCGGGGGTGAGGCTGTCGAGGTCGACGCGGATGGCTTCCTTCGACGGCTTCCAGTCGACCTTGGGCCACGCCGACAGGTCGGGCGCTTCGAGATACGCCGGGCCGCTGCCGTCCAGGGTGAAATGCGCGTGGCGAGTCGCGGCGCAGTTGGGGATCATCGCCACCGGCTTCGATGCGGCATGCGTCGGGTAGTCGAGAATCTTGACGTCGAGGATCGTCGACAGCCCGCCGAGCCCCTGCGCACCTATACCGAGATCGTTGACGGCGTCGTAGAGTTCGATCCTAAGTTCTTCAATTCGCGAGTTCGGACCGCGCAGTTTGAGCTCCGACATGTCGATCGGCAGCATCAGCGATTCCTTCGCCAGCAGCATGGCCTTTTCGGCGGTGCCGCCGATGCCGATGCCGAGCATGCCCGGCGGGCACCAGCCGGCGCCCATCAGCGGCACGGTGTTGACCACCCAGTCGCGGATCGAGTCGCTGGGGTTCAACATCGTGAACTTCGACTTGTTCTCGCTGCCGCCGCCCTTGGCTGCGACCATGATTTCGACGTGGTCGCCGGGTACCAGTTCGACGTGGACGACGGCCGGCGTGTTGTCGCGGGTGTTCGACCGCGTGAACGCCGGGTCGCTGACCACCGAGGCGCGCAGGCGATTTTCGGGGTGCATGTAAGCGCGGCGCACGCCTTCGTTGACCATTTCTTCAAGTGTCATAGAGGCTTGCCAGCGAACGTTCATACCGACTTTGCAGAACACCACGACGATGCCGGTATCCTGGCAGATCGGCCGGTGGCCCTCGGCGCACATGCGACTGTTGGTCAGGATCTGCGCGATGGCGTCCTTGGCGGCGGGGCCTTCCTCGGCGTCATAGGCGCGACCCAGCGCGCGGATATAGTCCATCGGGTGGAAATAGCTGATGTATTGCAGCGCGTCGGCGACCGACTCGATGACGTCTTCCTGTTTGATGATGGTCATGGCGCACCTTGTGTAGCGGAATCGGCGCTGTCTTAGACGAGCGAAAAGACCAAGAACAGAGCCTCTGGTGCCTGCACCCGATTGTCATTAGCGGGTGGGGAATCAGGTCCAGCTTTAACGCTTTATCCACAGCGATTGAACGCAGCGCGCCAACGCCTTGACCTTGTTCTATTTGCAAAAATTCCTACATCAGCGACGATTATTACACTTGCGCGACCCCCCGTTTCAGGCACAATCTGTAGGCATAGGGGTGGGGCAACGCACTAGCAGTGGTAGCACCGGGAATGTTCCGGCCGGCCGCAGCGACAAGTTTCCCGACAGCGTATGAGGTGGGCAGACCAGTCAGGCTGTGGATATCGGGGATGAATGGCGGGCCACGCAATTTGGTGCGTGACGCCGGCCTCCGAAAGGTCCAGCAGCAACGGTTCAGCCCGCAGCGTGGCGACAGATTCTTGAAGGGGCGGGGCAGCCCCATGGAGCAGAGACGATGGATTTCAGCAGCACGAGTGAAGGCGGCAGCAGCGGCGGTACCGCCGGCGCGCCGCAGGTAACACCGATGACCAGCAGCACGGTGCTCGACTGGGCCTTCCCTGTCGAAGTCGACCGGTCGCGTGACGCGCTGCTCACCGACTTCGGCCGCGAGACATTGCGCGACCGCTACCTGCTGCCCGGTGAGTCGTACCAGGATCTGTTCGCCCGCGTCGCAGCCGCCTACGCCGATGACGCCGAGCACGCCCAGCGGCTGTACGACTATATCTCGCGGCTATGGTTCATGCCCGCCACGCCGGTCTTGTCGAACGGCGGCACCGGCCGCGGCCTGCCGATCAGCTGCTACCTCAACTCGGTGTCGGACAGCCTGGAGGGTATCGTCGGCACGTGGAACGAGAACGTTTGGCTCGCGGCACGCGGCGGCGGCATCGGCACCTATTGGGGCCATGTCCGCGGCATCGGCGAACCGGTCGGCCTCAACGGAAAGACCAGCGGTATCATCCCGTTCGTGCGCGTCATGGACTCGCTGACGCTGGCGATCTCGCAGGGCTCGCTACGTCGCGGCTCGGCGGCGGTATACCTCGACGTCAACCACCCCGAAATCGAGGAATTCCTTGAAATTAGAAAGCCTTCGGGCGATTTCAACAGAAAGGCTCTCAACCTCCACCACGGCGTGCTGATCACCGACGCGTTCATGGAAGCGGTGCGGGAGGGCGGCACCTGGGACCTGGTCAGCCCGAAATCGGGCGAGCAGCGCCAGACCGTCGATGCGCGCGGGCTGTTCACCAAGATCGTCGAAACGCGGCTGGCGACCGGCGAGCCGTACATCGTCTTCATCGACCATGTGAACGACCACATGCCCAAGCACCAGCGCGACCTCGGCCTCAAGGTCAGCACGTCGAACCTGTGCTCGGAAATCACCCTGCCGACCGGCACCGACCACCTCGGCAAGGACCGCACCGCGGTGTGCTGCCTGTCGTCGCTCAACCTTGAAATGTGGGACGACTGGTCGGGCGACAAGCGCTTCATCGAAGACGTGATGCGCTTCCTCGACAATGTCCTGCAGGACTATATCGACCGCGCGCCGCCCGAAATGGAGCGCGCGCGCTACGCTTCGATGCGAGAGCGCTCGGTCGGGCTTGGCGTCATGGGCCTGCACAGCTTCTTCCAGGCGCGCGGCATCGCGTTCGAAGGCGCGATGGCAAAATCGTGGAACATGAAGATCTTCCGCCACATTCGTGCGCAAGTGGACGAAGCATCGATGCAGCTCGCTGTCGAGCGCGGGCCGTGCCCCGACGCCGCCGATATGGGCGTCATGGAGCGTTTCAGCTGCAAGATGGCGATCGCGCCGACGGCAAGCATCAGCATCATCACTGGCGGCACCTCGGCGTGCATCGAGCCGATCCCGGCGAACATCTACACGCACAAGACGCTGTCGGGCAGCTTCTCGATCAAGAACCCGTTCCTCGAAAAGCTACTGGTGGCGAAGTCGAAGAACTCCGACGCGGTATGGAACTCGATCCTCGAAATGGGCGGTTCGGTCCAGCACCTCGATTTCCTGACGCCCGACGAGAAGGCGGTGTACCGCACCGCGTTCGAAATCGACCAGCGCTGGCTGCTCGAACTCGCCGGTGACCGCACACCGTATATCGACCAGGCGCAGTCACTCAACCTGTTCATCCCCGCCGATGTCGAAAAGTGGGACCTGCTGATGCTCCACTACCGCGCGTGGGAACTGGGCATCAAATCGCTGTATTACCTGCGCTCGAAGTCGATCCAGCGCGCCGGGTTCGCCGGCGGCGTCGAAGCCGACAACACCCCCGACCTCAAGATGATCGAAGTCGAGGTCAAGGATTATGACGAATGCCTTGCCTGTCAGTAGGGCATCCCGGTGGGACCTCCTGCCGGACTCGGCGCGGCGTCAGCCGCGACGGGCGAGCGAGGGGCCGCGCTGCCGCCCTCCACGACGCAGCCGCACGGCCCCTCGCTCCTTGCCGACAGGTGACGGGGTGAAGGGCCTCCGGCGGGCAGGGGCTTGGTCCCTGCACCCAATTTTCGGGCGCGCTTCACTCTCGATGACTTTCGCCTGATTTTCTGATACAAACCAAGAACACTTTCTCCGGAGTCCACCCCATGTCGCTGCTCAAAGCCTCGAACACCTACAAGCCGTTCGAATACCCCTGGGCGTTCGATTTCTGGAAGCGCCAGCAGCAGATCCACTGGATGCCGGAGGAAGTGCCGCTCGGCGAGGATTGCCGCGACTGGGCGCAGAAGCTCAGCGAGCACGAGCGCAACCTGCTGACGCAGATTTTCCGCTTCTTCACCCAGGCCGATGTCGAGGTGCAGAACTGCTATCACGAGAACTACGGACGGGTGTTCAAGCCGACCGAGATCAAGATGATGCTGACGGCTTTCAGCAACATGGAGACGGTGCACATCGCCGCCTACAGCCATTTGCTCGACACCATCGGCATGCCCGAAAGTGAGTACAGCGCCTTCCTCAACTACAAGGAAATGCGCGACAAGCACGACTATCTGGCGACGTTCGGCGTCGATACCGACGCCGATATCGCGCGGACGCTGGCGATGTTCGGCGGTTTCACCGAAGGCCTTCAGCTGTTCGCCAGCTTCGCGATGCTGATGAATTTTCCGCGCTTCAACAAGATGAAGGGGATGGGCCAGATCGTGACGTGGAGCGTCCGCGACGAGAGCCTGCACTGCGAAGGCATCATCAAGCTGTTCCACGCGTTCTGCGCCGAAACCGGCGTGATGACCGACAAGATCCGCGACGACATCGCCGACATGTGCCAGCGCACCGTGCGTCTGGAGGACAACTTCATCGACCTGGCGTTCGAAATGGGCCCGGTCGAGGGCATGACCGCTAAGGAAATTAAGCGCTACATCCGCTTCATCGCCGACTGGCGACTCAAGCAACTCGGCATGAAGCCGATCTACATGATCGAGGAACACCCGCTGCCGTGGCTGACGCCGCTGCTCAACGGTGTCGAGCACGCCAACTTCTTCGAAGCGCGCGCGACCGAATATTCGAAGGCCGCGACGAAGGGGAACTGGAACGAGGTCTGGGACATGTTCGATCGCCGCAAGGGGGCCAAGAGCGCCGATGCGGCTGCGAACGGCGACGGCGCGGAAGAACCCGGCGGGCTGCTGGCGGGGGTTGCTGCGGAGTAGCGTTGCCTTCTTACAACTGGGTGCAGGCGTTCCGCCTGCCCGCCGGAGGCTCCTTGCTTCTCTGCCGCGCTTGATGCGGGCAGAGCGAGCATGCTGGGCGTGCCGCGCGCGGGGTGTTGCCAAGGGAGCATGCAGGAATATTGCGGGCGACGTCTGCGCGTTGGCCGGCTTTAGCTGGCTGGGTCCGATGCCTCGGCGTGTGGGCTGCATCATGATTAATATTTATTTAACGATTTCTCCTTGTAGCAATGCCTAGGATAGCGTTAACACAGGTTAACACTTATCCGGGAGGGAATCATGAAGCTCGTATCGACGGTTTTGACGCTTGGTGCTCTGGCTGTGTCCACGCAGGCCATCGCCGCTAGCGAGTGGGTTACCGCACCATTCACGACCCCGGATGCGGGGGTGACGACCGGGCTTTATTCGGGAACCGTCAAGGTGTTTGTCTCTGGCACCGGGCAATCAGCTGGTACGACGTTCAACGACGCATTCTACGTCTACAACAGCACCATCAACTTCAACTCGTCATCTTATTACCAGCTGGCGTTTGATACGGTGCCGCTGGTGCCGTTCAATCCGGCGCGCGAAGCGAAGTATTTCCTCGGCGGCCCGTTGCCGGCGTGGAATCCTAACCATCGCTATAGCTTTTTGCTGAACACCGGGCTGACGACGCCTGGCCAGCTACATTTCGGCGTCAGCGACGGCAACTTTGCCGACAACACGGGCGCCTTCCGGATCAAGGTTTCCGCAGTGCCCGAGCCCACAAGCTGGGCGCTGCTGATCGCCGGCTTCGCCATGGTCGGCGCGTCGCTGCGCCGTCGCAACGGTCGCGTCGTCGCCGCCTGATTTCGTCCAGATCCCGGTCAGGTCGACCGGCGCCGGTTCTGCAGCGCGTGATTTGACCGTTGCAGGACCGGTGCCGGCGCGTTGTCGCGGTCGCTTGCCACACACAATTTCGCTAAGCTAGACTGCCGTTCAGGGCCGCGCGAACGGGGAAATTGCCATGTGGCGATGGATTGCGCTGACCTTTGTTTTTGCATTGCTCGTCACCGCCGTGTGGCTGTGGAACCGGCCGCATCCGAGCGGCTTGCCGGTGCCGCAGCCGGCGCAGCTGCCGGTGCCGCCGATGGTGATGCCGGCGCCTGATGCGGCGACGCCAGTGCCGCCGCAGATGATGCGGCGCGCGAGGCCAAGCGCTTTGCGCGGGTCGACAAGGATCATGACAAGGCGGTGACGCAGGCCGAGTTTCTGGCGCTGCGGCGCAAGGCGTTTGCCAAGCTCGATACCGACAAGGACGGGGTGCTGAGTTTCGAGGAGGCGGCGGCGAAGACCATCGCCAATTTCACCGGCGCCGATGCCGACCATGACGGGAAACTGACGGCGGGGGAGTTTCAGGCGACGTCGAGCATGCGGCGGTCGGGGGATGAGGGCGCCTGATCCTCCCCTGCAAGGGGAGGGGGACCATGCCCTTCGCATGGTGGAGGGGTGGCTTGCGCTGGAATATGGTGCGATTGGCGGCGGCGCGCGCTACCCCTCCACAGCCAAGGGGCGGTCCCCCTCCCCGAAGGCGGGGAGGATTTAGAGGTTAGACGAACATGGCTTCGATCAGGCGCGGGCCTTTGGCGGCGAGGGCTTCGGACAGTGCGTCGTACAGGCCTTCGCTGGTGGTGACGCGGACGCCGGGGACGCCCATGCCTTTGGCCAGCGCCACCCAGTCGAGCGACGGGTTCGACAGGTCGAGCATCGACAGTGCCTTTGGGCCGGGGTTCGCCACACCGACGCGGCGCAGTTCGATGTTGAGGATGGCGTAGCTCGAGTTGTTGAGGATGATGGTGGTGACGTCGAGCTTTTCGCGCGCCATCGTCCACAGCGCCTGCACGGTGTACATGCCGCTGCCGTCGGCCTGCAGCGCGACGACCTTGCGGTCGGGGCAGGCGACCGCGCAGCCGACCGCGAGCGGCAGGCCCTGGCCGATGGCGCCGCCGGTCAGCGCCAGCCAGTCGTGGCGCTTCGAGCCGGCGCTGAACATGAAGCAGGCGCCGCCGAGCGTTGCGGATTCGTCTGAGACTATGGCGTTTTCAGGGAGCAGTTTGGCGACGACGGCGGCGAGGTTGGCCGGGTTGAGCGGCCCGGGCTCGACCGGCGGCGTGCCCGGTGTGGCGACGCCGGCGGGTTCGGCGGGCGCGCCCAGCGCATCGGCGAGTGCGGCCAGTGCGGCTTGCGGGTCCTCGCGCGGAGTGGCGAGGCGGACGAGCCTCGCGCCGTCGGGCGATAGCCAACTCGGCTTGCCGGGGTAGGCGAAGAACGACACCGGCGGCTCGGCGCCGGCGAAAATGATGGTGTCATAGTCCTTGATGAACTCGGCCGCCATTTCGCCGAAATAGGGCAGGCGTTCGACCGCGACGCGGCCGGCGCCGCGCTGGATGCGCGCGGCGAAGGTTTCGCAGATGAGCTTGGCGCCGGTGGCGGCAGCGACGCGGCCGGCGGCATGCAGCGCGCCTTCGCGCAATGCGCGGCCGCCGAGGAACAGCGCGGTGCGGGTGCCGGCCTTGAGTGCAGCGGCGGCTTCGGCAACCGCGGCTTCGGGTGCCTGCGGCGCGGGCGGGGCGGCAATCGGTGCGACGGCACCGGCGCCTTCGTCCCAGGCGTGGTCGGCGGGCACGATGACGGTGGCGATGCGGCCGGGATAGCCCTGGGCGGCGACGAACGCCTCGGCACCGGCGTGCGGCAGGTCGCGGTTGGATTTGGAGATGCGGACAAAGTCGGACATCGGCCGCGCCACACCTGCGGCATCCGACGTCAGCGGCGCGTCATAATGTAGGTGATAAGTCGCGTGGTCACCGACGAGGTTGATCACCGGCGACATCGCGCGGCGCGCGTTGTGCAGGTTCGCCAGCCCGTTGCCGAGCCCGGGGCCGAGGTGGAGCAATGTCGCGGCGGGCTTGTCGGCCATGCGGCCATAGCCATCGGCGGCGCCGGTCACCACGCCCTCGAACAGCGCCAGCACCGCGCGCATGCCGTGCTGGCCGTCGATCGCGGCGACGAGCTGCATTTCCGACGTGCCGGGGTTGGCAAAACACACCTCGACGCCGCAGTCGTGCAGCGTCTGGATCAGGGCTTCGGCGCCGTTCATTGGATGCTCCCCACAGGTTTTGATGTGACTTGGCGCAGGCGCGGCGGGGTTGGCAAGGGGGGAATGGCGGCAAGGGCCTCCGGCGGGCAGGGGCTAGCCCCTGCACCCATGTGATTTTAGGGTGCAGGGGCTAGCCCCTGCCCGCCGGAGGCTCTATGCGCCGAGCCAGTTCCCGAGGTCAGTCACCGCGCGCGCGGCGAGGCCGGCTTTGCGGTCGCCCTTGGCCTTGCGGCCGGTGCCGACGCCGTCGATCGGCGGGAACAGCCCGAAATTGACGTTCATCGGCTGGAAGCTGTCGGCGCGCGCGCCGCCGGTGATGTGGGTGAGCAGCGCGCCGAGTGCAGTGGTCGGCGGCGGCGGGGTGAGCGTGCGGCCCGCGACTTCGGCAGCGGCGGCGCGGCCGGCGAACAGCCCGACGGCGGCGCTTTCGACATAGCCTTCGCAGCCGGTGATTTGCCCGGCGAAGCGGATGCGCGGCTCGGCCTTGAGGCGCAGCGTCTCATCGAGCAGCACGGGGGATTTGATGAAGGTATTGCGGTGCAGGCCGCCGAGCCGCGCGAACTCGGCGTTCTGCAGCCCGGGGATCATGCGGAACACGCGGACCTGTTCGGCGTGCTTCAGCTTGGTCTGGAAGCCGACGATATTCCACAGTGTGCCGAGCGCATTGTCCTGCCGCAGCTGCACGACCGCCCAGGCGCGGCGGCCGGTGGCGGGATTGGTCAACCCGACGGGCTTCATCGGGCCGAAGCGCGGCGTGTTGCGGCCGCGTTCGGCCATGACCTCGATTGGCATGCAGCCGTCGAAATAGGGGGTGTTGGCCTCCCATTCCTTGAACACGGTCTTTTCGCCGGCGAGCATCGCATCGATGAAAGCTTCGTATTCCGCCTTGTCCATCGGGCAGTTGATGTAGTCCTTGGTGTCGCCCTTGTCCCAGCGCGACTGGTACCAGGCGGTTTCCATGTCGATGCTGTCGAAATGCACGATCGGCGCAATCGCATCGAAGAACGCCAGCGCGTCCTGCCCGGTGCGCGCGGCGATCCAGTTGGCGAGCGGCGTCGCGGTCAACGGCCCGGTGGCGATGATGACATGGCGCCAGTCGGGGTCAGGCGCATCGACGCGTTCGCGGCGCAGTTCAATGAGTGGCTCGGCAGCAATCGCGGCGGTGACGGCATCGGCAAAGGCATCGCGGTCAACGGCGAGCGCCGACCCCGCCGGCACGCGCGCACCGTCGGCGCAGCGCATGATCAGCGACTCCATCCGGCGCATTTCGGCGTGGATCAGCCCGACGGCATTGTGTTCGGGATCGTCCGACCGGAAACTGTTAGAGCACACCAGTTCGGCCAGCGCGTCGGTGTGGTGCGCGTCGGTGCCCTGCACGCCGCGCATTTCGTGCAACACGACCGAGACGCCGGCACGCGCCAGCTGCCACGCGGCTTCGGATCCGGCGAGGCCGCCGCCGATGATGTGAACGGTGTTTTCCATGGGGGCGATGTATGCGCTGCGCGCGGCGGCGTAAAGCAGCAGAGCCTCCGGCGGGCAGGGGCTTGCCCCTGCACCCAATGGACTAGGGCACGCCCCAACAATCGGGTGCAGGCCTCAGGCCTGCCCGCCGGAGGCCCTTTTCCGCTTCGAAACAATCTCGAACAACGGATTGGGCTTCGGCGGCGCGATGCGCCTCAGCGTGTTGGTGTCGCGGTGCAGGAACGGTTCTTTGTTGCCGCGGACGATCAGCGTGGTGTCGCTGACGTAGCTGTAGCTGTCGGCATCGTTGAAGAGGATTTCGAGATCGTAGGCATCGGTGCGGAACGCGTGTTCGAGGAAAGCCGTCGAGACGATGCCATTTTCGGTGCTGCCGCGTTGGGCGCTGACCTTGAGGACGCGGTCGCCGGGATTGGCGGTGCCCTTGGCGAGCACCGATTGGCCACGCGGGATGGTCAGCGATTGCAGGATCAGGCCGGTGGCAGGTTCGTACGACCAATAGCCGATCTGGTCGTGGAAGGTGATGTCTTCTTCCAGCGTGGTGATGTGGATGTGGTAGCGCAGGCCGTAGAGCAGCTGCGGGCCATTGGCTTGCGGATCAATGGGCTGGAACTCTGCGCGTTCGATGAAGGTGCGGCGTTCTGGGCCGTCTGCCTTGGGCGCGAGATCGACGCCGAACGTACCTTCCCAGACGCCGGCAAGCGGCAGCAAGGGACCGAGGTTGGCGAGCGTGTCGGGGTCGACGTCCTCGGGCTCGGTGAAGATGTCGTCGGGGAATTTGGCCATGCGCAATCCTGTCGAATCGCCCTATTTCTGGCACGGCGGTCGCAGGTCGTCTAGGTCGACAGATAGCCGTACCAGACGATGAGCAGCAGCATGCGTGCGGCAAAGCCGCTGCCCGAAACGGCCGACAGCGCCATGCTGACCAGCGCGACGACAGCACCGGTGGCGAGCGCCAGCGGCAGCCGCGCGGCATCGGCGTTCCACAGTGCGCCTGGTAGCGCCATCGCCAGCGCCCAGACCAGTCCCGCCGTGACGAAGGCAGCACGGCGCAGTGTCGGCGAGAGCGCGGTGGTCATGGTCAGCGCGCGTAGGCCCTTGGGCTCGGTGCGGCCGGCGTGCGCGGTGAGCGCGAAGATCAGCCACAGATTGGCGGTGGCGCTGCCGACATGGCGATAGTCGGCAGCCAGCCCGGCGATGCTGGCGCCGAGCGCGAGAAGTAACAGCAGCCGGCCGCCACCGATGAGGGTGAATTCCGCGCGCAGCAGCCCGAGCAATGGGACGCGGGCAGCGCCGGCGGGCTGTGCGTTGGGGTTGGCGGGTGGCGGCGCAGGCTGCGCGGTCACCCGGTCGGCGAGCGCCGCGTACCAGCGCCGCTTGGCGGGGCGGTGCGGGCGGTAGATGAGCCCGGCGAACGCGGCGAGCGCGACGGCAATCGCCGCCCAGGCCAGCCGCGACGGGATGTAGCCCGGCGACAGCAACCCGGCCATGACATCGAGCGATACGCGGCCGGGCAGTGCATCGACACCGCCGACGGCAAAGTCGTCGCTGCCGGCGGGGGCGCCATAGACCAAAGGCCGGACAAAGCCGGCGAAATCGTACATGTTGGCGGCAAAGCTTGGCGCCATATGCTGCGCGGCGGCGGGCACGGCGATCGACGCGAGCCAGACCCACAGATAGATAAAGTCGCCGAGCGCGCGGCGCGTCCACGGCATTGCGTCGAACAGCTGGCGAATGGCGGCGAGCCCCATGACTGCGGGCGCGGCGACGAGCCACAACGCGAAGCTGATTTGCCACAAACTGACCGGCTCGACGGTGATGACCAGCCAGCCGAGCAGCCAGCCGCCGAGGTTGAGCGCGGCGAGCACGCCGAACAGCACCAGCACATCGGCGCCGAAGCGACCGAGCGTGATGGCGACGCGCGATGCCGGGCTGACCTCCTCGATCTGCCATGGCTGGCGGCGCGTTGTGTTGGCGCGCAGGTAGAGGAACGCCACCGGCAGCAGCAGCGTCGAGACGACGATGCCCAGCGACACGCCGAGCATCGCCGACGTGAGCACCGGCAGGTGGTTGCCGACAGCGATGGTGACCGACGAGCCGTCATCGCGCCCGACAAAGAACCGCGCGCCAACCGGGCCGACGAGCAGCAGCAGCCACAGCCCCCAGCTGCGCGAATAGCGCTTGAGCGATGTGAGCAGCGATGACTGCGCGACGGCTGTTGCACTCATGCCGGCAGCACCTGGCCGCCGTCGACGCGCAGCACCTGCACCGCGTGCGGCGCCAGCTCGTCGGACAGATGTGTGGTCATGACGACCACCGCCTCGCGGGCGCGGTCGACGATCAGCGCGCCGAGCTTGCGCGCGGTTTCGCCGTCGAGTTCGGCGGTCGGTTCGTCGAGCGCCAGCAGTTGCGGTTGGCCGAGCAGCGCCTGCACGAAGACCAGCCGCCGCCGCATGCCGCCCGAGTAGCTGGCGATGCGGCCATTGACGTCGGCGTGCAGCCCGACGGCATCGGCAAGCCCGAGGAACTGTGCATCGGCGGTGCCGAGGTCGAGGCCCTTGAGGCTCGCCATGTGGCGTGCGAATTCGCGTGCGGTCAGGTCTTCGGGCAAGTCGACCGCCTGCGGGGCATAGCCGAGCGTCGCGCGCAACGTCGCACGCGCGGCAGGCAGTGCGGCGCCGTCCCAAGCGATGGCGCCGTGGTCAGGGCGTTCGGCGGTGGCGAGCAGCCGCAGCAGCGTCGATTTGCCCGCGCCGCTCGGCCCGACGAGCAGCGTCAGACCTACCGGGAAGGTCAGGGAGACGCCGTTTAGAACCGCCTTGCGGCCGTAGGATTTCGAAACATTGTCGAGCGAAAGAAGCGCCATGAACCGTTTGCCACCTGTTGTTGCCGGCAGGTGTATTGCATAAATAATACGGTTAAGGCAAGCGCTGGCGCTAAGGCCTAGATGACGTGAAACACCAGCAAGCCGATGACGATGATCCCCGGAACCCCGAGCATCCACAAGATCAGGCCCTTGCCCATAAAATTTCCTCGCTGGTTGCGTTGTCGATGACCGTTTCAACGCAATCCTGGCCGCGAGGTTCCGTCCGGCCCCGGTTTTGTGCGGCAAAAGCGCGGAAAAACTGGCGTTTTGCGGGCAAACCCCCTAGAAGCGGAGGTTCGATATCTGCCTGAACGTCAAGGTTAAATAGTCTCATGGATTCAACGACATCGCAGCTTCCGGGCGAGCCCGACATCAAGCCGGTCTCGATCGTCAAGGAAATGCGTGTCAGCTTCCTCGACTATGCGATGAGCGTCATTGTCGCACGCGCGCTCCCCGATGTCCGCGACGGGCTGAAGCCGGTGCACCGCCGCATCCTGTGGGGCGCGCATGAAAGCGGCTTCGTCGCCGGTAAGCCCTACCGCAAATCGGCGCGCATCGTCGGCGAAGTCATGGGTAAATACCACCCGCACGGCGACAGCTCGATCTACGAAGCGCTGGTCCGCATGGCTCAGGATTGGTCGATGCGGCTGCCGCTGATCGACGGCCAGGGCAACTTCGGCTCGATGGATCCCGACAAGGCTGCCGCCATGCGCTACACCGAAGCGCGGCTGGCGAAAGCGGCGAACGAGCTGCTCGACGACATCGACAAGGATACCGTCGATTTCATCGACAACTATGACGGTTCCGAATCCGAACCCTCGGTATTGCCGGCGCGCTATCCCAACCTGCTGGTGAACGGCGCCGGCGGTATCGCGGTCGGCATGGCGACCAATATCCCGCCGCACAATCTTGGCGAAGTCATCGACGCCTGCCGCGCCTATCTCGACAATCCGGCGATCACCATCGACGAGTTGATGGTGCATTTGCCGGCGCCCGACTTCCCCACCGGCGCGATTCTGGTCGGCACCACAGGCTTGCGCAGCGCCTATCACACCGGCCGCGGCAGCATCATCATGCGCGCCCGCGCCATCGTCGAGGAGGGCCGCGGCGACCGGCGCTCGATCGTGCTTACCGAAATTCCGTATCAGCTCGGCAAGAACAGCCTCGTCGAAAAGCTGGCGGAAGCCGTCAAGGATAAGCGCATCGAAGGTGTCAGCGACATCCGCGACGAATCGAGCCGCGAAGGCGTGCGCGTGGTGCTCGACCTGAAGCGCGATGCGGTGTCCGACGTCGTGCTCAACCAGATCTATCGCCACACGCCGGCGCAATCATCGTTCGCGATCAACATGCTGGCGATCCGTGGCGGCCGCCCCGAATTGCTCAACCTGAAAGACGTCATCGAGGCGTTCATCAAGTTCCGCGAAGAAGTCATCACCCGGCGCTCGAAGTTCGAGCTCGGCAAGGCCCGCGAGCGCGCCCACATCCTGCTCGGGCTGATGATTGCCGTCGCCAACCTCGACGAAGTCGTGGCGATGATCCGCGCCTCGGCGACACCGGTCATTGCGCGCGAAGCGCTGATGGCGCGCGACTGGCCGATGGGCGAAATCCGGCCGTATCTCGGGCTGGTCGACGCGACCGCGACGCTGGCGATCGGTGACGCCGATTACGCCGACACCTACCGGCTGAGCGAGCTGCAGGTCCGCGCGATACTCGACCTGCGCCTGCAGAAGCTGACCGCGCTGGGCCGCGAGGAAATCTCCGACGAGCTCAAGGAACTGGCAGCGCAGATTGCCGACCTGCTCGACATTCTCGGCGACCGCGCGCGGCTGTATGCCGTGCTGCGCGCTGAGCTGGAGGCCGTCAGCGACCAGTTCGCCACCAAGCGCCGCACCGAAATCGTCGTTGCCGGCGACGACATCGACGACGAAGACTTGATCGCGCGCGAGGAGATGGTCGTCACCGTCACCATGACGGGCTACATCAAGCGCGTCGCGCTGTCCGAATATCGCGCGCAGCACCGCGGCGGCAAAGGCCGGTCGGGCATGTCGACCAAGGACGAAGACGTCGTCACGAACTTGTTCGTGGCGATGACGCACACGCCGGTGCTGTTCTTCTCGAGCGCCGGCAAGGTTTACCGGCTCAAGGTCTGGAAGCTGCCGCTGAGCAGTCCGCAGGCCAAGGGCCGCTTCATGAAGCAGCTGTTGCCGCTGGCGGATGATGAAACCATCACCACGGTATTGCCGCTGCCCGAGGATGAGTCCGAATGGGGCCGTCTGCACGTCATGTTCGCTACCGCGCATGGCTCGGTGCGACGCAACTCGATGGATGCCTTCACCAACATCCAGTCGAACGGCAAGCTGGCAATCCGCTTCGAGGAAGGCGACGACGACCGGCTGATTGCCGTTGCGCTGTGCGAGGAAGGCGATGACGTGTTCCTCGCGGCGCGCAGCCGCAAGGCGATCCGCTTTGCCGTCGATGACGTGCGCGAGTTCCAGAGCCGGACCTCGACGGGCGTCCGCGGCATGACGCTGGGTAAAGGCGACGAAGTTATTTCGATGTCGATTCTGAAGCGTTTCGAGGCGACACCGCAGGAGCGCGAGGACTATCTCAAGGCCGCTGCGTGGAAGGAAGGCGAAGGCGAGCGAGTGCTCTCCGAAACGCGCCAGGCGCAGTTTGCCGCCGCCGAGGAGTTCATCCTGACCATCACCGCCAACGGTTTCGGCAAGCGGTCGAGCGCCTATGAATATCGCCAGTCGGGCCGCGGCGGGCAGGGCATCGCCAACATCGCCGATTCGGAACGCAACGGGCCAGTGGTCGCGAGCTTCCCGGCGACCGATGCCGACCAGCTGATGCTCGTCACCGACCAGGGCAAGCTGATCCGTATCCGCTGCGACCAGATCCGCATCATGGGACGCGGCGCGCAGGGCGTGAAACTGTTCACCGTCGCTGACGAGGAGCATGTCGTGTCGGCCGCGAAGATCACCGATGACGAGTCGGAAGATGACGCGGCGGACGACGGCACGGTGATCGAAGGCACGGTGATCGAAGGCACGGTGATCGACGGTGACGCAGGTGACGTCAGCGCGCCGGACCCGACCGAATAGCCCCGGCGACAAACCAGAAGATCAGGAACTGGCCGAAGTAATAGAGCCACCAGACGGCCAAGCCGAGCGCCGGACCTGACCCCGGGTGCTGCAGGCGCACCGCAATCAGCGCGTCGGAGACGAGGAACATCAGCGCGCCGAGCGGCACGCGGCGGTCGAAGCGGCTGGCAAATGCTGCGGCGGTCATGCCGGTGAGCAGCAGCGCATAGACCGCCAGCCCGGTGTTGCCGGCGACGAGCATCCGCGGCAACGCCACGCCGGCGACCAGCAACGCCGCGACGATGGCCAGCGTCAGTGCATCGAGCGGGCGCCGGCGATTGCGCAGATAGAGCGTGATCGCGAGGATGTGCCCGACACCGAATGCCGCCGCGCCAACTTCGAAGCGGCCGGGCATACCGAGCAGCACGTCGCCTGCCGTCCCCGCCGCCATGACGCCGGCAAGCAGCCAGCCATCGGTGCTGCGCGCCCACAGCAGCGCCACCAGCGCCAACAACCCGATGCACAGCCCCTTGAGCACCACGCCCGGCACCGGTGCGAGTTGCGGTTCAATCAGCGGGTAGACGCTGCCAAGCAACAGAGATGCGGCAATCAGCACACGCACGATTTGCGTCCTGGCGGTGACTTGTGGCATGATCTTCTCTCCTGTTGCACAGCACGAAATGATGATGCATAAACGCTTCGCATCCGTGTCTGAAATGTATATGGGGGCGCTCGCGTGTCACACGCATCAATGTCTAAGGAGAAACACACATGAAGACGGCAATGACGCTGGTGGCAGTCGCCAGCCTGGGTTTGCTCGCAGCTTGCGGCGAAAAGGCCGCTGACACCGCTGCAACCACGACCGAAGCACCTGCCGCTGACGCCGCAGCCGCTCCGGCCGCTGACGCCACTGTTGCGACCGATGCTGCTGCTGCAGCAACCGACGCTGCTGCTGTCGCCACGACCGACGCTGCTGTCGCTGCTGATGCTGCTGCTGCCGCTTCGACGACCGCTGCTGCCGATGCGACTTCGGCTGCTGCCGGTGCCGTCAGCGACGGTGCGGACAAGGTCAAGGCCGCTGCCGACGCGATGAAGAAGTAAGCTTCTTACATCGAATCGAACATGAAGGGCCGGGCGCACAAGCGTCCGGCCCTTTTTGCTTTTTTGCGATATGGCCGGTTGCCGGTTCAATCGCCATTCACCCGCGCGGTACTAATCAAATCGCCATAGCCGATTGACCTGCACGCCGCTCGGGGCTAGCGCAAACACATGTTGAAACGCAGACAGCGCCCGCTGTCAGGCGGCATTTTGGGGAGTTTCATGCGATGAAGACGTTCACGACGAAAGCGTTCAAGACTTTGGCGATTTCGGCACTGCTCGCGACAACCGGCGTGGTTGTCGGCGTGGCCGCGCCCGCACAGGCCGCCGACAAGCCCGCGGCACCGAAGTACAAGCTTTCGAAGCCGGTGCAGCAGGCGCTCGCCGAATCGCAGAAGCTGTCGGCTGCCGGTGACAATGCCGGTGCGCTCGCCAAGGCCAATGAAGCTGCGGCGCTGCCGTCGCTGACGCCTGACGAAGTCTACATGATCAACGCCGTCAAGATTAATATCGCGATCGCGACCAAGGACAACACGTTGCTCGAACAGGCGCTGCGCGGCGCATTGTCGTCGGGCTTGGTGCCGCCCGAAGACCAGGCGAAGTTCTACCGCAACCTCGGCGCGCTGGCGCTGCAGCACAATGACTATGCGACCGCGACGTCGGACTTCGAAAAGCTCGCGGCGCTCAACCCTGCCGATACCGAGCCGATGATCGCGCTCGCCGAACTTTACCAGCGCCAGAAGCAGCCGGTGAAGGCTGTGGCGATGCTCGGCAAGGTCATCGATACCGCCAAGGCCAATGGCACCGTGGCGCCGGAGACGGTCTATCGCCGCCGCCTGGCGATTGCCTATGACGCCAAGCTGACTGCCGATATCCAGCCGGCCGCGATGGCACTGGTTGCGGCCTATCCGAACCCGGTCAACTGGCGCGATGCGCTCACCATCTTCCGTGACGGCGCCAACCTCGATGACCAGGCGAGCCTCGATACGCTGCGCCTGATGGCGACGGTCGGCGCGCTCAACGGCGAACGCGACTATGCTGAATACGCCGAAACCGCTTCGAACCGCGGCCTGCCCGGCGAAGCCAAGACGGCGCTCGACGAGGGCGTTGCCAAGGGCATGCTTTCGACCAGCAAGCCGTTCGTCAAGGAACTGTCGGGCGTCGTGACGCCGAAGATCGCTGCCGACAAGGCCAGCCTGCCGGGTCTCGCCAAGGATGCCGCCAAGGCCGCCAACGGCAAGCTCGCACTGTCGACCGGCGACGCGATGTACGGTTACGGCCAGTACGCCGACGCTGCCGCGATGTACAAGCTGGCGCTGAGCAAGGGCGGCATCGACGCCGATACCGCCAACCTGCGCCTCGGCATGGTGCTGGCGAAGTCGGGCGACAAGGCCGGCGCCGAAGCCGCGTTCAAGGCCGTCGCCGGCCCTGGCGCACGCAAGACGCTCGCGCAGTATTGGCTGATCTGGCTCAGCAAGAAGGCCTGAGCCACAAGCTGCTAAAGTTGCGGGCGGTCCCAGCAATGGTGCCGCCCGTTGCTTTTTGACCAGTAGCTTTTCGGCGCGGCATTCCGTATAGAGCGCGACCCGCTTTCGGTTTTTGATCCCGGTGCATCCAAGGACTCGGTTCCCGAAGGTGCCCATAGGAGGCACGTAAGACCCATGGATATCCGGCTTGGCCTGACCTTCGACGACGTGCTGCTGGTGCCTGCCGAATCGCGTATCCTGCCTAGCGAGGCCGACACATCGACGCGCATCACGCGCGACATCAAGCTCAACATTCCGGTGCTGTCATCGGCGATGGACACCGTGACCGAAGCCGACATGGCGATTGTCATGGCACAGGCCGGCGGCATCGGCGTCCTGCACCGCAACTTGACGGTCGACGAACAGGCGCATGCGGTGCGTCAGGTCAAGCGCTTCGAAAGCGGCATGGTCGTCAATCCGGTGACGATGCTGAGCAACCAGACACTCGGCGAGGCGCTGGCGCTGATGGCTCATCACCGTATTTCAGGCATTCCGGTGCTTGACGCCGCCGCCAACGGGCAGGCCGGCAAGCTGGTGGGCATCATCACCAACCGCGACGTGCGCTTTGCCGAAAACCCCGACCAGCCGGTCAGCGAGTTGATGACGCACGATAACCTCGTCACCGTGCGCGCCGGCGTCAGCCAGGAAGAAGCGCGCCGCCTGCTGCACGCGCACCGAATCGAAAAGCTGATCGTTGTCGATGACGACTATCGCTGCATCGGTCTGATCACCGTCAAGGATTTCGAGCGCGCCGTCACCTATCCCAATTCGACCAAGGACAGTACCGGCCGCCTGCGCGTCGCTGCTGCGACCACCGTCGGCGACCTTGGCTATGAACGTACCGAAGCGCTGCTCGACGCCGACTGCGACCTGATCATCATCGATACCGCGCACGGCCATTCGGTGCGCGTTTCCGAAGCCGTCGAGCGCGTCCGCCGCATCTCGAACTCGGTGCAGATCATCGCCGGTAACGTCGCCACCGCCGAAGCCGCCCGCGCGCTGATCGGCGCCGGCGCCGACGGTATCAAGGTCGGCATCGGCCCGGGGTCGATCTGCACGACGCGTGTCGTCGCCGGCGTCGGCGTGCCGCAGCTGACGGCGATCATGGATACCGCCGAAGCCGCCGCCAAGCTCGGCATTCCGGTCATCGCCGATGGGGGCTTGCGGACCAGCGGCGACATCGCCAAGGCCCTCGCCGCGGGTGCTGCCGCCGTCATGATCGGCAGCCTGCTCGCCGGCACCGAAGAAGCCCCGGGCGAGACCTTCCTGTATCAGGGCCGGACCTACAAATCCTACCGCGGCATGGGCTCGGTCAGCGCGATGGCGCGCGGCTCGGCCGACCGCTATTTCCAGCAGGACATCAAGGACCAGCTCAAGCTCGTCCCCGAAGGCATCGAGGGCCAAGTGCCGTACAAGGGCCCGGCGAAGGACGTGCTCCACCAGCTCGTCGGCGGCGTCAAGGCAGCGATGGGCTACACCGGCTCGGCCACGATCGCCGATTTCCAGAAGCGCGCGCAGTTCATCCAGATCACCAACGCGGGCCTCAGCGAAAGCCATGTCCATGACGTGACGATCACCCGCGAGGCGCCGAATTATCCGACGCGCTAAGACTAAAGGGCCTCCGGCGGGCAGGCCTGAGGCCTGCACCCAATTATTGGGTCGGCGCCGCATACCGCCACCTCGGCCCATGATGCACCCGGCCAATAGTCGGGTGCAGGCCTCAGGCCTGCCCGCCGGAGGCACTTTCTCCCCCTATTCTGAATCGACAATGCCATGACCCCAGCCGCCCGCATCCAGGCCGCCATCGACTGCCTCGACCAGATTGCCACTGCCGCACGTGACGGTGGCGCTGCAGCCGACACGTTGATCGCGCGCTATTTCAGCACGCGGCGCTATGCCGGGTCGAAGGACCGTCGTGCGGTGCGCGAGCTGATTTACGAGGTCATCCGCTCGATCGGCACCTGCCCGCGGTCGGGTCGTGCGGCGATGATCGGCTACGCGAGCGCGCATGCGCCCGATCTGCTGCTCGAATTCGGTACCGACGCGAGCCATTCGCCGCGCGCGCTCGACGAGGACGAGGATGCTGCCGACAGCAGCCTGGCGCCCGAATGGTTGCTGTCGCGGTTGCGCGCGCGCTTCGGCAGCTCAACGCCGCAGGAAGTACGTGCACTGCTCGAACGCGCGCCGCTCGATCTGCGCGTCAATATCCTGCGTACGACACGCGACGCGATGCTGGCCGAAATCGAGGGCGTCAGCGCCTGCCGCTATGCCCGCGACGGATTGCGGACCAGCGGCGCGATGGCGGTCGAATCGCATCCGGCGTTCAACGACGGGCTGATCGAGGTCCAGGACGAAGGCAGCCAGCTCACCGCGCTGGCGTGCGCGGCGCAGCCCGGCACCACAGTGCTCGACCTGTGCGCGGGGGCGGGCGGCAAGACACTGGCGCTCGCCGCCGACATGGCCAACACCGGTCGGCTGATTGCGACCGATACCGACCGCGGCCGGCTCGACCGGCTGGCGCTGCGCGTCGCGCGGGCCGGGGTGACGATTGCTGAGCGCCGCCTGCTCAACCCGGGCAAGGAAGCTGCGGCACTCGCCGACCTGACCGGTGGTGTCGATCTGGTGCTGATCGATGCGCCGTGCTCGGGGACGGGGACGTGGCGGCGCAACCCCGAAGCGCGCTGGCGGCTGACGCCGCAGCGGCTCGACCGGCTGATTGCCGAACAGCGGCGGCTGCTCGACATCGGTGCGGCGTGCGTCAAGCCCGGCGGCACCTTGGTCTATGTCGTGTGCTCGCTGCTGCCCGACGAGGGCGAGGCGCAGATCAAGCGCTTCCTCAGCATGAATGACGGTTGGGAGCCGGCGGAATTCCGCATCGCCACGGATCCGAAGCCGGTAACGTCGGCGGTCGTGACGCCGCACCGCCATGGCTGCGACGGCTTTTTTGTCGCAAGACTGACGCGGCTCTGATAGCTTTCGCGCCAGTATAGTTTGGGATTTGCCCGATGATGTTTCGTAATCTGTTCGTGGCTGTGTTGCTGACGTCGGCGATGGGCGCCAGTGCGGCGACCAGCACCGGGGTTTCCGGCAAGCCGGTGTCGGCCCTGTCGCAAAGCTTCGAAGCCAAGGGCCAGGCCGCGCTCGCCAAGGGCCAGCCGACCGCCGCCATCGATGCCTTCGAAACCGCGCTTGCGGTCGATCCGGCGAACGCCAACGCCTACATCGGCATCGCGCGCGCCTATGAAGCGCAAGGCCTGACCGGCAAGGCCGTGCGCTATTGGGGCGACGCGCTGCAGCTCGACCCCAACGACATCGCCGCATTGGAAGGCCAGGGCCTCGCGCTCGTCGCCCGCGGCGCCAACGCCCGCGCCAACGTCAATCTCCAGCGTATCAAGACGCTGTGCAAGACCGACTGCGCTGCCGCAACGCGGCTGCAGACGGCAATGACCGAGGCCGCAGCGAAGGCCGCCAAGGCGCCGGTGACGGCGAGTGCTGAGCCGGCGAAGCCGGCGGCCGCGAAGAACTAAGAGCCTCCGGCGGGCAGGGCCTAGGCCCTGCACCCGATTGAAGAGCGCCAACAAATGGGTGCAGGGCCTAAGGCCCTGCCCGCCGGAGGCCCTTAAAGCTCCGCCGCCAACGCCGCGAACTCCGCCACCGTCAACGTCTCGGCGCGGCGTTCGGGGTCGATACCGGTGCGTTGCAGCGCCTCGATACCACCGTTCAATGTCTTGAGGCTGGCGCGCAGCATCTTGCGGCGCTGGCCGAACGCGGCGGCGGTGACGGCTTCAATGCGTGCCATCGGCACGTCGAGCACCGGGTCCATGGGCACGATGTGGACGACGGCGGAGGCGACCTTGGGCGGCGGCGTGAACGCCTTGGCGGGCAGGTCGAACGCAATGCGCGGGCGGCTGCGGAACTGCGCCAGCACCGACAGCCGGCCATAGGCGTCAGAGCCGGCGGCGGCGACGATGCGCTGCGCGACTTCCTTCTGGAACATCAGCGTCAGGCTGGCCCACCAGGGCGGCCAGGGTTCGATGGTCAGCCAGCGCACCAGCAGCGCGGTGCCGATATTGTAGGGCAGGTTAGCGACTATATGCAGCGGGCCGGGCAGGGTGCCGCGCGGGTCATAGTCGAGCGCATCGCCGCCGACGACCTGCAAGCGGCCCGGTGCCAGGGCGCCGAGTTCGGCGAGTGCCGGCAATGCGCGGTCATCGCGTTCGACCGCCACGACATTGGCGCCGGCGCGCAGCAGTGCGCGCGTCAGCCCGCCGGGGCCGGGGCCGACTTCATAGACGCTGGCGCCGGCCAGCGGACCGGGTACGCGGGCGATACGGTCGAGCAGATTGCCATCGAGCAGGAAGTTCTGGCCGAGCGATTTTTTCGCGGCGAGGCCGTGGCGCGCGATGACCTCGCGCAGCGGCGGCAGGCTCAGCAGCGCGTCGGTCACGCGATGCGGCGTGCGGCGCATTCGCCCGCCATCCGGATTGCCGCGATGATGGCGTCGGGGCGCGCCAGCCGCTTGCCGGCGATATCGAATGCGGTGCCATGGTCGGGCGAGGTGCGGATGATCGGCAACCCCAGTGTAACGTTGACGCCGGCATCGAAATGCAGCGTTTTCAACGGGATGAGTGCCTGATCGTGATACATGCAGATGGCAGCGTCATAGCGCTCGCGGGCTGCCGCATGGAACATCGTGTCGGCCGCCAGCGGCCCGAACGCGTCGATGTCTTCGGCGCGCAGCGCCTCGATGGCGGGGGCGATAATGTCGATTTCCTCGCGCCCCAGCGTGCCGCCTTCGCCGGCGTGCGGGTTGAGCCCTGCGACGGCGAGGCGCGGTGCGGCGATACCGAAATCACGCTGCAACCCGCGAGCGGCGACGCGCGCGCGCGACACGATGAGCTCGGTGGTGAGTTGGCTGGCGACTTCGGACAAAGGCGTGTGGATGGTGATCGGCACGGTGCGCAGCGACGGCCCGGCCAGCATCATCACGGTGTTGCCTGCCGCCATGCCGCAGCGTTCGGCGATGAATTCGGTCTGGCCGGGGTGGGTGAAGCCGATGGCATAGAGCTGCGCCTTCGACACCGGGCCGGTGACCACGGCGCGCGCGCTGCCGGCGCGCGTCAAGCCGACGGCGATTTCGAGGCTGTCGAGCGCGCAGCGCGCGCCGGCGAGGTTGGGCTCGCCGGGGACGATTTCGCCGGGGTCGTCGACCTGGATCAGCGGCAGACCTTCGTCGAACGCGCGCACTGCTTCGTCCGGACCCGATACGATGGAAATCGGCCCGTCCCACACGGCGCGCAGCGAGCGCTTGTCGCCGATCGCGAAGAACGGCGGCAGCCCGGCTTCGCGGCGCTGTGCCCACGCCAGCGCGATGATTTCGGGCCCGATGCCGGCGGGATCGCCAAGCGCAACCGCGAGCGCGTCCATCAGTCGCGCCTAGCGATAGTCGATCACCGCGTCGCGACGCAGGTCGCGCAGGTAGCGGCGGGCGCGCATGTTGACGCGTTCCTCGTTGAGCTGCGCATAAACTTCGTCGAACGATGCCGACTGCGCCTTGACCCCGGCGTCGTCGCGGCCGCACAGCACCAGCACGCGGACGCCGTCCTTGGCCGAGCCGAACGGCGGCGTCGCCTGGCCGACCGACAGCGTCTTCATCATTTCCTGCAGCGCTGGCGGCAAGTCCTTGATGCGGATGGCGTCGTTGATCGCGACTGTGGCGCCGATTTCCTTTGCCACGGTTTCGACACGGCCGCAGCCGCCCATGTCCTGCGTGACCTTCTGGAAATTGGCGACCACCGCCTTGGCTTCGGGCTCGGTAATGCCCGGCTTGAACTGGATGGCCATCTGCTTGAGGCTGAGAACGGCGTTTGCCGGATCAGCGGCGAGCACCTGGCGCTTTTCGATCAGCGCCATAATGGCGATGCCGCCCGGCACCACGATCGGGTCGCTGATGGTGGCGGGCTGCAACGCCGTGACGACCGGCCCGACGGCATCATTGAGTTGTCCGGCGCGGACCCAGCCAAGCTCGCCGCCGACACCGGCGGTCGAAGCTTCGGAGAACTGCCGGGCATAGGCGACGAACGACGCGCCGCCGCGGATCTGCTGGACGATGCGCTGCGCGTCGGCCATGACGCGCGCCTGGTTTTCGGGGGTGGCGCTCAGGAAGATTTCGCCAACGCGATATTCTTCGGTGCCCTTGGCGGCGTTGAGCTTGTCGAGCAGCGCCTGAACCTCCTCGTCGCCGACGGTGACAGTGGGTTCGACCTTGCGGCGCAGCAGCCGCGACCATGCCATTTCGCCGCGAATCTGCGCCTTGATCGATGCCGCCGAGGCACCGTTCTGCACCAGAAAGGCGCTGAACTGTTCAGGCGTCTGCTTGAAGTTGGCGGCAACGCGCTGGAAGGCTTTTTCAACTTCGGCGTCGCTGATGCGGATTTCGTTGCTCGCGGCTTCCTGGATTTCGAGCTTTTCATCGATCAGGTTGCGCAGCACCTGCAGCCGCAGCTTGTTGCGTTCATCGGGCGAAATCTGCGCACCATTGGCGGCGATCACCAGATTGAGCCGCTGTTCGACATCGGTGTCGGTGATGATGTCTCCGTTGACGATGACGGTCGCCTTGCGCACCGACGGATCGGCCTGGCCGAGCACGCGCAGTTCGGGGCTGTCGAAGCCCATATCCTCCTGGCCCGGGCCCTGCTGCGCCAGCACGGGCATGGCCGACATGCCGGCGCCAAGCAACGCTGCCGCAAGAACCAGACGAAAACGCGAAAGCATTCAATTCTCCCGAAAGCAGTTCCATCGAGGTTCCGTCCGCCGCGGCCCCATTGCCATGCGTCGACCGGCGCTTCCCCAACGCCTTCCGGCGCATCCTCTACAGCGTCACGCCGCTAACTGAAAGCGCTTAGCTGGACCGTTTACCGGTGGGTTACTGAACCTTGGGTGACGGGCCGAGGTTTTTGAGCGCTACGGTGAACAAATAGGTGTTGCCCGGCCGGTAGTCGCGGTCGAACGTATAGTCGTGGCGCCAGCTGAAGCCGATGCGGAAACATTCATCCTCATAGGCCACGCCGATCCGGTGGCGCACCGGCGAGAAGCCATCATTGGTCGTCGTCGGGTCTTCGGATGTCGACGTCAGATCGACGATACTCGACGCGAAGATCGACCAGTATTTGGCAAACACCACGCGGCCGCCGACGCGCAATTCCTCGCGGTCGGCAAGGTCCTCGATCGGGATGTTGCGGTTGAGCTTGACGTAGGCGACCGTCGCATAGGTCTGGCTGTTGCCGACCGCGATGTCGATTTCGTTGGCGCGCGCGGCAAAGCTGTTGGGGTCAAAGCGCAGGCTCTGGGTTATTTCGAGCAGCTTGCCGACTTGCAGCGTGGTGCGCGTGACAATGTCCGACACCTTGCCCGACAGGCCGGTGCCCGGCGGCAGGAACTCGTTGCTGGTGTCGAAGCGGTAGCTCTGGCCGATCTGCGTGCGCAGTGCCAGCCGCGGCCGGTCGAGCGTGTATTCGACGCCGTAGGTGACGCGCGTGCCGCCCTCCCAGCGGTCATAGCCGGGGAAGCGGTTGATCGAGAACAGGTCGACGGTGTTGAAGTTGATCGAGCGCGCATCCTCGTTGGGGATGTTGGTGTTGCGCCCCGTCGGGCTGGCGACGAACTGCACGCGCGGTGTCAGCGTCTGCACGCCGCCGAATGCCGGCCCCGCCAGCGGCCAGCGGAAATCGAGCGCGGCGGCGGGCAGGAAACGCGTGTGCCAGCCGTCGCGACCGGCATAGATCGGCAGGTCGGCGAGCACGGTCTCGCTGGCGTGGTAGACGTCGCCGCGGATCTGCGCCAACGCGTCGATGCGCAGGCCGCCCTTGGTAATCGTGTCGATGTTCCACACCGCGCTGGCCAGCGCACGCTGCATGTCGGTGCCGTCGGTGCGCGTGATGACGAGGCTGTTGGCGTTGACCGCGAGATGGCCGCCGAGAATCGTTTCCTCGGGGTTCCACAGATAGTTGATCAGCGGCAGTGCTACCGGCGAGGCACCGAAGCTGTCTCCGACCGCGAGGCCCTGGAACGCCCAGCCCTGGATCGACAGATAGCTGTCCGACCCGAAGCGTTCGACGTTGAACGTCGAGCGCAGCGTGTCATCGAGCGAAATGTCGTAGCGCCGCGTGAAGGTGTCGTCGGTGGCGTAGCGCGCCGAAAATGTCGTGCGCCAGTTTTCGTTGTGCTGGAATTGGCCGTTGGCGGCGAAATAGCCGCGAAACTGCTCGCCGGTTTCAAGCCGCGTCACATTGTCGGGTGCCAGAACCGTCCGCGCCGCATAGGTCATCAGTCCCGAAAACTGTACTGGCCCTTGCGCGAGCAATTGGCGGTATTCGAAGCCCAACGCCGGATTGACCGCGGTGTAGATCCACGGCGTGATCGTCAGATCCTTGTCGGGCGCGATCGACCACAGATACGGCACCGCCAGCCCGAAGCCGAGGTTGGCGTTGTACGACAGGATCGGCACCAGCAGGCCGGTGGCGCGGGTCGCAACGCCGTCGGGGTGCGACATCGTCGGCAGGAACATCACCGGCTGCCCGAAGAAATCGAGCGTCGCGTCCTTGTAGCTGATGCGGTGTTTGACCGGATCGTGCGTGACCTTGACGGCACGCACCTGCCATAACGGCTCCTTGGCGCAGCCATCGGCGCCAACCACCGAACACGGCGAATAAACCGCGTGGTTCATCACCGTCTTACCCGAAATCCGCACGCCCGATTGCGCCGCCAGCCGCCCGCCGCCTTCGAGCACCAGCAAGATATTGTCGAGCGCGCCGTCACGCAGCGAATCGGTGAGCTCGACGCGGTCGCCAAACACGCGGTTGCCGCTCGGGTCAGTCGTGGTGACATTGCCCGTCGCGATGATCTGCCCAGTGGTGCGGTCCCAGCTCACCGAATCGGCGGTCAGCACATAGCCGTCGCGGCTGATGTGCACGGCGCCCTGCGCGGTGACGATCTGGTCGTTGTCCGAATAGCCGATCTGGTCGGCGGCGAAATCGATGGTGTCGCCGGGCTTGAGCGCGGCGGGCAGCGGCACCGGCTGCTTGGCGGCAGGCTTGGCGGGGTCGTAGTTGTTCGTCGTGACATCCGCCGACGGCGTCACATAGTCCTGCGCCATCGCCGCCGAGGCCAGCAGCGATGCCACCAGCGCCGCCAGCTTCGGGGCCGTCACGGCAACATTGCGGGCAAGGCGAGGGGGCAAGCGGTACTCCGGCGGGAAGTCTGGTCTGCGTCTTAGGCCGCACCACCGCTGCCCGCAAGGCGCGGGCTTTACGCAGCTAGGCTTTACGGGGGCGGCCCCTCGACGCTAGATGACAGCAACTTGCAAATGGAAAGACTTCAGATGGACATCGCCTTCCAGACCACTGCCGCTGCCGATCCCGCCGGCACGCTCGTCGTTTTCGCTGCCAAGGACGCGGTGCTGTCGCGCGCCGCGCAGGCGCTCGATACCAAACTCGGCGGGCAGATCGTCCGCGCCCTCAAGAGCGCGCGCTTCGAAGGTGACGTCGCCAGCCTCGTCGAAATCCTCGCGCCCGCCGGCATGGCGGCATCGCGCGTCATCGTCGCCGGCACCGGGCCCGCCGGCAAGGCCGATGCCGGCACATTCGAAAAGATCGGCGGCGCGCTCGCCGCGAAGCTGCTGACCAGCGGCGAAACTGCCGTGACGGTCGATTTCGACGGCGTCGACGATATCGCCATCTCGCGCGACGAAGCTGCTGCACGGTTGGCGCATGGCAGTGCGCTGCGAAGCTGGCGCTATGACCTGTATCGCACCAAGCTCAAGCCCAACCAGAAGCCGACGCTGGCGGCGCTGACTGTCGTCAATGCCCCCGCTGGTGCCGACGCCGCACACACCGCGCTCGCCGCCCTGGCGCGCGGCGTCGGCGTGGCGCGCGAGCTCGTCACCGAGCCGGCGAACATCATCTACCCCGAAAGCTTCGTCGAGCGCGTCAAGAGTCTCGCGCCCGCCGGCCTCGTCATCGAAACGCTCGACGAACCGGCGATGAAGAAGCTCGGCATGGGCGCGCTGCTCGGCGTGTCGCAGGGCTCGGTGCGGCCGCCGCGCATGCTGGTGCTGCGCTGGAACGGCACCGGTGATGCCAATGCCAAGCCCGTCGTGCTCGTCGGCAAGGGCGTGACCTTCGACACCGGCGGCATTTCGCTCAAGCCGCCCGCCGGCATGGAAGACATGAAGTGGGACATGGGCGGCGCGGCCGCCGTCGCCGGCGCACTGACGTCGCTCGCCGCACGTGGTGCCAAGGCGCACGTCATCGGCGTCTGCGGGCTCGTTGAAAACATGCCCGACGGCAATGCCCAGCGCCCCGGCGACGTGGTCACCAGCATGTCGGGTCAGACCATCGAAGTCATCAACACCGATGCCGAAGGCCGTCTCGTGCTCTGCGACGCGATCTGGTGGGCGCAGGAAACCTTCAACCCCGAAGTCGTCGTCGATCTGGCAACGCTGACCGGCGCCATAATCATCACGCTCGGCCATGAATATGCCGGCTGCTTCAGCAACGACGACGGCCTCGCCGCCAAGCTGCTCGCCGCCGGTGACGCCAGCGGCGACAAATTGTGGCGCATGCCGATCGGCGACGCCTACGACAAGCTGATCGACTCGCCGATCGCCGACATCAAGAACGTCGGCCCGCGCGAAGGCGGCTCGATCACCGCGGCGCAGTTCATCCAGCGCTTCGTCAAGCCCGGCGTCAAATGGGCGCACCTCGATATCGCCGGTATGGTCTGGGCGGCAAGCGCCGGCCCGCTGTGGGACAAGGGCGCCACCGGCTACGGCGTGCGCCTGCTCGACCGCTTCATTGCGGATAACTACGAGAGCAAGTGAGCGTAGGCGAACAAAAGCCCACCCAGTGAGCAACTACGGCTTCTACCAGCTGATGACGCGGCAGCTCGACGCCGTCGTGCCGCGGCTGCTCGAAAAGGTGATCGCGGCGGGGCACCGAGTGCTGCTCATCGGCGATGACCGCGCCGTGCTGCAAAAGCTCGACGTCGCGCTGTGGAGTTATGCGCCTGCGTCGTTCCTGCCACACGCGCTCGTCGGCGAAGACGGTAGCGTCGACGAACCCGCCGAACAGGCCGTGCTGCTCGCCACCGAAGCGACCAACCTCAACGGCGCCGATGTGCTGATGTGCGTCGGCGGCGGCCTGCCCGACAGCGCCAATGACTTTGCGCGCGTGCTGCTGCTGTTCGACGGCAACGACAACGCCGCACTGCAAATGGCGCGGCGCCAGTGGAAGGCGCTCGGCGGCGGCGGGCACCAACTTACCTATTGGAAAGAAAGCGGCGGCGGCTGGGAGAAGGCCGGGTAGGGCGCACATCCGCTGGCGCTAACCCACCGACCGCGCTATGCAGTCAGCGCGCGACGCCGGGGGCGGCGGCGCGCAGGCGCCGGGCAATCATGCCGGCGCCGGGGCGAGTGGAGGCGAACCTGCCGGCGACCAATTTCGTGCCGCAGCTCGATCTGATCGAGGGCCTGGCGCCGACCCGTGCCGGGCTGGCCGGCATCATCGACATCGGCTCGAACTCGATCCGGCTTGTCGTCTATCAGGGCCTGTCGCGCGTGCCCCCCGTCATCTTCAACGAGAAAGTCATGGCCGGTCTCGGCCGCGGCGTCGCCACTGACGGCAAGCTCGATGCCGGCGCCATCGGCGTCGCGCTGACCGCGCTGTCGCGCTTTGCAATGCTGGCGCACGACATGGCGGTCACCTCGCTGCGCACCGTCGCCACCGCCGCGGTGCGCGAGGCATCGAACGCCGATGAATTCGTCCGGCTGGTCCGCGAACATTGCGGCCTCGAAGTCGAAATCATCGACGGCGAGGCCGAAGCCCGCGCCGCAGCCTTAGGCGTCATTGCCGGCATCCCCGAAGCCGATGGCGTCATCGGCGACCTCGGCGGCGGTAGTCTGGAGCTGGTGCGCGTGTCGGGGGGCCAAGCGCACGAGTGGATCTCGCTGCCGATCGGCTCGCTGCGGCTCGATGCGGTGCGCAAGCGCGGCCAGCGCCAGCTCGTGCCGTTCATCAAAAAGGCGCTCGACCGCGTCGGCTGGGCGCAGGCCGGGCGCGGCAAGCCGTTCTACATGGTCGGCGGTTCCTGGCGCGCGCTGACGCAGCTGCACATCCACCTGACCGACTATCCGTTGCCGGTGGTGCACCAATATACGATGGACGCCGGCGCCCCCGACCGGCTGGCGCGCTCGCTGGCGCAGACCAATCCGCGATCTTTGCGCGACATTCCCGCGATGTCGAGCTCGCGCATCCCGTCGCTGCCCGGTGCCGCGACGCTGCTCGGCGCCGTCGTCAAGAAACTCGGCAGCAGCAGCGTCGTCGCCAGCGCCTATGGCCTGCGCGAAGGGCTGCTCTACGCGCAACTCCCCGCCGCCCAGCAACGCGAGGACCCGCTGCTCGCCGCCGCGCGCCACGAAGGCGAACGCCAGGGCCGCTTCCCCGAACACGGCGACCTGCTGATGACGTGGATGGACGGGTTGTTCGAAGCCGACGAAACCCTCGCCGACCGCCGCATCCGCTGGGCCGCCAGCCTGCTCAGCGACGTCGCCTGGCGCGCCCACCCCGATTTCCGCGCCGAACGCGGCCTCGAGCTCGCGCTCCACGGCAACTGGGTGGCGATCACCGCCCCCGAACGCGCCATGCTCGCCGCCGCACTCTTCTCGTGCTTCGGCGGCAGCCCGACCGCGCCGCAAGTCGCCTCCTTCGCCGCACTCGCCACCCCCGCGCAACTCGCCCGCGCCCGCAGCTGGGGCATGGCGCTGCGGCTGGGCCAACGCCTCACCGGCGGCACCGCCAAGCCGCTGGTGGCCAGCCGCCTCTGGCGCGACGGCAGCGCCCTCGTGCTCAGCCTCGCCCAACGCGACGCCCCGCTCTACGGCGAGGCCGTGGCACGGCGGCTGAAAACCCTCGCCGGCGCCTTGGGGCTGACGCCCGAGTTTCGGGTGAGTTAGGGGAAGCGGGAAGGGCCTCCGGCGGGCAGGGCTGAGCCCTGCACCCGACTTCCAGAACAACTATCGACGGTGTGTTGTTTAGATTTTTATCCGAAGTAATTATCGGTAAAATTTGAAATTGATTGGTCAATTGTAATCGGAATTATGAAAAAGATCATCTATATTTGGCGGCCACGTTGGAATCTATATCAGCAGTCGTTTTGCCGAAAGCGGTATTAGAATTTAGCCAGGATTCAATTTCCTTAAAATTTTCGATAGTTATCGTTCTTTTTGCGGGATCAAGCGGAACTCGGTGCTCGACTTTGTTATCAAATAAGTCGCTTAGAAGTAAATTCTGCAAATCTACTAAAAAATCGTCTGTATATGCTATTGAATCTTCAACATTATCGATAAATGCCGAAAATATTTCCTTAATCTTCGGCAAATCTTCCTTCTTTGGAGGTTCGTATGGAAATGTGCCTCCATTTGGGTTTTCGACAGGAACAATTGGCATTACGTGCATCATGAATTCTGAAAACATAAGTGCATTTGTATTATGCAATACACTGTTCAAAGCTGCTCGGAAAATCAACAAACGTGGGTCGATTACACGACGATTCTCAACTAGAAATATTAATTTAATTGTGGAGTCCGAGAATCGACCATAGGCGGCTAAAATTTCTGGGAATCGTGCGGTAGGTACGTCGAACGACATACCTACACCTGCTGCAAGGCTGGCAACAGCCAGTTGCATATCAAGCCCGCGAATTTCGTTCGCTAGTTCTATAGCGGCGTCAGCCATCACGCGAGTAACAGCAACCGCATCCTCGTACATCGACGCTTTTAGCTTACGTCGCTCATTCTCAATAATTGACCTACGTGATTGGCGGCCTTGTGCACCGATTTGGAATACGACGGCACTAAACCCAAAGAATGCAGCTGCGCAGGTTGCGCCAGCGCCAATGATTGAGGCCTTAATCGTCGAATCGCATGATTGCCAAATTGCAATTAGATCCATTTTGCTGGTCCATTCGGTTTAGATGGTCCGCTATCCGTGTTTACTTCCTTGGTCCTTCTTTTGCAGCTTGGTTTGATTTCAGCGTTGGTCTGAAAATATTGTAGACCCTATTCCCACATTGCAGCCAAATCTGACTATTGATCAGTCGGGTGCAGGGCTCAGCCCTGCCCGCCGGAGGCCCTTTTACTCTACCTCTACCCCGGTCCCCGTCATCGTCAGCTTGCCGTCGCGCACCGTGAAGGCGAGGTGGCCGTCCACCAGCGCGAGCGCGTCCTTGCCGAAGATGTCGAAGCGCCAGCCGTTCAGCACCGGCAGGCCGTCGCGGACGCCGGCGGCGATGGCGTCGAGCTCGTCACCTTTGACGACCAACTTGGGCGCGACATTGGCTTCCTTGGCGCGGATTTTGAGGAGGAGTTTGAGCAGGTCGGCGATCAGCGCGCCTTCGGAACTGAGGCCGGGGCGCGAGACTTCACGGACGGGCATTTCGTCGGCGGGCAGCGGCGTGGCGGCGGCGAGCGCGGCGCACAGGCGCTTGCCGATGTCGTTGCTCGCCCAGCTGGTTGACAGCCCGCGCATGCGCGCGAGGTCGTTTTGCGTGGCGGGCGGCGAGGCGGCGAGTTCGCCCAAGGTTTCATCCTTGACGATGCGGCCGCGCGGCACGTCCTTGCTCTGTGCCTCGCGCTCGCGCCATGCGGCGAGCGCTTTCAGGCGCCCGAGGATGACGGGGTTGCGGTTGGGCAGGCGCAGGCGTTGCCACGCGGTATCGGGGTCATTGGCGTAGGTTGCGGGGTTCGACGCGCGCGCCATTTCGTCATCGAGCCAGGCGCCGCGGCCGGTTTTCATCAGCTTGGCGAGCATTTTGGGGAACAGCGCGGCCAAGTGCGTAACGTCGCCGATGGCATAGTCGATCTGCCGGTCATTGAGCGGCCGGCGCGCCCAGTCGGTAAAGCGCGCGCCCTTGTCGATGGCGACGCCGAGGAACGACTGGACGAGGTTGGTGTAGCTGACCTGCTCGCCTTGCCCGAGCGCCATCGCGGCGATCTGCGTGTCGAACAGCGGGGTCGGGGTCTTGCCGGTCAGGTTGTAGATGATTTCGAGGTCCTGGCCGCCGGCGTGGAAGACCTTGAGTACCGGTTCCTCGACGAGCAGGTCGAGCAGCGGCTTGAGGTCAAGGTCGGGCGACTTCGGGTCGATCGCGGCGGCTTCCCCGCCACCGGCGATCTGCACGAGGCACAAATCGGGGTAGAAGGTGTTTTCGCGCATGAATTCGGTATCGACAGTGACGAAGTCGGCCGCGGCAAGACGGGTGCAAAGCGCGGCGAGCGTGGCGGTGTCGGTGATCAGCGGATGGATATGCATTTGCCGTTCATAGTGCGTACGCTGTCGCATCGCTAGCATCGATGCGCGCTGCGCCTGCCGAAGTCCGACAGGCGCAGGCTCTATGGTACAAATCAGCTCAAGGCCGCTTCGCGCCGCCTCCGCATCGCTGCACCGGTCAGGCCGAAACCTGCAATCATCATTGCCCAATTCGCTGGCTCTGGCACCGCGGCTAAAGTCACGTTACTAATTGCCATGGAGGCATAAGTTTCGTGCACGTACGAACCAGTTGAAAAATCATATGCGTAAGAATGGAAAATACCATAGGCATAGCCGTTGGATTCAACATTATAACTAAACGGATCTTGAATAGACGACGGAATATTTCCTACAAAATCATAGACAGAATTCTGAGTAAATGTTCTATATTCAATTTCTTTATTAACATATATGTGTTCGGCCTCATGAAATTGTTGACTCTGCAAGCCGTCGTTATAACCCCAAATCAACCCGTAGGAGCGGGGCGAGAATGACGTGGTAACGCCGCCGATCGTCACCTTTGTCCACAACGCAGGTGACAAAACGCCAGTCAAATCCCCGCCATACAATTTGTTGGTGGTCGGCGTAGCTACGATGTTGCCTCGCGTTGTATCGTAACCATAAACCATCTGGTACGGCAAAAAGCCAAGATCGGCCCCCGGAGTCCCGAAAATCCCAGTTTGGTCATAGCCCCAGTCGACTGTACCGGTGTAGGTCACTTTGACGATTATCGCCGAAACTGGGGTTGCAATGGTTGCAAGCGCAAGGATCACGCCAGAAAATAAATAAATCTTCAACACTTTACTCCACTCATTTTAGTACAGAAATCAAATAGAACAGATGCAGTGAATATCTCATGGATACTCGCTGTCAAGCGAATCATCTGGACGGGAAACGCGTGCCGCGCACCCACCGCTGACGACCCCAAATGGGCTCTCGCCAGCGGCATTACGCCCCGCGTCGGCGCTCGAACCTTGACATTTTGTCGCTCAGCGTGTGTCACGCCCCGCTTATTGCCCTGTTCAGAATGATCGGTTCCCATGCACGTCTATCGCTCACACACTTGCGCCCAGCTCCGGCTGGAGGATGCCGGCAGCACCGCGCGGCTTTCGGGCTGGGTGCACCGCAAGCGCGACCATGGCGGCGTGCTGTTCATCGATTTGCGCGACCATTACGGGCTGACGCAGATTGTGTCGAACACCGGTGATTCGGCGTTTGCGGTGCTCGATGCGCTGCGTGCGGAATCGGTGATTACCGTAACCGGCGATGTCGTGGCGCGCGGGGAGGGCATGGTCAATCCGAACCTGCCGACGGGTGCCATCGAAGTCCGTGCGGTCGATGTGACGGTGCAGTCTTCGGCGACCGACCTGCCGCTGCCGGTGGCGGGCGAGCAGGAGTATCCCGAGGATATCCGCCTCAAGTACCGCTTCCTCGATCTGCGTCGCGAACGGCTGCACCGCAACATCATGCTGCGTTCGAACGTCATCGCTTCGCTGCGCCGCCGGATGATCGACCAGGGCTTCACCGAGTTCCAGACGCCGATCCTGACGGCATCGTCGCCCGAAGGCGCGCGCGACTTCCTGGTGCCGAGCCGCGTGCATCCGGGCAAGTTCTATGCGCTGCCGCAGGCGCCGCAGATGTTCAAGCAGTTGCTGATGGTCGCCGGCTTCGACCGCTATTTCCAGATTGCGCCGTGCTTCCGCGACGAGGACGCGCGCGCCGACCGTTCGCCGGGTGAGTTCTATCAGCTCGACTTCGAAATGAGCTTTGTCACGCAAGACGATGTTTTTGCAGCGATTGAACCTGTGCTGGCGGGCGTGTTCGACGAGTTCGCCGGCTTCGCGACGGGTGAACCCTGGGCGGTGACCAAGCCGCCGTTCCCGCGCATTGCCTATGCCGAATCGATGCTCAAGTACGGCAACGACAAGCCCGACCTGCGCAACCCGCTGGTCATTCAGGACGTCACCGAACATTTCCGCGACAGCGGCTTCGGCATCTTCGCCAAGATGATCGAAACCGGCGCGGTGGTGCGCGCAATTCCGGCGCCGGGTGCCGGCCTGCGGCCGCGCAGCTTCTTCGACGGCATGAACGACTGGGCGCGCAGCGAAGGCTGGGCGGGGCTCGGCTACACCAACTTCAAGGGTGGCGAGGCCGGTGGCCCGATCGCCAAGAACATCGGTGGCGAGCGCATGGCGGCGATTGTCGCGCAGCTCGGGCTGGGGCCTGACGACGGCGTGTTCTTCGCTGCCGACAAGCCGCTCAAGGCGGCGAAGCTGGCGGGTCTGGCGCGTACCAAGGTCGGCGAAGACCTAGGGCTGATCGAGCAGGGCGCGTTCAAATTCTGCTGGATCGTCGATTTCCCGATGTTCGAATATGACGAGGACGCCAAGAAGGTCGACTTCAGCCACAACCCGTTCTCGATGCCGCAGGGCGAGCTGGAAGCGCTGGAAACCAAGGACCCGCTCGACATCCTGGCGTACCAGTATGACATCGTCTGCAACGGCATCGAGCTGTCGTCGGGCGCCATCCGCAACCATCGCCCCGAAATCATGTACAAGGCGTTCGAAATCGCCGGTTACAGCCGTGAAGACGTCGACCGCGATTTCGCCGGCATGATCAACGCCTTCAAGTTCGGCGCGCCGCCGCACGGTGGCTCGGCGCCGGGTGTCGACCGCATTGTGATGCTGCTGGCGAACGAGCCCAACATCCGCGAGGTCGTGCTGTTCCCGATGAACCAGAAGGCCGAGGACCTGATGATGAACGCACCGTCGGCGGTGACGCCGAAGCAGCTGCGCGAACTTCATATCCGGACTGTCGAACCGGTGGCAAAGGCCTGATATCATGTCGAAGATCAACCTCAAGGATTACGAATTCGAAGGGAAGATCGACGACGATGACTATGACAAGGAGCTCAAGCGGCTGCAGTTCCAGCTGCAGATCATCCAGGCCGCGTATATGCGGCAGGGGCTGCGCGGGCTGATCACGCTCGAGGGCTGGGATGCCAGCGGCAAGGGCGGGCTGATCCAGCGCATGACCGCCGAGACCGACCCGCGCTTTACCAAGGTCTGGTCGATCGGTGCGCCGAGTAAGGACGAGCTGGCGCACCATTTCCTGTGGCGCTTCTGGACGCGGCTGCCCGCCGATCGCGAAGTCGCGGTGTTCGACCGCAGCTGGTACGGGCGCGTGCTCGTCGAGCGCGTCGATGAACTGACGCCGGTCAAGATCTGGAAGCAGGCCTATGACGAGATCAATGACTTCGAGGCGACACAGGTCAACTGCGGGACGCGGCTGGTGAAACTGTTCCTCCATACGACGCAGGAAGAACAGGACAAGCGGCTGCGCGAGCGGCTGGAGGTGCCGTACAAGCGCTGGAAGACCGGGCTCGACGACTATCACAATCGCAGCAAGCGCGCCGAATACCTCGACGCCTATGACGACATGTTCGACAAGTGCAGCCCCAAGCACGCGCCCTGGGTGGTGATTGCCGCGAACGACAAGAAATACGCGCGTATCAAGGGCTTGCAGGCGGTCGTTGATGCACTGGGTGCGGATGTGGACACCAGCTACCCCGAAATCGCGCCCGAGTTGCTGGCGGTTGCCGAAGCCGCGCTAGGGCCGCTCGACCTGGCGCCAGGCAAAAACGGCGGCAAGAACGGATCCGGCAAGAACGGTGGCGGCAAGGCCTAGCCCGGGTCGCGCTTGCCGAGGTAGGCACTCAGCCGGTTGGTCGTCGGCATCGTCGAATTTTCTGGGTTGAGCAGGTCGTAGACCACTGCATTTTCGAGCACGCGCTGCACATAGGTGCGCGTTTCGGACAGCGTGATCATTTCGACCCAGTCGACGACATCGGTACCGGGCAGCCGCGGATCACCGTTCGCCGCGATGAACTTGCGGGCATTGCCGGGGCCGGCGTTGTACGACGCGACCGCAAGCAAATGGCTGCCATCGAATGAGTTGCGGACGCGCTCGTAATAGGCCGCACCCAGCGTGACGTTGTAGGTCGGGTCTTCGATCAGGCGGCTGACGTTGAACGGCAGCCCTAACTTGATCGCGGTTTCCTGCGCGGTGGCAGGCATCAGCTGCATCAGCCCGCGCGCGCCGGCGCCGCTGGTCGCGGTACGGTCGAACTGGCTTTCCTGGCGCGTGATGGCGTGGATCATCGTCCAGCTCGAGTTGAGGTTGGCGGGCAGCGACAGTCGTGGGAAGGCCAGCGGGATCATGCTGAGTTCGCCGCTGGCGCGCGACGCCTTGCCCATCAGCACGCCGATTTCGGGGCGCCCAAGCGGCCCGGCGAGATCGGCGACCAGCCGTGCCTGTTCGGCGGTTTCGGCATCTTCGACCAATGCGCGAATGAACAGTGTCTGCAGGTTGCGCTGGTCGATTTCACCGAGCGCGACCACCGCCTTGACCAGCGAATTTTGCGCGAAGTCGTTGCGGGCAGCCGAACTGACCGACGGCGGCGGCGTCTTCTTGAGCGCCAGCGACTGGCCGAGGCGTTCGGTCGCGAGCTGGCCATAGAAATAGTCTGGGTGGGTGGCGGCTTCGGCGTAGAACTTGTCGGCCTTGGCACGCTGTCCGGCGGCCTCTGCGGCGCGGCCCGACCAGTAATCGCCGCGCGCCATGCTGACCGGCGTCAGCGCGGCGTAGCGGACATTCTGGAAGTGGTCGAGCGCTGCCGGCGCGCGGTTGAGACGGCGCAGCGCCGTCCAGCCGGCGAGGAATTCATTGTCGATATAGGCCTGGCGGTCGGCGAGCGAGTGCTCGTTGAGCCCGCGCCCGAGCGCAAAGGCGCGGTGGTTGGCGAACAGCCGGTAGGCGGTTTCGGTGTCGCCGTCGCGCAGTGCCGCGCGGCCGAGTTCGAGGCGGGCCTTGAGCCAGACTTCGGCATCGACGACCGAGCCGCGGGTGATGTTCGCCGACGCCATAAGCGCGCGCGCGCCCTGGACATTGCCGCTGCGCTTCATCGCGTTGACGCGGTCGAGGATGAGCCCGGGGTCGTTTTGCTGGTCGGCGGGTAGTGCCGCGAGCATTGCCTCTGCGCCCGGATTGCCGCTACGGAACGCCAGTCGCGTGTTGGCGAGCGGCTGCGACGCTGCCGGCATGCGTGGCAGCAAGCGCGTCGCGGCACTGGTCTGATTGGCCCAGAGCAACCGGTCGAAGCGCAACCGGTTGTCGTCGGGGGTGATGACATTGCCGAAACGCGCCAGCAGCTCGGCCTCCTGGCCCGAATCGAGCCCCGACGAATCCCACGCATCCTTGGCCATCGCGGTGGCGTCGGCAGTGCGGCCGGTCGCGGCATAGGCCTCGGCAAGGCGCAGCTTGCCGACGGCGGAAATTGGCGGGTTGGCGCTGAAGAATGCCAGCCTGTCAGCTGCCGGGGTCGCGCCGTTGATGCTGCGTTCGGCATGGCGGCGGATCGTGCTGTTCGCCGGCCAGCCCGGATGGCCTTTCAGGAATGTGGTATATTCGGACAGCGGCGCGTCATAGGCGTCGCGGCGCAGCCGGTCCCATTGCACGACGGCGTCGAGCGTCGGGTCCGACGGCCGGCTCATCATCGGATCGAGCGGCTCGGTGCTGAAGCGGTCGCGGGCATTGTCGGCGAGCTTGGCGGTGTAATAGCTGCGCATCAGCGCGTCGGTTGCGGCAAATGCACCGCCGGTGACGGCGAGCAACAGCGCTCCGGCGATGAGAGTGCTGGACAAGCGGAAATTAGGCTTCATATCACTTTTCGCGTAACGGCGGCTTGCACCGGTTGTGGCAAGTGCAGCCACCTAGGGCAAGTCGGATGGCAGGAAGATAAAGATGTTTGATGGTTCGATTCCGGCGCTGGTGACGCCTTTCAAGGATGGCGCGGTCGATTTCGGCGCGTTCGAGAAATTCGTCGACTGGCAGATCGAACAAGGTTCGAGCGCATTGGTTCCGTGCGGCACCACCGGCGAATCGGCGACGATGACCATTGATGAGCACAATGAGGTCATCGCAGCGACGGTGCGCGCCGCTGCCGGCCGCGTGCCGGTGATTGCTGGTTGTGGATCGAATGATACCGCGACGGCGGCGCTGCATATGCGCCATGCCGAAAAGGTCGGTGCGACGGCGGCGCTCATCGTCTGCCCCTATTACAACAAGCCCAATCAGGCTGGCCTCTATGCGCATTTCGAGGCGCTGACCAAGGCGTCGGCGCTGCCCATCCTGATCTACAACATCCCCGGGCGCTCGGTGGTCGAAATGAGCGTCGAAACGATGGCGCGGCTGGCGGAACTCCCGACCATCATCGGCGTCAAGGACGCGACGGGCAACATCGCGCGCGTATCGGCACAGCGCGCCGCGTGCGGCCCGGATTTCGTCCAGCTGTCGGGCAATGACGACATGACCTTGGGGTTCATGGCGATGGGTGGACATGGCTGCATTTCGGTGACCGCGAATATCGCGCCGGCGCTGTGTGCGGCGTTCCAGGCCGCCTGCAAGCGCGGCGATTATGCCGCGGCGCTGGTGCTGCAGGACAAATTGTTCCCGCTGCACGCCGCACTGTTCAGCGATGCCAGCCCGGGGCCGGTGAAGTACGCGCTGGCCAAGGTCGGCCGGATGCGCGAGGAACTGCGGCTGCCGATGACGCCCGCGGGTGCGCCGGCGCGTGCCGCGGTCGATGCCGCGCTGGCGCATGCCGGGATCGCTTAGTGGCGCGCAACGAAGTCAACACCGGCATCAAGGCCAAGATCGTCGCCGAAAACCGGCGCGCGCGCTACGAATACTACATCGAGGATGTTGTCGAGGCGGGCATCGCGCTCGCCGGGACCGAGGTCAAGGCGCTGCGCGGCGGCGAGGGCTCGATTGCCGAATCCTATGCGGAGCTCAAGGACGGGCAGATGTGGTTGGTCAACGCCAACATCCCCGAATACAAGCAGGGCAACCGCTTCAACCACGAGCCCAAGCGGCCGCGCAAGCTGCTGCTGCACGGGCGCCAGATCGAAAAATTCCACGCCGCGGTGACGCGCCAGGGCATGACGCTGGTACCGCTGATGATCTATTTCAACGACCGCGGCCGCGCCAAGGTCGAGCTCGCGCTGGGCAAGGGCAAGAAGCTGCACGACAAGCGCGAAACCGAAAAGGCACGTGACTGGAAACGCGAAGCGGGACGATTGCTGCGCGACCGCGGCTGATGACTGCACCGTGTCTTTGCTGCAACACTTTGTTAAGGCTGACTTGCTGGTGCCGCGCTTTTGCTATTGAAGCCTCGACACTTAGCGCCTGATAGGCTATTCATCGAGTGTACATAAGGTAACAGTGGGCTCCCCGCATCGGGCTGTACCTTGGTCGATATCGTGTTGTGTAGCGTTTTGCGTACCCTCCCGCCCATGTGGCACAAACAACGGGGATACCCATGAAGATGACTTCCAGGAAGTCTGTCTTGCTCGCGGCCGCAGCGGCAATGCTGTTTGCGGTTCCGGCAAGCAGCTATGAATTCAACGGATTCCGCATCGAAGGCCAAGGTGGCTGGGACCAGTTCAAGGTCGACTACGGCTATTGGGGCCTGCAGAATGCTGGCTTTGATGACACGTTCAGCGGCTGGCTCTATGGTATCGAAGCCGGCTACGACTATCGTGTGAACGATCACTGGCTGCTCGGCGTCTACGGCAACTACGACTGGAGCTCGGTCGGCGACAACTTCAACGGCCTCCTCGGCGTTCAGTTCGGTGCCGACCTTAACGCCACCTGGTCGATCAACGCCCGCGTCGGCTACAAGCTTGGCAACTCGACGATGTTCTACGTCGCCGGTGGTTACGCCGAAGCTGATACGACGGCCTATTATCAGCCGCCGCGCGGTCTGCTGATCATCGACGCCTCGGACAACGTCCAGGGCTACCGTATCTCGGCCGGCCTCGAACAGGGCTTCGGCGAAAAGGTATACGGTAAGGTCGAATACCGCTACAGCAACTACTACCAGGGCATGCAGGGTAACCAGGTCCTCGCCGGTATCGGTATCCGCTTCGGCCAGTATTCGCCGCCGCCGCCGCCGCCCCCTCCGCCGCCGCCGCCGCCGCCGCCGCCAGCTCCGCTGCCGCCGTGCCCGCCGGCTGCCGTGACCCCCGGACCGTTCCTCGTCTTCTTCGACTGGGATAAGTCGGTGATCACGCCGGATGCGGCTGCGATCCTCGACAAGGCTGTCGAGCAGTACCAGACGACCGGCCAGACCAGCGTTGCGCTGGTGGGTCACACCGACACCTCGGGTTCGGCTGACTACAACATGGGTCTCTCGCAGCGTCGTGCCGACGCGGTGAAGGCTTACATGGTCGGTAAGGGCATTCCCGACAGCGCCGCAACTGCAACGGGCGTGGGTCAGACCCAGCTGCTCGTCCAGACGGCCGACAATGTCCGCGAACCGCAGAACCGTCGCGTCGAAATCACCTTCGGTGGTGCACCGGCGCCGACTTCGAGCGGACCCTGCACGCCGCAATAAGGCTTGCAGATCGCTCGTTCGGTTCGAACGAAAGACTGTTGGGGGTCGTCCGCAAGGGCGGCCCCCAATTGTTTGGGCGCTTCCCGTGATGTCGCAGTCCCCGGCAGGGGGTTCCGCAATCGCCGGGGCACTCCTATATCAAGCGTTACGCCTCGACGAGGAAACCCATGGCCTGGCCCGGACTGCGACTACCCAAGCTGCCGACGCGTGACGCGCTGCTGACGCAAGCGTGGTCGCGGCCGTTCGCGCGCTATTTGGGTGCGCCGGTGCTATGGCGCTGGAACCGTCGCGGTGTCGCCCGCGGGCTGGCACTCGGGCTGTTTGTCGGCATCATGATTCCGCTGGTGCAGTCACCGTTTGCCGCGCTGCTGTCGGTCATCGCGCGCGCAAACCTGCCTGTCGCGGTGGTGGCCACCTTCATCACTAATCCATTCACCACACCACTGGTACTCTACAGCGCCTATCGGCTGGGGTCGCTGGTCATCGTTGCCGAACGCGCGAACCCGCTGGTCGATATGAGCCAGCCGATGGCCTGGCTCGAAACCGCGCTCAACTGGCTGGCGACGGCGTCGCTACCCACCGCGCTGGGGTTGCTGACGATGGCGACGATTACCTCGGTCGCCGGCTATTTCGCCGTGCAGCTGGGCTGGCGCTGGCGCGTCGGCCGGCGCTGGGCACGGCGGGCGCAGGCGCGTCGCAACACGGCATTGGCCGCAGGGCAGGGGGTATCGGCATGAACGACGGCGTGCGCGACAAGCTGGTGGCCACCAAACAGGCCTGGGCGCGTGCCGGGCGCCTACTGACCGGCAATCACGGCGATCCCGAAGTCGACCGCCTGCCACCGGGGCAGCGGCTGGTGACGAACTGGCCGGTGCTCGATCTCGGCATCCAGCCCGATGTGCCGCGCAGCGCGTGGAAACTCAAGGTTGACGGGCTGGTCGAGAACCCGGTGGCGTGGGACTGGGATGCGTTCGCCGCGCAGCCGGAATTCGAAGATGTCTCCGACGTCCACTGCGTCACCCAATGGTCGCGTTACGACAATCGCTGGACCGGCGTTTCGGTGACACATCTGCTGTCGGTCGTGCGGCCCATGCCCGACGCGCGCCACGTGATTCTCCACGGCTATGACGGCTACACCACCAACGTCCGCCTCGACCACTTCTCCGAAGCCGATTGCCTGCTGGCGCACAGCCATGACGGCGTGCCGCTGAGCCGCGAACATGGCGGGCCGGTGCGGCTGATCATTCCGCGCTATTATCTGTGGAAATCGGCGAAGTGGCTCAAGCGCATCGAGTTCGTCGGCGCCGACAAGCCCGGCTTCTGGGAAGTGCGCGGCTATCACAACGAAGGCGACCCCTGGATCGAACAACGATATGGTTGACCGGCTGCCCGACGTTCTGGGCATGCCGGTCCGGATATCGGCGATGGTCGAAGCGCTGCCGTGCGGCCTCGCGCTGCTCGACCCGCAAGGCCGCTTCCTGTTCTGCAACAGCGCCTTCATTGCCAGCTTCGGCATCGAGGGCGACCCGCGTGGCCAGGACCCGGCGCAGCTGCTGATTGCCGAAGATCGTGCCGACTTCGTGGCGGCGATGGACAGCGCGCGAGCCAATGAGTCCGGGACCAGCGAGTTGCGCGCCCGTTTGGCCAACCACAGCGATGAATATGTCACGCTGGTGATGGCGCATTCGCCGCCGGCTGCCGCCATGGCAGGCAGCGAGCTGCTCATCGGCGTGCGCGACATTCGCGAACAGCTGCGGCTCGAGGCCAAGGTCGCGCAGGTGACCAAGATGCAGGCGGTGGGTCAGCTTGCGGGCGGTGTCGCGCACGATTTCAACAATGTGCTGACTGCAGTGCTCGGGCTGTGCGACCAGTTGCTGACGCGGCACATGCCCGGCGACACCGACTTTGACGACATCGACCAGATCCGCATCAATGCCAATCGCGCCGCGGCGCTGGTGCGCCAGTTGCTGGCGTTCGCGCGCCAGCAGACGTTGCAACCGCGCCTGCTCGACCTGCGCGACGTGCTCGATCCGCTGCGGCCGCTGCTGCAACGCTTGCTCGGGCCGGCGATCGAGCTCGAATACAGCTATTCGCATGCGGCCGGCCGGGTCCGCGCCGACCCTGGTCAGCTCGAACAGGTTGTCGTCAATCTTGCCGTCAATGCCCGCGACGCCATGCTCGATGGCGGCCGGCTGAGCGTGGCAACACGGTTGATCACGCCCGATGCGGTCGCTGGGCTCAACCAGCCGATCATGCCGGCTATCGGCTTTGTCGAACTCTCGGTGAATGACACCGGCACCGGAATCGCGCCCGAAATCGCCTCGCGCATCTTCGAGCCGTTCTTCACGACCAAGCCCCTGGGGCACGGTACCGGCCTCGGGCTCGCGTCGGTCTATGGCATCGTCAAGCAGAGCGAGGGCTTCATCTTCATGCACTCGCGACCCGAAGGCGGCACACGGTTCAGCGTCTATCTGCCGGCCGACGGCTCGGGTGCCATCGCCGCCGCCTCTACTGCTGAGCCAGAGGCGGCAGCGACGCTGCGCGGGCGGGTGCTGCTTGTCGAGGACGAGCGCGCCGTCCGTCTCGTTGTCGAGCGATCGCTGCAGCGCATGGGGCTCGATGTCACCAGCGTTGGCGATGCCGCCGACGCGCTCGACATGCTGCAGGACACCAACGGCGACTTTGATTTGCTGATCACCGACCTCGTCATGCCCGGCATGGACGGCGTCCAGCTGGTGCATGCGGCGCAGGAGCGCTACCCGACGCTGCGGACGATTTTGATGTCGGGTTATGCCGAGCCGCCGCAACGCGCTGCCGCCGGCGAATACGGCATGCACTTTCTCGCCAAGCCGTTCGCGTCTTCGGAGCTGCTGGCCGTTGTCCATCAAGCATTTCCTTCATTAAAATTCTGATTTTATTGATTCAAATTAAAATTTGACCGCCATTCGTTCGCTACTTGTTCTACTGGAACAAATAGGGTACTTCTATCCCTCATTAGGGTCGTTGTATGGCACCGGGCAACCGGTTAGGGATGGAGCAGAACGATGGCAGCAGCACTCAAAATTGTGAGCGGTGACATGGACAAGGCGAAGGCGCTCGAAGCAGCGCTGGCACAGATCGACCGGGCATTCGGCAAGGGCTCGGTGATGAAACTCGGCTCGCGCGAGGCGATGGAAGTCGAGGCGATTTCGAGCGGCTCGCTTGGCCTCGATATCGCACTGGGCATCGGTGGCCTACCGCGTGGCCGTGTCGTCGAAATTTACGGCCCCGAAAGCTCGGGCAAGACCACGCTGGCGCTGCATGTCATTGCCGAAGCGCAAAAGGCCGGCGGCACCGCAGCGTTCGTCGATGCCGAACATGCGCTCGACCCCGCCTATGCCAAGAAGCTCGGCGTCAACATCGACGAACTGATCGTCTCGCAGCCCGACACCGGCGAGCAGGCGCTCGAAATCGTCGATACGCTGGTGCGCTCGAACGCCATCGACGTGCTGGTGGTCGATTCGGTTGCAGCGCTGGTGCCGCGCGCCGAAATCGAAGGCGAGATGGGCGACAGCCATGTCGGCCTGCAAGCACGTTTGATGAGCCAGTCGCTGCGCAAGCTGACCGGCAGCATTTCGCGGTCGCGCTGCATCGTCATCTTCATCAACCAACTGCGCATGAAAATCGGCGTGATGTACGGCAACCCCGAAACCACCACTGGCGGCAACGCGCTGAAGTTCTACGCCAGCGTCCGCCTCGACATCCGCCGCACCGGCCAGATCAAGGACCGCGACGACGTCGTCGGCAACACGACGCGCGTCAAGGTCGTCAAGAACAAGGTCGCACCGCCGTTCAAGCAGGTCGAATTTGACATCATGTACGGTGAAGGCATCTCGAAGATCGGCGAAATCCTCGACCTCGGCGCCAAGGCCGGTGTTGTCGAAAAGTCGGGCGCCTGGTTCTCGTTCGATTCGATCCGCATCGGCCAGGGCCGCGAAAACTCGAAGAAGTATCTGCGCGACAACCCCGATGTCTGCGCGCGCATCGAAAAGGCCATTCGCGACAATGCGACGGGCATTTCGGAAGCTCTGCTCGTCGGTCCGAGCAGCGAAGACGATACCGACGACGCCGAATAAGACACGGGTTCGTCGCGTCAAAATGCTCCAGGCCCGTCGGGAAACCGGCGGGCCTTTGGCTTTGGCGCGATGTACTTGCAGGCGCCGGTCTTTTCACCTTGGCCGCGAACGCCTAGATACGGGTAAAGCTGGTTTAGAGTCCTTGCAGTTAAAGGGCCTCCGGCGGGCAGGCCTGAGGCCTGCACCCAATTGTTTTGGGCCAGTGCATCACATCCAGCGATGGATTTGATGCCCATTCCCAGACTCATGGGTGCAGGCCTCAGGCCTGCCCGCCGGAGGCTCTTCCACCGTCAAGGGTTCAATCCAGCGCGTTTTAGTCTAAGTGCATCAACGGGCAAGGCTGCGTGCGTNACCGTCAAGGGTTCAATCCAGCGCGTTTTAGTCTAAGTGCATCAACGGGCAAGGCTGCGTGCGTTGCAGCAAACGGGAGTTTTTCGAGTGACGTCCACCAATGAGATCCGCCGGTCGTTTCTCGAATATTTCGGCAATGTCGGCCACAAGATTGTCGCTTCGGCGCCGCTGGTGCCGCAGAACGACCCGACATTGATGTTCGTCAACGCCGGCATGGTGCCGTTCAAGAACGTTTTCACCGGCCTTGAAACGCGCCCCTATGTCACCGCGACCTCGTCGCAGAAGTGCGTGCGCGCCGGCGGCAAGCACAACGACCTCGACAATGTCGGCTACACCGCGCGCCACCACACCTTTTTCGAAATGCTCGGCAATTTCTCGTTCGGCGACTATTTCAAGCGCGACGCCATCCACCACGCCTGGACACTTCTCACAAAGGTCTGGGGCCTTGACCCTGACCGGCTGACCGTCACCGTCTACCACACCGATGACGAGGCGCATGCGCTGTGGAAAGAAATCGCCGGCCTGCCCGACGAGCGCATCATCCGCATCGCCACCAACGACAATTTCTGGTCGATGGGCGACACTGGCCCGTGCGGCCCGTGCTCGGAAATCTTCTTTGACCATGGCGCGCACATCCCAGGTGGCCCGCCGGGCTCGCCCGATGAAGACGGCGACCGTTTCGTCGAAATCTGGAACCTGGTGTTCATGCAGTATGAGCAGGTGGATGCGAACACGCGGCTCGAATTGCCCAAGCCGTCGATCGACACCGGCATGGGGCTCGAACGCATCGCCGCGGTGCTGCAGGGCGTCCACGACAATTACGACACCGACACCTTCAAGGCGCTGATCGCCGCTTCGGGTGAAATCAGCGGCACCGCGACCACCGGCGCCAACCAGGCCTCGCACCGCATCATCGCCGACCATCTGCGCGCCAGCGGCTTCCTGATCGCAGATGGCGTGCTGCCCGCCGGTGACGGCCGCGGCTATGTCCTGCGCCGCATCATGCGCCGCGCAATGCGCCATGCGCACCTGCTCGGCACCACCGAACCGTTGATGTATCGCCTTGTCCCGGCGCTGGTCCGCGAAATGGGTGCCGCCTATCCCGAACTGGTGCGCGCCCAGTCGCTGATCGAGGAAACGCTCAAGCTCGAGGAAACTCGCTTCCGCCAGACGCTGGCGAACGGGCTTCGTTTGCTCGACGAAGCCACCGCCAAGCTCAAAGCGGGCGACACGCTCGCGGGCGCCGTCGCGTTCAAGCTCTACGACACCTTTGGCTTCCCCTATGACCTGACCGAGGACGCGCTGCGCGCCCACGGCATCGGCGTCGACCGTGCCGGCTTTGACGCGGCTATGGCCGAGCAAAAGCGCGCCGCGCGCGCCGCCTGGGGCGGTTCGGGGCAGGCCGCCGCCGACAGTGTATGGTTCGACATCGTCGAGGAAACCGGCCCGACCGAATTCCTCGGCTACGCCAGCGAAGCCGCGCAGGGCCAGGTGTTGGCGCTGATCGTCGATGGCGCGCGCGTCGACCGTGCCGACGCCGGTACCAAGGTCGCGATCGTCACCAACCAGACGCCGTTCTACGGCGAATCGGGCGGACAGGCGGGCGATGCCGGCCGCATCGAGGCCGGCACCATGCGGGCCACGGTTAGCGACACGTCGAAGCCGCTCGGCAAGCTCCACGTCCATCATGCCATGGTCGATGCCGGCAGCATCGCCGTGGGCGACAGCGTCGACCTTATCGTCGACAGCGCGCGCCGTTCGCGCATCCGCGCCAACCACAGCGCAACGCATCTGTTGCATGCGGCGCTGCGCAACCATCTCGGCGGCCACGTCACGCAAAAGGGTTCGCTTGTCGCCGAAGACCGGTTGCGCTTCGACTTCAGCCATCAAAAGGCGCTGTCGCCCGCCGAAATCACGGCGATCGAAGCCGAAGTCAACGCGCAGATCCGCGCCAACGCCGCGGTCTCGACCCGGCTGATGACCCCCGACGCTGCCATAGAGGCCGGCGCCATGGCGCTGTTCGGCGAAAAATACGGCGACGAAGTCCGCGTGCTGTCGATGGGCAAGGCCGGCGACACCAGCTACTCGACCGAACTCTGCGGCGGCACCCACGTCAACGCGCTCGGCGATATTGCGCTGCTCAAGATCGTCGGCGAAGGCGCGGTTTCGGCCGGCGTCCGCCGTATCGAAGCGCTCACCGCCGATGCCGCGCGGCTTTACCTCGTCGAACAGGAAGACCGGCTGCGCGCTGCCGCGGCCGCACTCAAGGTCCGTCCCGATGAAGTCGCGACGCGCGTTGCCGCACTCGTCGATGATCGCCGACGTCTGGAGCGCGAGCTCGCCGACGCCAAGCGCGCACTGGCACTCGGCGGCGGCAGCAAAAGCGAGGCGGCTGCCAACGAAACCGTCGCCGGCGTCGGCTTTGTCGGCCAGGTCATCGACGGGCTCGACGCCAAGAACCTGCGCGGGCTGATCGATGACGCCAAGAAGTCGCTGAACAGCGGCGTCGCGGTGGTTGTCGCGGTCAATGAAGGTCGCGCCAGCGTCGCCACCGGTGTGACGGCCGACCTGACGGCACGCGTCAGCGCGGTCGATCTCGTCAAGGTTGCCGCGGAAGCGCTCGGCGGCACCGGTGGCGGTGGTCGGCCCGACATGGCACAGGCCGGCGGCCCCGATGGCAGCAAGGCCGCCGATGCGGTGGCCGCGGTACGCGCCGCCGTCGCGGCAGCGCTCGCCTAAACGTCGCGGAGCCGGCGGCGTCCCAAAGTCGGGCGATCGTCCGGCTGTTCGATTTCGGCGCGCAGCTCGGCGCGCTTTTCGTGGATCGACGCGATCACCGGACCCATCGGCACGCCGAGGTCGACCAGCACGGCTTCGGCAAGCTGCAAGCTCGCCTCGATGGTTTCGGGCACTGCGTCGGTGACGCCGATCCTGTAGAGCCGCGCCGCATGTTCGGCATCACGCGCGCGCGCAATCAGGCACAGATTGGGATGGTCACGGCGGATGGCGCGCGCCAACACATCGAGGCTTTCGGTCGCATGGATGGTCAGCACCACCGCCGCCGCGCGGTCGAGATCGAGCCGTTCGAGCAGCTCATGGCGGCGCGCATCACCGTAGATGACCGGCCGCCCAAGCGCGCGTTGCTTGACGACCGCATCGGGGTCGCTCTCCACCGCGAGCCAGGGCCGGTTGTGGCGGTCGAGCATGTCGGCGACCATCTGCCCGACGCGCCCGAAGCCGATCAGGATAGTCCGCGTCGGCTCGACCGGCAGCGGTGCCTCGATGGCGTGCATGCCGGCGAGCCAGGCCTCGATACGGCCACCCGCCAGACCCAGCAGCGGCGCCAAAGCCAGCCCCAAAGCAATCACCAGCAGCGCCAGTTCGACCAGCGGCCCGGCAATCGCGCCCGCCGCAACCGCCGCCGCCAGCACAACCAGCCCGGTTTCGGACGGCGCCGCGAGCAGCAGCGCGACGTGCGCGGCGACACCGTTGCTGCGACCGCGCAGTTTCAGCCAAGCCGCGATGACCAGCACCTTGACCCCGACAACGGCGGCCACCGCGCCAAGCACCAGCCACGGCTGCGCGGCTATCGCGCCAAGGTCGAGCCGCATGCCGGTGTAGACGAGGAACAGCCCGAGCAGCAGGCCCTGGAACGGCGCAATCGTCGCTTCGATCTGGCGGCGGTATTCGGTCTCCGCCAGCATGATGCCGGCCGCGAGTGCACCAATGACCGGCGACAGCCCGACGCTGGCGGTCACCGCTGCGGCGCCGATGATGACCACCAGCGCGGCGGCCAGAAACAGTTCGTGGCTGCGCGTGCGTGCCGCTTGCAGGAACAGCGGGCGCAGCGCGAATTTGCCGACGATGACAATCGCGGCAATCGCCAGCACGCCGCGCAGCAGCGTTAAACCGAAGCCGTCGGGCGCCGAGCTTGCGGCAATTAGCAGCAGGATCGGCGCGATGGCGATGTCCTGAAACAGCAACATCGCAAAGGCGTCGCGCCCGGCGTGGCTGTCGAGCCGTCCCTGCGACATCAGCAACTGCAGCCCCACTGCAGTCGAAGACAGCGCCAGCGCAAACGCCAGCGAAGCCGCTGAAACCGGCGCAATGCCGGCAACCAGCAAGACCGCCAGCAGCGCCGCCGCGCACAGCAGCAACTGCGGCAGGCCGAGCGTCAGCAGGTAACGCCGCAGCGTTCGCAGCCGCTCGGTCGAAAGCTCGAGCCCGAGCGCGAACAGCAGCATCGCGACGCCGATTTCGGCGAGCGGCTCGAGCGCGTGCGGGTCGGTAATCGCCAGCTCGCGCAGCCAGCCGGGCAGTTCGCTCGCGCCGCCGATGCCGTGCGGACCAACCACAATGCCGACCAGAATGAAGCCGATGACCGGGCTGATGCGCAGTGTCGCGAACGCCGGTATGACCAGCCCCGCCGCTGCGAGCAGGATGAGCGCATCATGAAGTCCGGGGCTGGCAAAGGGCGCGGTCATGGCGCCAACGTCGCACGAAGGCCGCGCATGTCAAAGCCGCGATACCGCCGACCCAAGAAAATTGCTTTGCAATATCCCCGCCATCGCTGCCATTTGACGGCATGGCCACCGGATTGATTGCCCTGCTCGACGATATTGCCGCGATCGCCAAGGTTGCGGCGGCGTCGCTCGATGACACCGCGGCCGCCGCGGCGAAGGCCAGCGCCAAGGCGGCGGGCGTCGTCATCGATGATACCGCGGTGACGCCGCGCTACGTCACCGGGTTCAGTCCGGCGCGCGAATTGCCGATTGTCGCCAAGATCGCGGTGGGTAGCGTCCGCAACAAATTGCTCTATCTGCTGCCCGGCGCCATGGCGCTGAGTTCGCTGGCGCCATGGGCAATCACGCCGCTGCTGATGCTCGGCGGTGCCTATCTGGCGTATGAGGGCGCTGAAAAGCTCTACGAGGCGTGGTTCCCGCATGATCCCGAGGAGCTGGCACCCGGCGATGAACTCGAGTTCGATGCCGATGTCATGGAAAACGACATGGTCAAGGGCGCGATCCGCACCGACCTGATCCTGTCGGCCGAAATCATGGCGATCACGCTGGCGAGCGTCGCCGACCGCAACTTTGTCGAACGCGCCGTGGTGCTGGCAGTCGTCGGCGTCGGCATTACCGTGCTGGTTTACGGCGCCGTCGCGCTGATCGTGAAGGCCGATGATGTCGGCCTGGCGCTCGCCAAACGCGAAGGCCGCGCTGCTGCGCCGGGCCGCGTGCTTGGCCGCGCGCTGGTGCGGTTCATGCCACGGTCGCTGCGCGTGCTCGCCGCCGTCGGTACGGCCGCGATGCTGTGGGTCGGTGGCGGCATCGTGCTCCACGGCATGGAAACGTCGGGCTTCGCCGAACCCGCGCACAGCATCCACGCGCTCGCGGCCGCGGCAGGCACCGCGATGCCGTTCGCCGGTGCAGCGGTCGAATGGCTGGTCGGCGCCACGGGTGCCGGTATTTTCGGCCTGGCGCTGGGCGCGATCATCGTCGCTGCGCTGCACTTCATGCCGCGGCGCGGCGCCGAGGCGCATTGATCGCAATCGACGAACTGGCAGCACTGCTGCACGCGGCAGCGCGCGACGCGATGCCTGTCACCTATGCCGAGGTGCTGAACGCCTTCGGCTTCGCGTTCACCCGCCCCAAGATGCGCGCGCTGTGCGCGCTGCTCGGCGATGTCGATGCACTAGAACGCGGTGCCGGCCGCCCCGAACTCGCGGTGCTGGTGGTGCGTGCGTCGGACGGCCTGCCGGGGCAGGGCTGGTGGGTGGCCGAACTGGCGCGCGGCAGCGACTATGCCGGGCTATGGAACGGGCCGACGGCGGCGGCGTTTATTCGGGCGCGCCATGCCGAGGTGTTCAGCTTTTGGAAGGGCAGATAAGAGCCTCGGGCGGGCAGGGGTGACCCCTGCACCCAATAATAGGGTGCAGGGCCCGAGGCCCTGCCCGCCGGAGGCCCTTAAAGCGCCCGCGCGCTGAATGTGTCGCAATCGGCGATCTGACCGTTCGCCATGCCGATCTTGAACCAGCGGACACGTTGTTCGCTGGTGCCGTGGGTGAAGCTGTCGGGCACCACCATGCCGCGCGACTGGCGCTGCAGCCGGTCGTCGCCAATGGCGGTGGCGGCGGTCAGCGCTTCCTCGATATCGCCGGGGTCGAGCTTGGCGATGTTGGCCTTGCCCCAGACGCCGGCGAGGCAATCGGCCTGCAGCTCCATGCGTACCGACAGCGCGTTGGCGTCTTTCTCGCTGGCGCGTTCCTGTGCGCGCCGGACCTGGTCGCTGATGCCGAGCAGCGTCTGCACGTGATGGCCGATTTCATGCGCGATGACATAGGCTTGCGCGAAGTCACCGGGGGCGCCGAAGCGCTGCGCCAGTTCGTTGAAGAAGCTGGTGTCGAGATAGACCTTGCGGTCGGCGGGGCAATAGAACGGCCCCGATGCCGAGGTCGCGCGGCCGCACGCCGACGATACGGCGCCGGAGAACATCACCAGCGTCGGCGGCGTATAGGGTTTGCCGACCTGCTGCGGAAAAATCTGGCCCCAGGTGTCCTCGGTCGAGCCGAGGACTTTCGCCACGAACTTGCCGCTGGCATCGCCGGGCGCAGGAGCGCCGGCGGACGGGGCAAGCTGCGACTGCGGCTGGCCGATCTGTTCCTGCGGGCCACCGCCGCCGCCACCTAGCAAGCTGAGCGGGTTGATGCCGAAAATCAGTGCGATAACGACCACCACCAGCAGCCCGCCGAGCCCCATGCGGCCGCCGCCGAGGCGCAGTCCGCCACCGCCACCGCCGCCACCCAGACCGCCGAAGCCGCCGCCATCGCCGCGGCGGTCCTCGATGTTGGTGCTTTCGCGCTGGTCGTCGAGTCGCATGTGAAATCCCTCAGCTATTCCGGCTTCTGGCCCAGCGCCTGGTTGAGCACGACGCCCAGCCGGACACCGGCCCGTTCGACCTGTGCGCGTATCAACGTTTCATTCGCCCGATAGTATCCATCTTCGACGACGACCGGACGCGCTGGTGGCGTTGAGCAAGCGCCCGCCAAGGCCGGTAACTTGCCGTAGACCATGGTTGAAGACAAGGCCCAGCTTGCCTGTACCCAGTCGGCGATGCTGCCCTGTTGCCAGCGCATGCGCTGTGCGGCGTTGATCGCTTGCGGGGTGACCACCGGCGGCGCGGTGAGTGCGCGCTCGGTGAGTTCGCGGTCCCAGATGCGGTGCAGGTTGAGCGGCGCGTCGGGGTCATAGCCGTAGCGCACCTTCACGTCGTTGCCGCCGCGGTCGCCGCTGTCGCTGACATGCAGCGGCTGGTGCAGATCGCCGACGAGATGTGCGACGAAGCCCAGCGCTTCGAGGCGTTTGCGCGGGGACTGCTGGCGGTCTGCAAGCACCGCAATCTGCCGGTCGAGCTGCACGGTCAGGCAATTGCCGCCGGCGCAACCGCTGGTGATGTCGAACGGCTGGCAACGCGGAATATTCTGGTAATGCCATTTCGCCGCATAGGCGTAGCGGTCGCCGAGCCCGCGTACGCAGTCGGGCCAGCTTGCCGCATCCGCAAGGCTGCGAATCGGGCAATCGGGGGTGCCGAGCTGCGCGTTCTGCGCCAGCAGCCGGGCGAGTTCGGCGCGTGCGGCGGGCGTCAGTTCATTGTCGGCGATGCGGCCGGTGAGGCGGTGGGCATAGTCGCCCCACGCCGATGCCGGTGCGGCAGACAAAACCGCGACGAGCGCGAGCAGGGTTGCCAGGCGCTTCATTGCGGCGCTGGCCGCAGCCACAGCACGGCGCTGTCGACGGGGCTTTGCAGCTGACGGTAGCCGTGACGCGCCGCCCAGTCGTTGAGGGCTTCGTCGGGGAAGCGCTGGCGATTTATCGGCGAGCGATGTTCATAGCCGGTGACAATCGCGAGTGGCGGTGCGGCGGCGAAGGCCGCGTCGAGCGTCCGCGAGCTGATGGCATGGAATGCAGCCAGTTCGGCGTCACTGCGCAGGTTGCCGCTGCGGAACACGAAGACGCCGGTGGCAAAGCGCGGATCGAGATCGAAACCGCTGTCGATGACCACTAGCGGCGTGAAGCTGGCGATCTTGCCGTCGGCGGGGCTGTAGCCGGCGGCGCGCAGGGATTGGCCGATCCACTGCGCCTCGGCCGTGGTGCGCAGCGCTGCGGGCGCGCCGGTGCGCCGGATGTCGATGATCGCGGATACGGCAAAGCCGATGGTGGCCACCGCAGCCATCGCCAGTAACAGCCACTTGGCGCGGCGCGCGTGCGGCGCCGGCAGGCCCGCCAGCACCAAGCCGGTCAGCACGAACAGCGGGATCAGCGCCGGCATAAAATACTGCTTCCAGATCGGCGTTGGGGCGAGTGCGCCGATGATGCCGCCGATCAGCAGCATGGCAATCGGCGCGGCGCGCTTGGGCAGTGTCCGGCGCCGCCACACCAGCAGCAGCAACGCCGCCAGCGCCGGCCCCTGCGCCAGATACCAAGGCGCCTGCCACAGTTTGGCGGCCTGTGTCAGCCGCCCGTCGAGGCCGTTCTGGCGGTACCAGTCGAACACGCCTTCGGTACCGAAGGTCATGACGCCGAACATGAAGGCTGCAGGTGCGGCGTGCCAGAAATACAGCGCCGGCAGCAGCCCGGCGATGCCACCGACGCCGTAGCCGAGAAATTCACTCCAGCGCCGCCGCCGCACCAGCGTTTCAAATAGTAGCCAGCCACCGACCGTCGCACCTGCAAAGCCGAACGAGATTTTGGATGATGCCGCAAGCCCGAGCGCCACGCCGACCGCTGCCCAGCGCAGCGGGGTGCGGGCATCGACAATCAACCATGTCGCGGCGGCGAGCAACAACGCCGGCAGCACATCATTGCGCGCGACGCTGACATCGAACAGGAAACTGGTGCAGCCGGCCAGCGCCAGCGTCGCCACCCACGCTGTACGGTCGGGCACATCCAAACGGCGCTGCGTCGCATGAACCAGCATCAGCACAAGCAGGCCACACACCGCATTGGCCAGCCGCAGCACGATGAAATCCTGGCCGGGGTGGCCGACCAGCACGTTGAACAACAACGGCTGTAACGGCGTCTGCAGATAGAGAAAGTCGATGAACGGCAGGCTGTGCTGCGCCAGCCAGACAGCGGCGACATACTGGTTTTCGTCGTGGCTGACCGGCGACATCAGCGCCAGCACCGCCAGCCACAGCGCCAGCGCCGACCACAGCGTCAAACCGGCCCAGGCGGGCATCGGGTCGGTCGAACGGAAACGCGCGGCAACGGACATAGCTTGTGATAGGGAAGCCGGCCCGCGAATGCTAGGCTGACGCCATGACCGACACAGCCACGCCAAGCGCCACCGACCACCGCCCGCTGATCCTGACCGCGCAGCTCGACCGCACTGCGGCGGCGCGCTTCGAGGCACTGCGCCGCGCCCATTTCCCGCCCGAACGCAACATCGTGCCGGCGCACGTCACGCTGTTCCACCAATTGCCGGGTAGTACGCTCGATGCCGTCGTCGCGCATTTGCTGGCAGTAGCGCGCGCGCAGCCGGTGCTCATGGCCGACGTCGCACCGCCACGGTCGCTCGGCAACGGCGTGGCATTCGACCTGCGTTGCCCCGAACTGACCACGCTCCACGCTGACCTCGCCGCGCATTGGGCAGGGTTGACGATCGCACAAGACCATGGCCGGCTGCGCCCGCATGTGACGGTGCAGAACAAGGTCAGCGCGGCGACCGCGGCAGCAACGCTGCAACTGCTGGCGGCCGACTTCATGCCGTGGCGCGTGCAGGTAACGGGCGTGACGCTGTGGCGCTACCTCGGCGGGCCGTGGCAGCACATCCGCGACATCGGCTTTCGCGCGCCGCGCCGGTGATGCTGGCGTCGGGCTGCAGCTTTGTGCGATGCTGAATCAAACCGGCAGGAGGCCCAACCATGGCACGTCACTTTGAACGCCACCTTGTCGATCGCACCGCCTGGCTGCGCGCCGCGGTGCTCGGCGCCAATGACGGCATCGTTTCGACCGCTAGCCTGATTGTCGGCGTCGCCGCCAGCGGTGCCGACCGCCAGGCGGTGCTCGTCGCCGGTGTCGCCGGACTGGTCGCGGGTGCGATGTCGATGGCGGCGGGCGAGTATGTCTCGGTCAGCTCGCAGGCCGACAGCGAGGCCGCCGAGCGCGCCCGCGAAACCGCCGAGCAACTGGCGTCGCCGGCCGCGGAGCTCGACGAACTGACGGCGATCTACGTGGCGCGCGGCGTCGAACCCGCCACAGCGCGCACCGTCGCCGAACAATTGTCGCGCGGCGATGTGCTTGCAGTGCACCTGCGCGACGAGCTCGGCCATTCCGAAACCAGCGCGGCGCGGCCCGTACAGGCGGCGATGGCGTCGGCGGCGAGTTTCCTCGTCGGCGCGGCGGCGCCGCTACTCGTCGTCGTGCTGGCGCCGGTGGCGATGCTGCCGGTGGCGGTGTCAGTGGCGTCGCTGCTGTTTCTGGCGCTGCTCGGCATCATCGGCGCGCGCGCCGGCGGGGCGCCGGTGCTGCGCGCGACGTTGCGCGTGACGTTCTGGGGCGCGCTGGCGATGGCCGCGACCGCCGGCATCGGGCGGCTGTTCGGCGCGGTGGTTTAGGGGCTTGGCAAGCCACACCGATTGCGTTTAGCCAAGGGGCATTAAGGGGCCGCATGCGCGGTCGCATGAGGGGCATGCAATGATGTTGAATCGCCGTCTGGTTGTGGGCGCAGCCTTGTTGCTGCCGCTGTCGCCGGCTTTCGGGCAGGGCGCGACGGTGTCATCGGCGCTCGATCTCGCCAAGGCCGCCGATACGCTCAAGCCCGGGCAATGGGTGTTCGCACCGACACTGGCGCCCGACGGGCCGATCGTCATCATGGTCGATCTGTCGCGTCAGTTGGCGACGGTATATCGCAACGGCGTGCGTATCGGCGTTTCCACGGTATCGACCGGCAAGCCCGGCCATGAAACGCCGACCGGCGTGTTCACCATCTTGCAGAAAGACGCCAACCACCACTCGAGCCTGTATAACAACGCGCCGATGAAATATCAGGAGCGACTGACCTGGGACGGCGTCGCGCTGCACGCCGGCGGGCTGCCCGGCTATCCCGAAAGTCATGGCTGCATCCATTTGCCGCTGGAATTTTCGAAGGAATTGTTCGCGATCACCACCACCGGCATGACGGTGATCGTCGCCGGTCGCGCGGGACAGGTCGCGACCTATCCGGCCGCCGGCGTGCTGGCGCCGCTCGGCGTCGGCGGCACCGTCGAAACGCACGTGCCGCTGGCCAGCGACGAGGCCTATCGCTGGACGCCGCAGATAATGCCCGTCGGGCCGCTGACGATTGTTGTCAGCCAGTCCGACGGCCGCGTCGTGGTGATGCGCAACGGTGTCGAAATCGGCCGCGCCAGGGCGTCGATCGATCCGCCGGGCTTTGGGACCAATGTGCTGGTGCTGGCATCGGACACCGGCGGCCGTCCGGTCTGGCAGTTCGCTGACGTGCCGGGGCATGAAAACGCCGCGCAGCAACCGGTCGATCCGAACATCCTGCAGCGCGTTCACATGCCCGCAGCGTTCTACAGTGCGCTGCAAAGCCAGATCGTGCCCGGTACCACCGTGCTGCTCACCGGTGCGCCGATCGTCAGCACCACGACCGGTGTCGGCATGTCGGTGCTGTCGGCGACCAAGACCTGATGACCACCACGAAGACACGCACCCCGCTGGTCCGCCAGCTGTATTTCCAGGTCGTCGTCGCCATTGTGCTCGGTGTTGCTTTGGGCTTTGCCGCACCGGAGTTTGCCGCGTCGTTGAAGCCGCTCGGCGACGCGTTCATCAAGCTGGTCAAGATGATCATCGCGCCGGTGATCTTCCTGTCGGTGGCGACCGGCATCGCGCACATGGCCGAAATCGGTAGCGTCGGGCGCGTCGTCGGCAAGGCGTTCGCCTATTTCCTGACGTTTTCGACGCTGGCACTGCTGCTCGGGCTGGCAGTCGGCAACATCGTCCAGCCCGGCACCGGCCTGCACATCAACGTCGCCGAACTCGATGCGACTGCCGTCGCCGACTATGTCGCCAAGGCGCATGACAGCACGATCACCGGCTTCCTGACCAACATCATCCCCGCGACCTTCCTCGGCGCGCTGGCCGACGGCGAGATATTGCAGGTGCTTTTCGTCGCCATCCTGACCGGCATCGCCATGTCGCTCGTCGGCCCGGCCGCCGATCCGCTGCGCCACATCTTCGATGCCGCGCAGACGGTGGTGTTCCGCATCGTCGCCATATTGATGCGCGCTGCACCCGTCGGCGCGTTCGGCGCGATGGCGTTCACCATCGGCAAGTTCGGTGTCGCCGCGCTCGCCAAACTGGCGTTGCTGGTCGGCAGTTTCTACATCACCGCGCTGCTGTTCGTGTTCGTCGTGCTCGGCGCGGTCGGCTGGGCCGCGGGCTTCTCGATCTTCAAGCTGGTGCGCTACCTAAAGGAAGAATTGCTGCTGGTGCTTGGCACCTCGTCGTCCGAATCGGCGCTGCCGGCGCTGATGACCAAGATGGAGGCCGCCGGCTGCCGGCCCTCGGTCGTCGGGCTGGTGGTGCCGACGGGCTATTCGTTCAACCTCGATGGCACCAACATCTATATGACGCTCGCGGCGCTGTTCATCGCACAGGCCTGCGACATCCACCTCAGTTTCGGCGAGCAGGCGCTGCTGCTCGGCGTCGCGATGCTGACCTCCAAAGGCGCTGCTGGCGTCACCGGCGCCGGCTTCATCACGCTGGCGGCCACGCTGCAGGTCGTGCCGTCGTTGCCGGTGGCCGGCATGGCGCTGATCCTCGGCGTTGACCGCTTCATGAGCGAATGTCGTTCGCTGACCAACTTCATCGGCAATGCGGTGGCGACGATCGTCGTTGCGAAGTGGGAAGGCGGACTCGACAGCGCGCGCCTGACCGCAGCGCTCGATGGCCGATTGCACCTCGCCGCACCGGCATTCGAAACCGAACTCGAAGCGGCACTGGGGCAAGATTGACAGGGCCTTCGGCGGGCAGGGGTGATCCCTGCACCCATTTGTTTGGCGCTGTTAAATCGGGTGCAGGCCTCAGGCCTGCCCGCCGGTGGCTCTGTGCCGTTCACCACGGCTTCACACAGCCCCCGCCACACGATCTACATCCCGCGCGCGGCAATGCTTGGCGCGCGCAATCGCTTGGGCTAAGGAAGCCGCTATGATCCGTGCCAGCGTACCCCGCCTGACCCTCCTTGCCGCAATTGCCGCCGCGCTGGTATTGCCGGGCTGTGCCGCCAAAGGTCCCAAAAAGGACACGGCGTACGTCGCGATGGACGTCGAGACACTGTACAATGTCGCGCGCGACATGCTGCAAAAGGGCCAGTACAAGCAGGCCGCGCAGATGTTCGACGAAGTCGAGCGCCAGCATCCTTATTCGGTCTGGGCCCGCCGTGCGCAGTTGATGGCGTCGTTTTCGTATTACGCGGCCAAGCAATACAATGAGTCGATCCAGTCGGCGCAGCGCTTCCTGTCGCTGCACCCGGGCAGCAAGGAAGCGCCTTACGCCTATTACATGATCGCCGTCAGCTATTACGAGCAGATCCAGCCGGTCGACCGCGACCAGAAGATTACCCAGCAGGCGCTCGATGCACTGGGTGAGCTGATCCGCCGCTATCCCAACACCGCCTATGCCGATGACGCGCGGCTCAAGATCGACCTGGCGCGCGACCATCTGGCCGGCAAGGAAATGGAGATCGGGCGATTCTACCAGAATGCCTCGCTCTATGTCGCAGCGATCATCCGCTACCGCACGGTGGTCGACAACTACGACACCACTAGCCACACGCCCGAGGCGCTGTACCGGCTCGTCGAAAGCTATCTGTCGCTCGGCATCCCGACCGAAGCGGTCAAGGCGGCCGCGGTGCTCGGCCACAACTATCCCGAATCGAAGTGGTACGAACGCGCGCACAAGCTAGTCGTCAAGAAGCACGCCTGACCGCCGTGCGCTGCCCATGCTGACCGCGCTCGATATCCGCGAGGTCGTGCTGATCGAGGCACTGCTGCTTGAATTCTCCCCTGGACTGAGCGCGCTGACCGGCGAGACCGGCGCCGGCAAGTCGATCCTGCTCGATGCGCTCGGTCTGGCGCTTGGGGCACGCGGCGATGCCGGGCTGGTGCGCCACGGTGCCGCCGCCGCCAGTGTCACTGCCAGCTTCGATGTTCCCGCCGATCATCCATCCCGCGCGTTGCTCGTCGAAAACGGGCTGGAAAATGACGGTGAACTGATTCTGCGCCGCCAGCTCAAGGCCGATGGCGGCAGCCGCGCCTGGGTCAATGACCAGCCGGTGAGCGCAACGCTGCTGCGCGATCTTGGCGCGACGCTGGTCGAAGTCCATGGCCAGCACGATGACCGCGGGCTGCTACAGCCGCGTGGCCACATGAAATTGCTCGACAGTTTCGGCGGACTCGGCGCGCAGGTTGCCGCAACCGCTGTTGCACACGCCACATGGCGCGACGCCGTTGCAGCCTATGACGCGCTGGTCGCACAAGTCGAAGCCGATGCCCGCGACCGCGACTGGCTCGACCATGCGGTGGCCGAATTGCAGGCGCTGGCCCCCGAAGCCGGCGAGGACGAGACACTCGCTACCGAGCGCACCGCGATGCAGCAAGGCGCGCGACTGGCGGACGATCTCAATACTATCAACGACTTGCTCGATGGCAGCGACGGCGGGCTGGCGAAGCTGCGGCAGGTCGCGCGCCGCCTCGAACGGCTGGCGCCCGAACGGAGCGAACTCGCCGATGCGCTCGCGGCAATCGACCGCGCGTTGAACGAGGCGGGGGAGGCCGAGGACGCACTCGCCGCCGCCGCACGCGCGATGGCGTTCGACCCGGCACGGCTCGACAGTGTCGAAACGCGGTTGTTCGAACTGCGGGCGATGGCGCGCAAGCACCGCGTGGCGGCGGATGCGCTGCCCGAACTGGCGAACGAACTCGCGGCACGCGCCGCAGCGTTGCAGGCGGGTGAAGCCGGCGTCGCGGGCGCCGCCAAGGCCGTCAAGGCAGCACGGTCGGCGTTCGAAGCTGCGGCCGCCGAACTGTCGGCAGCGCGTGCTGCGGCCGCCAAGCGTCTCGACGTGGCGGTCGCAGGCGAACTCGCACCGCTCAAGCTCGATGCCGCGCGCTTCCGCGTCGCGCTGGCGGCACTGCCCGAATCGGGCTGGTCGGCGGCTGGTGCCGACAAGGTCGAGTTCGAAGTGTCGACCAACCCCGGTGCACCGTTCGGGCCGCTGCTCAAGATTGCCTCGGGCGGTGAATTGTCGCGCTTCGTGCTGGCGCTCAAGGTCGCGCTCGCCGAAACCGGCAGCGCCGGCACCATCATCTTCGACGAAATCGACCGCGGTGTCGGCGGTGCCGTCGCCAGCGCCATCGGCGAACGGCTGGCGCGACTGGCAGTTGGCACACAGTTGCTGGTCGTCACGCACAGCCCGCAAGTCGCGGCGCGCTCGGCGCACCAGTGGCGCATCGCCAAATCGAGTGCCGGCACGGTCACGCGCACCGGCATCACCCTGCTCGACGCCGACGAGCGCCGCGAGGAAATCGCGCGGATGCTGTCGGGTGCGCAGGTCACCGACGAAGCGCGCGCACAGGCGACCCGCTTGCTGGCCTGACGTGTGCGGCGAATCGCGGCTGGCACCGCCGGCGTAATCGCGGTAATTTGTGGCTCTCGAAACCGGCAGGGGGAGTTGCCATGGCTTTCTGGATCAACGGCTGGAACGGCGATGCCGCCGGCACCGTCATGGGGCGCGAGCCGTATCGCGCGCTGATTTCACTGACACACAGCGAGGGCGATTTTCCGATTGGCATCCACCAGTCGGGCGACCTCGACGGTATCACCTGGTATTATAATTTCAGCGCCACTTGCCTGACACCGGGCAGCATGCCGGCGATTGTCACCAAGGTCGTCGATGTCGGCGACTATGTCTGGTCGGTCGAGGTGACGCCGCACGACTGGGGCGACAAGGATGCGACCAACTGGGCGCCGGGCGTGCATCTGTTCTCGCTCATGCTCTATGGCCCCGATGGCAACCAGTCGGGCACCATCGCCACCGTCATCGTGCCGAAGAAGACGATGAAGGCAGTGCCGGCAACGCCGGTGATGGCGCAGAAGATGCTGGTGATGCGGCGCGGCCAGCCGATGACGTAAGCGCGTCCTGACCGCTTTGCGGCGCGCCCGCCAACGGCTATCAACGCCCGATGGATGAGAAACTGACCGAGGCCGAAGCGGCCGCCGAACTGGCGCGACTGGCGGCCGAAATCGCGCGGCACGGCGCGGCGTATCACACGCATGACGCGCCCGAGATTACGGACGCCGAATATGACGCTCTGGTACGCCGCAATGCCGAACTCGAAGCGGCGTTTCCGCATCTGAAGCGCGCCGATTCCCCGTCCGAAACCGTCGGCGCGGCGCCCGCCAGCGGCTTCGGCAAAATTGTCCATGCGCGACCGATGCTCAGCCTCGACAATGCGTTCGAGGACGATGATGTCACGGCGTTCGTCACCAAGGTCCGGCGCTTCCTGCTGCTCGATGCCGAGACGCTCGTCCGCTTGACCGCAGAGCCGAAGATCGACGGGCTGTCGGCGAGCCTGCGCTACGAAAACCGCGTGCTGGTCAGCGGCGCGACGCGCGGTGACGGCACCACCGGCGAGGACGTCACCGCCAATCTCCGCACCGTCGCCGATATCCCGCAGACTTTGCCCGCCGACGCGCCCGATGTCGTCGAGGTGCGCGGCGAGGTCTATATGGCCAAGGACGATTTCCTCAGGCTCAACGAAACGCAGGCCGCCAACGGCGACAAGCCCTTCGCCAACCCGCGCAATGCCGCCGCCGGCTCTTTGCGCCAGCTCGATGTAGCCGTGACACGCGCGCGGCCGTTGCGCTTTTTCGCGCATGGCTGGGGCGAATTGAGCGCGGTGCCCGCCGATACGCAGGCGGGCGTCATGGCGGCGTTCGCGCGCTGGGGCTTCCCGGTCAGCGACCGGCTGGTGACCTGCGACAGCGTCGATGCGGCGCTCGGCGTCTACCGCGCCATCGAAACCGACCGCGCCGACCTGCCGTTCGATATCGACGGCGTCGTCTACAAGGTCGACCGGCTCGACTGGCAGGAACGGCTGGGGCAGGTGGCACGCAGCCCGCGCTGGGCGATCGCGCATAAATTCCCCGCCGAAAAGGCCGTCACGCGTCTGCTCGCCATCGATATTCAGGTCGGCCGCACCGGCGTACTGACGCCGGTCGCGCGGCTTGAGCCCGTCGGCGTCGGCGGCGTCATCGTCACCAACGCGACGCTGCACAATGCCGATGAAATCGCCCGCCAGGGGCTGCGCGTCGGCGACCTCGTCCGCGTCCAGCGCGCCGGCGATGTCATCCCGCAAATCCTCGGCTGGGTGACGCCGCCCGCCGAACATGACGCCTTGCCTGTATTTGAGTTTCCGCATGAGTGCCCTATTTGCGGCTCACCTGCTGTTCGCGAATTTAGCCTCCGCTCCACCTCGCGTGACCCTGTGAAGCGTCGCTGCACAGGCGGACTTACGTGTAGTGCGCAGTTCGAGCGCTCGGTGGAATACTTCTGCGGGAAGGGCGGGTTGGATATTGAAAACCTTGGCCCCGAGACAATTTCGGATTTGATAAGTCGACAGCTTATCAGATCTTTGGCCGACATATTTGAATTGAGTGAGCACAAGGCTGAGTTGCTCCAAATCCCCGGATTCAAAGAAAAAAAGGTTGAGAATATCCTTGCCGCAATCCGCGGACGCATGGTGGTGCCGGTAAACAGGTTGCTGCAGGCGTTGGGTTTCCGGTTGATTGGTGCTGAGCGATCAAAATTGATCTGCTCACATTTTGATACGTTAGAAATGCTGCAAGATGTCTGTGACGGCATTGCCGCAGCCAAGCGCGAGATATGGTCCAATCTTGCAGAAAAGATGCAACAGGCGGGTCTGCCAATCAATTTTGATGTTTTGGACCTCAGGCTTTCGGTCAGGATGTCGCAAGCTAGGATGCTGGGCGCCCTTAGTGAATTTGAACATGTAGAAAAGAATGGCCCCGTTGCCACAAAGGCACTTCTAGAAAATATCGTAAGCAAACTGGGCAAAAAACCGAATTTCTCGCCAAGTTCTTCAACTTTAAAAAGTGCGATCAAGAGATTCTCGGCGAATTTTTCTCCATCCAACGATGGGAATTTTGAAAACTATGTTTCCAAGAAAACATTTAGAATTTTGAAAATTGCAGTGCAGGAATCTCAATCGCTAATCGCAAATTCATACAGTGCGAAAAACGACATCAAAATTAGAGACGTTTTGGTCGTCTTTTCAAACAATATTAATGATATCAATAGGTCTATTGAACTTGATGAGCATGCACTGAGAATTTTGACCGATATCGAGGGGATACATACAGCAACGGCTGATTCCTTGGTCGATAATATGACTTCAATAGCAAACAAAAATGAAATCGACCGGATTTCAAAATTGCTAGATGTCCAGCGGTATGAGCGCATATTTCGACAGTCTGAAGTCGAAGGGAAGACCGTCGTTTTCACTGGCGCTCTGACTTCGATGAGTCGTGATGAGGCCAAGGCGCAGGCCGAAGCACTCGGCGCCAAGGTCGCGGGCTCGGTGTCGGCGAAAACCGACCTCGTCATCGCCGGCACAGATGCTGGCAGCAAGCTTGCCAAGGCGCAGGCGCTCGGCGTCACCGTCATCGATGAAGACGGCTGGCGCGCGCTGGTGGCACGCGCCGGATAGGGCAGGGCGTCCGCGCGCTTGCGTCAGCCGCCGCGTTCACTCTATGCATTGTCCATGTCAAAACAGCCTGCGGCCCCGGCCGAATCCAAACCCGACGGCCGTGTCGAACGCAGCGTCCAGACGCGCGCCAAGATCACCGCGGCGGTGCTCGACCTCGTCGGCCGCGGCGTGCTCGATCCGACCGCCGAAGCGGTCGCGGTGCACGCCGGCGTCGGCTACCGCACGGTGTTCCGGCATTTCGAGGACATGGAAGCGCTGTTCGACGAGTTGAACGCCAAAATCACTCAAATCGTGTTGGCGGGGCTTCCCGACCTACCGCCAGAGGGCCCGCTCGCCGATCGCATCACGGGTTTCGTGCTGCGGCGCACGCAGGTCTTCGAAGCGATTACAAACTATTATCTGTCAGGTAACATCCGCCTGCACAGTTCCGAAAGCCTGCGGCGGTCGCGCGCCAATTTCGCACAGATGCTGCGCCGCCAGCAGGCCGTCTACCTGCCCGAAAGTACCAAGACCCCCGAAACCGCCGCGCTGGTCGAACTCGTCGCCACCATCGACGCCTGGGTGCGGCTTCGGCGGCTGCAGGGCTGCGATGTCGAAACCGCGCAGCGCATCGTCGTGCGAGGCGTCACCGCGCTGCTCGCCTGAGCGCGCCCATCGCCAATGCGAGCGCCTGGCTCGGCGTGACGCCGGTGCAGGTGCTGCTGATCTGGATCGCGGTGCTGTTCGCGTCGGTGGTGCGCGGGCTGACCGGGTTCGGGCTGGCCATCGTCATGGTGCCGCTGATCGGCATCATCATCGCGCCGCAGCAGGCGGTGCTCGTCGGCATCATGTCGAGCCTGATGATGGCCCCGCTGGGCTATGCGACATCGCGCAAGCGTGTCGATCCGGCGGTGATGCGGCCACTGCTCATCGCCACTGTCACCGCCGCACCGTTCGGGCTTTGGCTGCTGACCATGACGCCGCCCGACATCGCGCGGCTGGCGATTGCCGGAATCGCCATCGGCTCGTTTCCGGTGCTGCTCGCCAAGCGGGCGCCGCATCCGCCGGGGGGCGTGCTGCCGCGCGTCGCCACCGGCATGCTGACCGGGCTACTCGCGGGGTTCGCGGCGATGCCGGGGCCGCCGGTGATTTTCTATTTCGTCCGCCACGGCATTGCACCGGCGGCGTCGCGCGACGCGATGATCGTCACCTTTTTCTGGTCGTCGTCGATGGTGGCGCTCGCGGCGCTGGTGACGGGGCGCTTCACGCTGCCGACCGCGGCGCTGGCGCTGTCCTGCTATCCGGCGCTGGCGCTCGGCAACACCATCGGCAGCAAGCTGTTCGGCCATGTCAACGAAGCGGCGTGGCGCGCCGTCACGCTGGCGATCATGGCGGCCGCCGCGCTGGGTGCGGCCTACCGCGTGCTCGGCTGACGCAGCGCCAGAACCAGAAACACCAACGCCAGCACCAGCGTGACGATATGGCCATAATGGCCGGGCGGGTGGTGGTTGCCGTGCGCGCCTTTGCCAAGCCAATCCGACCAGGCGCTGAGTGCCGCCATGACGATGAGCATCAGCAGCGCCAGCGGCACCAGCGGCCGGTAGCGCAGCGCAATCGCCAATAGCAGTAGCCCGAACGGGATCTGGATCGCGCCGTACCAGGCAAAAACCGCAATGATCGTCTGGCCGGCAGCCCCGAGGTCGATGCCGGCAATCACGCCGGCGCCGCCGTCGGGCAGGAAATAATGGATGGCGCCGGGGATGATCGACATCACCGCGGCGAGCGCCAGAAACCACGCCGACACGGCCGCGCCGTGGTACTGGGCGTTGGTCGATGCGGGCAGCAGGCTCATCCGAGCGTGCCGCGCGTCTTGATATTGAGCTGGCCCGCCAATCCGGCGTCGCGGTGGCGCGCAATCTTCTGATATTCAGGGTCGGTGACCATCGCGCGCATCGCGGCCAGCGACGGATATTCAGCGAGCGCCACCATGTCCCACAGCTCCTCGACTTCACCGAGCATCAGTGCGGTCACCGGTCCGGCATAGCCCGGCGTGCCACCGACCGCCGTGATCATGTCGCGGACCTTCATGCCGTAGCGCAGATAGGCGGCCATGCCGGTCAGGTCGGCATCACTGCCGTCTTCATACGCGGCTTTCTCGCGGAATTTGAGCAGGTTGACCATGACGAACGGGCCGTCCTCGGTGCCGCCGAAAAATGCCTGCGCCTGCTCGGCGGACGGATGGACCTGATTGACAACCTTCACGCAGCTTCCCCTTGGACGTTATATTGACACTATAAATGTCATATTGCCGCACAGGCGTCAACGGGTGGCAGCGACGCCCGTTTGCATGGGGGTGGTGAGCAGGTCGTGTTCGATTTGTGCGCCAAGTTCGGCGATCTCGGCGACCAGCCGCAGCCGCACCGGCGCTGCCGCCACCGCTGCAACGCCAAGTCGGATGCCGTGCGCCATCTCAAGCGCAAAGCGGTTGCCGCTCCAGTTCTCGGCCAGCCATGACTGGGTTGTTACGCCGATGATGCGCAGCAGAAAATCGGTCAGCGGCTGCACCGCGACAAACGCCTCGAGCTCGCCCGCCGCCAGCGCGTCGCTGACAAAGCCGGCCCAGAAAGCGCGACCTTGCGCCAGCATCTGGTCGTGGATTTCGGACGCCTCCATGCCCAGCGTGGCGCGAAACAGTCCGCGGTAGAATTGCGGGTCGGCGCTGTAATGCGTCACCACCAGCGCCGTCGCATCGAGCAGCGCGGCGACCGGGCTAGCGTGGCGGATGCGGCCGAGCTTGGCGTCGAAATCCTCGAACTCGCGGCGCACCACCAGCCGCATGATCTCGCCCTTGCTGCCCGCCAGATTATACGGAGTCGCGGGGCTGACGCCGGCGCGCGTTGCCAATTGCGTCATCGAAAACCCCGCATCGCCACTTTCACGCACCAGCGCCCGCGCGGTGTCGACCAGATGTGCGATGCGCGCGCTGCGGCGCTCGGCGGAAAGCGCCATGCCTCAGCTCGCCGCGATGTTTTCGTAATAGGGGATCATGATGTCGCGGCTGCCTTCGGCCAACTGTCCGAGCATCGCCACTGTCGCCGGATGGACGACATCGGCATCAGTCATGATTTCAACCAGCGCCGGCTTGCCGCTCGCAAACGCCCGCGCCATCGCCGGGGCAATCTCGGCAAACGCCGTGACGCGCTCGGCATGGCAGCCGAACGCGGCGGCGATGCTGGCGTATTGCGTCGACCCGAGCTTGGTGATGACGTTGTAGTTGGCGCCGTACATCATCTGCTGGCCATGGATCGACATGCCCCAGACCTGGTTGTTGAGGATGACAGTGACGATCGGCAGCCGGTGCCGGACCATCGTGTCGAATTCCTGGATATGGAAGCCCATCGCGCCATCACCCGTTACTTGTACGACACGACGGTCGGGATGGGCAATCTGCATCCCGATGGCAAACCCCGGCCCGATGCCAAGGCAGCCGAGATAGCCGTGCGACAGCACCCGTGCCGGGGCATCGACCGCGACCGTCGCAGTGCCCCAGCTCGATGATTCGCCACCGTCGAAGACATAGGCCGCATCTTGCCCGGCAGCGTTGGCCACCGCCTTGGCAGCGTGATAGGGGTGGATGCCGCCCGCGACTTCGGCGTCAGGCCAGGCACTCGCGGCGAGCGCCTTGGCACCGGCGGCACGCGCCGTCCATGCGCTGGTGTCGGGCAGGTCCACCGCCGCGAGCGCCTTGGTCAGTGCCGTCAGCGTTTGCGCGCAATCGGCAGCAATCGGCAGGTCGATATCGCGCAGCCGGCCGATTTCGCTGGCATCCGAATAGATTTGCACGACGTGTGCATCATGCGGCACCAGCGCCCCCGATCGCCCACCGAGCATCAGCCCGAGCCGCGCGCCGAGCAGGATGACCAGGTCGGGCGCGCCCGCGCCGATTATCGGCAGCACCGCGAGATTGCCCGCCGCGCCAGCGTCGCAAGCGTGGCCGGCGGGCAATAGGCCGTAGGCTTGCGGCTTGGCGAATACCGGCAGCGGCAGTTTGGCGACCAGCGCGCGCAACGCCACCGCGGTTGCCGCCGACGCAGATTCGAGGCCCGCGACGATGACCGGGCGTTCGGCACGCAGCAGCAGCTCGGCCAGTGCGGCGACTTCTTCGGGGGCAGGGGCCGGCTGCGGCCGCACCGCCAGTCCGGCCGACGGCGTGGCCTGCGCGCCGGTGACGCTCATGTGCAGGATATCGATGGGGATTTCGAGCACCACCGGCCCCTTGCGGCCGGTCATCGCCTTGCGGATCGCCATCGCGGTCAGGTCGCGGACGCGCTCGGTGCTGGGGATGCTCAGCGCCCATTTCGCGGCAGGGCGCGCCATGGCGATCTGGTCGATGCCGCCTTGCAGCGGGTTGGTTTCGACTTCGCGCAGCGGCGGCGCGCCGATCAGGAACAGCACCGGTGACGCATCGAGTTGGGCATTGGCAATCGCGCTGATGGCGTTGGTGAACCCCGGCCCGGCGGTGATGATGCAGACGCCGAGCTTGCCGGTGGTGCGCGCGTAGGCGTCGGCGGCATGGCCGGCGGCGGCTTCGTGGCGGAAGTCGATAAGGTCGATGCCCTGGTCGATGCAGCCCTTGAACAGCGCTTCGTGATGGCCGCCGTGCAGCGCGAAGATTTTGGTGACGCCGGCATCGTGGAGCGTCTGCGCCAGCAGGTCGCCGCCGGTATAACGCGCTTCGGGACTCGACATGCCAATCTCCCCAACCCAAGCTGACGCGGTCTTGCATTTCGCCGCTGAAGTGTATTTATAGTACGATATAAATAAGAAGTCGAGTTGGCAATTTTTGGGGAGTGGAACATGCGGTTCAAGGACAAGTCGGTCGTCATCACCGGTGGCGCGTCGGGCATCGGCGCGGCCGCCGTGCGGCGCTTCCATGCCGAGGGCGCCAAGGTCGTCATCGCCGACCTCAATGACGCGCTGGGCGAGGCGCTGGCGGCCGAACTCGGCACCGGGCGCGCGCTCTACCAGCACACCGATGTCGCCGACTGGCCGGCGGTCGAAGCGCTGATGCAGCGCGCCGTCGACGCCTATGGGCGGCTCGACATATTGTTCAACAACGCGGGCATCGGCTGCTTCGGCGCCACCCCCGACCTCGACATCGCCGAATGGCAGCGCGTCATCAATGTCGACTTGAACAGCGTCTTTTACGGCTGCAAGGCGGCCATCCCGCACATGCGCGCGGGCGGCGGCGGCGCCATTGTCAACACCGCATCGGCCTCAGGGCTAGCGGGCGACTACAGCTTCACCGCCTATAACGCCGCCAAGGGCGCGGTCATCAACTACACCCGCGCCGCCGGTATCGACCATGCCCGCGAAGGCATCCGCATCAACGCCGTCTGCCCCGGCCCCGTCGACACGCCGATCATCGCCGGCGTCAAGGACATGCCCGGCGTCCAGGCCATCTGGGACGACTGTGTGCCGATGGGGCGGTTCGCGCGCCCCGAGGAAATCGCCGCCGCGGTGCTGTTTCTGGCGTCAGCCGACGCGTCCTACATGACCGGCGCGATCATCGCCGTCGATGGCGGGCTGACGGCGCACACTGGGCAACCGAATTTGCCGCGGTTGCTGGCGGCGGCAGGCTAAGGGCGCGCCGCGCGGGCAGGGGTGACCCCTGCACCCAATAATCGGGTGCAGGCCTCAGGCCTGAACGCCGGAGGCCCTTAAAGCGCCATGCTCGGCCGCTCCGCCATCCGCGCCCGCCACGCCAGCAGATGGACGTGGTGGTCGCCGGGACGGACGCGGACGACGCGCGCGAAGTCGGTCGCGACGACGGCGGTGATGTCGGCGACGCTGAAGCTGGCCGTGGCGACATACTCACGTCCGGCCAGATGCGCGTCGAAGGCGTCGATGAAGGCGTGCAACCGTGCTAGGCCGCGTTCGGCGAGTTCGGGGATTTGCGCATAGTTGACCGGGCCGGGTAGCGCGCGGTCCTTCATGCCCGGCGCAGTGTTGCGCAAGGCATCGGCGATCGGGGAAAAGCATTCGAATTCGATGCGGGCGTTCCAGCTGGCGATTTCGGCCTTTTCGAGCGGGGTGACACCGAGCAGTGGCGGCTCGGGGTAGGCGGCTTCGGCCCAGGCGAGGATGCCGGCGTTGTCGGTGAGGACAGGGCCGTCATCGAGTTTGAGCGCCGGCACGGTGCAGGCGGGGTTGATGGCGCGATAGGCAGCGCCGAGCTGTTCCTGCGTCGCCAGATCAACCTCGACGCTGGTGTGCGCGATGCCCTTTTCGGCAAGCAGGATGCGGGCGCGGCGCGGGCTGGGCGCGCGGGCAAAATCATAGAAAACCGGCATTGATCGTTCCCCTTTAGTCCCTGAACACCACCGTGCGCGGGCCGTTGACGAGCACGCGGCCATCGAGGTGGAACCGGATGGCGCGCGCCAGCACGCGGCGTTCGATGTCACGGCCCTTGCGGATCAGGTCGTCGGGCGTGTCCGAATGGCTGATGCGTTCGACGTCCTGTTCGATGATCGGGCCCTCGTCGAGGTCGGCCGTCACATAGTGCGCGGTGGCGCCGATGACCTTGACGCCGCGCTGGTGCGCCTGGTGATAGGGTTTGGCGCCCTTGAAGCCCGGCAGGAAGCTGTGATGGATGTTGATGCAGCGCCCGCTGAACTTCGCGGCGAGGTCATCCGACAGGATCTGCATGTAGCGCGCAAGCACCGCCAGCTCGCTGCCAGTCGATTGGAAAAGTGCCCATATCTGAGATTCTTGCGCAGCTTTGTTGCCGGGAATTGTCGGCAGATGATGGAACGGAATGTCGCCGAAATCCAGGCTGGCATAGGTGTCGCGCGGGTGGTTCGAGATGATGCCGGTGACGTCCATGTCGAGCTCGCCGATGCGGCGGCGGTAGAGCAGGTCGGCGAGGCAATGGTCGGCTTTTGACGCGAGGATCAGCACCTTGGGCCGCTGGCTGCGCGCGCGGATGCGGTAGTCCATGCCGTAGTGCGCGGCGATCGCCTCGAAGCCGGCCTCCAGCGCCGTACTGCCCGCCGGATCGGCAACGCGATACGCCGTGCGCATGAAGAAGCGGTTGGTCTCGATATCATTATATTGATGCGATTCGAGGATGTTGCCGCCCGACTTGAAGATATGGTTGGTGACATTGGCGACGATGCCCGGCATGTCGTCACAGACAAAGGTCAGGATGAAGGTTTGTGACGGCACGCGATTAATCGATCGTCGCGAGCAGGTCGGCCAGCTTGCCGAACATTTCGTCGATCTGCGGTTTTTCGACGATCAGTGGCGGCGACAGCGCGATGATGTCGCCGGTGGCGCGCACCAGCAGGCCGCTGTCGAACGCCGCATGGAACAATTCGGTGGCGCGCTTGCTGGGCGCGCCGGGGCGCGGTTCGAGTTCGATGCCGGCGACCAGCCCGATGTTGCGCAAATCGATGACGTGGCGCTTGCCCTTCAGGCTGTGCACCGCGTCCGACCAATATTCGGACAGGCTGGCGGCGCGCTCGAACAGCCCCTCGGCCTTGTACAGGTCGAGCGTTGCCAATCCTGCCGCCGCCGCCAGCGGGTGCCCCGAATAGGTGTAACCGTGGAAGAACTCGATGCCGTCGGGGGCGCCTTCGACAATCGCGTCGTGGACACCACGCGCTACCGCTACCGCGCCCATCGGCACCGCAGCATTGGTAAGCCCTTTGGCCATGGTGATGATGTCGGGGGTGACGCCGAACAGTTCGGCCGCCGTTGCGGTGCCGAGCCGGCCATAGGCGGAGATAACTTCGTCGAATATCAACAGGATACCGTGTGTATTGCAGATGGTACGCAAGCGTTCGAGATAGCCCGCAGGCGGTACCAGCACGCCGGTCGAGCCCGCCATCGGTTCGACAATCACCGCAGCAATCGTGTCGGCGCCGTGCAGTCCGACGAGGCGTTCAAGGTCTTCGGCGAGCTCGGTGCCGTGTGCCGGCATGCCGCGCGTGAAGGCGTTGCGCGCGAGGTCGTGCGTGTGGCGCATATGGTCGACGCCCGGCAGCAGCGCCCCGAAGGCGCGGCGGTTGTTGACCAGTCCACCGACCGAGGTGCCGCCGAAGCCGGTGCCGTGATAGCCGCGCTCGCGCCCGATGAAGCGCGTCCGGCCGCCCTGGCCGCGGGCGCGCTGATAGGCGAGCGCGATCTTGAGCGCGGTATCGACCGATTCGGACCCCGAGTTGGTGAAGAATACACGGTCGAGCCCCGCCGGCATCAGTGCCGCAACGCGCGACGCGAGCTCGAACGCGGTGGGGTGGCCGAGCTGGAACGTCGGTGCGAAATCGAGCGTCGCGGCAGTCTTGGCAATCGCGGCGGCAATCGGTGCGCGGCAGTGGCCGGCGTTGACGCACCACAGCCCGGCGGTGCCATCGAGCACCTGGCGGCCGTCGCTAGCGGTGTAGTGCATGTCCTTTGCGGCGACCAGCTGGCGCGGCGTCGCCTTGTACGCGCGGTTGGCGGTGAACGGCATCCAGAAGGCCGCGAGCGGATCATTCTCAAGCATGGGCACTCACCTCGATGGCAAAACGTCTGTCGCTGCTATCAAAGAAACGCCGTGCCAGCGCAAGCGCCGCGGCACCGCTTGCAGCGCGCAATGTTATACTATATCAGGGAGGCATGACGACGCGCATCTCCAGCTGGATCGACCGGTCGGCGCTCGGCCTGTCGGGGCTGTGCCTGCTGCACTGCCTTGCCGGCGCGGTGCTGCTGTCGGTGCTGTCGGTGGGCGGCGGCCTGCTCAGCCATACCGTCCACGCCTGGGGCCTCGCGCTGGCGCTGCCGCTTGCGGCATTCGGGCTGTGGCGCGGTTACCGGCTGCACACGCGCTGGCAGGTGATTGCGCTGGGCACCGCCGGATTGACGCTGATGCTGACGTCGCTGTTCGTGCCGCACGGCGCCTTCCTCGAAATCGCCAGCTCGGTGCTCGGCGTCGGCCTGCTCGGCACCGCGCACCTGCTTAACCTGCGCTGGCTCGCCCACTGACTTGCAGAGCGGCGCCGCAACCCCGATAATGGGGTATGGCAAGTCTGGCCCCGCACAATCATGATCACCGCAAGCTGGCGGGCAGCGCGCTCGTCACGGCGGCACGCGCAACGATGCTGGCGGCGGGCGAACAATGGACCGATATGCGTGCAGCGGTGTTCAACGTGCTTGCCGGACTCGATGCCCCCGCCAGCGCCTATGCCATCACCGATGCCGTCTCGACGGCGCTCGACCGGCGCATCGCGGCGAACAGCATCTACCGCATTCTCGACCTGTTCGTGGCGAACAACGTCGCGCTGCGCGTCGAAAGTGCCAACGCCTATCTCGTCAACGCGCATCCCGAATGCCTGCACGACTGCCTTTTCCTCGTCTGCGACGGCTGCGGCAAAGCCACGCATGTCGATGACGAGGCAATTTCAACGCAGATTCGCGCCACCGCTGCTGCGGCAGGATTCCGCGCCGAACGGCCGGTTATCGAAGTGCGTGGCCGCTGCGCCGCATGCTGCGCGTAAAGCGGCGGCAACAGCACTGCAACAATCGACAAATGCCGCTTTGCGCGCTACCGCTTTGCCCAACAGGAATATTTGGTTGAATCATCCGTGACCCAACGCCCCGCAACGCCGTTGCTCGATACACTTCCGCTGCCGGCTGACCTGCGCAAACTCGAACACCGCGATCTGCGTCAGGTCGCCGATGAACTGCGCGCCGAACTGATCGATACCGTCAGCACCACCGGCGGGCATCTTGGTGCCGGCCTCGGCGTCGTCGAACTCACCGTCGCGCTGCACTACGTGTTCAATACCCCCGAAGACCGGCTGATCTGGGACGTCGGGCATCAGGCCTATCCGCACAAGATCCTCACCGGCCGGCGCGAGCGCATCCGCACGCTGCGTCAGGGCGGCGGGCTGTCGGGCTTCACCAAGCGCAGCGAATCCGAATACGACCCGTTCGGCGCCGCCCACAGCTCGACGTCGATTTCGGCGGCACTGGGCTTTGCCGTCGCTAACAAGCTGTCGGGCGCGCCCGGCAAGGGCATCGCCGTCATCGGCGACGGCGCCATGTCGGCGGGCATGGCCTATGAAGCGATGAACAACGCGCAGGCTGCGGGCAACCGGCTGGTCGTCATCCTCAACGACAATGACATGTCGATCGCGCCGCCGGTCGGTGCGCTGTCGGCGTATCTGGCGCGCATCTATTCGTCGCGGCCGTTCCTGGAAATCCGCGAAGTCGTCAAGCTGCTCGCGCAGAAGGTCCTGCCGCACCAGCTGCATTCGCCCGCCAAGCGCGCCGAGGAATATTTCCGCACGCTGGCGACCGGCGGCAGCCTGTTCGAGGAGCTGGGTTTTTACTACGTCGGCCCCATCGACGGCCATAACCTCGAACATCTGGTGCCGGTGCTCGAAAACGTCCGCGACGCTGCCGAAGGCCCGATCATCGTCCATGTCGTCACGAAAAAGGGCAAGGGCTACGCGCCTGCCGAAGCCGCCGAGGACAAATACCACGGCGTCCAGAAGTTCGACGTCGTCACCGGCACGCAGGTCAAGCCCAAGGCCGGCCCGCCGAGCTATCAGAACGTCTTTGCCGCGCAGCTGATCAAAGAGGCGCAAGTCGACGACAAGATCGTCGCGATCACCGCCGCCATGCCATCGGGCACCGGTGTCGACCGCTTCGCCAAGGCTTTCCCCGACCGCACTTTCGATGTCGGCATCGCCGAACAGCATGCGGTGACGTTCGCCGCCGGCATGGCTGCGCAGGGCTACAAACCGTTTGCGGCGATCTATTCGACTTTCCTGCAGCGCGCCTATGACCAGGTCGTCCACGACGTGGCGATCCAGAACCTGCCGGTGCGCTTCGCCATCGACCGCGCCGGACTGGTCGGCGCCGACGGCGCGACGCACGCTGGCAGCTTCGACGTGACCTATCTCGCAACGCTGCCCAACATGGTTGTCATGGCGGCGTCGGACGAGGCCGAACTGACGCACATGGTCCACACCATGGCGCACTATGACGCCGGCCCAAGCGCGGTGCGCTATCCGCGCGGCGAAGGCACCGGTGCCGCAATTCCCGAAGTCCCGCAGCTGCTCGAAATCGGCAAGGGGCGCATTGTCCGCGAAGGCAAGAAGGTCGCGATCCTGTCGCTCGGCACGCGGCTCGGCGAAGCACTGCTCGCGGCCGACGACCTCGATGCCCGCGGCCTGTCGACCACCGTCGCCGACATGCGTTTTGCCAAGCCGATCGACCATGCGCTGGTCCGCAAGCTGGCGCTCAGCCACGACGTCATCATCACCATCGAAGAAGGCGCCATCGGCGGCTTCGGCGCGCACATCCTGACCTGGTGCAGCGACGAGGGACTGATGGACGGCGGCCTCAAGATCCGCACGATGCGCCTGCCCGACGTCTTCCAGGACCATGACAACCCGGCGCTGCAATATGCCGAAGCCGGGCTGGATTCTGCGGGCATCGTCGCCACCGTGCTCAGCGCGCTGCAGCACAACAGCGTCGGCATCATCGGCGGCGCGCGCGCCTGATCGCGGCGGTCCAGTCAAGCGTTGAAACGCGTTGCCAGCTTCGCACTCCAGATCAGTCTTCAACGGCCTGGTGATCGATCGCGTAAAGCGGTCGTCTGGCGCGGACAGACGCCAAACGCCCCACAGCCGGTCGGTTCAGTCTGAGCTTGGGCCATCTAAGCCGCGCGCATCGGCTCACAGCTTCGCGTGGTCAGTCACGACTTCAATTTTGAATTTCACTGCGTTATATCAGTGCAGCCGCAAATTGGCGGTCTGTTGCTGAAGGGGTCACTTATGAACCGCAACCGCTTTCTCGCGCTGAGCGCCGTGCTGAGCCTGTTCGCTGCAACGGGCGCAGTTGCGGGTCCGACGATCTCTTCGAACACCGCCCCCGGCGTCAATTTCAGTGCTTACAAGACGTACCAATGGGTCCAGATCTCCCCCAGCAGCAATCCTGTCATCCAGCAGGAAATCGTTGCGAGCATCGAGCAGGCGCTGGCCAGCAAGGGCTTGGTCAAGGCGCCTTCGGCCGACATCAAACTGGTCCTGACGACCGGCGTGCAGACCCAGACGGAACTCGAGAGCTGGGGACGCTGGGGCCTGCAGACGAGCACCTATCAATACAGCCAGGGCCAGCTTTCGATCGATGCCTTCGACGCCAAGACCAACATGGCGCTGTGGCACGGGCAGGCAACGGAGACCATCAACCCGCAGAAGCCGGACATGAAAAAGATCAATGACGCCGTGACCAAGCTGATGGCGACTTTCCCGACGTCCATACCGAGCGCCGCGCCGGCGAAGTAGCTTGCCCGCTTGCTGCAGCGGGGACCTGCCCGCGCTGCAGCAGCACTCCACATTTCTTGACATTTTGAACCAATAGGGTTATATCAGCAATCGCCCGCTGCGCATTGGCAATGCAGGAGAATATTCCGCGCGCGGGCGCAGAAGCGGGGTGTGAACCGGCGCGAAAACCCGCCTGCACCCGTAAAGACAGTAAAGTTTGGATCCTACAGCCGGGTGAAATAACGCATAGATATCAAGGCGCTGTAGTGCGTTCCGGCCAAATCCGCTTGTCCGTGTTTGTGCGTGAATCGGTGCCAATTGGCGCCACTTTCGGTCCAAAATCCCTGCGAAACGCGCAAATCTGTACGTTTTTTGACTCGCTGCACAATTTGCCAAGCGGCGCCGGACACCATAACGGGTCGCCATGACCAAGACGCGCGCCGATCAACTGCTGGTGGCCCAGGGCCTCGCCGAGTCGCGGACGCGGGCGCAGGCGCTGATCCTTGCCGGGCTGGTCTATGCCGGCGACCGGCGCGTCGACAAGGCCGGGCAGGTGCTCCCCGACGACACTGCGCTGACCGTCAAGGGCCGCGACCACCCGTGGGTATCGCGCGGCGGCGTCAAGCTGGCGCACGGTCTCGACCATTTCGGCTGGGACGTCACCGGTGCCACCGCAATCGACGTCGGCTCCTCGACCGGCGGCTTTACCGATGTGCTGTTGACGCGCGGCGCCAGTCACGTCTTTGCCGTCGACAGCGGCACCAACCAGCTGGCGTGGAAGCTGCGCGAGGATGCCCGGGTCACCGTGCTCGAACAGACCAATGCGCGCTACCTGACCGACGACCAGATACCGGCGCCCATTGATATCATCGTCTGCGACGCAAGCTTCATCGGACTGGCGAAGGTGCTGGCGCGGCCGCTCGAATTTGCCGCACCCGCTGCCAAGCTGATCGCGCTGATCAAGCCGCAGTTCGAAGCCGGGCAGGGCGAAGTCGGCAAGGGCGGGGTAGTGCGCGACCCCGCCATCCACGCCCGCGTCTGCGCCGAAGTCAGCGACTGGCTGGCATCGCTGCCCGGCTGGCAGGTCGCGGGTATCACCACCAGCCCGATCACCGGCCCCGAAGGCAATGTCGAGTTTCTGATCGGTGCCGTCCGCGCCTAGATATTGTGGCCCGGGATGACAGCGCCCGCAAAACCCGCTAAACCTGTGGTCATGAGTACACCCATCAATCGTGGTTCGGCGTTCCGTGCGGCCATCATTCTGGTGCCGCTGTTCGAATTGCTCGGCGGGCTGATGGCGCGCGTTTCGGGCAGCACCGTCGCCAACCCCTGGTATCAGGGCCTGACGCTGCCGCTCTACCAGCCGCCGGGTCCGGTGTTCGGCATTGTCTGGAGCATCCTTTATGCAATGACGGCGGTCGCCGTTGCGCTGGTGTGGGCGCACAAATCGGCGCCGGGGCGCTGGCTGGCGCTCGCGCTGTTTGCGCTGCAGTTTGCCTTCAACCTCGCCTGGTCGCCGCTGTTCTTCAAATACCACCAGATGCTGCCGGCGCTCGGGCTGATCGGCGCGATCTTCGTGGTAGCGCTCGCCGCGACCTTTGCGTTCGGGCGGATCAGCCGCACCGCGGCGTGGCTGATGGTGCCGTATCTGATGTGGCTGGGTATCGCCGCGTCGCTCAACTTTCGGGTCTGGCAGCTCAACCCCGCTGCCGCCGCGCCGGTGTCGGCGCTGTTCGGGGGCTGACATGACAATCTTTGGAGACCGATAATGCAATCGCAGAACAAGATTTTCGAAGACCTGTCGAAGGTCGCCACCTCGGCGCTCGGCACCTTTGCCGGGCTCGGCCGCGAAGTCGAAACCATGGCGAAGAACCGCGTCCGCGAAATGGCCGGTTCGGCCGACATGATCAGCCGTGACGAGTTCGAAGCCGTCAAGGCAATGGCCGCCAACGCCCGCGCCGAAGTCGAGCTGCTCAAGGCAGAAATCGCGGCGATGAAGACCGCGCCGGCTGCGGCAAAGCCAGCGACCGCCAAGCCTGCCGCGCCGAAGCGAAAGACCGCCAAGGCATGACCGAGATTGCCATCGAGTTTGACGCAGCGCCGGCGGCGCCGATCGACATGCTCGAACATTATTTCAACCTGCACGGCTGGGCATTCGAACGCACCGGTGACGAGGAAATCACCGCGAGCGTCGCGGGCAGCTGGGCCAATTTCCAGCTGCGCGCGCTGTGGCGCGAGGATGAACGCGTGCTGCAGTTCATCGCCATGCCCGACATCCGCGTGCCCGACACCAAGCGCGCGGTGATGTACGAGACGCTGGGGCTGATCAACGAGCAATTGTGGATCGGCCATTTCGAAATGTGGGCGGCCGACGGTACCCTGCTGTTCCGCCACGCCACACTGCTCGACAGCGATGACGAGCATGAAGACATCGACCTGACGCTCGGCCAGGCCGAGATGCTGGTCGAAGCCGCGGTCGACGAATGCGAACGTTATTATCCGGTGTTCCAGTTTGTGCTGTGGGCCGGCAAGTCCCCCGCCGAGGCGATCGAGGCAGCGCTGCTCGACACCGTCGGCGAAGCCTGAGGAACGGTGGCCAAGCCCGAACGCCTGTGGCTGCTCGGCGCCGGCAATATGGGTGGCGCGCTACTGCACCGCTGGCATGCCGCCGGGCTGGCCGACATCAACGTTATTGACCCGAGCCCGCACGCTTTGCCCGCAGGCGTTGCGGCGGCCGCGGCGCCGCCACCGGGTGCCGGTCCCGACGTGCTGGTGCTCGCCGTCAAACCGCAGCTGTTTGCTGCCGCGAGCGCCGGTCTCGCCGAACGGCTGCGCCCCGATACGCTGGTGATTTCAGTGATGGCCGGCGTGACCTGTGCCGGCATCATTGAACGGCTGGGTGACCGGCCCATCGTGCGCACCATGCCCAACACGCCGGCACGGCTGGGGCAGGGCGTGACCGCCTTGTTCGGCCACGGCGCCGATGCCGCCCAATGCGCGCGCGCCGAAGCGTTGCTGGCGGCGGCCGGCACGACGGTCTGGCTCGACCATGAAGACCAGTTCAACGCCGTCACCGGCCTGTCGGGGTCAGGGCCGGCGTATGTGTTTGCCTTCATCGAGGCACTGACCGAAGCGGGCATCGCGCACGGCCTGTCGCCGGCACTTGCGGCGACGCTGGCGCGCGCAACCGTGACCGGGGCAGCGGCCTTGGCTGCCGAGCCCGATGCCGATCCGGCAGCGTTGCGGGTTGCCGTGACCAGCCCCGGCGGCACGACCGCGGCCGGACTCTCGGTGCTGGTTGACCGGCTGCGGCCGTTGATGGCCGACACCGTTGCGGCGGCCACCGCACGCTCGCGCGAACTGGGGTAGGGCCGTGGCGGAAACCGACGCAATTCTCGACGCCTGGGTGCATGTCATCACCCGCGACGGCTGGCCACAGGCGCGGATCGATGCGGTGGCGCGGGCTGCGGCGTGCAACGTCGATGCTGTAGCGGCGGTGGCTCCTGATCGTTGGGAAGCCTTGCGCGGCCTCGATGGGCGCATCGAACGCATGGCGTTGGCTGAGGCCGCAAGCGACCCCGACGAGAGCGTCCGCAACCGGCTGTTTGCACTGTTGATGGGACGATTCGATGCGATGCAGGAACATCGCGATTTGGCGCAGCAACTCCATGCCGCCGCGCGCAGCGATCCGGCACTCGCGCTTTTCGTGATGACGCTCGTGCCACCGATGCTGCGCCGCTTGGGCGAGGCGGCCGGGGTGGATGCCGGCGGGTTGCTCGGACCGCTGCGCATTGCAGCGCTGTCGGCACTCTATGTGCAGGTCGCACGGGTCTGGCTGCAGGATGACAGTGCTGATCTGAGTACAACGATGAAGGCGCTCGATAGCGCGCTTGCACGCGCCGAAAGCTTGGCGAACTTCCGCCCCTCGCTACCTAAAGGCCTGCCTGCAATTCCTGGATCATCGGCCGGTCAACTGCCGGAATAAGCCCGGTCAGCACCGCCCAAAACCCCGTCACCGCATTCTGCCCGGCCTGGGCATAGGCACCCGCCATGCCGGTGCGGAGTTCCTCGAACAGCGCGGCTTCAAGCGTCGCGCCTTCGGGCGTGAGCTCGAGCAAGCGCTGGCGCCGGTCGCGCTGGCCGACGGCCTGGATGACCAGCCCGCGGCCCTGCAAGTCGGCAAGCACGCGGCTCAGCGACTGTTTGGTGATGTTGAGCAGCGCCAGCAAATCGCCGACAGGCATGGCCGGGCGCCGTGCAATGAAATACAGCGCACGGTGATGCGCCCGGCCGAGTCCGTGACGGTCGAGCAGCCCGTCGGCGCCGCGCACCATGTTGGTGTAGCCGAAGTAGAGCAGCTCGATGCCGCGGCGGATTTCGGCCTCGCGCAGGAATTGCGCCGAAGCCGCAGTGTTGCCGGCATTGAGGATATTTGCGTCAGCCATGTTGACGTATTTTGCACAGAATGTTACGACTATCAACCTTGGATTGAAATAAAACACTCAAAACTTGCGGGAGCATGCGGCATGACCGAAGCCACTTTCGACGATCGCGACGGCTTTATCTGGATGGACGGCGCGCTGCGCCCGTGGCGCGATGCCAATGTCCATGTCCTGACGCATGCCATGCACTATGCCAGCGCGGTGTTCGAAGGTGTGCGCTGCTACGGCGGCAAGGTGTTCAAGCTGTCCGAGCACAGCCAGCGGCTGATCGATTCGGCGAAGATTCTGGGCTTCGACCTGCCATGGACGCGCGACGAGATCGACGCGGCGATCAACGAGACGGTCGCTGCCAATAACTTCACCGATTGCTACATCCGGCCGATCGCCTGGCGCGGTTCGGAGCAGATGGGCGTGGCCGCCCAGAAGACCAAGGCACACCTCGCCGTTTCGGCGTGGGAGTGGGGTGCCTATTTCGGCGACGAAGCGCTCGCCAAGGGCCTGCGCCTGATGATCGCGCCGTGGCGTCGCCCTGCACCTTACACGATTCCGGTCCGCTCGAAGGCCGCCGGCCTCTACATGATCTGCACGCTGTCGAAGCATGCCGCCGCCGATGCCGGCTATGACGACGCACTGATGTTCGACTGGCGCGGGCAGGTGGCCGAAGCCACCGGCGCCAACGTGTTCTTCGTGCAAAACGGCAAGCTTCACACGCCGACGCCCGATTGCTTCCTCGACGGCATCACCCGCCGTACGGTCATGGATCTGGCGCGACGCCGCGGCGTCGAAGTCATCGAACGCGCGATCTGGCCCGAGGAACTCGCGGGATTTGAACAGGCGTTTCTGACCGGCAGCGCTGCCGAAGTGACACCGCTCGCCGAAATCGGGCCGTGGACGTTTGAAGTCGGCGCGCTGACGCGCCAGCTGCAAGCCGATTACCGCGATTTCGTGCGGGGCGTGCTGCCCGCAAAGTGAGTCGGGAGGCTTGCCGCTGAACTGCTCAAAGTCGGCCTGCACGAAAGCCGTAGTTACAAAGCATTGGACTGCAAAGCGCTTTTGGCAGCGACGACGAATCGGGCGATGTTCGAGCCAAGCTGTTGGTAAGATGAATTTTGTGCACTTGCGAACACGCCGCTGTGGCGCTAAACAAGATCAGGGGCTCGTATTGCACGTTGTCGGCTCGTCCCGGCAAATTTAGGCCATGAAGGCAAGAGTTGTGTCAATGTCACGTCCTCGCTTCAAGACACTGGCTGCAGTCGCTCTGGCGCTCTGTATGTGGTTTGTCCCATCGCTTTCGACGCAGGGCGCCGGCACAGTTGGCCGCCAGCTGACACATCCCGATCGCGCACTTTTAGCCGGTTCAGCGCAAGGTGCCGAAACGCCGGTTGACCAATTGCATAGTGCTGACGCGACCGTTCGGTCGGCATTGCCGCGTTGAATTCACGCGCTTGCGACAACAGACTGCCTGACGACTCACTTCACCATTGATAGCGCCGGCCATGTTGGATTGACTGGGCCGCTAAGCGTGCCTAAACGGCTTTGACGGCGTTTTGAGCAAGGTATGCATAAATGAAGCGGCATTTCGTGGCAGTTACCTCTGCTGTCCTTGCCGCTATGCTGGGCTCCATCGCGTTGCAGGCGTCGGCGCAGTCGATTGACCCAAAGGTACTCCAGCAGGTTCAGGGGCAGCTTGGTGTTGGCTCGACCAGCAACTCCGCAGCCACCCAGGTCGATCGTGCGCGCGAATCGTCCTCGGGCAATGTCAGTACTTTTCCGCAGACGACCCGCATCGACACCACCGAAGAGCAGCAATTGCGCCGCGAACAGGCGCGCGCGGCACTCGCCAAGATTTATCGTCCTTCGCCGATCGAACGTGAATTCAGGTCACGTCTGGCGGATACAACGCTCCGCCAGTTCGGCTATGAGCTTTTCCAATCGGTACAGGATGCTGCCGGCACGATGACCGGTTCGGCCGGCGATTCATATATCATTGGTTTTGGCGATGAACTGGTCGTGCAGTTTCAGGGGGCGACCAACGACAGCAAGACGGTTCGGGTTGACCGCGAGGGACGCTTGATCGTCGCCGCATTGCCGCCGATACCAGCGGCAGGCAGGTCACTGGGCGCGGTCCGCAATGACCTTGAAGCGGCGACGCGACGCACGATGCTGGGCACTGAAGTGTTCGTGTCGCTTGGCTCGGTCCGCGCAATCACCGTTTTTGTTGGCGGTGAAGTCGAACGACCAGGGCAAGTGGGGCTGACCGCACTCGCCGACATCAGCGCCGCTTTGGCGCGTGCTGGCGGCATCCGTCGCTCGGGTAGCCTGCGCAACGTCAAAATCATTTCGGGTGGCAGCACGCGCAGCGTCGACCTTTACGGCCTGCTCGGCATCGGCGCGCCGCCAGCGGTTCGCCTTCGCGACGGCGACCGCATTATCGTGCCTGTCATTGGTGATACTGCCGCTGTCGCGGGGTCGGTTTCGCGGCCGGGCATCTACGAATTACGTGGCAACACGTCGGTTAGCGAATTGCTGGCCTATGCCGGCGGTGCATTGCGTCCGCGCGGCAACTCAATAGCCATCAGCCGCATTTCGGCGGACGGTGCCGAAGAGTTCGTCCGGGCGGCGACCTTGTCGAGCCGCGTCGTGCCGGGCGATGCACTCCAACTGGTCGGTGGCAGCGCCGGCGGTGCCACGGGCCGCGTGACGCTGTATGGCAACGTCCAGAACCCCGGCCCGCGCCCGCTGTCGGCGGCACCCACCGTACGCGACCTGCTCGGCGAAGTCCGGGATTTGCGCTTCGACACCTATATGCCTATGGCGATCCTCATCCGCCGCGATCCGGTGACGGCCACGCGCTCGTTCCAGCCAGTCAATCTCATGACGGCGCTGCAAGGCCGCCCCGGCGTTGCGCTACGCAGCGATGATCGCCTCTATGTTTTCGCGCGCTCGGATATCGATTTCATCAATCGCTCACCGGTGCGCCGCATCGTGCTCGGACAACCCAACCCGCTGCCCGACTGCGTTTCGCTTAATCAGCTCGAAGCCCTGGTGCGCGATACCCAATCGGCGCGCTTCAATGTGGTGACACGTGGCTCGTTCATCGTCGAGCGCGGCGGCCAAAGCGACGTCGCTAATACTGGCGGCACTGCGGCCCAGGCCGGCAGCCGTCGCGGCGACGAATCGCTGCGCACCGGTGCAGACCCCGCGGGCTTGACGGTGCAGCAGCAGGATATGCGCGATGCTGCAACCGAGGACGAAGCCGCCGCGCAGCGCAACCTGCGCTGCCCGATGATTTTCGAAAACGAGCCAGGGCTGCTGCCGATCCTGATTGAAAATGCCATCGGTGTTGGTGGTGCCGTGCGCCAGCCGGGCGCTTATCCCATTGCCGATGCGGTCACCGTGCGTGACATTGCCAACGTTGCCGAGGGCCTATTGACCAATGCATCGTCGCTTTCGCTCGATATCATTCGCGCGCAAGCTTCAGCGACGGGCGAGCAGCACATGGAAATCGATACGGCTGGCACACAGTTGATGACCACGATGCTGCGTCCGGGCGATGACATTCGCTTCAACGCTGCGTTGCCGCAATTCGAAGCCGGCGGTGTGCTTTTGACCGGCGAATTTGGCCGGCCCGGGCTCTACTCGATCCGCCGCGGCGAAACGCTATCGCAGCTGATCGCGCGCGCTGGTGGCGTCACCAGTCTCGCCTACCCCTATGGCGCCATCTTCACGCGGCGCAGCGTCAAGGAGCTGCAGCAGGAAGGCTTCCGCCGCACCGGTCGCGAGATGGCCAACGCGCTTCTGGCGGTGTCGGCACGCAAGGAATCAAGCGGCGATTCGATTGCCGCAGCATCGAACCTGATTGCCACGCTTTCAACGATTGAAGCGCCCGGTCGGGTCGTCATCGAAGCCGACCCGCGCGTGCTGGCAATTCGGCCGGACCTTGATACCGTGATGAATTCCGGTGATGCGATCTATATGCCGACGCGGCCCAATTTTGTGCTCGCGCTGGGTGATGTCAGCAACCCTGGCGCATTGCAGTTCATCGCCGGCAAGGGTGTGAAGGATTACATCAGCGAAACCGGCGGGACGGCTGCGACGGCGGATTCTGGGCGTACCTTCCTCGTGCTGCCCAACGGTACCGCGCAGCCGGTGCGCAACTCCGGACGCGGTATCGTCGTGCCGCCGGGCAGCACCATCATCGTGCCCAAGGACATCGATCCGTTGTTCAAGCTCGATGTCGCGAGCAATGTCGCGGGAATCCTCGGCAATCTGATTACGTCAGTGGCAACGATCGCGCTGCTCGCCAAATAGGCCGGCGTTCGGCGCGCGCCTAGACGCCGTGGTAGCGCCGGAACCAGTCGACAAACCGCGCTATGCCGGCATCGAGCCCGACGCGCGGTGAAAAGCCGAGGTTGCGGCGGGTTACGTCGATATTCGCGTGCGTGCCTTCGACATCGCCGGGCTGCATCGGCACGAGCTCGGTGACGGCCTCGCGCCCGCAGGCAGCCTCGATGGCTTCGACAAGCCGGCTGACCGGTTCGGAGACTTCATTGCCTAGGTTGTAGATGGCGTGCGGTGATTTCGAACCGCCGGGCTTCTGCGCACCGTCATCGGCTGGCACATGGTCCAGCGCGCCAATAACACCGGCAACAATGTCATCGATGTAGGTAAAGTCACGCCGGACATTGCCGTGGTTGAACAGCCGGATCGGCCGGCCGGCCAGAATGGCATCGGTGAACAGCCACGGCGCCATGTCGGGCCGCCCCCAAGGCCCATAGACTGTGAAGAAGCGAAGGCCGGTCTGCGGAATCCGGTACAGATGCGCGTAACTCTCGCTCATCAGCTCATCGGCCTTTTTGGTCGCGGCGTAGAGCGAAACCGGATGATCGACGCGGTCCTCGACGGCGAACGGCAGCTTGCTATTGCCACCATAGACCGATGACGACGAGGCATAGACGAGGTGGCGCACTTGCCGCGCCCGCGCGTACTCGAGCACTTCGAGGTGGCCGATCAGGTTTGATCGCGCATAGGCAAACGGCGCTTCGATCGAATAGCGGACGCCAGCCTGGGCGCCGAGGTGGATGATGCGGTCGATGGCGCGGTCGCCGAACAATGCCGACAATGCCCCTTCGGCGCCAAAGTCGCCTTCGATACAGGTGAAGTCGGGGTAGGCGGCGACCAGTGCAGCGATGCGGTCACGCTTGAGCGAGACGGGATAGTAGCTATTGAAATTGTCGATGCCGACCACCGATTCTCCGCGCGCCAGCAAGGCCTGCGCGACATGAAATCCGATGAACCCGGCCGCACCGGTAACAAGAATTGCCACTGCTATCTCCTGGCCCACAACCATTTCGGTGCAAACGGAAACTTGCCGCAGCGCCGACAAAGCAGTAGGTGTTTGGGCATTAGTTGAAAACCGTTAATCAATTGCTGACGCGCCCGGAGTGGAAAATTCGTGAATTCGACGATGCTTGCTTCCATTCTGTTCGCGCTTGTCGTGTCGCTGGTTTTCGGGCGCAACGCCAGCGTCATTGGCCATAAGCTCGACGTACTCGACTTTCCGGATACCGACGGCGGCCGCAAGCGCCACGAACTGGTGACACCGATGGTCGGCGGCACCGCCATCGTGCTGTCGTCGCTGTTTTCGACCTTTGCTGTCTATTGGTTCGGCGATGGTATCGGTCCGTCGCTGCAGCAGACGCTGCTGGGGTTCGCCATTGCGGTGTTCCTGATGTTTGCCATCGGCTTTGCCGATGACCGGTTCGGGCTCAGCCCGGCGATGCGCCTGATGCTGTCGTCGATTGTTTTCTTGCTGACGGTCATGAATGTCCCCGACTTCAACCTGTCGGTACTGCGCTTTGCCGGGCAGCAGGGGGTTTGGCTGGTTGGTGCCGGTGGTGCGGCGTTCGTGCTGTTGTGCCTCGTTGGCCTGCTCAACGCCGTCAACATGGCCGACGGCAAGGACGGTATCGTCATCAGCATGGGGCTGGTCTGGACGTTCGTACTGGCGTTCCATTTGCCGCAACCGATGCTGCCGATCCTCGCCGCCACCGGCGTCGCGCTGGCGGTGATGCTGTGGTTCAACATGAAGCAGCATCTGTTTGTCGGGGACGCCGGCAGCTATGCAATTTCGACGCAGTTCGGCCTGCTCGCGATCTATGCCTACAACCATGATTTCGCGGTGATGCGTGCCGACGATGTCGCGGTGATGTTCGCGATTCCGGTTTATGACACGATCCGGCTGATGGTGGCGCGCAAGCTGAGCGGCCGTTCGATGTTCGAAGCCGACCGCGACCATCTGCATCACCATTTGCATCGCAGCTTCGGCTGGCCGCGCGGGCTGTTCATCTATGTCGCGATGGTCGCCGTGCCCAACATACTGGCGCTCGCGATGCCCGGCACGGGGCTGATCTGGCTGGTCGCTGCGGCATTTGTCTATGGCTTCGTGCTGTGGATCACCCGCTATACCGCGCCGCGATTTGCCGAATAGCGCACGCTTCGGGCTTGCCATTTCACTGCCGGCGTCCTAGGTCGCTCGCCTGTTGTTGGGGCGTCGCCAAGCGGTAAGGCAACGGCTTTTGATGCCGTCATTCGCAGGTTCGATCCCTGCCGCCCCAGCCAATTCTGTAAATGCATGTCCGTAGGGTAGTGGCAACGCGCAGCGTGTTGCGCTATGTCGGGTCGAAACCGCCAGCAGGGGGCATAGCGTGACCGATATCTTTGCAATCGAAGCCACCGGAATCGACGGCAAGCCCGTCAAAATGGCCGACTACCGCGGCAAGGTGCTGCTGATCGTTAACACCGCGAGCAAGTGCGGCTTCACCCCGCAATATGCCGGGCTCGAGGCGCTGCAGAAGAAATACGCCGACCGCGGCTTTTCAGTGCTGGGCTTCCCGTGCAACCAGTTCGGCGCGCAGGAGCCCGGCGACGAGGCCGAGATCGCCAATTTCTGCAAGCTGACCTATGACGTCGATTTCCCGATGTTCGCCAAGATCGACGTCAACGGCGCCGGCACCGCGCCGCTGTTCGAAGAGCTCAAGAATGCTGCGCCGGGCCTGCTCGGGTCGAAGTCGATCAAGTGGAACTTCACCAAGTTCCTCGTCGATCGCACCGGCAGCAAGATCGAACGCTTTGCCCCGACGGTAACGCCGGCGGCGCTCGAAAAGCAGATCGAAGCGCTGCTCGCCGCCTGACTTACCGACAGCGTTGACGCAGGCCCCCGGCTGGATTATTGGCCGCGCCCATGACGACCGACGCCCTCCGCGCCCGACAACAACGCACCCGCATTCGCGGGGCGGTTGTCGTTGCGCGCGCCATTGGCTGAGCGCGAAGACACGCCCTGAACGGCCAGCGGGCCAGCGCCCGCGCTTTCAATCAGGGACTGTATCATGACGACGACCAACATACTGGGTGACGCCGATATCGCGCGTATCGCCCATGGGCTGATCGACCGCAGCCTGCCCAAATCCGACTGGACGCACGCGGCGCATTTCGCTGCGGCGCTCTGGCTGGTGCGCGCCGGCCGCGAGGCCGAAATGCCCGGCCTGATCCGCGCCTACAACACCGCCACCGGTGTCGCGAACACCGACAGCTCGGGCTATCACGAGACCATCACCCAGGCGTCGCTCGCTGTCGCGCGGGCAGCACTGGCAGCGGCGGGCGATGTGCCGCTGGGCGATGTGCTGGCGGCGCTGATGGCGACGCGCTACGGGCGTTCGGACTGGCCGTTCGCGTGCTGGTCGCGCGCCCGACTGTTCACGCCCGCAGCCCGTGCCGCATGGGTCGAGCCCGATCTGGCGCGCTTTGATCCGGCGGTGCGTTAACGCCTGGCCTCGGCGACTTGCCACGACGCCAGTTGCTGGTCGAGCACGGCGAGCGGCATCGGGCCGCTGTCGAGTACCGCGTCATGGAAGCGCCGGACATCGAACTTGGGGCCGAGCGCGGTTTCGGCGCGCGTCCGCAGCCGGCGGATCGTCAACTCGCCGACCTTGTAGGCGAGCGCCTGCCCGGGCCAGCCGATGTAACGGTCGACTTCGCCGCTGATCTCGCCTGCCGACAAGGCGGTATTGGCGGTGAGAAAGTCGATGGCCTGCTGGCGGCTCCAGCCCTGGTCATGGATGCCGGTGTCGATGACCAGCCGCGCCGCGCGCCACGCCTCATAGCTCAGCCGGCCGAAGCGCTCATACGGCGTGCGGTAGATGCCCATCTCGACGCCGAGCCATTCGGTGTAGAGCGCCCAGCCTTCGACATAGGCGGTCAGGTCGTCGGCGCGGCGGAACGCCGGCAGACCTTCGAGTTCTTGCGCCAGCGCGATCTGCGTGTGATGCCCCGGCACGCCTTCGTGCATCACCCATGACGGCAACTGGAACAGTGGGAACTTCAAGACCTTGGTGCCGTGGATCATCACGCCGCCGGCGATGCCGAGCGCCGGATTGCCCGCCAGATAGCCATTCGACGAATCGCCGACTTCGGGCGGCAGGATGCGGAAGCCGAAGGTCAGCCGCGGCAGCCGGCCGATGACGCCGGGCACCGCGAGATCGACGCGCTTGGCGATTTCGGCAGCGTGCGCGACATAGCCATCGACGCTGGTCGCGTAGAACTGCGGGTCGGTGCGCAGCAGCGTCAGGAATTCCGGCAGCGTGCCCTTGAAGCCGGCAGCGGCCATTTCGGTCGCCATTTCGCCGCGGATGCGGGCGATTTCGCTCAGGCCCAATGTGTGGATTTCGGCGGGCGACATCGCCGTCGTCGTGTGGTGACGCACCAGCCAGGCGTAGTAGGCCTTGCCGTCGGGCAGGGTGGCGGCGCCCAGACCGGGGCGCGCGTGCGGCAGATAGTCGGTTTCGAGAAACGCCAACGTCGCGCGCTGTGCCGGCCGCACCCTGGTTTCGACAATCGCCAGTGCTTCGGCGCGCAACGCCTCCGCCTCGGCTTTGGGCATGCTGGCGGGCAGGGTGCGGAACGGCACCATCAGGCTGCTGGCGCTGGCGGGTGCCGCTAGCTGCGCGCGGAGCGTCGAAATCGCCGACTCAGTGGCGATGCGCGTCTGCGTGAAGCCCGTCGCGATGCCGCGGCGCATGTTGGCGACGTTGGCGGCGTAGAAGTCGGGCAGTGCCGACAGCCGCGTCATCCAGGCGCGCGCATCGGCGGCGGTGTCGATGCGCGTGTTGAACGCGGCATAGTCGGCGACGGTGTAGAAGCCGTCGCCGGTGATGAACGGCGTGCGCGGCTCGTCAAAGCGCCGCCCGGCGAGTTCGGTGGCGATGCGGTCTTCAAGCAGCGCGCGGTTGAGCGCATCGTCGGCCGACAGCGTCGCGCTCGCCTGCACGTCGAGGCGCTTGGCGAAGCCCTGGAGCTGCGCGGTCTGTGCGGCGATGGCGGTCGGCGTCACATCGGGCCAGCGCGTGCGCGCGGCGGCGTCGCCCATCTCGCCGGCGCGGACCGGATCGACCGTCGCGGCAAAGGCGGCATAGTCGCGCACGATGCTCGCCATGTCGTCGGCGCGTGCCATCATCGGCGCGCACGCCAGCAGCAGCCCCGAGACGATGTGGGTCAGTCGCATTAGGTCAGTCCCCCGCTTGCGGCCGGCAGGGCCACGCGGCATAGCAAAGCGCCCTCCCACGATGAAAGCAAGCCCTGTGCCGCGCCCGCTGATTGCCCTGCTGTTGATGCTCGCCACGCCGCTCGCTGCCGCGACGCAATTGAGCGGTGATCGCATCGACGGCACGCCGGTGGTGACGACGCTCGACGCCGCGACTTTGCCGGCGGGCAGCGTCAACCGCTTCTGGTACCGCCCCGCCGACAGCGCCATCGGGCAGGGCTGGTATGTGCCGGTCATCGTCGTGCGCGGTGCCAAACCGGGGCCGCGGCTGCTGCTGACCGCAGCGATCCACGGCGACGAGCTCAATGGCATTGCCGTCATCCACCGGCTGGCGAACGAGATCGATCCCGCGCAACTGGCGGGGACGCTGGTCATGCTGCCGGGGCTCAACACACCAGGGCTGTTGCAGGAGGCCCGCGAATTCACCTCGACGCCCAACTTCGCCGCCGACAACCTAAATCGCATCATGCCGGGTGACTCCAACGGCGGCGCGTCCGAACGCTATGCGGCGCGGCTGTGGGCGCTGATGCGCGGCAATAGTGATTTCGCCGTCGACCTGCACACCCAGTCGCGCGGCACGGCATATGTGATGTATGCGTTTGCCTCGACACCGGCGACGCTGGCGATGGCGCAGCTGCTGGGGCCCGACATCATCAAGCTCGATCCGGGGGTCAAGGGCACCGTCGAAAACATGCTGACCGATGACGGCGTGCCCGCGGTGACGCTCGAACTCGGCTATCCGCAGGTTTTCGATACGGCGATGGTCGAACGCGGCGTTGCGGGCATCAAGCGGCTGATGGCCGACCGCAAGATGCTGGCGCCGCAGCCCGCCGCCAGCGTGACGCCGTTCGTCGCCAACAAGCTGGTCAATGTCTACACGCCCGCCGGTGGCTTCATGACGTTGCGCGTCAGGCTGGGTGACACGGTTGCCGCCGGGCAGGTGATTGCGACGCTCGCCGACCCGTTCGGCCGCAGCATCGGCACGATCACCGCGCCGCTCGCCGGCCGCGTCAATTCCATCGCCACCAACCCGCTCCGCGAAGCCGGCGACATGGTGCTGCGCATCGCCTTCCATAGCGATGACCCCAAATGCGCGATGGGGTGCTGAACCGCACCTAGCACGCCGGCATGCGGTGGATGTTGAGGCGCCGCATCTTCTCGACCAGCGTCGTCCGCCGCAGCCCGAGCATCCGTGCAGATTCAGCCACGGCGCCGGCGGTGCGGTCGAGCGCATGTTCGATGCAGCTCTGCTCATAATCGTCCAGCAGCTTCTTGAGGTCGAACGCGCCTTCGTCGGGGACGGCGGGGGTGAAGCGCGTCCGGCCGAGCCGCGTGGGGGCGGGTGGCACGGCGGCGGGCGTCGCCAGCCAGGTCTCGACCGGCCGCCGCGTCGTTCCCACCAGTTGTTCGACCAGCGCCTGGTCGATGACCTGCCCGGCGTGCAAGGCGTTGGCACGGTCGACGAGGTTGCGCAGCTCGCGGACATTGCCGCGCCAGCCGAGCGTCGTCAGATAGCGCGTCGCCGAGGCGCTGAAATGCACGCGACGGGCGCCACCGGCGGCGGCAAAATGTTCGAGCAGTAGCGGGATGTCATCGCAGCGTTCGGCGAGTGTCGGTAGCCGCGCCTCGACGACGTTGAGCCGGTAATAGAGGTCCTCGCGGAAGCGGCCGTCATTGATCGCAGTGTCGAGGTCGATGTTGGTTGCGGCCACGACGCGGACGTTGACCGGAATGCCGATCATGCTGCCGACGCGCTCGACAATCCGCGTTTCGAGCACGCGTAGCAGCTTGACCTGCATGTCGGTCGGCATGTCGCCGATTTCATCGAGAAACAGCGTGCCGCCATCGGCCATTTCGAAACGTCCGCGCCGCGCCCGTGTCGCACCGGTGAAGGCGCCCGCCTTATGGCCGAAAATCTCGCTTTCGAGCAGGTCGCGCGGGATCGCCGCACAATTGACCGCGACGAACGGCTTGGCGGCGCGCGGGCTGCGCTGGTGCAAACGTTGCGCGACGACTTCCTTACCGCTGCCCGACGGACCAGTGACCAGCACCGTCGAATCGGTGCCCGCGACCTGATCGATCAATCGACGCACTTCGCGCATCGATCTGCTCTCACCGATGAGTTCGGCAAATGTTGGAATTGACGGCTGTGCCCACCGAACGCCCATGACCTAGCTCCTGTCCGCATAACAAATGCATCAAGCACTTGACCTGCGACCAAGCTGAGCCCACCTCACAGCGAGGGTCGTGCCTTTACTTTATCCAGGTAGCCGACGCTGCGGATCGACGTTGGGTCCAGTTTGGGGGAGTTTTCGGCGGAGAGGGCCGGGAGTTTCATCCATTCTGGCTACAATTTCGAGCGTGGGCGGCGGTTTCTGGGAGGGGAATCGCGTGACCGAGTATCAAGTCGTACCAAAACCCGTCCTGACTCCGACGGTAATCTTCGCTGAACGCCCCGAACGAATCGGTGCAAGGCGCGAATCGATGGCCCGCCTCGGGCTTCCAGCTGAATTTTTTTCCGACGGTGATGCGCTGGCGCACCGGCTTTCGGTCGACTGGAGCGTCGATGTCGTTGTCGTCGATCTGGCGCTGGCCTCCGCCGAACTGCTGGCACGACTGGTCGGGCTGGGGATCGGGGGCGCGGCACCGGCAATCGTTGCCGTCGCCGACCCCGAAAGCGCCGACATCGCTGGCATGGCTTTGTCCGCCGCCAATGTCACCTTCCTCGATCCCGAAGCCGATGACGCGGAGCTCGGCGAAGTGCTCGACAGCGCGCTCGCCAGCGCGACTGCGGGCGTCGCCGACCGCGGCGAACGCGACTTCGCTAGCATTTCGGCGCTGGGCCGCGAAGTCGAACGCATCGCCACCGCCTTGGCGGCACTGGCCGCCAGCGAACGTGATGACGCCGAAGGCGGCCGCGAAGTCTCGGTCGCGCAGGTCCGCGCCCTCATCAAGGCCCGGCGCGCCCGTGACCGCTATTTCTCGGCCGAGCTGTTTTCCGACCCGGCGTGGGACATGATGCTCGACCTGACCGCAGCGCGCCTCGAAGGCCGCTCGGTGTCGGTGTCGAGCCTGTGCATCGCCGCGGCGGTGCCGACGACGACAGCGCTGCGCTGGATCCGCAACCTCTGCGACAGCGGCATCTTCGAACGCCGGCTCGACCCGTGCGATGCCCGTCGCGCGCTGGTCCAGCTGTCCGAACCAACTGCGCAGGCGATGATGGCCTATCTCGCCGGGCTGTCGGGCGCTGCGGGGGTCTGAAGCCCGTTGAGGAACGCGCGCACGTCCGCGGCGGTGCGGTCGGGCGCTTCTTCCATCGGGGCATGGCCTACGCCCTGATAGATGGTGACGCGCGCGTCGGGCACGGCCTGCGAGAACCAGGCGGCGGCATCGACAGGGATGAGCTTGTCGTCGGCGCCCCACAGGATCAGCACCGGCATGGTGATGCCCTTGAGGTCTGACGCCACGGCCGGCTTATAGCCTGCCGAGAAGCGGTCGACGGTGGCGTCGCGGTTGCCGGGGTAGCGCTGCAGCTCCCAGTAGCGGTCGACCATTTCGGGGGTGATGACGCCCTGCACCGCAAGCGTCTGGTGCAGCGACTTTTCGATCAGGCTGCGTGGCAGGAACTTGATGGCGATGTCGCGCACATACGGAATGCGCGCCAGCTTGAACGCCAGCGGCGGGTCGGACTTGGTCTTGCTCGGCGCGCCGGCGGCATCGACGAGGATAAGGCCGGTAATCTGTTCGGGATGCGCCGCCGCATAGCGCCACGCAACGCCGCCGCCCATTGAGTTGCCGCCGATGGCAAAGCGCGTCAGGCCCTTCGCCGCCGTGACTTCATTGACGACACGGACAAAGCCCTCCGGGCTATAATCGCGCGTCGGGCTGGCGCCGGTCAGGCCGTGGCCGGGCAAATCGAGGCTGATGATGCGGAAGCTGTCCGACAGCCGCTTGACCCAGGGTTCCCAGGTCTGCAGCGAGGCGTTCGAGCCGTGGATCAGCACCAGTACCGGCGCGTCGCGCGGGCCTTCGTCGCGGACATGGACCTGCAGGCCGGGCTCGACGCCCATGAACGTCGATGCCGGCGTCGTGTATTTGGCGCGCAGCGTCGCCGCCGGAATGTCGGGCGTATAGAACGCCATCGGCAGCGCGATCAGGCCGAGGATGACCAGCCCGGTGACGATGGGCCAGCGCTTGGGTGAGGCCGCGGTGGTCAAATCCGTTCAACCCGGATCGGCAGGCCGTCGCGCGGCTTCGGGATCGGGAACATCTGAATGTCGGGCTTGTAGCCCGGCGCCAGCACGACGCGGTGCTCGGCGAGCAGCGTGTAGAAGAACGCCTTCATCTGCATATAGGCAAAGTGCAGGCCGATGCACATGTGCGCGCCGCCGCCGAACGGCACCCACGCATATTTGTGGCGGCCCTTCGAGCGGTTGTGGCTGAAGCGCGACGGGTCCCAGGTTTCGGGATCTTCCCAATACTCCGCCATGCGGTGGACATACATCGGGTTGATGCCGACGTGCGTGCCGGCGGGAATCTTGTAGCCGCCATATTCGAAGTCGCGCAGCGCGCGGCGCGGCAGCGACGGCACCGGCGGCAGCAGCCGCAGCGATTCCTTGAACGCCCACTCAAGCTGCTCGAGGTCGCCGAGGCGGTCGTAGGGCAGCTTGTCGCCGGCGGTGGCGCGCACTGCGAGGATTTCGGCGCGGATGCGGTCCTGCCATTCAGGGTTGGCGGCGAGGAAATAGACCGTCGATGACAGCGATGAGGTCAGCGTGTCGTGCGCCGCCATCATCAGGAAGTTCATGTGGTCGATGATGGCCTGGTCGTCCATCAACTTGCCGTCGTCATCCTTGGCGTTGCAGAACTGCGTGAAGAAGTCGTCGCCCTTGACGCCGCGGCGCTTGGGGATTTCGCGCGCGAAGAACGCGCTCATGAACTTGTGGCCCTTGACGCCGCGGCCCATCGCGGTGCCCGGCAGCGGCACGCGGACGATGCCGATCGATGCCATCACCATGTCGACGAACGCCTTGTTGATCTGGTCGGCTTCGGGTCCCCAGGCGATGCCGAGGAACGACGTCGCCGCCAGATCGAGCGTCAGCGACTTGATCGCCGGATAGAATTTGAACTCACCCTTCTGGTCCCAGTCGGCAATGCCGCGCGCAATGCCGTCGTTGAGCGCGCCGAGGTAGTGCTTCATCGGTTCGGGCTTGAACGCCACCGACAGCGTCTTGCGGTCGGCGCGGTGGTGGTCGAAATCCATCAGCATCAGCCCGCGCGGGAAGACGCGTTCGAGGATCGGATCCCAGCCGAGCTTCGACGAGAAATTCTTGTCCTTGTCGAACATCACCAGCTCGTTGGCATCGGCACCGACCAGCGCGACGCTCCAGCCGCCGAAATTGTTGACGCGGTAGACCGGGCCGTACTTCTCGACATTCTCGGTCACGCCCTTGAGCGGGTCCTTGAGGAACTTGAGCGTCCGCAGCAGCGGGAAGGGGTGCGGCTCGGTGCCCGGAATCGCCGCGAGGTCCTTGAGCTTGGGCTCGTAAAGGTCCTTGGCGTTGGGCGTGAAGGCTTTGGGCGGGACGGGGGCGTTCATGCTGGTTCAACTCCGCAAATACGGAGCCTAGATACGTATTAATCCCTGGTCTGGCAATGGCGCGCCCCGCGGCGCGGTGCCGCTACTTCGCAGTGTTGAGATAAGCGATGAGATCGGCAAGCTGCGCCGGGTTCTTGAGACCGGCATAGGTCATCTTGATGCCCGGAATCAGCTTCATCGGTGCCGGCAGATATTGCTCCAGCGTCGCGTCGTTCCACGTCAGGTTCGATGCCTTCATCGCAGAACTATAGCTGTAGCCGGCCAGCGTGCCCGACTTGCGGCCGACGACGCCGAACAAATTGGGGCCGATCGACTTGGCACCGTCGGGCGTGATCCTGTGGCAGATGGCGCACTGCGTGTGGAACACCGCATGGCCTTTTTCGGCGTCGCCGTCAGCCAAAGCGGCAGAGGCGATGCACAGCGTTGCAGCGATTGCGGCGCGACCTAGAATGCGAACCATGCGAATACCCTCGCTGTGTTGTTGCCCGATGCGTTTGCACCGTTGCCGTCATAGTTGGTCTTGGCGCCGTCGAACTTGGTGTAGGCGGTGTACTGGAATCCTACGCGCAGGTTGAGGTAGGGGCTCGGCGAATCCGAGGCGCCGAACGGCGTGCCGTCGATCTGGAACGTCGCGCCCGCGCTGTTCGGGCTACCCGTGAAACTGCCGCCGTAGAGCAGCGCATCGGCAGACCCTGAAGTCGAAAACAGCTGCACGGTGCCGCCGATGTGGTTGCGCCAGTAATAGGACGCATCGGCGCGGATATCGGTCAGGTGGTTGTTATAGTTCGACGCAATGCCGAGCATATCGGACGCCCCCAGCGTCTGAGTTTCGTGGACGTAGCGCGCATTGAGCGTGAACATGTCGCCCGCGCCGGTCGTATATTGCCATGAACCATCGAGGCCGAGATCGACATAGCGGTCAGTGAGCCCGGTGCTGGTGTCGCGGCCCGGCACCATGTTGGCCCATAGGCCGTAGGCGCCAATCTGGATGTTCTGCGACCCGAACACCTTCTGGTAGGCGACGCGGGCATAGGGCGCGATGCCGCTGATGCTGCCGGGCGCGTAAGGGTCAGCGCCGAGCCACGTCAGGGTGCCGGCCTTGGGCGAGCCGTAGCCGCCGCCTTCGAGATAGATGCTCTGGTTGATCCACGCATAGCCGGTCACGCCGACGGTGGTCTGCGCCAGCCCGCCGGCAATCAGCGGCGCGGCGGCGGGGCCGGGTGCCAACCCGGAGTCGGTATACGGGAAGCCCCAGGCGGTGAGCGTGTTCCACAGGTCCTGCACCGTCGGCGAGTTGTTGACGCTGGTCCCGAACAACACCTCGGTGCTGCCGATCATCGTGCTGGTGACGCCGCGCAGATCGACATTGTCCCACGCCCAGGCCTTGGCAACACCGTCGTAGGTTGTCTGGACGAAGCCGCCGAAATGCTGGCCGATGCCACCCGCGACAAAGACGCTGAACTGGTCGATGGCGATGTTGTTGTTGAGGCTGAGCGCCGGGGCGGGCGGTTCGGCCTGGTCATCCTTGGTGTGCACGCCCGAGACGACAACCATTGCAGCAAGCGGATTGCTGAAGCCGCCGATGCGTTGCGTGTAGCCGCGGATCTTGAACTCGCGCCCGAATAGCGTGAGCTGCGGTCCGAAGCCGCCGACATGGCACGACTGGCACGGCTGGCCGGTCTGGATGGCGAAACTGGGGACGGCGAAGGCGGGTGTCGACGCCAGACCAATCATGAATAAAAATAATGCAAAAAAGCGGCGAGCATAAGAACGAATGCCCGGCATATCTTCTTGATAACGCATATCAATACCCACTTTGCGACTCAGCCGTTCCGACTATTTGCGGGTATAGGTGCAACAATATATCATGAGTCAACGCAATTTACGGCGCTGCAGTGCAACACGCCGGATTTTGCGACGAACCGAGTTTTGACGGCGGTGCTACGCCGCCTTGGGTTCCCCGGCGATGTCCTTGTCGACATGGCCGACGGGGTCGATGTGGATCAGGATTTCAGCGCCGGGAAACTCGGCCGCGACATTGGCTTCGACGGCATCGACGACATCATGCGCTTCCAGCACGGTCATCTCGGCGGGCAGCCAGATGTGGAACTGGATGAAGTCGTTGCTGCCGCTGCTGCGCGTCCGCAAATCGTGGACGCCGTAGACCTGCGGGTGGTTGCCGGCGACGCGCACCAGTTGCTCGCGCCGTTCGGGCGGCCATTCGCGGTCCATCAGCATGTCGATGGCGTGGCGTGCGGCGCTATAGGCACCCCAGGCCAGATAGACGGCTATCCCCAGCCCGAACGCCGCATCGGCGCCGTGGACGCCGAGCACGACATCGAGGATCAGCGCGACGATGACCGACAGGTTGAGCAGCAGGTCCGACTGGTAATGCAACTGGTCGGTGCCGATGGCGATCGACCCCGTGACGCGCACGACATGGCGCTGATAGGCCACTAGCGCCAGCGTCAGCACCAGCGCCACCACCGATACGCCGATGCCGAGATCGGCGCGCGTCGGCACTTCGGGATTGCCGAACTGCTGGATGGCGCGCCAGCCGATGCCGACCGCCGACCCCATGATCAGCAGCGTCTGCATCAGCGCCGCAATCGCCTCGGCCTTGCCATGGCCGAAGCGGTGTTCGGCGTCGGCCGGCTGTGCGGCCAGCCCGACCGCGAACAGCGTCACCAGCGAGGCCATCAGATCGAGCGTCGTGTCGGCGGCCGAGCCGAGCATCGACACCGAGCCCGTCGCCCAGGCCGCCCAGACCTTCAGCCCGAGCAGTGCCACGGCGACGCTGACCGAGGCAAAGGCGGCACGGCGATTGAGTTTTCCGGCCGGCGTCATGCGGCAATCCTCATGGGAACAGCAGGCTGGCTGCCCATCCGCCGTCGCTGCGCATGTAGCGTGTCCGGTCATGGTGGCGGAAATCGCGCGCTTCCCAGAACTCGATGGCGCTCGGCACGACGCGGAACCCCGACCAGCGTGGCGGGCGCGGCACGTCGCCGCCGTCAAAGCGCGCCGACGCAGCGGCAAAGCGGTCGTCGAACGTCGCGCGCGCTGCCATCGGCCGCGACTGGTCCGAGGCCCAGGCGCCCAGCTGCGAGTCGCGCGGGCGGGTGGCGAAATAGGCGTCGGCCTCGGCGGCGCTCACCGGCTCGGCACGGCCTTCGATGCGGACCTGGCGGCCGCGCGACTTCCAGTGGAAATCGAGCCCGACCAGTGGGTTGGCGGCAATGTCATTGCCCTTGTGACTGTCGAGATTGGTGTAAAAAACAAAGCCGGCTTCATCCCATGCCTTGAGCAGCACGACGCGCACGCTCGGCTGGCCGGCGGGGCTGACGGTGGCGAGCGCCATGGCATTCGCGTCGTTCGGCTCGCTTTCCCACGCTGCGGCCAGCCAGTCGGCAAAAAGGGCGAAGGGATCGTTGCTCATCCAGCCTCTGTAGCGCCCGCAACGCCTTGCGGCAATTAAACTCCAGCCGCGTCGCAGCGGCCCTTTACACCGGCACACTGTGACCCCACATGACAATGCTGTTGCAATGGTGCAACACTGGACAATGACCTGCCCCTGTGGTGAGCGGAGAGAATGAGCGATCCTTACGCAATACTTGGTGTGACGCGGAGCGCGAGCGCGGCCGAAATCAAAAAGGCCTATCGCAAGCTTGCGAAGGAAAATCACCCCGACAAGAATGCCGACAATCCCAAGGCGCTTGAAAAGTTCAAGGCGGCATCGTCGGCCTATGCGCTGCTGTCCGACGAAAAGACCCGCGGCCAATATGATCGCGGCGAAATCGACGGCGACGGCCAGCCCAAGGCGCCTGCCGGCTTCGGCGGCGGCGGCAACCCATTCGGCGGCGGCTTTCAGGGCGGTGGTCGCCCCGGTGCCGGCCCGCAGGGCTTCGACTTCGGCGGCGACGCCGGTGACATTTTCTCCGAACTTTTCGGCGGCCGCGGTCGTGGCGGCGGCAATCCGTTCGGCGGCGGTTTCGAAACCCGCCAGCGCGCCCCGCAAAAGGGCGCCGATGTCGCCTACCGTCTGATGGTGCCGTTCGAGGATGCGGCGACACTCAAGCCGCAGCGCATCACGCTGCGCAACGGCAAGACACTCGATCTCAAGCTGCCCGCAGGTTTCACCGCCGAAAAGCCGCTGCGCATGACAGGCCAGGGCGATGAAGGCCCCGGTGGTCCCGGTGCGGCGCTGATCACGCTCGAAGTCGCCAAGCATCGCTTTTTCGTCCGTGACGGCGATGACGTGCTGCTCGACCTGCCGGTGCGACTGCACGAGGCGGTGCTCGGTGCCAAGCTCAAGGTGCCGACGGTCGACGGTGCGGTCATGCTCGGCATTCCGGCAGGGTCGACGACGGGCAAGATTTTGCGCCTGCGCGGCAAGGGTTTCAGCCGTGCCGACGGCACCCGCGGTGACCAGCTGGTAACGCTGCAGGTCGATCTGCCCGCCGATGACGCGGCGCTCAAGGCGTTTGCCGAAACCTGGCGCGACGACCGCCGCAATCCCCGCGCCGCGCTCGGCGTCGACTAGGCGCCAGGCGTGCGGCTGCCGGCCACAGTGCGAGGGGCATTCCGCCGGTTTATCGCGACCAACTACTGGGCCTGGTCGGTCATGGTGCAGACGCTGTCGGGCACCTGGCGCGACGGCTTCGCCAACGCCGGCAACCTCGCATACCTGTCGCTGGTCACGCTGTTTCCGTTCTTCATCGTCGTCGCGGTGGTGGCGGGCGCTTTCGGGGCGTCGGATGACGGCATGCGCGCGGTGACGCTGTTCCTCGATGCGCTGCCGGCGCAGGTCGTCGGCTCGTTGCGCGGCCCGATCGATGAAGTCGTCCGCCACGCAGCAGAGGCGACGGGGCCGCTGCTCGTGGTCAGCCTCGTGCTGATGCTGTGGACGATTTCGAGCACCATCGAGGCCATCCGCGACATTCTCCACGCGGCCTATCAGGTCAAATCGGACGAGGCGTTCTGGCGCTACCGGCTTGGGTCAGTGCTGCTGATTTTCGTCGCGGTCGGGGTGATGATGCTGGCGTTCGCGTTCCAGCTGGCGATGACCAGCGTCGAGGCGGTTTTCGCGCAGTTTCTCCCCGTCGCATCGGCGACGTTCGACCGGCTCGGCATCGGCCGGCTGGTGCCCGTGGCGGTCATGCTGGCGACGCTGTACGTGACCATCTGGAGCCTGACACCGCTGCGTTACCGCGGCGGCGACTATCTCGTCTGGCCCGGGGTCGCGCTGACTATCGGCGTCTGGCTCGGCACGACGATGCTGCTGCCGCCGCTGCTCAGCCACCTGACCGGTTATGACCGCACCTATGGCAGCTTCGCCGGCGTCATCATCGCGCTGTTGTTCTTCTATATCATCGGCATGGGTCTGGTGCTCGGCATCCACCTCAACGCGGCACTGGCGATTGTGCCGCGATTGCGCCAGAAGAAGCGTCCAATCGCACCGATTCAGGGAGCCTGAAGTGGCAGAACCAAAAAGCGGCATCATGGCAGGCAAGCGCGGCCTCATCATGGGTGTCGCCAACGACCGCTCGCTGGCGTGGGGCATCGCGCAGGCGGTGGCCGCGCAGGGCGGCGAGATTGCCTTCAGCTTCCAGGGCGAGGCGCTCGAAAAGCGCGTGCGGCCTTTGGCCGAATCGCTTGGTGCCGATTTCCTGATCGAATGCGATGTCGCCGATCCGGCATCGATGGACGCCGCCTTTGCGACGCTGGCGGCACGCTGGCCGACGATCGACTTTGTCGTCCACGCCATCGGCTTTTCGGACAAGAACGAGCTGCGCGGCCGCTATGTCGATACCAGTATCGAAAATTTCGCGATGACGATGAACATCAGCGTGTTCAGCTTCACTGATGTCGCGCGCCGCGTGCTGCCGCTGATGAAGGCCGGCGGCAGTCTGCTGACGCTGAGCTACTACGGCGCCGAAAAGGTCATTCCGCACTACAACGTCATGGGCGTGGCGAAGGCCGCACTCGAAGCCTCGGTCAAATATCTGGCGATGGACCTCGGCCCCGAAAACATTCGCGTCAACGCGATCTCGGCCGGCCCGATCAAGACGCTGGCCGCCAGCGGCATCGGCGACTTCCGCTACATTCTGAAATGGAACGAGCATAACGCACCGCTGCGCCGCAACGTCACCATCGAGGATGTCGGCGGCGCCGGTGCCTATCTGCTCAGCCACCTCGCCAGCGGCGTCACCGGCGAAATCCATCACGTCGATGCCGGCTACAACGTCATCGGCATGAAGGCCGAAGACGCGCCCGACATGAGCGTCGTGTGAGCTACAACAGCTTCGGCAACCTCTTCCGCTTCACCACCTGGGGCGAATCGCACGGGCCGGCGCTTGGCGCGGTCGTTGACGGCTGCCCGCCGGGGCTGGCGCTGAGCGAGGCCGATTTGCAGCCGTGGCTCGACAAGCGGCGGCCGGGCACATCGCGCTTCACGACGCAGCGGCAGGAGCCCGACGCGGTGCGCATCCTTTCGGGGGTGTACGAAGGCCGCACCACCGGCACGCCGATTTCGCTGATGATCGAGAATGTCGACCAGCGCTCGAAGGACTATTCGGAGGTGGCGCGTGCCTATCGCCCCGGCCATGCCGACTACGCCTATGACGCCAAATACGGCCTGCGCGACCCGCGTGGCGGCGGGCGGTCATCGGCACGTGAAACCGCAGCGCGCGTCGCGGCGGGCGGAGTGGCGCGACTGGTCATTCCCGAGGTCAAGATTCGCGCCTATCTCGTTGAAATCGGCGGCATCGCTATCGACCGCAGCCGCTTCGACGACGCGGAAATCGACAACAACCCGTTCTTCTGTCCCGATGCCGGCACCGTGCCGCTGTGGGAAGCCGCGCTCGACGCCGCACGCAAGTCGGGGTCGTCGCTCGGCGCCATCGTCGAATGCGTCGCCGACGGCGTGCCGGCAGGCTGGGGCGCACCGCTCTATGCCAAGCTCGACAGCCAGTTGGCGGCTGCGTGCATGAGCATCAATGCGGTCAAGGGCGTCGAAATCGGTGATGGCTTCGGCGTGGCGCGATTGCGCGGCGAGGACAATGCCGATGCGATGCGCCCGGGTAATGACGGACCGCTATTTCTCGCCAATCACGCCGGCGGCATCGTGGGCGGCATCTCGACCGGTCAGCCGGTGGTGGTGCGCATGGCGTTGAAGCCGACCTCGTCGATCCTGACGCCGGTGCAGACGATTACCCGCGACGGCGAAGCCACCGAAATCGTCACCAAGGGCCGCCACGACCCCTGCGTCGGCATCCGCGCTGCACCGGTGGCGGAAGCCATGATGGCACTGGTGCTGGCGGACGCGAAGTTGATGCAGCGCGGCCAGACCGGGCGGTAGGCTGCAGCGGCTAGGCTTGCCATTGCTGCATCGCAGCGATAATGAGGCGCGCATCCAATCAACCCCAGTTTTCCGAACGGACCCAACATGGCCACCGAACGCACTTTCTCGATCATCAAGCCCGATGCGACGCGCCGCAACCTGACCGGTGCGATCAATGCCGTCATCGAAAATTCGGGGCTTCGTATCGTCGCGCAGAAGCGCCTGCAGCTGACCCGCGCACAGGCCGAAGGTTTCTATGCCGTGCACCGCGAACGCGGCTTCTTCGGTGAACTCGTCGAGTTCATGATCTCGGGCCCGGTCGTGGTCCAGGTTCTCGAAGGCGACAACGCCGTGCTCGCCTACCGCGACATCATGGGCGCCACCAACCCGGCGAACGCCGCCGAAGGCACCATCCGCAAGCTGTTCGCCGAAAGCATTGAAGCCAATTCGGCGCATGGTTCGGACAGCCTCGAGAACGCCGCGATCGAGATCGCGTACTTCTTCGCGCAGACTGAAATTGTCGGCTGAGACGCGGCCAGCGCCTAACGTCAAATTTGCACTTGCGAATTTGCCGCTCGGCGCGGACTCGCGTCCAGCCCGGCCGGCGGGGCAGCGGCGATCACGCCGCTGAACCCGTCCGACGCGCGGGCTTTGCCCGCGCCTTTACTTCAAAACGCCCGCGCCAATCGCAGCGTCTGTTAACCGCCAACCTTCACCCAAGGCGGCAACGCCGGGTCCACATCCGTCGACGTCACCGGCCCCATCCCGATAATCTGCACCACCGCCGGCGCGTCGCTGTTCGACCCGTCCCAATGCACGCCGCCCGCCGGATGGAACATGAAGCTGCCCGCCGGCAGCGGCGTCGCCGCGGCCGGGTCGAAGCGCGCGCCAGTGCCGGCCGCCCAGCGTCCCTCAAGCACGGTGACATAGCGATCCTGGCTGTGGGAATGCGGCCGGTCCATCACATGCGGCGGAAAGCGCACGCGCACGACATAAATCCCCGGCTTCGACGGATCGCCATAGACTACGGCGGCGCGCACGCCATGGCTGTCGGGCATCTCGCGCCACACCAGCTGGTCCGCCGGTACGACCATGAAGTCGCCCGCCACCGCCGTTGCCGCCAGTCCCGCACCCGCCAGCACCACTGCCACCGCCAAAGCCCGCATCATGCCCAGTCTCCCTGCGTCACCGCGCGCGGCGATAGTCCCATGCTTCGCCGCACGCTGCAAATGTGGGTCAGATCGGCAGCCCCGCCAGCCTATTTGCTGCCGCCCGCCGCTTGCTTCGCCAGATCCGCTTCGAACGCCGCTTGCGCGCTGCTGGCGATCGTCGCGAGCAGGTCGGGATCAACGAACGCCTGCGCGTCACCCGCGACTTGTCGTGCGTGGCGGCCGAGCACATCGGCTTGGTCAGGGTGCGGCGTCAGCACGATGTCGGCCTGCAGCGTCGCCAGGCGCGCGAAGGTTGCGCGAAAGTCGGCGACGATGCCGGGATAGCCGGTGTTTCCGACCAGGCGATTTCCCGCGACGGTGAAGCTGCATGGGAACATGACTGCGTAGCTGCGCGAGCCCTCGCGTACGGTCATGCGCCAGCTGGTGCAGCCGGGCGTATGACCCGGCGTCAGGATCGGGGTGAGTGCGACGTCGCCCAGCGTCACCGGCACGCCGTCCGCCAGAATTGTATCGACCTTGACCGGCGGAAACTTGACCACGCCGTAGCTGGTGACGCTGGGCGGCGTGCCGCTTTCAAGCGCGCCACGGTCGCGTGCGGACGCCGCCAGCCGCGCCCCGCTGTCGGCCTTGAGCTGCGCCAGCCCCGCCGCATGGTCGAAATGTGCGTGGCTGTTTATCAGCAGCTTCACGTCGCGCATGCGGAAGCCGAGCGCGGCGATGTTGCGCTCGATCATCGGTACATTCTCTTCCATCGTGCCGTCGAGCAGCACCAGCCCGCCCGAGGTTTGGATCAGATACGCCGAAAGCCCCTTGCTGCCGACATAGTAGATCGGGCCGACGATGTGGAATGGCGTTTGCGCCTCGGTCCATGCGGGCGGATCGAGTCCCGCCCGCGCAGCGCTGCCGACAAACAACAGCGCGGCGATCGCCAGCGTCGTGTGTAGCAGCCTCACAGGTCGAACATCGCTGCCAGCCGCTTCGGCGCACTCATGCGCCAGCTGCGCGACAGCCAATCCTCGATATGCCCCCAATCGACCGCGCCGCCATCGAGCCGGATGCCGACCCAGCCCGACGGCCCGAGATACGCCGGTCGGTAATATAAATCGGGGTCATTCTCGATGAGCTGCGCCTGTTCCTCGACGCCGCTCGCCTTGACGAGGAGCCCGGTGACGCCGTCGTGATGATGGTCGTAGCTGAAATAGGCGAAGAACTTGCCACCTTCGACAAAGAACCCCGGCGACCCGTGCGACAATTTTTCCGCCGCCGCGGGCAATCCAAGCGCCAGCGCACGGACCTTGGTGAGCAGCGCTTCGGGGCTGACCTCCGCTGCCACCAGTTCGGCCAGCACGCGCGGAAATAGCTGGTGTTCGGCAATGCGCACGCGCTCGGCGAGCGTTTCGACGGTGTCGCCCGGTTGCACCGCCACGCGCACTTGGCCCAAAATCGGCCCGGAATCGAGTTCGGCGACGACGTGATGCACCGTCGCGCCGGTCACCTTCTCGCCCGCCGCCAGTACGGCGGCATGCGTGTCGAGGCCCTTGTGCGCGGGTAGCAGTGACGGGTGGATGTTTATAATGCGCCCGGCGTAGCGCTTGACGAAATCGTCGCCGAGAATCCGCATATAACCGGCACACGCGATGTAATCGATGCCGGCAGCGTCGATGGCGTCGGCGAGTGCAATTTCAAACCCGGCGCGATTGCCGCGCGCCGGCGGCAGGTTGGCGGTAGCGACGCCTTCGGCACGCGCCAGCGCTAGCCCCTCGGCATCGGGCTTGTCCGACGCGACCAGCGCGACTTCATACGGGCAATCCGGCGCCTGTGCGGCGTAGATCAGCGCGGCCATGTTCGACCCGCGTCCCGAAATCAGCACCGCAACGCGTTTGCACTCAGGCAAGGTGCGTCGCTTCCCAGGCACCGCGTGCCGACCAGGTTTCGTCACCACCGCGCACCGTGCAGCCGCGGTCGCCGGGGACGATCTTGCCGATGGTAAATACGGCTTCGCCGGCAGCGGTCAAAGCCGCGCTGACGTCCGCGACATCGGCGGCCGCCAACGCGAGCACCATGCCGATGCCGCAGTTGAAGGTGCGTGCCAGTTCGCCGGGCTCGATGCGGCCTTGCGCCTGCAGCCAGGCGAACACCCGCGGCTGCGCCCAGGCATCGGCATCGATTTCGGCATGCAGGCCCTTGGGCAGCACGCGCGGGACGTTTTCGAGCAGGCCGCCGCCAGTGATGTGCGCCAGCGCATGGATCTTGCCGGCGCGGATGCTCGGCAGCAGCGAGCGCACATAGATGCGCGTCGGCGTCAGCAATGCGCGCCCGAGCAGTTGCTCGATATCAAACGGCGCCGGCCGGTCGAGCTTGTGGCCGCCATCGGCGATGATGCGGCGAATCAGCGAATAGCCGTTCGAATGCGGGCCGGTCGAGGCGAGGCCGAGCAGCACATCGCCTGCCGCGACCTTGTCACCGGTCAGCTGCTCGCCGCGTTCGACGGCGCCGACCGAAAAGCCCGCGAGGTCATAATCGCCCGCCGCATACATGCCGGGCATTTCGGCGGTTTCGCCACCAATGAGCGCGCAGCCGGCCTGCTTGCAGCCTTCGGCAATGCCGGCGACAACGCGCACCGCGGTATCGGTGTCGAGCTTGCCGCTGGCGAAATAGTCGAGGAAAAACAGCGGCTCAGCCCCCTGGACGATCAGGTCGTTGACGCACATCGCCACCAGATCGATGCCAACGCTGTCGTGCAGCCCGGTGTCGATGGCGAGCTTGAGCTTGGTGCCGACGCCGTCATTGGCGGCGACCAGCAACGGGTCCTTGTAGCCCGCAGCGCGCGGGTCGAAGAAGCCGCCGAAACCGCCGAGTTCGGCGTCGGCGCCCGCGCGCGCAGTGGCGCGCGCCAGCGGCGCAATGGCGCGCACCAGGGCATTGCCGGCTTCGATCGATACGCCGGCGTCAGCGTAGGTGAGGGGGGTGCGATTGGTCATTTGCCAGTCATTAGCGACATCGGGCTTGGTTTTCGACTCTCAAAGTCTTTAAGAGCATCGGTGAGTTGGTTTTGAGGAACAGCGTGCGCACCTGGTTGGTCTGGATTGCGGTTTTGCTCGGCATGCTGGCGCTGGCTCCGGCGCGTGCGCAGGAGGCGGGCGACGCGGCGAGTGCCTATACCATCGGCGGGATTGCCGTGGACGTCGCAGCCAAGACCCCCGATGAAGCACGCCGCACCGCCTATACGCTGGCGCAGCGCCGCGCCTGGCCGCAGCTGTGGGCGCGGATGACCGGCACTTCGGCGGCGTCGGCGCCGCATCTGTCCGATGCGACGCTCGAGTCGATCGTCGCGGGCATCGAGGTGCAGGGCGAACGCTTTTCGATGACGCGCTATATCGCGACGCTCGGCGTGGTGTTCGACCGCGCGCGCGCCAGCGGCTATTTCACCGGCATCGGCGGCGCGCTGCATTCGGAACCGATGCTGCTGTTGCCGCTGCTCCACGACGGCGGCGCGCGTTTCGTTTATGAACGCAAGACGCCGTGGGTGCTGGCGTGGCAGCGCTATTCGCAGATGGTCAGCCCGATCACCTACATCCTCGCCAGCGGCTCGGCGGGCGACAACATCCTGTTGACCGCCTATCAGACCAGCCGTCCCGACCGGCCGCTGTGGCGCAACATTCTCAACCGCTTCCGCACCGTCGATGTGCTCGTCGCCGAAGCCGTGCTGACGCGGCTGTACCCCGGCGGGCCGGTCGATGCGCTGTTCATCGCGCGTCACGGGCCTGATTCGACCGAACTCGGGCGCTTCAAACTGCGTGCGCCGAACCAGGCTGGACTCGATGCGATGCTCGATGCCGGTGCGCGCGGCATTGACGCCATCTATTCGCAAGCCTTGCAGGACGGCCGCCTGCGCTCCGAGCCCGATTTGATCGCCGCGATGGAGCCGATTGCCAGTGGCGCGCCGATGTTCGACGCCCCCGAACGCGTCGCTTCTGCGGCCGCAATCGAATTGCTGGTGCCCACCCCCGACAGCGCTGCCTGGACCGCCGCAGAAGCGCTGCTGCGCTCGACGCCGACGGTTGCCGGCGTGACGCTGACCAGCCTGTCGATCGGCGGCAGCACCGGCGTGCTCGTCCAGTATAGCGAGAGCCGCGAAATGCTCGCCTACCAGCTCTACCTGAAGGGCATGACGCTGGCGCCGACATCGTCGGGTCTGCTGCTGCGCCGCCGCGAGCCGGGCGATCCAGTGGTGACGGCGCCGGTAGTGGCGCCAGTCGCGCCTGCCGCAGCCGCACCCGCCGGAACGGCGACCGAAGCCCCGGCGGACCTGCCCGCGACCGAGGCGCCGCGCTGACAAGATGAGCCAGCTGCCGCTGCCGCTCGCCTATCGCAGCGCCGATGGCGAGGCGGATTTCTTTGTTTCGCAAGCCAATGCCGCCGCCGTCGAATGGCTCGACCGCTGGCCCGAATGGCCGGTGCCGTGCGCGTTGATTGTTGGCCCGCCGGGATCGGGCAAGAGCCACCTCGCACGCATTTTCGCCCGCCGCACCGGCGCGACCATTGCCGATGACGCCGAAGCGCTCGACGCCGAAACACTGTTCCACCGCTGGAATGCCGCAACGCGCGAGGCGCCGCTGCTGATGACCGCGACCCGCCCGCCGCGCGACTGGCCGCACGGGCTCGCCGATTTGGGCTCGCGGCTGGCAGCGACACCGCAGCTGCGCATCGAAGCGCCTGACGACGCGCTGCTTGCGGCGCTGCTGGCGAAACAGTTCCGCGACCACGGCCTGCGCGTGTCGGGTGATGTCGTCGACTATGTCCTGGCGCGCATCGACCGCGATTTCGGCAGCATCGCACGCGTCGTCGAACAGCTCGATGCCGCAGCCTTAGCCGCCGGCCGGCCGATTACCGTGCCGCTGGCGCGTTCAGTGCTGATGGCGCAGGGCGACTGGATCGACACTGTCATGGACGTGTAACAGTGCGGCAGCTACACTGGGGGAATGGCTGAAGCTGCAATCCCCCAATACGCCGCGCCTGTCGTGCACGTCGCGGCCGACATTCCCGACCGCGAACGCTATTTCAACCGCGAAATGTCGTGGCTGGCGTTCAACGAACGCGTGCTCGGCGAAGCCAGCAACACCAGCCACCCGCTGCTCGAACGGCTTCGCTTCCTGTCGATTTCGGGGAACAACCTTGACGAATTCTACATGGTGCGCGTCGCCGGCCTGCGCGGGCAGGTGCAGGAAGGTATTGAAACGCTCAGCCCCGAAGGCCTGACGCCCGCCGAGCAGCTCGCGGCAATCGCCGTAACCGCCGACCGGCTGATGGACGACCAGCAGACCGCCTGGGGGGAACTCCGGCGCCTGCTGGCGACCGCCGACTTCGACGTGCTCGGCAAGAACGACCTGACGCCCGCCGAGGCGACATGGCTCGAACGCCATTTCCTCGAACAGATTTTCCCGGTGCTGACGCCGCAGGCCATCGATCCGGCGCACCCGTTCCCGTTCATCGGCAACAAGGGCCTCAGCCTGGTTTTCGAATTGCGCCGCCAGTCGGATGACGAGCTGCTGCGCGCGCTGCTGATGCTACCCTCGATGCTGAGGCGCTTCATCCGGCTGCCGGGGCGCAAGGCGCGTTTCATCAGCCTTGAAAACACCATCCGGCTGTTCTTCGGGCAAGTGTTCCCGGGCTATGACCTGCTCGGCGACGGCGCCTTCCGTGTCATCCGCGATTCGGACATCGAAATCGAGGAAGAGGCCGAAGACCTCGTCCGCTACTACAAAAGCGCCATCAAGCGCCGCCGCCGCGGCGAAGTCATCCGGCTGAAGATCGAGGAAGACACGCCGCGCGAGCTGCGCATTCTGGTGCGCGACGCGCTCGGCGTCGATGACCGTGACGTTACTGTCGTCGAAGGCGTGCTCGGTATTGCCGACCTCGGCGTGCTGGTCGACGAAGACCGCCCCGACCTCAAGTTCGAACCCTATACGCCGCGCTTCCCCGAACGCATCCGCGAACACGGCGGCGACTGCTTTGCGGCAATTCGCGCCAAGGACCTTGTCGTCCACCATCCGTACGAAAGTTTCGATGTGGTGCTGGCGTTCCTGCGGCAGGCGGCCGCCGACCCCGATGTCATCGCCATCAAGCAGACGCTGTACCGCGCTGGCAAAAACTCGCCGATCGTCCGTGCGCTGATCGACGCCGCCGAAGCCGGCAAGTCAGTGACCGCGGTGGTCGAGCTCAAGGCGCGCTTCGACGAGGAACAGAATCTGATGTGGGCGGCGGCGCTCGAACGCGCCGGCGTGCAGGTCGTCTACGGCTTTGTCGAACTCAAGACGCACGCCAAGCTGTCGATGGTGGTGCGCCGCGAGGGCGCCGACATCCGCACCTATGTGCATTTCGGCACCGGCAATTATCACCCCGTCACCGCGCGCATCTATACCGACCTGTCGTTCTTCACCGCCGATCCGGTGCTGGCGCGCGATGCGGTGCAGGTGCTCAACTACATCACCGGCTATGTCCAGCCGAACAACCTGCAGAAAATCGGCATGGCGCCGCTGACGATGCGGCCGATGATCTACGGCCTGATCGACGCCGAAATCGCCAATGCGCAGGCCGGCAAGCCCGCACAGATCTGGGCCAAGCTTAACTCGCTGGTTGATCCGGGCATCATCGAGAAGCTCTACGAAGCCAGTGGCGCGGGGGTCGAAATCGACCTGATCATCCGCGGCATCTGCTGCCTGCGCCCGGGCGTGCCGGGCCTGTCGGAAAACATCCATGTCCGCTCGGTGATCGGGCGCTTCCTCGAACACAGCCGCATCTTCGCCTTTGCCAACGGCCATGACCTGCCGTCGCGCAAGGCCAAGCTGTTCATCTCGTCGGCCGACTGGATGCCGCGCAACCTCGATCGCCGCGTCGAGGTCATGGTGCCGATCGAAAATCCGACGGTGCACGCGCAAGTACTCGACCAGGTCATGCTGGCGAACCTCAAGGATACCGAGCAGTCGTGGCAGCTCAAGAGCGACGGCACCTACGCGCGGCTGCATGGCGCCGGGCCGGCGTTCAACCTGCACCGCTATTTCATGACCAACCCCTCGCTGTCGGGGCGCGGTGCGGCGCTCAAGGACCCGAAATCGGTACCGCGGCTGGTGCTCGACGACGACTGAGACAGCCCTCGACTTGTGACGGCGACTGCGACACAATCTCAATCGCAAATCCAGTCGACGGAGCTTCGCATGGACAATTTGTTGGATACGTTCGAGGGCAAGCAGCGCTCGGTCATCGCTGCCTATGTGTTGTGGTTCTTCCTCGGACGCTTTGGCGCGCACCGCTTCTACCTTGGCTACAAACGCAGCGCGCTGATCATGCTGGCGCTCAGCGTCGCCGGCCTGATCGCGACGACGATTGCCGCGTGGGGCAGCGCCAAGGTCAGCGGCGCCGACTTCAACAGCGCGCTGCAAACGGTGCTGCTGGCACCCAACACGCTGCTCGGCTGGATTGGTGACCTGATTCTGGGCGGCATGACAATCTGGTGGCTATTGGACGGTGCCTACACCTATGTGATGGTGCGCCGGCGCAATAATCAGGGGCTGATACCGGCGAGCCTGATCGAACCGTCGAAGCCGTAAGGGGAATTTCCATGACCGAGACCGCGAACCTGACGGCGTACGAGGACAAGCGCAAATCGACCGGCGTTGCCTATCTGCTGTGGTTCTTCCTTGGGCTGTTCGGCGCGCACCGGCTCTATGCCAGCGCCGGCAAGACTGGCTGGTACATGATGGCGCTGCATGTCGGCGGCTGGGCGCTGCTGATTGCGGCGTTTGCTTTCGGCTCGCACAGCAGCACCGAAACCTATGAAACCGCGCTCGGCGTCTCGAGCTTCACCAATGTCGAGGCAACCGCACGCGGCGGCGTCGTCGCGACGCTCGGCTGGGCGATGCGCGCCATTGCCTGGGTGTGGTGGCTGATCGACGTGTTCCTGGTCCCCGGCATGGTGCGCCGCTGGAACAGCCAGCTCGCGATCGGGCTCGGCCTGGGCGGATTGCGCTAGGCAGGCAACGCCACCGAGCCGGCGGCGCGACAAGTTTTTGCACAAAAAGTGTCAATTTTTTTTACACATTTTAAAATCGGTTATTCAGCTCCGACGTAGATGATGCTGATATGTTAGGATTTAAATAATATATTTGAAACGGCCCCGTTCTTGCATGGCATGAATTGCCGTCACGCTTGGCGACAGAATTGGGGAGCTCAAAAATGATAAAGACTGTATCGCTCATTGGCGCGGCTGTGCTCGCGCTTGGTGCCATTGGCGCCACGCCGGTCATGGCACGCGGCACCATCATCCTCGAAGGCAGCGACTCGATCGGCTTTCACGCACCGATCGGGCAAGTGCCTGCAATTCAATACTCTGATCAGACATGGAGCGCGCTTGGCGGTTCGAGTCCGAAGCCGATCGCGGTCGTTGGCTTGAATGTCCTTGGCGGCTTTGGCACCTCGGGCACGCATGCCATCGTCTCGATGGTCGACCTGAGCACCGCCGGGGCTCTCAGCCAATATTCGGCGGTCTATTTCATGGCTGGCTTCGGTTGCTGCGATTCAAACCCGGCCGCCATTGCTGGTCGTAATGTCGATGTCACCAACTACTACAACGCTGGCGGCACGATCGAAATCGGCAACTATGACGGCGACGCCGGTTGGGATTTCCTCGTCGGTGGCAGCAACAACTCAGCCTGGGTCGCTGGTGTCGGTGGCCGATTGACCGGTCCGAGTTGCACCGATGGCGAAACCGTCACCGCACTCGGCATTTCGAACGGCTTCACACAGCCCGGACCCGTCGGCTGCTGGACCCATCAGGCTTATAACCAGACGTATTTTGGCGCGCTCGGCTTTACCAAGAGCTACTTCGATGCCGACCCGGCATTCGCGGCCAGCAACCCCGGCACGGGCGCCTATTCGAGCCTGCTTTCGAACGGCAACACCATCACCGGCGGCGGCAACGTGCCTGAACCGGCTGCGTGGACGATGATGATCATGGGCTTCGGCCTGATCGGCGCGACCATGCGCCGCCGCGTCGCCCGCGTCACCTTCGGCTAAGGCGCCACACATAAGAACGCCGCGTCCTTGCCGGGACGCGGCGTTTTTTGTGCATATTGCAGCGTAGGCTAAGGCGTCGTTACACGGGTTGCGGTCGTCGCGGGGGACGCGTCGACCGGTCTGGCGAGCGGGCAATAGGCCAGATACAGCGCCGTGCCGAGGCAGAACACCGACACCGCCAGATGCGGCAGCCAGGTGTTCGGCTTCAGCGCATATTTGCAGAAATTGCCGAACTTCTGGTGGGCGAAGGCCTTTTTCCATTCGCTGCTGATCTGGAGCGGCTTGAGGCTCGCCACCGTGCCATCGGCAAACGCCGCCTCGATATTGCGCAGCCGGTGGAAGAACGCCTGCTGGAACAGCTTCCACATCGCTTCGGTCAGCCAGAAGACGAATGACCCGAACGCTGCGAGCGCCAGCACCGTGACGCGCTGATCGTTGGTCAGCTTTTCGGTCACGAGTGCGGTGGCGGCCGCCGCCAGCGTCACCGTGACGCTCCACCCCTTGAACTGCAGCGCCTTGGCGTCGAACGCCTCGACGATTTCCTGCAGCTTGAAATATTCGGCTTCGATCAGCTCCAGATGCCGCGCTGCGTCCATGGTGCCCTCCCGCTCAGCGGTGGCACCTTAACGCACAAATCGCGGCCTAGTCGAGGAACGGGTCGCGCACCAGAATCGTATCGTCGCGTTCGGGCGAGGTGCTGACCAGCGCCACCGGGCAGTTGGTCAGTTCCTCGATGCGGCGGATGTACTTGATCGCCTGCGCCGGCAAATCGGCCCAGCTGCGTGCGCCCGCAGTCGACTGGCTCCAGCCTTCGAAGCGTTCGTAGATCGGCACGACCGCGGCCTGGTCGGCGGCATGCGCGGGGAAATGGTCGAGGCGCTTGCCGTTCAGTTCATAGCCGGTGCAGATGCACAGCTCCTCGAGCCCGTCGAGCACGTCGAGCTTGGTCAGTGCCATGCCGGTGACGCCGCTGACCTGCACCGCCTGGCGCACCAGTACCGCGTCGAACCAGCCGCAGCGGCGCTTGCGTCCGGTCACCGTGCCGAACTCGCGGCCGACTTCGCCGAGGCGCTGCCCGATGGCATCGTCGAGTTCGGTGGGGAAGGGGCCCGAGCCGACGCGCGTGGTGTAGGCCTTGACGATGCCGAGCACGAAATTGAGCGATCCCGGCCCCATGCCGCTGCCCGCCGCCGCCGAGCCGGCAACCACGTTCGACGAAGTGACGAACGGATAGGTGCCGTGATCGACATCGAGCAGCACGCCCTGCGCGCCTTCGAACAGGATGCGCTTGCCGGCGCGGCGCGCATCGCCGAGCGTCACCCACACCGGTGCCGCGAACGGCAGGATGAACGGCGCGATTTCCTCCAGCGACGCGACCAGCGCGTCGCGGTCGACAGGCGCGATGCCGAAACCGGCGCGCAGTGCGTTGTGATGCGTGAGCAGGCGGTCGAGTTGCGGCCCGGCCGCGTCGAGATGCGCGAGGTCACACACGCGCAATGCCCGGCGCCCGACCTTGTCCTCATACGCCGGGCCGATGCCGCGCCGCGTCGTGCCGATCTTGCCGGCGCCCGACGCGTCTTCGCGCGCGCCGTCGAGGTCGCTGTGCAGCGGCAGGATCAGCGGGCATTGCTCGGCAATCTGCAGGTTTTCGGGGGTAATGTTGACACCTTGGTCGCGCAGCTTTTCGACTTCGGCCTTGAAGTGCCACGGGTCGAAAACCACGCCGTTGCCGATGACGCTGAGCGTGCCGCGCACGATGCCGCTCGGCAGCAGGCTCAGTTTATAGGTCTGGTTACCGACGACCAGCGTATGGCCGGCGTTGTGGCCGCCCTGGAAACGCACGACGACATCGGCGCGCGCCGACAGCCAGTCGACAATCTTGCCCTTGCCTTCATCGCCCCATTGGGCGCCGATTACGACGACGTTGGCCATGACGGCTCCCTTTTACCTGTCCCCCGAAAGGGCGGGGTCGTTACTTGATCGCGACCGCCTCTACACCGTTCCAGCGATGCGTGCAGCGAAAAGCGTGCGGATCGGCGTTATCGGTCAGTGCCGCGACCGTCGACCAGCCGGCAGCGCGCAATTTCGCAGCATCAGCCCGCGATGTTCCCACCGGCAGCAGAATGCGGCGCGCCGCGCTCAGGCCCAGCCCGGCATCGACCAGCGCATCGACGTAGAGCGAAAAACCCACTGCAGTTTCACGGTGGCCATCGGGATGCGTGATGGCATAGGCGCCGCCGCGGCCCACTTCGCCGCGCACGCCGGGTGCATAGATCGCAAAGCCGATCCACGACTGGAAGCCGAAGCCATGCCGCTCTGTCGGGTCGAGCGTGACACGCACATCGGCGGGCAGCGCCGCGACGACGTCCGCCACATCGGCAAGCCGCGCTTCGAACGCCGGACCCAGATGCAGCGCGCGCAAGGCGGCCAGTGCCGCTTCGGCGGGGCCACTGGCGGCAATCAACGGCTCGTAGTGCGATGCACCGGCGGCGCGCAGGCCGGCGACGTCCTTGCCGTCGAGTAGCGTATGCACAGCTTCGATCTTGTCCGCCGCCACCGGCCACGGCCCCGCCGCCAGCGCACCGACGAAGCTCGGCAAGGTGACATCGACACTGAGCGTTTCCAGCCCCGCTGACTGCAATGCTTCGACCGCGAGCAGCAGCACTTCGGTGACTGCCGCGACGCCGTCGCTGCCGATGAGCTCTGCACCGGCCTGGATCATCTCGCGCTCGGGATTGAGCTGGGTGCCTTTCACGCGCAGCACCGGCCCGCCGTAGCTCAGCCGCAGCGGCCGTGCATAATGCGCCAGCCGCGTCGCGGCGATGCGCCCGGCCTGCCCAGTAATGTCGGGGCGCAGCGCCAGCGTGCGCTGCGTCACCGGATCGACGAAGCGCAGCAGCTTGGCATTGGCGCCGCTTTCGGCACCGACGCGGCCGGTCAGCGATTCCTCATATTCGACCAGCGGCGGCTGGACGCGCTCGTAGCCATGGCTCGCCACGGTATCGAGCACGCCGCGCAGCAATGCCGCCGCCGCTTCCGCCTGCGGCGGCAGGCGGTCGCGGAGCCCCTCGGGGAGCAGGCCGGCGGTGACTTCGTTCATCCGAAATACAAGGCCTTCACCTGCTTCACCCCGTCGATACGGCAGATCGTCCACAGCAGGCTTTCAGGGATCTTGGTATCGACCGACAGCAGCAGCACGGCTTCCGAACCCGCGGCGCGGCGTCCGAGGTGGAAGGTGCCGATATTGACGCCGGCCTCGCCGAGCGCGGTGCCCAGTCGGCCGATGAAGCCCGGCTTGTCCTCGTTGACGATGAACAGCATCGGGCCGTGCATATCGGCTTCGACCTTGATGCCGATGATCTCGACGAGACGCGGTTCGCGGTTGCCGAACAGCGTGCCGGCGACCGAACGTTCGCCTTCGGGGGTCTTGACCGTAACGCGGACCAGCGTGTGGTAGTCGGTGTCGCGTTCGTGACGGACTTCGGCGATTTCGATGTTGCGTTCGCGTGCCATGTACGGCGCGTTGACCATGTTCACCGTGTCCGAAAACGGCTTCATCAAGCCCGTAAGTACCGCCGCCGTAATCGGCTTGATGTTGAGTTCGGCGGCCGCACCTTCGACTTCGACGGTCACGCCGGTGACGTTTTCCGTCAGCTGGCCGATCAGCAGGCCGAGTTCTTCGGCGAGCTTCATGTACGGGCGCAGCCGCGGCGCTTCCTCGGCGCTGAGCGACGGCACATTGAGCGCGTTGGTGACGCCGCCGGTGAGCAGGAAGTCGGCCATCTGCTCGGCCACTTGAATTGCGACATTGACCTGCGCTTCATCGGTCGAGGCGCCGAGGTGCGGGGTCGAGATGAAGTTCGGCGTGCCGAACAGCGGCGATGCCTTCGCCGGCTCCTCGACGAACACGTCGAGCGCCGCGCCGCCAACCTGGCCGCTGTCGAGCGCCGCCTTGAGCGCCACTTCGTCAACAAGCCCGCCGCGCGCGCAGTTGATGATGCGCACGCCCTTCTTGGTCTTGGCGATGTTTTCGGCCGACAGGATGTTGCGCGTCGAATCGGTCAGCGGCGTGTGCAGCGTGATGAAGTCGGCGCGCGCCAGCAGTTCGTCGAGCGTGACCTTTTCAACGCCGAGGTCCTGCGCGCGTTCGGGCGTCAGGAACGGGTCGAACGCGATGACCTTCATCTTCAGGCCGATGGCGCGCTCGGCGACGTTCGAACCGATGTTGCCGCAACCGATGAGGCCGAGTGTCTTGGCGGTCAGTTCGACGCCCATGAAGCGGTTCTTTTCCCACTTGCCGGCCTGTGTCGAGGCATCGGCTTCGGGCAGCTGGCGGGCGAGCGCGAACATCAGCGCGATGGCGTGTTCGGCGGTGGTGATCGAATTGCCGAACGGCGTGTTCATCACAACGATACCCTGCGCCGAAGCGGCGGGTACATCGACATTGTCGACGCCGATGCCGGCGCGGCCGATGACCTTCATGTTGGTGGCGGCGGCGAGGACGTCCTTGGTCGCCTTGGTCGACGAGCGGATCGCGAGGCCGTCATAATTGCCGATGATCTTGATCAACTCTTCTTTCGACAGGCCGGTGATTTCGTCGAAATCGACACCGCGCGAGCGGAAAACTTCGGCGGCCTTGGGGGACATTTGGTCGGCGATAAGAACTTTGGGCATTTGATTTCCTTCCGCTGCTCCCCTCCCGCTACGGGAGGGGTCGGGGGTGGGTTTCTGGTCAATGGGGGCAGGCACGCCGCCCCGGACTCCTCCCGTTCAGGGAGGGGAGGATGGGTCAGGCGGTGGCCTGCGCGTACGCCCAGTCGAGCCAGGGCCCGAGCGCTTCGATGTCGCGTGTTTCGACCGTCGCGCCGCACCAGATCCGCAGCCCCGGAGGGGCGTCGCGGTAGGCGCCGATATCGAACGCCGCGCCTTCCTTTTCGAGGATCGACGCCATCTTCTTGGGCACTTCGGCATCGGCACCCGGCAGCGTCAGGCAGACGCTGGTGTTCGAGCGCGTGGCGGGATCGGCGGCGAGATGCGCGACCCACGGCGTCTTCTGCACCCAGCGGTCGAGCGCTGCGGCATTGGCATCGGCGCGTGCGCACAATTCGGTGAGCCCGCCAATCTGCTGCGCCCACTCCAGCGCATCGATATAGTCTTCGACCGCGAGCATCGACGGTGTGTTGATGGTTTCGCCGCTGAAGATGCCCTCGATGAGCTTGCCCTTCGAAGTCAGGCGGAAAATCTTCGGCAACGGCCAGGCCGGCGTGTAGCTTTCAAGGCGTTCGACAGCGCGCGGGCCGAGGATGAGCACGCCGTGGCCGCCTTCGCCGCCAAGCACTTTCTGCCAGCTGTAGGTCAGCGCATCGACCTTGTCCCACGGGATGTCCTGCGCGAACACCGCGCTGGTCGCATCGACGAGGTTCAACCCGGCGCGGTCATCGCGGATCCAGTTGCCGTTGGGCACGCGGACGCCCGAGGTGGTGCCGTTCCAGGTGAAGCACAGGTCGCGGTCCTGATGGACGCGCGTCAGGTCGGGGAGCTCGCCGTAGGGGGCGGTGACGACTTCGGCGTCGAGCTTGAGCTGCTTGACCACGTCGGTGACCCAGCCTTCACCGAAGCTTTCCCACGCCGCCATGGTGACGGGTCGGGCGCCGAGCAGCGTCCACATCGCCATTTCGAACGCGCCGGTGTCCGAACCGGGGACGATGCCGATGCGGTGCGTGTCGGGCACGCGCAGGATTTCGCGCGTCAGGTCGATGGCGAGCTTGAGGCGGTTCTTGCCGATTTTGGAGCGGTGCGAGCGGCCGAGCGATTCGGTGGCAAGCTGGTCGGCGGACCATCCGGGGCGTTTGGCGCAAGGGCCAGACGAAAAGTACGGGCGCGCCGGAAGCGCGTTGGGTCGTTCAGTCATGTATTCTCTCCTCACAGAGAGCTCGCGCCGCGTTGGGGCGGCGTGGCCCGCGGCGGGTGTCGGCGAAAGTGCGGCTGGAAGCAAGACAAAAATTGCTCTTGCGATTTTTCGCTTGGTTGCAGACTCGCGCTTCGCCCGGCCGGCGGGGCAGCGGCTATCAAGCCGCTGAACCCGTCCGACGGCACGGGCTTTGCCCGTGCCCCTTCACTTCAACTATCCCATTCCAGCCATTCACGCCGCCTCAAATCCCGCCTAATCTGTGTCCATCAAGCGGAGGCAGACATGATCGACTATACCGGCACCACCACGCTCGTCACCGGCGGCGGTTCAGGCATCGGCCGCGCCCTGGCGCAGGCGCTGGCAGCACGCGGCGCGCGCGTTATCGTCGCCGATCGCAACGCCGCAGGTGCCGCCGAAACCGCCGCGCTGTGCGGCAACGGCGCGGTGGCGCTGACCTGCGACCTTGCCGAACCCGATGCCGCAGCGCGACTGGTGGCAGATGCCTATGCAGTGTCGGGGCGCGTCGACCTCATCGCCTCGAACGCCGGAGTCGGCTTCAACCGGCGGCTGCACAAGGCCGACCTCGACGACGGCGCTGTCGACAAGCTGTTCCAGATCAACCTGTTCGCCGCCGTTCGACTGGCGCAGGCCTATCTGACCGAACTCGAAGCGCGGGGCCAGCGCGGGCGGTTGCTGATCACCGGCTCCGAAAATTCGCTGTCGGTGCCGGCGGCGGTCAAGGGCTTCGGCCTCGGGCTCTATGCGGCGACCAAGCACGGCGTGCTCATCCTCGCCGAATGGCTGCGCGACGAGATGGTGGGCGGCAACAAGCCGCTCGACGTCCACATCCTGCTGCCTGGCGGTGTCTACACGCCGCTGGTCGCAGGCGACCTGCCGCCCGATCCGGCGAAATGGCCCAAGGACATGGCGATGATCCTGCCCGAACGCTGCGCCGAACTGGCGCTCGCCGGGCTCGATGCCGGGCTGTTCTACATCCCGACGCACGCGCATCTGGCCGCCGACATGCAGCCGCGCCACGACGGCGTTGCCGAGGGGGTCAAACGACTCGGGCTGGTGTGAACTGGCACGCCGACGGCAACTACTTGCCGATTTGACGTTGCGCTGTCACAATCACCGCAAATGCCGGAAAATGCTGGCTTTGGGGGAGATTCAGGGGTGGGCGCAGGACATTCTGCGACAGCGCGCTGATGCAGGTGATGACGCGGGCGCAGGTCCAGTCACGCTGGCAAAAATGGCGCGAAGACTTCGACGTTGCGGCGTTGGTGTTCGGCGCCGTGCTGCGCTTCGACGGCCGCTCGCTATGGTTCAGCATTGCCGCCTGCGCGATTGCCGCGACCGTCGCCACCTTCCAGTTCGCGGTGTTCACCTCTTTCCTCGCCGCCGGTGCCGCCGGGCCGCGCTTCATCGCGGCGGACGCCTGGATTGTCGAACGCGGCATCGAATGTTTCGATTTCCCGACGCCGATTGCCGAAGGCTACCGCGGCGCGCTGCTTGCCGAGCTGCCCGGTGCGCGTATCGACCGCATCGTCATCGGCTATGCCGGCTGGCTGTCGCCGACCGGCGGGCGCGGCAATGTCGCGCTGATCGGCGTCGACGATTCCGGCCTGACCCCGCGTGAGTTCCGCGCCGACCGCTCGGACCTTGGCCGGCTCGATTTGAAAGCGGGCCAGACCGGCGCCAGCATCGGCGGCGTCTCGGTCGAACTGGCGGGCGTCACGCGCGCGCTCGCGACCTTCCTCGGCGCCCCCTATGCGGTGATGGACTACGAAGCAGCCCATGGCATCCTTGGCTATCCCACCGACAATGCCGCGATGCTGGCGGTGCATTTCCCAGACGGTGTGCCGCCTGATCTCAATGAGCGGCTGGCGCGCATCGAAGAACGCTTCCCCGAACTCGGTGCCCGCACCGGCGCGCAATTCGAAGCGAGCAGCTCGGCCTATTGGCAGAACAAGACCGGGGCAGGGGCCGCGATCCTGCTCGCCGCCGCACTCGCCAGCCTGTTGATGGGGCTGCTGCTGGTCAACAGCGTCGGGCGCTTCGTCCAGCGCCGCCAGTCGGACATCATCTCGATGCTCGGCCACGGCGCCAGCCCGGCGCAGATCCGCGCGGTGCTGCTGGCGATGGCGGGGTTTCTGGTGGCCGCCAGCCTCGGTGTCGCGCTGCTACTGGTGCCGCTGTTCGTTCAGGTCGCGCACCCGCTACTACCCTGGGTGCATTTCAGCTTTGCCGATCTGGTATTCGTCATTGTCGTGTCCGCGCTGTGCCTGATGGCTTCGGTGATCGCTGCCAGCCGCGAATTGGGGAGGTTTCCGGCCGATGCGATTTTCCGCAGCTAGCGCCGCCATGTTGACGCTGCTGGCGCTCGCCGGCTGTTCGCGCGACCCCGTCGGCGACCGGCCCGACTATGTCGCGACCGCGTCGGGCCGGCTCGATGCCCGCGTCGAAGCACGCTTTCTCGCTGCCGAGCGCGACGGCCGTATCGAGGCGCTGCTGGTGCGCCCCGGCGCCAAGGTCGCGGCCGGCCAGCCGTTGCTGACCATCAGCTGCGGCGATGTCGCGGCACAGGCCGACGCCGCGCGCGCCCAGGCCCGCGCCAGCGACGCCGATGCCCGGCTGTCCGACGAGGGCCCGCGCCGCGAAGCTGTCGAGGCAGGCGCTGCCCGCGCCGCCGAAGCCGCCACGCGCCGCGCCGACGCCGCGGACGAACTGCGCCGCGCCGAGGGCATGCAGGCCAGCGGCTATGTCTCGGTCCGCCGGCTGACGCAGTTGCGCGCCAACCTTGCCGAAGCGACCGCAAAGGCCAGCGCCGCCGACGCCGACTACGCCGCACTCAAGGCCGGCTCGCGCGTCGAAGAACGCGCCGCCGCGCGCGCCCGCGCCGATGCCGCGACGGCAAGTGCCAACGCGCTCGATGCGACGTTCAAGAAATGCACATTGCGCTCGCCGATCGACGGCAGCGTGCTCAAGGTGCTGCGCCGCGAGGGCGAATTTTCGGGCGCCTCGACCGGCACGCCGCTGGTGGTGGTCGGCGACCTCACCAACATGATCGTCCGCACCGAGCTCATCGACCGCGACGCCGCGCGCGTCTCGGTCGGGCAAAAGGCCGACGTCTGGCTCGACGGCGACAAGCAGCGCTGGCACGGCCACGTCATCGAAGCCGCCAGCCTGATGGGACGGCGCACGTCGCGTTCGCTCGACCCGACCGACCGCTTCGACCGCGATGTCCGCGAAGTGCTGGTGGCGTTCGACGGGCCGGCACCGCCGGCACTGGTCGGCCTGCGCGTCAATGTCGGGTTTCTGAAATGAGCCTGTTGTCGCTCGACGCGGTTGACTATCACCTGTCCGAAGGCGGGCATGAGCGCACGTTGATTTCGGAGCTGAGCCTGGTCTTTGCCCCGGGCAGCTTCGCCTGCCTGACCGGCCCCAGCGGCTGCGGCAAGACCACCATCCTGTCGCTGCTCGCCAGCGTCTGCGTGCCGCACGGCGGCCAGATCGTCCACAACGGCATTTCGGTTTCGAAGCTCGACGAAGACGCGCGCCGCGACTGGCGCCGCAGCGAAGTCGGCATGGTCTTCCAGACCTGCCGGCTGATCGATGTGCTGACGGTTTCCGAACATATGGCGCTGGTGGCGCGCCTGCGCGGCCAGCCCGGCGCCGCCGCCGAGGGCGAGGCGCTGGCGCGCGGTCTCGGGCTGGAAGACTTGATGAACGCCCGGCCCGGGCAATTGTCAGGTGGCGAGAAGCAGCGCGCCGCACTGGCGCAGGCGATGGCGCACCGGCCGCGCATCCTGCTGGCCGACGAACCGACGGCGGCGCTCGATCATGCCAATTCGAAGCTGGTCGCCAAGCGGCTCGGCAAATATGCGCGCGACAACAACGCCATCGTCGTCGCGGTCAGTCATGACCAGATCATGATCGACGCGGCCGATGATGTCTTCGAAATCGACAAGCCCGCCTGGCCTTGCGGCTCAAGCGTGAAGATCATGCACCATATTCACGACGACGACTGACTTCATCCCCTCCCGTTGCCGGGAGGGGAAAGGAAAGCTCAACCGCCCTGGCGGCGGTTCATGAATGCCAGCCGCTCGAACAGCATGACGTCCTGCTCGTTCTTGAGCAGTGCGCCGTGCAGCGGCGGGATCAGGCTCTTGGTGTCGCGGTTGCGCAGCACTTCCAAGGGCAGGTCTTCGTGCATCAGCAGCTTGAGCCAGTCGAGCAGTTCGCTCGTCGAAGGCTTCTTCTTCATGCCCGGCACTTCGCGGATGTCGAAGAAGATGTTCATCGCTTCGGCGACGAGGTTCTTCTGGATGTCGGGGAAGTGGACGCGGATGATGCTTTCCATCGTCTCGCGGTCGGGGAATTTGATATAGTGGAAGAAGCAGCGACGCAGGAACGCGTCGGGCAATTCCTTTTCATTGTTCGACGTGATGATGACGATCGGGCGCTGTGCGGCCTTCACGCGCTCGCCGGTTTCGTAAACGTCGAATTCCATGCGGTCGAGCTCGGTGAGCAGATCGTTAGGGAACTCGATGTCGGCCTTGTCGATTTCATCGATCAGCAGCACCGGCAGCTTGTCGGACACAAAGGCTTCCCACATCTTGCCCTTGCGGATGTAGTTCGAAATGTCGTGGACGCGCGGATCGCCGAGCTGGCTGTCGCGCAGCCGGTTGATGGCGTCATATTCGTACAGGCCCTGCTGCGCCTTGGTCGTCGACTTCACGTTCCATTCGATGATCGGCATGTCGAACGCCTTGGCGATTTCATGCGCCAGAACGGTCTTGCCGGTGCCGGGCTCGCCCTTGACGAGCAGCGGGCGGCGCAGCGTTGCGGCAGCGTTGACGGCTACTTTCAGATCATCGGTGGCGACATAGCCGCTGGTGCCGGTAAAGCGCATGGAATCTTGCCTCGAATGGTTCACGTTCACGTCAACGCTAGAGCGCAATTGCGCGCGGGGCAAGGGGGGTGCGTCAGAACCTGATTGTCATGCCCAGCGTCACGGATGACGGCGTGAAGCTGTCGATATAGCGCCCGGCAAGCAGTTCGATATCGACGCTGCCGCCACCCGGCGTCCAGCGCACACCGGCTTGCAGCCCGGCTTTGCCGATGGTGCGGGTGAAGCCTTCGGCCATCAGCATCAGGTTCGGCAATGCCATAACCTCGATCTGGCCGCCAAAGAATCCGGCGTAGGTGTCGTCGGCGCGCAGCCATTGCAGCCCGGCGTTGACGTTCAGCCGGATGGTGGCCGACGCCGGGATGGTCACTGGCACAATCAGCGAGGCAAAGTCGATTGTGCCGCTATCGAGGCCAATTGCGACGCTGGGGCTCAATGCAATGCCCAGCCCGGTGCTTTCATCGCGCAATTTGAACTTGGGCGAGAGGCCGATGCCGGTGAGCGATGTGCCGCCCTGCCAGCCGGTGACGACATAGCCGCTAAGCTCAACATTTGGCAGCGATGCAGGCGTGCAGCCGGGGGTGATCTGGACCGAGCCGCTGTCGCTGCCGAAGCGGTTGTACCAGCTGTCGACATAGCAGCTGCCCGGTGCGGCGACTGCGGAGTCATCGACGATATGCGCGTTGCCGGCGGCACGCAGCGGTTGCGCTGTCGCTGCCAAAGCGCACCAGGCAATTGCCGCCAACCGCAATGTCTGACCGGAAGTCGTGGCCATTGCCCTGCAAACCTCGCCAACCGCATTAAGGCCATGGCAGGGCAATACTGCAGAATTGGTTACACTTCCATTACAATGATACTGCGTCCGGTGGATCAGCCGTCGTAGCTGTAGGCGACCTCGTTGCGCACGGTGCCGCTTTCACCCGGCCGGCTGCCCGCATATTCCTGCACCGAGCGCACGACTACCGGACGCCCTGACTTGCCGAGCGTATAGTCGTTGACGATGTCGAAGCGGTCGATCTTGGCGACGACCATCAGCCGGAACGGTTCGCGCGCCGAAAGCCGCAGCTGCTTGACATAGGTCGTCGGCCCGGCGGTCGCGACAATCGCCTCGCCGCCGAACTTGTCCGAACGGTCGCCGGCCATGTCGACGCTGCCCGATGGCAGCTTGGCAATCTTGAGCACGGTGTTGCCCTGCGCATCGGTGCTGCGCGAGGCGGGTGCATTGAGGAATCCGGCGAGGCGGTAATAGCCCGGCACCGGGCGGCCGGCGGCTTCCTTGCGGAACTTGGCGGCTTCGTCGGCGCTCGGCGGCTTGCCGTCGACCGACACCAGCGTCCACTGCTTGCCGTCCCAGCGGTCAACGCGCACCGACTTTTCGGTCTTGCCGCCGCCGCTTTGCGTCATCGTGACGTTCCGCGTGAAGCTCAGCGTTGACGGCGGGAACAGCTTGGCATCGGCAATCAGCTTCGATTGCAGCGGGTCGGCCGCCGGAGCGGCAGCAACAAGCGCCAGCGCGGCGGCAGCGAGCAAGATTTTCATGTCCACTGTCCTACCGTGCTAATACTGAACCTGCGCTGCGGCAGTCTGACGCAGCCGCCCTAGACGTCGAGGAACGACCGCATCTTGCGGCTGCGCGACGGGTGCTTGAGCTTGCGCAGTGCCTTCGCCTCGATCTGCCGGATGCGTTCGCGCGTCACGCTGAACTGCTGGCCGACTTCCTCGAGCGTGTGATCGGTGTTCATGCCGATGCCGAAGCGCATGCGCAGCACGCGTTCCTCGCGCGGGGTCAGCGACGCCAGCACGCGCGTCACGGTTTCCTTGAGGTTGGCGTGGATGGCCGCGTCGACCGGGATGACGGCGTTCTTGTCCTCGATGAAATCGCCGAGGTGGCTGTCTTCCTCGTCGCCGATCGGCGTTTCGAGGCTGATCGGTTCCTTGGCGATCTTCATCACCTTGCGGACCTTTTCGAGCGGCATCGACAGCCGTTCGGCAAGCTCCTCCGGCGTCGGCTCGCGGCCGATTTCGTGGAGGATCTGGCGGCTGGTGCGCACCAGCTTGTTGATCGTTTCGATCATGTGCACCGGAATACGGATGGTGCGCGCCTGGTCGGCGATGCTGCGGGTGATCGCCTGGCGGATCCACCACGTCGCATAGGTGCTGAACTTGTAGCCGCGGCGGTATTCGAACTTGTCGACCGCCTTCATCAGGCCGATGTTGCCTTCCTGAATGAGATCAAGGAATTGCAGGCCGCGGTTGGTGTATTTCTTGGCAATCGAGATGACCAGCCGCAGGTTCGCCTCGACCATTTCCTTCTTGGCGATGCGGGCTTCGCGTTCGCCCTTCTGGACCATGTTGGTGATGCGGCGGAACTCGCCGAGGTCAACGCCGGTCGATTGCGCAATGTCGGCGATTTCGACGCGGATGCGTTCGACGGCCTGGGCCTCGGCAGCGGCAAAGGCAGCGAACTTCTTGTCGATGCCGGCGACGCGCTCGAGCCAGCCGTCATCGAGCTCGTGGCCCATATATTCGTCGAGGAAGGTCTTGCGGTTGATCTTGTGGCGTTCGGCGTGGCGGAGCATCTGGCCGCCGAGCGCCAGCAAGCGCCGGTTGTAGCTGTAGAGCTGGTCGACCAGGAACTCGATCTTGTTGTTGTTGAAGTGGACGCTCTGGACGTTCGCCGTCAGCTCCTCGCGTAGCTTCTGGTAGCGGCGTTCGTCGGCGGCACCGAAGTCGGCGTTGGCATGCAGCGCGGTCAGGCGGCTTTCCTGCAGCTTGGCGAACTTCTTGTAGGTCGCGGTGATCAGCGCGAACTTGGCGATGGCGTCGGGCTTGAGCAATTCCTCCATCGCGGCGAGCGACAGCGTGTTGTCTTCTTCTTCGTCGTCGACAGGGCCGGTGCGCGGCGCCGCGGCTTCCTCATCGTCATCGGCGGACGCGACTGGCGCTTCGTCGGTGTCGGCTTCGTCCTTGAAGGTGACGGCGGGCAGGTCGGAGGCGGGCTCTTCGCCGTCCTCGCCGGGCTCACCGATCGTCGGCTTGGCGAGCATCGCGTCGAGGTCGAGGATTTCGCGCAACTGCATGCGGCCGTCGTTCAGCGCGTCCGACCAGTCGATCATCGCGGTGAACGTCATCGGGCTTTCGCACAGGCCGGCGATCATCGTGTTGCGGCCGGCTTCGATGCGCTTGGCAATGGCGATTTCGCCTTCGCGGCTGAGCAGCTCGACGGCGCCCATTTCGCGCAGATACATGCGCACCGGGTCATCGGTGCGGTCGAGCGGCGCGGCCTTGACGGCGGGCATCGCGGTGGCAGTGAGCGGTTCGCCTTCTTCGGCTTCGACGGGTTCGTCGTCGTCATCGGCCGCCGCTTCGGCGCCTTCTTCGGCGGGCTCGTCGTTCTCGATGAGGTTGATGCCCATTTCGCTGAGCGCCGACATCATGTCTTCGATCTGCTCGGACGACATCTGGTCCTGCGGCAGCGCCTCGTTGAGCTCGTCATAAGTGATGTAGCCGCGCTTTTTGGCGCGGGCGATCAGCTTCTTGATCGAACCTTCGTTGAGGTCGAGCAGCGGCGCGCTATCCACTTCGGTCTTGGTGTCGCTGGTCGCCACTGCCGGTGCTTTTGCCATTCGTCGGTCCGTTCTCTACTCTGCGGCTGGTTGAGCCGCTGTCACTCATCACCGCGTTCGCGGGCTGCCAGTTCCAGCAACAGGTCATTGACCCGCTGCCGTTCGGCAATCAGGCTGTTTTGCGCTGCATAGTCATTCTCGTCCATCGTGTCACGAAGGCGCAACGTCACCTCGGTCAGTTCGTCCTCGATGCGGCGGCGGGCGATCAGATTGCCCAGAACCAGACCGAAATGTTCGCTCGCCTGAGCAAAATCGGTCCCGGCCCGGGTAAATGAATAGCGCAGTCGCGTCGAACGCCGGACATCTTCGACAAGCGCAGAAAGCCCAGTAGAGGCTAATGTGTGGCCCAAAGCCGCCTTGTCAAGGTCGGGCGCGTGAATAGTCGCATCGAGAATCGCCGCACGCAGCGTCGCCAGCTGCGGTTCGCCCGCCGGCAATTGCACCAGCGCCTCGCCGTGGCGGTCGGCCAGCCCGGGGTGTTCGAGCAGCCCGACGAGCAATGCTGCGAGTTCGGCGTCGCCGGCGCTGCGGCCCTGGAAAGCGCGGAGCTGCGACGACGCACCCGCCGGCGGCAGGTTGCGTCCGAAGCCGCCGCGTCCGGGCTGTGCACCGCGGACGAAGCTCCGCGGCGGATTGAACTGCGCATCGAAGCGGCTGCGGAATTCGCTGTCGTAAAGACTGCGCACCGACGGATTGCCGATGGCGTGACTGTGCAGCCGCAGCCGTTCGCGCAATGCCGCACGGCGCTCGGGGGTGCTGGTGTCGATGCCGGCGGTTTCGGTGCGCCACAGCAGCTCGATCAACGGTTCCGCCGCCGCCAGAAGCGCCTCGAACGCCGCCAGCCCCTTGCTTCGCACGACATCATCGGGGTCTTGCCCGGCGGGCAGCATGGCAAAACGCAAGCTACGCCCCGGCTCCAGCAACGGCAGCGCCCGCAGCGCCGCCCGCAAGCCGGCGCGCTGCCCCGCCGCGTCGCCGTCGAAACACAGGATCGGTTCGGGCACGACGCGCCACAGCAACGCCAGCTGCGTTTCGGTCAACGCGGTACCGAGCGGTGCGACCGCCTCGGCAATGCCGGCCTGTGCCAGCGCAATGACGTCCATATAGCCTTCGACCACCAGCAGCCGCGTCGACTTGCGCGCGACCGGCCCGGCGCGTTCGAAATTGTAGAGCGTGCGGCCTTTATCGAACAACACCGTGTCGGGGGAGTTGAGATACTTGGGCTGGCCGTCGCCCATGATGCGGCCGCCGAACCCAATGATGCGGCCGCGCGGGTCGCGGATCGGGAACATCAACCGGCCGCGGAAGCGGTCATAGGGTTCGCGCCCGGGTTCATCGGGGGCGATTAGCAGCCCGGTGTCGATAAGCTTCTGCATGCCCAGCCCCGCCAGCGCGGTCTTGAGCCTGGCCTTGCTGTCGGGCGCCAGCCCAAGCCCGAAGGCGCGCGCCGTGGCGCTGTCGATGCCGCGCTTGGTCAGATAGGCGCGCGCCTCGGCGCCCTCGACGCTGCCGAGTTGTTCGGTGAACCACGCCGATGCTGCCGCCGTCACGTCGTGCAACCCGACCTGTGCTGCCGCCCGCGCCCGTGCCTCGGGCGATTCGACCGGCATTTCGAGCCCGGCCTCGTCGGCCAATTGCCGCACCGCGTCGGGGAAACTCAGCCCCTCCTGCTCGGTGACGAAGCGGATGACATCGCCGTGCACGCCGCAGCCGAAGCAGTGGTAAAAACCCTTGTCCTCGTTGACGTAGAAGCTCGGCGTCTTCTCGTTGTGGAACGGGCAGCAGCCCTTCCATTCATGCCCGGCACGCGTCAGCTTGACCCGCCGCCCGACGACAGCGGCGAGCGCCACGCGCGCGCGGATTTCATCGAGGAAGGCGGGGGGGATGGTCAATCGCGTGCCCCTGTTGCGCCGCTCACCCCGCCAGCGCTGCCTTTACCATGCCGCCGGCCTTGCCCATATCAAGCTGGCCCGCGTAGCGCGTCTTCAGCTCGCCCATCACCCGGCCCATGTCCTTGGCGCTGCTCGCCCCCAGTTCGGCAACCAGCGCCGCGACCGCGGCCTGTGCTTCGGCCTCGCTCATCTGCTGCGGCAGAAAGCTTTCGATGACTGCGACCTCGGCGGCTTCGGCGGCGGCGAGTTCGGGGCGGTTGCCCTTGGTGTACATGTCGATCGATTCGCGGCGCTGCTTGATCATCTTGGCCAGCACGTCGGCGACCATCGCGTCGTCGTTCGCCGGCGCGGTGCCGGTGCGCAGTTCGATGTCCTTGTTCTTGATGGCGCTCGAAACCATGCGCAGCGTCGCGGTACGGGCGCTGTCGTGCGCCTTCATCGATGCAATGGTGGCGGCCTTGATGTCGTCGCGAATCATGTCGTGTCCTGCTATGTGGGATTGGAAGCAATGATAGCGGCAGCGCGGCATAAAGAATAGATTGACGACGCGGGGTCTGCACCCTAGTTCGCCATGCGTTTGGCCGTTAGCCAACATCCATGCCGCCAAGAACCACAGGAGCCATAAATGGCCGACGCCCTCGCGCACGCCCAACCGACAGGCGCGACAGGCGTTTTGGTACTTGCTGACGGCACTCTGGTCTGGGGCCGCGGCTGCGGCGCCGAAGGCCAGGCGGTCGGCGAAGTCTGCTTCAACACCGCGATGACCGGCTATCAGGAAGTGATGACCGACCCGTCGTACGCCGGGCAGATCGTCACCTTCACCTTCCCGCACATCGGCAATGTCGGCGCCAACGCCGAAGATGTCGAAGCGACCAACCCGCACGCGCTGGGCTGCGTCATTGCCGCCGATATTTCCGAAGCCGCCAATTTCCGCGCCACCGGGCGCTTCGACGACTGGCTGGCAAGCTGGGGCCGGATCGGGCTGTCGGGCGTCGATACCCGCGCGCTGACGCGTCGCATCCGGCTGGCGGGCGCCCCCAACGCCGTCATCGCGCACAGCGCCAATGGCGAATTCGACATTCCGGCGCTGCTGGCACGCGCCAAGGCGTGGCCCGGCCTCGAAGGCATGGACCTCGCGAAGGACGTCACGACGCTGCAAAGCTATGGCTGGGAAGACGGGCTGTGGCGGCTGGGGCAGGGCTATGCCAGCCCCGCCGACGAAGACGGCCCGACGATCAACGCCGGCGACGAGGCCAAGCGGCCGCACGTCGTTGCCATCGACTACGGCATCAAGCGCAACATCCTGCGCAACCTCGTCAATGCCGGCGCACGCGTCACCGTCGTGCCCGCGACCGCGAGCTTCGACGACATAATGGCGCACAACCCCGACGGGCTGTTCCTGTCGAATGGCCCCGGCGACCCCGCCGCGACCGGCGTCTATGCCGTTCCGGTCATCCAGGCGTGGCTGGCGACGGGCAAGCCGCTGTTCGGCATCTGCCTCGGCCACCAGATGCTCGGGCTGGCGGTGGGCGCCAGGACCGTCAAGATGTTCCAGGGCCACCGCGGCGCCAACCATCCGGTCAAGCGGCTCAGCGATGGCCGCGTCGAAATCACCAGCATGAACCACGGCTTCGCGGTCGAAGCCGAAACGCTGCCGGCGAATGCGCGGCCGACACACCTCAGCCTGTTCGATGGCTCGCTGGCCGGGCTGGAACTCACCGACAAGCCGGCGTTCAGCGTCCAGTACCACCCTGAAGCCTCGCCCGGCCCGCAGGACAGCCATTACCTGTTCGAAAAATTTGTCGCAGGGCTGCGCAAATGAGCGGCATTCCCGAAGCCCCGATCGACCTGATGAAGTTCGCGATGGAAATCGCCGCCGACAGCGACGTGCTCGAAGACCTCGCGGCGAACGGCGATATCGCGACGCTGGTCCGCCCGATCGACGTGCATTTCAAGGGCAGCGAGGCGGCCGTGCAGGCCCTGCGCGCCGATGTCGAAGCGCTGGGTTTCCGCTTCGTCGGCTTCGGTGCCTATGAAGACGGTGATAGCGCCATCGACCTGCAGATCGACGGCACTACGCAGCCCGATGCGATGGCGGCACTGACCCGCAAGGCGCTCGAAATCGAAGTCAGCCACGGCGTCGAATACGACGGCTGGGGCTGCGAAGCGAAGACCGGAAAAAATAGCTGATGCCCAAACGTTCTGACATCGACTCGATCCTCATCATCGGCGCCGGCCCGATCATCATCGGGCAGGCGTGCGAGTTCGACTATTCGGGGACGCAGGCGTGCAAGGCGCTGAAGGCCGAAGGCTACCGCATCGTGCTGGTCAATTCGAACCCGGCGACGATCATGACCGACCCCGACATGGCCGACGCGACTTATGTGGAGCCGATCACGCCGGCCGTGGTCGCCAAGATCATCGCTGCCGAACGTGCCAGCCACCCGGGCGAGAAGATGGTCGTGCTGCCGACGATGGGCGGCCAGACCGCGCTCAACACCGCGCTGGCGCTGCACCATGACGGCACGTTGGCAAAATTCGATGTCGAGCTGATCGGCGCCGACGCCGAAGCCATCGACAAGGCCGAAGACCGGCTCAAGTTCCGCGATGCGATGGACAAGATCGGGCTGGAATCGCCGAAGTCGCGCATCGCGCACACTGTTGCAGAAGCCTTGGAAGCGCTCGACGTCGTCGGCCTGCCGTCGATCATCCGGCCGTCGTTCACAATGGGCGGCACCGGCGGCGGCATTGCCTATAACCGCGAGGAATTCGTCCATATCGTCACCGGCGGGCTCGACGCCTCGCCGACCACCGAAGTGCTGATCGAGGAATCGGTGCTCGGCTGGAAAGAGTATGAGATGGAGGTGGTGCGCGACAAAAACGACAACGCCATCATCATCTGCAGCATCGAGAATATCGATCCGATGGGCGTCCACACCGGCGACAGCATCACCGTCGCGCCGGCGCTAACGCTGACCGACAAGGAATACCAGATCATGCGCAACGCGAGCATCGCGACGCTGCGCGAGATCGGCGTTGAAACCGGCGGCTCGAATGTCCAGTTCGCGGTCAATCCCAAGGACGGCCGCCTGGTCGTCATCGAAATGAACCCGCGCGTGTCGCGCTCGTCGGCGCTGGCGTCGAAGGCCACCGGCTTCCCGATTGCCAAGGTCGCAGCGCTGCTCGCGGTCGGCTACACGCTCGACGAGATCATGAACGACATCACCGGCGCGACGCCCGCGGCGTTCGAACCGACGATCGACTATGTCGTCACCAAGATACCGCGCTTTGCGTTTGAAAAGTTCAAGGGCGCCGAAGCCTTGCTCGGCACCGCGATGAAGTCGGTCGGCGAAGTCATGGCGATTGGCCGGACGTTCGCCGAAAGCGTCCAGAAGGCGCTGCGCGGGCTGGAAACCGGCCTCACCGGCTTTGACGAAGTCGAAAGCCTTGTCGATGCCAGCGAAGACGAAATCGCCGCCGCGCTCGGCATCCCCGGCCCCGACCGGTTGCTCATCATCGCACAGGCGCTGCGCTGCGGTTTCAGTGTTGAACGCATCAACGCCATCACCCATTACGAGCCGTGGTTCCTTGAACGCATCGCCGAAATCATCGCTGCCGAGGAACAAGTCGCGACGCACGGCCTGCCGCGCGAGCTGGCGCCGTTGCGCGCCTTGAAGGCGATGGGCTTTTCGGATGCACGCCTCGCCAAGCTGTCGGGCCTGACGGAAGCCGCGGTGGCGAACACCCGCCACCACCTCGGCCTGCACCCGGTGTTCAAGCGCATCGACACCTGCGCTGCCGAGTTCGAGGCGAAGACGCCGTACATGTATTCGACCTATGAAGCGCCGAGCTTCGGCACCCCCGAATGCGAAAGCGCGCCGACGGACAAGCGCAAGGTCGTCATCCTCGGCGGTGGCCCCAACCGCATCGGCCAGGGCATCGAGTTCGACTATTGCTGCTGCCACGCCTGCTTCGCATTGGACGAAGCCGGCTATGAAACCATCATGATCAACTGCAACCCCGAAACGGTGTCGACCGACTATGACACCTCGGACCGGTTGTACTTCGAACCGCTGACCGGCGAGGACGTGCTCGAAGTCCTCAAGCGAGAACAGGACGCCGGCACGCTGGTCGGCGTCATCGTCCAGTTCGGCGGCCAGACGCCGCTCAAGCTGGCGCAGCGCCTTAAGGACGCCGGCATCCCGATCCTCGGCACCTCGCCTGACAACATCGACCTTGCCGAAGACCGCGAGCGCTTTGCCGCGCTGGTCGAGGAACTCGGCCTGCGCCAACCGACCGGCGGCATCGCGCGTTCGCGCGACGAGGCCGTCGAAGTCGCCGAACGCATCGGCTATCCGGTGCTGATGCGGCCGAGCTACGTGCTTGGCGGCCGTGCGATGGAAATCGTCGAAACCACCGCGCAGCTCGATACCTATATCCGTGAGGCGGTACGCGTGTCGGGCGATACGCCGGTGCTGATCGACCAGTATCTGCGTGACGCCACCGAAGTCGATGTCGATGCGCTGGCCGACGGCGAGACGGTGTTCGTGGCGGGCGTGCTCGAACATATCGAGGAAGCCGGCGTCCATTCGGGCGATTCGGCGTGCTCGATCCCGCCGCACTCGCTGGCACCCGCGATCATCGCCGAAATCGAGCGCCAGACGGCGCTGCTGGCACGCGCGCTCAACGTCCGCGGGCTGATGAACATCCAGTTCGCGGTCAAGGACGGGCTGGTTTACCTCATCGAAGTCAACCCGCGCGCGTCGCGCACCGTGCCGTTCGTCGCCAAGGCCACCGGCATGCCGATCGCCAAGATTGCGGCGCGCGTCATGGGCGGCGAAAGCCTCGCGAGCTTCGGGCTGACCAAGCCCAAATGGGCGCATGTCGCCGTCAAGGAAGCCGTCTTCCCGTTCGCGCGCTTCCCCGGCGTCGATCCGGTGCTCGGGCCGGAAATGAAGTCGACCGGCGAAGTCATGGGCATCGATGCCGACTTCGGCCAGGCGTTCTTCAAGGCGCAGCTCGGCGCCGGTACGGTGCTGCCGATGGCGGGCTGCGTGTTCATTTCGGTCAAGCACACCGACAAGCCGGTCATCCTGCCGGCGGCGCGGATGCTGCTCGACATGGGCTTCACCGTCATCGCCACCGACGGTACCGCCGAGTATCTGACGGGGCAGGGGCTCAAGGTCGAACGCGTCAACAAGGTGCTGCAGGGCCGGCCGCATATCGTCGACCGCATCAAGGACGGCGACATCGCGCTGATCTTCAACACCACCGAAGGCGTGCAGTCGATGAAGGACAGCCAGTCGATCCGCGGCTCGGCGCTGTACGGCAAGGTGCCGTCGTTCACCACGGCCTCGGCAGGCGTCGCCGCAGCCCGCGCAATCGCCGCAGCCAAGCAACGCGCGCTTGAAGTCCGGTCGTTGCAGTCATACTATAAGACGCGCGAAGCGTAGCTCCAGGGAAAGCAGTCGGCCGAATACGGTGGGATTCCACCGACGGCCGAGCCGTCTTGTTCAAGGGGCTGCAACAAAATCGGGGGCCGGGCGTTACACCCTGTCTACCGTAAAATGAAGTGACGAAAGGTTCGAGTTTAATGGCGACCGTCGACAAGCTGCCGATGCTGGCAGAGGGGCATGCAACCCTCGTCAACACGCTGCGCCGCCTCAAAGAGGAAGAGCGTCCCGAAGTCGTCGTGGCGATCGAGGAAGCGCGTGCGCATGGCGATCTTTCGGAAAATGCCGAATATCACGCCGCCAAGGAGCGCCAGGGCCAGATCGAAGCGCAGATCTACGAGATCGAGGATCGCCTGTCGCGCGCCGTGGTCATCGATCCCAAGTCGCTGTCGGGCGACCGCGTCGTGTTCGGCGCCACCGTCAAGCTGGCGGACGAGGACGACAAGTCGATCACCTACCAGATCGTCGGGCAGACCGAAGCCGATGCGCGCATCGGCCGCATCTCCTATTCGTCGCCGCTCGGCCGCGCGCTGATCGGCCGCAAGGTCGGTGACGATGTTGAGGTCGTGACCCCGTCGGGCGAAAAATACTACCAGATCCAGTCGCTGCAGTTCATCTGAGGCGAGGGCGGTCGCCGCGTTGAGCCCCCGCCGATGAAGCCGTTCACCCCGCCGCTGGCCGTGGTGACGCGGCTGCTGCTTGCGCTGTGCGTGGCGGTGCAGGTCATCGCCACCGTCGGCGGGCACGACTTTGGTATCTGGATGATCGACAATTTCGGGCTTGTGCCGGCGCGACTGTCGCACAGTCTGGGCATCGGTGCAGCCAAGCTGTTGCCGGGCATCGTGCCGGCGCCGCTGACGCTGCTGACCTCGATGTTCCTGCACGGCGGCTGGATGCATCTGCTGCTCAACATGCTGTTTCTGGCATGGGTCGGGCGCTATGTCGAATGGGTCGTCGGGCGCTGGCGGTTTCTGGCGCTCTACTTGCTCGGCGGTATCGCCGGCGGGTTGCTGCAGGTCGCAGTCGATCCCGGCTCGCCGGCACCGGTTGTCGGTGCCAGTGGCGCGATTGCCGCGGTGTTCGGCGCCTATGCGGTGCTGTTCGCGCGCAGCCGTGTGTCGGCGCGCAAGATTCTGGGCATCAGCATTTCATCAGACGCGCTGACCGCGCTGTGGTACGCGGCGGTGTGGATCGGGCTGCAACTGCTGACCGCGCTGGCGTTCAACACCGGGCCGTTCCAGGTGGCGATCTGGACACATATCGGCGGCTTCGTCACCGGGTTGCTGTTCGCGCAGCCCTTCGTGCGCGGCCCTCAGATCGACCCGCGCGTCTAAGCGGCCGGCGTTCCGGATCGGCAGGATTGCCGCCTGATCGAAGCGCGTTGCGCTGGCGCCAGCCAGCCCTCAAGCCTGAATCACTTCTTTACAAATGAAGGAAATTTTTGGAGAATTTTCCCTGCCGGCCTTCTGTTGCGGCTATGCCATTGGCTTTGCTGGCAAGTTGCGTTGCGTGATCGACAATGCATCGATTCATAAGAATCAGAAATCCAGGGGAAATATCATGAAAACTTTTGCAAAACTGGGCGTTCTGGTTGCTGCAGCCGGTTTCGCGACCGCCGCCAGTGCCGCGTTGGTCAACGCGCCGGTGCCGGTCAATGCCTATATTACCTATGGCGGCCTTAACTGGGCCTGGGCTGCACCGGTCGACGAGTCGTTTATTGACTTGTCCTACCAGACGCAATTCGGCTGGCGCCTGCCGACCGATGTCGAATTGGCGAATGCGCCGTCGGCGATGCTGTTCATTTTTCAAGGCGCCAACGTGCCTTTTGGCGGCACTGATCCGGTCAGCGGTGCGTTCTGGTCGTTTACCGATGTGACACTCAACGGCGATGCGGCGCTGGCGTCGCCCTATTTCACCAATGCCTACTATCATGGTGACTGGTGCAACGGCATCGGATCGAACTGCTCGTACGGCCAGACGCCAGCGTGGAACCGGCCGCAACAGTTCTTCAATGATTCATTGGTCGTCCGCAATGCGGTTCCCGAACCCGCAGCGTGGGCGATGATGATCACCGGATTTGGGCTCGTTGGCACGTCGTTGCGTCGGCGCCAGAAGGCCCTGACGGCCTGATTTAGGGTATGGTCCTGGTGCAAGACGGTGGCTTCGCCCACCGCCTTGCACCATCCCCGTTGTCAGCAAGGCCGCTTGGCCGGAACGGGCATACGTGTCAGGGAGATGGCACGTATGATGCAGTCCGAATTCATATCGACCTGCACGTCCAGCCAGCCGGCGCGGTGACCGCGATGGAGCTGCCCAAATACGCGCTTTTCGAACATGAGCGGCGGTTTCTCGTCGACCCGGCACGCTGCCCGCCGCTCGACGGTGCGGCAATGGTGCGGATCGAGGACTTGTACATCGTGGCGACGCGGCTGCGCTTGCGGCGCGTGACCGGCGCCGGTGCCGCGCCGGTCTACAAGCTATGCCGCAAATATCTGTCGGATGATCCGGTGTCGGCGCCGATCACCAACCTGTATTTGACCGCCGAGGAGTTCGCGCAGCTCGATGTGCTGCCGGGCAACCGTATCTCCAAGTGCCGCTACCGCATCGACGGCTTCGGGCTCGACGTGTTCGAAGGTCGCCACGCCGGCCTGATCATCGCCGAGATCGAGGCACCGACGCAGGCGGCGGTGCTGGCGCAAATGATGCCCGGCTGGGCGATGCGCGAAGTTACCGGCGACCCGGCCTACAGCGGCGCGGAACTGGCGCGGACGGCGTAGCCTTTTTGCTCTCCCCACTAGGGAGAGAGGTCGAATGCGCGATTTCACTTGACTTCACGAACCGAATCGGTTAGT
>NZ_SIHO01000003.1 GCF_004681125.1 Glacieibacterium arshaanense
CGCCTCGCTGCGCGGTTCGGCTGGCTGGCTGCACACCAGTGGCGATCGGTCGCCGCAGGCTCTCGTCGCCATCACGGGCACCAACAGCCCGGCGTCGATCTACGGTGTGGCGTTCGACGAGGATGCGGCTTCGCTCGAAGCCGGTGTCGACTACAGCTTCGGCGCCTTCCGCGTCGGTGTTGGCTATGTCGGTGTCCTGGGCAAGAACACCAAGGACAACGGCGTGACCGCAACGCTGACCTGGGGCTTCTAAGCCAGACACGTCACACCTGCGGCAAAACACGCAAGCGGCGGGGGTCAACATTGACCTCCGCCGTTTCGCTGTCTAGCGCTGGTCCATGAACTTCCTGTCCGACAACGCCGCCGCCACTTGCCCCGAAGTCATCGAGGCCGTGCTCGCTGCCAATATGGCCACCGCGCAAGCCTATGACGGCGACGCCTGGTCAGCCCGCCTCGACGCCGCCTTCGCCGACTTCTTCGGTGCGCCGTGCAGCGTCTTCGCCGTGTCGAGCGGCACGGCGGCAAACGCCCTTTCGCTGGCGGCGATGGTGCCGCCCTTTGGGGCGGTCGTTTGCCACAGCGAGGCGCATATTCACGTCGACGAATGTGGCGCCCCCGAGTTCTTTACCGGCGGTGCCAAACTGTTGCTGGTCGACGGACCACACGGCAAGCTCAGCGTCGAGCGCATCACCGCCGGGCTCGCGGCACACCGCGGCGACGTTCACCAGGTACAAGCCCGGGTGCTATCGCTGACGCAGGCGACCGAATGCGGCACGGTCTATACGCCCGGCGAACTTGCGGCACTGGGCGCGAACGCGCGGGCACAAGGGTGGCGCTTTCACCTTGATGGCGCGCGCTTCGCCAATGCACTCGCAAGCCTTGGCTGCCACCCAGGCGATATCAGCTGGCGCGCCGGCGTTGATGCGCTGAGCTTCGGGACGATCAAGAATGGCGGCATGTCGGCCGAGGCCATCGTGCTCTTCGACCGGAGCCTCGCCGACGAGCTGCGTTTCCGCCGCAAGCGGGCCGGACAAATGCCGAGCAAGGGCCGCTTCAATGCTGCGCAGCTGCTGGCGATGGTTGAAACCGGCGCAGCGCTGCGCAATGCAGCTTCAGCCAACGCCGGCGCAGCGCGGCTGGCGCAGGCGGCTCCGGCGCGGATGCTGCACCCGGTCGAGGCCAATGAGGTTTTCGCGCAGCTGGGCACGGGCGGGCCCGAGAAACTGCGGGCGCTCGGCTTTAACTTCTACGACTGGGGCGATGCCGGGTCGAACGAGGCACGCTTCGTCATTGCGTGGGACACGCCTGCCGCCAGTATCGACGCGCTCGCTGCGGCATTGGCCGCGCTCTAGGTCTGACGCATGACAACAACGTCTGGCGCGCCAGCGACCCCACAGGTGCGCGCCTTCAACCCGGCAGTTGTAGCGCAATTTGCCGGCGTCACGCTGATCTGGGGCTCGACGTGGATCGTCATCCACAGCCAGCTCGCGCTGGTGCCGCCGGCATGGTCGGTGGCGTACCGGTTCCTGCTTGCCGGCAGCGTACTGCTCGCCACTTGCCTGCTACGGCGCGACCTGCGCCAGCAGTTGCTGGGGTTTGCCGCGCGCGACCATGGCTTCGCACTGATTGTCGCGCTGATGCAGTTCTCGATCAACTTCAACCTCGTCTACATTGCACAGCGCTATCTGACATCGGGGCTGGTGGCGCTGCTGTTCGCGCTCCTGCTGGTGCCCAATGCTGTGCTTGGTGCCGTGTTTCTCGGCCAGCGGCTGACACGGCGCTTCGTCGCCGGCAGCGTCATCGCCATCACCGGGCTGGCGTTGATGTTCGGCCGCGACCTGCTGTCGGCCGGCCATGACCGCGCCGGACTGCTCACCGGGCTGGGCTTCGCACTACTTTCGGTGCTTGGCGCGTCGGTGGGTAATGTCTTGCAGGCAACGCCACGTGGCCGCGCACTGCCGGTGACGCCGCTGCTGGCGCTCGCCATGGCCTATGGTAGCCTGCTCAACTGCGCCTATGCCTGGGTCAGTGCCGGACCACCGCAAATCAACCTGTCGCCGCTCTATATCGGCGGCTTGCTCTATCTGGCGCTGGTCGCCTCGGTGCTGGCGTTCAGCCTGTACTACCGGCTGCTCCGTAACATCGGCCCCGGCCCAGCGGCCTATACCAGCGTGCTGATCCCGGTGCTGGCGATGGCATTGTCGACGGCGTTCGAATCCTATGTGTGGTCACCACTCGCCGCAGCCGGCGCCGCACTCGCGATCGCAGGTATGGTATTGGCGTTAAGCGGCCGCCGCTGAGGCCGCCGTACCGGGTTCCTATTCGGCAGCGACCCGCGTTTCGAGTGCCTGACAGGCGCGCCAAACCTTTTCGACCGTCGCCGGCATTTCGATTTGGACCCCGTCCAGCGCATCGATGATGGCGTTGATGATCGATGGCATGGCGCCGATGGTGCCGGCTTCGCCGCAGCCTTTCACGCCGAGCGGGTTGGTCGGGCTGGGGGTGCCGAGCGTATCGAAATGGATGTGCGGCATGTCATCGGCGCGCGGCATGCCATAGTCCATGAACGAGCCGGTGACGAGCTGCGCGTCGTCCGAATAGACGACATCTTCGAGCAGCGCCTGGCCGAGACCTTGCGCGACGCCGCCGTGGATCTGGCCCTGCACGAGCATCGGATTGACCAGAATCCCGAGGTCGTCGCACAGGCTGTAGCGCGCCACCTTGGTGGTGCCGGTTTCGGGGTCGATCTCGACTTCGGCGATGTGGCAACCGTTGGGGAAGGTCGGGCGCGGGTTGTCCGGCTTGTAGCGCGCGCGGCCATCGAGCGCGCCGGGGTGGAGCGTCGCCAGTTCGGCAAGGCTCAGCGTGCGGTTGGTGGCACGGGCACGGAACACGCCTTCCGAATAGTCGACATTGGCGTCGTCGAGCGCGGTCTTGGCGAGCTCGATGCCGCGCGCGACCATCTCGTCGCCGGCCTGCAGTGTCGCGGCGCCACCCCAGGCCATGCTGCGCGAGCCGCCGGTGCCGTTGCCCTGATCGAGGCGGTTGGTGTCGCCTTGGACTATGCGGACCTGCTCCATCGGGATGCCCAGCCGTTCGGCGAGGACCTGCGCATAGACGGTCTCATGGCCCTGGCCGTTCGACTGGGTGCCGACAGCGGCTTCGACGATGCCGGCCGGGTTGACCTTGATGTCGGCGAATTCGTCCTGGCTGCCGCCGCCGGCGATTTCGACATAATAGGCCATGCCGCGACCGTAGCGGTGGCCACGCTTTGCAGCCGCCGCCTTGCGCGCCGGGAAGCCGGCCCAGTCGGCGTCGGCCAGCGCCTTGTCGAGCACGGCGGGGAAGTTGCCGACATCGAACTCAAGGCCGAGGCCGTTGTGGTGCGGCAGTTCATCGGGGCGCAGCAGGTTGCGGCGGCGGATTTCATCGGCGGGGATGCCCAGCGTCCGGGCGCCAGCCTCGATCAGCCGCTCCATGATGTAGGTCGATTCGGGACGACCGGCGCCGCGATAGGCATCGACCGGTGCAGTGTTGGTCATCACGCCATGGACATGGTTGTGGATGGCGGGAATCCGGTAGACGCCGCCGATGATGCGGCCGCCGGCCATCGTCTGGATCGCCGGGCCGAACTGCGCCTGATAGGCGCCGAGGTCGGACCAGGTTTCGACCTGCAACGCGGTGATCATGCCGTCCTTGTCGAAGCCGAGCTTGGCATCGCTGACCATGGCGCGGCCGTGCGAGTCGGTCTGGAAGGCGTCGCTGCGCTCACCGGTCCATTTGACCGGCTTACCGAGCGCGCGCGCGGCGTGCAGCACCAGAACATATTCGGGGTACATGAACGCTTTCATGCCGAAGCCGCCGCCGACATCGCCGGTGACGACGCGGACCTGGTCGGGGGTGGTGCGCAGGATGCCGGCGATCATCGGCCGGCCGGCGGCGACGCCCTGGCCGCCGAAAGTCAGCGTGAAGCCGGTGGTTGCGTCATATTCGCCGACAGCGGCGCGGACTTCCATCGATGTCGGCGCGACGCGGTTCTGGACGATGCGCAGGCTGGCGACATGGTGCGCGCCGGCGATGCCCTTGGCAGCGCCTTCGCCGTCCCCGAGCTGCCAGTCGAAGATCAGGTTCGACGGCGCATCGGGCCAGACCTTGGGGGCGCCCGGCGCGATGGCGGCGTCGATCGAGGCGACCACCGGCAGTTCGTCATAATCGACCTCGATCGCCTCGGCGCCGGCCCGCGCGGCTTCGCGGGTTTCGGCGACGACGAAGGCGACGCCGTCACCGACGAAGCGGACGCGCTCGGCGGCGAGCAGCGTGCGCGGTGTCTTGATCGGGCCCGATAACGGCACCAGGCACGGCACCTCGCCATACTCGGCGATATCCTTGTAGGTATAGACCGCCACGACACCTTCGACGGCGAGCGCCGGTGCGGTGTCGATGCTGCGGATGACGGCATGCCCATAGGGCGAGCGCAGCGTCACGGCGAACAGCGTGCCGGGCAGTTGCAGGTCATCGGTGTAGCGCCCGGCGCCGGTCAGCAGCCGGAAATCCTCGACGCGCTTGACTGATTGTCCAACCCCGAATTTCATCGATCCATATCCTTCAGACAGCCCCGCAGGCCTTGTACATAGTCAGCGTAGCGCAACCGCACGCCAAGGTCGCGCGTCATTTTCGTCGCAGCGATTCGGCGGTTTTCAGCATAGAATCCGCGCGCCATTTGCGAAAGCAGCGGCGTGTCGAGCGGCTCGATCGGCGGGTAGGGTACGCTGAGTAAGTCGCAGGCAAATTCGATCACCGCGTTGCCGGTGGCGGGCAGGCTGTCGGCGATGTTGTAGACGCCCGGCGCACCGCGCGTCAGGCTCGCCATCACCGCCTGCACGATGTCATCGACATGGATGCGGCTGAACAAATGCCCAGGTGCGTCGATGCGGTGGGCATTGCCGCTGGCGACGCGGTCAAGCGCCGAGCGGCCGGGACCATAGATGCCGGGCAGCCGGAATACGCGGACTGCGGGGTGCAGTGCCTGCCACGCCAGATCGGCGGCGACGCGCGCGCTGCGACGGCCATTGCCGACGGGCGCGGTTTCATCGACCCAGGCGCCATCGGTGTTGCCATAGACGCCCGTCGACGACAGGTAGCCGAGCCATTGTGCCGGGGCAGCGGCCAGCGCGGCGGCGTGCGCGGCGAGCACCGGATCGCTGCCATCGCGTGCCGGCGGCACCGATGACAGAATGTGCGTCGCGGTGGCGATTGTACCGGGCAGTTCGGGTGAGTCGAGCGTCAGCACGCCGGCGCCGGGTTGCGAACGCACTGCCGTGACGCTGCCGCCCAGCGCAGTGAACGCCGCGGCAACGCGCGACGCAGTATAACCGAGGCCAAGGACGAGTAGGTGCATCGACAACCCAATACGTCGGCAAGCTGCCCGTGGCGAGACTATGCAGTGCGGTTGCGATAAATTCCCCCTCGGCGTTATGCTGTGATGCCGACTCGGCAGGACGATCGCGCGGCATCGGGGAGATAGAGGATGGCCACACCGACATTGGCGCATTTTGCTGCGGATACCGCAATCGAACCCTTGATGGCCGCGCTGCGCCGTGACGGTGCGGTGATTGTCGATGACGTTATCGCCCCTGACGCGCTCGCCGCGCTAAATGCTGAGCTGGCGCCCTATATTGCGGCAACGCCGAACGGGCGCGACAGCTTTACCGGCAATCTGACGACGCGGACCGGCGCGCTGGTAGCGCGGTCGGCGCAAGTGCGCACGCTTGTCATGGACAGACTGATTGCAGCCGCTGCCGACGCGTTGTTGCTGCCGTTCTGCGAGCGCTGGCAACTCCATCTAACGCAGGCCATCCGCATCAAGTCAGGGCAGGGTGCACAGGTCATCCACCGCGACCGCTGGGCCTGGGGCACGCACCTTGGGCATCTCGAGCCGCAGCTCAACACCATCTGGGCGGTGACCGATTTCACCCGGGCCAATGGCGCAACGCAGGTAGTGCCGGGCTCGCTCGAATGGCCCGATTCACGCAAGCCCGAGCCGCATGAAATTGGCTATGCCGAAATGAGTGCCGGTTCGGTGCTGATCTACACCGGCGGGGTGTTCCACGGCGGCGGCGCCAATGTCAGCGACGGTGATCGCATCGGGCTTAACATCACCTACACGCTGGGCTGGCTGCGGCAGGAGGAGAACCAGTATCTCGCTTGCCCGCCGGACATTGCGCGCGGCCTGCCACCCGAGCTGCAGGCGGTGCTGGGCTATGCGATGGGCAGTTATGCGCTGGGCTATTATACGCCGCCGCTGCCGCCGGGCGCGGGGCCGGAGGTGGTTCCACCTGAATACTCGCTCGGCCGCAGTGCTGCCGATGCAACTTTGGGCGATGCTGCATTGCTCGCCGCGATTTCAGCAGAAGTTGCTGCAAACTAAGCCGAAAATGCCGGTCTCGGGCGGCGGAGTATGCCGTCAATCTGTTCAGTCTTTACGGGTCTAGCGTATTTGCACGATATAGTTTGATATCAAACTATATCGTGCTTGGCGTTCCGGCCTATTCGACCCCCGGCTCACCCAGATGCTCGGCCTTCCACTGCATCGCGGTTTCAACGCGGGTACGGCCTGACGGGTGGTCGTAGAAGATGATTTCTTCCCACTTGCCGGGTTCGAGCTTGCGGTAGGCCGACAGCTTCATCGCGGTTGCGGCAAAGCCGTCGGGCGCGCGTGCGGCGTTGAGGCCGAACTGGTCGGCTTCCTGTTCCTGAACGCGGATGATGGTGTTGACCAGCGGCGTCATCACCACGAAGTACGCCGATATCACCAGGATCGCGATCGGAAGGGCGCCGGGGTCGGCAAGCGATTGCACTCCCCATTTCGGGTTGCGGCGCAGCAGCGCCGGCACGAAATGGTTGATTGCCAGATAGCCGCCCAGAATGATCAGCGCGAAATAGATGACCATCGACCAGATGTGGTTGAGCACATAATGGCCGAGCTCATGGCCCATCACCGAGCGCACCTGCGCCGGTGTCGCCTGGTTGAGCAGATTGTCATTGAGCGCGACGCGCATCGTGCTGCCCAGCCCCGCGACATTCGCCGAGATGCGCTTGGTCTGGCGCGAGGCATCGACGACCAGCACGTCATGCGCGGGCACGCCGTTGGCGCGCGCCATCGAAAGGATCTGGTCGCGCAGCGGGCTTGCGGTCATCGGCTTGTAGGTATTGAACAGCGGTTCGACAAACACCGGCGCCACGGCAATGAAGAACGCCATGAAGAAGGCGGTCACCACCGCGCCCCACGCCCACCAGTTTTTCGGCGTCGCGCGGATCAGTCGCAGCATCCCCGACGCCAGCAGCGTGAAGACGATCAGGCTAATCAGCGCGTTCTTGACCCAGTCGCCGAGCCATTGCCCGAAATTCTGGTTCGACATGCCGTACTGGTGTTCGCGGAAATACGTGACGTAAAGGTCCCACGGGAACTGCAAGAGCGCGACGATGCCGATCAGCACGAACGCCGCCAGCATCGCGTGCAGCCATGGACGGTTGCCAGTGACACGCTTGGCCCAGGCCGAAATCTTCGCCGCCCAGCCCGACCGCATCAGAAAGATCATGATCACCGCGGTGACCACGAAGCTCCACAGGATCAGCCAATAGCCGCCTTCGAAATAGGCGTCGGACTTGGCCCGCGCCACGCCGCTGACGGTGGCCAGATAGGCCTGTGTCGCCGCTTCCACTGAAAATGCCGGATTGGCCATGGTCGTGAGTCCCTGTGTTATCTTGATATAACACTAATGCTGTCCGCAATTGCGCGCAACTGCAAATCCGCTGGCCGGAAAACGCTGATTGGCGGGAACCCCGGTGCCCGTCAGGGGTTGAGACTGTATCCGGTCGGCACGGTGCCACCGGTTGCAAATCAGGAGCCACCGACATGGGCGAATTGATCGACAAGACCAAGGGCCTCGGCAACGAGATCGCCGGCAAGGCCAAGACGGCACTCGGCGAAGCGACCGACAATCCCAAGCTGACCGCCGAAGGCGATGTCCAGCAGGTCAAGGGCCAGATGCAGAACGTCAAGGGCAGCGTCAAGGGCGCGCTCGGCGACAAGATCTGACCGTGATGCCCGGTGCGCCAGCCCCCCGGCGCACCGGGCACTACATTCTGACGCGCGCCGGTCAGCCTTTGGTATTGGACGTGGCCGGCGACGCAAGCACCACCAGCCGGACCAGCGCGGGCAACGACTTCGCGCCGATCTTCTTCATGATCGCGGCACGGTGTGTCTCGACGGTGCGCTGGCTCAGGCCGAGATCTGCCGCAATGTTCTTGCTCGGCTGGCCCGCCAGCACGCGGTCCATCACTTCACGCTGACGCGGCGTCAGCGTTGCGAGCCGCGCCTGCGCGACCCGTCGCGCGCCTTCCGGTTCGTCCACCTGGCGTTGGCCGAGCACTGCAGTGATGCTGGCGACCAGCGTGTCGCCGCGCACGGGCTTGGCAATGAAGTCGCTGGCGCCGGCTTTCATCGCCTCGACCGCGATACCGATGTCGCCGTGCCCGGTGATCATGATGGCGGGCGAACTGTCGCCACGTGCCGCCAGTTCACGAAGCAGTTCGAGCCCGCTCATGCCTGGCAACCGCACATCGATCAGCAGGCAGCCGCCGCCATTGCCGCGCCGGCGCGAACCATGGCCGCTATAGTCTGCCAGAAATTCCTCGGCGGAGGCAAAACCCCGCGACAACCAGCCATGGTCTTCGAGTAGTGCACACAGCGCGGTGCGCACCGCATCATCATCATCGATGACACATATCAGTCCGTCACCGGCACTCGCGTCACGTGGTGCCAATACCGGTAACGTTCCCGGCGCCAGCAAGTCGCCGATGATCCGCGACAGCGCCGGCAGCTTCACCGGCTTGCTGAGCTGGACGCAATTATGATGCGTGATGTCGCGCAGGCTGCGGGTCGAGATGTCGCCGGTCAGGATGATCGCCGGGATCAGCCGCCCGGCCCGGCCGCGCAGCTGGGTCACCAACTGCAGCCCGTCGATGCCGCCCGGCAGATTATAGTCGGCGAGAATCAGATTGGGCTCGACCCCGAGCTTGGCGACCATTTCAAGCGCCGCGGTGGCGTTCACTGCGGTCAGCGTGTCGAAGCCCTCGCCGGTGAGGATGAGGTCGAGCAGGTCGAGAATTTCGGGATCGTCGTCAACGATCAGGATGGTGCCCGCGACCGACCCGTTGACAGCCGGTACCTCGGCTTCGGCCGGTGGCGCCGCCAGTTGCGCGGTGACCGGCGGTACCTCGACGGCGACGCCGAACATCGAACCACGTCCCGAGGCCGAACGGACGCTGATCTTGTGACCCAGCAAAATCCCCAGCCGCTTGACGATCGACAGCCCCAGGCCGAGACCGCGGCTGCGTTCGCGCGCTTCATTGTCGAGCTGGTGATATTCCTCGAAAATCGCCTGCTGTTCGGCTTCGGGGATGCCGATGCCGGTGTCCCATATCTCGATACGGATTTCGCCGTGCCGGCGCCGACAGCCGACGAGCACCTTGCCGCGCTGGGTGTATTTGAGCGCATTCGACAGCAGGTTGCGCACCATCTGTTCGAGCAGCGCTGGATCGCTGTAGACGTGCAGCGCTGATGGCACGACGCGCAAGTCGATGCCCTTGGCGCGCGCGCTATAGCCGAATTCGGTGCGCATGCGGTCGAGCAGGTCGCCCACCGGAAACGCCAGCTTCTCGGCATGGACGTTGCCGGCTTCGATGCGGTTGATATCGAGCAGCGCATTGAGCATCCCCGACATCGCGCCCAGCGTTTCGTCGAGCCGCGCCACCAGCCGCGTTGCCTGCGTGCCGGTGACGACGCGCGCCAGCAGCCCGTGCAGCAGCGTCAGCGTCTGCAGCGGCTGGCGCAAGTCATGGCTCGCCGCGGCCAGGAACCGCGACTTGGCAATGGTGGCGAGCTGCGCGACGCGCTTGGCGGCTTCGAGCGCTTCGGCGATTTCGCGGCGTTCGGTGATGTCGACGAAGGTGATGACGACGCCTTCGACGCTGCCGTCCTGCGCGCGGTACGGCATGATGCGGCGCATGTACCAGGCGCCGGTGCGCGCTTCGATTTCGCGCTCGATCGGGGTTTCGGTCTTGAGCACGGTGCGCGCATCGGCGGGCAGCGCGCTGTCGGCGGCGAGCGAGCTGAGGTCCGACAGCGGCCGCCCGACATCGCCGTCAATGACGCTGAACAGCAGCTTGGTCGCCGGGGTGAAGAAGCGGATGTTGAGTTTGGGATCGAGGAACAGCGTTGCGACATCGGTGCTGAACAGCACGTTCTGCAAATCGTTCGAGGTCGTGCGCTGGCGTTCGAGCGTTTCCTGCAACTGGCTGTTGAGCGCGGTCAGTTCCTCGTTGAGCGACTGCAGCTCCTCTTTCGAGGCCAGCATTTCCTCGTTGGTCGCCTGATACTCCTCGCTGACCGACAGCGCCTCCTCGTTGATCGCCTTCTGCTCCTCGCCCGACATTTCGAGGCTGCGGATCGCGCCGTGGAGTTCCTCGCGGGTCGCGGCGAGTTCGGCTTCGAGTTCGGCGACCCGGCTCTGGTCGCGCGCCGGAACGGCATGACGCCGCGCCGCCGGCACATCGTCATCGATGAAGGCGACAAAGACCAGCGCCTCGCCGTCGCTGGTCACCGGTTGCGCGACGATGCGGAAACCGGTTCGGATGCCGTCGTGGAGCAAATGGCCGCCGCCGACTTCGACGCGCGCGGCCTTTTCCTGCGCCAGCCCGATCGCCGACCGCAATTTGGTGCGCACCCCGTCGCGCGCCATCGCCAGCACGTCGTTGGCCGGCAGCCCCGGGGCGATGCGCAGGTAGCGGTCGGTCGGGCCGAGGTGGAACAGGCATTCGTTGCGGGCATTGACCAGCACTGCGGCAGGGGCGAAATTGTCGACCACCATCAGGCGGCATAGCTCGCCGAGCACCGCGGCGCGTGACGGCTTCTGCGGCGTGCGGTTGCGCGCTGGCGGCGCGCCGCTTGCCGACGTCAGCGCCAGTGGCGTGGTGCTGTTGGCGCCCTGCTTGCGGAAAATTCGCCCGGCCTTGCTGATGACGGTAAAGCGCCCGTCGCTACTGTTGACGGTTTCGGCGCTGCCGAGCAACAGGACGCCGCCGATGCGCAGCGCGAAGTGGAAGATGGAGATGACCCGCGCCTGCGCCTCGGGCTGCAGGTAAATCAGCAGATTGCGGCACGAAATCAGATCGAGCCGCGAGAATGGCGGGTCGCCGAGCACATCCTGACGCGTGAAGACCACGGCGTTGCGCAGATCGGGCACGATGCGGTAGCCGTTTTCTTCGCGGGTGAAGAAGCGCGCCAGCCGGGCCGGGGTGATGTCGGCAACAACGGCTTCGGGATAGACGCCCTCGCGCGCACGGTTGACCGAGTCGAGGTCGAGATCGGAGGCGAAAATCTGCAGCTTGATGTCGCGTTGCGCGGCGGCAACGCCCTCGCGCAGCAACATCGCCAGCGAATAGGTCTCCTCGCCGCTGCTGCAGCCGGCAATCCACACGCGCAATGTCTCGCCCGCCGCCTTGCCCTTGATCAGCGCCGGGATGATTTTCTGTTCGAGTTCGTCGAAAACCTTCGCATCGCGGAAGAAGCTGGTGACATTGATCAGCAGGTCCTTTGACAGCGCCTCAAGCTCCTTGTCGTCCTTTTTGAGCAGCTCGATGTAGCGGTCCATGCCGTCGGGTTCGATCGCCGCCATCGCCAGCCGGCGCTCGGTGCGGCGTTGCAGCGTGCCGGGCTTGTAGAGGCTGAAATCATGCGCGGTCTTGGCGCGCACCAGTTCGATGATATCGTTGAGCCAGTGCGCCGCGCCTTCGGGCTCGCCATCGGCCTGTGTATCCGAAAGCCCGATGCGGCGGGTGTACTTGGCCAGCGCCGCCGGGATCGCCGCGACATCGAGCACCATGTCGACAAGCCCGGTCGCCATCGCACTGCGCGGCATGCCGTCATATTCGGCCTGTTCGGGCGTTTGCGCGACGATCAGCCCGCCGGCTTCCTTGATGGCCTTCAGCCCAAGGCTGCCATCGCCGCCGGTACCTGACAGCACCACGCAGGCAGCGCGGCGACCGTAATCGTGCGCCAGCGACAGCAGCAAATGGTCGAACGGCAGCCGCGACCCGTGCGGCGCGAGCGGCGGGCTGACGCGCAGCATGCCGGCTTCCACCGACAGATAGGTGCCCGGCGGAATGATGTAGAAATTGCCCGGCTCGACTGCCATGCCGTCGCCGGCCTCGACAACGCGCATCGTCGTATGGTGCGCGAGCAGTTCGGCCATCAGGCTCTTGTGGTTCGGGTCGAGGTGCTGGACGAGGATGAACGCCATGCCGCTGTCGGGCGGCACCGCATCGAGCAGCTTGCTGCAGGCATCGAGCCCGCCCGCCGAAGCACCGATGCCGACCACGGCAAAGCCCGGTCGCGGCGCGGCCGTCGTATTGGCTTTGCGGGCCGCTGCAGGCATGGCAATCGGCACTCTTGCTTTCCGGCGCGACGGCGCGGTGGCCCTTTGGCTGGGCGTAACGGCGCAATCGGCGCCGGGCGGGTGCCACACTAGCGAACCTTCGGGCCGCGCTGTCAACCTCGGGACCGCCACTACGTAGATTCCGAGGGGGTATGTCAGTAGCAGTCATGCGGTATCAGTCGCCATGGTCGCCACCTCATCCAAATGCGCCATCTTGATCGTCGAAGATGATGCGATGATCGCCATGCTGCTCGCCGAGATGCTCGAAGCGATGGGCCATAGCGTCTGTGCCATCGAGGCGACCGAAGCCGGCGCCGTGGCGGCAGCGCTTGCCCACCGGCCGGGACTCATGATTGTTGATGCGCATTTGCAACAGGGTAGCGGCGTCGCTGCGGTGACCGCCATCCTCGCCACCCAGTCCATCCCGTGCATTCTGGTCAGCGGCGATATCGCCGAAGTCCTTGGCCAGAGCCCGCGCGCCGTCATGCTGGCGAAACCGTATAGCGAAGCGGGGCTGGCCGCAGCGATCAGCCGGGCCGTCGCAAGCTGAGGGAACCCTTGTGGTGTCGGTGCGTTGAGCGCGGCAAGCCGCTGTTGACACGATTGTGTGTTGGCACCGGTAGCACAAGGAAGCCCAACATGCGCACCATCCTGATCACGTCGACTATCGCTGCAGCACTGCTGCTGACCGCCTGCAACACCATGTCGGGCGCCGGCAAGGACGTCAGCTCGGTCGGCAAGGCCACCACCAAGGCTGCCGACAAGGCCAAGAACTAGTCGCTCGGCTCAGGCAGGCCACACTGACTGTTGCGAAATAGCGACAGTCCGCTGCCGAGTTCCTCGTGCACCGGAACCTACAGTGCGCCTGCCTGTTCTAGACCGCGTCAACTCTGACGCCGGATTATCCCGAAAAGGGGAAAAATTTGAAACACATCCTATTATGCGCCGTGCTGCTGGCTGGCACTGCATCCGTTTCGGCCCAGGCCTATGAATTCGACGGCTTCCGCGTTGAAGGCCAGGGCGGCTGGGACAATCTGAAGTTCGATGGCGTCGGCCAGGGCTTCAACACCAAGGTCGATGACAAGGGCTGGGTGTACGGCGCCGAAGGCGGCTACGACATGCGCCTGTCGGACAGCATGATCCTCGGCGTGTTCGGCAACTATAACTGGTCGACCGTCAAGGCGACCGGCTTCGACGGCCTCGGCGGCGTGACCACCGCAGATGCCAAGCACGAATGGTCGGCCATGGGCCGCCTCGGCTTCAAGATCACCCCGTCGACGCTGCTGTACGTCGCCGGTGGGTACGCCAAGACCAAGGTCGACTACAATTATACCCCGGTTGCATCGCTGGTCAGTTTCGACTCGTCGCAGAGCTATGGCGGCGTCCGCGGCGCTGTCGGCCTCGAGCAGGGCCTCGGCAGCCACGTCTATGCCAAGGTTGAGTACCGCTACACCAACTATCAGGATGGCCTGTCGCGCAACCAGGTCGTCGGCGGTATCGGTGTCCGCTTCGGCCAGTACAGCCCGCCGCCCGAAGCCGCTGCACCGCCGCCGCCGCCGCCCGCGCCGATGGCTGAAGCTGCACCGTTGCCGCCTTGTCCGCCCGCAGCCGTGACGCCGGGGCCGTTCCTGGTGTTCTTCGACTTCGACAAGTCGCTGATTACGCCTGAAGCCTCGGCGATTCTCGATCGCGCTGCCGAGCAGTTCGCTGCAACGGGCCAGGTCAGCGTCGCACTGACCGGCAACACCGATACCTCGGGTAGTGCCGACTACAACATGGCACTGTCGCAGCGTCGCGCCGATGCCGTGCGCAACTACATGGTCGGCAAGGGCGTTCCCGGCGGTGCCGCATCGGCAACCGGCGTCGGTGAAACCAACCTGCTCGTGCAGACCGCCGACGGCGTCCGCGAACCGCAGAACCGCCGCGTCGAAATCGTCTTCGGCGGTGTCGCCGCGACGATGCCGGCAACCCCCTGCACGCCGCAATAACGGCGACGCAGGCCATCGGCCGATAATCGGGGGCGTCCGCAAGGGCGCCCCCTTTTTTTTCGGTAACAGGGGACGAACAAGGGCCTCCGGCGGGCAGGCCGCAGGCCTGCACCAATTGATTTGGGGCGGTGCCGCCGCGCGCCACCTGCCGCCGCTTCAACCAAACAAAACCCGCTCATCCCGAGCGAAGTCGAGGGACACGCCCGACCGTAGGCGCGTCCCTCGACTTCGCTCGGGATGAGCGGGGTGGGTGATTGTCTGCCAAATCAATTGGTGCAGGCCTGCGGCCTGCCCGCCGGAGGCTCTTGAATCCTGTCAGCTGTGCTGCTGCAGCATCTCGACCTGGTCCATGATCTGGTCGACCATCGGCGCAGAGTTTGCCTTGTCGCCCTTCTGCCTCGACGGCAGGACGCCGGTCTCCATCATCGCGGCCAGCGCGACGCGGCCGCGGGCGACACGGCTTTTGATGGTGCCGACCGCGCAGCCGCAGATTTCGGCGACTTCTTCATATGCCATGCCGCCGGCGCCGACGAGGATCAGCGCCTCGCGCTGCAGATCGGGGAGCTGGAGCAGCCCGCGCTGGACGTCGGACAGCGCGATGTGGGCTTCCTGGTTGGCGGGCTGGGCGAGCAGCAGGTCGGCGGTGAATTCGTCCCACTCACCCTTGAAGCGGGCACGCCGGACCTGGCTGAAATAGTGGTTGCGCAGGATGACATAGGTCCAGGCGCGCATGTTGGTGCCGGCGCGGTAGCGGCTGCGCGCGCTCCACGCCTTGAGCAGCGCTTCCTGCACCAGATCATCGGCGAGATCGACGCTGCCCGAAATCGAACGGGCATAGATGCGCAGCGGGGCGATCACCGCGCTGAGCTGGTTCTTGAATTCGGTGTCCGACAGGCCTTCGGGTGCCGGCGTAGCGACGGCTTCGTCTTGGCCAAGCCGGTCGAGCAGGTCGATGAAGGCTTGCGGCAGCTTGGCGGCTTCGGCTTCGGCGAAGGCGACGCGCAGCAGCGCGCCGAGATCGCGCTCGGCCGCAGTTTGTGCCGCAGCGCCGGGCAGACGGCCGGATTTGGGCGGGAGCGATGATGCCATGGTCGGGGCCTTTCTGCTGGGGTTCATGGGCGCCATGTCAGCCGCCGATGCGCGCGGTCGAGTTGAAGAACATCGCCTGCGAAATCGCTGCCTCGACGGTGGGCACCTGGAACGGCTTGGTGATCAGGAAGGTCGGCTCGGGGCGCTCGCCGGTCAGCAGCCGTTCGGGGAACGCCGTGATAAAGATCACCGGCACAGGGCGTTCGGCGAGCATCGCCTTGACCGCGTCGATACCGCTGCTGGCGTCGGCGAGCTGGATATCGGCGAGCACCAGCCCCGGCGGCTCGGCGTGGAACGCCGACATGGCTTCGGTCAGCGTCGTCGCGATGCCGGTGACGTCATGGCCAAGGTCGCGGACGATGGTTTCGAGGTGCATCGCGATGATCGGTTCGTCTTCGATGATGAGCACGCGGGCGCGCGTCTGGCGTTCGATATCGGCGAGCGCCTGCGCGACATGCGCGCGAACTTCGTCTTCGCTGCAACCGAGCAACCAGGCGCTGTCGGTGACGGTGAAGCCCTCCATCGCGCCAAGCAGCAGTGCCTGCCGGGACTTGGGCATCAGCGCCGCGAGCCGCGCTGCTGCCACCGATTCGAAGCTGTTGCCGGCATCGACTTCGACAGGCTCCAGCGCATCGGCATCAAACGCCGCCTGGAAGCATTTGTAGAGGCCGAGGTTGGGCGCGACGCCAGCCGGAAAGCATGACGGGTCGGCGACAATGGCGGCAAGCGTCGCTTCGACCAACCGGTCGCCGGCCGCCTGTGACCCCACAAGCGCGCGTGCATAGCGACGCAAAAACGGGAGATGCGGAGCGATCTGCGTGGCGAGCGGCATTGCAGGGAACCTCTTGGTATTTGAAACATTATCGAACTGCACGTCCGGTGCCTGCGGGTCTCGCCGGCGCCACGGGCGAGCTACATCAGGTTGACAACACACAGGCCAAACAATGGTTCCACCCCGGCAGAAATTTTTTGCGCCCAGTCGATGATGGCCTGCAAACGCCCTTCCGATGCACGGTCGCCAGCCGACGCGCTGCTGCCGGCACTGTCGCTTGATCCACATGGGCTTAGCACATTGCTTCACTTGGCGTATGATCCGGTTTTGGCCGTACCAGCCTCGCCACGCATTGCGGCGCTGCTGCGCCAGCTTGAATGATCGGCGCCCGTCGCGATGTCTCTGGTCTCCCGCACCGCGTCCAGTCGCTTGCCACTGTCGGCGCTGGTGCTGCTCGTCATGGCGATGATGCTGCTGCCGCTGGGAATCCTCGCGACACTGCTGACGATGGCCGACTACCGCGCCGCGATTGCCGGGCCGGCGCCGCTGGTGCTGGCGCAGTGGGTGCGGATTGCGCTGCCGTTGCTTCTGTGGGTGCTGGCGCTGGCGGGCGGCTGGTTCGCGTTGCGCGCCATGACCATATTGCCGCTGCGCCATTTGCAACGCCTCGTCGAAGCGTCCGGGCATGACCTCGAACACGCCGACTATGGCAGCCGCGAACTTGCGACGCTGGCCGAAAGCATCGTCGCGCTGGCAGCCGCTGTCGATCGCCACAATGCCGAACTCGATGCCGCGCTGGTCGAACAAAGGCGGCTGACGCGCGAAGTCCACCACCGCGTCAAGAACAGCCTTCAAATTGTATCGAGCCTGTTGTCGTTGCACGCGCGCGGGCTGTCGACGCCGGCGATTGTCGCGACCTATGCGGCGATGCAGGCCCGCGTCAGCGCGCTGACGATGGTCCACCGCTGGATCTATGACGAACGCGGTGCCGATGCCGTGGACTTGCGCGCACTGGTCGCCGACCTGGCCGGGGCGCTTGAGCTCAGCCTCGCCGGACCCGAGCACCGCAGCGTCGGCATTGCGCAGCGCGATGTGACGGCGCTCGATATCGCACCCGATTCGGCGATTCCGGTGGCCTTCCTGATTACCGAGCTCGCCAGCATAGCCGTGCAGGCAAGCCCGCCGGGCCGGGTCATGCTGGCGATCGGCGCAGCGCGCGACGGTGATGCGGTATCGGTTGCGGTGAACACCGACGCGTTCATCGGCGGCGATTGTCTCGGCGCCGATGATAATATTGCGTCGACGCGGATCATCTACGGGATGGTGCGCCAGTTGCGCGGCAAGCTTCACCACGACAGTGTCGCGGGCAGCTACCGGCTCGATTTCTCCGACGTCCGCTAGGCGGTCGCACCCGTCAGGCGTTTCCACAGCCGCAGCGCCAGCGACGGTGTGAAAGCGTCTTCGCCGGCTTCGACCGCGGTGCGTGCTGCGACCACAGCGGCGGCTGTCCGCACATCGCGGTCGATCGGCCCGGCGCGGTCGGGCACCATGCCTTCGTCGGCGGCGTTGCTGCGGTCGGCAAGGTCTTGCGCCCATTCGTCGAGCAGCTGCAATTTTTCAGCGCGCGACAGGCTCGCGTCATCGACAACGGCCTGCGGGGTTTCGAAAAACGCCGCCGGGTCGCCGGCCACGACATCGAACGGGGCGCTGTTATCCTGGGTGTCCATCTGGCTTCTCCGCTTGGTTGACCTTGCCGAGACCAACGACGGCGGTGGTTGGTTCCGCCCGGAAAAGGCACCCGGACGCGGCAAAGGAACCTTTTGGCGGATGCTTTGTTGAACCTTGCAATCACTCCCCGGCACCGCGCCGGGTCCAGCGCAAGGATCTGCACATGCTTCGTTACGCCCTGATCTTCCTCATCATCGCCATCGTCGCCGGCGTGCTCGGCTTTGGCGGCATTGCCGGCGCCGCTTCGCAGATCGCGGTGCTGCTATTCTGGGTTTTCGTGGTGCTCTTCATCGTGGGTCTGGTCATGCACCTGGCGCGCGGTCGCGGCGCCTCGCTTTAACTGCATCGCTTCACCAACCGTCAGCCCAGGGGGTCGGCCGTGTCCATTTCGCCCTACCATGATCTCGAAACAGCGAAACCGCTTCACCGTGGCCAGCGGGCCTATTGGGGTGGGCTGGGGATGATCCTGATTGGGCTGCTGGCCATCGCCAGCTACTTCATCTTCCCCGCTATCGCGGCACCTGCCGCTGCCGGGTCGCCAACCGCGACCCACGCAGTCGCCCCACGCTGAGCCACCAACGCATCAATCCGGAAAGGAAATCGCCATGCCCATCATGAGCCTGCTTATCACCCTGATCGTCGTCGGCGTCCTGCTCTGGCTGGTCAACAGCTACATCCCGATGGATGCCAAGATCAAAAACATCCTCAACATCGTTGTCGTGATCATCGTCGTGCTCTGGCTGTTGCAAGCCTTTGGCGTCCTTGGCTCGCTCGGCGGGATGCGCGTCGGCTAACACACCGATCGCGCGGCGTGGTCATGCCAACTCCCCTGCAACGCCCCCCGCAGAGGCATGACCACGCCACTTTTCTGAAGTCCAAGGAGTCTACATGCTCAAGACCCGCAACACCCTGTCCGAAGCCGTCCGTGCCAAATCGGTCGCGTTGCTCAACACCCACCTGGCCGCTGCCATCGACCTGCATGCACAGCTCAAGCAGGCGCACTGGAATGTTCGTGGCCCCGGCTTCATCGCCGTGCATGAACTGTTCGACACGGTCTCGGCGTCGGTCGAGGACTATTCTGACCTGATCGCCGAGCGCGCCGGCCAGCTCGGCGGCACTGCCGAAGGCACGATCCAGATCGCCGTCAAACAGTCCAAGCTGGTGCCGTACCCGCTCGGCCTTGCCGACGAGGACAGTCACATCTTCGCCGTCAGCGGCGCGCTCGCGGCTTTCGGGCAGATGGTGCACGCCGCCATCGATGCCTCGACCAAGGCTGGCGACAGCACCACAGCCGACCTGTTCACCGAAATCTCGCGCGGTATCGACAAGGAACTTTGGTTCGTCGAATCGCACGCCGCGTTCAAAAAGTAGCGTTCATTCACCTGTTACCCGTCGCGCCGTCACTCCACGCAACAACATCAAAGGAAATCCCCATGAAACGTATTCTTATGCCGTCGATCCTCCTCGCGACCGCCGCGCTGACGCTCGCCAGCTGCCAGAAGAAGACTGAAGACGTTCAGGCCGATGCTGTCCGCAACGACACCCAGGCCACCGCCGCGGCAGTCGATGACCGTGCCGACACCATCGAAGCCAACGGCAAGGCCGACGCCAGCATGACGAAGAACGCCACCGAGAACCAGGCTGACGCGTTGCACAACCAGGCCGACGCCATCGAAAACAACGGCGAAAAGCGCGCCGATGCCATCGAAGACGGCAAGGTGCCGCCGGCACCGGTCACGCCCAAGCCTTAAACGCCTGACAGTGACGTGGGCGCTGCGGCGCCCACGTCACTGTCACGGCAAAACTTTCCCCGCCGGGTGATGCGGCTTGCCAGCGTTCGCTGCAGCATGCCAAGGACGTGAAAACGACCAAAATCCAGGGGAACACCATGCTGACAGCCGGCGACGACTATCCGATTCATCAGGCGGCGACGCCGGTGGCGATTGCGGGCACCGACCGCAATTTCTACGACCGCTTCTTCTTCAACGGCTACTCCCCCGACGGCACGCTGTTTTTCGGCGGTGCGATGGGGATTTATCCGCATCTCAACATCATCGATGCGGCGTTTTCGGTCACCGACGGGGTGACACAGCGCTCGATGTTCGCATCGCGCAACCTCAACCACGAACGCATGGACACGCGCGTCGGGCCGATTTCGGTGAAAATCGAACATCCGCTGCAGCGCGTGCGGCTGACGGTTGCCGACAATGAGTCCGGGATATCGGCCGATCTAGTCTTCACCGGTCGCGCCGCGCCGATCGAGGAGCCGCGCTTCACGCGCACCAACGGCGCACGCACGCTGATGGATATCACCCGGATGACGCAGAACGGCAGCTACGCCGGCCATCTGAAAATCGACGGCAAGACGCATGACGCCAAGGGCTGGATGGGCACGCGCGATCGCAGCTGGGGCGTGCGGCCGATCGGCGCGCCCGATACGCAGCCGATGCTGCCGCCGGTGCCGTTCCAGTTCTACTGGCTGTGGGCGCCGCTAAATTTCAAGGACTATGCGCTGTTCTTCCACACCAACGACGATTCGACCGGCGCGCCGTGGAACCGCTCGGCGCTGCTCGTGCCGCTCGATGGTTCGGAACCGATCCATCTGTCGGCCCCGGCGTCGACTTTGGTGTTCAAGCCCGGCACGCGCCACGCGAGTTCAGCCCAGCTGACCGGCATGACGCCGGCCGGGCCGGTGACCGTCGACCTGCAGATCGAACGCACCTTCTTCATGAATGGCATCGGCTATACGCATCCGACGCGCGGCCACGGCATGTACCAGGGCGAGGACTCGCTGGCGTTCGAAACGCTCAACGTCGGACCATCGACCGAAGCCGAAGTCGGCAACAATCACATCCAGGCGCTGGCGTCGGCGACGCTGACGCTGCCCGATGGCCGCAAGGTCGAAGGTCGCGGCGTGCTCGAGCAGTTGATTATCGGGCCGCATGCGCCAACGGGGTTCAAGGATATCTTCGACCTCGCTTAATTCGAGGGGGCGTAATGCGGGGTGCTTGCGAGGCGGCACCGCGAACCTTAGGTCATGGCTGAACGCGGTCCGCCACCACCGCCCTGCCCATAAGGATTGCCGATGATCGACGCCGCCGGAACGCCGCAGACAATCCGCCTCAGTGATTACCGTCCGCCGGCCTGGCGCGTGCCGCAGGTCGCGCTCGACTTTAATCTCGGCGCCGAAAGCACCCGCGTCACCGCGCGGCTGACGGTCGAGCGCAACGGCAAGCGCAGCGAACCGCTGGTGCTCGACGGGCAGGGGCTGACGCTTGTTTCGGTCAAGCGCGACGGCGTGGCGCTCGATGTGCAACCGGTCGGCGAGACTTTGACCATCGACATTCCCGGTGACAGCGCGGTCATCGAAACGGTTGTCGACATCGCACCCGCCACCAACACGCGGCTGATGGGTCTCTATGCGTCGGGCGGCATGTTGTGCACTCAGTGCGAGGCCGAGGGCTTCCGCCGCATCACCTTCTTCCCCGACCGCCCCGATGTGCTGTCGGTTTATGACGTCAAGCTGACCGCCGACGCGGCGCTGTATCCGGTGCTGCTGGCGAACGGCAACGAAGTCGCGACAGGGCAATTGCCCGACGGCCGCCACTGGGCGCAGTGGCACGACCCGTGGCCCAAGCCGAGCTATCTGTTCGCGGCGGTCGCGGGCAATCTGTCGCCGCTGCGCGATACGTTCGTCACCGCGTCGGGGCGCACGGTCGACCTGGCGATCTGGGTGGCGGCCGACGATGTGCCGCGCTGCGCGCATGCGATGGCGGCGCTCAAGACCTCGATGCGCTGGGACGAGGTCAACTACGGCCGCGAATATGACCTCGACCGCTTCAACATCGTCGCGGTCGGCGATTTCAACTTCGGCGCGATGGAGAACAAGGGCCTCAACATCTTCAACTCGCGCTACATATTGGCCGACGCCGATACCGCGACCGACGCCGATTTCGACGCCATCGCCGCGGTCGTCGCGCATGAGTATTTCCACAACTGGACCGGCAACCGCATCACCTGTCGCGACTGGTTCCAGCTGTCGCTGAAGGAAGGCCTGACGGTGTTCCGCGACCAGCAGTTCAGCGCCGACCAGGGCTCGGCGGCGGTACGCCGCATCGATGACGTGCGGATGCTGCGCGCCGGCCAGTTCCCCGAAGACGCCGGGCCGATGGCACACCCGATCCGACCGGATTCATATATCGAAATCAGCAATTTCTACACCGCCACCATCTACAACAAGGGCGCCGAAGTCATCCGCATGATGGCGACCTTGCTCGGCCCAGATGGCTTCCGCGCCGGCACCGACCTGTATTTCGACCGCCACGACGGCCAGGCCGTGACCACCGAGGATTTCGTCCGCTCCATGGAGGATGCCTCGGGGGTCGACCTCGCGCAGTTCCGTAACTGGTATGCCCAGGCCGGTACGCCGCACCTCGATGCGCGCATCACCCACGATGCCGCCGCGCGCACCGCGCAGCTCCACCTGTCGCAGACGCTGGCGCCGACGCCGGGCCAGCCGGTCAAGCCGGTGATGCAGCTGCCGCTGCGCGTCGCGCTGTTCGGCGGCACCACCGGCAAGCGCCTTGGCGACGAGCGGCTGGTCAGCCTGACCGAGGCTTCGGCCACCATCGACTTCGACAATATCGACGAGCCGCCGGTCGCCTCGCTGAACCGCGGCTTTTCGGCGCCGATCATCGTGCAGTCCGACCGTAGCCGCGCCGATCTGGCGTTCCTGTCGGCGCACGACGATGACCCGTTCGCGCGCTACGAGGCGCTGCAGCAGCTCGGCCAGGCGACCTTGCTCGACAGCGGCGATGACAGTGACCTCGTCGCGGCGATTGGCGCGACGCTGAACTCGGGCCTCGACGCGGCGTTCATTGCCGAGGCGGTGCTGCTGCCGTCCGAAGCGATGGCCGGCGACGCGATGGCGGTCGTCGATGTCGATGGGCTCCACACACGCCGCGAAGCCGTGCGCCGCCGCATCGGCAGCGACCTCAACGCGCAGTGGTGGGCGGTTTATCACGCCAACAACGCCAACCGCTACGAGCTCACCCCCGAAGCCAAGGGCCGCCGCCGGCTGCGCAACGTCGCGCTGGGATACCTGATGGCGAACGACGATGCCGAGGCGGTCGCAACCGCCTTCAAGCAGTTCGAAACCGCCGACAACATGACCGACCGCATGGCGGCGTTGAACGTGCTCAGCCACTCGAACGCCCCCGAACGCGATGCCGCACTCGCCGCGTTCCACGCGCGCTACGCCGACAACGCGCTGGTGCTCGACAAATGGTTCAGCGTGCAGGCGATGTCGACGCGCGCCGACACCCCCGCCGCGGTCGCCGCGCTGATGACCCACCCCGATTTCAGCTACACCAACCCCAACCGGCTACGCGCACTCGTCGGCGCCTATGCTGCGAACCAGGTGCGCTTCAACGCCGCCGACGGCAGCGGCTACCGGCTGGTCGCCGACGCGGTGCTCGCCGTCGATGCACTCAACCCGCAAGCGGCGGCGCGACTGGTGTCACCGCTCGGCCGCTGGAAACGCTTCGACGCCGCACGCGCGGCGTTGATGCGCGCCGAGCTGGAGCGGATTGTCGCGACCGAAGGGCTGTCGAAAGACGTGTTCGAGATTGCCAGCAAGAGTTTGGTTTAAGGGCCTCCGGCGGGCAGGCCTGAGGCCTGCACCCGATTGTTGGGTGCAGGGGCTAGCCCCTGCCCGCCGGAGGCTCTTAGGATCTGTAATCGGCGTTGATGCTGATGTAGCCGTGCGTCAGGTCACACGTCCACACGCGGGCGCGACCGTCGCCGAGCTTGAGATCGACGTGGATGCTGACTTCGTCGCCGGCCAGATGCGCGGCGACGGGGGCTTCGTCATAGCCGGGCACGACGGCGCCGTCCTGCGCCACCAAAGTGGCGCCGAAGCTGATGTCGAGGCGGTCGCGGTCGGCGGCTTCGCCGGCCTTGCCGACGGCCATGACGACGCGGCCCCAGTTGGCGTCACCGCCGGCGATCGCGGTTTTGACCAGCGGCGAGTTGGCGATGCTCAGCGCGACGACCTTCGCGGCGCGGTCATCCTCGGCGCCTTCGACATCGACAGTGATAAGCTTGGTCGCGCCTTCGCCGTCGCGCACCACCAGTAGCGCAAGCTGCGTGCAGACGTCTTGCAATGCGGCGGCGAATGCATCGGCGCCGGGGCACGCATAGCTGGTGATTTCGGCATTGCCGGCCGCACTGGTGGCGAACGCCAGCACGGTGTCGGACGTCGAGGTGTCGCTGTCGACGGTGATGGCGTTGAAGCTGGTCGCGGTGGCTTGCGTCAGCGCCATTTGCAGGAAGTCGGGCGCGACGGCGGCATCGGTGAAGATGAAGCCGAGCATCGTCGCCATGTCGGGGGCGATCATGCCCGATCCCTTGACGATGCCATTGATGACAATCCGCTTGCCGTCGACGATGGCGCTGGCGGTGGCGCCCTTGGCGAAGGTGTCGGTGGTGCCGATGGCGTTGGCGGCGTCGATATAGTCGGCGGGGTCGCTCGCCAGCCGTGATGCGGCGTCAGCCACGCCGGCACGTGCCTTGGCGGCGGACAGCGGCACGCCGATGACCCCGGTCGAGGCGACGAACACTTGGTGCGGCGTGCAATCGAACGCGGTGACCGCGGCCGACACCACCGCCTGCACCGCGGCTTCGCCGGCCTTGCCGGTAAAGGCGTTCGAATTGCCGGCGTTGACGACCAGCACGCGGGCTCGGCCCTGCGGCAAGGCGCTGCGGCACCAGTCGACTTCGGGCGACGGGCATTTCGACCTGGTCGTCACGCCGGCAACGCTGGTGCCCGGCGCCAGCTCGGCGAGCGTCAGGTCGGCGCGGTCCCAAGCCTTGTAGCCGGCGCGCGCGACGGCGAGGCGGACACCGGCAACCGGCGGCATGGCGGGGAAGGGCTGGGCGAGCGGCGATATGGTCATGCGCGCTTCAATATGGCCAACACGGGTGCGGCGCAATTGACTATAGAGGCCGCGCTCCCTATGTCCCGCCGGTCGCGGGGCGTGTCGCAAGCAGGCGGCGCTTCAGCCCTGCCCGGTTTCAGTAAGGACACTCATGTTCGGTCTCGACGGCATAGCGAAGCGTATTTTCGGCTCCTCGAACGATCGGTACGTCAAGTCGCTCGGCCCGTTGGTCAAGCAGATCAACGCGCTCGAGCCGACGATTGCGGCGCTTTCGGACGACGATCTGCGCGCGCAGACGGAGAAGTTCCGGGCGCGTTTGGCTGCTGGCGAAAAGCTCGACGCGCTGCTGCCCGAAGCGTTTGCGACGGTGCGCGAAGCGTCGAAGCGCACGCTCGGCCAGCGCCATTATGACGTGCAGATGATCGGCGGCATCGTGCTGCACCGTGGCGAAATCGCCGAAATGCGCACCGGTGAAGGCAAGACGCTCGTAGCGACGCTCGCCTGCTATCTCAACGCGCTGACCGGCGAGGGCGTCCATGTCGTCACCGTCAACGACTATCTCGCCCGCCGCGACAGCGAGTGGATGGGCCAGATCTACAAGTTCCTCGGCATGTCGGTCGGCGTCATCGTGCCGAACATCGATGACGACTCGCGCCGCGCCGCCTACGCCTGCGACATCACCTACGGCACCAACAACGAATTCGGCTTCGACTATTTGCGCGACAACATGAAGTATGCGCGCGAGCAGATGGTGCAACGCCCGTTCAGCTTCGCCATCGTCGATGAAGTCGATTCGATCCTGATCGACGAAGCCCGCACGCCGCTGATCATTTCCGGCCCGACCGAGGACAAGTCCGAGCTGTATATGCAGGTCGATGCGGTGGTGAAGCTGTTTGTCGCCGATGACTATGAGGTCGATGAGAAGGCCAAGTCGGTCATCCTGACCGAAAGCGGCACCGAAAAGGCCGAGCGCGCATTCGAAGCCGCCGGGATGCTCGAAGGCGAGAATCTCTACGACTACGAAAACACCCAGGTTGTCCACCACCTCAACCAGGCGCTGCGCGCCAACGTCATCTTCCGCCGCGACACCGACTATATCGAACGCGACGGCAAGATCGTTATCATCGATGAATTCACCGGCCGCATGATGGACGGGCGCCGCTGGTCGGACGGCCTGCACCAGGCGGTCGAGGCCAAGGAAGGCGTCCAGATCCAGCCCGAAAACCAGACGCTCGCGTCGATCACCTTCCAGAACTACTTCCGCATGTACCCGAAACTCGGCGGCATGACCGGCACCGCATCGACCGAAGCGGCCGAATTCTACGACATCTACAAGCTCAACGTCGTCACCATCCCGACCAACCTGCCGGCGCAGCGCAAGGACGTCGACGACGAATTCTACAAGAACGCCGATGAAAAGTTCGGTGCCATCGTCAAGACCATCCGCGAATCGCAGTTGCGCGGCCAGCCGATCCTGGTGGGCACCGTGTCGATCGAAAAGTCCGAACTGCTCAGCGAATTCCTCAAAAAGGAAAAGGTGCCGCACACCGTGCTCAACGCGCGCTTCCACGAACAGGAAGCGCATATCGTCGAACAGGCCGGGCGGCTGGGCGCTGTCACCATCGCCACCAACATGGCCGGCCGCGGTACCGACATCCAGCTCGGCGGCAACTTTGAAGCGCGCGTCATCCGTGAACTCGAAGGCGTCGAAGGCGCCGACCGCGACGCCGGCATCGCGCGCATCAAGGCCGAGGTGCAGGCCGAACGCGAAGCCGTGCGCGCGGCAGGCGGGCTGTTCGTGCTCGGCACCGAACGCCACGAAAGCCGCCGTATCGACAACCAGCTGCGCGGCCGTTCGGGCCGCCAGGGCGATCCGGGGCTCAGCCGTTTTTACCTCAGTCTCGATGACGATCTGCTGCGCATCTTCGGCCAGCAGGGCATGCTGACGCGGATGATGAACAACGGCCTCGCCGAAGGCGAAGCCATCGTCCACCCGTGGATTTCAAAGGCCATCGAAACCGCGCAGAAGAAGGTCGAAGCCCGCAACTACGACGTCCGCAAGCAGCTGCTGCAGTACGACGACGTGATGAACGACCAGCGCAAGGTCATCTATGAACAGCGCGCCGACATCATGGATTCGGAAACCGTCGGCGACGTCGTCGTCGATATGCGCCACGAAACCATCAACACGCTGGTCGGCACGCATTGCCCGGCCAACGTCTATCCCGAACAATGGGACGTCGAAGGCCTGACCGCCGCTTGCGCCAACACGCTGGCGCTCGACGTGCCCGTTGCCGACTGGGTCAAGGAAGCCCAGATGGACGCCGAAACCGTCGTCGAACGGCTGATCGAACAGGCCGATGCCGCCGTCGCCGCCAAGGCCGCCGCGCTGCCGCCCGAAACCTGGGTGCAGATCGAAAAGAACTTCCTGCTGCAGGCGCTCGACCACCACTGGAAAGAGCACCTCTCGACGCTCGACGCGCTGCGCCAGGTCATCCACCTGCGCGCCTATGCGCAAAAAACCCCGATCAACGAATACAAGCGCGAAGCCTTCGGGCTGTTCGAACGCATGCTCGTCCAGGTCCGCCAGGACGTGACGCGGATGATGTCGAACGCGCAGTTCCAGATGACGCCGCCAGCCTACGACGACCAGCCGCTGCCCGACTTCATCACCACCCACATCGACCCGTTCACCGGCCAGAACGATGCGTTCGGCTCACTCCCGGCGGGTAATTTGGCAATGGCACAAGCCGCAGCGTTGGCCATCGCCGACGACTATGACGCCGAAACGGTGGCCGACTGGGTGCGCACGACGTCGCGCAACGCCGAATGCCCGTGCGGTAGTGGCAAGAAGTTCAAGCATTGCCATGGGACGATTGCCTAGGTCGCCTAGCGGCGGGCTTTGAGGAATTAAGGGCCTCCGGCGGGCAGGCCTGAGGCCTGCACCCGATTGTTTTGCGCCATATGCTGCCTGCTCCCCTCCCTGCAGGGGAGGGGTCGGGGTGGGCTTTAGCGGCCGGTCAGCAAATGACCCCGTTGCGAACCAAGCGCGTTGATCTTGAATTGCTCTATAGCCGACATAGCCGAGGTTATGTAACCTGCTGGGATGGGCACACGCTTGCAAAGCTATCTGAAGCGGGCTGTAGGAGTGGCCGCATCTTTGGCAATCGGTCTCACTGTCGTCGCGATAAACAACACGGTTTGGGCAGTCTCCCAAGATTTTCCATTAACGGAACTTTGGGGTGAGGCAACCTTGTTCCAAGTTATGACAGCAAGTTCTCCTTTTCTTGTCCTTTCGATTTTCGGCATCAGCGCATGCCGGTCGTGGATAGTTGGATTATCCCTCACCGTAGCGCTTTGGGGCTACTATCTTTGGGACACTACTCATTACAAAGGTGGCGGCGCAAACATTGGGCTTGGCATCCTATTGTTGTTTTCACCCGTTCCGATCACCATTGCCAGCTTGGCAGCGCTTGCAACGTACGGCAATCGAAGAGCAGCGGACGGCGTAGACGCTGACCGCTAACGTGATGGTGGGACTGAAGGCTGCCTGTCCGCTTCCCACCCCATTCCGTTCGTTCCCCCGCCCTGATCTGCGCACTTACCCCACACCGCACGATGGGCCGAAGTAAGCGGGGCGCAAATCAATAGGGTGCAGGCGTCACGCCTGCCCGCCGGAGGCTCTTCCCCTTACTTCAACTTGCGCACCTGACCGATCAGCGTTTCGAGCCGCGCCGCCGGCACGCGGCCGGTGACCAGATACGGCCCCACCAGCAGCATCGGGGTGCCGACGAAGCCCAGCGCGCGGGCGTGGAGGTCGGTATCGGCGAGGAGTGCGTCGATTTCGGCGGCGTGGGTGGCGAGGTCGGTTTGCAGGCGGGGCCAGTCGACGCCGGCCTGGGTGGCGGCGGCGCGGAGGGCGGGTTCGGTGAGGCCGGGGCTGCGCATCAGCGCTTCGTCGAACGCGGTGTGGCGGTTCTGGCGGGTGCTGGCGATGGCGAGGCGCGCGGCCTGGCGGGAGGCGGCGCCGAACACCGGCCAGTCGCGGTAAACGATTCGGACGTCGGGATGGCGCGCCAGCAGGGCCTGCAGGTCGGGGTGCAGCGCGCGGCAGGCGGGGCAGGCATAGTCCGAGAACAGGATGATAGTGACGGCAGCGTTGGCGGGGCCGGCGGTGGGGGCGCGCGGGTCGATCAGCGCGGGGGCGCTGGCGACGAAGGCGGGTTGTGGCGGTGCGGGGGCGGGTTGCAGCCATTGCGACACCAGCTGGATGGCGGCGAACAGCCCCAGCAGTGCGAGCAAGGCGAGGAGGGCGTGGCGGCGCGTCATGGCAGGGTTATCGGCGTTGCGGCGTCGGTGCGCCAGATTCAAGTTGTGATGGGAACGCCCAAGAAATGGCGTTGACCTGAACCGAGTCGGGACGTATAGGGCGCCTTCGCTCGCGCAGCCGGTATCCGGGACTCGTCCCAGCCGCCTGTTCGCACGGGCCAGAAACGACAGGCTGAGCTGTGCGCGGCGGGTTCCGGTGACGGAGCCCACTGCGCTTATGCCGTGAGGGCGGTTCAGACTTGGAGTAGGCGGTGCCGGCAACGGTGCCACCGAACAGCAGGATGATACGAATACGATGCCTACGATTAACCAGTTGATCCGTCATGGCCGCACGCCGCAGCGCGTGCGCGAAACCGCGCCGGCCATGGAAGAATGCCCGCAGAAGCGCGGCGTTTGCACCCGCGTCTACACGACGACGCCGAAGAAGCCGAACTCGGCACTCCGCAAGGTTGCCAAGATTCGCCTGACCAATGGCTTTGAAGTCATCGGCTACATCCCCGGCGAAGGCCACAACCTTCAGGAGCACTCGGTGGTCCTGATTCGCGGCGGCCGCGTCAAGGATCTTCCCGGCGTGCGCTACCACGTGCTGCGCGGCGTGCTTGATACCCAGGGTGTCAAGAACCGCAAGCAGAGCCGTTCGAAGTACGGCGCCAAGCGTCCTAAGTAAGACTTAGTCCGCTTCCGTCCCCAGCGCCCGAAATAAGCGAGAAATATCATGGCCCGTCGTCGCCGCCCCGAAAAGCGTGAAATCCTTCCCGATCCCCGTTTCGGAGATCTGATCCTTTCGAAATTCATGAACCTCGTCATGTACGAGGGCAAGAAGTCGGTCGCTGAGTCGATCGTCTACAACGCCCTTGATTCGGTCGAGGCCAAGACCCGTCGCGAACCGCTCGCCGTGTTCCACGACGCGCTGACCAACGTGAAGCCGGGCATCGAAGTCCGCTCGCGCCGCGTCGGTGGTGCGACCTATCAGGTTCCCGTCGAAGTCCGCCCCGAGCGTTCGCAGGCGCTTGCCATTCGCTGGCTGATCAGCGCTGCGCGCAACCGCAGCGAGAACACCATGGCAGCGCGTCTGTCGGGTGAGCTCATCGACGCCGCGAACAACCGTGGCACCGCCGTCAAGAAGCGTGAAGATTCGCACCGGATGGCCGAAGCCAACCGCGCCTTCTCGCATTATCGCTGGTAGCAGCGGTAAGACCGATCACTCTCGCTGGTAGTAAAGAAAATGACGCGCACCACTTCGCTCGACAAATACCGCAACATCGGGATCATGGCGCATATTGACGCCGGGAAAACCACGACCACCGAGCGGATTCTCTACTACACCGGCAAGTCGTACAAGATCGGCGAAGTCCATGAGGGCACCGCCACGATGGACTGGATGGAACAGGAGCAGGAGCGCGGCATCACGATCACGTCCGCCGCGACGACGTGCTTCTGGAACGACCACCGCATCAACATCATCGACACCCCCGGCCACGTCGACTTCACGATTGAAGTCGAGCGTTCGCTGCGCGTCCTCGATGGTGCCGTTGCTTGCTTCGACGGCGTTGCCGGCGTCGAGCCGCAGTCGGAAACCGTGTGGCGCCAGGCTGACAAGTACAAAGTGCCGCGCATGTGCTTCGTCAACAAGCTTGACCGCACCGGCGCCAACTTCGATCGCTGCGTGCAGATGATCAAGGACCGCCTCGGCGCGCGTCCGGCGGTTCTGTATCTCCCGATCGGCCTCGAAGGCGATTTCATCGGTCTCGTCGACTTGGTCGAGAACCGCGCGATTGTCTGGCTTGAAGAAAGCCTCGGCGCCAAGTTCGAATATAAGGAAATCCCCGAAAATCTGAAGGATGCGGCTGCGGTTGCACGTTCGGAACTGATCGAGATGGCCGTCGAACAGGACGACGACATCATGGAAGCCTATCTCGAAGGCACCGAACCGACCACTGCGCAGCTCAAGGCTCTGATCCGCAAAGGTACGCTGTCGTTCTCGTTCGTCCCCGTGCTGTGCGGCTCGGCGTTCAAGAACAAGGGCGTGCAGCCGCTGCTCGACGCCGTCGTCGACTATATGCCGAGCCCGCTCGACATCCCGCCGATGTACGGTATCAACGCCAAGGACGAGGAAGAAGTCCGCGAAGCTTCGGATGACGCACCGTTCTCGGCGCTGGCGTTCAAGATCATGACTGACCCGTTCGTCGGCACGCTGACCTTTGCCCGCATCTATTCGGGCAAGATGGAAGCTGCCTCGACCGTGCTCAACTCGGTCAAGGACAAGCGCGAAAAGATCGGCCGCATGCTGCTGATGCACGCCAACAACCGTGAAGACATCAAGGAAGCCTATGCCGGCGACATCGTTGCGCTGGTCGGCCTCAAGGATGTGACGACGGGTGACACGCTGTGCGCGCCGCTGCGCCCGATCGTTCTCGAGCGCATGGAATTCCCCGAGCCGGTCATCGAAGTCGCGGTTGAACCCAAGACCAAGGCCGACCAGGAAAAGATGGGCATCGCGCTCAATCGTCTGGCGCAGGAAGATCCGTCGTTCCGCGTGACGTCGGACGCCGAAAGCGGCCAGACGATCATCAAGGGCATGGGCGAACTCCACCTCGAAATTCTCGTCGACCGTATGCGTCGCGAGTTCAAGGTCGAAGCCAATGTCGGCGCGCCGCAGGTGGCTTATCGTGAATCGCTCGCCCGCAAGGTCGATATCGATTACACCCACAAGAAGCAGTCGGGCGGCTCGGGCCAGTTCGGCCGCATCAAGTTCACCGTCGAACCCGGCGAGCGCGGCTCGGGCATCATCTTCAAGGATGACGTCAAGGGCGGCAATATTCCCAAGGAATATATCCCGTCGGTCGAAAAGGGCATCCGCGAAGTCGCCGCTTCAGGCAGCCTCATCGGCTTCCCGATCATCGACTTCACCGCGACGCTGTATGACGGCGCCTATCATGACGTCGACTCGTCGGCGCTGGCGTTCGAAATCACCGGTCGCGGCGGTATGCGCGAAGCCGCCACCAAGGCCGGCATCAAGCTGCTCGAACCGATGATGAAGGTCGAAGTCGTCACCCCCGAAGATTTCATGGGCGACGTCATCGGCGACTTGAACAGCCGTCGTGGCCAGATCCAGGGCACCGACAGCCGCGGCAACGCACAGGTCATCGAAGCGGTCGTGCCGCTGGCGAACATGTTCGGCTACGTCAACCAGCTACGCTCGATGAGCCAGGGCCGGGCGCAGTATTCGATGCAGTTCAGCCACTACGAAGAAGTCCCGGCAAACGTCGCCGAGGAAATCAAGCTCAAGATGGCCTGATTTCTGCCACAACCAGTCACTAGTCAGCGCGACCTTCGGGTCAAAACCAACTGAACCAAACGCAAGCAAGAGGGTTTAAAAGCCATGGGTAAAGCCAAATTCGAGCGGAACAAGCCGCACTGCAACATCGGTACGATCGGCCACGTCGATCATGGCAAGACGTCGCTGACGGCTGCCATCACCAAGATTCTGGCTGAAACCGGTGGCGCTACCTTCACCGCCTATGCCGACATCGACAAGGCTCCCGAAGAGCGTGAGCGTGGCATCACCATCTCGACCGCACACGTCGAGTATGAAACCAAGGATCGCCACTACGCGCACGTCGATTGCCCCGGCCACGCCGACTATGTGAAGAACATGATCACCGGCGCGGCGCAGATGGACGGCGCTATCCTGGTGGTTTCGGCGACCGACGGCCCGATGCCGCAGACCCGCGAGCACATCCTGCTGGCGAAGCAGGTCGGCGTGCCGGCGATGGTCGTTTTCATGAACAAGGTCGACCAGGTTGACGATCCTGAAATCCTCGAGCTCGTCGAAATGGAAATCCGCGAACTTCTGTCGAAGTACGATTTCCCGGGCGATGACATTCCGATCATCCAGGGTTCGGCGCTGATGGCGCTCGAAGGCAAGCGCGACGAAATCGGCCGCGAAGCCGTTCTCAAGCTGATGGCTGCAGTCGACGACTACATTCCGCAGCCGATGCGCGCGCTCGACCGTCCGTTCCTGATGCCGATCGAAGACGTGTTCTCGATCTCGGGTCGCGGCACCGTCGTCACCGGCCGTGTTGAATCGGGCGTCGTCAAGGTCGGCGAAGAAGTCGAAATCGTCGGCATCCACGACACGCGCAAGTCGGTCTGCACCGGCGTCGAAATGTTCCGCAAGCTGCTCGATCAGGGCCAGGCCGGCGACAACATCGGAGCGCTGCTCCGTGGCGTTGGTCGTGAAGACGTCGAACGCGGCCAGGTGCTCTGCAAGCCCGGCTCGATCAAGCCGCACACCGAATTCGTCGCCGAAGTCTACGTGCTGTCGAAGGATGAAGGTGGCCGTCACACGCCGTTCTTCGCCAACTACCGCCCGCAGTTCTATTTCCGCACGACCGACGTCACCGGCACTGTCGAGCTGCCTGAAGGCACCGAGATGGTCATGCCCGGCGACAACGTCCAGCTGACCGTCAAGCTCATCGCCCCGATCGCGATGGACCAGGGTCTGCGCTTCGCAATTCGCGAAGGTGGCCGCACCGTTGGTTCGGGCGTGGTTGCAAGCATCATCAAGTAAGTGTAAGGGGCCGCTCCACTCTCGTTGATGGCGATTCGGAAGTTACCGAATCGGCACTGATTGGAGCGGCCTTGTTCTTTGACAGGTTGAATGGTTGAACTGATGGAAACGCAGAATATCCGTATTCGCCTCAAGGCGTTTGATCACCGTGTGCTTGATATGGCCACGAGTGAGATTGCCGATACGGCCAAGCGGACCGGCGCTGCAATTCGCGGCCCGATTCCTTTGCCGACGCGTATCGAAAAGTTCACCGTCAACCGGTCGCCCCACGTCGACAAGAAGAGCCGCGAGCAGTTCGAAGTCCGGACTTACAAGCGCCTCCTCGACATCGTCGACCCGACGCCGCAGACCGTGGACGCGCTGATGAAGCTCGACCTCGCAGCCGGCGTCGACATCGAGATCAAGCTGCAGGCTTAACGTCTGATTCTACGGCCGGGGCGACAGTCCCGGACGACATACGCGGAGCGATTTGTTTTGGATCACGCCCGGTTCGCCCGGGCCTCTGACAGGAAAGGATAAGATCATGCGCACTGGCGTGATCGCGAAGAAAATGGGAATGACCCGTCTGTTTCAGGACGACGGTCGCCATGTGCCGGTAACGGTACTCGCACTCGAAAATTGCCAGGTCGTCTCGACCCGCACCGCAGACCGCGACGGTTACGTCGCTGTCCAGCTCGGCGCCGGTACGAAGAAGGCCAAGAACACGACGAAGCCCGAGCGCGGCCATTTCGGCAAAGCCGAAGTCGAGCCCAAGGCGAAGGTCGTCGAGTTCCGCGTGTCCGAAGACGCGCTGCTCACCGCCGGCGAAACCATCTCGGCGGATCATTTCATTGCCGGCCAGCTGGTCGACATCACCGGTCACACCGTCGGTAAGGGTTTCCAGGGCGCCATGAAGCGCTGGAACTTCGGCGGTCTGCGTGCCACGCACGGTGTCTCGGTCTCGCACCGTTCGCACGGTTCGACCGGCCAGCGCCAGGATCCCGGCAAGGTGTTCAAGGGCAAGAAGATGGCCGGCCACATGGGCGACCGTCAGCGCACCCAGCAGAACCTCGAAGTCGTCTCGACCGATGTCGAGCGCGGGCTCATTTTCGTCAAGGGTTCGGTTCCGGGCCACAAGGGCAGCTGGCTGACCGTCAAGGACGCCGTCAAGGGCCCGCGCCCCGACGCCGCGCCGTACCCGGCCTCGCTCAAGAGCAACAACGTTTCGGCTCCTGCCGTGGCTGACGCCGCGCCGGCCGCCGAAGCTCAGACCGAAGAGGCTTGAGCATCATGAAACTTGAAGTCAAAACCCTCGCCGCCGCCGCCAGCGGCAGCATCGAGCTCGACGAAAACGTGTTCGGCAAGCCCGCCCGCGTCGACATCCTGCACCGCGTTGTCACCTGGCAGCTCGAAAAGCGTCGCGGCACTGCCCGCGGTGCTGCCGAGCGCTCGGACGTCAAGCGCACCGGCAAGAAGCTCGGCAACCAGAAGGGTGGCGGTAGCGCCCGTCACGGTAACCGCGCCGCACCGCAGTTCATCGGCGGTGGTAAGGCCCACGGTCCGCGCGTTCGCGATTTCAACCCCGGCCTCAACAAGAAGATCCGCAGCCTCGGCCTCGCGACTGCCTTGTCGGTCAAGGTTGCCGAAGGCAAGCTCGTCATCGTTGAAGACCTCGCCCTCGGCGACGCCAAGACCAAGGTGCTCATCGAGCGCTTGAACGGTCTGGGCATCACCAGCGGCCTGTTCGTTGATGGTGCAGCGGTCGATGCCAGCTTCGCGCTCGCCTGTGCGAACCTGCACAAGATCGACGTGATGCCTGCCGTTGGCGCCAATGTTTACGACATCCTCAACCATGACACGCTGGTCCTGACCCGCGCTGCCGTGGCTCAGCTGGAGGCACGGATCAATGGCTAAGGCCCCCAAATCGGCCGCTACGGCCATCGACCTGAAGCATTACGATATCATCGTGAAGCCGGTCATCACCGAGAAGTCGACGCTGGTGAGCGAATTCAACCAGGTCATCTTCAAGGTCGCGCGCGATGCGTCGAAGCCCGAGATCAAGGCCGCTGTCGAAGCGCTCTTCTCGGTCAAGGTGCTCGCCGTGAACACGATGGTCCAGAAGGGCAAGAACAAGCGCTGGAAGGGCAAGCCCTATCAGCGTTCGGACGAGAAGAAGGCCGTGGTGACGCTCGCTGAAGGCGACCGCATCGACGTGACCACCGGTATCTGAGGCAGGATCGATGGCACTCAAACATTATAATCCGACTTCGCCGGGCCGTCGTGGCCTGATCCTGGTCGACCGTTCGGCGCTGCACAAGGGCCGTCCCGTCAAGTCGCTGACCGAAGGTCTGCGCAAGACCGGTGGTCGCAACAACATGGGTCATGCGACCGCACGCGGCATCGCCGGCGGCCACAAGCAGCTGTATCGCATCGTCGATTTCAAGCGTCGCATCTGGGACCAGCCGGCAACGGTCGAGCGTCTCGAATACGATCCCAACCGTTCGGCGTTCATCGCGCTGGTCAAGTATCCCGATGGTCAGCAGACCTACATCATCGCGCCGCAGCGCCTTGCTGTCGGTGACACGATCGTCGCGGGCAAGAAGGTCGACGTGAAGCCGGGCAATGCGATGGAAATCGGCCAGATGCCGGTTGGCACCATTGTCCACAACGTCGAGTTGAAGCCCGGCAAGGGCGGCCAGATCGCCCGTGCCGCCGGCACGTTCGTGCAGGTTGTCGGCCGCGACAAGGGCATGGTCATCATCCGCCTCAACTCGGGTGAGCAGCGCTACACGCGGTCGGAATGCATGGCCACCGTCGGTGCCGTGTCGAACCCCGACAATTCGAACACCAACCACGCCAAGGCTGGCCGGACGCGCTGGCTCGGCCATCGCCCGCTGACCCGCGGTGTGGCGAAGAACCCGGTCGACCATCCGCACGGCGGTGGTGAAGGCCGGACCTCGGGCGGTCGCCATCCGGTGACCCCGTGGGGCAAGCCGACCAAGGGCGCCAAGACCCGGTCGAACAAGTCGACCGACAAGATGATCATCCGCTCGCGTCATGCGAAGAAGAAGAGGTAAGCGATGAGCCGCTCCGTTTGGAAAGGTCCGTTCGTAGACCTGCATTTGCTGAAGAAGGCCGAAACCCAGCAGGAGGCCGGGTCGAACGCGCGCCCGATCAAGACCTGGTCGCGCCGCTCGACGATCCTCCCGCAGTTCGTCGGCCTGACGTTCACCGTCTACAACGGCCGCAAGTTCGTGCCGGTGTCGGTCAATGAAGACATGGTCGGCATGAAGCTGGGTGAATTTGCGCCGACGCGCACGTTCACCGGCCATGCCGCCGACAAGAAGGCGAAACGCTGATGGGCAAGCCCGTAAATCCGCGCCGCGTTGGCGAAAAGGAAGCACTTGCGGTCGCGACGACCGTGCGTGGTTCGCCGTACAAGCTCAACCTCGTTGCGGGCCTGATCCGCGGCAAGAAGGTTGGCGACGCGCTCAACATCCTGACCTTCTCGAAGAAGGCCATGGCGATTGACGTGCGCAAGGTGCTGGCTTCGGCCATTGCCAACGCCGAAAACAACCACAACCTCGATGTCGATGCTCTCGTCGTCAAGGAAGCCAGCGTCGGCAAGGCGCTGGTGATGAAGCGCTTCACGCCGCGTGCGCGTGGTCGTGCTTCGCGCATCATCAAGCCGTTCAGCCGTATCCGCGTCGTTGTGCGCGAACTCGGTGACGAAGCGGAGAACGCATAATGGGTCACAAGTCCAACCCGATCGGTCTGCGCCTGCAGATCAACCGCACCTGGGACAGCCGCTGGTTTGCCGAAGGCGAAGACTATGGCCGTTTGCTGATCGAAGACATCAAGATCCGCAACTTCATCGTCAAGACGCATGCGCAGGCAGCGATCTCGAAGGTGGTCATTGAACGCCCGGCCAAGCTGTGCCGCGTGTCGATCTATGCCGCCCGCCCGGGTGTCATCATCGGCAAGAAGGGCGCCGACATCGACAAGCTCAAGCAGCAGATCGGTGCGATGACCAAGAGCGACGTTTCGGTCAACATCGTCGAAATCCGCAAGCCGGAAATCGACAGCCGCCTGGTTGCCCAGGGCGTTGCCGACCAGCTCGAGCGTCGTATCGCATTCCGTCGCGCTATGAAGCGTGCGGTCCAGTCGGCACTGCGTCTGGGTGCCGAAGGCATCAAGATCACCTGCTCGGGTCGTTTGGGCGGCGCTGAAATCGCCCGCACCGAATGGTATCGCGAAGGTCGCGTGCCGTTGCACACGCTGCGCGCCAATGTCGATTACGCCGAAGCCCAGGCCCACACCGCCTACGGCGTGTGCGGCATCAAGGTCTGGATCTTCAAGGGCGAAATTCTCGGCAATGATCCGATGGCGCAGGACCGGTTGATGATGGAAGCCCAGACTTCCGGCGTCCGGCCCGCCCGTTAATCGCGCTAAGGGATAGTTCAAATGTTGCAGCCAAAGCGCACAAAATTCCGCAAGCAGTTCAAGGGTCGCATCCATGGCGACGCGAAGGGCGGCACTGCGCTCAACTTCGGCGCGTTCGGCCTGAAGGCGATGGAGCCCGACCGTATCACGGCACGCCAGATCGAAGCCGCACGTCGTGCGATTTCGCGTCATATCAAGCGCGCCGGCCGGTTGTGGATCCGCATCTTCCCCGACGTGCCGGTCACGTCGAAGCCTGCGGAAGTCCGCATGGGTAAGGGTAAGGGTGCTCCCGAATTCTGGGCCGCCCGTGTCAAGCCGGGCCGGATCATGTTCGAGCTCGACGGCGTGCCGTACGATGTCGCCAAGGGCGCATTCGAACGTGCTGCTGCCAAGCTGCCGATCAAGACCAAGGTCATCGTTCGCCTCGGCGAGCCGACCGGCGAAGCATAAGGTAAGGTAAGATGACCAAGATCGATGATCTGAAGGTTGCCAGCGACGACCAGCTCGCTACGCAGCTCGGCGACATGAAGCGCGAGCAGTTCAACCTGCGCTTCCAGGCCGCCACCGGCCAGCTCGAAAAGCCGAGCCGCGTCCGCGAAGTGCGCCGCAACATTGCGCGCATCAAGACGCTGCAGGGCCAACGCGCCGCTGCCGCGCAGAAGGAGATTTAATCATGCCGAAGCGCGTGTTGCAGGGCAAAGTCGTGTCGGACAAGACCGACAAGACCGTGGTTGTGCTGATCGAGCGCAAGGTTGCGCATCCGGTCTATGGCAAGATCATCCGTCGTTCGAAGAAGTATCACGCCCATGACGAGGGCAATGTCATCCGCGAAGGCGATACCGTCCGCATTGAAGAATGCGCGCCGATCTCCAAGCTGAAGACCTGGAAAGTGCTCGAGAAGGTCGGCGGTTAATCCGCCTGATCGTTCTCGTTTTCACGAATTTTAGAGGAAGGATCGTACCATGATCCAGATGCAGACGAACCTTGAAGTGGCCGACAACAGTGGCGCCAAGCGGGTGATGTGCATCAAGGTGCTGGGTGGCTCGAAGCGTCGCGTTGCCGGCGTTGGTGACACCATCGTCGTTTCCGTCAAGGAAGCCGCACCCAAGGGCAAGGTCAAGAAGGGCGACGTGCATCGTGCTGTCGTCGTTCGCACCGCCAAGGATATCCGCCGCGCCGATGGCTCGGTCATCCGTTTCGATACCAATGCCGCCGTTCTCATCAACAAGAACGAAGAGCCGATCGGCACGCGTATCTTTGGCCCCGTCGTGCGCGAGCTGCGCGCTTCAGGTCACATGAAGATCATCAGTCTCGCGCCGGAGGTGCTGTAATGTCGGCTGCCAAAATCAAGAAGGGCGACAAGGTCGTCGTCCTGTCGGGTAAGGACAAGGGCCGCCACGGTGAAGTCACCAAAGCTATGCCCAAGGAAGGCAAGGTCGTGGTCAGCGGCGTCAACATGATGACGCGCCACCGCAAGCCGACCCAGGCCAACCCGCAGGGTGGCCTCGAGCGTATCGAAGCGCCGATGTTCGTGTCGAAGGTCGCAATCGAAGACCCCAAGACCGGCAAGCCGACGCGCGTGGGTTTCAAGATTCTGGAAGATGGTCGCAAGGTACGTGTTGCCAAGCGGTCGGGTGAGGTGATCGATGGCTGATGCAGCTAAACTGACCAAGATGCAGCAACTGTACGTGGACAAGATCCGCGGACAGATGGTCGAGCAGTTCGGTTACAAGAACCTGATGCAGGTGCCCAAGATTGACAAGATTGTCATCAACATGGGTGTCGGTGATGCGACGCAGGACAAGAAGCTTGTCGATGCGGCTGCCGCTGAAATGGCGCTGATTGCCGGCCAGAAGCCGGTCGTCACACGCGCCAAGAAGTCGGTCGCCGTGTTCAAGCTGCGCGAAGGCATGCCGATCGGCTGCAAGGTGACGCTGCGCCGCGAGAAGATGTACGATTTCCTCGACCGCCTGATCACCATCGCGCTGCCGCGCGTCCGAGATTTCCGTGGTGTGAACCCGAAGTCGTTCGATGGCCGTGGCAATTATGCGATGGGCCTCAAGGAACAGATCGTGTTCCCGGAAATCAACTATGACCGCATCGCCAAGATCCGCGGCATGGACATCATCATCACGACGACCGCGAAGACCGACGATGAAGCGCGGGCGTTGCTCTATGCATTCGGCATGCCGTTCACCGGCATGAACGAAGCCAAGAAGGCTGCTTGAGATGGCAAAGAAGAGCTCAGTTAACAAGAACAACCGCCGCAAGGCGATGGTCAAGCAGTATGCGCCCAAGTTCGCAGCCTTGAAGGCGATTGCCGCCGACGAGAGCAAGGACGAAGGCGAGCGCCTGATGGCCCGCCTGAAGATGGCGGAACTGCCGCGCAACGCGAACCCGACGCGGGTCCGCAACCGTTGCGAGCTGACCGGTCGCAGCCGCGCCGTCTATCGCAAGTTCAAATTGTCGCGCATCATGCTGCGGGAACTGGCCAACAAGGGCCTCATCCCCGGCGTGACGAAGTCGAGCTGGTAAGGGCACGATATGTCATTGACTGATCCCCTGGGTGATATGCTCACCCGCATCCGTAACGGCCAGCAGGCCCGCAAGGATTCGGTGCTGACGCCGGCGTCAAAGCTGCGCGCCCGCGTTCTCGATGTGCTGCAGCGCGAAGGCTATATTCGCGGCTACAGCGATGCCGATAGCGGCAACGCCCAGGCGGCGCTGCGCATCGATCTGAAGTATTTCGAAGGCCAGCCGGCGATCCAGCACATTGCGCGGATCTCCAAGCCCGGCCGTCGCGTCTATTCGGGCGCGAACGACCTGCCGCGGATCCGCAACGGTCTCGGCATCGCCATTGTTTCGACGCCCAAGGGTGTTCTGTCCGACGCGGAAGCGCGTGAGCAGAATGCCGGCGGCGAAGTCCTTTGTCAGGTATTCTAAGCCATGTCGCGCATCGGTAAGAAATCGGTTCCGGTTCCAGCCGGAGTCACCGCCACCATCGAAGGCGGCCAGATCAGCGTCAAGGGTCCCAAGGGCACCCTGTCGATGCCGCTGGTCGAAGACATCAGCTACACGCTTGAAGACGGCGCCATCTCGGTGATGCCGGCGAACGAGTCGAAGCGCGCGCGCGCCTTCTGGGGCATGCAGCGCACGATGGTTTCGAACCTCGTGGTTGGCGTCTCGGACGGCTTCACCAAGGTCCTCGAAATTACCGGCGTCGGCTATCGTGCCAGCGTCCAGGGGTCGAACCTCAAGCTGCAGCTCGGCTACAGCCATGACGTCGACTTCCCGATCCCGACCGGCATCGCCATCAAGACTCCCGACCAGACGACGGTCGAGATCAGCGGTGCCGATCGCCAGCAGGTCGGCCAGGTCGCGGCGGAAATCCGCCGCTGGCGCAAGCCCGAGCCTTACAAGGGCAAGGGTATCAAGTATCGCGGCGAGTTCATCTTCCGCAAGGAAGGGAAGAAGAAGTAATGGGCAAAGAACTATCCTTGTTCGAACAGCGCCGCCGGCGCGTTCGCACCGCACTCAAGGCGAAGTCGAGCGGACGTCCGCGTCTGTCGATCCATCGCTCGTCGCAGCACATCTATGCGCAGGTCATCGATGATGCCGCCGGCGTGACGGTGGCTTCGGCCTCGACGCTCGAAAAGGACGTGCGCGGCACGACCGGCGCGACCACGACGGCCGCGAACGAAGTCGGCAAGCGTCTGGCCGAACGCGCCAAGGCCGCCGGTGTCACCACCGTCGTGTTCGATCGCGGCGGCTTCCTGTTCCACGGTCGCGTCAAGGCTTTGGCCGAAGGCGCCCGCGAAGCCGGTTTGGAGTTTTAAGAGATGGCAGTCGAACCTCGTAACGGCCCCGGCGCTGGTCCTGGCGGTAACCGCAACGGCCCTGGTGGTCCCGGTGGCGGTCGTGGCCGTGGTGGCGGCGATCGTGATCGCAACCAGCGTGGCGGCCGTGGCGGCCCGCAGGCCGGCGGCATCGAAGGCGGCGAAGAACTGGTCGAAAAGCTCGTCCACATCAACCGCGTTTCGAAGACCGTCAAGGGCGGCAAGCGCTTCGGTTTTGCGGCACTCGTCGTCGTCGGCGACGGCAAGGGTCGGGTCGGCTTCGGTCATGGCAAGGCGCGCGAAGTGCCCGAAGCCATCGCCAAGGCGACGGCTGCTGCCAAGAAGGCGATGATCCGCGTGCCGCTGCGCGATGGCCGCACGCTGCACCATGATGGCCGTGGCCATTTCGGCGCCGGCAAGGTCTATGTGCGCTCGGCGACGCAGGGTACCGGCATCATCGCCGGTGGTCCGATGCGCGCCGTGTTCGAAAGCCTTGGCGTTGCCGACGTGGTGACCAAGTCGGTCGGCACCAACAACCCGTACAACATGATCCGCGCAACGTTTGCCGCGCTTGGCGAACAGACGTCGCCGAAGTCGGTGGCGCAGCGCCGTGGCAAGAAGATTGCCGATCTGCTGTCGCGTCGCGGCGATCTTTCGGCACGTACCGCCGAAGTCGACGCCGAAGCGATCGTGGCTTAAGGACACACACCATGAGCACGCTCAAAGTCACCCAGATCGGTTCGCCGATCCGCCGCCAGCCCGATCAGGAAGCAACCCTGGTCGGCCTGGGTCTCAACAAGATGCATCGCACGCGTGAACTCGAAGACACGCCGTCGGTGCGTGGTATGATCCGCAAGGTCAGCCACCTTGTGAAGGTCGAAAACGCCTGAGGCGTTTCGGCCATCCTCCCATCAGTCTCCGGCCCTGGGCCGGTGCGCGTCCACAGCGAAAGCGAGTGCAAAGACCATGAAACTCAACGATCTTCACGATAATGCCGGTGCCCGCAAGTCACGCGTCCGCGTTGGCCGCGGTATCGGTTCGGGCGTCGGCAAGACCGCCGGCCGTGGTCAAAAGGGCCAGAAGTCACGCTCGGGCGTGGCCATCAAGGGCTTCGAAGGTGGCCAGATGCCGCTCCACATGCGTATCCCGAAGCGTGGCTTCAACAACGCGCTGCGTGTTGAATACGCCGAGGTCAACCTCGTGACGCTGCAGAAGGCCGTCGATGCCGGCAAGATCAAGGCTGGCGACAGCCTCGACGGTGCCGCGCTGGTTGCCGCCGGTGTCATCAGCCATGCCCGCGAAGGCGTCCGCCTGCTCGGCAAGGGCGCGCTGACCGCCAAGCTCAACCTCAAGCTCGCCGGCGTCACCAAGTCGGCGCGTGCCGCGGTTGAAGCCGCCGGTGGCAGCATCGAACTGCCGGTCGTCAAGCCGGTGGTCGAACGCAAGCCGCGCAACGCCTGATCCTGACAGACCCGCGCCGCCAACTGGCCGCGCGGGTTTTGTCGTTTAAGGCATAGCCATTGACGCAATGCGTCCCTATCTAGACGCGACACGGGGCCTCTCGCGTATTCGGGCAGCGTATTGGGATGGCACTCCAAGCGTCATCGATTTGATTGGGTAAAGCGAACATGGCGTCTGCAGCGCAGCAAATGGCGGGCAACCTCAGCCTCGCCAACTTTTCCAAAGCAACCGAGCTCAAGAAGCGCCTGTGGTTCACACTCGGCGCGCTGATCGTGTTCCGCCTGTTGTCGTTCGTGCCGCTGCCCGGGATCGACCCGACGGCGCTGGGCTCGCTGTTTGCGAGCACCAAGGGCGGCGTGCTCGACTTTTTCAACATGTTCTCGGGCGGCGCGCTGTCGCGCATGTCGCTGATCGCGCTTGGCGTGACGCCGTACATTACCGCCTCGATCATCATCCAGCTGATGACGTCGCTGGTGCCGTCGCTGGCGTCGATCAAGAAGGAAGGCGAGTCGGGCCGCAAGAAGCTCAACCAGTACACGCGCTACGGCACCGTGCTGCTGACCGCGATCCAAGGCTATTCGATTGCCGTCGGGCTTGAAAGCTGGGGCGCTGACCAAGGCCTGTCGGCGGTCATCGATCCGGGCTATTTCTTCCGCATCACCACCGTCATCAGCCTGATTGGCGGCACGATGTTCCTGATGTGGCTGGGTGAACAGATCACTAGTCGCGGCATCGGCAACGGCGTTTCGCTGATCATCATGGCCGGCATCGTCGCGCACATGCCGACCGCTATCGGCCAGCTGTTCGAACAGACGCGCACCGGCGCGCTGTCGGCGCCGTTCATCCTGCTGGTGGCGATCATTGCGCTCGCCACGGTGGCGTTCATCTGCCTGATGGAGCGTGCACAGCGCCGCATCCTGATCCAGTATCCCAAGCGTCAGGCCGGCAACCAGATGTTCCAGGGCGACAGCTCGCATCTGCCGCTGAAGATCAACACCGCCGGTGTCATTCCGCCGATTTTCGCATCGTCGCTGCTGCTGATGCCGCTGACCATCGCGCAGTTCGCCGGCCAGTCGGGCAAGGGGCCGGATTGGCTACTGACCGTCACCACTGCGCTGCAGCACGGCGCGCCGCTGTACATGGCGCTCTATGCGGCCGGCATCATCTTCTTCAGCTTCTTCTACACTGCGGTGGTGTTCAACCCCGAAGAAACCGCGGACAATCTCAAGAAGCATGGCGGCTTCGTGCCCGGCATCCGGCCCGGCGCCAAGACGATGGAGTATCTCGACTACGTGCTGACGCGGATTACCGTGGTTGGCGCGGCGTATCTGACGCTCATCTGCCTGCTGCCTGAGTTCCTGATCTCGAAGATGTCGATTCCCTTCTATTTCGGCGGCACCTCGCTGCTGATCGTCGTCAACGTGACGATGGATACCGTCGCGCAGATCCAGAGCCATCTGCTTGCGCACCAATACCAGGGCCTCATCAAGAAGGCGAAGCTGAGGGGTAACCGCCGTTGAAGATCATCATCCTGCTCGGACCTCCCGGCGCAGGAAAGGGTACCCAGGCTGCACGGCTGACCGCCGCGCGTGGCATGGTGCAGCTTTCCACCGGTGACATGCTGCGCGCTGCAGTCAAATCGGGCAGTGCGCTCGGTGTGCAGGCCAAGGCGGTGATGGATGCCGGTGCGTTGATGCCCGACGAAGTCGTCAGCGGACTCATCGCCGAGCAGCTCGATGTTGGTGCCGATCACCCCGGCTTCATCCTTGATGGTTATCCGCGCACGCTCGGTCAGGCGCAGGCGCTCGACGCGATGCTGGTAGCGAAGCGCCTCAACCTCGATCACGTCATCGAACTCGCCGTCGACGAAGACCTGCTGGTCGACCGCGTTACCGGTCGCTTCACCTGCGCCACCTGCGGCGAAGGCTATCACGACCGCCACAAGCAGCCCAAGGTTGCCGGTACCTGCGACGTCTGCGGCGGCCACGAGTTCAAGCGCCGGCCCGACGACAATGCCGAAACCGTGCGCGCCCGCATGGCTGAATATCGCGCCAAAACCGCGCCGATCCTGCCGTACTATGACGAGCGCCAGCTGGTGACCCGCGTCGATGGCATGGCGAGCATGGACGACGTTGCTGCCGCAATTGATGCGGTGCTCGACAAGTAACGCGGCACGGGGAGGCGGCGATGGCTGAACTCGCAGGCAAACGCATCGTGATTATCGGCGGCTCGTCAGGCATCGGCTTCGGTGTCGCCACGGCAGCGCTGGCTGCCGGCGCTTACGTCATCATTGCATCTCGCCGCCAGGAACAGGTCGATGCCGCATGCGCTAAGCTTGGCGCCGGGGCCAGCGGTCAGGCGCTCGATGTGTCGGATGAAGCTGCGGTTGCCGCGTTCTTTGCGCAGGTCGGCGCGCTCGATCATCTCGTCTACAGTGCCGGCGACTGGTCGGCGGCTGGCAGCGGCAGCATCGCCAGCCTTGATCTCGATGCCGCGCGCGCAGTGTTTGGCATCCGCTTCTGGGGCGCACTCGCCTGCGTCAAGCATTCGCTCGGCACGCTTGCTGCCGACGGGTCGATCACGCTGACCGACGGCAGCATGGCGCAGCGCCCGGTCAAGGGTCGCGCGGTGACCAGTGCGATGCTCGGCGCGATCGAGCATCTGGCGCGCAGCCTTGCCGTCGATCTCGCGCCCATTCGCGTCAACGCAGTTTGCCCCGGCGCCATCGCCACGCCGGCCTGGGACTTCATCCCGGCCGACCAGCGCGCGACGCGAATCGCCCAGATGACGGCGAACACCCCGCTGCCGCGCATGGGCGAGCCCGCGGAGATTGCGCTGACCTATCTGCACCTGATGCAGGCGACCTATACCACGGGGCAGGTGCTGCGCGTCGACGGGGGGTTGTCGCTGGTTTGACGGCGCTGCGACGGGCCGTGCGGCAAGCCCCGTCATTGCGACTTGACACGGACGGAATTGCCCACTAGCACGCGCAATTCCGAACAAACGGAATTCACACGCCGGGTGCCTTATTGGCGCTCGGTTTAAGCTTTGAGATGGGACGCCTGCCCTCGCGTCCCGTGGAGCAGGAGAAAAATCTGTGGCACGTATCGCGGGTGTTAATATCCCGACCAACAAGCGCGTAGAAATCGCGCTGACTTACATTCATGGCATTGGCCGGACCAAGGCGCTGTCGATCGTCGAGAAGCTCGAGATGCCGCGTGAGCGCCGCGTCCAGGACCTCACCGACGCCGAAGTGCTGGCGATCCGCGAGATGATCGACCGCGACTTCACCGTCGAAGGCGATCTGCGTCGCCAGACCGCGATGAACATCAAGCGTCTGATGGATCTGGCCTGCTACCGCGGCCTGCGCCACCGTCGTGGCCTGCCCGTCCGCGGCCAGCGCACCCACACCAACGCCCGCACCCGCAAGGGCAAGGCCAAGCCGATCGCCGGCAAGAAGAAGTAAGCGCGTCAGCGCTCACAACTTCATTTTTTCGGCTTAAGTCAGGATTTTTCGATGGCACGCGAACCAGCACGTATCAAGCGCCGCGAGCGCAAGAACATCACCAGCGGCGTTGCACACGTCAACGCCAGCTTCAACAACACGATGATCACCATCACCGACGCCCAGGGCAACGCGATTGCCTGGTCGAGCGCCGGTACGATGGGGTTCAAGGGCAGCCGTAAATCGACGCCGTACGCGGCGCAGATGGCCGCCGAAGATGCCGGCAAGAAGGCCGCCGAACATGGCGTCCGGACGCTCGAAGTCGAAGTCCGCGGCCCCGGTTCGGGCCGTGAATCGGCACTGCGCGCGCTGCAGGCTGTCGGGTTCCAGATCACCGCAATTCGCGATGTGACGCCGATCCCGCACAACGGTGTGCGCCCGCCGAAGCGTCGCCGCGTCTGACGCGCCACCGTCGCCGGATGCATCCGGCGATTTCAATTTGTCGGAGTGCGCATGACGATGCGCCTCCCAATACCGAGGTGAAGCTGTGGCAGTGATCGCAAAGAACTGGACTGAACTCAAGAAGCCGAACAAGCTCGACGTCCGCGCCGGCACCGATACCAAGCGCAAGGCAATCTTTGTTGCCGAGCCGCTCGAGCGTGGCTTTGGCCTGACGCTCGGCAACGCATTGCGCCGCGTGCTGCTCTCGTCGCTGCAGGGTGCTGCCGTGACCGCCATCAAGATCGATGGCGTGCTGCATGAATTCTCGTCGCTCGCCGGTGTGCGCGAAGATGTCACCGACATCGTGCTCAACATCAAGCAGGTCGCGATCCGCATGCAGGGCGATCAGGTCAAGCGCCTCAACCTTGCCGCGACTGGCCCGAGCGTGGTTACCGCCGGCCAGATTCAGGTTACCGGCGACATGGAAATCATGAACCCCGACCTGGTGATCTGCACGCTCGACGAAGGCGCGACGCTCAACATGGAATTGTTCGTCGCGGCCGGCAAGGGCTATGTCCCCGCCGCCGACAACCGCCCTGTCGATGCGCCGATCGGCCTCGTGCCCGTCGATGCGCTGTATTCGCCGGTGCGCCAGGTGGCGTACAAGGTCGAAAACACCCGCGTCGGTCAGGAACTCGACTACGACAAGCTGACGCTCAACGTTGAAACCGACGGCACGCTGACCCCCGACGATGCACTGGCCTATGCCGCGCGCATCCTGCAGGACCAGCTCCAGCTGTTCGTCAACTTCGACGAGCCGACCGCCGTCAGTGCCGTCCAGCACGCTGCTGGCCCGGTCGAAGTCGATGACACCGCCGCACTCAACCGTCACCTGCTCAAGAAGGTCGACGAGCTGGAACTGTCGGTGCGTTCGGCGAACTGCCTGAAGAACGACAACATCATCTACATCGGCGATCTGGTCCAGAAGACCGAAAGCGAAATGCTGCGCACCCCGAACTTCGGTCGCAAGTCGCTGAACGAGATCAAGGAAGTGCTGTCGGCGATGAACCTGCGCCTCGGCATGGAAATCCCCGGCTGGCCGCCGGAGAACATCGAGGAAATGGCGAAGAAGCTCGAACAGGAGTACTAAGCGCCGCGCGGCGCGGCACTAAGTCGGAAATTGCTCTTGCGATTTCCGACTTAGCGCCCGACTCGCGCAAGCTCGGCCGGCGGGTGGCCTATTTCAGGCCAACCCGTCCGACGGGGACGCGGCTTTGCCGCGGCCCAGCCTGCCGAGAACCAAGTTTAACACCCCCCTTTCACGGCCTGGGGGAACCAAAGGCCAGCTCCGGGGTACCTCGCACGGCCCCCGAACGAACGGAGAAGAAAAATGCGTCACGGTAATGCCCATCGTAAACTCGGTCGCACGACCAGCCACCGCCTCGCCATGTTCCGCAACATGGCCGCATCGCTGATCAAGCACGAGCAGATCACCACCACGCTGCCCAAGGCACGCGAAATTCGCCCCTACGTCGAAAAGCTCGTCACGCTCGCCAAGACCGGCGGCCTGTCGAACCGCCGCCTCGCGCATGCCCGCCTGCAGGACGACGCACAGCTGGTCAAGCTGTTCGACGTCATCGCGACGCGCTACGCCGAACGCCAGGGCGGCTACATCCGCATCGTCAAGGCCGGCATCCGCCGCTCGGACGCGACGCCGATGGCCATCGTCGAATTCGTCGACCGCGACACCAGCGCCAAGGGCCAGGACAGCGGCCCGGTGTTCAGCGACGCCGACGGCGACGACGCCTGAGCTTCGACTGACCGATAAGAACAGGGCCGCAGGCGCAAGCTTGCGGCCCTTTTTTATTGAAGGGCCTCCGGCGGGCAGGCCTGAGGCCTGCCCGCCGGAGGCCCTTATCAGCCTGCGTCTTTCGCACTAGTGTTCAAAATTATGACTGAACGCACCCCCATGCGCACGCGCGACGCCTATCGCCATTTTACGCCGATCCAGACGCGCTGGCTCGATAATGACGTATACGGGCACGTCAACAACACGGTTTACTACAGCTGGTTCGATACAGCGGTGAACGCCTATCTGATCAACGCCGGCGTGCTCGATATCATCAACGGCAAGACCATCGGCCTCGTCGTCGAAACCGGCTGTCGATATGCACGTGCGGTGGCATTTCCGGAGACCATCGAGGCGGGCATTCGCGTTGCAAAGCTCGGCACGTCGAGCGTGCGCTATGAGATCGGGCTGTTCACTGCCGATCATGACGCGCCGGCGGCGGAGGGGTTCTTCGTCCACGTCTATGTCGACCGGGTGACGCGGCGGCCGGTGCCGGTCGATGCCGCGTACCGCGCCGCGCTGGAGGCGATTGCTGGTTGAACGGCGTTCGCAGACGATTTTGCACGGTTCATCGCGCGTATAGCTATTTTGCGCTATAGGCAGCGTGTCGGTCGATTGTCGTCCGTGGAGTGAGTGGGATGTCGTTCAAGTCTGTTGCAGCTCGGGTTTCGCTGGCGCTCGCGGTTTCGGGTGCGCTTGCGGCGGCGCCGGTCGCCGCCGGTGGTTACTACGGTGGCTATCACGGCGGTTATTATGGCGGCCCGCGCGGCTGCTATAACTGCGGCTACAACAACAACGGCAACGTCTTCGGTGCGGTTGTCGGCACCGCGGTGGCGCTTGGTTTCATCGCGGCAATTGCGTCGGCGAGCAAGCCCAAGACCGTCGTCGCGCCGCAGCCGGCCTATACGCCGGTCTATCCCGCACAGCCGGTTGCACAGGCCTATCCGGTGCAGCCTGCCCAGCCCGATCAGACGGCGGCGGGCGCGCAGGCCGAAATGTGTGCGCGTGCCGCCGAACGCACCGCGCAGAACTACGGCGGCTTTGCGCGCACCGTTTCGATCGATTCGATCACCGGCGCACAGGCCAATGCCGTCATCCGCGGCACGCTGGAAATCAACCCGAACAACGGCCAGCCGGTCAATCGCGCCGCGTTCACCTGCACCGCGAGCTATGGTCAGGTCACTGGCGTCCAGCTCGGCTGACGCTCGGCACCGGCGCGCAATACTGGACAGCAGGCCGCACTTCGCCTAGTCCCGCGCACTCGCAACAGCGGAGGCTTAAAGTGACGGTCACACCCGGCGAATCGATTCTGATTCTCGATTTCGGTAGTCAGGTCACGCAGCTGATTGCGCGCCGCATCCGCGAGGCCGGCGTCTATTGCGAGATCGTCCCGTTCAGCAGCGGCGCCGAAGCTGTCGCGCGGCTGGCGCCCAAGGGCATCATCCTGTCGGGCAGTCCTGCATCGGTCAGCGAAGCGGCGTCCCCGCGCGCCCCGCAAGCCGTCTTCGAAGCCGGAGTGCCCGTGCTCGGCATTTGCTACGGCGAACAGGCGCTGTGCGCGCAGCTCGGCGGCAATGTCGCGCCGTCGGACCACCGTGAATTCGGCCGCGCCTTCCTCGAGATCGTCGATGACTGCAAGCTGTTCGACGGCGTCTGGGCCAAGGGCGAACGCCACCAGGTGTGGATGAGCCACGGCGACCGCATCGACGCGATCCCCGCGGGCTTCCGCAGCGTCGGCAAGTCCGATGGCGCACCGTTCGCCGCCATCGCCGATGACGACCGCCGCTACTACGGCGTCCAGTTCCACCCCGAAGTCTATCACACCCCCGACGGCGGCAAGCTGCTGGCGAACTTTGTCCATAACGTCGCGGGCTGTTCGCGGAGCTGGACGATGGCCGGCTACCGCGATGCGAAGATTGCCGACATCCGCAAGCAGGTCGGCGACGGCAAGGTCATCTGTGGCCTGTCTGGCGGCGTCGATTCGGCGGTCGCGGCGGTGCTCATCCACGAAGCCATCGGCGACCAGCTGACCTGCGTGTTTGTCGACCATGGCCTGATGCGCGCCAACGAAGCCACCGAAGTCGTGACGCTGTTCCGCGAGCATTACCACATCCCGCTGGTCCATGTGGACGCCTCAGAAGCCTTCCTCGGCGGGCTGGCCGGCGTCAGCGACCCCGAGGCCAAGCGCAAGTTCATCGGCAAAACCTTCATCGACGTGTTCGAGGCCGAGGCGAAGAAGATCGGCGGCGCCGGCTTCCTGGCGCAGGGCACGCTGTATCCCGATGTCATCGAAAGCGTGTCGTTCACCGGCGGGCCGAGCGTCACCATCAAAAGCCACCACAACGTCGGCGGGCTGCCCGAGCGCATGAACATGAAGCTGGTCGAACCGCTGCGCGAGCTGTTCAAGGACGAAGTCCGCGCACTGGGCCGTGAACTCGGGCTGCCGCAGGCGTTCGTCGGCCGCCACCCGTTCCCCGGTCCCGGCCTCGCCATCCGCATCCCAGGCGAGGTCACCAAGGAAAAGTGCGACGTGCTGCGCAAGGCCGACACCATCTACCTCGACGAAATCCGCAAGGCCGGGCTGTACGACGCGATCTGGCAGGCGTTCGCGGTGCTGCTGCCGGTCAAGACCGTCGGCGTCATGGGCGACGGCCGCACCTACGACAACGTCTGCGCCCTGCGCGCCGTCACCTCGGTCGATGGCATGACCGCTGACGTCTATCCGTTCGACAGCGCCTTCCTCAGCGCCGTCGCGACGCGCATCGTCAACGAGGTCAAGGGCATCAACCGCGTCGTCTACGACTATACATCGAAACCGCCGGGCACGATCGAGTGGGAATAAGGCAGGGGGTTACCCCTGCACCCTGTAGTTTGGCGCTCTTCAATCGGGTGCAGGCGTCACGCCTGCCCGCCGGAGGCTCTTCCAACTTTGCTGTCCTGCTGTAGTATCCCCGCTTAATCGCGCGGGGAGGCTGACATGCATAAAGCGCCGAAGTGGTATTGGTGGGCGAGCGGCGCAGCGCTGCTGTGGGCGCTGGCGGGATGCTACGCCTATTATTCGCAGGTCAGCATGACGGCTGACGATCTGGCGAAGCTGTCGCAGGCGCAACGCGATATCTGGATGCTGATGCCCAAGTGGGTAATCGGCGCCTATGCGGTTGCGGTCTGGTCGGCGCTGGCTGGCGCGGTCGGGCTGTTGTTGCGCCGACGTTGGGCGTTGCTGCTGTTCTTCATCTCGCTGATCGGTATCGCGGTGCAGTTCGGCTGGACCTTCATGGCAACGCCGCTGCTCGCGGTGATGGGCTTGTCGGCGGCGGCGTTTCCGCTGTTTATCTTCGTGGCCGGCATCGCGATGCTGTTGCTGTCACGTCATGCGACGCGGCGCGGCTGGCTGAGCTGATGCTGCAGCTGATCGGCCAGTATGACTCGCCGTTCGTGCGGCGCGTTGGCATCGCACTGCGGCTATACGAGCTGCCGTTCGACCACAAGCCCTGGTCGGTGTTCGGCGATTTCGAGAAGATCCGGCCGTACAACCCGCTGCTGCGCGTTCCGACGCTGGTGCTGGGTGACGGCACCGCGCTGATCGATAGCGCCAGCATCCTCGATTATCTCGACGGGCAGGTGCCACCGGGGCGCGCGCTTTTCCCGCGGCAAGAGCCGGCGCGTCACCGCGCGCTGCGTGTGGCCACGCTCGCCACCGGCATGGCGGAAAAGGCGGTCAGCCTGTTCTATGAACTGCGCTTCCACGAGCAACGCTCCGACCTGTGGGTCAGCCGCTGTCGCGCGCAGATCGACGCGGTGCTGCAGGTGCTGGAGGACGAGCGCGTCATGCACACCGGCGCCTGGTGGTTCGGCCCCGGGCTCGGCCACGCCGACATCGCGGTGTGCGTGGTGCTGCGCTTCATCGCCGACGCCCACCCCGGCCTGATCGACATGACCGCCTATCCGGCGCTGACCGACCTCGCCGCGCGTTTCGAGGCGCTGCCGGTGGCGCGCGAGATCTCGCAGGCGTTCACGCCCTCGGCCTGAACCGGCCTAGCCAAGCCGCAGTTCGGGGATGCCGCAGTCGGCCAGCCAGCTATCGACCGCGTCATATTCGGCCGGTGGCCGCGTCGCATCTTCGGCATCGCCGCGCGGCACGAAGATCACCATGCCTTGGCGGGCGCGAGTAAGGAGCACGCGGTAGGCGTTGCGGACATACTCGGCGCGGCCGATGGCGTCGTCGCCGGCGCGGATCATCTGCCATTTGGTGCCGCGGAAATCGCGGGCTTGCCAAGCGTCGGTGTCATCACGGCGAAGGTTGAGGTCCCACGCGACGCAGGTCCAATCGAGCTCAAGGCCCTGCACGGCAAATTCGGTCGCGGCGTCCTCGAGCGCGTTCGATGAGCGCACGTCGGCGGTTTCGTTGAGGAACCAGTTGCAGACATCGAGTTCGTTCTTGACGAAAATGCCTTCGGGTTTGAGCCGCAGGGCATTCGACGACGCCAGCAGACCGGCACGTTCGGTGGCGCGGCGCTGCCCGCGCAGCCAGCGCCGTGCCGCACCAAGGTCGCGCGTCCGCAGAATCGGGAACTGGCCGGCGTCGGGCAGAACCGCGCGCGCCGCTGAAGCCTCCGGCCCAAGCAGCGCGCCAACATAGGCTGAAACCGTTTCCGCACGGAATGAGCGGATCGACACGGCCAGATGCAGCGCCGGCTCAGGGGGCTGCGCGCGTTGTTCAAGGTGCCAGCGCATCGCGCCATCGATGCCACCGGTCGGCCCCAGCAAATGCGGCGGCAGGAATATTTGCCAGTGGCGCAAGTCGCCCTGTAGCGCGCGCAGCCATTCGCCGATACCGGCTTCGCCGCGGTTGATTTCCTGACCCTCGCCGATCAGGCATACGACGACGCACCAATCGGGACGGCGGTCCATCACCGACAACAGAAACGCCGGCTCGGACTGGTCGAAATCGGGCAGCCCGCGTTTGGTCTGCATGAAGCGTGCGGTGGCAGTGCGGTCCCAAGCGCGCTGCGCCTCATCGAAAACCACGACATGTTCGGACGGAACTTGATCGGGAGCGAGATATTCGTCGCGGAAATGGTGGACGTTCTGCACGAACTTGTCGGGGGAGCGGGCGGCAAGGTGCCGGGCATCGCTGTCGCCGGGATTGGCACGGCCCTTACGGTGCTGGTGATCGCGCCGCAGCGCTTCGCGCAGCACATCGACCAGCGGGCCATTGCCCGACAGATAGGTCGCATCCTCGCCGATATCGCGGGCCATTCGGCCACAGGCGATGTTGAGCCCGGCGAGCGTTTTGCCGGCACCGGGGACGCCGGTGACGAAGCAGATCGCCTTGCCGCCACTGGCGCGCATGGCTTCGACCACCGCTTCAATCGCCGTCGCGGTTAGCGTCAGATTCTCGGCGCCAGCTTCCGAGCGCGAGATTTCGGCGACGTCATGGCCGCGGTACAACGCCTCGGCGGCTTCGATGATGCTCGGCGTCGGGCGGTAGCCGCCGGCGGCCCAATTGAGCGCATCGAAAGGTATGGCATCGCCCGCGGCAAGCATGCGCTTAATCGTCGGCAACACGTCGTCGGCGCTAACACAGATCGGCGTATGCACGCGGTCTGGCGCCCAGAACCCGAAGCCCAGTTGCTGTGGCGAAGCCTTGGTCGCAATCAGCAGCGGCACGATGGTCTTGTCGTGGCTGGTGACGTGGAAGTTCTTGAGGTCGAGCGCATAGCCATGGACTTGCTCGATCGCGTGGCGCGGAAAGCCTGTTTCGCCAACCTTGTATTCGAGCACGAAGATCAGGCCACCAACGACGATGACGGCATCAGCACGCCGCCCCATGCGCGGAATGGCAAACTCGATGAAAATTTGCGCTTCGGGCAGGGCTGCGCCAATCGTTTGCAGATGCGCGATTTCAAACTGCCATGCACCGCGCTGGGCAGGCTCGAGCGCAAAGGTCGCGGATAGCCCGTCGGCCAACTCACCGAACACCGCATTGGCGTCAGCCGCGGCGAGTGCCGCCCCGCTTGCATGGAAATAGGCCCGCCGCATGGCCCTGGCTTGCCAGGCCTGGGGCGGCAACGCAAATCATTACGCCGTGGCAGCAAAGGCGGGCGTTGTGGCGGAGCCTGTAAAAAATTTCCGGCCCGGCCCCTTGTATCGGAATACAGTTTAGATATATCGGGTACATCGAATTATCGATATATCAAAATGGAGTCTAAATATGTTTCATCATTGGAAGGGCGGTCGTGGCCGTCATCATTTCGGCGAGGGTGACGGCGGCGAAGGCCTGCGTGGGCGCATGGGGCGCCACGGGCGTTCGGGGCGGATGTTCCAGCACGGCGATTTGCGCTTGCTGGTGCTGGCGCTGATCGCCGAGGCGCCGCGGCATGGCTATGAGCTGATCCGCGAGATCGAGGCGCGGCTGGGCGGCGCCTATGCGCCATCGCCCGGCGTCGTCTATCCGACGCTGACGATGCTCGAAGAACTCGGCCTCGTCACCAGCGCGGTCACCGAAGGCACCAAGCGCCAGTACACGATCACCGACGCCGGCACCGCTCACCTCGCCGAAAACGCCGCAACGGTCGAGGCGATCTATGACCGCATCGCCAACGCCGGCAACCCGGCCGACTTCGGGCCGCAGGTGCTGCGCGCGATGGCCAACCTCAAGTTCGCGCTGCGCTTGCGGCTCGGACGCGGCGGGTTGAACGCGGCACAGGCGGCGAAGATTGCCGCGGCGCTCGATGCCGCGGCGCTCGAAATCGAAAAGGCCTGAGCCGTGGCGGAGGCTGTCGCGGTCATCGCCACGCCCAACGGCTCGAAATACCTCCAGCAGCTGTGCAAGCATTGGTCGCACAAGCTGGAGACCGAGTTCGATGCAGTGCGCGGCCGGGTCAATTTCGAGGTGGCGGCGGCGCATTTTGCCGCTGCCACCGACGCGTTGACGGTGACGGTGGCGGCACCCGACGCGACGACGCTCGAAAGCATCGAGGCCGTGGTCGCCAGCCACCTGCAGCGCTTCGCCTTCCGCGAGCCGCTGGGTATCGACTGGGTGCGGGGTTAGCGAGCGCCGAATAGTCGAGAGTTTAAGGGCCTCCGGCGGGCAGGCCTGAGGCCTGCACCCGATTGTTATGCGCTCTTCAAATGGGTGCAGGCCTCAGGCCTGCCCGCCGGAGGTCCTTCTCTTAGCCGTACAGCTTGTCGAGCCGCTCGGCGTAAATCTGCTTGAGCACGTGCCGGCGGATCTTGAGGCTCGGCGTCATCTGCAGGTTTTCCACCGTGAAGGGTGCGTCGGCGATGATGACGCGGCGGACTTTTTCGACTGTCGCGACATTGGCGTTGACGCGGTCGACGGCGGCCATCAGCGCGCTGCGGAATTCGGGTTCGTCTTTCAGTTTGGCGGGGTCGGTGGGCATGCCCTTTTCGCGCGCCCAGCTCATCGCCCATTCGGGATCGGGGACGACGACGCCGACCAGATACGGCCGGCGGTCGCCATAGACCATCGCCTGGACGATTTCGGTCTGCAGCGTCAGCATGCCTTCGACGCGCTGCGGCGCGACATTGTCGCCCTTGTCGTTGACGATGATGTCCTTCTTGCGGTCGGTGATGACGATGTGGCCGTCTTCGTCGATATGGCCGATGTCACCGGTCAGCAGCCAGCCGTCCTGCAGGACCTTGGCGGTGTCCTCCTCGTTCTGCCAATAGCCGTGCATGACGAGCTCGCCGCGCACCAGGATTTCGCCGTCGGCGGCAATCTTGACCTCGACGCCGTCGAGTGCCGGGCCGACGGTGTGGATCTTGATGCGGCGGCTCGGGCGGTTGCACGAAATTAGCGGCGCGGCTTCGGTCTGGCCGTAGCCCTGCAGCAGCTTGATGCCGAGCGATTCGAAGAACAGCCCGACTTCGGGGTTGAGCGGCGCGCCGCCCGACACCAGCGCCTTGAGGTTGCCGCCGAAGCGCTGCTGGACCTTGTGGCGCACGGTCTTGTCGAGCAGCGCGTCGAACGGCCGCTCCCAGAACGGCAGCCCCTGGTTCTCGTAGCGCTTGCGGCCGAGCCGCATCGCCTGGTTGAACATCACGACAGCGATGCCGCCCTGCTTTTCGATGGTCTTGACGATGCGCGCGCGCAGCACTTCGAATAGCCGCGGCACGACCACCATCAGCGTCGGCTTGACCTCCTCCATGTTGGCGGCGAGCTTTTCGAGGCCCTCGGCGTAATAGATGCTGGCGCCGAGCCCGATCGGCACGAACTGGCCGCAGGTGTGTTCATAGGCGTGGCTCAGCGGCAGGAACGACAAGAAGCTGTCGGGGTCGGGCGGGAAGTCTTCGGCAATGACGCGGATGGCGCTGGCGACATTGCACAGGATGGCGCCGTGGTGCTGGCGGACGCCGCGCGGCGCGCCGCCGGTGCCCGAGGTATAGATCAGGCAGGCGAGGTCGCCGCGCTTGGCGGTTTGTGCGGCGCGCGTTGCCGCGACATTGGCGGGGTTTTCGGCAATCAGCGTCTGCCACTGGTGCAGCGTCGCGCCGCTTTCCTGACCGATGCGCAGTGCCTCGATGCCGATGACGGTTCGGCATTCCTTTGAGCGGTAGACCGCGGCGAGCAAGGTCTTGGCGAGCTTGGTGGTCGAGACGATCGCCGCGACGGCGCCACTGTCATCGAGGACGTGGAGATGGTCGGATTCGGTGTTGGTGATGTAGGTCGGCACCGTCACCGCGCCCGCCGCCATGATGGCGATGTCGGCGAGGCACCATTCGGGGCGGTTTTCGCTGACCAGCATGACGCGGTCGCCGGGCTTGATACCAATGCCGCGCAGGCCGGCGGCGAGGCTCGACACAGTCTCGGCGGCCTGCCGCCACGAAATCGGCACCCAGGCGCCTTCGTGCTTGTGCGCCAGCATCACCGCGTCGCCAAGCCGTTCGGCCTGATCGAAGAACATCGTGACCAGATTGGGCCAGTTCGCGCACTTTTCGGCCGAGGTCAGCATGCCGTCGCTCCCGCAATTATTGTTATCGGCTGCTTATAGCCCGAGCGCGACGCCTTCGCTACGCGGGTCAGCGCCGCCGCGCCAACCGCCGGCGACGCGTTCGATGCCGTTCGCCTTGTACGGCAAGGACGTCACGGTAATCTCGCTATGACCGAGCGCCTTGAGCTGCGGGATCATCGCCGCCAGCGGCGCGCCCTGCGGGCTCGATTCGATGATCAGCCGGTTATCGAACACCATCATCACCGGCAGCGCGATTGCGTCCTGCACCGGTCTTTTCCAGTCGAGTACCGCGATGATCGATTTCGCCACCTGCGCCGGAATCGTCGGGCCACCCGCGGCGCCGATAGACAGCAGCACGTGACCCTTGTCATCATAGACGATGGTCGGTGTCATCGACGAGCGCGGGCGTTTGCCGGGCTCGACGCGGTTGGCGACGGGTACGCCGTCGACCACTGGGATGAAGTCGAAATCGGTGAGTTCGTTGTTGAGCACGAAGCCGCCCGAAATCAGTCCCGACCCGAACGAGCCTTCGACGGTCGAGGTCAGTGACGCAACATTGCCGCGCGCGTCGACAGCGGAGAAGTGCGATGTCGACGGCACTTCGTTGCTGGTGCCGGCCTTGCGCGGCGGCGCACCGCGCGGGCGTCCGGCGCTGACCGTCGCCATCGTGCCGGTGGCGCTGATCAGGTTGCCGCGGCTGCGGATATAGCCGGCGTCAATCAGCCCGGCGGTCGGCACCTGCACGAAGTCGGGATCGCCGACGAACGCGGCGCGGTCGGCAAACGCCAGCCGCTCGCTTTCGGCGAGCAGGTGCCAGGCGACGGGGTTGTCGGCGCCCAATGCGGCGAGGTCGAAGCGCTGGAGCTGGCCGAGAATCTGGATGACCGCGATGCCGCCCGATGACGGCGGCCCCATGCTGCAAATCTTGTAGCTGCGGTATTTGCCGCATACTGCTGGCCGCGCCTTGGCGGTGTAGCCCGCGACATCGGCGCGCGTCATGCCCGACGGGTTCATCGTCGAGGTTGTTACCGCCGCGACCAGCGCGTCGGCATTCGGGCCGGTGTAGAAGGCCTTGGGGCCAGCAGCCGCAATGGCTTCCAGAGTGCGCGCCAACGGTTCGTTGACGATGCGGCTGCCGACCGGTTTGGGGCTGCCATCGGGCAGCAGGTATAGCGCCGCGCCTTCGCGGGTGCGCGCCAGGTTCTTCGCCTGCGCCGCGACGCCCGCCGCCATGCGCGGCGACATGACGAAGCCGCCACGTGCCAATGCAATCGCCGGTTCGAACAGCTTGGCCCAGGGTAGCGTACCGAGCTTGGCATGTGCCATTGCCAGCATCGCGATGTTGCCGGGGACGCCGACGCTCTTGCCGCCGGGCTTGGCGACGCCGCCGGCGAGCGGCTTGCCGTCAGCGCCGAGGAACATTGTCGGGGTCGCCGACGCCGGTGCGGTTTCGCGGCCGTCGAAGCTCAGCACGCCGCCGCTGGCGGGTTGATAGACCAGCAGCCCGCCGCCGCCGATGCCCGAGGATTGCGGCTCGACCACCGACAGCGCCAGCAAGGTCGCGGCACTGGCGTCGAATGCGGAACCGCCGGCGCGCAGCATCGCGACACCGGCTTCGGCGGCACGGTAGTCGGCGGCAGAAACCATCGCGGTGGATACACCGGCGACCGGGGTGGCAGCAGAAGTCGAGGCAGGCGGGGCAACAGGTGTCGTCGCGCACGCCGACAACAACAGCGCCGCCAGCAAAATCGGACCCTTCATACGTTCCCCCGGTCGTTGGCCGCGCGCAACGCGGCGCGGCGGTCGTATCGTCAGCTGTCTACCCCTACCGCTTCGGAAACGCGACGGAAACCATCACGTCGCAGCAGGCGCACCAGGTCGCGCTTGATATCGGTAATCAATTCCGGACCCTTGTAGACCAGCCCGGTATAAAGCTGGACGAGGCTCGCGCCGGCGCGGATTTTGGCATAGGCATCGGCGCCGCTGGAAATGCCGCCGACGCCGATCAGCGGCAGCTTGCCGCCGGTGGCGCGGCGGAAATCGCGCAAAATCGCCGTCGAGCGTTCCATCAGTGGCTTGCCCGACATGCCGCCGGCTTCATCGGCGTTCCTGCTCGTCAGACCGTCACGTGCCAGCGTGGTGTTTGAAATGATCAGCCCGTCGATCCCAGAACCGGTGATGACATCGGCGATATCGGCGACATCTTCGGGCTGCAGGTCAGGCGCGACCTTGACGAACAGCGGCAGCAGCAGCGGCCCGCGCGCGGCGATCACCGCCGAAACCAGCCGCGTCAGCTCGGCGCGGTCCTGCAGCGCGCGCAGCCCCGGCGTATTGGGGGAGGAGATGTTGACGGTGATATAGCTCGCCCAGCGCCCCATACCGCGCACGCCTGTCGCATAGTCGCGGATGCGGTCCACGCTGTCCTTGTTGGCGCCGACATTGACGCCGACCTGGCCGGGAAGGCCGTGGCGCGCTGCCAGCCGGTCGCGCACCGCCTCGAGCCCTTCGTTGTTGAAGCCGAGCCGGTTGATGACGGCCTCATCCTCGCGCAGTCGGAAGATGCGCGGGCGCGGGTTGCCGTCCTGCGGCTCGGGAGTAACGGTGCCGACTTCGGCGAACCCGAAGCCCAGCCGCAGCATGTCATCGGGGACTTCGGCGTTCTTGTCGAAGCCCGCGGCAATGCCGACCGGATTGGGAAAGGTCAGCCCGGCGACCGTTGTCGACAGCATCGGGTCATCGGGTTTGGCGGTTTTGCCCATCCCCATGCCGACCGCTGCGAGCGTCAGCCGATGCGCGCGTTCGGCATCGAGGAGGAACAACAGGGGTCGCAAGAGTCGAAACATCACATCACCATGGCAGGCCGCTCGGGACTGGTCAAAACCAGCAGCCACTTTTATGCACGGTGTAGGTTAATTTTTTGGAGGCTCATGTGTCGCGTCATTTCTTGCTCGCCGTTTCGGCGCTTGCCGTACTCGCCGCACCACTCGCTGCCGCACCCGCTGCGCCCGTTGCCGCGACGGCGGCAGTCGACCAGTCGGCGGCGCTCAACGCCTTCTTCGCCGATTATGACAAGGCAGCACTGGCGCGCTCGCCGATGCGCTCGGCATATCGCGGGCTAAAGACCGACTATGGCAAATGGGACGACATGAGCGATGCTGCCGAAGTCGCCGACCATGACTTCGACATGAAATGGCTCGCCGACATGCGCACGCGTTTCGCCGGCGCCAAGCTCGACCCGCAGGCCAAGCTGTCCTACGAACTGTTCGAAAAGACGATGGCGCGCCGCGACGGCGGCTTCAAATTTCGGCACGACGGCTATGTCTTCGACCAGATGAACGGCGCGCAGGCCGATTATCCGGCGTTTCTGATCAACATCCACCGCGTCGATACCAAGCAGGATGCGCTCGACTATGTCGAACGGCTCAAGGGCATCGGCCCGGCGCTCGACCAGAACATTGCGGTGTCTAACGAGCGCGCCAAAAACGGCGTGATGCCGCCGAAGTGGGTCTATCCGTTCGTCATTTCGGACGCGCAGAACATCATCAAAGGCGCACCGTTCGATAACGGCCCGGACTCGGCGCTCTATGCCGATCTCAAGGAAAAGGTCGCCAAGCTCGACATTCCGCAAGCCGAAAAGGACGCGATTATCGCCAGCGGCCGCACGGCATTGCTGACCTCGGTCAAGCCGGTCTATGAACGTGTCATCGCCGCGATGAACGCGCAGGAACCCAAGGCCGGCACCATCGACGGCGTCTGGCGCTTCAAAGACGGCGCCGCCTATTACAACGAGCGGCTGGCGAACTACACCACTACCGCGATCACCGCCGAACAGGTCCACCAGCTCGGCCTGCAGCAGGTCGCGCGCATCCATGACGAAATGCGCGGCATCATGCGCGAAGTCGGTTTCAAGGGCGACTTGCCGGCGTTCTTCAAGGAAATGCGCGGCAATCCGAAGTTCCTGCTGCCCGATACCGACGCCGGCCGCGCCGAATATCTCGCCACCGCCAACGCCGACATCCGCGAAGTCGAAGCCAAGCTGCCCAACTGGTTCGGCACGCTTCCCAAGGCAGCGCTCAAGGTCAAGGCGGTCGAAGCGTTCCGCGAAAAATCGGCAGGCAAGGCGTTCTACCAGTCGCCGTCGCAGGATGGCTCGCGGCCCGGTACCTACTATGTCAACCTCTACAAGATGGGTGACATGCCGACGACCGAGATCGAGGCGCTGGCCTATCACGAGGGCATCCCCGGCCATCACCTGCAGCTCGCCATCGCCACCGAATTGAAGGACATCCCGCCATTCCGCAAGTTCGGCGGTTACACCGCTTATTCGGAAGGCTGGGGGCTGTATTCGGAGAAGCTGGCGAAGGACATGGGCCAGTACCGCAACCCGTATAGCGACTTCGGCCGCCTGCAGCTCGAACTGCACCGCGCGGTGCGCCTGGTTGTCGATAGCGGCATCCACTACAAGAAATGGAGCCGCGAGGACGCCGTCGCCTATGCGCTGGCGAATACCGCCGAGACGCCGGGCGCCATCCAGAAGGCAATGGAGCGCTACGTCGTGTATCCCGGCCAGGCGACCGCCTATATGATCGGCCGTCTGAAGATTTCGGAACTGCGCGCGCGTGCCGAAAAGGCGCTTGGGGACAAGTTCGATATCAAGGCGTTCCACGATGTCGTGCTGACCAACGGCGCGGTGCCGCTCGACGTGCTTGAGGCCAATGTCGATGCGTGGATTGCGGCGAAGAAGGCCTGAAGTCCGATAGAGCAAGAGCCTCCGGCGGGCAGGGACTTGTCCCTGCACCCGGTAGTTCGGCGCGGCGCCAGCACAACCGACGCCGCGATTGATGCGCCAACGCAAATTAATGGGTGCAGGGACAAGTCCCTGCCCGCCGGAGGCTCTTCAAATTCGATTCACCTTGAATTCCCGGGATGCCGTGCAACCCCGTCGCGTCCGCCGCCGTTAACGCAGCGGGCATGACCCGCAGGGATCGTCAGGCGCGTGGCCACGCCGCCTCATCATCCGTCCTTTACGGCCCGGTCGCCTGCAGGCGCGCCGGGCCGTTTTTTTGGGGGTGCGACAGTCACTTTGCTTGACTTGCCCCCCATGCTCCCCACATAAGCCGGACGAAATTAGTCCTGTTTTGCTGCACACCCTGAAAGGTGCTGATGATCCGGCTGACCAACCTTGCCGATTATGCGGTTGTCGTGATGACTGCGGCGGCCAAATCGCCCGAGCGCCGGCTGTCTGCGCCCGAGGTGGCGCTGGTGACGGGGATTCCGGTGCCGACGGTGGCGAAGCTGATGGGCACGCTGGCGCGCGCCGGGCTGCTGGCGGCGTCGCGCGGCGCCGGTGGTGGTTTTCAGTTCTGCCGGCCGGCGGCCGAGGTCAGCATCGCGGCGATTATCGAGGCGGTCGATGGCCCGATTGCACTGACGCAGTGCCAGCATCCCGCCGATGGCGTCACCGCTAGCGATTGCAGCATCGGCAGTTCGTGCAGCGTCCGCGGCCATTGGGCGCCGATCAACCGCGCGGTGCGTGATGCGCTGGGCGCGGTGACGCTCGCCGACCTGATCCAGCCGGTTGTCGCGCGTGAAAGTGTAACGGCATGACCGACGATACCCGCACGCTTGACGTCAACGCCGAAGCCCAGGGCGCGGTCGATGACCTTGCGAACTACAAATGGGGCTTTGTCAGCGACATCGAATCCGAAATGGCCCCCAAGGGGTTGAACGAGGACACCGTCCGCTACATTTCGGCGAAGAAGGGCGAGCCGCAGTGGCTGCTCGACTGGCGCCTCAAGGCCTACCGGCTGTGGCTGACGATGGAGGCACCCGACTGGGCCAAGCTCGATATCGCGCCGATCGATTATCAGGACGCCTATTATTACGCCGCGCCCAAAGCCAAGCCGTCGCTGGCGTCGCTCGACGAACTCGATCCTGAAATCCGCCGCACCTATGAAAAGCTCGGCATCCCGATCGAGGAGCAGAAGATGCTCGCCGGCGTCGAAGGTTCGCGGCGGATTGCTGTCGATGCGGTGTTCGATTCGGTCAGCGTCGCCACCACCTTCCGCGCCGAACTTGAACGCGCCGGCGTCATCTTCCGCTCGATCAGCGAGGCGGTGAAGGAATATCCGGAGCTGGTGCGCAAGTACCTCGGCTCGGTCGTGCCGCAGCGCGACAACTATTTTGCGGCGTTGAACAGCGCGGTCTTTTCCGACGGCACCTTCGTCTACATCCCCGAAGGCGTGCGCTGCCCGATGGAGCTTTCGACCTATTTCCGCATCAACGCCGCCAACACCGGGCAGTTCGAGCGCACGCTGATCGTCGCCGACAAGGGCAGCCATGTCAGCTATCTCGAAGGTTGCACGGCGCCGATGCGCGACGAGAACCAGCTCCACGCCGCGGTCGTCGAGCTGGTGGCGATGGACGATGCCGAGATCAAATATTCGACCGTCCAGAACTGGTACCCCGGCGACAAGGACGGCAAGGGCGGCATCTACAATTTCGTCACCAAGCGCGCGAACTGCCTCGGCAAGCGCAGCAAGGTCAGCTGGACGCAGGTGGAGACCGGCAGCGCGATCACCTGGAAATACCCGTCGTGCGTGCTTTCGGGCGACGACTCGGTCGGTGAATTCTACTCGGTCGCGGTCACCAACAACCGCCAGCAGGCCGACACCGGCACCAAGATGATCCACCTCGGCAAGCGCAGCCGCAGCACCATCGTCAGCAAGGGCATTTCGGCGGGCCGGTCGAACAACACCTATCGCGGGCTGGTGCGCGTCGCGTCGGGCGCCGAAGGCGTACGCAACTTCACTCAGTGCGACAGCTTGCTGCTGGGCGACGCCTGCGGCGCGCACACCGTGCCGTATATCGAAGTGCGTAACCCGTCGGCGCAGATCGAACACGAAGCCACCACGTCGAAGATCAGCGACGACCAGCTGTTCTACACGATGTCGCGCGGCCTCAACGCCGAGGAAGCCGTAGCGCTGATCGTCAACGGCTTCTGCCGCGACGTGATGATGCAACTGCCGATGGAGTTTGCCGTCGAGGCGCAGAAGCTGCTCGGCATCAGCCTCGAAGGGAGTGTCGGATGAAACGCAATCTGCTTGGCGCCGTCGCGCTCACCCTCGCACTTGCTGCCTGCGGCAAGCCGCCGCCGCGCGCCGATGTGCCCGGCCAGGACGCGCGCGCCGCGATGGACAAGGCCGCTGCAGTCTATGCCGAATGCGTCGACACCGCCGCGAACAGCATCGATCTCGCGCAGTTCAAATCGGGTGACATGCAGGCCGGCACCGCCGCCAGCCAGATCATCAAGGGTTGCGCCGATGCGCGCACCGCGCTGATCGCCAAGGTCTATGACGTGCGTCGCATCGGCTATCCCAAGGAAGAAGAGCGCGTGTCGCATTCGGTCGCCGAACAATCGGTCGATGCCATCGAAGGCGAGCTGCGCGAACGCGCCGTCGTCGCGATTGTCAGCCGCCAGGTCGGCACCACCGCACCTACCGCCGAAAAGGCCAAGTAATGCTCGAAATTCGTGACCTGCACGCCACCGTCGACGGCAAGGCGATCCTCAACGGACTGACGCTGTCGATAGGCGACGGCGAGGTTCATGCCATCATGGGGCCCAACGGCGCCGGCAAATCCACCTTGTCCTACGTGCTTGCCGGTCGCGCCGGATACGAGGTCACCAGCGGCAGCGTGACGCTTGCCGGGCAGGATCTGCTGGCGCTCGACGCGCATGAACGCGCCGCGGCCGGGCTGTTCCTCGGGCTGCAATATCCGGTCGAAATCCCCGGCGTGTCGAATCTGATGTTCCTGCGCACCGCGCTCAACGCGCAGCGCCGGATGCGCGGCGAGGCCGAAGCCTCGGGCGCCGAGTTCATGAAGCTGATCAAGGCCGAAGCGGAGGCCTTCGGGCTGTCGATGGACATGCTCAAGCGCCCGGTGAACGTCGGCTTTTCGGGCGGCGAGAAGAAGCGCAACGAGATGGTGCAGATGGCGGTGCTGGCGCCGAAGATGGCGGTGCTCGACGAAACCGATTCAGGGCTCGATATCGATGCGCTGCGCGTCGTTGCCGACGGCATCAACCGGCTGCGCGCGCCCGATCGTTCGACACTGCTCATCACGCATTACCAGCGCCTGCTCGACTATGTCGTGCCCGACCGCATCCATGTGCTCGTCGCCGGTCGCATCGTGCGTTCGGGCGGCCCCGAACTGGCGCTCGAACTCGAACGCGACGGCTATGTGGACATTGCCGCGTGACCGCACTGCCCACCCGCAGGCAGGAAGACTGGCGCTACAGCGACCTTGAGGCGCTGCGCGAAGTCTGGCCGCAGGATATCGCGACGACTCGCGCGCTGAGCGTCGCGGCGGGAGAAAGCGCGCGGCTCGATGACACGCTGACCGGCAGCGACTGGCACAATGAAACGGTCACCATCGACCTCGGTGCCGGCGCGACGCTTGACGGTATCATCGTCCAAGCGCGCGATAGCCTTGCGGTGACGACGCAGCACTACCGCATCAGCCTCGGCGCCGGCGCGCGCTGCACGCTGCATGTGCTCGCCACCGGCAGCCGCTTCGGGCGCATAGCCATCGACGTCGAAATGGGCGAGGCCAGCGACTTCAACCTCGGCGGCGTGATGATCGGCGGCGGCGCACAGACGCTCGAAATCGTCACGCATGTCGTGCACGCCCAGCCGCGCGCCACCAGCCGCCAGGTCGTGCGCAGCGTCGCGGGTGACACCGCGACGACCAGCTATCTCGGCAAGGTCGGCGTCGCGCGCAGCGCGCAAAAAACCGACTCGGCGCAGTCGGCGAAGGCGCTGCTGCTGACGCGCACCGCAACCGCGAATCTCAAGCCCGAGCTCGAAATTTTCGCCGATGACGTCAAATGCGCGCACGGCGCCAGCGTCGGCGCGCTCGATGCCAATGCGCTGTTCTATCTGCAAAGCCGCGGGCTCGATCCGGCGGCGGCGCGGGCGCTGCTGACGCGCTCGTTCCTCGCCGCCGCGTTCGCCGACCTCGACGACGAAGCCGCCGAGCGCCTGACCGATGCAGCGATTGCCGCGCTGGGGACCAACCAATGAACGCGCATCTTCCGCACGCCAGCCACCGCGCCGATTTCCCGGCGCTGGCCAATGACTGGGCCTATCTCGACACCGCCGCGACCGCGCAAAAACCGCAGGCGGTGATCGATGCGATCACCCGCGCTTACGGCGTCGATTATGCGACGGTGCACCGCGGCGTTTACGAACGCTCGGCGACGATGACGCAGAGCTTCGAAGCGGTGCGCGCCAAGGTCGCCGACTTCATCGGTGCGGCATCGGCGAACGAAATCGTCTTCACGCGCGGCGCTACCGAATCGATCAACATGGTGGCGCAGGCGTTCGGCGGCATGCAGTTGAAGCGCGGCGACCATATCCTGCTGACCGCGCTCGAACATCACAGCAATATCGTGCCGTGGCAGATGCTGCGCGGCGCTCTGGGGCTGGGCATCGATGTCGCGCCGTTGACGCCTGACGGCAAGATCGACACCGACGCGCTGATCGCGATGATTGGCCCGCGCACCAAGCTGGTGTCGGTCGCGCATGTGTCGAACGTGCTCGGCAGCGTCGCCGACGTGCGCCGCATTGCCGATGCCGCGCACGCCGCGGGCGCCAAGCTGCTCGTCGATGGCTGCCAAGCGGTGCCGCGGCTCAAGGTCGATGTGGCGGCGCTCGATTGCGATTTCTACGTGTTTTCGGGGCACAAGCTCTACGGCCCGACGGGCATCGGCGTGCTGTGGGCGCGGCCCGAGCTGCTGATGCGGATGCCGCCGACACAGGGTGGCGGCGCGATGATCGAAACCGTCACCTTCGAAGCGACGACCTATGCCAAGCCGCCGCAGCGCTTCGAGGCCGGCACGCCGCATATCGTCGGCGTCATCGGGCTCGGCGCGGCAATCGATTATGTGAACAGTATCGGGCTCGACACCATTGCGGCGCACGAAGCGCGGCTGGTCAAGGCGGCGCGTACGGCGCTCGCGGGGTTCGAGCGCGTGCAGCTTTACGGCCCCGAAGACAGCGCCGGCATCGTCAGCTTCAACGTCGCGGGCGTCCACCCGCACGACGTCGGCACCATCCTTGACGAAACCGGCGTCGCCGTCCGTGCCGGGCATCATTGCGCGCAGCCGCTGATGGCACTGCTCGGCGTGCCCGCTACGGCGCGCGCCAGCTTCGGCATTTACAACAACGCGTCCGATATCGAACGGCTGGCTATCGGTATCGCGCGCGTCATCAAGATCTTCGGCTAGCGGAGTAGACCAAGTGGCTGAACGCAAATTTGAAGTCGAGGAAGTCGAAAGCGCGCCCGAAGTGCCCAAGGCGCCGCCGGTCGGCAGCGCCGCCGTTGAGTCGCGCAAGCCGGATTTCCTCGAAGGCTTCATCCGCGAAAAGCCCGCAGCGACGCCCGCCGGCGAGCCCGGGGGCGACCTGTACGAAGCCGTAATCGACGCGTTGCGGTCGATCTACGACCCCGAAATTCCGGTCAACATCTATGACCTGGGGCTCATCTACAACGTCGAACTGGATGACGATCACGCGCTGGTGACGATGACGCTGACGACGCCGCACTGCCCGGTCGCCGAAACTATGCCCGGCGAAGTCGAACTGCGCGTCGGCAGCGTGCCGGGAATCGGTTCGGCCGAGGTCAATCTCGTCTGGGATCCGCCGTGGGATCCGGCGAAGATGAGCGACGAAGCCAAGTTAGAGATGGGAATGCTGTGATGGAAACCGTCACCACCCCCCGCGTCCGTGCGCCGCGCCCGGCACCGATTACGGTCACTGAAAACGCTGCCAAGCGCATCGCCGACATCATCGCCAAGGCGCCCGAGCCGGCGGCCGGCGTGCGGCTGACGACACCCAAGCGCGGCTGTTCTGGACTGGCATATAGCCTCGCCTATGTGACGCAGCCCGCTGTCGGCGACGAACGCGTCGAAACGCCGGGCGGCACGCTGTTCATCGACGGCGGCTCGCTGATGTATCTGATCGGCAGCGTCATGGACTGGCAGGAAGACGACTTCACCGCCGGCTTCGTGTTCACCAATCCCAATGCCAAGGGCCAGTGCGGCTGCGGCGAAAGCTTCACCGTCTGACGATTCCCTGGCGCGCGGTGGCGGTGGCGCTGTTATGCCTGCCGCTCGGTAGTTGTCTTGTCGCGAGTGCGGTGACCACGGTCGTGCTGTTGCCGGTCAAGGTGGTCGGTGCCGGGATCGACGCGGTCGTCACCACTGATGCCGAAGCCGATCAAAAGCGCGGTCGCGAAGCACGCGAGGCCGAGGAAAAGGCCAAGAAGGCGCATGAGAAGCAGGCCAAGGCTGACGCAAAAGCCGCCAAGGACGCGGCGAAGGCCAAGCCCGGGGGCTAGCTGCCCGGCCCCAGCGCCGGATCGAGATCACGCGGGCGCACGAACGCACTGAGCTTCGCGCAGCCGTCATCGAGATCGGTCCAGCGTTCGACATTGCAATCGAGCACCGCCACCGTCGCGGTCGGGTATTTGACTTCGGCTTCGGCCCGCAGCGCGTCATCGTCGCCCGCCAGTAGCAGCACCAGATCTTCAAGTCCGGGGTTGTGGCCCACCATCAGCAGCCGCTCCACCTTGTCATCGGCAGCCTGCACGACTTCGAGCAAGGTCGCCGCCGACGCCAGATAGATGCGCGGTTCGAAACGTGGCTCGAGCCCGAAACCGATGCCGCGCTCGAACGCCTCGATGGTTTCACGGACGCGCTGGGCCGGTGACGCAACGACCGCGTCGAAATTTACCGCTTCATCGGCGAACCATTGCCCGATGCGCATCGCGGCGCGCTGGCCGCGCCGGCTGAGCTGCCGGTCGAAATCGCGTTCGACCGGATCATCGCCCGATTTGGCGTGACGCAACAGGATCAGTCTCTTCACGCAGCCGTTCTTCCCCACTCCGGGCCCCATCATGTAGCAGCGTTACGGCGCTGTAAAAGCGTGATGTTACAATTCGACTTGTTTTGCCAGCACCGGTGACGCCGTCTGCATCGCTGCGACCGCTGCCACCGCATCGTCGATGCCCAGCCTATCGACCGGCGTGCCCGGCGGGAAGGCGCTCAGCAGCCGCGACGGCACCGCGGGGCCGATCAGCACGAACGCGCCGTGATCATTGGCGCGGCGGATCAGCCGCCCGAACGCCTGCGCCAGCCGGCCCTGTGTTACTAGGTCATCGTACGCCGTGCCGCCGAACGCTGCGCGCCGCGCCGCGTGCAGCACCGTCGGGCGCGGCCACGGCACGCCTTCCATGACCACCAGCCGCAGCGATTGGCCCGGCACATCGACTCCGTCGCGCAGCGCGTCGGTGCCGAGCAGCGAGGATTTGGGTTCGGCGCGAAAGATGTCGACCAGCGTGCCGGTATCGATCGGATCGACATGCTGTGCGAACAGCGGCAGGCCTTCCTTCGCCAACCCGTCGACGATGCGCGCATGGACACTGCGCAGCCGCGCAATCGCAGTGAACAGCCCGAGCGTGCCGCCGCCCGCCGCCATGATCAGCCGGCGATAGGCGGTGGCGAGTGCCGGCAGGTCGCCGCGCTTGATGTCGGTGACGATGAGCACGCGGGCTTGCCCGGCATAGTCGAACGGGCTGTCGACGGCGAAGCGCTGCGGCGGCAACGCCAGATGCGTCGCGCCGGTACGCAATTCGGTGTCGCGCCATGCATCGCCCGCCGTGTCGCCGCGTGCGCGCAATGTCGCCGAGGTGACCAGAACGCCATGCGCGGGTTCGAGCACGGCTTGCGCGAACGGCCGCGTCGGGTCGAGCCAGTGGCGATGGATGCCGACATCGAGTTCGCGGGCTTCGATGCGGTCGACAGCGAACCAGTCGATGAAGTCGGGTTCGGCCGGGCCGCCAAGCCGCGCCAGCAGCGCCACCCAGGCGCCGAGCGTCGTGGCGCGCAGCCGCAGCCCGCTGGCGGCGCCTTCGATGCGCGCACGCCCCGGTCCGTCGAGCCAGTCGGGGGCGTCGTCAAGGACCGCGACCAGCCGCGCTTCCAATGCCGCGAGCGGCGCGCGCAACGCTTCGAGCGCGGCGCTGGCGACGGCGGCGGCCTCGATGACGGCGGCGCTGACGTCGGCGACTTCGGTTTCGAGGCTGTAGCCGGCCTCGGCATTGTTGGCGCGCGCCAGCACCTGCGTGCGCACCGCGGAAAGCAGCGCTTCGATCGGCCCGTCGGGGCTGCCGCCGGTGATGCGGCCGCGCCAGTCCTCGCCGGGCAGCGCGCGCGCGGCGTGCCCGGCAGCTTCGAGCGCCAGCGCGCCGGCGTCGTCATAACTGATGATATCCGACAATCTCGCGGCAAGGCCTCGCCTTCGGCCGCGGCCGCCCTTTTCGGGGCCGAGGATCCAGCGCCGCAACTCGATGGCTTCGGCGGCGGTCAGGTGCAGCGAAAAGCTCGAATCGGCAGCGTCGAACAGGTGGTGGCCTTCGTCGAAGACGATGCGCGTCATCGCCGCGCCTTCGGCCTTGCCGCGTACGGCGTTGACCATCACCAGCGCGTGGTTGGCGATGACGAGGTCGGCGCCGACGCTGGCGCGCGTCGCCTTTTCGATGAAGCAGGTGCGGTAATGCGGGCAGCCGGCGTAGATGCATTCGCCGCGCTGGTCGGTCAGCGCGCGCGCCGCGTTGCGCGGGAACAGCGGGCCGAGCCAGCCGGGCAGGTCGCCGCCGACCATGTCGCCGTCGCGGCTGTATTCGGCCCAGCGCGCCGCCAGCAGCGCGAATACCGCGGCGCGGCCCGAAAAGCCGCCTTGCACCGCGTCCTCGAGATTGAGCAGGCACAGGTAATTTTCGCGGCCCTTGCGCACCACGACCTTACCGCGCTTGGCGACCGGTTCCGGGTAGGCGCGTTCGGTTTCGTGATCGAGCTGGCGCTGCAGCGCCTTGGTATAGGTCGACAGCCAGACGGTGCCCTGCGCCTGTTGCGCCCATAGCGACGCCGGCGCGAGATAGCCGAGCGTCTTGCCGATGCCGGTGCCGGCTTCGGCGAGCACGACATTGGGGGCATTCGCCATCTGGCGCGGGCGGAACGCGAACCCCGCCGCATGCGCATAGCCGCGCTGGCCGTCACGGCGTTCTGCGCCGATACCGAGCAGCCGGTCGAGCGTCGCGTCGATGGCGCCGTTGCTGAGTGCGACATCGGCGGGACGCGGGCGCGGCGGCGTTTCCTCCCACTTTTCGAGCTTGGTGAACAGGCTGCGTTCGGGACGCGGCGGCGGCTTGAGCCGCCGCAGGATTTCGGGCGCCCAGTTCCAGCCATGGCGCGCCAGCGCCTGCGCCAGTGCATGCGCGCCGTGACGTTCGGCCCAGTCTGGGGCATCGAGCACGTCCAGCAGATATGCCGCCGCAACCTGCAGGAACGCCGCTTCCTCGGCGCCGTCGGCGGGGGCGGCCAGCCCCAGCGTCGCCGCCAGCCCATAGGCGGTGGGTACGGTAAAACGCGCCGGATAGACGAACGCGAACAGTTCGAGCAGGTCGAAGCCGCCGAGTTCGGGATAGCCGAGCCGGCTCGCGGTGACCGGCGCGCCGAGCAGCAGATGTGGTGCATCGGCGGCGGCGCGCACCGCCGCGCCGCGGGTGACGGGCTGCGTGCTGCCATCGGCACTGCGAATCCACGCTCCTAGATGGTTGGCGACAAGCGCAGGCTGCGGGAAGGTGGACGGCATCCGCCGACTTTAGGCAAAGCGGAACATAACGCAAACAAAGAAAGTGCCCTTCACGCGCGCCGCGGCCGTTTACCGCGCCGCCGTTACCTGTCACAACCCCGCGCGGAAAATGACCTGTTTAAGGATACGACAATGACGCAATCGAAGCTGGTAATCCGCGGTGGCCGGATCGTCGATGGCACCGGCGCCGACGGCTATCTCGGCGATGTGTTGATCGAAGACGGCACGATTGTCGCGGTCGGTGCAGTCGGCGCCACCGACGCCCGCGAAATCGACGCGCGCGGCATGGTTGTCGCCCCCGGCTTCATCGATATCCACACGCATTACGATCCGCAGATCTGCTGGGACCGGCTGGCGACGCCGAGCCTCGAACATGGCGTCACCACCGTGGTCATGGGCAATTGCTCGCTCAGCCTCGCGCCGGTGCGCCCGGCCACCAGCGGCGTCGAAGGTGGCAAGGTCAAGCTGATCAAGATGTTCGAGAAGATCGAGGACATCAAACAGGCGACGTTCGACCTTGCGGTGCCGTTCAACTGGGAAAGTTTCGGCGACTATCTCGATCATATCCGCCCCGGCCTCGGCATCAATGTCGGTGCGCTCGTCGGCCATTCGGCGATCCGCTATTATGTCATGGGTGCCGACAGTCAGGAACGCATCGCCACCGACGCCGAGATCGAGGCGATGTGCGAGCTGATGCGCGGCGCCATGGCGGCGGGCGCGATGGGGCTTTCGACCTCCTATGTCGATATCGACGAGGACGGCCGCCCGGTGCCGAGCCGGCTGGCGGACATGCGCGAGAAGATCGCGCTGTGCAAGGCGATGGCCGAAAGCGGCCGCGGCGTGCTGCAGACGGTGCCGTATTTCATCGATATCGAAAAGCAGCTCGAAAACATCGAGGAACTCGGCGACCTTAGCCTAGCGAGCGGCATCATGTGCTCGATCGCGCCGATCACCTACAGCCCGGTCGCACCCGAAAACTGGAAGCGTTCACTGGCCAAGCTGGAGGAGCAGCGCGCGCGCGGCGCCAAGGTGTTCGGCCAGTCGATGCCGCGCAGCTTCGACATCAACATCATCCTCTCCGAAACCTCGTTCCTGCTCTATCCGGTGCGCAAGTGGGACATGCTGATGAAGCTGCCGCTTGCCGAACGCATCATCGCCTTCGGTGATCCGGTGGCGCGGCCGGTGCTGGTCGAAGCGGCCGAACGGCGGATCATGCCGCTGCTGCGCAACATGGCGGTAGGCCGCGTCTATGCGCCCGAAAACGCGCGCTACCTTGGCCGCAAGCTGCTCGATATTTCCGCCGAAACCGGCAAATCGCCCGCCGACGTCATGCTCGACATCGCGGTTGCCGACGGGTTGCGCACCGAATTCCAGATTCGCGGCGCCATCCATGCCGATCCCGAAATCGTCAGCATCATCCTCGACCATCCGCTGATCCACATCGGCGGTTCGGACGCCGGCGCGCACGTCACGCAATTCTGCGGCGCCGGCGATACCTGCGACATGATCGAGCGCTACGTGCGCGAATTCGGCAAGATGAGCCTTGAACGCGCCGTCCACCGCATGACCGGCGAGCCGGCGCGCGACTGGGGCATCCGCGGCCGCGGCACGCTGGCGCCCGGCCAGGCCGGCGACGTGGTGATCTTCGACGCCGCAACGATCGCGCGTGGAGACGAGATTTTCGAAGACGATTTCCCCGGCGGCGCCAATCGCTATGTCCGCCATGCGACAGGCATCGACAAGGTCATCGTCAACGGCGCCGTGGTGGTCGACAAGGGCGCCTACACCGAAGCGCGCGCGGGCGTCATCGTCTGATACCGGCCACCGTGACCGGCGTCCGTTGCAGGCGAAACATCGCCCGGGGCGTGCCGGTCCGGTAACTGCCGCGCCGAACCGAGGAGAGCGCCAATGTCCCGTTCAACCCTATTGCTGCTGCTCGCCGGTAGCGGATTGTGTGCGCTGGTGGCATGCGATCACCGCGATGCACAGGCGCCCGCACCGGCGCCTGCCGCCACCGCCACTGCCGATGCACGATATCCCGACCGCGTCTATTGGGGCGACGAGCATGTCCACACCGCCTGGTCGGCGGATGCGGCGATGGCAGGCGCGACGCTCGACCCTGAAGCGGCGGTGCGCTTTGCCCGTGGCGAACAGGTCACGTCGAACACCGGGCAGCCGGCGAAGCTGCATCGCGCCTATGACTGGGTTGCAATCACCGACCACAGCGACGGCATGGGCGCGATCAACGAGATGCAGGCCGGCAACACCGACATGATGGCCGATCCGCAAATCAAGCGCTGGGTCGGGATGATGAACGCGGGTGGCGCGACAGGTAAGGCGGCACAGCGCGAAGTCGTCAACGCGCAGGCGACGAAGTCACTGCCGAAAATCCTGATGGACCCCAGATGGATGGTGTCAGCGTGGCAGAAGACCGTCGACATCATGGAAAAATACAATCAGCCCGGCAAATTCACCGCGTTCATCGCCTATGAATGGACGTCGAACGGCGAAAAGGGCGAGAACCTTCACCGCAACGTCATCTTCCGCGATGGCGCCGACAAGACGCGCGCCACGCCGCCGCTGACGACATTCCAGTCCACCGTACCCGGACGCGCCGGCACCGATCCCGAATCGCTGTGGAAGTGGCTGGGTGACTGGGAAACCAAAACCGGCGGTCAAGTGCTGGCGATTCCGCACAACGGCAACATGTCGAACGGCTGGATGTTCCGCGCTGCACGTTATGACGGCACCCCGATGACGCGCGAATGGGCCGAGGCGCGGGCGCGCTGGGAGCCATTGTACGAAGTCTACCAGATCAAGGGCACCGGCGAGGCCAACCCGAAACTGTCGCCGAATGACGAATTCGCCGATTTCAACATCTGGGACACCGCCGACCTCAACGGCAATCCCAAGCAGCCCGGCGACATCGATACCGAATATTGGCGGCAGGCGCTGCGGGACGGGATGAAGCACCAGGCGACGCTTGGTACCAACCCGTTCAAATATGGCGCGGCGGGCGGTACCGACACGCACACCGGGCTGCCGTCAGGGGGTGAGGAGAATAATTTCTGGGGCAAGTTCGCGGTCAACGAGCCCAAGGCCGGCCGCTGGAACCAGGTGTTCCGCAAGGAAGTCACCGGCCCGCGGCTAGATTGGACGATGGCGGCTGCCGGCATCACCGGAGTCTGGGCGACATCGAACACCCGCGCGGCCATCTGGGATGCGATGAAGCGCAAGGAAACCTATGCGTCATCGGGGCCGCGCATCACCATCCGCTTCTTCGGCGGCTATGGCCTCCCAGCCAAGGTGCGCGCCGCCGACATTGCCGCCACCGGCTATGCCAGGGGCGTGCCGATGGGAGGCGATCTCAAGCCCGCACCGGCGGGCAAGGCACCGGTGTTCGTGTTCGCCGCGATGAAGGACCCCGACGGCGCCAATCTCGACCGCCTGCAGATCGTCAAGGGCTGGGTCGATGGTCAGGGTGTCACGCACGAGAAGATCATCAACGTCAAATGGGGCGGCAATCGCAAGCTCGACGCGGCAGGCAAGTTGCCGTCGGTCGGAAACACCGTAGATCTGAACACCGCGACCTATACCAACAACATCGGCGCGACCGAACTCGTCGGCAGCTTCACCGATCCCGATTTCGATCCGAAGCTGCGGGCGTTCTATTACGTGCGCGTGCTCGAAATTCCGACGCCGCGCTGGACGCTGTATGACAGCGTCAAATACAAGGTGAAAATGGATGCCGCGGTGCCCATGGTGCAGCAGGAGCGCGCGGTAACGTCGCCGATCTGGTACAACCCAGCCTAGGCGCAATGCGGGGAGGCAAAGATGAAAAAAGCTCGCAGTGTCGCGCAGTTCGTGCGCGCAACATTGGTTGGCGGCGTGATCTTTCTGGTGCCGGTGCTGGTCATCGCGGTGCTGTTGCGCCACGGCATCAAGCTGGCTACCAAGCTCGCGGCGCCGCTGCTCAAGCACATGCCCGACTTGATCGGCGGAATCCTTGTCGCCGATCTGGTCGCGGCGACGCTGCTGCTGCTGCTGGCGTTTGCGGCCGGGCTGTTTGCGCGCACCAACCCCGGCCAGAGCATGATCCAGTGGGTCGAAAACAGCCTGATCGGCAGCCTGCCGCAGTTCAATTTTGTGCGCGGCGTAGCCGAAGGCGTCGGCGGCAGCGACGACCGCCATGTCGATGTCGTGCTGGTGCCGACCGACGCCGGACTCAACCTTGCCTTCGTGTTCGAACCGAGCGATGCGCCTTGGGTTGCGGTGTTCATCCCCGGCGCGCCCGACTGGCGGGCGGGCGGCGTGGCGTTTGTCGAACGCGCCAACATGCAGCCGGCGGGCATCGGCTTCATCGAGGCGATCAAGGTGCTGCGCAAGCTGGGCTCAGGCGCGCACAAGGTCATCGCGACGTTGGAGCGCGGTCCCGCCTGACGGCGCGGCTTAAGGGCTGACCCCTCGACTTTCAGCGCCGTCACCGGCAATAGGGCGCCATGACGACGACCGTATCCTCCGAAGTGCGCGCTGCCGCGCTTGTCTCCAAGGCCTGGCCATTCGAGGAAGCGCGCAAGCTGCTCGAACGCTACAAGGACGGCCCGCCGGCCAAGGGCCATGTGCTGTTCGAAACCGGCTACGGCCCGTCGGGGCTGCCGCACATCGGCACCTTCGGCGAAGTCGCGCGCACGACGATGGTGCGCCGCGCGTTCGAGCTGATGAGCGATATCCCGACGCGGCTGATTGCGTTTTCGGACGATATGGACGGGCTGCGCAAGGTTCCGGGCGGCATTCCCAACCCTGAACTGCTCGCGGCCAACCTCAACAAGCCGCTGACGCAGGTGCCCGATCCGTTCGGCACGCACGACAGCTTCGGCGCGCATAACAACGCGCGGCTGCGGGTGTTTCTCGATACCTTCGGGTTCGAGTATGAATTCCTGTCGTCGACCGACTGCTACAAGTCGGGGCGCTTCGATGCGACGCTGCTCGCAGTGCTGGCGAACTATGACGCGGTCATCGATGTCATCCTGCCGACGCTTGGGCCCGAGCGGCGCGCGACCTATTCGCCGTTCCTGCCGATCGACCCAGCCAGCGGCGACGTGTTGCAGGTGCCGCTCGTCGCGCGCGACGTGGCGGCGGGCACCGTCAGCTATGTCCGCCCCGGCACCAACGAGACCGTCACGGTTCCGGTCACCGGCGGCCATTGCAAGCTGCAGTGGAAGGTCGACTGGGCGATGCGCTGGGTGGCGCTCGATGTCGATTATGAAATGGCCGGCAAGGATCTGATCGACTCGGTGATGCTGTCGGGCAAGATCACCCGCGTGCTGGGCGCGCGGCCGCCCGAAGGCTTCAACTACGAACTGTTCCTCGACGCCGAAGGCACCAAGATTTCGAAGTCGAAGGGCAACGGGCTGACCATCGACGAGTGGCTGACCTATGCCGCGCCCGAAAGCCTGTCGCTGTACATGTACCAGAGCCCGCGCAAGGCCAAGCGGCTGCACTTCGACGTCATCCCCAAGGCGGTCGAGGAATATTACAGCTTCATCAAGGCGTTCCCCGACCAGCCGCTCGAACAGCAGCTCGGCAATCCGGTGTTCCACATCCACGGCGGCAAGCCGCCGAAGTTCGACCTGCCGCTGAGCTTCGGGCTGCTGCTCAATCTGGTGACCGTCGCCGGCACCAGCGATCCGGCGGTGCTGTGGGGTTTCGTCAGCCGCAATTTCCCCGGCACGACACCGGCGACGCATCCCGAAATCGACCGGCTGGTGGGCTACGCGATTGCCTATGCGCGGGATTTCGTCGTGCCGACGTTGGCGCGCCGTGCGCCGACCGCGCAGGAGCGTGCCGCGCTCGAAGACCTGTCGACGCGGCTTGCGGCAATTGGCGCGGGTGCGGACGCCGAAGCCTATCAGTATGAAGTCTACGAAACCGGCAAGGCGCATGGCTTTGAAAACCTGCGCGACTGGTTCAAGGCGCTGTATGAAATCCTCATCGGCACCAGCAACGGCCCGCGCATGGGCTCGTTCATCGCGCTCTACGGGCTCGATGAAACGCTGGCGCTGATCAACGAAAGCCTGTCATGAAATCTGTCCTCATCGCCGCCGCACTGTTGCTTGCCACGCCGGCGTTCGCCGCGCCCAGCGCTGCAAGTCTGTTCGCCGCGGGCAAATACCCCGAAGCTGTTGCCGCCGGCACGACCGAAGCCACGGCCGCATCGCTGATCATCGCTGGCCGCGCGCAGCTGCAGATCGCCGCCTACCAGACCAGCGACAAGGCGAAGGCCCGTAGCCTGATCGCCGCCGCCAACAGCAATTTCGACGCTGCCCTCGCTAAATCTCCGGGCAATGTCGATGCGACGCTGCAGAAGATCATCGCGCAGGGCTATGTCGCCAAGCTCGACCAGTCGCCCGGCGGCGCCAAGGCGATGAAGAAGGGGCTCGACGCCTTCCTCGCCGCGCACCCCGACAACGCCGTCGCCTGGGCGGTGCTCGGCGGCTGGAACGGCGGCGCTGTCGCGTCGGTCGGCAAATTCGTCGCGGGCACCATGCTCGGCGCCAACCTCGGCGGTATGACCAAGGCGTTCGATCGCGCCATGGCGCTGGCGCCGACCGACCCGGCACACCCGAGCTTCTACGCGCTGACCTTGCTCGACATCGATGATGACAATGCACCGCAGGCCAAGGCGCTGCTGACGCGTGCCGCCGCGATGCCCGCCACCGATGGCTACAGCATCGCGCTCAAGAACGCCGGCGGTGCGGTACTCAAGTTGCTCAATGCCGGTGACAACAAGGGCGCACAGGCAGCAGCGCGGCGCGTGTTGCCGTTCGGGATGCTGGGCAAGAGCTAATAGCCTCCGGCGGGCAGGGGCTTGCCCCTGCACCCATATGTTTGGGGCCGGTGCTGCGGGAACTGATACTGGTTGATTTGGCGCGGTCGGAAATCCGGGTGCAGGGGCAAGCCCCTGCCCGCCGGAGGCGCTTTTCGCCTTCAGATCGCGTCGAAAATCGCCACCTGAAACGTCCCGGCGCCGCGACGCAGCGGCTTGATGTCCTGTTGGTACTTTGCCGAGAACCAGAAGGCCTCGGCCGCAGCGCGCGACGGGAAGCGCGCCAGCACGGCGTTGATGCCGGCGGGCCAGCCCTCGACGGCGTTTGACGGCACACCGGCGAACTGCGTGACACCACCATGCGCGGCGTAGAGACCTGAGTCCTCGAGCGCCTGGCTGTAGGCGGCGACCTTTTCGCTATCGGTGATGCGCGCGGTCATCAGCAGATAGGCCGGGCGCGGGGCGTCGCCGGTGGTGGGTTCGGTCATGTGCGTGTCCTGTCCAAAATGCGGGCGATGGCCGCCGCGTTGGATGCCTGTTAGCACAGTGCGCGCGGAAAATACGCTTGTCACCGCACGGACGGCGCTGCCGCACGCAATCCGCCTTGCGGTGCAGCGCGGTGCGGGGCATGGGTTCGCTTCGGCACGAAGGGCAGTTGATACATGCAACGTCGCAACATCCGCATAGCAGCACTGGTTTCGACGGCGCTGGTCGCCGTGTTGGCGACGCCTGTGGCGGCGCAGGACGCCGCAGCGGCGGCTGCACCGGCGACACCCGCTGCGGCGCTGGCGCTCGACGCCAGCGAGATCGGGCTGCTCAATACGCTGGTCACCGCCGAGGGCCGGCGCGCGCCGCAGCAATCGACCGCGGTGGCGCTGACCGCGCTGACCAGCGAGCAGCTCGATGCGCGCGGCATCATCACGACGCCGCAGCTGGCACGCATTGTCCCCAATCTGATCGCGACGCCGACGCCGGGGCTGGGGCTGACCAACGATTACACGCTGCGCGGGCTCGGCGGCGGCAGCCGGACGGGCGGCGATGCAGCGGTCGGCACCTTTATCGACAATGTCCATGTCCCGACGCCGGCGGCTGACAGCCTGCGCGGCTTCGACCTCGACCGTGTCGAGGTGCTGCGCGGGCCACAGGGCACGCTTTACGGCCATGGCACCACCGCCGGTGTTGTCGCGGTGACGCTCGCCGAACCCGATACGCGCTTCGGCGGCTACGGCGAGCTCGACTATGGCAAATACAATAGCTGGTTCGGGCGTGCGTCGCTCGATGTGCCGCTCGGTGACGGCTTCGCAGTCAAGCTGTCGGGCTTTTATGGCAATCAAGACGGTTACGTGACCAATCCGCTGACCGGCGAGGATTTGAACGGGGTGGAAACTTCGGGCATCCGCGGGGCATTGCGTGTCGCGCTGGGCGAGCATTTTCGCTGGAACGTGGCGGTGGCCTATACGCAGGCGCAGGGTGAGAACATCGTCAATTTTGCCTGCGATCCGGCCAGTCCGCTGTCTTGCAACGACCGCTACAGCACGACCGGGCTGCGCGCGACGGCGCCCAACGGCATCTACACGCCGTATGCGCCCGCGGTGGTCAGTGGCGCCAAAGCCAATTTCCCGCTCGGCAACAGCGTCGACACGCTGCTCGTCACCTCGAACCTGCAATGGGTCGGGGAGAAGGTAACGCTCAGCCTGATTACCGGCGTGGTGAATACCGACCAGAACTATGCAATCGATTTCGCCGACGGTAGGGCGATGCCGAGCCTGTTGGTCCCCGTGCCGGTGGTGCACGGCTATCCGTCGGGCGGCTACAGCGTGACCAGCCAAGGGCAGTTCGACAGCTTCTCGCAGGATGTGCGACTGGCGGGCAAACTGTGGGACGACCGCATCGACTATGTGGTCGGCGGCTATTTCTTCAGTGAAAACAACAACGTCGATTCCGCTGACATCTTCAACCTGGGCGGTAGTGGCGTCGGCACGCCTGTAGTGCTCGCCGACCGCCGGCTGACCAGCCACACCAGCTCGAGCGCCGGCTACGGCCAGATCGACTTCAACGCGACGAAGCAACTGACGCTGACCGCCGGCCTGCGCTACGCCAGCGAAACGCGCAGCTTCAGCCTGACCGACAATCGCGCCGGCTGCCAGTCCAGCGCGTCGGGCTGCCTGAACAGCGCCAACCTGCTGATCAACGGTACCCTCGTGCCGACCGAGGCGACGCATGACGCGTGGATGCCGCGATTCGTGGCGCGCTGGCAGCAGAGCGACGCGCTGATGGTCTATGCCAGTGCCAGTAATGGCACCGGCGCCGGCGGCTGGAACACGGCAGCGATCACGGCGCAGGGCGTGCTGCCCTATGACCCCTCGAATGTCTGGAGCTACGAGCTCGGCGTGAAATCGCAGTGGCTGGGTGACCGGCTGCGCGTCAACCTGACCGGCTTCTATATCAATGCCAATGACGTTCAGGTCAGCTCGGCGGGCGTCGGCGCGACCGGTGCGCTCGATGTCACCACCGCCAACGTGCCCGATTTCACCAATAAGGGCCTTGAACTCGAAGTCATCGGGCGGCCATTCACCAATCTCGTGCTCACCACCAGCATCGGTTACCAGAACGCCAGCTACGGGCTGGGCGGCAGCACCGCCGACTTCAACGCCTTCGGCGCCAAGTCGCTGGCGCGCCAGCAACGCGATTGCCAGGCGCAGCTTTTGGCAGGCAAGATTCCGCTTGGCAGCGGGGCTTCGAATGCCGCCGACTGCGCGCGCGGCGTGATCGATGCCAATGGCGACCTTGCTACGCCGGCGAACACCCCGGCATGGACGGTGGCGATCGGCGGCACCTATAATTTCGCGATCCCGACCGCCGGTATCGTCCTCAGCCCGACGGTCAATCTGTCGTATCGCTCGGGCATTCAAACCGGTGCCGCCAACGCGACGCTCTATACCGGCGCCGTGACCTCGGCGTTCAATGGGCAGGTCTATCCGGCCAACCCGTTCGGCGGCGATGTCATCAGCGGATCATATGACGGGTCGGCGGTGCTGGTCAGCGCGCAACTGGCGATGGAAACCGACGAGGGCAACTGGCTGGTGGCCATCGCTTGCGACAACTGCTTCGACACCGGCGCAACCACCGCCAGCACGGGCAACTGGAGCTATTTGCAGGTGCCGATGACGTGGACAATCCGCGCAAAACGCAGCTTCTGAGCGACATCCGCGATATTTGTTGCGGCTTTGACCGATATCCAGCGGTTTTGGTGCTTTCTCCTCTGGACAAGAGCCGCGCGCGCGGTTGATATCGTCGCAGGTGGGCGTGATTGTTGCGTCACTTAAACAAACGGGATGGGAGGAATTTTCATGGCAGACGAAAAGAAGCCGAACGCACTGCAAAAGCCGTTGACGCCGTCGCCGGCGCTCGCAGCCGTCGTTGGCGCCGCCATGCTGTCGCGTGGCCAGGTTGTCAGCAAGGTGTGGGAGTATATCCGCGCCAACAACCTGCAGAACCCCGCTGACAAGCGCGTCATTCTCGCCGACGCCAAGCTCAAGGCCATTTTTGGCAAGGACAGCTGCACGATGTTCGAAATGAACAAGTTCCTCGCTCAGCATCTGAAATAGTCCGGCCCGGACTTCGGACCGGATACCGTATCGAAATCCCCGCTCGCAGCCACGAGCGGGGATTTTTTCATGGGGCGTCATGACGACAAATGCTTGAAGCGCCTCCGGCGGGCAGGGGCTTGCCCCTGCACCCATTAATCGGGGTGGCACAGCAACGCCAAATGTCGCGTGCGGTGCGCCGATGCAAACTGTCGGGTGCAGGGACGAGTCCCTGCCCGCCGGAGGCTCTTGAATGCCGCCAATAGCACCTGGCCATGCATGGCGCGACCTGCTCGCCGGGCGCTGGCAGGCGTTCGCGCTGATCATGCTCGGCATGTGGCTGATGGCGGCGGACTCGCTGGTTACCGCGACGATCATGCCGAGTGTCGGGGCAGGGCTTGGCGGCTATGCGTGGTTCGGCTGGGCGACGTCGGGGTACCTGATCGGGCTGGTGGTCGCGGGCGCGTGTGCCGGCTGGCTCAGTGACCGCTTCGGCTTGCGCGGCGTCATGGTGGCGTCGGGCATCATTCTGGCAGCAGGCTGCTGGATCAGCGCCGCCGCGCCGTCGATGCTGGCGTTCGTCATCGGCCGCACTGTCCAGGGCATCGCCGCCGGCTGGGTCAGCGGATTCTGCTATGTGATGATCAGCATGGTGTTTCCCGAACGCCACCTGCCACGGGTGTTTGCGGCAGCGACAAGCGTCTGGGGCATCGCCACCTTGCTCGGGCCGCTGGTCGGCGGGGTGTTTGCCGATGCGGGGAACTGGCGCGGGGTGTTTCACATGTTCGCCGGGCAGGCACTGCTGTTTGCGGTCGCTGCGCTGTGGCTGGTACCGCGCGCCGCGCCGCCCGAAAAGCCGGCGCGCGTGCCGGTGCGGCCGTTGCTGCTACTGACGCTGGCGGTGGTGCTGATGTCGAGCGCCGGGGTGACCGCGAACGTCACATTGGCGCTGGTGCTGGTGCCGGCCGGGCTGGCGTTGCTGCGGGCGGCCATCCTTGTCGACCGCCGTGAACCAGCGGGACTGCTGCCCAAGGCCGGCAGCCGCATCGGCACGGCGCTGGGGTCGGCGTATGCGGCGTTCTTTTGCGCCACCGCCGCTGCGGTCGGCTTCAGCGTCTATGGTCCGGCAATACTGCAGTTCACCAACGGGCTCAGCGCGCTGGAGGCCGGCTATGTCATCGCTGTCGAGGCCTTGGCGTGGACCGGTATCGCATTGCTGGTTGCGGGCGCACGCGAGGCCTGGGTCCACCGCTTCATCGTCGTTGGCATTACCATGATCGCACTCGCCACCGCGCTGCTGGTCGGCGTCATGGCCTCGGGTAATCTGGCACTGGTGCTGGTGGCGGGGGCGTTGCTCGGCGGCGGCTTCGGGATGAGCTTTGCGTTCATCAGCCGCGATATCATGGTCAACCTGTCGGATGACGATCGCGCCATCGGTTCGGGGGCGATCAACGCGGTGCGCAACGCCGGCGGCGCGGCGGGCGCGGCGATTGCCAGCGTCGCTGCCAATCTGACGGGCTTCGCACACGGGCTAACGCCGGCGAATGTCACCAGCGCGTCGTTCTGGATTTTCGCGACGGCGCTACCGCTGGCACTGGCGGCAGTGGTGTTCGCGGTGCGGCTGGTGCGGCTAATGGCAGCCAGCGCCCCGGCCGCGCCTGACGGCAGCGACCGGGGGACCTGAGCGGGCGCTAGAGTGCGGCGCGCAGACGGTCCATCGTCGCCTTGTGCAGCCAGATGTTCATCGAGGCGGAGTCGTTCGTGTCACCGGTATAGCCGAGTTCGACGGCGAGCGACTTGCGATTGGCGAGGCTCGAATCGATGCCGACGAGCTTCATCAGGTCGACGATCGAACTGTCCCAGTTGAGTTTCTGGCCGGCCTTCGACGCCATGTCGGTCAGCACGACTTCGAGCGCCACCTTGGGTGCAGCGGGTGCGGCCGGGGCCGCGGCAGCAGCAGCAGCAGGCGCAGCGGCGGCGGGTGCAGCTGGCGCTGCCGGTGCCTTGCCGAAAATCTTTTCCTTGATTGCGGTGAAGATGCTCATGAGGTTTGGCTCCCTAGGTCAAAAATCAAAGCTAGCGGAGCACCGCCAGCGAGTCTAGCGTCGGTTGACGAATTGGCAACCAATCGCAAATGTCAATTTATTGTAATATCAGGCTTTATTGGCCGGGCGGCCGGATTTCAGTCGCCACCAGCCCAGCACGCCGTAGCTGGCCATCGCAGCGAGCAGTACGCCGAGCAGCGCCAGCAGCACTTCGCCGCTGCGCCCGCCAATATAGCCCAGGGTATGCACGCCCATGCTCGAGTTGAACATCCGGGCGCCAGCACCGTGGTCGGCAGGATTGACCACGGCCACGACCTTGCCGTCGGCGACGTTGATGCGGGTGGCACCTTCGGGGTTGATGTCTGCTGCTGCCTGCACGTTGATGGTGATTGGCTTGTCGGCGGCGCGCGGCATGGCGACCGCGCGAATTTTGGCACCGGGCATCGCCGCCTGCGCCGCGGCAAGCGTCGCCGTCCAGCTCGGTTCGCCCGTTGAAGGCGCTACGGTCGGCGCCTTGGGCAGTGCAATGCCGGGCAAGTTGCCGACGATGCGCTTGAACGCCCAGGCCGAACCGCTGCTGAACTGCAGGAACAGCGGCAGCGCCAGCAGCAAAGCGAGGTTGCGGTGGCTGGCGAGCAGCACCGGGCGCTTGAGCGAGGCTGGCCAGACGCGCCATGAAAAGCCGCGCCGCATCGGCCAATAAATGATCAGCCCGCTGATGATCATCGCGATGCCGGCCAACCCGGCGATGCCGGTGATGTTGGTGCCGGTTTTGCCGATCAGCAGCGTGTGGTGGATGTCCAGCGCCCTGTCGCCGATGCCGCGCGTGCCCTTCCAGCGGTCGACAACCTTGCCCTGCGCGTCGATCCACGCCTGCTCGCCACCTTTGAGCGATACGCCATGGACGGCGAGGTCATACGGCGCGAACCGCGCGGAGACCAGCGCGCCGGGATTAGCCGCGACAAACGCATCGAGCGCCGGGCCAAAGCTCGCCGGATCCGGCACCGGGCCACGCGCAGCGGGCAGCGCGATGCGCACAAAATCGCCGCGGAACGCCGCGACGGTGCCCGAAAGTGCGATGACGACAAGAATGGCTGCGAGCACGACGCCGCACCAGCGGTGGATTTTGCGCAGCAGCTGCATGGTCATTCGGTCTCCGTCCTGGTGGCGCCATAGTTGCGTTTGGTGCCGCCGAGCAAGATGATGTCGGCAATCAGCGTGCGGTCAAGCAATGGTGCCAGCGCTGCATAGGCGGCGACACTGGCCAGCGCCAGCATCGTCGACAGCGGCACTAGCAGATTGAGCGCGATGATCGCGCCCGCCAGCGCCAGTGGCGACAGCACCAGCCGGAACGGCGGCGGCGCGCAGCCCCACAGCTTCGCGAAGCGGTGCGATGCAATCCAGACCATCACGAAGCCGGCGAGCGAGGCGATGGCATAGCCCATGGCACCCAGCGCGTGGCCGAGCGCCAGCGCAAGCACGACCGTCGTCGCCAGCCCGATGCATTGCGACCACAGCACGCGCGTCTGCGCGCCGGCTGCCGCGAGACCCCAACGGGCGTGCCCCGACCAGATGGTGACCGGCACCATCCATGCCATCACGGCGAGCAGCGGCGCGGCATCGAGCAGTTTGGGGCCGAGCGCCAGCCGCACGATCGGCGTCGCGAACACCGTCAGCACCAGCGCGAGGAAGGTCGCACCCCAGCCGGTGACGCGCAGCGACCGTGCCAGCAGGATGCCGAGCGAGCCGTCGTTCCGCGCATAGTTGCGCGTCACCGACGGATACAGGTTGAAGTGATAGAGGTTGCTGAACGTCACCAGCGACGTGACGATGCGTGACGCGGCGGCAAACCATGCGGTGGCGACACCACCGATCAGCGCGCCGATCAGGAACAGCGGCGCATATTGGTTGAGTGCCCAGACCAGATTGGTCGATCCCACTGCCGCGCCCTCGCGCAGCAATGCGCCGAAATCGGCGAACGAGCCACGCAACCGGATGCGCGCGATACGGTGGTGCTGGACCATCAGACAATACAGCGTCATCGCGCTGACCGCGGCAATTTCGGCCCAGCCGACCTCAAGCAGATCGCCCGGCGCGCGCACCAGCGTCCAGATCAGTGCGGCGAACACACCCATGCGCAGCATGTCGGCGATGGCCGCCGCCGCCATGCGTTCGGTCGCCTGGAACAGCCATTGCTGGCGCCACGGCGTCGTCAGCAGGCTGAGCGCGAACAGCCAGACCAGTGCCAGCGGCACCGTCGCCTTCATCAACTGCGTCGCGATAATCAGCATCAGCGGCACGGCAATGAACGCCAGCAGCAGGCGCGCGGCGGGAATCTGGAATGCCAGCAGCGGCAGTTCGTCGGGGTCGCGGCCGACGCGGCGCGTGCCGATGACATCGAGCCCGCCGTCGACCAGCATCGCGAAGAACACCGCCAGCCCGACGACATATTCGACCGCGCCATAGTCGACCGGGTCGAGCATGCGCGCCAGCCAGGCGAAAGCCGCAAAGCCGAGCAGCTTGGCGATGACCTGCCCGCCGGCGAGGACGATATAGTCGCGGAAGAACTTGGTGCCGCTACCGGCGAGCTTGTTCCACAGCGTGACGCTAGGCGTGGTCATGACGTGCCGACCGGTGGCGTGCCCGTACAGCGCGCTTGGGAACCGGAAATGCCGTCGCCCACGGGCAAAACCGCTCTACTTGATGGCGAGATAGCCTTCGAAGCAGATGTATTTGCACACGGTGGTGATGTCCTCGAAACCGGCGCGGCGCATCAGCCCGAAGTTGCCCTCGGTCGAAAACGGCTCGAGAATGCCCTTGAGGCTGCGCGTCTTGCCGACGATTTCCTTCTCATCGAAGCCCTGGCGCAGCTTGAATTCATTGTAGAGCCCCACCGCTATGTCCTGGAAGCGCGCATCAGGCGCGCGGACCTTTTCGAACATGATGAACGCACCGCCCCAGTTGAGTGCCTCATAGATGCGGTCGAACAATTGCTGGCGGTCGCGCGGCGGGATGAACTGCATCGTATAGTAGGAGATGATCAGGTCGGCCTTTTCGAACGCGAAGTTGCGGCCGTCCTCCTCCAGAATCGTGATGCTCGGCACGTCGGCGCAATGCGCGCGCGCCTTGGCGACCATCGGCGCCTCGACATCCATGCCGATGAACTTGGCGCCGACGCGGTGCGCATTGTGCAGCGCCAGCTTCTTGAGCAATTCGCCCGTCGAGGTGCCGATTTCATAGACGGTGCTGGTCGGCGACAGGAACCAGTCGCTCAACTGGCAGGTCAGGTCATGGCCTTCCTCGTAGAGCGGCACCGAATGGCGGATGTGATCGACAAAGGTATCCGCGACGCTGCCGCCGAAGCTCCACGCCGCATTGCCCGCTTCGATGTTTTGCCCGACCTTAGTTGCCATCTTCGAATCCCCTCGACTGCCCGTGCGCCCGCAACATAGCAGCGCAGCGCCGTTTCAAACACCCAGTGCGTTGATATCCAGCGCATCTTCCAGCGCATCTACTCTGGCAACTGTTTCAGAACGACCGCGCCTCACCGCGACTTCACGCACCAGCGCCAGATAGTCGTGCATCGCCGTCGCCTCGCTCCAGCGCGTTGCCACCGCGGCCTGGCCCGATGCACCGAGACGGTCGCGCAGCGCGGTGTCGGTGGCCAGCGTCATCACCGCGACGCGCAGCGATTCGCTGTCGGTGAACAGCAGGCCGCCGCCGCTTTCATCCAGTATCTGGGCATAGGGGCCAAGGTCGCGGGCGATCAGCGGCGTCGCCTCGCGGAATGCTTCGAGTGCGACCATCGGGAAGACTTCGTAGCAACGCGAACAGGCGATCAGCGCGCGCGCGTTGCGGTACAGGCCGGGCAGTTTGGCGGGATCGACCTGGCCCAGAAAATGCACATTGGCCTTGCCCTTGGCGAGTTCGTGCAGTTCGGCGCCATAATTGCCCTCGCCGGCGATCAGCAGGTCGGCGGGGATGCGTTCGTCCCACGCCGGGATGACATCCTGCAGCCCCTTGATGACTTCAAGCCGCCCGACAAACAGAAAATACGGGCGCGGATAGGGTGACTGCGCACTGGCCCCGCGTGCTTCGGTTTCGTCGGCGGGCATGAATGATGCCATCTGCCGCATTTCGCGCTTGAAGCCGAAGGCGCGGTGGTTTTCGGCGACCGAATGGCTCAGCGCGATGAATTCGTCGACATGCGCGGCCTCGCGTTCGAGCAAGCCGGTGGAACGCCACAGCTGCGGCGGCCGATGAAACGCCAGCGAGCATTTGAAGCAGTCGCGCGCGTCACACAGCTCGCGGTTGTAGCGCCACAGCACATGGTTGGCGCACACCATCCAGTGCTCATGCGCGGTATGCAGCTTGACGGCGTCGCCGAGCGCCCAGACGCCGGGGCCGCCGACCAGCGAGATATTATGGTAGTGGATCACATCGAAGCCGCGACCCAGCAGCGCGGAAATGGCATCGCGCTGGACGACGGGCTTGCCGATCTGCTGCGTCAGCAGCGCCGAGCCCGTCGGCCAGCGGCTCGACAGCCGGTGGACGGTAACGCCGGGCGGTTCGGGTAGCGGCGGCGGCGGTTCTTGGCCGGTCATCGCGCACCACGCATCGGCGTCATAGATGACTTCGACTTCGCAGCCGGCGCGGGCAAGTGCGTGTGCGAAACTGCGCACATAGCGCCCGTCGCCGCCGAAATTGCACGGCGGGTAAAAGGTCGTGACGAGAGCGACACGCAGCGGCGGTACAGGCTGCGGTTTCGCCATGTCAGGCGCTGGCGTCGGCCGTCGCCTCGGCAGCCGCGACGCCGCGGATCAACCAGATCCCACCGTCGCGTTCGGTCACGCGGTAGCTGCGCAGCTTGAAGGCGTCGCACGCCGACTTGCCGTCGGTCAGGTTGAACGCGATGCCGTGGCCCGGACAGAAAATCTGCGTCGCGTCATGATGGCCATCGACGAGATCGACCATGCGGTGCGGGCAGCGCCGGTCATAGGCGCGCAGGCCTTCGGGGCTGCGCACCAGCAGCAGCTTGAGACCCGGACCATCGACCGCGAGCTTGTCGCCGGCGGGCAGGTCGGCAACCGCGCACAACCGCGTTTCGCCCGAGGCCGCGGGTGCGTCGGCCAGCGTCAGATGGCGGGTGTGCGGATCGGGCGGCACCGGGACTTGGCCTACCGACGGCTCGCCGTGGAACTTGTCGGCGGGAAACAGCGCGATGTCGGCAAAATCGCGACGCGCCAGCGCGGTGCTCGAATACCAATGTTCTGCATTGAACGGCGCATTGTCGTTGAAGCGCGGCGCGTTGGGGTTGATGCGCATGGTCAGCGCGACGCGGGTGTCGTCCGAAATGTTGACGTGCGTGCCGTGGAGCATTTCAGGGTTGAACAGCAGCAACTGCCCGGGCTTCAAGTCGACCTTGGTCGGCGCCGGCAAATTGATGCCGGGCGCCAGATACATGCTCGACGGCTCGTAATCGACACGGTTGCCGAACAGTTCGGGGTACAGGATGACGGTGTTGCCGGTGTTGACGCCGTCGATCGACAGCCAGACATTGAAGCCGTCATAGCTGTGGCCATACCAGGTATCGATGTGCGGGCCGTGGCTGCGCGCCAGCGTCGGCAGGTCGCCGTGGTAAAGGTCATCGTTGAAGGCGATCTGGTGCGCGGCGATCTTGGCGCGCTTGCGGATGCGGCGGGTAATCTGGTTGATGAAGATCGACGGCCGGCGCAGCCCGGCCTCGATCAGCCGCAGCCGCTCCTCCCAGTCCGTCGGCGGTGCGTCTTCCTTGCCGCCGACGCGCGCGACGACCTGCGGATAATGGACGCGCAGCACAATGAGCATGTCGACATAGAAGGGGTCGGGCAGCCCGATGGTCTCATGGCCGACTTCATAGGCCCAATAGTAGAGATCGTCGCGGACGCGCTTGTTGATGAAATCTTCGAGCAGCAGCACCTTCTCGACGGGGAAGTGCAGGTGCAACTTGCGCAGCCCGTCGCGTTCGACGCCGGCGCGCGCTGCCGGCCCGGCAAAATGCGCTACCCCGGCCAGAAACGCGTCATGCAGCTTGGCGAGGATGGCATCGCGGCCGGCATAGTCATCGAGGATCGCATGCTCGCCGCCGAAAACGATTGCCTGGGCATCGGCTAGTTTCACCTGGAGGTCTCCTTCAATTCCGCCTCTGCGGTTTTGCGATATACCTTGACGGTGCCGCCGCCAAGCGTGCCGTCGAACGAAGCCGCAAGATTATATTCACGCGCGATACGCGCCATGGCTGCTTCCTGACCCGGCAAGACATGGTCATCGAACGCCGTGACGATCCAAACGCGCTGGCCCTGCAGCGCATTCAGATCCGCCTCGGTGGCGATCACCGGCCAGCCGGGTGCGAGATAGGATTTGAGCGGTGCGCTGGCCAGCCCGATCGAGGTCGCGACATCGCCCGGCGCGCGCTGCGCCGCAATGAGTGCCAGCGCGCCGGCGAAATCCTGCTTGGGCCGCGCATAGTTGCGCACCAGCAGCAGCGCAGATGCCGCCACCATGACCAGCGTGCCCGCGATCAGTAGCGCGCCCGCGAGTTTCGGGCGCCCAACACGCGCTGCCAGCCAATCGGTTAGCGCCACCGCACCGGCAGCGACGCACAGGAAGACGAAGCCGATATCGACGAAGAAATAACGCGGCCAGATACGGAAATCGAGCGCCACCAGTAGCGCCAGCGCCACCGGAATCGACAGCAGATAGACCGCGACGATGACCGGCGCCCGCCGCCGCATCGCGTTGATGCCCAGCCCGACGAGCAGCAACGCGCCACCCAGCGCCAGCGGCGCCAGCGGGCCGAAGCTGTCGAGGCTCGCAGTGATTTCGCGCAGCGTCCGCAGCGGATTGACCCACTCGGCCATCGCCGAACTGGTCTTGCCCGATGACACGGTGTTCATTGCCTTGAGCACCTGCGTGTAAAGCGGCAGGTGCAGCAGCAAGGTCAGCAACCCGCCGACGACAAAGCCATAGACCGGGCGCCAGTCGCGCTGGCCGCGAACCCACACGACGACATAGACCAGCGCATGCGCGGCGAAGAAGAACCCTGCCGACAGATGCGTGTACATCGCCGCTGCAACGCAAATGCCGTAGCCGGTCCAAACGCTCAGTCTGGGGTTATGCAGCCCGCGCGCCAAGAGTAGCGTCGCGAGCGACGTCCAGAACAGCAGCGCGGTATAGCCACGCGCGTTCTGCGAGAACCAGACATGGTGATACGAAATCGCCAGCAGCAGCACCGCGAGCAAAGAGGCGCGTCGGCCGGCAGCCTCGCGGCCGATAAGCCACAGCACGACCAGGCTGGCGACGCCGTAGAGCATTGCCGGCAGCCGTAGCGCCCAGGCGCTTTCGCCGAACGCCAGGATCGAAGCACGTGCCTGCAGCGAATAGAACATGTGGTTGTTGAGCGAAGAAAAGTCGCCGACGAGGTCGCCATAGGGTTTGCGGACAAAGTCGGTCAGCGTCAGGATTTCGTCATACCAAAGCGGCGCATTGAGCCCGATGACGCGCAGCACCAGCGCCAGCAGCAATATTGCCGCAAGCGCCAGCCACTCGTTGCGGCTGACCGGCTCAGCCGCCACGGCCGGCCTCGAGCGTCTGCCCCAGCGATGATTTCCAACGCGCGATGGCTTCGACCGGCGGGGTGACGGAAATTGCCAGATCGCCGTCGATCATCGCCTCCAATCGCGCAAAATCATCGCGCGCCGCCGTCGGCAGGTTGAAGTCGCGACCCATTTCCTGCGCGCGGTTGTCGATTTCGACGATGATGGCGCGGCGGCCGTGCTGCAGCGCGCGGATGCCGCCGTGCAGCCGGTTGCCGACATAGTCGAGGCTCGGCGCCTCGCGCAGCAGCCGGTCATAGGCCGACAGGCTGGGCTCAAGGATGCGGATGTCGTCGCCAAAGCTGCGCAGCCAGTCATGGTCCTCGGCAGTCTGCACCCAGGCGTGGATGACTTTATAGCGCGACCGCAGCGTTTCGATCAGCCGGCCGTCGGCGGCGCGGTCGGGGATATAGGTGTTGAGCGTGGTGACCACCTCGTCGGCGCGGGCGCGCGGCAACGCGGCGCAACGCTCGGGCGACAGGTTCCACAGTGTCGGGCAGCCGGTGTTGACGGTGTTGGTAATGCCGATGGCGGCAAGCATCGCCTGCGCCTGGCTGTCGCGCACCGAATGCAGCGCCGTAGGATGCAGCACGCGGCGCAGCAGCCAGCGCGTGTAGGGGTCGGGCTTCATCTGGTGCTGGTACCAACCCACCCCCATCAGCACGACGTTCATGCCGAGGAACGCATCGCGCGGGCTGAGCCGCCATACCGAGCGTAGCCACTGGTGCGATGAAATCAGGTTCGATCCGCCCGCGACCACCAGATCGGCGGCCTGCACCATCGCCCGGCCCTTGGCGCCCATCGTGTCATGGCTGGCGACGCTGGCGACCAGTACGTCCTTCAACGGCCGGTCGAGTTGTTCGCGCACCGCTTCCATGATGATCTGGTCGCCGATGTTGGTCGAAGCGACTGACGTGTCGAGCAGGACCGCGCGCTTCATGCGTTTGCCTTGGTGATGCGCGCGCCGATGATGACCTCGAAATCGGGGTCGCAGAAATCGAGTTCGTCGGGTTCGAGCTCCTCGAGCGCCAGCCCCTGCAGATAGGCGGTCGCCGACAGCACATTGCCGTACGGTGTGACGACCGCGGTCGATCCAGGGAAGCGCTCGGCGGCCAGCCGTTCGACGGCGGGCGCGGTCAGCCGCCAATATTCGCCCCAGTCGTCGCGGCCCAGTCGCCGGCCGATCTTGGAGATGCCCGAGGTCGTCAGCAGCAGCACGCCACCGGGCTTGAGGATACGGTGCAGGGTGTCGAGCGCGGCATTCATGTCCCAGATCATCTGCAGCGTCTGCGTGAAGATGATGCAGTCAAAGCTGTTGTCGGGAATGTGCGGTGCATTGGTCAGGTCGGCGACGATGGTGGCGTCGGGATTGCCTTCAACATAGTGCAGCACTTCGGGTTGGGTGACGCGGCCCTGGCCGTATTTGTTGATGTAGAACGGGTCGCCGAGTTCGAGCGTGCGGCCCCGAATTGCATCGGCATTGGCCGCCAGAAACGCCTCGATATAGTGGCGGTCGATCGGCCGGCCGCGCTCCATGCCGAAGCTGGCGCTGACTGGGGTAACGCGGCGCAGGTCGCCGAAGCTGACGCTGCCGCGACGCGGCCATTGCAGCCCGTATTTGCGCCGCATGCTGCCGATCCACGCGCGCTGGCGCGGGGAGAGCAGCCGCCGGAGCAGGCTGTCCTGGCTGCCTTTGCCTGCGTCAGCCAAACCCGCCTCCCAGTTTTTCGCGCAAGGTCCGCAGCCCCTGCCGGACGCGCAGATAGCCATTGCGGCCGTCGAGCAGCCCGCGCCAGTGCCGCCGGTCGCGGAAATAATGCATCTCGATGCGCGGCAGGTCGTGTGCGTCGCGCCGCTGCTGCGCGCGCCCCAGCCGCGTGCCGAAACCGAAGCGGTAGTGCCGCGCGATGGTGGCAACGACCGCCGCGTTGACCGCGCCATAGGGGGCGGCAAAGCTGGTGACCGGCGCGCCGGTCCACGCTGCCAGTTCGGGGGCGCAATCGGCGATTTCGCGTTCGCAGGCGGCGGTGTCGATGCGCGTCAGATTGGCGTGGGTGCGGCTATGGCCGCCGAACTCGAACCCGGCTTGCGCCAATGCGGCAATGTCATTTGCGGCCATCAACCGGCGGAGCGGCACATCGGCGCCTTCCCAATCCTCCGACCCGCCGATGCGCGCGGTCGGCACGAACACCAGCGCGCTGAAGCCATGCTGCTTCAAGATTGGCGCGGCAGTTTCGGCAAAGTCGGCGAACGCATCATCGAAGGTAATCAGCACCTGCTTGCCCGCCGGTGCACCGTCCCACCAGCGCCCGAAGTCATCGAGCCGCTGGCTGGCATAGCCGGCGTCGGCGAGCTCGGCCATCTGCATCGCGAAGGTGGCGGGCGCAATGCTTGTCGGCCCGACGTTCGCCGAGATCGAATGGTAAGTGAGCACCAGCCCCGACATCAGTCCTCGACGACATGCGTTTCGAAGACCGCGCGATAGTCGTGCCACTTGGCGCTGTCGAAGCTCCCGTCGGGACGCAGGCAATCGACCGCGCCATGCGCCATCGCCAGCGCGTGATGCGTGTTGTCGTGCGCAAACAGCCCCTGGCGCCCGAAGGTCAGCAGGCCATCAAAACCTTCGAGCCACTTGTCCATGACCGCAAGATCGGCTTCGAAGCTGCGGTCATAGACCGGATAGGCATAGCCCAGCCGCTTGGTGTGCGTGGCGCGCACTTTGGCGGTCACCGGCAGCCCGACGCCGCCGAGCCATTCGCACAGCTTGGCGCCAAGTTCGTCGTCGGACAGCGCCCACAGTGGCTCGTGCGGATCGCACGGCAGTTCGGCGCACAGGATGGTGACGCCGTGGGGCTCGGTGCTCGCCGAATAATTCTTGGGCTCCGACAGGCGCGAGATCGGCACCGCGATTTCGGGGAAGTAGTGCGCGTCATACTCGGTGAACTGCTGCGTTTCGAGCACGAGATAGATGAGGATCATGCCGCGGTAGCGGATGCGTGCAGCCGCCGCCGCGACTTCGGGCGGTGCCGGCGGGTCCATCATCTTGACCAGCGCGGTAATTGGCAGCGTCGACCAGACGACATCGCTTTCAACGCGGGTTTCGGTGTCGCCACGCTTCCAGCGCACCGCGGTCACCTTGCCGTCCTTGTGCTCGACGGCGCTGACTGCGGCTTCGAGTTCGAAACGCGCGTCGCGGGCTTCGGCGCGGGCACGTAGCGAATCGCTGATCTGGCCAAAGCCCAGCCTCGGGTAGAAAAACCCGCCGGTCATCGGCTTCTTGAGGCCCGGCACCTGGCCGAGGATCTTCTTGATGATCTTGCCGACCGAACTGCCCGAAATGCGCTTTTGCGCTAGCGTCACCGCGAGTTCCTCGGGAGGCAGCGCCCAGAGCTTGCGCATATAGGGGAAGTAAAAGCTTTCGCTCATCGCCGGGCCGAGGCCGGTGAGCAGCACGCTGGCAAAGGTTTCGGGGCCTTCGGGTTTGCGGCGCAGCTTCTTCGTCGCGGCGTCCCAGAACAGCGAAAAGGTGAAGCCCTTGGGCAGCTTGAGCACCAGATCGACAGGCTTCAAGGGGAAATGAATCCAGCGCTTCTGCAGCCGGATGCGGCCGTGGCGCGGGCGCCACAACAGGTCGGGCCCCACGGCGTCCTGGATCATCGCCAGAATGTGCGGCTCGCAGGCGGGGTGCAGGCGGTGGCTGCCGAAATCGCAGTGGATGCCCTCGAGATCGAAGCTGCCCGAGTTGCCGCCGACGCGCGGCGCGCGTTCGAGCGCGACGATCGACTGCGCTTTGCCGCTGTTCGCCAGCATCAGCGCCGCGCCGACACCGGCGGGGCCGGCACCGAGGATGGTCACGCGGGGTTTGGCAGCGTCAGCCTTCATGCACTTGTTCCAGCTTTTTCAATTTGGGGGAGGGCCAGCGCAACTGCACCAGAAAGCCGATCAAGCCACTGGCATAGAGCACCGTCTGCCACACTAACCCGATGGCGACGACCTGCGCCGGATCGGCGCCGAACGGCTTCATCAACGCCGCCATGCTGGCTTCGCGCACGCCGAGCCCGCCGAGGCTGATCGGCGCGATGGCGATGATTTTCGCCGTCGACCAGGCGTAGAACCACGCGGCGGTCGGCGCCTCGACGTGGGCCGCCTGCGCGAACGCGACATTGATCAGGATGAACAGGCATTGCACCGCCATCGAAATGCCGAGGCAGGCGAGCAGCAGTCCCGGCGTGCGCGCCAGGTCGGCGAGCACCGCGACGATGCGCGCCACCAGCTTGAAGACCTTGCCGCCGCTGCGGCGCGCCAGTGCATGGTCGAGCGGAATCGCCACCGCAAAGCCGATGATGACGGCCGCGACGCCTGCCAGCATCAGCAGCCGCAGCGCTTGCGGATCGCCGAGTTCGGGGCGCCACGCGACATAGGCGCCGACCAGCGCGATGAGCAGCAGACCGACGGTATCAAGCAACCGGTCGGCGACCGAGCCGATAGCAAGCTGCGCCTTGTCCTGCGCCTGCGGCATCACCAGCCCGGCCCGCACGACATCGCCGCCAGCAACACCCGGCAGTGCCAGGTTCGCCGCCAGCCCGGCGAGATGCGCGCGAAACGCTGCACCAAAGCCGATGCCGGGACCGATGAGTAGTCGCCATTTCGCAGCCGCCGCCGCATGGCCGAGCAGGAACAACGCCAGTGCCGCGAGCCAGAGCGCCGGCGACAGCGCGCGCGCGGCGGCCCAGACCTGCTTGAACGGCACGAAATGGAAAATCAGCGCCAGCACAACGGCGCTGACGCCGACGCGGACCAGCCAGATGACAGGTAGCTTACGGGCAGGCAGCTTGTCTGTTGGCGGGGCAGCGACGCTCATGCGTCGGGCGCCTCCCATTTCGGCGCGGCCTTGACCGATGGCCGCAAATTGAGCCGCGCCAGCATGTCGGCGAGCAGCCCGAGCGACCAGACCATTACCGCACCCAGCAGGCCCAGCACCGCGGTTTCGGAAAGATTGTCGACATAGATGTCATAGATGCCCTTGAGCACGCCCATGACGAACAGCAGCAGCCCGAGCGGCATGAACACGCGCAGCGGCTGGAAATACACCGTCAGCCGGCAGACAAGAAACATGAAGCGGAAAAAGTCGGTCGGCCGGATCTTCGATACGCCGACGCGCTTGCCATATTCGATCGGCAGGTACGACACGCGCTGGCCGGTCGCGAGCATGCACAGTGTCACCGTGGTGGTGAACGAAAACGCTTCGGGCAGCAGCGGCACGAACTGTTCGAGCGGTTCGCGCCGGAACACCCGCAGACCAGAATTTAGATCGGTGATCTCGTGTCCGGCGAGCAGGCTGGCGAGGTTGTTCAGAACCCATTTTGCCGGCTTGCGGATCATTGGCACGCCCTTCATTGCCGCACCGCGGTCGCCGACGACCATGTCGTTGTATGCCGCCATGCCGATCATTTCGGGCAGATACCTCGCCGGGTAGGTGCCGTCGGCATCGAGAATGGCGACCAGCGGCGCGGTGCTGACCGCGATGCCGGCCTTGAGCGCGCGGCCATAGCCGCCGTTGTTGGGGAAGTTGACGACGCGCGCACCGGTTTCGCGCGCACGGGCCAGCGTGTCATCGCTCGATCCGTCGTTGACGACGATGATTTCGTGGGTGATGCCCGCTTCGGTCAGCACCGCGCGCACGCTGTCGACCGTCGCCTTGACGGCATCCTGTTCATTATACGCCGGGATGACGACTGAAACCGCAAGCGGTGGCGCCTTGGCCGCGCTGCCCGCTGCGGCGTGTTCCGAATGTTCAACCTGCCCTGTCAAAGCTTTACCCCCGGTTGGTCGACGTCTCTATAGCGCGCCGGCGTGACAATGGCACCCTGTTGTCAGCGCAATTCTTCGCTTGTGCAGCATTTTGCCCACAATGCACGACAATCGCGCTAACGACCGCGCGCCGTTGCTGCAACTTTGCACTACGACCGTTACGGACATTGTGCGAATAGCTTGCGACGCCGTGTTTGTGGCAAAGCGACCAAGGATGCCTAAACTGGAACCCCGGATTGCAATTGCACCGCCAGCGCCTGCCGTTCCGGCCGCGCGCACGCCGCGCGCGCGGCTGCAGATTTTCGGGTCGATGCTGCTGCTGGCAATTGCCCTGCTGTGGCCCGCGATGGTGCAGCAGCGCCCGGCGTATTTCTTCGACAGCGCCGGCTATCTGAGCACCGGCACCAAGGCCTTTGCGATTGCCCGCGACAAGCTTGCCGCGAAGCTGACGCCGGCGGACGAAAGGTCGGCCGCTGCGGCACCGGCGCCGAAAGCGCCGCCCGTCAACAGCGTCGTGTCGATTCGCGCCATCGCCTATAGCCTGTTCGCCGCCGCGACCTCGGCGCCGGGCTACCGCATGCATGTGCTGATTGCCGTCAATGCGCTGGTGGTGACGTTGCTGATCTGGGCGTTCTGGCGGATTCGCGCACCGCGCGCGTCACCCGAAGACGAGGCGATTGCGGCGTTGTTCGTCGCGACCGCAACCTCGGCGCCGTGGTTTGTCAGCTACGCGATGCCCGACATTTTTGCCGGCGCGGCGATTCTGGCGCTGCTCATCCTGACCTTTGCGCCGTTGCACCGGCAACGCGTCGCGCGCGCTTGCGTGGCAAGCGTCGTCACCTTCGCGGTCGCCGCGCATGCCAGCCACATCCCCATCATCGGGCTGGTGGTGGCGGCCGCGGTCGCGGAGTTGCTGTTCGAACGCTGGCGCGGCACGGCGCGCTGGTCATGGGACCGGTTCGCCTGGGTGGTCGTGCCCTATATTGCCGGGCTGGTGCTGGTGGTGGCGCTGTCGTTTGTCAGCTTCGGCTCGGCGAGCGTGGCGCCCAAGCGGTTGCCGTTCGCGCTGGCCAAGTCGATCGATGACGGGCCGGGCAACTGGTACCTCAAGGCGACCTGCCGCGAAAAGCATTGGGCGGTTTGCCCGTTCTTCGAACGCACCGGCGGTGGTGGACCCGAGCTGATCTTCGCCGATGACGGGCTGGTCAAGACCGCGACACCGGCGCAAATGGAGGCGGTGCGCAACGAGGAAATGACCATCGTCCGCAATGCGACGCGCGCCTATCCATGGGTGCAGATCCGCTCGGCGATTGCCAATTCGGTGACGCAATTCTTCCGGTTCGGGCTGGAGGACAACAGCTTCGGCTATGTCATCGTGCAACTGCCGAACGGCGAGTTCCGGACGCATGCCGCGCCCGAACCGGTTGACCTGCGGCCGGTCGGGCAAGTCATGGTCTATGGCGGGGTGGCGATTGCAGTCGGTTACATCGTGGCAATCATGCGCAGCCTGACGGCGGTCGAATGGGGCACTTTGCGGTTGCTGCTGGCGGGGCTGGTCGCCAATGCGATGGTCACCGGTGCGCTGTCGAGCATCACCAGTCGCTACCAGAGCCGGGTTATCTGGGTGGTGCCTGTGGTGGCATTGGGTTTATGGCTGGCGCGGCGTTCCCGACCGTCGACGGCGTCAGCTTCTGGCGCAGCATCACCAGCGCAAAGGTGACGCTGGCGTAGCAATGGTACATCCAGTGCAGGCCGAGCCCGAGCACCATCGTCTTGAGCCCGCCGGCGCGGTAGAGCAGCGCCAGAAACTCGCGGTTGAGCCATACATAGGCGAACCCGCTCGCCACGCCGAAGCCCAGCAGCCAACGCCCGAGATGCCAGGGGCTGGAATCGAGAAAGCCGAGCCGCGCGTTGAAGTGGAAAACCATCGCGGCCAGCGGCAGCAGCCAGCACAGATGCGCGAGTACCGACTTCAGCCGCTCGGTGCCGACCAGGTTGAGTTCGGCACCCTGTGTGCGGCCGGCAGCGATGAGCTGCGTCCACGGCACCGCGCGGCTCATGATATCGGTGCGCCAGAGCTGGCGCTTGCCCCAGTCCTTGCAATGCTTGCCGAGTGCTTCGGGGACCAGCGCGATGGCGTGGCCGGCACGGTTGAGCCGGACGCCGAGTTCGATGTCTTCGATGCTGGGGCGGGCATAGCGCACGTCGAAGCCGCCGATGGCGCGAAACACATCGGCCTTGATGGCGCCAAGGCCGGCCCAGAACGTCGTCGCCTGCCGCTCGCCGCCCTGATGGACGAAGTGATGGCGCAGATTGGCATAAAGCGCCGCCGAACGCTGCGAGCGCGGCCGGTCGTCATAGGAACCGAACGCCGCGCTGATCTTCGGGTCATTGATGAATGCAGCTTCGAGCCGGCCGAGCGCGGTCGGGTGGATCGACACGTCGGCATCGACGAAGACAATCAGTTCGGACTTGGCAATCGCGACACCGGCGTTGCGGCCGACCGCCGGGCCACCGGGCGGGCCGTCGTTGCGCAGCACGATGGCGCCGGCCGCACGCGCCATTTCACCGGTGCGATCGAATGAACCGTCGTCGTAGAGAATGAGCTCGTCGGGCTTGCGCTCGCTGGCAGCGATTGCGGCCAGGCAGTCGCCCAGAGTCGCTTCGGCGTTGTACGCCGGAATGACAATCGTCAGCGTCCGTTTCGCCACCATCTGAGGCGCGGCGCTGGCCATGGCCTATTCCGCCGCCTCGAGTGCGCGGGGCATGTCTGAAGTGCTCTGGCCCGGCTTCGCCACGGTGAACTCCTCGTGATAAGAGCGCTCGACATTGACGTTCCAGATGTCGTGCTTCTCGCCGAGGATAATACGCGCAGCGAGCATCGCCGTCAGCATCGAATGATCCTGGTTGTTGTAGCGGTGCATGCCGTTACGGCCGACGGTCTGGAAGTTATCGAACTCGTTGATCCATTCGGACAGCGTGTCGACCGCCGCGCGGTAGTCGCCGTCATAGACCGGATAGGCCTTGGGCTGGCGGATGACGGTGCCGTCGATGATGTTCGACGCCTTGGCGAGGCCGAGGAATTCGAGCTCGCGGCCGGCCTGCGCAATGAGGTCGGCATCCGAGCTGTTCCACAGCCCGTCGCCTTCATGGCAGAACAATTCCATGCCGATGCTGGCGTGATTGGGGTTGGGCACCATCGCCTCGGACCATGACCGGAAGTTCTGGATGCGGCCGACGCTGACTTCGGGGCTGTGGATGTAGATCCAGTTGTCCGGGAACGGGTCGGGGATGTCGAGCACCAGCGCTACGACCAGAAAGTCGCGGTACTTGAGCTTCTTCGCGGCCGCCTGGATGTGGGCGGGGGCGGGCGGATCCATTGCTTCGATCATCTCGACGATCGGCATCGAGTTGATGAACTGGTCGGCTTCGAGGCGCGTGACCTTGACATCGTCAGGGTTCGACCAATCCTTGAGCTCGATGGCATCGACATGCATGCCGGTGCGGAAGATCTTGGTCGCGGCGGTCTGCATGCGGACTTGGCCGCCCTTGGCGATGACCGATTCGCGGAAGGCTTCCCACATCTGGCCGGGGCCGAGCGGCGGATAGTTGAATTCCTCGATCAGGCTGGCTGTGTCATTGGCACCGGTGACGGCGTTGAGCACGGCCTTGACCAGCGACAGGTTCTTGATGCGCTGTGCAGCCCAGTCGGCACGGATTTCGGTGCAGGGAATACCCCAGACCTTTTCAGTGTACGACCGGAAGAAGTGGTTGAACAACCGGCCGCCGAAGCGGTTGGTCACCCATTGCTCGAAATTTTCTTCTTCGCGGTGCGGGAACACCTGCCAATAGGCATAGCTCGCCATGATGCGCACCGATTCGACCGGGCCCATGTTGCCGAGCGCGTTGAAGATCTTGAGCGGGTAGGCGTAGTATTTGCCCTGATAATAGATGCGGCTCATGCGCGGACGCTTGACGAACTTGTCGCCGAGCACTTCGTGCCACAATTCGTCGACTTCGCCGACCTTGGTGAAGAAGCGGTGGCCGCCGATATCGAAGCGGTAGCCTTTGTAGCTTTCAGTGCGCGAAATGCCGCCGACCTGGTCCGATGCCTCGACGACAATCGGCGTCACGCGGCCAGCCCCGCGCTTTTGCAATTCATATGCCGCGGTCAAGCCAGCGGGGCCACCACCAATGATGCCCACCGTCAGCTTTCCGCCAGATTCCGCGCCCTGTTTCGCTTCAACCGACATCAGTAATTCCGAACCCACCATCTGACAGTGTTGCTGCCCGAACTGCGCTCATACAAGAAAGCGGGGATTCGCGAAGCAGGAAATTGATATTGCGCCTAAAGGTCACAGCCGGCGACCCGCCAGTTCCGGCGGTGTGCGGCAGGGCTGTGCGCGTAGACGATTGCAAACGCAGTGTATTCGCCGCGGCTGAATCAGCCGTCGCAACAGGTGCAGGCGCCACACCTAGCCAGCGCCGTCGCGACGAAATGCCCCTACCCACGATGTTGCGCCCTCAATTGCCAATCCGGCGGCTCAAGAAATTAACTAAGCGTAAATTCAATAACCGCAATGCCGCGTTGCAACAAACGGTTTCTGCGACGAAAAGTTGAAAGGCGCCAAACTCGAGCCTTGCGACGCATCAAAATTTACGGGTGAACGCCAGTGTCAATGCATGGTCGCGGGCCTTGTTCAAAACAATATCGGCACGGGCGCGCGCCCGGACGATGTTCTCGCGCAAGTTGGGCAGGTTGATGCGTTCCCAGACGCTGCGCGCGAAGATTTCGGCGTCAGGCTCGGTCATCGCGCGGAACTGTGCATAGAAGGATGTCGGGTCGTTTTCGGCCTGCTTCCAGAATCCGATGAACCGGCCGACGAACCAGTGTTCGAGATCGTCCTCGCGCGCGTCGAGATAGATCAGCGCATCGAGTTGGTCGGCAGCGTCATAGCCCCCGGGCAAGGGTGACAGCCCCAGGCCCTCGACGAGCAGAATGTCGGGCCGGTCGATGGTCCGCGCCAGTTGCGGATCGACATCATAGGTCTGGTGCGAATAGCCCGGAAATCGCGTCGGCGCGACCGGCACCTGCTGCAACGCGCCGACCAGCGCTGCGGCATCATACGTCTCGGGATAGCCCTTGCGCAGCGTCAGGCCACGCGCATCGAGCGTGGCATTGTCGAGCAGGAAGCCGTCGGTCGACACGGTCTCGACGCGGTGCGTTGCATCGAGCGCCGATTTGATGGCCGCACTCAGTACCGACTTGCCCGCCGCCACAGAACCGGTCAGCCCGACCAGCAACGGCCGGCCCGGCGTGGCCCTTGCGACCAGACGCGCCGCAATATCGGCTGCATCGGTGGCTATTGCGTCAGTGCTGGGCATTGGCGTCCCTCATCGACCCGTCTCGCGGTCATTGTGCCGCAATGTGCGTGCTAGGCCAATGAGTCGCTTGGTCGTGGAGCCAGACGAACGCGTGGCGCCGCCCCCCGAAGGGAGGCGGCATTCCAACGGTGTGTTGAAAAATGGAGCGGGCGAAGGGATTCGAACCCTCGACCCCGACCTTGGCAAGGTCGTGCTCTACCCCTGAGCTACGCCCGCTCGGCGGAACGTCCAGCACTGCTGTCCGTTCGGGAGGCCGGGCTATAAGCAGCCCTGACGCCGGGTGCAAGCGCAAAAACTCTGCCCGACAGCAATTTTGCGTCAAAATCCGGGGTTCGTTTGCCGTGCCGTGGCGTTATCGCCCATTCAAGCGACTTGGCAAAGCGGGGGGTTCGGCCCCATATGCGCGTCTCGACCTTCCCCGGAACGGAGCCCGTCATGGCCAGCCTCGCCACCAGCCAGTCCGAACGCGCCAGCATCGCGGCGTTCAAGACCGATGTCATCGACGCGTCGATGAACGCGCTGATTCTGGTCGATTTCTGGGCCGAATGGTGCGGGCCGTGCAAGACGCTGACGCCGCTGCTCGAACGCGTCGTCGCGACCTATGCACCCCGCGTCCAGCTGGTGAAGATCGACGTCGACAAGAACCAGACGCTCGCCAGCCAGTTCCGCATCGAATCGATTCCCACCGTCTATGCGTTCCTGAAGGGCCAGCCGGTCGACGGCTTTGCCGGGGCGCTTGGTGAACGCGAGCTCAAGACCTTCATCGACCGGCTGCTTGCTGCGGTCCCGGCGGCGCCCGCCGAAGCCGATGCTGCAGCCCAAATCGAGGCGCTGGCACAAGCTGCCGCCGACGCGCTGGCCGAAGGAGCAGCGCCGCAGGCCGAGCAGATGTTCGCAGCGCTCGCTGCCGAAGTGCCCGACCGTGTCGAATTCGCTGCAGGACTGGCACGCGCCCGCGTCGCGCTCGGTGACCTCGACGGCGCGCGTGCTGCGCTCGCGGCGCTGCCCGCCGATGCCAAGCATGCGACGCTGGCGCAGGCCCGCGCCGCGCTGGCGCTCGCCGAGCAGGCCACGCCGGTCGCCGACCTCGCCGGCTTAGCCGCGAAGGTTGCCGCCAACCCTGACGATCACGCGCTGCGCATCGAACTCGCCGGCGGGCTGATGGCGCGCGGCGACCGTGACGGCGCTGCCGAAGCGCTGCTCGAAAGCATCCGCCGCGATGCGACGTGGAGCGACGGCGCCGCACGCGCGCGGCTGCTGACACTGTTCGAAGCCGTCGGCCTGACCGACCCCTGGGTTGTGGCAACGCGTCGCAAGCTTTCAACGCTGCTGTTTGCATGACCGATATCGACGCGCTGCCCGAAGTCATCCCGGTCTTCCCGCTCGCCGGCGCGGTGCTGCTGCCGCGCGGGGTGATGCCGCTCAACATTTTCGAACCGCGCTATCTGAAGATGGTGCGCGATGCCGTCGCGGGCACCAAGCTCATCGGCATGGTGCAGCCGCGTGTCGCCAAAACGCGCAGCACGCAACCGCCGGCGCTGTTCGACATCGGCTGCGTCGGCCGCATCACCGAATGCGAGGAAACCGACGACGGCCGGCTGCTGATCGAACTGACTGGCCTGCGCCGTTTCAAGGTGGCGCGCGAGATCGACGTGGTGACGCCGTACCGCCAGATTGTCGCCAATTATGACGGCTTCGACGCCGATGCGGCCGAGCCGGTGGCAGTCAACGCCGCCGCGCGAGCGGCGCTCGAGGAAACGCTGCGCACCTATCTTGATGCCAATGGGCTCAGCGCCGATTGGGAAGCTGTCACCGGCGCCGATGACGAATCGCTGGTCACCACACTGGCTGCCGTCTGCCCCTTCGAACCGGTTGAAAAGCAGGCGCTGCTCGAAGCCCCCGATCTGCCGTCGCGCGCCGCGACGCTGACGGCGCTGATGACATTCGCGCAAGGCTTCGGTGGCGCGGGCCGCGACGACGGCGGGCCGGTAGTGCAATGAGCGAGCATCCGCCCGAGCTCGATCCGCGGCTGGTCGAAATCCTCGTCTGCCCGCTGACTCGCACGCCGCTGCGCTATGACCGCGTCGCGCAAGAACTGGTTTCGGATAGCGCCAAACTCGCCTATCCTGTGCGCGATGGCATTCCGATCATGTTGATCAGCGAGGCCCGCGAGATCACCGATTGAGCGCGCGAGCGAGGGGGAAATAATGAGCGAGACCGGCAAGCCCGAGACCCGCAAGGAAAAGTTCAACCACGAGATGACTGCCTTGTTCTGGGCATTCCTCTACCTGTTCATCCTGTTCGGCATGTTGCGCCTGTACGGCAATGTCCTGCTCGCCAAAAATGGCGATGTCGAAATCCGCTACGGCCTCGCGGCGCTCAACGCGCTGATTTTCGCCAAGGTCATTCTGATCGGCAACTGGATGCACATCGGCCAAAAATCGGACGACCGCCCGCTGCTGGTGTCGGTGCTCGCCAAGTCGGTGGCGTTTTCGGGGTTCTTCATCGCCTTCCACTTCTTCGAGGAAGCGGTCGTCGGCCTGTTTCATCACAAGTCGCTGTCGGAAATTATCACCCTCGACAGCACGCAGCTGCAGGCCGCAATGGTCGCCAGCGTCATTTTCGGCGTGGCGATGATCCCCTATTTCGCCATCCGCGAAGTCACGCGGGCGATTGGTTGGGAACGGTTGAAGGTACTGCTGCTCGAACCGGAAGGCCTCAGCAAGGTATTCGGGACGAAGCAGGGCTGAAGCGCCGCCGGCAGGCAGGGCCGTGGGCCCTGCACCCGAAGCCTAGACCAGTTCGCCGTGGAGTAGCGCCGGCAAGTCGCCGGTTTCGCCGCGGGCTTCGGCCATGAAGCGCGCCTTCAGAGGCGCAATGCGTTCGACGCCGGCGAGGCCGAGGCGGCGGACCAGTGCCGGGCCGCGGCCCTTGAGCGCGAACAGCCGGTTGAGCGCGTCGGTGACGCCGGCAACCATCGAATTGTCGAAGCGCCGCCATGCCGAATAGCGTGCCAGTACCGCCGGTGCGCCAAGATCGAGCCCGAGGCGGGCGCTTTCGACCAGCACCTGCGCCAGCGCCGCGACATCGCGCAGCCCCATGTTGAGTCCCTGGCCGGCAATCGGGTGGATACCGTGCGCGGCGTCACCGATCAGCAGCAGCCGTTCGGCGCTGTAGGTTTCGGCGTGGTGGAAGCCCAGCGGATAGGATGATGACGGCGCGATCAGTTCGATCTTGCCGAGGAAGCCGCCAATGCGCTTGTCGATTTCGGCAGCGAGCGCGCGCGGCCCGAGCTTGGTGTAGCCCGGCGCGTCCTCGTTTTCGATGCTCCAGACAATCGCCGAGCGGTTCGGCGCTTGCGGCACGCCCGTGAGCGGCAGAATGGCGAACGGCCCGGTGGGGTAGAAGAGTTCGAACGCAATGCTGTCGTGCGGGCGTTCGTGGCCGATCATCGTGACGATCGCCGTCTGCGGGTAGCGCCACGACGACACGCGGATGCCGGCGCCTTCGCGCACCGACGAGCGGCGGCCGTCGGCGGCAATCACCAGCGGCGCGCGCAACGCGGTGCCATCGGCCAGCGTCACCGTGGCGCCGGTAGCTTCACGCTTGATGTCGGCAACGCGTGCCGGCGCAAACACCGACACGTTCTTGGCGGGTTTGGCAGCCGCCATCAGCGCGACGCGCAGAAGCCGGTTTTCGAGCATGTAGCCGAGCGGGTCGGCAGCTGCGCCTTCGGTGCGCGCATCGAAATGCAGGTGCAGCGGTGACAGTCCGTCGGTGACGCGGATCTGGTTAATAGCGCAGCCATGGTCGTCGAGCACCTGGCCCAGCCCGATGGCGCGCAGCATGCGCGCCGGGGCGCTGGCAATTGCCGAGGCGCGGCCGTCGAAACCCGGTGCCAGCGTTGCATCGAGATCGGCAGCATCGACCACCGTGCTGGTCAGGCCGTGCGCGTCGAGCGCCAGCGCCAGCGCCATGCCGACCAGACCACCGCCGATAATGATGACATCGCTTTGCATGCACCCCTCATAGCGCTGCAAGGCGCGGCTGCGAAGCGGCGGATTGTCTCAATTGCCGCCATTTACGGTGCCTAAAATTCAGGCTGGTCGAAATCGACGATTAATTTTTGTGCAATGACACCGGGTCCGTTGCATAGGCCATGCGCTGCGACACCGGCAATCGCAACTGGCACGATAATTGAATGGGACAATGCGGGTGCCCTTCGGGTTCCTGCGCCAATCGGGGTTCATGGTGAACCTTCTGCGACTTACGGCCGGAGGCAATGCTTCCGGCCGCTTTTCGTCCCCAGATTTCGTCGCAAGCGTCAGCGTCCAACCTTGACCGATTCGGCGCCAGACGGCATCGTCTGCGCAGCATCGACCGGTGTTGAGGCCCGTCTCGGGCCCGCCGGTGGGCGCATGGGGACTGACACATGGCGAGTACCGCCGCCGGCGCACGCCGCGGCTCCAGCAGCGAAACCACCGGCTCACGCGGGATCGTGGCGCGCGCCACAAGTGCGTTGCGCGCCACTGGCCGCATCATTTCCGGTGTCGCGCTACTCGCCCTGGCGCTGGCGCTGGCCGCCGCGCTGATCAGCTACAGTGCGCTCGACCCGTCGCTCAACACCGTCACGTCGCGCCCCGCCGGCAATCTGGCGGGTGTGCCGGGCGCGTGGTTTGCCGACCTGGCGCTGCAACTGTTCGGCTACGCAGCCGCCGCGCTGGTGCCGCCGCTGGCGGTGGCCGGTGTCCGGCAGCTGCTCGGACGCGGTTTGGCACCGTGGCGCCGGATGCTGCTGGCGAGCCTGTTTGGCATACTGGCTCTCGCTGCAACGCTCGGGATCGCGCTACCGGGTCCCGATGTGCGGCTGCCTTCAGGGGCCGGCGGCATCGTCGGCTTGATTGCTGCGCGACTGATCGCGATTGCCGGCGAAACGGCGTGGCTCGCTGAAGTTTCGGTGGCGCTGCTGGCGGCGCTGCTGCTCGGGCTGACCGCCGTCGGGCTGTTGATTTGGGGTTCGGGGCTGACACTAGGCGACGGCGGCGCGCTGCTGCGGCTGCTGCGACGCAAACCGGCCGATGACGCCGACGACGAGCCCGCTGCAATCGTGCGGCGGCCGCGTGCAGTGCGTGAAGCGGACGACGATGTCGAACCGGTCACCGCCGAAACCGCCGCAGCACCGCGCACGACAATCGTTGCCGCCAAGCCGGCGCCTGCATCGACCAAGCGCGCCGAGAAAGACCGCCAGCCGGGGCTCGACCTGCGCGACCGCTATGTGCTGCCGGCGCTGGCGTTGCTGACACCGGCGCCCAAATCGCAGGGCGCGCGCATCGACGCTGCCGCGCTTGAACAGAATGCCCGACTGCTCGAATCGGTGCTCGAAGATTTCGGGGTCAAGGGCCGCATCGGCGAAGTCCGCCCCGGCCCCGTGGTCACCATGTACGAACTCGAACCCGCAGCAGGAATCAAGGCGAGCCGCGTCATCGGGCTGGCAGATGACATTGCGCGGTCGATGAGCGCGCTGTCGGCGCGCGTCGCCGTGGTCGCCGGCCGCAACGTTATCGGCATCGAGCTGCCGAACAACCGCCGCGAGACCGTCTATCTGGCTGAAATGCTCGGCTCTGCTGCGTTCGATGACCAGAACGCCAGCCTGCCGCTGGTGCTCGGCAAGAACATTGCCGGTGATCCGGTCATCGCCGACCTGTCGCCGATGCCGCATCTGCTGATTGCCGGCACCACCGGCTCGGGCAAGTCGGTCGGGCTCAACTGCATGATCCTGTCGTTGCTGTACCGGCTATCGCCCGAACAGTGCCGGATGATCATGATCGATCCGAAGATGCTCGAACTGTCGGTCTATGACGGTATCCCGCACCTGCTGGCGCCGGTGGTGACCGAGCCGGCGAAGGCAATCCGCGCGCTCAAATGGGCGGTCGAGCAGATGGAGGACCGCTATCGCATGATGGCGAGCATCAATGTGCGCTCGCTGTCGGGTTTCAACCAGCGCGTCCGTGAAGCGAAGGTCAGCGGCAAGCCGTTCGAGCGCAAGGTCCACACCGGTTACGACCAGGAATCGGGCACGCCGATCTACGAGGTCGAGCGGCTTGAATTCGAGCCGTTGCCGTTGATCGTCATCGTCGTCGACGAGCTTGCCGACTTGATGATGACCGCAGGCAAGGAAGTCGAATTCCTGATCCAGCGCCTCGCGCAAAAGGCGCGCGCGGCGGGCATCCACCTGATTATGGCGACGCAGCGCCCGTCGGTCGATGTCATCACCGGCGTCATCAAGGCCAATCTGCCGACGCGCATCAGCTTTGCCGTCACCAGCAAGATCGATAGCCGCACCATCCTGGGTGAACAGGGTGCCGAGCAGCTGCTCGGCAAGGGCGACATGCTCTACATGCCCGGCGGCAAGCAGGTCGTGCGCGTTCACGGGCCGTTCGTCAGCGACGAGGAAGTCGAGGCGGTTGCCGACCATTGGCGCACGCAAGGCCATCCCGAATATCTCGAAGCTGTCACCGAGGAGCCCGACGACGACGGCCCCGGAGGCGGCTTCGGCCTCGATGTCGGCGGCAAGGGTGGCGACGAGGAAGCCGACCTGTATCAAAAGGCCATCCGTGTCGTCGCCGAAAGCCAGAAGGCCTCGACCAGCTACATCCAGCGCCAATTGCGCATCGGCTATAACAACGCCGCACGGCTGATCGAGCAGATGGAAAAGGACGGCTATGTCGGCGCCGCCGACCATGTCGGACGCCGCGAGGTGTTGATCGACGGCAGCGGGGAGCGGATCTGATGCCTTTGGAACAGATATTCAGCATCGCCAGCGGTGTTGCCATGCTTGGTTGGCTGCTGCTGGTGCTGGCGCCGTTCAACCGCAAATTGCTGGTACGCGGCGCGCGTATTGTCGTGGCACTGTTGTGCGGCGGCTATGCCAGCCTGCTCGCCCATGCGCTGCTGGCGGGACCGGGCGCGCCGGCGGGGGCGGGGTTCGGCAGCCTCGAAGGTGTGTCGCTACTGTTTTCGGCGCGCGGCGCGCTGCTCGCCGGCTGGGTGCACTATCTGGCGTTCGACCTTTTCGTCGGCAGCTGGGAAGTCGAAAATGCGGGCGCCCACGGCATTGCGCACTGGCTGGTGCTGCCGTGCCTGTTCTTCACGTTGATGGCGGGGCCGGTCGGGTTGCTGCTCTACCTGTTGCTGCGCGCCACCATCGGTAAACCGGCGCGCCTGGCTTGAGCCATGTCACCACCGGTGGTTGCCTGTGTGGCGGGCTGCGTTATGCCGCAGCGGGCGTGCCCGACAACGCCGGTCTGTGCTTTTGCGCTGATTGCCGCAAAGCCTCGGGCGGCGCGGGCATCGGCTTCATGGGATTTTCCAGCAGCGCGCTGACGTTCAGCGGCGCAGCCCGGCAATATGTCTCCAAGTCGGCGCGTGGGAGCGACGCGGTGCGCAACTTCTGCCCCGTCTGCGGCAGCTTGGTGTTTGGCGGCATCGTCGGCACCGACACCGATCACACCATCTATGCCGGCTCGCTCGATGACCCGGCGGTTTTCGTGCCACAGATTGTCATCTTCAACCGTGACCGGCCGGTCTGGGCGCCGCTGCCGGCTGGTCTCAGCGTTTTCGAAGCGATGCCGGACTAGGCCAGCACGCCGCGGCTTCGCATCGCCACCGCGTAAACCAGCAACAACGCCGCGACCGCGACGATTCCGGCGGGCAGACCGATGCTGCCGCCTGGTGCCGGGTAAATGAACGCGACCAGCAGCATCCCCGCCGCCCCCGCCAGCGACAGCGCCAGCAACGAAACTGCCGAGGCGCGGCGCAGCAGCAACAACAGGCTGCCGAGCAATCCCGCCCAGGTCGCGATGCCCCAGACCGCGAAGGTCCACGTCGGTAGCGAATAGACATGGTCCTTCACCGCCTGCGCGACGCTTTCCATATAAGGCTCGTACTGCGTTGCGGTGGCGGTAAAATCGACAGCCGCCATGCCGTTCCACAGCACCGCCACGATGCCGACGGCCCAAAGGTGCCACGGTGTTCGAACTGTCATCGCTCCCTCCCCAGGCAACGCAATGGACGATACGCTTTTCAGCCGCGCAGAAACAGCCCGATGGTCAGTGCGATGCCGATGACCACGACGCCGACCTTGAGCACCATGACCGGCACCCGTTTCAAGGCATGCGCGCCGAGGTAGCCGCCGAGCATCGAGCCGCTGCCGATCGCCAGCGCATAGCCCCATGCCACCGCGCCAGAGAACACGAACACCAATGTCGCGGTGAAGTTCGACAGCGATACCAGCACGTTCTTGGTGCCCGCGGCATTGCGCACCGGCATGCGTGCCAGCGTCAGCGCGGCGAGTGTCATGATGCCGGCGCCGCCGCCGAAAAAGCCGCTGTAGATGGCGATCGCGGCCTGGATCAGCCCCGAAACCCATGCCGGCGGCGGCACGCTTTGCGCGTGCGGCTTCGGGCCGAAGCTGCTCCACGCAAACAGCCCGGTGGCACCAAGCACCAGCCACGGCACCATCGCGGCAAACACCTTTGAGGGCGTCTGCAGCAGAAGGAACGCCCCGGCGACGCCGCCGATCAACGTGATGATCGCCATCGCCTTGAACGACAGCCGTTCGGCATTCGCCACCAGCGACCGGCCAGCGTAGCCCGTCGTCACCTGACCGGGAAACAGCGCCACCGTCGAGGTAATGTTCGCCAGCCGCGGGTCGAGACCGGCAAAGATCAGCGCCGGCAAGGTCACGAACGAGCCGCCGCCGGCGAGCGCGTTCTGCACGCCCGCCCACAGCCCGGCGCCAAACAGCAACAGGAAGGTCAGCGCCACGCTATTGCGCCGAAATGCCGCCGTCGATGAACAACCCGTGCCCGGTGACGAACTTCGCCTCGTCCGACACGAGATACACAGCGCCCCAGGCGATATCGTCGGGCTCGCCGACACGGCCGAGCGGCACTTGCCGGCCAAGCTTGGCGAGGCCCTCCTCGCGGCCCATCGCGCCGGTGAGATTGTTCAGGATCGGCGTATCGACGAACACCGGATGGATCGAGTTGCAGTTGATGTTGTAGCGGCGCTTGGCGCAGTGCAGCGCCACCGACTTGGTCAGGTGCCGCACACCGGCCTTCGCTGAGTTATAAGCCGCCATATTGTGGCCGGCGATGACCCCGGCGATCGAACTGATGTTGAGGATCGAGCCATGCTGGTTGTCGCGCGCGCAAGTGGCCGCCATCAGCGGCAGCGCCAGCTTGCAGCCGTAGAACACGCTGTCGAGATCGATGCGATGCACCTTGTGCCAGGTTTCGAAAGTGGTTTCCTCGACGGTGCCGCCGTCGCCGACGCCGGCATTGTTGACCAGGATGTGCAGTCCGCCGAAGGTTGCCTCGGCAAACGCCAGTGCGGCTTCCCACTGCGCCGGATCGGTGACGTCATGGCCGAACGACGCGGCATTGGCGCCAAGCTCGGCGGCCTTGGCAGCGGCGCCGGCAGCGTTGATGTCGGTGAGCAGCACCCGCGCGCCCTCGGCGATGAACTTCGTCGACATGGCGGCGCCCAGCCCCGATGCCGCGCCGGTTACCAGAATGATCTTGCCTGCCAATCGTGCCACTGTTGCTCTCCGCCAAGGTTGTTTCTGCATGACCATGGCCATGGTGAAGACGCGAGGCAAGCCGGTTCAAGTGATGCTGGCGGGCAACACTGCCGTTTACGTCAACCGCCGCGACAATGTCGACGCCTTGCCCGCCTGCTGGCGTTAACGTAATCGTTGCCGCAACAACCAGTGGTTACGCTGGTCACGCAGTTCCAGGGGAGAAGATCATGAAGCGTATTCTTTTGATGTCGGTGTGTCTGCTTGCCATGCCGGGTGTGGCATTGGCGCAATCGACTGCCGGCGACGCGCCGGCGACCAATTCGTCGCGGCCAACCGACGCACAGGACGCAGATACCGGTAGTGCCAGCACCGGCAACTACCAGGGCGACATCATCATCACCGCCACCAAGCGCAGCCAGACGCTGAGCGAAGTGCCGATCGCCGTGTCCGCCGTCACCGGCGACCAGCTGCGCAATTCGGGCGCGGTCGATATCCGTGCGCTCAACCAGCTTTCGCCGTCGCTACTCGTTTCGTCGGCTTCGGCCGAAACATCGGGCGCCGCGCGTATCCGCGGTATCGGCACCGTCGGTGAAAACCCCGGTCTTGAAAGCTCGGTCGCCACCTTCATCGACGGCGTCTACCGGTCGCGCACCGGCGTCGGCCTGTCCGAACTCGGCGGTGTCGAACGCATCGAAGTGCTGCGCGGTCCGCAGGGCACGCTGTTCGGCCGTAACGCCTCGGCCGGTCTGATCAGCATCACCACGCTGCGTCCCAAGTTCGATATCGGCGGCTACGCGGCAGCGAGCTACGGCAACTACAACGCCATTCGCCTTGAAGGCGGCGTCACCGGCGGCATCACCGACAAGGTCGCTGCCCGTGTCGACGGCGTGTTCTTCAAGCGCGATGGCTTCATCGAAAACGTCATCAACGGCGAAGACGTCAACAACCGCGATCGCTGGCTGGTGCGCGGCAAGGTGCTCATCGAGCCCAACGACAACCTCAGCATCCTGATCATCGGCGACTATGCCAGCCGTTCGGAAGAATGCTGCGCTTCGGACTATAGCCCGGCGCAGACCGCGACCAAGGACGCCCAGGGCAATCTGCTGATCAGCGGCAACAACGCGGTCATCAACCTGCTGCGTAGCCCGGCGCTCGGCGGCATCATCACCGATACGCCCTATTCGCGGAAGACCTCGATCACCCCGGGCCGCAATTACAATTCCGATGTCACCGACTGGGGCTTTTCGGGCCAGATCGACTGGACGTTCGGCGCGGTCAACATGACCTCGATCACCGCCTATCGCGACTGGAAGCTGACGCGTGGCCAGGACGCCGACTTCAACAATGTCGACATTCTGTATCGCACCGCGGCGACCAACGAGTTCAAGACCTTCAGCCAGGAACTGCGCTTCCAGGGCGAGGCCTTTGACAACAAGCTCAACTGGCTGGTCGGCGGCTATTACGCCAATGAAAAGCTCAACACATTTGACGACCTCAAGTACGGTCAGCAGTATCAGCAATATGCCAACGGGCTGATTGCCGCGACCGGGCTTAGCTATGACACGATCGGCAGGATCCTCGGCCAGCCGTCGATGAACGGCACCGGCATCGTGTCGGACACCTATGCGCAGAACTCGAACAACTGGGCGCTGTTCACCCACGACGAGTTCAACATCACCGACAAGCTGACGCTGACTGCCGGTATCCGCTACACGCACGAAACCAAGTCGCTCGATGCCAATCTGCTCGCCAACAACACTTTCTGCACGGCGATCTCGGCGTCACCGTTCCGCGCCTTGAACGCGCTGCCCTGCGCGATCAACAGTCGCGTCAACGGCATCTACAGCGGCGAAATCAGCGAAGGCGCCTGGTCGGGCACTGCAGTGGTGAGCTATGAGTTCAACAAGCAGCTGATGACCTATGCGAGCTACGCGCGCGGCTACAAGGCGGGCGGTTACAACCTCGACCGCGCGGCGCTGATCACCGGCAGCCCGAACATCTCGCAGCTCGAGTTCGAGCCTGAAACCGTCAACGCCTATGAACTCGGCGCGAAGTTCAACGGTCATAACTTCAACCTTAACGCGGCGCTGTTCTACTCTACCTTCAGCGGCTTCCAGCTCAACACCTTCAACGGGCTGGCGTTCATCGTCGCCAACATCCAGGCCTGCAAGACCGACCTGAACGGCCTCAATGCCGACGCCTTCAACGACACCGGCCAGTGCGCGCCGGACAACATGAAGTCGGGCGTTTCGACGCGCGGTATCGAACTCGAAGCCGCCGTCTACCTGACCGACACCTTCCAGGTCAGCAGCGGCTTCACCTATGCCGACGCCAAGTATGACCAGCAGATCGTCAGCTCGGCACCGCTGGTCGCAACGCCGGGCAACCCCAACGCCAACGCCGTGTTGCCTAACCCGACACTGGCGCTGCTGCCCGGTGCCAACCTGTCGAACGCACCCAAGTATGTCATGACCGGTTCGGCAACGTGGACGCCGCCGATCCCCGGCACCGACATGACCGCGCTCGCCTATGCCGACTTCCGCTATCAGTCGGGCTTTAACTCGGGTTCGGATCTGTTCCCCGAAAAGGAAACGCAGGGTGTTGTCGTCGTCAATGCACGTATCGGCATCAACGGCGCCAAGGATCGCTGGTCGCTCGAACTCTGGGCGCAGAACCTGTTCAACGTCAACTACAACCAGGTGACGTTCAACACGCCGGTGCAGGGTTCGAGTTCGCAGGGTCTCGTCGCCAAGGGCCTCGCGGCCTCGGCAACGACGCTGTTCGGCAACTTCGTTTCCGAACCCCGCCTGTTCGGCGCGACGATCCGCACGCGCTTCTAAGCCGCGGCGCAGCTCAAGCTATCAGGGGCGTCCGCACTTCGGTGCGGGCGCCCTTTGTTTGTTTGAAAGGGCCTCCGGCGGGCAGGCGTGACGCCTGCACCCGGTTGTTGGTGTGGGTGTACAGAGCGCGCCGCTGGCTCCTGATGCGCTGCCGAAATTAATGGGTGCAGGGACAAGTCCCTGCCCGCCGGAGGCTCTTAAGCCTTCAGCCCCCCGCTGCAATCATCGCGGTCACCGCCTTGATGCGCGCATCAAGGTCGGGCAGCCACGGCGCGTTCGGCGGCGCGACCGCACGCAGCGCTTGCCATTCGCGCAGCGCCGACTTGGCGTCACCGGCCTGCAGCCACGCCAGCCCGAGGAAGTAGCGCGGCGCCGGATTTTCGGGCGCGAGCTTGCCGGCATTGTCGAATGCCAGTCGCGCCGCGGGCGTCACCATGCCGCCGGCGTGCATCATCATCGCCTGGCCCAGACCGACCCACAAATCGGCATCGTTGGGCATCGCCTTGAGTGCGACCTGCAGCCCATCGATGGCATCTTCGGTGCGGCCTTCGCGGGTCAGCGCATCGGCAAAGGTCAGCCACGCGCCGACATCGCCCGAATTGGCGAGCAGCGCCTGCCGCGAGGCTTCGAATTCGGTGGTGGAATCGCGGTCGGCTTCGGGGCGTGGCGCCGGCACGGCGGGCAAATCGGGTCGCCCGGCGACCAGATAGCCGACGACGCCGAGCGTCAGGGCGCCAAGTACGGCTATCACTCGCGGCCGTTGCCGCCAGCTTCCGCGCAGCATCAGCCCGGCGAGCGCTGCCACCAGCAGCACTACGGCAATCAGCGTGACGATCAGCGGGGTCATGCTTTGGTCTCCGAGCCGCGCCGCCGGAACAGCCGCAGCGCCAGCAACAGACCGACGCCAAGGAACAGCAACGGCGCCAGCCAAAGGCCAAGTGCGGCGCCATGCGTTGGCGGGTTGAAACTGACCCAGTCGCCGTAGCGCTTGATCAGCCAGGCGCGGACTTCGTCGGGTGATTCACCAGCGGCAATCTTGCTGCGGACCAGCGCGCGCATATCGCCGGCCATGTCGGCATGGCTGTCAGCAATCGACTGGTTCTGGCAGACGAGGCAGCGCAGTTCGTGCATCAGCGCCTGCGCCTTGGCTTCCTGCGCCGCATCCGGCAGCGGCGTGTCGGCGAGCGCGGCCGGTGGCATTGTCGGGTCAGCAGCCAGCGGCGCCGCGAACAGCAGCAACAGCGCCAGAAAAAGCGCCCTCATCGCCCGGCCTCGGTCAGCTTGGCCATCAGCAGCGCGATGTGTTCGGGCCGGATTTCACCGATGTGCTGGTAGCGAATGATGCCGCGGCCATCGATGACGAAGGTTTCAGGGACACCGCTCGATCCCAGCGTAATCTGTGTCTGGCCGGTCTTGTCGAGCCCGACGCGCGTGAATGGATTGCCGTTGGTCTTCAGGAACGCCGCGACATCGTCGGGGGCGTCGCGCACCGCGATGCCGTTGACCGTCACGCCCATCGCCGTCAGCCGCGCCAGTTGCGGCGCCTCGACGCGGCAGGGGATGCACCATGACGCGAAGACGTTGACGAGCACCGGCTTGCCAGTTTTGAAATCGGCGCTGGTCAGGCCGGGCGCACCGCCAAGCCCGGGCAGATTGACCGCCGGCATCGGCTGGCCGATCAGTTTCGAGGTCACGGTGACGCGCGTTTCGCGGCCAAGCTGGCTACCGACGAATACCACGAACACCGCGAACAGCAGCAGCGGGCCGTAAATCGCCAGCCGCGTCAGCCAGCTGCGTGCGGGGGTTTCGGGTGTCTCGGTCATGCCGCCACCAAAGCGCCGACCGGCTGCGCTGCACTGCGTCGCGCACTTGCACGCGCCGTCATCGACAGCGCACCGCCGAGCGCCATGATCAGCCCGCCCGCCCAGATCCAGATAACGAACGGCTTCCACCAGACATGCAGCTGCCAGCGGCCCGAACCATCGGGTTTGCCGAGCACGGCGTACAGGTCACCGTTGATGCGCGTGTGGATCGCCGCCTCGGTGGTGTCCATCATCGGCGAGGTGTATAGGCGCGCCTGCGGGTGCAGCACCGTCAGCGGCTGGCCGCCGCGCGAGACGTCGAGCGTGGCCTCCAGCGCGGTCCAGTTGGCGCCCGCCACCGGCGCGACATCGACCAGCTTCATCGTATAGCCCGCGACTTCGGCGCTTTCGCCGAGCCGCAGGTTGACCAGCAGTTCGCGCGTCAACGCACCGCTCGCGGTGATGCCGAACAGCGTGAACGCGACACCCAGATGCGCCAGCGCCATGCCCCAGGTCGCACGCGGCGTGCGCCACGGCATCCGGCCCCACAGGATGGCGAGCGTCGCGACGCCGAGCCACGCCGACAGCGCAAAGCCGATCAGCGAGAACGCCGCGCGCACATCCCAGACGGCGAACGCATAGAGCGCCAGAGCGACCGCGAGCAGGCCCGGCACCGCCAGTTTGCGCGCGAGCTTGTCGGTGCGCGCTGCGCCCCAGGTGAGGAACGGCCCGACCGCCATCAGCAGCACCAGCGGGATCATCAGCGGGCCAAACGTCGCGTTGAAATATGGCGGGCCGACCGAAATCGGGCCGACGCCCAGCACATCGACGAGCAGCGGATAGCCCGAGCCGACAAACACCACGCCCAGGCCCGCGGCGAGCAGCAGATTGTTGGCGACCAGCGCGCCTTCACGACTGACGGGGGCAAAGCCTTCGCCGACCGCAACGGTCGAAGCGCGCAGTGCATAAAGCAGCAACGCGCCGCCGATATACAGCGCCAGCAGCACCAGCAGAAAGGCACCGCGCGCCGGATCGACGGCGAACGCATGCACCGACGTCAGCAGCCCCGAACGCACCACGAAGGTACCGATCATCGACAGCGAGAAGCCGACGACGGCGAGCAGGATCGTCCAGTTGCGCAGTGCGTCGCGCTTGGCCAGCACCGCCACCGAATGCAGCAGCGCGGTCGCGGCAAGCCACGGCATCAGCGAGGCGTTTTCGACCGGGTCCCAGAACCAGTAGCCGCCCCAGCCGAGCTCGTAATAGGCCCACCAGCTGCCGAGCGTGATGCCGCAGCCCAGTGCCGCCCACGCTGCCAGCACCCAGGGCCGCACCGCCGCCGCCCAGGCCGGGCCGACGCGGCGTTCGAGTAAAGCTGCCACGGCAAACGCGAACGCTACCGACAGCCCGACATAGCCGGCGTAGAGCATCGGCGGATGGAACGCGAGGCCGGGGTCCTGCAGCAGCGGGTTGAGGCCGTTGCCCTGTGTCGGCGCAATCGCCAGCCGCGCGAACGGGTTCGAGGCGGCGAGCAGGAAGGCGTAAAAGCCCAGCGCGATGATGCCCTGCATCGACAGCACCAGCGCGCGGAAGCGGTCACCGAGCGGGCTGTCGGCGAGCGACACCGCGGCGCCCGCCACTGCCATCACCAGAATCCAGAGCAGCATCGAGCCTTCGTGATTCCCCCAGACGCCGCTCAATTTGTACAGCATCGGTTTCATCGTGTGGCTGTTTTCGGCGACCAGCTTGACCGAAAAGTCACTCGTCGCGAATGCCCAGACCAGCGACCCGAACGCCAGGCTGACAAGTAGCGCCTGTGCCAGTGCGGCCGGCACCGCGAGACCGGTCCAGCGCTCGGCATCATCGGCGGGCGCGCGCAGCCACGGCGCAAGCGCCTGCAGCAGCGCGAATGCCGCCGCCAGCCACAGCGCCGCGTGACCCAGTTCAACGATCATGAAGTGACCTTGCCTTGCACCTTGTGCAGTGATCCCGCGACTTCGGGCGGCATGTATTTTTCGTCGTGCTTGGCGAGCACGCTGGTCGCGATGAAGGTGCCCTGCGCGTCGAAATGGCCTTCGGTGATGACACCCTGGCCTTCGCGGAACAGGTCGGGGACGATCCCGGTGTAGCGCACCGGCACGTCGCGCGCGTTGTCGGTGACGCGGAACGCCAGCGTCAGTCCGTCGGGCAGGCGCTGGACGCTGCCCTTTTGCACGAGCCCGCCAAGGCGGATCGCCTCGCCGGGCGCCGGGGCGTGCGCGAACACGTCGCTGGGGGCGTAGAAATAGGTGGCGCTGGTGCCAAGTGCCGAAATCCCCAGCGCCAGCGCGCCGGCCATCGCGGCGAGCGCCAGCCCGAGCAGCACGAGCCGCTGGTGTTTGGGCTTCATGCCCGGTTTGATGGTGTTGGTGTTCAACGTCGGCGCTCCGCCTTGAGCTTTTCGGCCGCCGCTTCGGCGCGCCGCATCGACACCCAGCTTTGCAGCAGGATGGCCAGCAAACCGCCGACGGTCACAGCATAGGCCGGGATGATGAATGCGGCGTGAGTCATGTGTACGCCGCCGCAATCCGCCGCGACCGTGCTGCCACGGCTTGTTCGGCGAGCGCGGCGCGCATCCGCATCAGCACGATGGCGCCGAACAACAGGCTGAACCCCGCGACCGACAGCAGCAGCGGCATCAGCATTTCGGGCGCGATCGACGATGACGCACCGGTTGCCGACAGCTTGATGGATGAGCCTTGATGCAGCGTATTCCACCATTCGACCGAATATTTGATGATCGGCAGATTGATGACGCCGACAATGGCGAGGATCGACGCGGCCTTCCCGCCGCCACGCTCGGCCTCGGCACTGCTCAGCGCCAGATAGCCGAGATAGAGAAACAGCAGCACCAGCATCGAGGTCAGGCGCGCATCCCACACCCAGTAAGTGCCCCAGGTCGGCTTGCCCCACAGCGACCCCGAAATCAGGCAAATCGCGGTGAACGCTGCGCCGACTGGCGCAATCGCGCGTGCGGCGATTTCGGCGAGCGGATGCCGCCAGACCAGCGCAACGGCTGAAGCGACCGCCAGCCCCAGATAGCCACCACTGCCCAGCCACGCGGCCGGGACGTGGACATACATGATGCGGACGCTTTCGCCCTGCTGATAGTCGGGCGGGCTGTCGAACAGCCCGATCCACAGCCCGGCCGCGGTTAGCACCAGCCCGAGCAAGGTCAGCGGCAGCGTCAGCACACGGGCGATACGCAGGAAGCGGGCAGGGTTGGCAAAACGGTGCATGGTCGGCGCCGGTCTAGCACCAAAGTCCGGGCGATTGCAGCATCATTCCATGCCGCTGCGCAATGCCGCAGCCGCGGCAAATGGTGTCACCGCGACAATCACCAATGTCGCCGCGCCGAGCAGCTGCAAGCCGCCCGGCTGGCCGACGCCGACGCCGAAAATTAGTATAGGCAGCGCGAGCGGCAGTACGATAAGTCCGGCGAGCGCGCCACCACCGCGCAAGCCGGCGGTCAGGCAGGCGGCGAGCAGCGCCAGTGCCGCGAGCGCCGGCGTGCCGATCAGCAGCCCAATTGCCAGAGGGGCCAGAGCCGGGGTGCCGAGCAATACCCCCGCGACCGGCAGCGCCACGAGCAGCGGCAGCGCAAAGCCGAGCCAGTGCGCGACCAGCCGTGCCGCCGCAAAGGTTTCGAGCGCCAACCCGCGCGTCACTAGCTGATCGAGCGTGCCGTCGGCGACATCGGGGGCGACCAACGTTTCGACCGGCAGCAGCGCGGCGAGCAGTGCCGCCACCCACAACACGCCCGGCGCAATCCCCAGCAGCAACTTGCCGTCGGGGCCGACGGCGAACGGGAACAGCGCCGCGGCGAGCACGAAGAACACCACCGGCAGCGCCAGCGCAGCCGGTCGGCGCAAGGCGAGCGCAAGGTCGCGGCGGACGAGCAACCAGAACATCAGGCGAGCATCAGTTTTTGGGGCGCATCGAGCCCGATGTCGCCATGTGTCGCGGCAATGACCAGCCCGCCGTTGGCACGGTGGGCACGCATCGCCGTGGCCAGCCGATCGAGCGAAGCGGCGTCGAGTCCGACACCGGGCTCGTCGAGCAACCACAATTCGGCACCCGAGGCATGTGCGCGCGCCAGCACGGCACGATGCTTTTGGCCGCTCGACAGTACGCCGACCGGCAGCTCGGCGAGCGGCAAAAGGTCGAATGCCGCCAGCGCCGCATCGACCGCCGCTGCGCTCTGACCGTCGAGCCGCGCCCAGTGCGTCAGTTCGTCGCGCAGCCGCATATTGGGTTTGAGCGCCAGTTCATGCCCGGCCCAGCCGATGCGAAACGGGTTGTCGATGCGGCCGGCAACGGGGCGCAGCAGTCCAGCCAGCATCCGCAAAAGGCTCGATTTTCCGGCGCCGTTGCGGCCTTCGATCTGCACCGCGCCGCCGGCTTCGACGCGCAAGTCGAGCCCCTCGAACAGCAACCGGCCACCGCGCGCGCAGGCCAGCCCTTCGACAATCAACGCGGGTGCGGTGTTCATTCTCGCTGCATAGCCGCTCTCGCGCCGCACCGCAAAACCGGCTAGAGCGCGGGGCATGACGACCAAACCCAAGCCCTCGGCAACTGCCAAGTTCGTGCTCGATTTCGCGCCGCTGCTGGTGTTCTTTGCCGCCAACAAGCTCGCCGCCATCTTCGTCGCGACCTTTGCCACTATGGCAGTGACGTTGCTGGTGATGCTGGTCTCACACTTCCGCTACGGCCGCATCCAGCCGATGCAATGGGTCGTCGGCGTCATGGTGTTCGTGTTCGGCGCCGCGACTTTGGTGCTGCACGACCCCAACTTCATCAAGATCAAGCTGACCGTCATCTACCTGCTGTTCGCCGGCGTCCTGCTGTTCGGCAAGCTCACCCATCGCCCGCTGCTCAAGATGGCATTCGGCGAGGCGTTTCCGGCGCTCGACAATGACGGCTGGCGCAAGCTGACGCGCAACTGGATCATCTTTTGCCTGGCGCTCGCCGGCATGAACGAGGTGCTGCGCCGCACGCTGACCACCGACCAATGGGTCGACTTCAAGGTCTGGGGGGTGACGGCGATTACTTTCGTGTTCGCGCTGGCGCAGTCGCCGATTTTGTCGCGGCATGCGGAGGACAAGACGCCTAAGGGTTGAGGGCCTTCGGCGGGCAGGGCTGAGCCCTGCACCCGACTGTTTAGAGGGGGTTAAATCTGGTCAGCCTTTACGGGTGTGGAGACTTTCTAAGTCTCCACACAAATAATATTAAATATCAATTAGTTAATTGAAATTGTCAGCCGCAAAGTCCCAATTTACCAGCGATTTCAGGAACGCCGCGACATAGTCCGGGCGCTTGTTCTGGTAATCGAGATAATAGGCGTGCTCCCAGACATCGAGCGTCAGCAGCGGCGTCTGACCGTGGACCAGCGGCGTATCGGCATCGTGCGTCGTGGTGATCGCCAGTTTGCCGCCATCCGCCACCAGCCAGGTCCAGCCGCTGCCAAAATGCCCGGTTGCGGCCTTGGTGAACGCCTCGTCGAATGCCGCCTGGCCGCCGAAGTCGAGGATGATCGCGTCGGCCAGCTTGCCCGTCGGCGCGCCGCCGCCACCGGGCGTCATCGAATGCCACAGAAAGTCATGGTTCCACGCCTGTGCTGCGTTGTTGAACAGGACGGTGTCATTGCTCGCATGTGCGGCCGCGATGATCGCCGGCAAATCCTTGTCGGCGAGCGGCGTGCCGGCGATGGCAGCGTTGGTCTTGTCGACATAGGCCTTGTGATGCTTGCCGTGGTGAAACTGCAGCGTCTTTGCCGAGATGTGCGGCGCGAGCGCGTCGTCGGCATAGGGCAAGGGGGGAAACGTAAGCGGCATGGTGTGATCTCCGATGGTGGAACAATAGCCCCAACGCACCGAAACCAAACTCGATCCAACGCCACGAGACAGTTTGTCGCGCACACCAAAAATTGGGTGCAGGCCTCAGGCCTGCCCGCCGGAGGCTCTTCTAAAGCATCCCATGCCGCTTGAGCGCATGGCGCAACTGGTCATAGCTCAGCGCCAGCGCAGCGGCGGTGGCGCGCTGGTTATGGCGATGGCGGGCCAGCGTTTCGGTCAGGATGTCGTGTTCGTATTTGTTGATCGCCGCGCGCAGGTCGGGGACGGTGAGCGACGGCGCCGCGGGCAGGACGTCGGTGGTGGCCGCGACATCGGTCGTCGGGTCGATTTTGGGGGAAGGCAGCGCGGGTGCCTCGGTGCGGGTGGTCAGCGATTCGGTCGGGCGCCACGGTGAATCAAACGCATCGAAGACGATCGCGCCGATCGGCACTTCGGCGTCGCCCCAGCGGTAGAGCGAACGTTCAACGACATTTTTGAGCTCACGGACATTGCCCGGCCAAGGGTAGTTGGCCAGCGCGGTGGTCGAGGCGGGGGTGAAGCCGGGGAAGCCGCTCCAGCCGAGTTCGACCGCCATGCGGCGCGCGAAGTGGTTCGATAGCAGCGCGATGTCTTCCTTGCGGGCGCGCAGCGGCGGCAGCGTCACGACTTCGAAGCTGAGGCGGTCGAGCAGGTCGGCGCGGAAGCGGTTGGCGTGTGCGAGTGCGGGCAGGTCCTCGTTGGTGGCGCCGACAACGCGCACATCAACGCTGATTGGCCGGTTCGAGCCGAGCCGCGTCAGCTCGCCATATTCGACGACGCGCAGCAGGCGTTCCTGCGCGCCGGCCGACAGCGTGGCGATTTCGTCGAGGAACAGCGTGCCGCCGTCGGCATCCTCGAAGCGGCCGGCACGCGCCCGGGTGGCGCCGGTGAAAGCGCCCGACTCATAACCGAACAGTTCGGCGTCGATCAGGTTTTCGGGCAGCGCCGCGCAATTCAGCGTCACCAGCGGGCCGCCCCAGCGCGGGGACAGGCGGTGGAGGCGCTCGGCAATCAGCTCCTTGCCGGTGCCGCGTTCGCCGATGACCAGCACCGGCCGGTTGAGCGCGGCGGCCAGGCTGGCGCGTTCGACGGCATCGAGAAAGCTCGGCGATTGGCCGACGAGTGTGGCGGGCGCTTGCATTCCCAATGTTTAGCGTAATTTCCCAATATTCAGCAAGGGTTCATCTACAAAAATTGCGCATAAAATGATAAAATCATTCAATTTCAATGGGATAATTTTCCGCACAAAGTTGGCACGCTCCATGCATTGCACTTGGCATGAGCCGCCAACCAGCGGCCAAAGAGTTCAAGGAGAAGACCAATGACCACCCGTTTCCAGCAATTGACCCGCAGCCTCGTTGGCGTCGTCGGCGCCGTGCTGCTCGCCACCACCTGCCTCGTCGCCGCCACCGGCCCGGCGCAGGTTGCGACAAATCAGACTTCAGTTTCGGTGTACCTGGCCGCCTGATCCGCCAAGGGTACAACGACCAGGCCGGGGCGGCTCCCTCACCCCCCCCTCACGCTCCGGCCTGCCACCTCTTTTAGTAACGGAGTATCGCAATGGGCATTTTCTCCCGCACCCGCGACATCATCGCCGCCAACATGACCGAGCTGCTCGACAAGTCGGAAGACCCGTCGAAGCTGATCCGCATGATCATCATGGAGATGGAGGAAACGCTCGTCGAAGTCCGTTCGGGCGCGGCGCGCACGATCGCCGACCAGAAGGAAATGCGCCGCGCCGTTGCCCGCGCCGAAGCCGCCGCCGAAAGCTGGGCCGAAAAGGCCGAGCTGGCGCTGTCGAAGGGTCGTGAAGACCTCGCGACCGCCGCGCTGGTCGAACGCGCCAAGGCGCGCAACTTCGCCGAAAGCACGCTGCAGGACGTCATCGCGCTCGACGAGCATCTGTCGGCGAACGAGGAAGACATCCGCAAGCTCGAAGCCAAGCTGCGCGAAGCCCGCCAGCGCCAGAACGCGCTGCTTGCCCGCATCGAAAGCGCCGACAGCCGCACCAAGATGCGCGCCATGTACAAGGGCCCGCGCATCGAGGATGCCTTCGCCAAGTTCGAAATCATCGAACGCCGCGCCGATATGGCCGAAGGCCGCGCCGATGCGCTGTCGCTCGGCGGGCCGCTGGCCAGCCTCGAGGATGAAATCGCCGGCCTGCGCACCGATGACGGTGTCGCTGCCGAACTCGCCGCCATGAAGGCGCGCCTGGCTGCGGCCAACAGCAAGAACGAGGGCTGAGCCATGGATATCGATTTCACCGCAATGGTCATCGTTCCGACCGTCGTCATCGGCTTGCCATGGCTGATCCTGCACTATGTGACGCAGTGGAAGCGCGCCAAGGGCATGACCGCCGAAGACGAGAACATGCTCGATGAAATGCACGAAACCGCCCGCCGGCTCGATGCCCGCCTCGAATCGATCGAGCGCATCATGACCGTCGACCACCCCGGCTGGAAAGAACGCGCCACCGGTATCACCGACCGTTCGGGTCGCGAGCTGCCGCGCCACTGACCGCCGACCAAGGAGCCATTCACATGAACGACCTGTCCAAATCCTTCGCCCTCGACAAGGCCAACGCGCGTTTCCTCGGCGTCTGTGCCGGCATCGCCAACTACACCGGCTGGGATGTGACCTGGGTCCGCGTCGCCACGGCGGTGCTGACACTGGCGGGCTTCGGATCAGTGCTGCTGATCTACCTCGTCATCGCCTGGCTCGCACCCAACGCCTGATCCAGATTTCGCCCGCTTACAGGGAGCATTCCAATGTCCGTCCGTCGCACCAGCTTCTACCTCGACAAGCGCAACAAGCGTTTCATGGGCGTCTGCTCGGGGGTGGCCGATTACTTCGGCTGGGATGTGACCTGGGTGCGCATCGCTGCGGTGGTGCTGACCGTGTCGGGCATTTTGAGCATCCTGCCGCTGATCTATCTCGCCACCGCGTGGATCGCCAATCCCAAGCCGAACGCATTGTATGTCGAGGATGCCGAGCAGAACCAGTTCTGGACGCAGGTCCGCGTCGCACCCAAGCGCACCATCCGCGAAGTGCGCTCGTCGTTCCGCGACGTTGACCGCCGGCTGCGCGATGTCGAGGCCTATATGACTTCGTCGAACGCCCGCCTTTCGAACGAAATCGACCAGCTGCGCTAAGCGCGCCGGCTAACAGGGAGTCAGGGTTATGGATTGGGGTTCACCGGTTTTCGTCCTCGTCATCATCGGGATGAGCATTGTCGCCTGGGTCATCACCACCGCGATCCGTGCCCGTCACGGCTACCCGGTCGAGAACGAATGGGGCGGGCTGACCCACAAGGCCCCCGCGCTTGAACACCAGCGCCAGACCGAGTTGCTGGTGCAGGAAAACGAACAACTGCGCGGCAAACTCAGCCGCATCGAGGAACGCGTTGCGGTGCTTGAACGCATCGCCACCGACAAGGCCGGCCGACTGTCCGACGATATCGAACAGCTCCGCTGACCGCACACCAGTAAAAGGCTCAGACCATGGAAAACGTCATTTACGCGCTTATCCCGATCACCGCGCTGTCGATCCCGATCGTCGCCATCCTCGCCAATCCGTTGAAGCGCCTGATCGCGCTGCAGGAGCGCAAGGTTGAACTGGCGGCGACCACGGCGGGCGAAGCGGCGGCGCAATATGCCGCCAAGATCGAACGGCTCGAAGCGCGTGTCCAGGTGCTCGAACGCATCGCCACTGACAAGGGCACCGCATTGTCCGCCGAAATCGAAAGCCTGCGGCTACCGCCGCTCAACTAACCGGCATTTGTAACAGGGAAACTCCGAAATGGCCGAACTTTCCATTCCGCTGATGATCGTGCTGATCGTTGCGATCACCACCTTCGGACGCATTTATCGCAGCCGCCACGCGCATCCGGCACAGCCGGTCGACGCGCTCAGCCTGACCGAGGCGGCGCAGATGAAATCCGAAATCCATCGGCTTAACGAGCGCATCCAGGTGCTCGAACGCCTCGCCGTTGACCCCGCCAAGCGCCTGTCCGACCAGATCGACGCGCTCGGCGATCCGAAACTCATCGATCGCAAATAGGGAGTATCGCTCATGTTCCCCGTTGAATCCCTCGTCGTGCTTGGCACCTGCAGCCTGATCGCCATCGCCGTCATCGGCGCGGTGTTCGCCTGGAGCTGGAAGGGCTGGCTGCAACTACGCCACCACCAACTCGAGGCCGGCCATTATGCCGGCGGCTCGGCAACCGGTGGCGACATTCCCGCCGTTGCCAACCGCATCGACCTCGCCGACCTGCGCGAGCGCATCAAGAAGCTCGAAGCGATTGCCGCCGGCGTCGATTTCTAAGTCGCGCACGACTTGACCTTGGCGCTGCCATGCCGCACCGCATGCGGCATGGCAGCCCCCACCACCTTCGATGATGTCGAGGCCGAATTCGAAGCCTTCGACGATTGGGACGACCGCTACCGCCTGCTCATCGAGCTGGGCCGGACGCTCGAGCCCATGCCCGACGCGCTCAAGACCGATGCCACCCGCGTCCGCGGCTGCGCCAGCCAGGTCTGGCTTTACCCCACCCGAAACGGCGACACGCTGCATTTCATGGCCGACAGCGACGCCGCCATCGTCAAGGGGCTGGTGGCGCTGGTGCTGTTGCTGGTGCAGGACCAGCCGTCGGCGGCTGTCAATGTTGCCGATATCCGCACGCGGCTTGACCAGCTCGGTCTGGCGAAGCACCTTTCGTCGAACCGCACGCAGGGATTGGCATCGATGATCGCACGCATCGGCGAACTCGCGCATGAATGAAGCAGTTCGCACCAGCCTGATGGGCCGCGCGCTCGATCACGTGCCGCACATGCGGGCGCTCGGTATCAGCTTTCGCGGCATCGAAGACGGCTGGGTCGAACTCGAAATGGCTTATTCGCCCGACCTCGTCGCCTATCCCGACAGCGGCGTCATCGCCAATGGCGCGATCTTTGCGCTGATGGATTCGACCGCCGGCATCGCCGTTGTCGCCGGGCTGCGCCAGTCGATGCCGATCGCCACCATCGACATGCGGCTCGACTATCTGCACCCGCCGGCACCGTTCGAGCGGCTGATCGGCCGCGCGCAATGCTACAAATACACGCGCTCGATGGCGTTCGTCCGCGGGCTTGCCTATCAGGACAGTATCGATCACCCCGTCGCCAACATGGTCGGCAGCTTCGTGCTGCCCGGTGCATCATGACGACGCTCGAATGGGCCAATGAACTGCGGCGTTCGGGGCGTGGCGAGCGCATCGAGAGCTTGCCCTATGCGGTGATGCTCGGCGTCATCGCCGACCACGACGGCAGCGATTTCAAGCTGATCATGCCGTACCGCGAATCGCTGATCGGCTCGCCCGGCCGGCTGCACGGTGGCGCCATCGCCGGCTTGCTCGAACTCGCGGCGCTGTCGACATTGGTGCTGGCACTGCCCGAAGACGAGCCGCTGCCCGAAATCAAGCCGGTCACCGTGACGGTCGATTTCATGCGCGAAGGCGGCATGCGCGATACCTTCGCCGCCGCGACCATCACCCGGCTCGGACGCCGCATCGCCAACCTGCGCGCGGTGGCGTGGCAGTATGACTACAGCCGGCCGATTGCGGCGGCCAACCTCAACATCGTGCTGGCGCGCGCGGCTACTTAGCCGGCGGCGGTGGCGGCATATACGGCGTGAAGCGGCCGTACATGCAACTGCCCTGATGCGTGCCCATGCCGACGGCGGCGCCGGGCAGCACATAGTCGATGATATTGCCCTGGCACAGCTGGCCGCCATGCGCGCGGTCGATAATCGTCATCTTCGACGTCAGCCCGGTGCACGCCGGTGACATGTCGTTGCGATACCAGCGGTTGCCGACCTGGAACATGATGACGCCTTCGTTGATGACGCGCGTCTTGCGGATCTGCACCGTCGAAATGCAGGCGATCGACGGACCAAGGTCCTTGCCGCCAAGCATTGGATCGGCAGGGTTGTTGCCGACGTCGGCAGGTGGGATGGCGGCAGGCGTGGTTGCCGCGAGCGTAGGCGCAGTGGCCAACAGCAGTGCTGAAAACGGCAGCATCAATGCGGCGCGGGACGTCATGGCAGTCTCCTGAAATTTGCGAGCAGATTATAGCACGTCAACGGCGCTTGTCCGAAGGCCGGATTACTTCACGTTGCCAGCGGCGCTTGTCGGCGGCAGATACGGCGTGAACCGCGCGTAAACACAACTGCCGCCGCCCTTGCCTTGCGCTGTGTTGAAGCGAAAGCTGTTGCCAGCACACAGTTTGCCACCGGGCGCCGCGTTGATCAGCGCCGCATCGGACTTCAGGCCGATGCAGCGCTGGTAGAGGTCGTTGCGGTACCATTGCGCCCCGGCCTGGAACATGATGATCTTGTCGCTGACGATCTCGGTCTTGCGGATCTTGTCGGCAGCGATGCAGGCGACCGAATTGCCCAGAACAGTGCCGCCGAGCATTGGATGTTGCGGCACGCCGTCGGCGGGCGTGCCACCGAAGTCGAGCGAGCTGCCGCTGTTCTGAATTGAACCTGCGGGCTCGACCTGACCGATTTGCGCGGACGCTGCCGTTGTGGTCAGGCAGGAAATGACCAGCATTGTTCGAAGGTGCATGGCGAGCCCCCTATCAACACGTTGTACTTATAACATGTTTGCGTGCGGATAGGGCAGCCGTTTGAAGTTAGCCCCTGAAGCTGTCCTTGCCGGCGCGGCGCGCTGCGAATTCGTCGGCGGTGGCGGCGCGCACGAACGGGTTGGTGGCGCGCTCATAGCCGATGGTCGACGGTACCGTCGGCTGGTTCGCGGCGCGCAATTTGGTGATTTCCTGCACGCGTGCGGCGAGCGCGGCGTTGTCAGGTTCGACCGTCACCGCAAAGCGTGCGTTCGAAGCAGTATATTCGTGCGCGCAGAAAACGCGGGTGTCGTCGGGCAGCGCCATCAGCTTGCCGAGGCTGTCGAACATCTGCGCTGCGGTGCCTTCGAACACCCGGCCACAGCCGAGTGCGAAAAGCGTGTCACCGCAGAACAGCGTCTTTGATCCGGCTTCGTAATAGGCATTGTGGCCCAGCGTGTGGCCGCCGCAATCGATCACGCTGAACGCGTTTGCGCCCAGCGCGACGCTGTCGCCCTGCGCGACCGCGCGGTCGATACCGGGGATCTTCGCCGATTCCCCAGCCGGGCCGGTGATGCTGCAGCCGGTCGCGGCCTTGATCGCCAGATTGGCGCCGGTGTGGTCGGGGTGCCAGTGGGTGTTCCAGATCTGCGTGATCTTCCAGCCGCGTGCCGATGCCGCATCGAGCACAGGATCGGCGACTGCGGGGTCGATCACCGCGGTCTCGCCGCTCGCCGCATCGTGCGCCAGATAGACGTAATTGTCGCTCAGCACGGGCACCTGGACGACTTCGATCATGTTACCAGCTCCCGGTGTTGGGCATCGACAGCCACGGTTCCGCCGGCGTCAGCCGCGCACCGGCCTGCAGCAGCTCGACCGAAATGCCGTCGGGGGTGCGGACGAACGCCATATGGCCGTCGCGCGGTGGCCGGTTGATGGTGACGCCGCCCGCCGCCAGTCGCGCGCAGGTCGCGTAGATATCATCGACCGCATACGCCAGATGGCCGAAGTTGCGGCCGCCGGTGTAGCCGGCCTCGTCCCAATTGTGCGTCAGTTCGACCTGCGCATCCTCGTCGCCGGGGGCGGCGAGGAAGATCAGCGTGAAGCGCCCGGCCTCGCTGTCGACGCGGCGCAGTTCCTTCAGCCCGAGCAGTTCGAAAAACGCCAGCGTCGCCTCGACATGGCTGACTCGGATCATCGTGTGGAGGTATTTCATGCGGGAACTCCTTCGCGCAGCGACCGGCCTTCGAACTTTTCGAACAGGTCGATGACGTGTTGCGGTAGCGGTGTCGGGCGGCCGCGCACTTCGGCGACATGGACATGAACTTCCTCGCCCGTCGCACGCAGATCGTCCTTGCCGCTGGCGTGCAATTCAAACGCCACGGTCATCGAACTGTTGCCGATACGAGCGCAGCGCACCCCAATGTCGATGACTTCATCGAGCCCGATTGCGGCCTTGTAGTTGACCAGCGCTTTGGCGACGTGGAACTCGAGCCCGCCGACGATGCCCATGTTTTCGTACATGCCGACCGCGCGCCAATATTCCACCAGGCCGATGTCAAAATATTCGAGGTAGCGCGAGTTGAACAGCACCGCTTGCGCGTCGATTTCGGCAAAGCGCACGCGCTTGGGGTAGAAGAAGGTGAAATCGCTGCGCGCCATGGTTGCTCCCGTTTCAAACGTCGGGCATCATTAGACCGCAAAATGCCCCCGCGCAAAGGCCCGCCATGACCGACACCAAAACCGGACTGAACGCCATTATCGCCGCCGCCATATTGGCCGTCGGGCTGGTCATCGGCGGGTGGGTGCTGGGCAACGGCCTGACGCGCGCCAAGTTTGCCGACCGTTCGGTGACGGTGCGCGGGCTGGCGGAACGCGACGTCACCGCCGACCTTGCGACCTGGACGATCAGCACCTCGGCGGTCGGCAGCGACCTCGCCAGCCTGCAGGCCAAGGCCGACAGCGACGGCGACCGCGTCATGGCGTTCCTGAAAGCCAAGGGCTTTGCTGATGACGAAATCGAATCGGGCGGTATCAGCGTCAACCAGTACAGCGACAGCAACGGCCGCCCCAACATCACCATCCGTCGCAAGATCCAGCTGCGCACCACCAAGGTCATGGAAGCCCGCGCCGCATTCGCCAAACAGGCCGAGCTGATGCGCCAGGGCGTCGTGTTCGATTCCGACAGCGGCGGCATGGTCTACAGCTTCACCAAATTGAACGACGTCAAGCCGCCGATGATTGCCGCGGCCACCAAGAACGCCCGCGAAGGCGCCGAGCAGTTCGCCAAGGATTCGGGCGCCGGCGTCGGCGAGATCAAATCCGCCAGCCAAGGCTATTTCTCGATCATCCCGCGCGACGGCGACTCGTCGGGTGCGTCGGCGAGCGCGTCACCGTTCCAGAAGGTGCGCGTGGTGACGACGATCGATTTCTATCTCGACTGAGGCCCGACCGTCATGACCGTTCGCGTCGCCAGCTGCGGCTGCGGGCAACTGAGTGCTGTCTGCACCGGTGAGCCCTTCCGTATATCCGTATGCCATTGTCTGGATTGCAAGAAGCGTAGTGGCAGCGCGTTTGCGGCGCAGGCGCGGTGGAACGATGCCGATGTCGAAATGCGCGGTGAATTTCGCGAATGGTCGCGCCTGTCGGATAGCGGCAAGCGCGGCACTTTCCGGTTTTGCGGTAAGTGCGGCGCGACCGTCGCCTATGCCATCGAAGCGATGCCCGGCGTCACCGCCATCCCGATCGGGGCGTTTGCCGAGCCGGGCTTTCCGCCGCCTGAATATTCGGTCTACGAAGGCCGCAAGCACGACTGGCTCGCCATCGTCGGCGAAAACATCGAGCACTACGACTAGCCCCAGCCCAAAAATCGGGTGCAGGGCCAAGGCCCTGCCCGCCGGAGGCTCTTTCGGTCTTCCCGCCTTACGCCGGCGTCACCGTCACCGCCGTGCGGCCGCAGAGCATGACGTCGAGACCGGCCCTGCCATCGGGTGACGCGGTGACTGCGTCGGTGGTGGCGCCGGTGACGGTGTAGGCGCGGCCGGGCTGGAGGCGTTCGAGGCCGAGGGTTTGGGTGCCTTCGCCGGCGCCGGGGTAGAGGACGAGGCGGAGGTTGTCGCCGTCGCTGATGGCTTGGGCGACGAGCACTGCGGGGTAGCTGGCGGCTTCGAGCACGGGGCCGGTGCGTGACGGGGCGTGCGGGCCTTGCGTGAACGAGCGGCGGAAGTCGCCGGCCTGCATCAGCTGGCCGAGGATGGCGTAGGTGTTGGTATCGTTCGAGCCGCCGGTGTAGCGGCGCACGCCGTCGCGGATTTCGAGGCCGCAGTCGGAGTCGAGGCTGTTCTGCGCGGCTTCGGCCACATAAGCGTCGCCGAATTCCTTGGCGGCCACCAAAATCGACGCGAACGATCCGGTGTGGCCCGACTTGTAGTTGCCGGTGTCGAGGCCCTTGCCGGGCAGGCTGATACGCATCTTCCCATTGGCATCGGGGTGGATGGCGGGCGCGATTTCGCGGCGCGCGATCGCCCATTGCTGCTGCGCGCTGCCCGGCGCGAAGCAGTTCTGGAACGCCGCATAGGCGACTTCGCCGGTCGGGAACGGGATCGGCATACCGGTGTGCTGCGAGCGCAGCCCGATGATTGAGCCGGCCTCGTCGGTGAATTCCTGGTTCAGCATCTTGAACCAGCCGGGGGCGTAGCGGCGGACATTGTCGCTGCCGGTGACTGCGTCCTGCACGGCGAGCGAGGCAAGGCCGTAGTGGTTGCAGATCGGGTAGATCCAGTTGGGCTCACAGGCGAACAGCCCGAACTCAGCACTGTCATAGTTGGTTTTGACCGAGCCGATGATGGTGTTGAAGTCATGCACATAGGCGGTCTTGGCATTGAGCCGGAACGTCAGGCTGCCGGGTTCGAGGTAGCGCCGGTCGCCGCTCGCCAGCATGTACTGGCCGACGTGCATGCCGAACCAGCCGGTGAGCATGATGTTGTCGCGCGCCGCCGGGTCCCAGTTGGTGAAGTTTAGGTGGCCCCAGCACGATTCATAGACCCAATAGCCCCAGACCTTGCGCAGCAGATATTTGTCGATGAGGTTGCGCTGCGCCTGGCCCATATAGCCGTGGAAATTGGGCACATAGGCGGTCTGCGCGATGCCGAGCGCGAAGCCCATGTGGTTGAGCTGGTAGCGCAACGCGGCGGGCTGGAACTGGTCGATGATGTCGAACCCGCCCCATTCGGTGACCGGCTGCAGCGCGCGGTCGAGCAGGTAACGCAGCGCGGCGAGGTCGGTGGGGGTCATTTCGCGCGTGGCCGGATCGGGAATCTCGGCGGCCTGCGCGCGGACTTCGGCGAGCGAGGCATCGAGGAACGCAACGCGCGGGGCGATCTTGGCGAGCGCTGCGTCACGCAGCCGGACATTGCGGCGGTGGAAGGCATAGCCGATGCCTGCGGTGGCGAACGCCGCCGCATAGGGCCCGCCAGCCCAGACGGTGTCGCCCGCCATCGCGCCCGCCAGTGCCGCCGACCCCAACCAGACGATGACCGGGCCAAGCACCATGCCGGCCCAGAACCACGCCACCAGCGAGAACACGAACAGCGCCAGCGTCAGCGGGAACAGCACCGCCGCCCAGCCGCCGACCGACAGGAAACCGGCGCCGGGCAGCCAAAGCCCGATGCCCGCTGCTTGCAGGCTAGCCGAGGCCCCGAGCAAGGTCGGCAGCAGTCCGGCGACGCACATCGCGGCGTAGATCGTCCAGGTGCGGCGCTGGCGCGCGGCGGTGACGGGGCCCTTTTGCGCGGGTAGCGGCTGCGCCGACGCAGTGCCGAAACCGATATCCTGAACCGTCATGACAGGCTCCCCTTGACCGCGCTGCAGATCGAACCGTGCAGTGCATCGAGAAATTCTACCGAGGGTTGGGCTGGTGCCGACACGCTGGCAGCGGTGGCGGCAACGCCAAGTCCGAAGACTTCGGCGGCGAGCAGCAACAATAATGCAGGTTTCCAGCGCCATTTGCGCGCAACGGGTGCGGCAACAGAGGCGGGCGACCACGCGACCGACGCGCTGGCGGTCACCGCCGGCGCAACCAGCAGCCGGTCGCGCAGCCAGCGCAGCGGCCATAGCAACTGGCTCAGCAGGTAAACCGCGAATGCACAGCACGCCATCGAATGCCCTCCCCAGAGCGAATGCAAATGCGAACCTGCGACTCCCGCCGCGCCATGTCCACCAAATTATGCGGCCATATAAAATGGGTGCAGGGTCTGGACCCTGCCCGCCGGAGGCCCTTCTACGCCTTGGTCGCAAACCAGATGATATGCCGCGGCCCCTTGCCGTTGGCGCGCGCGCGCACGACGACTTCCTCGACGCTGAAGCCCGCCGCACCCAGCCGGCGCGTGAACTTTGGGTCGGCGCCGGCGGACCACACTGCCAAAATGCCGCGGGGGCGCAGCGCATCGCGGGCTTCAGCGAGGCCGCGTTTGGCGTAGAGGCTGCCGTTGTCGTCGCGCACCAGCCCGTCGGGGCCGTTGTCGACATCGAGCAGGATGGCGTCATAGTCGGCGCGGCCGTCGTGGATGAGGGCGCCGACATCGGCGATATGGACGCGCACGCGCGGGTCATCGAGGCAGCCGGCGGCGAGCTTGACCATCGGGCCGCGCGCCCAGTCGATGATTTCGGGGACGAGTTCGGCGACGGTGATGCGGGCTTGCGAGTCGACTTCGGCGAGTGCGGCGCGCAGCGTGAAGCCCATGCCGTAGCCGCCGATCAGCAGGTGCGGTGCCTTCCGCCCCGCCAACCGCTCGCAGGTCATCGTGGCGAGCGCGATTTCGGAGCCGCTCATCCGGCTGCTCATCAGCTCGTTGCGGTCGAGCACGATCATGAAGTCGTCGCCGCGGCGGAACAGCCGCAGTTCGTCGCCGCCGGGGATTTGCGCAGTATCGAGCAGTTCGCGAGCGATCATCGGCGCGGTCTCCGGTTGTTCATCGTCGGCCCTGTCTTTCACCGCTGTCGGTGAAATCAAAGCGGATACGCACCCAGGTGCCCCACAATGGCTTGCCGCCCTTGCGTGGCGGGCGGACGCGGAACTGCCATGCGGCTTCGCGAAGCGCGCTGCCGAGCCGCGAGCCGCGTGGTGATTCCTCGAGTTCCTGGCAATCTTCGACGCGGTTGCCTTCGACAGTGCGGCAGGCGATTTCGGCCCAGCTCCCCGACGGTGCGCCCTGCGGCAGATAGCCGGCGAGTTCGGCGTGGCTCGGCTCGCGCACCCACTCGGCGTTGTACAGCGGCTCGCCGCCGGGGCCCTGGCCGGGGCCATAGGGGGCGGGGGTGTCGCTGCCGTCGGTCTGCGCGAGTTCGTTGCGGTGGTTGGGCAGCTTAGAGATATCGAGCGGCTGGTCGAGCTGCGGGCCGAAGGTGATATCGGTCGGCGGCGGTGGTGGCGGCGGCTTCGACGGCGGCTGCTTTTCGGGCTTGGGCGTCGCCTTGTGTGCGGTCGGCGAGGGTCTTTTGACGATGCGTTCGGCGGGCACGTTGCGCGATTCGATGAGGTGGATGTCTTCGAGCTTCTTGCGCACCGTCGGCGCCAGCACGAACAGCATATAGCCGAGCACCGCGTGGACGAGTACGACGAAGAGGAAGCCGAGCACGCGGCGCGGTACGCCGGACTCGCGCTGCTCCGCCCACCAATCCGCAACGGCGCTGGTCACCCGGCAGTGTCCGGATGCTCCTTGAGCAAACGAGCGGCTTCGACGCCGGCAGGGTCGGTCGGTGCGACCTTGACGATGGCATCCCAAGCGGCGCGCGCCAGCTTGAGCTTGCCCTGCGTGAAGGCGATGTTGCCGGCCTCGAGCGCGACATCGATATCGCCGGGCAGCAGCTTGCCGGCCTTGAGGATGGCGGCTTCGGCGGCGGGCAGATTGCCGGCGCTGCGTTCGATGGTCGCGGTCAGCAGCCAGCCATCACCCGATTCGGGGTCAATCGCGACGGCCTTGGCGATATCCGCCCGCGCGGCGTCAAGGTCGCCGAGCTCGACCGCGGCGCGGCCGTGATCGATGAGCAATTCGGGGCGTTCGGCGCCGGTATCGCCCGCCGCCGCCAGCCCCGAATTGAAGAAGCCGAGTGCGCGCTTGGGGTCACCCGCCAGCAGCGCGGTATTGCCGGCCTGGCCCCAGAGCGCGGCGGTCTGCGGGCTTTTCGCGACTTCGGCGGCACGCGCGGCGGATTCGAACGCGGCGATCGCGGCAGGGTAATCCTTCTGCGTCAGATAGGCGAGGCCGAGGCACTGGCGCGACGGCACGCCGCCGCCGTTGACGCGCCAGTCGATGGCGTAGCTGATCGCCTCGCCGGGCTTGGTCGCGGCGAGATCGAGGCAGTGGCGATAGCGCTGCGCTTCGATCTGCTCGCGCGTCGGGGCAATCGCCGCAGGCGCAGCGGCGGGTGCCGCAGCAGGGGTCGCGGCGGCAAGCGCCGAGAACAGCAACAGGGTGGACAACATCAATGCGACTCCAGCAGCCCGGCCACCGTCGCCAGCAGCAGATCGATATCCGCGGGCCGCGACAGGCGGTGATCGCCGTCCTTGATGAAAGTCACCTGCACATCCGATGAACGCACCGCCGCCGCGATATCAAGGCCGATCTGCCACGGCACCGCGTCATCCCCTTGCCCGTGCAGCAGCCGCACCGGCGCATCGATGGCGACCGGCCGCCCGAGCAGCCGCTGGCGCTGGCCGTCCTCGATCAGCGCACGCGTGTAGATGTATGGGCCGTCGCCATAGTCGCTCGGGCGCTCGATGCGACCGTGCGCGGCCAATGCAACGCGTTCGGCGTCGGTCAGCGCCAGCCCCCAGTCGGTGAAATCAGGCGCGGCGGCGATACCGACCAGCCCGACCACGCGGTCACCCAGCGCTTGCGCCACCAGCAGCGCCACCCAGCCGCCCATCGACGAACCGACCAGCAGCAACGGGCCAGGGGCCACCGCATCGACCAGAGCCAGCACATCGTCGCGCCAGCGCGAAATAGTGCCGTCCTCGAAGCGCCCCTCGCTCGCACCGCAGCCCGAATAGTCGAGCCGCAGCAACGTCCGCCCGTTCGTCGCCGCCCAGGCATCGAGCGCCAGCGCCTTGCTGCCGGTCATGTCGGACATGTAGCCGGGCAGGAAGACCACAGTCGCGTCAGTGCCGGGGCGGTGGTGGTACGCCAGCCGGATACCGTCACCACGGTCGAAGAAGTCGGGGGAAGTCATTGCAGCGGCTTTAGGCGCTGGCGCGGATTCGGGGAAGGGCCTCCGGCGGGCAGGGCCTTGGGCCCTGCACCCATTAATGTAGTCGGCGCACCACAACACAGCGCATAGCCCTTAGCACCGACCAAATATATGGGTGCAAGGCCCGAGGCCCTGCCCGCCGGAGGCACTGCTACCTTGCAATTAAGCCCCAAAAACTTGACTTGAGCGCGCGTCTACCTAGGGTGCGCGCTCTTTGCAGCTTTACAGGTTTATCATGTCCACGATCCGCATCACGCTTCCCGATGGTTCCGCACGCGATGCCGCGCGCGGCACCACTGCGGGCGAGATCGCGGCATCGATCGGCGCGGGTCTGGCGAAGGCGGCGCTGGCGGCGAAAGTGAACGGGGAACTCGTCGATCTGTCGCGGGCCATCGAAGCCGATGCTGACGTAGCGCTGGTGACGGCGCGGGACGAGGCGCTGGCGCTCGAACTGGCGCGCCATGACTATGCGCATGTGCTGGCGGAAGCCGTGCAGACGCTGTTTCCCGGCACGCAGATCACGTTCGGGCCTTCGACGGATGATGGATTCTATTACGACTTCGCCCCCGTTGACCGGCCGTTTACCGAGGACGACCTGCCGCTGATCGAAGCCGAAATGCGCAAGATCATTGGCCGCGACGCACCGCTGGTGCGCGAGGAATGGTCGCGCGCGCAGCTGATCGCGCATTTCAACGCCAAGGGTGAAAGCTTCAAGGCCGAGTGGGCGGGTGACTTGCCCGAGGGCGAAGTCCTGACGATCTACCGCGCCGGCACCGCGCCCGACGCCTGGCTCGACATGTGCCGCGGGCCGCATCTGCCGTCGACGGGCAAGCTCGACCCCAACGCCTTCAAGTTGACGCGCGTGTCGGGCGCCTATTGGCGCGGTGACCAGAACAACGCGATGCTCAGCCGCATCTATGGGACGGGCTGGCTCAACAAGAAGCAGCTCGACGCGCATCTGCTGCGGCTGGAGGAAGCCGCCAAGCGCGACCACCGCCGCATCGGCCAGGACATGGACCTGTTCCACCTGCAATCCGAAGCGCATGGCAGCGTGTTCTGGCACCCCAACGGCTTCATCCTGTGGCGCCAGCTGGAGGCGTACATGCGCCGCCGGCTCGACAAGGCCGGCTATGTCGAGGTCAAGACCCCGCAGCTGATGGATTCGAAGCAATGGGAAGCTTCGGGCCATTGGGGCAAATACCGCGAAAACATGTTCGTCGTGCCCGACGAAGTGCCGAATACCGAGGACGAAGGCCCGGTCGTGACGGGCAAGGGCGACATGATGGCGCTCAAGCCGATGAACTGCCCGGCGCATGTGCTGATCTTCCGCCAGGGCATCAAGAGCTACCGCGACCTGCCGATCCGCATGGCCGAGTTCGGCTGCTGCCACCGCAACGAGCCGCACGGCGCGCTGCATGGCATCATGCGCGTCCGCCAGTTCACGCAGGACGACGCGCACATCTTCTGCCGCGAAGACCAGATCGTCGACGAAGTCCGGCTGTTCTGCGAGCTGCTCGATTCGGTCTACAAGGACCTCGGGTTCGCCGATTACGCCATCAAGCTGGCGCTGCGCCCCGAAAAGCGCTTCGGCACCGAGGAAATGTGGGACCGCGCCGAAAACGATTTGCGCGAAGCCGTACGCGCCACGGGGCGCGCCACCGAAGCCTATGGCTGGGAAGAGCTGCCCGGCGAAGGTGCGTTCTATTCGCCCAAGCTGGAATTTCACCTGCGCGACGCCATCGGCCGGACGTGGCAGGTCGGCACCATCCAGCTCGACTATGTGCTGCCCGAACGCCTCGATGCCAGCTATGTCGGCGAGGACGGCGCGCGCCACCGCCCGGTGATGCTGCACCGCGCGATTCTCGGCACGTTCGAACGCTTCATCGGCATCCTGATCGAGCACCACGCCGGGCGCTTCCCGCTGTGGCTGGCGCCGCGCCAGGCCGTCGTCGCGACGATCGTGTCGGACGCCGACGACTATGCCGCCGAGGTTGTCGCAGCGTTGCAGGCCGCCGGCATCCGCGCCGAGGCCGACATCCGCAACGAGAAGATCAACTACAAGGTCCGCGAGCATAGCCTGGCGAAAGTGCCCTACATGCTCGTCGTCGGCCGCCGCGAGGCCGAGGAGCGCACCGTCGCGCTGCGGCCGCTGGGTGACGGCGCGCAGCAACAGGTGCTGCCGCTCGCCGAAGCCGTGGCGCTGCTGGCGAAGGACGCTGTGGCACCCGATTTGCGCTGATTTGCGCCGGTTCTGACGCGCGCCCTTTCGCTGGCGCGCGTTTCGGCTTACATTGACCAAGATACACATCAGGAGACGCCGTCATACCACCGCCCCTTACCCGCCGCCCGCAGAACGCGCCTGTGCCGATGAACGGCCCGCGCTACGACGAATTCATCACCGTGCCCAAGGTGCGCGTGATCGATCAGGACGGCGAGAATCTCGGAGTCCTGTACACCAAGGAAGCCATCGCGACCGCGCATGAAGTCGGGTTGAACCTCGTCGAAGTGTCGCCGGGCGCCGATCCGCCGGTGTGCAAGATCCTCGACGTCGGCAAGTTCAAATACGAAGCCCAGAAAAAGGCCGCCGCGGCGCGCAAGAACCAGAAGACGCAGGAGATCAAGGAGATCAAGATGCGTCCGAACATCGACGATCATGACTATGATACGAAGATGAAGGCGGTGCAGCGGTTCATCGAGGACGGCGACAAGGTCAAGCTGACTTTGCGCTTCCGCGGTCGCGAGCTGTCGCACGGCGAACTCGGGCTGCGGCTGCTGGAGCGCGTCCGTGATGACGCGATCGATTACGCCAAGGTTGAACAGCTGCCGAAGATGGAAGGTCGGCAGATGTTGATGGTGATTGCGCCCAAGTGAAGCGCGGCCAGCGCTAAGGTAAAATTTGCTCTTGCGGATTTTGCCTTAGCGCGCGGACTCGCGCAAACCCGGCCGGCGGGGCGGACGGCAATCCCGCCCGAACCCGTCCGACGCGCGGGCTTTGCCCGCGCCCCTACCTTCCGCATTGCGCCCCCTGCCGTCCGCAGAGACTCACCCCCCGACCTTGCCGGACCCCGCCGCATCCCCCGGCACGGCAGCCTCGCCCCCAACCCCCGGATCATTCGGCACCCCGGGCTCACCCTCGTGCACCCGTCCACCAACCTTCCCGTCATCCGCGCCCTGCGCCGGCGGTCGCCCGGTCTTGAGCGCCTCGGCCGCTGCGGGTGGCACCGGATGCAATCCCGCCGCCGTATTGTCGCGGGCGCTCACTCCACGCCCTCGCCGCGCGACGGCGCCACCTTCACCGCATCGGGCGCGCTGTCGCTGTCGTCGCTCGGCACCGGCACTGGATCATCGACCGGCGTGAACGGCATCGGGTCCGAAACGCCGGGCGCGTCGGTGGCAGGGTCCTGAACCGGCGCATCGGGTGCCGGATCCGGCGTGGGTTCAGGCAGCGGCGGTGTCGAAGCAGCAGTCATCATCGTCTCCTGTCAGCGTGTCATCACGCGGCAAATGCCGGTCCGCTTAATACCAACCACCGCCCCGCATGTTCCAATCCACCCGCAGCCCAATCTGTGCTTCACCCCACCGCCGCGACGCTGCTAAGGACATGCCAAGTTCAGCCTGGGGAGGCCCCGCCATGTCCGACGCCGATCACCTGTTTCCCGTCACCGACGCCGCGCTCGCCGCGACGCGCACCACTGCGGCGCAATATGCCGCCAACTATGCGCGCTCGCTCAGCGACTCCGACGGCTTCTGGCGCGACCAGGTCGGCCGGCTCGACTGGATGACCCCGCCGACGAAGATGGGCAACTGGAGCTGGGACCCCGTCGACATCAAATGGTTCGAAGACGGCGTCCTCAACGTCAGCGTCAATTGCCTCGACCGTCATCTGCCCCACCACGCCGATACCATCGCCATCGTCTGGGAGGGCGATGACCCGAAAGCGCCGGTGCGCCGCATCAGCTACGGCGAACTCCATGCCGAAACCTGCCGGATGGCGAACGCGCTGATCGGGCTGGGCGTGCAAAAGGGCGACCGCGTCACGCTGTACATGCCGATGATCCCCGAAGCCGCGATGGCGATGCTGGCGTGCGCGCGCATCGGCGCGGTGCACTCAGTGGTGTTCGGTGGCTTTTCGCCCGAAGCCATCGCCGGCCGCATCCAGGACGCCGACAGCAAGTTCGTCATCACCGCCGACTATGGCAACCGCGCCGGCAAGCCGTTGCAGCTGAAGGGCGCCGTCGACAAGGCGCTCGAACAATGCCCCGATGTCGAGGCGGTGCTCGTCGTCCGCCACACCGGCGCCGAGGTCAACATGCACCCCGAACGCGACCATTGGTGGCATGAACTCCGCGCCCAGGTGCCTGCGACCTGCACACCCGAGCCGATGGCCGCCGAAGACCCGCTGTTCATCCTCTATACCAGCGGCTCGACCGGCAAGCCCAAGGGCGTGCTCCACACCACCGCCGGCTATCTGCTGTGGACGAACATGACGTTCGAAACGGTTTTCGATTACCGGCAGGGCGAATTGTTCTGGTGCACTGCCGACGTCGGCTGGGTCACCGGGCACAGTTATATCGTCTATGGCCCGCTGTCGAACGCCGCCACCGTGCTGATGTTCGAAGGTGTGCCGAACTACCCCGATGTCGACCGCTTCTGGGCGACGATCGCCAAGCACAAGGTCAATATCTTCTACACCGCACCGACGGCGCTGCGTGCGCTGATGCGCGACGGCCCCGAACCCGTCGACCGCCACGACCTGTCGTCGCTGCGGCTGCTCGGCACGGTGGGTGAACCGATCAATCCCGAAGCCTGGCTGTGGTATCACCGCCATGTCGGCAAATCGAAGCTGCCGATCGTCGATACCTGGTGGCAGACCGAAACCGGCGGCGCGATGATGACGCCGCTGCCCGGCGCGCATGCCTTGAAGCCCGGCGCGGCGGCGATGCCGTTCTATGGAATCGTGCCGGCGCTGGTCGATGCCGAGGGCAAGTTCATCGCCGGGCCGGAAGGCCAGAACCCCGGCCCCAACGAAGGTAATCTCGTACTGACGCGCAGCTGGCCGGGGCAGGCGCGCACCGTCTACGGCGATCACGAACGCTTCACCCAGACCTACTTCACCACCTATCGCGGGCTGTATTTCACCGGCGACGGCGCCCGCCGCGATGCCGACGGCTATTGGTGGATCACCGGCCGCGTCGACGACGTCATCAACGTCAGCGGCCACCGTATGGGCACCGCCGAAGTCGAAAGTGCACTCGTCGCCCACCCCGACGTCGCCGAAGCCGCGGTCGTCGGCTATCCGCATGACATCAAGGGCCAGGGCATCTACGCCTATGTCACCTTGAACAGCGGCGTCGAAGCCAGCGACAAACTGCTCACCGAACTGCGCTATTCGGTGCGCGAACACATCGGCCCGATCGCCACGCCCGACCACCTCCACCTGACCCCCGCGCTGCCGAAAACACGCTCGGGCAAGATCATGCGCCGCATCCTGCGCAAGATCGCCGAGAATGACTTCGCTGCGCTGGGCGATACCTCGACGCTCGCCGACCCGAGTGTGGTGCAGGCGCTGATCGACGGGCGGCTCAACCGCTAACGGGAACCGCGACCGGCATCGCGGCGTTGTGCCTGCACAACTTCGGAGAATGCCATGACCGACAAACCTGCGCCCAAACCCATTGTCGCCGACGCCGATGTCGAGCGCGTCAAGCGGGAGATTGAGGCGGATAAGGCAAAGGCGGCCAAGAAGACGAAGTGAAAGGGCCTCCGGCGGGCAGGCCTGAGGCCTGCACCCGATAGTTTAGGGAAGTGCCGACACAACCGACGCCGCGATTGATGCATGCGCGCAAATTACTGGGTACAGGGACAAGTCCCTGCCCGCCGGAGGCTCTTAAATCAGCCAGCCAACAACGACACCCACCGCCAGCGCCAGCGACCCCACCGCCACCAGCGGCCAGCGGCTCGGCGCATCGGGCAGTGGCGGCAGTGGCGGTTGCGGCGGCGCGGCGCCTTCGACGGGCACGCGGTCGGCGAGCTGGCGCAGGATGCGCGGCAGCTGGCGCAGGCCGCGCCAGTTGAGCACGAGGCTGTCGGCGAGGCGCGCTTCGGGGCTGAGCTCGTCGCGCATCCAGGCGGCGACATAGGGCTCGGCGGCGTTCCACATGTTGAGGTCAGGGTCCAGCGACAGCGCGACGCCTTCGACCATCACCATGGTTTTCTGCAGCAGCAACAGGTGCGGTTGCACCGCCATGTCGAAGGCGCGGGTGATGGCGAACAGTCCGTCGAGCAGGTTGGCGATCGAAATGTCGCGCGTCGCCAGCCCGCGGATGGGTTCGCCGACGGCGCGCAGCGCGGTGGCGAACTCACCGATATCGTGGTGCGCGGGCACATAGCCGGCTTCGAAATGGATTTCGGCGACGCGGCGGTAGTTGCCCGTCAACAGCCCGTAGATGATTTCCGCCAGATAGACGCGGGCGCGGCGGTCGAGGCGCCCCATGATACCGAAATCGATCACGCCGATGCGCGGGTGCTCGGTGCCGTTGCCGGGGGGAATGACGAACAGATTGCCCTGGTGCATGTCGGCGTGGAAGAAGCCTTCGCCGATGGCCTGGCGCAGGAAGCTGCGCACCAGCGTCGCGGCAATCGCGGCGCGGTCGAGGCCGAGCGCATCGACGGCGGCGCGGTCGGACATCTTGACGCCGCCGATCCAGTCGATGACCAGCACGCGGCGCGTCGTCAGCGCCCAGTCGACATCGGGCACGAGGAAGTCGGGCTCGGCGATCATCGCCGCCTTCAGTTCGGAGGCGGATGCGGCCTCGCGGCGCAAGTCGAGCTCGGCGAAGGTCCAGGCCTTGAAGCTGGCGATGACGGCGCGCGGGCGCAGCCGGGCGAACTCGCCGCCTAGTGTTTCGGCGTGCGCGGCAGCCCATTCATAGGTTTCGATCGACTGCGCCATTTCGGCTTCGATGCCGGGGCGCAGCACCTTGATGGCGACGTCGCGGCCGTCGTGGGTGCGGCCGCGATGCACCTGCGCGATCGATGCGGCACCGACGGCGACAGGGTCGATGTGCGCGAAATGCTGCGACCACGGCCCTTCATAGGCGATGGTCAGTGCGGCCTCGACATCGGCAAACGGCAGCGGCGGCAGTGCGTCCTGAAGGCGCGCGAGGTCGTGCGCGGCTTCGGGCCCGACGAGGTCGGGGCGGGTGGCGAGCGCCTGGCCGAGCTTGATCGCGGCGGGGCCGATGGCTTCGAACGCTTCGGCGTAGCGCGGGACGGCAGGCGTGTTGACGCCGATGCGGGCAATGCGCGCGAGGCGGCGGATGCCGGCGGGTGCGTTGGTGTCAGCCTCGATACCGCGCAGCGCACCGTGGCGCGCGAGCGTGCGGCCCCAGCGCAGCAGGCGCCATGTGTGCGTAACGCTGCTGGTCAAGGTTGGCTCAGACCTTCCAGCCGCTGTGGATGGCGACCAGTCCGCCGAGAATCGGCCGCACCGATACCCGCGAGAAGCCGGCGGCGGTGATCATCTTGGCGAATTCGGGCATCGGCGGGAAGCGCCGGATGCTTTCGACGAGGTAGCGATAGGCCTCCTCGTCGCGCGCCACCAGCTTGCCGATCTTGGGCACGACCTTGTGCGAATAGGCGTCGTAGATCTGCCCGAACCCCGGCCATTCAGTGGTCGAAAATTCGAGGCAGAAGAACCGCCCACCATAGCGCAGCACGCGGTGCGCTTCGCGGAGTGCGGCGGGAATATCGGTGACGTTGCGGATGCCGAAGGCGATTGTGTAGGCGTCGAAATGCGCGTCGGGGAAGTCGAGCTTTTCGGCATTCTGTTCGCGCCAGACGAGGTCGGTCAGCCCGCGCTTGGCGGCGCGCTCGATGCCGACGTCGAGCATCGCCGGGTTGATATCGGCCACCGTGACCTGCGCGCCCTTTTCGGCCATGCGGAACGCGATGTCGCCGGTGCCGCCGGCCATGTCGAGGATCTGCTCGCCCGCGCGCGGGCGCAGCATGCTGACAAAGGCGTCCTTCCAGCTGCGGTGCAGCCCGCCCGACATCAGGTCGTTCATGATGTCGTAGCGGGCGGCAACGCGCGCGAACACGCTGCCGACGCGCCGGGTCTTTTCCTCGGGGGCGACTTGCTGGAAGCCGTAGCTGACTGTCTCGCTCATCGCGCTGCTCTAGCCGAGTCAGCCCCTGCGGGCAAACCGTGCGGTTGCCGCAGCCGCTGCCGTTACTTCAGCGTGGCGAGATAGGCGATCAGATTGGCGCGCTTCTGCGGATCGGGCATGCCGGCATAGGTCATCTTGGTGCCGGGGATCATCTTGCGCGGGTTGGCAAGATAGGTGAACAGATTGTCCGGGGTCCACTTGATCTTGCTGGCCAGGTTCGCAGCCGAGTAGGTGTAGCCCTTGACGCTACCCGATGGGCGGCCCACGACGCCGAACAGCGACGGGCCAATCATGTTCTTGCCGGCCTCTCCCGAGTGGCAGGTCTTGCATGTCGTGAACAGCTTGGCGCCGGCGGCCGCATCGCCTTTGTATGCCGAAAGCGGTTGCGCCGGGGCCTGTGCCAGCGCCGGTGCGGCAATCAGCGTTGCCAGTACAGCGATCGTCAGTTTGCTCATAACATTTTCTCCTTATGCAACACCCCAAGGGCTCTTGCCTTACACGATTTCAAGCCTAGGGCAACGGTGCTGCCAATGTCGCAGGCAGTGCCGCCGGCCGCGGACCGCCGGTCGCCCAGTCTAGCAATTCGGCGCTGTGCACCAACGCCAGCGTGTCGCCCGCGAGTTGCGTCAGGCAGCCGATGTTGCCGCTGGCGACGATGGTCGCGCCGGTGGCGTTGAGCGTCGCCAGCTTGCGATCGCGTAGCGCACCGGCGAGCTCGCTCTGCAGGATGTTGTAGGTGCCCGCCGAGCCGCAGCACAGATGCGCATCGGCGGGTTGCAGGACATCGAAGCCGGCGGCGACCAGCAGCGCGCGCGGCGCATCGACGCGCTGGCCGTGCTGCAGCGAACATGCGGCGTGATAGGCGATGCGCAGGCCCTGACCGTTGACGCTGGCGGGCAAGCCGGCGTCGGCGACGACTTCGCTCCAGTCCTTCGACAGTGCGGCGATGCGGGCAGCGCGTGCCGCGTAATCGGGGTCATCGGCGAGCAATTTGCCATAGGCCTTGAGCTGCGACCCGCAGCCCGACGCGGTGACGATGATCGCTTCGTAGTCGTGCCGCTCAAGCGCCGCTTCCCAGCGTTCGACATTGGCGCGCGCCATGGCCTGCGCGGCGTGTTCCTGGCCGATGTGATGGACGAGCGCGCCGCAGCAGACATCGTCGGCATAGTCGACGCCGATGCCGATACGGTCGAGCAAGCGGATGGTGGCGGCCTGTATCTGCGGTGCCAGCACCGGTTCGGCGCAGCCGCGCAGCATCAGCACGCGGCGTTTATGCTGCGTGGCGGATGCGGGTTCGGACTTCGGCAATTGACGCGGTGCCAACGCCAGCATTGCCGCCAGCGGCCTGAACGCACTGCTGCGGGCCAACATCGGCTGGACCAGTCTACCCAGCGGTGCCAGTGCTAGTGCGGCGCGGAAGCGGTCGCGGTGCGGCAGTACCGCGCCGAGCATCCAGCGCGTCAGCCGGTCGTGCCACGGGCGCTGGTAGTTTTCGGCAATATAGGCGCGGCCATGGTCGATGAGCTGCGCGTAATCGACGCCCGCCGGGCAGGTGGTAGTGCAGGCGAGGCACGACAGGCAGCGGTCGACATGGCGCACCGTGACTGCGTCGGGGGTGCCGCCGGCTTCGAGCATGTTCTGGATCAGCGCGATGCGCCCGCGCGGAGAATCACGCTCGTCGCCGAGCAGCACATAGGTCGGGCAGGTCGCGGTGCAGAAGCCGCAATGCACGCATTTGCGGATCGCCGATTCGGAGCGCTGGACCGCGGGCGCGGCGCGTTGCGCGTCAGTGAAATGCGTCTGCATCAGTTGCCTGCCATACGGTCGGTGAACACACCGTCGGGGTCGAATGCCGCGCGCACGCGCACCGAAAGTGCAGCGAGCGGTGCCGGTTGCGCCGCGAACATCGCACATGGCGCTGCGCCGGCACGGTCGCGCAGCAGCATCGCGCTGCCACCGGCGGCCTTTGCCAATGCGTGGATGTCGGGCGCCACCGCTGCACCATCGGCCGCGACCGACAGCAGCACCAGCCCGCCCGCCCAGTCATAGCGCGCCTGCACGTCATGTTTTGCCGCCAGCGCCGCGACGGTCGCCGCTGCTGCCGTCGGCGGCACGGTCAGCCGCCACTGGCTGGCAGCATCGTCTTCAGCATCGGTCAGGGTGCGCCAAACCGCACGGCCTTCGTCGTCATCGAGGCGGCGCAAATTGCCGAAACCCGAAAGCGCGGCGTCGAGCAGTGTCGCGCGCGCCGCAACCGAGGGCGCAAAGCCCTCGAGCCGCAACAGCGTCGCGCCGCCCGGAATGTGCGCGGCACCCGAAACCTCGGCGGCAGTGCTGCACGCTCGGCACAGCGCGGCAACACCGCGCGCATCATCAAGCCCGTCGAGCGCCAGCGTCAGCACCGTCGCGGGTGCGGGCATGACCTTGACCGTCACCGTCGTCAGCGCCGCAAGGCTGCCCCAGGAACCGGCAAGCAGTTTGGGCAGGTCGAAGCCGGTGACGTTCTTGACGACACGGCCGCCGGCGCGGAACCGGATGCCGCGGCCGTTGACGGCTTCGAAGCCGAGGAAATGGTCGCGCACCGCGCCCGCCACCAATCGGCGCGGCCCGGCGATATTGGCGGCAATGGCGCCGCCGAGCGTCGAGCCAGCGCGTGCTGCGGGTTCGAACGCCAGGTGCTGGCCGCGCGTCGCCAGCAGCGCCACCACGGTTTCCAGCCGCACCCCGGCCTCGGCGGTCAGCACCAGCTCGTCGGGCTCATATGCGATGATGCGGTCGAGCCCTGACAGGTCGAGCACTGCCGAATGTTCCTCGACCAGCCCGGTGCGGTGGCGCGTGTCGCCGCCACGGATGCGCAGCTTGGTGCCAAGCGCGCGCACGTCGCGCACCATGTCGGCGATTTCCTCGACACTGGTGGGAGCGAGGCGCGTCATCAGAATCGTGGCAGGTCGGGGAACGGCAGCTTGCCGCCATGGATGTGCATCCGGCCCATCTCGGCGCAGCGATGCAGCAACGGAAACACCTTGCCGGGGTTGAGCAGCCCGGCCGGATCGAACGCCGCCTTGAGCGCGCGCTGCTGGTCGAGATCGTCGTCGCCGAACATGTCGCACATCAGGTCGCGCTTTTCGACGCCGACGCCGTGCTCGCCGGTCAGCACGCCGCCGACCGCGACGCACAGCCGCAAGATGTCGCCGCCGAGCGCTTCGGCGGTTTCGAGCATCCCCGGCTCGTTCGAATCGTAGAGGATCAGCGGGTGCAGATTGCCGTCGCCGGCGTGGAAGACGTTGACGACGGGCAGCCCGTATTCGCCGGACAGCCGCGTCATTTCGCGCAGCACATGCGGCAGCTCACGGCGCGGGATGGTGCCGTCGATGCAGAAATAGTCGGGCGCCAGCCGCCCGGCAGCCGCGAACGCCGCCTTGCGCCCGGCCCAGAACCGCAGGCGCTCGGTTTCGTTGGTCGAGGTGGCGACCGAGGTGGCGCCATTGCCGCGCGCGATATTCTCGACCTCGCCGCACAGGAAATCGCATTCGGCGGGCACGCCGTCCAATTCGACGATCAGCAACCCGGCGACGTCGCGCGGATAGCCGGCGTGGACGAAATCCTCCGAAGCGTTGACCGCGGCGCGGTCCATCAACTCCATGCCGGCGGGGATGATGCCCGCGGCGATGACGGCGGCGACGCAACGCGCCGCGTCCTCGATATCGCCAAAGCCGATCAGCAGCGCGCGTGCCACCTGCGGCGCCGGCAACATCCGTACTGTCACCTGCGTGACGATGCCGAGCAGCCCTTCGGAGCCGATGACCACCCCGCGTAAGTCATAGCCGCTGTCACCCATGCCCTTGCCGCCGAGCCGGACGATCTCGCCGTCGGGCAGCACCATTTCTAGGCCCAGGATGTTGTTCGTCGTCAGCCCGTATTTGAGGCAGTGCACGCCGCCCGAATTCTCCGCGACGTTGCCGCCGATGGTGCAGGCGATCTGGCTCGATGGGTCGGGCGCATAATAGAAACCGCGCGCTTCGACAGCGCGGGTGATGGCGAGGTTGGTGACGCCGGGCTGCACCACCGCACAGCGGTTGTCATAATCGATTTCGAGCACGCGGCTGAGCTTCGACATGCCGATCAGCACTGCATCGGCCAGCGGCAACGCTCCACCCGAAAGCGACGTCCCCGCGCCGCGCGGCACGACCTTGACGCCATTAGTTGTGCACCAGCGCAGCACCGCCGCGACTTCTTCGGTCGATGCCGGCAGCACTGTCGCCAGCGGCACCTGATGGTACGCCGTCAGCGCGTCCGATTCGAACACCCGCAGCGCCACCGGATCATCGATGACGCTGTCGGCCGTGACCAACGTGCGCAGCGCCGCGACGATCTCGGCGCGCCGCGCCAGCGTCGCGAGGTCGGGGGTGGGCATGTCCATGTGCGAGCAATGCCGCGCTAGCGCGGGACGAGCAAGTAAAAGAGCCTCCGGCGGGCAGGCCTGAGGCCTGCACCCGATTGAAGAGCGCCAAACAAATGGGTGCAGGCCTCAGGCCTGCCCGCCGGAGGCTCTTTTACTTGCTCGTCCCGCGCTAGCGCGGCATTGCTCGCACATGGACATGCCCACCCCCGACCTCGCNATCTTATCGCGCTGTATACCCGCCATCGATGACCAGCTCGGCCCCGGTCATGAAGCTCGACTCGTCCGACGCCAGGAAGATCATCGCATCGGCGATCTCGCGTGGGTAGCCCAACCGGCCGAGCGCGTGCGCGGCGATCAGTTGGTCGCGCATTTCGTTGGCGTTTTCGGATTCGTGAATGGCGTTGTTGACCATCGGCGTTTCGATGAAGCCCGGGTGCACCGAATTGACGCGGATATTGAGCGGCGCCCATTCGATCGCGGCGGCCTTGGTCAGCAGCAGCACGCCGCCCTTCGACGCGCAATAAGCGGCGGCACCGGGAAACCCGACCTTGCCGAGGATCGACGACAGGTTGACGATCGAGCCGCCGCGGCCGCCCGCGGCAATCGCCTCGCCGCCGTAGCGCACACCCAGGAACACGCCGTCGAGGTTGATCGACATCATCGTCCGCCAGTCGGCGAGCGTGTGCGTCATCAGCTCGCCGCTGCCAGCCACTGCAGAGCCCCGGGCAATGCCGGCGTTGTTGATCAACACGTCGAGCTTGCCGTAGCGCGCCAACGTCGCGGCGATCACCGCCTGCCAGTCGGCCTCGAGCGCCACGTCATGCGGCACGAAGAACGCATCGCCGCCGTCGCCGGTAATTTCGAGCGCGATTTCGGCGCCAAGTTCATGGTTGCGGTCGCTGAGCACGACCTGCGCGCCTTCACGCGCCAGCCGGCGTGCGGTTTCGGCGCCAAGCCCCGATGCCGCGCCGGTAACCAGCGCGACCTTGCCGGCGACGCGGCCCTTCTTGTTGCTCATGTAATGCTCCCCATCGGATGTTTTCCAACGGGTAGACCGCGTGCAGGCTTACCGCAACGGGGATGAAGGGCCTCCAGCGGGCAGGGGCTTGCCCCTGCACCCATGAGTTGGGACGCCCACCGCAAACACAGCCGCTGATTGTTGAACACCGCCCCAAACAATCGGGTGCAGGCCTCAGGCCTGCCCGCCGGAGGCCCTTGGTTCAGACCTTGTCGGCGTAGATCATCCGGCCATTGCCGAGCTGGTCGAGCACCGGCTTCAGGTCGTCGGTCGACAGCGCGAAGCAACCCTGGCTGCGGCCGAGCTTGCCGGTCATCTGCACGATCGTCGGGCTGACATACCAGGCGGCGTGGACGACGATGGCGCGCGGCTCGGCGGCGCTGTTGGTCGCGTCGAGGCCTTCGAGGCGCATCGACTGGCCGTGCTTGCCGACGTAGAAATCGCCTGTGGCATAGGCGCCGGGTGACGAGGCGTTCGAGCCTTCGTCGTTCGACCAGCGCGAAAGCCAACCGGTGTGCGCCGGATCCGACCCGCGGCCGTGCGCGACGAGATAGGTCGTCGTCTGGCCGCTGCCGAGATCGAGAACGTGGAAACGCGGATCACGCGAGGCGCGCGAGAAATCGACGATGCCAATCTTGTCGGCGTGCGCGATGCTGCTGCGGTGCTTGTTGAGCGACGCGAGCGCCCGCATGCGGATGGTGGGGTCGATGCCATTCGGGGCAGCAGCACGTGCCGGCACGCCCAGCGCGGCACCAGCCATAAGCGCGCCGCCCAGCAAATTGCGGCGGCTGAGCTCTGGAGTAAGCAACTTCATAGATGGCAACATAGGCAAAATTTTCCGTTAAGTCAGGCGGATTGCCACGGCCTGTGCCTGTGGTGCGATGAGCTGAAGCTGAACAACGTTAATAATATTGCGTTAAAGGGCCTCCGACGGGCAGGGGTGACCCCTGCACCCGATTGTTATTGGTGCACTGTTACCGGACGCGTTCGCCGCCTTTGATGACGCCACTGACGTGTTCGAGCACGGCGATATTCGCCAGCGCATCGCCTTCGACCGCGACCATGTCGGCATAGCGGCCGGGCGCCACCGCGCCGACGTCCTTTGACCAGCCCAGTAGCTCGGCCGCGTTCACCGTCGCCGATTGGATCGCCGCCATCGGCGTCATGCCATAGCGCACCATATACGCGAACTGTTTGGCGTTATCGCCGTGCGGATACACCCCAGCGTCGGTGCCATACGCCATCTTGACCCCGGCGCGCACCGCCTTGGTGAACTGCGCGCGCTGGATATCGGTGGTCTCGCGGTTCTTGCGCAGATAATCCGCCGGCCAGCCATCGCGCGTGCCGACTTTCTCGATGTAATCGCCGTCATAAATGTCCATCACCAGCCAGACCCCCTTGGCCTTCGCCAGCGCAATGCCCTCGTCGTCGATCAGCGACGCATGCTCGACCGAGCGCACCCCCGAACGAATGGCAGCCTTGACCCCCTCTGCGCCATGCGCGTGCGCGGTAGCATAGCTGCCGGCACGCACCGCCTCGGCAACGCCGGCGCGCATTTCCGCCTCGGTCAATTCAAGCTGGCCGGGCTCGGCGCCGATCGCCAGCACCGCGCCGGTGGCGATGAACTTCAAGCTGTCGGCGCCGTGCTGGAACAAGTTGCGCGCCTTGATCCCCATGTCGTTCGCATCGGTCACCACACCGACGCGCATGTCGGCGGGCACCATCACATCGGGCGCCAGCCCGGTGACCTCGCCGCCGCCGCCGGGCGCGGTCAGATAGGCGCCCACCGTGTTCATCCGCGGTCCCGCCACCGTGCCGGCGTTGATCGCATCGCGCAGTGCGATATCGATATAGGCGCGGTAGTTGCCGACGTTGTGGACCGTGGTGAAGCCGGCGTTGAGCGTCTTTCGGGCATTCGCAACGCCGATCAGCACCGTCTCGGCCGCCGAATGCAGCAGCGGCTCGGCGACATTGTTCGACGTTTCATAGTCGGCCAGATGCACGTGCATGTCGATCAGCCCCGGCAGCACCATGTAGCGCGACCAATCGGTCACCGCGCCGTCGGTCGGTGCGCTTTTGAAGGGCGCGACGCTGACAATCCGTCCCTTGTCGATGGTGATCAGCTGGTCGGTCAGCACCGTCCCCGCCACCACGTCGACCAGCCGCCCGGCACGCACATAGGTCGCTGCCGCTGTGGCCGATGCGGCACACATGACCCCCGCCAGAATTGCAACCGTCACAAACCGCATCACTTGCCTTCCCTTGCCCCTTTGGCCCGCGCATAAGGGCTTACATTTCAAAGGAAGTCGAGATGCGCGCTCATACCCAGATGTTGCTTACCGCCGCCGCAATGATGCTGGCGCTGCCGGCAGTTGCCGCCAACCCCAACGCCCCGTCGCCCGCACAAGTCGCCGAAGCCAAGGCTTTGCTCGGCAAGGGCGTCGGCTTCAACACCGCGCAGGGCCAGCGCAATACCGTCGCCTATGCCAACTTCCTGGCCGAACAGTTCAAGGCCGCCGGCTTTGCCGCCGAAGACATCACCATCACGCCGGTCGATGACACCGCCATCATGACGGTGCGCTACCGCGGCAAGGGCGGCAAGCGCCCGATGGTCGTCACCGGCCACATGGACGTCGTTGCCGCCAATCCCAAAGACTGGACGCGCGACCCGTTCACCATGGTCGAGGAAAATGGCTATCTGTTCGGCCGCGGTGTCGAAGACAACAAGTTCGACGTGTCGATGGTCGCCGCCACGCTGATGCGTTTGAAGCGCGAAGGCTTCAAGCCCGACCGCGACATCTACCTGATGCTGTCGGGCGACGAGGAAAATGCCGGCAACACCGCGCCGCTGCAGGCGAAAATCGCCAAGGCCGCGAACGCCGAATTCATGCTCAACTCCGACGGCGGCGGCGGTGAACTCGGCGAAGACGGCAAGCCGATCGGCTACGGCGTCCAGGGTGCCGAAAAAGCCTATGCCGACTTCGAGGTGACTTTCACCAACCCCGGCGGCCACAGCAGCGCGCCGCGCCCCGACAACGCCATCAACAATGTCGCGCGCGGCGCACTCGCGGTGGCCGGCTACCAGTTCCCCGTCATGTCGAACGAATGGACACTGGGCAGCTTCGCCGCCGCCGGCAAGACTACGCCGGCGCCGATGGGCCCCGCCATGCTGGCGTTCGCCGCCAACCCCAACGACGCCGCTGCCGCCGCGATCATCGGCGCCGATCCGATGACCGTCGGCCAGTTGCGCACCACCTGCGTGTCGACGATGGTCAGCGGCGGCCATGCCCCCAACGCGCTGCCGCAACGCGCCGCACTCAACATCAACTGCCGCATCTTCCCCGGCACACCGGTCGAGGAGGTCCGCAAGAAGATCGCCGACCTCGTCAACAGCAACCGCGCGCCCGGCGCCCCCGAAGCCACCGTCAAGGCCGTCGGTGGCTGGGTCGCCGGCGACGCGTCGCCGCTGCGCCCCGACATCATGAAGGCCGTCACCACCGCCGTGCAGGCGCGCTACCCCGGCATCGCCGTCGTGCCGAGCATGTCGTCCGGTGCCACCGACAGCGTCTTCTACCGCGCGCTCGGCATCCCGAGCTACGGCACCGCCGCGCTGTTTATGAAAGCCTCCGACAGCTTCGCCCACGGCCTCAATGAACGCGTGCCGGTCGACGCCATCCCCGGCGCGCTGCAGCAGTGGCACGAGGTGATTACGACTTTGGCGAAGTAAAAAGGGTGCCCGATCAGGGCACGATGCCGCCAAAGTCGCAGGCGTTGCCGGCGCAGTCGCGCTTGACCAGGATCGTGGCGATTTCGGTACCGCGGTCGGTGGCGGCGTCGGTGCCGATGATGGCCACGCGGCCATCGGCGGGCGAGACGTATTCCGCCACGATATCGCCGAAGCCGTTGCGCTGCACGGCGATCTTCTGGCCTTTGGTGACGGTGTCGTTAAGCTTGACTAGCAGGGTCACGAAGCCGCCGGCGACGGCGAGCACCGACTCGAGGTCATCGCCGACAAAGGCGTTCATGTCGGCGGCGGTCTTGCCGACAGGTCCGGGCAGGACGCCGTAATAGGCGAGCACGTTGGCGTTGCCATCGACGCCGAGCTGCACCATGTCGGCGACAAAGCCGCGCGGCCCGCCGAGTTCGGTGGTGACTGCCGGAATGCCGGCTTTAACCAGTGCATATTCGAGCGTGCCGGGTAAGCCGGGGTCTCTCATTATCTGGTCGACCGGGAACAGCCCGCCGAGCTTCAGCGATTCAGGGTCATTGGCATAGGCAAACACGAAGCGCGCGAAATCGATGCCGGTGCCGCCGGTGTGATGATCGATGCCGACATCGACATTGCCCTTGATCAGCTTGGTGGTGATCAGCCAGTTGGGGCGCTCGACGGTGTTGCCGTTCTCGCGCCCCGGCCATGACCGGTTGGGGTTGATCTGCGCGCCGCCGAGGTCGTTGATCGTCCAGGTGCGGGTGATGTTTTCGACGCCCTGCCGGCTCGGGCCGATCAACGCGATGGCTGTGCCGCTCATTTTGGCCGGATCGAGCGTGGCGAACGTCGCCTGCACCGCGCCGATCGGGTTGAGCTCGTCGCCGTGGTTGCCGCCCACGAAGAGTATGCGCTTGCCGGGCTTTGCGCCCTTGGCCACCAGCACCGGCACATACCAATATTGCCCGGTGCTGGTTTCGGCGCCGCGGAACATGAAGCGATGCATCTTGCCCGGCGCCAGGTCGGTCAGGTCGAGCTGGCTGATCACCGGCGCGCCCTGAATGGTATCGCCGGTGTACACCGTCGCTGCCGCAACGCTGCCGGCCCAAAGCGCGGCCGTTACGCCAATCAATCCACGAATCACCATCGCAGTTCCCCCTGCATCGAAATGACGTGGGAACATCCTCATACGAAACGCAGGGGCCTTCAATCGAATAGCGCGGTCATCGTACGCGGTCGATGGTCGCAGAACCGGTAGAAGGCCGCGTCTAGCCGATCAACGCATCGAGCCAGCGTTCGGCGAGCGCGCCGGCTTCTGCGGCGCTGAACGTCGCGGGGTTGAGACTGCGTTCGAGCCAAAGGCCGTCGATCAGCGCGGTTAGGCCGATCGCGGCGAGGCGGGTTTCGCGGGCGCCGCATGCCGCCAGCAGGCTTTCGACCTGCGCGCGAGTGGCGGCGGCGACGCTGTCGCGGATGGCGGCGATGGCGGGGTTCGAGCCGGCGAGCGCCCAGAACGCCGCCCAGGTGGCGAGCAGCTCGGGGTCGCTGATCGGCGGGCGGAAGTTGGCTTCGACATAGGCGCTGAGGCGCGCCCGCGGAGTGGGGCCGGCGGCGGCGACCGCGGCGTCGAGCAGCGCGCCGATGCGGTCGCCGGTTGCGTGGTAGGTCGCCGCAATCAGGTCATCGATGCCGCCGAAATAGTGCGTCACCAGCCCCGCCGAGACGCCGGCTGCGGCCGCCACCATGCGCACCGAAATGCCGCCGGCGCCGTGCGTGGCGAGGCACTGCGCGGTCGCCGCGATCAGCGCGTCGCGGCGGACGGCTTCGCCTTCGCGGTGGAATGGTGCGCGTGCCACGGGGTGTGCCCTTGCTTCCGAATAACCGTTGTTATACACGTGTAAAACAATTTGAGGCAAGCTCCCCATGAGCCCAACAATGACCGCCGATTCTCTTGCAAATGCCGACCCGCTCGATGGGCGCTCGCTGCCGGCGTGGCTGTACAACGACCCCGAATTCTTCGGCGTCGAGATGGAACGCGTGCTGCGGCCGTCGTGGCAAGTGGTGTGCCATGTCAGCGAAATCGCCGGTGGCGGCGACTGGCAGACGCTCGAATTCCTCGGCGAAAGTATCATCGTCATTCGCGGCGATGATGGTCAAGTCCGCGCCTTCGCCAATGTCTGCCGCCACCGCGCCTCACGCCTCGTCGATGGCACCAGTGGTTGCGCGAAGAAGCTTGTCTGCCCGTATCACGCCTGGGTCTATGAAACCGATGGCCGGCTGAGCGGTGTGCCGTTTTCGAGCCAGTACGCCGGGCTCGACAAGGCGACGCACGGGCTGTTTCCTGTCGAACATGAAATTTGGCACGGCTTCGTTTTCATCCGCTTGCAGGATGACGGCGGCCCGTCGGTCGCCGCGATGATGGCGCCGCACGATGCCGAAATCGCCCCCTACCGCTTCGATGACCTGCGCCGCTTCGGCAAGCCGACGCTGCGGCCGCGCGCGGTCAACTGGAAGAACGTCGGCGACAATTATTCGGACGCGCTGCACGTGCCGTTCGCGCATCCCGGCCTCAAGTCGCTGTTCGGGCACAATTACATCATCGAGGCCGGCGAGCATGTCGACCGGCTGCGCGGCCACCTCCACGACGAACCGCGTTCCAGCCTGTCGGAACACGCCTATCACCGGCTGCTGCCGCGCGTCGACCACCTGCCCGAAAGCCATCAGGACCTGTGGCTGTATTTCAAGCTATGGCCGAACATCGCGTTCGACATCTACCCCGACCAGGTCGATTTCATGCAGTGGCTGCCGCTGACGCCGACGACGACGCTGATCCGCGAAATGTCATACGCCATCCCCGATGACCGCCGCGAAATGAAGGCGGTGCGCTACCTCAACTGGCGCATCAACCGCCAGGTCAATGCCGAGGACACCGCGCTGATCAGCCGCGTCCAGGCCGGCATGGGGTCGCGCTATTACACCAGCGGGCCGCTCGGCGAGTCCGAGGTCTGCCTCAAATCCTTCGCGCGCCGCATGCGCAATGTCATCCCCGAAGCGCGGCTCGACCGCGCGCCCGCACCCGGTTGGAGCCTCCGCAAATGACCTACGACGCACTGATCATCGGCGGCGGCCACAACGGGCTGACCTGCGCCTTCTACCTCGCGCGTGCGGGGATGAAGGTCCGTGTGCTCGAACGCCGCGGCATCGTCGGCGGTGCTGCGGTGACCGAGGAATTCCACCCCGGGTTCCGCAATTCGGTGGCGAGCTATACCGTGTCCTTGCTCAACCCCAAGGTCATCGCCGACATGAAGCTCGCCGAACGCGGCTTGCGCATCATCGAGCGGCCGATATCGAACTTCCTGCCGCAGGCTGTCGGCGGCTATCTCAAGCTTGGCGGCGGGCTTGAAGCCACACAGGCCGAATTCCGCAAATTCTCGAACCATGACGCCGATGTGCTGCCGGCCTATTACGACGCGCTCGAACGCGTTGCCGACCTGCTGCGCGACCTCGCGATGAAGGCACCGCCCAACCTTGGCGGCGGCTTGCGCTCGCTGCTCGCGGCCGCCGTGCAGGGCAAGCGCTTCGCGCAACTGTCGGTCGAAGATGCGCGCGACGTGCTCGACTTGTTCACCAAGTCGGCGCGCGATTTCCTCGACGGCTGGTTCGAAAGCGAAGCCGTCAAGGCGGCGTTCGGCTTCGACGCGGTCGTCGGTAACTATGCCAGCCCCGATACGCCGGGCAGCGCCTATGTGCTGCTCCACCACGTCTTCGGCGAGGTCAACGGCAAGAAGGGCGCCTGGGGCCATGCCGTCGGCGGCATGGGCGGCATCACCCAGCGCATGCGTGCGGCGTGCGAGGAAGCCGGCGTCGAGATTTCGACCGACGCCGCCGTGGCGCGGTTGATCGTCGAAAACGGCAAGGCGGTCGGTGTGCGGCTGGTCGACGGCAGCGAAGTGCGGGGCAAGCGCGTCGCCGCTAACGTCAACCCGCGACTTTTGTACCAGCAGCTTATTGATAAGCAGGACCTCAGCCCGGAATTCCACCGCCGCATCAAGGGCTTCAAGTGCGGCTCGGGCACCTTCCGGATGAATGTCGCGCTCAGCGAACTGCCGCGCTTCACCTGCCTCCCCGAACCCGGCGACCATCTGCAAAGCGGCATCATTCTGGCGCCGACGCTCGAATACATGGATGCGGCGTTCACCGACGCGCGCAAGTATGGCTGGTCGAAAGCGCCGATCGTCGAGATGCTGATCCCGTCGATCGTCGATGATAGCCTCGCCCCCCCGGGGCAGCACGTTGCCAGCCTGTTCTGCCAGCAGTTCGCGCCTGTGCTGCCTGACGGCCGGCATTGGGACAATGAACGCGAAGCTGCCGCCCAGTGCATCCTCGATACCGTCGAACTGCACGCGCCGGGGTTCAAGGCCTCGGTGCTCGGCACGATGATGCTGTCCCCACACGATCTCGAAACCAAGTTCGGGCTCATCGGCGGCGACATCATGCACGGCAATATGAGTACCGACCAACTCTGGGCGGCGCGCCCGCTGCTCGGCCATGGTAACTACCGCGGGCCAATCGAAAACCTCTACATGTGCGGCGCCGGCACGCATCCCGGCGGCGGCGTGACGGGTGGGCCCGGCCACAATGCGGCGCACGAGATTCTGGCAGACGCATCGTTCACGGGTAAGTTCCGGCGCTGGAAGTAAGGGCCTCCGGCGGGCAGGCCTGAGGCCTGCACCCATTTGTTTGGGGCTCTTCAATCGGGTGCAGGCCTCAGGCCTGCCCGCCGGAGGCCCTTAACCGCAATCGCGTCGCCCGCCGCATCAACCAGAACACCGGCGCGCCGGCGATCAGCAGCACGGTACTCCAGCCGGTGGCCTGCACGCCGGCGCCCCAAAGCGTCCAGAACACATAGCCCAGCGCGACGAGGCCGATGGCGCCGCCGATGCGCAGGCGCAGTGCCGAGGTGGTGACGCCGAGGTAGACGAACAGCGTCGATGACGTCGACAGCAGCGCCAGATAGACGAAAAGGTCGGTCATGCCGCGGCTGGAATTGAGCAGCAGCAGGATGGTGGTCAGCACGGCGTTGAACAGCAACGCGCGGACGGGGGTGCCGTGCGCATTGACGATGCCGAACCACGCCGGTATCGCGCCGGCGCGGGCGACGCTGACGACCAGCGCGCCGTTGCCCAGCGACAGGCCGTTGAGGCAGCCGATGCCGCTGATCGCGGCGAAGATGGCGACGGTCAGTGCCGGGCCGTGTCCCCAATATTGCGCGATGAAGTCGGCAAACGGCGCGTGGCTGGCGGCGGCGACATCGGCGGGCATCAGCAGCGCGATGCCCGAGCAGGCGATGATGTAGATGACGCCGGTGAGCGCAGTGCCCCACATCAGTGCACGCGGCAGGTTCTTCGTTGGTTCGTCGACTTGTGCGCTGGCGAACGACGCCGATTCAAAGCCGAGCATCGCCCATAAGGTCAGCGCGGCGGCACCGGTGATGGCCGACGCCGAGAATCCCTCAGCCGGCAACGGTGCCAGCGCCGCGCCCTTGGACGCGCCGGTCACCCATAAGGTGATGCCGATCGCGGCGAATAAGGGCGTCAGTTTGAGGATGGTGGTGACAATCTGGAAGCCACCGGCGGCATGCGCGCCGCGCAGATTAACCACAGTCACCCCCCACACCACGGCAATCGACAGCAGCGCTGGTAGCCCGGGCACGTTGGCGATGCCCGGTGAAAACATGCTGAGATAGCTGACCGCGGCGGTCGACACCGCGGCATTGGCGACGACGGTCGCGACCCATTGGCTCCAGGTGACGAGGAACGCCGGCAGCGGCCCGAAGGCAGTGCCGACAAAGCCGTGCGGGCCATCGGCTTCAGGCAGATGCCGCGTCAGCCGCACCAGCATCGTCACGATGGTCATGGTGCCGATGATGGTCAGCGCCCAGCCGACGACGGCGTTCCAGCCGAACGGCGCGAGTGCTGCGGGCAGTAGGAACACCCCCGACCCGATCATGATGCCCATGACCATCGCGAGACACATCCAGAAGCCGAGCTTTTTGTGCGTGGCGGTGTCGGTCAACTGCCGCTGGCCTGAAAATACTTTGCCATGATGCGTTCCCCCGTGTCGCTGCGCGCGCCAACGAAGAAGGGCCATATTGCACGTAAATGCAATATGGCCCTGTCGTTTTCGCCGTCGCCGTTGCCGGCGCGGGTTTAGAAGCGCTGGGTAATCTGCAGACCCAGTTGCATCGGCGTGATCGGCACGGTGTAGACGATGCCGGGTGCCGAGGCGCCATTGTCCTGCACATCGAAGTAGTTGCCGGCGCAGACCTTGGTCGTGCACGACGTGTAGCGCGACGAGTTGCCGAGGACGTTGAACAGGTTCTTGCCCCAGAACTCGATCGCCCAGTTGCCGCGCGCGACACCTGCGGTGAAGTTGACCGCCGCATAGCCCGGCGACTTGCCGAACAGGTCGCGGTCACCCGGAATCGGGCCACCCCAGCCGTTATAGCCTGCCGTGCGGAGTGCACTGTAGAACGACGACTGATAGGTCAGCGTGCCCTGGACGTGCGCGTCATAGTCACCGACCATCCACTGGTAGCGCGCGGTACCGGCGGCCTTGAACTGCGGCACGACCGGCAGCGACGTGCCGTCGGGCGCCAGCACCTGGTTCGCCTGGCCCTGCGGCCCGGGAATGGTGCAGTCGTTCGACGGGTTCGAATAGGCGCAATAGTCGGTGGTCAGCTTGGCGTTGAGGTAAGTCGCCGAGCCGTTGACCGTCAGGCCCTCGGTGACCGCCCAGCTGATATCGGCTTCGATGCCCTTGACGTTGGCGTTGCCGGCGTTCTGGATGACGGTCAGGCTGTTCTGACCGAGGAACGACAGCTGGAAGTCGTTCCAGGTTTCATAGAACAATGCCCCGTTGAAGCGCAGCCGGTTATCCATCCAGCTGGTTTTCCAGCCGATTTCATAGTTGTTGAGGAAGTCGGCGTCATACGGCGGCAGGTTGCCGTTGCGATTGACGCCGCCCGGCCGGTAGCCCTTTGAATAGGTCGCATAGACCAGTCCTTCGGGGCTGAAGTTCCACGTCAGGTTGAGCTTGGGCAGGAAGCCCGTGTCGTTGACGTTCTTGTCGAGCCGGACGCACGGCTGGCCGTTGACGATCGGCAGGCCATCAATGTGGTCATGCTGGCCGGGCAGGCAGCGGCGTTCGCCCGACTTCAGCCCGTAGAAGCCGAACAGCGAGTTGTCGAACTTGTAGAAGCGGCCACCCGCCGTCGCGGTCAGGTTCGGCAGGATGTCGAACGAAGCTTCGCCGAACACCGCATAGTCCTTGTCGGTGCGCTGCTGGTTGGTCAGCCAGATCGTGCCCGGATAGCCGGTGATCGTCATGCCGCTGTTGAGCGCCGGATCAATGACATAGTTCTGGAAGATGTGGTGGTTCTGGACCTGGTAGAACAGCCCGGCAACGAAGCGGAAGCGGTTGGCCTTGTCCGACGCGATGCGCAGTTCGTGGCTCTGCTTGCTGAAATTGTCATGCCCTTCGGTGTGCTGCGAAGGGTTGATGAAATTGCCGTTGTTGTCGGTGATATAGGCGCCCGTGTACGGGTCATAGAAGAAGGTGTAGTCCGAATAGTCGCCCGTCGACTGGATTTCGCGGGTCAGGTACGAGCCCGAATAGGTCAGGTCGAAGTTGCCGATCTTGCCTTCGATCAGCAGCGCGGCTTGCGCCCACTGGTCCTTGAAGGTGTCGGGCTGGAAGCGCGTCACTTCAAGCTCGCCGACCGCCGGATTGTAGCCGAAAACGCCGTTCGATTCCTGGACCTGGCCCATGATCGTCGGGGTGATCGACCAATTGTCGTTCAGGTCGACCTTGAGCGCGGCGCGGGCACCATAAGTATCGGTCCAGTTGAAATCGTTCTGCACCAGATCGTCATTGTTGATGGTGATGCCCGACGTCGGGTAGGTGCGCGTGCCCGGCACGTTGTCGATATAGCCGCCGTCATGCTGGTACCAGCCGACGAGGCGGACTGCAGCATTATCGCTGACCGGCGCGTTGACATAGCCTTCCATGACATAGCCCGGCGATCCGTGCGCGGTGATGTTGGCGCCGAGCGTGTAGCTCGCCGACAGCTTGCCGATATCGGGCTTGTTGGTGATGATGCGAACGACACCGGCCTGCGCGCTGGCGCCGTAGAGCGTGCCCTGCGGCCCGGCGAGTGCCTCGACACGCGCGATATCATAGATGTGGAGATCGAGGTTGCCCTGGATCGTGGTGATCGGCTGTTCGTCGAGGTAGGTGCCGACGCTGGGCTGCGAGCCCGAATGGTTGCCGTCACCGCCCGACACGACGCCGCGGAAATAGGTCTTCGCCGAACCCGGACCGGCGGTCTGGTACGACAGGCTGGGGATCAGCGCGGCATAGTCGGTGAAGCTGTCGATGCGCAGTTGCTGCAGCTTCTTGGTGTTGAACGCGGTGATGCTGATCGGCACGCTCTGCAGCGTTTCAGACCGCTTCTGCGCGGTAACGACAATTTCCTCTAAGCCCGTGCCGACGGTCGCTTCAGCGTTCGAAGTGTAAGGCGAAGCGGCCGGGGCCGCCGGAGCGGCCGTTGTCTGCGCCAGTGCCGGTGCGCCGAGCACCAGCAGCGAACTGCCGAGCCAAAGCGCGGTCCGCGTCGACCGAAGTGAAATTTTCGTATTGCCCACCATTACGCATCTCCACTGAGTGTTTAAATTTTCTAACGTGATTGTTCGATTGTTACTCATCAAACGGCACCGCCGGATAGCTGTCAAGCACCGAACCCAGCGTGGCGCGCAACGGCCCCAACCATTTGTCATAGTGTTGCCAAAGCTCCACACCCGCGGTGTAGATCGGCTGGCGCACCTGTTCCGAACTCGGCGTGCGCACCGCGCGCTCGGTTTCGTGGAACGACAGGCAGGCGGCTTCGAACGGCAGCCCGCAATAATCGAGCAGTGCGCGGATCTGCGTTTCGCTGTCGGCGACCATGTCTTCGTAGAACACGCGGTGGACGCGGCCGGGCAGCACCCTGTCGTAATGCGCCATCAGTTCTACATAGTCGGCATAGTAGCGGCCGATGTCTTCAAGGCTGTAGCTGAAGTTCTGGCCACGCGCGAAATGCTGCTTGAAGCCGGCGAAGCAGCCACCCATCGGGTGGCGCCGCGCGTCGATGATCTTGGCATCGGGCAGAATCGTCGCAATCAGCCCGACATGCTGGAAATTGTTCGGCATCTTGTCGATGAACAACGGACGGCCGGTCTGGCGCTGGATGCGCGTGCTGTCGAGATAGGCCTGGCCCAGCGCGGCAATCTCGTCGGCGCTCAGCTCGGCCATCGCCTCGGGATACTGCGAACGCTCGCTGCGCAGCTTGCGCTCGCCGATGCGGTTCGCGGTCCAGATGATGTCGGGCAGCTCGGTGGTGCCTTCGACCTGGCTATGGCTCGACAATATCTGCTCGATCAGCGTCGAGCCGGCGCGCGGCAGCCCGACCACGAAGATCGGATCGCGCGCCGCGCAGCCCTGGCCGACACGGTCCGCGAAAAACGCCGGCGTGAAGAACGCCTTCGAGCGCGCGACATGCTCGGTCAGGTCGGCGGCGTCATAGCGCACGCTCTGGCGGCGCAGCGCATTGGCCTTGGCATAGTGCGCGAACGATTGCTCATAGGCCTTGGCATCCTCGAACGCCTTGCCGAGCGCGAAATCGAGGTGGAAACGGTCTTCGTCGCTGATGTCGTCGCGCGCCAGCTGGCCCTGCATCGCCGCGACATCGGCATCGGTGAAGCGAAATGTCTTGAGGTTGGCGAGGCTCCACCAGACTTCGCCGAGTTGCGGCGCCTGTTCGATCGCGGTGCGATACGCGGTGATGCTGTCAGCCAGCCGCCCGACGGTCTTGAGCGTATGGCCATAGCTCATCCACGCCTTGGGCTGGTTGGGATAGTCCGCCAGCACCGAGCTATAGAGTTCGATCGCACCCTCGAACTGGCCGATGCGCGCCAGCACGGCGGCCTTGAGGTTGCGCATCCCCGGGTTGCGCGGGTCGCGCGCCAGCAGCTGGTCGATCTGCACCAGCGCGGCTTCGGACTTGTTGGCGCGGTGCAGCACCGAGGCGTAGTTGTTGCGCGCCGCGACAAACCCCGGCGCAATTTCGAGGCAGCGTGCCAGCAGGTTTTCGGCGTCGCCGTAGCGCCCGAGCCGTGCCGCGACTTCAGCAAACATGCGGATCGCCGCCGCGTCGGCGGGCTTTTCCTTGAGATAGGCGCGCAGCAGGCCTTCGGCGACCGCCAGCTTGTTTTCACCCAGCGCCGTCGCGGCCTGCAACAGTGCCGGCTCGGTCACCGAGGCGCGGATCTGCAATGCATAGGCGGCGTCGGCGGCTTCACTATCGCCCGCCAGTGCATGTTGGTCACCCAGCGCCCGCCACGCCTCGGCATGGCCCGGCCGCAACCGCGTCGCCTCGCTCAGCGCCGCGCGGGCCTGGTCGCCGCGCCCGGCCTCGGCGAGCGTGATGCCATATTCGAAAACCACATCGACGTTACCCGGCGCCACGCGCGCCAGCGCCGCCAACGTCGCCAGCGCTGCCGCCACATCACCGCTGCGGCGTTGCGCAATGCCCAGGAACAGCCGCGCCTGCGCATGCCCCGGCGCCGCTTCCAGAATCGCTCGCGCCTGCTCGGCGGCCATCTGCGGCTGCGGCCCGAGCAGCCGCGCGGTATGCGCGAGCGCGGTCGCGATGCTGCCGGTCGGTTCAGGGGCAGGTGTGGCCAATACGTCCTCGGGTGAAATTAATTGTTCACAATGGGACAGAGGCCATGCGTCGAGTCAATCGCGCTATGCTGCAACTGCGAAATGAGCCGGCGGGCGTTGCACGGGGGTCACAGGTGGCAGGGCCTCCGGCGGGCAGGGCTGGGCCCTGCACCCATTTGTAAAAAGACGGCGTCATTCCCGCGAAGGCGGGAATCCATGTAGAACGGCGTCTGATGGATTCCCGCCTTCGCGGGAATGACAACCACTCTAAACAATCGGGTGCAGGCGTCACGCCTGCCCGCCGGAGGCCCTTTCGTCAGGCCGCCGCACTCTCCAACGCCGCACCCGCTTCGATCCAACGCTCTTCGGCCTTAGCCAGCGACCGTTCGATGTCAGCGCGGGCCTTCATCAGTTCGGTCGCGGTCAGGCGCGCATCGGCGGGCACCGCGTCGGCGGGATTGAACAGCGCCGCGTCGATTTGCGAGCGCCGCGTGGTCAGCCGCTTGATTTCTGCCTCGGCTTCGTTGACCGCCTTGCGCAGCCCGGCACTGGCTTCGCGTGCGGCGGCGGCGGCCTTGCGGGCTTCCTTCTTGTCGACCTTTGACACGCGCGCGCCGCCTTCGGGGCGAGCGTCGTTCCGGCCGAGCACCTGTTCGGTATAGTCGTCGAGGCTGCCGTCATAGTCGACGGCGCGGCCGCCATCGACGAGCACCAGCCGGTCGGCCGACGCCTCGAGCATGTGGCGGTCATGGCTGACGACGACGACGGCGCCGCCGAATTCGTTGAGCGCCTGGACGAGCGCCTCGCGCGCATCGACATCAAGGTGGTTGGTCGGTTCGTCGAGGATGAGCAGGTGCGGCGCGTCGCGGGTGATCAGTGCGAGTGCCAGTCGCGCGCGCTCGCCGCCCGACATCTTGCCGACCTTTTGCTCCGCCATCGCGCCCGAAAAGCCGAAACGCCCGAGCTGGCCGCGCACCGCGGCGGGCTTTTCGCCCTGCATCAGCCGGCTCATATGCTCGAGCGGTGTATCGTCGGCGTCGAGTTCCTCGACCTGGTACTGGGTGAAATAGCCGACGCGCAGCTTGCCCGGGGCCGCGATGTTGCCGGCCAGCGGCGCGAGTTGCCCGGCGAGCAGCCGCGCCAGCGTCGTCTTGCCGTTGCCGTTGCGGCCGAGCAGCGCCAGTCGCTCCTCGGGGTCGAGCCGCAGGTCGAGATTCTCGAGAATCGGCTTGCCGTTATAGCCGACCGCGGCATGGTCGAGCTGGATCAGCGGCGGCCGCAGCTGCGGCGGCGACGGGAAGTCGAAGCGCAGTGTCGGATCGTTGACGGCTTCGGCGATCGGCTGCATCCGCGCCAATGCCTTCTGGCGCGACTGTGCCTGTTTGGCGGTCGAGGCGCGGGCGCTGTTGCGCGCGATATAGTCCTGCAGCTTGGCGCGCTGCGCCTGCTGCGCTTCGCGCGCTGCTGCCAGTTGCGCGGCGCGTTCGTTGCGCAGCCGCTCGAAATCGTCGTAGCCGCCGGTGTACAGCGTGATCTGCCCGCCTTCGAGATGCAGGATGTAATCGACGACATTGTTGAGCAGGTCGCGTTCGTGGCTGATGATCAGGATCGTGCCGCGATAAGATTTCAGGAACGATTCGAGCCACATCGTCGCTTCGAGATCGAGATGGTTCGACGGTTCATCGAGCAGCAGCAGGTCGGGCGCCGAAAACAGCAGCGCCGCCAATGCCACGCGCATCCGCCAGCCGCCCGAATAGCTGTCGAGCGGCCGGTGCTGCGCTTCTTCGTCGAACCCGAGGCCGACGAGGATGCGCGAGGCGCGCGCCGGTGCGGTGTGCGCGTCGATGGCGTTCAAACGCTCATGGATTTCGGCGATATGGTGCGCGTCGGTGCCGTGCAGCGCTTCTTCCTCGGCGAGCAGCGCCGCGCGCTCGGTATCGGCGGCCAGCACGGTTTCGAACGGCGTCGCCGCGCCGGCGGGCGCTTCCTGCGCGACATAGCCGATGCGCGCGCCCTTGGGCATCTCGATACCGCCGTCATCGGCCTCGATGTCGCCGGTGACGACCTTCATCAACGTCGACTTGCCGGCGCCGTTGCGGCCAATCAAGCCGACACGCGCGCGCAGCGGCAGCGCCGCGGTTGCACGGTCGAGGATGGTGCGCCCGCCGAGGCGCACGGTAACAGCGTTGAAAGTCAGCATCCCGCGCCACTAGCACGCAGTTGCAGCATTGTCACCGTGCGCTATCGTCCCTGGCGCTTGAGCGCCACGATTGCACTATCGAGTGCCGACAGGAATGCCGAGCGGTCGCGTGGGCTAAACGGCGGCGGGCCGCCGGTGCTGCCGAGTTCGATTGCAAATGCCCGGCGCTCTTCGGCAAACGCGCGTCCCGCGACCGCTGCGCCGATGCTCGCGGCGGTGAACGGCTTGCCGGTCGGGCCGATGACCACCGCGCCGGCCTTGACGCAGCGTTCGGCGAGCAGGATGTCGGCGGTGATGACGATGCTGTCGGCGCCGGCGCGTTCGGCGATCCAGTCGTCGGCCGCATCGAAGCTGTCGCTGACCACCACCTGCTCGATCAACGGCTCGCGCGGCACGCGGAACCAGTTGTTCGCGACCACCGTGACGGGCACCTGCGTGCGGCGCGCGACGCGGTAGATTTCTTCCTTCACCGGGCAGGCGTCGGCATCGACAAGGATTTTCATAGACGTTTCAGAGCCTCCGGCGGGCAGGGACTCGTCCCTGCACCTAACAATCGGGTGCAGGGCTCAGCCCTGCCCGCCGGAGGCTCTTAATTCCTCAGCGCCGCGGCGGATAGCGGCGCGCGCCACCGGGCGGCGGGCCACGGCGGGCCGGCGGTGCGCGGCTGGGTTCGGGGGCATTGGCCGGCACGGTTTCGATCTGGACATCGGGGTCGCCGTCGTCGGTCTTGCGCAGCATCTGCGCGAAGCGGCCGGCGGTGGCGCGCGGGATTTCGAAGCGGGTTTCGCGGTCGAATATGCGGATGGCGCCGATGTCATTCTTGGTGACATGGCCGCGGCGGCACAGGTACGGCAGCAGCCAGCGCGGGTCGGCGTTGTTGACGCGACCGGTGTTGATGCGGAACCATACGGTGTCTTCGAAGCCGGCGCGGGGTGCAGTGTTCGGGGCGCCGTAGCCGCGCTCGCCCGCGCCCTGGCCGCCGATGCTGCCCTGTGCGGGGCCGGCGTCGGTGAGGTCTTCGGGCGACGGCAGGCGCGAACGATAGGCGCGCAGCAGTGCGGCGGCGATGTCTTCGGCGCTGCGTTCGGCCAGCAGCGCGGCGACGGCGGCGGTTTCTTCCTCGGTCGCCGGCGCGATCGATTCGAGCAGGCGTTCGGCGTCCTTGGCTTCGATCGCTTCGGCGGTCGGCGGGTTCATCCATTGCGCAGTGACATTGGCGGCGCGCAGCAGGATTTCGGCGCGGCGGCGCTTGGGGTAGGGGACCAGCAACACGCAGATGCCCTTGCGCCCGGCGCGGCCGGTGCGGCCCGACCGGTGCTGGAGCACTTCGGGGTCGTTGGGCAGCTCGGCGTGGATGACGAGGCCGAGGTCGGGCAAATCGATGCCGCGCGCCGCGACGTCGGTGGCGACGCAGACACTGGCACGACGGTCGCGCAAGGCCTGCAGCGCGTGGGTGCGCTCGGACTGGCTCAGCTCACCCGACAGCGCGACCGCGGAGAAACCGCGTTCGACGAGGTTGGCGTGGAGGCGGCGGACGCTTTCGCGCGTCGCGCAGAACACGATCGCCGCGCCGCTTTCGAAATAGCGCAGCACGTTGACGACGCCCGATTCGAGGTCGTTGGGCGCGAGCCGGATGGCGCGGTAGTCGATATCGACATGCTGGGCGTTGCCGGCACCGGCGGCAATGCGGTGTGCGTCCTTCTGATAGCGCTTCGCCATCGTCTGGATCGGCTTGGGCAGCGTTGCCGAAAACAGCAGCGTGCGGCGCGTCGGCGGCGTCGAATCGAGGATTTCCTCGAGATCTTCGCGGAAGCCCAGGTCGAGCATTTCATCGGCTTCGTCGAGCACGACGGCGGCGAGATTCTGCATGTTGAGGTTGCCGCGTTCGATATGGTCGCGCAGACGCCCCGGCGTGCCGACGACGATGTGCGCGCCGTTCTGCAGAGCGCGCGCCTCGCGGCGGATTTCCATGCCGCCGACGCAGGTGGCGACGCGCGCACCGGCCTCGGCGAACAGCCATTCGAGCTCGCGGCTAACCTGTAGCGCCAGTTCGCGTGTCGGCGCGACGACCAGTGCCAGCGGCTCCTCCGCACGACCAAAGCGTTCGGCGTCACCGAGCAGCGTGGGGGCAAGCGCGAGGCCGTAGGCGACGGTCTTGCCCGAGCCGGTCTGCGCCGACACCATCAGGTCGCGGCCCTGTGCTTCGGGCTCAAGCACGGCGGCCTGGACGGGGGTGAAAACGCTATAGCCGCGGGCGCTCAGCGCCTTGGCAAGCGCCGGATGGGTCGTCGAAAAAGGCATGAACAAAAGGCTTTCAGTACTTCGGGGCGCAGCTGCGCCACATGTGTAAGCGTCGCCCTATAGCACGGATGTGGCCCCAATGGGGCAAATTGCGCCTTTACCAGCGCAGCACTGGCGTCAACAGCACCCGCGCGGCAATTGCACCGAGCAGAATCGCGCCGCCGAACCACACCAGCACATACAGCGGATCGGCGTGCGGGCAGCTCCAAGCGAACACGAACGCGCCCCAGCCGCTCGCCGCGACACCGGCAGCCGTGGCGGTGGCGCGCGGCCGCGTCGGCGCGGCGCGGCGCGCGAGGAACAGGATGGCGGCAAGCACCGGCAGCGACATCAGCAGCGACCACATCAGGCACAACATGCCTTCGTGCATGTCGAGGCGCAGCATCACCGGCGCCGGCACCGCCGCGACGCCCGCCAGCACTGCGCCGACGAGCAGCGCCACTGCAGTGGCTGCCGCCAACCCGCGCCATAGCGGCCGTGCGCGTGTTTCGGGGTCGAGCGCCGCCAGCACCGCGATACCGCCCGCCAGCGCCAGCCCGAGGCAGGTCAGCATCTTCCACCAGAACATCGGCCCGCGCATCGCTTCGTGCAGGTCGGCGCGCTGATGACCCAGCCACAGCGCCAGCCCGAGTTCGGTCAGCGCCACACCGCCGAGGATCGCGGCATCGCGCCAGACCCGGCGCGGCACCACCGGCTGCAGATCATCGACCAGCCGGCCGATCATGACCTCGCTCGAATTCCCCCTAGGCGACATCATCATATCCTTCGACCAGCGCGGCGAGCTTGCTCAAACCACGGTGGATGTTGACCTTGACCAGCGCCGGACTTTGCCCGGTCAGCAGCGCTGCCTCGTCGATACTGTGACCGCCGAGCTTGACCAGCCGGATGACATCGGCCTGCCCGGGCTTGAGCGTACCGAGCAGTTCGCTGAGCACGGCGGCGCTGATGACGGTGTCACCGTGGTCGCCGATTTGCAGATAGTCGGGGATGTCATCATCGAGCGGCTCGGTCCGGTGGACGGTCATCGTGCGCAGGCGGTCGATCCATTTGTAGCGCGCGATCGCCGCCAGCCACGGCGCAAAGGCGCGCACCGGATCATAGGTGTGGCGCTTGTTGTGGATCGCCAGCAGCGCGTCCTGCACTGCGTCGTCGACGTGTGCCTCGGGCAGCCGGCGCCGGTAATAGCGCGCCAGCCAGCTGCGCAGTTCGTCGAGCAACAACCGGTATGCCGCTTTGTCGCCGCGCTGCGCCGCCGCCATCAGGCGGCCATGGACGTCATCGCTGCGCGGCGCAGTGGCCATCAGATACCCGCGAACCATTCATAGCCGCGGTCGGGCCAATAGCCGCCCTTGCCGGCGCCAAAGCCCTTGAAGCTGTCGACCAGCCGGATGCCCATCACATATTTGGCGTGCTTGTAGCCCAACTGGCGTTCGACGCGCAGCCGCAGCGGCGCGCCGTGCGGCACGCTCAGCGTCTCGCCGTTCATCGTGTGCGCCAGAATGGTCTGCGGGTGGAAGGCGTCGACCATATCGATGCTCTCGTAATACAGCCCCGCCGACTGGTCGCCGCCCTTCGACGCTTCGCCGCCGTAATTGTCGGCGCACAGGAACATCGCGTAGCGCGCCGTCGGCAAGACCCCCGCCGCCTTGAGGATGTGCCCCAACTGCGGCCCGGTCCATTTGCCGATCGCGCTCCAGCCCTCGACACAGTCGTGGCGGGTAATCTGCGTGCGCTGAGGTGCGGCGCGGAGCTGCGCCAGCGACAGCGACAGCGGCCGCGCCACCAGCCCGTCGACCTTCAGGCGCCAATCGACGAAATCGCTTTCGCTGTGTGCCAGATAGTCATCGGTATCGACGCTGCGCGAGCCATTGGCCTTGAACACCGGCGACATATCGGCCTCGCTGAACTCGCGCGCCAGCGCGTTGCGGCCGATCAGCCGCTGCCAGCGCTCGGTGGCACCTTCGGCGCTTTCGAGCACCGACACCATCTTGGGGTTGTAGCTCAGCTTGTCGCAGCCGCTGAGCAGCAGCCCGCCGGCACCGACGGTGACAAGGCTGCGGCGTGTCAAAATCGTCATGCCGCATCTCCCAGGTCGAACCGGCCGGTAATCATCGAGCGGATCTGGTTGATCGGCCCGGCCAGCAGCACCATCAGCACATGGACGACGACGAACGCGACGATGCTCCATGCCGCGATGAAGTGGATCGAGCGCGCCGACTGGCGGCCGCCGAACATCTCGCTCAGCCAGTGCCACGCCGCGTCGTTCGACGGCGACATTGTCAGCCCGGTGAGCACCATCAGGATCAGCAGCACGATGACGCCCGAATAGGCGAGCTTTTGCAGGATGTGATAGCGTTTGGCGTCCTCGCCCTTGGGGAATTGCAGCTTGGCGTGGCTGACAATGTCATGCGCGATGTTCGACGGGCGCAGCTCGGCGAGGTCAGGGACGATGTCCTTGCGCAAATGGCCGCTGACGATGCCGCCGACCAGATAGGTCAGGCCGTTGAGGATCAGCACCCAGGCGAAAAAGAAGTGCCAGCGCCGGCCGGTCGCAAGGTCGCGCGCCGACGGCAGGGTAATCCAGTGCGGAAAGCCGATCGCGGTACTGACGCCGTCGCCATTGTTCGACACGCCGAGCACGCCGGTGGTGTCGAACATCAGCGGGCCGATGCGGGTCTTGCCCGCCATCGCGCCGTCTGGGCCGGGGATGGCGCCGATTTCGAGCCAGCGTTTACCGACATCGGCATCGGCACCATATTGCCCCCAATACAGCCCCGGATGCGCGTTGAAGATCTGCAGCCCGCTCATCAGCAGCACCGCCACCGCGAGAACATTGGTCCAGTGCGTCAGCCGCGTCAGCAGCGCATGGCGATAAAACAGTGGCCGCTGCGGCGGCGCCATCGTCTCGCTCATCGGTATCGCGGTGGTCATGCGGCTTCCCCCCTCGGGCTGGTCACTCTAGCAGCATTTGGCCGGCAGCCAAGCTGGCTGCCGGCAGTGTGCTTACGGCTTGGGCGCGGCCATGGCGTCGGACGCCATCGCGTCGGGCTTTGCGGCAGGCTTTGCGGCAGGCTTGGCTTTGGGCTTCGCCATCGCGTCGGCTTTCATCGGTGCGGCCATGGCATCGGTCTTTTTCGGTGCCGTCATCGCGTCGGCTTTCATCGGCGCGGCCATCGCGTCGGTCGTGGCGGGCGCGGCCGATACGGCGCCGGCAAAGGCCAGCATCAGCGCGGCAGTGGTGAGCGTCATCATGGTCTTCATCTTGGGTCTTCCTTGGGGTTCGCCGGCAGCGGGCCGGGGGGATCGGGCGGGGATGCGCACGATGGGGTGGGGCGCGCCATGCGCGCGAAACGTCAGCTACGGGTAGCCGCCAGGATCGGGCCGCCATTGGCAGACTGGAGCAATATCGCGGTGGCAAGTCCGGGCGTTGCTGCCGGCACGCCGAAATTGACCGGCGTGCCGGTCCAGCCACCCAGTCGCGTCAGGCTGCGGACGATATTGCGGTGGGGCAGCGTCTTGCCGCCGTTCTCGCCAGCCTTGACCGCGACGTTCAGCGTGCGCGGGTCATAGCGCACCAGCCAGACATCGGCACCGCCGCGCGGCGCGGTGCCGCGGCCGATGGCGAGCGTGCCGTCGTTCAGTGCCAGCGCCGGCGCACCTGTCGGCAGCGGCTTCAGCGCGTCCGCGAGCGCACTGGCGTTGGCGCCGACGAGGTCGCTGCGGCCGTTGACGACGACCTGCGGTGTCCAGACATTGTCGTGATGCAGGCCCTTGGCATAGTCCCACTGGCGCTGCGTATTCGCGCGCGTGGCAAAGCCGTCCTTCCAGCCGAGCTGGTCCCAATAGGTCACCGCAAAACTCAGCGCGAGCACATCGGGACGCGCCGCGATCAGCGCGTTGACGTTGGCATTGGCCGGCGGGCACGAAGAACAGCCCTGGCTCTGGAACAGCTCGACCACGGTCACCGGTGGCGGTGCAGCGAGCACGGGTGCGGCAAGTGCGGCAAGCAAGGTGGCAATGACGAAACGGGCGGGCATATCCGGTCTCCGTGGTCGCGGCGCGCAACCTGGTACCGGCTTGTTCGCCGCTGCCGCGGCTGCGGTTACAGCGCGATCGAAAAAATTGCGCGCATTCGGGCTTGTCAGCGTGGCGCTTAAGCGCGAAGCCAAGCGCGGATGACACGACCGCGCTGGCGGACGAAGGGGAATAAGCGATGTTGCGGGCATATGCACCGGGGCCGGATGGTGCGAGCTGCGTGCTGGTCGACGGTGATGCGCAGGCGCTGGCCAATGCCGTGTGGATCGACATGGTGTCGCCGACCGCCGAGGAGGAGAAGCTCGTCGAATCGGTGATCGGCGTCGAAGTGCCGACGCGCGACGAGATGGTCGAAATCGAACCTTCGAGTCGCCTTTATCAGGAGCCCGGCGGGCTGTTCCTGACCGCCAACCTCGTCGCCGGTGTCGATTCGGGCAATCCGGTGTCGACGGCGGTCAGTTTCGTGCTGACGCCCGGACGGCTGGTCACAGTGCGCTATGCCCAGCCCAAGGTGTTCGAACTGTTCGCGGCGCACGTCGACCGCAACCCGGCGCTGTGCGGCGACGCGACGGCGACGCTGATCAACCTGCTCGATGCGGTGGTCGACCGGCTCGCCGACGTGCTCGAAGGCGTCGGCGACGATCTCGACAATATCTCGCGCTCGACCTTCAGGCGCAGCAAGGGCGACAAGCAGCAGCGCATGACGACGGTGGCGCTGCAGGTGCTGCTGGCGCGCATCGGCGCGGCGCAGGACATTGTGTCGAAATCGCGCGACTCCGCGGTCAGCCTGACGCGCGCCATCGGCTTCCTGACCTATGCGCTCAAGAAAAAGGACAGCGGCGACACCAAGGAACGGCTGCGCACGCTGGCGCGCGACCTTGCCTCGCTGACCGACCAGACGAGCTACCTCGGCAACAACGTCACCTTCCTGCTCGATGCGGCGCTCGGGCTGATCAACATCGAACAGAACGCCATCATCAAGATTTTCTCGGTCGCCGCAGTGATCTTCATGCCACCGACGCTGGTCGCGAGCGTCTACGGCATGAACTTTGAAGCCATGCCCGAACTGGTCTGGCACTATGGCTATCCGATGGCGCTCGGGCTGATGGTGATATCGGCGATCCTGCCCTACACCTTCTTCAAGTCGCGCGGCTGGCTGTAAGGCTTGCCGATGCTTACGGGTTGGCCGACGCCGGATTTAGCTGCTAACGCCTCCAGACCGTGACCGACCACCGCATCATCGACGTCAAGCTCGACGAACATTCGATCATCTGGCGCAATGCCGATGTCGAGCAGGAACGCCGCGTGGCGATTTTCGACCTGCTCGAAGGCAACAGCTTCAAGCCGCTCACCGATTATGAAGGCGGTTACGCCGGGCCGTACAAGCTGGTGCTGCGCGTCGAGGAAGGCCGGCTGGCGATGGAGCTGGCTGCGAAGGACGACACGCTGCTCGAAACCGTCGTGCTGCCGCTGTCGCCGTTCCGCCGCATCGTCCGCGACTATTTCGCCATCTGCGACAGCTACTACAAAGCCATCCGCGCTGCGACGCCGAGCCAGATCGAAACCATCGACATGGCGCGCCGCGGCATCCACAACGACGCCGCCGACCTGCTGATCGAACGGCTCGCCGCCAAGGTCGAAGTCGATTTCGACACCGCGCGCCGGCTGTTCACGCTGATCTGCGTGCTGCACATTCGCGGCTGAATATGACGCAGGAATTCACCGTCCGCCTGCTCGGGCCCACCGACGCGGCGCTGCTGCGCGCTGCGGGGGACGCTGTATTCGATGCGGCGCCGGTGCCGGCGCTGGTTGACGAGTTTCTCGGCGACCCGCGTCATCATCTGGTGGCGGCGATTGCCGATGGCACCATCATCGGCTTTGCCTCGGGCGTCCACTATGTCCACCCCGACAAGCCGGCGCAGATGTTCATCAACGAGGCCGGCACCGATGAAGCGTGGCAAAGGCGTGGCGTTGGTCGTGCCGTCATGGCTGCATTGGTCGACCACGCCCGCAACATTGGCTGCACCGAAGCCTGGGTGCTGACCGCTGCCGACAATGATGCGGCGCGCGGGTTGTATGCCGCCGCCGGCGGTGACGAGTTCGACGCCGGCCGCATCTTTGTCATCGACTTGAATCGCGGGCAGGCGTGATGCACCTGCACGCCGAACCCATCCAATTTGCAACGGGAAGCACCGCATGTCCGTAATGTCCGACCGCTGGATCCGCCAACAGGCGCACGAAAACGGCATGATCGAGCCGTTCGTCGACCGCCAGGCGCGCGACGGCGTCATCAGCTACGGGCTGTCGAGCTATGGCTATGACGCGCGCGTGTCCGACGAGTTCAAGATCTTCACCAACATCGACAGCGTGACGGTCGACCCCAAGGACTTCCACCCTGCCAGCTTCGTCGACCGCAAGACCGATTGCTGCATTATCCCGCCCAACAGCTTCGCTTTGGCGCGCACCGTCGAATATTTCCGCATCCCGCGCGACGTACTGGTCATCTGCCTGGGCAAATCGACCTATGCGCGCTGCGGCATCATCGTCAACGTCACGCCCTTGGAGCCCGGCTGGGAGGGCCATGTGACGCTGGAGTTTTCCAACACCACGCCGCTGCCCGCCAAGGTTTACGCCAACGAAGGCGCCTGCCAGTTCCTGTTCCTGCAGGGCAATGAACCGTGCGAAGTCAGCTACGCCGACCGCGCCGGCAAATACATGGGCCAGCGCGGGGTGACGCTGCCCAAGCTCTAAGTCTTTCAATGGATCCGGTGATTTTGGCCACGCGACGGCTACGGCGATATTGCTTGCCTCATGCCAATTGCTGCTTACCATAAGCTTAATCGACTCGGCGTTGTCGCCGATCGCGGGGGAGGGCATCATGATGCGCATGGTTACCAGAATGGTGGCTGCGGGCCTGCTTGCAGCGGTAGCGGTTCCGGCTTCGGCCAATCTTCTCGTCAACGGTGATTTCGAGGCCGATGACGCCTCGGCAAGCCCCTATTATCTGCGCCAGATTCCGACGGGCTGGAGCGCCATTCCCGGCCTCGATATCGTCGACATCATCGACACCAACTATTCCCAGCCCAATCCGATCCCCATCCTGCTCGATCCGCAAAGCGGGTCGCAGTTCATCGATCTCAACGGTGCCGCGGCCATCGGCGGCATCCGCCAGACCGTCAGCGGGCTGACACCGGGCGCGCTGCTGACGCTCAGCCTCTATGCCGGGCAATGGGCGACCAACAGCACGATTTCCGGCAGCCCGGCATCGCTGACCTACAGCCTGCGCGATGTCACCACCAATGCCGCGCTGGCATCGGGCAGCTTCACCACCGATCGGCCGGTGTGGACGTTGCTGACGCTGACCGCCGCCGCGCCGACATCGGGCAGCGTGCGCGTCCAGATCGAAACCGCGTTCACGCTGCAGGCCGGCCCCGGCCTCGATAATGTCAGCCTGACCGCCGCCGGCGGCGTCCCCGAACCGGCGAGCTGGGCGCTGATGGTCGGCGGCTTCGGCCTGCTCGGCGGTGCATTGCGCCAGCGCCGCCGCGCCTGCGCCTAATCCGAAAGCTCCGACACACCGCGCCCGACGCCAATTTGTCGCTGCGTCGCCGCAGTTCGCCGTGGACATGGCGGCGAACCGCCTTATGCAATCATCCGCAACCATAAAACCGGGTGAGGATGAAGCCATGACCTACGAAGACATTCTGTACCGCGTCGAAGACGGCGTCGCAGTCATCACTTTGAACCGCCCCGACCGGCTCAACGCCTGGCGCGGCGAGATGGGCCGCGACGTCAAGTCCGCGATGCGCGCTGCCAGCGACGACGCCGCCGTGCGCGTCATCGTGTTCACCGGCGCCGGCCGCGGCTTCTGCGCCGGTGCCGACATGAACACGCTGCAGGTCATCCAGGGCGGCAACGCTGCCGCCCGCTCCGGCGCCGGCGGGGCCAGCGATTTCGACCCCAACGCGCGTGCCGACTTCCGCATGGCGAACAGCTGGTTCCCGGCAGTGCCCAAGCCGATCATCGGTGCCATCAACGGGGCGTGTGCCGGGCTCGGCATGGTCTATGCCCTGTACACCGACATCCGTTTCGCGTCGGACGCCGCGGTGTTCACCACGGCGTTCTCCAAGCGCGGGCTGATCGCCGAACACGGCATTTCGTGGCTGCTGCCGCGCCTGATCGGCTTTGCCGCCGCCGCCGACCTGCTGTTTTCGTCGCGCAAGGTCGATGCGCAAGAAGCTCTGGCGCTCGGGCTGGTGACGCGGGTTTTCCCCGCTGCCGAATTCGAAGCCGGCGTCATGGCCTACGCCAAGATGCTCGCCAATGACGTGTCGCCGCGGTCGTTGCGTGAAATGAAACGCGAGCTGTGGAACGCGCAGCTCGAATCACTCGGCGAATCGATTGCCGCCGCCGACGCCGACATGGCCGGCAGCTTCGCGTCGGAAGACTTCAAGGAAGGCGTCGCGCACTTCCTCGAAAAGCGCCCGGCGAAGTTCACAGGCAAGTAAAAGAGCCTCCGGCGGGCAGGGGCTAGCCCCTGCACCTAACAGTCACCCCTGCCCGCCGGAGGCCCTTCAATCCCGCTATCGCGCGGCGAAATGACGCGCTAAACCAGCCGTCATGGACCAGATCATCATTCGCGGCGGCCGGCCGCTTTCAGGCAGCATCCACATCTCGGGGGCCAAAAACGCCGCGCTGACGCTGATGCCGTGCGCGTTGCTCAGCGAAGAGCCGCTGACGCTGCGCAACCTGCCGCGTTTGGCCGACATCGATACCTTCGGGCATCTGCTCAACAACCACGGCGTTTCGACGACGATCGAAGGCTCGCACCCCGGCGAATACGGCCGCGTGATGACGCTGCGCGCCAACCGCATCACCAGCACCGTCGCGCCGTATGACATCGTCCGCAAGATGCGCGCCTCGATCCTCGTGCTCGGGCCGTTGCTGGCGCGTTGCGGCGAGGCGACCGTGTCGCTGCCCGGCGGCTGCGCCATCGGCAACCGGCCGATCGACCTGCATTTGAAGGCGCTCGAACACCTCGGCGCCGAAATCGAAGTCACTGCCGGCTATGTCAAAGCGGTCGCCCCCAAGGGCGGGCTGCGCGGCGGGCGTTATGTGTTCCCCACCGTGTCGGTCGGTGCCACCGAGAACGTCGTGATGGCCGCCGTGCTCGCGGTCGGCGAATCGATCATCGAAAACGCCGCACGCGAGCCCGAAATCGTCGATCTATGCCGCTGCCTGATTGCCATGGGCGCGAAGATCGACGGCGTCGGCACCGAACGGCTGGTCATCACCGGCGTCCCCAAACTCCACGGCGCGACCTATGCGGTGATGCCCGACCGCATCGAAACCGGCAGCTACGCCTGTGCCGTCGCCATCACCGGCGGCGAGATCGAGCTCATTGGTGCCGAGGACGAAACGCTCGGCGCGACGTTCGATGCGCTGCGCGAAGCCGGCATCGAAACCAAGGCGACGCCGCGTGGCCTGATGGTGCGCCGCGCCAACGGCCTGCACGGCATCACCGTGTCGACCGCGCCCTATCCGGGCTTCCCGACCGACATGCAGGCGCAGTTCATGGCGATGCTGGCGCTCGCCGATGGTGCATCGCTGCTGACCGAAACCATCTTCGAAAATCGCTACATGCACGTCCCCGAACTGGCGCGCATGGGTGCCGACATCACCGTGCGCGGCCGCTCCGCCGTAGTGCGCGGTGTCGACAAACTCGTCGGCGCGCAGGTCATGGCGACCGATTTGCGCGCCTCGATGAGCCTCGTGCTGGCGGGACTCGCGGCGCAGGGCGAAACCATCGTCAGCCGCGTCTATCACCTCGACCGCGGCTATGAACGGCTCGAAGAAAAGCTCTCGGCCGTCGGCGCCGACATCGAACGGATTTCCGACGGGTGAGCACGCCTACCGTTGCGCCCACCACTACATTGGCCGACACCCGCCTGCTGCTGCTCGCACAGGAGGCGTCTGAACTGCCGCTGCTGTCTTCGCTGCTGCAGGACGCCACCGTGCGCCCGATCGACGTCGCCTGGGATGCGCGCGGTCACCGGCTGGTGCTGCTCGTCGGGCGCTACCGCTGGGAACAGCACGACCAATCGCGCATCCGCACGGCGTTGCGCATCGACCATGTGCTGCGCGTCGAGCGCCGCGGCTGGCCGGTGCCGCCGCCCGCCAGTTCGGCCGGCGCGCATGACCCGACGCACACGGTGCTGGCGCTGCTGGCGATGACGCTGGACGGCGACTTTCTGACGCTCGATTTTTCGGGCGGCGCGTCGCTGCGACTGACGCTCGAAGTCGTCGATGTGACGCTCGAGGACCTGTCGTCGCCCTGGGTCGCGCGCAGCCGGCCGAGCCACGACGCCGCATGACGCGTCGCTTCGATTTCCAGCAAGTCGATGTCTTCGCCAGCGCGCCGCTCAAGGGCAACGCGCTCGCCGTCGTCATCGGCGCCGACGCGCTGAGCGATTCCGAAATGGCGGCATTCGCCAACTGGACCAACCTCGCCGAAACGACGTTCCTGCTGGCGCCCACCGACGGGCAAGCCGACTACCGTGTCCGCATCTTCACCACCGAACGCGAATTGCCGTTCGCCGGCCACCCGACCATCGGCAGCGCCTATGTATGGCTTGCGGCCGGCGGCGTGCCCAAGGGTGCCGAAATCGTCCAGCAATGCGGAATCGGGCTGGTGCGCCTGCGCCGCGACGGTGACCGCCTCGCCTTCGCCGCGCCGCCGCTGATCCGCTCGGACGCGGTCGAACCGCAACTGCTGGCGCGCGTCGCCAAGGGCCTTGGCGTTGCGCAAAGCGCCATCGTCGCCTCAAGCTGGCTGGTAAACGGCCCCGAATGGCTCGGCGTCGAGCTGGCAAGCCGCGCCGAAGTGCTGGCGCTGCGCCCCGACAAAAGCCTGCTCGCCGGGCTCGATATCGGCGTCGTCGCGCGCTGCGCGCCCACCGACGGCATCGACGCGCAGTTCGAAGTCCGCGCCTTCCCCGCCGACATCGCCTCGCCCGAAGATCCCGTCACCGGCAGCCTCAATGCCGGCCTGGCGCAGTGGCTGCTCGGCTCCGGCCGCGCCACCTCGCCCTATGTCGCGTCGCAAGGCACCGCCATCGGCCGCGCCGGCCTCGTCCATGTCGAACAGATTGGCACCGATATCTGGATCGGTGGGGACAGCATTACCGTCATTTCGGGCAGTGTGACGATCTAAGAGCCTCCGGCGGGCAGGGGTGACCCGTGCACCCCAATAATCGGGTGCAGGGGTCACCCCTGCCCGCCGGAGGCCCTTGCTTCCGAACTGTTGTGCCGCGCCGCACAACTGCGCTAGGGCAAACCCCGAAAATTCAGCGAAGGAACCCATCATGGCCACCGATTCCGTTGTCATCCTGTCGTATGCACGCACGCCGATGGGCGGCTTCCAGGGCGCGCTTGGCGGCGTCAGCGCGACGGCGCTCGGCGCGACGGCGGTGCGTGCGGCGGTCGAACGCGCCGGCGTGGCGCCCGACAGCATCGAGCGCATTGTGATGGGCTGCGTGCTGCCGGCCGGGCTCGGCCAGGCGCCGGCGCGTCAGGCCGCATTGGGCGCAGGGCTGCCGCAATCGGTCGAGGCCGCGACGGTCAACAAGATGTGCGGCTCGGGCATGGAAGCCGCGATCGTCGCGCATGACGCGCTGGCAGCGGGTACTGCCGACCTCATCGTCGCGGGCGGCATGGAGAGCATGTCGAACGCGCCGTACCTTCTGATGAAGCATCGCGGCGGCGCGCGCATCGGCCATGACGCGGTCAAGGATTCGATGTACCTCGACGGCCTCGAAGACGCCTATGACCCCGGCAAGCTGATGGGCGCCTTCGCCGAAGAAGCCGCGCAAAGCTACCAGTTCACCCGCGGCGCGCAGGACGCCTATGCGCTCGAAAGTCTGGCCCGCGCCAAGGCGGCCATCGCCTCGGGCGCCTTCGAACGCGAAATCACCCCGGTCACCGTGACCACGCGCAAGGGCAGCGAAGACATCGCCGAGGACGAACAGCCCGGCAAGGCGCTGCCCGACAAGATCCCGACATTGAAGCCGGCGTTCGCCAAGGACGGCACCATCACCGCCGCCAACGCCTCGTCGATTTCGGACGGCGCCGCCGCGATGGTCATGTCGCGCGCCAGTGTCGCCGACCGCCTCGGCCTGACGCCGGTCGCCCGCATCGTCGCGCACGCCGGCCACGCGCATGCCCCCGGCCTGTTCACCACCGCGCCGGTGCCCGCCATCCGCAAAGTGCTCGCCAAGGCCGGCTGGACCGTCGATGATGTCGACCTGTTCGAAGTCAACGAAGCCTTCGCCGTCGTCGCCATGATCGCCATGCGCGACCTCGGCATCGATCACGCCAAGATCAACGTCAACGGCGGCGCTACCGCACTCGGCCACCCGATCGGCGCCAGCGGCGCGCGCATCATGGCCACGCTGATTTCCGCTCTGCAAACGCGCGGCCTGAAACGCGGCGTGGCGAGCCTGTGTATCGGTGGCGGCGAAGCGACGGCAGTCGCGGTCGAGTTGGTTTAAGGCCGACGAAAGAGCCTCCGGCGGGCAGGCCGCAGGCCTGCACCAGTAGTTTGTGACCGCGCAACATCGACCGACGTACGTCCCCGATGCACCGACCCAAACCTATGGTGCAGGCCTGAGGCCTGCCCGCCGGAGGCTCTTCTCTAGCCTTGGCTCTTAAACCCGTCGCGCCGCGGCAATCGCCGTCCGGCACCCCGCACGAATAATCGCGCTCAGCAGCGGGTAGCCCGGCGTCGATTCGGCGCCGTGGGCGAGTGCGGTATCGCGGTGCTCGACTTCTTCGGCCTGGAACTCGGCGATGGTGGCCTCGAGTTCGGGCTCGCTGCCGGCGAGTGCGTCGCGTTGTTCCTGGTAGTGGCGGTCGATTTCGGTTTCGACGGCGACGGTGCAGGCCATGGCGGCGCGCGGGCCAAGCAACGCCGTCGCGGCACCGAGCGCAAAGCCGGCGACATTCCAGAACGGCTGGAGCGCGGTCGGGCGGACGCGGCGCTTGACGAGCTCGGCATCGAACCAGTCGAGGTGGCGCTGTTCCTGCTGCTGCATCCGGGCGATTTCGGCGGCGGCAGGGTGGCGGTTGCCGAGCACGGCGAGCTGGCCTGCGTAGATGCGCGACGCGCCGAATTCGCCGGCAAGGTCGACGCGCAGCATTGATGCCACGCTATCGCGCCGGTCGCCCGGCAGGTGGTTCAACGCGGTTTCCGTAGCAGCCACAATGCGCCTCCGCCGATAAGTCCCGAGAGGATTGCGTTGTACCCGGCGAGCGAGATGCCGAACAGCGTCCATTGTGCCGCATCGCAGCGGATCAGCGGCGTCGCCATGATGCTGCCGAGCACTTCCGAAGTGGTGCCGGTGACGGGTGCGGCGGTGCAGGTCGTCAGGCCTTCCCACCAATGATATTCGACGCCGGCGTGGAAGACGCCGATGGCGCCGCTGACCAGCACCGCAATCGCGGCGAGCGCGGTCAGCGCGCGGTTCGAGCCGAGCGCCCAGGCGAGCAGGCCGAGCGCGATGGCGGCGAGGTGAGGCCAGCGCTGCCAATAGCACATTTCACACGGGAACAGCCCGCCGACGAATTGCGACAGCAGCGCGCCGCCGATCAGCCCCGCCGCGCCGACCAGCACCAGCGCATTGGCCGCTTGTTCACGACGCATAGTGCACGACCACAAAGCCGCCGACGAACAGCCCGCTGAAGATCAGCGCCAGCTTGTTGAAATGATTGTCGATGAGGTGGCGCGCGGTGTCGCCGTAGCGCCGCATCAGGAAAGCGACGAGGAAGAAGCGCCCGCCGCGCCCGGCAATCGACGCCAGAATCAGCACCGGAATCGACATGCCGGTGGTGCCCGCGGCGATCGTCGCGACCTTGTACGGAATCGGCAGGAACGCGAACGCCAGCATCAGCCAGCCGCCATATTCGTTCACCTGCGCCGTGAAGCGCGCGAACGTCGCTTCATAGCCATAGAAGTGCAGCAGCGGGATGCCGATGGTGTGATACAGCGCCGCGCCGATGGCATAGCCGAGCAGCGCGCCAAGCACCGAGGTGATGGTGGCAATTGTCGCGTAGCGGATCGATTTCTCCGGCCGCGCCAGATACATCGGGATCAGCATCACATCGGGCGGGATCGGGAAGAAGCTCGAGTCGGCGAACGAAATGAACGCCAGCCAACGCTCGGCGGTCGGCCGGCCGGCGCGTTCGAGGGTCCAGTCATAGAGTTTGCGCAGCACTGGCTTCACCCGGTTCGAGGATCGATTGCGCCACTAACACAGGTGGGCAGCACGTCAAACAGCCGCGCCGCGCCTACTTCGCCGCCGAAGCGATCACCGGTGCCGGTGGCACATAGTTCGGGTTGAGCCGTTCGAGCAGGTTGATGGCATAGTAAAGTTGGAAATCCGTGACACCGCGCTTTTTCAACGTCTCGGCGGTTTCGGCAAAGCGCGGATCGGCCTTCATGTCGGCCTCGATATACTTGTCGTCGGTCTTGATCTCGTTGATCAGGTGACGCTGCAAATCGGCCTCGCGCAGGCGCGGGCGCTCCTTGTAATTGGCATCGGTCAGCTGCGGCACGACGATGTCGGGCTCGATCCCGGCTTCCTGGACCGAACGCCCCGACGGCGTGAAATAGCGCGCCGTGGTCAGCCGCAACGCGGTTTCATCCGACAGCGGGATCAGCGTCTGCACCGAGCCCTTGCCGAAGCTGCGCATGCCGATGACCAGCGCACGACGATGGTCCTGCAGCGCGCCGGCAACGATTTCGGCCGCCGATGCCGAGCCTTCATCGACCAGGATGATGACCGGCTTGCCTTCGGTCAGGTCGCCGTTTTTGGCATAATAGCGCTGGATGTCGGCCTTGGTGCGGCCGCGCTGCGAGACGATCTCGCCGCGGTCGAGGAACGCGTCGGAGACTTCGATAGCCTGGTCGAGCAAACCGCCGGGGTTCGAGCGCAGATCGACAATGAAGCCGACGAGCTTGGGGCCCAGTGTCTTTTCAATCGATTCGATCGCGTCGCGCGTCGCCGGACCGGTCTGCTTGTTGAACGCCGAGATGCGGATGACGCCGACGTCGCCCTTGATCTCGTACTTCACCGGTTTGATCTGGATGACTTCGCGCGTCAGCGTATAGTCGATCGGCTTGGGCGCACCCTCGCGCACCACGGTAATCTTGATTTTCGTGCCCGGCGTGCCGCGCATCTTGTCGACCGCTTCGTTGAGCGTCAGCCCGTACAGCAGCTCGCCGTCGATGTGGGTGATATAGTCGCCCGACTTGATGCCGGCACGCGCCGCCGGCGTATCGTCGGTCGGCGCAATGACCTTGACCGCACCTTCTTCGGTGCTGACCGTCAGCCCCAACCCGCCGTACTCACCGTCGGTGGTCTGCTTCATGTTGGCGAAGTCGCGCGAGTCGAGATAGCTCGAATGCGGATCGAGACTGGCAAGCATGCCGTTGATCGCACCCTCGATGAGCTTCTTGTCGTCGGTCTTGTCGACATAATCGACGCGCACGCGCTCGAACACGTCCATCAGCGCATCAAGCTGCTTGTAGGTGTCGCTCTCAGCCGCCGCACGCACCGCCGCCGACGCCGGAATCAGCGCCAGAACAGCGAGGGGAAGGGCAAAGCTCCACGGATTGCGCGACATTGTAACCGAACCTTACGACGGACTAGCTGAACGTCAGTATAACATGCTTGCACGGCTGACTATGCATTAAGAGCCTCCGGCGGGCAGGCGTGACGCCTGCACCCGACACTTGCGCCGGTGCATCAAACGCGACGCTGCGTATTTGGCACCGTCGCAACAATTGGGTGCAGGCGTCACGCCTGCCCGCCGTAGGCCCTTAATCCCTGTGATACGGATGCCCGGCAATAATCGCCGTCGCCCGGTACAATTGCTCGGCGAGCATGGCGCGCACCAGCATGTGCGGCCAGGTTGCCAGCCCGAAGCCGAGCAGCAGGTCGGCCTGCGCGCGCATGTCGTCGTCATGGCCGTCGGCGGCGCCGATCAGGAAGCGGGCCTCGCGCATGCCGGCGTCGCGCCAGCGCGACAGCTGGTCGGCGAGCGCGCGTGACGCCAACGGCTTGCCGCGCTCGTCGAGCACGATGGTGACGCACGGCGTGACCGGCCCCGGCAGCTTGACCGGGCCGCGGTCATCGAGCTCGGTGATCGCCATCGGCCAGGTCATGCGCTTGCGGTAGCGTTCGACGAGGTCGGCCTCCGGGCAGCGCCCGATGCGGCCGCGCGCGATGACGTGGAGCTTCAATCGTCGGTTGTTTCGGCGGCTGCGACCTTGGGCGGCGCGCGGCGTTCGCTGGTCGAACCCGACGGGCCGTCGAACGCCCACATCTTTTCAAGGTTGTAGAACGTCCGCACTTCGGGCCGGAACAAATGGACGATGACGTCTTGCGCGTCGATCAGCACCCAGTCGGCGGTCGGCAGGCCTTCGACGCGCGATTCGCGCTTCAATTCGGTCTTGATCAGCTGCTGGATCTTCGTCGCCATCGAAGCGACCTGACGCGTCGACTTGCCGCTGGCGATGACCATATGGTCGGCGATGCTGGTCTTGCCGCGCAGCGGAATGGACACGACATCGACCGCCTGGTCGTCATCGAGCACCTTCATGATCAGCGCATGCAGGGCGGCGACCGCAGGGTCGTCAGCGGCCACGGCGCGCGGCGCGGTGGCGGGGTTCAAAGCCAATTCAACGTCCTTATTGTCGGGGCGGGGGTCATAGTTTCGGGGCACTTGCCCAGTCGGGATTGCGCGCACGCAGGCGGCTCGCGGATTGCGGGCTGAGCCTGATGTTGAGCATCACAATCGCCGGTAACTCCCAGTCATTCCAGTGACCCGGTGCCGCGGTGATGCGGCGCCGGCGCCTGAGCCAAGCCATTGCCGGCGCGGTCAGAGCGCTGCGACCATAGCCCGAACGCGGAAAAACAGCAATCGCGACGGAACGCGCCAGCTTGCGCCAGTCGCGCCAGCGGTGGAATTGCCCCAGATTGTCGGCGCCCATCAGCCAGATGAAGTCGGTTTTGGGGTGACGGTGCTGCAGCGCCCGCACCGTATCGACGGTGTAGCGGGTGCCAAGTTCGGCCTCGATCGCCAGCGGCCGGATCCGCGGATGCCGCCGCGCGCGCTGCGCCGATGCCAGCCGCGTGGCGAGCGGCGCCATGCCGGCCTCGGGCTTCAACGGGTTCTGCGGGCTGACCAGCCACCACACTTCATCGAGGTCGAGCAGCCGCAGCGCCTCGATGCTGATGTGCCGGTGGCCGTCATGCGCGGGGTTGAATGAGCCGCCGAGCAGCCCGATCCGCCGCGCGCCGTGCGAGCGCCCCGTCACAAAGTGGCCATCAAACCGGCCGCACCTGGCCACGCCCGCGTACCAGCGTCTTGTAGCTCGTCAGGCCTTCGAGCGCGACGGGTCCGCGCGCGTGCAGCCGACCGGTCGAGATACCGATTTCGCCGCCGAAGCCGAACTCGCCGCCATCGGCATATTGCGTCGAGGCGTTGTGCAGCACGATGGCGCTGTCGACGCGCGACAGGAAGGTCGCGGCGGCGGCGGCGTCATCGGTGACAATCGCGTCGGTGTGGTGCGAGCCGTGCGCGGCGATGTGCGTGATGGCACCTTCGACACCGTCGACCAGTGTCGCGGCGGCAATCGCGTCGAGATATTCGGTATCCCAGTCGGCGGCGTCGGCAGCGGTCAGTCGTGCGTCCAGCCCCGCCAGTTCGGGTGTCACCCGCACCTCGCAACCGGCATCGAGCAGCGCCTTGAGCACCGACGCCGCCAGTTCGGGGGCGGCGCGGTCGATCAGCAATGTCTCCATCGCGCCGCAGACGCCGGTGCGCCGCAGCTTCGAATTGACCGTGATCTCGACCGCCATCGCCGCATCGGCGGCCTTGTCGACATAGACATGGTTGATGCCGTCCAGATGCGCGAGCACCGGCACCCGCGCCTCGGCCTGGACGCGCGCCACCAGCCCCTTGCCGCCGCGCGGGATGATGATGTCGATCAGCCCGTGCGCCGCCAGCATCGCGCCCACCGCGGCACGGTCGGTGGTCGGCACCAGCTGGATCGCGGTTTCGGGCAGCCCCGCCGCCTTCAGTCCGGCGACCAATGCGGCATGGATGGCGCGGTTCGACCGCGCGGCTTCCGAACCGCCGCGCAGGATGCAGGCATTGCCCGACATCAGGCACAGCGCGCCGGCGTCGGCGGTGACATTGGGGCGGCTTTCGAAAATGATGCCGATGACGCCGAGCGGCACGCGCACGCGCTCGAACGCCAGCCCGTTGGGCCGCTGCCAGCGCGTGATGACCTCCCCCACCGGATCGGGCAGCGCCGCAATCGCTGCCACACCCTCGGCCATCGCGGCAATCCGCGCCGGCGTCAGCAGCAAGCGGTCGAGCATCGCGTTCGACAGCCCGGCCGCGCCTGCCGCTTCCATGTCCTGTGCGTTGGCGGCTTCGATTTCGGCGCTGCCGGCCTGCAACGCCGCCGCTGCCGCAAGCAGCGCTGCCGCCTTGGTCGCCGTCGGCGTGGTGGCGAGCACCGCCGCCGCGTCGCGCGCAGCCGCGCCCATCGTCGCAATCAGCGTGGCAGCATCAGTAGAGGCCGAAGTCGTCATCGGCGCCTTTTGTCACAACGCCGGCCAAACGCAAAACCGCGTGTCAGGCCGCCTTGCGCACGAACACCGTGCCGGCGGAATAGCCGGCGCCGAATGAACAGATCACGCCGGTGTCGCCGTGCTGCAGATCGTCGCTGTTGAGATGGAACGCGATGATCGACCCGGCGGACGAGGTGTTGGCATAGGTATCGAGCACCGTCGGGCTTTCATCCTCGGTCGCTTCATGGCCGAGCACGCGGCCGGCGATCAGCCGGTTCATCCCGGCATTGGCCTGGTGCAGCCACAGCCGCCGGATATCCGCCGGCGCCAGCGCAAAGCGCTCCATCTGCTCGGCGATCATCGTTGCCACCATCGGCACGACTTCCTTGAAGACCTTGCGGCCTTCCTGCACGAACAGCTTGTCGCGGGCGCCCGCAGTTTCGGGCGTGGCGCGGTTGAGAAAGCCGAAATTGTTGCGGATATTGTTCGAAAACACGGTCTTGAGCTTGGTGCCGAGCAGTTCCCAATGCTGCGCCGGCGCGATGTCCTGCGCCTCGACCAGGATGGCGGTCGCGACATCGCCGAAGATGAAATGGCTGTCGCGGTCGCGCCAGTTGAGATGCCCCGAACAGATTTCGGGGTTGACCACCAGCACCGACTTGGCGTTGCCGGCGCGGATGAAATCGGCCGCGGTCTGGATGCCGAACGTCGCCGACGAGCAGGCGACATTCATGTCGAAGCCAAAGCCGTCGATGCCCAGTGCGTCCTGAATCTCGATGGCAATCGCCGGATAGGCGCGCTGCAGGTTCGAACACGCGCAGATGACGGCATCGACATCTTTGGCGTCGCGGCCGGCACGCGCCAGCGCATCCCGCGCCGCTGCCACGCCGATTTCGGCGAGCACCGAAATTTGCTCGTTGGGCCGTTCATCCCAGCGCGGCGCCATGACCGCGGGGTCCAGGATCGGCGCCTTGGCCAGCACATAGCGCGCGCGGATGCCGCTCGCCTTCTCGATAAACTCCACCGAACTCGGCTCGAGCGCTAAAACCTCGCCCGCCGCAATCGCCGCCGCATGTTCGGCATTGTGCTGCGCCACATAGGTATTGAAGCTGTCGACCAGTTCGGTGTTCGAAATGCTGTCGGCAGGGGTGAAAAGGCCGGTGGCCGAAATAACAGGAATAGGCATGGGCGGGTTCTAAACCGAAGCCGGGGAGGCGGCAATGCGATATCATGCGGTGTGGCCGGTGCGGGGCTGCGCGGCGGTCATTGGGTCGCAGTGCTGCGTCGCGCCAGCTTTCGCGGGGGACGCGCGGAACGTCCGGAATGGGGTGGGTTGCAGTACGTCCGCTATCAGGTAGGATCAACTGACATGCGGACATTCGAATTGATGCACACGAGAGATTCTGCGGTGTGAATATGGCATGTTCGCCATCGGCCGAGAAAGGTTCTCCGTGCCCCAATTTGCCATCGGCGATCGTATGGACGGGAAGGCTTCAACCGAATTTCCATTGCGCTTTGGCGGCCCAATGAGTCTTAACTACTCTCAGTACATTTCTGCAAAATGTGTTGATCGGGTGTGCCGCTAAATCTAACAGTGTATGCGGAGGCGAGGACTGCGTTGTTCTGTAAGGCGGCTAGGCGTGCGATGTACGCACCTCCATCTGGAGAATTCTTGTCACGCAGACTGTCAAGCCAACCATCATGAATTGTCGTCCCGAAGTAGATTGCGATTGAATCTATACGAAGCTCGCTTGACTCAGAAGAATTAGAGCTAAATGCTCGATCCTGCAGGCCAAAAAGTGGGTGCAATGGTTCATTCTCTGGGCGAGTGCCAAAGTCTAAGCCATCGAGATGTCGGCCTTCACGCACATTATCTATAACGGTGCTACGATCTATTTCAGACATGTTTTCACTATTTTCTGTAGGCATTCCATATACATATCCTAAATTGCCGTACGAGAAAGTTATTTCACCTTTTCCTAATCGCTCAAATAGCACTCTGTTGTCGGGGATATGAGGCCCGAGATTTCCCCATTCATCGAGCCAGATTGCCGTACCATTTGGCAGTTTGTGGAGGAACCTGTCGTAATCCGTGCCAGCGACTAAGCGACAGAGTCTGGTCCTGATCTCATCACGAGTCATGCCATCGAAAGGGTTGGCGTCGATTTTGATCAGTTCAAGGTTCAGGAGTGCGCCGAAGGCTTTTGAGACATCGCCATCAAAGACATAAGTTGGATCGAGTGGCTCCTCAAATTTCCAAAGTACGTTTGACCCGTTACGCAAGACGAACTCAGCGCTGCTCCCTGCATGGCCCTTGGGGCTTGGAGTTACCCCTATATCCAGACGGCAATCGTTCCCTTGGTCAGCTCCGGCGAGCGTGAATAGAATGGTTTCAACCAAAAAGGTGATGTGACGCGTAGGGCCAATCGGCGCCCCGTGCGCCGCATCTGGCCGGATCTCAACTGTCTGGCATAGTGGCGATTTCTGTTGGTTGGAGTGACAAGACGAAAGCAGTCCAACAATAGAAAACAAAAAGACATTATGCAATTTATTAGAACCAAATAGGCATGTTTTATGAGGTGCGGGTCGCACCATATTCCGTAATTTGCAATGCCAAGAACCTCCTTTTCGACTCAAGATCTTCGGGATCCAACTTTGCCGTCGCGACAATCGCCGATGGTTGGCCGCCTGAAGATGCGAAGAGTCCATTGTCACGCGCCCTGTTGAGGGATGCCGCGCACCACTTGCTGGGCGCCAATCTCGGCACTAGCAATTGTTGGGTACGGTTCGACCAGGATAGTCCCCGCCATAGGCCCCACCTCAGCATCACGACCACAGCGATAGAGCCAAGGTCGGTAGGCAGTGGGCGACAAGGCCACCCGTTTCACTTGGCGAGACCTAACATGGTTAAGTCATACCGGACGAAATGCTCTCTAACCATGGCAAGTTTTACGGCCAATGGATTTTGATTGGAATGGCAACAATGGGGTCGTTTGCTGACCGGCAGCTAAACCCCACCCCCGACCCCTCCCTTGCAGGGGGGGGGAGCAGGAAGCATGGGGCGCAAAACAATCGGGTGCAGGCCTCAGGCCTGCCCGCCGGAGGCTCTTTACTGCCGCACGCCCTGCAGCGTCCGATAAACGTGACCTTGCACACAACCTAAATATGGAAGGTGGCGCGCGGCTTCATTCTGCGGCAACTGCTGTCATCGGCGAGTCGCTCGCGCTGTCGCAACAAACGCAAAGAGAATTTTATGCCCAGTCTTTTCGACCCGATCACGATTGGCGCCATTCAGGCACCGAACCGCATCTTCATGGCGCCGCTGACGCGCATGCGGGCGAGCGATGACCATGTGCCTACCGCGTTGATGGGCGACTATTACAGCCAGCGCGCCAGTGCCGGGCTGATCATTGCCGAAGCCATCGGCATCAGCCGGATCGGGCTCGGCTGGCCACGGACGCCGGGGATCTGGACGGCGGAGCAGACCGAGGCGTGGAAGCCGGTCACTGCGGCCGTCCACGCCGCCGGCGGGCGCATCATGGCGCAGCTGTGGCACATGGGCCGGCTGGCGCGCCCCGACACCATCGGATCGGACTCGATCTCCTCGTCGCCGGTGCGGGCGCCGTATGCGGTGCCGGACAAGAACCCCTATGGCACCCCGCGCGCCGCGACGCTCGATGACATCAAGCGGACGCTCGACGAGTATGCCAGTGCGGCGCGCAATGCGATCGCCGCCGGGTTCGACGGCGTCCAGGTTCACAGCGCCAACGGCTATCTGATCGACCAGTTCCTGCGCAACGGCGTCAACGCGCGCGACGATGACTATGGCGGGTCGCCGGAAAACCGCATCCGCCTGATGCGTGAGGTCATGGAGCGCGTTGTCGCCGAAGTCGGCGGCGACCGCGCGGCCATTCGCCTGTCGCCCAACGGCGAATCGCAGGGCACCGATGACAGCGACCCCGAAAGCGTTTTCCTGCCGGCCGCGCGCGCGCTCGACAAGCTCGGCCTCGCGTTCCTCGAACTGCGTGAGCTGACGCCGAACGGCACCTACGGCGCCACCAACGTGCCGAAGTTGAGCCCCAAGATCCGGCAGGTGTTCAGCGGCCCGCTGGTGCTCAACCAGGACTATACGGCGGAGAGCGCGCAGGCCGACCTCGACTCCGGCCTCGCCGATGCGATTTCTTGGGGGCGGAAGTATATCGGCAACCCCGACCTCGTCGAGCGCTTCCGCACCGGCGCGCCGCTCAACGAAGACAACCCGAAGACCTGGTATATCCGCGGGCCGGAAGGCTACACCGACTATCCCAAGCTGGCGGTGACGGCCGCGGCGTAGCGGCTTCGGCCTCGGGCATCCTCCCCCACCCCGACCCTCCCCACTCTCTGTTCGCTGTGCTCACAGGGGAGGAGGGAGTGGTTGGTTTGAAGTGGGAAGTGGAGTATTAGGTGTCTGCTTGGCAGTATACAGGTTAAGGCTGCAAGTAGTATGGTCGTCCCGGCTTTTGGGCCTGCGTCCATGCGTTAAACTCGGGGCGATCCGTTATGTTGAATCATCATAATTTCATGATTTTCATCATAACATCCATACTTACTTGTAGCTGCGCTCCCAACAATGACACTGCTCTTGGATGCTTTCCGGAATGGATCAATGGAGCGGGTATTCTCCCAGATGTTGGAGATTTCGCAGAAGTCAAAATAATAAACAATAGGACTTTGATCGTTAACAACGGCAACCCGATTGCCTCGGTAGCATTTGAAAAAACGCTGGCTAGGGAAAAAGCCAAAAATAGCGTGTTGGTCATTCGGTTTTCAGCAAATTCGTGTGATGAGGCCAAGAAATATTTCTATGGTACGTCTGTTAGTAGTTTGTGCAAATTTCATAATTGTAAATTTTCAAAACAGTGGAATCCGTAAGTTCATTTGATATCGCAGGCAATTGGTGAACTGCCACGGAATCTTCATCCAACGGGGAGTAGAGGCGCTGCTGTAGTGACTGCGCACTCCCGGTCACAATCGAGCGTGACAACAATCGGGTGCAGGCCTCAGGCCTGCCCGCCGGAGGCTCTTCTAAAGCGTCACCAGATGATCACGGTGCACCAGCGCAGCGCGCGGCGCATAGCCGAGGATCCCCGCCTGCGCTTCGTTGCGTGCGCCGGCAATCGCGGCGGCGTCGGCGGCGTCATAGCCCGCCAGCCCGCGCGCCACGGCGGTGCCGCTTGGCCCGAGGATTTCGACCGGGTCGCCGCGTTCGAAGCGGCCTTCGACGCGGGTGACGCCAGCGGCGAGCAGGCTTTTGCCGGTGGCGAGCGCGCGGACGGCGCCGGCGTCGATGTGGAGTTTGCCCTTGAGCGTCAGGCGGCCGGCGAGCCAGGCTTTCTTGCCGCGGGCGCCTTCGCCGGCGACGAACACCGTGCCGTGGCCGGTGGCGGCGAACGCCTGCAGCGGTGCGGGGCGGCGGCCGTCGATGATGGCCAGATGGACGCCGGCGCTGTTGGCGATGCGCGCGGCCTGGACCTTGGCGGTCATGCCGCCCGAGCCAAGGCCTGAGCCGCTGGTGCCGTCGGCCATGGCGTCGATCGCGGCATCGAGTTTCTCGACGGTGGGGATGAGCTTTGCGCTCGGGTCGGTCGCCGGGTTGGCGGTGTAGAGCCCGTCGATATCGCTGAGCAGGATGACGCCTGCCGCGCCCGCGGCCTGGCCGGCGCGTGCGGCCAGCCGGTCATTGTCGCCGAAGCGGATTTCCTGCGTGGCGACGCTGTCGTTCTCGTTGAGTACCGGCACGACGCCGAGGCTGAGCAGCCGGTCGAGCGTGGCTGCGACATTGAGGAAGCGCCGCCGGTCTTCGAGGTCGCCGAGCGTCAGCAGGATTTGCGCCGCGACGATGCCGCGCGCGCTGAGCATTTCGGCGTAGATCTGGCTGAGCGCGATTTGGCCGGTCGCAGCGGCCGCCTGTGCGTCCTCGAGGCTGGCGCGGCCACCCTTGGGCAGCCCGAGCCGCTTGGCGCCGAGTGCAATCGCGCCTGACGAGACGATGACGACCTGCTGGCCGGCCGCGCGCCGCGCCGCGACATCGTCGATGACGGTTTCGAGCCACTCGCGGCGCACGCTGCCGTCGGCCGCGACGAGCAGCGACGAGCCGATCTTGATCACCAGCCGCGGGCAGGCGGCGGGCGCAAACCGCGCTACACGGGCGTCCATGCTTTGTCCTGCGCGCCGTCGGTCTTCTTGGCGCGGCCGACGGCTTCGACGAGGCGGTCAAGCACGGCATCCATGCCTTCACGCGTTGCGCCCGACAGCAGATAGACCGGCTTGCCGCTGAACTTTTCGAGCGCCTTCTTGCGCTTGGCGAGCAGCTTGGGCTCGATCAGGTCGGCCTTGTTGAGCGCGATGATCTCGTCCTTGTCCTCGAGTCCGGCGCCATAGGCTTCGAGCTCGGCACGGACGATTTCGTACGATTCGCGCGGGTCTTCGCAATCGGCGTCGATCAGGTGCAGCAGGATGCGGCAGCGTTCGATATGGCCGAGGAAGCGGTCGCCGATGCCGACACCGTCCGCGGCGCCCTCGATGAGGCCGGGGATGTCGGCGAGTACGAACTCCTGACCCTTGTGGCGCACGACGCCGAGCTGCGGCTTCAGGGTCGTGAACGGATAGGCGCCGATCTTGGCGTGCGCGTTGGTGACGGCGTTGAGGAAGGTCGACTTGCCGGCGTTGGGCATGCCGAGCAGGCCGGCGTCGGCAATCAGCTTGAGCCGCAGCCACACCCACATCTCGGCGCCTTCGAAGCCCGGCTGGAACTGGCGCGGGGCGCGGTTGGTCGGGCTTTTGTAGAAGTCGTTGCCCTTGCCGCCGTCGCCGCCGCGTAGCACCATCAGCTTTTGGCCGGGCGCGGTGAAGTCGGCGATCAGCATTTCCTGATCGTCGGTGAAGATCTGCGTGCCGACCGGGACCTTGATGACCAGGTCGTCGGCGCCGGCGCCGGTGCGGTTGCGCCCCATGCCGTGGCCGCCCCGTCCGGCGCGGAAGTGCTGCGCGTAGCGGAAGTCGATCAGCGTGTTGAGGCCGTCGACGCATTCGAAATAGACATGGCCGCCGCGACCGCCATCGCCGCCGTCGGGGCCGCCGAATTCTTCATACTTCTCGCGCCGGAACGACACGGCGCCGTCGCCGCCGGTGCCCGAGCGCAGATAGATTTTGGCCTGGTCAAGAAACTTCATGCGCGCGGCTATGGCGCAAACCGCGTTTTTTAGCCAGAGCGTCGCGCGCATTTGCGCTATGCAGGGCGCGAGGGGACTTTTTCGAGGTCAAGGAATCGCATGAATCCACGTCGAGTCATTGTGCCCCTGCTCGCCGCGCTGGTGTTGCCCGCGGCCGCCAAGCCGCCGACGGTGCTGACGCTGACCGCCGCGCCGCAGCCCGGGGTGATGATCCGCATCAAGGACGCCAATCTGCCGGTGCGCGTGTCGCTGGGGTTTGAAAAGGCGCTGGTGCTCAATCTGGCGCCCGCCGATCACGCCAAGCTCAAGCCCTTCCCGCTGCTCGGCAAGCAGACCGTCAAGGACCCGCTGATTCCCGGCGGCGAGGCAGTGTTTCGCGGCAATTTCTACGATGTCGCGGTCGCCGGGCTCGGAAAGCTGACGGTGCCGACGGTGTGGGTCAACAAGGCGGTCGATAACGGCATCGACGGGATATTGTCGGTGATGGCGATCGACGCCGACCGTGTCATTTTCGAACAGCCCGCCGCACCCGCCGGCGGCAGCGTCTATACGATACCGACAACCGGCCGCGGCGATGTCGGCGGCGAGATCAAGCTCGAAGGCGTCAAGATATCGGTGCGATTCGCGCTCGACGCGCCGCACACGGTGATGAACGCCAATGCCGGGCAGGCACTCGCCGATGCCGGGCTGGTGCACCGCAGCGGCAAGGTCGGGCTGTGGACGCCATTTCCGCAGGTCGCGCTGCCGGTCGAGGGGCTGACGCCGGTGGCAGGCGCGCGTGTGCTCGGGCTGCCGCTGATCGACCCGACGGTGCGAATCACCGAGGCGCAGGCCAAGCTGCTTGATGCGCGGGCCAAGGCGGGCACCAGCACCGAGGCCGACCAGGAAGATGCGATTGTCGTCAGCGGCTCGAAGCGCCGGGGCAATCGCAACAGGCCGTGGATTTTGATCGGCCGCGACGTGCTGACCAAATGTTCGCGAATCGAAATGGACAAGCCCGGCCGGCAGTGGGTGCTGACCTGCAACTTTGCCTCCTAAGGCTCCAGCCCACCTAAGCCCCACGCCGCTCATCCCGAGCGAAGTCGAGGGACACGCCGAGGGCGTCGCGCGTCCCTCGACTTCGCTCGGGATGAGCGGCGTGGGGTGTTGTGTTCAAGCTTGGCTACGACTGCCTAAGCCCTAAACGAAAGGGGCGGGCCCGTAGCCGGACCCGCCCCTTGAAATTCGTTAGCGCTTGGGCTTATTCAGCCGCAGCAGCCCGGACGTCGACGCTGACGTACTTGCGGCCGAGCTTGCCATCGTGGAACACGACGACGCCTTCACCGAGCGCGAACAGCGTGTGATCCTTGCCGATGCCGACATTGCGGCCCGGATAGACCTTGGTGCCGCGCTGGCGGATGATGATCGCGCCGCCCTTGGCGTTCTGACCGCCGAACAGCTTGACGCCGAGACGGCGGCCTGCCGAATCGCGACCGTTGCGCGAGGAGCCGCCTGCTTTCTTATGTGCCATTTCTAAATCCTCTCGCTCAACCGACGCTGACGATCTTGAGCACCGTCAGCTGCTGGCGGTGACCGTTCTTGCGGCGGTAGTTGTGGCGGCGCTTCTTCTTGAAGATGATGACCTTGTCGCCCTTGGTCTGCGCGACGATTTCCGCGGTGACCGACGCGCCCTTGGCATCCTTGATGACGCCGCCGTCGCTGAGCATCAGCACGTCGAGCGCGATGGTCTGGCCGGCTTCGCCGTCGAGGCGTTCCACGATAATCTTGTCATCGGTAGCAACGCGATACTGCTTGCCACCCGTGCGCACCACTGCGAACATCGTACTTCAACCTTGAATTGGAATTCAGTGTTAGCGCGCCACCCTTTCGGGGAGCGTGCGAGAGGCGGGTTGCTAGGCCAAGGGCGCGCACTTGTCAACTTGTCTTGGCGGCGGGGCTGCGACCCTGTCGCCGATGCACTGCCGGCGTTTGCCCGAAATCGCGCTGCAAACACAGCGTTTGCCTTCGCGGTGTCCGACGCTATGGTCGGCATATTCGTATGACTGCACGCCAAATGCAGGGTTCGGGCTCAGGCGTTACATTGTTGGGGGAACCACGTCGATGATTGGGCAACGGGCATTTGCCGCTGCGTTTGGCGTCTTGGGGCGCGTCTTGACGATTCTTGGCGCGACAGTCGCCTTGCATGCGGCGCCGGCACTGGCCGATGCTGCGGCGACCGTTACACCGGGCACCAAGGCAGCAGTCACCCCGGCGGCAACAAGCCCGGCTGTACCGGCGAACATCCTCGCGCGCCCCGGCCGGCCGCGAATCGGTCTGGTACTTGGCGGCGGCGGCGCCAAGGGTTTCGCGCACATCGGCGTCATTTCGGAACTCGAACGCCTGCGAATCCCTGTCGACGTGGTGGCGGGCACCAGCATGGGTGCTGTGGTCGGCAGTCTCTATGCCGGCGGCCGCAATGCCAATGAACTCATCGATGTCGCGCACAGCATCAACTGGGTGACGCTGTTCGACGACTCGATTCCGCGTGACGAACTGTCGCTGCGCCGCAAGAACGACGAGCGCAACATCCTGCTGCCCTATCGGCTCGGCTTCAAGGACGGCAAACCGATCTTGCCGAAGGGCGTACTCGGCGGTCAGAAGCTCTATGCGACGTTGCAGTCGCTGCTGCTGCCTAACCGCGCCATCGACAATTTCGATCAGATGGCGATCCCCTACCGCGCTGTCGCGACCAATATCGTCGATGGCCATTCGGTGGTGCTCGGCAGCGGTGACATCTCGAGCGCGGTGTTCGCCAGCATGGCGGTGCCGGCGGGCTTTCCGCCTGTCGAACGCGATGGGTTGTTGCTGGTCGACGGCGGCATTTCGGACAATGTGCCTGTCGATGTTGCACGCGCCATGGGCGTCGATGTTGTCATCGTCGTCAACGTCGGCTCGCCGCCGATGCGCAAGGACCAGATTACCAACGCCATCAACGTCTTCGCGCAGATGCAGCTGCTGCTCGGCAACGACGCCGTGGCGCGCCAGCTTGCCTCGCTCAAGGGTCAGGACGTGCTCATCACCCCCGATATCGAAGGACTGTCGACAACGTCGTTCGACAAGGTCGATCTGGGCATTACCCGCGGTCAGGTGGCAGCACAGGCCATGGAGGCCAAACTTTCACAGCTGTCGCTGAGCGAAGCCGATTGGGCGGCGTATCAGGCGGCAAAAGCGCGCCGCGTCCAGAACAGCCCGATCACGGCGCGGACGGTCACCGTTGAAAACACTTCGGTGGTCCCGACCAAGCAGATCGAAACCATGATCACCACCAAGCCCGGCACGGTGATTGACGCTCAAATCATGAAGCAGGATGTCAATGACGTCTACAAACTCGCTGCGTTTGACCGGGTCTATTACACCCTGGGCGGCGGGCCGGGCACCGACCGCGACCTAATTGTCCGCGCCAAGGGCGACCCGACGCAGGACCGCTTCTTCCAGTTCGGTTTCCTGATGGGCTCGAGCCTCGGCAAAAGCTCGACTTTCCAGATTGCCGCAGCGTACACCGACCGCGACTTCATGGGCACTGGCGCCGAATGGCGCGGCTATGCCAATATCGGCACCAACGTTTCGGCAACTGTCGAACTCTACAAGCAGTTCGGCCAGTGGTTCGTCGAGCCGGCGGCCTATGCCTATCGGTTCAACTCGCAGCTCTACAATGCCGATGGCAGCGGCTCGCTCGGCGTGTTGCGCTACAAGCAAATGGGTGCGGTCATCAATGCGGGTTATATCTTCGGCAATTGGGGGCAAATCCGCGTCGGCGCGCAGCTCGGCGGCATCCAGCAGCTCAAGGGCAGCGTGCCTACCGGCCTGCCATCGGGCTGGAACGAGGATGTCCGGCTGACGCTCGGTTTCGAAGTCGATACGCTCGATTCGCTGATTTTCCCGAAATACGGCACGCAGTTCAATATTGACTTCACCGACTATGTTGACGCGCTCGGCGGGGATATTACCGGCCAGACGTACCAATTCTATGGCAACCAGCCGTTTACATTCGGCCGCACGACGGTGGTGCTGGGCGCGCGCTTTGGGGCGACGGACAACCTCAACTATGATTTCATGGGCCCGTTCAAACTCGGCGGGCTGTTCAACCTGTCGGGCTATCCCGTCAACTCGCTGGTCGGCCAGAACCAGGTACTGGGCCGTGCGGTGGTTTTCCACCGGATGGGCTATGACGCACCGATCATCAACCTGCCGATCTATGTCGGCGGCTCGCTCGAATTCGGCAACATCTACTCGACGCTTGACGATTTCTCGATCGGTTCGCTGCACACGGCGTTCAGCGGCTTCGTGGCGATCGATACGCCCATCGGCCCGGCGTATTTCGCCTATGGCCATGCCGGCGGCAACAACAACGCCATCTACCTGATCATCGGCCGGGTCTTCTAGGAATCGCCGTTAGCGCGATTTCTCTTGACATTGTGAACCGAATCGGTTAGTAGATTGGTCAAGGCGGCGAGGAATGGGAGTTCCTCGTCCAACCTGTCCGGGCTCACGATCGCCACTTGCGTTCCCGGGCGTGCCGTCTCACCGCCGCGCTTTTTAGCCCCGCGCTCTGTTGGATCGGGAACTTCAGCTCCAAGTGTTTCCAGAAGGACACTTTCTACCCTGTACGAAGCCTAGTGCTGACATACAGTACTGAAACAGTACTAGCGGCGTAAGAAACCGCCCGTCCTCCGCAACCCGGCTATCCCGATCAGCGTCACAAAGCCTGCCTCTTCCCGATGACCCAGCAACCCTCCCAAGGACGCCGTCATCGGGAAGAGGATTATCTCCACCGTGGCAGTGGGGGTCAGTACCAGAACGATGGACCGGGGCGGGAATATCCGCTGGCCGGAAATTCGTCGTGGCTGCACCCCAAAAAACCGGGTGCAGGGCCAAGACCCTGCCCGCCGGAGGCCCCTTCCACTAAGCCCCGCGCGCCGCCTTTTCTTCACGGCGCACGACTTCGCCGTTGATGCGGCGCATGGCGCCGGCCAGCACATCGGCTTTGCGCAGCGTGCCCGAATTGTCAAAGGCGGCCTGGGCACCGCGCGGCTCGGCCTTGCGGCGGGCTTCGCGGCGTTGCTGGTTGGCCATGGTCTGCGCGCGGTCGCGGCGGTCGCGGACCAGCTTGCGCAGTTCGGCGAGCTCGGCGTCGCTGAGCTTGCCGAGTGCGGGGTGGTGCGACTTGTCGAGCAGTTCGACCTCGTCGGCGCTGACCCGCTTGCGCTCGGTTTTGTGGCTGTAACCCATGACAAATCTCCCAAGTTTTAAGCTAGTTGATGGTTATTTCCGCAGCCGCGCCTCGATGGCGTCCCAGATCAGCGCTGGCGTGTCGGTGCCGTTGAAGCGGTCGATAGCGACGATGCCGGTCGGCGAGGTGACGTTGATTTCGGTGAGGTAGCCGCCGATGACATCGATGCCGACGAACACCAGCCCGCGCTTGCTGAGTTCGGGGCCGAGGCGGTCGCAGATGTGGCGTTCGCGCGGCGTCAGCTCGGTGGCGTGCGCCGAGCCGCCGGCGGCGAGGTTCGAGCGGATCTCGCCGGTCTTGGGCAGGCGGTTGATGGCGCCGGTGGCGACGCCGTCGATCAGCACGATGCGTTTGTCGCCGAGGCTGACGTCGGGGAGGAACTTCTGCACCATGAACGGCTCGCGCCAGACTTCGCCGAACAGTTCGACCAGCGCCGGCAGGTTGGCGTCGGCCTTGCTGATGTGGAACACCGCGCTACCGGCGTTGCCATAGAGCGGCTTGACGACGATTTCGCCGTGCGTGGCACGGAACGCCATCGCCTCGTCGAGCGTGCGGGTAATCAGCGTCGGCGGCATCAGGTCGCCGAAACCGAGCACGAACAGCTTTTCGGGGGCGTTGCGCACCGATGCCGGGTCGTTGACCACCAGTGTCTCGCCCTGCACGAGCTCAAGCAGGTGCGTCGCGGTGATATAGGCCATGTCGAACGGCGGGTCCTGGCGCATCAGCACGACATCGGTGTCGGCGCCGAGGTCGAGCGTCACTGCATCGCCGGTGAAGCGGTAATGGTCGCCCGCCACCGCCTGCACCGTCAGCGGCCGGGCGCGCGCCAGTACGCGGCCTTCGCGGTAGCTCAGGTCGGTCGACAGATAGTGCCACAGCTGATGGCCGCGCGCCTGCGCCTTGAGCATCATCGCGAACGACGAGTCGCCGCCGATCTTGACGGTCTCGATGGGGTCCATCTGGACCGCGACTCTCAGGCTCATGCAATCTTCTCCGCGATCAATGGCGCAGCGCTACACCAGCGCGCTGCTGCCGTCAGCCTTCATCTCGCGAGCCCGGCCAGCGTCGCGTCGATGCGGGTCTGGAGGTTCGCGTCGCGCGTGGTTTCGCGCATCGCCACCAGCGACTCGCGTGCAGCCGCATGGTCGCCCAGCCGCTGTTCAAGCTGCGCGCGCTCCCACCAGACGCTCGAGAAGTCGGGGGCGATCATCGTCATCCGCCGCGCCAGCACCAGCGCGCGGTCAAGGTCACCGGCGTTGTGCGCGCGCGCCGCCTGGTTGGTCAACAGCCGCACCAGCGCCGCGCGGTTGCTCAGCTGCACGCCCTCGCGCACCGGATCGCGCAGCTCCGACGCCGGGCGATTGATGATGCCGCCGTCCGAAAACGGATCGATGACCACGGTGTCGCCGCCGTCGCCGATGCGCACCACGACATGCCCGGGCAGCCCGACAATGTCGGCGGCACCGCCCAGTCGCCGCGCCAGCGCGACATACAGAATCGACAGCGTCACCGGCAGCCCGCGGCGGCGCTCGAACATCGCCAGGAAGTCGGCGTTGGCGGGATTGTCATAGTCCTCGCGGTCGCCGCGCAGCCCGCAGCGATAGGCTATGGTGTGCGCCAGCCGCTCGGCCTGCAGCCGCGACGAGCCGCCGAGGCCACCGAGCGCTTCGATACGTGCCGTCATCGCGTCGATTTCGGCGCGGGCGTCATCGATGTCGGCATCGGGGTGATCGGCCAGCCCGAGCAGCAGCGCTGCCTCGTCGAGCAGTATCTCGTCATCCTCGAGCAACCCGAGTTCGGCGATGTCAGCTTCGATGTCGTCGATCATCATGTTTCTCGCCACACCGCCTTGATATGGCGCGGCCAGCGCCCCGGCACAACCAGTACCGCATCGATACGGACATGGGCGGGGCGGGCGTGCAGCGCATATTGGCCGGCCAGCAGCTGTGCGGCACGGCCGACGCGCGCCAGCGCCTGCGGGTTCAGCGCCAGCAGTGCCGCATCGAAACCGGCACGCGCCTTGACCTCGACGAACACCAAGGTCCCGCCGCGCGCCGCGACAAGGTCGATTTCACCGACCGGTGTCGCAACGCGGCGATCGAGGATCGAATAGCCCTTGAGCCGCAACCACCACGCGGCCAGCGTTTCGGCGCGGCGGCCGCGCGTTTCGGCGCTGCGGCGGGCGCTAGTTGCCGGCATCGCGCAGCGCCAGCGCGCGGGCATAGACGCGGTTGCGCGGCAGTCCGAGCAGCTCGACGACCTCGGCGACCGCCGGCTTCATCGGCTGCACCGCCATCGCGCGAAGGAGCGCCGCATCGAGCGTCGCATCATCGACGGCGGCGGCCTCGCCCGGCGGGCCGACGACGATGACGACTTCGCCGCGCGGCGGGGTCTCGGCGTAGCGCGCCGCCAGGTTTTCTAGAGTGCCGTCAACGGTTTCCTCGAAGCGCTTGCTGATCTCGCGCGCCACCGCCGCCGGCCGGTTGCCGAGCAGCTTCGCCATTTCGGCGAGCGTCGCGCCGGTGCGCCCACCCGATTCGTAGAACACCAATGTCGCGCGCACCGCGCCGAGTTCGATGATGGCGGCGGCGCGCGCCCCGGCTTTGGCGGGCAGGAATCCTGCGAACAGGAAGCGGTCGGTCGGCAGTCCCGCCAGCGTCAGCGCCGCGACCGCCGCGCAAGGACCGGGGATGGTGACAATGGTGACGCCGGCAGCGCGGGCATCGCGCACCAGCTTGTAGCCCGGGTCCGAAATCAACGGCGTGCCGGCGTCGCTGACCAGCACGACGATCTCGTTCGCCATGCGTGCGATCAGCCGTGGCCGCACCGTATCGGCGTTATGGTCATGGTACGGCAGCATCGGCACCTTGGCGCCAATATGCGCGAGCAGCCGCGCGGTGACGCGGGTGTCTTCGGCGGCGATGACGTCGGCGCCGGCCAGCATCGCGGCGGCGCGCGGGCTCAAATCGCCGAGATTGCCGATAGGGGTGGCGACAATGTAGAGACCTGGGCCATATGCCACAGGCTCGGCATCTTCGTTGGTTGATTCGGGGAGATTCATATGGCCATCATGGCCCTGCGCGAGCGGTTCGGGCAAATGCCAAATGGCAAGCCGAATGCTAAGGCCGCGCTGCGCGTCGGCTCGATCCTGTTGATGACGGTGATCGCCGCCTGCACCACGCCCAAGGCCACCGTTGCGCCGCCGGCACCGCCGCCGGTCGTCGTCGCGCCGCCCAAGCCCGAAGTCGCGCCGCAGATCGAACAGAACAAGGTTGCCGTGTTGCTGCCGCTGACCGGCGCAAATGCCGCGGTCGGCCAGTCGATCGCCAACGCCGCGAACATGGCGCTGCTCGACGCCGGCGACAAGCGCATCAACCTGCGCGTCTATGACACCGCAAGCGGCGGTGCCGCGGCTGCCGCGACGCGCGCCGTCGCCGATGGCGCGCGGCTTTTCCTCGGGCCGCTGCTCGCCGCCGATGTGCGCGCCGTGCAAGGTATTGCGAGCGCGAACAACATCCCGATCATCAGCTATTCGAACGACGCCGCGCTCGCCGGCGACGGCGTCTATGTGATGGGCCTGCAACCGGCGCAGTCAGTATCGCGCGTCGTCGGCTATGCCGCAACGCACGGCGTGTCGCGCTTTGCCGCGCTGGTGCCCGACGGCACCTACGGCCAGCGCGCCACCACCGCCTTCCTGCGCGCCGTCGAGGCCAATGGCGGTCGCGTCGTGTCGATCAAGACCTTCACCCGCGACCCCGCCAAGATGATCGCCGCCGCGCGCGCCGTCACCGATTATGACGCCCGCGTCGCCAAGGCCGCAACGACCAGCGCGGTACGCCCCGACGGTACCATCGCGCCGGTCACCGACCGCATCGGGCCGGTGGCGTTCCAGGCGCTGCTGATCGCCGACTCGGGTTCGCTGGCGGCATCATTCGGCAAGCCGCTGGCGCAGTTCGGTGCCCCGGCCGGCACGATCACCATCCTCGGCACCGAGCTGTGGAACAACGAACCCGGCCTGAAGAACAGCCCGGCGCTGGCGGGTGCGCTGTTCGCTGCAGTGCCCGACGGCCGCTTCGACCAGCTGGCGACACGCTACCGCGCCAAGTTCGGCGGCACGCCGTCGCGACTGGCGAGTTTCGGCTACGATTCGGTGCTGCTGGTCAACACGCTCGCCGACAAATGGCCGCTGAACACGCCGTTCCCGCGCGCCGCGCTGACGACACCCGACGGCTTCACGGGCATCGACGGCATCTTCCGCTTCGGCCCGTCGGGCGTTGCCGAGCGCAGCTTCGAAGTCCAGCAGATCGGGCCGGGACGCATCACCACGGTGTCATCGGCGCCCAAGACGCTGCGCGCCGCACCGCCGACAAACTGAGTGCCTAGCGGTGCAGCGCCGCCAGCACGGCGTTGACGACAGGCCTGCCCTGCGGCGTCAGTTGCAGCCGGTCGGTGCGTGCCTCGATCATGCCCTGCGCCACCAGCCGGTCGCGCGCCGCGGTATCTATCGTCGCCTCCAGCGTCCGTCCGGTGCGCGCGGCGAAGTGCGCCGCATCGATACCGTGGGCCAGTCGTAGCCCCATCAGTAACGCCTCGGTGGCGCGCGTCTCGGCATCAAGCGGTGCTTCGACATTCAATCCCGACCCCGTCGCGGCGAGCGCTGAAATCCAGTTTTCGGGCTTCTTGTGGCGCTCGGTCGCGGTGGCCAATCGGCGGCCGTGCGCGCCAGGACCGACGCCGATATAATCGTCGTAGCGCCAATAGGCGAGGTTGTGGCGGCTCGCCGCGCCCGGGCGCGCGTGGTTCGACACTTCATAGGCGGGGAGCCCGGCAGCCGCAGTCATCGCCTGCGTCAGCTCGAACAGGTCGGCGCTGGTGTCGGCATCGGGCAGCACGAGCTTGCCGTCGGCATGCAGCCGCGCGAACGCCGTCGAAGGCTCGATGGTCAGTTGATACAGCGACAGATGCTCGGTGCCGAAGCCCAGCGCGCGGGCGAGTTCGGCCTCCCATGCTGCGCGCGTCTGCCCGGGACGGTCATAGATCAGGTCGAAGCTGACGCGGCCGAAGTGCGCCTGCGCGATGTCGAGCGCCGCCAGCCCCTCGCGCACCGAATGGGCGCGGCCCAGCTGTTTCAACGCCGCATCATCGAGCGCCTGCAGCCCCAGCGACACGCGCCCGAAGCCGGCCCTGGCATAGCCGGCAAAGCGCGCGGCCTCGACGCTATTGGGGTTGGCCTCGAGCGTGATCTCGCAATCCGCGTCGAGCGACCAGTGCCGCGCCACCGCGTCGATCACCGCACCCGTCGTCGCCGGGTCCATCAGCGACGGGGTGCCGCCGCCGAAGAAGATGCTGGTGACGCGCCGCCCCGGCAACAGCGCCGCCTCGAACGCCAGATCGGCGAGCAGCGCATCGCGCCAGCCGGCCTCGTCAATCGTTGCGCGGACGTGGCTGTTGAAGTCGCAATAGGGGCATTTCGAAACGCAGAACGGCCAATGGATATAGACCGCCAGCGGCTCTAGGTCAGGCATGCGGCGACCAGTTGGGCAAACGCCCGGGCGCGGTGGTTGTCGGCTTCCTTGTCGGCGCGCGGCATCTCGCCGTAGGTGCGCGATTGGCCGTCCATCAGGAACATCGGGTCATAGCCGAAGCCGTTCGTCCCGCGTGGTGGCCACACCAGCCGGCCATCGACGCGACCTTCGAAGCTCTGCGTATGGCCGTCGGGCCAGGCGATGCACAACGCGCAGATGAAGTGCGCGGTATCGACGCCCGCGCCCATTTCGTCATGGACGCGCTGCATCGCGACACTGAAGTCCTTGCCCGGTCCCGCCCAGCGCGCCGAATAGATCCCCGGCGCGCCGCCCAGTGCATCAACGCACAGACCCGAATCGTCGGCGAGCGCCGGCAGGCCGCTGGCGCTTGCCGCCGCGAGTGCCTTTAGCTCGGCGTTGGCGATGAACGTCAGCCCGGTCTCGTCGGGCTCGGGCAAGCCGAGCTCGCCCGCCGACACCATCTCCATGCCGTACGGCCCGAGCAGCTCGGCGATTTCGACGACCTTGCCGGGATTGTGCGTCGCCAGCACGAGGCGGCCGGGCGGCAGCGTGCGCATCAGCGGCCTGTTGCGACCCGCTGCGCGGCAAAGATGTCGTTGCAGCCGATACGCGCCAGCCGCAGCAGGCGCAGCAGCGCTTCCTCGTCATACGGCGCACCTTCGGCAGTCGCCTGGACTTCGACGAGGCCGCCGGTCGAGGTCATGACGAAATTGGCGTCGGTGCCGGCGTCCGAGTCCTCGACATAGTCGAGGTCGAGCACGGCATTGCCGTTGTGGATGCCGCAGCTGACCGCGGCGACCTGCGCCAGCAACGGATCAACGCTAAGGTTGTTCTTTGCCATGATGCCGTCGATCGCCATGCGCAGCGCCACCCAGGCGCCCGAAATCGACGCGGTGCGGGTGCCGCCATCGGCCTGGATGACATCGCAATCGAGCGTGATCTGGCGTTCACCGAGCAGCTTCATGTCGGTGACGGCGCGCAGGCTACGGCCGATCAGCCGCTGGATTTCCTGCGTGCGGCCCGACTGCTTGCCCTTGGCTGCTTCGCGGCTACCCCGGGTATGAGTCGCGCGCGGCAGCATGCCGTATTCAGCCGTCACCCAGCCCGACCCCTTGCCGCGCAACCACGGGGGCAGCCGTTCTTCAACGCTGGCAGTGACCAGCACATGCGTGTTGCCGAACTTGACGAGGCACGACCCTTCGGCGTGCAGCGCAAAGCCGGGGATCATCTCGATGCTGCGCATCGCATCGGGGGCGCGGCCGGAGGGGCGCATGGGCGGGTTCCTTGGGATATCGGGCATCGGAAAACGGGTTGCTGGGCTGCCAGTAGCGCGTTGGCAGCGCGCTGTCATCTGCGCGGGCGATGACAACACGCATCCGCCGCCCTACATTGGCGCCGTGAACCAGTCACCGTCCATCCCCGAACTCACCGAGCGCGCGCGCGAAGTGTTTCGCCAGATTGTCGATTCGTATCTTGCCAGCGGTGCGCCGGTGGGGTCGCGTACGCTGTCGAAGCTCGGCGCGCTCGGGCTGTCGCCGGCATCGATTCGCAATGTCATGCAGGACCTCGAGGAGCTCGGGCTGCTCGCTGCGCCGCATGTGTCGGCGGGGCGCCAGCCGACCGAGCTCGGGCTGCGACTGTTTGTTGACGGCATGATGCAGGCGGCCGCGCCGTCGGAGGCCGAACGCGCCGCGATCGAGCAACCCATCCAGGCCGGCACGCCGATGACCGATTTGCTGACTCGCACGACTGCGGTGCTGTCGGGGCTGAGCGCCTGCGCCGGGCTGGTGCTGGTGCCCAAGGCCGAACCGGTGCTGCGGCAGATCAACTTCGTCGCCTTGGCGCCGCGCAAGGCGCTCGCGATTCTGGTCGGCGCTGATGGCTCGGTCGAAAACCGCGTGCTCGACTTGCCCGCCGATTTGCCGGCGACGGTGCTGATCGAGGCGGCGAACTACATCAACGCCCGGCTTTCGGGGCTGACGCTGAGCGCGGCAGCGGCACAACTGGCGCGCGAGATTGCCGACGACCGCGCCGCGATCGATGCGCTGACAGCGACTTTGGTCGAGGCCGGGCTGGCGTCATGGTCGGCCGACGGCGCAGCGCGGCCGGTGCTGATCGTGCGCGGCCAGGCGCATCTGCTCGATGACCGTGCCACCGACCTCGAGCGCGTGCGTTTGCTGCTCGATGATATCGAGGGCAAACAGGATCTCGTGCAGGTGCTCGAACTCGCGCAGAACGCCGCGGCGATGAAAATCTTCATTGGCGCCGAGAACAAGCTGTTCGCGCTTTCGGGTTCGAGCGTTATAGCCGCGCCGTATCGTGTCGGCGGCAGCGACTCGCAAGTGGTCGGCGTCATCGGCGTCATCGGCCCGACGCGGTTGAACTATGCCCGCATCGTTCCCATGGTGGATTACACCGCGAAAACATTGAGTAGGTTGATTGCATGAGTGACGAGATTTTGCCCGACAACGAGACCGGCGCGAGCGAGGCCGAGACCGGGCCGCCGAGCTTTGAAGATGCGTTGATTGCCGCGACCGAAGAGATCGCATCACTCAAGGACCGCCTGCTGCGCGCTGCTGCGGAAACCGAAAACGTCCGCCGCCGGCTCGAGCGCGAAAAGACCGACGCCTCGACCTATGCGGTGACGGGGTTTGCGCGCGACCTGCTCGGCGTCGCCGACAATCTGCGCCGGGCCGTCGCGGCGCTGCCCGCCGACGGCTTCGACAATGTCCGCACCGGTATCGAAGCGACCGAGCGCGAGCTGCTCGCCGTGCTGGCGCGCAACGGCATCAGCAAGATCGAAACCGCCGGGCAGCCGCTCGATCCGCACAAGCACCAGGCGATGATCGAAGTTGAAAGCGACGAACACACGCCGGGCCACATCGTCAGCGAGTTGCAGACCGGCTATCTGATCAAGGACCGCCTGCTGCGCCCGTCGCTGGTCAGCGTCGCCAAGGCCAAGGCGGAGAGCTAGACGCCATGATCATCATCATCGCCCGCGCCGAAGTCGATCCGGAAGCGCTCGAAATCGTCGAGGCGGCGATGGCGAAGATGATGCGCGCGACGTGGGAAGAACCCGGCTGCATTTCATACTCGATGGCCGTAGAGGACCGCGAACGCGGCATCATCAGCGTGGTCGAGCGCTGGGAAGACGAGGCGGCGATCAAACGTCATTTCGCGATGCCGCACATGGCGATCTTTAACGCCGCAGTGGCAGGGCACGGTCGCAGTATGGATGCGAAGATGTACGACGCCGCGAACGAGCGTGCGCTGCCGGCCTGAAGTCAAGCGCCTCCGGCAGGGCAGGCCGCAGGCCTGCACCAATAGTTTGGTGGTGCTGCTCGCTCTGGCGCTGGCTGGCATAGCCCCGACAAAAAACTAATGGTGCAGGCCTGCGGCCTGCCCGCCGGAGGCCCTGTCCTTTAGTCCTCTTGAGCTATGCCCAGTTGCCAAACGGAATCAGCCCCGCGACCGCCGAATTGGGGTCGCCGGATTCGCGCCGGCGGTAGGCGTCCTCAACAATGCATGCCTGCTGCTCGATGCCGTAGCGTCCGAACGGCTTGCCGGGCACGAGGCGGTAGCTGTAGCGCGCCAGCGGATAGCGACGCAGCCACAGCCGGATGCCGCACTGGCGCTGCCAGACATGCACCATTTCATGGACGAATAGCGCGCGGGCGTGCAGCGGCGCGGCGCTGAAGTCGTCGCTCCAGGCATGGCCGTCGGGGTGAAACCAGATGTGGCCGTCGGGCGCCATCACCACCCACACCGGCTGCAGCAGCCAGAACTTGGCGCGGCGCAAGGTCACCGCGCGCGTATCGAGCGCGTCGCCGAACACCGAAGCGGCCAGCGCCACTTCGCCGGGCGTCAGCGGCCGCGCGTCAGTCACGGCTGTGCTCAGTGTGCGTGGCCCGTCGTGTCGCCGGTCGGCGCCGGATCACCTGCGGCGATGGTCGTGGCGTTGACGAGGATGGTGCCGGCCTTTTCGAAGCGCAGCGCCAGCGGCAGCGGGCTGCCCAGCTTGGCGGCGGGCATCAGCGTATAGAGCATCGCGTGGTTGCCGCCGGGTGTGAAGCTGACATTGCCGCGCGCCGGAATGTCGATGCCCGCCAGCGGGGTCATCTTCATCACGCCGCCCGCCATGGTCATGCTGTGCATTTCGGTGCGCGTCGCCAGTGGCGAGCTGACTTCGACCAGCCGGTCGGCGGTGCCCATGCCCATGACGGTGAAATACGCAGCCGCCGGGCGGCCGGCGACGGCGGGCAGGCGTACCCAGGCGTCGTGGACCATCGGCGCCGCGGCTTGCACGGGCGCGGCGAAAACGGCGGCGGCGATAGCGAGGCAAGCGAACGGATGGCGCATGGTCGGCTCCTGAATTGCTGTTTTGCCGCGCTTAGCGTTGCGGGCGCGACGTGTCCATCTGGCGGTGTTGCGCGATTCTCGCGGGCTGGTGCTTGTAGCGCATTTTGACGCTTCCTATATGCCCTCGCGTAACCGGGCATGGCGCTGCTTTTTGAAGGGCGCGATGTGGGTTTTCATATTGATATCGCTTGAATGAGGATGAACATGGCTAAAGTTATCGGGATTGATTTGGGCACCACCAACAGCTGCGTTTCCGTGATGGAAGGCAGCCAGCCGAAGGTGATCGAGAACGCCGAAGGCGCGCGCACGACGCCGTCGCAGGTGGCATTTACCAAGGACGGCGAGCGTCTGGTCGGCCAGCCGGCCAAGCGCCAGGCGGTGACCAACCCCGAGAACACGATTTTCGCGGTCAAGCGCCTGATCGGCCGCAGCTTCACCGATCCGATGACGCAGAAGGACAAGGACCTTGTCCCCTACAAGATCGTCAAGGGTCCGAATGGTGACGCCTGGGTCCAGGCTGGTGGCGAAGACTATTCGCCGTCGCAGATTTCGGCGTTCATCCTGCAGAAGATGAAGGAAACCGCCGAAGCCTATCTCGGCGAAACCGTGACGCAGGCGGTCATCACCGTCCCCGCATACTTCAACGACGCGCAGCGTCAGGCGACGAAGGACGCCGGCAAGATTGCCGGTCTCGAAGTCCTGCGCATCATCAACGAGCCGACCGCAGCCGCGCTCGCCTATGGTCTCGACAAGGTCGGCGCCAAGACCATCGCGGTTTATGACCTTGGTGGCGGCACCTTCGACGTTTCGGTGCTCGAACTGGGTGACGGGGTGTTCGAAGTGAAGTCGACTTCGGGCGACACTTTCCTCGGCGGTGAAGACTTTGACGCCAAGGTCGTCGAATTCCTCGCGGAAGATTTCAAGAAGACCGAAGGCATCGACCTGCGCAAGGACAAGCTCGCGCTGCAGCGCCTGAAGGAAGCGGCCGAAAAGGCCAAGATCGAACTGTCGTCGTCGGCCTCGACTGAAGTCAATCTGCCGTTCATCACGGCGGACGCCAACGGCCCGAAGCACCTCGTCAAGACGGTCACCCGCACCGATCTCGAGAAGCTGGTGCTCGACCTCATCGAACGCACTCGCAAGCCGTGCCTCGATGCGATCAGCGAAGCCGGCGTCAAGAAGGAAGAGATCGACGAAGTCATTCTCGTCGGCGGCATGACGCGCATGCCGCGCGTCCGCGAGTTCGTGAAGTCGCTGTTCGGCAAGGAACCCAACACGTCGGTCAACCCCGATGAAGTCGTGGCGATGGGCGCTGCCATTCAGGCCGGCGTGCTGCAGGGTGACGTCAAGGACGTGCTGCTGCTCGACGTGACGCCGTTGTCACTTGGCATCGAAACGCTGGGCGGCGTGTTCACCCGGATGATCGACCGCAACACGACGATCCCGACCAAGAAGTCGCAGACCTACTCGACCGCCGACGACAACCAGTCGGCCGTGACGATCCGCGTCTTCCAGGGCGAGCGCGAAATGGCCGCCGACAACAAGCTGCTCGGCCAGTTCGACCTCGTCGGCATTCCGCCGGCGCCGCGCGGCATGCCGCAGATCGAAGTGACGTTCGACATCGATGCCAACGGTCTCGTCGCGGTCAACGCCAAGGACAAGGGCACCGGCAAGGAACAGCAGATCCGCATCCAGCCTTCGGGTGGTCTCAGCCAGGCTGACATCGACCAGATGGTCAAGGATGCCGAAAAGTTTGCCGAAGACGACAAGAAGCGTCGTGCGGTGGCCGAAGCGCGCAACCAGGCCGACAGCCTTGTCCACTCGACCGAGCGCCAGCTCAGCGAGCACGGCGACAAGGTGACCCCCGAGGTCAAGGCCGAGATCGAAGCAGCGATTGCTGACCTGAAGGGTGTGCTCGACGGCGGTGACGCCGATGCGCTGACCGCCAAGACGACGGCACTGGGCACCGTGGCGATGAAGCTGGGTGAAGCGGTCTATGCCGCCGAACAGGCCGCCGCCGCATCGCCCGAGCCGGAAGCGCCCAAGGACGATAACGTCGTTGACGCGGAATTCTCCGAAGTCGAAGACGAAAAGAAGTAAGGCCAAAGAATGCCTCCGGTGGGCAGGGAATGGACCCTGCACCCAATTGACGGGTGCAGGGCTCAGCTCTGCCGGTCGGAGGCGCTTCTTTCAGGGGCGGCTGTATGAGTATCGATATCGACTATTACGACTTGCTCGAAGCGACGCGCGACGCCGACGGCACTGTGCTCAAGGCGAACTATCGCCGGCTGGCGATGCAGTTCCATCCCGACAAGAATCCCGGCGATGCGGCCGCTGAAGCGCGCTTCAAGGCGATCAGCGAAGCCTATGACGTGCTCAAGGACCCGCAGAAGCGCGCCGCCTATGACCAGTACGGCAAGGCGGCGTTCCAGCAGGGTGGCGGTGGCGGCGGCCAGGGCTTCGAGGGCTTCTCCGACATTTTCGAGAATATCTTCGGCGAGTTCATGGGCCGTGGTCGTAACCGCGGCCCGCAGCGCGGCGCCGACCTGCGCTACGATCTTGAAATGACATTGGAAGAGGCGTTCGAGGGCAAGGATGCCGCGCTGACCATCGACGTCTCGGTGACCTGCGAGCCGTGCACCGGCAGCGGCGCCAAGCCCGGCACCAGCGCCAAGCCGTGCGGCACCTGCAACGGCCAGGGCCGCGTCCACATGCGGCAAGGGCTGTTCATGGTCGAACGCGCCTGCCCGACCTGCCGCGGTGCCGGCCGCATCATCAGCGACCCGTGCGACGACTGCCACGGTGCCGGCCGCGTCGAGCGCGAAAAGTCGCTGTCGGTGAAGATTCCCGCCGGCGTCGACGAAGGCACGCGCATCCGGCTGGCCAATGAGGGCGAGGCCGGCGAGCGCGGTGCGCCCCCGGGCGACCTGTATATTTTCGTGCACCTGAAATCACACCGGCTGTTCAAGCGCGAGGGCACGACGCTGTTCGCGCAGGCGCCGGTGTCGATTACCACAGTGGCATTGGGCGGTGAGATCGAAGTGCCGTGCCTCGACAAGGCCGGCGCGACGATCAAGGTCCCCGCCGGCACGCAGACCGGCAAGCAGTTCCGCGTCCGCGGGCGCGGCATGCCGGTGCTCAACGGCCACGGCTTCGGTGATCTGGTCATCCAGGTCGATGTCGAAACGCCGGTCAAGCTGACGGCGCGGCAGCGCGAGTTGCTCGAGGAGTTCCAGGCGCTCGAAGGCAAGGAGGGTGGCAAGAACACCCCCAACTCGACGGGCTTCTTCTCCAAGCTCAAGGATGCCTGGAACGAACTGACCGATTGACGCAGCGCGTCGCGGCACTGGCCGCGCGTGGCCTCGCGCACTAGGATGGCCGACATGGCGACCACTGCCCCTTCGCGCCGTCGTTCGACGTTGCGCCGTTTGCTCGCGGCAGCCGCCGTGCTGGCACTGGCGTGGTGGGTGTGGCAGGCGCGCAAGCCCGTGCAACTTGACCAGCCGCAGGCGCAGGCCCGTGCCGAGCAGATGCTCGGGGCGTATATGGCGCGCAGCGGCGAGCCGCCGGCGCATTTCGCCGCGATGGCGGGCATCGAATACCCCGAAGGCTGGGAATTCAGCTGGTCCTATACGCCGTGCCCCGAAGTCGCGCGGCTGAGCATCTTCATCCGGCGCAGCGGCAGCGGCCATTACGGCGAACTGCCCGATTGCCACCCGACGCGCGGCTTCGGTGCCGCGCCGCAAGCGGTTTGAGGGCATGACCGCACCCCGGGCGCTGCCGCTCGCCGGCATCCGCATCATCAGCGCCGAAGCCTATGGCGCCGGGCCGTACGGCACGCTGTTCCTCGCGCAGCTCGGCGCCGACGTCATCAAGATCGAACCACCGCAGCGCCACGGCAAAGGCGGCGGCGACACCGCACGCGCCGTCGGCCCGCACTGGCTGCGCGACGGCGAGAGCCTGTATTTCCAGACGTTCAACCTCAACAAGCGCTCGCTGACGCTCGACCTCGCCACCCCCGACGGCCAGGCCGTGCTGCACCGGCTGGTGCTGAAAAGCGACGCGGTGGCGAACAATCTGCGCGGCGACATCCCCGCTAAACTCGGGCTGACCTATGACGCGCTCGCCGGCGTCAATCCGGCGATAGTCTGCGCGCATATCTCGGCATACGGCCGCGATAACGCCCGTGCCGCGTGGCCGGGCTATGACTATCTGATGCAGGCCGAAGCCGGCTTTTGCGCGCTGACCGGCGAACCCGACGGCCCGCCGGTGCGCTTCGGGCTATCGATGGTCGACTATATGACCGGCACGATGATGGCGGTCGGCCTGCTCGCGGCGCTGCTCGATGCGCAGCGGACGGGCAAGGGCAGCGATGTCGATGTCGACCTGTTCTCGGCCGCCGTCCACCAGACCAGCTACCCGGCGCTGTGGTACATGAACGAAGCCGACGTCACCCCGCGCGCGCCGCGCGGCGCCCACCCGACCGCAACGCCAAGCCAGATGTTCCGCACCGCCGATGGCTGGATGTTCGTCATGGCGCAACTGCCGAAGTTCTGGGAAATCCTGGTGCAGCGCATCGGCCACCCCGAACTCGCGCACGATTCGCGTTTCCTGACACCCGCCGACCGTCGCGCTAACCGCGAAACGCTGACGCAGCTGCTCGACACGCTGTTCGAAACGCAGCCTACGGCGCATTGGTGCGCGCGCCTCGAAGGCCATGTGCCCGTCGCACCGGTCAATGAACTGCCGCAGGCGCTCGACAACCCCTGGCTCGACACCATCGCCATGAAGCAGACCGTCGCACACCCCGACCGCGCCGACCTGCAAGTCCTCGCCAGCCCGATCAGGATCGACGGTGATCGGCTGCCGGGACGCGCCGCGCCATTGCTCGGCGCCGACAGCGACGCCATCCTCGGCGAGCTGGGCTATGATGCCGACGAGATTGCGCGGTTGCGCGCCGACGGCACAGTTTAGGAAGGGCCTCCGGCGGGCAGGCCTGAGGCCTGCCCGCCGGAGGCTCTTCAAATCATGATGCCGCGCGGCGCAGCTTAACCCATTTGCCGTCGGCGGTCGAAATCTTGGCGGTACCGTCGGCATCCCAACTTAGCTTCGACGCGGCGTTGAGCACAGCGTGGAACTTCGATTCGAACGCCGAACTGTCGGGCTCGCACGCCATCATCGTGCTCGCCAGCGGGCCGATTTTGATGGTGCTGCCCTTCTGTGACCAGCCGCCGCTAAAGCGGTTGCAGCCGCCGTTGCCGAAGACCTTGCTGGTGCCATGATCGCCGGGTTCGAAGGTGATTTCGGCGGTGACATTGGCAGGCACAGTGCTGCCGTCATCGAAGCTGACGACCTTCCACGGTCCGCCTTCGAGCGAATGGTGGACGGCGGGTGCAGCGGCGGCGGTCTTGTGGTCGGTTGCGCAGCCCGAAAGCGAGGTCAGCGCGATGCCGGCAATAAGCAGCAGCTTCAAATTGGTCTTCATCTAAGGTCTCCCAACCTTGGCAATGGAACGCGCTGAATCTAGGCCGCTTTGACCAGCCGCGCCACGAAAAACCCGTCGATGCCGCCGGCGTCTTCAAGGTCGCCGGGCAGCGTGCGCAGCCAGCCGCCGGGGTTTGGCGTCAGCCCGGCGGGCAGTTCGGCGGCGGTGATCGTATCGATGGTCATGTCGCTGCGCCGCGCCAGCAGCGCCGCGAGCTGTTTTTCGCCCTCTTCTGGTTCGAGGCTGCAGGTGCTGAACACCAGCGAGCCGCCCGGCGCCAGCCAGTCGCAGGCGCGGTCGAGCAACTGCGCCTGGATGGCGAGCAGCGGCTTCAAATCGCGGCTGCCCTTAAGGTGCAGCACATCGGGATGGCGGCGGAATACGCCCGACGCCGAACACGGCGCGTCGAGCAGGATGGCGCCGAACGGGTGTTCAGGGCGCCACGCCAGCGCATCTGCGCCGACGATTTCGGCGGTCAGCCCCATGCGTTCGAGGTTCTCGCTGACGCGTTCAAGCCGTGAATCCGACGTGTCGAGCGCCATGACCTTTGCGCCGCTCGCCGCCAGTTGCAGCGTCTTGCCGCCCGGTGCGGCGCAGAGGTCGAGCACCCGGTCACCGGCGCTGTAGCGCAACAGCCGCGCCGGTAGGCTGGCGCCGAGGTCCTGCACCCACCAGGCGCCTTCCTCGAATCCCGGCAGCTCGGCGAGCGCGCCCTTGCGCACCAGCCGGACATGACCGGGCGCGAGGCTTTTGCCGCCGAGCGTTTCGGCCCAGTGCGCGGTCTGCGCAGCGTCTTTCAGTGTCAGATCGGTCGCCGGCTCGGTGCCGAGTGCGCGCGCGGCGGCGGCGACCACTGTGTCGCCCCAGGCCTTTTGCCAGCGCAGGCCGTAGCCCGCGGGCAGGGTCGGTGCGTCGGGCAGCCGCGCATCCTCGCGCAGCAGCCGCGACAGCACCGCGTGTGTCAACCGGCGCGGCCCGCCTTCGGTGAGTTCGAGCGTCGTCGCCACCACCGCATGCGGCGGCGTGCCGAGCAGCAGATGCCCGGCCAGCCCGATGCGCAGCGCCATCCTTGCGCGCGCATCGTCGGGAAGCGCGCGCTCGGTCGCCGAATCGATCAGCACGTCGAGATCAACGAGCCAGCGCAGCACGCCCGACGCAAGGTTGCGTGCCAGCGCCCGGTCGTCGGGCCGGTCGATGCCGTTGAGCGCGCCCGCCAGCGCGACGTCGAGCGGGCGGCCTTGTTGCAAGACGCTGGTCAGCAACCGCAGGGCGCCGCGCCGCGCGGCAAGGCCGGGCACTTCGGCGTTCCAGTCGCGTTTGGGTGCGCGGCTCATGCGGTGGCCGCGTGGGTCAGGAAATGGGGTGTCAGTGTCATGGCTGCCAGCCTTTGGCACAAAGCGGCGGCGTTGCAACCCCTGTGCCGGCGGCGCTGCGGCGGATATTCATGCTTGCCGCCCGCGCCAAACGCGCGAACAATACCGCAAGGTGGCGGACAGGGGGCGCAGATGTTCAAACGACTCAAGGTGGTTGCGCTGTTGTGTGCGTGGGTTGGGCTCGCGCCGCCGGTGCTTGCCGCGCCCGATGCCGCCACACTCAAAAGCGTCGATACGATGATCGAGCAATGGCGGCTCGATTCGCATGTGCCAGGGCTGGTCTATGGCATTGTCGTCGATGGCAAGCTTGTCGCGGTCAAGGGCCTGGGCGTGCAGGACGTGGTGGCGGCCCGCCCTGTCACCGCCGACAGCCGCTTCCGCATCGCCTCGATGAGCAAGGCGTTTACCGCGCTCGCCATCCTCAAACTACGCGATGCCGGCAAGCTGTCGCTCGATGCGCCCGCCGAAGCATATGTGCCCGAAATGCGCGGCTGGACCTATCCGACAGCCGACAGCCGCAAGATCCGCGTCCGCGACCTGCTCAACCACGTCGCCGGCTTCGTCACCGACGACCCGTGGGGCGACCGTCACCAGCCGATGTCGGAGGCTGAGTTCACCGCGATGCTCAAGGCCGGCGTGCCGTTCGCGCGCGACCCCGGCATCGCGATGGAGTATTCGAACTTTGGCTTTGCGACGCTCGGGCGCATCGTCAGCAACGTCTCGGGCCAGCGCTATCAGGATTATATCCGTGAGCAATTCATGCTGCCGCTCGGCATGACGTCGACGGGCTATGACATCGCCAAGTCACCCGAAGCGCTGCGTGCCATCGGCTACCGCTGGCAGGACAATGGCTGGCTGCGCGAGCCCGATATGGCCGACGGCGTGTTCGGCGCGATGGGCGGCGTCGAAACCAGCGCAAACGACTATGCGCGCTGGGTGGCGTTCCTGTTGTCGGGTTGGCCGCCGCGCGATTCCGCCGATACCGGCCCGGTCAAGCGCGCCACGCTGCGTGAAATCGTCGAGGGCTCGAACTTCCCGCGCGGGGCCATGCGCACGGCGTCGGCCGGTGCGCCGTGCCGGCAGGCGATGACCTATGCGATGGGCTGGTATGTCGTCGAAGACTGCGACATCGGCCGCTACCTGACGCACGGCGGCGGCTACCCCGGCTATGGCTCGCGCGTCATGCTGCTGCCCGACCGCGGCGTCGGCATCTTCGTGCTGACCAACCGCACCTATTCGGGGCCGTCGGTGCCAACGCTCAAGGCGGCGTTGGCGCTGGTTGCAAGTGGTGACTTCCCCGAACGCGCCGTGCCGGTCAGCACCGCTGTCGCAAAAGGCTATGACATCGCGCGCAGCATCTGGGCGGCGGGTTCGGTTAGCGACGCCAAGCCCGGGCTGGCGATGAACTTCCTGATGGACAGCGATGAAGCCCATTGGGCCAGCGACTTGGCGCGCATGATAGCGCAAGTTGGTGCGTGCCCGGCGACCGAAGCCCCTAGTCCACGCAGCGCGATGGCAGCGAACTTCACCTGGACGTGCGAACATGGCCGCATTGCTGGCAGCCTTCTGTTGGCGCCGACTCCCGAGGTGGCGTTGCAGGATCTAGAGTTCGAGGTGCTGACGCCTTGAGGCGCTCAGCCCCACGGGTTGCGTGACGGCGCGTGCGGATCGAGAGCCGAGCGGCGTTCGGTGGTGGGGGCAGGGAGCACGCCCATTTCCGCCGCTATCGCCTCGAGTGCGGCGATGCGGTTGCCGGTGTCGGGGTGCGTCGAAAACAGATTGTCCATTCGGCTGCCGAGATGCGGCGGCACGATGTACAGCGACGCCATCGCGGGGTCGCGCGCCGCGACCGGGTTGATGTGACGCGCGGTGCCGTTCGCCAGCTTGGCGAGCGCGCTGGCGAGCGCCAGCGGCTGCCCCGACAGATCGGCAGCAGCGCGGTCGGCGGCATATTCGCGGGTGCGTGAGATCGCCATCTGGACGATTGCCGCCGCCATCGGCGCCAGAATGACCATCGCCAACATCGCCAGCGGGTTGGGGCGATCCGAGCCGCGCCCGCCGAATAGCATGCCGAAGTTGGCGAACATCGAAATGGCACCGGCCACCGTCGCGGTGACAGTCATGATCAGCGTGTCGCGGTTCTTCACATGGCCGAGCTCGTGCGCCATGACCGCTGCGATTTCGTCGCGGTTGAGGATGGCGAGCATGCCGGTGGTCGCGGCGACTGCGGCGTTTTCGGGGTTGCGGCCGGTGGCGAAGGCGTTGGGCGCATCCTGCTGGACAATATAGACTTTGGGCATCGGCAGGCCGGCACGCTCGCTCAGGTCCTTGACGATGCCATAGTATTCGGGCGCGCTATCGGCATCGACTTCGTGCGCATCGTGCATGCGCAGCACCATCTTGTCCGAATTCCAATAGGCATAGAAGTTCATGCCGCCGGCGATGACCAGCGCGATCAGCGCCCCGGCTTTGCCGGCGAACATCGCGCCCAGCGCCATGAACAGCGCGGTCAGCGCGGCGAGCAGCATGAAGGTCTTGGTCATATTCATGGTGCGCTAGGTTGCCACAGCGCGCCGCGATTTCAAGAGTCCAGACCTGCGACAGGTTGAAGCGCAGACCCCAGACACCCTAAATCCGGGTGCAGGGACAAGTCCCTGCCCGCCGGAGGCCCTTCTATTCAGCACTCCAGTGAATATCGATCGCCTGTTCCGAATCCGCCAGCACGCGGCCCACCGGCAACGTCGACTTGGCACCGTCCTTGATCGCCATTTCGAACATCGTGCGCTTGTCCTGGCCCGATAGCGCGAACGTCAGCGTGCGTGCCGACAGAATTGCCGCGCGGGTCAGCGTGATGCGCGCGACGGGGGCTTCGGCCGGCAGCGGGTCGGGCATGACACCGATGACGCGGCATTTGTCGGGCGCGTTGATAGCGGCATCGAGGTCGGGGCCAGCGAAGATCGATGCCGTGTGGCCATCGGCGCCGACGCCGAGCCAGACGAGATCGAGCGGCCAGCGCAGTGCCTCTAGGCGCACATCGGCGTCGTGGCCGGCCTTTTTGTAATCCTTGGCGGCATCGGTCGCGAGCGGGATGACGCGCGCGCCGAGCGGCAGGAAGGTGCGCGCGATGGTGCCGACGTTGCTCAGCGGGCTGGTCGGCGCGACGAGGCGGTCATCGGTGGGGATGATGGTAACGCGCTTCCAGTTGAGCTTGGCCGCCGCAAGCCGTTCGAACACCGGGCCCGGCGTCTTGCCGCCGGGGAAGGCGACGATGGCTTCGCCGCGGGCATCGAGCGCGCTGTCGATGATGAACTCGACATCGGACGCGACCGCATCGGCCATTTCGTCGGCATCGTCATAGTCCCACCATTCGGCTTCGATCATCTTGAACTCCGTACGTCACATTGGCGGCTGCGCTTGCGGTGCCGCGCCCGGCTTGTCAACGTTATACATCGGCGGGGTGCGGCGGCATTTCCACGGCCAAACTAGCGCAGTGCGCCGATTCCCGATATGCCCGAATAATTGAATGCCGCTCAAATTGAAGGCGGACGGGGAAACGAAGATGGCAAACGAACATTTCGACGTGCTGGTTGTCGGCGCCGGCATCTCCGGCATCGGCGCCGGGCATTATTTGCAGGAACGCTGCCCCGACAAAAGCTATGCCATTCTCGAACGCCGCGCCGCGCTCGGTGGCACCTGGGACCTGTTCCGTTACCCCGGCATCCGTTCCGATTCGGACATGTACACGCTGGGCTATGCGTTCCGGCCGTGGACCGGCGCCAAGTCGATCGCCGACGGCCCGGCGATCCTCGACTATCTGCAGGCGACCGCGCGCGACGAGGGCATCGACCGCAAGATCCGCTACAACCACCGGGTGCTCGCCGCCAACTGGTCGACGCCGGACGCGCAATGGACGGTCGATCTCGATGTCGGTGGAGAACGCCGGCAGCTGACCACCGGCTTCCTGTTCATGTGCAGCGGCTATTACAATTACGACGCCGGCTACATGCCCGAATTTCCGGGCATCGACAGCTATAAGGGCGAAGTCGTCCACCCGCAGAAGTGGACGGCCGACATCGTCCATGCCGGCAAGCGCGTCATCGTCATCGGCAGCGGCGCCACCGCGGTGACGCTGGTCCCCGAAATGGCCAAGACCGCCGCGCATGTGACGATGCTGCAGCGTTCCCCCAGCTATGTCGTGTCGCGCCCGGGCGAGGACAGCATCGGGCTGTCGTTGCGCAAATACCTGCCGTCGATGCTGGCGTACCAGTTGACGCGATGGAAGAACGTTCTGCTCGGCATGTACTTCTTCCGGCTGATGCGCAAGTATCCGACGCAGGCCAAGGCGCGGCTGGTCGGCATGGTGCGCGACGAGCTCGGCCCCGACTATGACGTCGAAAAGCACTTCAGCCCGCGCTATAACCCCTGGGACCAGCGCGTCTGCGCGGTGCCCAACGCCGACATGTTTGAAGCCATCCGCAACGGCTCGGCATCGGTCGAAACCGACATCATCGACACCTTCAACGCCACCGGCATCCGGCTCAAATCGGGCAAGCAGCTCGACGCCGACATGATCGTCACCGCGACCGGCCTCGACATGCAGCTGATGGGTGGCGCGAAACTGAGCGTCGACGGCGTGCCGGTCGAAATCAGCAAGGCGCTGACCTACAAGGGCATGATGTTCAGCGACATCCCCAATCTGGCGCTGTCGACGGGCTATACCAACGCATCCTGGACGCTCAAGACCGACCTGACCTGCGCCTATGTCTGCCGCCTGCTGCAGCACATGGACGCGACGGGCACGCGCCAGTGCACGCCGCGCATCACCGATGCCGATGTCGCGCCGGCACCGTTCATCGATTTCAGCTCGGGCTATATCGAGCGCGCCGCCGCGCACCTGCCCAAGCAGGGCAACAAGGCGCCGTGGAAGCTGCACCAGAATTACGCGCTCGACATTTTGACGCTGCGCTTCGGCAAGGTCGATGACGGGACGATGGAGTTCAGCAATCCCGTGCGCGTGAAGGTCGCGGCGTGATGGTGGTTTCAAGGGCCTCCGGCGGGCAGGCGTGACGCCTGTACCCGATTGAATATCGCTTGTCATTCTCGCGTAGACGCGAGTCCCCCTTTCGCACCGTCGGATGCATTTCCGCCTTCGCGGGAATGACAAAGGTCTTATAACTGGGTGCAGGGGCTAGCCCCTGCCCGCCGGAGGCTCTTCAATCTTCGAGGTAATTCAATGACCAAACGCAAACTCGGCCCCTTTGAAATCGAACCCGTCGGCCTCGGCTGCATGTCGCTGAGCCATACGTACGGGCCGCCGCCAAGCGACGAAGACGGCGCCAAGCTGCTCAACCGCGCGCTCGATCTAGGCTATGATTTCTTTGACACCGCGTCGATTTACGGTGTCGGTCATAACGAGACGCTGATCGGCCAGGCGCTCAAGGGCCGGCGCGACGAGTTCGTGCTGGCGTCGAAATGCGGGCTGCGCGTCGGCAATGACGAGGCGCGCGCGACGCGGATTCTCGACGGCTCGCCTGCGGGGATCGCCGAGGTGCTCGATCTCAGCCTGACGCGGCTGGGGGTTGATCATATCGACCTGTATTATCTGCATCGGCTCGACCCGAAGACGCCGATCGAAGAGTCGGTTGGGGCGCTGGCGGACGCGGTCAAGGCGGGCAAGATCCGCAGCATCGGCCTGTCGGAGGTGTCGGCGGCGACGTTGCGGCGCGCCGCGGCAGTGCATCCGATTGCTGCGGTGCAGACCGAATATTCGCTGTGGACGCGCAATCCGGAGATTGCCGTGCTCGACGCCTGCCGCGAACTGGGCACGACGTTCGTGGCGTTTTCGCCGGTGGCGCGCGGCTTTCTGGCTGACGGCGTCGGCGATGCCAGTGCCCTGACGAAGGGCGATTTTCGCCGCCACATGCCGCGCTTCAACCCCCCACATCTGGAGGCCAATCTCAAGCTGCTCGCGGCGTTCAAGGCCATTGCCACCGAACTCGGCGTCACGCCGGGGCAACTGTCGCTGGCGTGGCTACTGAACCGCGACGATCGGCTGGTGACCATCCCCGGCACCGGGTCGATTCCGCACCTCGAGGAGAATTTCGGCGCGCGCGACATCGTGCTGGCGCCCGAGGTGATGGCGCGGCTCGATGCGCTGATCAACCGCCACACTGTTTCTGGGCCGCGCTATGCACCGGCGATGCAGGCATCGATCGATACCGAAGATTTCGCCGACTGACTTCAGCCGGAACAGGGGAACGCTACGTGCAAGCCAAATCGAGGTTGCGGTCGCTGGTCGGCGGGTCGATCGGCAATCTGGTCGAATGGTATGACTGGTACGTCTATTCGGCGTTCGCGCTGTATTTTTCGAAGAGCTTTTTTCCACAGGGTGACCGTACAGCGCAGTTGCTCAACACCGCGGCAGTTTTCGCTATCGGCTTTCTGATGCGGCCGATCGGCGGCTGGTGGCTCGGCAAATACGCCGATGTCCGCGGGCGCAAGGCGGCGTTGACGCTTTCGGTGCTGCTGATGTGCACGGGCTCGCTTCTGATTGCCGTCGTGCCGCCGTTTGCCGTCATCGGCGTCTGGGCACCGGTGGTGCTGGTGGTGGCGCGGCTGCTCCAGGGCCTATCGGTCGGCGGCGAATATGGCACTTCGGCGACGTACATGAGCGAGATGGCGACGGCGAAGCACCGCGGTTTCACCGCCAGTTTCCAATATGTCACGCTGATCATGGGGCAGCTGCTAGCGCTCGGCGTGCTACTGGTGCTGCAGGCGACCATGAGCGACACGGACCTAAATGGCTGGGGCTGGCGCATTCCGTTCGCAGTGGGTGCCGTGCTGGCGGTCGTTGCGTTGTGGCTGCGGCGCAGCATCGAGGAAACGCATAGTTTCGAAGTGCTGCCGGCGTCCGAACGGCGCGGCATCGCCGGTGAGCTGTTCAAGCACCCGCGCGCACTTCTTACCGTGCTCGGCTTGACCGCCGGCGGCTCGCTCGGCTTCTATACCTTTACCACCTACATGCAGAAATTCCTCGTCAACAGCGCCGGCTGGAGCAAGGACGATGCGACCAGTGTTTCGGCGGTATCGCTGCTGCTGTTCATGGTGCTGCAGCCGCTTTTCGGCGCGTTGTCCGACCGCTTCGGGCGGCGCCCGCAGCTGATCGTCTTCGCCGCGCTGGGCGTGCTCGGCACCATCCCGATGCTGACGCGTTTGTCGGCCGCTGCCGACTGGATGACCGGCTTCTGGCTGATCATGGCGGCGCTGGTGGTTATGAGTTGCTACACCGCCATCTCCGGGCTGGTGAAAGCCGAGCTGTTCCCCGCACACATCCGCGCGCTCGGCGTCGGGCTGCCCTACGGTATTGCGGTGTCGGTGTTCGGCGGCAGTGCCGAATATGTCGCGCTCAAATTCAAGGATATGGGCCACGAAAACTGGTTCTTCGTCTATGTCACGGTGATGTTCGGCGTTGCGCTGGTCGCGGCTTGGGCGCTGCCGGAAACGCGTGACGAGACAATGATCGAGGACGATTAAGAGCCTCCGGCGGGCAGGCCTCAGGCCTGCCCGCCGGAGGCTCTTTTTCCCTGCCTGCCGCAGTGCGGAATAATTGGCGAACGCGCGCAATCCTTCTATGCTAGAAAATCGCGGAAGGGGCGATTTTGACCACAACAGTGCCGACCAAACCTCGGGTATTCCTGTCGTATGCACGGGTTGACCGCGCGCGCGTGGCGAAGCTCGCGGCGGCGCTGACCGCGGCGGGGCACCAATTGTGGTGGGATACCGCGATCGAGGCGGGGTCGGCGTTCGCTGCCGATATCGCGCGCGAGCTTGATGCGGCCGATGTGGTCGTCGTCGCTTGGTCGGCGGCGTCGGTAAAATCGGCATGGGTGCTCGATGAAGCGGGCGCCGGGCGCGACCGCAACCGGCTGGTGCCTGTGCTGCTCGATGGCACGCCGCCGCCGCTGGGGTTCCGCCAGCTGCACGCGATTGATCTGTCGAACGGTCGCGAGCGCAAACCGGCGGGTGCCGCCGAACTGGTGCGCGCCGTTGAACGTGTCGCGAGTTCCTTGCCGCTTGAACCCGCGGCCAAGGTGGCGCGCGCCGCGCCGAAGCTGCTGCCGTGGCTGGTCGGGTTGATCGCGCTGGCACTGGTCGCGGTGCTTGGCTGGCAGATGCTGGGGCCGAAATTCACGCGTAGCGATGACAAGCCGGTGGTTGCGGTGCTGCCATTCCTCGACATGTCGGCCGCCAAGGGCGAGGCCTATTTTGCTGAAGGCCTTGCCGAGGAAATTCTCGATACGTTGGCGACCGATACAAGGCTCAAGGTGCTGGGGCGGACAACCGCTTGGGCGATGCGCGACAAGGCCGGCGACCCTGCCTATCTGCGCAGCAAGTTCGGGGTGACGCGTCTGCTCGAAGGCTCGGTACGTGGCGGCGGCGCCGACTCCGGCGGGCGGGTCAAAGTGTCGGTGCGGCTGATCGACACCAAAGACGGCGCCGAGATCTGGTCGCAGGTCTTCGATCGCAGTGAAGCCAATGTGCTTGCGGTGCAGGAAGAAGTTGCGGCCGCGGTGGCCGCGCAATTGGCGGGGCCGGCGAGCGGTGACGGCAAGGCCGCGCATGCCGATGCCACCAGCGTGCCGCCGCGCGTTTACGAAGACATATTGGTGGCGCGCCAGCTCATCCGCACGCGCCAGGCCGATGCGTTGCAACGGGCGCGCGTGCTCGCCGACACGGCGGTGGGGACGGCGCCGAACTACGCGCCGGCCTATGCTGCGCGCTCGACGGCGCTGGTACTGCTGACGCTGTATGGTGACTTGCCGCTGCAACCAGCGTTGACCGACGCGCGGCGCGATGCCGAACGCGCGGTTGCGATCGATCCGCGACTGTCGGAGGCCTATGCGGCGCTGGGCAATGTGCTGATTTCGTTGAATGACCCGCCTGGCGCGATTGCCGCACTTACGCGCGCGGTCAAGCTGCGGCCGAACAATTCCGAAGCGAGGATGCTGCTCGGCCGGGTGATGATGGACAACGGTCAACTCAACCACGCTATCACCGAGTTTACTGCAGCTGTGGCCGCCGATCCGTTGTGGACGACGCCGACAGTCAATCTGATCCGCGCCTATGGGCTGGCGAACCAGCCGACAAAGGTCTGGGAAGTCGAGCGGGCGTTCCGCGCCTTGTCACCCGATCCGGCGGATGCCGAACTTGTGGAAAGCGATGCGGCGATGGCGACGGGTGATTTCGCTCGTGCGCTCAAGCTTGCCGAGGCGGCGCTGCGCCGTAACCCCAAGTCGACCAATGCGATTTCCAGCCGCAACAATGCGCTAATGCCGCTACTCGGCGTTGACCAGATTCCGCTGACGCAGCGGATTTTCTGGCCCGATGCCTATTGGCAGGCGCTGTCGGGGCGCTGGGAAGAGGTGGCGCGGTTGTTGCTGCAGCAGGGCCGCTCGGTTTGGGACGATACAGTGCAGATTTACCTGATGTCGTATGCACTGACCGATCTCGGACGCGGCGCCGATTTGGTGGCGAGCTTTGACGCGCGCTTTGCCAGCATTGCCGAGTATACGGCTTCGCCAGCGGCGTCACCCGGCGGCGCGACTTTGATCGCCAGTGCGATGGATAAGGCCGGTCGCAGTGCCGATGCGACAGCATTGCGCGGCTTCGCGCGGGCCCGGATGGTGCGCAACGAAGCCGGCGGGCTGTCGCCGTCGTGGAACGCCGCCGATTGGGCGACCTTGCTGCTGGCGAGCAATGACCGCGCCGGTGCGGTGGCCAAGCTCGAGGACGGCCTGACGCGTAATTGGGCGGATGTGTGCAGCGGGCCGCTGTGGATCGGCGATCTGTGGCCGTTGAAGCCGTTGCGCGGCGATGCGCGCTTCGACCGCGTTCTCGAACGCTGCCGGACGGCGATCAACAAACAGCGCGCGCAGGCCGGCTTACCGCCGGCGGCGCTGAAGTAACGTGAAACCGGGCAATTTGGCTGGAGATATTGCGATGCGTCGATTGGGACTGGCCGCCGCGCTCATAATGCTTTGGGCCGCTGCGCCGCTGGCGGCGCAAACACCGCCGCCACCGTCGACCGTTGCTGCTACACCCGCCATCGATGTTGCTACACCGGCCGCGCCGTCGGCTATTGCGCCGCCCGCACCACCGGTGCGCAAGCCCGCTACCACCAATGTCGTGATGACAACCAGCGCCGGCACCATCGTCATCGCGCTCGAAACCGAACGCGCGCCGGCGACCGCAGCGAACTTCCTGCGCTATGTCGATCAGAAGCGCTACGACGGCACCACCATCTACCGCGCCATGAAGCTCGGCAAGGACGGGCAATACGGGCTGATCCAGGGTGGCATTTCAGGCAACCCCAAGCGCGCGCTGGCCCCCGTCGCGCACGAATCGACAGCGAAGACCGGCCTGACGCACGACGACGGCGCGATTTCGATGGCGCGCTCGACCCCCGGCTCCGCAACCGGCGATTTTTTCATCGCGATCGGCGCGATGACAGGTCTCGATGCCAATCCTGCTGCCAGCGGTGACAATCAGGGCTTTGCCGTATTCGGCCACGTTGTCGAAGGCATGGACCTGGTCAAAAAGATCCAGCATTTGCCGACGTCCCCAACGCTCGGCGCCGGCGTTATGAAGGGTCAGATGCTCGCCGATCCGGTCAAGATCATCTCGGTCAAGCGCGCCAAGTAACTCAGCTTATGATCAGCCCGTGCGCGATCATGCTGTTCGCGCAATCGACGATCGAGTCCGCTGCCGGGCGCGGTACCCAGCCGAGTATGGCCTTGGCGTGGCTGGCGTCGCAGATGCGCGCCTTGCCGAGTTCGGGCAGCACCATGCCGACGGTCTTGTCGAACTTGCCGACGAGGCGCAACAGGAAGTCCGGCAGGCCGCGCGTCGGCACGCGCTTGGCCTGTTGACCGAGCCGGTCCTTCAGGATCGCAGCAATGTCCTTCATCCACAGGAATTCGCCCGCGCACAGGAAGCGTTCGCCGTTCATGCCCGGCGCGGTCATGGCGCGGACATGCGCGTCGGCGATATCGCGGACATCGACAATGGCGAAGCCGAAGTTGGGCAGGCCCGGCAGTTCGCCGTTCATCAGCTTCGAGATGATTTCGAGCGAGGCCGAATAGTCATTGCCGAGCACCGGCCCGAGCACGGCGCCGGGGTTGATCGTGGCAAATTCAAGCGCGCCGCCCTCGCGCGCCATGAAATCACGTGCCGCACGTTCGGCGATGACCTTTGAGCGCACATAGGCATAAGTGTCGGGATGCGCGGGGTTGGTCCAGTCGGCTTCGGTGAAGACCTGCCGCGCGCCGTCCATGCCGTAGCAGATGGCTGCGGTCGACGACGTCATCACGACACGTTTGACGCCGGCATCGCGCGCCGCGCGCAGCACGCGCAGCGTGCCTTCGCGCGCGGGCACGACGATTTCGTCATCGTGCTTGGGATTGGCGGCGGGGATCGGCGACGCAATGTGCAGGACATAATCGACGCCCTTGGCGGCATCGGCCCAGCCGGCATCATGCGATAAGTCGGCGGCAACGAGTTCGAGCTGATCGACGTTGATCCCCAGCGTCTTGTGCAGGCCAGCGCTCTTGGCGGGGTTGCGCACGGTGCCGCGCACGCTCCAGCCGTCGCGCAGCAGCTGCTGGATGGCGAAGCCGGCGATATAGCCCGACGCTCCGGTGACGAGGACCCGACCCTTGCTTGCCATTTGTGTTGCTCCGGTGAATGAGTGCGATGAAACCGCTAGGCGCGGCGCGATGAACTGGATACAAACTGACAAATCATGTCTAATATGTCAAACATTGAATTGACCCCTGATGCCCAGCGCCGCGCCCGCGTCCGCGAAGCCGCGCTCGATGTGTTCGCGCGCTACGGCTTCCGCCGCACCTCGATGGCCGACCTCGCGGCCGCCGCAGGCATGTCGCGGCCGGCGCTCTATCTGCTGCATCCCAACAAGGCGGCAGTGTTTGCCGACTTGGCCGGCGCGATGCTCGAAGCCAGTTTCGCCGCTGCTGTGGCGGCATGGCCGCCGGGCACGCCGGTCGGGCAGGGGTTGGCGGCGGCGTTGCTGGCCAAAGACCTCGGGCTGTTCCGCTTGCTCGCCGCCTCGCCGCACGGTGCCGAAATTCTCAGCGAAGGCACCGCGCTGACGATGGACCTGCACGCCGACATCGAAGCGCGCTTTCGCGCCCTGCTGATCGAACGCCTGTCCGCCGCCGGCGCCGGCGACGCGCCCGCGCTAGCGCGCATGGTCACCAAGGCCGCTGACGGCCTCAAGCACGCCGGCGGCCGCGAGGCGGATTATGTCGCCGACATCAACCGGCTCGCGGCACTGGTGGCGCGCAGCGCCTAGGCGGCGGTCGCGAACAGCGCCTTGAGCTCGGTCTTCAAAATCTTGCCGTTGGCGTTGCGCGGCAGCGGGCCGTCCCAGAAGCGCACCTCTACCGGCACCTTGAACGCCGCCAATCGTGCGGCGACGAAGGCGCGCAACTCTTCGGCGTCGGCAGTCGCGCCGGTCTTGAGTGTGACGACCGCGGCAGGTTCCTCGCCGAGGCTGTGGTGCGGCCGTGCGACGATGGCGGCGTCCATGACAGCGGGGTGCTCGTACAGCGCCGCTTCGACTTCGACGCAATAGATGTTCTCGCCGCCGCGGATCAGCATGTCCTTGGCGCGGTCCATGATGAACAGGAATCCTTCGTCATCGATGCGGCCAATATCGCCGGTGCGCACCCATCCGTCGACGAATGTCGCGGCGCTGGCTTCGGGCTTGTTCCAATAGCCCTTCACCACGTTGGGCCCGAAGCCCCAGATTTCGCCGACCGAATTTGGCGGCAGGACTTTGCCGTCGGGGTCGGTGACGCGCAGGTCGCATACCGCGACCGCCGGGCCGCAGCTTTCGGGGCGGTTCTCGTAATCTTCGGCCTGATGGTGCGTAAAGGTCGCGCTGGTCTCGGTCATGCCCCAGCCATTGCCGGGCAGCGCCTTGGGCCAGTTCGCCTTAATCTGGCGCACCAGTTCGGGTGCCGATGGCGCGCCACCATAGGAAACGCTCTCAAGGCTCGACAGGTCATATTTGGCGCGGTCGGGGTGTTCTATGATCTGCCAGGCGATCGTCGGCACGCCGCCGGCACCGGTGATGCGCTCGCGCTCGATCAGCTCCATCGCGCGCGGCACGTCCCATTTGCGCATCATCACCAGCTTGGCGCCGGCGAACAGTGACGGCGACAGGATGGCGTGGCAGCCAGTGGCGTGGAAGAACGGCACGCTGATCAACGTGCCCTTCTGCGGCGCGCCGGGGTCGGGCTCGGGCGGGGTTTCGCCGCGGCGCAGATACGAACGCGCCGCCGACGAGGCGCTCGCCATGATGTTCGAGACGATGTTGCGATGCGTGCCGAGCGCGCCCTTGGGCTTGCCGGTGGTGCCGCTGGTGTAGAAAATCGTCGCATCGTCTTCGGGCTCGATCGCGACATCGGGCAGCCCGCCCGCTGGCAACCCGCCCCAGCTGTCAGGCGCGCCTATGACGCTGTCGAGCCGCTGGATCAGCGGATTGCCGCCTTCGGGCCCGAAATCATCTCCGGTGCGCGTCACATAGATGCGTTCGAGGCTCGGGCAATTGGGCAGGTGCTCGGTCAGCCGCGCTAGTCGTTCGGCGTCGACAAGCAGCACTTTGGTGCCTGAGTCGGACAAGCCGTATTCAAGCTCGGCACCCGTCCACCACGCATTGAGCGGTGTGACGATCGCGCCGCACAGCGTGGCCGCAAAGAACGCCACCGGCCATTCGGGCAGGTTGCGCATTACCACCGCGACGCGGTCGCCCTTGACGACGCCGTCGGCCTGCAATTGCGCCGCCAGCCTGAGCGTCGCGCGCGCGAAGGCTTCGAAGCTGACGCGCTCGTCCTCGTGCACCAGAAAAATCTTGTCGTCGTGCGCCCGGCCGGCGATGAACACGTCGCGCAGCGTCGGCGGTGCGTTCTTCCACGTCCGCGTCGGGCGGCCGCGAATGACCACGGTTTCCATTTCAAGCGGCATTCCCGGCGCGGTGAGCAGCGCATGCGCCTCGGCAATCGACATGGCAGGCCAGTTGGTGGTCATCGACACTCCCCAGAGTCGGTTGGATTTTATGGTGCTTATGCCGAGCCGCCGGCGTTTTGCCTAGGGCGTCAGGCTGTCGTCTTGCGCATCGGTCATAACGTCCCAGTCGCGCCGCATCACCGGGTTAAGCAACGTATACGCCAGCGCACCGACGAGCAGCGCCGCGCCGATCCAATAGGGGAGCGACGGCGCGAGCTGGTAAAGCCCGATGCCGACAGCCGGCGCCAGCACGAAGCAGGCGCCGTTGACCGAGGTGACCGCACCCGCGACCGCGCCCTGTTCATGCGGCTCGACCAGCAATGACGAGCCTGCGGTGAACCCCGGCCGTGCAAAGCCGTAGCCAAGACTGGTCAGCGCGAACGCCACGACAATACCGTGATAGTCGCTCGACATGGCAATGCCGAAGGTGCCCAGCGCCGCGAGGCCGGCACCCCAGCGCATCAACGTGCCCGGCGACATGCGCAGCATGCGGATCAGCCCCCATTGCGCCAGCAGCGTCGCGCCGGCACCGGCCATCAGCGCGATGCCGATGAACTTCTGCGCTTCCGCTGCATTGCCGCCGAGCCGGTCGATGATCAGGAATCCCAGCGCCTGACCGGTCGCCGCCTGGATGCTGCCCATCGCAAAGCCAAACGCCATCAGCGGAAAGATGCGGCGGTCGCGCCATGACAGCGCGGCGCGGCGCCCGATATCGGCCGCCACAGCGCTGGCGCCGGTGCCAGAGCCGCCGATTGTCGGCATGCTCGACAAGGCGCCGTGGTGGATGCCGCCGGGATCGACCATCGGCGCGTTCGTCGGGTCGTCGTCGGGCAACAACCGCCGCACGGTCACAAGTACGACCAGCGCTATCGCGGCAAAAGCGAACAGCGGCCCCGACAACCCAAAAATTCCGAGCACGAAGAACGGCGCCACCGCCGGCCCGAGAATGGTGCCGAGCCCGAACGCCGAGCTCAATGTAGCCAGCGCAGTGGTGCGTTCGTGCGCCTCGGTGCGCGCTGCGACATAGGCCTGGCTCGCCGGATTGGCGGCCGAACCGAAGATGCCGAACAGGCTGCGCAAACCGGCGAACAGTGCAAAGGTGACGACCGGAATCAGCAGGCCCTTCAACCCGGCGAGGATGACAAAGGCGCAGCCGAGCATCGACACGCCGAACCCGGCAACACCGATCAGCATCAGCCGCTTGCGGCCGCGGATGTCCGACTGACGCGCCCAATAGGGCGCCGAAAACGTCCACAGCAGCGCCGAGAACGAGAAGATGATCGCGACCAGCATGTCGGGGATGTGGATTTCGCGCGCTATCGCCGGCAGCACCGACTGCAGCGCGGTGTTGCCCGCTGCCACGACCAGCAGCACGGTGAACAGCAGCGCAAAGTCGCGGCGCGGGATCGAAGGTTCAGTCATAGCCCCTGCTAGGCGCGCGGTGCGCGGTTTGCCAAGTCATGATTGCGACCTGCGGCTTGACGCGCTGCGCGCGCGCCCCCTAACTGTGATCAAACCTTGGGAGAGACTGACATGAAATTCTACAACTCGATCGGCCCCAACCCACACGTCGTACGCATGTTCGCAGCCGAAAAGGGCCTGACCCTGCCGACCGTCAGCGTCGATCTGCTCGCCGGTGAAAACCGCCAGCCGGCGCATATGGCGCGCAACCCGACCGGCACCACGCCGGCGCTCGAACTCGACACCGGCAAGTTCATCGCCGAAATCACCGTCATCGCCGACTATCTCGAAGAACTGCACCCGACCCCGGCGCTGATCGGCTCAACCCCCGAGGAGCGCGCCGAAACGCGTATGTGGACGCGCCGCATCGACCTCGGCATCCTCGAACCGATGACCAACGGCTTCCGCGCATCGCAAGGCCGCGGACTGTTCGAACCACGCATGAAGCTGGTCAGCCCCGAAGCCGCCGAAGAACTCAAGGCGCTGGCGCGCCACAAGTTGCTGTGGCTCGACAAGGAACTCGACGGCCGCCAGTTCGTCTGCGGCGACCGTTTCACACTCGCCGACATCCTGCTGTTCGCATTCATGGCATTCGGCGCTGAAGTTGGCCAGCCGATCCCCGACGAGGCGAAGTGGGTCAAGGCGTGGTTCGAACGCGTCAAGGCGCGCCCGAGCGCGGCAGCCTAGTTAAGAGCCTCCGGCGGGCAGGTCCTTGGCCCTGCATCCGATTAGTGCGCCCGCATACTTTGGAGTGTAGGGACTAGTCCCTGCACCGCCCGAGGCCCTTGTTTCAATGCGCCGGCGCAGCGGCGCGTGATGACCACAGGCAGGCGGCGGCGATGATGCCGCCGCCGAGCCAGATTGCCGGCGCGACGCCTTCACCGAAGAACGCCCAGCCGAACAGCGCCGCCCAAGGCAGCGCGGTGAATTCGATCGGCGCCAGCGTCTGGGCGTCGGCGCGGGCATAGGCGCGGCTGAGCAGCTGGACGCCGAGGTTTCCGAGCAGGCCGAGCAGCACGAACCATGGCAGCGCCGTAAGTGCCGGCATGACGCGCAGTTCGGGCGGCAGGAACACCAGCGCCGGCGTCAACATCAGCAGCGGCACCATCGCACCCATCAGCGTCACCACTACCGAGCCGTCGGCGGCGGCACGCGCGCGCAGCAACACCAGCGCCACGGCATAGGTCAGCGCCGCACCGCTGACGGCAGCGAGTCCGAGCAAGCGTGTCTCGCCGCGGATGTCGGCACCCTGCACCGCGACCAGCACGCCGATGAAGCCGAGTATGCCGGCGGCGAAGTTCTGCCAGCGCATCTTTTCGCCGAGCATCGCCCAGGCGAGCGGTGGGGTCAGCAGCGGCGCGGTGAACGACAGCGTGATCGCTTCGGCGAGCGTCAGCACCGTCAGCGACCAATAGAACAGGAACGCTGACGCCGCGATCATCGCGCCGCGCAGCAGATGCGCCGGCCACATCTCGCGCGTCAGCCGCGGGCGACCGGCGCCCCACCATACCACCATTGCTAGCGCGGTGCCGAGCAGATAGCGACCGATCACCACAATCAGCACCGCATGATCGCGGTTGAGATATTTGATGACCGCATCCATCGCGCAAAGGAATGCCAGACCACCGGCGCCGATCAGCATCGGCTTGAGATTATGGCCGCGCGTCATAAGGCCGCCGGTACCGCAAAGCGCTCGGCCAGGAAATCGGCGAGCGCCCGAACCTTTGCTGACAGTCGCCCGGCCGGCGGATAGACCAGCCGCAGCGCCGAGGTCTGCAGGCAATGATCGGGCAGCAGTAGTTCGAGGTGACCATCGGCGAGCGCCTTGCTGACGATGAAATCGGGGAGTTCTGCGAGTCCCAGCCCTGCGATGGCAGCGCCGAGCATCACCGTGCCATTGTCGGCGCGCAGGCGTTCGGGGCCGCGAAACTGCCGGAAGCCGTCGGGCGTGGCGAAACGCCATTGGTCGGCCACGGGCAGGTTGCGGTACAGCAGGCAGGGGTGCGCGGTCAGCGCCTCAGGCCGGTCGGGGCGGCCATGCGCATCTAGATACGCCGGACTGCCGACGATAACGCGCGTGACCGGCCGCAACACCCGCGAGATCAATCCCGAATCGGCCATCGTCACGCTGACCCGCAGGCCAAGGTCGACACCTTCGCCGACGAGGTCGACGCTGCGGTCATCGAGCAGCAGATCGATATTGAGCGCCGGGTGCCGCGCCATGAAGTCGTAAAGGACTGGCGCCAGATGGCCGGTGCCGAATGCCAATGGCGCCGACAGCCTGATGGTGCCGGTCAAAGCGCCGCGCAGGCCGGCCACCGCTTCCTCGGCGGCGCGGGCATCGTCGAGCAACCGTGTTGCCGCTTCGAGATAGGCCGCACCCGCCTCAGTCAGCGCCAGCGTGCGTGTCGTGCGATGGAACAAACGCGCGCCGAGCCGCGTTTCAAGTTCGGTAACGCGTCGTGACAGTTGCGATGTCGAGCCACCAAGCCGCGCGGCGGCAGCAGTGAAGCTGCCCGCGCCCGCCACCGCCACGAACGCTTCCATATCTTCGAACCGGCCCGTCATTGTTGCAAATTACGCAAAGAATATTCGCGTGCAAGTCTCTTTGTCGCAATCACTGCAACGCATAAATCGTGGAAACCCTATCAGGAGACTGTAAATGACCAAAGTTCTCGTGCTCTACTATTCCAGCTACGGCCATATCGAAACGATGGCGCACGCCGTCGCCGAAGGTGCCGCCAGCGTCGACGGCGTCAGCGCGACGGTCAAGCGTGTACCCGAAATCGTGCCGGCCGAAGTCGCAGCCGCGTCGCATTTCAAGACCGATCAGGCCGCGCCTGTCGCCACCGTCGACGAACTCGCCGACTATGACGCGATCATCATTGGTACGCCGACCCGCTTCGGCAACATGGCGGCGCAGATGAAGAACTTCCTCGACCAGACCGGCGCGCTGTGGTTCCAGGGCAAGCTGATCGGCAAGGTCGGCGGCGTCTTTACCTCGACCGCGACACAGCATGGCGGGCAGGAATCGACGCTGCTGGCGACGATCAACGTGCTGATGCACCACGGCCTGTTGATTGCCGGACTGCCGTACAGCTTCCAGGAACAGATGTCGCTCGCCGAAATCGTCGGCGGTTCGCCTTATGGCGCCACGACCATTGCCGGCGGTGACGGCTCGCGTCAGCCCAGCAAGGTCGACCTCAACGGTGCGCGCTTCCAGGGCAAGCACATTGCCGAAACCGCTGCGGCGCTCAAAAAGGGCCGTGCGGCCTAAAGCTCGATCAGATGGTTCGGTAGCTCGTCACTGTCGTCGGCGCGCGGTGGGAAATGCGCGGCAAGCGCCCCACCGGCGTGGCCGACGGCGGCGACAAGCCCGTCGGCGGTGCGGCCGGCCTTGATGCCGTCGAGCAGTGCAACGATGGTGCTGCCCCAGAATTCGGGCTCGACGCGTTCGTAGATAGCCGCATCGGCAACGACTTCGGCAATACGGTCGGCCATGCAGGCGAAGATCAGCACGCCGGTGCGGTCGCGGGTACGTTCAAGGCCGCGCGCCCGGAACTGCGCCAGTGCCTGATGATGCACACGATCGCGTTTGATCGGTGTCGGGGTCAGCCAGGCGCCGAGGCGGGTCCACCACAGCAAAGCCGCCAGCCCCAGAAATATCAGCAGCTGCACAAGCGCATAGGCTTCGAAGCCGCGCACCATGTCGAGCCGCAGGTCGTCGGTGCTCCACACATCAAGCGGGATCAGCCGCGCCGGATCGGCGCCAAGCAGCACCGCGGCCAGCGGCAGCACGAACGCGAGCAGCGCCGCCACCGTCAAAGTCGTGCCGATGTAGCGATGCGGCTTTTCATCGACGATGCAGACGATTTCGCCGCTGGTCTTGAGCTCGGCCTGGGCAATGGCGCTGGCGATGGCCGCGCGTTCGACATCTGAAAACGGCATTACCAGCTCCCCGACGAACCGCCGCCGCCGAAGCCGCCGCCACCGCCGCCAAAACCGCCGCCACCGCCCCAGCCGCCACCGCCACCGAAACCGCCGCCGCCCCAGCCGTTGCTGCGGCCATTGTCACGGCCCCAGCCGCCGGTGCCTGGGCCCCAGATGACGACCGGTGGCACACCGCCCATGCGGCGGCCGCGCTTCGAACGCTTGATGGCGACAAAAATCCACAGGATGATCAGCGCGAGCCAGAACAGTGCCACCGGCGAGAAACCGGCGTCGGCAGGCGCAGCGGCACCGGCCTTCGCCGCTGCGGCCTTGGCGGCCTCTGGTGGCAATTGCAGTTGCGCGATCAGCGCATCGGTGCCCGCGACAACGCCGGCGGGAATGTTGCCGGCCTTGAACTGCGGAATGATGTCGTTGCGGATGATGCGGTTGGTCAGTGCGTCGGTGAGCACCGGTTCAAGCCCGTAGCCGACCTCGATGCGGACCTTGCGGTCGGTCGGCGCGACGATCAGCAACGCACCATTGTTGGTGCCCTTCTGGCCGATGCCCCAGGCGCGGCCGAGCTGGTAGCCATAGTCGCCGATGTCATAGCCCTTGAGGTCGGGCAGCGTCACCACGACCAGCTGGGTGCCATTGGCGGCTTCGAGCGCGGCGAGCTTCTGCGTCAGGGCCGCCTCGACCTCGGGCGGCAACACCTGCGCGTCGTCAACGACGCGCCCGGTCAGTTTCGGAAACGTCGGTGCCGCCAGCGCAATGCTCGACATCAGCCACAGCAACAGCACGCACAGCATCAGCCCCGCCGCACGCCAAGGTGTTGCGGCGGGCGTAGCCTGCCCGAAACCGACGGGACTATTTGGCTGGGGTGTCAAAGCTCACTTTCGGGGCGACTTCGGCGTTGACCGTGGTCGCCTTGAACGGCTGCAGCGGCTTCGAGCCATAGATGACCTTGGCGCCGATCATGTCGGGGAAAGTGCGGATCGTCGTGTTATAATCCTGCACCGCGGTGTTATAGTCCTGCCGCGCGATGGTGATGCGGTTTTCGGTGCCCTCGAGCTGCGACTGCAGCTGCAAGAAGCCCTCGTTCGACTTCAGCTCGGGGTACTTTTCGACGCTGACCAGCAAGCGGCCAAGCGCGCTCGACAGATTGCCTTGCGCGGCCTGATATTGCTCCATAACTGCCGGGTCGCTGAGCTTCGTCGGATCGACGGTGACCTGCGTCGCCTTAGCGCGCGCATCGATGACTGCGGTCAGCGTCGCCTGTTCCTGCTTCGCCGCGCCCTGCACGGTGGCGACAAGGTTGGGGATAAGGTCGGCGCGGCGCTGGTACTGGTTTTCAACCTGTGCCCACGCGGCCTTGGCGGCTTCTTCCTTGGTCGGGATGGTGTTGACGCCGCAACCGGCAAGCGCGAGCGTCAGAGCCAATGGCACGGCGATGCGTGCGGTGCGGGTGGCAAATATCGACATCGTCCGACTTCTCCCTGTTCGTCCGGCGCACCGGAAACGACCGTTGATTGCATTTACTGCGAGCCAGAAACGAATATAGATAGTCGTGGCTCGGCAAACAACTGGGGTGGCAACATGATTCAGGAATTCAAGGCATTCATCTCGCGCGGCAACGTCCTCGACCTCGCGGTCGCGGTCATCATCGGCGCGGCATTCGGCAAGATCGTCGCCTCGCTGACCGACGACATCATCATGCCGGTCATCGGCGCGATCACCGGCGGCATTGATTTCAGCAGTAATTTCATTCGGCTAAGCGCCATTCCCGCCGCCTATGCGGGGTCGCCCGATGACTATGCCGCGCTCAAAAAGGCCGGCGTCGTGCTGCTCGGCTACGGCAGCTTCCTGACCGCGGTGATCAACTTCCTGATCCTGGCGTTCGTCATCTTCATGCTGGTGCGCGTCGCCAACAAGGCCATAAAGCCCGCCGAAGCGCCGCCGGCGCCCGCCACGCCCGAGGACGTCGTGCTGCTGACCGAGATCCGCGACTTGCTCAAGTCGCGCGGCGCCTAGGCCCCGCCAGCACCGGAAAACACGTAATATGATGCCGATTCATGGGTTTGGAGACATGCTCCAGACCACACCGTCATGGATATTGGGAACCGGGTTCCTGATCCTGCAACTCATCGCCTGCGAGCTCGGATTCTTCTGGCACCACCGCTCGGTGGTCAAGAGCGGCGCCGAGCACGAGGCCGGCGAGGAGATGCATGTGCTCGCCGCCGCGCTCGGGCTGTTGGCGCTGATGATCGCCTTCACCTTCGAAATGGCGCAGGGCCGCTATGAGGACCGGCGCCAGCTGGTCGTCGATGAAGCCAATGCCATCGTGCAGACCTATCTGCAGTCACAGTTGCTCAACAATCCCGGCCGCGACGAACTCGGCAACCAGTTGCGCGAATATGTCGATATCCGGTTGAGCTATTTCAAAAGCGGTGGCGACCGCGCCAAGATCGCCGCCTATGACGAAGCCTCGAAGAACAAGCATGTCGATCTATGGCGGACGATGTTGCGCGCTACCGCCGACCAGCGCGGCTCGACGACGGTATTGCTGGTGGCCGAACCGATGGCGCGGATCGTCGACACGCAGGCCGACAGGCGCTCGTCGCGTGTCGCGCGTGTGCCTGCCGAGGTCATGCAGGCGCTGACCATCTATTCGCTGATCACCGCGTTCACGCTCGGCTATATCATGGGGAATGTGCGGACGCGCCACCGCAGCGCTTCGACGATATTGTTCGTGCTGACCACGGTGTCGATCATGGTGACGCTCGACCTCGACAACCCGGTCAGCGGCGGCATCCAGTTAAGCCCTGAACCGCTGCAATCGGCACGCGAGGTGCTGCACACGCAATTTCAGCCGGCGGCCAAGCCATGAAAAAAAAGGGGCGCGCAACGTAAAGTCGCGCGCCCCGCTTTTTCGATGTGACGAAGCGCTTAGCGCGGACCGCGCGAGCGAATCGGGTTCACCACCACGCGCGGGTCGCGCGCCGGCTTGGCGCTGCCGTAGCGGCCCTTGCCCTGGCCACCACCGCCACCGGGGCGGCGGCCGGCCATGCTGCGCGGATCGCGTTCTTCACGCGGCGGCGGAGGTGCGGCCTTTTCGCGGGCGGCAGTTGCCGACACCAGCGCACGGAAATCGGCGGGCAGCGGCAGCATATCGACCTTGATGCGCGTCAGCTTTTCGATGTCGCGCAGGAACGGCCGCTCGTCATCGGCGCAGAACGCGATGGCCTGGCCGGTGGCGCCGGCACGTGCGGTGCGGCCGATGCGGTGGACATAGCTTTCGGGAACGTTCGGCAGTTCATAGTTTATGACGTGGCTGACGCCGTCGACATCGATGCCGCGGGCGGCGATGTCGGTGGCGACTAGCACCTTGCAGTTGCCGCGCTTGAACGCATCGAGTGCGCGCTCGCGCTGGCCCTGGCTCTTGTTGCCGTGGATCGCCTCGGCAACGATGCCGGCATTGCCAAGCTGGCGGACGACGCGATCGGCGCCGTGCTTGGTGCGGGTGAATACCAGCGAACGTTCGACGCCTTCACCGCGCAGCACGCTTTGCAGCAGCGCCGGCTTTTCGGACTGGTTGACGAAGCACACCCATTGCTCGACGCGCTCGGCGGTGGTCGCCGCCGGCTTGACCGACACCTTGACCGGATCGGTCAGGAAGCGGCTGGCGAGGTCTTCGATGGTGCGCGGCATCGTTGCCGAGAAGAACAAAGTCTGGCGCGCCTTCGGCAGGATCTGCACGATGCGCTTCAGCGCATGGATGAAGCCGAGGTCGAGCATCTGGTCGGCTTCGTCGAGCACCAGCACTTCGACCTTGCGCAGGTCGACAGCACCGCGGTCGATGAGGTCGATCAGCCGGCCCGGCGTTGCCACCATGATATCGACGCCGTGGCCGGCATCGCGAATCTGCTTGTTGATCGGCACGCCACCGAACACGACGTTGACCGATAGCCGCATGAAGCGGCCATAGGCGCGGAAGCTGTCGGCGATCTGGCTGGCGAGTTCACGCGTCGGCGCTAGCACGAGGCAGCGCACCGAGCCGCGCGTCGGCGACTTGGGTTGCAGCGACAGGCGGTGCAGCGTCGGCAGCGCGAACGCCGCGGTTTTGCCGGTGCCCGTCTGCGCGATGCCGCACAGGTCGCGACCGGTCATCACGGACGGGATAGCCTGCGCCTGAATCGGCGTCGGGGTGTGATAGCCTTCGGCAGCAAGCGCCTTGGCAATCGGTTCGGCGAGGCCGAAATCGGAAAATTGAGTCAATTTGGTACTTTCTGGTCGCGTGCAAAATGCACATGCGACGCCTGCACCGAAATGGTGCGGAGGTCGCGGGGGGTCTTTTCGACGACCCGCATGATAAGGGCAGCCCGGGTGGGGAGTGCGCATGAGAACGATGTCGAGGCGGTTTCGCCTGATCACGCACATCGTTCGAGCAGCGGCACCTTGGCCACGCTTACGCAGTGCGGCATATGGACGTGACGGCGCGGAATGTCAAGTTGCAGGGTGGGGATTGCGCTCCGGCGCCGGCCGCGACAGCCAGATCACTAGGCATGCCAGCGCCAACCCGACGATGCCGATGCCCGCTTCGGCGAGCAGCATGTTGGTCGAGCCGTAGCGCGTCTGTACCGCGCCGACGATCATCGTCACCACCGGCACCGGCAGGTTGGCGGCGCTCGAAAACGTCGCACCCATCGTTGCAGCGCCGACACTGCCGAGGCATTCGAAGCACACCGCGCCGATCGCCGCCCAGGCCGCGCCGGTCAGCATCGCATTGACCAGCACCATAGTGCCGAACCAACCCGGCGTGTGCGGCGCCAGTGCCATCACCAGCAACCCGACGGCGCTGACAAAGCTGCAGCCGACGAATACCGCACGGCGCGGATAGCGGTCGGCAAGATAGCCGCCGAACAGAGCGCCGGGGATACTGGCCACGCCGCCGAGTGCGCCGGTGGTCAGCGCCACTAGATCGGCGGACGCGCCCCAGTCATCGGCAACCGCGCTCCACAAATTCGCTGACGCTGCCAGCGCGACCGGGGTCATCGACAGCATCAGCGCCAATGCGCCTTTGCGCGTTCGCAAGATCTCCAGCAGCGTCCGGCCGAGCGCGGCGAACTGCGTCCCGAGCCTGAGTCCTGCCTGCCGCTCCGGCAGCCGCACGCGCCGCATCGGCAGCGCTGCGAACAGGATGATCGCCGCCATCAGCAGTGCCGCACCCTCGACGCCGGCGCCGTGCTGCGCCAGCCATAGCCCGGCGCCGCCGCCAACTCCCTGGCCGCCGAGTTGCCCGGCCTGTTGCCAGCCCGCAACTGCGCCGCGCTCGCTAACCGGGTTGGTCTGCGCCATCAGCGCCGTCGTCGCAGTTGCCGACACCGCCGTGGCTATGCCCAGCAGCAGGCTGAGCGCCGACAATAGCGGCATCGACGCCGTCACCAGCGGGGTCACCGCAATGCCGGCGAGCGCCGCGAGCGTGGCGAAGGTCGCCAACCAGTACCAATGCTTGACGGTCAGGCTGACATCGATGACCGGACCGATCAGCAGCTTCGCGGATTGCGGGAACAGGAACAGCCCGACCAGCCCGGCAATCGCCGCAACGCTGACCCCGGCCTGCGCCAGTTCATACCCCAGCGCGATGGTCAGAAAGCCGCTGCAAAGCCCCCATGCCATGTAGAGCAGAGCAAACGCCGGCGGTCGTACGCCGCGCGTCGTGGCAACAGTTTCGTTCATGAATTTCCCCCTGCCGAAAGCTTGACAGCATGGTCGCGCAAGTCAATCGCCTATGTGGTAGGAAGGGGTTGTTTTGAGGGCCCGGCCGGTGCAATACGCGGGCGTATCATGTTGACCCAACGTTCTCGCTATGCGCTGCGCGCGCTGATCTTCCTGGCCCGCGCCGAAAGTGTCGCGCCGGTGCCGATCAGCACGATTGCCGCTGACCAGAAGCTGCCGCGCAAGTTTCTCGAAGCCATTCTGCTCGAACTGCGCAACGGTGGGCTGGTCGAAAGCTATCGTGGCAAGCTAGGCGGCTACCGTTTGGCGCGGGTGCCGCAGAAAATCAGTTTCGGCGAGATCATCCGGCTGATCGAAGGCCCGCTGGCGTTGGTGCCATGCGTCAGCGTAACCGCCTACCAGCCGTGCGCCGACTGTTTCGACGAAGCCACCTGCGCGATCCGCAAGGTCATGCTGACGGTGCGCGAATCGACCGCCAGTATCCTCGACAGCAAGACGCTCGCCGACATTCTGGAACAGCGCGAAGCTGCCTGAGCGGCTCGGCGTGTGGGCACGGCAAACCCAAGCTTGGGGCCGGCCAAGCATTTCGCTATTGCCCAGCAACTCGCTGGGCTTAGGTAACGCCATCATGGGGTGCCGATTCGGAAGGGCTGCGATGCGCCGAGGTTCAATGTTCGTGCTGCGCTCGGCCGAGGCCGGTGCGCGTGGCAATTAGGGGCAAACTTTGACGGCCGTGGCGCTTCAAACAGCGCGCGCGCGCGCGCCGCGCGGCATGGTCGAACGCTCGATCATGCCCGGTTTCGGGCTGACAATGGGCTTTACCGTCTTCTACCTCAGCGTCATCGTGCTCATCCCGCTATCGGCGGTATTCATCAAGTCCGCCGGGATGGGCTTCGAAGCCTTCGCCGAAGTCGCGCTGTCGAAGCGCGCGCTCTATGCCTACCGCCTGAGCTTCGGTGCTGCTGCCATCGCCGCTACGATCAACGCCGTGTTCGGGTTGATCGTCGCCTGGGTGCTGGTGCGCTACGAATTTCCCGGCAAACGCCTGGTCAATGCGCTAGTCGACCTGCCGTTTGCGCTGCCGACGGCGGTGGCAGGTATTGCATTGACCGCGCTTTATGCGCCCAACGGCTGGATCGGCTCATTGCTCGCCCCGTACGGCATCAAGGTGGCGTTCCAGCCGCTTGGCGTCGTCGTGGCGCTGACCTTCATCGGGCTGCCGTTCGTGGTGCGGACGGTCGAGCCGGTGCTCGCCGACCTTGGCCCCGAAGTCGAGGAGGCCGCCGCCAGCCTCGGCGCCGGGCGCTGGCAGACCTTTGCGCGCGTCATCTGGCCGGCGATCCTGCCGGCGCTGGCGACGGGCTTCGCACTGGCGTTTGCGCGCGCGGTTGGTGAATATGGCTCGGTGATATTCATCGCCGGGAACATGCCGTACAAGTCCGAAATCGCGCCGCTGCTCATCGTCATGCAACTCGAACAATATAATGTCCCGGGTGCGACAGCGATTGCCGTGACGATGTTGCTGGCGTCCTTCGCAATGCTATTCGCGATCAACCTGTTGCAGGGCTGGAGCCGGCGCAGGATGGCCGCATGAGTCGCAGCGTTTCCACCACCGAGCCGCGCTGGATGCGTTGGCTGTTGATCGGGCTGGCGCTTGGCTTCCTGGTGCTGAACCTCGCGCTGCCGCTGGCGGCAGTGTTCTTCGAAGCCTTCCGCAAGGGCTGGGACGCCTATGTTGCGGGCATCGTCGAGCCCGATGCCATTGCCGCAATGAAGCTGACGTTACTAGTGGCGTCTATCGCGGTGCCGCTCAACATCGTCTTCGGCATTAGCGCCGCCTGGGCGATCACCAAGTTCGAGTTCCGCTACAAATCGCTGCTGATCACGCTGATCGACCTGCCGTTTTCGGTGTCGCCGGTGGTGTCAGGGCTCGTCTATGTGCTGGTCTTCGGCCTGCAGGGCTGGCTTGGGCCATGGCTGCAGGCTCATGACTGGCAGATCATCTTCGCGGTCCCTGGCATTGTGCTCGCGACGATGTTCGTGACTTTTCCGTTCGTAGCGCGCGAGCTCATCCCGCTTATGCAGGAGCAGGGCCGAGAGGACGAGGAAGCCGCAATTTCACTCGGCGCCGGCGGCTGGCAGACGTTTACGCGCGTCACCTTGCCCAATATCCGTTGGGGGCTGCTTTACGGCGTGCTGCTGTGCAATGCCCGCGCGATGGGTGAATTCGGCGCGGTTTCGGTGGTATCGGGGCATATTCGCGGGCTGACCAACACCATGCCGCTGCACATCGAAATCCTGTACAACGAATACAACTTCGTCGCGGCGTTCGCGGTAGCCACACTGCTCGCCGGGCTCGCGCTGGTGACGCTGGCGATCAAGACGCTGCTCGAATGGCGCTACCGCGACCAGCTGCACGTCAGCGGTCATTGAGGAAAACATGACGGTTTCAGCCCATAACATCGTCAAGCATTTCGGCGCGTTCACCGCGCTCAATGACGTCAGCCTCGAAGCTCAGCCGGGCGAGTTCCTCGCGCTGCTCGGACCGTCGGGATCGGGCAAGACGACGCTTCTGCGCATCATGGCGGGGCTCGAATTCCCTGACAGCGGCAGCATCCGGTTCGACGGCGTCGATGTCTCGACGCGGCCGACGCGCGAGCGCGCTGTCGGCTTCGTGTTCCAGCACTATGCGCTGTTCCGCCACATGACGGTCGCCGAAAACGTCGGCTTCGGGCTGACGGTCAAACCCCGCAACGAGCGGCCGACGCCGGCAAGGATCAGCGCGCGAGTCGATGAACTGCTCAGCCTCGTCCAACTCGGCCACCTCGGCGACCGCTACCCGAGCCAGTTGTCGGGCGGTCAGCGCCAGCGGGTGGCACTCGCCCGAGCGCTTGCGGTCAATCCCAACATCCTGCTGCTCGACGAACCGTTCGGGGCGCTCGATGCCAAGGTGCGCAAGGACCTGCGACGCTGGCTGCGCGAAGTCCACCAGACGATGAAGCTGACGTCGGTGTTCGTCACGCACGACCAGGAAGAGGCGCTCGACCTTGCCGACCGCGTGGTTGTGATGAACCACGGCGTCATCGAGCAGATCGACACGCCCGACGCGGTCTATAACCGCCCGGCGAGCGCCTTCGTCTGCGACTTCCTCGGTAATGCCAACAAGCTCGATTGCACGATTGCGAACGGCGCGGTCGAAATCGGCGGCCACCGTATCGAAAACACTGCGCCACCAGCCAGCGATGGCCTTGGCGTCGCGTTCATCCGACCACATGAATTCGATGTTGCCGCTGCCGGCCAGCCCGGTGTACCGGTGACGCTACGCCGGCTGACGCGCACCGGCCCGATGGCGGCGCTCGATTGCCTGACTGAAACCGGCGCATTAATCGAAATGACGACGATCGAGCCGCCCACGGGATTGCTGCCCGGCGCTGCGCTAACCCTGGTGCCGCGCCGCGTCCGCGCCTATTCGGCCTGACGCCTCGATCAGCCCTTGGGGGCGACCGGCGGCAGCGGCGCCAGCGCCGCACTTTCCAATACCGCCAAGCCACGCATGCCGGTGCGCAGCCGCCCCGCGTTGTTCAGCCAAGTGCTGGCGATGCGGCGCTTGTCGGCGGGCAGCGCGCCAATCTGCAAGACCGCGCCATCGACGTTGCCGATGAGCAGCGCGGCCTGTGCGGCAGCGACGCGGTCGACTGGGTCGGTCGCGGCACTGCCGGTTTCGCGGACGCGGACGATGCTCGACAGGCTGTTAGTGAACGTGTCCCACCAGCTCGCATCGGCGGGCGCGACAGCGCCGGTCAGCCGAGGTGCCAGCTGCGCAAGATCGCGCGCCAGGCTGCGCGACGTCACCGGTGCTGCGCCCAGCGCCAGCACGGCGGCAAGCGGCTCGGCATGCGCAGCACCGAAACGCGACTGCAGCGCCGCCTCGGCACTCGGCACTGCAACCGCGAGCTTTTCGCCCTTTTCGAGCGCGCGGCGCGTCACCCCGAGCAGCAACACTGACTGCGCCGCTTCGGCGTCATGCGCGACGCTGGCGAGCGTCGCTTGCGTCGCTGCCGCACTGGCATCGACGCGTGCTGCCAGCATCGAGACCTGCGTGCTGACCGCATCGATGCGCGCGTTGGTCGTGCCGATGCGCGACGTCAGCTGACCGAAATCGCCGCCGGCCAATGCTGCCGTTGCGGCGGGCTTTTCCGGTTGCGCCTCGAGTGCGGCGACACGACGTTCGATCTTGAGCGTTGCGGCACGCTGGGCTTCGAGATCGGCGACTGTCGGAAGTGTCGACGCGGCAAACCCCGGCAGCTGGCTGCGGATGCGCGTTTCGAACCACGGGTTGGCAATCAGCCCCAGTGCAAACGCTAGCAGCACCGCGCTGATGACCCACGGCAACACCGGTCGCGACCGCGGTGGTGGCGATGCTAGTGGGCGTTCACGCAGCGCGTTGATGCGGTCGAGGCTCGACCGGCTCAGGCTGGGGGCGTCAGTGTCGGTAGGGTCCATCGTCAGCCCTTGTCGCACACCAGCCCCGCCGCCGCAAAGAGCGCAGCTTCGTTGGGGGTCGCGGCGATGCTGACATGCCGCCAGCCATTGCCCGCAGCGGCGGCGACTTTGGCGCTGAGCGCCGCGACGTGCAGCGCCCCGCGCGCCACACCGGCACGGTCGGCAAGCGCCGCGAATACCTGCGCGCTGCGTGCCGAATAGAGCAGCACGACGTCGATTTCGCCTGCCGCCAGTGCTATGCGCGCCGCATCAGGCAGCGTACGGGCGCGGCGTGCAGCATAGACGATGCGGACATCGACCGTCATGCCAGCAGGCAGCTGGGCGCGGGTCCGGTCGGCACCCGCGAGATGCAACAAAGTGGAGATGCCTGCGGCATCCGCCGTCGCCAGCGCCGCCGCAACATCGCCGCCGCCGTCGCAGACGTCGCCGAACCCGGCAGCGCGCAGCGCCACAGCAGTCGTGGAGCCTACGGCATAAACGGGCAGCGCGCGGTACGCCAGCAGGGCTTCACCGCCATGGCGCACCGCATTGGCGCTGGTCACGAGCAGCGCCTGCGGCCCATGGGCGGGTACAACCCAGCGTCGCGGCGCAGTCACAAGCAGCGGTGCCAGCAACGCCGCATGGCCGAGACCGGCGAGCGCCACCGCGGTGGCGCTTGCCGCCGGCTCGGGACGCGTCACCAAAACGCGCATGGTCAGTGGTTGAAGCGCGCGGCGAGGTCGGGACTGGCCGCGGCGAGCAGCCGTGCCGCTAGCGCACGCACCGCAGCGGGGGCGGCATCGAGCGGCTCGGCGAAGCTGTCGCAGACGCGCTCGCGCCCGTCGGGGGCGAGCAGCTCGGCGCGCATGTGCACCATCGCGCCGTCGATTGTCGCGAGCGCCGCCACCGGGCTGTGGCAATCGGCGCCTAGCGCGGCGAGCAAGTCGCGTTCGAGCCGCACCGCCTGTGATGTCGGTGCATCATCGATCGCGGCGAGCAGCGCGGCGGTCGCGGTGTCCCTGGCGCGCAATGTTGTGCCCACGGCGCCCTGCGACGCCGCCGGCAGCATCGTTTCGATGGGGATGGGTGTGCCGACATCATGCCCTAGCCGCGCCAGCCCGGCGGCCGCGAGCAGTGTTGCATCAATATCGCGGTTGGCAACGCGGGCGAGGCGCGTCGCGACATTGCCGCGCAGCATCGACACCAGCAAATCGGGGCGCAACGCCAGCAACTGCGCGGCGCGGCGCGGGCTCGACGTACCGAGTCGCGCGCTGTGCGGTAGTGCGTCGATGCTGGTCGCGCCGATCAGCCGGTCGCGGACATCGGCGCGCGGCAGCATCGGCCCGAGCACCACGCCCGCCGCGAGTTCGGTTTCGACGTCCTTCATCGAATGCACCGCAAGGTCGACACGGCCATCGAGCAGCGCGGCATCGAGCTCCTTTGTCCAAAGCGCCTTGCCGCCAATTTCGGCGAGCGGCCGGTCTTGCACGCGGTCGCCGGTGGTCACCACCGTGACGATTTCGACGGCGTCCTCGCGCCAACCGTGCGCAGCCGCCAAAGCTGCGGCCACCAGCCGCGCCTGCACCAGCGCCAGCGGTGATCCACGTGTGCCTAGTTTGAGCATTTCAGTCATCGCATGCCTTCTGCTAGACGCGCTGGATAATGGCAAGTGACACGACACCCCGCGCACCCGGCAACGCGCCGCCCACCGACTGGGCGACGCTACCAAGCTTTGCCTTCGGCGATACTGCTGCCCCGGCAGATCCGGCGCTTGCCGACGCACTGCTGGCGTTGGTGCTGGCGGGTACTAAGACAGCTACGTGCTGGGATGCCCGCGAAGGGCTAAAGGGCAGCGCGGTGGGTGCCTGCTGGGTGGTGCTCGACGGCGCGCGCACGCCGCGCGCAGTGTTGCGGACGTCGTCGCTCGAAAAATGCCGGTACGATCAAGTCAGCGCCGAATTCGCCTGGCTTGAAGGCGAGGATGACCGGTCGCTTGCCGCATGGCGGGCCGGACATCGCCAGTTTTTCGAAGGCGACGGCCATTTCGCGACCGAGATGTGGCTGTGGTGCGAACGCTTCGAGCTGGTGGCGGTGCTGTGAGCGCGCTCATTCTGGGCATCGAATCGAGTTGCGATGAAACCGCCGTGGCACTGGTCCGCGCCGACCGCACCATCGTTGCGCAGGCGGTCGCGTCGCAGGATGCAGAGCACCGGCCGTTCGGCGGCGTAGTCCCCGAACTCGCCGCGCGCGCGCATGTCGAGCGGCTGACGCCGATGGTTGAGGCGGTGCTGGCGCAGGCTGGCATCAAGCTCGCCGATGTCGATGCGATTGCCTCTACCGCCGGGCCGGGGCTGATCGGCGGCGTCATGGTCGGGCTGGTCACTGCCAAGGCGCTGAGCTTTGCCGCGAACAAGCCGCTGCTGGCCATCAATCACCTCGAAGGCCATGCGCTGTCGCCGCGGCTCGCTGACAGCGGCCTGCAGTTTCCCTATCTGCTGCTGCTGGTATCGGGCGGGCATTGTCAGTTGCTCGCGGTCGACGGCGTTGGGCGTTACCGACGGCTGGCGACGACAATCGATGACGCGGCTGGCGAGGCGTTCGACAAGGTTGCCAAGATTCTCGGCCTCGGTTTCCCCGGCGGACCGGCAGTCGAGCGCGCCGCGAAAACTGGTAACCCATTCGCCTACAAACTGCCGCGGCCGTTGCTCAACACCGACGAACCGCATTTCAGCTTCGCCGGGCTGAAAAGCGCCGTGCTGCGCGCCTGGGCTGCCGCACCCGACAAGTCGTTGCCAGCCTCCGCCGACCTCGCCGCGAGCTTTCAAGCCGCGGTTGTCGATTGCCTGACCGACCGCACGCGCCTTGCGCTGGCCGTCATGCCCGAAGCGACGGCGCTGGTGGTGGCGGGCGGCGTCGCCGCAAATTCGGCCATTCGGGATGCACTGCGCAGTATAGCGGTCGGCGCCGGGCTGCCGTTCGTCGCGCCGCCGCTTTGGCTGTGCACCGACAATGCCGCGATGATCGCCTGGGCCGGTGCCGAGCGGCTGGCCCTGGGACTGGTCGATGGGCTCGACGCGGTGGCGCGGCCGCGCTGGCCGCTCGATCCCGATGGTGAAGCGGTGCGCGGGGCAGGGGTGAAGGCATGATTGCAGTATTGGGCGGCGGTGCCTGGGGCACGGCCCTGGCGCAAGTCATGGCGCGCGGCGGCGAGGATGTGCGGCTATGGGCGCGTGAGCCCGAAGTCGTCGCGGCGGTCAACGATACCCACGCCAACCCGTTGTTCCTGCCCGATGTCGCGCTCGACCCGCGCATTGTCGCGACCGCCGATATGGCGGCGCTGGCCAAAGCCGATGTGTGGCTGGTCGTCGCGCCGGCACAGCATTTGCGTACGGTGCTCGCCGCCGCACCTGTCGCGCATCATCCGATACTGGTGTTGTGCGCCAAGGGTATCGAAACCGGCACGCTGGCACTGATGGCCGAAGTCGCCGCCGAGGTTGCGCCAGGTTGTCCGGTCGCAGTGCTGTCGGGGCCGACGTTCGCAGGCGAAGTCGCGCGCGGTCTGCCGACCGCGATCACACTCGCTTGCGCCGATTCGGATGTCGGTGCAGCGCTGGTCAAGCGGCTGGCGCGCCCGGCGTTCCGCCCCTACCTAACCGATGATGTCACCGGGGCCGAAATCGGCGGCGCAGTGAAGAACGTGCTGGCGATTGCCTGCGGCGTCGTCGTCGGGCGCAAGCTCGGCGAGAATGCCCGCGCCGCGATCATCTCGCGCGGCTTCGCTGAAATGCTGCGCTTCGGGCTGGCACGCGGCGCCCGCGCCGAAACGCTGACCGGGCTGTCGGGGCTCGGCGACCTCGTGCTGACCTGCGGCTCGGTGCAGTCACGCAACATGAGCCTGGGTGTGGCGATCGGCGAAGGCCAACCCGCCAGCGACCTCCTCGCCAACCGGCGTACCGTCGCCGAAGGTGCCGCGACCGCACCCGTGTTGCTCGCCGCCGCCGCCGCCACCGGGGTCGAAATGCCGATCTGCGCGGGTGTGGCGACACTGCTCGGCGGCGCGGCGGTCGATACTGTCATCGGTGCGTTGCTCAGCCGGCCGCTGCGTAGCGAAGGCTGATAGTGCGGGAAGGGCCTCCGGCGGGCAGACCTCGGGCCTGCACCAAACGTCTTGCGGTGCGTCAATGCGACCAGCGACGGTCATGTAAGCACTGCCCCAAACCTATGGTACAGGCCTGAGGCCTGCCTGCTGGAGGCTCTTTCTGCTGTCCGTCAGAAATCGACGGCAATGCCCTTGCGTTCCCAATCGCCGTAGCGCGTCGGGTCGAGGCCGTCGCGGCCGCCGCGTTCTTCGCCGGCCGGCTTGGCTTCGGGCTGCGGCACCGGCGGTGACTTGGGCGGGACGTAGTCCGTAGGCGGACGCTTGGTGGCGGCTTTCGCCATTTCCTGACTTCTCCAAAATTCGTTGCTGGTCTACGCGTCTTGCCAGTGCTGCGCCAGCAATCATGCGCGCGTGGCACGCCAGATGGGGAGCGACATGGCAGCACAGGCTAGTCTCGAAGGGCGCGTCATAGCGGTCACCGGCGCGGGCAGCGGCATCGGGCGGGCACTGGCGAAGCTGCTGGCATCTAAGGGGGCTAAGCTCGCGCTCGCCGACAAGGACGCCAAGGGGCTGGCCGAAACTGCCGCCATGCTGGGCAACTACCCGCAGTCAACGACCGTGCTCGACGTCCGCGACGAGGCCGCGGTCAAGGCGTGGATCGATGCCGCTGTCGCCGACTATGGCAAGCTCGACGGCATCATCAACAACGCCGGGCTCAGCGTCATGGCGCCGTTCGCCGATTGCCCCAAGGATGATTTCGATCTGGTGATGAACGTTAACTTCGATGGCGTCGTGTCTGGGTGCCGCCACGCGCTGCCACATCTGAAAAAGTCCGACACCGCATGGATCGTCAACATCAGCTCGGTATTCGGGCTGATGGGCTTCCCGACGCAGTCGGCGTACAATGCCTCGAAGTTCGCGGTACGCGGGCTAACCGAGGCGCTGCACATCGAACTCGGCATGACCGATCCGCACATCCGCGTCATCCGCGTCCACCCCGGCGGTATCAAGACCAACGTCGCGCGCAACGCCAAGCGTATCGCCGGCATGCCGGGGCAGGTCATGGGCGACGACCCAGGCGCGGATTTCGAGGCGGCAGCGCGCACCACGCCCGAACAGGCGGCGCTGACCATCGTCACCGGCATGGAAAAGGGCACCCACCGCGTGCTGATTGGCGCCGATGCCAAGGTCATCGACTGGATCGTGCGGATCTTCCCGGTCAACTATTTCAAGCGGCTGAGCGGCGTACTCGGCGGCAAGAAGGACTGACCCAAGAGCCTCCGGCGGGCAGGCGTGACGCCTGCACCCGATTGCTTTCCGCGACCCATTTTCGACGCCGGCGCTTGCAGCACTGGCAGCAACAGGGTGCGGGCGTCACGTCTGCCCGCCGGAGGCCCTTTCGCTAAACGCAAAGCGGCCGGCCAACACCCACCGGAGTCGGCCGGCCGCTGGCGCCCGGTCCCCGCTTGAGCCACGGCGGGTCGGGCGAGGGCGTGGCGCGTGCGCTTAGTGCATCGCGCCGTGTGGCTTGGGCGCTGCCGCACCATCGCTCGCCGCCGCCATGCCGGCCTTGAGCTTTTCGATATCGGCAGGCGACAACTGCGGACGATCGACATTGAGCGTCACGCTGTTGAGCTTGGCGCCGAGTTTGAACGGCGGCAGGTAATCGGCATCGTTGACGCCGGTCAACGTGTCCGAACCGACATCGAAGCTCTCGTCCCACTGCAGGATCATCGGCAGCGTGTGGGGCATGGTGACGGTCTGCACGGGCTTGCCATCGACCTTGAGCACGCCGGTACCCGGACGGCCGAGCCCGCTCATGTTGTTGAACGCCAGTGTGCCGACGCCGAGCCCGTCATATTTGAACTCGAAGCTGATGACGTGGCGTCCGGGCGTCAGCACGTCGGTGCCGGCCCATTTGATGCGGTTGAGGTCGACCATGTTCCACAGGAACACCGGTTTGCCGTCCTTGATGTAGAAGCCGTAGCCGCCGAAGCGACCGCCCGACGTCACGATCATCCCGTCGGCACTGCCGCTGGCAGGCACTTCGATATCGGCAGTGAAGGTGTACGAACTGTTGAGGATGTTGGGTGAATCGCCCTGCGGCAGCCCCACCATCGGCCGCGTATAGACGAAGTTTGTCCGGCCCGCGGTGATGTTCGGACGCGGTGCAACGATGCGGCTGGCGACCGAAGCATCCATCGGCAGCACCTGGTACTTCTTGGCTTCTTCCATAAACTTGGCGCGCATCTCTGTAACCTTGGCCGGGTTGGCCTTGGCGATGTCGTCGGTCTGGTTGAAGTTCTCGTCGAGGTGGTACAACTGGAACACTTGGTTGTTGAGCGGATCGGGGTTCGCCGCACCAAAGGCTTCCCATGGCGCGCGGTTGACCGCAGTGCTCAGCAGCCAGCCGTCGTCATACAGCGCGTACTGCCCGAACATTTCGAAATACTGTACCTTGTGGCGCGACGGCACATTGGCGTTCGCCGCATCGAACGTATAGGCGAAGCTGGTGCCTTCGATCGGCTTCTGCTTGATGCCGTCGACATATTCGGGCTCGCGGATGCCCGCGGCTTCGAGAATGGTCGGCACGACGTCGATGACATGGATGAACTGCTGGCGCAGCGCCCCATTGTCCTTGATACGTCCCGGCCATGACACCACCATGTTCTGGTTGATGCCGCCCAGCCGTGAAGCGTTCTGCTTGAACCAGTCGAACGGCGTGTCGAACGCCCAGGACCAGCCCGCTGACATATGGTTGTAGGTCGCCTCGGTACCCCAGACGTCGTAGAACTTCATCTGCGTTTCGGCCGGAATCGCGTTCAGCCCGTTGAAGAACGCGACTTCGTTGGGTGTGCCCAGCGGTCCGCCTTCGGCGCTCGTGCCGTTGTCGCCGTTGATGTAGATGACCAGCGTGTTTTCGGGTTTTCCAAGTTTCTGGAAGGCATCGACGACGCGGCCGGTTTCATAGTCGCTATAAGCGGCATAGGCGGCGAACACTTCGACCTGCTTGATGAACAGCTTCTGCTCGGTCGGGGTCAGCTTGTCCCATGGCTTGATGAACTTTTCGGGCCATGGCGCCAGCGTCGCGTTCTGCGGAATGATGCCTAGCGCCTTCTGCTTGGCGAAAATCTTGTCGCGCAGCTTGTTGTAGCCGTCATCGAACAGGTGCATCGCGCTGATCTTGTCGACCCACTCCTTAGTCGGGTGGTGCGGCGCATGTGTCGCGCCCGGCGCGTACTTGATGAAGATCGGCTTGCTCGGGTCGATCTGGTGGATGCGCGTCATATAGTCGATGGCATCATCGGCCATCGCGGTGACGAGGTTCCACTTGCCGGGCTCGGTTCCCAGGAACGGATAGATCTGCGTGGTGTTGCGGAACAGGTTGGGCTGCCACTGGTTGGCGTCGCCACCGATGAAGCCGTAGAAATATTCGAAGCCCATGCCATTCGGCCACTGGTTGAACGGTCCGGCCTGGCTTGCAGCAAACGCCGGGACATTATGGTCTTTGCCGAACCACGCGGTGGCATAGCCGTTGTCGACAAGGATGCGGCCGATGGTGGCCTTGTCCTGCGCGATGATGCTGTTGTAGCCAGGGAAACCGGTCGACTGCTCCGAAATCACCCCGAAGCCCGCCGAATGATGGTTGCGGCCGGTGATCAGCGCAGCGCGCGTCGGCGAACACAGCGCCGTCGAAAACACCCGGTTGTAACGCAGCCCCTGCGCTGCGATGCGGTCCATCGTCGGTGTCGGGATGACGCCGCCAAAGGTGCTCGGCACGCCGAAGCCAGAATCGTCGGTGATGATCAGCAGGACGTTGGGCGCGGACGCAGGCGGCGTGATGCGCGGTGCCCACCAGATCTTAGAATCCAGCGCATTGTCCTTGATGACGCCGCCGAATTTCGGATCGGGATTGGGCAGTTGCCGGCCCTCGATCGTCGTCGTCGCCGACGGCGAACCTAGCGTGCCGGTGACGACTTGCGCCTGCGCCGGGAAGGCCAGTGCGGTCACCGCAGCCATGGCCGTTGAAATCAGGATATTATGCTTCATGATCGAACCCCCTATTTTGGCAATAGTTGATGGAAATATAACGCATTGTTTTTGCAATGCGCACTACCAATTGCGCCAAATTTCGGGCATTTTGAGCCAAATGGCCAAATCCGATCCCCGTCTCGATATGCCGATGACGATCAGCCACATGCGGCTGGTCTGGCGGTACTTCGCGACCACGCCCGAACGCCGCGCCGCGCTGATCGATGGCACCGGGTTGAGTGCGGACCAAATCGAGAAGAGTGCCAGCGAGATTACTGTCCGGCAGCAGATAAAGTTTTTCGAAAACGCAAACCGGCTTTTTCCGCCCGGCTGGATCTTCGAGGTCAAGGAACTGTTGCACTTTTCGGCGTACGGACCGGTCGGCGTCGCGACCCAGTCGGCAGCGACACTGGGCGATGCGCTGGCCATATTGGCCCGGTTTACGCAGATTCGGACACCGATGGCGCGCGTTAGCCTGCGCCGCGGCCGCTCGCGCTCGCTGGTCGAACTCGAATGTATTGCCGATATAGCCACGGCCGAATGGCATATTGTCGCCAGCGTCGCGATGATGGCGTTGCAGTCATTGATTGGCGGACTGACGACACAACCGGCTCAGTCGCTGGCAGCGCTGCGTTATGGATTGGCGGGCGAACGCACGCGGCATGGCGAGTTGCTCGCAGCCAAACTCGGCGGCCCGACTGTCTTTGACCAGACCGTGAGCTTCATTGCGCTGCCGACCAGTTGGCTGGCGATTGCTTCGCCGTTTGCCGACCCGGCACTGCATGCCAGCGCGCTTGCCAATCTGGAAGCGCTGGTCAAGGCGCGCACCGGCGGCAGTTTCGCGTCGGACCAGATCCAGAACCGTGTCGCGCAGATTCTGGCGCAGGCGCCGCCCGGCCGGCTCGATGCCGAACGCTGCGCGCAGATTATTGGCGTATCGCGGCGCACGCTGACGCGGCGGCTTGCCGAAGAAGGCAGCGGCTTTCGCGCGCTGCTCGAAAATGAACTGCAGCGCCGCGCTATGCGTATGCTGGCATCGGGAACGCTTGGCTTTGCCGATATTGCAGAGCAACTGGGCTATCAGGATACCACCAGCCTGCGTCGCGCCATGCAGCGCTGGGAACGCGCCCCGCGCTGACGCGGCGCGCCTAGTGGTGCGCGGGGGTTGCGGCGGGCTGGCGCGCTACCGGCGCGCAGGGCAGGGTGAATCGGAAAATAGCGCCGCCGCCTGGACGTGCCTCGTGCCAGATCTGGCCACCATGCGCTTCGACAATCGTTCGGCTGATCGACAGCCCAATACCGAGCCCGGCTAGCTTGGTTGAATTGAACGGTTCGAACAGGCGCGGCGCGGCTGGCGGGGAAACGCCGGTGCCGGTGTCGCGCACCGTAATCACGCAAGCGTCACCGACCAGCTTCGTCAGGATGCCGATCCGGCGCAAACCATTTGGTGTCAGCGCCTCGACGGCATTGCGCAGCAAATTAGTCAGCACCTGTTGAATTTGGATCTTGTCGGCAAAAACCGTCGTGGCGCTCGGGTCGAGGTCGATCTTGTATGCTATTTCGAGCACACCTGCATCGGCCAGCGCCATTTTGCTCGCCTCGCGGATCAAATCGGGCAGGTTTTCGGCGCGGCGCTGGTCCTGGTTGTGCGCGGCCATTTCGCGCAGCCGGCGCACGACTTCGACAGCCTTGATGACGCTGGCATCGGCTTGCCCCAGCGCGTCGAGGACGCCTGCCACACCGTCGCCGGTCAGCGCGCCGACCATCCGGCGACTGCCACGGACATAATTCGCGATCGCCGTCAGCGGCTGGTTGAGCTCATGCGCCAGCGTCGATGCCATCGCGCCCATGGCGCTGCCGCGTGACACGTGGATCAGTTCGGACTGCAGGCGGTTGTAACGTTCTTCGGCCTGGTGGCGCTCGTCGATATCCTCGACCGTGCCGTACCATTGCGCCACGTTCCCGTCCGCATCGCGGCGCGGGGCCCCGCGTGAACGCACCCAGCGGTAGTTGCCATCGCCACGGCGCACGCGAAACTGCACGTCGAACGCGGCGCCCACCGTGCCTGCACGCTCCCACACTTCGCCAATCAGCGCCAGGTCATCGGGATGCGCGACACTGCTCCAGTCGCCATTGGCAAACTTCTCGAAGCTCAGCCCGGTCACTTCGTAAAGGCGCTCGCCGACCAGAAGCGGCGCACCGCCTGCAGCGGCGCTCCACGCAATCTGGTCATTGAGGTCGAGCGTCAAACGGTACAGCTCTTCGCTTTCGCGCAGCCGCACCTCGGCAAGCGCGCGCTGCTGCATTTCCGTGGTCAGCGCGCTGGTGCGCTCGATGACGCGCGCCTCAAGCGATGCCGCGAGCGCGCGGACCTGTGCTTCGGCGGCGTCATGCGCTTCCAGAACCGCCTGCGCCTTGCGCTGGCGCGCTCGCGCCCGCAGCGCCCCGCGCGCCGCCGTGACCAGCGATTCGGTGTGCAGTGGCCGCTCGACCAGCGTGATATTGGCGAGCTCCATGACCGCTTTGCGGTCGGTGCTCGGCACGTAGTCACGATGTGTCAGCAGCAGCACCGGGCAGTCCGACCATGGCGGTTGCGCCTCCACCGCAGCGGTCACGCCTTCGATGCCGTAGCGGTCAAGCATCTTTTCGGTCAGTAGCGCCGCGCCAAGCGTGCAATCGCGGATCGCCGCCGCAACGTCACGCGGCGAAGCGACTTTGGCGGTGATGCCGGCCGCCGCCAGTTGCGTCACGATGGCCTGCGCTTCGCGCGGATCGTCAACCAGCAGCAGGATGTGTTCGTCCACTAGGCATCACCCGTGTCACCGGCATCAAGCGAAACCACGCCCGCCAGAAATGCCAGGCGCAGGGCTTCGGGCAGCGACCGTACCCCAAGGTGGTTCATCATGTTCGACCGGTGCATCTCGACAGTCCGCACGCTCAGCCCGAGCCGATACGCCAGCACCTTGTTCGGCAGCCCCTCGGCGAGGCCCTGCAATATGTCGACCTCGCGCCTGGTCAGCTGTTTCAGCCGCTGCGCCGCATCGGCACGCTGGTCGTCTGCTTCGACTTGCCTGTCGAGCGCCGCGAACAAGCGTTCGAGCGTTGCAATCAGTGTGGCTTCATCGAACGGCTTTTCGTGGAAGTCGCTGGCGCCGAGCTTCATCGCCTGCACCGCGGTGGCGATGTCACCGTGCCCGGTCATGATGATGACTGGAAACTGCGCGAGGCGGTCGTGCATCAGCTCGATGACCTGCAGGCCATCGATCTGCGGCATCCGCACATCGAGCAGGACGCAGCCGGGGCTCAGCCCGGGCATATCATCGAGGAACGCCTGACCACTGTTCCACATCCGCGCGACATATCCCGAAGAGTCGAGAAAATAGGCGGTAGAACTGCGCACCATGCTGTCGTCATCGACGACATAGACATGTTTACTTAACGTCATGTCGCCCCCCCTGGTGCGCGCATGCAATTCGTCAGGCAACCCAAAATCTGCGACATGCCCTGTCAAAACCTTCGTGACTACAGATACAGATTTCGTGTGCAGGAATATTGTTAAATACCCGTAACACACGCATCTTTACTGTAGTCCGTGTCGCCCCGCCCAAACTATCGCATGAACCGCCATCCGGACGCAATGACGACGGACCCCGGCGGGTCGCCTAATTGCCAATACGACGACATTTCACCGCATAGGCCGCCGCTTCGCGGCAAATTTCCGACTCCTGAAGGTGCGTTGCCCAGCCGCAGCGCCGAGTCGCGAGTCGCGCATGTTGAATTTTCACGGCGCAAAGCATGGGCGGACGGCTACCGTAGAATCCCCGTATTCGCCCAACAGTCGGGCGCGCAGTGCAACGGGGGTGCCGAACTACTACCGCAATTACCGCAATAGAGGCTGAAAGCCACCGATTCCACTTAACAGCGATGCCCAAAGGGCCTTTTGGATCCTTCACGAGACAAGAACATCATTGATGGAGGCAGCAATGGCCACTCTTTTTGCGAATACGGCGACCTACAAGACCGCGTTTGCGGCACTTCAGTCGGGCGATACGTTGGTGCTGGCGCCGGGCAACTACGGCGTTCTCTACATGAAGGACAAAACCTATACCGAGAACGTGACCATCAAAGGGGGCAGCTTTACCGGCGTCCAGTTGACCAATGTCAGCCATGTCACTCTCGACGGATCGACCATCAAACTGACACCAACGCTGACAAGCACGAACAACGCGCAAGCGGTCCGCGTCGTGGTCAGCGACCATGTCACCATCACCAACGCCAAGATCACAGGCGGGGTCGCGATCAACGGCGTGCCGCAGACCTCGACTGTGCTCGACAAGACCGGCAACGTTATCGGGTTGCCTGCAGGCAAGGGCGTCAATTTTGAAACTTCGAGCGATTGTACCATCAGCAACAGTGACATCAGCGTGTTCCATAAAGGCGTGACCTTTTCGGACAGCACCAACATTACAATCACCGATAACACTATCCATGACCTGCGCACTTCGCCGATTACGGGTTCGGTGCTTTCGGGTTTAACCATTACCGGTAATCACACTTGGACCAGCCATCCCTGGAGCTTTGGCGGCGCCGGCGATCATGGTGATCGGATCCATGTCTGGGTCGATCACGGGCCGGTGCCAGGCGTCACCATCGCCAACAACCTGCTCGAACAGGGTAGTGGCGATGGAATGGTCGGCATCTATCTCGATGACAATGGTATGGGCTACGGCTTTCCTGGTGCCGTCGTCAGCGGCAACACCGTAGTCGAAGGAACTGGTCAGGGCATTCTGCTCGAAAACGTGAGCGGCACTGTCACCGGTAACACTCTAGTCTGGTCGGGCACCGGAACTGCGGCCAACGACACGCCGCGCTTTCAGATCGATGACAACTCGCACAACATCGTGTTCACCGACAACGTCGGCCATGTCCACGTCATCAACAGTACGCATGACCTGCAGTTCTGGAACCAGACTGGCACCATCGAAATTGATCCGACGATGACCCGCGCCGATCGCATGACGATCACCGAAAACGCGACCGTGGTCACCCCACTGGCGTCGTACACGCTCGATGCAGTCACCGACAATCTTACCTACAGCGGGATCGGCAATTTCACCGGTGTCGGCAACGACAAGGTCAACCACCTGACCGGCTGGGACGGTAATGACGTCCTTGACGGCAAGGGCGGTGCCGACATCCTCGAAGGGCTTGGTGGGGACGACACATATTATGTCGACAACGCCGGCGACAAGATCATTGATACAGGTGGCAACGAAACCATCTATTCTTCGATCTCGTGGACGCTGGGGCATCAACTCGAAACACTAATCTACACGGGCACCGTAGGCGCCGTTTTGAACGGCAATGATGAAGACAACACCATCGTCGGCGGCATCGGCAATGATGTAATCAATGGCAACCTTGGCAATGATACGCTTATCGGCGGGCTCGGTGACGACACCTACTACATCAATAACCCAACGCAGACGATCATCGAAGCTGGCGGGAACGACACAGTCATCGTGGATCGTAGCTATGTGCTCGCCACCGGGCTCGAAAATCTGACGCTGACGGGCAGTACAGACGGCAATCTGACCGGCAACGCTGCCGCCAATATCCTGATCGGCAACAGCGGCGCCAATATCATTGACGGCAAGGCCGGCGCCGATACCATGGTCGGTGGTGACGGTAACGACTTCTACTATGTCGACAATGCTGGCGACGTTGTTGTCGAACTCGACACCGGCATTGCCCTGGGTGGTCTCGACAAGGTAAAGACGACTCTGTCGAGTTACACGCTCGGCACCGGCGTCGAGGATGTCGCCTATGGCGGTTCGGGCAGCTTCACAGGTATCGGCAACGCGCTGGTGAACACCATGACTGGCAGCAGCGGCGTCGATAAGCTGTACGGGATGGGCGGCAACGACTTCCTGCTCGGCGCGGCAGGCAACGACGTTCTCGATGGCGGTGCCGGCGCTGACAAGCTCACCGGCGGCACCGGGAACGACGAGTTCCTGTTCCACAAGGGCGAGGCAAACGGCGACATCATCAGCGACTTTGTCGGCAATGGCAGCGCCGCCGGCGATACCATTCACCTCATCGGCTGGGCGGCAGGCTCCACGATGACACTGGTTTCAGGCAACGTCTGGGCGGTTACCGATAGCGTCGACCATAGCGTCGAAAACATCTCGATCACCGGCGCGGTCCACGTCACCGACATCCTATTCGGTTAAATAGCGCGTGCCGGTTCAGCCCCGTCGCTGCCGCCGCAGGGTTCAGACCTGCCCGGTCTAGGGGTTCAGCCGGCGCGGCGCTGCTGCGTCGTCAGGCTCGCGACTTTCATGAGTACGCGTTCGATCTCATTGAAATCGAACGGCTTGCCGAGGCTTTCGTTGGCGCCCTTGGCGCGCGCGGTGGCCAGCAGATTATTCAGTCCGCCCTCGTCGCTGCCCGACATGGCGACTATATATACGCTGGCGTCGAGCGCGCGAATGTCATGCACGGCATCGACCCCGTGGCCGCCGGGCATGACCATGTCGACGAAAACCAGGTCGGGGTGACATTCGGCGAACGTTCGCACGCCCTGTGCGGCGGTATCGGCGGTGAAAATTTCGTGCCCCATCATCTTGAGCACGAACACTAGCGACTTCTGGACGTGTTCATCGTCGTCGATGATCAGGATGCGCAGCAGCGCTGAATCGGCCATCAGGCGGCCTCCATCATTCTCTGGGCAGGAAACTTCAGCTCGAAACGCGTACCGACTCCCGGTGCACTGGCAACCGATATTGAGCCGCCATGCGCCATTACGATGCCGTTGACAATCGAAAGTCCCAGTCCTGTACCACCGGCATTGGCGTGCCGGGTAAAAAACGGCTCGAAAATATGCGCGCGTGTCGCCTCGTCCATGCCGATTCCGTCGTCCGCAACCGTCAGCACGACGTTGCCGCCCGGATCGTGGCGCACATTGATAGTGATGGTGCCATGCTTAGTGCCGATGGCGCGCGCCGCGTTGGTCACCAGGTTGAGCAGCGTCTGGTAGATTTGACCCTTGCTGCCCAGAATCTCGGGAACTTCGGTCATTTCGGCGACAATTTTCGTCGTCTTGGGAATGCCGGCGCGGATGATCGGCAACGCCTGCGCCACCAGTTCATCGAGGCGCAGCGGTTCCTTCGACGCCGGATCCTTGCGGCTGAACCGCAGAATTTCGCGCACCAGCTCGCGCGCCCGGTCTGCCGCGCTGCCGATGAGCTCGAGCCCCTCGCTGATGCGGCCGGGCGCCGATTTGCGTAGCGCCGGCACCAGCATCGTCACCGGCAGCAGCGTATTGTTGAGATCGTGCGCGATGCCGCCCACCAGCTCGCCGAGCGCCTCGAGCTTTTGCGCATGGCGCAGCTGCATTTCGATTTCGGCTTGATGCGCTTGCGCCTTGCGGGCTTCGGTGACGTCCTGAACCACGCCTATCAGGCCGGTCACCGCGCCGCCCGGGCCCTTGATCAGGCGCGTGTGCAAAACGGCATTGCGCGCCGAGGCATCGGCGCCGAGAAAACTATAGTCGATAGGGTCGGACTCGACGCCGTCGCGCGCACGTTCGATCAACCTTGCAAGCGCTGCGCGGTCATCGGGCGCTACCGAAGTATCGGCAAATGCCGCCCAGCTACCGGGCCCTTCACGGCGTGCATGCATCAGATCGAACGCATGGCTGCCTTCGAGCATCATCGTCCTGAAGTCGAGCTCGAAGCTGCCGCTCTTGGCGAGGCGCTGTGCCGATGCCAGATGCTGCTGGCTACGACGCGACCGGTTGCGCGCGACGAGTACCGCGTTGACCAGAAACGCTATCAGCCACACCGCGATGATGGCCAGCGAGCGGTTGATGATCACCATCCACAGCGGCATCTCGCCGCGCGGCGATACGATCACGCCCAGCACGATGAGAAAAGTTGCCAAAGCGGCAAGGTCGATGACGGTGCTCGGACGATTGAACGCCAGCGCGAAGAACACCAGCGGGATATAGCAGATCGCGATATTGAGCTCGAGCGGCGTATATAAATCGATCGTTGCAACCGCGAGGCAGTAAAGTAGCGGCAATCCTATCGGCACGCGCATCACCGTAAGCGTTTCCTGCCGCCAGCTGTCGGCGAGCACGGCGGTGCTCAAAGCGATGGCGACTAGCGCCCCGACACCCGACATTCTGTCCGAATGCGCCGGCGCGAACAGGTAGCCGCCTTGCGCCAGCCGAAAGGCAATGACTTCGAAGGACAGCGCGAAGGTCAGCAGGCAAGCGATCTGGATGGCGACATTCCGCCACGGTGTCGAGCGAACGAGCCCCAAAGTCAGCAATGCCGAGGCCATAATGCCAATCGTCAACGCTGAAGCTACCGGCACTGCGCCTGGTGCGCCGGGGTGGTTGCCTGCCCAGTCGCGGACGAAAAGCTCGCCGAACCCGCGGGGTATGTCGAACATATTGGCTGAAATCGACAATATGCCGACCAGCAGCGCCAAGGCTGCCAACGTCACCGACGTGCGCCTGCGGCCATGCAAATGCAGCCTCAATGCCAGCGCGCAGAGCAATGCCCCAAGCGCCGCATTGAACTTCATCATGAATATGAACGGCAGCTTCTGGTGAAGCCAGGCCGCATGGCTCAGCCAGGAAGCCAGTACCATCGCTGAAATGACAATCGCGAATTGCGGACCGACCCTGGAAATCCATGCCAAGATCCGGTCCTGTCGCCGCAACTCCGCCGGCGGAATTTCCACGAACCTATCCACGCGGCAACATTACACGAATCCTTCGAAAAAATGGATAGCCTAGTTCTGCACGACGGCACGAAGCGCCTTTCAGACGCGAAGTCCGGCTCATGCATGCCTTGGCCAAACAAGGTCTGCACAAGGTATATCACCAGCTCACCGCCGAAAAGCATGACCGAAGCGTTCCAGCGCGACCTGCAATCAGGGACTGCCGCAGCGGCTCTGAAGGATGTGGCGGGGAAAATGGCGGAGAGGGTGGGATTCGAACCCACGGTGAGCTTGCACCCACAACGGTTTTCGAGACCGTCCCATTCGACCACTCTGGCACCTCTCCGCAATCGAGGTGGGCGCACTGGCGTGCACCGGTCGAAGGCGCGCGTATAGCCAGCGACCGGGGGTTTGCCAATAGGCTGCGCGCATTCACCGCGACACTAGGCCTTTTCGTCGCTCGACAAATTCCTATATGCTCTCGTCCGGGCAATCATGCCCATCACGTCCGAGGTAGCTTGTGAACGACAAGTCGATCGATCCGCCGCCCGCCATCGCGCCTGCCGCGACGGGTGAAGCAGGCCTTGCATCGATGCCGATGGCAACATTCGGCATCGGCGATGTCGTGCGTCACCGGCTGTTCCCGTTCCGCGGCGTCATCTTCGATGTCGATCCTCAGTTCGCCAATACCGAGGAATGGTGGCAGTCGATTCCGGAAAACGTCCGGCCGCGCAAGGACCAGCCGTTCTATCACCTGCTCGCCGAAAACGACGACGCGTCATACGTCGCCTATGTCAGCCAGCAGAATCTGGTGCGCGAGGAAGCCGCCGAGCCGGTGCAGCACCCGGGTGTCGAGCAGATGTTCGGCGATTTCCGCGACGGCCGCTACGTCTTGCGCAACCCGCTGCGCAACTAACGCTAGCGCCGCAGCAGCGGCAGTTTGAGCTTGAAGGCGACGATCGCCCAGCCGACGAGATTGCGCACAGACAGCGTCAGTGCCGAGGCGATTGCCGCACCTGTCAGTCCGAACAGCGGGATCAGTGTCAGTGCTGTCAGCAGCGCCACGCCGAGCGACAGCAGCGAATTGCCCAGCGAATAGCGTTCGCCACCGGTCATGATCAGCACCGAGCCGATCGGGCCCGTGAGCACGTTGACCAGCTGCGCCAGCGCGAGGATGCGCAGCACCGTCGCGCCTTCGGCAAACTCGCTGCCGAACAGCTGCATGACCAGCCCCGGAAAACCGAGCGTCAGCACGAACAGCGGCAGCGAAAGCCCCAGGATGATCGCCACCGCTTGCCGCCAGGTGCGGCCGATGCCCGACAGGTCGCCGATGCGGTAGGCCGCCGCGATGCGCGGCCCGGCAACGGCATCGAAGCTGACGATGATCAAGTTGAAGATGCTGGTGACCTGCCACGCGGTGCGAAAAATACCGACTTCGACGGCGCTTTGGTGCGTCGCCAGCAAGGTCAGGATCAGCCAGTCGATCGAATAACCGACGAGCACGACGCACAGGATCGGCCAGCCCTGCGCCAGAATCGGCCGCAACGGCACAGGCGTATGCGGCCAGTCGCGCATGTCGCGCCATTGCACCACGGCACCAATCGCCACGCAGATGGCAATCCCGGCGACATAGGCGATACCGGCACTGACGACGGTGGTCGGCACCGCCAGCACGTGAAGGACGCCCACCGTGGTAATTGCAATTGCCATCGAGGCGGGTCCATCGAGGATCTGCGCGAACAGCACGCGGCCGCTGCTGCGCAACGATGAAGAAACGATACGGATCAGCGCAATAGGGATCACGCCGAAGGTCACGGCGCGCAGCACCAGCCCGTCGGCGGGCCTGTCGTAAAGGCGTTGCAGCAGCGGCACACCGCCCAGCGTCAGCACGACCGCAACAGCGATGCTGGTGACCAGCACCATTGTCGCGACGGTGCGGATGGCGCCGCGCGCGAGATCACGGCGGTCGATCTTGATGTCGCCCGCGACGGTGCGGATCAGGATATAGTCGGTGCCGAGCAGTGCGGCGGTCGAGGCAATCAGCAACGTCGTCACCGCCAGCCCGAACTGGCCGACGCCGGCGGGGCCATAGGCGCGCGCCAGCAGGATGGTAAAGCCAAAGCTCAGCACCGCGCCGACAATCTTGATCGAAAACGCCGCAAAGGTCTGCAGGATGTGCGGATTGCGTTCGAGATAGCCCTTGGCAAGGCTCGTCAGAGCGGCGGTTCGCCGTGCCATGTCAAGCAGACCTCGTATCGATTGCGGGTGTTGCGGTCACCCGCGCGCCAGCACGAGCGCCGACTTGTCGATTTCGGCGCCAGTGCGCGCCGCTTCGACCGCCATCTTGTGCCGGAACGCCGCCGCCATCAGCGCGCCCATGAACAGGAACAGCAGCGGCTGCATCTGCTCCTGGCTCAGCACCAGCTTGATGACGATCGAGTTGAGCACGGCGATCGCCAAAGGCCCCGACAGCAAAAGTTCCTCGTCATCGGTCCTGAAATAAGTCTTGAGTCCACGGATCGCTCCTGAAATGCAGAAACCGAAATAGGAAATGAAGCCAAGGATACCATAGTCGAGCGCCAGCGTCAGGAAGTAGCTGTCAACCGTCTGGGCACCACCGGCATTGCGGAAGTCGAGCGCGTCGCTGCCTTGCGCCGCGCCAAAGCCCAGTGGATGCTTGAGGATCAGCGGGATCGCTCTGTCACGCTGCGCAATACGAGCATCGGTGCTCGATTGCGCTGCGCCAGTGCCGAAAATCGTCGTACGCAGGCGCTGCCACACCGAGACTAGCCCGATAAAGCCAATAAACATCGCCGGGAAGCCGTAGGTAAGTGCGGGCGCAATCATGTCCGACTTACGGAAGTACATGCGGCGCGTCGACCATAGGATCAAATATAAGAAGTTGGATTCGAACCAGCCGACAATGCCGAGGCGCGAGTGCGAAACCCAGATGCCCGCAGAAAACAGTACATAGCCCGCACCGGCGAGCGCCCTGTTGACGGTACTGCGCGTTGTTACGCCGAAATGGATGAGGAACGGTAGACACAGCGCCAAAAACTCTGCGAAGGTCAATCCGACCACAAAAACACTATGGGCTCGATAATAGCCATCGGTGGCGCGCGCTTGTGGACTCAGAATGCGCGCCATGTAAGCTTCGTCGGTGCGCAGGAATGACGGGATGTAAGGCGCATAGGGCAACTGCTCGATGCGGTTTTCCCATAGCCCGATGAGCACTGTGATCGTCGCCAGCCACATCAACACCACCAGAAACCGCCGCAAGGCACCGGGTTGCAGGAACAGATGGCAGGCCAAGAAGAACATGCCCGTCCAGTAGAACTGGTTGTTGACGGCACGCTGGACTGCAGCGACCGGATCGTTGCCGAACGGCAGCGAAATCACCTGCGCCACCAGGAACAGCATCAGGAAATAGAAGGTTGGCTTCGACACCTTGGCGGTCGTCACCATTTCTTCACGCAGTTTCGACGATGTCGCTACCGCCCACAGGAACAGCACCATCAGCCAGAACAACGCAATGCGCGTCGGGCTAATCCACGGAATCCCGGGAATCGCAAAGGCCAGATAGCTCGGCCAGACGATGAACAACGCCATGAAGATCAGGAACGTCTTGTGCATCGCCGGATCGTCCCAGATGTTGATATCCGGGAGCAGCCACAGACTGAGCAGGAACATCACGGCGATAGGAATCGTCGGGATCATCATCATGCCGACGGGCAGATACGCCATCATCAGCCCGTAAAACGTTCCCAGGCCGATGAACGCCATATAGACCATGAACGTCTGCAACCGCGTCCGGGGCGGCTGCACCGCGCGTTTTGAATACAGCGGCAGGACGTTGGGAGTGCTGAGCGCCACTAGTTCTACTCCGACGCGGCCAACAACGGGGTGGACGGCAACGATGACCCTCCTTCTATCGCATTGCCTGCGCCGGTTCCGCAACCACCTTCAATGCGGGCCTGTGCACCCAGCGCCTTTGCCATCGCGCAGCAGTTGATAAGGAATCCCAACGTCGGCCGATCAGGCCGCCAGTTGCCCGCGACAAAGCGGTCCAGTGCCGCGTTGTCAAAAATACCCCAGCGCCGCAACGGTGCGATGTCGAGCCCGGCGGCACCGACCTGCGCCCAGAACATCGCCGTGGTGCTCGAAGCCGATACCGTCGCGGCGGGCTTGCGCCGCAGCCGCTGGCCGACCTTCCGCAGTGCTTTCTTGGTGACCGCGCCGGCGCGCGCCAGCAGGCTGCGGACGCCACCCCCGGCCAGCGCACGCGGTGACATACCTGAATCAAGGGCGAGCCCCGCCAGCCCGGCATCGAGCGCCGCCAGCAGCCGCGCCGCCAGCCGTGCGCCGGCCTTTTCCTGCGGTGCCACCGCGCGCGCGAACGCCGTCATGCGCGGATCAAAGAACGGCATCAGGATCTGGCGCTCGTGGCAGATGCCCGAAATGCCGATGCCGCACCAATGCTGCATGCGCTCACGCTCATACAGCGTGTCGATCTTTTGCGCCCATGTGATGCCGCGGCAATCGAGCACGATATCGGCGAGGCGTTCGCGCAGCGCTGGGCGCTGGGCAGCGACAAACGCGCTCGAAAACAGCTGCGGGTCGACCGAATCGTTCGCCAACAGCCGCCAATCGACCAGCCGCAGCGCCATCGCGCGCGTCGGCTCGGCGTCGAGGCGCTGCCCGGCGTAGTAGAAACCACGCAGCGCCTCGCCGTTCTGCCCAGAAAAGCGCGGCGCACGGAATTGCTGGCCGACCGCGGCGATAAGCACGCGGTCGAGCGGGTTGGTACTGAACTGATGGTCGTGCGCGACCTTGTCGAGCAGCGGCGGCAAGTCGACGGTCGCCAGCACCGCATCGGGATCGGCAACGCTGTGCGCCATGCCCTCGCGCGCGGCGATTCGCTTAGCGACCAGCACATCGGGGGCGTCGGGGGTGCCGATGGTGAAGCCGGCATGCGCGCGCCGCGCCGCTGCCGGCAGCGCCGCGAGCAGCAACCGGCTGTCCATGCCGCCGCTCAGTTCGAACTCGGCTTCGGGAAACTGCGCCGCGAGCGCGACCATGATATCGCGCAGCACGCGCGCGCCGTCTTCAACGCTGACACTGTCGGGGGTCGCGGGCGCTGCCATCGGCGTCACCGTCAGCACGCCGTCGTGGACTGTCGCGCTTTCGCCGGCGGCGAGCTTGCGGACGCCGGCGAACGGCGTGTCGGTGCCGACCATCGAGCCGATCTGTGCCATGCCGAACATCGCATCGGCATCGATGCCGCGCCCGAGCAGTTGCGCGCAGGCCAGCGCCGATGATGATATCACCGCCACGCCGTCGCCCTGCGCAACATAGACGTGGCTCAACCCGATGGCGTCGGTGACGACGCGCACGCTGTCGCGGCGGCGGTCGAGCAGCGCCAGCGCGAATGGCGGAGTAAAGTCGCCTGCAGCCGGCCAAGCGGGCGGGCAGCCCAGCCCATGCCAGCGCCGCGCCAGCTCGGGCAGTTCGATGCGGCGCAGATCGGCGGTCGCGACCAATGCCGGCTGCCGACCGGCGACGACCAGCGCGCCGTCATCGATGACCGGCAGCGCACCGGCGCATAGCCAGGTCGTGGCGGCCTTTGCCTGATCAGATGGCGCCGCATCGTCGCCGCGCGCCGCCCGCGTGCCGGTGCCGACCAGTGCCGCGGCGCGCGTCACCAGTGTCGCCAGTTGCGTGCGCTGTGCGGCATTCGCTGAGACAGCGATAAAGTGCATGCTGGATCCCGTGGCGGCCTTTGCCCGTTCTATTGACGACCAAACGCGTGATAATCCAGCAAAATGACGATTGTGCGTGCTTGCTTAGCGGTCGGGCGGTTACGGGCAGCGCCAGTCAGCACCGATCGCCGTGCCGGGTGCGGCCTTTAAACTGGCGCAAACATCGGCCGGCAACGGCCCCGCCTTGGCCAACGTGGCTTCCATCTGGCGCGCGTTGACATCGCGGTCGCCCCCCACCTTCCAGTCACCGGGCTGGGCGCCGGTCACCGTCAGTCCGCTCGATATGTTGTTGGCGATGGTGATGCCGGTGTCGCTTGGCGTCAGCCGGATACCGCCCTTCGGCCCGATCAGGATGTTGCCGGTGATAGTGACGCCGCGCGTATTGGCGCCCCAACTGATCAGCGCCGCAATGCCATCGGCGTCAGCGACGAACACGTTGTGCGTGATGACGAAATTGTGGTCGCCCGGCCCCGGCGCCGACTTGTCGCCGTGGAACGTCATCGGTCGCGTCGATTTGGTCACGGTATTGGCCTCGACCAGCGCACCGCGGTTGTTGAGATACAGCGTGATGGCATTGCCGTGGACGCCGGTGATCTGCGCGAGGCGGTTGCCGCGGATCGTCGAGTTGGCAACGCCGAGCAGCGCGATGCCGGTACGCCCGACGCGTTCGATGCGGTTGTTCTCGATTGTTACGTCCTGCGCCGCGCCAAGCCGCACGCCCGAGCCACGTTCGATCTCGCGGATTTCGTTGCCGGTAATCTTGAGCCCGTTGACGTTGCGCAGCGTGATGACGCCCTGGCCGTTGAACAGCGACGAGTTGCGGAACTTGTTGTTGACGATCGAAATGCCTTGCGAGGCACCGCCGTTGTTGAGCACGCCGACACCTTCGCGGACCGCGCCGTTGCCGCCGGCGAAGTGTTCGAACGCGAAGCCGCGAATTACGATGTTCGAACGTCCGGCCAAGTCGATGGCAAAGCGGCCATTGCCGATCGTCGGGGCCGCGCCGCCGCGCAGCCATGCCACCGCCTTGCCCGGGCTGATGCTGGCATATTGCCCCGCCGCATCAAGCAGCATCGGGCTACCGACAATGGCATAACGGCCGTCGCGGTCGGTGTAGGGATTGACGTCGCCGGGGATGAATACCAGCACATTGCCGCGTGCGCCAACCAGTGTGCGGCGCGTAACCTGGTTGGCTTGCACCCAGATCGACAACTCGGTGCCCTCGGCATTGCCCGCGAGGCGCTTGGCAGCATCGGGCCATTCGAGTTCGCCGCCGCGTACCTTGGCGCCGGCGCTCACCGGAAACTTGGCATAGCTGTCGATATCGTCCGAAAAGAACGGGTCGGGTGGCGCCGGATATTGCCCCTGATACAGGATGCCGGTGTCGTCGAAGAATTTGACCAGCGCGGTCGCCGGCGGTTTGAAACTAATCAGGCTGAGCTGCGCCCAGTTCGGCGCGTTGCCGCAGCGCGCCGCATCGGGGCAGCGTTCGACCGAGGTCACGGCATCGCTGCCATCAAAGATGGCGGGTGCGGCACCCCATTCGTCGCCGACATAGCGAATCGGGGCAGAAGTGCTGCCGTCGGCGGGCATGAGGATGGTGCCGCGATAGGCGACCCCGCCGCGAAAGCGCACAGTATCGCCGGCGCGTAGCTGGGCTGCACCGGCGCTCCCTGTTGCCGCGCGGTCCCCTGGCGCGTGGCGCCATGCGCTAGTAGCGCTGGTGCCAGCGGCACTATCTGCACCCGCTGCATAATCAACATAATATACGGTGGCGGATGCAGGGCGGCACGCGGCAAGCAGCACCAACACCAGCGCTGCACCGACTGCGCGCAGTCTCAATTGCTGCACTATCACGCCGGCAGTACCGCGCGCCGCTTCAGAGCAAGAGCTGGCTCTTCGACCAAATGCCACGAAAGTGCCGCCAGCGGCAACATGATGACGATGCCCCAGACTATATTTGTAAACGGTGCCAGCCCGATGCCAAGCGCGATCGCCACCTGCTGCGCTGGAAAGCCATAAATGTAGATGCCGTAGCTATAGTCCGGAAGGCGTATGCTTGCGGCCTTGATACTCGCTGGCGCACAGAATGCCGCAACCAGCACAAGATAGCCGAAGCTAATCTGGATTGCCATGGTTTTGACCACACCGTCGGGGAGCAAAAGCGCCGCCGCAGCTCCAGCCAGTGCCAGCGGCCACGACAACCAAAGGCGTTCGCGCCAGAGAAAGAACAGCACCCCGAGAAAAAACGAAAATGCCAGCCGCCGCGGATTTTCCAGCACTGGAACAATTTCAGGAGGCACCAAAAGGTGCACGACGGCGGCAATCAGGAACAGCGCCAACAGCAGGCGCCGCGACAACAACAATCCGACCGCACCGATGAGTGCCAGCACGATGTAGCAGCGCACTTCATGCGGTATCGTCCACAGTGATCCATTGACGACATTGGCGAACTGATTGTCATTAAAAATGCCCGGCAACCGGAATTCGCCGCCCCAAAGCAAAGCATTGCGCAGTACGAAGCTGCGCGTCATTGGATCGGAAAGATACTGGCCGAGCGGCAATGTCCCGAATAAAGCCCATAATCCGAACACCATGACCGCAATCATGACCCACAGTCCGGGCAACAACCGTAGTCCGCGCGCCAGTGTAAAGTCGACTGCGCCGCGCTTGATCAAGCTGCCCGTTACAAGAAACCCGCTCAATGTGAAGAACAGGAACACCGCGAGCCGCGATACGGGAAATCCCAATATGGCTACGCTTGGATCGAGGCCCGCCAGTGGCTGCGTCAGATCCCAGCCGTGTGAAAACATCACTGACGAAGCCAGAATCCAGCGCATCGTCGTGAATGCATTCGCATCGGTTTTCATATCGCCGGGAACGAAATAGCGCCCAAACCGGCCGGGGGCCGTGTTGTAGACGGGGTCTGGCCGTGTCGTTGCCTTCAAGGTTCTTGCCTCGTCTAAAACTGCCACATCCCGTCGCCGGCTGCTGTCAATCTTGGCATATGCGCCAATGCCCCACAGGTTCAAGCAGCCATTGCAGCGCTCGGAACTGCGCTCGTGCTAAACCGTCCCCAACCGATGCCCGCCACGCGTGAAGCTGTGGAACGGAATCGGCCGCTCGGGCTCGTTCTCGCGCGCTGCCACTTCGTGGAGGATGGCGCGGGTGATCGACGGCAGGTCGAGCTCCAGCGCCGCGTCCCAGTCGAACCAGGCCAGTTCGTCGAGCTCGCCGCTGCCGGTGCCTGGGTCGAGGCTGACCAGCGCGCGGGCATCGGCGACGAAGAAGCGTGCGTCGAAGCGCCGTGTGCGGCCCGGCGGCGTTATGGCGCGCGCGACAAAGCGCAATGGTTTGAGGTCGGGCAGCACGCCGGCAGCGCGGAAGTCGCGCCAGGCGCCACGGCCCGGGGTGATACCGCTGACCGGCTGGCCGAGCAGCAGCCCGGTTTCCTCGAAGGTCTCGCGCACTGCGGCCATCGCCAGTGCGCGCGGCAGCACGGCGGCGCGCGCGGCGTTGGTGGTGCGCGCCAGTGCAGTGGCGACATCGTCGGCGAGTTCGCGCGCGGCGGCGCCGCGATAATCGCAAAGGTCGATGCGGCCGCCGGGGAACACCCATTTGTCGGGCATGAAGGCATTGCCGCGGTGGCGACGGCCCATCAGCACGCGCGGGGCGCCGGTGTCGCGGCGGATGATCAGCACCGTAGCGGCATCCTTGGGGCGCATTGGCACGCTGCGGCCGTTGGCGGGGATATCGGCGTCGGGGCCGACGGCTTGCGGTGCAGTGCTGGTCATTGTCCGTGATCTTCCCCGATTGTCTGCCGCGTCCGGACTGTTGCCGGGCTTATTGCGGTGTGTCTGCTGCCTCCGGTGCGACGGCGGTGACCATCGGGGCGGTTGCAGCCATTACAGCAGGCGGGCTCCAGCTACCCTTGCCCGCCGGCAGGATCGACGGCGCCTTGGCCTTGGGCATGTACATGCGCAGCACCAGTGAGAACGGGCCGCTCGGTGCCGGCAGCCAGTTCGCTTCCAGCCCGGGGCCCGGCGAAACCGCGCCGAGATAGATGGTGGTCGAACCGTCAGGGCCCTGCACCATGTTTTGCGCCGCCAGCGTATCGACTCGGTAGCGATTGAGGCTGTTGGCGACCAGCCCGCCGGTGCGCGCGTCGTACATCGACAGCGACCAGAAGGCGTTGACCGGCGGCTGCAAGCCCGACGGAAAGGTGATGGTGTAGCGCTTGGCAGCCCCGTCGAGCGGCGCACCGCGGCTGTCCGTGTCGACGGGCAGGAATATTGCGTCGATCGCGCTGGGGCCGAACGGCGTCAGCGATGCAGCGGCGGCGCGCTGCAGGAAGTCGCCCTTGAACGATGACTGGTCGCCGGTGGGAGAGTCGACCCGCCAACCGTTGACGCGCTTTTCAAGCGACTTTGCGCGTTCAGCAATTGCCGCCTTGCCGTCGGCAAAACCGGCCAGGATGGCTTCGCGGGTTTCGGCCGGCAGCTCGTCGAACGACTTTGTGCGCGCTGGCCCGATGCCGATGCGGCCGAAGCGTTTGGCGGTTTCAGGATCGGCAATCTGTGCCATCGGCAGCAGGAAGTTGAGCGTCTTGGCAAAATCGCTGTCAAACGCCGTCGCACTCACCGGTTGCCAGGTGATGGCGGGTGCCGGTGCCGGTGCGGTGCTCGTCGGGCGGAAAATCGACAGCGGCTGCACGGTGAAGCCCGATTGCATGCGCGCCGCGACATCAAGGTCTTCGGGGCCGAACACCTGTGTGCGGTAGATGACGCGGGCGAAATCGGTCGAGCTGCGCAGCAGTTGCTTGACGCCGGTGGGCACCAGGCCGAGGAAGCTCGGCCCCATCAACATGACGCAGCCGGCGGCGCCGCTGCTCTTGCGATTGTCGACCGACCCGACGTTGTACATGTTCATGTCGGTGACCTGGATCGAGAAATAGCGTTCGCTGGCCACGTCGGGGAAGCACAGGACCATAGGCTCGGCGCGCAGATCGGCCTGCAAGGTCGAGATGATGACATCGCCGTTGGGCCGGTTGACCCCCGCAATGCCCGGCGCCGGCAGCACCGCTTCCGACAGGATCGCGCCGATTGGCCCCTTGTACGCCGGCGAATTGGCGTCGATGTTTTGCGCGTGCATCGCGGTGTAATAGGTGACGATCGGATAGCCGGCGATATAGGCTTCCTTGCCAATCGCGCGGGCGTCTTCGGTGCTCAGGCCACGCAGATCGCGGATACGGTCGCAGCCGCTCAGCCCCAGCCCAAGAAGCGCGCCCGCCACCGCCAGCTTAATGGCGACCTGCGCCGTGCGGCGACCCGGTCCTGCACTGTCGCGCGCTCCAAAACGCATGGTCGAACAATCCCTTGTTGGTCTGGCCCAATCGCCGTCATGCCCGCTACGGCGAAGACGTGGCACTTCGTTACCAGAACGCAAAAGTAAATCCACGCGCTTTGTTAGGCTATTGCACTTCGAGCAGTTCGATCTCGAAGAGTAATGTGGCGTTGGGCGGGATGTCCGAGCCCGCGCCGCGCTCGCCGTAACCAGCTGCCGGTGGAATGATTAACGTCCGCGTGCCGCCAACCTTCATGCCGACCAGCCCGGTATCCCAGCCTTCGATGACTTCGCTGCCACCCACCGTGAACACGAACGGGTTGCCGCGGGTGCGCGACGTGTCGAACTGCTTGCCCTTGCCGCCGTCTTGATAGATCCAGCCGGTGTAGTGGACGACGACCAGCGAACCGGGCTTGGCCTCGGCACCGGTGCCGAGCTTGGTGTCGATGACGCGCACGCCGTTCGATTGCACCACCACGGCGGCCTGCGGCGGTGCCGCTGCCATGACCGCGGGTGCCGCCAGCGCCAGTACGGCGGCCGCCATCAGCTTCATCGCGCCGCTCATGCCAGCGTCGCCAGCGCCTGGCGGTCAAACGCGCGCAGATCGCCGAAGCGGCCTTCGCGGACCTTCGCCACCCAGTCGGGGTCAACAATCAGCGCGCGGCCGACAGCGATCAGGTCGAATTCGTCGCGGTCCATGCGTTCGAGCAGGTTCTCGATGCTGGCGGGTTGTGACGCTTCGCCGGCGAATGCCGCGATGAACTCGCCGCTCAGCCCGACGCTGCCGACGCTGATCGTCGGCTTGCCCGACAGCTTCTTCGCCCAGCCGGCGAAGTTGAGGCCATCGGCGCCGTCGATATCGGGGAACTCGGGCTCCCAGAAGCGGCGCTGCGAGCAATGGAAGACATCGGCACCGGCGTCCGACATCGGCGCCAGCCAGGCCTCGAGATCTGCCGGCGTCGTCGCGACCTTGTGGTCGAACGCCTGCTGCTTCCACTGCGAAATTCGGATGATGACCGGATAATCGGGGCCGACTTCGGCACGCACGGCCTTGAGGATTTCGGCCGCGAACTTGCCGCGCTGCGCGATCGTGTCGCCGTTCCAGCTGTCGCTGCGTTCATTGGTGCCGGTCCAGAAGAACTGGTCGATCAGATAGCCGTGCGCGCCGTGCAACTCGATGGTGTCGAAGCCGAGCTTTTTGGCCGCACCGGCAGCCTTGGCGAACGCCGCGACGGTGTCGGCGATGTCGCTCTCGCTCATTTTTTCGCCCCAGGCCTTGCCGGGCTTGAACAGCCCCGACGGGCTTTCCTGGGGCGGCGGCGACGGGTTGGCGTGGTTGATCGCCGCGCCGACGTGCCAGAGCTGTGGCGCAATCAGGCCACCGACGCCATGGACTTCCTTGACGACATTGCCCCAGCCGGCCAGCGCCGCATCGCCGTGGAAACGCGGGATGTTGGGGTCATTGACCGACCCGACACGGTCGATGCCGGTGCCTTCGGTGACAATCAGCCCGACTTCGCCCAAGGCGCGTGCACGGTAATAGGCCGCGACATCGGCGCCCGGCACGCCGCCCGGCGAAAAGCTGCGCGTCATCGGCGCCATGACGACGCGGTTGGGCAATTGCAGCCCGGCCATGTTGAACGGGCGGAAAAGCGGGTTGGACATGCAGCACTCCGGCAAAGTTTGATCCTGGCCGATGTAAAGGCCGTGCAGCGCGGCGGCAAGCGCCCGACCGCGTAGCAATTCTTCGCGCTGCCCCAGTGGCAGTCGCGCATGCGTGACTTGCCGGCGCGATTCGGCTATTGCGGCCGGCTGTTTTGAACCTGGACTAGCAATGACCTCCGCGCCTGCCACCACCGAAGACATCCCCGTTGCCATCGGGCCGCTGCTGCGGCTGGCGGCGCCGGTCGTCGTGTCGCGGCTCGGCATCATGGCTATGGGGCTGACCGACACACTGGTCGTCGGCCGCCATTCGGCGACCGAGCTCGGCTATCAGGCGCTCGGCTGGGCACCCACCGCCATCGTGCTGACCACATCGATCGGGCTGCTCAGCGGCGTCCAGGTGATGACCAGCCAGGCCATCGGCGAAGGTCGTGCCGCCGACACCGGCGCGATCCTGCGGCGCGGGCTGGTCTACTCACTGTGGGTCGGCATCCTCGCCGCGCTCGTGCTCGGCGGCCTCGGCGGCCCGCTGATGCACCATATCGGTCTGGCAACCGACCTTGCTGACGGCTCGACACCGGTGCTGCAGCTGTTTGCGCTGTCGCTGATCCCGATCCTCATAGCCGACACTGGGGTGTTCTGGCTTGAAGCGCACGGCCATCCGGTGCGCGGCATGGTGGCGATGTGGGGCGCCAACGCCGTTAATCTGGTGCTCAACCTGTGGCTGGTCCCCGGCACATCGCCGTTTCCCGTCGCGGGCGCCACTGCCAGCGCCTGGGCGACGCTCGGCGCGCGCGTCGCGCTGCTGGCGTTCGTCGCGGCGCTGATCTTCGGCTGGTCGAAATCGCGCGGGCTCGGCGTGTTCGACAAGGCACCGCGTGACCCGGCCGCCGCCGCCGAAATGCGCCGCGTCGGCTACGGCGCGTCGGTGTCGCACTTCGTCGAAACCAGCGCGTTCGCCGGCATGAGCATCTACGCCGGCTGGCTCGGCGTCACCGCGGTCGCCACTTGGGCGATCGTGCTCAATGTCGCGGCTCTGATCTTCATGGTGCCGCTTGGGCTGGCAGTCGCGACCTCGGTGCTCGTCGGCCGGTCATGGGGCGCCGACGACCTGCCCGCGGTGCGCCGCGCCGGCACTCTGGGCTTCAGCGCGACGCTGGCGGTCACGCTGTTCATCTGCGGCGTCGTCGGCTTTGGCGCCGACCGCATCGCGGCCGCCTATACACTCGATCCGGCGGTGCGTGCCGCCACCACCGCCGCGCTGCTGCTGTCGTGCCTGTTCTTCGTCGCCGACGGGCTGCAGGTCGTCGCGGCGCAATCCTTGCGCGCCCGCGGCGACGTGTGGGTACCGTCACTGACGCACGCCATCAGCTATTCGATGGTCATGCTGCCGCTCGGCTACTACCTCGCGCTGCCCGCCGGCCTCGGCGTGCCGGGCATCGTCTGGGCAGTGATCGCCGCGTCGCTGTGCGCGGCGGGGCTGCTGCTGACGCGGTTCTATTGGACCGCGCGCGGGCTGCATCACGGGTAGGGGTTAAGGGCCTCCGGCGGGCAGGGCCTCAGGCCCTGCACCCATTATTTGGCGCTCTTCAATCGGGTGCAGGGCCGGAGGCTCTTAATACTTCAACTCCAGCGGTGCCGCATAATGTTCAACATGCGGAAACGGCTCGTAAAAGCCGTGCAGCAGTTCGCGCCATTGTTCGTAGCGCGTCGATTGGCGGAAGCCGATGGTATGGTCTTCGAGTGCGCGCCAGTTGACGGTCAGCAGGTAGCGCCCCGGGGTTTCGATGCAGCGCCGCAGCGCCAGATCGATAAACCCCGGTGTTGCGGCGATCAGCGGTCGTGCCTGTGCGAACGCCGCTTCGAACGCGGCCTCGCTGCCTTCACGCACGTCGAGCACGGCGACTTCGAGTATCATGGCACCGCCACGGTCATGCGAAGTCGCCGCATCTCGGATATCAGTCGGTCAGCGCTTCGAAGCGGGCCAGATGGTGATCCATCGAGCCGAACTGGCCTTCGATCATCGTTGCGCGCTTGAAGAAGTGGCCGGTGGCGAGCTCGGTGGTGATGCCCATGCCGCCGTGGATCTGTACGGCGCCCTGGCCGACGGCCTTGCACGCCTTGGCGATCTTGATCTTCGCGGCCGACACCGCCTTGGCGCGGTCGAGCGGCTTTTCGTCGAGCTTGAGCGTCGCCATCAAGGTCATCGAAACCGCCTGTTCGACTTCGAGGAACATGTCGACCATGCGGTGCTGGAGCACCTGGAACTCGGCGATCGCCTTGCCGAACTGCTTGCGCTGCTTGGCATAGTCGAGCGTCAGCGCGTGCAGTGTGCGTGTCACGCCGCAGGCTTCGGCGCACAGCGCGGCGGTGGCTTCGTCGACAACCTGTTCGACCAGCGGCAGGCCCTTGCCTTCCTCTCCAAGCAAGGCGTCTGCGCCGACCTGGACGTTTTCGAAATAGACTTCGCTCGCCTGCGAACCGTCAACCGTCGGATAGTCGCGGCGCGTGATGCCCTTGGCATCGGCGGGAACGAGGAACACCGACACGCCTTCCTTGTCGCGCTGGCCGCCGCCCGAACGCGTTGTGACGATCAGGTGCGTCGCCCAAGGGGCGCCATAAACGACGGCCTTATGGCCGTTGAGCACGTAACCGGCGCCTTCCTTCTTCGCGGTGGTGCGCAGGTCGGACAGGTTGTAGCGGCCCTGCGGCTCGGCATAGGCGAACGCGATGACAACCTTGCCTTCGATGATCTGCGGGATGACAGTGTCGGCAATCGCGCCGCCGACGGCCTTCAGGAAGCCGCCGCCGATCACCACGGTCGACAGATACGGCTCGATGACCAAGGCCCGGCCGAATTCTTCCATGACGATCATGTTCTCAAGCGCGCCGCCGCCAAGGCCGCCATGCGCTTCGCTGAACGGGGCGCCGAGGATGCCGAGCTCCTGCGCGAACGCCTGCCACGTGGCGGGGTTCCAGCCGGCTTTGCCCGCTGTGCCGTTGACCACCGCCATGCGCGCGTCGAACGTGTAGGTGTCGGCGAGGTAGCGCGCGACGGTGTCGCGCAGCATCGTCTGTTCGTCGGTGTAGTTGAAATCCATGTTCGATCCCCAAGAATATCAGGAAGAGCCTCCGGCGGGCAGGGACTAGTCCCTGCACCCAGTTAATGGGTGCAGGGCTCAGCCCTGCCCGCCGGAGGCTCTGTTATAGTTTAAAGGCCCAGCACCGCCTTGGCGATGATGTTGCGCTGGATCTCGTTCGAGCCGCCGTAGATCGAGGTCTTGCGACCGTTGAAATAGGTCGGCGCGGCGCGGTGTGCGTAATCCGGCCCGATCGGGTGCTCGTTGTCGCCTTCGCCGAAGCCGCGGAAGTAGGGCGCGCCATAGTGGCCGACCGCTTCCAACGCCAGTTCGGTGATGCGCTGTTGGATTTCGGTGCCCTTGATCTTGAGCAGGCTCGATTCCGGCCCCGGGCCCTTGCCCGAAGCTTCGCCGGCCAGCGTACGCAGTTCGGTGAATTCCAAAGCGATCAGATCGACTTCGAGTTCGGCAATCTTGCGCTTGAAGAACGGGTTCTTGATCAGCGGCGCGCCGTCTTCCATTTCGCTGCGGGCGATCGTCTTGACGCGCTCGACACCGCGCTTCGAGCGGGCGACGCCGGCAATGCCGGTGCGTTCGTGGGCGAGCAGATACTTGGCGCAGGTCCAGCCCTTATTCTCTTCGAACACGCGGTTTTCGACGGGCACGATGACGTCTTCGAGCCAGACTTCGTTGACTTCGTGCTCGCCGCCCAGCGTGATGATCGGGCGCACGGTGATGCCCGGCGACTTCATGTCGATGAGCAGGAACGAAATGCCTTCCTGCGCCTTGGCAGTCGGGTTGGTGCGGACGAGGAAGAAGCCCCAGTCGGCGTGCTGCGCCATCGTCGTCCAGGTCTTCTGGCCGTTGACGCGGTAGTATTCCTTGCCGTCATCGCCGGTGAAGCGCTCGGCCTTGGTGCGCAAATTGGCGAGGTCCGAACCGGCGCCGGGTTCCGAATAGCCCTGGCACCACCACAGGTCACCCTTCAGGATGGCGGGCAGGTGCTTGGCCTTCTGCTCTTCGGTGCCGAATGCCATGATGACCGGGGCGACCATCGTGACGCCGAACGGCAGCACGGCGATGGTGTCGGCGCGGGCGCATTCTTCCGACCAGATGTAGCGCTGGATCGAATTCCAGCCCGGGCCGCCATACTGAGTCGGCCAGGCCGGCGCGCTCCAGCCACGCTTGCCGAGAATCCTGTGCCACTTGAGCAGGTCTTCCTTGCTCAGTTCCTCGCCCTCGTCGGCCTTGGCGCGGAGGTCGTCGGGATAATTCTCGGCGATAAAGCTACGCACCTCGTCGCGGAACGCGATATCTTCGGCGCTGAAATTCAGGTCCATGCGTCTCTCCCAAGCTTGGTTGACGCACGCGTTAACAACATTGTTCTGGCATGAAAAGTGCCAATTTGTCGCGCTGCGCTGCCGGGGGCACTATGTCGCGGGGCGTCTACGCCGCGCCGGCCATTTTAAACGGCCCCTCTTGAAAACCTTGCGTATTAGTCCGATATGACAGTCATGCTAAACCTGATCTCGCTCCTCATCGGCATCCCCGCGCTCATTGCCGGCATTGTCGCGTTCACGCCGCTGCTTGGCTGGGCCAACTGGCTGGTGATTCCGTTCGCCATTGTCGGCGCCGCCATCGGTGCGATGTCCGACAGCAACGCCGGGCGCAACCTCAACATCCTCGTCATCGCCTTCGGCGTGGCGCGGCTCATGCTCGGCGGCGGTATCCTCTAACTGCGCGGTTTGGCCTTCGGGGTGACCGCCGGGGCAGGAGCGACAGGTGCCGGTGGTGCGACAACCGCAATCGCCTGCGCGCAGGCGCCGGCATCCGTGGGCTTGCCGTCGGGCTTGCGCGCTTCGGCGTAGCGCGCCACCGGTACGGCGCCCGGGGTCGGTGGATAGTAATAGACATCGAGCACGCACTGCGTTCGCGCAAACTGCAGCATCCGCCCCGGCGGCTCGCTGCGGTCTAGCGTCGGTGCGCCGAGCATCGTAGTCGCGGCGGCGGCCGGCTGGCCGGTTATGCGCTCGAGCCCCGGGCTGGGCGGCGGCAGCGGCGCCGGCGGCGGTGTTGTCGGCGCGCATGCCGCGACGAATGCCAGCGCTGCCAGCGCTGCCCCGCGCCGCGATGTCAGAAACATGTCCATGCCATCGACCCTAGCGGCGCGCGCCGCCGGCGTCACCCGCGAACCGCGCAATCTGCCGCGCTGCGCACTCATGTCGGCGGGCGGTGACAAAACCCGTGCCAGCCGCTAACACCGGCACGCACCTCCCTGAAGCAGGAATCACATGACCGCTCCCCGCTACGACGTCCTCGCCATCGGCAACGCGCTTGTCGATGTCATCACCACCGCCGAACCCGAATTCCTCGCCGAACAGGGCATCGAAAAAGGCGGCATGCGGCTGATCGATGCGCACGAGGCCGAGCGGCTGTACCGCGATATGGGTGCCGGGCGCGAAATCTCGGGCGGCTCGGCCGCCAACACCTGCGCGGGCCTCGCCGCGATGGGCGTGCGTAGCGCCTTCGTCGGCCGCGTCGCCGATGACCAGCTCGGCGCCGTCTTCGCGCACGATATCCGTGCCACCGGCGTCGATTATGTCACTGCCGCCAACATCGGCGGTCCGCCGACCGGACGCTGCCTGATCGTCGTCACCCCCGACGGCGACCGCACGATGAACACCTACCTCGGCGCCTGCCAGGAACTCGCCGCCTCCGACCTCGATCACGACATGGTGCGCGATTCGGCGTGGCTCTACCTCGAAGGTTACCTTTGGGATCCGATCGTTCCGCGCACCGCAATGCGTGAAGCCATCGCCGTCGCCCGCGCCGCCGGCCGCAAGGTCGCGTTCACGCTATCGGACACCTTCTGCGTCCTCGGCCACCGTGCCGACTTCCTCGAACTGCTCGAAGGCCATGTCGACTTGATGTTCGGCAATGAAAACGAGGTCAAGGCGCTCTACGAAACCGACAACATCGAATATGCGCTCGATGAGCTGGCCAAGTCGGCGACTATCGCCGTCGTCACTCGCTCCGAAAAGGGCGCTGTAGTGCTCGCCGGCGGCGACCGCCACCTCGTCCCCGCACATCCGGTCGCGCAAGTCGTCGACACCACCGGCGCCGGCGACCTCTACGCCGCCGGCTTCCTTGCCGGCCTGGTTGCGGGCCGCTCGCTCCCCGATTGCGCGGCGCAGGGGGCACTCGCAGCTGCCGAAATCATCAGCCACTATGGCGCGCGGCCTGAGGCTGATTTGCTCGAACTGGTGCGCGAGCGGTTCGAATAGAGCCTCCGGCGGGCAGGGGCTTGCCCCTGCACCCAACAATCGGGTGCAGGCCTCAGGCCTGCCCGCCGGAGGCTCTTAAAGCCTCCGCGTCATGAACACGCTGTTCCGGTCGGGTACATGATCCCCGAACGGCGCGCAGCCGTTGAAGCCATGCCGCCGGTACAGCGCCCGCGCCGGTTCGAAATAGTCGGTCGCGCCGGTTTCCAGGCTCAGCCGCGACATGCCGCGGTCGCGGGCGGTGGCGATGATGTGCGCCAAGATGGCCGACCCGGCACCCTTGCCGCGTTGTGCCTGCGCGGTGTGCATCGATTTCACTTCGCCGTGGTGCGCATCGAGCGTCCGCAGCGCGCCGAGCGCCAGCAGCGTATCGTCGTCCCATGCTGCCCAGATGCTGATGCCGGGGGCGCGCAGGCCGCTGACATCGAGCGCATGCGCGCTGCAGATCGGCACCGAGGCACGCGCGGTTTCGTGGTGGATTTCGAGCAACGCGACGACGCGGGCGTCGTCAAGGTCGGCGGGGATGATCTTCACGGACTATCCCCGCCGCTTGGCCGTTACGGCTTGAGCACGCGCTCGATCGGCGACACCGGCGCATCGATTTCGGCGACTTCCATGATGCCGCGTGCAACGTTCGAACGCGAGCGACCGTAGAAGAAGTAGAAAACCAGACCGATGGCGCCCCAGCCGAAGAACACCAGCTGTGCGGTCAGTGTGAGGAACGCGAACAGCATCAGGCAGCCGGCAGCAGCGAGCGGCCCGACGATCCAAACGGCGGGCGTGGAGAACACGCGTTTGCGGTTGGGGTCGGTGCGGCGCAGCGTCATCACTGCCAATGCGACGAAGAAGAACGCGCACAGTGTGCCGCCGTTCGACACGCTGGCGAGTTGGCCGACCGGGAAGAACGCAGCGGCGATCATCACGGCGACGCCGGTCATGATCGTCACGACGTGCGGCGTGCCGTACTTCGGGTGGACGGTCGACAGCTTGGTCGGCAACAACCCGTCGCGCGACATGACGAAGAACACGCGGGTTTGCGCGAACAGCATCATCAGCACCACCGACGGCAGCGCGAAGCCGGCCGCGAGGCCGAGCATGTTGCCGACGGCCGGGTGACCAATCGAGCGCAACACGTGCGCTAGCGCCTCGTTCGAGCAGACCAGCGGCGAGTCCGTCGCGGCCGAGCAGGCGTCGGCCATTTCCTTCGAACCCGGGATGTATCCCACGCCTGCGGCATCGAGCAGCGGCTGTGCGCCGTAGCTGCCGATCGCGCCGGCGCCGACGAGAAGGTAGAAGATGGTGCAGATCACCAGACTGCCGATCAGACCGATCGGCACGTTGCGCTGCGGGTTGATGGTTTCTTCGGCCGCGGTCGACACCGCGTCAAAGCCGACGAACGCGAAGAAGATGATTGCGGCGGCACCGATCATGCCGTTGACGCCGAGCGGCGCGAACGGGATGAACTTTTCCGACTGGATGGCGGGTACGCTGAGCGCGATGAACGCCACCAGCGCCGAGACCTTAACGACCACCAGCACTGCGTTGACCGTGGCGCTTTCCTTGGTGCCGACGACCAGCAGCCACGTCACCAGACCGACAATAATGACCGCCGGCAGGTTGATGATGCCACCGGCATACGGCCCATTGGCGAATTCGGGCGGAATATGAATGCCGACCAGATGTTCGAGTACGCCCACGGCATAGCCCGACCAGCCGACCGCGACCGCAGCGCCCGCCACCGCATACTCCAGCACCAGCGCCCAGCCGACGACCCAGGCGAGCACTTCGCCGAACGTGGCATAGCTGTAGGTGTAGGCCGAGCCGGCCACCGGCACCATCGCCGCGAGCTCGGCGTAGCACAGTGCCGCCAGCCCGCAGACCACGGCGGCGATGACGAACGACACCAGCATGCCGGGGCCCGCGACTTGCGCGGCTTCGGCGGTGAGCACGAAAATACCGGTGCCGATGATGCCACCGATGCCGAGCATCGTCAGCTGGAAGGCGCCGAGGCTTCGCTTCAACGACTTCTTTTCCGCCGTTGCCAGAATGGCATCGAGCGACTTGATACGCAGATTCATTCAGAATTCCCCTTCAGCGGGGCACGCGCGATATTTCGCGGTTCATGCCCCTGTAACCCATTGCCGCCACACTCGCGCGCCAAGGGGGGCGCGGTCAAGGGGCTTGGGGCTCTCAACCCTCGGTTCGCCGCACCAGCATCGGCCCGAGCTTTCGCCCGCCGAAGATATGGACGTGCAAATGCGGCACCTCCTGATGCGCGTCGAGCCCAGCATTGGCGAGCAGCCTGTAGCCCGGCGCTTCGAGCCCGAGCATTTCACCGACTGTGCCGACCGCGCGCACGAACCCGGCAACCTCTTCGGTGCTCGCCTGCTTTGAAAAGTCCGCCCATGACACATAGCGTCCCTTGGGGATGACCAGCACATGCACAGGCGCCTGCGGGTTGATGTCATGGAACGCCAGCGCCCACTGGTCTTCGTAAACCGTCTTGTTGGGGATCTCGCCCCGCAGGATGCGCGCGAAGATGTTGTTGTCGTCATAGTCGGCAATTGCAGCAACGGGCACAGTAAACCTCCCTCGTTCAATCGTCGCCACTCAAGCAGAATTCAACACGCCAGACCAGCACCACGGGGCTTTACGCCGCGGGCAAACTCCGCAACATGCAAGAAAACCACTTGGGGAGATTTGGTCATGCAGCTTGATTCATCGATTGCCGCGGTCATCACCGGCGGTGCCTCCGGGCTTGGCGCGGCAACCGCGCGGGCACTGGCGGCGCAGGGCGTTCGCGTCGCGCTGTTCGACCTCAACGCCGACCTCGGCGAGGCATTGGCCAAGGAAATCGGCGGCACCTATTGCCCAGTCAACGTCACCTCGTCGGCCGAAGTCGATGCCGGTTTCGCCAAGGCACGCGCCGCGCACGGCCAGGAACGCATCCTGGTCAACTGCGCCGGCGTCGGGGGCTCGTTCAAGACAGTGTCGCGCGACAAGACTAACGGCGAGATCAAGGAATACCCACTCGACAATTTCGAACGCATCATCCAGGTCAACCTCATCGGCACCTTCCGCTGTATCACCAAATCTGCCGCCGGCATGCTGACGCTGCCGCCGCTGCCGGGCGGTGACCGCGGGGCCATCGTCAACACCGCGAGCGTCGCCGCCGAAGACGGGCAGATCGGCCAGGCCGCCTACACTGCGTCAAAGGCCGGCATCGTCGGCATGACGCTGACCGTGGCGCGCGACCTCGCCAGCGAGGCGATCCGCGTCAACACCATCCTGCCCGGCATTTTCGACACGCCGCTGCTGGCGCGCGCCCGCGAGGAGGTCAAGGCCGCACTCGCCGCGCAAGTGCCGTTCCCCAAGCGCCTCGGCCAGCCAGAGGAATATGCGCAATTGGCGCTGACGATGATTACCAACAGCTATTTCAACGGCGAAGATGTCCGCCTCGATGGTGCCATCCGCATGGCGCCGCGCTGAGGCGAGGCGGAAGGGCCTCCGGCGGGCAGGGCCTGGGGCCCTGCACCCATTTATAGTGCGCCAAACAATCGGGTGCAGGCCTCAGGCCCTGCCCGCCGGAGGCCCTTTGCTTCCCATTGGCAATTGGTGCTGTCCTACACGGAACAAATAGGGAACAATCGTGACTCGAAAGGAGGAGGTTCATGATTGTTCTCGACACGGCAGCGCTGGTCGGGCTTGCCGCCGTCATCACCAGCGTCTCGGCGCTGGTCTGGTCGCTGCGCCGCCGGCGCTAGCGCTTGCGCGACGCTTTTTCCGCCAACCCCGACACGCCTTCGCGGCGCACCAGTTCGGCAGCGATGTCGGCAGGCGTGATACCCGCGTCGGCGAGCAGCACGCTCAGGTGGAACAGCAGGTCGGCGGTTTCGCCGACCAGCGCCAGCTTGTCCTGCGCGACGGCAGCAATGACGGTTTCGACGGCTTCCTCGCCGAGCTTTTGCGCGATCTTGACGCGGCCTTTCGCCGTCAGCCGCGCGACGTAGGAGGTTTCGGGGTCGGCGCTGCGGCGTTCGACCACGGTCGCGTAAAGGCGTTCGAACATCTCGCTCAGGCTGGCATCGGTCATTGGCGCACCTCGATACCGGCAGCGTGCATCACCGCCTTCGCCTGTGCAATGCTTGCTTCGCCGAAGTGGAAGATCGACGCCGCCAGCACCGCACTCGCACCGCCCTGCAGCACGCCCGCGACGAGGTCATTCAGGCTGCCGACGCCGCCCGATGCCACCACCGGCACTGGCACCGCGTCTGCCACCGCGCGCGTCAGCGCCAGGTCATAGCCGCCGCGCGTGCCGTCGCGGTCCATGCTGGTCAGCAGGATTTCGCCGGCACCCAGTTGCGCCGCTTCGATGGCGAAGCCCACCGCATCGATGCCGGTGGCGTGGCGGCCACCGTGGGTGAAAATCTCCCAGCGTCCCGGCGACACTGATTTGGCATCGATGGCGACCGTCACGCATTGTTCGCCAAAATGCCGTGACAGCTCTGCGATAAGCTGCGGTCGTGCCACCGCCGCCGAATTGACCGCGACCTTGTCGGCGCCCGACAGCAGCAGCGCGCGGGCGTTTTCAATCGAGCGCACGCCGCCGCCAACCGTCAGCGGCATGAAGCATTGGTCGGCGGTGCGCCGCACGATGTCGAGCAAAGTGTCGCGGCCTTCATGGCTGGCGCCGATATCGAGGAACGCCAGTTCATCGGCACCCGCAGCGTCATAAGCGCGCGCCGCTTCGACCGGGTCGCCGGCGTCGCGCAGGTCGACGAAGTTGACGCCCTTGACCACGCGCCCGTCCTTGACGTCGAGGCAGGGGATGATGCGGACCGCCAAACTCATGCGGCGAGACCAATAGCCTCGGCCACGCCCAGCCGCCCGTCATAGATCGCGCGGCCGCAGATGACGCCTTCGATGCCGTCGGCAACGTGGCCGCGCAGCTGGATGATATCGTCCGGCCCCGCCACACCGCCGCTGGCGATGACCGGCAGCGCACACGCGCGCGCCAGTGCCACCGTCGCCTCGACATTGACGCCCTTGAGCATCCCGTCGCGCCCGACATCGGTGAAAAGCAGCGCTGCGACGCCGGCATCCTCGAAACGCAACGCCAGTTGATGGACACTGACGGTCGACACATCAGCCCAGCCGCGCGTCGCCACCATGCCGTCCCAGGCATCGACCGCGACGATGATCTGGCCCGGCGCCGCCTTGGCGGCCGCGCGCACCAACTCTGGGTCCTCAAGCGCCGCAGTCCCCATCACCACGCGCGCCACGCCAAGCTTCAGCCAGCCGTCGATGGCGGCACGCGTCCGCACCCCGCCGCCAACCTGCACGCGGCCGGGGAATGCCTTCAAAATCCGCTCGACCGCCGCGCCGTTGACGCTGGTGCCGGCAAATGCGCCGTCGAGATCGACGACATGCAGCGCGCGCGCACCCGCCGCCGCAAACGCCGCCGCCTGTGCTGCCGGGTCATCGGCATAAACTGTGGCGCGCGCCATATCGCCCTCGGCGAGCCGCACGACCTGACCGCCCTTGAGGTCGATCGCCGGATAAATCGTCAAACGCGTGCTGCTCAAGGCGCCCACTCCAAAAACCGCGCCAGAAAGCCCAGCCCGACCGTCTGGCTCTTTTCCGGGTGAAATTGCACGCCGAGCAGATTGTCGCGGCCGGTCACCGCCGCAACCTCGCCGCCATAGTCGCTGACCGCCAGCACATTGGCGCTGTTGTCCGCCTTAAACCGGTAGCTGTGGACGTAATACGCCCGCACCCCGTCCATGCCCGCCAGCACCGGATGCTGCCCGCGCACCGCCAGCGTGTTCCACCCCATGTGCGGCACTTTCAGCGCCGCCGGATGCATGCGCTCGACAATCCCGTCGATCCAGCCGAGCCCGGCATGCACGCCATGCTCATGCCCCTCGGTGGCCAACAACTGCATCCCGACGCAAATCCCCAGGAACGGTACGCCGCGCGCCTTGACCGCGTGGGTCAACGCATCCTCTAGCCCGCCAATCCCGCGCAGCGCACCGATGCACTGCCCGAACGCCCCGACACCCGGCAGCACGATGCGGTCCGCCGCCGCGACCACCGCCGGGTCACCGGTGACGGTGACATCCGCGCCGACGGCTTCGAGGGCTTTGGCGACCGAGCGCAAATTGCCGGCGCCGTAGTCGATGACGACAGTCATCAAGAGCCTCCGGCGGGCAGGGCCTCAGGCCCTGCACCCACAAACTCGCGGCGCGTATTCACAGCAGTGTCCGACAGTCTGATAGCGCGCCCCAACATATGGGTGCAGGGCCTGCGGCCCTGCCCGCCGGAGGCTCTAAACACCACCCAGCGTACCCTTTGTCGACGGCACCGCATCCAGCTTGCGCGGATCCAGCGTCACCGCCGCACGCAGCGCCCGCGCCAGCCCCTTGAAGCAGCTTTCGACGATATGGTGGTTGTTGACGCCGTACAGCGTCTCGATGTGCAGCGTCACACCGGCGGTCTGCGCGAACGCGGCGAACCATTCCTTGAACAGCTCGGTATCCATGTCGCCGAGCCGCGGTTGGCTGAAGCTGGTGCGCCACACCAGGTACGGCCGCCCCGAAATGTCGAGCGCGACGCGGGTCAGCGTTTCGTCCATCGGGATCAGCGCGTCGCCGTAACGGGTGATGCCCTTGCGGTCGCCGAGCGCCTGCGCGAACGCCGTGCCAATGGCGAGTGCCGAATCCTCGGTGGTGTGGTGCGCATCGATGTGCAGATCGCCGAGGCCACGGACATGCAGGTCGATAAGCGAATGCCGCGACAGCTGTTCGAGCATATGGTCGAGAAACCCGATACCGGTGGCCACGTCATAGACGCCGCTACCGTCAAGGTTGAGCGTGACGGCAATCTGTGTCTCGCCCGTCACCCGTTCGATGGTCGCTGTGCGCATGACATCCTCCTGCGCGCGCTGCCTAGTGCAAGCGTGCGCGCGGGGCAAGCTTGGGCGCGCCGCATTACCCCGTCCAGATGCGCGGCGTTGGTGGTTCGGGGCGCTCCCACCGGTCTGGTGCATCGCGTTGCGCAAACGGCGGGATATCCGGTGGGTCGATCGGTGGCTCGGCCCTTTCGAGCCGAGCGCGCCTGTGCAAATTCGGCCTGGGCGCAGACCCCGGTTGACCCGGCACCCCATAGAGTCTGTCCATGGCGTCTGCCTCGCTGATCCCTGTCACGGCTTCGGTTTCCTCGACCGGTTCGGCCGCAAGCTTGCGTGCCAATTTCCTGAATTTGTCGACCGCCATCTGGCGGTCGAACTTCGGTTCGCGCGCGGCCCGGCGCGCGGCGGCGCGTTCGGGCGTGTCATAGATGGCGAGCAGCCGCATCAGCATGGCGTTGTCGTAGTGGTGCATCGTCCGCACCGGCTTGCCTTCGACCAGCACGGTCGATTGAACGCCGTCGACTGCGCGTTCGTACGCCACCGACTTCAGCACCGCGACACCGTCTTCGATGGCGGCGTCCCAGGCGCGGCGGAAGTCACGCCCGCCCTTGGCGTTGCGCAGCAGATAGGCACCGGTCTTCGACATGCCGACGGCGGCGGCCGCCTGCGCGACGCTGCCGGTGGCGGCAAGCACGCTGATGAACTCGCGCTGGCGCTGCGGGCTCCAGCCGCCAACACTGGCGCGGCGCGGCACCGGCAGGAAGGTCAGGTTGGGCGGAATGTCGATTCGGGTTCTTTTCATGCATCTTGTTTAACCAAAAAGGTTGTTAAAGTCAAGCCCAAACCTGCAGCAGTGGTTAAACAGGTTCGGTATTGGCGCCGCAGCATGTCGGGAAATATTACACTTTTGAAATGAACTCCGCATAAGTTTCAAATAATTAACCATGAAACCAGCGCGTTATCCGTGCCAATGAAACTGGCACGCTTGTTGCGCCGTGAACGATATCGGATCCCAGCGCCCCAAACCCGGGTCGCAACATCCGATGCCGGGCCGCCACGTGCCGCCCGCACCACAGGACCAAACCCGCATGAAACACCTAATTCTTGCTACCGCGCTCGCCGCGGCGACGCTTGCTGCGCCGGTCGCGGCACTGACCACACTCGGGTTCGATGATCTCGACGGCACACTCTATCCGGACGTCGGCAACTATGCCGGGCTGCGTTTCGATGTTTTCCTCGTGCACGACTATTCGACGGCCGCACCGTCAGGCTATCGCAATGGCATCGTCAGCCCCGGCAACACCATTTTCAACGGCGGCGGGGTGCCCGCCAGCATCAGCCGCAAGCAGGGCTTCCGCCTGTCGAGCGCCTGGCTGACATCCGCATGGAACGATGGCCAGACGCTCGACGTCACTGGCTCGCTCAAAGGCATGCAACTGTTCACGCAGAGCTTCGCGCTCAGCCCGGTGACGCCGCTGTTCGCGTTGTTCGACACATCGACGATCGACAAGGTGGTGTTCAGCGCCCACGGCGGCACCCGCCACGGCTTCGGCGGCGGCCCGAGCGACCATTTCGTCATTGACGATCTCAGCCTGAACTTCGCCGCGGTGCCTGAACCCGCGAGCTGGACGTTGATGATTGCCGGTTTCGGCATGGTCGGCGCCAGCGTGCGTCGCCGCAAGGCGGCTCTCGCTGCCTGAAGGCGGAAGGCGTTGTGCTGCCCGTGGCCGGTGCATATTTGCACCGGCCACACCGCGCCCGGCCGGCGTTCCGCGACGGTGTTGATATGTCAGAAAATATTACACATTCATGGCAGTCGCGGGCTCAAGTCGATAAAAATATATAATATTATCAGCATGATATGGAATATCCGCGCTTGCGGCACGGTATTTGCATAGTGATTGCCAGAACGGCGTACGCTCGATGCGCCGACATTTGAGAGGTTGTCATCCTGGCTTGCGCGCGCACTACGGTTGCTGCCGACGCGGTCGTCTGATCGACAGTTTCGTCACGCCATAATTCTGGCGACAAGGGCCGGTGCGCTGGGGGGCGCACCGGCCCTTTTTTTCGGTTTTGCGCCGGACCGGCGGCAGTCATTTCGCAATTGGCGCCGCATTCGCAAACCGCGGCTTGCCGTCGCATTCCGCCACGACAGCGCTTTGCAAAATGCAATTCGCAACGTGCTTTCAACCGCAAAATGGCCGCGCCCAAGCGGGAAATACCCCAATGCTCAAATTGGCACGCTCTATGCAGTGCATCGGCCAGACGGCAGCCAGCCTGCCAAACCGATACCCGAGGGAGCCTATCCGATGTTCAAGTTTCGCCCCGCCGCAACTCCGCTGATGATCGCGCTGGCGCTGGCTGCAAGCACCGGCCTGTCCGCGTCCGCCGCGCAGGCGCTGGAGGCCGTGCCGACCGCGCCCGCCAACCAAAGCCCGGTCAACTATGCGGCGCTCGGCGTCGGCGGTGCCAATGCCACGCCGATCCCCGATGAAAGCCCGGCACTTGCCAACCTGCCGGCGCGCCTCGGCGGCACCTGCAGCCGCCCCGGCCTGTACAATGATGAATTCGCACCCGCGCACATCAATGTGAACAACAGCGCCGCCTATTCAAACCAGCTCGCCCATGCCCGGCAGGTCAACTACAAGCGCAGCAGCCTGAACACCGCGATGGTCACCAAGCTGACCGCGAAGGATCCCTATCCGCCCAAGGTTACCTATGCCACGCTGACCAAGCTCTGGGGTGCGCAGGACATCAACGCCGCCGATGCCGAACTAATGTCGGCCGGCTTCATGCCCAGCGCCGTCCCCGAACCCGCCAGCTGGGCGTTGCTCGTCACTGGCTTTGCCATCGTCGGCATCGCCCGCCGCCGTCGCCGAATTGCAGTCGCGGCCTGATCCGTCACTGTTGACAACTGGGGCCGGCGCCTCCCCCCTGCGCCGGCCCCGACTTTTCTAGTTTTTCCGCGGCAAGGCGGCCCAAACCGCAAAGACGCGCCGTCAGGGACCTCCCATGTACCTCAAACTGATTGCTTCGTCCCCGAAGCTTGCCCTCCGCTTCGCCGCCACAGTGAGCTTGGCAGTTGTGGCCACCAATGCGGCGGCGGCCAGCGTCCCGAGCTACCCGATGCCGTTTAACCCCAATACCGTGCGATATGGTTTCCACGCGGCAAGGCATGGTGAAATCACATCCAATTTCGCTGGCGTGACTGCGTCAAACTTTGAAAACCTTGGCCTGATAGTCACCGGCTTCGCCACTTGTATTACCGGGCTGATCAACCAGAAGTCTTCCTACGGCGACGCGCTCATCCTCGGTAAGGCCGTAGCAAGCGACACGCTGGGGAAGGTCTTCGCCAACGGCAATGCCTATCACGCGCAAGACGATCTCGACCCCGACAGCGTCAACCATGCCTGGTCGACCAGCCTCGCGGGCTTCGATATCGGAATTCGCCTTGCGCTGGCTATTGCAATTCTTGTGGCCAAATATTTGCCTTCGACAATATCGCGGCGACCCTTTCTGCGGTCCCCGAGCCGGCGAACCGGCTGATGATGGGTACCGGTTTTGGAATTGTTGGCGACGCGATGCGCCGCCGCAATAAAGTGGCGGCCTGATAGCCCGTCACCTCTGATGAATGGGGCCGGCCATTTCCCTCTCGGCCGGCTCCATTTTTTCTGCCCGGTTCAACGCGCGCCACAGATAGCTGCCACGGAGTGAACGCCCCTGCGCAACCCCGCCCGATCGTCGAGTTGCCCGACGATCACGGCGCGTTGTATCCGCGGGGTTGTGCATTTTGCCTGAACCGCAGCGCGTTCGGCGCGCACCGCCGCCAGCGGCAACGCCCTGACTTGTCACCGCCGAAAGCCGCAGCACCAAGGGTTTTGAATCCTTATGTCTGTCGGCTTTTTTACACTCGACCGACCGTTTAGTTTCGCAACCAGTCATTTTAACATGCCTAATAAATTGGCATATCTCTTGCCTAAACTCATTTGCCGATATTTTTTGGCACAACAAACAGGGGTACAAGATGGGCAGATTGATGGCTTGTTTTGTGGCTGCCGCTGTCGCTGCGGGCAGCATGGGACTTTCCACCGCGGCAAGTGCTGTTACCGTTTTTGGGACACTGACGTCGCCAGATGACATTGCATCGTTCAGCTTTGTTGTGACCACGCCGGGCACCGTAACGTCCACGGCGTTTGCATCGCCGAATTTCGACGCGATCTTTTCGCTCTACAGCATGCCGTCGGGCACGTTGATTGACCTCAATGACGATGGCTATGTTCCCGGCCACAGCCTACTTGACTCGTATATCGGCACCTATCTCGGGGCCGGCGAGTACCAGCTCGATGTCACCTCATATCCAAACTTGCCGAAAGGTGACCTTGGTACCGGCTACAACGGCGGTACTTCTTATGCCGGTGGTGACTTCTCGGTTGAAGTGACCGGCGCCGCCGTCCCAGAACCCGCCAGCTGAGCGCTGATGATCGCCGGTTTCGGCTTGGTCGGCACGGTACTACGCCGCCGCAAGGTTGTCGCAACCGCCTGAGCCATTTAATGCGGTCACACGGCAAGCGCCGGAGCAGCAATGTCCCGGCGCTTTTTTGTCAAGGACTGGAACTGCGTTCGCGTCTTCCTACATCTGGTTGCGAACCACTCTTTCAGGACCCTTTTCCCTATGTCCGATTTCCCCGACTGGCACGGGACGACAATCGTCTCGGTCCGCAAGTCCGGCCATGTCACCATTGCCGGCGACGGCCAGGTGACGATGGGCCAGACCGTGATGAAGGCCAACGCCAAAAAGGTCCGTCGCCTCGGCGACGGCAGCGTCATCGCCGGTTTTGCCGGCGCAACCGCCGACGCTTTTACCCTGTTCGAGCGGCTTGAAGCCAAGCTCGAACGCTTCCCCGGTCAATTGACCCGAGCCGCCGTCGAACTCGCCAAGGACTGGCGCACCGACCGCTATCTGCGCCGCCTTGAAGCAATGATGATCGTTGCCGACAAGGATGTGACATTGATCCTGACCGGTACCGGCGACGTTCTGGAACCCACCGACGGCATCGCCGCAATCGGTTCGGGCGGCAATTACGCACTCGCCGCCGCGCGCGCACTCGCCGACAGCGACCATGATGCAGAAGCGATTTCGCGCCGCGCCATGGCGATTGCCGCCGACATTTGCGTCTACACCAACGGCAACCTCACCGTTGAGTCCATCTGAGTTTAAAAGGTCTTAGTGTATGAATGTGACCATGAAGATTGATACGCCCGATACCGACGCTGCCGACGCGCTGACCCCGACCGCGGTGGTTGCGGCGCTCGACCGCCACATCATCGGCCAGCGCGACGCCAAGCGCGCCGTCGCCGTTGCGCTGCGTAACCGCTGGCGCCGCCAACGCCTCGGCGATGATCTGCGCGACGAGGTGACGCCGAAGAACATCCTCATGATCGGACCGACGGGCTGCGGCAAGACCGAGATCAGCCGCCGCCTGGCGAAGCTGGCGCAGGCGCCCTTCCTCAAGATCGAGGCCACCAAGTTCACCGAAGTCGGCTATGTCGGCCGCGACGTCGATTCGATCATCCGCGACCTCGTCGAGGAATCGATCCGCCTCGTCCGCGAAACCCGCCGCGCCGGGGTCAAGGACGCCGCAGAAGCTGCTGCCGAAGACCGGCTGCTCGACGTGCTCGTCGGCAAGGACGCGTCGGAGGCCACCCGCGCCGCATTCCGCCAGCGCTTCCGCGAAGGCCATCTGGCCACCAAGGAAATCGAGATCGACGTCGCCGACACGCCGCAGATGCCGTTCGAAATCCCCGGTGCACCGCAGATGATCAACATCGGCGAAATGCTCGGCAAGGCGATGGGCAACGGCCGCACCAAGCGCCGCAAGATGGGCGTGCCCGCCGCGTTCGACGTGCTGCTGGCCGAAGAAAGCGACAAGCGCCTCGACAACGAGGAAATCACCCGCGAAGCGCTGCGCTCGGCGGAAGCCAACGGTATTGTTTTCATTGATGAAATTGACAAGATCGCGGTGTCCGACGTGCGCGGCGGCTCGGTGTCGCGCGAAGGCGTCCAGCGCGACCTGCTGCCGCTGATCGAAGGCACCACCGTTGCCACCAAGCACGGACCCGTAAAGACTGACCACATTCTGTTCATCGCCAGCGGTGCGTTCCACGTCGCCAAGCCGTCCGACCTGCTCCCCGAGCTGCAGGGCCGCTTGCCGATCCGCGTCGAACTCAAGGGCCTCACCGAAGCCGATTTCGTCGCCATCCTGTCGGACACCGAAGCCTCGCTGATCCGCCAGTATACCGCGTTGCTCGGCACCGAAGGCGTGACGCTCGACGTCGCCGCCGACGGCATCACCGCGATCGCCCGCACCGCGTTCGAAGTCAACGAACGCGACGAAAACATCGGTGCGCGGCGCCTGCAGACGGTGATGGAGAAACTACTCGAAACTGTCAGCTTCGATGCCAGCGAACGGCGTGGCGAGACGGTCACCATCGACGCGGCTTATGTCGAGGCGCAGCTGGGCGGCATCGCGCGCAACGCCGACCTGTCGAAGTTCATTTTGTAAGAGCCTCCGGCGGGCAGGGGTGACCCCTGCACCCGATTGATTGGGGTGCGGGGGCACGCTATCCTTGCGCCATCAAATGCGCCGGGGAGGTTGGCATGTCGGGTTCGGTTCTGTCGCGTCGCAGCATCACACTGGCGCTGGTTATTGGGCTTGGCGCGGGCATTGTCGCCTGCAAGAAGTCGGGCGATGCCGATACCGCAGGCGCCGTCGATACCGGCAAGATCGCCGAAGCCGGGCTGGTCTACGGCTTCCCGCTGGTGATGAATTACGGCGTGCTCTACGAATCGTTCATCAATACCGCATCGCCACAGTATCGCGGCCCGATCAACACCATCATTAACACCGCGCGCGTCTTCACGCCGAAAGACACCGCGGTCGTCACCCCCAACAGCGATACGCCCTACTCGTTCGCGCAGCTCGACCTACGCGCCGAGCCGATGGTCATCTGCGTACCGGCCATCCCCAAGGAACGCTACTACAGCGTCCAGCTCATCGACATGAATACGATGAACTATGGCTATATCGGCAGCCGCACCACCGGCAACGACGCCGGCTGCTTCATGGTCGCCGGTCCCGATTGGAAGGGCGAAACCCCCAAGGGCATCAAGGCGGTCTACAACAGCAACACCCAGTTCAGTATGGCGCTGTTCCGCACCCAGCTGTTCAATCCCGCCGACATCGATAACGTCAAGGCGATCCAGGCCGGCTACAAGCTGCAGTCGCTGTCGGGCTTCGCCGGCACGCCCGCGCCCGCCGCCGCCCCCGCGATCAACTGGCCCGCCATCGACAAGGACAAGGCCAAGACCGGCTTCTTCGACTATCTGGCGTTCCTGCTGCAGTTCATTCCGGCGCAGGCAAACGAGGCCGGCATCCGCGCCGACCTCGCCAAAATCGGCGTCGAAGCCGGCAAGCCGTTCGACATGTCGAAGCTGTCGATGGCGCAAAAGGCCGGGATGCTGGCGGGCATGAAGGCCGGCAACGACAAGGTCGCCAAGGCCGCCACTTCGATGGGCAAGACCCAGAACGGCTGGAACGTCGCAAAGATCGAAAACACCACAGCCGCCACCGGCGACGACTGGCTGCGCCGCGCTGCGGTCGCGCAGGCCGGCATCTACGCCAACGACTATCAGGAAGCGCTCTACCCGATGGCGCGCACCGATGGCGCCGGCGTCAAGCTCGACGGGTCGACGTCGAGCTACACGATCACCTTCCCTGGCAACGCCCTCCCACCGGTCAACGCCTTCTGGTCGGTGACGATGTACGACGGCAAGACGCAGCTGCTTATAGACAACCCGATCAACCGCTACCTGATCAACTCGCCGATGCTGCCCGACCTCAAGAAAAACCCCGACGGCGGCTTCACCATCTATGTGTCGAACAAGTCGCCTGGCGCCGACAAGGAAAGCAATTGGCTACCGGCGCCCAACGGCGAAATCTACATGGTCATGCGGCTGTACTGGCCCAAGCTCGACCAGCTCGAAGGCTGGCAGCCGCCTGCCGTGGTCAAGGCAAACTAGGGGTTCGGAGGTCGGCGTCGGTACTGACCGGCGCCGTCATCAAACTGTCATAAACGGGCTTTCATCCGGCGGGCGCGCGGTCTAGAATCGCGTCCAACCAAGGGGCCTTGTCATCAACCAGATTGCCGCACTGCCGTATCGTCGCGACCCTGACGGCGACATGCGCCTGCTGCTCATCACCTCGCGCGAAACCAAACGCTGGGTGCTGCCCAAGGGCAACCCCATCGACGGCCTCGACCCGCATCTCGCGGCAGCCGCCGAAGCCTATGAAGAAGCCGGGATTTCGGGTTTTGTCTGCCCCACGCCCGTCGGCAACTATGCCTATGACAAGCGCCGCCGCAACGGCAGCGTCATCCGTGCCACAGTCGATGTCTATCCGATGGCATTCATCACCCAGCTCGAAACCTGGCCAGAAGCCCACCAGCGCACGACGCAATGGTTCACGCTGGCCGACGCCGCCGCCGCGGTCGAGGAAGCGGAACTTAAGTCAATAATTGCCGGCTTTCGCCAGCCCGAACCCCAGCCCAGCCGTCCGGCACGCGCTGTCGAAACCGTCCGCCGGCATCTGCATGAAAGGATTCCGCCCTTGCAATGGTTCCAGGCGCTGATGCCCAAGTCGGGGCACTTCTTCGAACACTTCGAAAGCCATGCGCGGACGCTGGTCGCCGGCGCCGATGCGCTGGCCAAGCTGCTACAGGGTGGTGACAACATCGCTGCCAATGCGCAGATGATCTACGACCTTGAACAACAGGCCGACGACATCGCGCGCGCCGTGCTGCAGGACGTGCGCCGCACCTTTGTGACGCCGTTCGACCGCTCGGCGATCACCAGCCTGATCGGCTCGATGGACGATGCCATCGACCAGATGAACGCCACCGCCAAGTCGATCACGCTGTTCGAAGTCAAGAAGTTCGACCCGGCGATGGTCGATATGGCGGCGCTGATTGTCGAAGCAGCGCGGGTCACAGCCGAAGCCATTCCGCTGCTGCGCTCACTCGGCCCCAATAGCGCGCGATTGCACGACCTGACCGCGCGCCTCATCAAGATCGAAGGTGATGCCGACGATATCCATGATGCCGGCGTCAAGGCGCTATTCAAGGCGCACCGCAAGGCCGATGCGATGGACTTCGTCGTCGGTCGCGAAATCTACAGCCACCTCGAAAAGGTCGTCGACCGCTTCGAAGATGTCGCCAACGAGATTCAGGGTCTCGTGATCGACCACGCGTGAAGCCGCCGGGGACACCATGGGCAATCTGACCTTCCCGCTGCTCGTCACGCTGATTGCGGTGGCGCTGGCGTTCGACTTTTTGAACGGCCTCCACGACGCCGCCAACTCGATCGCCACCGTCGTCTCGACGCGCGTGCTGCGGCCGCATCACGCCGTCGCCTGGGCGGCGTTCTTCAACTTCATCGCCTTCCTGTTCTTCGGGCTGCACGTCGCTGAAACGGTGGGCAAGGGCATCGTCAACCCCGACATCGTCGATGCCGCCGTCATCTTCGGTGCACTGATGGGGGCGATCGCCTGGAACGTCATCACCTGGATCGCCGGCATCCCGTCATCGAGCAGCCATGCGCTGATCGGCGGGCTGGTCGGTGCGGGACTGGCGAAGGCCGGCAGTCCGGCGATCGTCTGGGCCGGCGTTACCAAGACCGCCAGCGCCATCGTGCTGTCGCCCGCGACCGGCTTCGTGCTAGCGCTGCTGCTGACGCTCATTGTCGCCTGGGCCTGCGTGCGGATGACGCCACTCGCCGCCGACCGGCGCTTCCGCAAGTTGCAGCTGTTGTCGGCCGCCGCCTACTCGCTGGGCCACGGCGGCAATGACGCGCAGAAGACCATGGGGATCATCGCGGTGCTGCTCTATTCGCAGGGCATGCTCGGCGGCGAGTTCCACGTGCCGTTCTGGGTGGTCATCAGCTGCCAGCTGGCGATGGCGCTCGGCACGCTGTTCGGCGGCTGGCGCATCGTCCACACCATGGGCTCCAAAATCACCCGGCTGACGCCGCCGCAGGGCTTTGCCGCCGAAACCGGCGGCGCCATCACGCTGTTCGCTGCAACCGCGCTTGGCGTGCCGGTGTCCACCACGCACACCATCACCGGCGCCATCATCGGCGTCGGCGCATCGCGGCGCACCTCTGCGGTGCGCTGGAATGTCGCGAGCAGCATCGTGGTCGCGTGGATCGTCACGCTGCCCGCCGCCGGGTTGATTGCCGCAGGCTTCTACAAGCTGGCGATGCTGTTCGCGTGACCGCCAGCGCCGACGACGCGACGCTGGCCTTTTATGCCCGCGAGGCGCCCGACTATGTGGCGAGCGGCTTCGATGGTGCCTCGCGTCATCTCCCGGGCTTCCTGCAACGCCTCAAACCCGGCGCGCGCCTCCTCGAACTCGGATGCGGTGGCGGACGCGATGCCGAGGCCATGCTGCAACAGGGCTTCGATGTCGTCCCCACCGACGGTGTCCCCGAAATGGCACAGAAAGCTGCCGAACGACTGGGCATCCCCGTCGCGGTCATGCGCTTCGACGAGTTGGTGGCCGACACCGAATATGATGCCGTCTGGGCGCATGCCAGCTTGCTGCATGTGCCGCGCGCCGGACTGGTGCCGGTGCTGGCGTCGATCCACCGCGCGCTGCGGCCCGGCGGGCTGCACTTTGCCTGCTACAAGGCGGGCGGCACCGAGGCGCGCGACCGCTTTGACCGTCTGAACAATCATCTTTCGCTTGAACAGGCGCGCGCCGCCTATCGCGCCGCCGCACCGTGGCGCATCATCGAAACCCAAAGCTATATGGGCGGCGGCTACGACGGCGTACAGGGCCCATGGATTTCGATCATAGTCGAAAGGGCCTCCGGCGGGCAGGCCTAAGGCCTGCACCCATTTGAAGAGCGCCAAATAACCGGGTCCAGGGGCACGCCCCCTGCCCGCCGGAGGCGCTTTAAAATACCGGATCTTCAGCCGGGACGTGGATGCCGCACTCGTTCTTGTCCCAGCCGCGCCAGCGGCCGGCGCGCGGGTCTTCGCCGGGCAACACTTTCGACGTGCACGGCACGCAGCCGATCGACGGATAGCCTTGCGCTTCAAGCGGGTGCGGCGGCAGCTCGGCGGCCACGAAATGCGCGCTGATGCGGTCCTTGTCCCAGTCGGCGAGCGGGTTGATCTTCAACCGACCCTCATCGAGTTCGAACTTGGGCAGGCCGCCGCGGCCGGTCTGGAAACCCTTGCGGCCCGAAATCCACGCATCGAAACCGGCAAGCGCGCGGCGCAGCGGTTCGACCTTGCGGATGTCGCAGCAGCCGTCGGGATCATAGCTCCAGCGCAGGCTGGTCGCGTCCTTTTCAGCCAGAATGCGCGGGTTGGGGCGGTATTCGCGCAGGTCGAGCAGCCCGAGCTTTTCGGCGAGTTCGTCGCGGTAGGCGAGCGTTTCGCCGAAGATCTTCTGGGTGTTGACGAAGATCACCGGCACCGCCTTGTCGATGCCCGCGACCAGATGCAGCAGCACCGCCGATTCAGTCCCGAACGACGACACCGCCGCGACGCGGCCGTGCAGTTCGCCCAGCAGCTCGGGCAACCAGACGTCGGTCGCCACGCCGTCAAAGCGCGCGTTGAGCGCGTCGACGTCGGCCTGCGTAAACGCCGGTGCGGTATCGATAATGTCGACCGCGCGGCTAGCCATGACGCAGCGCCCAGACCGGCGCTGCGGCATCGGCGGCCTTTTGGTAGACATGGGGGAAGCGGGCCAGTGCGGCGGCGACATCGTCGGGATTGAGCGGCTTGGCCGGGGCGAAGCTGTCGAAGCCGACGCGGCGCATGAAATTGATCTGGTCGACCAGCACATCGCCCGCGGCGCGCAGTTCACCGGTGTAGCCGGCTTCGCGCAGGATGCGCGCCGCCGAATAACCGCGACCGTCGCGGTATTTGGGGAAGCTGACCTCGATCAGCCGCAGCCGCGCCAGATGCGGCACCAGTGCACGCGCATCGTCGGCGGGGTCGACGCGCACTGCGGCCGCATTGCTGTCGCCGCCAAAGTCGGCAAATGCCACGACCGGGCCGTCGAACGCCACGTCATCGCGCCAGCGCAGCACGGCGGCAGTCGCCGGCGTCGCGCGCGGATGCGGGTTCTGCGCCAGCTTCACGCTATCCTGGACGTCAACCATATACGGCCTCCTTGAACGGCTCGGCACCGACGCGGCGATACGCGTCGAGAAACCGCTCTTGCGGGTTGAGCCTCAGGGCCCGGTAAGCTTCGATGACCTTTTCGACGGCATCGACGACACCCTCTTCGGAAAAACCCGGGCCGAGAATCTTGGCGAGGCTGGTATCTTCGGCACCCGAGCCGCCCAATGACAGCTGGTACGATTCTTCGCCCTTGCGGTCGACGCCCAGGATGCCGATGTGGCCAGCGTGATGGTGGCCGCAGGCGTTGATGCAGCCCGAAATCTTGATCTTGAGCTCGCCGATGTCGTGCTGGCGGTCGAGGTTGGCGAAGCGCACCGCAATCGACTGCGCCACCGGAATCGAGCGGGCATTGGCGAGCGCGCAATAGTCGAGGCCAGGGCACGCGATGATGTCGGTAACCAGATCGAGGTTCGGCGTCGCCAGATCAGCGGCGGCGAGCGCACTCCATAGTGCGTGCAACTGGTCCTTGCGGACGTCGGCCAGCACGAGGTTTTGGCTGTGCGTGACGCGGATTTCGTCGAAGCTGTATTTGGCAGCCAAGTCGGCAATCAATTCCATCTGCTCGGCCGAGGCATCGCCGGGGATGCCGCCAACAGGCTTCAGGCTGATCGTCGCGATCGCATAGCCCGGCACCTTGTGCGCGGCGACATTGTGATCGACCCAGACAGCGAAATCGGGGTCCGACCGGTCGATGCTGTCGGGGGCGGCCGCATCATATGCCGGCGGTGCGAACTGCGCCTTGATACGCTCGTATTCGGCCGTCGGTGCATCGAGCGCCAGCGGTTCGAGCAGCGCCCATTCGGCCTCGACCTGTCGGGTGAATTCCTCGGCGCCGATTTCGTGGACGAGGATCTTGATGCGCGCCTTGTAGATATTGTCGCGGCGGCCGTAGCGGTTGTAGACGCGCAGGATCGCCTCGCAGTAGCTCAGATACTGGCTGACGGGGATGAATTCGCGGATCACCGGTGCGATGAACGGCGTGCGGCCCATGCCGCCACCGACGAAGACGCGGAAGCCCAATTCACCTGCCGCATTGCGGTGCAGCTGCAGGCCAATGTCGTGCAGCTTGACGGCGGCGCGGTCATGGTCGCTCGCGGTGACGGCGATCTTGAACTTACGCGGCAGGAAGCTGAATTCGGGGTGGAAGCTCGACCACTGCCGCAGCAGTTCGGCATAGGGGCGCGGATCGGCAACTTCGTCAGCGGCGCTGCCGGCGAACTGGTCGGAGCTGATGTTGCGGATGCAGTTGCCGCTGGTCTGGATGGCGTGCATTTCGACTGCCGCCAACTCGGCGAGCAGGTCGGGCGCCTGTTCGAGCTTGATCCAGTTGTATTGGATATTCTGGCGCGTGGTGAAGTGGCCGTAACCACGGTCATACTTTCGCGCGATGCCGCCGAGGATGCGCATCTGCGTCCCCGACAGCGTACCATAGGGAATCGCAACACGCAGCATATAGGCGTGCAGCTGCAGATACAGCCCGTTCATCAACCGCAGCGGCTTGAACTGGTCCTCGGTGATTTCGTGCGCCAACCGGCGCTTCACCTGGTCGCGGAACTCGTCGACGCGGGCGTCGACCAGCGCCTGGTCATATTGATCGTAGCGATACATCAGGCAGCCTTTGTCTGATCGGGATGTGGTGCAGCAGCACGCGCGAGGTCAGCGCGCACCGTCGGGCCGAAGCCGCGAATGCGCTCGCGCATCGTGCGCGGACGCGGCGGACTGCCGGCCTCGGCTTCAATAATATTGGGGTCGTTGACGTTTTCCGCCGCGACCACTTCCGCCAGCAGCGCATCGCCCTCGGCGCCCAGCGCCACGGCATCGGCGAGGTTCAGGCTCCAGCCCTTGCCGCTCCACCAGATGACATCGCCGGTCAGCGTGTCATTGGCCGTCAACAATCGAATCACGCGTTCACTCCTTCAGAAACCTGGCGCAGCACGCTGTCGGCAATGCCGAGCCGTGCCACTGCACCCACCACCAGCAATGCCGGTGAAATCACCTTCTCGCGCGCCACCGTGCCGCCGAGGTCGGCGAGCAACGTCCGCAGAACGCGGCTGCCCGGCAAGGTGCCACGTTCGAGCACGGCGCACGGTGTATCGGGTGCCAGCCCGTCAGCCATCAACTTGTCTGAAATCGCCTCGGCGGCAGTGACGCCCATGTAGATGACGAGCGTGCGGCCAACACCCGCGAGGCCCGCCCAATTCTGTTCGGTCAGGCCCTTGCACTGGCCCGCGACGAAGGTGACGGATGAGGCATGGTCGCGGTGCGTCAGCGGCATCAGTGCCGCAGCCGCCGCACCCAATGCCGACGACACGCCGGGAATGACCTCGACCGCCACACCGGCAGCGTCACAGGCTTCGACTTCCTCGCCGCCCCGCCCGAAAATGAATGGGTCGCCGCCTTTCAGGCGCACCACGACATTGCCGGCCTGCGCCTCGGCCACCAGCAGCGTGCCGATGGCATCTTGCGGCAAGGTATGGCGCGCGCGCTTCTTCGACACATCGATGCGCCGCGCGCCGGGCGCAAGATCGAGCACAGCGGGATCGATCAGCCCGTCATGCACCACCACATCCGCCGCCGCCAACGCGCGCGCCGCGCGCAGCGTCAGCAGATCAGGCGCACCGGGGCCGGCACCGACAAGGATGACGCGACCATATGAGGACGAAGTTTCCATGCCGCCGAAATGGGCGCTTGGGCGGCGAAATCAAAGCAAGCGATTCTTGGGGCGGCACAAGCCTGGCGATTGTATAAGGGCGCGCCTCGCGGGCAGACCTGAGGCCTGCACGCAATTGAAAAGTGTTTGAAAAATGGGTGCAGGCCTCAGGACCGCCCGCCGGAGGCTCTTCTCTGGCCTTTTGCTTCACGCTATCCTGTCAAAAATGGGGAGGCGGCGATGATCTTCGAGCAAATCGTTACCGGCGGGTGCCAGTCGTATCTGATGGGCTGTCCCGAACGTTGCGCCGCCGTCGTTATCGATCCCGAGGCGAGCCAGATCGACCGTTATCTTGGGCTGGCGGCGAAGGACGGCCTGCGCATCCATTATGTCATCGACACGCACACGCATGCCGACCATTTCAGCGGCGCGCGGGCGCTGAAGGCCGAAACCGGCGCGCTAATCGTCATGAACAAGCTCAGTCCGTTTCCATTTGCCGACCTGCGGCTTGATGACGGCGAGATTTTGAAAGTCGGCGAGCTCAAGTTGCAGGCGCTGTTGACGCCGGGGCATACGCGCGATTCGATGTGCATCCTGGCGGGCGACCGGGTGTTTACCGGCGATACCTTGCTGATCGGTGGCACCGGCCGCAGCGACCTGCCGACCGGCAACCCCGACCAGCTCTACGACAGTCTGTTCAACCGCCTGCTCAAGCTGCCGCCCGAAACTTTGGTCTACCCGGCGCACGATTATAAGGGCCGCAGCCACAGCGACATCGGCACCGAAATCGCCGGCAACCCGCGCCTGCAAAAGACCGACCGCGCCGAATTCATTGCGATGATGGAGCATCTCGACCTTGCCGCGCCGACGCATCTGACCGAGGCGCTGCGCACCAATTTGTCGGGCGCCAAGACCGTCGCCGGGCTGCTCGCCGAGGCAGCGGCGCGCGTGCCGTTCGTGGCGATGGACGATCTGGCGGCGGCGATCGACGCGGGGAATACCGGCTACACGCTGCTCGATGTGCGTGAGAAGGATGCCTTCGACGCCGGCCACATCACCGGGGCGTTGCACCTGCCGCGCGGCCAACTCGAACTGCGCGTCAACGACATGCTGCCCGACCCGACGGCGCGCATCCTGACGATCTGCGAATTCGGCCGCATCTCGACACTGGCCGCCGCCACGCTGCGCGACCTCGGCTTCACCCGCGCCGCCGCGCTCGACGGCGGCGTCAAGGCGTGGCGCGAAGCCGGACTGCCGCTGGTCGGCGGGTAGTGCCGCCCGGCGAAGCCGGTTGTCATCGCCGCGCAAAACGCCCATTTGAACACCAATGCGCGACATCAACACTCCTGCCACTGCGGTGCCGACGCCGGCGTTCGGCGTCATCCGGCGTTTCCTGCCGTATCTGTGGCCGGCAAATGACCTGAGCCTGCGACTGCGCGTCGTCGCGGCGCTGCTGCTGGTGATTGCGGCAAAGTCGATCGTGCTGATCATGCCATTCGCCTACAAGGGCGCGATCGACAAGATGTCGACGGGTGACAAGAGCCTCGCGCTGCTCGCCGTCGGGTTGGTCGTTGCGTACGCAGGCGCGCGCTTTGCCGGGGTGCTGTTCGACAATCTGCGTAATGCGATATTCGAGCGCGTCGGCCAGACCGCGGCGCGCCAGCTCGGCCAGGACGTGTTCGCGCACATCCACCGGCTCAGCTTGCGCTTCCACCTCGAACGCCGCACCGGCGCGCTGACGCGGATTGTCGAACGCGGCACCAAGAGCATCGACGTGATGCTCTATTTCATCCTGTTCAACATCTTCCCGACGATCTTCGAACTGACCGCAGTCTGCGTGATCTTCTGGATCAAGCTGGGGCCGACGATGGTCGCGGCAACGCTGGTCATGGTCGTCGCCTATATCGTCTTCACGCGGCAGGTCACCGAATGGCGCACCAAGCTGCGGCGCGAGATGGTCGATACCGACAACAACGCCGTGGCGCGCGCCGTCGATTCGTTGCTCAACTACGAAACCGTCAAATATTTCAACGCCGAAGCGCATGAAAACCGCAGCTACGAACGCGCCATGACCAAATGGGCGAACGCAGCGATCCGCAACGAGGTGTCGCTGTCGTGGCTCAACATCGGCCAGTCGCTGATTACCAACCTGATGATGGCCGGCGCGATGGGCTATACCGTCTGGGGCTGGGGCCAGGGCAAGTTTTCGGTCGGCGATGTCGTACTGGTCAACACGCTGCTGGCACAGCTGTTCCGGCCGCTCGACATGCTCGGCATGGTGTTCCGCGAGATCAAGCAGGGCCTCATCGACATGGAGGCGATGTTCGGGCTGATCGACACCAACGCCGAAATCAGCGACGCGCCGGGCGCCCCCGACCTCATCGTCAGCGGCGCGCATGTGCGGTTTTCGCATGTCGATTTCAGCTACGAGCCGCGCCGCCAGATCCTCCACGACGTGTCGTTCGACGTGGCGCCGGGCAAGAAGCTCGCCATCGTCGGCCATTCGGGCGCCGGCAAATCGACGATCAGCCGCATCCTGTACCGCTTCTACGACATTTCCGGCGGCGCGGTGACCATTGACGGGCAGGACATCCGCGCCGTGACGCAGGACTCCTTGCGCCGTGCCATCGGCATCGTCCCGCAGGACACCGTGCTGTTCAACGACACCATCGGCTACAACATTGCCTATGGCCGCCCCGATGCGAGCCAGGCCGAAATCGAGGCTGCAGCCCAGGGCGCGCAGATCGACAGCTTCATCAAGGCGATGCCCGACGGCTACAACACGATGGTCGGCGAACGCGGGCTCAAGCTGTCGGGCGGCGAGAAGCAGCGCGTCGCCATCGCGCGCACCATCCTCAAGGACCCGCCGATCCTGATCCTCGACGAAGCGACCAGCGCGCTCGATTCGGCGACCGAGGCGGAAATCCAGACCGCGCTTGCCGGCGTCGCGCAGAGCCGCACGACGCTGGTGATCGCGCACCGGCTGTCGACCATCACCGATGCCGACGAGATCATCGTCATGGGCGCCGGCCGCATCCTCGAACGTGGCACGCACGCCGATTTGCTGGCGCAGGACGGCGTTTATGCCGAAATGTGGGCGCTGCAGCAGGCCGAGGCCGAGGCCGAAACGCGGGCTGCGGCGGAGTAGAAAAGAGCCTCCGGCGGGCAGTGCCTTGGCCCTGCACCCGACTTTCAAGCCAGCGCTACAATCGCGATGCCCGGCACCTTTGATGCACCATCGCAATTTATGGGTGCAGGGCCAAGGCCCTGCCCGCCGGAGGCTCTAAACCTTTCCGCTGCGCTCGCGCGCGAAAATTTCCCACACCGTCAGGAACAGCGCGGCAATGACCGGTCCGACGACGACGCCGTTGGCGCCGAACACCGCCAAGCCACCGAGCGTCGAAATCAGCACCAGATAGTCGGGCAGCCGCGTGTCGCGGCCGACGAGCACAGGGCGCACGACATTGTCGACTAGCCCGATGATGAAGATGCCGGACAACATCAGCACGACGCCCTGCCAGATCAGCCCGGTGGCAAGCAGGTATATCGCGACGGGCAGCCAGACGAGTCCGGTGCCGACGACCGGCAGGAATGCCAGGATCGCCATGACGACGCCCCACAGCAGCGGCGCGCGGATGTCGAGTGCCCAGAAGATAAGCCCGCCGATTAGGCCCTGCAGCACGGCGACGACAAGACTGCCCTTGATCGTCGCGCGGATGACCAGCGCGAAAGTGTTGATGACCGCGTCGCGCTGTTCGACGCGCAGCGGTACCGCGTTGCCGACGCGCTTGATCAGCTCGGGGCCGTCGCGCAGCAGGAAAAACGTCAGATAGAGCATGACGCCGAGCGCCAGCAGGAAGCTGAAAGCGCTCTGGCCGATATTGAGCGCCTGTGCGGCGATGACCTCGACGCTGTTGGCGAGCGCGGCGCCGGCCTTGGCGAGCGCGGCATCGAGGTTGGTCAGCCCGACGGGTTCGAGATAATGGCTGGCCCACGGCGGCACCTGCGCGACGGCCTGCGCGAAATAGGCGTCGAAGTCGACCTGGCCGGCCTGGACGCTCATGTAGAAGTCCGACGCTTCGTTGACCAGAAATACACCGAGCAACAGCATCGGCAGGATCACCGCGAGGATGATGATGAGCAGCGTCAGCAGCGCGTTGCGGTTGCGGTGGCCGGGCATTGCGCGCATCAGCCGGTTGCGCATCGGGAAGAACACGATCGTCGCGATGATCGCCCACAGAATGGCCCCGAAGAATGGCGCACTGACCACGGCGAGGCCAACAGTCACCACGGCCACAAGCGCCAGAAACACCCGGTCTTCGAACTTGTTATAGACCGGCGGCTCCATCGCTACACCGCGTCCGCCGGCGCCTGCGCGCAGTCGCTGCCATCGGTTTCGATCTGCAGCGTCATATGGCCGATACCGAATTGATGTTCGAGCGCCTCGGCGGTGTCGCACAGGAAGGCATCGCCGGGGTGGCCGGCGGGAATCTGCAAATGTGCGGTCAGCGCGGTTTCGGTGGTGCTCATCGACCAGACGTGCAGGTCGTGGACGCGCACGACACCGGGGCGCGCCAGCAGCTGCGCCTCGACGGCGCGCAGGTCGAGCCCCGGCGGGACGGCGTGCAGCGCCATTGACGTCGAATCGCGCAGAAGGCCCCAGGTGCCGGCGACGATGACGGCCGAGATGACCAGGCTGACGACCGGGTCTAGCCATGCCCAGCCGGTGAACATCATCACCACCGCCGCGACGACGACTCCGAGCGACACCGCGGCATCGGCGGCCATGTGCAGATAGGCGCCACGGATATTGAGGTCGCCCTTGCTGCCCGAGGCGAACATCCACGCGGTCAGCGCGTTGACGAGAATACCGGCGGCGGCGACGGCAATGACCACGTCGGCGGCGACCGGCGACGGGTCCATCAGCCGGCGCACCGACTCGACGATGATGGCGCCAACCGCGACGAGCAGCAGCACCGCGTTGAATAGCGCCGCCAGAATCGAGCTGCTGCGCAGGCCATAGGTAAAGCGCGGCGACGGGCGGCGGCGCGCCAGTGCGGTGGCACCCCAGGCCATGACCAGCCCGAGCACGTCGGACAGGTTGTGGCCGGCGTCGGCGACAAGCGCCAGCGAGCCGATTTTGAGGCCGTAGCCCGCCTCGACCGCGACATAGCCGAGGTTGAGCGCGATGCCGACGGCGAAAGCGCGGTCGAAGCGTGCCGGCGCGTGGCTGTGGCCATGACTATGGCCGTGGTCGTGGTGATGGCCGTTCACGGCCGACGCATCGCCATCTTGATCGGGCCGTCGGCGCGGCCGTGGACGAACTGGTCGACGTAAGCGTTGCCGCTGTTGTCGATGTCGGCGACCGGGCCCGACCAGACGATCTTGCCGGCATAGAGCATGGCGACGCGGTGCGCGACCTTGCGGACGCTGCCCATGTCATGGGTTATGGTCAGCGCGGTGATTTTGAGGTCGCGCACCAGTTCGACGATGAGGTTGTTGATGACATCGGCCATGATCGGGTCGAGGCCGGTCGTCGGTTCGTCGAAGAAGATGATTTCGGGGCGTGCGGCAATCGCGCGGGCCAGCGCGACGCGCTTCTGCATGCCACCCGACAGCTCGCTGGGGCGCAGGTCGGCGACGCCGGCGTCGAGCCCGACGCGCGCCAGATTATCGATGGCGGCGGCGCGCATTTCGGCGGCATGGCCGCCGCCGCCCTGGCTGAGGGCGAAGCTGACGTTACGCCACACTGGCAGCGAGTCGAACAACGCGCCGCCCTGGAACAGCATGCCGAAGCGCGCGCGGCTGGTGGCGAGCGCACTGCCGTGCAGGCCGACGACATCCTGCCCGTCGATGCGGATGCTGCCGGCGTCGGGGGCGATCAGCCCGAGAATGCATTTGATCAGCACCGACTTGCCGGTGCCCGAGCCACCGATGATGACCATCGATTCACCGGGTGCGACATCGAGATCGACGCCGTCGAGCACGACCTTGCTGCCGAAGCGCTTGGCGACACCCGCAAGGCTGATTTTCGCGGTCATGACCCGAACACGATGACGGTGATGATCAGGTTCGACAACAGGATCAGGATGAATGCCGACACCACCGCGTTGGTGGTGGCGCGCCCGACACCCGCCGCACCGCCGCTCGAATGGAAGCCATGGTAGCAGCCCATCAGCGCGATGATGAAGCCGAACACCGCCGCCTTGACCATCGACGAGACGACATCGTCGGCTTCGAGGTATTTCGCCGTGGTGGTCAGGTAATTGGCGCTGTTGAAGCCGAGCCGCTGCGTCGCGATCAGCCAGCCGCCCATGACGCCGAGCGCGTTCGAGACCAGCACGAGGAACGGAAGGACGATCACCGCCGCGAGCACGCGCGGCACGATCAGATAGCGGAACGGGTCGGTGCGCAGCGTCGCGAGTGCGTCGATCTGTTCGGTGACGCGCATCGTGCCGAGCTCCGCCGCCATCGCCGACGATACGCGGCCGGCAACCATCAGGCCGCCGAGCACTGGCCCGAGCTCGCGGACGATGCCGATGACGGTGACGGCGGGGACGGTCGACGCGGCGTTGAAGCGGCTGCCGCCGATGTAGATCTGCTGTGCCAGCGCCGAGCCGGTGAACAGCGCCGTCAACCCGACAACCGGCAGCGAGAACCAGCCGATCAGCAGCATCTGTTCGAGCAGCCGCGCCGGATAATAGGGCGGCAGCAGCGCCCGCCACAGCGCCTGGCCGGCAAACAGCGTCAGCCGGCCGGTGGCACGCAGCCCGGCAATGACAAACGCGCCGACGGCGATGGGGAAGGCGAGGAGGGCGTTCATGTCCAGCACCGGCTGTAGCGCTGCCCCAACCCTGTCAGCAACTCATATTGCGCGATGTCGCTGGCGGCAGCAGCGGCAGCCAGATCGAAGTCGACGTCGACGCGGTCGCCCTCGGCGACACTTGTGCCGGTCGCATCGACCATCAGCAGGTCCATCGAAATACGGCCGACCACCGGGCAGGGCCTGCCGCCAATGCGCGCCACGCCGCTGGCACCGAGCGCGCGGCGGTAGCCATCGGCATAGCCAAGGCCCAGTACAGCAATGCGCATCGCGCGCGGTGCGACAAACGTCGCGCCGTAGCCGATGCTGGCACCGGCTTCGACGTCGCGCACTTGCACGACGCCGGCCTCGATCCGCACGACCTGTTGCAGCGCGAGGGTGCTGCCCGTCACCGGCTGGCCGCCGTAGAGGCCGAGACCCGGGCGCGTCAGCCCGAAATGATAGTCGGCACCAAGCGCGATCCCCGCCGAATTGGCGAGTGCGGCACGGCATGGGCGCAACTGGGTGACCAGCGCGGTGAAATCGGCGCACTGGCGGGCGTTGAGCGGGTGCGCGGGTTCGTCGGCGCAGGCCAGATGGCTGTGCAGCGTATCGACCGCGATACCGTCGAGCAGCCCCGATGCGGCCTGCGCCGGCGTCAGCCCGAGCCGGTTCATGCCGGTATCGACCATGATATCGCATGTGCCGCCGCCAGCGGCAGCCCAAGCGGCCACTTGCGCCGGCGTGCACAGCACCGGTCGCGCAGCCGATGCGCGTGCGGTGGCCATCTCGCCATGCTGGATGCCGTGCAGTACGGCGACCGACACCCCGGCGGGCAGCGGGCCGAGCGCCGCCACTTCCGACCACTGCGCGACGAAGAAGTCGCGACACCCGGCGGCGGCAAGTGTTGCCAGCGTTTCCGCCGCGCCAATGCCGTAGCCATCGGCCTTGATCGCCGCGCCGCACGCCGCGGCTCCGCTCATCGCCGCGAGCAGCCGCCAGTTCGCCACGAGCGCGTCGCGGTCGATCAGCAGGCGGGGGCTGGCAGGTGATGGCAACATCGCCAATGGCTTACCGGCGCGGCCGAGGCTTGGCAAATGCACGGACAAGCGCGCCGTGGATTGTCATTGCGCCCAGCGCCACTATATTCCCTACGCGTCCGCAACGGACGGCTCAATGGGAGAGGGTTCCATGACCAAGATTACTGTAACGCTCGGCGCACTGATTTTCGCGGCATCGCTCGGGATGTCGTCGGCGGCCATCGCGGTGACGCCGACCGCGATCGAAAAGGCCGAGCTTTCGATGCTCACCCCGGCCAAGCAGAAGGAAGTGCTGGCGCGCGCGGTCAATGGCAACACCATCAGCGGTGTCATCGAAACGATGCTCCTCAACCAGATTTCGGATGACTTCGCCAACGGCGACGCCATCAGCATCGACTTCACGCAGCAGCTGTTCGTCGTGCGCAACAAGAAGGGCCAGTTGCACGAATATGTGTTCGATACGGCCACGCTGACCGTAACGCCGCCCAAGAAGAAGTAAGCTTCGCGACCGGTTCAATCGCGGGGCGGCGGCATTGTGCCGCTGCCCCGTTTTGTTTCACGACCCGCGCAGCGCCTCGGCGATGGCGTCCTGCAGCGCCGCTTCGGGCCAGGGTGTGCTGTCGGGGATGTTGACGCAGGCCTTGCCACCCTTGAGCCGCGGGTCGCTGGACATCAGCCGGCGCGCCGTTTCGCTGCAGCCGAGATAGACCGAGACATAGGATTTCTGCGACGCGACGCCGACATAGGCACCGCTGCGTCGGAACACCGGCATCTTCCATTCGATTGATTCGGCGATGTCGTCGAACGCGGTGTGGATGGTGCGTCGCGCGGCCTCCAGCCGTTCGCGCCGCAATGGTGGCAATGCCGCGATATAGGCGTCAACCTCGGGGTTCATGCTGCCCGCCGTTTGCACAGTTTCGGTCCGGCGCGCATGATAGCAGCATGAGTGTTGCGTTCACCAAGGAATCGGACAGCGAGTCGGTCGCCGCCGACCTGCCCGACCGGCCGGTTTCGGCGCATCCCAATTATGTCACGGCGGCAGGGCTGGCGGCGATCGACGCGGCGCTGGCGACAGCACGCGCCGCGACCACGGCGGCCCGCGCGCAGGGCGACATCACCAGCGACCGCACCGCCATGGCGCGCGCGACGCGCGAATTGCGCTACTGGTCGGCGCGCCGCGCCAGCGCGCAGCTGGTCGAACCCGCCGGCGGCGATACGGTGACGTTTGGGTGCACAGTGACACTCGAAGGCGGCGACGGCGGCCGCGAAGTCTGGCGCATCACCGGCGAGGACGAGGCCGATCCGGCGCGCGGCACCGTGTCCTATGTCGCACCGCTGGCCCGCGCCTTGATGGGCAAAAGCGTCGGCGACGCCGCCAAGTTTGGCGGCCGCGAAGTTGAAATAGTGGAGATTGGCTGATGGGCGAGCGTTTTGAACGTCACAAGCAGCCGTGGACGTCGGACGAGCTGCAGAAGCTCCACATATTGGCGGGCAAGGGCCAGTCGCTACGCGCCATCGCCAAGGCGCTCGGCCGCAGCGAGGAATCGACCAAGGACCGCGCCAAGGCCGACGGGCTGAAACTGACCAAGCTGCATTAGTCTTCCCGCAGCGCCGCGAATGTGGGACAGCGCGGCATGAGCGCGAAACCCGAACCCTTTGATGCGATCATCCTCGGCGCCGGTGGTGCCGGACTGATGTGCGCCGCCATCGCCGGGCAGCGCGGCAAGCGCGTGCTGGTCATCGACCACGCTGACGAACCCGGCAAGAAGATCCTGATTTCGGGCGGCGGACGCTGCAACTTCACCAATGTCCACACTGCCGCCGACCGCTATCTGTCGGCCAACCCGCACTTCGCCAAGTCGGCGCTGGCGCGCTACACGCCCGCCGATTTCTTGGCGCTGGTCGAAACCTATGGCATCGCCTGGCACGAAAAGACGCTGGGGCAATTGTTCTGCGACGGCTCGGCGCGGCAGATTGTGGCGATGCTGCTCGATGAGTGCGCGCGCGGCGATGTCGAGGTCGCACTCGGCGCACCCGCCAGCGATATCGACCATGGCGACGGCCAGTACCGTGTCTGCTTCGGCGGCCGGCAGGCGGTTGCACCGGCGCTGGTCATCGCCACCGGCGGACCGTCGATCCCGAAGATGGGCGCGACCGACTTTGCCTATGGGCTGGCGCGGCGCTTCGGGCTGAGCATCGTCGAACCACGCCCGGCACTGGTGCCGCTGACGCTGGGGCCCGACGAACAATTGTTCCGCGACCTGTCGGGGGTTGCCGCGCCGGTGGTGGCACGCTGCGGCAAGACACGCTTTGCCGAAGCTGCGTTATTCACCCACCGCGGGCTGTCGGGGCCGGCTATCTTGCAGATCAGCTCATACTGGCGCCACGGCGAGCCCATCGGCATCAACTTCCTGCCCGACCAGCAACGCGGCTGGCTCGTCGCCGCCAAGCGCCAGCGGCCGCGCGTCAGCCTGCGCGGTGCGCTGTCGGGGCTGCTCCCCGACCGGCTGGTGCAGGCGCTGGCACAGCGGCTGCCGCCGGTTGCCGAACTCGGCGGGCTGACCGATGCGCTGCTGAATGAAGTCGAAGCGCAGTTTGCCGACTGGCAGTTCGCGCCGACCGGCACCGAAGGCTTTGCCAAAGCCGAAGTGACGATCGGCGGCATCGCCACCGCCGGGTTGTCGTCACAGACGATGATGGCGAACAAGCTGCTTGGCCTCTACGCCATAGGCGAGGCGGTCGATGTCACCGGCTGGCTCGGCGGCTATAATTTCCAATGGGCCTGGGCCAGCGGTGCGGCAGCCGGGCGGGCGCTCTAGCGCGAATCCCCCTTTCCAAACCGGCGGCATCAGTGCCACGATGGCGGCGGACTTGCGACCAGCAGGAATGCATCATGACTCTCGAAATTCAACCGCTCGCCGGCGTCGGCGCCGAAATCCGCGGTATCGATATCGCAACGTTGTCGGACAGTGATTTCGCCGCGATCCGCGCGGCCTTTGCCGATCACGGTGTCATCTTCTTCCGCGACCAGTCGATCGACGAGACACAGCACATCGACTTTGCGCGGCGCTGGGCGCCGATCAACATCAACCGCTTTTTTGGCGCGCACCCCACCTTTCCCGAAATCGCCATGGTCACCAAGGAGCCCGAGCAGCGCAACAACATCGGCGGCGGTTGGCACACCGACCACAGCTATGACCAGATTCCCGCGATGGGGTCGATCCTGGTGGCGCGCGAGCTGCCCGCCAGCGGCGGCAACACGCTGTTTTCGTCGATGTATGCGGCCTATGACGCGCTGTCGCCGGGGTTTGCCAAGATGCTCGAAGGGCTGCGCGCGGTGCATTCGGCGCGCCACATCTTCGGCGAAGGGCCCGATACCTACTACAACAAGGGCGATGCCGGTGGCACGCGCATCGGCAATGCCAAGGCGGCCGACGCCTTGCAGGATGTCACCCACCCGGTGGTCATCACCCACCCGCTCAGCGGCAAGAAGGCGCTTTACGTCAACCCGTCGTTCACCACGCGCTTCGATGGCTGGACGGCCGAGGAATCAAAGCCGCTGCTCCAGCAGATTTACGGCCATTGCATGAACAAGGCGTTCGTCCACGAATTCGTCTGGCGCCCCGGCTCGATCGCGTTCTGGGACAACCGCGCCACCTGGCATTTCGCCAAGAACGACTATCACGGCCAGCGTCGCGAGATGCACCGCATCACCGTCGAAGGCGCGCCGCTGCACGGCGCCTGACGCAGCCGCATTTACCAAAAGGACTTTTGATGGACACCGCCGAAATGGATAGCCCCGCCGCGCTCGCGGCCTTCGCCAACGAGGTGCGCGACTGGTTTGCGCGCGACTATCCGCAGGACATCCTTGAAAAGACGCGCACCGGCCAGACGCTCGAACGCGACGATTTCATCCGGTCGCAGGCCGCGCTCGGCGCGCGGGGCTGGGCGGCGCCGCACTGGCCGGTCGAACACGGCGGGCCGGGCTGGAGCGCATTGCAGCGGCAGGTGTTCGAGAATGAATTCTCGCGCGCCGGTGCGCCGACGGTCGTGCCGATGGGGCTGATCTATGTCGCGCCGGTGATCTACACCTTCGGCACGCCCGAACAGCAGGCGCGCTGGTTGCCCGACATCCTGCACTCGCGGGTGTTCTGGGCGCAGGGCTATTCGGAGCCACAGGCCGGGTCGGACCTCGCCGCGCTCAAGACGCGCGCGGTGCGCGACGGCAACGACTATATCGTCAACGGTCACAAGACCTGGACGAGCCTGGGCCATTATGCCGACTGGATATTCTGCCTCGTGCGCACCTCGGATGCCCCCAAGGCTACGGCCGGCATCTCGTTCCTGTGCATCGATCTGAAGTCGCCCGGCGTCACTGTGCGGCCGATCCGCGGTCTTGATGGGCGCCACTATCTGGCGGAGGTGTTCTTCGACAACGTTCGCGTGCCCGTCGAAAACCGCATCGGCGAGGAGGGCAGCGGCTGGTCGACGTCGAAGTACCTGCTCGCCAACGAACGCACCTGGTATGCCCGCGTCGAGGAAAAGCGCATCGCGATGCGACGCGTGCGCGCGCTTGCCGCGGTGCATCCGTCGCCCGATGCGGCGCTGGGGGCACAGCCGGCATTCCGGGCCAAGATGGCGCACACCGACATGGCGATCGACGCGCTTGAGGCGCTGGTGGCGCGCGCCCGCGCTGGCGGCCCCAACGGCGCCGGCGACCTGGCCTCGCTGATCAAGATCATGGCGACCGAAACCGCGCAGGCGATCACCGAACTGCTGCTCGAACTTGCCGGGGAACTTGGCGCGCCGCATCTGCCGGTGCGCACTGCGGGCTGGGCCGAGACGCTGCCCGGCCGCGACCCGTTCGCGGTACCCGCGGTAGCCGATTATTTCATGACGCGCGCGCAGACCATCTACGGCGGTTCGACCGAGGTGCAGAAGAACATTATCGCACGCGCCGTGCTGGGGCTGTAGCGGCATGATCGTCGAACCCGTCGCCGTCGATAACATCGCGCACAATATCCAGCTGGCCGTGGCGCCGGTGTTCCTGCTCACCGGCATCGGCTCGGTGCTCAATGTGCTGACGACGCGACTGGGGCGCGTCATCGACCGGGCGCGCGGTATCGAAGCGCATTTCCCCGAATTCGGCGCCGAAGACCGCGCCATCGCCATCCGCGAGCTGCGCGTGCTCGACCGCCGCATGGCGACGGTGCACATCGCCATCGCGCTGTGCACGATGTCGGCGCTGCTGGTCTGCGTGCTGGTCTCGATCCTCTTCATCGGCGACTTTGTGCCGGTGCCGCCCTCGACGACAATCGCCGCGCTGTTCGTCGTGGCGATGACCCTGCTGATCGGCGGGCTGGTGATGTTCCTGCGCGAAATCCGGCTGGCGACGCGCTCGGTACGCGTCAACCAGGCACTGATCGGCGCCGATCCTTCGCAGCCCGGGGGCTGATTCCCCGGCCGCAGGCATCAGACGCGGAATCCCGATTCCAAATGATGGCTTGTTAAGCTTCAGCGCCTCACCCAGTATGCAGATGAAAATCTGCGGGGGCGTGAAATTTGTTCATAAAACTGGGGCGCAAGTCTGAAATATTCATTTCAGCAATATTTATTGCATTCACCGCGGACTCGACGTGTGCAGCCGCGATGATTGCACAAGGCGTGCTCGTGCGAGTCAATGTTGCCGAGACTGATCAGATATCCAAGGGCCAGGTTGTCAAGCTTACCACAGCCGCCGTCACCGCGCCGATCGTCGAGCACCTCAGCGAAGCCGGTTACCTGACGCACGGCGCCGCCGAAGGCTTCACGCTCGACGTGACCGTGGCCTTCTACGATTCGGGCAACTACATCGGCATGGCCAAGACTGCCCGCATAGGCATGGACTTCGTGCTGGCGGATGCCGCCGGCGACACGGTGCGCAACTGGCACGCCGACTGCACCCACCGCACCGCCTTCAACATGGAATCGACCGCCAAACGCAACGCCACGGCCGTCGCCGCCTGCCTCGACGAATTAGCGCAAGGGGCAGTGAAGGTTATTCACGGCGCGCCATGATTGCTGGTTACGGATGCTGGAGCGCTTTCCAGCCCAGACGGGACGACGATAATGCAAATTGCTAGGCTGACGCTTTGGTGAAAACGATTACCTATGGCTTGCTGCCGTTACAATTTGCGAGGCCAGCCGGCGCCGCAGACTCACCGATTTTCCCGTTGGATACGACCTAATAGGTCGGAATGCTGAAATCAAAAACGCGTGCTGATCCCGCGCCGTTCCCGGCCATGCTGCCAGCACCCGTTGCTTGAATAAATCCAAACTCACCCGGTGTGAGATCTGCATTGACTGTGACCTTAAAAATTCCGGGCGCAATCATCTCCGCGTCGAATGGAATGCGATCCTTGTCCATAACGCCTGTCTTGGCACCACCGATATTGACGCTACCGATCTTGGCTTCGCGCCGATCCTTTTCTTGGTCGAACCGGACGAGGCTAAGTTCGGATGGCGAGGTTACCAAATTGCCGTTGCCGCTTGACCACACCGTCGATTGCCCGCTTTGGAGTGCCAGCGGCATTGATTCGTCGAAATAGAAATAAAAGACTGGCTTGCCAGCCCCGGCCTGAACTCGGGCATGGGCGCCTGGAATGGTAACCTTCACGGTCATCGAGGCGATGCCCATCGTCAGCGCGTAGCCCCAAATATTTCCGACTTTGGCCTGATTCGATGCGGTAGCAACAATGCGCTTCATCTTCTGATCCGGGCCGGGAGGCCCCATGAGATACACTCCAGGAAAGTGGGCAACATTTGGCATCGGGGAATCTGTAGAAAACTGCGGTGCCGCACTGGCAGCACCAGCCTGAGGTTCGATCATCGCAGCGATAACAGGAGAAGGCACTCCAGCCTTCTTCAACTCAATCAGCTGGTCGGTGCCCAGATTGAACGCGGTTTTCGAGCTATGAATTTTTGCGATGATGGCTTCATTGCTTAGCCCTACCCCGAGCAACTTTAATATTGTTTCGTTGGTGAGGACTTCGGAAGCACTTGTTGGCACTGTGACGACGGGCGCCGCGGCGACCGCTGTGCTTGCAGGAGCCCCAGAAGCAAGCGCTGGCACGGTAGCATTTGAAGTGGCTAGGCTCGAAGCTAACACCGATTGATGCCCCGCCGAAAAAAGCAAAACTACAGAAGCAACGCGCATACAAAAATTCATAAATACCCCCGAAAATTGCAAAGTAACAACCTTTCATTGGTCATGCAATTTTCTAATTTCGGGAAATGTGACCTAAACCGGCCGCGATCCAATACGATGAAAACATGCAGATTGGAAGCCGCTCGTGATATGAGATATCAGTATTGATGATATTCGGTGAAACAAAGGAGAATAAAGCAGATTTTGAACTGAATAATAAATCAATATTTAGACTACATCAGCGTAGAGAATTTGATTGAACTGCATTGGTGCGTTCTCTCTTTTCAATACGGGTCGGGCATGTAGGCGTCGTCGGCGCGGTCGCTGAACTTTGTCGTGCTTTTGTGGAAGGTCAGCGGGACGGCGCCGGTGGAACCGTGGCGCTGTTTGGCGACGATGACTTCGGCGAGGCCGAACAGCTTTTCGGCGCGCTCGAGCCATTTGGCGTGCTTTTCGACATCCTCGACATCGGGCTGCTTGAGCGAGTGGTAATATTCCTCGCGGTAGACGAACAGCACGATGTCGGCGTCCTGCTCGATAGTACCCGATTCGCGCAAATCGGCGAGCTGCGGGCGCTTGTCCTCGCGGTTTTCAACCGCACGGCTGAGCTGCGACAGCGCCAGCACCGGAATCTGCAGTTCCTTCGCCAGTGTCTTGAGACCGCGGGTGATTTCCGAGATTTCCTGTACGCGGTTCTCGTTCGAGGCGCGCGCCGACCCTTGCAGCAGCTGCAAATAGTCGACGACGATCAGCCCGATGCCCTTTTGGCGCTTCATCCGTCGCGCCCGCGTCCGCAGTGCTGCGATGGTCAATGCCGGCGTGTCGTCGATGTAGAACGGCAGCTCGCTGAGCGCGCCGGCGGCCCGCGCCAGGCTGTTGAATTCGGACTGGCTGATCTTGCCCATCCGCAGGCTTTCCGAATTCACTCCCGATTGTTCGGCGAGCACGCGCGTTGCCAGCTGGTCGGCCGACATTTCGAGGCTGAAGAACGCCACGCCGGTGCCGCTCGAATCGGCCTCGGCAATGCCGTCGGCCTTGTCGCGCATGAAGCGTTGCGCAGCGGCGAACGCGATGTTGGTGGCGAGCGCGGTCTTGCCCATCGCCGGGCGGCCGGCGAGAATCACCAGATCGGATTTGTGCAACCCGCCGATCTTGGCGTTGAGCCCGTCGAGGCCGGTGGTGTAGCCCGACAGATGCCCGCCCGACTTCATCGCGCGCTCGGCCATGCCGATGGCTTCGGTCGTCGCCTGGCGGAAGGTCTTGACCGAGCCCGCGACTTCGCCCTGCTCGGCGACGTTGTAGAGCGCCAGTTCGGCGTTTTCGATCTGCGTCAGCGGCGGGATGTCCGAGCCGGTGTCGAACGCCGACGTTGCCATGTTGCGGCCGACCGAAATCAGCTCGCGCAGCAGCGCCAGGTCATAGATCTGCGACGCAAAGTCCTTCGCCGCAATCAACGCCGCCGACTGGCTGGTCAGTTCGGCCAGATAGCCGGTGCCGCCGATTTCGAGCATCGCCGGGTCAGCATCGAACAGCGGCTTCAGCGTCACCGGGTTGGCAACCATGTTGCGCACCACCAGCCGCACGATGGCGTCATAGATGCGGCCGTGCAGCGGCTCGTGGAAATGTTCGGGACGCAGCTTGAGCTGGACATCCTCGACCAGCCGGTTGTCGATCATCATCGCGCCGAGCAACGCTGCTTCGGCTTCGATGTTGTGCGGCAGCACGGTCGGATCAGGGGCGGTCACGGCACGTAAAGGGATGGGCGGATTCATATGTACAGTGTCGCCGATTTCGCTGCCGGCGACAATGTGCGCGGTGGATTAGGTCGGGATGGATCGGTGGATAAGTGCGGGACGGGATGGGGATGGAAGGGCGTCCGGCGGGCAGGCCTAAGGCCTGCACCCAATTATTGGATTGGTGCCATTTGAAACTAGGGGTTTTCACGCGGTGACAGCGCCGGTGCGCGCGGCTAAGACCGCAGACCATGCACCGGCTCGGCCATATCGATACGTGGATCTTCGATCTCGACAACACGCTGTACCCGGCGCGGAGCAATTTGTTCGCGCAGATCGATGTCAAAATGGGGCGCTATATCAGCGACTTGCTCGGCGTTGACGCCGAAGCGGCGCGGGTGGTGCAGAAGAATTACTTCCACAGCCACGGCATGACTTTACGCGGGCTGATGGACGAACACGCCGTCGACCCGCACCACTTCCTCGATTTCGTCCACAATATCGACGTGTCGCTGATCGAACATGACGCGCGGCTGGTCGAATCGATTGCCGCACTGCCGGGCCGCAAGCTGGTGTTCACCAACGCCGACATTCCCTATGCGGCGCGCGTGCTCGACCGGCTCGGCCTCGCGCACGCCTTCGAAGTCATCCACGACATCCACGCCACCGGCTACCTGCCCAAGCCCGACCCGCGCGCCTATGCCGGGCTGTGCGACGCCTATGCCATAGACCCGAAGCGCGCGCTGTTTGCCGAAGACATGGCGCGCAACTTGCCACCGGCGCACGCAATCGGCATGACAACCGTGTGGATCAACAACGGCTCCGAACAGGGCCCGGGCACCGACCTTGCGCAGTTCATAGATTTCGAAATATCTGACCTGAGCGACTGGCTGCACGCCGTTGTCGCGACACTGGAGACCAACGCATGACCGCAATGCAGCCGATCATCGAAGCCGCCTGGGAAGAGCGCGAAACGCTTTCCGCAACCACCGGCGGCAGGGTGCGCGGGGCCGTCGAGGCCATCATCGAACGCCTCGACGAAGGCACGCTGAGCGTCGCCACCGGCCACGACCATGGCTGGGTGGTGCACGAATGGATCAAGAAAGCCGTGCTGCTGTCGTTCCGCCTCAACGACATGGAAATGATCGCCGGCGGTCCCGGTGGCGCGCACTGGTGGGACAAGGTGCCGTCGAAGTTCCTGAACTGGAACGCCAAGGACTTCCGCAAAGCCGGCTTCCGCGCCGTGCCGGGCAGCATCGTCCGCCGCGGCGCTTTTGTCGCGCCCGGCGCCGTGCTGATGCCGTGCTTCGTCAACATCGGTGCCAACATCGGTGAAAACACCATGATCGACACCTGGGCGACCGTCGGCAGCTGCGCGCAGATCGGCGCTAACGTCCATTTATCGGGCGGCGTCGGCATCGGCGGCGTGCTCGAACCGCTGCAGGCCGCCCCGGTCATCATCGAGGACGATTGCTTCATCGGCGCGCGCTCCGAAGTCGTCGAAGGCGTCCATGTCGAACGCGGCGCGGTGCTATCGATGGGCGTCTTCCTGTCATCAACCACCAAGATCATCGACCGCAACACTGGCGAAATCTTCGTTGGCCGCGTCCCGGCCTATTCGGTCGTCGTCCCCGGCTCGATGCCAGGCAAGCCGCTGCCCGACGGCACGCTCGGTCCGCACCTGTCATGCGCGGTCATCGTCAAGCGCGTCGATGCACAGACGCGCGCGAAGACGGCGATTAACGAGCTGTTGCGCGATTAGGGGTTAAGGGCCTCCGGCGGGCAGGCCTCAGGCCTGCACCAATAGTTTGGGGGCGGTGCCCCCACAGCTGTTGCCGCTCTATGTTGCGCCCACGCGATCCTATGGTGCAGGCCTGAGGCCTGCCCGCCGGAGGCCCTCAACCTCTAGGGTGTCAGCACCATCTTCAGCGCCCCCGCCGCCCTGCTATCGAACGCCGCATAGGCGTCGCTACCGGCGCTCAGCGGCAGCGTATGGCTTATATAGCGTTCGGGTCTGAGGCGGCCCGATTGCACCAGCGGGATCATCGCCGGCCATTCTTCGGGGACCGAGCAGGTGCCGATGCGGAACGTGAGCCCGGCGGCAAAGGCGCGTTCGAGCGGGAAGGCAAAGCGCCGCGACTGCTGGACGCCGATGACCGACACGGTGCCGCGCCGCGTCACCAGCCGCAGCGCCAGATCGACGGTGGCGTCATGGCCGACGGCTTCGATGACGCAATCGACCTTGCGGCCGTGGGTGACTTCGCGGATGTGTTCGAGCGCTTCGTCGGGTGACAGCGCGATGGCGCCTGACTCTGCCGCCAATGCGCGGCGTTCGGCGATCGGATCGATGGCGAAGACGACGCCGGCGCCCATGACGAAGGCGCTGTCGACTGCCATGAGGCCAATCGGGCCGAGCCCGATGACCGCGACGCTGCTACCAGGGCGGATATCGGCATTGCGCGCGCCGAACCAGGCGGTGGCGAGCGCGTCGGTCATCATCAGTGCCTGGTCGCGGCTGATGCCTTCGGGAATCTTGACGGCATTGGCATCGGCGGCGGGGACGCGGAAGGCTTCGGCCTGCACGCCCTGCAGCTTCGCCGACAGCCCGTAGCAGCCGCCGCCGTTGGTTTCGCAGCCGATGACATTGCCCGACAGGCACGACCGGCAGGCGCCGCAGCCGACGGCGGCGGGCATCATCACCTTGTCGCCGACCTTGAGGCGGTTGACGCCGCGGCCGATCTCGACGACTTCGCCGACGGCTTCATGGCCGACGCAGAAGCCGACATCTTCGGAAAAACCGTGGCCGTGATAGATGTGCAGGTCGCTGCCGCAGATCGAGCAGGCATCCATCTGGATAATCGCGTCGCGGTCGGATTCGAGGCGCGGGTCGTCCATGCTGTCGAAACGGATATCGCGTTCGCCGAAGTAGCGCAGCGCCTTCATGGGTCAGATCTCCAGCCGGTAGAATTTGGACGCGCTGCCGGCGTAGAGCGCGGCCTTTTCGGATGCCGATGCGCCGGCGGTGATGCGCTTGAAGGCGTTCCACAGCGTCGGGTAATCGGCGCCCCAGCGATCGACGGGGAAGTTGCTTTCGAACATGCAGCGGTCGGCGCCGAAGGCCTCGATGCAGGTTTCAATGTAGGGGCGCCACAGTTCGGCGAGTGTGCTTGACGACGGGCGCACATCGGGGCCCATGCCTTCAAAGCCGACGAACGGCATTGCCAACCCGCCGAGCTTCATCATGACGTTCGGGCAGGCGGCGAGTGCGCGGATGCTCGCAGTCCAAGTGGCGAAGCGTTCGTCGCGGCGGCCGGCGTATTTGCCCAAGCCCAGCGGCGTGCCGACATGATCGACGACCATCGCGACATCGGGGAAGGCGCGCGCCAGATCGGCAGCGCCGGGCAATTGCGGTTCGACGACCCAAAGGTCGAGCGACAGCTTGCGCGCCGCGAAATGGCCGACGGCCTTGCGGACATTGGGGTCGGTGGTGAGGTCAGGAGCGGCATGTGCCAGCGGCCCAAGCACAACCGGGTCGGGGTCATGTGCCATCATGTGGCGGATGCCGCGGAAGCGCCCGTTGCCCGCCGCGATGTGCGCGTCGAGCACCGCCGCAACGCCGTCGCCGAGCCCGAGATCGGCATGGCCGACGATGCCGGCGCACGCGCGCGTCGCGCCATAGACGCCGCTCGCCGACATGGCAGCGACGCCGTTGACGAATTCGGTTTCACCGACGGGTTTCAGCGCGTCGGGCCCGCTGGCACGGTAGAAGGCGCCGCACTGGACGAACACCGTGGCGATGACGTTATGCCCCGACCCGGTGTCGGCGAGCAGCTCGTCGAGCAGGTAGCGCGGACTCTGGCGCAAGATCGCGTCGAACGGGTGCGTCTGCGGCGGCAGGTGCGCCAGCCGCATGCGCCAGTCCCACAGATGGTGGTGCGGATCGACGATCGGCAATGCGGGTTCGAGGATGGTTTCGCTCATATCTTGCTCTCCCGGCCTTCCCAGAATGGCGCGCGCAGCTTGCGCTTGAAAATCTTGCCCGAATCCTCGCGCGGCAGCTCGCCGGCGAAATCGATGCGGCGCGGCACCTTGAAGCCTGCGAGCCCGCGGCGCAGCTCGGCGCGCAGCGCCTCCGCATCGAGCGTTACGCCGGGCATCGGCTGCACCACCGCCATGACGCTTTCGCCGAATTCCTCGTCGGGGATGCCGAACACCGCGCAGTCGGCGACGCCGGGCATCTTGTGCAGCTCGGCCTCGATTTCGGCGGGGTAGATGTTGGCGCCGCCCGAGATGATCATGTCGTTCTTGCGGTCGCATAGATACAGAAAGCCGTCAGCGTCGAAATAGCCGACATCGCCCGGCGTGATCAGCCCGGCCTTTTCCATCGCGGCGCGCTTTTCGGAGGCATTGCGATAGGTGAAATCGGCGGCATTGCGGCCGCGGCCGATGACTTCGCCGATGGTGCCGGCGGGCACGTCGTTGCCGGCTTCATCGACGACGCGGACATCTATGCCGGGCATGACGCGGCCGACCGAGCCGGGGTGCGCGAGCCATTCTTCCGACGTCAGGTTGGTGACATTGCCCATTTCGGTCGAGCCGTAATATTCGTTGATCACCGGTCCCCACCATTCGATCATTGCGCGCTTTACCGGCGGCGGGCAGGGCGCGGCGGCGTGGGTGACATAACGCAGCGAGCTCAGGTCGTATTTGTTGCGCACCTCGGCGGGCAGCCGCAGCAGCCGGTTGAACATGATCGGCACCATGTTGAGGTGGGTGATGCGCTTTTCCTCGATCAGCTTGAGCAGACCCTCGGCATCAAAGCGCGGCACGATGATGACATTGGCGCCGGCGCGGATCGAAAACCCCGAATGCGCGTTCGGCGCGGCATGATAGACCGGCCCGATGACCGCGGTGACGATTTCGGCGGGGTCGCGCCGGCCTTCGAGATAGTCGGTATAGCCGTAAGACCAGCCGAGCATCCGCGTCGTGGCTGCCGCCTGTTCGGGCGTGAAGGTGTCGCGCCAGACGCCCTTGGGGCGGCCGGTGGTGCCCGATGTGTAGATGATCGTGCTCGGTGCGACTTCGGGCTCGTGCGCCCAGGGCGCGGCCTTGTCGAGCAGCTCGTGCCACACCGGCAGCCCCGGCGGCAGATCGCCCGATACCCCGTACGCCGACTGGATTTCGGGCGGCGTCGCCACCACCACGACCTTGAGACCTGCGGGGATGGCGGCGGCAATCGGCGGCAGCAGGTCGGCGTGGATGAGCAGCAGCTTGACGCCGCTGTCGCGCAGCAGATAGCCCGCCTCGTCTGGCGTGTAGTGCCAGTTGACCGGCACGGGGTAGACGCCGAGCAGCCCGGCGCCGAAGCTCGCCTCGAAGAAGGCGAGGTCGTTGCGCAGATACAGCGCAACGCCGTCGCCCTTCTGGGCACCGAGTTCGGCAAGCACGGTGGCCGCACGTGCGACACGGTCATTGAATTCCGCCGCGCTTAACGTGCGGTCACCGCTGCTCACCCAACCCATGACGCCCTCCCCAAGGATGACGCGTCTAGCGCGCGTTCATCGCATTATATTCGCGGATCTTCTGCTTGCCGAGTTGCGACATGTGCACCTCGTCGGGACCATCGGCGAGCCGCAGGAAGCGGTTCAGCGTGAAGAAGCCCGCGACGACGGTGTCATCGCTGACGCCCATGCCGCCGTGCGCCTGGATGGCGCGGTCGGTGACAGTCTGCGCCATTTGCGGTGCCACCACCTTGATCGCGGCAATCAGGTCCTTGGCGACGACATTGCCGAAGTGGTCCATCTGGTCGGCGGCCTTGAAGGTCAGCAGCCGCGCCATTTCGATCTCGCAGAACGACTTGGCGACATCCTGGCGGATGCTACCCTGGTCTGACAGCTTCTTGCCGAAGGCGACACGGTTTTCGACGCGGCGCGCCATGATCTCGAGCGCGCGCTGCGCTTGGCCGATCGAGCGCATGCAGTGGTGGATGCGGCCCGGCCCGAGACGGCCCTGCGCGATTTCAAAGCCGCGACCTTCGCCGAGGATGAGATTGCCGGCCGGCACGCGGACGTTTTCGAAGCGCATTTCGGCTTCGCCGCCCGGCGAGTTCTTCGACCCGAACACCGTGAGGTTGCGGACGATGGTCACGCCGGGCGTGTTCGCCGGCACGATGATCGTCGAATGCTGACGGTGGCGCGGGTTGTCGAGCAAGGTCTTGCCCATGACCAGCAACAGGCTGCAACGCGGGTCCATGACCCCCGAAATCCACCATTTGCGGCCGTTGAGGACATAATCGTCGCCGTCGCGCAGGATGGTCAATTCGATGTTGGTGGCATCGGACGAGGCAACCTGCGGCTCGGTCATCACATAGGCCGAGCGGATTTCGCCGGCGAGCAGCGGCTTAAGCCACTGCTGCTGCTGTTCGGGCGAGCCGTACTTTGCCAGCACTTCCATGTTGCCGGTGTCGGGCGCGGCGCAGTTGAAGACTTCCGACGACCACGGCGCACGGCCCATGATTTCGGCTAGCGGGGCGTATTCTAGATTGGTGAGCCCGGGGCTCCACGCGCCATATTCGTGCGGCAGGAACAGGTTCCACAGGTCCTCCTTGCGCGCCAGCGCCTTGAGTTCCTCGATCTTCGGCCACGGCTTCCACAGATTGGCGGGATCGACGACCCAGTCGTGATGCGCTTCCTCGTTCGGATAGATGTGCTCGTCCATGAAGGTCTCGAGCTTGGCGATCAGCGCCTTGACCTTCTCTGAGTGTTCAAAATTCATCGGGTGTCCTTGAGTTTAGAGCGACAGCCCGCCGTCGACGATCAGCGTGTGACCGGTGACGTACGACGCGAGCGGTGAAGCGAGGAAAATCGCAGCACCGGCCATGTCGGCGGGCGTGCCCATGCGGGCCTGCGGGATGGCGCGCAGCGCGCCTTCGCGGCGTTGCGGGTGCTCGGTTGTGACCTTGGTTAGCTTGGTATCGACCAGCCCCGGCGCGAGGCCGTTGACGCGGATGCCGTCCTTCGCCCAGGCTTGGCCAAGCGTTTTGGTCAGGCTGATCGCGCCGGACTTCGATGCGGCATAGGCCGGGTTGCCGACATTGGCCTTGAGCCCTGAAATCGAGCTGACGATGATGATCGAGCCCTGCGTGGCCGCCAACTGCGCGTGGAACTTGCGGCCGCAGTGCATCAGGCTGTCGAGGTTGACCGCCATGACGCGGTCCCAGCCGGGCCGCTCGAACTCGCCGCGGCGGTAGACGACGGTGCCCTGGCACAACACCAGTACGTCGAGCGTCTTGAAGGGAAGTGCGGCGGCTTCGATGGCGTCAGGGTCGCCGACATCGACGCAGGTGTAGCCCAGCCCCGCCAGGTCCGAGCCATCGGCGGGGTCATAATCGGCGGCCGTCGGCTTGGTGCCCCAGACATGGACCTTGGCGCCGCGCTGGGCAAAGCCATGCGCGATGCCGTTGCCGATGCCGCTCGAGCCGCCGACGACGAGCACGGTCTTGCCGGTGAAATCTGTATCGCTGGTCATGATGGTCCTTTCTTCAAATCAGCCGATTCGGCGTAGCGCGCGCTCGAACAGCGCGACGGTGTGGGCGTGAAGCTTGTCGCCGGTGGCGCGCGGCGCCTTGCCGGCGCAGGCGCGGGCGTGCGTGCCCTCCAGGATGATGCCGAGCTTGTAGCAGGCGAGCACGACGAACCAGCCGATCGAGGAGAGGTCGCGGTCGGTCCGCGCGGCGTAATGCGCGACGAGTTCGCTCGCGGTCGGGAAGCCGACCCACGGCGTGACGGCGACATCGGTAGGGTGCGGCGTGTCGCCTTCGGGCCAGGTGGCGAGCATCCAGCCGAGGTCGAGCCGCGGATCGCCGATCGTGCAGAGTTCCCAATCGACCACCGCGGCAAGGTCGCCGCTGTCGTGGCGGAACATGACGTTGCCAAGGTGGAAGTCGCCGTGGATGATGCCGGGGCGGAAATCGGACGGCACGTTGGCGCTCAGCCAGTCGGCAACGCGCGCGACGCCGGGGATTTCGTCCGGGCCGGTCCAGCCCGGCATTTCGGCATAGCTGGCTAGCTGTGCCTGCCAGCGCGCCACCTGCCGGCCGAGATAGTTTTCGGTCTTGCCGAAGCCGTCGAGCCCGACTGCAAGGTAATCGACCGCGCCGAGTGCCGCGATCGCCTCGACCATCGACAACCCCATGCGGTGCTGGACCGATGCGGTCAGGTGCAACGGTGGTAGGCCGTTCGGCGCGGCAAATCCGTCGACCGGTTCCATCAGGTAGAAGGATGCGCCGATGACGTCCTCTTCGGGGCAGGCGGCGATCAGGCCGGGGTGCGGCACATCGCTGCCTGCCAGTGCGGCCAGAACGCGGGCTTCACGCCGCATCGTCTCGTTCGAATTGGCGCGCAGGTGCGGCGGCGGGCGGCGCAGCACATAGCTGCGGCCCGAACGGATGAAGCGCAGCAGGATGTTCTGCGTGCCACCGGCGAGCGGCGTTGCGTCCTCGATAGCGCCGCTGCCCAGCCCCTGCCGGTCCATCCACGCGGTCAGTGCTGCCTGGTCGACACCTTCGATCATGGCGCGCGTCATCCTCCCCGATATTTTTATCCAGATGGATAATGCGTTTGACGTAAGGTGGAGTCAAGGCTATTTGCAAGACAATGTCGCGACCTGCCGCAAAACCCCGCAGCGATGCCGCCGAACACCTCAAGGCGGTGGCGCTGCGACTGTTCGCCGAGCGCGGCCCCGATGGCGTCACCGTGCGCCAGATTGCCGAACATGCCGGGCAGAAGAACCATGCCGCGGTCGGTTATCATTTCGGATCGAAGGAAGCGCTGATCCGCGAGCTGATCATCGACGGGGCGCGTGCGATCGACGAACGGCGCTGCGCCTGGCTCGACGCCTGCGAAGCCGCCGGCGGCCCGCACAGTGTCCACGAAATCGTCGATGGCATGATCCGCACCTCGATCGATCCCGACCTCGCACCGGGCGACGAGAGCTTCAACCGCTTCGTCCTGCTGCTCAGCCTGTCGCAGCGGGCGTTCTTCATGGACGCGCTCGAAGGCCGGTGGAACGTCGGTTACCAGCGCTGTCTCGACCATCTGCGCCGGCTGATGCCCGACATGCCCGCCAAGCTGAAAAACCAGCGCTTCGTCTTCCTCGGCGCCACACTCGGCGCGCTGCTGTCGGCACGCGAAGCCGAACTCGCCGACCGCTCGCGCCCGCACCCGATGTGGCAGGCCGATGCGACGCTCGCACACGCGGCGCGGGCGGTGGCGGCGATGCTTGAAGCGCCAGTGATGGGAAGAGCCTCCGGCGGGCAGGCCTGAGGCCTGCACCCATGTGTTTGGGCCGCGCTGTCATGCGCAACGCTGGTCCTGGTGCGCCGTCATAATTTGCTGGGTGCAGGGGCAAGCCCCTGCCCGCCGGAGGCTCTTAATCGTGCCTACGCTTGACAGTTCGTGGCGGGCAAGCTTCAACGCCAACGGGCGCAGACAGGAGGGCCGGAGCGTTGCGCGAACCCGCGTCATCCTATCCAAACCAGTGGCAGGTGCTGCTGCTGCTGTTCGCCTGTGCGCTGCTTTTCATGGCGCAGAGCTTGCAGGTTTGGGCGTGGCCGGCGCTTGACGGCTATCCGGCGTTCGAGCGCTGGCTCGACCCGGGCTTTTTGCCTAATGATTTCTACACGAACACCACCGTCAAATTCGGCGTCGATACGCCGCAAGCGGTCGTCATCGGCACGTTGTCGCGCTGGACGGGGGTGCATTACACGGTGCTGCTTGCCGGGCTGACGGTGCTGCGGCACCTGCTGTGGCCGTTCGTCTTGTTCGGCTTCTTCCGCGCCTGGAGCGGTGACCGGCTGGTGGCGCTGCTCGGTGTCGCGCTCGGCACGCTGGGCGCGTTCGCGCTGCCCAAGATGCTCGGCTGGTCGTGGCTGTGGGGCGATGCCTCGACGGCGATGTTCGCGGTGCTGGCAGCGACCTATGCGTGGACGTGTTTCCTTGAACGTCGGGCAGCGGCGACACTGTGGCTGATGACGCTGGCGTGCCTGCTGCAGCCGCTGGTGTCGGTGCATGCCGGGCTGATGATCGCGGCGATATTCTTCTTTGATTACACCGCCGCCGAGCGTCGCGCGGTGTTCCGCCAGCCCGCGACGCTGCTCGCCGGGCTGGTTTTCGCGGTGGCGTTCGGTGCGCAGTATTTGTTGCTGACGCCGCACGGGCTGCGGCTGCCGACGGCCGAATATGTCCACATCCTCGTCCAGGAGCGCCACCCCGGCGACTTTCTGGTCGGCCGCTTCGGGCGCTCGGGGGTGCTCGGCGTCGGTGTCGGGACGCTGGCCGTGCTGGTGATGGCAGCGCGCATCCGCAGCCAGTTACCGCGGCCGGCGCTGCTGCTCGCGGTACTGGCGCTTTATGCCGCCATTTGCATCGCTGGTTTCGTGTTTGTCGAGCTGTGGCCGGTGCGGCTGGTGGTCGATTTGATCCCGTTCCGCACCGTCATCATCGCCGCGCCGCTGCTGCTGCTGGTCATTGCCGTCAGTGCCGCCGACCACTGGCGCCACGGCCACTGGCTGGCGCTAGTGCTGCTGGCGCTTGCGTTTGTCGCGGCGGGGCCGCTGGCGGCACATGCGGGGGCAGGGGCGATAAAGCCGGCGCTGCTGTTGCTGCTCGCGGCCGTCGCCGGCTGGCTGCCATGGCACGGCCGGCCGTTGCCTAGCTGGCTGTGGCCGGCGCTGGCGCTCGTTATGGTGGCGCTGGCGCTGCCCAACGCGCGCGCGCGCCGCGACGAATTGGTGATGCCGACCGCAGCGAACAGTCACCAAGTCTATCAATGGGCGCGCGATAATACCGCGCCCGATGCGCGTTTTTTGGTCGAACAGTTCCCCACCGGGCTCGCCTATGGCCGCGTGCTGACGCCGCAGCGCATGCGGCTGATCGGGCGCCGGTCGGTAGTGGCGTCGCTCGACTATCCGTTCGCCGAAACCGATATCCGGCCATGGTACCGGACCTGGGTCATCGGGCTGAACCATGGCCAGCACGGCTTTGTCGAAAACGCCGATCTGGCGACGTTGCGCAGCATCTGCGCGCAGCTGCCGTTTGACTATGTCGTGCGCGCCAAGCCGCTGGCGGGGGCGACGCCGGTCGCGCAATTTGCGCCGCAGCAAGGGGTGGGCAGCATTTTTGTTTATCGCCCGTGCGCCGCGCCGCGCTAGAACCACGCCATGCGGCTCACTCTGGTCATTCCCTGCTACAATGAAGCGGCGTCGCTACCGGCGCTGGTGGCGCGCTGCGCCGAACTCACCGCTGCCGAGCCGGCAATCGACGTCATCCTCGTCGACAACGGCTCGACCGACGACAGTCCCGCCGTGCTGGCGCGCGCGCTCGCCGGCCGCGACCGCGTGTCGAGCGTGCGGGTGCCGGTCAACCAGGGCTATGGCTTCGGCATATTGTCGGGGCTGCGTGCGGCGACCGGCGACGTCATCGGCTGGACGCATGCTGACTTGCAGACCGACGTCATGGATGTGCTGACCGGGCTGGCGCTGTTCTGCGACGATGCCGCACCGGCGAAACTGTTCGTCAAGGGCGCGCGCCATGGCCGGCCGCTGGGCGATACGGTATTCACCTTCGGGATGAGCGTGTTCGAAACCGTCCTGTTCGGGCGCCGGCTGACCGATGTCAACGCGCAGCCGACGCTGTTCCACCGCGACTTTTTTGCGGGCTGGAAGAACCCGCCGCACGACTTCGCGCTCGATACCTACGCCTTTGCACTGGCGCGTTATGACGGGCTGAAAGTGGCACGTTTTTCGGTGCTGTTCAGCGCCCGCCTGCACGGCCAGTCGCACTGGAACATCAACTGGCGCGCGAAGCTGAAGTTCATCAAGCGCACGCTCGATTTCAGCTTCCGGCTGCGGCGCGACCTGGCAAGCGGGGCGCATTGATGACAAGCCCGGGGATGGAGCTCATCGCGCACCGCCGCAACACCGTCGCCGAGCTGCTGGCGACGCCGCGCCACTACGGCATCGAAATGGACGTGCGCAGCTGGGGCGAGCGGCTAGTCATCCACCATGATGCGTTCGTCGAGGGTGAAGATTTCGAGGCGTGGCTGGGGCATTACGCGCACGGCACGCTGATCCTCAACGTCAAGGAAGAGGGGCTGGAAACGCGGCTGCTGGCGCTGATGGCGGCACATGGCATCACCCGCTTCTTCTTCCTCGACCAGTCGTTCCCGTTCCTCATCCGCACCGCGCGCAGCGGCGAACGGCGCTGCGCGGTACGCGTTTCCGAATTTGAAAGCATCGATACCGCGCTGACCTTGGCGGGGCAGATCGACTGGGTCTGGGTCGATTGCTTCACGCGCTTCCCGTTGACCGCCGCGGACGCCGCGCGGCTAACCGGTGCCGGCTTCAAGCTGTGCCTCGTCTCGCCCGAACTGCAGGGCCGCGACGCGGAAACCGGCATCGCCGCGATGAAAGCGCAAGTCGCCGGGTTCGACATCGCCGCCGTGTGCACCAAAAGGCCCGACCTATGGGCCTGACCCGTCACCACCGCGTGCTGTTCGGCCTCGGGGTGGTGCTGCGGCTGGCGCTGATTGCGCTGGCGCTGCCATGGACACATGCGCGCTGGTTCGTGCCGTTTCTGGCTAATGTGCCGGGGCATTTCGCCGACCCCTGGGGCGGGTTTATGGCGGTTGGCGGCGACAGGGTCGCGTTCCCCTATGGCCTGCCTTACCTCATCGCCTATGCACCGTTGACCGATCTCGGCGGCGCGGTAGCTGGGTTGGCGGGCGCGCATCTCGGGCTCGGGCTGACGGTGCTGTTGCTCGAGGTTGCGCTGCTGGGGCAGCTGGGGCGGATCGCGGGCAAGGACGCCACGCGCGCGCAATTGCTGTTCTGGCTGTCGCCGGTGGCGCTCTACGTCGGCTATTGGCACGGCCAGCTTGATATATTGCCGGTGCTGCTGCTCGTCGCAGCGCTCGCGGCGCTGGTGCAGCACCGTCACAGCGCCAGCGGCGCGTGGCTCGGCAGCGCGGTCGCGGCGAAGTTCAGCATGGGGCTGGCGGCACCGTTCATTGCATTGTTCTATCTTGGCCGCGCGCGCCAGCGGCGCTTTGCGCTGGCGGCAATCGGCGGTGCGGCACTGGCGTTCGCGCTGCTGTGGCTGCCGGTGCTGGTGCTGCCGGGGTTCCGCGCCATGGTGTTGCTGACCCCCGAAACCGCCAAAACGTTCAGCCTCGCGGTGCCGATCGGGCCGTGGCTCTACGTCTATGTGCTGCCGCTCGCCTATCTGGGGTTGCTGTATTGGGCGTGGCGCGTGCGCCGGCTCGATTTCGACTTGCTGTGGAGCTTCATCGGCATCGCCTTCATGGCGGTGGTGCTGCTGACCCCCGCCTCGCCGGGCTGGGCGCTGTGGGCGCTGCCATTCATCGCGCTGCACACGGCACGCTCGGGGACAACAGGGCAACTGCTGTTCTGGGCGTTCACGCTGGCGTTCGTCGCGTTGCATTTGACGGTGTCGACAGGTGCAGCATTCGCCGGCATCGATCTGTCGTCGCCGCTGGTCGCGCAGGACGCCGAACGGCTGCCCTCGGCATTGATGACGCTGATGCTCGCAGCGGGCGCGGCGCTGGCGGTGCAGATGGCGCGGCGCGGCATCCTCGGCTCGCCGTTCTACCGGGCAACGCGCACGCCGCTCGCCATCGCGGTGGCGGGTGACAGCGGCACCGGCAAGGACACGCTGGTAGATGCGCTCGCGGCGATGTTCGGCGAAACCTCGGTGACGCGGCTGTCGGGGGACGACTATCACAGCTGGGACCGCCACAAGCCGATGTGGCGGGCGATGACGCACCTCAATCCGATGGCGAACGACCTCGAGGGCTTTGCCGCGCACGCTGCCGACCTCGCGGATGCCAAGCCGGTGCGCGCGCGCCACTACGACCATGGCTCGGGTCGCACCGGCGAGCTGGCGACCTTGCACCCCCGCGAATTGCTCGCGGTGTCGGGGCTGCACGCCTTGTGGTCGCCGTCGCTCAACACCCGCTTCGACGTGCGCGTCTATATGGACATGGACGAAGGGCTGCGGCGTTTCCTCAAACTGCGCCGCGATGTCAACCAACGCGGCCACGCCCCCGAACGCGTGCTTGAATCGATCGAGCGGCGTGCGGCAGATGGCGCGCGTTTCATCGCGCCACAGGCCGCCGCCGCCGATGTCATTTTCCGGCTCGAACCGCGCCACCCGTCGGCGGTCGCCGATCCGGCGGTCGCTATCGATGCATCGATGCTGCGGCTGGTGGTGACGCTGGCGCCAGGGCGCAATTTCGACCGCGCAGCACGCCTGCTGGCATCGCTGTCGGGCATCCGCGTCATCGAAAGCGCCGATGACGACGGTCGGCTGCGGCTGCTGGTGGAGGGTGAACCGACCGCCGCGGATATCGCCGCCGCCGCACGCCGCATCGCGCCCGACATGGACTGGTTGCTTTCTGCCGAACCGCGTTGGCAACCGGGGCTGTCGGGCGTGATGCAACTGATATTGCTCACTGAATTCGACCGCGCGCGCCGCCGCCGGGGAGGCATGGCATGAAACTCCATAACGCTGATTTGTTCGCGCAGCGGCCGGCTGCAGTGCTGCTCGACCTCGACAATACGCTCTACGCCTACGCGCCCTGCAACGCCGCCGGCATGGCCGCCGCCGCCGAACTGGCGTACAGCCTGCACGGTATTTCGGCCGCCGATTTCATGCAGTGTTTCAACGATGCACGTGCCGAGTTGAAGGCGCGGCTGGGGCCGGTCGCGGCGTCGCATAGCCGGCTGCTGTATTTCCAGCGCACCATCGAACGCGCCGGTTTTGCCAGCCAGCCGTTCGCGGTACTGCAGCTTGAGCAAGCATTCTGGCGTGCCTATCTCGACGCCGCCGTGCTGTTTCCGCACGCGCTCGATTTCCTCGATGACTTGCGCATTGCCGGCGTGCCGGCGGTCATTGTCACCGACCTGACCGCGCAGATCCAGCTACGCAAGATGATCCTGCTCGGCATCGATAAGATGGTTGATTGGCTGGTGACCTCCGAAGAAAGCGGTGCCGACAAGCCGGCGGCATTGGGTTTCGAACTGGCGCTGGCGAAACTCGGCGGCGTCGAAGGCCCGGTGTGGTTCATCGGCGATTCGATCGACGGCGACATGGTTGGCGCAAAGGCGGCGATCGACGCGGTGACCTTGCTCAAGGTCGATCGCGGCGCGGTCAGCCACCCGGCGGTTGATGCCAGCTTCAGCGATTTCGCGGCGCTGCGCCGCCTGTTTGCCCGCACGTCGCTATGACGGCGCTCGACGAACTGGCGGCGGTGTCGGCGCGCATCGGCGCCGATCCGTTGCTGGTGCAGGGGCCGGGCGGCAACAGCTCGGTCAAGTTTGGCGACGAGCTGTGGGTCAAGGCGTCGGGCGTCTGGCTGGCGCAGGCGCTTGAACGGCCGATCTTCACCGGGCTGTCGCTGGCGGCGGTGCATGCGGCGGTAGCACGCGGCGAAGTCGAGGATTTCACCGCCGCACGACTGCCCGGCAGCGATGCAGCGTTGCGCCCGTCAATCGAAACCGCGCTGCACGCGCTGCTGCCGCACGCCGCAGTTCTGCACGCGCACGCGGTCAATGCGATGGCGGTCAGCGTGCTCGCCGATGGTGCGGCGCGTGCGGCGAAAGCGCTCGACGGGCATCTGCGCTGGGCGTGGGTGCCCTACCACCGCCCTGGTGCGCCACTTGCCGCCGCGATTGCTCAGGTGCTCGCCGACACGCTCGCCGATGTGCTGCTGCTCGCCAACCACGGTATCGTCGTCGGCGCTGACACACCGCAAGCCGCCGAAGCGCTGCTGCGCGATGTCGAGGCGCGACTGGCGCTGCCGGTGGCAACACTGCCCGAAGCCCCGGCAGGCGCCGGCGACGCCGACCATGAACGCCACGTTGCCGCCGACGGGCTGGCGCTCGACGCACGGCTGACGGCCATATTTGCCGCCGCGCCGCTATTCCCCGACCAGGTCGTGTTCGTCGGCGGCGCGGTGCCGGTGCTCCAGCCCGGCGAAGCGCTGGTCACCTGCGCGGCGCGTGTCCATGCCGCGACCGGCGTACTGCCCGCGCTGATCCTCGCCCCCGGTGTCGGCGCCTTCGCGCGCCGAAACCGTACACCGAGCGCCGATGCCGTGATCGCCGGGCTTGTCGAAGTCGCACGCCGCCTGCCGCTCGATGCCACCGTCACCGGGCTGCCCGACGGCGCTGTCGACGCGCTGCTCAACTGGGATGCCGAGGCGTGGCGGCTGCAACAGGCGCAGGCCCGCTGATGCAGATCATCATCCCCATGTCGGGCTTTGGCGAGCGATTCCGCCGCGCCGGCTATGACGTGCCCAAGCCGCTGATCCCCGTCGATGGCAAGCCGATCATCGGCCATGTCATCGATCTGTTCCCGGGCGAAACCGACTTCATTTTTATCTGCAACCGCTACCATCTCGAAGAGCCCGCCTATGCGATGGCCGAAACCTTGCGCCGGCTGTGCCCGAAAGGCCGCATCGTCGCCATCGAGCCGCACCGCCACGGCCCGGTCTGGGCGGTGCTGCAGGCGCGCCAATACATCGACCCCGCCAAGCCGGTGTTCATCAACTATTGCGACTTCAGTTGCGTCTGGGACTGGGCCGATTTCAAGGCGTTCGTGCGCGAAACCGCCTGCGCCGGCGCGGTGCCGGCCTACCGCGGCTTCCACCCGCACAGCCTGCACGGCAACAGCTACGCCTTCATCAAGGAAACCGGCGGCTGGCTCACCGACATTCAGGAAAAGCAGGCCTGGACCGACGACCCCATGTCCGAATACGCGTCGAGCGGCGGCTACTATTTCGACAGCGGCGCGCGTGCGCTCGAGATGCTCGACGCGCAGGTTGCCGAAGAACTGCGCGTCAACAACGAATTCTACGTCAGCCTCGCCTACAAGGTCATGGCGGCGCGCGGCCTCAAGGTCGCGGTGTATGAGTTGCAGCACTTCATGCAATGGGGCACCCCCGATGACCTCGCAGAATATCTCGGCTGGTCGCGCGCCTTCCGCCGGCTGGCGTTCGATGAAGCCCGCCGCGCGCGCCAGTCGGGTGCGGTGCTGGTGCCGATGGCGGGCTATGGCAAGCGCTTTGCCGACGCAGGCTACACGCTGACCAAGCCGTTGATTCCGGTGTCGGGCCGCCCGATGGTCATCCAGGCGACGCGCGACCTGCCCGACGCGCCGGTGACGCGCTTTGTCGTGCGCCGCGACCTGCCGATGCTCGACGCGCTGCTCCGCAAACTCCGCACCTCGTTCATCGGCACCTCGACGCTGGTGCTTGATGAAGGCACCGAGGGCCAGGCGGTGACCTGCCAGCTCGGCGTCGAAGCGCTCGACCCCAACGCACCGCTGACCATCGGCGCCTGCGACAACGCCATGCTCTACGACCCGGCGAAGTTCGAAGCTGCGATGCAGACCGGTGGCGCCGACATGCTCGTCTGGGTGGTACGCGGCCATGCCGATGGCAAGCTGCGGCCGACCAATTTCGGCTGGGTCGATACCGATGACGCCGGCAACGTCACCGGCGTCCGCGTCAAGCAGGCCCCCGAAGACCCCGCCACCGCGCCGATGATCGTCGGCGCCTTCAGCTTCCGCCGCGCCGCCGATTTCAGCACCGCCGCCGCCGCGCTGGTGGCGCGGGGCGGCCGTGTCAACGGCGAGTTTTACGTCGACAGCCTGGTCACCGACGCCCTCGCCGCCGGGCTCGACGTGCGGCTGTTCGAAATCGACCACTACCTCGGCTGGGGCACCCCCAACGACCTCAAGACCTTCGAATATTGGCAGTCCGCCTTTTCGAAATGGCCAAGCCACCCGTACCGCCTCGACCGCGACCGCCGGATTCCGCCAAGCCAGGTTGCCGCGCTCAGCGCCCGCTACGCCGCGCATCCGGCGCCAAGGCCGCACGGCCTCGCGCCGGTGGTGGCGCGGGTGTCGTGGGGTGAACGGTTGAAGTGGCTTTTCAAGTAGAAGAGCCTCCGGCGGGCAGGCCTGAGGCCTGCACCCATTTGAAGAACGCTAAACAATCGGGTGCAGGCCTCAAGCCTGCCCGCCGGAGGCTCTATTGGCCTTCCACCCGCCGCAACACCAACCGGCTCGCCATCGCGAAGGTCTCGGGCGCCAGCTTGATCAGCACGCTGTCCACCCAGTCGACGGCCTTCAGCAGCGGATCGGGCAGGTTGATGGTCTTGGTCTTGGCGATCACCCCGCCCGACAGCGGGAACACCAGGCATTCGTTGAGCTCATAGCGTTCGATGACGAACTGCGGCACCGCGGCCGCAAACGCCTTGCGGTCGTGCCACAGCAGCTGCGGGATGGCGCAATTGGCGCTCCACGGATCGCGCGGGTCATTGGCGACGGCGCTGGGGTCGAACACGTCAACATCATACGACCAGCCCTCGTGCTTCATCAGCCACAGCAGAAAGCGCATGCTGAGCGAGGTATGAATTTCGTTGATCAGCACGCGGCCGCCGGGCTTCACCGCCTTCGCCAGCTGGTCGAAAAACGCCATCGGGCTGGCGAGGTGGTGGATCATGTGGCTGCACACCACTACGTCGAACTGCTCGCCCAGCTCGCCAATCGCCATCGCATCGACAATTCGGCTCGTCCACGGCCGCGGCTCGACATCGGACAGCGCCACCGGCGCCTCGACAAACAGCCCAAGGAACCCGGCGCCCGACCCGAGCTCGATCGCGTTCATGCCGGGCTTGATATAGTCGTTCATCCAGCCGAAGCGCTTTTCGAGCAGATAGCGCAGATTGTTCGGCCGCTTCGCCAGAAACCGCTGCCGCGCCCCGACGACATCGCCCTCATTCGCCATCTTGTTGGCGTCATGGTCGGGGAAGAACTCGCCCCCCAGCAACATCGGTCGTGCAAAATTGCTCATGGCGCAACACTATGGAGCCGGCGACGCATTATCAAGCCGTGCCGCCCGCTGGCAATTGTCGCACGCAACCCATAAACATGCGCCATGCCGCAAAACCCCGCCCGCGCCCGTGCCATCCAATGGTTCACCCAGGCCAGCCGCTTCGGTGTCGTCGGTGTTGTCGGCGCCGGGCTCGACTATCTCGCACTCACCCAGGCCGTCGCGCACGGCGCCTCGCCCTACGCCGCGCGGCCGTTCACGCTGGTCATCGCCGTCGTCGTCACCTGGTGGCTCAACCGCTCGCTCACCTTCGCCGCCAAGGCCCCGCCGAGCTGGCGCGAGTTCGGCCACTACGCGGCCATCACCACCACCGGCCTCGCGATCCAGCTCGCCGTCTATTGGGGCGGCCTCGCGCTCGGCGCCCCGATCTGGCTGGCCTTCCTCACCGGCATCGCCTCCTCGGTGGTATTCAGCTTCCTGCGCGTGCGCCGGATGTTCTCGAAGCGCTGAGGGGAGGGCAATCAATCGGGTGCAGGCCTCAGGCCTGCCCGCCGGAGGCCCTTCACTTCCCCCTACTTCGCCGCCCCGCCCCGTGCCGCCTTCTCCGCCGACACCTGTGCGCGGATTTCGGCGAGGAGCGCGGGGGCGTCGTAGACGATGCCGTCCTTGACCGTGTAGCGGATGCCGCCGACGGTCTCCAACCGGTTGGTTTGCGGGTTGAGGCGTTGGAAGCCGGTGCCGTAGAGCGTTTTGAAGTTCTGCAGCGGGTTTTCGGGGGCGATGACGATGTCGGCGCGTTGGCCGACGCGGACAGTGCCGAAGTCGGGGGCGCCGCCCTTGGGGTCGGTGAGCGTGCGGGCGCCTTCGATGGTGGCGGAGCGGATGACTTCGAGCGGCGAGAAGCCGGCTTCCTGCAGCAGCTCGAATTCCTGGATATAGCCGAAGCCCCAGATCTGGAAGATGAAGCCTGAGTCCGAGCCGGTGGTGACGCGGCCGCCCATGTTCTTGTAATCGTTCACCAGCGCCATGTAGCGTTTATAGAAATTGCGCCAGGCGACTTCGTTGGCGGTGGTCCAGTCGAAGAAGTAGGAGCCGTGGTTGTCGCGGTTCGACTGGAAATAGTCCCACAGGCTGGGCAGCGTGTATTCGGCCTGCCAGTCGGCGTTGCGGGCGCGCATCAGGTCGCGTGATGCCGAGTAGATCGTCATCGTCGGGTCGAAGGTGACGCCGGTGGCTTTTTGCGCCTCCAGATACGCCTTCCATTCGGGCGAGCCGGGCTCAACGATCTGGTCCCAGATTTCGGCGATGCCGCCGAAGCGCGCCTGTTCATCGTTGAAGTTGTAGGTGGCGGGGCTGTCCTGCAGCGTCCGGCCGTTCAGCAGGCTTTCGAAATGGCCATAGAAATGCGTGACGGTGCCAAGCCCGGCCGCGGCGGCGTCGCGGGCGTTGAACTGCCCGACATAGGGCTGGCTGAGGTGCGCGACGGTGCCGAGGCCGAGTTTCTTCGCCTCGGCAATCGCGGCCTTTTCGACGTCGGGGCTGTCATCGCCGCGGTTGAAGAACTTGACGCCGTCGACGCCTTGTTTCGCCGCCCATTGCACCCAGGCGCGGGCCTGCGCGGGGGTGGTGACGTCGCCCTTGTCCCAGCCGCTGCCCAGCGTCTGATAGGCGTAGATGTGCGGTGCGGCGATCTGGTTGGCGGCGCTACGGCGCTTGTCCGACAGCGCGTGCGCGACATCATCGCCGAACATTGGCACGCTGCGCACCGTGGTGACGCCGTGCGCCAGCCACAGCTTGTAGGCATACGACGGGTCGGGGGATTTCTGCGGGTCACCGTTGTGGCCGTGCATGTCGACAAAGCCGGGGAGCACGAACATGCCGGTGGCGTCGATCTCGCGCGTTGCCCCCTGCGGCTTGCGGTCGGGGCGCATCGGCAGGCCGGGTGTGCCGGCGGGGTTGATCGCGGTGATGCGGTCGCCCTGAATGACGATGTCGGCGGGGCCATACGGCGGCGCGCCGTCGCCCTGGATGATGGTGACGCCGCGGACGACGAGCGTCGGGTAGGGGCCGGCGCCCTCCGCCGCGGTGCGCGCCGGCGTCGGCTGCATGTCGGCGGCAAGCACGGGCGCGGCGAAGGCGAGCAGCAGCGCGGCGAGGCGAAGTTTCATATGTGGGTCCCCTTTGGTGATAGCGTAGCGGGGGATTGGGGAAGGTTAAAGAGCCTCCGGCGGGCAGGCGTGACGCCTGCACCCACTTGCTTGCGCGCGTACTTCCCGAAATAGTCGGCGCTTCAACTTCGGAGACCGTGATGCAGCTGCTTTATTCGACGACCTCGCCTTATGCGCGCAAGTTGCGCGTCATCATTGCCGAACTGGGGCTGGAGGTCGCGTTCGTCGAAACCGCAGCGATGGAAAATCCGCCGGCGCTGCGCGCGGCGAACCCGTTGACCAAGGTGCCTGCGCTGATCACCGGGCCGGAAGCGCATCAGGCGATTTTCGATTCGCCGGTGATTGCGGCGTATCTGCTGTCGCTCGACCCGAAGCAGACGTTGCTTCCCGCCACCGGCGACGCGCATTGGCAGGCCCTGACCATCGAAGCGCTATGCGACGGTATATTGGACGCCGCCATCGGCCTGCGGTTCGAAGCCGCGGCCGGCGGCACCGACCGGTCGCCAATGTGGGCGAACCGCATGCGTGCGGCGATCGACAATGCCATACTGGCGCTACCGGCGCGGCTGGCGGCCTATGAGAAGGTGGCGGGCGACGGCTTCGGCTATGCGCAAGCTTGCGCGGTTGTGGCGCTCGAATACCTCGATTTCCGCTTTCCCGATACCGACTGGCGCACCGCCGCCCCGGCATTGGCGCCATTCCACAAGCATTGGACCGACCGCGCCTCGCTGGCGACTACGCGCCCGGCCTAGGCGCCGCGAGCAACGGGTCGATCACGGTGAACAAGCCGGTGGCGACACGCTGCGAACCGGCCGCGGAAAGATGGTCATTGTCGCGGAAATCGATGCTGTCGACGCTGCCGGCGCGACAGTTGGCGCCGTCACAGAAAAGCGGACGTGGCAGATAGATGGCGCTGCCGGTGGCCGCGGCGACATCGGCCAGCGTTGCATCGCCCAGGCTGGCCCAGGGCTGGTCCTTGATCGGCTTGTCCAGGCAGTCCGCATCGGCACGGCCGGCAAAACGTGCACGTTCAATGCATCGGCCGATACGCACGCTGAATTCTGGCGTAGTGCCGACCAGCACAACGCGGGCGTTCGGCGCGGCGCGGCGGAGGTCGGCGATAAGCGCAACAACCGCGGCGTTCAGGCCATCGCGCGCCATGGCAATCTGCGCCGCATCGGGCGTGCCGCCGCGAGCCAACAACGCGGCCCGTCGTTCAAGATTGTCCGCCCAGTGACCGCTGACGATGATGACGCGCAGTTCGGGATGGCGCGCGACCTCGACGAGGGCGGCACGGTTGAAACGCGCGCACAGGTCAGCCGAACCGGGGGCGCCGCGATAGACCGGGCTGCACCCATGTTTGGTGACTTGTCGGACGTTGAGTCCGCGCCCGGCCGCCGCCGCCATGATGCCGGGCGCGAGGTGATAGGCGTGCGAGTCGCCGAGCAACAGCACGTCGGCGGTCGCCCTTGCCGGGTCGGTGGTGCAATCGCGCCAGGCGCCGGGTTGCGCGGTGGCTTCACCCGCCGCGCAACGCGCCGCACTCGAGGTGTCGTCATGGACAAGTGGCTGAATGCGCGCCACGCCCGGCGCCGCGTGCCCGACAAGCCCGCCGCTGAACTGTAGCGCAGTGCCAATCAAAGCGACCAGCAGCAGGGCCGCGGCGGCAAGCGTCAGCAGTCTGGCACGCGTCATCGGCGTGCGGCAACGGTCACGCCAGGGCGCCTCGACAAAGCGTAGCGAAACATAGGTCAGTGCCCCGGCAATCACGACTGCGGCAGCCGATTCCAGCGGCGTCAGCCCGCGGTCGAGCGCGATGCGCGGCAAAACCAGCGCAGGCCAGTGCCAAAGATACAGCGAGTAAGAGCCTCGCCCGATTGCCCGCATTGGCGCATTGGCCAGCAACGTCACAGCGCGTGGCTTGGCATGCGTGGTGGCATAAAGCACCAACGCCGCACCGAGACAGGCGGGCAGCGGTGTCGGCATGTACAACGCCAGCCTCTCATCGAGCCACAACATCGAGCCGAGGATCAGTGCCAGCCCTATGATCAGCAACGGTGCCGCCGACCGCTGCGCCGCCGGCAGTGGCGTCACCGCCAGTAGTGCACCCAAGCCGAGCTCCCACATCCGGAACGGCGTCAGATAGAACCCCACTGCGGGTGAGCGCTTCTGCATCCAGACAGCGGCGGCGAGCGAGGCGAGCACGATGAGTGCGACCACCAGCGGCAACAGCCGCGTGCGCTTCATTGCCACCAGCAGCAGCACCAGCAACGGCCAGACGATGTAGAATTGCTCTTCGACCGCAAGCGACCAGATGTGCAGCAGCGGCATGTATTTTGTCGCCGCGGCGAAATAGCCGATGTCGCCATAGAAAAACACGTTGGAATAGAACAGCGCCGCGGCGCGTAGGCTGGCGCCATAAGCTTCGAGTTCGCTTGGCGGCATCACCGCCACCGCCCCCAGCGTCGTCAGCAGCAGGACGAACGCCAGCGCCGGGACGATGCGGCGGGCGCGGCGTTCGTAGAAGTCGGTGATCGATATGCGCTTCGTCGTCGCCTCGGCGGCCAGCAGCGAGGTGATCAGAAATCCCGAAATGACAAAGAACACGTCGACGCCAAGGAAGCCGCCAGGCAGAAGTCCGGGCCAGGCATGAAACAGCACGACACCGCCGACCGAGATAGCGCGCAATCCGTCAATCTCGCCGCGATGCTGCACTGGGGCCCCGTTTCAAATCCGCTTGTATCGCGGTAACAAGCGGCTCAATTACGTTGAACGCATTTGCCCCGCAATGGTCGGGTGTATCTGAAGTCTGAAGCCCTGGGGAGCGCCGAATGTCCGAAATCGAAGCCGTCCGCGAAATGCTGCGGGCCATGACTGGCGGGCCGGCGCTGCCCGATGACCAGATGCGGGTGATGTACGAGCAATGGGGGCTGTCGCATCCGTTGCCGGCGGGGGCCGAGGTGACCAACATTACGCTGGGCGGCGTGCCGGCGGAGAAAATCGTCACGCCAGGCGCGGCAGCGGATACCGCGCTGCTTTATGTGCACGGCGGCGGCTATGTCATCGGCTCGGCGGCCAGCCACCGCCATCTGGTCGCGGCGCTGGCGCAGGCCGGCTGGATGGTCGGCTATAACCTCGATTACCGGCGCGCCCCCGAAGCACGCTTTCCGGCGGCGGTCGATGACGCGCTGGCGGCGTATCGCGCGTTGCTCGACAGCGGCATCGCGGCCGGACGCATCATCATTGCCGGTGACTCGGCCGGCGGCGGGCTGACAGTGGCGACGGCGCTGGCGATCAAGGCCGCGGGGCTGCCGCAGCCGGCGGGGCTGTTCGCGATCAGCCCCTGGGTCGACCTGACGCAGAGCGGCGACAGCTACACCGAGATGGCCGATGTCGACCTCATCTGCTCGAAGCCGGAACTCGACCGGCTGGCGGGGCTATATTGCGGCGATGACCGCGCCAACCCGCTGGCATCACCGCTCAAGGGCGACCTGTCGGGTCTGGCGCCGCTGCTCATCCATGTCGGGTCGGACGAAATCCTGCTTTCGGATGCGCTGCGGCTGTCCGAACGCGCCGGGCTGGCGCGCGTGCCGGTGCGGCTGATGATTGCGCCACAGATGCCGCATGTCTGGCATTTCTTTACCACCGAATTGACCGCGGCGCAGACGGCAATTTCCCACGCCGGGGCCTGGATGCGCGAGCATCTGGGCTGACGCTCAAACAGCGCGCTGACCGGCGCGCATGGCGTTCCGGGGAGGACGTGCTATGGCGGAAGGCGCCAGTCTGAAGCAACGGATTGCCCGGCGAATGACGGTCATCAGCCTGTTGTTCGCGCTGATTGCCGGCCTCGGTGTCTATACGGGGGTGCAGTCGCTGCTGCTGTACACGATGGGGCACGTGTCGTTCGAATATCTCGACGGTTTGGTCGGCCATCATCAAGCGTCGGGTGGTGCGACATTGGTCGATTTGACCGGACCGCTATCCGATGCGACGCAGTACCACCCGTTCGACATGGTGCGCATTTATGACGGCAGCGGGCATATCGTGTTCGAACGCCGCTACCGTCATGAAGAACAGCTCGCGCTCGTTGCCCCGCTCGGTGCCGGCACGTCCAAGCCGTCTTTGCCGACGCACCAGGCCATGCGACTGGCCAACCACGGTATCGCGATCCAGAGTTTCCACGTAGTGCCTTTCGCCAGGACCGCTGCCGCAGGCAGCAGCAATCTGATCGAGTTCACCGAAGTCATCGAACACGCGCAGCAGGTTCGCCTCGACCAGATTTCGGTCTTCGCCGCACTGGCGGCGATGGGCCTTGCCGGGCTGATGGGGCTGGTGGCCTATCCCGCCGTCGCCGCGCTGGTCGACCGCAACAGCAATCTCGTCCGGCAGGTTGAATTTGCCTATATCAACCTGCTCAAGTCGCTGGGTATCGCCATTTCGCGGCGTGATTCCGAAACCGGTGAGCATTGCTACCGCACGACTTTAGTGGCGATTGCGATCGGCGAGGCGATGCAGCTCGAACTGGCGCCGATGCGGTCGCTGATCGCCGGCAGCCTGCTCCATGACATGGGCAAGATCGCTATCGACGATGCCATCCTGCGCAAGCCCGGCAAATTCACGCCCGAGGAAATGGACATCATGCGCGGCCACGTCAACGAAGGCGTGCGCATCGTCGGTGACTTGCATACGATCCCCGGCGCGACCGATATCGTGGCGTTCCATCACGAACGCTGGGACGGCAAGGGTTATCCCAACGGGCTGGCGGGCCTCGACATTCCGCTGCTGGCGCGCATTTTTGCGGTGGCCGACGTCTTCGATGCGCTAAGTGCGCGGCGCAAGTACAAGGAGCCGTTTTCGTTCGACCGCGCAATGGGACTGATCCGCGAAGGCGCGGGAACGCATTTCGACGCCGATATCGTCGTGCATTTCGAAACCATCGCCGCAGGACTTTATGACCGCATCGAAAACCACGAAGCCGCCGAAACCATCGCGATGCTCGATGCCAAGCTGGCGCAATATTTCAGCGAAGCGGCCGGGTTCGAAATCGGCAGCGTGAGCTGAGCGCGCCGGCGTCGTCACTTCTTCGCCGTCGCCACCCAGTCGGCAACCTCGCCGGCGACGCGGTTGGCGGCATCGTTGAGCGCGGCGCCGACCACCGCCGGTGATTTGCCGGCAACCGGTGCGCTGGCGTCGAAGCGACGCGCGGCGATCAGCGTGCCGTTGGTGCTGTTGAGCACCGCGTCGTAGCGCACATTGACGTGCGGGTTGTCCGGTGTGCGGACATCAAGTCCGAATTCGGTGAGCGTGCCTGACAGCGTCATGTCGGCACGCGGTGACGGTCCACGCGGATCGATGACAATAAGCCCACGCGCGACGATGGTGTCGGCGAGCACGCGGCGGAACAGCCGGTTGGGCTGTTCGGACCATGTCGCACCGACCAGATATTGCAGTTCGACATCGCCGACCGCGACGGGCACCCGCAACGTCTGCAACGCGCCGGCCGCTGCCGGCACCACCACCATCACCGTCGCAGGCTTGGCAGCCGGTGCGGCGATGACGGGTGTCGCGGTAGCGCGCAGCGTCAGCAAACTTGCCGGCGGTGTATCGTTGCCGCCGATCTGCACCAACGGGCCGCACGACGCGAGCAGCACCAGTGCCGCGAGCAGGAACGGAGCGGTCGGGCGTGTGCGCATGTTACTTGGCCTTTGCCGGGTCATAGTCGGGGAGGCGGCGGCCACCGATCAGCGCGCCGGCGGGATCTTCGTCGAGCTTGGCGGCCACCGCACCGAGCTGCGACGTCACCTCGCGCATTTCGCGCAGCAGCGCATTGGCATCGGGGGCGATCTGGTTCGACAGCTGGTCGACACCGGGTTGCGCTGCATCGAGCACGGCATCGAGCTTGCTGAGCGTGACGTTGGCGCTGACCACGGTCTTGCGCAGGTCGGTGATTAGTGGCCGCGCGTCCTCACTCATCACCACATTGGCGCTGTTCGACAGCTTTTCTACGGCCGCTGCAGCCTGTGTCGCTGCCGCCAGCGTCTTGCGCAGTTCGGCGATCGACGCCGCGATCTCGGGGCCGCGATCGGCGAGGGAGCCGCTTAGCCGGTCGGTGTTACGCAGGATGCCCTGCAGCGACTTCTGGTTTTCGGGACTGAGCACTTCGTTGAGGTGCTGGGTCAGTTCGGAAACCCGGTTGAGCAGCTGCGGCGCATTGGCGAGCAACTGGCCAAGCGCGCCGGGGCGGGTCGGGATGAGAGGCGCGCCGAACGGACCAATTTCAGCAATCGGCTTTTCGCCGCGCATCGCGCCGGTCAACTGAATCTGGCTAACGCCGGTGAAGCCGATCGCTTCAATGCCGGCTGTCACGCCCTCCAGGATCGGTACATCGGCACCTAGTTCGACGCGGACGCGCACGACTTCGGGTTGGTTGGGGACGAGCGCAATGGTCTTGATCTGCCCGACCGGCACCCCGTTAAACGCCACTGCGCTGCCAACCGCAAGTCCACTCACCGACTGTCGGAACAGGATGTCATAGACCTTCTTGTCGTCACCCGAATAGCGCGCGATCCACAGCACGAACGCGAACAGCGCGACGGTCAGCGCCAAAGCGACGGCCCCGACCAGAACATAGCTGCTGCGCGTTTCCACTAATCTTGCCCCTTATGCGCCGCGCGCCCACGCGGCCCTTTGAAATAAGCCTGAACCCAAGGATGATCAAATTCGAGCAGTTCGTCGATGGTACCGACCTTGAGCACCTTCTGGTCACCGAGCACCGCCACCCTGTCGCAGATGGCATAGAGTGTATCGAGGTCATGTGTAATCAGAAAGACCGTCAGCCCGAGCGTGTCGCGCAACGTCTTGATGAGCGTGTCGAAATTCGCCGCCGAAATCGGGTCTAGCCCGGCGGTAGGTTCATCAAGGAACAGCAGCTCTGGGTCGAGCGACAGCGCCCGCGCGAGGCCGGCGCGCTTGCGCATGCCGCCCGACAGTTGCGACGGGTACTTCGGTGCAGCGTCGATCGGCAGACCGACCATCGCGACTTTATAGCCCGAAATCTCGTTCATCAGCGCCGGTGGCAGGTTGAAGAACTCGCGCATCGGCACCTGAATGTTCTCCGCGACGGTCAGCGTCGAAAATAACGCCCCGTCCTGGAACAGAACGCCCCACTTGCGCCGAAGGTCCTTTGCGGCAGCTTCGTCGAGACCGGCGGTGTTGTGACCGAGCACTTCAATGTGCCCGGCGCTGAACGGCTGTAACCCGATGATCGAGCGCATCAACACCGACTTGCCGGTGCCCGAGCCGCCGACAACACCGAGGATTTCGCCGCGCTTGACCTCGAGGTCGAGGTTTTCGTGGACGTGCTGTTCGCCGAATGTGTTGGTCAGCCCGGTGACGCTGATCACCGTGTCGCCGGCGGGTTTGCGCTGGCTACTCATCCGAAATCAATCGCGGTGAAGAACACGGCAAAGAAGGCGTCGAGCACAATGACGAGGAAAATCGATTCCACGACTGCCTGCGTCGTGCGGTTGCCGACCGATTCGGCATTGTCGCTGACCTGCATGCCCTGGAAGCAGCCGGTGATGGCGATGGCGATGCCGAACACCGGCGCCTTGATCAGCCCGATATAGACGTCATGGATCGGCACGACTTCCTGCAAACGCGTTGCGAACGACGCCGGCGGGATGCCCATGGCGACCCAGACATACAGCCCGCCGCCGATGATGGCCATGATCGAGCCGTAGAACGACAGCAGCACCATCATCAGCGACATCGCGATGACGCGCGGCAGCACCAGCACTTCGGTCGGTGACATGCCGATCGAGCGCATGGCATCGATCTCCTGCCCCAGCTTCATCGAGCCGATCTGCGCGGCAAAGGCGCTGCCTGATCGTCCGGCGACCATGATTGCCGTCAGCAGCACGCCCATTTCGCGCATCGTCGACCGGCCGATCAAGTTGACGACGAAGATGTCGGCACCGAACTGGCGTAGCTGCACTGCCCCCTGCTGTGCGACGACGATGCCGACAAGAAACAGCAGCAGCCCGATGATGCCGAGCGCGTTGAGCCCGACGACTTCCATCTGGTGGACGACGGCGTTCCAGCGCAACGGCCGGCGCTCGAACACCGTCTGCGCTGCCACCGTCAACGTCATCCCGACGAAGGCCATAAAGTTGCCGAGCGTGTGCACGGCATTGATGAGCGAACCCCCGATCAGGTCTAGGCGGTGCAGCAGCCGGTTGGGCATCGCCGGGCGGATTTCGCAACTGGTGTCGTTTTCGGCGACCTCGTTAATCAGCAGCGTCGCCGCCGGCGAGGCATTTTCAAGCGTCGCCGCCACCCCCGACGCCTGCCAGTCGCGCAACAGCCGGTGCACCAGCCAGGCGCCCGCAGTGTCGATGCGCACAATGCCGCCAAGATCGATGGTCAACGGCCGCTGGTCGGGCTGCAGCGCCTGGAATGCCGGCACGACGCCGCTGATATGCTTGATCGTCAGCCGGCCCGAAATCGCCAGTCGACGGTCGTGGTCGGTGCTGGTTTCGTCGAGTTGAGCGGCTTGCGACATGAGTCTCCCGTGGCCTACATCCTGCACGGCGTAAAGCCTCAACTTGCGTTAACCGCCCACCATCATCAAGGTTGCACGCATGCAGCACCTCGCCGTCTATGACCTCGACAAGACCATCACCCACCGCGCCACCTACGCCGCGTGGCTGCTGTTCTGGGCGCGGCAACAGGCGCCGTGGCGGTTGCTGCTGGTGCCGATGAGCGCAGTGGCAGGGCTGCTCTACGTGCTTAAGCTGATTAACCGCGCGCGGCTAAAGACGATCAACCATGCACTGTTGATGGGGCGCGCCGATGTGGCGACAGTGGCGGCCGAAGCGGCAGCGTTTGCCACGCATCAGGTCGCGACCAACGTCCGCGCCGGCGCGCTGGCGCAAATCGCCGCAGACCGCGCCGAAGGCCGGCGCATCGTCATCGCGACGGCATCCTACCGCTTCTACGCCGGCGCCATCGGCGCGGCGCTCGGCATTGACGATGTCATCGGCACGCGCGCGGTTATCGCCGGCGGTGCGCTGCTACCGCAAATCGACGGCGAAAACTGCTACGCCGCCGCCAAGCGCGCGATGGTCGAGGACTGGCTGGCTGCGCATGCGCTCACCGGTGCGCCGATGCGCTTCTATTCGGACCACCCGTCGGACGCGCCGATGTTCGAATTGGCTGACGAGCCGGTCGCGGCGAACCCGAACCGCGCGCTGCGGGCGCTGGCGCAGGCGCGCGACTGGGCGGTTGTCGACTGGGAATGAGTGAAGGGCCTCCGGCGGGCAGGGACGCTTCCCTGCCCGCCGGAGGCGCTTTCGTCTTAGGCGACCGCCACCCGGCGGCGACGCAGTGCGCCGCCCACCATGCCGAAGCCGGTGATCATCATCGCCCAGCTTGCCGGTTCGGGAACGTTGGCGATTGCCGCGCGGTACACCGCGTTCGTGGTGCTGAGATAGGTGTAGCTGGCGTTGTTGACGACGTTGACCGAGGTGTTCCAGCCAATGGCATCGAACGCTGCGAGGTCGAGCGCGGTGACGATGCCGCGCTGCCCATAGGCCGCCGTCGGGTCCATGATGCCGAGCTGCGTCGCGCCGGATGCCGCATCCTTCCAATGCGACGCCTGGCGGCCGTCGCCGTTATAGGCGCCGGTCGAGAACAGGCCGCTACCATATGCGGTGACGCCGCCATCGACCGAGAAGTAGCTGGCGGTCTTGACCGACCAGTCGAGCACCGGCGCGGTGCCGACGACGAGGTTCGTCGGGTCGGTGCTGTAGCGGAACATGTCGAGCACCGTGCCCACGGCATAGTTGTTGAGGTTGGTGTTGCTCGACCGGCTCGGGCCGCTGGGGCCGCCATAATAGTCGTAGGTGTCGACGCCGCTGATAAAGCCGAGCGCATGGCCGATTTCGTGGATAGCGACGCCGATGAAGTCCATCTGGCCGGCTGTGATGCCGTCATCGGGGTTGAAATCGAACGCGAATGCCGAGCTGAAGGTGATCGACGCATCGGCACCGGCCGCGACTGCGTAGCCGAGCGCCTTCAGATTGGCGCTGGTGGCGACGATGTTCTTGTTGTTGGCGCTGGTATCGGTGTCATAGACCTTCGACGCGGTGTTGACGCCGGACTTGGTCGCGGGTGTCTTGTAGCCCGATGTGATGACCTTGAGCGCGCCATTGGTCAGCGTCGGCATGTGCGACGTCGCCAGCGTATCGAGCGCCGAGGTCTTGTTGGCGAGCAGCTGCGTCTGGATCGAGGTTGCGGTGGTCGAAAGCTGGCGGCTGCCGGTCGAACCGATGATGCCGGCGCCGAGTGCGCTGTAACCAACATTGAGCTCCACAGTGACGTTGTTGGTCAGGGCTTGTTCCCAGAACGCCGCGGCGGCTTTGAACCCGGTTTCAGCCTGGCTGCCGGCGGTGACGCCGCCGGTGTTGGTGAGCTTGATGATCACGGCCTGCGCGGGCTGTGCAACAACCGCGCCGACGAGCAATGCGGCGATGGGGAATCCAGCTTTCATTTCGTTCATCCTGCAAAATCGACCCCGCCGATAGTCGACTACATTTACAACTTCAATGCAAGACCGTGAACTTACTACATGCAGCGGATTAACTTGGCCCGGCGGCCCTGGGTCAGCGTGTAGCTGGTCATGCGGTCAGCGCCGGCGGGCTGGACCTGCAGGATCATCGTGCTGCCGCTGACGCTGCCGACATATTGCGCGCCGACCTTGGCGGGCTTGGCGTCGGCATTTTGCGGGCCCGGCGTAAAGGCCTCGTGCGTGCCTGTGGCGGTGAATTCACCATTGTCGTTCGGATGGACCGCGCCCGAAAGCGTGCCCTGCGCGCAGTCATAGTCGATGGTGCCGCCGTCGGCGGTGAGCGTCAGATTGATGCCGCGGCCGCCCCATTCGCCGGTCAAGGCCGGGCCGTACGGGTGTGCTGCGGCGCAGGCCATGACGGTCAATCCTCCCAGCACCACCAACATCGAAGTTCGTGCGACGTTGAACCTTGCCATATCTATGTCCCTTCGGCGCGTGTGCGACGCAGACTAACACAAAAGGGGCGGCGCACGCGAATGCACCGCCCCCCTGTGTCAGACCAGCCGGAACTGGCTGGCGCTTTGGCTTACGCCGTGGCGACCGACTTGCGCTGGCGGCGCATCGCGCCACCGATGAAGCCGAAGCCGGTGATCATCATCGCCCAGCTCGCCGGTTCGGGGACCGAACCAACGTTCAGGCCGGCGATCCACGTGCCCCAGCGCGTACCGCCGGTGCCGCCGGGGTGGCCGTTGGCGGCGTTGTTGGGTTCACGGGCAAATTCGCCGATCAGGTAGAAGCCGTGGTTGGTACCCGGATCGACGCTGACCTGCGCATAGTCACCCCAGCGCTGGCGACCGGCCGGCGGTGCGCCGTCGACGCTGCCGTTGTGGTAGGTGCTGGTCGGGCTGACCTTGAGCAGCATTTCCGAACCAACCTTGACCAGCTTGCCGGCAGCGCTGGTCTTGAAGACCTGTGCCATCACGCTGATGTTGCCGTCGGCCAGACCGTCGCCGTTGGCGTCGGTGGTTTCCGAACCCGAACGGTTGTAGGTGATGACCACCTGGCCGAGCGCGTTGACGGCGATGGCGCCTTCCCAATAATCATGGGTGGCATCACCGATGTTGCCCTGATCAATGATTGCCTTGGTGTTGGCATCGATGATCGTGTAGCGGACCTGCGCATAATCAAGGCCGTCGCCGTCCGAGTTGACGGTGTTGACCATGTAGATGCGACCGCCGACTTCATAGGCGCTGCTGCTGATGCGCTCGTCACCGGTGGTGACGGTGCGGGCATAGATCGAACCGATCGGTGCCGGCAGCGGGTTGGGCTGACGCGCATTACCGGCGAACACGAACGGATCCATGTTGAGGTAGGTCGCATCACCAGCCGGCACGGTTGCGCCGGTGGCATCGCTCGAGGTCAGGCCATTGACGTCGAAGGCGACATTGTCTTCCCAGAACAGCGACGCGGCAACAACGTGACCGGTCGAACCGGCGCTGCTGCTGTTGACGCCCTGCTGTGCAAAGCCCTTGTCGATCGTCGTCGCCGGATAGGCCGTGGTGAACTGCTTCATGTTCGTCACGGTCGGCGTGCTGTTATTGAACAGGCTGTCGATCGGGATGACATTGAGCGTCGTGCCGCGGAAGTTACCGCTTGCGTTGAAGTTGTTGGTGCCGATGTAGACCGCGTTCTTGTCGAGCGCGAGCGTCGGATAGTCGGCGGTGCCGCCGGCGAAGCCGGTGAACTGCGTCGTCTTCCAGCCGCCCATCGCGTCATCGGTATCCGAAATCGCGATTTGCAGGTTGGCGACGCTGGCCGCAAACGACATGACAATCCAGCGCTTGGCGTCGGCGTTGTACATCACGCGCGTGTCACCGTTGGCACCGGTCTTGCCGACCGAAGCCCACCAGGCAACGTCGCTGACCATCGACTGCAGAGCGCCGGTCGACTTGTTGTAAATGGCGTACGCACCGTTGGTAGCTTCGAAATACTGCGTCATGCCGACCGCACCGATGGTGTCCGGCGGGATGAAGTTGCGCGCGAAGCGGGCGCCATCATACTGGCTGATGCCTTCCCACTGGATGAAGACCGGGCTGGCGCTGTTGATGATCGGCGCAGTCAGGCCGTTCATGTCGAGCGACACGTCGGTCGCCGGACGAATGGTCGGACCCCAATAGCTCTTGTCGATGAAGTACGGCTTGGCATCCAGCGCATGCGCGGCGGACGAGGCCAACAGGGCGCCCAATGCGCCTGCAAGCAGATATTTGGTTTTCACGTTTGTTCCCCTTGTTTGATAGCCCGCACGAATGCGGCCTGGGGGGAAGAAATGCTCTTTCGGAGCACTTGGCAACAGAAATGTTCATGCTGCGGCAAGCTTTGGTCATTTTGTCGCATTTTGCGTGACGCGCCTGTTGCGTTTGTCAAAAAATATTACACTTTTGAGCTGTGCTCGGAATTAAGATATTGAAATTGATAGACAAAAAATGCAGCGCAAAATGCGATTTTTTCGCGGATTATCGATGGCAAAATGGCAAACAAGCCCATTTGCGGTCCCGCGAATCACGTCGAAAGCAGGAGATTCGTCTGATTCGTTGCAGCGGCAATGCCAATATTCCGACCGTCGCAAAATCAGCGATTCAAATGCAAGGCGGGCCGGAATCCGCCTGGATTCCGGCCCGCCCGAATGTGGCAAATGCCTTGGCGCTTAAGCCGTGGCGAAGCCGGTGCGGCGGCGACGGAGCGCGCCACCAATCATGCCGAAGCCGGTGATCATCATCGCCCAGGCCGCCGGTTCGGGCACATGCGTCGAGGCGAATGCCATGTCGGCGGTCGAGAACGAATAGTCCGGGTCGCTGAGGACATCGACATTGGTGTTCCAGCCGATGGCATCGAGCGCGGCGAGATCGAGCCCCGAGACGGAGTCGGTCAGCCCGTTGCAGATATAGGGGTTCATGATGCCGAGGAAGTTCGAGCAGGTGCCCGGGGCCTTCCAGTGCGACGCCTGCCAGCCATCGCCGTTGATGGCGCCCGTCGACCAATAGCCGCCGTTGAAGACCGTCTGGCCACCGTCGAGCGAGAAATAGCTATCGGTGCCGAACGTCCAGTCGAGCACGCCGGGCGCGCTGTAGCGGAACATGTCGAGGCCGTAGCCCCACCAGAAGTCATCGACCGGATAGCCGCCGCCGACGCTGTAGTCGAAGTCCTGCGCACCGCTCAGGAAGCCGAGCGCATGGCCCATTTCGTGCACCGCGACGCCGACAAAGTCATATTTGCCGGCGGTGATGCCGTTGCGCGGATTGAAGTCGAACGCGAAGGTGCTCGAAAAGGTGATGTCGGCGTCGATGACGGTGTCGAAGCCGCCGACCAGCGCCTTTACGTTGGCCGTCGACAACGCCAGCGTCGCGCTGATCGCGGTGTTATCGGGCGCGATGCGCGACCCCGACGCGGCCACGCCTTCGAGCGTCGAGACGTTGAAGTATTCGGGCACAGTCACCGTCAGGCTGCCAGTGCTGCTGGTCGGTGCCAGGCCAGCGACTGCCTGCGCATCAAGCGCGCTGTTGCCAGTGACGGCGAGCAGGAACTTATAATCATCGACGGGGACATAGGTGAACAGGCTGCTGCTGGTACCTCCAAGGATGCCCGGCCCGAGCGGTGCGAAGCCGACGTTGAAATTGACGATGGCGTCGTTGGTCAGCACGCTTTCCCAATACTGCGCCGCGAGCTTGAAACCGGCTTCGGCGGGCGATCCGGTGACGCCGCCGGTATCGATGAGATTGATCTTGAGCGCCGATGCAGGCGATGCGGCAAGCACTGCGCCAACGGCAGCAGCGACGAGAAGCTTGGACTTCATGCTAATTCCCCTGAATTGAGCCACCGCCGAGGCGCGGTTAACAGGGAATTTGCCACAATTTCTTGCGTTTGCAAGCACTGCTTTGCCGCAATGCAGCGCCACAGGGGCGGGCGCCGCCGTTGCCGGCGACGCCCTGACCGGTCAGGCTGCGAGTTTGCGCAGCACGTAGGGCAAAATACCGCCCGCGTAGAAGTAATCGAGCTCGGTTTCGGTATCGATGCGGCAGCGCGTTTCGAAACTGCCGGTCGTGCCGTCGGCGCGGGTGAAGTTGACTGTGACAGTTTGACGCGGCTTCAGATCCGCCATGCCGGTGATGTCAAACGTCTCGGTGCCGTCGAGACCGATGGTCTTGCGGTCGGTGCCTTCAGCGAACTGCAGCGGCAGCACGCCCATGCCGACGAGGTTCGAACGGTGGATGCGCTCGAAGCTTTCGGCGATGACGGCCTTGACGCCGAGCAAGGTCGTGCCCTTCGCCGCCCAGTCGCGCGAACTGCCGGTGCCATATTCCTTGCCAGCGATGACCACCAGCGCGGTGCCGTCTTCGCGGTACTTTTCGGCCGCATCGAAGATCGCCAGCTGTTCGCCGGTCGGGATGTACTTGGTCACGCCGCCTTCGACGCCGGGGACCATTTCGTTCTTGATGCGGATGTTGGCGAAGGTGCCGCGCATCATCACTTCATGGTTGCCGCGGCGGGCGCCGTAGCTGTTGAACTCGGCGGTCGCGACCTGGCGCTCGGCGAGGTAAGTGCCGGCGGGCGAGGCGACCTTGATGTTGCCGGCGGGTGAGATGTGGTCGGTCGTGATCGAGTCGCCGAAGATGGCAAGCGGCCGGGCGCCGCGAATGTCGTTCACGCCCGACGCGGTCATCGTCATGCCTTCGAAGTACGGCGGGTTCTGAACATAGGTCGACACCGGGTTCCACTTGTAGGTGGCGCCGCCCGAAACGCGGATCGCCTGCCAGTGCGCATCGCCTTCGAAGACGTTGGCGTAGCGGCCGCGGAACATGCCGGCGGTGACGCTCGACAGCATCAGGTCGGCGACTTCCTTGTTCGTCGGCCAGATGTCCTTGAGGTAGACGTCGCGGCCGTCGGGCGTCTGCGCCAGCGGTGCGGTGGCGATGTTGGTGCGCATCGTGCCGGCGATGGCGTACGCCACGACCAGCGGCGGCGAGGCGAGATAGTTGGCGCGCACGTCGGGCGACACGCGGCCTTCGAAGTTGCGGTTGCCCGACAGCACCGACACCGCGACGAGGTCGTTGGTGTTGATGGTTTCCGAAATCGGCCCGGGCAGCGGGCCCGAGTTGCCGATGCAGGTCGTGCAGCCATAGCCGACGAGGTTGAAGCCGACGGCATCGAGGTCGGCCTGCAGGCCCGACTTTTCGAAATAGTCGGTGACGACCTTCGAGCCCGGTGCCAGGCTGGTCTTGACCCAGGGCTTGCGCGTCAGCCCGAGCGCGTGCGCCTTGCGCGCCACCAGGCCGGCGGCGATCAGCACGGCGGGGTTCGAGGTGTTGGTGCAGCTGGTGATCGCGGCAATGACGACATCGCCGTTGCCGAGGTTGTAGTCGGCACCCGCGACCGGCGCGCGCAGGTCGGTCGCCGCGGTCTGCTTGTAGCCGCCGGTGAGCTCGGCTTCGAACGCCGCAGCGGCGTCGGCGAGCAGCACCTTGTCCTGCGGGCGGCGCGGGCCGGCGAGCGACGGCAGCACCGAGCCGAGGTCGAGGTCGAGCGTGTCGGTGAACACCGGATCGGGGGTGCTGGCATCGCGCCACATGCCCTGCGCCTTGCAATAGGCTTCGACCAGCGCGACGCGGTCGTCATCGCGGCCGGTGAGCTTGAGATATTCGATGGTGGCGGCATCGACGGGGAAGAAGCCGCAGGTCGCGCCATACTCAGGCGCCATGTTGGCGATGGTGGCGCGGTCGGCGAGGCTGAGCGCATCGAGGCCGGGGCCGTAAAATTCGACGAAGCGCCCGACGACGCCCTTCTTGCGCAGCATCTGGGTGACGGTGAGCACGAGGTCGGTGGCGGTGATGCCTTCGGCCATCGCGCCCGACAGCTTGAAGCCGACGACTTCGGGGATGATCATCGTCGCGGGCTGGCCGAGCATCGCGGCTTCGGCCTCGATACCGCCCACGCCCCAGCCGAGCACGCCCATGCCGTTGACCATCGTCGTGTGGCTGTCGGTGCCGACGAGCGTGTCAGGATAAGCAACGATGGCGCCGCTGGCGTCTTCGCTGGTCCAGATCGTCTGCGCCAGATACTCGAGGTTGACCTGGTGGCAGATGCCGGTGCCCGGCGGCACGACGCGGAAGCCCTTCAACGCGGTGGTGCCCCAGCGCAGGAATTCATAGCGTTCGATGTTTCGCGCGTACTCCAGATCCATGTTGTCGGTGAACGCCTGCGGCGTGCCGAACTCGTCGACCATGACGCTGTGGTCGATGACCAGATCGACGGGGATCTGCGGGTTGATCTTCGCCGGGTCGCCGCCCAGCTTCGTCATCGCATCGCGCATCGCCGCCAGATCGACAACACACGGCACGCCGGTGAAATCCTGCATCAGCACGCGGGCCGGACGATAGTTGATCTCGTGCTCGGACTTCTTGTCCTTCGCCCATTGCACAAGCGCCTTGAGGTCGTCGGTCTTGACCGTCGTGCCGTCTTCGAAACGCAGCAGGTTCTCGAACAGCACCTTCATTGAAAACGGCAGCCGGCTGATTTCGCCCAGCTTCTCCGCCGCAGCCGCCAGACTGTAATAGCTGTAATTCTTGCCGGCGACCGTCAACTGGCGGCGGGTTTTCAGGCTGTCCTGTCCTATGGCGGTCACGGGCGTCTCCTCGCATGAATCGAATTTGCGATGGCCTTAACGCAACTGCAGCATGGGGGAAACAGCCTTGGCAAAAAAGGCTGCGAATTTGCTGGCGAGACGGGTGCGCTGGCGAGGGGAATGTGGTCAGTCTTTACGGGTGTAAGGGCTGTTAAGTTGAAGAGCCTCCGGCGGGCAGGCCTCAGGCCTGCACCAATAATTTGCCGCGGTTCCACAGAACGCGATGTCGCGTCAGACAGCACCCACCCAAACCTATGGTGCAGGCCTGAGGCCTGCCCGCCGGAGGCTCTTTCGTCAGGGCTTATCATTGCGATATCGCAACGATAAGCCCTTCATGACGTCACGCGCCGGCGATGTAGCGGTCGATGACCTTGGCCAGCACTTCGAGCGGCACGCCGCCGGTCGATACCACGGCGTCGTTGAAGCTTTGCAGCGTGAACTTCGGGCCCATCGCGGCTTGTGCCTTGGCGCGCAGCCGGACGATTTCGTTATGGCCGATCTTGTAGCCGCAAGCCTGGCCGGGCGAGGCGCAATAGCGATCGATTTCGCTGGTGACGGCGCCGCGGGCGCGACCGGTGTTGGCGACCATGTAATCGATGGCTTGCTGGCGCGTCCATTTTTTGGCGTGCATGCCGGTATCGACGACGAGGCGCACGGCGCGGAAGTTGAGCGCCTGCAGGAAGCCGACCTGCCAGAACGGCTGGTCCTTATACATGCCGATTTCGCTGACGAGCTGCTCGGCGTAGAGCGCCCAGCCTTCGACAAAGGCGTTAAAGCCGAGCAGCGAGCTGATCAGCGGCAGCTTGTCCTGGTTTTCGGCGATGAACGCGCCCTGCCAGGCGTGGCCGGGGATCGCTTCGTGAGCGGTCAGCGACGCCAGCGTGTAGCTCGGCCAATAGCCGGTGTCCTTGAGGTTCACGTAGTAGATTGCCGGGCGCTTACCGTCGAGCGAGGCGAAATTCATGTAGCCGAGGCCGGCGCCGTCCTGAATATCTTCGGGCACGCGCTTGACGGTGACATTGGCGTTGAGCTTGAGGTTCGACAGCATCGGCATTTTCGGGCGCACGTCATCGATGCGCGCCTGGATGAACTTGATGATTTCGGCGCGGCCCTTGTCGTCGTTCGAAAACAGGAACTTGGGGTCGGCGGTCATTGCCGACAGCCGGTCACCGACGCTGCCCTGCGTCAGGCCCTGCGCGCGCAGCACCTTGTCCATGCCGGCCTGCAATTCGGCGGTCTGGCGTAGGCCGGTCTTGTGGATTTCGTCGGCCGACAGCGTCGTCGTCGTGCTGCCCTTGAGCAGCCATTCGTAATAGGCCTCGCCGTCGGGCAGCTTCCACATGCCGGCATCGCTGTTGGCCTTGGGCTGGATTGCCTTAAGTGCGGCAATCTGCCGATCGAGCGCCGGATAGATCTTGCCGGTGGTGATGCTGGCGGCCTGCGCGCTCGGGTCGGCGGCACCGCTGATTTTCGCGGCGTGCGCGGCGAGGGCGGTGACCATGCGCTGGCTGGCGGCCGGCGTGGCGCGGAAGCCCGCCATCTGGCCGAGCGCGTTCGACATCAGGAAGTCGGGCAGGATGACGCCCTTGCCGGCATCGGCTTGGATGCGCGCGGTTTCCTGATCGAGCTGGGTGGCGAAGCCTTCCATGCGCGACAGGTAGCTGTCGATGTCGCCCTTGGTTTCGACGCGCTGATACGTCGACAGGAACTCGGGCATGTTCTGATAGGCGCCGTTCTGCTGGCTGACGACATAGGGGATGCCGCCGCTGGTGCCGGTGTAGCCATAATGGAAGCGGTCGCCGCCTTCGATGCCGAGGTCGAGCGCGAACATCGTCATTTCATATTGCGCGGTGTCGGCGCCGCTGAAGCCCTTGGTATCGAGCGCCTTCATTTGCGCCTTGAACGCCTTGAGGTCAGCGAGATTCTTGGCGGCGGCCGCCGGCGACAGGTCGCTGACCTTGCCGGCGAGTGCGGCGAGCTTGCCGGTGTCGAGGCCGATCGTCGTCGCGGTTTCGGGCGAGGCGACCAGCATCTGTTCGGCAATCGACTGCAACACGGCGGCAAGCTGGGCATTGCCGGTGGCGGCTGCCTTGGCGGCCCAGGCGGGCAGCATCGCGGCAAAGCCGGCAATGGCTGCAGTGTTCAGAACGTCGCGACGGTTGAGCATAAAAGAACTCCCTGAATTCTGGTTGGCGCGACGGTAGGCAGGCGCTGGCGTGCACGCAAGCGCGTCAATGGCGGTTTCGACGAACGACGTGCGGGTGCCGACGAACGTCGCGCGGCAAACGCGACGGTTGGACAATTGCCGCGCTCGCTCCTAGATGCGCAGCCATGATGCGGCACTTTCTCAAGATGCACGGACTGGGCAACGACTTTGTCGTGTTCGATGCGCGCGAAACCCCGCTGGCGCTGACCAGCGCGCAAGTGCGCGGGCTGGCCGACCGGCATACCGGCATCGGCTGCGACCAGTTGATCGTCATCGAGGCGTCCGACAAGGCGGACGCGTTCATGCGCATCTATAATGCCGATGGCGGCGAGGTTGAAGCTTGCGGCAATGCATCACGCTGCGTGGCGACGCTCCTCGGCGCGACGGCAACGATCGACAGCGCCGCGGGCATTCTCGATGCGGCTGCGAGTGATGCCGCCGCGACCATCCTTTATCCGCCGCCGCGCTTAGGCTGGGACGAAATCCCGCTCGCCTATGCGATGGACACGCACGATATGCCGGTCGGCTGGGACGAACTCGAACGGCCGATTGCGGTCAATGTTGGCAACCCACACGTCATCTTCTTCGTGCCCGATGTCGATGCGGTGCCGTTGGATACGCTCGGGCCGGTGATCGAACATGACGCGCTGTTTCCCGTGCGCATCAACGTCAATGTCGCGCAGGTCGTGGCGCGCGACCACATCCGGCTGCGCGTCTGGGAGCGCGGTGTCGGGTTGACGCGCGCTTGCGGCACCGGTGCGTGCGCGACTGCAGTTGCGGCGATGCGGCGCGGGCTCACCGAGCGCAAGGTCAATGTCGATCTGCCCGGCGGCCGGCTGGTCATCGAATGGCGCGCCGACGGCCAGATCGCCATGACCGGCCCGGCGGCGACGTCATTCAGCGGCGAAGTCGACCTCGACGCCTTTGCATGAAGCCGGCTGAAATCATCAATTTCGGCTGCCGCCTCAATATCGCCGAGGCCGCGACCGCACACGCTGCTGCACCGGCCGGCAGCATCGTCGTCAACAGCTGCGCAGTGACCGCCGAAGCGGTGCGCCAGGCGCGCCAGGCGGTGCGGCGCGCACACCGCGAACGGCCCGATGCCAACATCATCGTCACCGGCTGCGCGGCGCAGCTCGACCCGGCGGGGTTCGCGGCGCTGCCCGGCGTGGCGATGGTGCTCGGCAACCGCGAGAAGCTCGACGCGGCGCGCTACGATCTGGCGGGCGCCAATGACCGCGCCCGCGTCGGCGACATTTTCGCCGTGCGCGACGCGCCGCTAGCGGTATCCGACAGCGTCAGCCATACGCGCGGCTTCGTCGCGGTGCAGAACGGTTGCGACCATCGCTGCACCTTCTGCGTGATACCGTTGGCTCGCGGGGTGTCGCGGTCAGTGCCCGCCGGTGCGGTAATCGAGCGCATCAAGGTGCTGGTCGGGCAGGGCGTCAACGAAATCGTCCTTACCGGCGTTGACCTGACCTCCTACGGTCCCGACCTGCCCGGCGCGCCGACACTCGGCCTGCTGGTGCAGCGCATCTTGCAGCATGTCCCCGACCTGCCGCGTCTGCGGCTTTCGTCGATCGACAGCATCGAAGTCGATGCTGCGCTGTTCGATGTGCTGGCGACCGACGCGCGGGTCATGCCGCAGCTGCACCTGTCGCTGCAATCGGGCGACGACCTGATTTTGAAGCGCATGAAGCGCCGCCATGCCCGCGCGCAGGCGGTCGAGTTCTGCCAGTCACTCCGCGCCCGCCGCCCCGAAATGGTGTTCGGCGCCGACCTGATCGCCGGCTTCCCGACCGAAACCGACGCGGCGTTTGAAAACACTCTGGCGCTGGTCGATGATTGTGGGCTGACGCGGCTGCACGTCTTTGCCTATTCCGAACGCGACGGCACACCCGCCGCGCGCATGCCGCAACTGCCGGTAAGCGTCCGCCGCGACCGCACCGCACGATTGCGCGCGCTTGGCGCGGAACGCCAACGCGACTGGCTGGGCGAACAAGTCGGCAAGCCACAGCGCGTGCTGGTCGAAGCCGGCGGGCTGACTGGCCATGCCGAAAGCTTCGCGCGCGTCCGACTTGACCGTTCGCACCCGCGTGGCGCAATCGTCGATGTAACCGCGCGCCACGTCGCCGGTGACCTGTTGGAGTGCGCATGACCGAAAAGACCGGCTGGCTGGCGAAACTCAAGGCGGGGCTGTCGCGCTCGACCGACAAGCTCGGCGACAATCTCGCCGGGCTGTTCGTGCGCGCCAAGCTCGACGACGCGATGCTCGACGATATCGAGGAAGCGCTGATCGCCTCCGACCTCGGCCCGGCGATGGCGGCGCGCGTCACGGCCCGCCTGCGCGACGAGAAGTTCGACCGCGACATCGACCTCGCCGGCGTGCGCGACACTGTCGCCGCAGAAATCGGCAGCGTGCTCGGCCAGGTCGCCAAGCCGCTTGAAGTCATCGCCTTTCCGCGGCCGCAGGTCATCCTCGTCGTCGGCGTCAACGGCTCGGGCAAGACCACCACCATCGCCAAGCTCGCGCACCTGTTTATCGAACAGGACTACCGCGTCATGCTGGCGGCGGGTGACACCTTCCGCGCTGCCGCCATCGCGCAGCTCAAAATCTGGGGCGAACGCGCCGGCGCCAAGGTCGTGTCGGGCGAACAGGGCGCCGATGCGGCGGGGCTCGCCTTCACTGCACTCGAACGCGCGCGCGCCGAAGGCGTCGATGTGCTGATCATCGACACCGCCGGCCGGCTGCAGAACAAGTCGGGACTGATGGACGAGCTCGCGAAGATCAAGCGCGTGCTCAAAAAGGCCATGCCCGCCGCGCCGCACGACGTCGTGCTGGTGCTCGACGCCACCACCGGCCAGAACGCGCTCAACCAGATCGAAGTCTTCCAGGAAGTCGCCGGCGTCACCGGACTGGTGATGACCAAACTCGACGGCACCGCGCGCGGCGGCGTCCTCGTCGCAGCCGCCGAAAAGTTCAAGCTGCCGATCCATGCGGTGGGCGTCGGCGAAGGCATGGGCGACTTGCGACCGTTCGATGCGGGTGAGTTTGCAAGGGCTTTGGCAGGGTAAAGAGCCTCAGGCCTGCCCGCCGGAGGCCCTTCAATCTTCCCCGTTGTTGACCTTGGCAAGGCACCGGTGCATCGTGGCCAAGTTCGGCGCGGGGCGCCATATTGAGGGGTAACTACCATGAGTCTCAGCGAATTCCTGCGCGACGCGTTCATCATCTTCATGCTGGTGACATGGTTCTGGCTGATGATCACCGTCATTGCCGACCTGTTCCGCCATGACGACATTTCGGGCTTCAAGAAGGTGCTGTGGATCATCTTCTTCGGCGTTGCACCCTATATCGGCGTGTTCGCGTACCTGATTTTCCACGGCCACGGCATGGGTGCACGCAACGTCGAACGCGCCAACAAGGCCCGGGAGGAACTGCGCCAGGTTGTCGGCTACAGCGTCGCCGATGAACTGACCAAGCTCGACGCGTTGAAGAAGGCCGGTTCGATAAGCGACGCGGAATACAAGACGCTCCGCGACCGCGCTCTAGCGAACGGCTAAGGCTGGGGCGAACGTCTAAGCCGGACCCAGCGTCCGCGCCATTTGCGCAGGGTTGTACAGCGACTGGTTTTCGTGCGCGGCGAGCGTGGCGCGCCAGCCCGGCAGGGCGGCACGCCAGCTGTCTAGTTGGGCGGTGTCGCCGCGCCGCACTGCGCTCAGCGCCGTCGCGAGGTCGGCATCGGCGCGCCTTAACAGCGCGCGGTCGTTCGCCAATGCGGCACCGGCATAACGTTCATTGACCAGCCCAAGCTGTGACCGCGCGGCGAGCAGCAACACGGCGGCAGTGTCGCGGTCGTTGCTGGTTAGCGCGGCCTGCGCGGCGACGACCGCGCGGTCGGCATCGGCGAGCGTGGTGGCGAGCGTCAACGGTTCCACTGCACGCGTCGGGCAGGCGGATGGCGACAGTGCGCGGACATAGGCGGCCAGTCCGGCGCGCACCACTGGCGGGGGCGGCGCGCCATCGAATTCATCTACCACCAGCCCGTTGATGAAGTCGGCGAGTGCCGGCGATGCGGGGTCGCGGCTGATTTTGTGCGTCGCGGCGCTGAGGTCGGGGATCGGCACCGGATTGGCGATGCCATCGCCGCGGTGCGAACTGAACAGCGACGAGGTGACGTCGGCGGTGCCCGGCGCGCCCGACAGGCCTGGGAAGGCGAAATCGGGATTGCCGCGGCCCTGGCGGTGGCAGGCGTTGCAGCTCAAGCCGGCGCGTGACGCCTGCCCGCCGAGCAGCAGCGGCGAGCGGAATGCGGCGCGCCCGATTTCGACTGAAGCGTCACCGATGGCAGCGGGTGACAGACATTCGGTCGGTTGCGTGGTCAGCGCGGCGATGCGGTCGGTGCCCGGCGCTAGCCAGCGCAGCGCGCGCAACGGCACATCGGCGGGGGCGGCGGCGACCGCAAGCAGCAGCGCCAGCGCGGCGATCGACCTGCGCGCGATGCTCACACGCCCTTGGCGTCGATCCAGCGGCGCAAATCTTCGGCCTCGATGCAGCCGAAGCTGCATTGCGCCTCAAGTGCGGCGAGCATGGCACGCGCACCGGCGATGTCGCCGCGTTCAGCCTTGAGCTCGCCGTAATACTCCGTGGCGCCGCGGTGCGTCGGGGCAATCGCCAGCGCCTGGCGGTAATAGCTTTCGGCGCGGTCATACTGGCCGAGCTTGCGGTAGGTGAAGCCGATATAGGTCAGCACATCGGGGTGCGGGCCGAACGCCGCCTTGGCGGCATCGAGCGCGACCAGTGCCTCACCGTAGCGGTGTTCGTTGATCAGGCTGACGGCGTGGAGATAGGCGCCATCACCGGCCGCCGCATCGGCAAACAACAGACTCGGCGGCGGCGCCAGTGCCGCGGTCTTGCCGGCGGTTTGCGCGGCTTCGACCGCTGCGACAGCGGATTTGAGGTCGGCAGCCTGCGGGCAGGCATCGCCGCAGGTCGCGGCCTGGCTCTTGAGTGTCGCGAGTTCGGCGGCGCCCTTGTCGGCGTCACCAATCTTGAACAGCGTCACCGCATAGTCGCGCCGCGTCGCCAGCATCGCCGGATTGATCTTGAGCGCCTTTTCATACGCCTTGGCGGCGCCCTTCAGGTCGCCGTCGCCGGCCTTGGCGAGCCCCGACATATAAAGTGCGTTGGCGTCCTTGGGGGTGACGGCGAGTACCTTCTTGAACGCCTTGTCGGCGGCCTTGTAGTCGCCGGCCTTGAGCGCCTCGCTGCCCTTGGCATATTCGACTGCGGGGTCATATTGCGGCGTGGAGTCGCTCGGCATGCTGCTGAAGCCGCCACCACCGCCGCCGCCCGAGGCGTAGGCAGGAACCGCGGCAATGGCCGCGATCAGGGCGATTCGGGCGAAGCGGTGCAACATGGCATCAAACTCCATCAGGGCCGTGTGGCGCGAAGCTAGCATAGTGGATGCGCCAAGTCAGCCATGCCGAGCGCAGGAAAAAGCGCACTTTGCTTGACCGCAAACCGGCTTTGCCGTAACAGCCGCGCATCCCGCCGCAAGGTGTGACCGATATTCAACGTCCACGGACGTACGCCGGCCTGCGAAGACTCGCACGCCGGCGCAAGTTCGTTTGGAGCAATGTAGACGATGTTTGAAAGCCTTTCCGACCGCCTTGGCGGCGTGTTCGACAAGCTTCGGGGGCGCGGTGCGCTGACCGAGCTCGACGTGCGCGCGGCGATGCGCGAGGTGCGGATTGCGCTGCTCGAAGCCGATGTGGCGCTGCCCGTCGTCAAGACCTTCATCGACCAGGTCACCGCCGATGCGATCGGCGCCGATGTCATCCGCTCCATCACGCCGGGGCAGATGGTCGTCAAGATCGTCAACGATGCGCTGGTCGATATGCTCGGCGGCGATAGCGCGCCGCTCAATGTTGATGTCACGCCGCCCGCCGTCATCATGATGGTCGGTCTGCAGGGATCGGGTAAAACCACCACCACCGCGAAGATCGCCAAGCGCCTCAACGAGAAATTCGGCAAGAAGGTGCTGATGGCGTCGCTCGACGTCGCGCGTCCGGCCGCCCAGGAACAGCTACGTGTGCTCGGTGAGCAGATTTCGGTGGCGACGCTGCCGATTATCGCCGGCCAGGGCCCGGTTGAAATCGCCCAGCGCGCCAAGTCGGCGGCGAAGCTGCAGGGCTTCGACGTGCTGCTGCTCGACACCGCCGGTCGCCTGCATGTCGATACCGCGCTGATGGACGAAATGCGCGCTGTCGCCGGTGTCGGTGCGCCGGATGAAATCCTGCTGGTCGTCGACAGCCTGACCGGCCAGGACGCGGTCAATGTCGCGTCGTCGTTCTCGGGCCAGGTTGAACTGACCGGCGTCGTGCTGACCCGCATGGACGGCGATGCCCGCGGTGGTGCCGCACTCAGCATGCGCTCGGTGACCGGCAAGCCGATCAAGTTCGCCGGCACCGGTGAAAAGCTCGACGCGCTCGAGGAATTCTCGCCGTCGCGCGTTGCCGGTCGCATCCTCGGCATGGGCGACGTTGTCGGGCTGGTCGAACGCGCCGCCGAAACCTTCGAGGCCGAAGCTTCGGAGAAAATGGCCGCACGGCTCGCCAAGGGCCAGTTCGACATGAACGACCTGCGCTCGCAGCTCAGTCAGATGCAGAAGATGGGCGGCCTCGGCGCGCTGGCCGGCATGATCCCCGGCATGGCCAAGGCCAAGGCAGCGATGGCGAACGGCGGCCCCGACGACAAGACGCTTGGCCGCATGGAAGCCGTCATCTGCTCGATGACGCCCAAGGAACGCGCCAAGCCCGACCTGATCAACGCCAAGCGCAAGATCCGTATTGCCAAGGGCGCCGGCACCACGGTGCAGGAAGTCAACAAGCTGATGAAAATGCATCAGGAAATGGAAACTGCGATGAAGCGCCTGCGCAAGATGGGCGGCATGAAGGGCATGATGGCGATGCTCGGGAAGATGGGCGGCGGCGCTGGCGGTCCCGGTGGCGGGCTCGGCGGGCTGCTCGGTGGCGGCGGTGGCGGCCTCCCGCCGGGTTTCGACAAGCTGATGAAACGATAGGAATTACGAACGACAGAGCCTCCGGCGGGCAGGGACTTGTCCCTGCACCCGTGAATTGACGGGCATAAAAACAAGCACCGCGCTTGTGGGATGCACCGACCAAGCAATTGGGTGCAGGCCTCAGGCCTGCCCGCCGGAGGCTTTAAAAGATTACGAACCAACTGCAATTTCAACTGTTTAGAACGAAGGAAGACTGAAAATGGCCATTGCAATTCGCCTCGCCCGTGGCGGCATGAAGAAGCGTCCCTACTACCGCATCGTGGTGTCGGATTCGCGCAACGCGCGCGACGGCAAGTTCCTCGAAAAGATCGGCACGTACAACCCGCTGCTGCCGAAGGACAACGCCGAGCGCGTCAAGCTCGACGGCGAGCGTGCGGCGTACTGGCTGTCGGTCGGCGCACAGCCGTCGGACCGCGTTGCCCGTTTCCTCGATGCCGCCGGCCTGCGCACCCGCGCTGCCAAGAACAACCCCAACAAGGGTCTGCCGGGCGACAAGGCCAAGGAACGCGTCGAAGCCGCCGCGATGAAGGCTGCCGAAGCGATCGAAGCCGCTGAAGCTGCTGAAGTCGCCAAGGCGGAAGCTGCTGTCGCGGCTGCCGCTGCGGCTGCCGAAGCTGCTGCTGCACCGGCTGTCGAAGAAGTCGCTGATGTGGCCGCTGAAGAAGTTGCTGCCGAAGCGGTTGCTGAAGAAGCACCTGCCGCTGAAGCAGCTGCTGAAGAAGCGCCGGCCGAAGAAACCCCGGCCGAAGAAACCCAGGCCTGAGCTTGATTGCCGCGCTGCCCTGACCGGGGTGGCGCGGCATTCGATCTATGACCGACACCGTCATCCTCGCCGCGATTGCGGGTGCCCATGGCATCAAGGGCGAGGTGCGGTTGAAGCTGTTTGCCGAAAGTCTCGAGAGCCTGCAGCGCCACAAGGCGTTTGCGGCGACGCGTGGCAGCGAGGCGCGCACGCTGACGCTGAAATCGATGCGCCCCGACAAGGCCGGCGCCATCGCGCGCTTTGCCGAAATCGCCAACCGCACCGCTGCCGAGGGGATGCGCGGCATGACGCTTGCGGTGCCGCGCGATGCGCTGCCGCCGCTGGCCGAGGGCGAATTTTACCACACCGACCTGATCGGCCGCGCGGTGGTATCGACCGATGGCGTCGAGGTCGGCAGCGTCATCGCTGTTGAAAACTTCGGCGCCGGCGACATCCTCGAAATCCGCAAAGCTGACGGCAAGACCTTCATGGTGCCGTTCAACCCGCAGGCTGTGCCCGAAGTCGGCGCCGCGCCGGGGTCGCCGGTCACGCTCAACCCGAATTTCATCGACGTCTGACCGTGACCCGTCCGGCACCCTGGGCCGCCACCGTCCTGACGCTCTACCCCGAGATGTTCCCCGGGCCGCTTGGCGTCAGCCTTGCAGGCCGCGCGATGGAGGACGGCGTCTGGTCGCTCGCCGCGCGCAACATCCGCGACTTCGCCACTGACAAGCACCGCACCGTTGATGACACGCCGGCGGGCGGCGGGCCGGGCATGGTGCTGCGTGCCGATGTGCTGTCGGCAGCGGTTGCCGGCGCGCGCGGGCCGGGGCCGGTGCTGGCGATGAGCCCGCGCGGCAAAACGCTGACGCAGCGCCAAGTGCGCGACCTCGCGGCGGGGCCGGGGGTGACGCTCCTGTGCGGTCGCTTCGAAGGTTTCGACGAGCGGCTGTTCGACGCGCCGTTGCCCGACGGCAGCTTCATCGAACCGGTCAGCATCGGCGATTATATCCTGTCGGGCGGCGAACCGGCGGCGCTGGTTCTGCTCGATGCTTGCGTCCGGCTGCTTCCCGGTGTAATGGGCGCGGCTTCCAGCGGACATGACGAGAGCTTCGAAAGCGGCCTTCTCGAATATCCGCATTATACCCGCCCTCCCGAATGGGAAGGCTTATTGATCCCCGAAGTGTTGCGATCGGGGGATCATGCGAAAATCGCCGCCTGGCGATTGGCGCAGTCCGAAACGGACACACGGCTACGGCGGCCGGACCTGTGGGAGCGCCATCTCGGTGCTCGGGTCCAGTCGCCCTCTGGTGCGCACAAGAAGAAGGAAAAATGAGATGAATCTCATTCAACAGATCGAAGCCGAGCAGATTGCGAAGTTTCTCGAAGCCAAGAAGATCCCGACGTTCCGCGCCGGTGACACGCTGCGCGTCGGCGTGAAGGTCGTCGAAGGCGAGCGTTCGCGCGTCCAGAACTACGAAGGCGTGTGCATCGCGCGTTCGAACAAGGCGATGGGCAGCAACTTCACCGTCCGCAAGATCAGCTTCGGTGAAGGCGTCGAGCGCGTCTTCCCGCTGTATTCGCCGAACATCGAGTCGATCGAAGTCGTGCGCCGCGGTGTCGTGCGTCGTGCCAAGCTGTATTATCTGCGTGGCCGTTCGGGCAAGTCAGCGCGTATTGCCGAGCTGCGGGATCCGAAGCGGGAAGCTTAAGCCGGCAAGGCGCAAGGCGAAATTTGCGCACTTCGCGCGAATTTCGACTTGGGCCGAGACTCGGCGCAAGCCGGCCGGCGGGGCGGCGGGTAAATCCCGCCGAACCCGTCCGACGGCGTGGCTTTGCCACGACGCCCTTACTTTCTTGCTTTCTAAATACACCCCACGGCACCTCTTCCCGGGCCGCGCTGCCGCGCGTCTCTCGCCCTCTCCCCGACGGGGCGAGGGAGGCGACGCGCCCACCGGTTCCCCCCGCGCGTCCAACCGAATCCCCCGCGCCCTAGCCGCACGCCCCCGCAGCGCCTAGAATCCCGCCAATGACCGACCTCCCCTATCAGGGCCGCTTCGAAGCCGGCGTCCACCGCTTCGCCGTGCGCGTCTATTTTGAAGACACCGACCTCACCGGCATCGTCTATCACGCCAACTATCTGCGCTTCATGGAGCGCGGCCGCTCGGACATGCTGCGTTGCATCGGCATCGAGCAGCAGGCGGTGATGGCGGCGGGCGAGGGCTATTACGCCGTCCACGACATGGCGATGACCTGGCACGCCCCGGCCCGGCTCGACGATGCGCTCGTCGTCCACAGTCGCGTCGTGCAGGTGCGCGCCGCCGCAACGGTGATCGCGCAGGACATCTGGCGCGGGTCGACGAAGCTCACCAGCGGCGTGGTGACCGCGGCATGGCTCGGCGCCAATGGCCGGCCGCAACGCCAGCCCCGCGACTGGGACGCCCGCTTCAAGGCGCTACTGGCTCAAACGGCCGCGAACGGCTAGGACACCCACATGCAAGCACCGCTTTCCGTCGCCGCCAAGGCCGCCACCGATCTTTCGCCGTTCGCGCTGTTCCTGCAGTCGGACATTGTCGTCAAAGTCGTCATGCTCGGGCTGCTCGCCGCGAGCGTCTGGTCGTGGGCGATCATCATCGACCGGTCGCGCCGGCTGCGCGAAATCAACAACGAGGCCAAGCGCTTCGAAGCGATGTTCTGGAAGGCCGAATCGCTCGACGGCATGTACGAGCCGGCGGTCAAATCAACGCACCCGTCAGCCAAACTGTTCGTCGCCGGGCTCAACGAATGGCGCCGCAGCCTGGCCAAGGGCCGCATCGACCGCGAAGGCGTACGCGCCCGGCTGACCTCGATCATGGGCGTGGCGATTGCGCGCGAAATCGACGACCTCGGTGACCGCCTCAACGTGCTCGCCACCATCGGCGCCGTCGCACCGTTCGTCGGGCTTTTCGGCACTGTGTGGGGCATCATGCGCAGCTTCACTTCAATCGCCGCGTCTCAGAACACGACGCTCGCGGTAGTGGCGCCGGGCATTGCCGAGGCGCTGTTCGCCACCGCCATCGGGCTGTTTGCCGCCATCCCCGCAGTCATCGGCTACAACCGGCTGCTGCACGGGCTGGCGAAACTCGAAGCGCGGCTGTCGGCGTTTGCCGAGGAATTCCACGGCCTGCTGTCGCGCCAGCTCGACAGCATGGACGAAAAATAATGAGCATGATGGGCGGCGCAGGCGGCGGCCGCCGTGGCCGCAAGATGCCGATGGCCGAAATCAACGTGACGCCGATGGTCGATGTCATGCTGGTGCTGCTGATCATCTTCATGGTCACCGCGCCGCTGCTGGTGGCCGGCGTGCCCGTCGACCTGCCCGACAGCAAGGCCGGCGCGCTCAAGGCCGATGACACGCCGGTGCAGGTGTCGCTCGATGCCAAGGGCGGGGTGTTCATAGATGACCTCAAGCTCGCGCCGGGCGCACTGACCGCGAAACTGGCGGCGATCCGCGAGGCGCGGGGGGCGGATATGCGCGTCTATGTCCGCGCCGACCGCAAGCTCGATTACGGCAGCGTCATCGGCGTCGTCGGCGAGATTTCGGCGGCGGGGTTCAGCAAGGTCGCGCTGGTTAGCCAGCCCGACGTTACGCGCGCCAAGGTCGCGCCTGTTGCAGCACCGGCGGCGACCGACGCCGTCGCGCAGTGAGCTTTGCGTGAATAGCGAACGCATCACGCTGGTCGGTGTCGGGGTGGCGCATCTCGCGCTGCTCGGGCTGCTGTCGCTGAGCTGGCAGATGGCGTTCCGCGAACTGCCGCAGTTTGAGGAAGCCGTGCCGGTCGAGGTGGTCGCCATCGCCGAAACCACCAAGGTCACCGAACTGCCCAAGCCGTCGATGGAAGCCGCTCCGCAGGAAAACATCGCGCCGTCACCCGAACCCGCGCCCGTTCCCGATGCCGCACCCGAACCGGTCAACCCCGACACCCCGTCACCGGACCCCAAGCCGGTGACCAAGGCCGAGCCGCCCAAACAACCCGCCGCGCGGCTCGATGCGCAGGAGCTGTCGAACCTGATCGACAAGAGCCTGCCCAAGGCCAAGGTCAAACCGCGCAACACCGCCGATTTTGCCAAGTCGATCGAACTCGCCATCCCCAAGGGCGCGCGCCTAGACGCGCGCGCCACCGCCAGCCTCGAGGCCGCCATCCGGTCGCAGATCGCACCCTGCTGGAACCCGCCGATCGGCGGCGCCGACGTCAAGAAAATGACCGTCGTCCTGCACATCGACCTGCAACGCGACGGCAGCGTCATCGGCCGCCCGACCGTGGTCAGCCAGACCGGCGCGACCGCGGGCAATGCCGACTACGCCCGGGCGTTCGCCGAAACCGCCCGCCGCGCGGTGCTGCGCTGCTCGCCGCTCAAACTGCCGCCGGAAATGTTCGAGGCGTGGAAGTCGTTCGAGTTGAACTTTGATCCGAGCGAGATGACGTAAAGAGCCTCCGGCGGGCAGGCCTGAGGCCTGCACCCGATTGAAGAGCGCCAAAATAATGGGAGCAGGCCTCAGGCCTGCCCGCCGGAGGCTCTTAAGCCGGCAATACAATCTGTCCGATACGCGGGAAATGCACCGCCACTGTCCCGACTTGGGCATCGTCGCGCAGGATGGTGATGCCGGCGGCCGACAAGCGCGCCAGCCGGCCGGTGATGACATTGGCGCCGGGGTCTTCGGTGCGCACGGTGACCAACTGGCCGGCGGTGAAGCCCGATGCGGCATCGACGGCGGTTTCGACTTCGGGGATGGCGGCGGTGGCGATGGCCAGCGCGTCGGCGGCAGTAATTTCGCTGCGGTGGCCGTGGCCGATCGCGGTGACGCGGGCGGCCCAGGCGGCGAGCGCCGGCTTGCCGGCCGTGAAGGCACCGCCGCGCGTCGTCGCGACGAACCACACCAGCATGTAGAGCGCCGCATCGGCATAGCCCGGCGCCTCGCCGCCGATGTAGGTGCGGCCGTCGGACAGCGTCGTGTCGATCCACGCGAAGCCGGTTTCGACTTGCGTCGGCAGATGCCCGGCGCCGGCGAGCGCACGCTCCTTGCCAAAGCCGAACAGCGCGGCGCGGTCGTCCCAGAACGCCTGCGGAATCGTGTCGGCAACTGGCGCCAGCGCGGTCACCGCGCACGCCCCGAACATCGGCCCGCCGGCCCAGCCGGCAATGACGCGCGCCAGTGCGCCGAGCGGTGCCGGAAACAGCGTCGGTTCGGGACTGTGCGCTTCAATCGCATCAATGATGATGGCGCTGTCGCAATAGATATCGGCACCGATCTGCAGCACTGGCGTCTTGCGGTAGCCGCCGGTTAGCGGCGCCAGTTCAGGCTTGGCCCCCATGTTGGGGATCAGCACCGACTTCCACGACGCCCCCTTGATGCCGAGCGCGATGCGCACGAGCTCGCTGACCGGCGAGGATTCATAGTGGTGGAGGATGAAGTCCATGGACAGATTCCTTTAAGGGCCTCCGGTGGGCAGGGGTGACCCCTGCGCCCAGATGCTTGCGCTCTTCAATCGGGTGCAGGGCCCAAGGCCCTGCCCGCCGGAGGCTCTTTAGGCCTTCAATTCCTTCGCCAAAGCCTTCTTGGTCTTGTCGCCATACGGCGGCTTGAACCCGGCAATCGCCGCAAGGTCGAGCTTGGGCTGTTTGTAGATCGATTTGGCGTGGCTGAAGGTGCGGAAGCCCTCCAACCCGTGGTACGAGCCCATGCCCGACGGGCCGACGCCGCCAAACGGCAGGTCTTCGACGGCGATGTGGAAGATGACGTCATTGACGGTGACGCCGCCCGACACGGTGCGGTCGAGGTAGGTGCGTTCCTCAGCGGCGTCGGTGCCGAACCAGTAGAGCGCCAGCGGGCGGGCGTGCGAGTTGACGTAGTCGATCGCTTCCGACGGGCTGTCATAGGTCTTGATCGGCAGCAGCGGGCCGAAGATTTCTTCCTGCATCACCGCCATGTCGTCGGTGACGTTCTGGATGATGTGCAGCGGCATCTTGTTGGTGTTGGCGCCGCTGAAATCCTCATTGCCGGGGTTGACGACGATGACGTTGGCGCCCTTGGCGCGCGCGTCGGCGACGAGGCTTTCGAGGCGGTCGCGGTTCTTGCCGTTGATGACCGAGGTGTAGTCGGGATTGGCGAGCAGCGTCGGATACTGCTTGGCGACCGCCGCCTGCAGCCCGGCGACGACCGCGGCTTCGGATTCGGGCGGCACCATCATGTAATCAGGCGCAAGGCAGATCTGCCCGGCGTTCATCATCTTGCCGAGCGCGACGCGGTCGGTGGCGCTGGCAATGTCGGCCGATTTCGAGATGATCGTCGGCGACTTGCCGCCGAGCTCAAGCGTCAGCGGCACGAGGTTCTTGGCGGCGGCAGCCATGACATGCTTCGCCACCGCAGTACCGCCGGTGAAGATCATGTGGTCGAACGCCAGTTCCGAAAACGCCTTGCCGACCTCAGGGCCGCCGGTGATGACCGCGACTTCTTCGGGCGCGAAATATTTGGCGATGAGCGTCTTCATCAGCTCCGACGTCGCCGGGGTGAATTCGGACGGCTTGATCATCGCGCGGTTGCCGGCGCCGAGCACGTTGGCGAGCGGCGAGAAGGTCAGCACGACGGGGAAGTTCCACGGCGCAATGATGCCGACGACGCCCTTGGGTTGGTATTCGATATGCGCGCGTGCGCCGAGCAGCCACAAAGGGAAATCCATCGGCCGGGTTTCGGGGCGCATCCAGCCTTCGAAGTGCTTGAGTGTATGCTTGAAGGATTTGATCGACGACATGATGTCGGTGATTTCGGACTGTTCCTTCGACCGGTGGCCGAAATCTTCGGACATCGCGCCGACAAAGCCATCGACGTTTTCGAGCAGCAGCTTGAGCCCGCGGTTGAGCCGGTCACGACGCGATGCGACGCTGACCGGCAGCTCGGCGTGGAAGCTGTCCTGCTGGCGACGCAGGATATCCTGCATCGCAGCCGCCTCGCGTGCGTCCCAGACCTGTGTTTGCGTGGTGGCCATGATCGTTTCCCCTCGAATTGGCGTGCAGCCAGCACCTTAACGTCAACGCGGCGAATCACAAATGGCTGTCAACGAACGGCGGAGTTGGGCTAGGGACAAGGGATTGAAGAGCCTCCGGCGGGCAGGCGTGACGCCTGCACCCGATTGTTGTGCAGATGCCAATTCTGGTTGCAGGCGTGACGCCTGCCCGCCGGAGGCTCTTCAAGGCTCGTCTTCGCAAAGGTTGCGTCCATGCGTTTTGCCGTTCCGATAGCCCTTCTGTTGGCCACCGTCGCCATCCCGGCGCTTGCCGACCCGTTCGCGCAAATCACCGACCGGCGCTTCCGCCAGGATATCGTCACCATGAAGGCGGCGGGGCTCATCATCGGGCCGATCGACAGCTGGCCGATGGCGTGGGCGCAGATCGACAAGGGGCTCGACAATGCTGCCGATGGCCGCGTGCTGGCGCCCGATGTTGCGGCCGCTGTCGCGCGCGTCGGGGCGCTGAGCGACCTGGCGCACAAGAACATGGTTGTTGAGCTGCGCGCCAACGCCACCAATGGCGCGGCGCTGGCGCGCGATTTCAACGGCACGGCGCGCGAGAATTTCGACGGCTCGGCGAAAGTCGATTTAACGTCGGGCAATTTCAGCGCCAACATCGGTATTCGTTACGCGCCAAACCAGCGCGGCAACGATTATGACTTCTCGCCGTCGCAAATTGCTGCGGTGTGGGGCAACTGGGTCTGGTATGCCGGCTACACCAACATCTGGGCCGGACCCGGTGAGGACGGTGCACTGCTCTTTTCCAACAGCGCGCGGCCGATGCCGAAGATCGGCTTCAAGCGGCTGGTGCCGTACACGATGGACGTGCCGATCCTCAAATGGCTCGGGCCGACGAGCTTCGAGATGTTCCTGGCGTTCCAGAACGAGCCGCGCGACTATCCAGACGCCTGGGTCATCGGCACCCGGTTGAGCTTCGAGCCGTTCGTCGGCATGACGCTGAGCTTCAACCGCATGCAGCAATTGTGCGGGCAGGGCCGGCCATGCGGGTGGAGCCAGATCTGGGGCTCGTTCACCGGCATCAACAACGGCGACAACTCGGGAACGAGCGAACAGTCGTTCTTCGCGCAGCCCGGCAACCAGATCGCCGGTTTCGATATCAGTTATGTCCACCGCTTCGGGCAGGTAACGGCGAAAATCTATGCCGAGGCTGAAGCCGAAGACGCCGACAATATCGTCCTCGAACAATATGCCCGCATGATCGGCGCGTCGTTCAGCGGCCCGATCGGCACCAAGGGCGCAACATGGCAGGCTGGCGTCGAATATAGCGACACACTGGCATCACAGCTTTTCGAAGGCACCTTCCTGAGCGGCGCGTTGGGCAACAAGACCTGGCCGACGTCGATGTACAATAACCAGCTCTACTATTCCGGCTTCACCTATAACGTGAAACCGATCGGCTACTGGACCGATGGCGACAGCAACAATCTGGCGTTCTCGGGGTCGCTGACCGATACCTCGAACCGTCGCTGGTACGGGTCGGTGCGCTTCACCAACATCAACACCAGCAACCTGGGTGACCCCGGCCAGCCGATCATCTTTCCCGATCCGCCGAGCCGCGAAGGCTATATCGCCTATCGCATTTCGGCCAACGAGGAGAGCATCAACATCGTCACCGGCGGCGTGCTGTGGCCAACGCAGTTCGGCGATATCACGCTCGAAGCCCGCTACCAGAGCGACTCCCCCAACACGCCGGGTTATGTCGATAAACAGGCGCAGGTCGAATTCGGGTATTTGGGGCGCTTTTAAGGGCCTCCGGCGGGCAGGGCCTCAGGCCCTGCACCCATCTTGTGCACGCGCTGCATAAGCTAGCGCAGTGATTAATGCACCTGAGCAAGTATCGGGCGCAGGGCCTAAGGCCCTGCCCGCCGGAGGCCCTTTACGCCTGCGGCGCCGGATCACCCAGCCCGCTGCGGCGCCCGGTCTTCGGGATCGCCGACACGCCGCTCACCGGCGCGTGCGGCACCGGAATCCGGCCATCGCCGCGTTCGATGCGTTCACCGGCGAGCACGCGCGAGATTTCGTCACCGGTCAGCGTCTCGACTTCGAGCAGGGCTGCGGCCAGCGCGTGGAGCTGGTCGATGTTGTCGGTCAGCACCTGCTTGGCGCGGTCATAGCCGTGCGTGACGATCGCCTTGACCTCTGAATCGATCAGTCGCGCGGTTTCTTCCGACACATTCTGCGTGCGCGTGACGCTGTGGCCGAGGAAGACCTCTTCCTGGTTGTCGCCGTACTTCAGCGGTCCAAGCTTGTCGGACATGCCCCATTGCGTGACCATGCTTTTCGCGAGATCGGTGGCGTAGCTGATGTCCGACGATGCGCCCGAGCTCACCTTGTCATAGCCGAAGATCAGTTCTTCGGCGACGCGGCCGCCCATCGAGACGCTCAGGTTGGCGTACATCTTGTCGCGGTGATAGCTGTAATTGTCGCGTTCGGGCAGCCGCATGACCATGCCGAGTGCCCGGCCGCGCGGGATGATCGTCGCCTTGTGGATCGGGTCCGACGCGGCTTCGTGGCACGACACGACGGCATGGCCGGCTTCGTGATAGGCGGTCATCTTCTTTTCATCGTCGGTCATCGCCATCGAGCGGCGTTCGCTGCCCATCATGACCTTGTCCTTGGCGTCTTCGAACTCGCGCATGGCGACAAGCCGCTTGCCGCGACGGGCGGCGAGCAGCGCCGCCTCGTTGACGAGGTTGGCGAGATCGGCACCCGAAAAGCCCGGGGTGCCGCGCGCGATGGTGCGCGGATCGACGTCGGGGGCCAGCGGCACCTTGCGCATGTGGACGGCGAGGATCTTCTCGCGGCCTTCGATGTCGGGGCGGCCGACGACGACCTGGCGGTCGAACCGGCCCGGGCGCAGCAGTGCAGGGTCGAGCACGTCGGGGCGGTTGGTCGCCGCCACGATAATGATACCTTCATTGGCGTCGAAGCCGTCCATCTCGACCAGCAGCTGGTTCAACGTCTGTTCGCGCTCGTCGTTGCCGCCACCGAGGCCGGCGCCGCGCGAACGGCCGACGGCGTCGATTTCATCGATGAAGATGATGCACGGCGCGGACTTCTTCGCCTGTTCGAACATGTCGCGGACGCGGCTGGCGCCGACGCCGACGAACATTTCGACGAAATCCGAGCCCGAAATGTTGAAGAACGGCACGTTGGCTTCGCCGGCGATAGCGCGCGCCAGCAAGGTCTTGCCGGTGCCGGGAGGGCCCACAAGCAATGCGCCCTTGGGGATCTTGCCACCGAGGCGGTTGAATTTTTGCGGATCGCGCAGGAACTCGACGATTTCCTCGAGCTCTTCACGCGCTTCATCGATGCCGGCGACGTCGTCGAAGGTGACGCGGCCTTCCTTCTGCACCAGCAGCTTGGCGCGCGACTTGCCAAAGCCCATCGCACCGCGCCCGGCACCGTTCTGCATGTTGCGCATCACGAAAATCCAGATGCCGATCATCAGGATGAACGGCAGCATCGAGAAGAACAGCTGCGCGAGCAGCGAGCGGCTTTCCTCGGGCTTGGCATCGAAACGCACGTTCTTGGCGCGCAGATGCTGGATCAGCTGGTTGTCGCCGGGATTGATGGTGCGGAATTCTTCGTCATTGTCGAGCTTGCCGAGCAGTTCCTGACCGCGGATTTCGACCGATTTGACCTGGCCTTCATCGACCTTGTTCATGAAATCCGAATACGCCATCAGCTTGCCGCTGGTCGACGCCGACGGACCCTGGATGACGCTGACCACCACGACCAGCACCAGCAGGATAGCGAACCACAGGCCGAGGCTCTTGAGCCAGGGGCTGGGCGGGCGCTTGGGATTTTCGGCCATGGGTTCAGGCTTTCCGGTTCAATTCGGCTGACGATACTTCCCCAAGATAGGAAGCCGCCGCCAGCATGCAATCAGGGCGCGGCATTTCGTCCTTCCGCACCTGCGTTCACCCCTAAATACGGCGCTTTGGCGCAAAGGGGAAGTGGGGCGCCGTTCAGGCCAATCGACGCAGGCGCCAGCGCGGCCCGCCGCGCACCTGAACGCCTGCCAGCGTCGCGGCGTGGCCTGCCGCGCACGCCGCCATCAGCCGCTCGATATCGGGGCCGCGCGGCGTCGCATCGGGGCTGAGCGTCCGCAGCGCTCGCAGCAGTACGCGGCGGGTGATTTCGTCGGGCAGGCCGGCGACATCGAGCCAGAGCACGTCGCCTTCGACCTCGACGCGGCTATTCCATGCGAGGCCCGCGGCCCAGCCGAGTGCGGTTTCAGCCTGCGCCAGATGCTGCGCGCTCCTCGCCAGCCGGTCCGGGTCGAGCCACGGTGTTGCCGCCAGCAGCGCCCTTGCACCGGTGCGGTCGAAGCGCGGCGCATGGTTAGCGGGGTCGTCGACCGCCTGCAAACCCGTCGCAGCTACCAATGCCACCAGTTCGGCGTGTGTCGCGCCGAGCAATGGCCGCAGCAATGTCACACCTTGCCCCAGATCACGGTGCGGACGCGGCCCGATCAGCCCTGCCAGCCCGGCACCGCGCGCTAGTCGCATCAGCAAGGTTTCGGCGACATCGTCGCGGTGGTGCGCCGTGGCGAGCCAGTTGACGCCGTGCGCCGCACACCAGTCGCGCATCAGCGCGTAGCGCGCCTCGCGGGCAGCGGCCTGCAGGTTCGCAGCGGGCTTGGCGCCCTCCCAGCGCAGCGTGACATGGTCGATGCCGCGCGCAGCGCAGACATCGGCGACCATCGCCGCCTCCGCCGCCGCATCGGCGCGCAGGCCGTGATCGACGGTCAGCGCGACAGTGCGTGTCCCTAGCGCCGCATGCGCCAGCAGCAGCAGCCCCAGACTGTCAGGGCCACCCGAAACCGCAATCGCAATGCGCTCATCGGCCGCCCAGGGGCGACCGCGCAAACGGGTCAGTTCGGCATCAAAATGCGCGGCGTCGGTCGCAGGCGGGCTCAGCCGTCGCACTTCGCCGTGGTGCGCGCCTTGGCAACTGCATCCTTTTGGGACGCAGTCAGCTTGGCGCCATAGACCGCCTGCAGCTCGTTGTACGCCTTGCACGCCTGCTCGGGCTTCTTGAGCGCGGTCAGCGCGCCGCCCAGCCCGATCAGGCTGTCGGCGCCACGGTCGCTCTTGGGGTATTTCTGATAGCCGTCGAGGAAGGCCTTCGCCGCCTGCGCCGACTGGCCCTGTGCCATATAGCTACGCCCCAGCCAATATTGCGCGCTCGCGGCGCGCGGCGCCTTGGGATAGGTGCTCAGGAAGTCGAGCAGCGCCGGCTCGGCCTTTTCATAGTCCTTGGCTGCGACGGGGGCATAGGCTTGCCGCCACGCCGCCTCGACGGGGTCGAGCTTGGGGTCGGCCTTTGCCGCATCGGTCTTGGTGGCATCGGCCTTCACGGTGTCGGTCTTGGCGGTGTCGCCCTTCGTGGGGGCTTTCGCGCCGGGTTTGGCAGCCGCCGGTGCGGCGACAGCGGCATCGGCAGCCGGGCGTGCGCCGGTTTCAAGCGCACCAATGCGGTATTCGGCATCACCGCGGAACTTGGCGAGCGCCTCTTCAAGTTGGCGCTGCTTGAACTGCAGTGTCTCGACGGTGCCGGTGAGCGTACGGACTTCGCGTTCGAGCCCGTCGACCCGCGCCGTCAAGTCGGCAACCGGCGAGGTTGCGGGCGAGCCAACTGCTTCGGCGGGAGCTGCTGCGGGCGTGGTGATTTCGGGGACCAGCCCCTTGTCGCCGCCGGGAAATACCTTGCGCTGCACCGCGCGCATTTCGCCTTCGAGCTTCGAAACGCGCGGCGCCAGCTGTTCGGCAGTCTGAGCAACCACGGGCGCACCTGCGAGTAACGCCGCGAGGCCAGCGGTCAGCAACAACGAACGCGACAGGGGTCGGTGCATCAGCGCGACGCCGTGGCGGGGGCTGCGGCAGCGGCGGGCGCCGCAGCCGCACTGCGCGCGACGAGGTCGGCGGGCGCGAGGCTGACATCCTTGACGGTCTGCGCCGGGCCGCCGATCGGTGGCAGCGCCTTGCCGCCAACCGCAATGCCAAGCACGCCGGCCTTGCCGGTCCATAGCTTCAGGCCGGGCGGGTCAGCGGGGACGACATAGACCTCGTCGGCCTTGATGATGCCCGATTTCACGCTGACTTTCTGCGCATCATAGATTTTGACCCAGACGTCTTCGGTCGGTGTCAGCGTCACCTGGCCCCCGACAGGCGCGGCAACAGGAGCGGTGCTGGGCGCTGCGGCCACCGGCGGGGCAACGGCCGCACCCGGCGACGCGATGCTGACATCGGGTGTAACTGTCGGTGCCGGCGTTGTGGAAGGTGCCGGCGCGGCAATCACCACCGGTGGCGGTGGCGGCGCCTTGTCAAACAACCCGGCCGCATAGGCGATCAGCCCGCCGAGCAGCGCCACGACGGCGACGATGCTGAACATCACCAGCTCGCGTGGCGGCAGCCGGCGTTCGTCGAGCGGTTCGAGCGCGATGGCAGCGGGCACATGCGCAGTCTTGCTGGTTTCGGCACGGAACTGCGCGGCGGCAGCTTCGGGATCGACGCCCACGGCGCGCGCCAGCGTCTTGACGAAGCCGATGGTGTAGGGAAGCGCCGGCAGGCTTTCATGCGCATCGGCCTCGATGGCGCGTAGGTGGCGCACCGGCACGCGAGTATCACGCGCGATGTCGACGAGGTCGAGCCCGGCGGCGACGCGCGCTGCTGCAAGCTTGGCACCGATGCGTTCGCGCCCGCTTGCCGTTTCGTTCACCGCTGCCGCTTCTTTGTCCAATGTGCTGGTCCCATGCTTTACGCCACGCGCCGGCAAACCGCTGTTCGCGTGCCGTCCGTGTGCTGTCTTTAGTCGCTGTGCGTGCGGTCGGGCAAGGTTGCGCGGCTGTGTTGCCAAGTCAACTGCGTGAAGGCCGTGGCGGCTCCAAATCGCGCCAAATCGAGGCATGCCTATTTTGCAACGCAACAAAGAGGTGGCCGTTGCGCGACAAACACGCTATGGCGCGGCCTTCAATTTCCACCCCCTATATTCAGGATGCCCGCATGCGCTTGCGCAATATCGCGATTATCGCGCACGTCGACCATGGCAAGACCACGCTCGTCGACCAACTTTTCCGCCAGTCGGGAACCTTCCGTGAAAACCAGCGTGTCGCCGAACGCGCAATGGATTCGAACGACCTCGAAAAAGAACGCGGCATCACCATTCTCGCCAAGTGCACGTCGATCGAATGGACCGACAAGACCACCAACGAACTGACGCACATCAACATCGTCGACACCCCCGGCCACGCCGATTTCGGCGGCGAAGTCGAACGCATCCTGTCGATGGTCGATGGCGTCGTGCTGCTCGTGGATGCCGCCGAAGGCCCGATGCCGCAGACCAAGTTCGTCACCGGCAAAGCACTGGCACTCGGCCTGCGCCCGATCGTCGTCGTCAACAAAATCGACCGTCCCGACGCGCGCGCCCAGGAAGTCCTCGACGAGGTTTTCGACCTGTTCGTGACCTTGGAAGCCAACGACGACCAGCTCGATTTCCCGGTCATTTTTGCTTCGGGCCGCAATGGCTATGCCGGTCGAGATTCGGATGTGCGTTCGGGCGACCTGACGCCGCTGTTCGAAACCATCGTCGCGCACGTGCCGCCGCCGGCCGCCGACGTTGACGGTGAATTCAAGATGCTGGTGTCGCTGCTCGACCGCGACAACTTCGTCGGCCGCATCCTGACCGGGCGCATCCTGTCGGGCACGCTCAAGCTCAACACCCAGATCCGCGCGCTCAGCCCCGACGGCAAGGTCGTCGAAGAAGGCCGCGCCTCGAAGATCTTCGCGTTCCGCGGCCTCGAACGCGTACCGGTCGATGAAGCCCGCGCCGGCGACATCATCGCACTTGCCGGTTTCAGCAAGGCAACCGTCGCCGACACCATCGCCGACATCACCGTCACCGAGCCGCTGCACGCGCAGCCGATCGATCCGCCGACGCTGTCGATGACCTTTGCCGTCAACGATTCGCCGTACGCGGGCCGCGACGGTTCGAAGGTCACCAGCCGGATGATTTCGGATCGCCTTGTTCGCGAAGCCGAAGGCAATGTTGCGGTCAAGGTCACCGAAAGCGCGTCGAAGGATGCGTTCGAAGTCGCCGGCCGCGGCGAATTGCAGCTCGGCGTGCTCATCGAAACGATGCGCCGCGAAGGCTTCGAGCTGTCGATTTCGCGCCCGCGCGTCATCTATGGCACCGATGAAAACGGCAAGCGCACCGAGCCGTATGAAATCGTCGTCATCGACGTCGACGAGCAGTATTCGGGCACCGTCGTCGAAAAGATGGCCGGCCGCAAAGCCGAAATGACCGACATGCGCCCGTCGGGCGGCGGCAAGACCCGCCTGACCTTCTCTGCACCGGCGCGGGGCCTCATCGGCTACCACGGCGAGTTCCTGTCGGATACGCGCGGCACCGGCATCATGAACCGGCTGTTCGAAAAATACGGCCCCTACAAGGGCGCCGTCTCGGGCCGCGGCAACGGCGTGCTGATTTCGACCGAAACCGGTGAAGCTGTCGGCTATGCGCTCGGCTATCTGCAGCCGCGCGGCACGCTGATGATCGAACCCGGCGAAGCGGTCTACCAGGGCATGGTCATCGGCGAAAACGCCCGTGACGAGGACCTTGAAGTCAATCCGCTCAAGTCGAAGGCGCTGACCAACTTCCGCGCCAGCGGCAAGGACGACGCCATCCAGCTCAGCCCGCCCAAGCGCCTGACGCTCGAGCAGGCGATCGCCTACATCGAGGAAGACGAACTGGTCGAAGTGACGCCGAACTTCATCCGGCTCCGCAAGATTCACCTCGATCCCAACGAACGCAAGAAGGCCAGCCGCGCCAAGAACGCCGGCTGAACGATATATCGGGCGGCGGTGTCGCCGTCGCCCGATATGGCCCGGAATGCTGCACTGCAACCACCTCGGCAGCAGCGTCCTGGCACTGTGCGCGCCGTAACATTGGCCATAACTGTTCGAAAATATTACACTTTTCAAAAGTTAACAAATTTTAATTTAACAATTTCAAATACTTGAAATTGTTTCTCGCTTGGCACGCGAATTGCTTGGCTTAGTGCGATGGGGTTCACCCCGTGTCCAAAGTCAAAGGGTTCAAACCATGTCATTCCGCTCCGCTCTCATCGCTGCCGCGCTTGTCGCCGGCGTTGCAACGCCGGCTTCGGCAGTGACCAACCTGATCATCAACGGCGGGTTTGAGACCGGCACATTCGCGGGCTGGACCCGGACGAGCACTGCGCCCAGCGGAGCCAGCACCACGGCCATCACCACCGTGCCGGCCGAAGTGCACAGCGGTACCTATGCTGCCAAGCTGCGCACGGTTGGCGCCAATACGACGAATACGCTGTCGCAGACGATTGCGACCGTGAACGCCCGCCCTTATGTGCTGACCTATTGGCTGCGCAACAATGATAACCGCGGCCGCGTGATTGATTCGTTGACGGTGACAGCGGGTCCGTCGTCGGCATTCTATGCCAACCGCCCGAGCTTCGCCTACACGCCGTTCAACCAGTATTTTGTTGCCAACAGCACCTCGTCAATCATCAGCTTCGCGTTCAAGCATGTGTCGCCCGGCTTCTACCTCGATGACGTCTCCGTCTCGATGGTTCCCGAACCCGCAGCCTGGGGCCTGATGGTCGCCGGCTTCGGCATGGTCGGCTTCGCGATGCGCCGCCGCGTGCGCACCGTCGCTGCCTAATCTGCGAGAGTAATTCGAACGCAAGCGGGCGGGGGAAACTCCGCCCGCTTTTGTTTGTGCAACTTTTCGGAACGCCATGCGTTGAACCGGCTTAATAACCGGAGTTCACGACATGGATAAAATCGAAACCGTCACCGTCCGCGATGACATGCTTAACCGCGCGCCGGTCTATGTCGAACGCCGCAGCGTTCTGCCCTGGCTGATTGTCGTCGCGCTTGTCGCGCTCGGCATCGTTGCAGCGTTCGCATTCGGCCTGATCGACATCAACCAGACGAAAAAGGGCGCGCTGCCCGACGTCAAGGTCGAGACCAGCGGCGGCGCCTTACCCTCGTTCGATGTCGATACCGCCAAGGTCAATGTGCAGACCCGCACCGAAGCAGTTAATGTTCCGCACGTTGAGGTCGGCAGCACAACCAAGGACGTCGAAGTGCCGACGGTCAGCGTCGAACGCGCCGATACAGCGCCGAAGGACTGACGCCCATTTGGCAGGATTGCCGTCGCGCGCTATGCGTGACGGCGATGACCGCGCTGCGCCCTACGCCGTTTCCCGCTTCTGCCGCGATGTCGCGCGCGCTTGATGCCGCACGCGACGCGTCCAGCCGCGGCGAGGTCCCCGTAGGCGCCGTGGTCACTGATGCTGCCGGCACCATACTGGCCGTCGCCGGCAACCGCACGCGCGAACTCAACGACCCGACCGCGCACGCGGAAATGCTCGCCATCCGCGCCGCCTGTACGGCACTCGGCAGCGAGCGGCTGATCGGCTGCGACCTCCACGTCACGCTTGAGCCCTGCCCAATGTGCGCGGCCGCCATCGGTTTCGCGCGGCTCGAACGGCTCTATTACGGCGCCCCCGACCCGAAAGGTGGCGGCGTCGACCACGGCGCCCGCGTCTTCAGCCACGCGACCTGCCACCACGCGCCGCAAGTCTATGGCGGCATCGCCGAAACCGACGCGGCGACGCTGCTTCGCGACTTTTTCGCGGCGCGGCGTCAGGCGTAAAACGCCAGCTTCAGGCCCGGCCGCGGCCAGCGGCACTTCGCCAGCTTGCCGGTGGTCGACAGGCAGACCCAGGCGTCCATCATGTCGGCGCCGCCGAACACGATGTTGGTGGTCAGCAGATCAGGGAAATCGAACCATTCGTGCGCGCCGGTGGTGGGGTGAATGCTGCAGATGCCGGGGTGATCGAGCAAAGTTGCCTGCGCGATATTGCCGTTGGCCTCGATCGCCATCGAATCGAGAAACACGCGTGTCGCATAGCCGGTGACGATGCGGCCCGGCGCAGCACCGAGCGGCGACGGCGCGACGGTACCCGGCCCGGTGATGTCGAACGCCAGCACCAGCCGCTCGGTGGTCAGCGCGGTGTAGACAGTCTTGCCATCGGGCGATAGGCCGACACCGTTCATGTTGGGTCCGCGCACCGCGCAGGTGATGCTGCTGCCATCGGCCTTGGCATAGTAGAGCCCGCCGTAGGTGGTGCCCATGTCGTTGTGCTTGCCGAGGTCGGTGAACCAGAAGCCACCGGTCGAATCGAAGACGATGTCGTTCGGGCCGCTCAGGCTGCCGCCCTCGATCTTCTGGTACAGCCGCTCGATCTTGCCGGTCGACAGGTCGATGCGTTCGATGCGGCCGGTTTCATAATCTTCGGCCTGGGCGCCGGGAATCCGCAGCCCGTCCATCATCGACCATTTGAAGCCGCCGTTATTGCACACGTACAGCGCGCCGTCGGGACCTATCGCTGCACCGTTGGGACCGCCGCCGGGCTTGGCAATGACCTGCTTGCGGCCGTCGGGCAGCACCCGCGTCACCTGCCCGAGCGCGATTTCAACGAGCACGATCGAGCCGTCCTCCATCCAGATCGGGCCTTCGGGAAAAGCGAGATCTTCGGCGACGATGCTGTGCGGATACATGGTGGTTCCTCCCAAGGTGTTGGTTTTTTTTCGATAGAAGCGGCGCAGGCAGGCGAGTGCAAGCAGATTCGACGAAAGAGCCTCCGGCGGGCAGGCCAGAGGCCTGCACCCGATTGAAGAGCGTTCAAAAATCGGGTGCAGGCCTCTGGCCTGCCCGCCGGAGGCCCTTCCTTCGTCTGCCGATCTGCATTAACTTAGTTCACGTTACGTTCGCATGAAGGATGCCCGTTGGACCCGATGATTTTGATTGCCGTCGCTGTCGTACTGGCGGTGACCGCGCTGGCCTGCTGGCTGCTGTGGGGTCGCCCGCTCGCCGCCGCACGCGCCGACACCGCGCGCCACGTCGCGACGATCAGCGCCGCTGCAGTCGCCGAGCGCGGCTATGAGGTCGAGCTGGCCAACTTGCGTGGCGTCGGCGAGCGGCTGACCAAGGTCGATAGCGAACGCGCCGCGCTTGCCGAGGAATTGGCGGGGTTGAAGGCGCAGGCCGACGAACGCGACCGCCAGCACCTGAGCCAGCTGGCATTGCTCAACGAGAAGTTCGCGGCAGTGGCGACACAGGCGCTTGATGGCGCGCAGGCGAAGTTTGCAGCGGCGGCCGAGGAAGCGCTGCTGCGTCACCGCGAGGCCGCCGGTGCGGGCCTCGAAATCAACCGCAACCAGATGGCCGAGCTGATCGCGCCGATGCGCGAGACGCTGGGCAAATATGAGGAGCAGCTCGCAGCCATCGAAAAGACCCGCGCAGAGGGCTACGGCCAGCTGACGCAGCTGCTCGACCAAGTGGCGCGCGGACAGGACCGCGTCGCTGGCGCGACGCAGAAGCTCGAAAACGTCCTGCGCTCGTCGGGCAAGGCGGCGGGGCGCTGGGGCGAAGAACAGTGCCGCAACGTCCTCGAGTTGGCGGGTCTGGTCGACGGCGTCGATTTCACCGCACAGACCTCGGTCGAAAGCGAAGGCGGCCGCCAACGACCCGATTTCACCGTCACGCTGCCCGGCGGCCGCAAGCTGGTCATCGACGTCAAATGCTCGCTCGACGCCTATGTCGCGGCGGTCGAGGCCGAAGACGGCCCCGAACGTGCGCGGCATCTGAAGGCGCATGCCGCCGCGGTGCGCACCCACGCCACCGGCCTTGCCAGCAAATCCTATGAAAAATCGGTCGAAGGCGCCGTCGATTTCGTCGTGCTGTTCGTGCCCGGCGAAAACTTCCTGTCGGCCGCGCTCGAACAGGACCGCGCGCTGATGAACGACTTCATGACGCGCCGCCTCGTGCTCGCTGGCCCGATCAACCTCATCGCCGTCGCGCGCACCGTCGCCGCGATGCGCGACCAGGCGCGGCTCGCCGAACAGGCCGCCGAAATCGCCAAGCTGGGCCGTGAACTCTACGACTCGCTGCGCATCATGGGCGGCAACTTCAGCGCCGTGCAGAAAAGCCTCGATGGCGCAGTGATGAACTGGAACAAGCTCGTCGCGCAGGTCGACAGCCGCGTCATGCTGCGCGCCAAACGCTTCGAACAACTCGGTGCGACCACTGGCCTCGAAGCAATCGCCGAGCTGAAGGCCATTGAAGCCGTGCCGATGTTGCCGACGCACACCGAACTGCTGCCACCGGCGAGCGACTAGCCGATTCGCGCCGCTGCCAGTGTCGCGTTGACCAGTGCATCGGTGGCGTCGACCAGCGGCACGGGCGCCTGTGTCAAAATCAGCGGCACTTCGGTGCACGCCGCGATCAGGACGTCGGCGCCCTGTGCGGCCAGTGCGCCGGCAATCGCCGCCATGGCTGCGCGCGTCGTATCATCATGGCGGCCAGCTTTGACGGCTTCGATGCAAGCGCCAAACGCCTCGCGCTCGGGCTCGAGGACTTCGATTCCAGCTGCCTGCAACGGTCGATGGTAGAGCCCGGCATCGAGCGTCGCCGCAACACCGAGCACGCCGACACGGCGCGCACCAAGCGCGAGCACGCGTGCCACCGCGGCATCGACGAGGTTGACGAAGCGTGCGGCGGGCGTTTCGGCGATAGCCCCGATAATGGCGTCGGCCCAGCCATGCGCCGCGTTGCACGGCATCGCCAGAACCTGTGCACCCTGCGCCACAAGGCCACGCGCCATTGCGGCAAGTGCCGGACCAGGCGATGCACCGCCGTGGCGGGCGGCGTTGCGATCGGGGACGTGGGGGTTCGAATCGAGCAGCAGACGCGGATAATCGCAGTCGCGCGTCGCGCCGCAGCCCAGTACCAGACGCGTGATGAAATCGGCGCTGGCGAGTGGCCCCATGCCGCCGATCACGCCGATCGGCCGCCAGTTGCCGGTCATTGCGGCTGCAGCACCGGGTCGCGCAACGCCGGCGCATAAGCGTGCAGCGACGGGCTGCCGCCGGTATGGATGAAAAGCACACGCTCGCCGCGACGCAACACACCTTCGCGCGCCAGCCCGATTAGCCCGGCCATCGCCTTGCCGGTGTAAACGGGGTCGAGCATAATCCCTTCGACCGACGCCAGCAGGCGCACCGCTTCGACCATCGACGGCGTCGGCAGTGAGTAGCCCGGCCCGACCCAGCGATCGAGCGCGCTGACGGCGCTGCGGTCCGGCACCGGCGTGCCCAGCAGTGCCGCGGTCGTCACCGCGAGCGCATGAACATTGGCTTCCTGCTCGGCCTGCGGGCGCCGCACATTGATGCCGGTGAGCGGGATGCCGGCATTGAGCGCGGTCAGCCCGACGAGCAGCCCGGCGTGGGTGCCGGCGCTGCCACTGGCGACGATGATCCGGTCGATTGCCACGCCCTGATCGAACGATTGCGCCATGATTTCCTGCGCACACGATGCATAGCCGAGTGCACCCAGGGGATTGGAACCGCCGCCGGGAATGACATAGGCGCGCCGGCCCAACGCTGCGACCGCTGCCGCTTCGGCGGCCATCGCTGCGCCGAGGTCACTGCCGAGCGCCACCGGCGTGATGCTTTCAACACCCATCAAATCGAACAGCAGGTTGTTTCCCAGCGCATCGGGGCTGTAAGTACCGGGCACACGTTCCTCGATGATCAGCCGGCAGTGCAGGCCTTCGCGCGCCGCAGCTGCCAGCGTCAGCCGACAGTGGTTCGACTGTGGTGCACCCACCGTGACCAGCGTGTCTGCCCCTTCGCGGAGCGCCTCGGCAACAAGGAATTCGAGTTTGCGGGTCTTGTTGCCGCCGCCGGCCAGCCCGAGCAGATCGTCGCGCTTGATCCACAATTCGGGGCCAAGCAATGCCGAAAGGCGCGGCAGCGGTTCGAGCGGGGTGAAGCCGGCGGTGTAGCGGCGACGCGGAAAACGAGCAAGGTTCATCAAGGTATCCTGCCTGCCGGGCGGGCAGCGCGCAACCTTTGAGTCAGAACCAGCTCCGCACCCCGACGACAAACCGCGTCGCCGTCGGCGCCTCGCCGTCGGCGCGGGCGTAGCTGGCCGTGGTGCCGGTCTTGCCGTCGAACGACAGGCCGATGTAGGGCGCGAATTTGCGGCTGATTTCGTAGCGCAGTCGCAGCCCGAGTTCGGCATTGACGAGGCCGGCGCCGACGCGCTGCGCCGGCATGTCCTGCGCCGATAGGTTGAACTCGGCGCGCGGTTGCAGGATCAATTTTTGCGTGATGCGCTGGTCATAGCTCAGCATCAGGCGGCCGAGCACGTCGCCGCCGGTGGATACAAAGCCAGAGGCTTCGACGTCGAACCAATAGGGGGCGAGGCCTTCGATGCCGAACGCGGCGTAAGTCAGTGGCGGGCCGGGTTCGAAGTCGTGGCGGACGCCGGCTTGCAGGTTCCAATACGGGTCGATAGCACGGCTGTAGAGCGCCTGGACTTCGCCGCTGTCGAGTGTCGCGGCACCTTCGCCCTCGCTCTTGATGACGAGCCGATTGATGTCGCCGCCGAACCAGGCTTGCGCGTCCCAGCGGTAGCCGGTCTGCCCATCGCCGAACTGCGCTTCGGCGAGGTTGAAGATGATCTGCGCGAAGCTGCCGCTGTGTTCGCGCATCATGTTCGCGCGGGCGGCTGCCATTTCGGCGGGCGGGAAGTCGCGGTCGGCCCAATGGTCGGTGGGCGGCGCGGGGGCGGGCGCATTGCCGACCGCGGAGGCGGGCGGCGGCGCGGCGGGTTCGGGCGCGCTGACCTCCATGTCCATTTCGCTCGGCACGGGGGTGGGCGCCACCGTGTGCCCGGCATGCGGATCCTGCGCCTGTGCGGCGGTGGCGGCGCAAAGCAGCAAGGCTGCGAGCACCCTCATGCCGGGCGCACGCTGACGATGCGCATCATGCCGGCGTGCATATGCAGCAGCATATGGCAGTGGAATGCCCAGTCGCCGAGCGCATCAGCGGTGAAATCGAAGCTGACCAGCCCGCCGGGTTGGACGTTGACAGTGTGCTTGCGCGGCGCATGGTCGCCATGGCCGGTCACCAGCTCGAAGAAATGCCCGTGCAGGTGGATCGGGTGGTTCATCATCGTGTCGTTGACCAGCGTGATGCGGACGCGCTCGCCTTCGATGAACGGGATCGGGTGGCGCGCGTCGGTGAAGGCGACACCGTCGAACGACCACATATAGCGTTCCATGTTGCCGGTCAGGTGCAGCTCCAGCGCCCGCGACGGCGCGCGCGTGTCGGGGTTGGGCGTCGCGGCCTTGAGGTCGCGATAGGTAAGCACCTTGTGCCCGACATCGGTCAGGCCGGTGCCGGGCTCGCCGGTGCGGTCGGTCGGCATCGGCGAGATCATCTGCACGCCGGGCCCCATCTTGACCTGCGGCGCGAAGCTGCCGTCGCGCATGTCGTGTTGCATTGAACCATGGTCCATGCCGGCCATGCCACCCATACCCATGTCGGTCATCGTCAGCAGCGGCCGCGCGCGCAGCGGCGGCACCGGCGCCACCATGCCGGGGCGCGGTGCCAGCGTGGCGCGCGCCATGCCTGACCGGTCGATGGTTTCGGCGACGATGGTGTAGGCGGTATCCGCGGCCGGGGTCACGATGATGTCAAAGGTTTCGGCCACCGCAATCTGCAGTTCGTCGACGGTCACCGGCTGGACATCGAGCCCGTCTGCTCCGACCACGGTCAGCGCTAGCCCGGGGATGCGCAGGTTGAAGATCGTCATGCCCGCCGCGTTGATGACGCGCAGCCGGACGCGCTCGCCGGGCTTGAACAGCGCCGTCCAGTTGTCTGCGGGGCCGTAGCCATTGACGACATAGGTGAAGGTCGTGGCGGTCGCGTCCGAAATGTCGGTCGGGTCCATGCGCATGCCGGCCCAGCCGAGGCGCTCGACCGCGGGCTGGTCCTTGCCGGCGAGCAGCCCGGCGAGCGTCTGCTTCTGCTCGTTATAGTAGCCCGGCTGGAGCTTGAGGTTGCGGTAGATGCTGTGCGGGTGCGTCACGCTATGGTCCGACAGCACCAGCACATGCTCGCGGTCATAGGGCGCGCGGTCGGCACCGGCGGGATCGATGACGATCGGGCCATAGTGCCCCATCATCTCCTGCAGCCCCGAATGGCTGTGATACCAATAGGTCCCCGACTGGCGGATGGGGAATTCATAGACGAACGTCGACTTGGGCTTGATGCCGGGGAAGCTGACGCCGGGCACGCCGTCGAACTGCGCCGGCAGCAGCAAGCCGTGCCAGTGGATCGAGCTGTCCTCGTCGAGATGGTTGGTCACGCTCAGCCGGACGTTCTGGCCTTCACGCAGCCGTAGCAGCGGGCCGGGCACACTGCCGTTGACGGCGACGGCGTGTGTGGTGCGGCCATCGACGCTGACCATAGCATGGCCGATGTCGAGCTTGATGTCGGTGCCGCTGACGCTGGTCAGCGCGGGGGCATCGAGGCCGGGACTGACGCGCTGCGCCCACGCCGGCAGTGCCAGCGCCCCGCCGGCGAACATGGCGCCGCGCAGCAGGTCACGTCGGTTGGGGGGGAAGCGGGTCACGCCCGGTCAAATAGTGACGAACGCGCAGCAACGCCAGCGACAGCGGTGCCGCACGTGCGTCGTGGCTCAGTTGTCCTTGACGACGGCTTCGGGGCGATCGTCGCCGTCGGCGGTTTCGTCGTGCCAGCGGCCCGCGGCATCTTCGAATTCAATCGGCACGGTATCGCCCGACAGGCCATGTTCTATCGCAGCGGCTTCGGCAGCGCGCGTTGCTTCGGCGTGCGTCGCATAGGTTTCGGTGAACACGTCGCCGACCTTGTAGGTCCAGCCGCCATCATGTTCGACAACTTCATAAACGATTCGGGTCATGTACGCGTCCTTGCAGCGGGTTGACCCGTTCAACGCTGCAACTACGCCACGGTTCCGCGGCGCTGCTGGTTGAGCACTTCGTAGAGCAGCACCGCGGTCGCCACCGCGACATTGAGCGAATCGGCCTTGCCGCGCATCGGCAGCTTGACCAGCGCGTCGCAGGCTTCCTCATATTCGGGCGGCAGCCCCGACTGCTCGTTGCCCATGAATACAAAGGTCGGCGCGGTGTACGTCACCGCCTGATAGTCGGTGTCGGAGTTTAGCGAGGCACCGACGAGCATGCCGGGGCCTTGGCGCAGCCAGCGGAAAAATCCTGGCCCGTCGCTCTGCACGATCGTCTGCGTGAACAATGCGCCCATCGAAGCGCGCACCGATTCGACGCTGAACGGATCGCACGATGCATCGAGCAGGATGACGCCGCCGGCGCCGACCGCATCGCAGGTGCGAAGGATGGTGCCGAGGTTGCCGGGGTCCTTGAGCGATTCGCAGACCACCCAGATCGACGCGCTGTTGCGGTCGACCGAGGCCAGCAGCGTCGGGTTCTGGCGATAGACGCCGACGACCGCCTGCGGATTGTCCTTCTCGGTAATCTTGTGGAGGATGTCGCGGCTGGTTTCGATGACCTGCCCGCCTGAGGCTTCGACGGCGCCGATCAGCGCCTCGACCAGCGGGTGGCCGTGTGCGCCCTCGGCAAACACCAGGATTTCGGGGACGACGCCGGCTTCGAGCGCTTCGGTCAGGATGCGCAGCCCTTCGGCAAGGAAGCGGCCCTCGAGGCGGCGGAACTTTTTGTCGCGCAAGGCGCGGATACGCTTGATGGTAGCGTTCGAATGGCTGGCGATGCGGTCGATCATGGCTGCTGTCCTGCACATAAAACTGCGGCGTGACCAGACCGGTCACGCCGCATGGATAGGACAGAAGCTGTCAGCCCGCGAAAATCAGGCGGTAACGACCTGCTTGCGGCGACGGCGCAACGCGACACCAAGGCCGCCGAAGCCGGTCACCATCAGCGCCCAGCTGGCGGGTTCGGGGATGGTCGCGGTGACCGTTGCCGAATCGCTGCCGAACGAGCCGCCGGTGGCGCCGCGGAAGCTATTGAGTGCCTTCTGAGCATTCGTCACGCCGAACGGGCTGGTCATCGCGTTGAAGCCGATCGAGAAATCGAAGTTGGTCGCGCCGCTGAAATCGAGGAAATCAGACGCCAGCGCGATGATGCTGCCGGCGCCGGTCGACGCCGAGAAGCTGCCCGAAGTGCCGCCGGTGCCGCCGACGATGGTGGCGTTGGTGAACGTTCCGCTGAGCAGGTTGGCGCCGGTGTTATACGTCGTAAAGCCCACGGTCAGCGGCGCTGCGCCGGCATAGGTGAAGGCAAAGCTGCCGTTCACCGGCGTCTGCGCGAGGAACGACGCCACCGGCGTCGCGGCGACCGACGACGTTGCGGTCAAGGTCAGCTTGGAGGCAACCGGGCCCAGTGCTGCGAGCACCGGCTTGAGGAAGCTGAAATCCACCGACGCGGCACCCGGTGTCGTGCTGCCCGATGAGGAGATAGTGTACAGCTGTCCGCCAACACCGCTGGGCGCGCGCACCCAGCGCATCGTCGAGCCGGTGACGACCTGATTGTAGATGGCAATCGTCGCAACCGTGGCGGTTGCCGGCGTGTATGCGACCGTTGACGAAGCCAACGCCGATGCGATCAAAATACGTTTACGCACAAATAACCCCTCCGTGATTCGAGCGCTTTTACGGTGGCATGATCAATCCACCGTGTAAATGCATGTTATCGTTAATATGATTTTACGGCGACCTGTGGCAAAGAGTCTACAGCCGCAAAATGTCGTTCATATTACCGCGGTCTTGTAGTGATGCCACATAAACACCGCGACCGATCCGCGGTGGGGGGCCCAGCTTTCGGCCAGCGTGCGCGTTAACTTTTCCGACGGTTTCGCATCGAGTCCGAGGATACGGCCGGTCTCGATCTGCACCGCCAGATCGCCCGCCGGCCAGATGTCGGTGCGGCCTTCGGAAAACAACAGATAGATCTCCGCCGACCAGCGTCCGATGCCTTTAACTTCAACGAGTTGCGCGATGGCAGCCTCGTCATCGGCGGGCAGTGCATCAAAGTCGAGTGCGCCACTGGCGGTGGCGTGCGCGAGGCTCTGCATATAGCCGATTTTCTGCCGCGACAGCCCGCCGGCGCGCAATTCCTCGTCGCTGCGCGCCAGCCAAGCGGTCGGATCCTCGACGTCGCCGACGATGCCGGCGCATTTCGCCCAGATGCTGTCGGCGGCCTTGAACGACACTTGCTGGCCGACAATCGTGCGCAGCAGCGTCACCATGCCACGGCCGCGGATACGTTCTTCGGGGTAGCCGACGCGGGCGATGGCGGCGGCGATTCGCGAATCGTCTGCCGCAACAGCATCGAGTCCGGCGCGCAATTGCGCAGCAGTCAGTCCCATCGGTCAGCCCTCGTTTGACTTGGCGACTTGAACAAGCCGCCCCGCGCGTTAATAGGCAATGCGCAACTTGCAGTCGACAGGACACCGAGCATGACCAAGATCACCGTCGTCAACCGGGGCGGCGCCGCCACCGAAGTCGCCGCGCAGCCGGGCCTGTCGGTGATGGAGATCATCCGCGACGCCGGCTTTGACGAATTGCTGGCGCTGTGCGGTGGCTGCTGCAGTTGCGCCACCTGCCATGTCGTGGTCGACCCGGCGTGGTCGGAACGCGTCGGCAAGCCGAGCCCTGACGAAGACGAGTTGCTCGGCAGCTCCGACCACCGCACCGCGACGTCGCGGCTGTCGTGCCAGATCAACTTCACGCCGGCGCTCGACGGCCTGAAGGTCACCATCGCCCCCGAAGACTAAGTCCGGGATTGGGCATTTCGGGCGTTTAGCTGCTAGCATTGCCGGATGGCGCTCGAACAGCTTCGCAACCAGGGCTTTTTCGCCGACAAGAACCGTGCGTTCTGGATCCTCCAGGGCGGCGGATGGTCGGCGTATCTACTGTTGCGCGCGCTGGGCGGGCTCGCCAACCGCATGGGGCTTACTTTCATCCTGCCGACGATCATCGTGACCGCGACGGGGTTTTCGCTGACGCTGTTGATGGCGGCCGCCTATCGCCGCATCATCCGCATGAAGCCGGTCTATGTGTGGACGCTGTCGCTGCTGATTCTAGGTGGCGCCTCGGCGCTGTTCTCGGTGATCGAGGTCTGGGCGCACGCGACCTTCTATGAGCCCGGCTGGCGACCGCAGGGCATCGAGTTTCTCGGCGCCATCCTGCTCGACTTCTCGGTGCTCGGCGCCTGGACCGGGCTCTATTACGGCATCAACTATTACCTGCTACTGTCGGCGCAGTCCGAGCGCATGCTCAAGGTCGCGGCGCAGGCCAACTCGGCGCAGCTCGAAATGTTGCGCTACCAGCTCAACCCGCATTTCCTGTTCAACACGCTCAATTCGATCTCGACGCTGGTGCTGCTCAAGGATACGGCGCGCGCCAATGCCATGCTGTCGCGGCTGAGCTCGTTCCTGCGCTACAGCCTCGTCGGCGAACGCGAGGGGCTGGCGACGGTGGCGCAGGAGATCGAGGCGCTCAAACTCTACCTCGAAATCGAGCGCACGCGCTTCGAAGATCGGCTGCGCACGCGCTTCGATGTCACCCCCGAAGCCTTGGAAGGCCGCATCCCGTCGCTGCTGCTCCAGCCGATCGTCGAGAACGCCATCAAATATGCGGTGACGCCGATGGAGGAGGGCGCCGAGATCCATATCGATGCCCGCGTTATGGGCGAACGGCTGATCGTCACTGTCACCGACACCGGCCCGGGCCTGGGCGAAGCGCCCTTGCAGGACGAGCTTCCCGCCACCACTTCAGGGACTGGTGTTGGCCTCGCCAACATTCGCGACCGTTTGCAGCAAGCCTACGGCAGCGACCAACGCTTTGAAATTGCGGAGAATGTGCCGCACGGTCTGATCGTGCTCGTCGATATTCCGTACCAAATCTTGGACACGCGGCCGAATTCGGCTAGTGTGGCCGCTGCAACGACCCCGGGGGGCAAACCCGAGTAACTGCACCCAAGGACGTCAATCATGCCAATCCGGACGATCCTCGTCGATGACGAGCGACTGGCCATTCAAGGGCTCGAACTGCGCCTCGGCGCATTTGAAGACATCGAAATCGTCGAACGCTGCGCCAATGGCCGTGAAGCGATCCGCGCCATCCGCACGTTGAAGCCCGATCTGGTGTTTCTCGACATCCAGATGCCGGGCTTCGACGGCTTTTCGGTGGTCAGCGGCCTCGCCGACATCGAGCCGCCGCTTTTCGTTTTCGTGACCGCCTACGGCGAGCACGCGCTCAAGGCATTCGAAGCCCATGCCGTCGACTATCTGATGAAGCCCGTCGACGAAGACCGGCTCGCCGCGACCATCGAGCGCGTCCGCCAGCGCCTGACCGAAAAGCGCAGCTGCGAGGAAAGCGGCCGGCTCAAGGAAATCCTCGAAGCCGTCGCTCCCGAAGCGCTGCCCGAAGACATGGCCGCCGCCGCCGACGAACCGGCATCGAGCCGCTTCGAAAAGGTCATCAACATCAAGGACCGCGGCCAGATCTTCCGCGTCGAAGTCGCCGACATCGAACGCATCGATGCGGCGGGCGACTATATGTGCATTTACACCGCCGACCAGACGCTGATCCTGCGCGAAACGATGAAGGACCTCGACAAGCGCCTCGACCCGCGCAAATTCCAGCGCATCCACCGCTCGACAATCGTCAACCTCGACAACGTCAAATCGGTCAAGCCGCACACCAATGGCGAATGCTTTCTGGTGCTGGGGTCGGGCACGCAGGTCAAGGTTAGCCGCAGCTACCGCGACGTCGTGGCGCGCTTCCTGTAAGGTTTAAGGGCTTCCGGCGGGCAGGGGCTTGCCCCTGCACCCGATAGTTTAGCGCCTTGCGCGGGCTGACAGCAGTAGCACGCCCAGCCCGATGACCTGCCAGCCGAGGATGCGCGCGACCGCATAGCCGCCCATGCTGGCGAGCAGGAACAGGCACGCGGCGATGCCGAGCGGCACGACGAGACCGACCAGCGGCACGCGGAACGGCCTTGGCCGATCGGGCTGGGTGCGGCGCAGCCACAGCACCGCGGCGCAGACGGTGGCGAACGCCATCAGTGTGCCGGTTGAAATCAGCTCGCCGAGCAGGCTGATCGGCAAGGTGCCCGCGACAATCATCGCCAGCACGGCGGTCAACCACAGGCTGGCGCGCGGGACTTTGCGCACCGGATCGATGGCGCCGATGCGCGCCGGCAGCAGGCCGTCGTTGGCAAAGTACATCAGCAGCCGTGAAAGCGCGAAGACCACCGCCCACAAGCCCGCCCACAGCCCGATCGTCACCGCGACGCCGACATAGGTCTTGAGCCAGGCGAGCGACGGTCCGGCGGCGGCAATCGCGGTGGTAATCGGCGCGTCGGTGCCCAATGTGCGGAAATCGGCTAGCCCGGTCATTGCGGCGGAAACCCCGATATAGAGCAAGGTCGAAATGCCGAGCGTCGCCAGAATCGCGATCGGCAGGTCACGTTGCGGGTTGCGTGTTTCCTGCGCGGCCGTGCCCAGTGCATCAAAACCGAGATAGGCGAAGAACACGATACCGGCGGCGGCAAACACGCCGCTTAGCCCATACGCGGTGCTGCCGTCGGGGTGCGTTTCGAGCGACGGCACGAACGGCACCCAGTTGTGAGGATCGGCATGCGCCAGCCCGAAGCCGATAAACAGCAGCACCGCCGACAGCTTGATCCACACCATGATGACGTTGAGCTTCCCCGACTCGCGCGTCCCCGCCAGATGCGACAGCGTCACCGCAAGGATGATCAGCACCGCTGGCAGGTTGACGATGGCGCCGGTCAGGCGCAGCGACTGGCCCTCCATCGTCAGCGGCGAACTCGCCCAGGCGGCGGGCAGATGGATGCCGAAATCGCCGATGACGCCCTGCATGTATGCCGACCAGCCGATGGCGATCGCGCAGCCGGCAAACAGATATTCCGCCACCAGTGCCCAGCCGATGAACCAGCCGGTGGCCCGGCCAAAGGCCTCCTTGGTGAAGGCATAGGCCGAGCCCGCGGTCGGCACCATCGCCGTCATTTCGGCGTAGCACAGGGCGCTGAACACGCAGACCAGCCCGGCGATGATGAAGCTGACCATGATCGCCGGGCCGGCATGCGCGGCGGCGGCCTGCCCGGTGATAACGAAGATGCCGGCGCCGATGACCGAGCCGATGCCGATCAACGTCAGCGCCCCTGCGCCGAAAACGCGTTCGAGTTCGGCCGGCTGTGCCGCAGTCTTGTTTGTCATGTGGAGCCCCCGCTGCTGACGCGAGACTGACTGCCGGCGCGACCGAAGTCAAATCGCCATCATGGCTCTGTCATCATTGCTGTGCCATGTCAGGTGCATGACCCGACCGTCACTTTCGGCGCTGACGCGCAGCTTCTGGCGCATCGGCTGGCTGAGCTTCGGCGGGCCGGCGGGGCAGATCGCGCAGATGCAGCGCGAGCTGGTCGATGGCCGCGGCTGGATTGAACAGGCGGCGTTCCTGCGTGCGCTCAATTTCTGCATGCTGCTGCCCGGCCCCGAAGCGCAGCAACTCGCGACATGGTGCGGCTGGCGTCTGCACGGGGTGCGTGGCGGGTTGATTGCCGGCGGGCTGTTCGTGCTGCCCGGTGCAGCGGTGATGGCGCTGCTGACCTGGGCCTATCTCAGTTTCGGCACGCTGCCGTGGGTAGCAGCGCTTTTCTACGGCGTGCAGGCGGTGGTGCTTGCGGTGGTGGCGCAGGCGCTGCTGCGGATTGCGCAGCGCGCGCTGCACGGTGTGCAGGGCTGGGCGCTCGCGGTCACGGCGTTTGTTGCGCTGTTCTTCTTCGATGCGCCATTTCCGCTGGTGGTGCTCGCCGCGGCACTGATCGGCGGCTGGCGCGGCCGTGGCAATCTGCATGATCCGACGCCGCTGCCGCCGGCGTCGTGGCGTGCGTCGCTCGCCACGGCGCTCGGCTGGGGCGCGGTATGGGCGGCGCCGATTTTGATGTCGGCGCTGGTGTTCGGGCCGGCGCATCCGCTGACTCAGATCGGCAGCTTCTTCGCGCGAATGGCAGCGGTGACGTTCGGCGGCGCCTATGCGGCACTGAGCTATGTCGCGCAGCATGCTGTGGAAGGGCAAGGCTGGCTGACGCCGGCACAGATGCTCGATGGCCTCGGCCTTGCTGAAACCACGCCAGGGCCGCTGGTGCTGGTGTTCCAGTTTGTCGGCGGCATTGCCGGCGCGGGGTTCGGTATCGCAGGCGGGCTATGGCTCGGCATGGGCATGGTGTTGTGGGTGACGTTCGCGCCGTCGTTCCTGTGGATTTTCACGCTGGCGCCGCACCTCGACCGGCTGACCGCGCGACCGGCGTTGGCGGCGGCGTTGGCAGCGATTACCGCGGCGGTGGTCGGCGTCATGGCCAATCTGGCGGTATGGTTCGCGCTGCATGTGCTGTTTGCCGAGGTCGATGCGCTGCGGGTCGGGCCGTTGCGGCTGTGGGTGCCGTCGGGTGGGTTCGACTGGGTTGCCGGTGCTCTGGCGTTGGCGGCGTTGCTGCTGTTGACACGCACCCGGCTCGGCATGGGCGCGGTGCTCGGCTTGGGCGCATTGGCGGGGGTGCTGATCAACTACGCTGGCTGACGGAACCGAATCCGGCATGGTGCGTTGAGCGCGAGCCGGCTGGCACAGGCGTGTCGCCATGGCACGCAACTGGCCGGCAGCTTCGGAGTATCCCATGCGTAAGATTTTCATTTCGGCGCTGCTGCTGACGACGATGGCCAGCCCGGTGCTCGCGCAGATCACCTATCAGGTCGGTCCTAACGGCATCCAGCAGGTCGATCCGCGTCAGAACGACCAGCGCGACCAGCAGCGTGACCAGCAGCGTGACGCCCAGCGCGATCCGCAGCGCGATGCCCAGCGTGACGCGCAGCGCGACCCGCAGCGTGATGCCCAGCGCGACGCGCAAGCCGATAGCGAGCGCCGCGCGCAATATCAGGCGCAGCGCGACCGCAACAATGACGACCGCAACTATAATGACGGCAACTACAATCAGGGCCGCAACGACCAGCGCGTCTATGGCTACAGCAACGACAACAAGCAGCGCGACTGGCGCTATGACGGTAACCGCTACCAGGTCGGCGGCTATTCGAAGCCGTTCGGTTATACCGAGCGCGTCTGGGTTTCAGGCGTCTATCTGCCGCGCGCCTACCGCGACTCATCGCGCTACTGGATCGCCAATCCGACCCAGTATCGCCTGAGCCCGGCGTGGACCGGCACGCGCTGGATTCGCGTCGGTAATGATGCGTTGCTCGTTACTACTGCCAACGGCGTCATCGCCAGTAGCGTGCGCGGGCTGTTCTACTAGGCGGAGCGCACCGCCGTTCCGAAATAGTCGACCGATACCTCGCGGCCGAGGACGAAACCCGTCCCCGGCCGCCATGTCATGCCCTGCACGTCGGTGACCGACAGCCCGGCTTCGGCCAGCGCATCGGTCACCTCGTCGGGCGTCATGAACTTTTGCCAGTCATGGGCGCCGCGCGGAATGCTGCGCAGCAACCATTCCGCACCGACGATCAGAGTCGCGTGCGACAGCGGCGTGCGGTTGGGCGTCGAAAATACCAGCAACCCGCCGGGTGCAAGCAGCGTCGCAATCGCCGCAAAGAACGCAGCGCGGTCATCAACATGCTCGATGACTTCGAGGCAGGTGATCAGGTCGAACTGCGCGCCGGTGCCCGCGAGAGCCTCGACCGAGGTGGCGCGGTAGTCGACGGCGAGCTGCATCGCCGCTGCATGGCTGCGCGCCACGGCGATGTTTTCGGGTGCAGCATCGATGCCGGCGACGGTCGCGCCCATACGCGCCAGCGGCTCGGTGACCAGTCCGGCGCCGCAGCCGATGTCGAGCGCGAGCAGGCCGGCCAGCGGCGTGCGGTCGCGCGTGCTGCGCCCGAACTGACGGCACGCCGCGTCACGGATGTAGCCCAGCCGCAGCGGATTGACGCGGTGCAGCATTGCCGAACTGCCCGCGGGATTCCACCAGTCATCGGCGAGCTTGCCGAAGAACGCGGCTTCGGCAGGGTCGATGCTGGTGGCGCCGTCAGCAGATGAATTCGACTGCATTGGGGTGTTCCTGCCTTCGGGCGTTGCTTGCCATGTTGCGGCCATCTTTCTATCAGGAGCCGCAACTGTTCAAGCACCCCAATCGCCGCAGAGGAATCGACAGACCACCATGGCGCGTATCGTGATGAAATTTGGCGGCACGTCGATGGCCGGGATCGAACGAATCCGCGGCGTGGCGGCGCGCGTCAAACGCGAAGTCGAAGCCGGCAACGAAGTCGCTGTCATTGTCTCGGCGATGGCGGGTGAAACCGACCGGCTGGTGGGGTTCTGCCGCGAGGCTTCGGCGCTCGCCGACCCGCGCGAGTATGACGTCGTCGTCGCCAGTGGCGAGCAGGTGACGTCGGGGTTGCTGGCGATTGCGCTGCAGTCGGCGGGATTGAAGGCGCGGTCATGGCTTGGCTGGCAGCTGCCGATTTCGACCTCGGACGCGCACAGCTCGGCGCGCATCCAGGATATTGATACGACGGCCGTGCTCAAGGCGATGGCCGGCGGTGAAGTCGCGGTTGTGCCGGGGTTCCAGGGGCTGACGGCGGACAACCGGATCACCACGCTCGGGCGTGGCGGCTCGGATACCTCGGCAGTGGCATTGGCGGCGGCATTGAAGGCCGACCGCTGCGACATCTACACCGATGTCGACGGCGTCTACACGACCGACCCACGCATCGTGCCGCGCGCCCGCAAGCTCGACCGCATCACCTATGAGGAAATGCTCGAACTCGCCAGCGTCGGTGCCAAGGTATTGCAGACGCGCTCGGTCGAGCTCGCGATGAAGGAAAAGGTTCGCGTCCAGGTGCTGTCGAGTTTCTCGGACGCACCCGGTACCATGGTCGTAGATGAGGATGAAATCGTGGAACAGGAACTGATCGCGGGCGTCGCCTACAACCGCAACGAAGCTAAGGTCACCGTCGTCGGCGTGCCCGACAAGCCCGGTGCCGTCGCGGCGATTTTCGGCCCGCTGGCGGACGCCAGCATCAACGTCGACATGATCGTGCAGAATATCGCGCACGCGTCGAAGACCACCGACGTGACTTTCACCGTGCCGCGCACCGAACTGGTGCGCTCACTCGATGTGCTCGCGGCAATCAAGCCCGAAATCGGCTATGCCGAGGTGCTGTCGGACGATGCGGTGGCGAAGATTTCGGTCGTCGGCGTCGGCATGAAAAGCCATGCCGGAGTCGCCGTCACCATGTTCAAGGCGCTCGCCGATCGCGGCATCAACATCCAGGCGATCACCACGTCCGAAATCAAGGTCAGCGTGCTGATCGCCGAGGAATATACCGAACTCGCGGTGCGCGTGCTGCACACCGCCTACGGTCTGGACGCGGCAGCTTGAACCCGACCCCGCACCTCGATGCGTTGATGGCGCGCGGCACCGCGTTCCTCGGCAGCCGCTATGCGATAATGGCGGGCGCGATGAGCTGGGTCAGCGAGCGGCATCTGGTAAGCGCGATCTCGAACGCGGGCGGCTTCGGTGTCATCGCCTGCGGCGCGATGCCGGTCGAGCTGCTCGACAAGGAGATTGCGGCGACCAAGGCGCTGACCACCAAGCCGTTCGGGGTCAATTTGATCACCATGCATCCGCAGCTGATCGAGCTGATCGGCGTCTGCGCAGCGCACAAGGTCAGCCACATCGTGCTGGCGGGCGGCCTGCCGTCGGCACCTGCAATGGAGGCGATCAAAGCCTCTGGTGCCAAGCTGATGTGCTTTGCGCCGACTGCCGCGCTGGCGAAGAAGCTGGTGCGCACCGGCGCTGATGCACTGGTCATCGAAGGTTCCGAAGCCGGCGGCCATATCGGCCCGGTCAGCACCTCGGTGCTGGCGCAGGAAATCCTGCCGGTCATCACCGATGTGCCGGTGTTCGTCGCGGGCGGCATCGGCCGCGGCAATGCTATTGCGGCCTATCTCGAAATGGGCGCGAGCGGCGTGCAATTGGGGACGCGCTTTGCCGCGTGCAGCGAAAGCATCGCGCATCCGGCGTTCAAAAAGGCCTTCATCCGTGCTTCGGCGCGCGAAGCCGTGGCATCGGTGCAGCTCGACCCGCGATTGCCCGTCATTCCGGTGCGCGCATTGAAAAACGCCGGCACCGAAGCCTTCACCGAAAAGCAGCGCGACGTCGCCGCGCGCATCGACGCGGGCGAAATGGATCTGGCCGCCGGCCAGCTTGAAATCGAGCACTATTGGGCGGGCGCCCTGCGCCGCGCGGTCATCGACGGTGATGTCGAAGGCGGCTCGCTGATGGCGGGCCAGTCGGTCGGCATGGTCACCGCCGAAGTCCCCGTCGCCGATGTCATCGCAGAGCTGGTCACCGACGCCGAAGCGGCGCTGGCAAGGCGCGCCGCATGAACGGTGCCACGTCATGATCGCTGCAAGCGGCGCGCGCGAGATTCTGCGGCGGCTGCATGATGTCATGGCCTCGAAGGCCGGGGCGCAGGCCAAGCTCAACCAGGTCGTTGCCGTCGTCGCTGAACAGCTGACGTCCGAAGTTGCGTCGATCTATCTGCTGCGCGACGGCGTGCTTGAGCTCTACGCCACCAAGGGGCTGGCGCAGGATGCCGTGCATGTTACCAAGCTGGCGCTCGGGCAGGGCCTTGTCGGTACCATTGCCGCGAGCCGCGAGCCGCTTAATCTGGCGGAGGCGCGCGAGCATCCCGACTTCGCCTATCGCCCCGAAACCGGCGAAGATATTTTCCACAGCTTTGCCGGCGTGCCCATTGTCCGGCGCGAAGCCTCGGTCGGCGTGCTGTGCGTCCAACACCGCGAGCCGCGCGACTATGACGATGTCGAAATCGAGGCACTGCAGACCGTCGCGATGGTGCTGTCCGAACTCATCGCCGGTGCCGGGCTCGTCGATGACGCGCAGGTGGCGCGCGCCCGCGCACAGGCGACCGGCTCGGTGCGGCTTGGCGGACTCAAGCTGGTCGACGGGCTGGCGCGCGGCGTCGCGGTGCTGCACCAGCCGCGTGTCGTGGTCGAGCATACGGTCGCCGAAGACGTCGAAGTCGAGCGCGCGCGCGTCTACAATGCCTTCATCCGGATGCGCGAGCAGATCGACAAGATGATGGGCCAGGCCGAATTCAGCGCGGCGGGCGATCACGACGAGATCCTCGAAACCTACAAGATGTTCGCCTATGACGAAGGCTGGTCGCGGCGCATCAACGAGGCGATCGATTCCGGCCTGACCGCCGAAGCCGCGATCCAGCGCGTCCAGCAGCGCACCAGCGCGCGCATGCGCTCGATCGACGATCCCTATCTGCGCGAGCGGCTGACCGACCTCGACGATCTGTCGAACCGGCTGCTGCGCATTGTTTCGGGGCAGCTGGGCACGGCTGCGCAGCTCGGCCTGCGCACCGAAACCATCCTGTTGGCGCGCAACCTCGGCCCCGCCGAACTACTCGAATATGACAAGCGCTACCTGAAGGGCGTCGTGCTCGAGGAAGGCTCGCTGACCGCGCACGTCACCATCGTCGCGCGCGCCATGGGCATCCCGGTGCTCGGCCGCGTCCGCGACCTGCGCACCACCATCGCCGACGGCGACGAGCTGCTGCTCGACGGCGGCGCCGGTGCGCTGTTTGTACGGCCGAGCGCGCAGATGCTGCGCTCGTTCGAAGCGACGAGCGCGCTCAAGGCCAAGCGCCAGGCCGAGTATGCGGCGCTGCGCGAGCTGCCGGCGGAAACGCTCGACGGCACGCGCATGACGCTGCTGATGAACGCCGGGCTGCGCGATGACGCCGCGGCGCTCGAACAGACCAACGCCGACGGTATCGGGCTGTTCCGCACCGAGTTCCAGTTCCTGGTCGCCGCGACATTGCCGCGCCGTGAGCGCCAGACCGCGCTGTATCGTTCCATTCTGGAGACGGCAGGCGACCGCCCGGTGACGTTCCGCACCGTCGATATCGGCGGCGACAAATCGGTGCCCTACATGCGCGAGGAGACCGAGGCCGAGGAAAACCCGGCGATGGGCTGGCGCGCCATCCGGTTGGCGCTCGGCCGCGACGGGCTGATGAAGGTGCAGGCGCGCGCGCTGCTCGATGCCGCCGCCGGCCGCACGCTCAACATCATGTTCCCGATGATCAGCGAGCCGTGGGAGTTCGATGCGGCCAAGGCGCTGGTCGAGGAACAGCGCAAATGGCTAGAGCGTTCGGGGCGGCCGCAGCCGGCGAAAATCCGCTACGGTGCGATGCTCGAAGTGCCGGCGCTCGCCGAATGCCTCGACGTGCTGTTCCCGAAGATCGATTTTCTGTCGATAGGCACCAACGACCTGACGCAGTTCCTGTTCGCCGCCGACCGCGCCAACCCGATGCTCGCCGACCGCTACGACTGGTTGTCGCCTGCCATCCTGCGCTTCCTGCGTCGCGTCGTGCGTGCCGGTGATGCAGCAGGAATTCCGATCACCGTCTGCGGCGAGATGGGCGGGCGGCCGTTGGAGGCGCTGGCGCTGGCCGCCATCGGCGTCGAACGGCTGTCGGTGACACCCGCCGCCATCGGCCCGCTCAAAGCCATGTTCCGCTCGGCCAAACTGGCGCCGCTGCGTGCGGCGATGACCGAGTGGCTCGATGCTCCCGGCGTCGACGTGCGTGAGAGGCTGGGTGGCGCGGTGCACGCTCAGGGCATCATCTGCGGCTAGCTGAAAAAAACAAGTCGTTGTTTTACAATGAAATATTTCGGCGCGCGATGAGCAAAACCATATACAACCGGCATGTTACAATAAATGTTCAATCCGTATTGTCGTCTGCGAATTATCCTCTACACTCTCTCCAGTTCAGGCCACTTCGGTCTGGATGACACGGGGACTTAAAGCTCCGTCACGGCGCGCCAAAAACGCGGCGTAGAAATTGGAGCACTGTCCCCAAACAGGTTCATCCTGGGGGAGACACTCTATGACACTGCGCCAATCTGGCATTACATCACCGTCGGCATCTTCCATGCGGCTCGCGCTGATCGCGAGTGCTTCGATGTTTGGGCTTCTGGCTGCATCTTCGGCGCTGGCGCAGACGCCGGCACCCGATGCACCCATCGGCAAGGCTGCGGCCGCTACGGAAACAACAGGCATTTCCGAAATCATCGTCACGGCAACGCGTACCGCTCAGAACCTGCAATCGGTGCCAATCGCGGTGACGGCATTCAATGCCCAGGCGCTCGAGGCACGGCAGATTACCGATACGCAGCGACTGGTCCAGTCGATCCCCAACACCACCTTCACCGCCACCAACTTCGGTGGCTCGAACCTCGCCATTCGCGGCGTCGGCACCACGGCGGTATCGACATCGGGCGATAGCGGCGTCGGCATCCACATCAACGATATGCCGCTGGTTGCACCCGGCCTGGTCACCACCGAAATCTTCGACATGCAGCGCGTCGAAGTGCTGCGTGGCCCGCAAGGCACGCTGTTCGGCCGCAACGCCACCGCCGGCGTCGTCAACTTCATTACCAACAAGGCCAGCACCAAGGGCCTGCAGGCGTTCGGCGAGTTCGAATACGGTAATTACAACAGCATCAAGCTGACCGGCATGTTCAACTTCCCGATCAACGACAAGCTCGCGATCCGCGCCGCCGGCATCTACATCAAGCGCGACGGCTACACGACCAACCTGTGGAACAACGAGGACATCGACGGTCGTGACAACTACTCGCTGCGCGGCTCGGTGCATTGGGAACCCACGGAAAAGCTGACGGTTGACGTAATGGTCGGCTACGGCTCCGAAGACTCAAGCCGCACGCGTGCGCAGAAGCAGCTTTGCGTCAACGATCCGACCGGCGTGCTCGGCTGCTCGCCGAACGGTCTGGCCTATCAGCCGGTTAATGCCAACGCCACCGCCGGCTCGATCCTGGCCAGCCAGGAAGCGCTGGCCAGCGTCTTCGGCGGCTTGGCCCCGCTTGTCGCGCTCGGCAGCCTTTACGGTCCGAACATCAAGACCAACGCCATCGTCCCGACGAGCGACCGCGAAGTCTACACGCTCTATACGCCGACCTATCAAGGCAACGGCCTGACGGTGATGGGCAATGTCGACTATGCCTTCGAAAAGGCGACGCTATCGCTGATCGGCGGCTATTCGCAGAACTCGTTCGATTCGCGGATGGACTACAGCCTGAGCGTCAACGACGTCCAGACGACGATTGCGAAGAACAAATTCTGGCTCGACACGGTCTTCCCCGGCAAGTCGCAGGCGATCTTCAACAATCAGGGCCAGATGTGCCTGTCGCAATATGACCAGACCATGGTCGGTTATATCGGTGGCAAGTACAACAGCTGCTATGATCGCCAGAACCAGTATGACGTCGCCAGCGGTACCAGCCACCAGTGGTCGGGTGAAGCCCACCTCAATTCGACGCTCGATGGTCCGTTCAACTTCCTGATTGGCGGCAACTATCTGAACTTCCAATCGAAGGGCGACTATGCGGTCATCGCCACCGGGCTCGATTATGCCTCGCTGCTGTTCACCGGCGCCGCCAAGGCTGGCCTAGGCGCGCCGTACTTTGATAGCCGTACGCAACTCTACACGCTCAACGCCTGGGCACTGTTCGGCGAAGGCTATTGGCAGGCAACCGAAACCCTCAAGCTGACCATCGGGGCGCGCTACACCTCCGACAGCAAATATGTCGAGGATGCCCAGCCCAACCCGCTGTTCAACCTTGGCGCCACGCCGCTCGGCACGCAGGACATTTCGAACAAGATCACCTATCGCACGCCGCACCTCGACCAGACGGCGGGCACCGGTCGCATCTTGCTGCAATGGACGCCGACGCTCAGCTGGACCGACCAGACGATGGTCTACGCCTCGTATTCGCGTGGCTACAAGTCGGGCGGTATCAACCCGGGCTTCAACCCGGCGGTCATCACCGACGCAAAGGTCAACTTCGGTGCAGAGCACGTCAATGCGTTTGAAATCGGCTGGAAGAACCGGGCGTTCAACGGCACGCTGCAGGCTAACCTGACCGGCTTCTACTATGACTATCAGGGCATGCAGATCAGCCGCATCATCGCGCGTTCGTCGTTCAACGACAACACCGATGCGACGGTTTACGGCCTCGAAGCCGAGTTCGTCATCCAGCCGTCGCCGGCGCTGCAGCTCAACGCCAACTTCAGCTACCTGCACACGTCGATCAAGGATCTGGCGATCCCCGATTCGCGTGATCCGAGCGGCGGCCGCAGCGATACCGTCATCATCAAGGATGCTTCGCTCGCGGGTGCCGGTGCCAACTGCATCGTCCAGCCGACAGTCTCGGGCAATGCTGCCGGTGCCAACCTGCTGGTCAACACCGTCAACGCAACACTGCCCGGCGGCTTCAAGGGCACCACGCCGGTTCCCGGCACGCAGACCACGGGCGCGTTCAGCTATTGTTCGGCGCTCGCCAGCGCCATCGCCAACCCGTCGCCGGCACTGCGGACATTGTTCAACGCGCCAACCGGCCCGCTGCCGTTCCACTACATCACCCAGGGTGACGGATCGGTCATCGTCCCGACGGGTGTCGATGTCGATCTCAGTGGCAACCAGCTGCAGAACTCGCCAGAGTTCAAGTTTGCAGTTGGTGCGCAGTACAACTTCGACATCGGCGCGAACATGAATGGGTGGGTGCGCGGTGACTTGAACTTCACCGGCAACGCCTACGGCCGAATCCAGAACAGCTTTGCTGACCAGATGCCGGCTTACACCACGATCAACCTGCAAGCGCAGATCAACGGCGCCAACAACCGCTGGTACATCCGTGGCTTTGTCCAGAACCTCCTCGACAATTCGGCGATCACCGGTATCTACGTGACCGACGCCTCGTCGGGGCTGTTCAGCAACATCTTCACGGTTGATCCGCGTCGCTACGGCGCTGCGGTCGGCTTCAACTTCTAAAACGCCGCGCCGGTCTGCCGGCGCTGCATCTGGCCGGCCTTGCCCCATGGGGGCAAGGCCGGCTTTTTCTTGGGCACGACTTTGACAAATCACGCCAAATAGGTTGTGTGATGGTTGCGCATTTGAAACTGGTCTGCGGCCCGCGACGAAGTTTTCGGGCAAGACTGTAAACTTCGCCGCGCGCCAAGCGGCCATTCAACACAGACTAGAAGCGCCCCGAACGGCCTTCGCCGCGGCTGAAGCGCTGCGCCCCGGCGACCGATTCGCCGCTCGCCAACGTCGCAGCGCCAAGCGCGAACTCGGCGGCAATCGCGTCAGCTTCGTTAAGCGTCCATTGGCCATGCGCCGAGGCAAGGTCGCCGCGCAGGCAGGTCTGCGGGAAGGCGGCGATCTGCGTCGCGAGTTCAATGGCCGCGTCAAGCGCGGTGCCGTCTTCAACGACGCGATTGGCCAACCCCATGGCGAAGGCTTCCTCGGCGCCGACCGCGCGGCCGGTCAGGATCATGTCGAGCGCGCGGCTCGCGCCGATCAGCCGCGGCAGTCGCACCGTGCCGCCGTCGATCAGCGGCACGCCGAAGCGCCGGCAGAACACCCCGAACACCGCCGAACGCGCCGCCACCCGCAAATCGCACCAGATCGCCAGCTCGAGCCCGCCGGCGACGGCATGGCCTTCGACCGCGGCAATGACCGGCTTCGACAGCCGGAGCCGCGTCGGCCCCATCGGCCCGTCACCATCGGGCGCGGCACGGTTGCCGCCGCCGGTGGCGACGGCCTTTAGGTCGGCGCCGGCGCAGAAGTTGCCCTGCGTGCCCGCCAGCACCGCGACCGACAGGCCATCATCGGCATCGAAGGCGCGGAAGGCATCGGAGAGCGCCGCCGCAGTGGCGCGGTCGACGGCGTTGCGGGCCTGCGGCCGGTCAATCTGCACGACGAACACCGGGCCGTGGGTGGAGGTGATGATGCTCATCGGTTCGGCCCTCCCGCCGTGACCGGCTCAATCCGCCGGAAAGACCTTCTTCCACGCGGTGACGGCGACGCTGGCGAACAGTCCGGCCAGCGCGTAAGGGTCGTCGGCGGCGAACTGGATCGCAGCCTTGCGATCGGCAAAGTCGATGATCAGCAGTGACCCGATCGGCGCACCGTCGAGTCCGAGCAACGGGCCGGCGACGAGCACCGAATCGACGATCTTGCCGATGTAAGCCAGATGTTCGGGACGCGTCGCAGCGCGCAAATCGGCGCTGTCGGGCTTGTCGATGCAATGGATGGCGAAATAGGACATGCGCACTCCGTCACGAACCCGGCGCAACGACTGCGCTTGTGCGTCATGTCTAGCGACTTGGCGGCGGGGGTGAAAGAGGCAGATGCTCGAGCACTATCACCGCGTCGCGGGTTGACCTTCACGCGCACCTACCCTATACGCGCGCCTTTCCGCAGATACATCAGGTTCAAGGACTTCCATCATGTCGCGCGTTTGCGAATTGACCGCCAAGGGTCGCCAGGTTGGAAACAACGTTTCCCACGCCAACAACAAGACCAAGCGGGTTTTCCTGCCGAACTTGCAGAACGTCACGCTGATGTCCGAAGTTCTCGGTCGTTCGGTGCGCCTGCGCGTCTCGATGAACGGCCTGCGTTCGGTCGAACATGTCGGCGGCCTCGACAACTGGCTGATCAAGACCAAGGCTGAAAAGCTCAGCGACCGTGCCGTCAAGCTCAAGCGCGAGATCAAGAAGAAGATCGCCGCTGCTGCCGAAGCTGCGACCGCCGCCTAAGCCGCGCTGAAACGCTGTTCTGCAAGCCGGCCGGGGTCATTCCCGGCCGGCTTTGCGTTTGCCCGCCATTGCGTTCTAGGATGGTGCCATGCAGCGCCCGCCGATCCAGATTCGCTCCGCCAGTCTCGACGACCGCGCCCGCGTCGCCGCGATCATGGCCGACGCCTTTGCCGATGACCCGGCGCTGAGCTTCATCTTTCCCGACGCCGGCACGCGTCCCGAACGCCTGCGACGCTTCTTCATGCTGATCCAGCGCACCGAGAATGATCCGGCACTGACCAACATCGCCGGCGATGCTGATACAGCGACGGGGGCAGCAGCGGCAATCTGGCGCCGGCCGGGCGAGTGGCAAACGCCAACACTGACGATGCTGCGACTGGCGCTGCCGATGCTGACCACCTTTGGTGGCGCGCTGTCACGGGCATTGCGGCTGCAAAGCCTGCTCGAATCGCATCACCCGCGCACACCGCACTGGTATCTGGCGTTCCTTGGCTGCGAACGGCAATTTCAGGGCAAGGGCTATGGCGGGGCGGCGGTGCGCGCGCGGCTCGCGCAATGCGATGCAGCAGGCCTGCCCGCCGCGCTCGAAACCGCGACCGAATCGAACCTGGCGATCTATACCGCGATGGGCTTCCGCATCACCGACACCTTCAAACTCGCGGACGGCCCGCAGTTCTGGGGCATGTGGCGCGATCCGGCCTGATTTAGGCTTCAAGAGCCTCCGGCGGGCAGGGGCTTAGCCCCTGCACCCGGTTGTTGAGCGCCAAACAAATGGGTGCAGGCCTCAGGCCTGCCCGCCGGAGGCCCTAAATCCTCACTCGGGCAGCAGCTCGAACTTGAGCAGGATCGTCCGCTGCATCGGATTGAAATTGTCGTCCGACACCAGATAGACGAACGTCCGGCCGCCTTCACGACGCAGCGCGATGCCCTCCATGTTATCGACCGTCAGCGGCTTCGCGAGCCGGGCGACCGGCTTTTGTGCGCTGCCGGCGACGCCCGAATCGGGCAGCTTTGCCAGTGCGCCGATATCGAGAATCTCGAGGACGGCGGTGACACCGCCGAGCGGGCTGTAGCTGCGGTTGACGACCAGGATCGTATCAGGCCCGCTCAGCAGGATGGCGTCGGTCGGCCGCGTGCCCTTGGGCGACACATAGCCAAGGCGACGGGTGGTATTGCCGGTGATGAGCAACAGATCGTGGCGGTCGTAATTGTCCATCGCGTCTTCGCTGAGCAGCGCCAGCGTGCCGCTCGCCAGTCGTGCCAGCGCCTCGCCACCGGCATTGTCGGGCCATTTCGCCGTCGCCGGGTCGCGGCGCACCTGCGTCGCGGCTTGCATCAGCGTATCGGGCTTGGCGGGGTCGATGCCGCGGTAGAATTGCAGGCGGTGGTCCTGTTCGAAGCTGACGATGGCGTCGCCGGTTGCCGGATCCCATTCGAGCGCTTCGGCATCGCCGGCTTCCTTGTCGGCAGGGGGCATGCCGGCCCCGTCGAGGATCGGCGTGATGTTGCCGTCGCTGACGCCGACCAGCCGCCCGTCGCGTTCGATTGTCGTGAAGGTCACCCAGTTGCCGGTGTCGCTGACCGCGAGCAGCCGGTTGTCGGGGCCGGCGCGCAGCCCTGACAGGCCGCCGAAGCCGTCGTTGGTCGATTTGATCACCAGCCCGCCCATGTAGCGCAGCCGGCCGACCTGCTGCTGGTTGGGGTCGTCGGGGTTGAGCGCGATGCTGGTCGCGGTCAGCGGCAGTGGCTGCATCGCCGCGACCCGCGGCGGTGCCAGCAGGAAAACCACCGCGGCAAGCACCACGGCGATGCTGGCGACTACATAATAGCGGGTTTTGGTGCGTTTCATGCTGTCGCCCATAGCAGCGGCGCGCCGTCGTCGCTATCGCTGTCCGCATGTTGGCCAGCGCCCCCAGTCCCGAGACGATCCTCCACGAGGTTTTCGGCTTTCCGAGCTTCCGCGGCCACCAGGCTGAAATCGTCGCCGATGTCTGCGCCGGCCGCGACGTGCTCGCGGTGATGCCGACGGGGTCGGGCAAGTCGCTATGCTATCAGGTGCCGGCGCTGGTGCGGCCGGGCTGCGCGCTGGTCATCTCGCCGCTGATCGCGCTTATGCAGGATCAGGTGCGGGCATTGCGCAGTAACGGTGTCCGCGCTGCCGCGCTCAACAGCCAGTCGCTCGATTCGGGGGCGACGATTGCCGCACTCGAAAACGGCGAGCTCGACCTGCTGTATGTGGCGCCCGAACGCGCTACCTTGCCGGGGTTCCAGACTTTGGTGTCGCGTGTCGAAATCGCGCTGATCGCTATCGACGAAGCGCATTGCGTCAGCCAATGGGGCCATGATTTCCGCCCCGAATATCGCAAACTGCGGGCGCTGTGCGACCAATTGCCCGGCGTGCCGCGCGTCGCGCTGACCGCGACTGCTGACGCGACGACGCGCGCCGACATTCTCGACCAACTCGGCATCGCGCCCGGCCGGTTGGTGGTCGCCGGGTTCGACCGCCCCAACATCCGCTACGAAGTCGCCGCCAAGACCGACGAGACGCGCCAGCTTGCCGACTTTCTCGCCACCCAGGCCGGCAACAGCGGCATCATCTACGCGCTGACCCGCGGCAAGACCGACCAGATTGCTGCGCGGCTGGTGGCGCAGGGCATCAACGCCTTGCCGTATCACGCCGGGCTTGAAGGCGGCGAGCGCGCGCACAACCAGGAGCGCTTCATCACCGAGGACGAGGTGGTGATGGTCGCGACGATCGCGTTCGGCATGGGCATCGACAAGCCCGACGTGCGCTTTGTCGCGCACGTCGGCCTGCCCAAGTCGATCGAGGCCTATTATCAGGAAACTGGCCGCGCCGGCCGCGACGGCGAGCCGGCGGTGGCGCATCTGATTTACGGCGCCGATGACATCGCGCGCCAGCGCAGCTTCATCGATGGCAGCGACGCCAGCGAGGAGCGCAAGCGCTTCGAACATGGCCGATTGGGCGCGCTGGTGCATTTTGCCGAAACCTCGAAATGCCGCCGCATCGACCTGCTGCGCTATTTCGGCGAGGACGCGACGCAGCCGTGCGGCAACTGCGACAACTGCCTCAACCCGCCGGTGCTCAAGGACGCGCGCGTCGCGGCGCAGATGCTGCTGTCCGCGGTACAGCGCACTGGGCAGATGTTCGGGCTGGGGCATCTGGTCGACGTGCTGCGCGGCTCGGGCGCCGAGAAAATCCGCAAGTTCGGCCACGACCAATTGTCGGTGTTCGGCATTGGCAAGGATGTCGAAAAGCCCGATTGGGAAGCACTCGCCCGTCAGTTGCTCGCCGCCGATGCACTGGCACGCAACGAACATGGCGGGCTGGTGTTCGGCCCGAATGCACGGACCTATCTGCGTGGCGAAGTCGAGGTGAATGTTCGCGCCGAAACCGCTGCGCCGCGCGCGCGCGGCAACAGTCGCAGCAGCCCGGCAACATCAGCGGTGGCGCCTGCCGATGCGGCGCTGTTCGATGCGCTACGAGCGCTGCGCCGCACGCTTGCGGTTGAGGCAGGGCTGCCGCCTTATGTCATCTTCCACGACAGCACGCTGCGCGCGATGGCGGAGGTGCGGCCGACGACGCTGTCCGCGCTCGGCGAAATCAGCGGTGTCGGCGCCCGCAAGCTCGAGGCCTATGGCGCAGCGTTTCTGGCGGTGCTGCGCGGCAGTTAGCAGCTGGCGATGGCGCCACCGGCAATGGCGCCGAGCACGCCGCCGATGATGAGGCCAGCCGGGTCGCCGGGCACGTTGGTGACAGCACTGCCGATCAAGCCGCCGGTCACCGCGCCGAGCGCGACACCCGCGCCAGTGTTGCAGCCATAACCATAGCCGTTGCCATAGCCATAGGCGTAGGGCGCATAGGCTACTGGTGCATAGCCACCCCAATAGCCGCCATAGGCGACCGGGGCGGCATAGCCCCAGCCATACGCCGGATACCCATAGCCGTAGCCATAGGCGGGATAGGCATAGCCACGCGGCGCATAGTAAGCGGCACCGCGGTAGCCATAGCCATAGGCGGGTTGGACATAGCCGCCGCGCCCGTAGCCATAGCCCTGGGCAGGGTAGCCCGGACGGCCATAGCCCTGCGCCGGATAGGGTCGGCCATAGCCTTGCGCATAGCCCTGTTGCGGCGCGCCCGGGCGGCCATAATTGCCGTTCTGGGTGTAGCCATTGTAGCCGGCCTGACCGTAACTGCTCTGACCGCGATAGCCTTGTCCCTGATAACTCTGGCCTTGATAGGCCTGGCCCTGATAACCCTGCCCCTGATGACCTTGGTTGCCGGCGTAACCGCGACCGCCGTAGGATTGGCCGCCGATATAGCCTTGACCGCCACTGCGCGCATAACCTTGACCGCCGTAGCCCTGGCCGCCGTAGCCCTGGCCGCCGGAGTTCTGCCCGCCATAGCCTTGTCCGCCGCCGCGGTTGCCGCCCTGATAGGTTTTGTCACCGCCGTAGCCATGGCCGTCGGCGAACGCCGGTGCGGCGAGTATGGTTGCCACCGTGAAGAGGGGAAGTACACGCAACATGTCCAGTTCCTTTCCGAACCAGCCTGTGATGGTGGGAAACTCGGCCATCAACGCTTTTTTACCAGATCGAGATTGAACCGTCACTGAATGTGAAATCTGCCTGACTTCGGCCGATATTTCCCGACAGCGCCAATACTGTCAATTGGCATGGATGTTGCAGAACATGGAGCGGACCAACTGACGGCCGTGAATATTCTAGGACCTCCGCATGAAGAATGCCCTGTTAGCTTCGGTGCTTGCTGCGACTGTTTTCGCCGCGCCGGCGAGCGCCGTTACCCTCAAGTTTGATAATCTGCCGGCCTGGACCAGCATCGACGCGGCCTATCACGGTTTCGATTTCGTCAACCTCTACACGCTTGATACGACGCAGTATGAGCCGTCGGGCTACGTCAACGGTGTCCTCAGCCTGAACAATGTCGCCTATAACGGCGGCGGCGAAGCGGCATCGATTTCCAGTATCACCAAGTTCAAGCTAACCTCGGCCTATCTGACCGGCGCGTGGAACGATGGGCTGACCGTTCAGGTCAAGGGCTTCAAGAATAACGCATTGATTTACTCACAGAATTTTCTAGTCAATACCGCGGGCCCGGTGCTCGTGCACTTCAACCACGCGCTTGTCGATACGGTCATTTTCAGCAGTTCCGGTGGCAATGCATCCCGATATGAAGGTGCCGGCGAACATTTCGTGATGGACGATCTGAGCATCAACGAAGACGAGGCCGTTGTACCTGAACCCTCCAACTGGGCGCTGATGATTGTCGGCTTCGGTGTGGTCGGTGGCACGATGCGTCGCCGCGCCGGCGCCGGCGCCGCCTAAGTTTCTCAGTCGCGCCAAGCCGCTGTGACAATCTGACCGCGCCCATTTGGTTGGCGTGGGAAGCGGCTGCCAACGGCGATGCGTCAACTGGCATTCTGCAAATGTCTACCGCAATCCGCGACGCATTTTGCAGAATGCAATCGGGCCGTGCAACTTGCGTTGCGCGCCGCGTGGCAGTCTTTTGCCGATGGTGACGATCAGGCGATGTTGGTCACCACGCGCGTCACCCGGCGACGCATCGCCGTACGGACCATTGCGAAGCCGGCGATCATCATCGCCTAGCTTGCCGGCTCGGGAACCAGCGAACCGCGGCTGCCGCCGGCAAAAGCGAAGATGAAGGTCGAGCCATTGCCGCCACTGATGTCGGCGTTGTTCTGACCGAACGAATAAATGTTCGAGCCAACCGCCGAGAGCGCGGCATAGGCGGCGCGCTCGGTGGGCGCTGCGCCGTAGAAGATCGAGAAGTTGAGCGACTGGCCGGCGGCTAGCGGCGAGAAGGTGATGTCGAAATTGGCGCCATGATCCCAAGGGCCAGAATCGACAAAGTTGCCCGAAGCCAAAAGCGGGTCGCAGACAGACAGCGGGTCTGACGAGCAGAAGCCGTTGTCGTTGGCGACGATATTGTCGCCGGTGCCCTGCACGGTCGAATATTCGCTGAACGGCGTCGGTTCAATGTCCCAGTCCATCGTGCGGCGATAGACGAGAACCCCCGATTGCGTCGCGCTGTTGTTGGTGAGCGTCACCAGCACCTTGTACAGGTTGGGTGATGCCGAAGGGGTGAAATCATGCGTGCCGGTGCCGCCCGATGTGAACCTGACAAAGTTCAGCCCGCCGGTGCCCGCCGAATTGTTGGCATAGCCCGACGTGTTCGAACCGAGATCCGCGATGCCCCAGCCTTCGCACAGGCAGCCCGGCGACGTCGATTCATAGCCGGTACGCAAGTCGCGAAGCCCGACCGGCAACGTGCCGCCGGCGCTGTAATAGGCGTTGTTGTAGATGTTGAGCTGGGCAAGCGAGTCGACGCCGATCTGGATGGTGCCGTTGTCGATAATCATTTGCGCCGTAGCGCTGTTGGCTGCCAGCGCCGCAGCGCCAGATGCCAGCAGGACCAGAAGTTTGTTCATGAACAGTCTCCCCTGATCAGATTCTGCAAGAAAAACACTGCATACTCTGAAGGGGAAAATGTACAAACCATGTCGAAATGATTAATTTACGTAAATTCAATAATTTGCCGGCGTTCCGGTGAATAGAAACTATAAGAAGTGTAAAGAATCTTGACAGTTTTGATCCTAAAAAGGCCGGCAATGGGCTAACCTCGCCCTGCCTTGCGGCGCTTGGCGGTAGCGCTAACGGTGTCATCCTCGAACAGCTGCGCCAGCTGCTCGATCAGCGTGCCGCCGAGCTGTTCGGCATCCATGATGGTGACGGCGCGTTTGTAATAGCGCGTCACGTCATGGCCGATACCGACAGCGATCAGCTCGACGCCCGAACGCGCCTCGATCCAGTTGATGACCTGCCGCAGGTGGCGTTCGAGATAGTTGCCGGTGTTGACGCTGAGCGTTGAGTCGTCGACCGGCGCGCCGTCCGAAATCACCATCAGGATGCGGCGGTCTTCGGGGCGGCCGAGCATGCGGTTGTGCGCCCACAACAGCGCCTCGCCGTCGATGTTTTCCTTGAGCAGACCCTCGCGCATCATCAGCCCGAGGTTCTTGCGGGCGCGGCGCCAAGGCGCATCGGCCTGCTTGTAGACGATGTGGCGCAGGTCGTTGAGCCGGCCGGGCTTGACCGGGCGACCATCGGCCAGCCACTTTTCGCGCGCCGAGCCGCCCTTCCAGGCGCGCGTCGTGAAGCCGAGGATCTCGGTCTTGACGGCGCAGCGTTCGAGCGTGCGCGCCAGAATGTCGGCGCAGATCGCCGCGATCGAAATCGGCCGGCCACGCATCGAGCCGCTGTTGTCGATCAGCAGCGTGACGACGGTGTCGCGGAACTTGGTGTCGCGTTCGACCTTGTAGCTTAGCGCGTGCGTCGGGTTGGTGACGACGCGGCCGAGGCGCGCAGCATCGAGCTGGCCTTCTTCCTGATCGAACTCCCAAGCGCGGTTCTGCTGTGCCAGCAGGCGGCGCTGCAGCCGGTTGGCGAGCTTGGTGACCGCGCCCTGCAGATGAACGAGCTGCTGGTCGAGGTAGCCGCGCAGCCGTGTCAACTCCTCGTCGTCGCACAGCTCTTCGGCGGCGACGATCTCGTCATAGGCGTTGGTGTAGGCGTGATAGTCGAAGTCGCGCGGCAGGTCGCCCATCATCGAATTGGGGCGCCACGGCACCATGCCCTCTTCGCCTTCTTCACCCATCTCCGAATCGGCGGACATTTCTGTGTCCATCTCGACTTCGCGGGTGTCGGCGTCGTCGCCCTGTTCGGACGATTCTTCGGGGCGGGTTTCGGTCGAGCTGTCGGTGCCCGCTTCGCCTTCCTGATCGTCGCCCTGCTCGCCGTCCTGCTGTTCGTCGGGCTGGTCTTCCGATTCGCTGTCGTCATCTTGCGGCTCGGCATCCGGGTCAGTGCCGAGGCCGAGATCGTTGAGCACGCGCCGCAGCACATGCGCGAATGCCGCCTGATCCTCGACGTTGGCGGCAAGGTCGTCGAGGTCGGCGCCGGCGCGCTCCTCGATATCGCGGCGCACGAGATCGATTGCCGAAGCGGCGAGTGCCGGCGGCGGCGTGCCGGTCAGCCGTTCACGGACGATGAGCCCCAATGCCGTCGCCATCGGCACCTCGTCGGGGGTGCGCGCGCGGACGATGGGATCGCCCTTGATGCGGTTTTCGGTCATGCGGTCGAGGTTGCGCGCGACGCCCAACATTTCGGCCGAGCCGATGGCTTCGATGCGCGCCTGCTCGACGGCGTTGAAAATGTCGCGCGGCAGCCCGGCTTCGGGCAAGTCGGCGGCGAACAGCTTGGGATCGTGGTGGCGCTTGCGCAGCGCAAAGGCGTCGGCCCAGCCGCGGACTTCGGCGACTTGGTCGGCGGGCAAGGCACGCGCCGGTTGCGGCACACGCGCCTGATCGCCGAAGCACGACGGCTTGTCGGCGGTATAGGCAAGGTCGAACGCCGGATCATGGCCGAGCGCGCGCATCGTCGCTGCGAGCGCCTGGCGGAAATCTTCGAGGGGGTTTTCGGGATTGGTCATCGTCGACAACCTTTGCCGACAGTCCGTGCAATGCGCAAGATGGACGGGCGCCCCGCGACGTTATCGGAACCTCTTGGTCGCCCGCGTGTTCAAGCGATGTTCACGGCTGTCAACAGACCTGTGGGCAACGGGCCAGCGCCACACTGCGGCGCACTGGGCCCCCAAGGAGATCACCGATGTTCCGCGTACTCACCACCTGCCTGTCGCTGGCACTGCTCGCCGCCCCCGTCGCGGCGTTCGCCGACGATCATGGCAAGGGCAACAACGGCCACCACAACGGCAAGCACGACAACGGCAACCACTACGGCTATGGCGGCAACAGGGGTAACGAGCACAGCTACTACGGCGATAACGACCGCCATGACGAGCGCCGCGATTATGGCGGCTCGAACCGCTACGACGCGCAGCGCTATGCGTGGCAGGGCTCGACGTCGAATGCCGGCAGCTGGAAAAACTACCGCAACTACAATTACAACCGCCCGGCGCCCGGCCAGACGCGCTATTACGCCAACCAATATTACCGCGATGGCCGTTACTACCAGCCGCGCTATGTCTCCAGCAACGAGCGCATCTACCGCGGCCAGGACAACCGCTACTATTGCCGCCGTTCGGACGGCACCACCGGCCTGATTATCGGTGGCTTGAGCGGCGGTTCGCTCGGCGCGGCGCTAGCGCCCGGCGGCTCGCAAACACTCGGCGCGCTGCTCGGCGGCACGCTGGGCGCGGTCATCGGCAGCTCGATCGACAAGGGACAGGTGACTTGCCGCTAGCCTTCGGGTGGGAACTGCGTCTTGAAGGTGAAGGCCTGTGCGCTCGGCCCGTAGCGGTCGAGCAACCAGAGTTTGGCAAAGCCTTCGTCGGGGCTCGGCCGGTGTCCCGCCGGCACCCACCACAGCGCGGTATAGGCGCCGCCGAATCGTTCGAACCAGTCGCTCCGCGCCATCATCACCGGCGTGTGCGCGCTCTGGTATACGAACGCGGCGAGCGCCTCGGCGCTTTCCCACACTGACAGGTTGATCAGCAGGCAGTCATCGGGTGCTGGCTTGATGCCGGTGGCATTGCCGCCGTCACCGACCAGCCGCCAGACGAACCCCGGCGACGCGTCGGCAACGGCGTTGATCGCATCGAGCTGGTCAAAAAACGCCGCGACGCGCGGATCGCCTTCGGGGGCAATCAGCCGCCCGACGTTAATCTGTGCGAGCTGCCAGCCCGCCACGCTTAGCGCCGGGTTTTGACCGCGACCGACTCGGGCAATTCTTCGCCGAACACACGCTGGTAATACTCGGCGACAATGCTGCGTTCGGCTTCATCGCACTTGTTGAGGAAGCTGACGCGGAACGCGAAGCCGAGGTTCTTGAAAATCTCGGCGTTCTGCGCCCAGGTCAGCACGGTGCGCGGCGACATGACCGTCGAAATGTCGCCGGCGATGAAGCCTTGGCGCGTCATGTCGGCGACCTTGACCATGTTCGCGACCTGCTTGCGGCCGGCTTCGGTGTCGAGGCCCTTGACCTTGGCGACGACGATCGAGGTTTCGACTGGTGCCGCCAGATAGTTGAGCGTCGTGACGATGTTCCAGCGGTCCATCTGGCCCTGGTTGATCTGCTGCGTGCCGTGATACAGGCCGGACGTGTCGCCAAGCCCGATGGTATTCGCGGTGGCGAACAGCCGGAAATACGGATTCGGGCGAATCACCCGGTTCTGGTCGAGCAAGGTCAGCTTGCCGTCGGTTTCGAGCACGCGCTGGATAACGAACATCACATCGGGACGACCGGCGTCATATTCGTCGAACACCAAGGCCGTCGGCGTCTGCAGCGCCCAGGGCAACAGGCCTTCGCGGAACTCGGTGACCTGCTTGCCTTCGCGTAGCACGATCGCGTCCTTGCCGATCAGGTCGATGCGGCTGATGTGGCTGTCGAGATTGATGCGGATGCACGGCCACTTCAGCCGCGCCGCAACCTGTTCGATATGCGTCGATTTTCCGGTGCCGTGATAGCCCTGGATCATCACGCGGCGGTTGAACGCGAAGCCCGCGAGGATGGCGAGCGTCGTGTCGGGGTCGAACACATAGGTCGGATCGACTTCGGGGACGCGTTCATCGGCGATGGTGAACGCCGGAATCTGCATGTCGATATCGATGCCGAAGACGCTGCGCGCATCGACCGTCGTGTCGGGCGCATTGAGCGCGGTGTGGGTGTGCGGGCTGCTATCGGCAGAAAGGGCAGAACTGGCCACGGTGTTACGGCTCCTTGGGCGTGCGCGCGAAGGCGGGTATGGACTTTAGGTGCGTATAGGCTTGCACCGCGTCCTGCAACTGTCGCTCGGTCGATCGATCGCCGCCGTTGCTGTCGGGGTGGTAGCGACGGACAAGCGCCTTATAGGCGCGGCTGAGTTCGGCACGCGTCGCGGCGGGCGTCAGGCCGAGCGTCTTGAGCGCCTTCAGATCGGCATCGCCAAGCACATGGCCGTTGGCGCTACGCTTGGGCGCGGCCTCACCGTAGCGGCCGCGCAAGGCGCCGAGCGGATCGTTGAAACGCATCGTCGGATCGTGCGCGGCGCGTTCCCAGCCGGCCAAAGGCGATTGCGCGGCGGCGATGTCATCGGGGCTGAGGCCATCGAAAAAATTATACCTGGCATTGAATTCGCGGACATGGTCGAGGCACAGGAACTGCCAGCCACCGACGCTGCCGGGCTCGCGGTTCGACAGCGGCGCGCGGAACTCGCCCACCTCGGTGCAACCCGGCGCCGCACAGCGTTCGGGTTCGGGGCGTTCGACGCGACCGTGGAAACGTGGCCGCCGTACTGGAGCTTCTTCCGACAAATGCGCGGCCTTGGCTGGTGGTCCGCCTGTCCCTATACGAGGCGAAGCGGCTTTGGGAGTGGTGAAGATGGCGACGATGGCAGAGCAGATCGAGGCCCGTATTGTCGCAGCGCTGCATCCCGCCAGCCTCGAGATCATCGACGACAGCCATCTGCATAGCGGCCACGCCGGCCACCGCGCCGGTGGCGAGAGCCATTTCACCGTCATCGTCAAGGCCGCGGCGTTCGAAGGCCTGTCGCGCGTGGCGCGCCAGCGCGCGGTCTATACCGCGCTTGGCGACCTGATGGCGCCCGACCGCATCCATGCGCTGGTCATCCGCGCCGATACCCCCGATACATAAATAAAGCTCATGACACTTGTCAGGTGTTGTTGGGCTTCCCAATTAGCGGCGTAGCCGGGCCCCTCTGGCGCACGAGACGTCGTGCGTGATGTCGGCGCTTCCCTTGAAAAAGGATGCGCGCCGACGGGTGTGCGGGGTGAATGATACATGGAATTTCTGCTATTCGACTTTCTGGGCAAGCCGCTGTGGATGTGGCTGGGCTTTCTCGGCATCGTGTTCACGCTGCTGGCGCTCGATCTGGGTGTGCTGCACCGCGACGAGCATGAGATCAGCGTCAAGGAAAGCCTTTGGCTTTCGGCGGGCTATATCACGCTCGGCCTGGCGTTCGGCGCTGTGGTGTGGTGGCAGCTCGGCATCGTCGCGGCCGAAGAATATGTGACGGGCTATGTCATCGAAAAGAGCCTGGCGATGGACAACGTCTTCGTCATCGCGATGATATTCAGTTATTTTGCGATCCCCCGGCTCTACCAGCACCGCGTGCTGTTCTGGGGTATACTCGGCGTCATCGTGCTGCGCGGCATCATGATCGCGCTCGGCACCACCATCGTCGAACAGTTCCACTGGGCGCTCTACATATTCGGCGCGTTCCTGATCTACACCGGCGTCCGCATGTGGATGATGGCCGAGCAGGACTATTCGGTCGGCGATTCGAAAATCCTTGCCTACATCCGCGGCCACTTCCGCATCACCGACGAGCTCCACGGCCATGACTTCACCGTCAAGAAGGTCGATCCCAAGACCGGCAAGCTCGCGACCTTCGCGACGCCGCTGCTGCTGGCGCTGGTGATGGTCGAGTTCGTCGACCTGGTGTTCGCGGTCGATTCGATCCCGGCGATCTTCGCGATCACCACCGACCCGTTCATCGTCTACACGTCGAACATCTTCGCCATCCTCGGCCTGCGCGCGCTGTATTTCGCGCTGGCGGCGATGGTCCACCGCTTCCACTATCTGAAGTACGCGCTGAGCGTGCTGCTGGTGTTCATCGGTTCGAAGATCTTCGTCGGCGACTTGCTCGGCTTCGAAGGTGGCAAGTTCCCGGCGTCGCTGTCGCTCGCCATCACCGTCGGCATTCTGGCGGCCGGTGTCGGCTGGTCGCTGTGGAAAACCCGCAACGACCCCCCTGTCGAATCGGCGACTTGAACCGCAAGCGCGCGCGGCGCATAAGGCGCCGCGCGCGACGTGCGCCGGCTTAGCTCAGTTGGTAGAGCACCTGATTTGTAATCAGGGGGTCGCGGGTTCGATTCCTGCAGCCGGCACCACAACCCAACCAAATGACAATCAGGCCGCTGATCGGCCCGCCAGCGCGAGCCGCGGCAGCTACCGGCCGTTGTTTTCGGTCAAGCCGGGTTGCCTGTGTGCAGTAACCAGCCAAACGCTGCCGCCAGAATGATCAGAGCCAGGCTGGCGGTGGGCCACCGCCGCAACAAAGCATCGGCATTTTCAAAGCCGGTGCCCGCCGCCGTCATCAGCCGCCGCCATGGTCCGTCGCCGAACAGCGGCCGCCGTGCCAGCGTTGCCGCCAAGGCAAAGCCACCGGCGACCACGAGCAGCGTCGGCAGCAGTTCCTTCGGCGCGAGCGGGTTGGAAATCAGCCCGGCGGGCAATCCTGCAGCGGGAACGACAGCAGCCACGCCGAGCAGCAGCGACAATAACGCCAGTCCCAGTGCCGAGAATTCGGAAAGCCGCGACACCTTGGTCGCGAGCTGCAGCGGCGCCGGCAGCGAACGCAACGCGCGCGTCAGCACCAGCACGACATAGCCTGCCGTGAACGCTGCGCCGCCTTGCAGCACGGCCGTCCACCACCATTGCTCGCTGCTTGCGGCAGCGCCGAGCAGCAGCTTCTTGGCGAGATAGGCACCGCTCGGCACCAACCCCATCAGCGCCAGCCCGGCCACCGCGAACGCCAGCACCGTCACCGGCAGCGCACGCGCGACGCCGCCCAGATCGGCGATGCGGTCATGGCCTAGCGCCGCGTAGATCAGCCCCGCCGCCATGAACATGCCGGCCTTGGCGGTGGCGTGCGATGCTGCTTGCAGCAGCCCGCCGGTCAGCGCGTCGCCGTGGAGCATCGCGCCGGTGGCAATGTCGAACGCCAGCGGGAACATCAGGAACAGGTAGCCGATCTGCGCGATCGTCGAATAGGCGACGAGCAGCTTGAGGCGCTTCTGGCGTAGCGCGACAATGCTGCCGAAAACAATGGCGGCAGCGCCAAGCCCGCCGAGCAGCTGCGCTGCATCGAAGGTCACCACAGCGGGCATGACGTCGAACCACAGCCGTACGACCAGGAACCATGAACCTTTGACGACCAGTGCCGACAGCACCGCGCTTGCGGCGGCGGGCGCACCGGCGTGCGCGGGCGGCAGCCAGATGTGCAGCGGGAACAGTGCGGTTTTCGCCAGCAGCCCGACCGTCATCAGCGCCAGCACCGTCCAGGTGACGATGCCGGGTTGTACGAGATGTGCCAGCATCTCGATATCGAGCGTGGCATAGGCGCCGTAAATCAGAACCGCACCGAGCAGGTAGAGCAGCGAGCCCAGAAGCGCGAACAGCAGGTAACGCAGCGCCGCGCGCAAGGTTTCGCCGCGACCGTCGAGGCAGACCAGCGGCACCCCGGCAAAGGTTAGCAACTCGAGCCCGACATACAGCGTGAACAGGTCGCCGCTGACGAACACCAGATTGAGCGAGCCCCAGACCGCGAGCAGCAGCAACCAGAACGCCAGTGGCGCGCGGGCCTCGGTCACCCCCGGCGGCGTCGCAAAATCGCGGCGCGCATAAAGCCCAATGCCGGCAATCACCGCCGCGACCACGACCATCATCGCTGCCGCCAGCCCGTCGGCGCGCAGCGCGACCCCGAGTGGCGGCGCCCAGCCGCCGAGCAGATAGACCTGTGATGCGTCGAGGACGGTACGCGCGGTCGCGAAGGCTATCGCGAGGCCGGCGACGATGACCAGCGCTGCGACCCGCGCGGCATGGCGCCCGCCGGCGACAAGTCCTACCATCATGCCGATGAACGGCAGCAGCACCGCCGCGACCAGCAGCCAACCGGATGGCGTCGTCATCGCGGCACGTCTCGGCTAGTCATTGTCATCGGTAGGTTCAGCCGGTGGTTCGGCCAGCGTGACGTCACCGGTAACCGCATTTAGCCGCAGCACCAGCGCCACCGCCAGCGCGGTCGCCGAAAACGCCACGACAATGCCGGTAATCAGCAGTGCCTGCAGCACTGGGTCGCCGCCGAAGCCCGCCGCAGCCCCGCGCCGCGCAACCGCCCCGGCGAGCAGGAAGACGCCGCTGCCCGCGATGTTGAACGCTAAAATCTTGCGCAGCGGTGCCGGGTTGGCGATCAGCCCGAACACCCCGAGTCCGATCAATGCGCAGGCTGTCAGCCCGTAGAGCAAAGTGTCGTTCATGACGACGTTCGCTGCGGCGGGCCGGGGAGCAACAGCGCGAGAATCAGCGTCAACGTCGGCATCAGTGCGATTTCAATGGCGAGTATCAGCGGCTTGGCCGCTTCGGGCGGCAGTGCCAGGAACGCGCCGGCACTGTAGCTGCCAAACACGCCGACCGCGATGAATCCGAGCGGCCCGGCGACCAGCGCCGCGCGCAGCCAGCGCGACCCGACGCGCGGCGCATCGGTCAGCCCCGCCGCCATCGTCAGCAGCCATATCGCGGCAAGGATGGTCGCGCCCTGGAACTTGCCGCCGGGATTGTCGGCGCCGGTCCAGAAAATATAGACGCCGATGACCAGCCCGATCGGTGGCAGGATGCGCGCCAGATAGGCGAGGATGCCGTTGGGCGGTGCGCTTTGCGCGAAGCCCGGCCGGCCTGGCCAAGCACTGTCGGCACCCAGCGACCAGGCTCCCACCAGCGCGAACAACAGCACGATGGCTTCGAGCAGCGTGTCCATCGACCGGAACGCCAGCAGCACCGCGGTAATCGCATTCTCGACCCCCGTCACCGCGATGTTGTCGGCAACCAAGGGCGCAAGCGTCGGGGCAGGGTCGGGCAGTGCCAGCACGCAGGCGGCCAACACTGCAGTTGTTGTCGCAGCGGCGATGGCCGCCAGCGCCAGCGTCATTGATGTCGCCGGTGCAGCAGGCGGTGCAGTACGCAGCCGTATCACCGCACCGATCAGCAGCGCGCCGGTCAGTCCGCCACCAATAGCCGCTTCGGTCAGCGCGATATCGATGCCGTGGAGCTGCAGCCATGCCAGCGTCAGCAGCAAGCCATAGGCGATGAATGCCGCGACCGCGGCAAAGGCGTTGCGCGCCAGCACGACCCAAGCCGCCAGGCCGAGCAGCACCACCACCAGCGCGGCATCGAACAGGAGCGTCATGGCGCCGGATCGCTGCCGTGTCGGACCAGTCGTGCGATCAACTGCGCGACGCATGCCCCCGACACCATGACGAGCAACCAGACCGCGACCAGCTTGATGCCGATGATGACGCCGCCGACCTGCGGCACCAGCCCGAGCACGACGAGCCCGAGCCCGAGATTGTCAGCTTTGGTCAGCGCATGTAGCCGCGTCAGTGCATCGGGAAAGCGCAGCAGCCCGACGGTGCCGGCGAGGTAGAAGACCGCACCGGCGCTCACCAGCACGACCGTCCAAAGATCGAGCAGCGCGCTCACTGGCTATTGTCCGGCGGGCGACGCGTGGTGCTGGCGCGCACCAGCGCCACGCCGGCAAATGCCGCGAGCAGCGCCAACGTCAGTGCGACATCGATCAGCGCCGGTGACGCGCTGACAACGCCGATCAGCAGCACCAGCGCAATGCTGCCGGTGCCGAGCAACTGCACCGCCATCAGCCGGTCGGCATCACCCGGCCCGCGCAGCAGCCGCACCAACCCGACCGCAACAACCAGAAGGATGAAACACGCCGCGCCGGTCAGGAATTCAGCCATGCCGCCGCCCTGCGGTCAGCGCGCGCGCCAGCCGGCGTTCCTCGGCCCAGAGCGACTCAACCACCGGCTCGCGGATATCGAGGCAATGATATTCGAGCACGCCATCAATTTCGCCGCACGGCACGGTACCGGGCATCATGCTAGTAATGGTGGCGAAGGTGTTGCGCGCGATGCCTTCGGGAAAATCGAGCGGGCACATGACGAACCCCGGTTGCAGCGGCAGCCGCGGGTCGAACGCCCGGCGCGCTACATCGAACCCGGCGAGCACCGATTGCCAGATAAAATGCGGCATCAGTGCCAGCAGGCTGCGCAGGTGGATGCTGCCCGCCGCCGGCGCATAGAGCCGCAGGCTGACCAGCGTCGCCGCGACAACCGCAAAGGCGCCGACGGCGAGGTCGCCCGGCTTGGCGCTCGGCATCAGCAGCAGCCAGATCAGCGCCAGGGTGAAGGCGCGGCCCAGCGCGGCGGCGCGCGGCGATGGCAGTGCCCGGAGAGCTTGCGCCGTCACGGCTGCCCCCGCTCGGAGCCCGACAGCTGCACGTCGGCGCGGCTCAGCCGCTCGTAAAGCTTCGTCGACGCGCGGATCGGCCACCAATCATAGAGGAAGATATTGATCGGGTGCCACAGCGCCACCCAGCCGCCGATGACGACGCTTTCCTGCACCAGCAGCGCATAATGTTCGTTGGCAATCAGCCCGCCGACCGCCTCGCTGATGGCGATGGCAATCGCCAGAAAGCCGAGGCCGATGGCGAGGCTGATGCGGCCATCGCGAAACAGCCGGCGCAGTTCGCGGCGTGTGCCGGCGACGCGGCGGTTGAAGTTTTCGTGCACGGCGGCGCGTAAAAGTGCTGCATCGTCGGCGCTCGCTGGCTCGTCGGTCAGCGTAACGCGCAGCCCCAGCGTGGCGCGCAGCGGCGCCTCTTCGGCCCAGTCGACGATGTACGCCGACACCACCGGATCAAGGTCACGCTTGCGGAACGGCGCCGGGTCCATCGAGTTGAACAACTGCTTCTGCACCGCGACGTGCAGGTCGAGCCAGAGCGTTTCCGCCGATTCTTCCATTATGTGGCCTGCGGTGCAGGCTCCGGCGTCACTTCGCGGTCGCCGCCGAAGACCAGCACATAGAGCACCGGCAGGAACACCAACGTCAGTAGCGTCGCGACCAGCAAGCCGCCCATGATGGCAATCGCCATCGGCCCCCAGAAAATCGTCGGGGCAATGGGCACAAGACCCAGCACGGTTGAGATTGCGGTCAGCATCATCGGTCGCAACCTTCCCGTTGCCGAGGTCACGACAGCGTCGAGGACGTTCGCACCGGCCGCGCGCTCTTCTTCAATCGAGACGATCAGAATTACCGCATTCTTGGCGATCATGCCAAGCAGTGCAAGGATGCCGAGGATAGCAACAAATCCCAGCGGCTGATTGAACAGCAGCAGCGCCATCACCACCCCGATCAGCCCGAGCGGCATGATCGCGACGACCATCGCCAGCCGGCGGAAGCTGACCAGCATGATCATCATCGCGCTCAGCATCAGCACGATCATGATCGGCACGACATTGAACACCGCCTCGCTGGCTTCTGCGCTCGATTCGTACATGCCGCCAGTGACGACCTTGTAGCCATCGGGCAGCTTGGCGTTGAACGCTTCGACTTTGGGGGCCAGTGCGCCCACCACGACGTCGGGCAAGACGTCGTGCGCGACATCCGAACGCACCGTCAGTGTCGGTACGCGGTCGCGGCGCCAGACCAGCGGGAACTCCTGTTCTTCGGTGAATGTCGCAAACTGTTGCAGCGGCACCATGCGGCCGCTCGCCGTCGGCACCTGCAGCGAACTCAGCGTGCCGAGCGAGGCACGGTCGCTGTCGGTGGCGCGGACCACGACATTCACCAGATAGATGTCGTCACGCACCTGGGTAATCGTTGTGCCGGTCATCGCCGCGTTGAGCAACCCCGACATGGCACGCGAGCTGATGCCCAGCCGCCGCGCTTCGTCCTGGTTGATGTGGACGCGGACCTGTCGCGCTGGCTCCATCCAGTCGTAGTTGATGTTGCGCGTGCGGGTGTCGCTGCCCAGCACCGTAGCGAACTGCAGCGCGATCTTGCTGACCTTGTCCTTGTCGGGGCCCGACACGCGGTACTGCAGCGGCCAACCGACCGGCGGGCCCATTTCGAGCGGCGCGACGCGCGACACGACTTCGGGGAATTGCACCGCCAGCGTCTTTTCGAGCGACAGCTGCAACCGGTCGCGCGCTGCAATGTCCTTGGCGACAATGACGATCTGCGACACGAACGGATTGGCGAGCTGGACGCTGAGCGGCAGGTAAAAGCGGATCGCGCCGCGCCCGACATAAGTGCTGAAGTGACCGACATCGGGGTTGTTCTTGAGCAGTGCCTCGACACGTTCGGCAGTCGCCGCACTCGCCTGGATCGACGCATTCTGGCGCAACGTCAGGTCGACCAGAAGCTCGGGCCGGTCGGACGCCGGAAAAAACTGCTTGGGCACGAACTGCAGCGCGAACAGCGAAAACGCGAAAGCGCCGATCGTCAGCCCGATCGTTAGCCATTTTGCCGCCAGTGCGCCGCGCAGCAGCCGGTTGAAGCCATCGAGCAGCTTCGACGGCTTTTCGTCGGTGCTGGCGCCGGGCTCGGGGGCCTTGAGGATGAACTTGCCCATGATCGGCGCGAAGATCACCGCGACCAGCCACGACACGATCAGAGAGATAGCGACGACCGAAAACAACGAAATCAGGAACTCGCTCGCCGCACCCTCGGCAAAGCCGATCGGCACAAAACTGGCGATGGTGACCAAGGTGCCGATCAGCATCGGCGCTGCCAGCGTCCGATAGGCAAAGGTTGCCGCCTGGTCCTTGGTGTCGCCCGCCGCCAGCCGGCGGATCATCGCATCGACGGTCGTCATCGCATCATCGACCAGCAAGGTCAGCGCGATGATCAGCGCGCCCAGCGAGACGCGCTGCAAGTCGATGTGCATGGCGTTCATCACCGCGAAGGTGATGGCGAGCGTCAGCGGGATCGACAGTGCGACAACCGCGCCCGGCCGCATGCCCAGGCTGACGAAACTGGCAAGCAGGATGATGGCAATCGCCTGCCACAGCGAGGTCATGAAATCATCGATGGCCACATCGACAATTGCCGACTGGTCGGCGACCAGCGTCGTCTCGACACCGACGGGCAGCGTCTTCTGGATCGCTGCCATTTCGGCGCGGACGTTCTTGCCGAGCGCGAGGATGTCGCCCGAATTGCGCATCGAAATCGCCAGGCCGATGGCGGGCTTGCCGTTGACGCGGAACATCGGCTGCGGCGGATCGACGACCCCGCGGCGCACGGTGGCGACGTCGCCCAACCGGATGATGCGGTCGCCGAAAACGAAATTGACCGATTCGATGTCTTCGGCCGAATCGAAAGCGCCGGTGACGCGGACATAGACGCGCTCGCTGCCGGTCTGGATGACACCCGCGGGGCGAAGCACGTTCTGCGCCTGCAAGGTGGCGATCATGCCGTCGAGGTTGAGCCGCAGCCCGGCGAGTTTCTCGGTCGAGAACTCGATGTAGATGCGCTCGTCCTGCGTGCCGAGCACCTCGACGGCGGCAACATCGGGGACATTGAGCAGCTGCGACCGTGCCGCTTCGGCGTAGTCGCGGAGCTCGCGGAAGCTGAAGCCGTCGGACTGGAAGCCGTAGATGATGCCGTAGGTGCTGCCGAAATCGTCGTTGAAGAACGGGCCGATGACGCCCGCCGGCAGCGTCTGGCGCATGTCGCCGATGTCCTTGCGGACGGTGTACCAGACGTTGGCGACTTCGGAGAGCGGCGTCGTTTCGTCGAGGTCGACGAAGATCGTCGTCTGCCCGGCGGTGGTGTAGCTGCGCACCTGCCCGAAATTGTGCGATTCCTGGAGCGTGCGCTCAAGTCGTTCGGTGACCTGGTCAAGCGTTTCGTCGACCGTTGCCCCCGGCCAAGCGGCAGCGATGATCATCGTCCGCACGGTGAACGACGGGTCCTCGTCGCGCCCAAGGCGCGTGAACGCAATCGCACCGGCGATCACCGCGACGATCATCATGAAGACGACCAGCGAGCGCTTCGACAGCGCCCATTCCGACAGATTCGGCCCGATCACTTCACCGACCCGAGCAGGCTGACTTTCTGGCCGGGGCGCAGTACCTGCACGCCGGCGGTCACCACGACATCACCCGGATTGAGGCCCGACTGGACCTGCACCATCGTCGCGTCGTTCGAACGGATTTCGATGCGGCGCAGCGCCACGGTGCTGGTCTTGGGGTCGACCACCCACACCGCCGGTTTGCCGTCGACCTGCGTCAGCGCGACCGCTGGAATGGCGATGCCCGGCACCGCGTCAAGTTCCAGTCGCCCGGTGACGGTGCTGCCCAGGCGCATCGCAGCCGGCGCGTTGGCGAGGCTGACGCGGACGCGGAAGGTGCCGGTTACAGGATCGGCGCGCGGCGAAACCTCGCGGACACTGCCCTTGGCGCGAATGCCGGGGTCGCTGGTCAGTGCCACCCAAATGGTGGCGGCGCGCGAGGCGCTATCCTTGACCGGTGCCGGAACGTCGAAAATCGCATCGGCGGCGCCCGACTGGGCAATCTGGACGATCATCTGCCCCGCCGCGACGACTTCGCCGACTTCGGGGCCGCGCGCGGTGACCACGCCCGACACATCGGCGCGCAGCCGGGTGAAATCGAAGCGGCTTTGCGCCAAGGCGAGTTGTGACTGCACCGCCTTGACCTGCGCTTCGGCTGTGCTCTGAAGTGCCTGCGCATGGTCGTAGGAGGCGCGCGACACGGCGTTGTCGACAATCAGGTTGCGCATCCGCGTGAAGTTATTGCGCGCGTCGGCCAGTTGCACCTGCGCTGCCACCAGTTGCGCTTGGGCCGCCTGTAATCCGCTGGCTTCGTTCTGCGAATCAAGCCGGGCGATTTCCTGACCGGCGCGCACGCTGTCACCGACATCGACGCGCCGCTCGATGAGTTGCCCCGGCAAGCGGAACGATTGGTTGACCTCGGCGCGCGCCTGGACGCGGCCGGTCAGTGCGACGGTGTTGCTGCTGACGCTGTTGGCGATGGTGATCGTGCGCACCGGGCGCACTTCGGGCGCCACGGCTTCGGGCTCGCGCCCACACGCCGCGAGCAGCACAAGCGCTGCCAGCGCGAGAAGTTTGGCTGTGCCGGAAGCCGGACGCTTGATCTGTAAGGCGGGCACAGTGGGCTCCAATCAATGCAGCGTGTTGGCGGGGGCAGGCGGCGCGGTGTGCATCATCCGGATGCCGGCATAGGCAATCGCGACGGTGATGATCGGGCTGACGAAACTGAAGATCGCGTACGGCGCGTAGCTCCATGTCGCGACCCCCAGCGTTGCGGCCATATAGGCGCCGCAGCTGTTCCACGGGATCAGCGCCGATGTCGGCGTCGCAGTATCGCCGACGGCGCGCGACAGCACGACTGGCGCCAGCCCGCGTTTTTCGAACGCGCCCTTGAACATCCGGCCGGGCAGCACGATCGCGATATACTGGTCGGCGGTGATGATGTTGGTGGCGATGATCGAGCTGACCAGCGACGCCACCAGCGCGCCGTCGGACTTGGCGCGATTGATGATCGGCGTGATCAACCGGTCGAGCACGCCGGCCTTTTCGACGACTCCGCCGAACGCCAGCGCGCTGACAATGAGCCAGATCGTGTTGAGCATGCTGTCCATGCCGCCGCGCGACGCCAATTGGTCCATCGGTTGGAACCCCGATGTCGAGGTATAGCCGCTCGCCAGCGCCCGCCAGACGCCTTTGAGCATCGCCAGTGCGGTCGGCATATCGGGCCCGACATCGGCAAAGCGCAGTACCCGATCGGGCGCGATAAGCACCGCCAGCACGCCGCCGGCAATCGCACCGAGGAAGATCGAGGTGAACGGCGGGAACTTGAGCAGCGCCAGCCCGATGACGACCACCAGCGGCACGAACATCCATAGCGTGACGCCGAACGAATTTTGGATCGACGCCATCTTCTCGGTCGAATCGAAATCGCCCGGCTGGCCAAGGAAGAAGAATACCGCCAGCGATATCGCAAGCGACGCAATCGAGGTCAGCAGCGTCTCGCGGATATGCGTGTAGAGCGGCACGCCCGCCGCCGCCGCCGAAAGATTGGCCGAATCCGACAAGGGCGAGGATTTGTCGCCGAAATAGGCGCCCGAAATTATGGCGCCGGCAGCGATTGCCGGGTTGAGGTCCATGCTGACGGCGATGCCCATGAAGCCGACACCGATGGTGCCGACCACGGTCCACGAGCTGCCGATGCTGAACGCCACGACAGCGCTGATCGCGCAGGCGGTAAAGTAGAAATAGTTCGGGCTGAGCAACTGCAGCCCGTAATAGACCATCGCCACAAGCGTGCCGCTGAGCGCCCAAGTGCCGATCAGTGCACCGACTGCGAACAGGATGAAGATGGCGCCGATGCCAGTGGCGACGCTGTCGGACGCCGCCTTGCCGAGCTCGTCGACGGCATGGCCGCGGCGCCAGCCAATGAACACCGCAATCATCGTCGCAATGACCAGCGCCACCTGATTGGGGCCGCCCGCGCCGCCATCACCGAACAGGAAGTAGGACAGGCCGACCAACGCGATCAGCGCGACGACCGGAATGGCGGCCTCCGGCAGCGATAGCGGCTCGGGTTGTTTCGGCCTGATCATTGCCCCTTGCTCACGGTCCTGCCCCCCGGCCTGTTATATCGGCACCGCGCTGCCGGGGGCGTCATTTGGCCCGGCAGCGCGGTGCGTCTCGATCAGAAGTCGACGGCGTCGCGGATGATCGGGCAGGTCATGCAATGCCCGCCACCACGGCCGCGGCCGAGTTCTGCACCGACGATCGTCACGACTTCGATGCCCTGCTTGCGCAACAGCGTGTTGGTGTAGGTGTTGCGGTCATAGGCGAACACCACGCCGGGCGACGCGCAAACAAGGTTGGCGCCGCTGTCCCACTGCGTGCGTTCGCGCATATAGGCATTGCCGCCGGTTTCGACGACGCGCAGCTTCTTGAAGTTGAGCGCTTCGGCGACGACGTCGGTGAACTTGCCCTTGTCCTTGGTCAGCTCGACACCGCCGGGCTTGGCGCTCGGGCGATACGAATAGGTGCCGACATGGTCCATGATGTCGGGATAGAGCAGCACGCAGTCACGATCAGCGAACGTGAAGACCGTATCGAGGTGCATCGCGGCGCGCAGCTTGGGCATGGCCGCGACGATGACGCGTTCGGCGGCACCCTTGGCGAACAGCGCGGCAGCGAGCTGGCTGATGCCCTGGCGCGACGTGCGCTCGCTCATGCCGATCAGCACATTGCCGTTGCCGATCGGCATGACATCGCCGCCTTCGACGGTCGCCATGCCATGGTCTTCGGTCGGGTCGCCGTACCAGACGTTGACCTTGCCGGCGAAGTCCGGATGGAACTTGTAGATCGCGGTGGTCAGGATGGTTTCTTCATGCCGCGCCGGCCAATACAGCGGGTTCAGCGTCACGCCGCCGTAAATCCAGCAGGTCGTGTCGCGCGTGTACAGCGTGTTGGGCAGCGGCGGCAGCAGATATTCGGTGCCGCCGGCGGCTTCGCGGACGATGCAGATCGTGCCCTTGCCATTGGCTTCGGCGAACTCATCGAGCGACAGGCCGCCGATCAGTGTTTCGGCGAGATCGCGCGGGGAAAGGCCTTCGAGGTAGCTGCGGATTTCCTCGACGAGGCCAAGTCCGACCTGGTTGGCGACGACCTGGTTGTCGAGAATCCACTTCTTGCCTTCGGGGATCGCCACGGTTTCGGCGAGCAGGTTGTGCATTTCGAGCACTTCGATGCCGCGGTCGCGCATCTTGGTCATGAAGTCGAAATGGTCGCGCTTGGCATTTTCGACCCACATCACGTCATCGAACAACAGATCGTCGCAGTTGCTCGGGGTCAGGCGCTGGTGGGCCTTGCCGGGCGCGCACACCATGACCTTGCGCAGCTGGCCGACTTCCGAATAAACGCCAAAATTCATATCGATACCCTCGTTTCAGCTTGGGGTTGGGACGGATCTAGATTTCGATGGCGCCGGTGGCGATGCCGTAGACGCCGTAGACGGCACCCGCGACCAGCAGGCCGAAGATGACCCAGTCGGAGGTCTTGGCGAACACCGGCTTGCCCTGTTCGCGCCGCGCGATGAAATACAGGATGGTGCCGGGCGCGAAGATGACCGCCGATAGCACGATGAACTTGAAGCCGCTCGCGTAGATCATGAACAGCGTATAGGCGACGGCGAGCGTTGAGATGATGCGGTCACGCCCGAGTTCCTGCGGCCGGACCTGATAGGTTTCACCGCGGCGCGCCAGCAGGAAGCCATAGGCGGCGACGAAGAAATACGGGATCAGCGTCGTCGCACTGGTCAGGTTGAGCATCAGCGCAAAGGCGTCGTTCGACCAATAGGTGCTGATGATGATCAGCTGGATAACGATGCTGGTGGCCCACATCGCCACCACCGGGGTTCCATTCTTGTTGAGCTTTGAAAACGCTGCAGGCATGTCCTTCGACTTGCCGGCCGCGAACATCACTTCGGCACAGATCAGCGCCCAGGCGAGATAGGCGCCGAGTACCGACACCAGCAGCCCGGCGCTGATGAAGATGCTGCCCCACGGCCCGACCACCGATTCAAGCATGCCGGCCATCGACGGCTGGCGCAGCCCGGCGATCGAAGCACGATCCATGACGGCGTAAGGCAGCAGCGTCACCAGTACCATCAGGCTGGTAACGATGATGAAGCCCAAAATGGTCGCGGCACCGACGTCCTCGCGCTTTTTGGCGAAGCGCGAATAGACGCTGGCGCCTTCGATGCCGATGAACACGAACACCGTCACCAGCATCGTCGCGCGCACCTGCTCGAATAGTCCACCGGTCAGGTCGCCGCCGTAGAAATTCATGCTGAACATGTCGATTTTGAACGCCACGAACATCAGCACGATGAACAGCATGATCGGAATGACCTTGGCCACGGTAACGATGCTGTTGATGAACGCCGCCTGCTGGACGCCGCGCAGGATCAGGAAATGGAACATCCAGATGCCCAGCGAGGCAAAGGCAATCGCGATGGCGGTATTGCCGTCGCCGAACATCGGGAAGAACGCCCCGAGCGTCGACTTGATCAGCACCCAGTACGACACGTTGCCGATGCAACTGCCGATCCAGTAACCAAACGCCGATATGAACCCTGGATAGTCGCCGAATGCCGCCTTGGCATAGGCGAACACACCGGCATCGATATCGGGCTTGCGTTCGGCGAGTGCCTGGAACACCCGCGCCAGCATGTACATACCGGTACCGGCGATGATCCACGCAATGACCGCACCAAGCGGCCCGGTGGCCGAAGCAAAGGTGCGCGGCAGCGAGAAAATGCCGGCGCCGACCATGCCGCCGACCACCATGGCCGTCAGCTGCAGCCGCGACATCTTTTGCTCAGCCATGCCAGTCCCCCTTGCCTTGCGCTTGCACTGCGCAATTCAACTCTGCCGATTAGACGTCAACGCGCGCGTTACTGAGCCCTGTCCGGCATCCGGTCCGGACCTGTTGTAACGGTGACCGACACTCCCTGCCGGCACCATTACACATGCACGACTATGCGGTTTTTTGAAGCAAGATCAAGTGCGTGCTTTGGAAGAAGGCGTTTTGTCGCAGCCGGTTGATATATATCAGAGTGCGCTGTAGGCTCCGCGCAGTAATTGCCTTGCGAACCAGTTTTGAAACTGCGCCCGCGCTAGGTAGCTTGCATTATTTTTGCATTCGGACCGCCTTTAGGCTGTAACAATTTGGGGCAACGTCACAGGGGGTGGCCAATGCGCAACCTATACGCGGGCGGGGCTGGATGAATACTGTCGCCGCGCACAAGCCGTCGCCAGCTGCATTGGGCGTGGTCCGCGTCGCTGCGGCGTTCACCATTTTTGCGACAGCCTGTGCACCTGTCGTCGCCGCAGAGCCGGCCGCGGCGCCGCCTGTCGCCGCCGACCCGGCTGCCGAGCACCTGCGCCGCGGGCTCGAGCTGATGGCCAAGGGCGACTATGCCGGCGCCAAGCTCGAATTCGAAACCGTGCTGCGGCTCGACGACTTGCCCGCCGACCTGCACGCGCAAGCCGAAGTCTATGCCGATGCGGCGCGCGCCTATCTGGGCGGCAGCCGCTGGTTGCCGAGCGGCTATGCGCTGCTCGGTGTCGGCAATTATCACGAAAACGATACCGTCGCCGGCAGCGGCGATACCAATGACATGTTCTTTAGCGCCCGCGTCGGCGGCCGCCTCAACTATGTGATGACCGACGCAAACGCGCTCAATTTCAGCCTCGATTACCGCCACCGCAACTATGACAACGCCAGCCGCCGCGACGATTCGGATCTGCGCTGGAACGCCAATTTCAGCCACGGCTTCGGCGACAATAATCTCGCGGTCGGCGTGCGTGGTCGCGCCAGCTACCGCGGCAACGGCCAGACCCGCAACGACTACGGCGTGTTCGGCACGGTGCGCTTTCTTGGCGACCCGACCGACCAGTTCAACCTCGGCGTCGAGTTCCGCCGCCGCAACTATCCGCAAGGCCCGCTGCGCGCCCGGTCGCGCAACATCCTCGAATTCACCGGCGGCTGGACGCATACGCTGGCGGACGGCAAGGCGAGCTTCAGCCTCGCCGCCGGCGGTGGCCGCGAATTCGCCACCGACAACCGCCCCGACGGCGACTCGAACTTCTTCAACCTGTCACCGACGTTCAATTTCACGCTGAGCGATTCCTGGGGCGGCTATGTCTTCGCCTGGTGGCAGACCGATCGCTATAACGTCGAACGCATCAATTCCGAAGGCGCCGACGGCGTGGTCGGCATCACCACGCGCAACGATGACCTCTGGGAAATCGGCGGCGGCCTGACGTGGGAGTTCGACTTGGGGGAATTCGGGCGCGGCTGGTCGCTCAATCCCGAAATTCTTTACACCGAGGACAAGAGTAATATCCTCGCGCTCAACTACAGCTCGACCGAACTGCACCTCACCTTACGCAAGGATTTCTGATGAGCGCGCGGCTTGCAATGCTGACCCTGGTATTCGTTGGCCTTGGCGGCTGCACGCTGGGGCCTGATTACAAGCGCCCCGACGTCGCGGCGCCCGCGGCGTGGCGTACCGCGCCAGTCGCCGATCCGGTCGCCGTCGCCGATGCCGCCAACACGCAGTGGTGGCAGCAGTTCGGCGATCCGGTGCTCGACCAGCTCGTCGCCGAGGCACTCGGCGGCAACCTCGATGTCCAGATTGCCGCGGCGCGCATCGACCAGTTCATCGGCGCGCTCGGCACGACGCGGTCGCAGCTGTTCCCGCAAATCGGCTACGGCGCCGATGCCAGCCGCGCGCAGGCCAGCCGCATCGGCCAGCCGCCGCTGCCGCCGGGCGCCGACGCGACCTTCTCGCTATTTCAGGCGTCGCTTGGTGCCAGCTGGCAGATCGATTTGTTCGGCCGTGTCCGCCGGCAGTCGGAGGCGGCGCAAGCGCAGGTGTTTGCCAGCGAACAGGCGCAGCGCGGCGTCGTGCTGACGCTCGTCAGCAACCTCGCCACCAGCTATGTCGCGCTGCGCGCGCTTGACCGTCAGCTCGAAATCGCCCGCGCCACCACCGCCAATTTCGAAAAGACCGCGCACATCTTCGACCTGCGCTACAAACAGGGCGTCGTCTCGAAGGTCGAGGTCATGCAGATCACCTCGCAGGTCCAGCAGGCCAAGGCGGCAATTCCGCTGTTCGAACAGGCGATTGCAGCGCAGGAAAACCTGATCTCGCTGCTGCTCGGCCGCAACCCCGGCCCGATTCCGCGCGGCAAGACCATCGATCAGCTGCTGGCCCCGGCGATTCCCGCCGATCTGCCGTCGACCTTGCTCGAACGCCGCCCCGACGTGCTGCAGGCCGAGCAAAATCTCGTTGCCGCCAACGCCAATGTCGGTGCGGCGCGCGCACTCTATTACCCCAACATCTCGCTGACCGGCTTGCTCGGCACCGTCAGCACGACCTTCTCCGACCTGTTTACCGGTCCGTCGCAGGCATGGCGGGCAGGGGGCAGCATCGCCGGCCCGATTTTCACCTTTGGAGCGGTCAAGGGCCAGAACGCCTCGGCTGACGCGGTGCGCGAACAGGCGCTGCTCGGCTATCAGCAGACCATCCTCAACGCCTTCCGCGAAACCAATGACGCGCTGACCGGCTCGACGCTCAAGGCCAACGAACTCGCCGAGCAGCAGGCACGCGTCGCGGCGCTGCGTGACTTCGCGCGACTGTCCAACCTGCGCTTCGAAAACGGCATGACCAGCTACATCGACGTGCTGGTCGCCGAAAACGAGCTGTTTGCCGCCGAGCTGGCATCGGTGCGGATCAGCGCGGAACGTCAGGCGCAGGTCATCAACGTCTATCGCGCCATGGGCGGCGGCTGGGTCACCACCGCAACCAACCAGGCGAACAACGCCCCGGTCAAAGCCGGCGCATCGGGCAGCTAATCGCGGCCAATCACCGCCAAGCCCGGGATGACAGCGCCGACACACTCGGCTAGAAGCCGCCGCACGCCGACACCAGCAGGACCCGCGCTCCATGTCTCACGCCGAGATCACCCCCGCCATTGTTGCCGAACACGGCTTCACGCCCGACGAATATGACGTGCTGGTCGCGTCGCTGGGGCGCGTGCCCAACATGCTCGAACTCGGTATCTTTTCGGTGATGTGGTCGGAGCACTGCAGCTACAAGTCGAGCCGCATCCACCTCGCCAAATTGCCGACCAAGGCGCCCTGGGTCATCCACGGTCCCGGCGAGAATGCTGGCGTCATCGACATCGGCGCCGGCCCCGACGGCGCGCCGATGGCCGCCATCTTCAAGATGGAAAGCCACAACCACCCGAGCTTCATTGAGCCCTATCAAGGCGCCGCGACCGGCGTCGGCGGCATCCTGCGCGACGTCTTCACCATGGGCGCGCGCCCCGTCGCCAACATGAACGCGCTGCGCTTCGGCCGCCCCGATGCGCCGAAGATGCGACACCTGATCAAGGGCGTTGTCGCCGGCATCGGCGGCTACGGCAATTGCGTCGGCGTGCCCACCGTTGGCGGTGAGACCAATTTCCACGCGAGCTATGACGGCAACATCCTCGTCAACGCGATGACCGTCGGCACCGCGCGGCAGGACAAGATTTTCCTGTCGGCCGCCGCCGGCGTCGGCAACCCGATGATTTACGTGGGCTCGAAAACCGGCCGCGACGGCATCCACGGCGCGACGATGGCATCGGCCGAGTTCACCGAGGAGTCCGAGGACAAGCGCCCCACAGTGCAGGTCGGCGACCCGTTCACCGAAAAGCTGCTGATCGAAGCCTGCCTCGAACTGATGGCGTCCGACGCGATCGTCGCCATCCAGGACATGGGCGCCGCCGGGTTGACCTCGTCGTCGGTCGAAATGGCCTCGAAGGGTGGCGTCGGGCTGCGCCTCGACCTCGACAAGGTGCCGTGCCGCGAAGACCGCATGACGCCGTATGAAATGATGCTCAGCGAAAGCCAGGAGCGCATGTTGATGGTCTTGAAGCCCGGCCGCGAGGCGTTTGCCGAGGCGATCTTCCACAAATGGGAACTCGATTTCGCGGTGATCGGCGAAGTCACCGACACCGAGCGGCTGGTGCTGACCTTCCACGGCGACACGGTGGCGGACATTCCGCTCGGGCCGCTTGCCGACAATGCCCCCAAGTACGACCGCGCGCACGTGCCGACGCCAAAGCGCGCGCCGCTGGGTGCAGTTTCTGAATCGACCGATCTCGGTGCCGATCTGCTCAAGCTGATGGCGTGCCCCGACCTCGCGTCCAAGCGCTGGATCTGGGAGCAGTACGACCACATGGTCGGCGCCGACACCCTGCAGCGCCCCGGCGGCGATGCGGCGGTGGTGCGCCTCCACGGCACGCAAAAGGCGCTGGCGATCACCACCGATTGCACCCCGCGCTACTGCTTCGCCGACCCCTATGAAGGTGGCAAACAGGCCGTCGCCGAGACTTGGCGCAACCTGATTGCGGTCGGCGCGCTGCCGCTGGCGATCACCGATTGCATGAACTTCGGCAACCCGCAGCGCCCTGAAATCATGGGGCAATTCGTCGGTTGCATCGAAGGCATGGCGGCCGCCTGCAAGGCTCTCGACTATCCCGTGGTCAGCGGCAACGTCAGCCTGTACAACGAAACCAACGGCACCGGCATCATGCCAACCCCCGCGATCGGCGGCGTCGGGCTGATCGAGGACTATACCAAGTCGATGAGCCTGGCGTTCAAGGCAGTCGAACAGGACATCTGGCTGATCGGCGGCGGCGACACCGACACCCACCTCGGCCAGTCGCTGTACCTGCGCGAATGTCTCGGTCGCGAAGACGGTCCGCCGCCGGCCGTCGATCTCGCCGCCGAACGCGCCGCGGGCGATTTCGTCGCGATGCTGATCGGCACCGGCCAGCTGACCGCCGTCCACGACATTTCAGACGGCGGCCTGCTGGTCGCAGTCACCGAAATGGCGCTCGCCGGCAACATCGGCGCAACCTTGTTCGACCTCGATACCGGCGGTGCCTTTGGCGAAGGCCAGGGGCGCTATCTGGTGACGCTGCCCGCTGCAAACGTCGTGGACGCACCGGTGCCGATGCGCCGCGTCGGCCGCACCGGCGGTGACAGCATCATCATCGGCGCCAAGACCAAGGTGAAACTCGCCGACCTGCGCGCCGCGCATGAAGGCGCTTTTCCGGCAATGATGCGCGACGAGATTTAGCGCGCGTCTACAGCGGGCACTGCTTGAAGGCGCCTGCCTGCACCCCATATTGCGTGATGCGACTGGGTTCGCGAGGAGTGTTTCGCATCGATGGCTGCAGCTGCTGCGCGTAGCTTTGACCAATTCACCATGGCGTTGCCGCAGCTCGGCAATGACCCCGCTGCCGTGCGCAAGCGTATCGAGATGCTTGAGCTGGTGCTCGAACGCGCGCTGGTCGTGCCGGGCACGCAAATGCGCTTCGGGCTCGATTCGGTGATCGGCCTGGTGCCCGGCGTCGGCGACATCATCAGCGGATTGATGGGTGCCTATATCGTCTGGGAAGCGCGCAACCTCAAGATGTCGAAGTGGACGCTATGGCGCATGGCCGGCAACGTCGGCGTCGACACGGCACTCGGCGCGATCCCGTTCGTCGGTGACCTGTTCGACGTGGTGTTCCGGTCGAACACCCGCAACCTGCGGCTGATCAAGCGCCACCTCGATCGCCACCACCCGGCAAGCGCCACCATCAACGCCTGAAGCCAAGCCGGTTGCGCCGCCGCGTCGGGGCTGCGATGACGGGCGGCAATGGACAATTTGCACCCCATTGTTGCGCTGGCGCTGTCGCTCGGCATCGGGCTGATCATCGGCACCGAGCGCGGCTGGCAGCTCCGTGACGAGCCATCGGGTGGCCGGATCGCCGGCATCCGGACTTATGCCGTCATCGGGCTGATCGGCGGGATCACCGGGTTGCTCGCCGCGCCGGTGCTGCCGACCGCGCCATTGCGCTGGGTGGCCATTGCGGCTGCGGCGGGTGTCGTTGCGGCGCTGGTGCTCGGCTATCGCGCCCGGCTCAAGCAAACTGCCAGCGTTTCGGCAACGGGCACGCTGGTATCGATACTGACCTTGCTGCTCGGACTGCTGGCGACGACCGGATATGCTACGGCCGCGGTGGTCATGGGCGGTGTCGTGACGCTGCTACTGTCGCTGCGCGACACGCTGCACGGTTGGCTACGCGCACTTGGGCCACGCGACATGCGCGCGGCCGTACAATATGTCGTCATTGTCTGCGTGATTTGGCCGTTGCTGCCCGACCGCGCCTTCGGGCCGTATGACGCGTGGAACTTGCGGACGCTGTGGCTGGTCGTGGTGTTCGTCACCGGGCTGTCATTCGCCGGCTATGTCGCCAGCAAGCGGCTTGGCACCACGCGCGGCACGGTGGCTGCAGCCGCCATCGGTGCGACCTACTCCTCGACCGCAGTCAGCGCCGAGCTGGCGCGGCGGCTGCGCGACCCGACTGAAACCGTCGACATTCTGCGCGCCGGCATCGCGGCCGCCACCGCCGTCATGGCGCTGCGCGTCATCGTGCTCGCCGGCGTGCTGGTGCCGGTAGCGCGGCTGTCGTTCTTGGCGATTATGGCACCCGCGGCGCTATTTGCCTGTGTCTATGCGCTGGTGTCCGCGCGTTATGCCGATGCAAAGGACGGCAAGCCGATGCCGGCGCGCAACCCTTTCGATTTCTGGCCGGCACTTGGCTTTGCCGCGCTGATTGCAGCCGTCATCCTGTTGTCGCGCTGGGCCATCGACCGCTACGGTGGCACCGGGCTGACCAGCGTCGTCGCGCTGACCGGGCTGTACGATGTCGATGCGGCGATCATCATGCTGGGCAGCCTGCCCGCGACCACGATGCCGGCGCGCAACTTCGGGCTGTTGCTGGCGCTGCCGATCCTGATCAACACGCTGTGGAAGGCCGCGATTGTAGTGACGCTCGGCGGCTGGACACAGGGCTGGCGCGCCGCACTGCCGCTGTTCGGCGTCGCAGTGTTGCTCGCCGCGACGATTGCATTGGTCTGGCTGCAGTAAGCGCTTGGGCAGCGCCGATTGACGCCGCGGCGGCCTTCTGTGCACCTTCGCTGACCGGCGATTTCAAGGGGGAAGCATGATGTTCAAGGCGGTTCGGACGACAGGCTGGCGCCATGCATTTGTCGTCGCGTTGCTCGCCTGCACCGCGCAGGTCGCTACCGCCGCGCCGGGCTTCGTGCCGCCAACCGCTGCCGAACGCGCAGCCGCAATGCCGGCGAACTACCTGCAACTGGTCAAGCTGTTTGATGACTGGCGCGCCTTCGCCCAGCCGACTGTGACCAACGGCGTCGCCGACTATGGCGCCGCCGCCATGGCACGCCAGGCCGCCGCCTTGCCGGCGTGCCGCGCCCGGCTGGCAGCCATCGACCAGACCGGCTGGCCCGAGACTGCGCGGGTCGATGCACGCTTCATCGCCGCTGAAATGAACGGCCTCGATTTCTTCCAGCGCGTGCTCAAGCCCTGGGCGCGCGACCCATCCTTTTATGCCAACATCTTTGCCGAATGGAGCGACGTCCCCGCGCACGAAGGCTCCAGCGCCGCCCCGAACATCAATCTCTACGACTATAGCTACCCGCTCAGCGCCGCCGATGCGCGCAAACTGACCGCTGCGCTTGCCGCGGTACCCGCCAACCTCGCGGCGGCGCGCGTCAACCTCGCCGGCAGCAATGCCGCCGACCTATGGCGCTACGGCGACCGGGCCTATCGTGAACAGAGCGCGGTGCTCGACGCCTTCGCCAAGGGCACGCTGATACTCAACACGCTTCAGGGCCGGCGTCCCGCAACAATGGCAGGCGGCGGCCCCGAACTGGCGCGCGCCGTCGCTGCAGCCAAAAGCGCGACCGATGACTTTGCCGCCTGGGTCGCCGCGCAGGCACCCAGTAAGACCGGCCCGTCGGGCGTCGGCAAGGACAATTACAATTGGTATGTCGCCAACGTCGAACTGCTGCCCTGGGACTGGGACCAGCAGGTCACCTTGTTGCGCCGCGAACTCGACCGTTCGATTGCCTCGCTGCGGCTTGAGGAAGTCCGCAACCGCGACGTGCCGGCGGTGGTGCCGCTGACCGACCCGGCGGCGTTCCGCGCGCAAATCGACGCCAAATCGGCGCGGTTGAGCAGCTTTCTGGCGGCTGCCGGGGTCATCCCCGATACCGACTGGGCGCGGGCCGCGATTGCCGCGCAGCAGATCGACTATGTCGCACCCGGCGACCGCAACTTCTTCGCGCACGTCACGGCGCAGGACCCGATGCCGCTCAAATCGCACATGACGCACTGGATCGATCTGGCACGGATGCAGGTCGCACCCAACGCCAGCCCGATCCGTCGCACCCCGCCGCTGTTCAACATTTACGCCAACCGTTCCGAAGGCTTTGCCACGGCGTTCGAGGAAATCGCCATGCAGGTCGGGCTGTATGACGATGTCCCGCACGGGCGCGAGCTGGTGTGGATCATGCTCGCCAACCGTGCCGCGCGCGGGCTGGCGTCGCTGCACGTCCAGGCCAACCAGATGGACCTCGCCCAAGCCGGGCGTTTCCATGCCGAATGGACGCCGCGCGGCTGGTCGGACCCGAACAGCAAACTCGTCGGCTTCGAACAGCTGCTCTATCTGCGCCAGCCCGGCTACGGCCCGAGCTATGTCACCGGCAAGCTGCAGCTCGACCGGTTGATGGCGGATGTCTCGCACGCCGACGAACAGGCCGGAAAGCCGTTCGTGATGAAGGATTTCATGGCGCAGGTCATGGCGTCGGGTATCATCCCGATCACGCTTATCGAGGACGAGATGTTGCCGCCGAAGCGTTAGGCGACAATGCGCAGACCAGCACCACCGTCGCCGCATTGACCGCCATCGCCAGCAGGCCGTGCTCCCAGCCGGGGAAATGCGCCGACCAGAACGCATCGGCGGTAGGCAGCAGCAACGCGGCGTAGCCGACGACAATCCCCGCGAGCACGCCCGCGGCATTGGCGCGCGGCCACAGGAACGCGAAAAACACGCCGGGCGCCAGCATGCCGATCGCCGCATACGCCGACAGCCCGATCTCGACGAGCGACTTCGACCCGCCGAGTGCCAGCCATACCGCCGCACCGGCAAAGCCGATCATCGCCACTCTCGACACCAGTAGCAGCGCGCGCCCGTCCATCGCGGGCCGCAACGGCAGCACTACGTTGCGGCCGAAAATCGTCCCCGCGGTCAGCAGCAGCACCGACCCCGGCACCAGCGCCAGCAGGCAAGCCGTCCCCGCGAACAGCCCGGTCACCCATGCCGGATAATGCGCCACAACAAAGCTTGGCAGCACCGCATTGGTGTCACCATCCGGCGGCGCCACGCCCGCCAGCAGCGCCGCGAACCCCAGTGCGATGATGAAGAAGTACGACAGCGAATAGATCGGTTGCCAGATGGCGTTGCGGCGGATCGTCTCGGCACTGTCGGCGGAGAAACACAACTGGAACAGGTGCGGTAGGATCCAGTTGCCGAGCGCGACGTTGAGCGCCGAGGTCATCAGCCAGACATTGGTCAGCCCGGCGTCGGGCTGGCGGCCGGGGAAGCTGCCGATGCCGGGGAAGGCGGCTTCGGCCTGCGCATAGACGTCGAGCAGCGACGTCGCGCCGACCTTTGCGGCGACCGTCGCGCACAGCCCGATGACGATGACCACCATCAGCACATCCTTGACGCCCGCCGCGAACGCCGCCGAGCGCAAACCGGCAGTGAACACGAACGCCAGCATCACCGCCGCGGCAATCAGCGCCGCTGCCAGTGGCGCGATCTGCGGCCCCAAGGTCAGCCGCACGATCAACCCGAGCGCGACGATCTGGATCTGCACATAGATGACCAGTGCCGCGATGCCTGCCATCGCGACCACCACGCCGAGCAAGCGGCTCTGGTAATGGTCGGCAAAGAAATCGGCCTGCGTCAGCAGGTTGCGCGCGCGTCCCGCCGCCCAGATGCGCGGCATCAGCCAATAGCCCAGCGTTGCTGATAGCGACACTGACGTCAGCGCCAGATAGGCGGGCGCCCCGTAAGCCCAGGCGTAACCCGAAATGCCGAGCACCGCGAAGGTCGTGTAGACCTCGCCGGCGTTGAGGAACCAGAAGATCAGCATTCCGAAGCGCCGCCCGCCGATCGCCCATTCGGTGACGTTGACGGCGCGCGCCTGCTGCCGCCCATAGAGCAAAGCGCCGGCGACAGTGCCGAGCACGACGGCGAGCGCCAGCGCCAAAATCATCGGCGCGCCGCGCGCTTATCGAGTACGTGCACCAGCGCGATGACCAGCGATGCGAAAACTACGCCCGCCAGCTGCCAGACCAGCGCGAACGGCAGGCCGAGCGGCCGCCACGCCACATCATTGGCGAACGGCACCAGTGCCACCTGCCAGACGAACGGCAGCACCAGCAGCCAGCGATGCATCAACGCGCACTCCACTGCGCGACGCTGGCTTCGAGCACCGCGAGCGGCACCGGGCCGGACAGCAGCACCAGATCGTGGAAATCCTGCACGCGGAAGCGCGTCCCCATCGCCGACTGTGCCGCCGCGCGCGCCGCCAGAATGCGGTTGGCGCCGACCTTGAAGCTGCACGCCTGCCCTGGATAAACGCTGTAGCGCACGACTTCGCGGGTGGTGGATGTGACCTGCTCGCCGGCATTTTCGACCATCCACGCCACCGCCTGCGGCAGGCTCCAGCGCTTGTAGTGGATGCCGGTATCGACAACGATTCGCGCCGCGCGGAACAGTTGCGACTGCAGTGCGCCGATGCGGCCATAGGGGTCATTGTCGAACACCCCGAGCTCATCGGCGACCTGCTGCGCATAGAGCCCCCAGCCTTCGGTCCATGCCGAAAAGCGCACGATGCGGCGAAACAGCGACAGGTCGCCCGCCGTCGCCAGCACGCTCGCCTGAAAGTGGTGGCCGGGCACCGCTTCGTGGTGCGTCAGCGTCGGCAGTCGCCACAGCGGATGCTCGCCGGGGTTGCCGAGGTTGAGCGAATAGACGCCGGGCGCACCATTGGCGCCCTCGCTGTAGAAGGCGCCGGGCGAGCCGGCTTCGATGGCAATCGGCGTGCGCTGGACGATCAGCGGCGCCACCGTGGTGTTGCCGAACGCCTGCGGCAGTCGCGCGGTGACATCGGCAATCGCCGCCTTTGCCGCCGCCATCAGTTGCGCGCGGCCGGCGTCATCATTGCTGACGCGGAAGCGCGGATCATCATCGAGTGCCTTGATGCGCGCCGCAATCGACCCCTGTGTCAGGCCCTGCTTGCGCAGCAACGCGTCGATTTCGGCGCTCAGTGCCGCGCATTGCGCCAGCCCGTCGCGGTGCAGCGCGTCGGGGGAAATGTCGGCGGTTGTGTTGGCGCGCAGCGCGGCGGCGTAATAGGCGTCGCCGTCGGGCAGGTGCCAGACGCCGGCGATATCGACCGCGCGCGGCACCACCGCCATCAGCGCCGCCATCTGGCGATCGAGCGCCGGGACGATCTGGTTGCGGAATATCGCCACCGCCTGTGCCGACATGTCGGGCAGGCCGGCCGCCTTGGCGCGCACCAGCGCCGGCGCAATCAGCGCCGACTCGAGCGGCGGCCCGTCACGCAGCGCACGCAACTGCGACAGCGTCCGCGACAGCACGAAATCGGGCGGGATGACACCAATCCCCGCGTCATGCGCGATGCGCGCGGTTTCCTGGTCGAGCGCCACTGCCAGCGCTGCCAGCCGCGCCAGCCAGTCGGCGGCGTCAGCACGCGTGACCAGCGGCGCACGCGAGCCGATGAATTCGGGCAGCCAGTAATAGGCGCCGTTCATCTGGCTGACGACATAGGGGCTGGGGCGCAGGTTGATATCGACATATCCCGGCCGCGCCAGCAGGTCGGCGAGCGTGTCGCAGACAAACACCGCGACCTGCTGGTCAAGTCGCGCCGCCGCACCGAGCTGTGCGACATCGACACGCGCCAGCAACGCGCGCGCCTGTTCGACGCCGGCGCGATCGGTGACGCGCGCCGCCAGCGACCGGTCATCGAGCCGCGCCCGCAGCCCGGCATTGGCACCGACATCGAAACCGAAGCCGGTCGCTTCTTCGGGCGAACGCCGCAGGAAGGTTTCGGCGAAGTGCTGGAGCAGCGCGGCATGTGCGGCGTCGGCGCTGGTCGCGGCACGCGCCGGCAGCCCGGTCAGCGCCAGCGCCGCAGCGCCTGCGGCAAATGCGCGGCGGCTCAGCATCGTAGCCCAGCGTCCATAATATCCCCTGTCCCGCGGCGAAAACGCCCGCCGCACGCTTTCACCGTTGCCATTGCCGCCGATGCTTAGCAACAGTGCGACAGCGGCCGGGAGACTTACGTGCAAATCAACGACTTCGCCGACATTTCGCGCCGCGCCACCTTGGCATTGCTGGCCGTGCTCGCCGCGCCGCTACGCGCTGCATCCGGCGACGCCTCGGCCCGGCTGCGCGCGCTGTTCGACGCCAGCGCTGCGGCCGAGGCGGCGCTCGACCCGCTCGGCGAACCCGGCGAACGCCGCGTGCCGGTGTTCGTCGATCCGCTCAGCGACAGCTATGCGGCGCGCTTGGAATCCGACAAGCGCCGCGAACTTGCCGAGTTGCGCAGCATCGACCGTGCCGCGCTCGGCCCCGTCGACCGCATCGCCTATGACGTTTTCGCCTATCGCACCGCGCAGACGCTGGCGTTGTTCGATGACGGGCTATTCACCATCCAGCGCCAGGTCGCGCTCAATCCGTCGTTCGGGCTGCAGGTCGAATTGCCGGACTTTGTTGCCGGTGCCGGTGCGCCGTTCGCCACCGTGGCCGACTATGAGGCCGGGCTCGACAGGCTGCGCGGCTTTGCCGGCTATATGGACATGACCATCGTGCGACTGCGCGAGGGGCTGGCGGCGGGGCACGTCCAGCCGCGCATCATTGTCGACAATATCCTGAAACAAGTCGACGCCATGCTGGCGCTGCCGCCGACCGCGACGCCGTTCTACGCCGCGATCAAGCGCATGCCGCCGACGCTGCCCGCCGCCGATCGCGAACGGCTCAGCGTCGCCTATGAAGACGTCACTGCCACCGTCGTGCTGCCCGCCTATGCGCGCTGGAAGTCGTTCCTGACCGACACCTACCGCCCGCGCGCCCCCGAAGCGCCGGGGCGTTCGGCGATGAAGGATGGCGCGCGGCTCTATGCCGCCGAACTGGCGCGCCACACCACCACGACGATGTCGGCGAGCGAAATCCACGCACTCGGCGTTGCCGAAGTCGCGCGGATCCGCGCCGAAATGGAAGCGGTTCGCGTTGGGCTGGGTTTCGACGGCGACCTAAAGGCGCTGTTCGCCCATGTCCGCAGCGACCCCAAATTCTACTGTAAGTCCGAAGCCGAACTGCTCGGGCGCTTCGCCGCTATCGAAGCGCGCATCTGGCAGGGCATGCCGGCGCTGTTCCGCGACCGGCCGGGCGCGCCGTTCCGCGTCGCGGCGCTGCCGACGCTCGGCGGCGCGCGCGGCACTGGTTACTATAAGCCCGGCCCGCCCGACGGCGTCTCGCCGGGCACGCTGTACTTCAACATGGCGATGCTCGACACGCGGCCGATCCCGACGCTCGAGACGCTGACGCTGCACGAAGGCATCCCGGGCCATCACTATCAGATCAACCTGGCGCGCGAGAACAAGGCGCTGCCGCCGCTGCTGCGCGATGGGTCGAGCACTGCCTATTCGGAAGGCTGGGGGCTGTATTCGGAGTCGCTGGGGCGCGAGCTCGGCATGTTCACCGACCCGTGGCAGTGGTTCGGCCATCTCGACATGGAAATGCTGCGTGCGGTGCGGCTGGTCGTCGATACTGGCATCCATGCCTTTGGCTGGAGCCGCGACCGCGCGATGGCGTACATGCTCGAAAACACCTCGATGGCGCCGCGCGACGTCGCGGTCGAGATCGACCGCTACATCGCCTATCCGGGGCAGGCGTGCGCCTATAAGATCGGTGAGCTGACCTTTGCGCGGTTGCGGCGTGACGCACAGGCGCAACTCGGCCAGCGGTTTGATATCCGCGATTTCCATACGCAATGCCTCAACACCGGCGCACTGCCGATGGCGGTACTCGAGGCCAAGATGCGCGACTGGGTGGCGCGCGGCGGCGGTCTGGCCTAGTGCATTGGCGGCAAGACGGAGACGATGATGCAGCCCGCCGATGACAGCTTCGAACTCTACGACTTGCGCGTCGAGGTGGTCGCCCCGCCCGGCGCGACGCTCTATTGCTCGGCAACGCCCGGCGACTGGTTCGAACTGCGCGGTGAAAACTTGTATCTGCCTGAGGGTCAGGGCTTTTCGATTTATTCGCTCGCAGCCGTGCTGCCGCTGCTGGCCGCGAAACAGCGCGTCACCGATGCCAATGACTGGATGTCGACCGATGCCGAGGTTGCCTGCCCCGACCCCAATTGCCCGTCGCGGCTGCGCATCACGCGCCTTGGCCGGCGGACATTCCGCCACAGCGAAACCACCGCAACGCCGCGGACTACGTCATGAGCTTTGACGAACGCGCCGAACTGGCGCCGGGCTACAGTATCTCGCGGGTCATTCGCGGTGGCTGGCAGCTCGCTGGCGACCATGGCGAGGTGGCGCGCGACGCGGTGAATGACGATCTCGCCGCGTTTTACGACGCCGGCATCACCACATTCGACTGTGCCGACATCTACACCGGCGTCGAGGAGATGTACGGCGACTTCCGCGCCGCAATGCTGCAAAAGCGCGGCGCCGATGCACTGGCGCAGCTGCGCATCCACACCAAATATGTCCCCGATCTCGATGCGCTCGCCACGCTCACCGCTACCGATGTCCGCCGCACCATTGACCGCTCGCTGCAGCGGCTGCGCATGGAGCGGCTCGACCTCGTGCAGTTCCATTGGTGGGACTACGACAAGCCGCGCTGGCGCGAGACCGCGCAGGTGCTGGGAGCGCTGCAGGCCGAGGGCAAGATCAAGCTGGTTGGCGGCACCAACTTCGATACCGCGCATGTGCAAGCGCTCGCCGAAGCCGGCGTGCCGTTCGCCAGCCTGCAGGTGCAATATTCGCTGCTCGACCGCCGCCCCGCGGCAGGGCTGGTCGAGACTTGCGCCGCGCTCGGCACGCGATTGTTGTGCTACGGCTCGCTCGCCGGCGGATTTCTCAGCGATGCGTGGCTGGGCCAGCCCGAACCGGTTGGCGCGCTCGCTAACCGCTCGTCGGTCAAATACAAGCTCATCATCGACGAATTCGGCGGCTGGGCGCTGTTCCAGGCGCTGCTCGCCACGTTGCGCGCGGTGGCCGACCGGCATGGCAGCAGCATCGCGGCGGTGGCGTCGCGCTGGGTGCTCGATCGCGGAAACGTCGCGGCGGTGATTGTCGGCGCGCGTCACGCCGGCCACCTGCCGGCAACGCTCGCCATCGGCACCTTGCGGCTGACGCCCGCCGACCAAGCCGCCATCGACGCGGTGCTGGCGCACGCGCAGGGGCCGGACGGCGAGGTCTATGCGCTCGAACGCGACCGCACCGGCCGCCACGGGTCGATCATGAAATACCATCTCGGCGAGGGGTCGGCCACAGGCGGTGCCGCGTAATAATATTACGCGGAATGCGCAAAAAATGCCGCATTGCACCATGAAATTGGCCTTGCGATAGTTTTAGTGACTCGCACAGCGGCGCATGGCCTGTATAGGCGGGTGTGCAAAAAGCGTCGGGCATCGTGCCGCGGCGCGTTTTCAGGATGAGCGCTTTCGATGACCACGCCGGTGAAGCAAGGCCTTTATGATCCCCGCAACGAGCACGACGCGTGCGGCGTGGGCTTCATTGCCAATATCAAGGGCAAGAAAACCCATGATATCATTGCGCAGGGCCTGCAGATCCTGATCAACCTCGACCATCGTGGTGCTGTCGGCGCCGATCCGATGGTCGGCGACGGCGCTGGCTGCCTTATCCAGATTCCCGATGCGCTGCTGCGCGACTGGGCGGCCACGCAGAATCTGACGCTGCCGGCGCCCGGCGACTATGCGGTCGGCATGTGCTTCCTGCCGCGCGACGACCGCGCGCGCGCCATGGTCAAGGCGCAGTTCGAACATTTCATCCGGGTCGAAGGCCAGACGCTGATCGGCTGGCGCGACGTGCCCGTCGATACCTCGGTGCTCGGCGCCGCGGTGCTCGCCGAGCTGCCGGTCATCCGCCAGGCCATCGTCGGCCGCGGCCCGAACACCAAGGACCAGGACGCATTCGAACGCAAGCTGCTGACCATCCGCAAGCAGACGCAGAACCCGCTCGTCGACCAGGCCGAAAAGCGCGACATTCCGGCGCTCGCCGACTTCTACATGCCGTCATTCTCGAGCCGCACCGTTGTCTACAAGGGTCTGCTGCTCGCTGACCAGGTCGGGACTTTCTATCTCGACTTGCAGAACCCGCTGACCACTTCGGCGCTGGCGATGGTGCACCAGCGCTTTTCGACCAACACCTTCCCGTCGTGGAAGCTGGCCCATCCGTACCGCTTCATCGCGCACAACGGCGAAATCAACACCGTGCGCGGCAACGTCAACTGGATGAACGCGCGCCGCCGCACGCTCGAATCGCCGCTGCTCGGGCCCGACCTCGACAAGATGTGGCCGCTGATCCCGCACGGCCAGTCGGACACCGCCTGCCTCGACAATGCGCTCGAACTGCTGCTCGCGGGCGGCTATCCGCTGGCGCATGCAGTGATGCTGCTGATCCCCGAAGCCTGGGCCGGCAACCTCCAGATGGAGGCCAAGCAAAAGGCGTTTTACGAATATTACGCCGCGCTGATGGAGCCGTGGGACGGCCCCGCGGCGATTGCCTTCACCGATGGCCGCCAGATCGGCGCGACGCTCGACCGCAACGGCCTACGCCCGGCGCGCTTCATCCTGACCGATGACGATCAGGTCATCATGGCGTCCGAATCGGGCGTGCTGCCGATTGCCGAAAGCAAGATCGTCCGCAAATGGCGTCTGCAGCCCGGCAAGATGCTGCTGGTCGACCTCGACCGCGGCGAAATCATCGACGACGCCGACATCAAGCGCGCGCTGACCGAAGCGCAGCCGTATGACGAATGGCTGACGCAGACGCAGTTCAAGCTCGAGGACCTGCCGGTCAAGGCCGACGGCGTCGCGCCGTTCGACGATCCGCAGACCTTGCTCGATCGCCAGCAGGCGTTCGGCTACACGCAGGAAGACCTGAAATTCTTCCTCGCGCCGATGGCGACCTCGGCCGAAGACCCGATCGGTTCGATGGGGTCGGACACGCCGATTGCCGTGCTGTCGGAGCGGTCGAAGTTGCTCTACGACTATTTCAAGCAGAACTTCGCGCAGGTCACCAACCCGCCGATCGACCCGATCCGTGAGGAACTGGTGATGTCGCTGGTGTCGATGATCGGCCCGCGCCCGAACCTGCTCGGCCACCACGCCGGCACGCACAAGCGCCTCGAAGTCACGCAGCCGGTGCTGACCAACGGCGACCTCGGCAAGATCCGCGCGATTTCGGAACTGCTCGACGGCGCTTTCCGCACCGCGACGATCGACACCACCTGGGCCGCCAGCGAAGGCGCCGCCGGGCTGGAGCTCGCGCTGCTGCAGATGTGCTGGGCGGCGACCGAGGCGGTGCTCGCCGACAACAACATCCTCGTGCTGTCCGACCGCGCGATGGGCCCCGACCGGATTCCGGTGCCCGCCGCACTCGCGACCGCGGCCATCCACCATCACCTGATCCGCCAGGGCCTGCGCATGCAGACCGGGCTGGTCATCGAAACCGGCGAAGCCCGCGAAGTCCATCACTTCTGCGTGCTCGCGGGCTACGGTGCCGAAGCCGTGAACCCGTATCTGGCATTCGAAACGCTCGAAGTGCTGCGCCAGAAGGCCGACATGCCGCTGACGGCGTACGAGGTGCAGAAAAACTACATCAAGGCGATCGGCAAGGGCATCCTCAAAGTCATGTCGAAGATGGGCATTTCGACCTACCAGAGCTATTGCGGCGCACAGATCTTCGACGCCGTCGGGCTGTCGTCGAAGTTCCTCGACAAATATTTCACCGGCACTGCGACCTCGATCGAAGGCATCGGGCTGCTCGAAGTCGCCGAGGAATCGGTGCGCCGCCACCGCGACGCTTATGCCGACACGCCGCTGTACCGCGACGCGCTCGACATCGGCGGCGTCTATGCCTTCCGCATCCGTGGCGAGGAACACGCCTGGAACCCAGACTCCGTGGCACGCCTGCAGCACGCGGTGCGCGGCAATCTGCCCGCCGAATATGCAGCGTTCGCCGCCAGCATCAACGAACAGAACAAGCGGCTGCTGACCATCCGCGGCTTGATGGAGTTCAAGTTCGCCGAAACCCCGGTGCCGCTCGACGAAGTTGAACCAGCGTCCGAAATCGTCAAGCGCTTCGCCACCGGCGCGATGAGCTTCGGCTCGATCAGCCGTGAAGCCCACACGACGATGGCGATCGCGATGAACCGCATCGGCGGCAAGTCGAACACCGGCGAAGGCGGCGAGGAACCCGACCGCTTCGTGCGGCTGCCAAATGGCGACTCGCTGCGTTCGGCGATCAAGCAGGTCGCGTCGGGGCGTTTCGGCGTCACCGCCGAGTATCTGGTCAACGCCGACGACATCCAGATCAAAATCGCCCAGGGCGCCAAGCCCGGCGAGGGCGGCCAGCTGCCCGGCCACAAGGTCGATGCCAACATCGCCAAGGTGCGTCATTCGACGCCGGGCGTCGGGCTGATCTCGCCGCCACCGCACCATGACATCTATTCGATCGAAGACCTCGCGCAGCTGATCCACGACCTCAAGAACGTCAATTCGCAGGCGCGCGTGTCGGTCAAGCTGGTGTCCGAAGTCGGCGTCGGCACGGTTGCGGCGGGCGTCAGCAAGTCGCGCGCCGACCATGTCACCATCTCGGGCTTCGAAGGCGGCACCGGCGCATCGCCGCTGACCTCGCTGACGCACGCCGGTAGCCCATGGGAAATCGGCCTTGCCGAAACGCAGCAGACGCTGCTGCTCAATGGCCTGCGCGGCCGCATCGCGGTGCAGGCCGATGGCGGGCTGCGCACGGGTCGCGATGTCGCGGTCGCGGCACTGCTCGGTGCCGACGAGTTCGGTTTCGCCACTGCGCCGCTGATTGCCGCGGGCTGCATCATGATGCGCAAATGCCACCTCAACACTTGCCCGGTGGGTGTGGCGACGCAGGACCCGGTGCTGCGCGCGCGCTTCACCGGCCAGCCCGAGCACGTCATCAACTATTTCTTCTTCGTCGCCGAAGAACTGCGCGGCATCATGGCGCAATTGGGCGTCCGGACGCTCAACGAGATGATCGGCCGCGTCGAACTGCTCCACGCGCGTCCGGTGGTCGAACAGTGGAAGGCCAAGGGCGTCGACCTGAGCAAGTTGCTCTACATGCCCGACATTCCCGCCGACCTGCCGCGCTGGAACAGCGAGCGCCAGGATCATGGGCTTGAGCGCGCGCTCGACCACAGCCTGATTGCCGCTGCCGCACCGGCGCTCGAACGCGGCGAGGCCGTCACCATCGAAAGCACCGTCTGCAACGTCAACCGCAGCGTCGGCGCGATGTTGTCGGGGCAATTGGCGCGGCGCTACGGCCATGCCGGGCTGCCGAACGACACTATCGGCATCACACTGACCGGCACCGCCGGGCAGAGCTTCGCCGCCTTCCTCGCGCACGGCATCACGCTGACCTTGGTCGGCGACGGCAACGACTATGTCGGCAAAGGGCTGTCGGGCGGCCGCGTTATTGTGCGCCAGCCTGAAGGCATCAAGCGCGACCCGACGGCGAACATCATCGTCGGCAACACCGTGCTCTACGGTGCGATCTCGGGTGAGGCGTATTTCTCGGGCGTCGCCGGTGAACGCTTCGCAGTGCGCAATTCGGGTGCCGTTGCGGTGGTCGAAGGCACCGGCGACCATGCCTGCGAATATATGACCGGCGGTGTCGTCGTCGTGCTCGGCAAGACCGGGCGCAACTTTGCCGCCGGCATGTCGGGCGGGGTCGCCTACGTCTATGATCCGGAACGCAAATTCACCGCGCTGTGCAATACCGCAATGGTCGACCTCGAACCGCTCGATGCCAGCAACATCGCGATGGCCGATGACGATGCGACGGTGACCGGCAATTTGCTGCGCTTCGATGCGGCGCGGCTGCGCGTGCTGATCGAGCGCCACCACCGCCACACCGGCAGCGCCCGCGCACGCGAAATCCTCGACAATTGGGCGACTGCGCTCGGCCAGTTCGTAAAGGTCATGCCGAAGGATTATCGCCGCGCGCTGACGGACATGGAAGCGTCCGCCACCCCCGTCGCTGCCGAATAGCCTGTAGTTCAGAGAGACAGATCATGGGCAAGCCCACCGGATTTCTTGAAATCGACCGTCGCGACCGCGTCTATGCCAAGCCGCAGGAACGCCTCAAAACCTGGAACGAGTTCGTCGTGCCGCAGGACGCCGCCGAAATCACGGCGCAGGCGTCACGCTGCATGGATTGCGGGATTCCGTTCTGCCACACCGGCTGCCCGGTCAACAATCTGATTCCCGACTGGAACGACCTCGTCTATCGTGACGACTGGCAGCGCGCGCTCGAAACGCTGCATTCGACCAACAATTTCCCTGAATTCACCGGCCGCATCTGCCCTGCGCCGTGCGAAGCCGCGTGCACGCTCAACATCCAGGACACGCCGGTCACCATCAAGACCATCGAATGCGAAATCATCGACCGCGGCTGGGCCGAGGGCTGGATCAAGCCGCAGCTTTCGGCGCGCGGCACCGGCAAGCGCATCGCCATCGTCGGCTCGGGGCCCGCGGGACTCGCCTGCGCGCAGGAACTGGCGCGCATGGGCCACAACCCGACGGTGTTCGAAAAGAACGACCGCATCGGCGGGCTGCTGCGCTACGGCATCCCCGACTTCAAGATGGAAAAGCACCTGATCGACCGCCGTGTCGCGCAGATGGAAGGCGAAGGTGTCATCTTCCGCACCAATGTCGAAATCGGCGTCACCATCACTGTCCAGCGCCTGCTCGATGATTATGATTTGCTCGTGCTCGCCGGTGGCGCCGAGCGGCCGCGCGACCTCGAAGTGCCGGGCCGCGACACCGCGGGCGTGCATTTCGCTATGGAATTCCTGATGCAGCAGAACCGCCGCAACGCCGGCGATGATGAAGCGACCGCGGCACCGACCGGCACGCTATCGGCAAAGGGCAAGCACGTCGTCGTCATCGGCGGCGGCGACACCGGGTCGGACTGCATCGGCACGTCGAACCGCCACGGCGCTGCCAGCGTCACCCAGCTCGAAGTCATGCCGGCGCCTCCGGTGCGCGAGAACAAGGCGATGACCTGGCCGAACTGGCCGCTCAAGATGCGTACGTCGTCGTCGCAGGAAGAAGGCTGCGAGCGCGACTTCGCGGTGCTGACCAAGTCGGTGATCAGCGAAAACGGCAAGGTTGCCGCGATCGAATGCGTGCGTGCCGACTGGCGCCCCGGCCCGGGCGGCCAGATGACCATGCAGGAAGTCCCCGGCTCGAGCTTCCAGATCAACGCCGATCTGGTGCTGTTGGCGATGGGCTTTCTCGGCCCGCGCACCGAAGGTCTGTTGGCCCAGGCCGGCGTTGAAATGTCGCCGCGCGGGGCGGTGGCGGCAGATTTTGCCGCGCACAAGACCAGCGCCGACCGCATCTTCAGTTGCGGCGACATGCGGCGCGGCCAGTCGCTGGTCGTCTGGGCCATCCGCGAAGGTCGCGAGTGCGCACAGGCTGTCGATGCCTATCTTTCAACGCATGCGACGATGCGCTGAAGCGGGCTAATTCAGGGTACCGGCCAAGCGGCCTTGTCGAATGGCTGCGGGTGTCGTTAGGGTAGCGTCTGCGCCATGCTGCGCTGCAACCAGGAGGCCACCCTGTCGGTCATTGCCGCACTGCACCATGTGACCCGCTACCGCTACGACCGGCTGGTCGAGCTGGGGCCGCAAGTCGTGCGCCTGCGCCCGGCACAGCATTGCCGGACCCGCATCCCGAGCTATTCGCTCAAGGTCACGCCGAGCAATCACTTCATCAACTGGCAGCAGGACCCGCACGGCAACTGGCTGGCGCGGCTGGTGTTCCCCGAACGCACCCGCGAATTCAGCATCACCGTCGACCTCACCGCCGAGATGGTGGTGGTCAACCCGTTCGATTTCTTCATCGAACCCTATGCCGAAACGCTGCCGTTCGCCTACACGCCCGACCTTGTCGCCGACCTCGCCGCCTATCTTCCCGTCGACGATGACGGCCCGCTATTGCGCGCTGCCGTCGCCGAACTGGCGCCCGACGGCGAGCGCACCGTCGATTTCCTCGTCGGCCTCAACGCCCGGCTGCAGCAGCGGATCCGCTATCTGGTGCGGATGGAATCGGGGGTGCAGACGCCCGATGAAACGCTGTCGCTCGGGTCGGGCTCTTGCCGCGACTCAGCGTGGCTGTTTGTCCAGATGCTGCGTCACCTCGGCTTCGCGGCGCGCTTCGTCTCGGGTTATCTCATCCAGCTCAAGGCCGACATCGACCCCGTCGAGGGCCCGCTCGGCACGCAGACCGACTTCACCGACCTGCACGCCTGGGCCGAAGCCTATATCCCCGGTGCCGGCTGGATCGGCTTCGATGTCACCTCGGGGCTGCTGACCGGCGAGGGCCATCTGCCGCTCGCCGCTTCGCCACACTACCGCTCTTCGGCGCCGATTACCGGTGCCGCGAGCGTTGCCAAGACCGATTTCGAATTCGAAATGGAGGTCGTCCGCGTCGTCGAGCCGATCCGCATCACCCGGCCGTTCGATGATGAACGCTGGGCAGCGCTCGATGCGCTCGGCGAGCAGGTCGAGGCCGATCTGCAAGCCAATGACGTGCGGCTGACGATGGGCGGAGAGCCGACGTTCGTGTCGATCGATGATTTCGAATCGGACGAATGGAACAACGCCGCATCGGGGCCGACCAAGCTGGCGCTGTCGGGTCAACTCATCGGCCGGCTCAAGGACCGCTTCGGCCCGGGCGGCATGCTGCATTACGGCCAGGGCAAATGGTATCCCGGCGAACCGCTACCGCGCTGGGCGCTTGGGCTTTTCTGGCGCCGCGACGGCCAGCCGGTCTGGTTGGGCACTGCGCCGGCCACCAAGCGCAAGGCCACTGCCGCCGATGCCAAGGCGCTGATCGGCCGGCTGGCAACGCAGCTCGGCGTCGATCCGGCGCATGTGCTGCCAGCGCGCGAAGACCCGCTGCACTGGATCCGCACCGAAAGCGACCTGCCGGCCGGCGTGAAGTTCAGCGACGAAGACCTCGACGACGGCAAGACGCGGTCGGGGCTGCACCGCGCGATGACCGGCGGGCTGTCGAAGGCCGTCGGCCATGTGCTGCCGCTGCGCCGTGCGCAGGGCGGTGACGAAGGCGAGGGCTGGCTCAGCGAGCGCTGGAAATTCCGGCGCGGGCAACTTTACCTTGTGCCGGGCGACTCACCGATCGGGCTGCGCATGCCGCTCGGCTCGCTACCGGTGGTCAAGCCCGAGGACTATCCGCAAATCGTGCCCGTAGACCCCTATGTCGATCGCGGCGCACTGCCGACCCATGCCGAACTCAGCGCCGTGCCGCCACCCGCGGTCCCCGACGCCGGCCGCCGCAAGCCGCCGATCGTCCGCACCGCGCTGTCGGTCGAGCCGCGCGACGGTTTCCTCTATGTGTTCATGCCGCCGCTGGCACGCGTTGAGGACTATCTCGAACTCGTGGCGCAGCTCGAAATCGCCGCCGGCGACCTGCCGGTGCGCATCGAAGGCTATACCCCGCCCGATGACGTGCGGATGGGCGTGCTCAAGGTCACCCCCGATCCCGGCGTCATCGAAGTCAATGTCCAGCCGGCACGCAACTGGCGCGAGGCGGTCGAAATCAGCACCGGCGTCTATGAGGACGCGCGCCACTGCCGGCTCGGCGCCGACAAGTTCATGATCGACGGCCGCCACTGCGGCACCGGCGGCGGCGCGCATGTCGTTATCGGCGGTGCCAGCCCTGACGATTCGCCGTTCCTGCGCCGCCCCGACGTGCTCAAGAGCCTGTTGCTCTATTGGCAGCGCCACCCGTCGCTGTCGTACCTGTTCGCCGGGCTGTTCGTCGGCCCGACCAGTCAGGCGCCGCGCGTCGATGAAGCGCGCCATGACACGCTGTATGAACTCGACATCGCGCTCGGCATGATCCCCCCGCCGCCGAAGGGCGGCAAGCCAAAAACACCGGCTGAGGATGGCGAGGCGCCGCCGTCGCCGTGGCTCGTCGACCGTCTGCTGCGCAACCTGCTCACCGATGTCGCGGGCAACACCCACCGCACCGAAATCTGCATCGACAAGCTCTATTCCCCCGACGGTCCGACCGGGCGGCTCGGCTTGCTGGAGTTCCGCAGCTTCGAGATGCCGCCCGACGTGCGCATGAACCTCGCGCAGCAATTGTTGATCCGCGCGCTCGTCGCCTGGTTCTGGAAGGTCCCGCAGACCGGCCGGCTGGTGCGCTGGGGCACGGCGCTGCACGACCGCTTCATGCTGCCGCACTTCGTCTGGCAGGATTTCATGGGCGTGCTCGATGACCTGAACGGCGCCGGCTATGCGTTCGACCCGGCGTGGTACGAGGCGCAACGCGCGTTCCGTTTCCCCGTCCACGGCAGCGTCGAATATGGCGGCGTCAGCCTCGAACTGCGCCACGCGCTTGAGCCTTGGCACGTGATGGGCGAGGAATCGACCGGTGGCGGCACCGTGCGCTTCGTCGATTCGTCGCTCGAACGCATCCAGGTCCGCGCCAACGGCTTCAACCCTGAACGCCACGCCATCACCTGCAACGGCCGCGTACTGCCGATGACCTCGACGGGCACCTCGATGGAGGTCATCGCCGGCGTGCGCTACAAGGCATGGAAGCTGTTCAGCGGCCTCCACCCGACGTTGCCCGTCCACGCGCCGTTGACCTTCGACATCGTCGACCGCTGGAACGGCCGCTCGCTCGGCGGCTGCGTCTATCACGTCACCCACCCCGGCGGCCGCAGCTACGACACCTTCCCGGTCAATTCGTACGAGGCGCAAGCCCGCCGCAAGGCGCGTTTCGAAGAGCATGGCCACAGCCCCGGGGTCATCGTGCTCCAGCCCGAAACGCCGACGGGCGAATTCCCGCTGACGCTCGACCTCAGGACGCCGGTTGGTCGCTGAGCGCGCCTCGACCCGGCGCCGCAACCGCGACGCCGCGACCGCCGAACGGCTGGCAGGCTGGCTGCGCGACTACCGGTCGTTCGAAGGCATTCCCGACGAGCTGTTCGACCGCAGCGGCATCCCACGCGACTATTGGCTCGATTTCCTTGGCGACGTTGCCGAATACAGCGAGGAGGAGTTCCGCGGCCGCTTCAGCCTCGCCACCCGCCACATCCGTGATACCGGCGTATCGTACCGCATATACGGCGAGGAAAACGAACGCAGCTGGCCGCTCAACCCGCTGCCGCTGATCCTGCCCGAAGCCGAATGGGCGCAAATCGCCGAAGGCGTCGAACAGCGCGCCAATCTGATGGAGGCACTGCTCGCCGACATTTACGGCAATGCGGCGCTGGTCCGTGACGGCGTTTTGCCCGCAGCCGCGCTGACCGGCAGCAACGATTTCCTGCGCGCCATGCGCGGCGTCAAACCCGTTGGTGGCCGCTACCTGCAAACCTATGCCGCCGATTTGGGACGCGGCCCCGATGGCCGCTGGTGGGTGCTCGATGACCGTGCGCAGGCGCCGTCGGGCGCCGGCTATGCGCTTGAAAACCGGCTTATTTTGTCGCGCGCCTACCCCAATCTCTACAACCGCATGAACGTCCACCGGCTGGCGCCGTTCTTTGACGATCTGCGCAAGGGCCTCGCCGCCGCCGCCGACCGCGCCGACCCGCGTATCTGCCTGATGACGCCCGGCCCCTACAGCGAAACCTATTTCGAACAGGCGCATCTGGCGCGCTACCTCGGCTTTTTGCTCGTTGAAGGCGGCGACCTCATCGTCCGTGACGGCAAGGTCTATGTCCGCACCATTTCGGGCCTCAAGCGCGCCGATGTCATCCTGCGCCGCGTCGATGCCGACTTCATCGATCCGCTGGAACTCAACGGCGCATCGCAGCTCGGCACGCCGGGGCTGCTGGAGGCCATCCGCGACGGCGGCGTCGCGATGGCGAACATGCCCGGCAGCGGCGTGCTCGAATCAAAATCGCTGCTCGGCTTCCTGCCGGTGCTGTGTCGCCGCCTGCTCGGTGAAGAACTCAAGATGCCCAATGTCGCGACCTGGTGGTGCGGCCAGCCGCGCGAGCGTGCGCATGTCGAAGGCAAGCTCGATACGCTGGCGATTGCCTCGGCGTTCGGTGCGGTCGACCCCGGCGGGCTGTTCCCGCAGCCGCGCTTGCTCAGTGACCTGTCACCGGCAGAGGCCGCCGATTTCCGCCAGCGCTTCATCGACCGGCCGTTCGATTTTGTCGGTCAGGAAGTGGCCCACCTGTCGACAACGCCGGTGCTGCGCGATGGACGTCTGGAGGCCGCGCCCTTTGTCGTCCGCGTCTATGCCACTGCGACGCCCGACGGCATGCGCATCATGCCCGGCGGTTTCGCGCGCATTTCGGACCGCGCCGACGCCCGCGCCATTTCGATGGGGCAGGGCGCCCGCACCGCCGATGTCTGGGTGGTCGGCGATGCGCCGGTGCCGCGCGTTACGCTGCTCGGCACGCAGGAAGATGTGAAGGTCCGCCGCGTCACCGGCATGCTGCCCAGCCGCGCCGCCGAAAACCTGTTCTGGCTCGGCCGCTATCTCGAACGTGCCGAATCGACGCTGCGGCTGATCCGCAGCCTGTGCACCAGCCTGATGGATGCCGAAGCCGGTATCCACACCACCGGCGAGACGCTCGAACGTGTCGAACGCCTGCTCATCGATGGCGGTGCGCTCGACAAGGATGCCGCCGGCGAACGCGCGCTCGATGCCGCCCGCGACGCGCTCCACGATGTCGATGCTAGTGGTTCGGTCATCCGCCTCGTCGGCATGGCGCGCCGTGCCGGCGCCAGCATGCGCGAACGGCTGTCGGCGGATTTCTGGGCGCTGCTGGTGCGTCTCGAAACCCGCCTGGTCGAAGGCCGCACCACCGTCCGCACCGAAGTCGATGCGCTAGAGCAAGTCGAATCGGCGCTGCAGATCATCGCCGCGCTGTCGGGGCTGGCGCAGGAAAACATGAACCGCACCGCCGGCTGGCGCTTCCTCGATACCGGGCGGCGCATCGAACGCGGCATCAATATCTGCCGCTGCACGCATGTGCTGGCGCGCAGCGGTGCCACCATCGATGATCTCGACCTGCTGCTCGACCTCGCCGACAGCCAGATTACCTATCGCGCGCGCTATCTTATCGGGCTGGCGCTGGTGCCGGTGCGCGACATGGTGATGCTCGACCCGTTCAACACCCGCGCGCTGGCGTTCCAGCTCGTCACGCTCAAGCAACACCTCGCGCTGCTGCCCGCGCTCGTTGATGACGGCATGCTCGAACCCCATGCGCGCATCCTGCTGGCGCTTGCCACGCAAATCGAAACCGGGGACGCTGCCTCGCTCGACGCCACCGCCATCCAAGGCTTCGAAACCGAACTCATGCGGCTGTCGGACGCCATCGCCGCGCGCTACTTCCTGCAAGGTGCCAACGCCGTGCCGACGATCAAGCTCGCTGGCCTCGCATGATCTACAGCGTCCGGCACAAAACCACCTACCGCTACGAAGCCAGTGTCGAATATGCCCGCTGCGTGATGCGGCTGACGCCCGCCACGTCGCGCACCCAGACCGTGCTCGAAAGCCGCATCCATGTGTCGCCGGTGCCGGCGCAAAGCGACTGGCGCATCGGCAGCTTCGGCGAACGCATGACCACCGTGCTCATCGACCGACCGCACAAGCTGCTGTCGATCGAAGCGCGCTCGCGCATCGATGTCCACAGCGTCCGCCCGCAACTACCGTTCGACAGCCCGAACTGGGAGGCGATCCGCGCGCTCGCCATGGTCGAAACCGGCCTCGGCCCCGATAGCCCGGCGTCGTACCTTTACCCTATGGCGCGCACCCCCGTGCTGCCGGCTATCACTGATTACGCCCGCACCAGCTTCAGCCCCGGCCGGCCGATCATCGCCGCCGCCGCCGAACTCACCAAGCGCATCCACGCCGATTTCACCTATGACCGCAAAGCCACCGATGTCGCGACGCCCGCCGCCGCGTCATTCGCCGCGCGTCGCGGCGTCTGCCAGGATTTCGCGCACATCATGATCGCCGGCCTGCGCGGACTCGGGCTGCCCGCAGCCTATGTCAGCGGCTACCTGCGCACAGTGCCGCCGCCCGGCCGCCCGCGTCTCGAAGGTGCCGACGCCACCCACGCCTGGGCCTCGGTCTGGTGCGGCAGCGACTATGGCTGGGTCGGCTTCGATCCGACCAACGCCTGCCAGGCGCAGGACGACCACCTCATCCTCGCCACCGGACGCGACTACGGCGACGTCGCCCCAATCGAAGGCATCATCCTCGCCCCTGGCCGACAGCTGCTCAAGGTCGAGGTCGATGTCGTGCCGCAGGACGAGGTTTGACGCGGGGGAAGATTGAAGGGCCTCCGGCGGGCAGGGGTGACCCCTGCACCCGATTGTTTGGCGCCTACGCCGGCACCGACAGGTCAACGTTTTCCACGACATAGCTATGCACTTCGAACCCCGCCAGTATCGCCGGGCCGAAGGTGGTGGTCAGGGCGGCGTCGGTGGCGTCGCGGCCGCGGGCCATCAGGATGCGGCCGATGCGCGGGGTGTTGTTGCGGGCGTCGAAGGTGAACCATTCGCCGCCGAGATAGACATCGAACCACGCCGAAAAATCCATCACGCCGACCACCGGCACGCCGATATCGCCGAGGTAACCGGTGCAATAGCGCGCCGGGATGTTCATGCAGCGGCATAGTGCAATCGCAAGATGCGCATAGTCGCGGCAGACGCCGAAGCGCTCGTTATGGACTTCCCACGCGGTTTTGGTGGCGCGCGCGTGTTCATAGCCGAATGTGATGTGGTTGTGCGTATAGTCGACGATCGCCTGCACCAGCTGCCAGCCGGGCTCGATGCCGCCGAACATCGCCCAGGCCGCCGCCGACAGCCGGTCGGTTTCGCAGTAGCGGCTGCCGAGCAGGTAGACGAGGATGTCGTCGGGCAGTTCCTCGACCGGCACCTGCAGTTGGCCGGTCGCGTCGCGGTCGACTTCGCCCGAGTCCTCGATGATGAAGTCGGTCGACAAGGTCGATGTGCCCGCCGGAATCGTCAGCCGCGTGCAGATGTTGCCGAAGCCATCGACATAGTCATACACCGGCACGCCGGCCGGCGCGGTGATGCGGTGCGGCGTCCGCAAATCCTTGTTGCGCGACGGGTGGACGCTGAGCAGCGCGGTCAGCGGCGTCGGGCGGTCGGTGGTCAGGCTGATGTGGTAACCGGCGCGGATCAGCATATGCATTGAACCTTTCTGTCCAGCGCATGTTACGCTGTGACCGCAAGACGCACGGAACGCGGAACGGTTGCATGCAATGTTGCATCAATCGGCCGCAGCGTCACGGACTAATGCTGCAGCGCACAAAAGGGGTCGAACGGTTGGACAAGCGCACGCCGGACACGCCCGAAGTTGCATCGCCGACACTCGCCGCCGATGAACCGCCGCCGTTTGCGGTGCACAACGCGGGTGCGCGCGCGCCGTGGCTGCTGGTCGGCGACCATGCCGGCAACGCCGTGCCGCGCGGGCTGGACGCACTGGGACTGCCGCCGCGCGAACTGGAGCGCCACATCGGCTGGGATATCGGCGTCGCGGCGCTGGGAGTGAGGCTCTCCGACCGGCTCGGCGCGGTGTTTATTCACCAACGCTATTCGCGGCTGGTCATCGACTGCAACCGCGCCCCCGTCAGTCCCGAAGCCATCCCTGCGACCAGCGACGGCACGCACATTCCCGGCAACGCTGCGCTGTCTGCCGCATCGGCGGCCGCACGCGTCGCCGACATCCATACCCCTTATCACGCCGCCATCACCGCCGAAATCGCCCGCCGCACCGCCGCCGGCGTGCCGACGGTACTGATTGCGTTGCACAGCTTCACCCCGCAGCTGGGGGTGGAAGCGCGGCCGTGGCAGATCGGCGTGCTCCATGGTGGCGGCAATGCGGGGTATGCGCGGGCGCTGCTGGCGACGCTGCGCGCGGCGCTTGGTGAGGCGGTGGGGGATAACCAGCCCTACCAGATGGACGACACCGACTACACCGTGCCGCACCATGCGTTCGCGGCGGGGTTGTCCTATGCCGAGATCGAAATCCGGCAGGATTTGTTGGGTGATGCGGCGGCGATCGAACGCTGGTGTGACGTGCTGGAAGGTGCATTGACCGCAGCCCTGAACGCCAAAACACCCGCCACTTGATCCTCCCCGTCTTCGGGGAGGGGGACCGCCGCTTGGCGGTGGAGGGGTTGTGCCCCGCCCTAATGGTTGCGCCTGTTCTGCCCCTCCACCATGCAAGAGCATGGTCCCCCTCCCCGAAGACGGGGAGGATCAAGAGGGTCAGGCGGCCAACCCGCGCTGGCGCAGCAGCGCATCAAGCTTTGGCGGCCGCCCGGCAAATGCCGCGAAGCTCTCCGCCGCGGGTCGGCTGGCGCCCACCGAAAGGATCTCGCGCCGGAACGCCGAAGCGCCCGCGCCGTCACCGCTGGCAAAATGCTCGAACGCATCGGCGGCAAGCAACTCGGCCCAAAGATAGCTGTAATACCCCGCCGCATAACCACCCGCGAAGATGTGCCCAAAGGCGTGCGGGAAGCGGTTCCACGCCGGTGGCGCCAGCACTGAAACGTCGCGGCGCACCTGCGCCAGCGTTTCGAGCACGCGGGCGCCCTTCGCGGGGTCGAAGTCGCGGTGCAGCAGCAGGTCGAAGCGCGCGAACTCGATCTGGCGCAGCAGCATCAGCCCGGCCTGGAACTGTCGCGCCGCGAGCATCTTGGCGAACAGCGCGGCGGGCAACGGCTCGCCGGTTTCGCAGTGGCTCGACAGCGAGCGCAGCGCGTCGGCATCCCAGGCGAAATTCTCCATGAACTGGCTCGGCAGCTCGACCGCGTCCCATTCGACGCCGGCGATGCCGCCGATCGACGGCAGGTCGACCTCGGTGAACAGGTGGTGGAGGACGTGGCCGAATTCGTGGAGCAGCGTCACCACGTCATCATGCTTGAGCAGCGACGGCTTGCCGCCGGTGGCGGGCGCGAAATTGGTGGTGAGATAGGCGATCGGCCGGTGCAGCCGGTCGGCGGCACGGAAGCGCGGCCGGCACACGTCCATCCAGGCGCCGCCGCGTTTGCCGGCGCGCGCGCACAGGTCGAGGTAGACGCCGGCGATGACCGCGCCGTCATGGTCGGTCACATCATAGAACACCACATCGGGGTGCCAGACCGGCACATCGGTGCGCGCCACCAGCCGGACGTTGTACAGCCGCTCGATCAGCGCGCAGGTGCCCGCCAGCACGTTTGGTAGCGGCAGATAGGCCTTGATTTCGTCCTGATCGACGCCGTGCAGCGTGCGCCGCATCGCCTCCGCGACAAAGCCGGTGTCCCAGGGCTCGAGGTTCTCTATTCCGAAGTTCGCACGCGCAAAGTCGCGTGCCGCCGCCAGTTCGGCCTCCGCCACCGGCCGCGCGCGTGCGGCGAGGTCGGCGAGGAAGCCGAGCGCTTCGGCGCCGTCGGCCGCCATCTTGGTTTCGAGCGACAGCGCGACCGAGTCGCCAAAGCCGAGCAGCTGCGCCGATTCGTGGCGCAGCGCCATGATGGCTTCGATGCGCGCGCTGTTGTCTAGGTCGGGGTTGTCCGACTGGTCGGAGGCGCGCGTGCTGTTGGCGCGGTAGACGCGGTAGCGCAGGTCGCGGTCGTGCGCATGGCCGAGCACGGCGCTTATGCTGGGCTGGCGCAACGTCACCAGCCAGCCGGTCAGGCCCTTTTCGGCCGCATAGCCCGCGAGCATCGCCTTGTCATTGTCCGACAGGCCGGCGAGCGCGGCTTCATCGGTAATGTGCTCGTTCCACGCTTCAGTGGCATCGAGCACCGCGTTGCCGAACTGTGTGCCGAGCTTGCTGAGCTCGACACCGATGTCGAGGAAGCGCGCCCGCGCCGGGCCTTCGAGCGCGACGCCCGACAGCCGGAAACCGCGCAACGCCAGCTCGACCGCGCGGCGCTGCGCCGGGCTGAGCGTGGCGAAATCGGTACGATCGGCGACGCGCTTGATGGCTTCGTGCTGCGCGCGGTTCTGCCCGGCCTCCATCAGATAGGCGATCAGCGCCGCCTCGGCCTCGGCATGCGCGGCGCGCAGTTCGGGGGTGTCGGCAACGCCGGTCAGATGCGTCACCGGCGACCAGCCACGCGTCAGCGCGAAATCGGCGGCTTCGGCGGGCAGGATGACCGAACCGAAATCATCCGCATCGGCAATCGCCGCAATCGCCGCTCGATGATCGGCAATCAGCTGCAACGTCGCCGGCAGCACATGCTCGGGACGGATCGCGGCGAAATCGGGCAGGTCGGTGTCAGCCAGCAGCGGATTGGTGTCGGTCATTGTTACTCTCGCAAATGGTACACGTGACAAGTCGGACGCCGGAGGGTGGGTTGCAAGTCCAATCCGAAATAAGAGCCTCCGGCGGGCAGGCCTGAGGCCTGCACCCATTTGAAGAACGCCAAATTAGTGGGTGCAGGGCCCAAGGCCCTGCCCGCCGGAGGCTCTTCAACTACCCCGCCGCGACCTTCGCCGCGACGCGTTTGGCGTCGATCAGCCGGATCGTCGAGCTGGCCTTGGCGAGCACCTTGTCGGCGGCGTCGATGAGCCGGCCTTCCATGAACCAGGTCGAGCCGCCGCGCTGTTCGGCCCAGCCTTCGGCGCGGACCTTTCCCGGCATCGCGGGGGCGAAATAGCTGACTTTGAGTTCGAGCGTCATCGGCACGCGGTCGAAGCCGACTTCGGCGATGATGGCGTGCGCCATCGCTGCATCGATCCAGCCCGCGACGAAGCCGCCTTGCGCGACACCGCCCGAATGGCACATGTGCTGGCCGACTTCATATTCGATGACGGCGTGCCCCGGCTCCATCGTGATGACGCGTTGCTGGCCGAGCGTGCCGCCTAGGGTGCCGGGTTCGGAGGGCGTGTCGCGTTTCATGGGGCAAGCGTTCCTTATGATGGTTGCGCGGCGTTCCTAGCCGTGCGCGACGCAGGCGCGCAAGCTGTTCACATCGCAGCGACGCGCCCGCCGGCATGGCGCACCAGTTGCCCGCCCAGTTCGAGGTCGAGCAAAACCGTCGCGACGATCGCGCTCGGCAGCCCCGACAGCCGCACCAGTTCGTCGACCGGGCAGGGGGTGGGCGACAGCAGCGCGCTGACTGTCGTGTGCGCGCTTTCATCGGCTTCGAGCGCCAGCGGGGCGGCGTCATAATGCGCAGCGGGTGCGGCAAAGCGGCCGCCGATGCCGGCGGTGAAGCTGTTCAGCGCCTCCAACACATCGGCGGCGTTCTGGATCAGCGTCGCGCCTTCGCGGATGAGCTGGTTGCAGCCCTGTGCGCGCGGATCGAGTGGCGAGCCGGGGACTGCCATAACCTCGCGCCCGGCCTCGGCGGCGATGCGTGCAGTGATCAGCGAGCCCGATTTGAGCGCGCCTTCGACGACCACCGTGCCTGCCGCGAGCGCGGCGATGATGCGGTTGCGGCGCGGGAAGTGGCGCGCCTGCGGCTGCGTGCCGAACGGCTGCTCCGCGACAATCAGCCCGCGTTCGCCGATCTGCGCCTGCAAGTCGGCGGCTTCGGGCGGGTAGGCGACATCGAGCCCGCCGGCGATGACGCCGATGGTGCCGCCCTCCAGCGCCCCCCAGTGCGCCGCGGTGTCGATGCCGCGCGCCAGCCCCGACACCACCACCAGTTCCGCCGCCGCCAGCCCCGCCGCGAGCTCGCGGGCAAAGCGCGTGCCGGCGCCGCTGGCGTTGCGCGCACCGACGATGGCAACCGCCGGCCGTTCGAGCAGCGCAAGGTCGCCCTTGACCGCGAGCACCGGTGGTGCGGCCTCGCTGTGCGCCAGTAGGTGCGGGTAGAAGTCGCCGCCGATGAAGAGCAACTGCCCGCCGAAGCCACTTACCGCGTCGATTTCGGCTTCCGCCTCGGCGCTTGTCGCGATGCGCAGGTTGCGCCCGCCGCGCCGCGCCAGATCGGGCAGTGCATCGACCGCGGCAACGGCCGTGCCGAAGCGCATCAGCAATTGCCGGTAGGTGACGGGGCCGATGTTTTCGCTGCGGATGAGCCGGAGTTTCGCGACCGTTTCGGCCGCGCTCACTTGGCGCCGATCTTCGATTCGGTGCCGTTGGCCAGCCGCTTGATGTTATCGGCATGGCGCCACCACAGCAGCACCGCCATCACCGCGAACGCGATGGTCCATCCCGGCGCGCCGAGGAAATAGCCCGCGACCGGTGCCGCGACCGCCGCCGCCAGCCCGCCCGCCGACGAATAACGCGTGATCGCTGCCGCACCCAGCCACACCAGCGCGACGCACACGCCGATCAGCGGCGCGGCCGCAAACGCCACGCCGAGCAGCGTCGACACGCCCTTACCGCCATTGAACTTCAGCCAGACCGGGAAGCAATGCCCGGTAAATGCCGCGACGCCGGCAATCTGGGCTGCCTCGTATCCGGCGAAATGTTGCGCCAGCAGCACCGCCGCCGCACCCTTGCCGGCATCGAGCAGCAAGGTCGCCAGCGCGATGCCCTTGCGCCCCGTCCGCAGCACGTTGGTCGCGCCGATATTGCCCGAACCGACGCCGCGCAGGTCGATGCCCTGGCCGCGCGCCAGCAGCAGCCCGAACGGAATCGACCCCAGAAGATAGCCGATGACGGCCCAGATGAGCGGATTGGTCAGCATCATGGGCGCGATGCTAGCCGCGCGCCGCAAGCTTGGGTAGCGCGATTTGCACCGAATTGGCCGCGGCCCCACCGAAGCCCGGATGTGATGTCATCGCCAATGCCCCGCGACTATTCAGGCCACGAAGCCGGTGGCGGGCTTGAATCGCTTCCACACCAGCCAACCAATCCCGATGAACAGGAATTGCACAACGACGCGGATGATCGCCGCCGAATGCGGCGTGATGACCGGATCGTCGCGAAACAGGTCCCAGATATGCAGCGGCAAATAGGCCGTGCACAGCGCGGCAAACGCCAGCCCGGCCACACCGCGAGTGCGCGGCACGACCGCCGCAATAGCGATCACCAGCTCGAAGACGCCCGACGCATAGATGATCGGCAGCGCCGGCAACGACCAGGGAATGAACCCGAGCAGATACGTCGGATTCCTGAAATGCAGCAGCGTGCCGCTGCCCATCACAAAGGCAATCAGCGCGCTCATCAACCAATACAGGATCTTCATGCTTGCCCCCCAGAGCGCATCGCGGTGTTCGGCCAATCGCTGCGTGGTCGCCCGTCGGCAGCAATCGGCATCAAACCGAGTGGATGTTAGAGGCGCGCCGCGTCATTGGGTAGCAGCTTTGCGCCCGCATTGCCGGTCACAGTTGCCCGCCGCGCGCCACGCTCCTAAGACGGTGCCATGACCGACCGCCTCTCGATCGCCCTTGCCCAGTCGAACGCCAGCGTTGGCAATTTGCGCGCCAATGCCGATGCGATGCTGGCGCAGCGCGCCGCGGCCGGCGATGCAGATTTGCTGGTCACCCCCGAACTGTCGCTGATCGGCTATCCGCCCGAAGATCTGGTGCTGAAGCCGGCGGCCGTGACGGCGTGTGCCGAAGAGCTCGACCGGCTGGCGCAGGCGACCGCGACCTCCGGCCCGGCGATGCTCGTCGGACTGCCGTGGCGCGAGGACGGCAAGCTGTACAACGCCATGGCGCTGCTCGACGGCGGGCGCATCGCGGCGATCACCAAAAAGCACGATCTGCCCAACTACGGCACCTTCGACGAAAAGCGCGTGTTCTCCGCTGGCCCGCTACCCGGACCGCTGGCGTTCCGCGGCGTCCGGCTCGGCGTACCGATCTGCGAGGATATCTGGACGCCCGACGTCACCGAATGCCTGACCGAAACCGGCGCCGAAATCCTGGTGGTGCCCAACGGCTCGCCGTTCGAAGTCGGCAAGGATGACCGCCGCCTCAGCCTCGCGGTCAGCCGCGTCACCGAGACCGGGCTGCCGCTGATCTACCTCAACCGCGTCGGCGGGCAGGACGAACTGGCGTTCGACGGCGCGAGCTTTGTCTTGAACGCCGACCGCAAGCTGGCGTGGCAATTGCCTGATTGGGACGAGGCGCTGGTGCGGACCGACTGGACGCGCGGCGCAAATGGTTGGAGCTGCGCGCCCGGAAGCATCGCCAAACTCGATGACGACCCCGCCGATATCTATCACGCGATGCTTGTCGGCCTGCGCGACTACGTCAACCGCAACCGCTTCCCCGGCGTCGTGCTCGGGCTGTCGGGCGGCATCGATTCGGCGCTGTCGGCGGCGGTGGCGGTCGATGCGTTGGGCGCCGACCGCGTCTGGTGCGTGATGTTGCCGTCGCGCTTCACTGCCGATGATTCGCTCGAGGACGCCGCCGAATGCGCGCGCATGCTCGGCTGCCGGCTCGATACCGTGCCGATCCGCCCGGCGATGAATGCGTTCGACGATATGCTGGCGCCGCTATTCGAAGGCCGCGACCGCGACATCACCGAAGAAAACATCCAGTCGCGCATCCGCGGCCTCGCGCTGATGGGCATTTCGAACAAGTTCGGCCCGATGCTGCTGACCACCGGCAACAAGAGCGAGATGTCGGTCGGCTACGCCACCATCTACGGCGACATGGCCGGCGGTTATTCGGTGCTCAAGGACGTCTATAAAATGACGGTCTTCAAGCTCAGCGACTGGCGCAACCACAATTTCCCGCGCCTCGGGCTCGGCCCGCGCGGCCCCGTCATGCCGCAACGCGTCATCGACAAGCCGCCGACCGCCGAACTGCGCGAAAACCAGAAAGACCAGGACAGCCTGCCGCCCTACGAAGTCCTCGATGCCATCCTGCTCGGCCTGGTCGAGGATGAATTGTCGGTCGATGACCTCGTCGCCCGCGGCCTCGACGGCGATACAGTGCGCCGCATTGAACGCCTGCTCTACAACGCTGAATTCAAGCGCCGCCAGGCGCCCCCCGGCGTCAAGATCGGCCACCGCAACTTCGGTCGCGACCGGCGGTATCCGATCAGCAACGCGTTCCGCACGAGTTAAGGGCCTCCGGCGGGCAGGCTGAGGCCTGCACCCAATTATTGTGCGCTCTTCAAATGGGTGCAGGCCTCAGGCCTGCCCGCCGGAGGCCCTTCCGCATTACCTTTCTGGCTTGTATGAGCGCGGCGATGACCACAACCCGTTTCGCCCCCAGCCCGACCGGCAGCCTGCACGCCGGCAACATCCGCACCGCGCTGATCAACTTCCTGTACGCGCGTTCGCAAGGCGGGCGGTTCCTGCTGCGCATGGACGACACCGACCTTGCGCGTTCGACCGCGGCGTCGGCACAGGGCATTCGCGATGATCTCGCGTGGCTCGGGCTGATTCCCGACGCCGAGGTGAGGCAGTCGGAGCGGTTTGCGCTTTACGAAGCGGCGCTGGCAAAGCTGGCTGAAACCGGACGCGTTTACCGCGCTTACGAAACCCCGCTCGAACTCGACGTCAAGCGCAAGATCCAGCTGTCGCGCGGGCTGCCGCCGGTTTACGACCGCGCCGCACTGGCGCTGACCGACGCCGACCACGCGCGTTTTGCCGCCGAGGGCGTCGCGCCGCACTGGCGCTTCAAGCTCGATACCTCGGTGCCGATTTTCTGGCACGACCGCGTCCGCGGCGAATGCCATATCGATCCGGCGTCGCTGTCGGATCCGGTGGTCAAGCGCGCCGATGGCAGCTGGTTGTATATGCTGCCGTCAGTAGTCGATGACATCGACATGGGCGTCACCACCATCGTGCGCGGCGAGGATCATGTCACCAATTCGGGCGTGCAGATCCAGATGTTTGCGGCGCTGGGTGCCAGCTTGCCGGAATTCGCGCACCTGGCGCTGCTGACGGGTGCCGATGCGGCGCTGTCGAAGCGCATCGGTTCCGAAGGCACTGCCGTCTGGCGTCAAAGCGGCATCGAGCCGGTCACCGTGCTGGCGCTGCTCGCGCACATCGGCACCAGCCATGCCGTCGAGCCGGTCACCAGCCTGGCGCCGCTGATCGCCGGCTTCGATTTCGGCGCGTTCAGCCGCAACGCCGCGCGCTTTGACCCGGCCGATCTGCTTCACCTCAACGCCCGCGTTCTGCACCTAACCGACTATGACGCGGTCGCGCCGCGGTTGCCGGCGCGGGTCACGCCGGCGGTCTGGGCGGCCATCCGCCCCAATCTGACGACGCTCGCCGATGTGGCCGACTGGCTGGCAGTGATCGATGGCCCGGTGGCAGCACAGGCCGACGCGGGCGACGCCGAATACCTGCATGCCGCGCACGCCATTGCCGCCGATCTGACTTGGGACGATGCCGTCTGGCCGGCGCTGATCGCGGCGCTGAAAGACGCGACGGGTCGCAAGGGCAAGCCGCTGTTCATGCCGCTGCGCCGGGCGCTGACCGGGCTCGACCACGGTCCCGAAATGGCGGCGCTGCTGCCGCTGATCGGGCGTGACGCGGCACTTGAGCGGCTGGGTGCAGCCGCATCGCTGGCAAATGTCGCGCCGGCGTCCTAAATAGCCGCTACCTTCAACAGTCAGGCGACGCCTGTGCCCCGAATGCTCGGTCCCAAACCCATCGTCGTGCCGCCGCGCTTGCCGTGGGAGCCCGTCGAAGTCGAACCGACGTGGCGCGAGAAGCTGCGGACGCTGCCGCGCTCGCGCTGGGTCATCCTCGGGCTTTCGTTCCTGGTGACCGCGGTCATCGTCTTCGGCTTCGTGGTGGACGCGCGCAAAAATATGCCGACGCGCACGCTGACGCTGCGCTATTTCCAAAGCTGGCCGGCAACGCGCAGCGACAAGGATATCGCTGCCGACCGCGCCGCTGAAAAAGCCGACTACGCCCGCCAGTTCGCCGAATCGCGCGCCTATATCGCGACCTTGCCGCCCGCCGAACAAAAGGCGGCGCGCGACCAATATAATGCCTTTGCCGCGTCGCTGGGCCCGAGCCTGCGCCCCGACGATTATGTGGCGCCCAAGCCCATCGTGCCGGTTCCGAACGCAGCACCGGCAGCACCTGCAAAGTGAACGACGACGCGCGCTGGATGGGCGCCGCGCTGGCGCTGGCAGCGCGCGGGCGCGGCCGCACCGCGCCCAACCCCGCCGTCGGCTGCGTTATCGTCAAAGGCGGCCATGTTGTCGGGCGCGGCTGGACGCAGCCCGGTGGCCGGCCGCACGCCGAAGCCGGAGCTCTCGCCCAAGCCGGTGACGCGGCGCGCGGCGCAACCGCCTATGTAACGCTCGAACCCTGTGCGCATGTCTCGACGCGCGGCCCGGCCTGCGCCGACCTGCTGATTGCGGCGGGGATCGCGCGCGTCGTCATCGCCGCGACCGACCCCGACCCGCGCACCGCCGGCGCTGGCGCGGCGCGTATCGCCGCCGCCGGTATCGCGGTCACCAACGGCGTGCGCGCAGCCGAAGCCGCAGCCCAAAACCCCGGCTTCTTCAGCCGCATGGCGCGCGGGCGGTCGTTCGTAACGCTCAAGCTGGCGCTCAGCCTCGATGGCTGCCTGGCGCTGAACGATGGCCGCAGCCGCTGGATCACCGGCGCGGCGGCACGCGCGCATGCCCACCGTGAACGCGCGCTCGCCGACCTGATTGTCGTCGGGCGCGGGACACTCGAAGCCGATGACCCGGCGCTCGATGTGCGGTTGGCGGGCCTTGAAGACCGCGCGCCGCGTGCGGCGGTGCTCAGCCGTTCGTTGGGCGCGCTGCCATCGTCAAAGCTGGCGACAACGGGTGCGACACTGCTGCGCGACTTTGCCGACATCGATGCCGATGCGTCGGTGCTCGACGTGTTCGTCGAAGGCGGTGCGGCACTGGCGACCGAACTGCTCGTCGCCGACCGCGTCGACCGGCTGCTCATCTACCGCGCGCCGATCCTCATCGGCGGCAAGCCCGGCATCGGCGACTTGGGCCTCGCCGATCTGGCCGACGCGCATGGGCGCTGGCTGCCCGCGGGCGTCACCGATCTCGCGCCCGACCGCGCAGAGGTTTACCTGCGCGCGCCGGCCCGCTAGGTTCGCCGCCATGTTTACAGGCATCATCACCGACATCGGCACCGTGGAATCGGCGACGCAGCGCGCCGACCTGCGCGTCGTCATCACCAGCGGCTATGATATGACGGGCGTCGCCATCGGCGCGTCGATTGCCTGTTCGGGCGTCTGCCTGACCGTGGTCGAAAAGGGCGCCGGCTGGTTCGCCGTCGATGCCAGCCACGAAACGCTGTCGAAAACCGCGCCAGGGCATTTCGTCGCAGGGGCGAAGCTCAACCTCGAACGCGCGCTCAAGGTCGGCGACGAACTCGGTGGCCATATCGTCACCGGCCATGTCGACGCCGTCGCCACGGTCGCCAAGCGCTGGACCGACGGCGGCTCGATCGGCATCGAATTCGCCGCACCGCGCGCACAGGGCGCCTGCATCGCCGCCAAGGGGTCAGTTACTGTCGACGGCGTCAGCCTGACGGTCAATATCGTCCATGACCAGGCCGATTCGACGCACTTCACCGTCAACATCATCCCGCACACCGCCGAATGGACGACGCTAGGTGCGCTGGCGGTGGGCGATTCGGTCAATATCGAGATCGACGTGCTGGCGCGCTACCTTGAACGCATGCGGGAATCGCTGGCGAATTAGCTGTGCTTGACATTCCAATGTGACGGATGCACGAACCGCACATTGAAATGTCAGGACGTCTCGCATGAGCACCACCCTAATCGAACGCATCCGCGCACTGGTCGCCGATGGCAGCGAAACCCGCTCGGGCCTCGCGCGCGCCGCCGGGCTGCACGCCAATTCGCTGCGCAACCTGGACGATGACGACTGGAACCCGACGTCGGACACGCTCAAGAAGCTCGCGGCGATCATCGACGGCCGCCACCCCGGCAAGGTCATGGCGAGCGTCGAGGAAATCATCAACGAGGCCAAGAACGGCCGCATGTTCATCCTCGTCGATGACGAAGACCGCGAGAACGAGGGCGACCTCGTCATTCCGGCGCAGATGGCAACGCCCGATGCGGTCAACTTCATGGCGCGCTACGGTCGCGGGCTGATCTGCCTGGCGCTGGCATCCGACCGCGTCAAGCAGCTCGGGCTGCCGCTGATGGCGCAGCACAACGGTACGCGCCACCACACCGCGTTCACCGTGTCGATCGAAGCGCATGAAGGCGTCACTACCGGCATTTCGGCGGCCGACCGCGCCCGCACGATTGCCGTCGCCATCGATGCCAGCAAGGGTCGCGAGCATATCGTCACCCCCGGCCACGTCTTCCCGCTGGTCGCCAAGGACGGCGGCGTGCTGGTGCGCGCCGGCCATACCGAAGCCTCGGTCGATGTCGCGCGGCTCGCCGGGCTCAACCCGTCGGGCGTCATCTGCGAGATCATGAATGACGACGGCACGATGGCGCGGCTGCCCGACTTGCAGGTTTTCGCCGCCGAGCATGGCCTGAAGATCGGCACGATCCGCGACCTCATCGCCTACCGCCACCAGAACGACAATCTGGTGAAGTGCGTCGCCGAGACCAAGCTCGAGAGCAAGCATGGCGGCACCTGGACCGCCAAGACCTACGTCAACACCGCTGAGTATGCCGAGCATATGGTGCTGCAGAAGGGCCGTGTCGAACCCGGCAAGCCGACGCTGGTGCGCATGCACAGCATGTCGATGTTCACCGACCTGTTCGGCGAAGTCGGCGGCCGCGCCGGCCAGTTGCAGCGCGCGATGGACATCATCGGCGAAGAAGGCGCCGGCATCGTCGTCATCATCCGCGACGCCCGCCCCGACGCGATTTCGACGCAGATGAAGGCCAAGGACGCCGGTCAGAGCTTCGAACTGCGTGACTATGGCATCGGCGCGCAGATCCTCACCGACCTCGGCGTCAGCGACATGATCCTGCTGACCAACGCCCACCGCACGATCATCGGCATCACCGGCTACGGCTTGACCGTGGTCGGCGAACGCCCCATCCCCCTCGACGACTAAAGGACCTCCCCATGGCACATTTCCTCATCGTCGAAGCGCGCTTCTATGACGCCATCGCCAACGCGCTGCTCAGCGGCGCGCAGGCGGCGCTGACCGCAGCAGATGCGACCTACGAAGTCGTGTCGGTGCCTGGCGCGCTCGAAATCCCCGCCGCCATCGGGCTGGCTGCCGAAAGCGGCGCCTATGACGGCTATGTCGCGCTCGGCACCGTCATCCGCGGCGAGACTTTCCACTTCGAAGTCGTGTCGAACGAAAGCGCGCGCGGGCTGATGGCGCTGTCGCTCGACGGGCTGGCGATTGGCAATGGCATCCTGACGGTCGAAAACGAAGCGCAAGCCTGGGCGCGCGCCCGCGTCACCGAAAAGGACAAGGGCGGCGAGGCGGCCAAGGCGGCACTCGCGATGCTGGCGCTGCGCGAGAAGTTCGCCTGAAGCGTGACATGAACCGTGCGCGCCGCTACAGACGCGCGGATGACTTCAGCAAAACCCCGTAAAGCCGGCAAAGGCAGCGCGCGTGCCTCGGCGCGGCTCGCTGCCGTGCAGGCGCTGTACCAGCGCGAGATGTCGGGCGATCCTGTCGCCAAGCTGCTCACCGAGTTTCACAACCACCGGCTCGGCGCGACGATCGAGGGCGAAGAATATCGCAACGCCGACCCCGAGCTGTTCGACGACATTGTCGCGGGTGCCGTGGCGCGCGGTGACGAAATCGACGCGCTGATCACCGGCAACCTCGCCAGCGGTTGGGCGATTGACCGGCTCGACCGGCCGATGCGCGCGATTTTGCGCGCCGGGGTCTATGAACTGCTGGCACGTCCCGATGTGCCGACGCCGACGGTCATCAACGAATATCTCGATGTCGCGCATGCGTTCTACGACACCAAGGAAACCGCGTTCGCCAACGCGCTGCTCGACGCGGTGGCGCGGCTGACGCGGGGCTGAGTGCGGTCGAAGGGCCTCCGGCGGGCAGGGCCGCAGGCCCTGCACCCATATCTTGAGACGGTGCCAAACTGTCGGCGTTGGCGGTTGCAAACCCCCGCGCATTATTTGGTGCAGGGCCTGCGGCCCTGCCCGCCGGAGGCCCTGAAACCGCGATTGGACAAGATTTGCGCGAGCGCGATCTGATCGCGCAGCTGCTGGCGCCGCTCGCCATGCACAAGGCGGCGCGCGGCCTTGCTGATGACGGCGCCGTCTGGCTGCCGCCGCTCGGCCGCGAACTGGTGCTGACGCACGATACGCTCGCCGCTGGTGTGCATTATCTGCCTGATGATCCGCCGTCTGACGTGGCGTGGAAGCTGCTCGCCACCAACCTGTCCGACCTTGCCGCCAAGGGCGCGACGCCGTCAGGCATGTTGTTGTCGCTGGGGCTGAGTGCTGCCGAGGACGAGGCGTGGTTGCGGGGCTTCGTCAGCGGGCTGGCGCGCGGGCTTGAACGCTGGAACGTCGCGCTTTTCGGTGGCGATACCATTTCCGGGTTGGCGCAAGCCGTTCTTGGGCTGACCGCCATCGGTCACGTCGAACCGGGCATGGCGCGCGCCCGCAGCGGCGCACGGGCAGGCGATTTGCTGTGGGTCAGCGGTAGCATCGGCGACGCCGGGTTGGGGCTGGCGGTGGCACAAGGCCGACTGCCGCACGACAAATATCTACTCAACCGCTTCCGCCGTCCGGAACCGCGCCTTGGGCTCGGTGCGGCGTTGTCGCCTGTCGTGCACGCGATGATGGATGTTTCCGATGGTGTGCTGATCGACGCGCAGCGCATGGCCGCGGCCAGCGGGCTGGCGGTGACAGTGAATCTGGCCGCGTTGCCGCTCTCAGATGCCGCCGCCGCACACACGCCTGATGACGCCGCGCGCCTCCAACGCGCCACGGCTGGCGATGATTACGAGCTGCTGTTCGCTGCGCCGGCAGATGCCGATATCGCCGCACTGGCGGCGCTGCACCGGCTGCCGCTGACCTGCATCGGCGCGTTCGAAGCCGGCGCAGGCTTGCGCGTGCGCGCCTCGAATGGTGCCGATTGCACACCCGACCGGCTCGGCTGGGAGCACTGAAACGGCAGCTATTGCGCCAAAGGGTTGCATAAGCTGTGCGCATTTGCCACAAGCCGCCGCACTTATAACGTCTTGACCCGTGCGGCATGGCTGCCTGGGCGAATTAGGGGTAAAATTCATGGATGTCGTTCTGATATCGATTGTCTGCGGCGTGGCCGCAGTCATCTATGGTATCATCACCTCGCGGGCCATTCTGGCCGCGTCGCCGGGCAACGCCCGCATGCAGGAAATCGCCAAGGCGATTCAGGAAGGCGCCGGCGCCTACCTCAACAAACAGTACACCGCGATTGCCGTCGTCGGCGTCGTCATGGCAGCGCTCGTCGCGCTGTTCCTCGGGATCGTGCCCGCCGTCGCCTTCGTGCTCGGCGCGGTGCTGTCGGGTGTTACCGGCTTCATCGGCATGAACATCTCGGTGCGCGCCAACGTCCGCACTGCAGAGGCCGCACGCGGCTCGCTGCAGGGCGGTCTGACCATGGCGTTCCGTTCGGGCGCCGTCACCGGCATGCTGGTCGCCGGACTCGCGCTGCTCGCCATCGCCGGTTACTTCTACGCGCTGGTGTCGTCGGGTCTTGAACCGACCAGCCGCGCTGTCGTCAACGCGCTCGTCGCGCTGAGCTTCGGCGCTTCGCTGATCTCGATCTTCGCGCGTCTCGGCGGCGGTATCTTCACCAAGGCCGCAGACGTCGGCGCCGACATGGTCGGCAAGAACGAACTCGGCTTCGACGAAGATGACGACCGCAACCCCGGCGTTATTGCCGACAACGTCGGTGACAACGTCGGCGATTGCGCCGGCATGGCCGCCGACCTTTTCGAAACCTATGTCGTCACCATCGGCGCCACCATGGTGCTGATCGCGCTGCTCATCGGCGGCGGTGACGCTGCCAAGCTGATGACGTTGCCGCTGCTCGCCTGCGGCGTCTGCATCATTACCTCGATCATCGGCACCTATTTCGTCCGCCTCGGCGGCGGCTCGATCATGGGCGCGCTTTACAAGGGCCTGATTGTCACCGGCCTGCTGTCGGTTCCGGCACTGTGGTTCGCCACCGCCGCGATCTTCCCCGACATGAACGCCGTTATCGGTGCCGATCCGGCGATTGTCGCCGCGCAGGGCCGTGAAGCGGTTACCGTCGCCGGCGTCGTCGGCGGCTTCTCGGGCCGCGAGCTGTTCTATTGCATGCTCGTCGGTCTCGGCGTCACCGCGCTGATCGTCTGGATCACCGAATACTATACCGGCACCAACTACCGCCCGGTGCAGTCGATCGCCAAGGCGTCGGATTCGGGCCACGGCACCAACGTCATCCAGGGCCTTGCGGTCTCGATGGAATCGACTGCGCTGCCGACGCTCGTCATCGTCGCCGGCATCATCATGACCTACAAGCTCGGCGGCCTCATCGGTATCGCCTTTGCCGCGACCGCGATGCTCGCGCTCGCCGGCATGATCGTGGCGCTCGACGCTTACGGTCCGGTCACCGACAACGCCGGTGGTATTGCCGAAATGGCGGGCCTCGACGGTGAAGTGCGCCAGCGCACCGACGCGCTCGACGCGGTCGGCAACACCACCAAGGCCGTCACCAAGGGCTATGCCATCGGTTCGGCCGGTCTGGCGGCGCTCGTGCTGTTTGCGACCTACACCAACGACTTGAAAGAGTTCTTCACCTCGGTGACGATCGATTTCTCGCTGTCGAACCCCTATGTCGTCGTCGGGCTGCTGCTCGGCGCATTGCTGCCGTACCTGTTCGGCGGCATGGCGATGACGGCCGTCGGCCGCACCGCACAGGCAGTGGCACAGGACATTCGCGCCCAGTTCCGCGAAAACCCCGGCATTGCCGACCGCAGCGTGCGTCCGAACTACGCACGCACCGTCGGTCTGGTCACCGCCGGCGCCATCAAGGAAATGATCATCCCGTCGCTGCTGCCGGTGCTCGCACCGATCGTGGTGTACTTCGCGATCACTGCTGTCGCGGGTCAGGGTAACGGCTTTGCCGCCCTCGGTGCGTTGCTGATGGGCGTCATCATCTCGGGTCTGTTCGTCGCCATCTCGATGACCTCGGGCGGCGGCGCCTGGGATAACGCCAAGAAGGTCATCGAAATGGGTGCCTATGGTGGCAAGGGTAGCCCCGCGCACCAGGCAGCCGTGACCGGTGACACCGTCGGCGATCCGTACAAGGATACCGCGGGTCCGGCCGTCAACCCGATGATCAAGATCACCAACATCGTCGCGTTGCTGCTGCTCGCAGCACTCGCGGCACACTGATCGACCTCAGCGCAAGCTGAAGTCGCAACGACCCCGCTGGATGCAAGTCCGGCGGGGTTTTTGTTGCGCCACGTGCACGGCAGGGCTGGCAATTTGTGCCGGTTGCCCGCAGGAGGTGGATATGACTGCCACATCCCGACGCACGACATCAAACGCCGACCAGCAGCGCCGCATCGCCGGTTGCGTCACGCTCGGCCTGGACACCCATGGTGAACACGACAGCGCCGTGTCGAGCATCGACGGCACCTTGCCCGCGACGCACGATGCCGAAGGCCGCATGGCGCGCGGCGCGATGCTGGTGCTCGCCGACCAGGGCCTCGCGCGCGGCGTGTTCGCGGCGTTCGGTGAAGAACAAGCGATGCTGACGCTCGACCTGCGCGTCGACTGGCTGGCGCTGCCGCCGCCAGGCGCACTCGTCGAGGCGCAGGTCGAACGTGTCATCCGGCACGGTGCCATCGTCGAAGTGCAGGGGGTGCTGCGCGCCTATGCCGCCGATGCGGTCGTGCTGGTCGGCACGGCGTGCGCGCGCTTCCTGACCGGCAGCTTCCCCGGCGGCGGGGATGTCTTCGCGCATGTCGAACACAGCGACGCAGCCGCCTCGACGGCGCCCGATTTTAATGCGCTGCTGGCACTGCAACCGGTCGAAGACGGCACCGTCCTGCCGCCCAATCTGGCGCTGGTCGGGTCGCCGATGCTGCCGGCAATTCACGGCGGCTTCATCGCCGCAGCGCTCGAAGCCACCAGCACCGGGCTGGCTCCCGCCGACCTCGGCTGGTCACCGGTCGATGTCGAAATCCGCTACATCCGCCCGGCCAACGCCACCGAGCCGCTGCACATCGTCCCGCGCGTGCTGCGCGCCAGCCGGCGCACCGTCATCGTCGAAGCCCATGCGCTGCAAGGCGATGACCGTAAACTCATCGCCTCGGCCCAGATGCTGTTCTACCGCCATGTCGGTGAAGCTGCCGACCTTACGACCGAGACAGTGGAGTTTCCGCTACAGCGCTGAAGAGCCTCCGGCGGGCAGGCCTGAGGCCTGCACCCATTTGAGGAGCGCATAAAAATTGGGTGCAGGGCCTGAGGCCCTGCCCGCCGGAGGCCCTACTTGGGTCCGTCGCGACCCGTGCCGCCGCTGCTGCCGGCGGGGCCACCGCCGCTGCTGACCTGGCCGATGTTGCCGAACAGATCCTGGATCAGGCTGCTGTCGCGGCCCAGCGTCGGCGTCTTGTCGCCTTCCATCTTGACCGACACGATCTTGTCGAGGCCGTCGCGTTCGACCTTGGTGACACCGCCACCGCTATCGAAGCTGATGATGATGATGCTCTGCGACGTCGGCTTGGGGGTCAGGAACGCCAGCTGCGAGCTGTTGCGCGTCACATAATACCATTCGCCATTGTCGAATTCGGAGGCCCAGGTCGGGCGGCCCAGTGTCTTTTCGACCGAGGCGCGGTTGTCGACACCCGGCTGCACCGAAGCGACCAGCGTTTCGTCGACGATGTAGCCCTGCGTCTGCTTGATGCGCGACGATTCGCAAGCCGACAATGTCGTCAGCGCGAGCACCGCCAGCACGGGCAACATCGCCGCCGGCCTGCTGCTGTTCGTCAAACGCATAACCCACTCCCACCGCAGCACTGCTGCACTTTACCACACTGGCATCGCCACACAGGCGTTGCACCGGAAGGCAATCGCCTCAATATGCGGCATCACGACCCGTCACAAGCCCTACTGCTGCGTCTTCAGCCGAATCGAGTATCCGATGAACCCTTTCTCCAGCCTGACTCGCGCCGTCAAACATGCGGTGCAGCGCCAGTTTGCGGTCGAGCTGCCCGGCGACGCGCTCTACCGCAGCGTCGTCGAGCTGGCACGTCAGCCGCAAAGCTATATCGCCGGCGCCGTGCCCGACACGCTCGATGGCCGCTTCGACATGGTCGCGCTAGTCCTCGCATTAGTGCTGATACGGCTCGAATCGGCGGGTGAAATGCAGCTGACCAGCGACCTCACCGAACGCTTCATCACCGACATGGACGGGAGCTTGCGCGAAATCGGCATCAGCGACCAGGTTGTCGGCAAGCATATCGGCAACATGGTCAGCGCACTCGGCGGCCGGTTGGGCGCCTATCGCGACGCGCTGGCGCCCGACGCCGCACCGCAAGCGCTGCCCGAAGCACTGGCGCGCAACCTCTACCGTGGCGCCCCGGTTGCCGCCGACGCGCTGGCGTGGCAAACCGCGCACGCGCGCAGCCTCCACGCCCGCATCAACAGCGCCGCGCTCGATGCGCTCAAGGCCGGAACCATCGCATGACCCATCCCGAATTTGCCCGCACGCTACGCATCCACGAAATTGGCGCGCCGGTACGCCATGAAAGCCTGACCGCAACAAAGGCCGAATGCGCCGCACTCGCCAAACGCTTCGACCTCGTCGCGCTCGACGCACTGACCGCCGAACTCGATGTCCACCGCAGCGCCGGCGCCATTCGCGTCGCCGGCAGCTTCCACGCCGTCGGCGCGCAGCCGTGCGTGGTGTCTGCCGAACCCGTGCCGTTCGATCTCGATGATGTCGTCGAAGTCAATTTTAGCGACGGCGCCCGTGTCGCCGACGAGGAAATCGAACTCACCGACGATCAACTCGATGAACTGCCGCTCGAAGGCGACACGCTCGACCTCGGCGAACTCGTCGCGCAAAGCCTCGCGCTCGCGCTCGACCCCTGGCCGCGCGCCCCCGAAGAAATCCGCGCCGCTGCCGCGCGCCACCTGATCAGCGAAGCCGAAGCTGAGGCACTGGCGGCTGCCGACAAGGCGGCAGCGAACCCGTTCGCGGTGTTGAAAAAGAAATAGAGCAGGGAAGCCAAGGGCCTCCGGCGGGCAGGCCTGAGGCCTGCCCCCATTTGAATTGCGTCACAGTCTCCGCTGAGTTGGTAGTTTATTCTAGCACCGGTCAGGATATAGTGTCATCACCAGCGACGAAATCAAAGAGGTAGGTAACGCAGACTCCAAGTACAGCTGCTGCTCCGAATCTTATTACTGGATTCGGAATAGAATTGGTAAAATTCGAGGTCGCAAGTTGTACTGCTTTTCGAACTTTCTCATCGCGCGCTGCTCGCCGCGCTACGGCCCCGACATGCCGCCCCGTTACGGAAATGCCTAACTTGGCTGAATCCACTGCCACTGCAGCGGTTCTTCCGACTGCCTTGCCACCGTTGGCTACTGATTGGATAGCATCGCTGCCGGCTTCTGCGGCGCGATCTGAAAGATCGTTGAATGCATCGCCGGCAAGTTTGGCTCCAGTACCAGCAAGAAGCAAAGTTGATACAGTGGTTTGTGTCGACAATTCGGCAGCAGCAGCGCCTTGATCGCGCGCCAACTTTACGGCTGCATCTATAGCTGCCGCACCTGAATCAGCCAGCTTCGAAACTCCAGCTTGCAAGCCTCGTATGGCATCATCAAATTTGCCCACAGAGTTCCCCGACTAAAACGCCGAATGAATGATATCACTGCAATCCCTGCCGGCAATTCACAATGCATCCGAAACGGATTGCTGCCGCACTTTGCGGCAATTCAACTACCCGCGCCCGCGCGCAAAATGCACGTCGGTGAAGCCTACATCGACCCAGGCGTGGCGCGTCTGCTCCCACACAGAACGCACCGGCGCCGGAAAATCTGGGTCGGCGATGGCGCCGACAGTGATGCCGATGACGCCGGGTTTGAGCGGGCCGGTCAGCCATACCGAAGTCCCGCATTCGGGGCAGAAGCCGGTGGTGAACTCATTCCCTGAATCGGCGATGCGCGTATAGCGCTTCGAGGTGCCGGTCAGTTTGACACGTTCGACTGGATAATAGGCCGCGACACCGAACGGCGAACCCGAGCGCCGCTGGCAGGCGACGCAGTGGCACATGACCACCGCGTCGGGTTCACCGGATATTTCAGCGCTAAGCTGGCCGCACCCGCATTGCGCGCGCGTCATGGCTCAGAACGGCACATCGTCGTCGAGGTCGTCGCTGAAGCCGCCGCCCGGCCCAGCACCACCGCTACCGCCACCGAACGCCGGCTTCTTGGCGCCGCCGCCGAAGGCCGGGGCGCTGCTGCGCGGCGCGTCGTCATAACCGCCGCCGAAGTCGCCGCCACCGGCGCTGCCGCCTTCGCCGCGGCCATCGAGCAGCACCAGCGTGCCGTTGAAGCGGCCGATGACGACTTCGGTGGTGTAGCGATCGTTGCCGTCGCGGTCCTGCCACTTGCGCGTCTGCAGCGCGCCTTCGACATAGATCTTGCTGCCCTTGCGCAGGAACTTTTCGGCGATCGGCACCAGATTGTCGTTGTTGATGGTGACGTTATGCCACTCGGTCTTTTCCTTGCGCTCGCCGCTGGCCTTGTCGCGCCAGCTTTCGGATGTCGCGATGCGCATGTTGGCGATGCGGCCGCCATTGGCGAACGATTTGATTTCAGGGTCGGCACCCAGATTGCCGACCAGAATGACCTTGTTGACGCTGCCAGCCATGCGGCGATTTCCCCATCTTAAAATAGAACATATATAGAACGCGTGGCGTCCGTGCAACGACTCGATGTGCGGGCTCATGCTAGCACCGCGACAGCGGTTGCGCTTGTAAAAACCGGCACGCTGGGTCACCTTCGCGCACACTGTTCAGGGGGTTCAACAATGTCGGGTCAGATCGACGCATTCGGCAATCTCGCGACCGCCGCGCTGGCGGCGCAGGAGTTCGATCGCGGGCCATTGCACGACCCTGGCGCACCGGGGCTGTGCGCCAATTGCGAGGCACCGGTCGCCGGGCGCTTCTGCGCCAATTGCGGTCAGCCGTCGCACGTCCACCGCAGCGTGCTGCACGTTGTCGAGGAGTTCCTGCATGGGCTGACGCATTTCGACGGCAAGGCGTGGAAGACGCTGCCGCTGCTGCTGTTCCGCCCCGGCAAGCTGACCTACGACTATGTCCACGGCAAGCGCGCGCGCTACGTACCGCCGGTGGCGCTGTTCCTGCTCAGCGTGTTCATGATGTTTTTCGCGTTCAGCTTTGTCGAAGGCCCGCCCGATATGCAGCTCGACGCACCGGTCGTGGTCAGCGGCACGCCGGCCGAACGCGCCAAGCTGCGCACCGACGCCGATTCGGCGTTCGCCGAGCTTGAGCAGGAGCTGGCCGCCGCGCGTGCCGATCCCAAGCGTGCCGATGATGTCGCCGGCCTGGAGATTGCGGTGCGCGCCGGCAAGTCGGCGCAGGCGGCAGCGCACCGCGTCAGTGACGGCAAATCGCTGATCAGCGACGATGACAAGTCGAAGCTGTCGATCGAGGGCGCCGCCAAGATGCTGCGCGACGCTGACAAGAAGGGCGAACTGGGGCTCGATACCGGCAGCAAGGCCATCAACGACCGCATCCGCCACGCGCTCGATAACCCCGAACTCACCATCTACAAGGTCCAGTCGAAAGCGTATAAATTCAGCTTCCTGCTGGTACCGCTGTCGCTGCCGGTGCTGTGGCTGATGTTCATGTTCCGGCGCCACGTCTACCTCTATGACCACACCGTCTTCGCACTCTATTCGCTGAGTTTCATGTCGGTCGTGGTCATCGCGGCTTCGACGATGTTCGCGCTCGGCTACCGCGGCGCGCTCTATGCACCGTTGCTGCTGCTGGTGCCGCCGCTGCACATGTTCGCGCAGCTCAAGGGCGCCTATCAACTGTCGGTGTTCGGTGCGGCGTGGCGCGCCATTGTGCTGGCGACCGCGGCGGTCATCACGCTGGCGTTCTTCGCGGTGCTGATCGCGTTGCTCGGAATGGTCGACTGAACGCGCCTGACGCGGGCTGATTCAAGGGCCTCCGGCGGGCAGGGGTGACCCCTGCACCCAATTGAAGAGCGCCAAACAATCGGGTGCAGGCCTCAGGCCTGCCTTCAAACTATTCGTCGCGCGTGACCTTCTCGGCGCGTTCGTGGCGTTCCTGCGCCTCGAGCGTCATCGTCGCGATCGGCCGGGCTTCGAGGCGCTGCAGCGAGATCGGCTCGCCGCTGACTTCGCAATAGCCATAGTCGCCGGTTTCGATCCGGCGCAGCGCGGCGTCGATCTTCGAGATCAGCTTGCGCTGGCGGTCGCGAGTGCGCAGTTCGATCGACCAATCGGTCTCGCTCGATGCGCGGTCGGCGACATCGGGTTCGCGCAGCGATTCGGATTGCAAGGTCGCCAGCGTCTCGCGTGCTTCGCGGAGGATTTCATCCTTCCAGTCGAGCAGGCGGCGGCGGAAATACGCCAACTGGCGCGGGTTCATGAACTCTTCGTTTGCCGATGGCCGGTAACTGTCGGGCAAGTCGACATGCTCGACAATCGAGGGCGCTTCGCTCGATGCCGCGGCAATGACCTCTTCCATGTCGGCAACGGCATTTCGGACGGCTGTTTCTGGCATCGACCCGCAACTCCCACACGAGACCCCGGGGATATGGCGTTCCAGTCCACAGCGTGCCGGTTTCCGCCGGTCTCCCCACCGCGTTCCGGAAACCCTGTCGCCATGGCGCGGCCACGACAGCAGGCACCTTCCCCGCGGCGGGCTATAGCGACTGGCCCAACGCCCGACAAGGGGGAGTTGACGGTTGTTAAGGCTGATTTTTTCCGGGGCGGCGCAAGGATATCACAGTGCCCTCGGGCAAGCGCGCCAGCATGTCGGCGAGCGGCTCGCTGGCCGTGCGCATCCAGAACGCGTTGGCGTGCAGCAACCGGTCGTCATGGTCGATGAAGCCGACATGGCCGGGGATGAACAGCAGGTCGCCCGGCGCACGATCGGCGAGCGCCACCGCGTCGCCGATCCCCTGTGCCTGCTGGTCGCTATCGCGTGGCGCGAACTGACCGGCCGCCATCAGCGCGACCTGCACCAGCCCCGAACAATCGATGCCGGCGCGGCTGCGGCCGCCCCACAGATACGGCGTGCCGATGAACTGCCGCGCGACTTCGAGCGCGTCGGGGGCGAAATCGCTCAACGCCGCGACATGACGCCGGTGAATGAAGCCGTCGGCGGCAGCGATGAATTTCTCATCATGGTCGGCGGCAGCGAGCAGCGCCCCGAGCGGCAGGTCGGCCAGCACCGGCGCCTTGATGTCGGCGCGGGAAAACACCAGCGCCGATGGCGCGCTGACGCGGTGCGTGGCGGGCAGGGCGTCGGCAGTCAGCGCGGCGGCTTCGACATAGCCGACATAGCCGTCGTGCGCGCACTGGCCCCAAGCCCAGCCGTTATCGATGTCGAAAACCGCAAACGCCTCGCCGTAAAGCAGCGCACTGGTCGCGGTTGCGGCGGTGTCGGGCGCGCCGCGCAGCATCGCGACAGCGGTGGCGCAGTGCATCGGCAATGGCTGGACGTAGCGCGGAGCGATGACGCGGTCGGCAAGCGCAATGTCGGCGAGATCGTTGCGGACGGCGTTGATGCGGTGGTCGAGCTTCACCGATGGCCCGCGCAAATGCCCCTGACGTGGCACACCCGCCCATGTTGAGGCCGCCAGCGCTGCGCTAGTCCTTTGACTCCGGTTGGCGCCCATATCCCTCCAGCCGTTTGATCAGGCCGGCGAACGCCTCGATGAACGCCAGCCCCTCGGGCGTGCGTACAACGAAGATATTGCGCAGGTCACTCATGTCCTTCTGCCGACGGACATAGCCCAGTGCGCTCAAAGCATTCAATATGCGAGTGACGACGGGCTTCGAAACATGCAGGCGGGCAGCAATGCCGCGCACCGTATGCGGGCCGGGATCGAGATAGACCAGCAGCAACAGCGCCATCTGGCGGTTGGTGAGGTCAGGATGCCCCGAAGCAACATAGCCGGCCAAAACACTGAGCCAATTGGACAGCGGCACCACGGCTTCGGTGCTCGGGTCGATCTTCTCCATTGTCATTTCCAATGCACGCACGGTCGTCAATGCGCACTTCTAATGCTAACAGTGTGACTGGAGCAACAAAACTATACACGAACCGGACGCTATTTTAAAGATAATAGTGTCTTTACGGCCCCGAACCCCGCGGCGAGGGTCATGGCCGCGCCACCCTTGGGACGACCGGGCTTCGCCGCCGGGTTCCAGGCGAACAGATCAACATGCGCCCAACGCACGCCCTTATCGACGAAACGGTCGAGGAACAGCGCCGCGGTAACCGCACCGGCGAAGCCGCCTTCGCCGGCATTATTTATGTCGGCAATGGTCGATTTGAGCATGTCCTTGTAGGGCGCCCACAGCGGCATCCGCCACAACGGGTCACCCGCCGCGGTGCCCGCCTCGGTCATTGCCGCCGCCAGCGCATCGTCATGGCTGAACAGCGCCGGCAGCTCGGGGCCAAGCGCGACGCGCGCCGCGCCGGTCAGCGTCGCGAAATCGAGCAGCAGGTCGGGCTGCTCCTCACACGCCAAAGTCAGCGCGTCGGCGAGGATCAACCGGCCTTCGGCGTCGGTATTGCCGATTTCGACGCGAAGCCCGGCGCGCGACGCCAGAATGTCGCCGGGGCGGAAGGCGTTGCCCGAAATCGCGTTCTCGACCGCCGGAATGATCAGCCGCAGGCTGACCGGCAGCCGCGCCTGCATCACCAGCCGGGCCAGCGCCAGCGCGTGCGCCGCGCCGCCCATATCCTTCTTCATCAGCGCCATGCCCGACGCGGGCTTGATATCGAGCCCGCCCGAATCGAAGCTGACGCCCTTGCCGACCAAGGTCAGCTTCGGGTGCGCGGGGTTGCCCCAGCGCATGTCGACCAGCCGTGGCTGGGTCGCCGCCGCGCGCCCGACCGCATGCACCATCGGAAAGCCAGCGTCGCCGCTCGCCGGCAACAGCGCCTCGCCAACTGTCACGCGCACCTCGGCGCCGAACAGCCGCGCCTGCTCCTGCACCGCCGCGGCAATCGCATCGGGGCCCATATCGGCCGCGGGCGTATCGACAAGGTCGCGCACCAGCGCCGTCGCTTCGGCAAGCCGCACGGTTTCGGTCGCGTCGCCCGCCACCAGCAGCACCCGCGCCCCTTCGGGTTCGGGGGTCGAGCGGTAGCGGTCGAACCGGTGCTGCGCCATCAGCCAACCCAGCCCGGCCAAGCCCGTTGCGCCGTCAACGCGGTAAGTCCCTGCCGGCAGCGCCGTCGCCGCATGCGCCAGATCCCACGGCCCGAGGTCGCCCGCCGGCACACCGACCACCGCGTCCCAGTCGGCACCGTCACCCGGCACCACCACCAGAGTCGCCGGCTTGCCGGCAAAGCGCGTCGCGGCGACATGCGCGCGAACACGCTCGCCCTGCGCGCCAAGCCAGGCGTCGAAGCTGTCGGTCGTCACCAGCGTCAGCCGCTTGGCGGGCTGGCCGCCGTCGTGCAGCAGCAGAATGGCAAATTCCGTCATGCCTCCACCCCGAACAAATCGGTTTCGTCAGCGTCTTCGATCACCACGCGGACAATATCGCCCGGCGTCAGCCCGACCGCGTCGCGCAACAGCACCTGCCCATCGATTTCGGGGGCATCTGCCTTCGAGCGACCAGTGGCGCCGCCCTCTTCGTCAACCTCGTCGATAATCACGTCGAGCGTGCGCCCGACCTTCGCCGCGAGCTTTGCGGCCGAAATGCGCGCGCTCGCCGCCATGAAGCGGTGCCAGCGCTCTTCCTTGACCTCTTCAGGGACATGGTTCGGCAGCGCGTTCGCCGCCGCACCCGCCACCGCCTCGTATTTGAAGCAGCCGACGCGGTCGAGTTGCGCTTCTTCGAGCCACTCGAGCAGATAGTCGAAGTCGGCGTCGGTCTCGCCAGGGAAGCCGACGATGAACGTCGAGCGCAGCGCCAGATCGGGCACATCGCGGCGCCAGCGGCCGATGCGCTCCAAAACCTTCGCCTCGTTCGCCGGGCGCCGCATCGCCTTCAGCACGCTGGGCGAGGCATGCTGGAACGGAATGTCGAGATACGGCAGCACCAGCCCCTCGGCCATCAACGGAATCAGCGAATCGACGTGCGGGTAGGGGTAGATATAGTGCAGCCGCACCCACGCCCCGGTCTCGCCCAGCGCGCGCGACAGATCGGCGACATGCGCGCGGATATTTTGTCCGTTCAGCACCGATTCGGCGTGACCGATATCGACGCCGTAGGCCGACGTATCCTGCGAAATCACCAGCAGTTCGCGCGTGCCCGCCTCGACCAGCTTCTGCGCCTCGCGCACCACCGCATTCGCCGGCCGGCTGACCAGCTTCCCGCGCAAATCAGGGATAATGCAGAACTTGCAGCTGTGGTTGCAGCCCTCCGAAATCTTCAGATAGCTGTAATGGCGCGGCGTCAGCTTGAGCCCGGATTCCGGCACCAGATCGAGAAACACCGACGGCGTGAACGGCGCCGCGTCATGCACCGCGCCCACCACCTGCTCGTACTGCTGCGGCCCGGTCACCGCGAGCACCTTTGGGAAGCGCGCGCGGATCATCTCCGCCTCATGCCCCAGGCACCCCGTCACGATGACACGGCCATTTTCGGCAATCGCCTCGCCAATCGCCTCCAGGCTCTCGGCCTTGGCGCTATCCAGAAACCCGCACGTATTGACCAGCACCACATCGGCCCCGTCATACGACGGCGACATCTGGTAACCGTCACGCCGCAACTGCGTCAGAATCCGCTCGCTATCAACCAGCGCTTTCGGACAACCGAGTGAAACAATGCCGATCTTCGGCGGTTCAGGGAGCGTGCGTGCCATGCGGCGCTGCATAGGGATTTTGGCGACAAGAAGCGAGTCGAAGAGCCTCCGGCGGGCAGGGGTGACCCCTGCACCCATTTATTGGCGCGGTGCCGCAATCGCGACGACCGCGCCGATGGTACCGTTCCAACAATCGGGTGCAGGCCTCAGGCCTGCCCGCCGGAGGCCCTTAATCTTGGCCCTTAAGCCGCAATCGCCAACTCGGTCGCCTGATTGATCGCGCGCTTGGCATCGAGTTCGCTGGCCTCGAACGCGCCGCCGATCAGCGAGGCGTTGACGCCCTCAGCCACCAGCGCATCGTAAAGGTCACGCGCCGGCAGCTGCCCGGCGCAGATGATCACTGTATCGACATCGAACAGCACGGGTTCGCCGTTCACCAGCGTGTGCAGGCCTTCGTCATCGATGCGGACATATTCGACGCCGCCCATCATCTGGACGCCGCGGCGTTGCAAGGTCAGCCGGTGCGTCCAGCCGGTGGTTTTGCCGAGGCCCTTGCCGGGCGCGCCGGCCTTGCGCTGCAGCAGCGTCACTTCGCGGCCCGAGCTTTCGACGACCGGCTCGACGCCGGTGACGCCGCCGCGCGGGTGGTTCTTGAAATCGATGCCCCATTCCTTGGCGAACACACTGATGTCCATCGCCGCCGACACGCCCTTGTGGGTGATCAGTTCGGCGACGTCGAAGCCGATGCCGCCGGCGCCCATGATCGCGACCTTCTGGCCCACGGTCGCGCGGCCGGTGATGACATCGACATAGCTCACTGCCTTGGGGTGATCGATCCCGGCAATGTCGGGGCGGCGCGGTGCGATGCCGGTGGCAACGACGACTTCATCAAAGCCGCCGGCCTTAAGGCTGGCGGCATCGACGCGCATGCCGAGCTTGAGCGTGATGCCGTAGACATCGATCATGCGGCGGAAGTAGCGCAGCGTTTCGACGAACTCTTCCTTGCCAGGGATGCGCTTGGCGAGATTGAACTGCCCGCCGATTTCGTCGGCTGCGTCAAACAGCGTAACCTTATGGCCGCGCTGCGCCGCGGTCGTCGCATAGGCGAGGCCAGCGGGGCCGGCGCCGACGACGGCGATGCGCTTGGTGGTGGCGGCGGGCTCGATCTTGAGCTCGGTTTCACGGCAGGCGCGCGGGTTGACGAGGCAGCTCGTCATGCGGCCGGTGAAGGTGTGGTCGAGGCAGGCCTGGTTGCAGGCGATGCAGGTGTTGATTTCGTCCTCGCGGCCTTCGAGCGTCTTTTTGATAAGGTCGGCGTCGGCCAGCATCGGCCGCGCCATCGACACCAGATCGGCGTCGCCCGCCGCCAGCACCGCTTCGGCAACATCGGGCATGTTAATGCGGTTCGAGGTGATCAGCGGGATGCCGAGCTCCTTGCGCAGCCGGCCGGTGACGCCGGCGAACGCGGCGCGCGGGACCATGGTGGCGATCGTCGGTACCTGGGCTTCGTGCCAGCAGAAATGCGTGCTGATGATGCTCGCGCCGGCGGCCTCGATGGCCTTGCCGAGCGACACGACTTCGTCCCACGCCAGCCCGCCCTGCAGCATGTCCATCGCCGAAATGCGGAACACGACGATAAAGTTGGGGCCGACGGCCGCCCGCGTGCGGCGCACGATCTCGACGGCGAAGCGCATGCGGTTTTCCCAGCTGCCGCCCCATTCGTCGGTGCGCTGGTTGGTCTTTTCGACCAGGAAGGTCGAAATCAGATAGCCGGCCGAGCCGATGATCTCGACGCCGTCATAGCCCGCTGCCTGCGCCAGCGTCGCGCAGCGCACGAAGTTTTCGATCTGGCCTTCGACGCCGTCGCCGTCGAGCTCGTTGGGGACAAAGGCGCCGATGCGCGACTTGATCGCCGACGGCGCGACGCAGTCGGGCGTGCCCGCCAGCGCCCCCGAATGCAGGATCTGCATGACGATCTTCACGTCCTTGTCGGCGGCATGGACCGCGTCGGTGACGATGCGGTGCGTCGCGACTTCGGCATCGTTGGTCAGCTTGGCGCCGCGCCCACCCGCGGGCGACGGCGATATGCCTCCAGTGATGATCATCCCGACGCCGCCGCGCGCACGTTCGGCAAAGAACGCCGCCATGCGTTCACCGGCGTTTTCGACATCCTCGAGCCCGGTGTGCATCGACCCCATCAGCACGCGGTTCTTGAGCTGCGTGAAGCCGAGGTCGAGCGGCGCGAACAGGTGCGGATATTTGGTGAGTGCGTTCATCGTCGATCCTGCCATTCCATCAAACAATCGTACAAATGGGTGCAGGCCTCAGGCCTGCCCGCGCGGCGCGCTCTTAGTCTTCAATCCTGCACATAAACCGGCGGCCGCTTCTCGAGAAACGCGCGCATCCCCTCGGCGAAATTGGGCGAGCGGCTGGTCATCACCTGGTTGCGGTTTTCGATCGCCATTGCGGCCTCGAGGCTCGACGCGTCGATCGCCATCGCGAGGCCTTCCTTGGTCATGCGCAGCCCCATCGGTGAGGCCGCGAGCATTTCGCTGATATAGGGCTGGGCGGCGACTTCGAGCTGGTCATCTGCAACGACTTCGCTGACCAGACCGACGGCGAGCGCGCGCGGGGCATGGATGAAGCGACCGGTGAGCATCAATTCGGAGGCAATCGAGCCGCCGACGAGGCGCGGCAGGAAATAGCTGACGCCCATGTCGCACGACGACAGCCCGAGCTTGATGAAAGCCGCGTTCATTTTGGCGGATTCGCCGGCGATGCGGATGTCGGACGCCAGCGCGAACGCGAAGCCGCCGCCGCACGCCGGGCCGTGGATCAGCGAGATGATCGGCTGCGGGCAGCGGCGCATCTTGATGTAGACGTCGGCGAGATAGCCCTGGAAACCGAAGCCGCCGCCGAACGGTGTCTTGCGGTCATCGGCATTGTCGCGCTGGCGAATGTCGAGCCCGGCGCAGAACGCCCGGCCGGCGCCGCGCATGACAACGATGCGCACGCTCTGGTCATGGTAGAGCTTGCCGAAATAGTCGTTCAGATCATCGACCATTTCGAGCGAGATCGAATTCATCGCTTCGGGCCGGTTGAGCGTCAGCCAGTCAACCTGACCGCGCTTTTCGATGCTGATCGTCGTGTAGGGCTGCGGCATGGATTCAAAACTCCCCGTGGTGGTCATTCTTATATGGCTGCGCTTCTGCGGCGCAGGCTGTGGCGCTGGCGCCATGCGGGTGCAATATTGGCGCGCCGCCGACGGCTTGGCTAGCAGAGATTGACGTTAACGTAAACCAAGCCGCATTTTTGCCGGCGCGGCCGTCGACCTTGTCGCGAGTGGCGCCCGGCACTAGCCTGCAGCACGGCGGCACAAAGTCCGCGTCCGGGGAGTGTCGCGCATGGTCAAGGTAGAGTTTTTCTTCGATTTGTCGTCGCCGTGGACGCGGCTGGCGTTCCACAATATCGCACCGATCATCGCCGAGACCGGTGCGGCCATCCACTGGCGGCCGTTTCTGGTCGGCGGCGTGTTCAACGCGGTCAATCAGGCGGTCTATGCCAGCCGCACCGAAGCGGCCGCACCGCGCCTGCGCAAGAGCTTCGAGTGGCTGCGCGAATGGGCCGAACTGGCGGGGCTGCCGATGAATTTTCCATCGCCGCATCATCCGTTGAAGTCGGTCGCGGCGATGCGGTTCTGCTGCGCGCTCGAGGCCGATCAGGCGCAGTTGCACAGGTTCGCGGCGCAGGCGTTTCACGCCTATTTCGCCGACCAGCGCAATCTCGACGATGTGGCATGCCTGATTGCGGTTGCCGATGAATGCGGCTTGCCCGGCGCGGCCATTGCAGCGCGGGCACAGTCGGACGAAGTCAAGGCGGCACTGCGCGCCAATACCGACGAGGCGATTGCCCGCGGCGCCTTCGGCTCACCGACAATCTTCGTCGACGACAAGCACATGTATTTCGGCAACGACCAGCTGCCGCTGGTGCGGCAGCGGATTGAAAAGCAGCAGCGCGGCGGCTGATCAGGCCGGCGAGATGCCGTGCACCAGCCCCAGCCCTTCGGCGCGGTAGCCGAGCAGCACCAGCGCATCGTCGCTGGCGAATTGGCGGACTTCGGGGCGCAGCGACAGGAACCAGTTTTCCTGCGCGCGGTAGATCGGCTTGGTGTACCAGCCGAACACCCCGGCGCGGTGTTCGGACGCGGTGCGGTTGAAGCCGGTCTTGTGCCAGACGCGGCTTTCGAACACGACGATCGAGCCCGCCGGTGCGACCATCGCCACCGTCGGCGCATCGGCTTCGTCGGCGCGTGGCGCGCGGTTCAACTTGTGGCTGCCCGGCACGAAGCGCGTCGCGCCATTGGCTTCGGTAAAGTCATCAAGGCACCAGGCGACGTTCATCCCCTGCGGGTCGGCGGCCCAGGGCTCGGGCATGAAGATCTGGTCGGCGTGCAGCACCATCTCGCCACCGCCCGGCCCGGTGATGTTCGCCGACAGATTGCCGAGCAGTGCCGGCCAGCCGAGCAGTGCTTTGACATAAGCGATAGCGACGGGATGAAACGCCAGATCCTCGAACAGCGGATCACGGCTGAGCACGTTCCAGACGCGCTGGTTCGAGCTGTCATGCGCATAATCGAGGCCAAAATGCTGCTCACGACCCCGCGCGCGGTCTGACGCGGCGGCGCGGTACAGCGCGTCACGCGTTGCCGTCAGTGCATCGCCGGTCAGCACGTCGGGCACAATCGTGAAGCCGAAATCGGCAATGTTGCGTAGCCCCTGCGCGATGTCGCGCGTCGGTGGCGGCAGCACGGGCGCGGCGGTCACGGCAACGGTGGCGTTCATCGGGCAGGCCCTTCGTTCGGGTTGATGCGCCGCGCATTGAGCAGCTCGACCGCTTCGCTGGCATTGGCGGCAATGCCGAGCCCGAGCCAGTAGCGCAGCTGCGGATCGATTGTCGCCTGCGTCGCCGGTGTCAACCCGGCGTTCCAGTTGATCTGCGGGCGCAGGAACGGCTTGGTGTAATAGCCGAACAGCAAAGCGCGGTCCTCGTCGGCGGTAATGTTGGCGCCCGAGGTGTGCCAGACGCGGCCGTCCATCGCGACGATCGACCCGGCCTTGGCCTCGAACGGCTGCAGGCGCTGCAAAGCGTCGGCGGGCACATCGGCCTGAGTCTGCCAGTGCTGGCTGCCCGGTATGAACAGCGTTGCGCCGTTTTCGAAGCGCACGTCCGACAGGCACCAGATGATGTTGATCGACCACGGCGCCGTCCACGGCGCGGGCACCACCAGCGCCAGGTCCGAATGCAGCGACATCGACTTGGCGCCGGGCCGCGCGATGTTGGCGGTGAAGTTCGAAATCAGGAAATCGTCACCCAGCAGCGCCGTCACCAGATCGACCGCCACCGGATTGCAGATCAGCTCGCGGAAAATCGCGTCGCGTTCGAGCAGGAAGAACACGCGGATATTGTGCGCGTTGGGGTCAAGCTCGGGCATGTAAATCGGCAGCCCCTGCCGGGCGTTTTCGGCCGCCGCCACATGCAGCCGGTCGAGCGCCTCGCGGGTCCGCGCGGCATCGATGACATCGGGAACGACGCACCAGCCAACCGTCTTGAGCGCTTCGCGCGCGGCGGCGAGGTCGGCGCGCGCGGCGGGGGCCAAAGGCACGGCTGTCTGGGCGGTTGCCATCGGATTTCCCCTCGGTGACTTTCGCCTTCTGCTCGAGGCGTGCAGCGATGCTCAGGCCGTTCGCGCGTCGAGTCAACGATATTTGGGAATGGTTTCCAACTTTGTGTTAGCCACGATTCGGTGGCCGCCCCGCGCGCACACGACAACAGGATGGAGACTTTCGCATGAACGCCGCGCTGACCATGACCAAGATCGTCGTCGCCGATGTCGATGCCGAAGCCGCTTTCTACATGGCGGTATGCGGTTTCACGATCGCGCAGCGCATCGAGGACGAGCGCTTCTGCGAAATCATCCTGCAGTCGCCCGAAGCCGGTTCGGCGGCACTTATCGTCATCAACTACAAGGGCGCGCCGCCGGCGACGCCCGGCGAATGCATACTGGTCTTCGAAACCAGCGACATCGGTGCATTCGTGGCGCGTGCGGTCGCGGCCGGCGCTGCGGTCACCACGCCGACGCAGACCATCGCCGCGCTCGACCTGGCCTATGCCATGCTGTGCGACCCCGAAGGCCATGTCGTCGAAGCACTGCAGCGCGGCGGCGTCACGAAGTAGCTGACAGCGGCGCGGGCGCGCGCTAGCTCTGGGCATCATTGCCTTGGGGGTTTTGCCGATGTCTGCCAGTCGCCACCTTGTTGACCCGGAACTCTTCGGGTTGCTCGAAACCTTTCCGCAGCTGCAGCTGTCGGAGGCGATTCTACCGCTGATGCGCGCCGCGCCGCCGCGGTCGTTCAGCTTCGGCGACCAGGGCGCATCGGTGCTGTCGAGCCGGCGCAGCATCGCGGGCCCGGCGGGTGCGCCCGATGTCTCGGTGTCGGTCCACGTCCCCGCCACGGCAACCACCAACCGTGGCGCCATCCTGCATATCCACGGCGGCGGCTATATCGCCGGCAGTGCCGAAGCCAACGCACCGGCGCACCGCGTGCTCGCTGAAGCGCTCGATGTCGTTGTGGTGTCGGTCGACTACCGGCTGGCGCCCGAAACGCGCTTCCCCGGCGCCGTCGAGGATTGCTACGTGGCGCTCGGCTGGCTGGTGGCCAACGCCGGCGAATTCGGGGTCGATGCCGCCCGCATCGGCATCATGGGCGAAAGCGCCGGCGGCGGGCTGGCGGCCGGGCTGGCGCTGCTGGTGCGCGACCGCGGTGAGTTTGCGCTGGCGTTCCAGCACCTGATCTATCCGATGATCGACGACCGCACCTGCACGCATCCTGACCCGCACCCCTATGCGGGCGAATTCATCTGGACGCACCAGAGCAATATCTTCGGCTGGACGGCGCTGCTCGGGGCGGCGCCGGGCGGCGACGATGTGTCACCCTATGCGGCCGCCGCCCGCGCCACCGACCTGACGCGCCTGCCGCCGACGTATATTGCCACCGGCGCGCTCGACCTGTTCCTCGAAGAAAACCTCGACTATGCGCGCCGCCTGACCCGCGCCGGCGTGCCGGTCGAACTCCACGTCTATCCGGGCGCCTTCCACGCGTTCCAGTTCGCCACCGATTCGGCGCTGAGCAAAACGGCATGGCTCGACAGCCAGCGCGCGCTCGAACGCGCGCTCAAGCCATAACGCCGCAGCACACCGGTTCCACGCAAATTCAATTACATTGATGATGTAATCGAGTAGGAATGTGAGACGGCAATACCAGCCGGCAGTCGCATGGGAGCCATACGCGTGACGGAATCAACAAGTGCGGGCGTTTGGCCGGTGTTGCGCATCGGCGACGTGGCCCCCGATTTCGAAGCGCGCACAACGATGGGCCCGGTCAGCCTTTCGAGCTTCCGCGGCCGTTGGCTGCTGCTGTTTTCGCACCCCGCCGACTTCACGCCGGTGTGCACCAGCGAGTTCGTCGCGCTGGCGCGCGCCGCCGATCGCTTCGCCGCCTTGAACTGCGCGCTGCTCGCGGTGTCGGTCGACAGCCTGTACGCGCATCTGGCCTGGGTGCGCGCCATCCACGAAGCCTTTGGCGTCACAGTCAATTTTCCCATCGTCGAGGATACCTCGATGAACGTCGGCCGCGCCTTTGGCATGATCGCCGATGACGCCACCGACTCAGCGACAATGCGGTCGAGCTTCTTCATCGACCCCGACGGCATCATCCGCGCCAGCTGCTGCTATCCGCCGACCGTCGGCCGCTCGGTCGACGAGATGTTGCGCGTCATCGCGGCGCTGCAGCGCGTCGATGCCGACCATATCGTCACGCCCGCCGGCTGGCAGCCCGGCGATGACGTGCTGCTGCCGCCGAGTTCCAACCAGGCGGCGGTGCTGGCGATGCCCGACGATCCGGCGTGGTTCCACCGCCGCCGCCCCGACGGCGAAGCCCCGGGACACAGCTAATGGTCGCCACGTTCGAAGCCGAAGCCGAAGTGCTGCGCGTACTGGGCCACCCGACGCGGCTGGCGCTGCTGACGCTGATCGCTACCGCCGAGCAGTCGGTCGGTGCCATCGAAACGGCGTCGGGTATCAGTCAGCCGGGGCTGTCGCAGCAGCTCGCGTTGTTGCGCAAGGCCGGGCTGGTGGCAACGCGGCGCGCCGCCAAGCAGGTTTATTACCGCATCGATCCGGCGGGCTTTGCGGCCACGACCGGCCTGTTGCAGGCGTTTGCCGGGCCCGCAGCCCCGGCGGCCAAGGTGCCACGGCGACCGGTCGCGTCGGCCGCGATGTTCGCGAAGATCCTGTAGCTTCCGGCGCGGCGCCGCCTGCGACGCAAAAACCGGGTGACAAATGGCCCCCGGGGCGCAATTGGCTGTGCTGCACGGCGCTGCGGTGACAGCGGCGGCAGTTTGGGGAAGGATTTGGCATGGGCATGCTTGAAGGCAAAGTCGTCGCGGTCACCGGTGCCGGGCGCGGTGTCGGGCGCGAAATTGCCTTGCTGTGTGCGGCACACGGCGCCGCAGTCGTCGTCAACGATCCCGGCGTCGGCGGCGGCGGTGAAGGCGGCGATGCCGGCCCGGCGCAGGACACGGTCAACGACATCATCGCAGCGGGCGGTCGGGCGCACGCCAATCTCGCCAGCGTCGCCGATCCGGCCGGTGCCACCACCATCATCGAGGATGCCGTCCAGCGCTTCGGGCGCATCGACGCGGTGGTCAACAACGCCGGCATCCTGCGCGACACCATCTGGCACAAGATGAGCCACGAGGACTGGCGCGCGGTCATCGACGTGCATCTCAACGGCTGCTTCAACGTGTCGAAGGCGGCGACGCCGTACTTTCGCGAGCAGCAGTCGGGCAGCTTTATCCACTTCACCTCGACCAGCGGGCTGATCGGCAACATCGGCCAGGCCAATTATTCGGCGGCGAAACTCGGCATCGTCGGGCTGTCGCAGTCGATTGCGCTCGACATGGCACGCGCCGGGGTGCGCTCGAACTGCATCGCGCCGTTCGCGTGGAGCCGGATGACCGCGTCGATCCCGGCTGAAACGCCGGCGCAAAAGGCGCGGCTCGAAAAGTTCAAGGCGATGAGCGCCGACAAGATCGCACCGCTGGTGGTGTATCTGGCGTCGGATGCGTCGGCAGAGGTGACCAACCAGATCTTCTCGGTGCGCAAGAACGAGATCGTGCTGTTCAGCAAGCCGCGGCCGGTGCGCTCGATGACCAAGCTCGAAGGCTGGACGCCCGAATCGATTGCCGCCGAACTGATCCCGGCGTTTCAGCCGAGCTTTGCCCGCGCCGATGAAGTGTCGGCGCATGTTTTCGGCTATGACCCGATTTGAAACCGCACCACCGTCTTGCATTTTTGCGTTGAAATTTCGGGCGCAACCAGCCGAACTTAACCGCTGTCGCGCCGCATTTTGAGGGATGATTGCCATGGATAATGATGTTTTCGACCAGTTCATCGAACAGCTGCAGCGCTACGTCCGCGAACGGCTGATTCCGGCCGAAAAGGCCATCATCGAAGCCGATGCGATCCCCGACGATATCCTCGCCGAAATGCGCGACATGGGGCTGTTTGGCCTGACCATGCCCGAAGAATATGGCGGCGCCGGCATGAACATCGCGCAGTATGTCCGCACCATCCGCGAACTGAGCTACGCGATGCCGTGCTACCGCTCGATCACCTCGATCAACATCGGCATGGTGTGTTCGGCGCTCAAGCGCGGCGGCACCGACGCGCAAAAGGCCGAATGGCTGCCGCGGCTCGCCGCCGGCGAGATTGCATCGTTCGGCCTGACCGAGCCCGGCTCGGGGTCGGATTCCGCGGCGATGCAGACGTCCGCGGTCAAGTCGGGCAATGGCTGGGTCCTCAACGGTACCAAGCGCTACATCACCAATGCGCCGTTCGCCAATGTCGCGCTGATCATGGCGCGCACCAACAAGGAAGCGCTGCCCAAGAACGCGCATGTGTCGGCGTTCATCGTGCCGATGGACACGCCGGGCATCACCGTCGGCAAGTCCGACAAGAAGATGGGCCAGGCTGGCAGCCATATCGCCGACATCATCATGGAAGACGTCAAGCTGCCCGCCGACGCGCTTCTCGGTGCCGAGGGCGGCGGCTTCGTGATGGCGATGCAGAGCCTCGACAACGGCCGGCTTTCGGTCGGCGCGGCTGCCGCCGGCTACGCCCGCCGCGCGCTCGACAGCGCGCTGCGCTACGCCAATGAACGCAAAGCGTTCGGCGAACCGATCGCCAACTTCCAGCTGATCCAGCAGATGCTGGCGGAAAGCGAGATCGAGATCTACGCCGCCGAATGCATGCTCGAAGACGCCTGCCGCCGTGCTGACGCCGGCGAGAATGTGCTGCGCAAGGCCGCCGCGGCCAAGGTCTTTGCGACTGAAATGTGCGGGCGCGTCGTCGACCGCGTCGTGCAGATTTACGGCGGCGCCGGCTATCTGGCCGAATATGACGCCGAGCGCTTTTTCCGCGATGCCCGCATCTACCGCATCTACGAAGGCACGACGCAGATCCTGCAGCTGCAGATCGCCAAGCACATGCTGCGTGAGTGGGCTGCACAGGCGTGATCCGTGTATAACCTGCTCGACGGGCTGACCGTCATCGAGGCGTCGTCGTTCGTCGCGTCGCCAACGGCGGGGCTGTATTGCGCGCAGTTCGGCGCCGAGGTCATCCGTGTCGACCAGGTCGGCGGCGGCCCCGATTACCGGCGCTGGCCGGTCACCGAGGGCAATGATTCGCTCTATTGGGAGAACCTGAACCGCGCCAAGAAGTCGGTGGCGCTTGACCTGTCGAAGCCCGAAGGCCGCGAGTTGCTGCAGGCGCTGGTGCGCGCCACCGGCCAGTTCATCACCAACTTCCCGGCGGAGGGATTTCTGTCGCACGCCAAGCTGGCAGAGGGCCGCGCCGATCTGGTGACGGTGCGCGTCATGGGCTGGGCCGACGGTGCACCGGCGCTCGACTATACCGTCAACAATGCGGTGGGCTATCCGATGCTCACCGGGCCGGGGCCTGAACCCGTCAACCATGTGCTGCCGGCTTGGGACCTGCTCAGCGGCGCCTATGCGGCGTTCGCATTGCTCGCCGCCATCCGCCGCCGCGAGAAGACCGGCGAGGGCAGCGAGGTGCGGATTCCGCTGTCCGACGTCGCCATCGGCACCGTCGCCAATCTCGGTGGAATCGCCGAAGTGCTGCACAGCGGCGCCAACCGGCCACGGCTGGGGAACGCGGTCTACGGGCTTTTCGGGCGTGATTTCGTGACGCGCGACGGCGTGCGGACGATGATTGTCGTGGTGACGCACCGGCAATGGGCGAATTTGCTCGGCGCGCTCGGTCTGAACGACGCGGTTGCCGCCATCGAGGCGCAGCGCGGCGTCAGCTTTGCCAGCAACGACGGGCTGCGTTTCGACCACCGTGACGCGCTCTACCCGCTGTTCGAAGCCGCCATTGGCGCGCGCGACCATGCCGCACTTGCCGCAGCGCTCGACAGCGCGGGCATCGTCCATTCGGCGTACCGCACCATGCTCGACGCCGCGCACGACCCGCGCCTCGTCGGCAACAACCCGATGTTCACTGCGTTTGATGCCAACCCGTCGGGGTTCGCCTATCCCGCCGCTGGCGCCTTCGGCACGATACCACAGCTCGAGCGCACCCCCGTGCAAGCGGCACCGCGCAACGGCCAGCACAGCGAACAGATGCTCGCCGAAGTGCTCAAGCTTTCATCGGGCGAAATCGCCCGCCTCATCGACTCAGGAACGGTAGGAATTGCCTCATGACCCAACTTCGTCGCGCTGCCATCGTTGCGCCGATCCGCACTGCCGTCGGCAAGTTCGGCGGCGCCTTGTCGTCGCTCACCGCCGGTGAACTCGGCGGCATCGTGCTCAAGGCACTGATCGACCGCACCGGAGTCGATCCGGAGCGCGTCGACGACGTGGTGTTCGCGCAAGGCTATGGCAACGGCGAGGCGCCGTGCATCGCGCATTGGTCGTGGCTCGCGGCGGGGCTGCCGCTCGAGGTGCCGGGCTATCAGCTCGACCGGCGTTGCGGCTCGGGGCTGCAGGCCATCGTCAACGCCGCGATGATGGTCCAGACCGGCGTCAGCGACATCGTCGTGGCCGGCGGCGTCGAGAGCATGTCGAACGTCGAACATTACAGCATCGATGTCCGCAAGGGCGTGCGGATGGGCAACATGACGCTGCACGACCGGCTGACGCGCGGTCGCGTGATGAGCCAGCCGATCGAACGCTTCGGCGTCATTTCCGGCATGATCGAAACCGCCGAAAACCTCGCCAAGGACTATGGCATCAGCCGCGAAGCCTGCGACGCCTATGCCGTCCGCTCGCACCAGCGCGCCACCGCCGCCTGGGCCAACGGGCTGTTCGCCGACGAGCTGGTGCCGGTTAGCATCGCGCAGCGCAAGGGTCCGCCTACAGTCTTCGACCACGACGAAGGCTACCGTAGCGATGCGACGCTCGAATCGCTCGGCGCGCTGCGTCCGATCGAAGGCGGCGTGGTGACCGCGGGCAACGCCAGCCAGCAGAATGACGCGGGCGCAGCCTGCCTCGTCGTCGCCGAGGACAAGCTCGAAGAACTCGGTCTTGAACCCATCGCCTTCTTCCACAGCTGGGCGGCTGCCGGCTGCGAGCCGTCGCGCATGGGCATCGGCCCGGTGCCGGCGACGCAGCGGCTGTTCGCGCGCAACGGACTGACCTGGGGCGACATCGGGCTGATCGAGCTCAACGAGGCGTTCGCACCGCAGGTGCTCGCCTGCCTCAAGGGCTGGGGCTGGAGCGACGACGACAGCCGCCACGCCATCCTCAACGTCAACGGCTCGGGCATCTCGCTGGGCCATCCGATTGGCGCCACCGGCGGCCGCATCCTCGCCAATCTGACGCGCGAAATGCAGCGCCGCGACGTGCGCTACGGGCTGGAGACGATGTGCATCGGTGGCGGTCAGGGCATTGCGGCGGTGTTCGAACGCGCATGAACCTGCTGCCCTATCTGGCCGCCGCGCAGACCTACCGCGACGCGGCGAAGGCCGCGTTGACGGCGCGGCTTGCCGAGCGCGCCATCGACGCCGAACAACGCGCCGCGCACGGTTTTGCCTGGGTGGCGACAACCGTTGCAGCCCTCGAAGCCGTCGCCGGCTGGCTCGACAGCAACGCCGGCGGCATAGCGCTCGACCGGCAGGTCGCGACCCTGATTTTCGCCGAAAGCATCGGGCAACTGACCGGCGGGCTGCCGATGGGGCAGAACGAAATCTTCCGCCCCGCCGACCTCGGGCTCTCAGCCGCAGCCGCCGTTTTGGCAACTGCAGCTGACACTTTGCTTAGCGCAGACTTGGCCGTAGTGCGCGCGGCGGTTGCGGCGGCATTGGCCGACGGTCAGACCCCGAGCGAAAGCCTGCACGACGCCGAACTCGACGCCATCCGCGAACAATATCGCCGCTTCACCGACAGCGAAATCCTGCCGCACGCGCACAAATGGCATCTGGCGAACGACCTCATTCCCGATGCCACCGTTGCCGCGATGGCGGCGCTCGGCACCTTCGGCGTCTGCATCCCCGAAGAATATGGCGGGCTGGGGCTGTCGAAGCTCGTCATGTGCCTCGTCACCGAGGAACTGTCGCGCGGCTGGATCGGCGCCGGGTCGCTCGGCACGCGCTCGGAAATCGCCGGCGAGCTCATCACCACCGGCGGCACCGACGCGCAAAAGGCGTACTGGCTGCCGCGCATCGCCAGCGGCGAAGTGCTGCCGACCGCGGTGTTCACCGAACCCGACACCGGCTCCGATCTGGGTTCGCTGCAGACGCGCGCGCGCCTGGGCGATTCCGGCTGGGTCATCGACGGCGCCAAGACCTGGATCACCCACGCCAGCCGATCCGACATGATGACGATGCTGGTCCGCACCCTGCCCGATGCCAAGGGTTACGCCGGCCTGTCGATGCTGCTCGTCCCCAAACCGCGCGGCACCGCGGCCGATCCGTTCCCGGCAGACGGCATGACCGGCAGCGAAATCGAGGTGCTCGGCTACCGCGGCATGCGCGAATATGCGCTGCAGTTCGACGCAATGTCCGCCCCCGCCGACGCACTGCTCGGCGGCGAGGAGGGGCAGGGCTTCAAGCAGTTGATGCGGACCTTCGAAGGCGCCCGCATACAGACGGCCGCGCGCGCCGTCGGCGTCGCCAAGCGCGCGCTCGACCTCGGGCGCGAATACGCCGTCAACCGCAAGCAGTTCGGCAAGGCGATCATCGGTTTCCCGCGCGTCGCCGACAAGCTCGCGATGAGCCTCGCCGATTTCGTCATGACGCGCGAGCTGACCTATGCCGCCGCGCGCGCCAAGGATTCGGGCAAGCGCTGCGACATCGAAGCCGGCATGGCCAAGCTGCTCGCCGCCCGCGCCGCGTGGAGCAATGCCGATGCGGCGCTGCAGATCCACGGTGGCAACGGTTATGCGCTCGAATATGAAATCAGCCGCGTACTGTGCGACGCGCGCATCCTCAACATCTTCGAAGGCGCCGCCGAAATCCAGGCGCAGGTCATCGCGCGCGGGCTGGCGGGGGGGCGCAACTGATGGGCGACTGGGACACCTGGATTGGCCGCGAAGAGCGCCTCAGCGACCGCATCGACGCCGGGCTGGTGACGCGCTGGCTCGCGACGCTCGACCGCGACGCGCCTGCTGATGGCAGCGTGCCGCAGGGGCTGCACTGGTGCCTCGGCCTGCCCGATGCACCGACCGCACGGCTCGGCCCCGACGGCCACCCGCGCCGCGATGACAGCCCCGACAGCTTCATGCCGCCGGTGCCGCTGCCGCGCCGCATGTGGGCGTCGAGCAAAGTCGAATTTCTGGCACCGCTGCACATTGGCGAGGCGGTCACCCGCACCTCGCGCATCCTGTCGATTACCGAGAAATCGGGCGGTTCGGGCCAATTGGTGTTCGTCGATGTCGGCCATGAAACCGCCGGCGCCAGCGGCGTCGCGGTCCGTGAAACGCAAAGTATCGTCTATCGCGGTGCGGCTGCCCCGGAGGCGCCGCTGTCGCCACCCGCGCCCGGTGCCGGAAGCTTCGACCCGTCGGCATGGCACGCGCACCGCACGCTGACGCCGACCGAACCGCTGCTGTTCCGCTACTCCGCGCTGACCTTCAACAGCCACCGCATCCACTATGACCTGCCCTATGCGACCGACGAGGAACGCTACCGCGGGCTGGTCGTCCACGGCCCGCTGACCGCGACGCTATTACTCGACCTCGCGCGGCGTGGGTTGGGCGACAATGCGCTCGCCGGCTTCGCCTTCCGCGGGCTGTCACCGGCAATCTGCGGCGAAGCGCTGCATCTGGTGCTGCGCGGGCAGGGCGCCGACATCGAACTCGCGGCGTTTGCCGCCGATGGGCGCCAGATCATGGCGGGTTCGGCGCAAAGCGCTGCGTCATGAGCGAGGACCGCATGAACCGCTACTGGACGCTCGCCGGGGTGCCCTCGACACCGTGGCCGACCGAGGCGACTTATGTGGTCGCCGAAGCCGCGATGCCGGTTCCCGGCCCGAACCAGGCGCTGACGCGGACGATCTATGTGTCGCTCGACCCCTATCAATGGGGCTATCAGCGCCGCGGCGCGGTTGCCCCGGGCGACCCGTGCCATGCGCGCACCGTCAGCCAGGTGGTCGCCAGCAACATCGACGGCATCGTGCCCGGCGACTTCGTTTTCGGCACCAACGGCTGGGCCGAATATGGCCTGATGGGCGAAGGCGTCGCGCGGCCGGCCTATATGATCCCGCGCAAGCTCGACCCCGCGCAGGGCAAGATCAGCAATGCGCTCGACGTGCTCGGCATGCTCGGGCTGACCGCTTATGCCGGGCTGATGCTGCAATGCGCGCCGCGACCCGGCGAAACCGTCGTCGTATCGGCAGCCGCGGGCGGCGTCGGGCAGATTGTCGGGCAGCTGGCGAAACTCGCCGGGTGCCGCGTCGTCGGCATTGCCGGGCGTGACGCCAAATGCCGCTACGTTGTCGATGAACTCGGCTTTGACGCATGCGTGTCGCACCTGTCGCCCAGCTTCGCCGCGGACCTCAAATCGGCGTGCCCCGCCGGCATCGATGTCTATTTCGAAAACGTCGGCGGCGCGGTGTTCGCGGCGGTGCTGGCACTGTTCAACGCCGACGCGCGCATGACGATCTGCGGCATCATCGCGCATTACGGAGATGCGACCCCCGCCGACGCCATCGCCGCCGAACGGCGCGCTGCCGAAGCCCGCGGTGTCACCGTCCACAATCTGTTCGTCGGCGATTTTGTCGAAAGCTGGCACGACCGCTTCCTCGCCGATGTCGCGCCGCAGGTCGCCGCCGGCCGGATACGCTACCGCGAAGACATCCGCGACGGCTTCATGGCAATCCCGTCGAGCTTTGCCGAAATGCTCAAGGGCGATGCGTTCGGCAAGACGATGGTCCGCATTTCACCCGATCCGACGCTGCCAGTGTCATCAAGCTGACGCACTGCAATCGGCAATTGGCGGTTTAACCGAATCCTGTTTAGGGACGACCAAAATCACGTTACTTGGGCAGCAAATCACTATGTCGGAAAATCGCGTCCTGCCGCTCGCCGGTGTCCACAACTTCCGCGACTATGGCGGCTACGGTGTCGCCGGCGGTGGCCGCTTGCGGAAGGGCGTACTGTTCCGGTCGGGTCAGCATCTTGAAGCGACGCCGGACGACCTCGCCGCGGTCGACGCGCTGGGGATCGCCAACATCATCGACTTGCGCGGTGACAACGAACGCCTGCTCTACCCGTGCCGTCGCGGGCCGGGCTTTGCCGCAGCGGTGCTCTTCGCCCCCGGCGAAACCACCGGCGCCGGTTCCGCCCCGCATGTCGAGGCGGCGGCTTCGCAAGTTGAAGCGCCCGCCGCGTCACTCGCCAGCGGTGCCGCTGCGGAGGCGCGACTGCGCATGACCAACAGCTATGCCGTGATGCCGTTCCGTCCGGTGCTCGCCGGCAGCTTCAGCCATTATTTCGCGGCACTCGGTCGCGGCGAGGGCGCCAGCCTGGTGCACTGCCTGGCCGGCAAGGACCGCACCGGTCTCGCGGTGGCGCTGCTGCAGGCGCTGATGGGCGTGCATGCCGATGACATCATGGCAGATTATCTGCTCACCAACACTGCCGGCGACGTCGAACGCCGCATCGAAGCCGGTGGTCGCCTGGTGCGCGCGCATGCGTCGGTGCCGCTTGATGATGACGCGGTGCGCGTCGTGATGTCGGTCGAGCCCGCCTATCTCGACACCGCGTTTGCCGCGATTCGCGAACGCCACGGCAGCGTCGAGGCCTATGCCGAAGCCGCCTGCGGCGTCACGCCGGCGTTGCGCGAAGCGATTGCCGCGCAGCTGATCGAGGGCTGACGCGCAGCCGCGCCGACGGCGGTCGGCGTGATTTTCGGGGGGCTTTGGGGGTCTTCGCGAATGGTGCTGCCGCGGAGGATTGAACTCCGGACCTCAGCCTTACCAAGGATGCGCTCTACCACTGAGCTACGGCAGCACATTCGCGAGGCGCGGCTATGGAGGAGGGGTCACCGCCTTGTCAAGCCGCGTCGGGTCGTGGCAAGGCATTTTGCATGGCAAAACCGAGCAAACCCGCAACCGAGGCCGAGCGTCGCAATGCGCGGCTCGCTGAAGCGTTGCGCGCCAATCTGGCGCGGCGCAAGGCGCGCGCCCGTGCCGAAGGTGCCGCAGGCGACGAAGAGAATGAAGTTAACAATTAGTTAGCTGTAAACTTCGCGCAGAACCCTCAGGACCCGTAAAGACTGAACAAATTCGCCGCGTAGGTCGTTGCAATCAGGCGGGTGTGGCCAGCGCCTTTTTGATGGCATCCTGCAGTGCCGGCGACATTGGCGTCACCTTGTGGTTGAACGACTGCAGAAGCTGGCCATCACGGCCCACCAGGAATTTGTGGAAATTCCATTCGGGTTCGACCGACGGGCCCATCGTCTTGACCGCCCATTGGTAGAACGGCGCGGCATTCTTGCCGGTGACGACGCTGCGTTCGGTCATCGGGAAGCGGATGCCGAACTTCGATTCGCAGAATTCCTTGATCTTGGCGTTGCTGTCCGATTCCTGGTTGAAGTCGTTTGACGGGATGCCGATGACGACCAGCCCCTGCGCCGAGTAGGTCTCGTACAGCTTTTGCAGGCCTTCATATTGCGGGGTGAAGCCGCAGAAGCTCGCGGTATTGACCACCAGCAGCACCTTGCCCTTGAACTGCGCGAACGGCATCGGCTTGCCGTCGATGGTTTCCATGTTGAAGCCATAGGCATTGCCGGGCAGCGCCGCAGGGGCGGCGGCGACCGCGACAATTGCGGCGGCGGTCAGGGTCAGCAGCTTGTACATGCGGGTTCTCCAATAGCGTTGGCCAAAGCTGGCGCAATTGCCGCGGCAACGCAATGCGCGCCAGCGCCGCAGCCGGTCACAAAGGTGCCGTCATCGCGTTGAGCCACTTGGCCTGCACATCATCGAGCAGTGGGCCGACTTCGGCATTCACGCGCGCGTGATAGGCATCGACCCAGGCGCGTTCGTCGGCGGTCAGCAGCGCGACATCGATGAGGTTGCGGTCGATCGGCGCCAGCGTCAGCGTCTCGAACCCGTACATCGGCTTTTCGGCGCCGGGCACATCACGTTCGACGACCAGCACGAGGTTTTCGATGCGGATGCCGTATTCGCCGGTTTTGTAATAGCCCGGCTCGTCGGACAGGATCATGCCGGGCATCAGCGGTTCCTCGCCGCCGGTGCCGATGACGGTGGCGATGCGCTGCGGGCCTTCGTGGACCGACAGATAGCTGCCGACGCCGTGGCCGGTGCCGTGCGCGTAATCCAATCCGACTTCCCACAGCGGCAGCCGCGCCAGCACATCCAATTGCCCGCCGCGCGTGCCCTTGGGAAACACCGCGCGCGCCACCGCGATATGGCCCTTGAGCACGCGGGTGAAGCGGTCGCGCATTTCCGCCGTCGGCGTACCGACCGCCATCGTCCGCGTCACGTCGGTGGTGCCGTCTTTGTACTGGCCGCCCGAATCGAGCAGGAACAGACTGTTCATCGTGATCGGCAGATTCGTCGCTTCGGACACGCGGTAATGGACAATGGCGCCGTTGGGGCCGGCGCCCGAAATCGTGTCGAAACTCAGGTCTTCGAGCTGGTTGGTGGCGTCGCGGAACTGGCGCAGCTTGGCGGCCGCTTGCAATTCGTCGAGCTTGCCCTTGGGCGCCTCGCCATCGAACCAATGCAGGAAGCGCGTCAGCGCCGCGCCGTCGCGCAGGTGCGCCGCCTTGGTGCCGGCGATTTCGGTCGGGTTCTTGACCGCCTTGGGCAGCACGCACGGATCGCGGGTCTCGTGGATGCGCGCGCCGCCCGCTGCCAGCCGCTCGAAGATCGCCGCGACCGCGCTCGCCGGATCGGCGACCACGGTCTTGCTGCCGAGCGCCTCCAACGCATCGCCGAACGCGCTGCGGTCATGCGTGCGGACATCGCTGCCTAGATGCGCACGCACCGCGTCGGTCAGCTTGCCGGGCTCGACAAACAGGTCGGCGCTGGCATCGGCATGGACGATGGCGAACGCCAGCGCCACCGGCGTGCGCGCCACGTCGCGGCCGCGGATATTGAGCAGCCAGGCGATCGAATCGAGCGCGGTGATGACGACGGCATCGCTGTTCTGCGTCTTGAGCCACGCCGCGACCGCGGCACGCTTGTCGGCCGACGATTGCCCGGCGAGTGCAGCATCATGGACCTCGAGCGCCGCGCCCGACGGCGCCGGCCGTGTCGCCCAGACGCTGTCGATCGGGTTCTGCGGCTGTGCGACCAGCTCGGCACCGCGCGCCGCGAGTGCCTTGGCGGTCGCCGTCACCCAGCCCTTGGTGTGCAGCCACGGGTCATAGCCGATGCGGTCGCCGGCCTTGGCATTGACCGCGAGCCAATCGGTCGTCGGCGTTTCGGGGATGCTGATGTAATCGTACAGCGCGCCGTCGACCTGCGCGCGGACCTGCAGCGTGTAGCGGCCGTCGGTGAACATCGCCGCCTTGTCCGCCAGCACCACCGCCGCGCCCGCCGAGCCTTCAAAGCCGGTCAGCCACGCCAGCCGTTGCGCATATCCGCCGACATATTCGCTCATATGCTCGTCGGTGAGCGGAATGACGAAACCGGTGAGTTCGGTCGCGGCGAGCGTATCGCGCAGCGCAGCAAGACGGGCGGCATGGGTCGACATGGGGCAGGCTTCCGGGCAGGTTGAGAACCGTTCTTACGCCTTGCAGCGCCACCATGAAAGGACTTGCGATGCGCGATTCGACGAAGGCCGGCCCGATTGCCACCAAGGCGCGCCCGCGTGCCGTGAAGGCGGTGGCACGCTTCAAGCCCGGCGACCTGATCACCGCCGAAGCGCTCAACGGCATCATCGACGCGGTCAACGCACTCGCTGACCGCGTCGCGGCATTGGAGAAGCGCTGCGGCTGAGAGTCGACCTGACCGCACCGCGCCGGTAAACAGGACGCATGACCCAACCGCCCGTCGCTGAACGCCGCCCGCACACCGTCACCCACCACGGCGTCAGCATAGACGACCCCTGGGCATGGCTGCGTGACCCCGGCTATCCGACCGTGACCGATGCGTCGGTGCTCGCCTATCTCAACGCCGAAAACGACTGGTTCAACGCTTGGGCGAAACCCCGCCAGGCGCAGATCGATGCACTGACCGCCGAACTGCGCGGCCGTATCGTCGAGGATGACGCCAGCGTCCCGGCGCGCGACGGTGGCTATGACTATTGGTGGCGCTTCGAAACCGGCGGCCAATACCGGCTGTGGCTGCGACGCCCAGCCGGTGGCGGTGACGAACAACTCATTCTCAGCGAACCGGCGCTCGCCGAGGGTCACGACTATTTCCGCCTCGGCGGCCTGACGGTCAGCCCCGATGGCCGGCTGCTCGCCTACGCCACCGATTGCGACGGTTCCGAACGCTTCACGCTCAAGGTCTGCGACATTGCGACCGGTGCCGACATCGCGACGGTCGCCACCACCACCATCGGCTCGCCGGTCTGGGCGGCGGACTCATCGGCGCTGGCATGGACCGAAGTCGATGAGCGCTGGCGCCCGTGGCGCGTCCGGCTGCACCGGCTCGGGCAGGGCAGCGACGATGCCGTGCTGTTCGAAGAAGCCGACATCGGCTTCCGCGTCCACGTCAGCCGCAGCCAGGACCGGAGCCATTGGCTCATTGTTGTTTCCGATCATGTGACGAGCGAAGTCCACCTCGTCCCCGCCGCCGCGCCGCTGACCCCACCAAGTCTGGTGTCGGCGCGGCAGGCGGGCCGCGAATATGATGTCGATGTGCGTGGGGAAACGCTGTTCATCCGCGCCAACGACACCCACCCCAATTTCCGCATCGTCCGCGCCGCGCTCGACACGCCGGGCGATTGGCACGAAGTCATCGCCGCCAGCGACCGCCACTATATCCGCGGGCTGACAGCCTTCACCTCGTACCTTGCGATTTCCGAACGCGTCGAAGGCCTCGACCAGATCCGTCTGCATCTGAACGACGGTCGCGACCATTACGTCGCCCTTCCCGAAGCGAGCTACACCGCATCGCTGGGCACCAACGCCGAACCCGACGCGCCGGTGCTGCGCCTCGGCTACAGCTCGATGGTCACGCCGAATACGGTGTTCGATTATGACGTGGCCGCGCAGACGCTGTGCCCACGCAAGGTGCAGCAGGTGCCGTCGGGCTATGATGCCAGCCAGTATGAAACGCTGCGGCTGACCGCCACCGCACGCGACGGCACTGTGGTGCCGGTGTCGGTGGTGATGCGCCGCGACTTCCCGCGCGACGGCTCGGGCAAGCTGCACCTGTATGGCTACGGCGCCTACGGCATCGCGATTCCGCCGAACTTTTCGACCAGCCGCCTCAGCCTGCTCGACCGCGGTATCGCCTATGCCATCGCGCATGTCCGCGGCGGCGACGACCTCGGCTACCAATGGTATCTCGACGGCAAGCTCGCCAAGCGCACCAACAGCTTCACCGATTTCGTCGATTGCGCCCATGCATTGATCGCCGCCGGGCTGACGCGCGCCGGCAACATCTCGATCAGCGGCGGCTCTGCCGGCGGCGAGCTGATGGGCGCGGTGATGAACAGCGATCCCGAGCTGTGGTGCGGCGTCGTCGCGCATGTGCCATTTGTCGATGTGCTGGCGACGATGCTCGACGCCAGCCTGCCGCTGACGCCCGGCGAATGGCCCGAATGGGGCAACCCGATCGAGGACAAGGCGGCGTTCGACCTCATCGCCAGCTACAGCCCGTATGACAATGTGGCAGCCTGTGCCTATCCGCCGCTGCTGGTGACGGCGGGGCTCAACGACCCGCGCGTCACCTATTGGGAGCCGGCGAAATGGGTGGCGAAGCTGCGCGCCACCAAGACCGACAGCAATCTGTTGCTGCTCAAGACCAACATGGATGCCGGCCACGGCGGCAAGTCGGGGCGCTTCGACAGCCTCGGCGAGATCGCCGAAGAGTATCAGTTCCTGATCGAGGCGCACGATGCCGCCGCCCGCTGACCGCCCGTCATTCTCGCAGACCGTCGTCGCACAGCCCGCCGACATCGACGAGCTCGGCCATGTCAGCAACATCGTCTACGTCCGCTGGATCCAGGACATCGCCACCGCGCACTGGCGCGCCGTCGCCCGTCCCGAAGACATCGCCGCGTTCGTCTGGGTCGTAACGCGCCACGAGATCGACTACGCCCGCGCCACTTTGGAAGGCGAAACAGTAACGCTGACGACCTGGGTCGGCACGCCGCGCGGCGCGCGCTTCGACCGCTACGTCGAAATCACCGGCGCCGACGGCAAGCTGCGCGCCAGCGCCACCACGGTCTGGGCGCTCGTCGACGCCGCCACCCGCCGCGCACTGCGCGTGCCCGCCGAAGTCGCGGCGCCGTTTCTGACGGTTTGAGTGTAGGGCCTCCGGCGGGCAGGGGCTTGCCCCTGCACCCATATGCTGCCGGTGCCTCAGCCGCGACGCCCGAATTCGATGCACCCACCCAAACCTATGGGTGCAGGGGCAAGCCCCTGCCCGCCGGAGGCCCCTGAACTACTCTATGGCTTGGCCAAAGCCATCGTCAGCGTATCGGCAATCCGGTAGCCGCCGGCGGCCAGCCGCTGCTGCGCGACCAGCATCGATTTGGCGCGATAGGCGTCCGACACTGCGGGAGCGTTGAGCGCTACCGGCGTCGCGTGCAGGAAGGCGTCGGTATAGGCAACGTCGCGGGCGAGCGCGTAGCTTTCGTCCAGCCAGGCGCTGAACTGCTGCTGCGGCGTGCCGGTCGGTGCGGCGGGAATGGCGAGCGCGCGCGGCCAGCGCGTGGCCACTGGCACGGCCCAGGCGCTGGGTGTCGCTTCGGGGCCGCCGGGCATGTCGAACATGTCGTCCCAATAGGCGTGCAGGTCGATGGGCTTGCCGCCGGGGGTGCGGCGGACGTGGGCGAGCTGGCCGGCGCGGTCGGTCATCTTGTATTGCCATGACATCCAGTGCCCGGCGTGCAGCGGCTGCTGGATATCGCCGACGATGTGCATCAGCCAGCCGAGCGCCACGGCGCGGTCGGCGGGTGCGGCTTTGGGGTCACTGAACACCGCATAGTTGAGCGCGAAGGCGTCGCCGGCGTTGCCGTTGCGCCACGGCCAGATCGCCTTGGCGGGCGACACGACGCGCAGTTCGTAATGCCAATCGGGATGGTCCCATTTGCCGTCGGTGCCTTCGCCGACGCGGATATCGTCGGGCCAGCGCGCCAGCCATTCGAACTGCGTGCGGGAGCGGGCGCTGCCGGTCAGCCCGGCGGTCGCGGCATCGAGCCGCGCCTTGTCGGGGTGCGCGGCAATGATCGCTTCGATCTGCGGCAGCAGCTCGGGATGTTCGCGTACCAGCGTGTCAAAGGCGATGGCGCCGGTGGTCATGTGGCCGGGTTGCGACCACGCCAGCGCCGGCGCGGCGATCAGCAGCAGCGCTGCGGCAAGGAACGGACGCAGGTTCATGCTGCGCAACATAACCGCGCGAAGGGCATGCGCCAGCATTAGTTGCGCACTCCGAAAAACGACAGCAGATGCACACCCAGAAACAGCATCCCGACAAGGGCGACGAACATCATCGCGTGCCACGGAAGCAGCGCCAGCGTGCCATGCGGGGCACGGCGGCGGCGGGCGTCGCCCCAGCGCGCCAGCAGCATCAGAACGATCGCGACTGCAAACAGGGTGATGGTCGTATCGCGGTCCAAGGAAAGTCTCCGTGCAGCTGCGGCGCTCTGCCGCGACGCACTCCATTGCAATATCGCGCCGCGCATAGCATCTGTAGCGCCACCTGCAAGTCATTCGCAGCAACCCTTTCGAATCGAGGCTCCGCCATGACACGTTCGTATCTGACGCTCGCGCTTGCTGCGTTGATTGCCACGCCGGTTGTTGCCGCCCCGGCCGTCGATCCGGCGCTCACCGCCGCGATCAACGGCCCGCAGCGCTCGGCCGCCAACAAGGCGCGCGATGCCTATCGCCACCCGGCGGAAACGCTGACCTTCTTCGGCCTCAAGCCCAACCAGAATGTCGTCGAAATCTCGCCGTCGGCGGGCTGGTACACTGAAATCCTCGCGCCGTATCTGAAGGCCAAGGGCTCGTACACCGCCGCCGGCAGCGACCCCGCCGCCAGCGAACGCGCTGCCAAGGGCGTCGCGGCGTTCCAGGCCAAGCTGGCCGCCGACCCCGCCGCCTATGACAAGGTCAAGGTCGGCGTGTTCGCCAAGGGCGTCTATGACAAGGCGACGCCAGCGGGCAGCGCCGACATGGTGCTGACTTTCCGCAACGTCCACAACTGGTACATCGGCGGCTTCGCGCCCGAAGCCTTCAAGGCGTTCTACGCGATGCTCAAGCCCGGCGGCACGCTCGGCGTCGTCGAACATCACCTGCCCGAATCGATGCCCGACGCGATGCAGGAAAAGTCCGGCTACATGAAGCAGTCGACGGTGGTGAAACTCGCCGAAGCCGCCGGCTTCAAGCTCGTCGGCACGTCGAACATCAACGCCAACCCCAAGGACACCCACGACTATCCCAAGGGCGTGTGGACGCTGCCCCCCAACTATGCCGAAGGCGAAACCGACAAGGCGAAATACGCTGCGATCGGCGAATCGGACCGGATGACGCTGAAGTTCGTAAAGCCGAAGTAAGGGCGGGCAGAGGGTAGGGCCTCCGGCGGGCAGGCCTGAGGCCTGCACCCATTTGTTGCCCGTGCTGTATCAGCCCACGTCGGTTATTCGTCACAGGAATTAACCGGGTGCAGGCCTCAGGCCTGCCCGCCGGAGGCTCTTTTGCCTTCTGGTCTTGCTGCCCTACTTCTTCGCCAGCGCGTCGAGCTGCGCCTGCAGTGCCGCGAGTTGTGCCTTGACCGCCGCGAGTTCGGTCGCGTCGGGCTTGGCGTCGGTCTTGCCTTCGACCTTGCCGCCGCGGGCGGCGCGGCCGGTCAGCATGTCGGCGGCGGCCTGGAACATCGCCATGTTTTGCTTGGCGAGCGTTTCGAACGGCTTGAACGCCACGCCGCCGAAGGCGCCGGCGACGGCATCGCGGAACTGCGCCTGGTTCTTGGCGAAGGCTTCCATCGACGCTTCGAGGTAGTGCGGCACCATCGATTGCATCGAATCGCCGTACATCGAAATCAGCTGGCGCAGGAACGGCACCGGCAGCATCGTCTGGCCGCGGCCTTCCTCGTCCATTATGATTTGGGTCAGCACACTGCGGGTGATGTCTTCGCCGGTCTTGGCATCGACGACCTGGAAGTCCCGGCCTTCGCGCGTCATCGTGCCGAGGTGATCGAGCGTGATGTAGCTCGAGCTTTCGGTATTGTAGAGCCGCCGGTTGGCGTACTTCTTGATGATGACGGGCGCTGCGGCAGAAGCTTCGGTCTGGGCCATGGGCAAATCCAATCGAGTGCGAAATGCTGCAATAGCACAGCCGCTTGTTGCACTGCAACGCAGCCTTCACCGATGTTGCACGCCTGTGCGCTTTCAAAGCCGCGCGAAGGCGTTTAGCGTGTGCAGCATAGGAATCACCGGAGACTCGCCATGACCGACATCGTCATCACCGCCGCCAAGCGTACTGCCGTCGGCAGCTTCATGGGAGCGTTCGGCAGCGTGCCGGCGCATGAGCTCGGCGCGCAGGCAATCCGCGCCGCGCTGGCGCAGGCCGGCGTCGATCCCGCCGAGGTTTCGGAGGTTATACTGGGGCAGGTGCTCACCGCCGGACACGGCCAGAACCCGGCGCGCCAGGCTTCGATCGCCGCGGGCATCGCCGTCGAGACCCCGGCCTACGGCGTCAATCAGGTCTGCGGCAGCGGGCTGCGTGCGGTCGCACTGGGGGCGCAGGCGATTGCCAATGGCGACGCAAACATCATGGTCGTCGGCGGCCAGGAAAGCATGAGCCTGTCGATGCATGCGCAGGGTCTGCGCGCCGGCACCAAGATGGGCGCGCTCGAACTGATCGACACGATGATCAAGGACGGGCTGTGGGATGCCTTCAACGGCTATCACATGGGCATCACCGCCGAGAATGTTGCCGAACGCTACCAGATCGGTCGCGCCGCACAGGATGAATTCGCCGTCGGCTCGCAGCACAAGGCGAGCGCCGCGCGCGCCAGCGGCCGCTTCAAGGACGAAATCGCCCCCGTCACCGTCAAGGGCCGCAAGGGCGATACCGTCATTGACACCGACGAATATATCCGCGACGGCGCCACCATCGAAGCGATGGCGGGCCTCAAGCCGGCGTTCAAGAAGGACGGCAGCGTCACCGCCGCCAACGCCAGCGGCCTCAACGACGGCGCCGCGGTGCTGGTGCTGATGTCGGCGGCAGAGGCCGCCAAGCGCGGCGCCACCGTGCTCGGCCGCATCGCCAGCTTTGCCTCGGTCGGCGTCGATCCGTCGGTAATGGGCATCGGCCCGGTACCGTCATCGCGGCGCGCGCTCGAAAAGGCCGGCTGGTCGGTCGCCGATCTCGACTTGATCGAAGCCAATGAAGCATTCGCCGCGCAGGCGCTCGCAGTCGGGCAGGAACTCGGGCTCGATCCGGCGAAGCTCAACGTCAACGGCGGCGCCATCGCTATCGGTCACCCGATCGGCGCTTCGGGCGCACGCGTGCTGACGACGTTGCTGTACGAAATGGCCAAGCGCGACGCGCACAAGGGGCTGGCGACCTTGTGCATCGGTGGCGGCATGGGCATCGCCATGTGCATCGAACGCTAGGCGGCAGCCCGCCGCGATGCCGACGCTCGATCCGGCGCGACCAGCGGCCGCGCTCGAAGCCGGCGGTGATACCGCGCGGCTGCTGATTGCCGGGCGCCCGCCCGCCAAGCTTGCCGAGCCCGACGAAGTGCATTTCGAACGCATCGTCCGGTTGGCGTGGCCGGGGCAGGTCGGGCCGGTGACCGCCGATCCGACGCGCTTGCCGTTCGTCGAGGCGATGTTCGACCGCGTGCTGCTGACCAGTCAGCTACCGCGCGCCCGCGCCCGCACCGACCTGCGCGAGCTGTGGCGCATCATGGCGCCCGCCGCGCTGGCGCTACTCGCGATCAAGGCACGGCGCTGGTGGCAGCCGGTGGGCTGGACGCAGCCCGATCTGGCGCAGGCGCTCGACGACGCGATGTTCGTCACGCACGACTGGCGGGTTGCGACCTTGCCCAAACGCTGGCACCTCGTGCTGGTCGGCAAGGCTGACGGGCTGCGGCCGGCGGCGGTGCAGGCGACGACGGTGACAGCGCCTGTAGCCGCGACCAATCTCGGCCGCGCGGCGCATCAGGGGGAAGACGGGCAGTGAGCGTGGACTACGACAAACTGGCAAAGATGAGCAGCCTCGTGCCGTTTCCGGCCTATCTGGGGTTCGAGGTCAAGCGCAGCGACCGTGACTGCGTGGTCGTCGAAATCGTGCTGCGCCCCGAATATTGCACGATGGGCGGCACTGCGCACGGCGGCTTCCTGATGGCGCTTGCCGACTTCACCGGTGCGATCGGCGCGATGGAAGTGCTGCCTGAAGGCGCGACGAGCACCACCACCGTCGAGAGTAAAACCAACATGATCGGCGCGGCACCGGCCGGCGCACTGATGCGCGCCACCGCGACGCCGCTGCACATCGGCCGCCGTACCTCGGTATGGACGACGCGCATCGAAACCGACGCCGGCAAGCTGATCAGCGTGACGACGCAGACGCAGATGGTGATTTGACGCGGCGGCGGTTCACACCGAAATGTTGAGCGTCACCATATCGCCTTCGACCAGCTTTTGCGCCTTGCGCACCACGGCTTTGACCGGCAGCAGATAGCCCTGGACGTCCTTGCTGGGGAACACCGACGTCTGCCAGCGCGTGTCGCCGATGCTGACGTTCACATAGACCGAACCCCACGCCGCACTGCGCCCCGGCGAAGCGGCGCGAATGGCATCGGCAATGGCGCCGTCGATGGTGACAAAGTGCCAGGCGGTCGATGTCGGTGTGCCGTCCTTGGCCTTGCCGCGCCACAGCCATAACGGGCCGGTAAAGTCCCAGCTGCCACCCTCGGCTAGTGTGGCGCCAAGCTCTTCGCGCAGGAAGCGGATCAGTTCGGGATCGCTGGGCAGCTCGTTGGCGCTCATGGTGCCGCGCTTCAGCTCGGCGTCGGCAGCCGCTCGGCAAGGTCGATGCCCTGCGCGGCGAGCTCCTTGATCAGCGCCAGCGTCACGCCCTGCCGCGCATCCATGAATACCACATAGTCGGCGACATCGGTGTGGAAGACGATTTCGACTTCGCAGGCATCGAGCGTGACGCGGGTGATGTGTGCGCGCTCGAAGCGGCAATGCGGCCGGCCCTTGACCGCCGCTTCGGCCATGTCGGGCACCAGCGCGAGCTTGGCCGCGGGCGTATCGAGCGCGAGGTTGAGCGTCATCACGACGCGCCGCGCCTCGATGCGGCGCAGGTTCGAGATCTGCATGTCGAGCAGGTTCTTGTTCGACACCACGACCTGCTCGCCCGACAGCGCGCGGATGCGCGTGGTCTTGAGCCCGATCGCCTCGACCGTGCCGGTGACGGTGCCGAAGCTGATGGTGTCGCCGGCGCGGAATGGCCGGTCGAACAGGATCGACAGCGCCGCAAACAAATCGCTGAAAATGCCCTGTGCCGCCAGACCGATGGCGATACCGCCGACGCCGAGACCGGCGACCAGCGCGGTGACGTTGATGCCGAGATTGTCGAGCACCAGAATGATCGCCAGCGTCCACACCACGACGTTGACGAGGATGGTGATGATGCCCATCGCCGAGGCGAGTGCCTGCGCGTCCTCGTCATCCTCGGCGCCCTTGCGCTCGACCATCGCCAGGATCAATGCGCGCGCCCAGACGGCGGCCTGGAAGACCAGCGCGATGGTGAAGATGACGGTGATGACGCCGGCCACCGCTTCGGGCGGCGTGATGAAGCGGATGACGATGCGCGCGGCGAGTGCCGCCATGAAGAATGCCGAGGTCTGGTCGAGCAACCGCCGCGCGAAGCCGCGCCAACTGGTGACCTTCTCCTCGGTGCCGAGCAGGCGCGCCAGCAGCCAGCGCAAAACGTAAAAGATCGCGAAAAGCCCGAAGCCGGTGCCGAATGCGACGAGTGCGTTCATGCTGTCGGTGCGGAACCAGTGGTAGACGGTTTCCGACACGTCATGCAGCTGCTTGGGCAGGTCGTAAAGGTCGTCGGTCAGGCCTGAATCGGCAGGCTTGGCGGCGGGCTTGGGAACGGCAGGCACGGTCATATCCGACCTTCTAGCGCAGAAGAACGCGCGCGCCTATGCTGCAGCAAAGTGCGTCAGGGGAGGTCAAAAATGCCGCAAACCATCCGCGAATTGTCGCTGCGCAGCGACCGCCACACCAGCTTCTACCTCGAATGCGGCAACCCCGACGGGGTGCCGATGATCTTCGTCCACGGCTGGCCCGAGCTGTCGATTTCGTGGCGCCACCAGCTGCCGGTGTTCGCGGGGCTGGGCTTCCGCGCGGTGGCGCCCGACATGCGCGGCTATGGCCGTTCACGCGTGCATCCGCGCCACGAAGACTATGCGCTCGAAAACATCGTCACCGACATGATCGAACTGCTCGATGCGCTGGGTGCCGAGAAGGCGGTGTGGGTCGGGCATGACTGGGGGTCGCCGGTGGTGTGGGCGATCGCGCAGCAGCACCCCGACCGCTGCCACGGTGTCGCCAGCCTGTGCGCGCCGTATCTGCCCGAAGGCCTGTCGGTCGAATCGGCGCTGCCCTACGCCGACCGCAACCTCTATCCCGAAGACCGGTTTCCGGCGGCGCAATGGGACTATATGCTGTTCTACCGCGAGAATTTCGCCGCTGCGCACCGGGCGTTCGATGCCGATCCGCGCGCCTTTGTGCGGCTGGCGTTCCGCGCCGGTGATGCGGCGGTGGTGGGCCAGCCGGCAATGACCGCGATGGTGCGCGCGCAAGGCGGCTGGTTCGGGCCCGGCGCGCCGGCCCCGGCACTGCCGCGCGACGAAACCGTGCTGACGCAGGCCGACGAGGATGCCTATACCGAAGCGCTGACGCGCAACGGCTTTTTCGGCCCCGACAGCTGGTACATGAATGCGCCGGCCAACGCGGCGTATGCCGAACGTGCACGCGCCAATTGGCAGCTGAAGTTGCCGGTGCTGTTCGCCCACGCACGCTACGACAATGTCTGCGAGACTTTGGTGTCGCGGCTCGCCGAGCCGATGCGCGCGCATTGCACCAACCTGACCGAAACGATCGTCGATTCGGGGCACTGGATGGCGCAGGAGCAGCCGGTGGCGTTGAACGCCGCGCTGGCGAAATGGTGCGCTGCGCAGTTCGGCGGGTTGTTCTGAATGGACTACCAACTCCCTCGCCTCGGCGGGGAGAGGGAAGGGGACACCGAAATCGCGATTTCACTTGACTTAACGAACCGAATCGGTTAGTAGGTTCATCAAGGCGACGGGAAATGGGTGTTTCCCGTCCAACCTGTCCGGGCTCACGATCGCCACTTGCGTACCCGGACGTGTCGTTTCACCGCCGCGCTTTTCAGCCCCGCGCTCTGTCAGGTCGAGGACTTCAGCTCCAAGTGTTCCAAGGAGGGCACTTACGTCTGCACTAAATGCGTCCACAAAAACGCGTGAACTACAGCGTAATATACGCGTTCGGCCTTGGAAGCCGTCGCCCTCCGCTACCGGCTACCTCGACCAGCGACACAAAGCCTGCCTCTTCCCGGTAACCAAGCAACCCACCCAAGGAAGCCGTTACCGGGAAGAGGATTTCCCCCACCGTGGCGGCGGGGGAACAGATTGCGAGGACGATGGACCGGGGCGGGGATATCCGCTGGCCGGAAATTCGTCGTGCGTGCGAACCCACCCTCGGCCCCTCCCGTCGCGGGGAGGGGAGCAGAAAACAATCGGGTGCAGGCCTCAGGCCTGCCCGCCGGAGGCCCTTAGATGCCTTCCAGATACCCTGGCCAAGCCACCGTCACCGNATGCCTTCCAGATACCCTGGCCAAGCCACCGTCACCGGATTGCCGTTCATGGTCAGCGGCGTCCCCGCTTCGACAAACTCGAGCCGCAGATAGGCGATACCGTGGCTGTCGCGGTGGCTGCGCAGTTCACCGGCCTCGCGGTCGCCGGCGCGCACGATGCCGTCGCCGGGGTCGCCGGTGAAGGTGACCGGCAGCAGGCGTTTGCGCAGTTTGTCGCGGTGGTGCATTCGCGCGGTGTTTTCCTGGCCGACGTAGCAGCCCTTGGTGAAGCTGACGCCGTGGAGTTCGGCGGCATTGGTTTCCAGCCACATCATCTTGTCGAGCAGCAGGTCGGCACTATCGGGCACGCCGAGCGCCAGCCGGTGCGCGTCATAGTCGGCGAGCGTCGCGTTGACGGGGGCAGCTTCGGCAATCCAGCGCGCGCCCAGTGCGGCCAGCCGCGGGTCGGCGGCGGCGTCATGCGCGCCGTCCCACGCCGCGAATACCTTGAGATCGGTTGGCGTGACGCTCACGTCGCGGCGCAGCTTGTACATTGCCAGCTTGCGCGCCAGTCCCGGTGCGGCATCGGCGGCGACGTCGAGCCAGACGACATCGGCGCCGTCAAACAACAGCATGTCCGCCAGCGGCTTGCCCTGCGCGCTGAGCAGCGCTGCCCATAGTGGCGTTGCGGGGGAAAGCTGGTCGATATCGTTGGTCAGCATGTCCTGCAGAAACGCCCGCGCGTCGCCGCCGCGCAGTTCCAGCACGCTACGGTCGGTCAGTTGCGCGATGCGGGTCATATCAGAACGGGATCAGCCGCTTCTCGCGGGTGAAGTTGAGCCAGCCGGCGTTGACGCCGAGCCGCAGCCCGACGCCGAGCGAAATCGGCACCACGACGACATCGTCATGCACCAGATATTGCGCGCTCAGCCCGCCGACAGCCACCGCGCGGCCCGAGGCGGCGCCGAAGCGCCGGAACATGTCGTTGGTGTCGTGGAGGTGGTAGATCAGCATGAACACCTGTGCGCCGTCGGCACCGACATCGAGCCCGAACGACGGCCCGGTCCAGTGGACGGGCTGCTGGCCCTCGACTTTGTGGAACAGCGTGCCGTGTCCGTAGCTGGCGCCGAAGATGAACGCGCCACCGGCCTGGCGGCCGTCGATATACGCCGAAGGCTCGCCCATCTCGTCGAAGACCTTGGCGAGGATCTTGTTCATTTCGGGCGAGGCGCGCCCGAACGCGACTTCGCCGGCCTTGGCGATTTCCGCCTTGGTATAGGTTGTCGAGGTGGCGGCGAGATCGACCGTCTGCACCGGGGTCACCGCGGTCGCAGCCGCCGGCGCCGGGGCGGGCGCTGTCGCCGCGGTAGGCTCGGCGGCATGAGCCATGCCCGCACCAAACACGTTCAAAGCAAGCAAAAATGCACTCAACGCAACACGCATCGGCAGGTCCCCACGAAAGCAGGCCATCTGAAAATTAGACCACCCAGTGTAGCGCCGGCCTTCCCTTGCCCGCAACGCCCATGCTAACGGCAACGCGGATTTGGCTGACAAAGGGTTGCAAATGCGCGTCGCAATGATCGGGTCGGGTTACGTCGGACTGGTGTCGGGTGCCTGCTTCGCGGATTTCGGCCATGACGTGGTCTGCGTCGACAAGGACCTGTCGAAGATCGAACGGCTCAACCAGGGCATCATGCCGATCTTCGAACCCGGCCTCGCCGAGCTGGTAACCGGCAACGCCAAGGCGGGCCGGCTGCGCTTCACCTCGAACCTCGCCGAAGCCGTGGCTGACGCCGAAGTCGTGTTCATCGCGGTGGGTACGCCGTCGCGCCGCGGCGATGGCCACGCCGATTTGAGCTACGTCTTCGCCGCCGCTGCCGAAATCGCCCAGCATCTCAAGGGCTATACCGTCATCGTCACCAAATCGACGGTGCCGGTCGGCACCGGTGACGAGGTCGAGCGCATTGTCCGCGAAGCCAACCCCAAGGCGCAGTTCGCCGTGGTGTCGAACCCCGAATTCCTCCGCGAAGGCGCCGCCATCGAGGATTTCAAGCGCCCCGACCGCATCGTCATCGGCAGCGAGGACGAGGCCGCACGCGGCGTGATGTCCGAGCTGTATCGCCCGCTGTTCCTCAACCAGTCGCCGCTGCTGTTCACCGCGCGCCGCACCGCCGAGCTGATCAAATACGCCGCCAACGCCTTCCTCGCGACCAAGATCACCTTCATCAACGAAATCGCCGACCTGTGCGAAGCCGTCGGCGCCAACGTCCAGGACGTGTCGCGCGGTATCGGGCTCGACAACCGCATCGGCTCGAAGTTCCTGCACGCCGGCCCCGGCTACGGCGGCTCGTGCTTCCCCAAGGACACGCTGGCGCTGATCAAGACCGCGCAGGACTTCGGCGCGCCGATTCGCATTGTCGAGGCCGTCGCCGCGGTCAATGACCAGCGCAAGCGCGCGATGGCGAAGAAGGTCATCGCCGCCGCCGGTGGCTCGGTGCGCGGCAAGACTGTCGGCATCCTCGGCCTGACCTTCAAGCCCAACACCGACGACATGCGCGATTCGCCGTCGCTCGCCGTCATCCTGGCGCTGCAGGACGCCGGCGCGACGATCCGCGCCTATGACCCCGAAGGCGTCGAGCAGGCGAAGACCATGATCACCGGCATCGAGTACGCTGCGAACCCGTATGATGCGATCACCGGCGCCGATGTCGCGGTGCTGATCACCGAATGGGATGCGTTCCGCGCGCTCGACCTCGACCGCGTCCGCGACCTGATGGCGAGCCCGGTGATGGTCGACCTGCGCAACGTCTATAATCCCGCCGACATGGCCAAGCACGGCATCGCCTACAGCAGCATCGGGCGTTAAGCCTGCGCGCCCGATTGGGCGTTGCAGCGCTGCCGGTGCTTCGCTATACGCGGCGCTCGCGCGGAGTCGTGGGTGAGCGGCTGAAACCAGTAGTTTGCTAAACTGCCGATCTGGGTAACTGGATCCGAGGGTTCGAATCCCTCCGACTCCGCCACTTTTCTTCGTCGCCTAGCGCGGCACTTCCACCAGCAGTTCGAGATAGCGGTCATGGCGCGCCGGGTCCTTGACCGGCGCGGTGGTGACCAGCTTCAGGTCGGGCCAGCGGTCGGCGACGGCGTTGAGTGCCAGCTCGCCTTCGAAACGCACCAGTGTCGAGCCGATGCAGAAATGCCGCCCCATGCCGAACGACAGGAACGGCGCTGGCGATGCGCGGAAGATGTCGAAGCGGTCGGGGTCGGTGAAGGCTTCGGGATCGCGGTTGCCCGCGCCCAGCCCGACGCGCACCGTATCGCCGGCGCGCAGCTGCTTGCCGCGCAGCACCATGTCCTGCGTCACGCGGCGGTTGGTCGAGGTCGATTGCAGCGGGTGGTGGAAGCGCAGTATCTCGTCGATCGCCGGCCCGACGAGGCTGCGGTCGGCGACCAGCGCCCGCCATTGCTCGGGGTGCGCCAGCAGCAGATAGATGCCGCTCGAAATAAAGCGCTCGGTGGTGGTGCCGGCGGCGACGTATATGGTGCTGACCGCCGATGCCAGTTCGGCTTCGTTGAGCTTTCCATGTTCGTCCTCGGCGGCGATCAGGTCGCTGATCAAGTCGGCGCGCGGGTTGGCGCGGCGCTCGGCAATCAGCGTGCGGATATAGCGACCGATCCAGCGCGCTGCCTCGAGCCCCGCCGCCCAGCTTTCCTCGGAGCGCTTGGGCGCCATCAGCGCGTCGCTTGCCGCAAAGGCGTCGCGAAACTGCGCGCGGTCTTCAGGCGCAATGCCGATGATCTCGCTGGCGACGATGATCGGCACGTGGAACGCGAAATCGGTGACAAGGTCGAAGCGGCCCTTCGCGGCGGCGGCGTCGAGCAATTCGTCGATCAGCGCCACGACGCGTGCGCGCCGGTCCTCGATGCTGCGCCGGGCGAATGCCGAAACCACCAGGCTGCGGATGCGCGTGTGGTCGGGCGCGTCCATCTGGTTGAACGATTGCGACAGGTTGCGGCTCAGCCCGGCCTCGGTCTTCGACTGCGCGCCGCCGTCCTTGCGCGCCAACGGGTTGTCGCCGCCCCAACCTGCCGCGGCGCTTGAAAAGCGCGCTGCGTCCTTGAGCACCATCGCGCAGTCGTCATAGCGCGTCAGAAACCAGAAGCCGTGGCGTGACCAATGTACCGGGTCCTCGGCGCGCAGCCGCGCCAGCACCGCCACCGGATCATTGGCGAAGTCATAGTCGTACAGATCGATATCCAGCGCCGTTGCCAAGTGCATCCTCCCCGATGCGCGCCTGTTTGCCGCGCGCCGCCAATGTGGCGCGCACAGGCGTGATGTCAACGCATCGGCGGCTTGAATGGGGTGACAGCGGCAACGTCGCACAATAAGGAACGTCGCACAGCCAAGCGGCAGTCCGGGAGATACAGGTCATGCGCGACATTCATCACTTCATCGGCGGCGCCAGCGCGCCGGGGGCTTCGGGTAAGTGGAGCGACGTGTTCGATCCCAACACCGGGCTGGTGCAGGCGCGCGTCCAGCTCGCCACCGTCGCCGAAGTCGATGCCGCGGTTGCCAACGCCGCCGCCGCGCAGCCGGCCTGGGCCGCGACCAACCCGCAGCGTCGCGCCCGCGTCATGTTCGACTTCAAGCGGTTGATCGAGCGCGACATGAACAACCTCGCCGAGCTGTTGTCGTCGGAACACGGCAAGGTCATCGCCGATTCGAAGGGCGACATCCAGCGCGGGCTGGAAGTCATCGAATTCGCCTGCGGCATCCCGCACCTGCTCAAGGGCGACTATACCGGCGGCGCCGGCCCGGGCATCGACGTCTATTCGATGCGCCAGCCGCTCGGCGTCGTCGCTGGCATCACGCCGTTCAACTTCCCGGCGATGATCCCGATGTGGATGTTCGGCATGGCGATCGCGTGCGGCAACGCCTTTATCCTCAAACCCAGCGAGCGTGACCCGTCGGTGCCGGTCAAGCTCGGCGAGTTGATGATGGAAGCCGGGCTGCCGGCGGGCATCCTCAACGTCGTCCACGGCGACAAGGTCGCGGTCGACGCCATCCTCGATAACCCGACCGTCAATGCCGTCAGCTTCGTCGGCTCGTCGGACATCGCGCACTATGTCTACAAGCGCGGTGTTGCCGCGGGCAAACGCGTCCAGGCGATGGGCGGCGCCAAGAACCACGGCGTCGTGCTGCCCGATGCCGATCTCGATCAGGTCGTCGCCGATCTGGCCGGCGCCGCCTTCGGCTCGGCGGGCGAACGCTGCATGGCGCTGCCGGTGGTCGTGCCCGTCGGTGACAAGACCGCGCTGGCGCTGCGCGAAAAGCTGCTGCCGGCCATCGCCGAGCTGCGCATCGGCGTCTCGACCGACGCTGACGCGCACTATGGCCCTGTGGTCAGCGCCGCGCACAAGGCGCGCATCGAGGACTATATCACCATGGGCGTCAACGAAGGCGCCGAGCTTGTCGTCGACGGCCGCGGCTTCAGCCTGCAGGGTCATGAGAAGGGCTTCTTCGTCGGCCCGACGCTGTTCGACCATGTCAAGCCGAGCATGCAGTCGTACCAGGAGGAAATCTTCGGCCCGGTGCTGCAGATGGTCCGCGCCGACAGCTTCGCCCAAGCGCTGGCACTGCCGAGCGAGCATCAATACGGCAACGGCGTCGCCATCTTCACGCGCAACGGCGAGGCCGCACGCGAGTTCGCAGCGCAAGTCGAGGTCGGCATGGTCGGCATCAACGTGCCGATCCCGGTGCCGGTCGCCTATCACAGCTTTGGCGGCTGGAAGCGTTCGGCATTCGGCGACACCAACCAGTACGGCACCGACGGCGTGCGCTTCTACACCAAGGTCAAGACGGTCACCCAGCGCTGGCCGGCCGCCGGCACGCTCGCCGATAGCAGCTTCATCATCCCGACGATGAAGTAGGAGGAATACCCGATGTCGTATGAAACTTTGCTCGTCGAAACCCATGACCGCGTCACGCTGATCCGGCTCAACCGGCCGCAGGCATTGAATGCGCTCAACAGCCAGGTGATGAACGACCTGATTGCGGCACTCGGCGCGTTCGACGCAGATGACAGCCAGGGCTGCGCGGTCATCACCGGCAGCGAAAAGGCGTTCGCAGCAGGCGCCGACATCAAGGAAATGGCCGAGTTGACGTTTGCCGACACCTTCGGCGGCAATCTGTTTGCCGGCTATGACCGCGTCATTGCGACGCGCAAACCGGTGATTGCCGCGGTCAGTGGCTTCGCACTCGGCGGCGGCTGCGAGCTGGCAATGATGTGCGACTTCATCATCGCCGCCGACAGCGCCAAGTTCGGCCAGCCTGAAATCAAGCTCGGCGTCACGCCGGGCATGGGCGGCAGCCAGCGCATGGCGCGCGCCATCGGCAAGGCCAAGACGATGGAAATGTGCCTGACCGGCCGGATGATGGGCGCCGCCGAGGCCGAAGCTGCCGGGCTGGTGGCGCGCGTCGTGCCCGCCGCTGACCTGATTGCCGAAGCGCTCAAGTCGGCCGAAGCGGTCGCGTCGATGTCGCCACTCGCCACGCGCGCGGTCAAGGAAATGGTCAATGTCGCGTTCGAAACGCCGTTGGCGCAAGGCGTGCTGTTCGAACGCCGGCTGTTCGACGGCCTGTTCGGCTCCGAAGACCAGAAAGAAGGCATGGCGGCGTTCATCGCCAAGCGTGCCGCCGACTGGAAGGGGCGTTAAGCCATGAAGATCGGCTTCATCGGGCTCGGCAACATGGGCGGCGGCATGGCCGCCAACCTCGTCAAGGCCGGGCACAGCGTCAACGCGTTCGACCTGTCGCCAGAGGCCAATGCGCGGGCGCGTGACGCCGGTTGCAGCATTGCCGCCGACGCTGCCGTCGCAGTTGCCGGCGCTGACGCGGTGGTGACGATGCTGCCCGCCGGCACGCACGTCCGCAGCGTCTATGCGCAATCTGTGTTCGGCATGGCCGCCAAGGGCACGTTGCTGCTCGATTGCTCGACGATCGACGTCGCCAGCGCCAAGGCCGTGGCCGCCGACGCCGAAACCGCAGGGCTGGTGATGGTCGATGCGCCGGTGTCGGGCGGCATCGCGGCCGCGAACGCCGGCACGCTGACCTTCATGGTCGGCGGCAGCACCGAGGCGTTTGCACGTGCCGAAGTCGTGCTCGCCGCAATGGGCAAGGCGATCATCCATGCCGGCGGTGCCGGTGCGGGGCAGGCGGCGAAGATCTGCAACAACATGCTGCTCGGCGCCTCGATGGTGGCGACGGCGGAAGCTTTCGTGTTGGCGCAGAAGCTCGGGCTCGACGCGCAGACGTTCTTCGACATCAGCTCGAAAGCCAGCGGCCAATGCTGGTCGATGACGAGTTATTGCCCGGTGCCTGGGCCGGTGCCGACCGCGCCCTCGAATCGCGACTATGAAGGCGGCTTTGCCGCGGCGCTGATGCTCAAGGACCTGAAGCTTGCCGTCGAAGCCGCGCAGTCGGTCGGTGCCTCGGTGCCGATGGGCGCACAGGCCGAAGCGCTCTACCAGATGTTCACCGGCCTCGGCGGCGCACCGAAGGACTTCTCGGCGGTGATCAAGCTGCTGGACGGCAGCTGGCGCGGCTGAAATGACGGCCGACGCGCCGCACCTCAAGCTCAAGGCGCAGCTGCTGTGCGGCGATACGATCGCCATGGGACCGGGCAAGGCCGACTTGCTTGAGGCGGTGCGCGCCACCGGATCGATTTCGGCAGCCGGCCGCGCACTCGGCTTCAGCTACCGGCGCACCTGGCTGCTCGTCGACACGATGAACCGCGCCTGGCGCGAACCGCTGGTTGCCACCGCGCACGGCGGCGTCAAGGGCGGCGGCGCCGTGCTGACCCCGCTGGGCGAAAGCGTGCTCGGCCAATACCGCGCGCTTGAAGCGGCCATCGCCAAGGCGGCCGCCAAGCCGGCGGCGGCGCTGCTGGCCGGCATGCTGCCGGCACCGCGCGCTTAGCAACAGTCGAAATCCACGACGGTTACCCCAACGCGCTAGCGTCGTTTGACAATCGACGTATATACTCGAACATAGCGGATCGACGCGAATAGGGGTGTAAGATGGAATTTCGGATCGCAGGACGCTGGCTTTTGATGGGCGCATTGTCGGCGTTCGCGGCGGCGCCTGCCATCGCACAGCCCGCCAAAGGCCCGTTGGTGCTTGCCGCCGCCAGCTTGCAGGAATCGTTGACCGCTGCCGCAGATGCCTGGGCGGCCAAGGGCAACCCCCGCCCCGTGCTGTCGTTCGCCGCGAGTTCGGTGCTAGCGCGGCAGATCGACGCCGGTGCGCCCGCCGACTTGTTCATCTCCGCCGATGAGCAGTGGATGGACTATCTGGCGGGCAGGCAACTCATCGCCCCGGGCACGCGCACTAACTTTCTGACCAACACGCTGGTGTTGGTGGCGCCTACGTCGCAGCCGTTCAAACTGGCGATCACGCCGGGTTTTGCGCTCGCGGCGGCGCTCGGCAGCGGCCGGCTGGCGATGGCCGACCCTGACGCGGTCCCCGCGGGCAAGTACGGCAAGGCAGCACTGACCAGCCTCGGCGTCTGGAGCAGTGTCGAAAGCAAGGTCGTGCGCGCCGAGAATGTCCGCGCCGCACTGTTGCTGGTGGCGCGCGACGAGGCAGCGGCGGGCATTGTCTACGCCACCGATGCCCGCGCCACCACGGATGTCGTGGTGGTCGGCAGCTTTCCCGCCACCAGCCACGCGCCGATCGTCTATCCGCTCGCGCAGTTGGCGTCGTCACGCCATCGCGATGCTGCAGCGTTTCGCACCTTTCTGCTGTCGCCCGCGGGCCAGCAAGTCTTTGCGCGCTACGGTTTCGGCACGCAGTAATGCTGAGCGCGCCTGAAACCGAGGCGCTGCTGTTGTCGCTCAAAGTGTCGCTTTGGGCCGTGGCCGGCGCTTTGCCGCTGGCGTTCGCGCTGGCGTGGCTGCTGGCGCGCGGGCGCTTTGCCGGCAAGGCGTTGCTCGAAGGCCTGGTGACCTTGCCGCTGGTGTTGCCGCCGGTGGTGACCGGCTATCTGCTACTGCTGGCGTTCGGACGCCACGGCCCGGTCGGCGTCTGGCTCCAAAACTGGTTCGGGGTCAGCGTCATGTTCCGCTGGACCGGTGCCGCGATTGCCGCCGCAATCATGGCGCTGCCGCTGATGGTCGGCGCCATCCGCCTGTCGATCGAGGCCGTCGACCGGCGGCTTGAAGTCGCGGCGCGCACGCTTGGCGCGACGCGCTGGGGCGCCTTTGCCAGCGTCACGCTGCCGCTGGCGTTGCCTGGCATCATCGCCGCCGCGGTGCTCGGTTTCGCGCGCGCGTTGGGTGAATTCGGTGCGACGATCACCTTCGTGTCCAACATCCCCGGCGAAACGCAAACGCTGCCGATCGCCATCTACAGCGTCCTCCAGCAACCCGGTGGCGAGGCCGCCGCGGCGCGTCTGTCGGTGATCGCCGTGGTGCTATCGCTGGGCGCATTGCTGGTGTCGCAGTGGCTGACGCGGCGTACGCATGCCGCCCGAAGCCGGCATGATATGCAGCCATGAGCTTTGACATCGACATCAGCGCGCGGCTCGGCAGCTTCGACCTCGCCGCCATATTCGCCACCGGCCCCGGCCTGACCGCCTTGTTCGGCGCGTCGGGCATCGGCAAGACCAGCATCCTCGACATGGTAGCCGGCATTGCGCGACCTGACCGTGGCCGCATCGTCGTGGGCGAACGCGTGCTGTTCGACAGTGCCGCCGGCATCGACGTGCCGCCCGAGGCCCGTCACGCCGGCTACGTGTTTCAGGACGGCCGGCTGTTCATCCACCGCCGTGTCCGCGCCAATCTGCTCTACGGCTGGAAGCGCGCCGCAACCGTCGATCGCTGGATCGGCTTTGACGAGGTCGTGGCACTGCTCGGCATCGGGCATTTGCTTGACCGCTGGCCGGCGACCCTGTCGGGCGGTGAAGCGCAGCGCGTGGCGATTGGCCGGGCGCTGTTGTCTGGGGCCCGCTTCCTGCTGATGGACGAACCGCTGGCGTCGCTCGACGGCCCGCGCAAGCGCGAGATCATCGAGGTCATCGTGCGGCTGCGCGACGAGCTCAAACTGCCCATCCTGTATGTCAGCCATGACGAGGCCGAAGTCGCCGCGCTCGCCGCGCAGCGCATTGACCTCGATGCTGTCGCGCCGCGCCGCGAAGCCGCCGATGACGCAAGCTGGGTGGCAGTTGATGACTATTTCAACGCCCAGCTACTACCACCCGATTCTACACTCGAAGCCGCGCTTGCCGCCAATGCTGCTGCTGGGCTGCCAGCGCATGATGTGGCGCCGAACCAAGGCAAGCTGTTGGCGCTGCTGGTGCAGATGTCGGGGGCCAAGCGCATCCTTGAAATCGGCACGCTCGGCGGGGTCAGCACGATTTGGTTGGCACGCGCAGCAGGCGCGGACGGGCAGGTGGTGACGCTTGAAGCTGACGCGCACCATGCTGAGGTGGCGCGCGCCAATATCGCACGCGCCAGGTTGGCGGATCGTGTCGACCAGCGCGTTGGCCCAGCGCTGGATACGCTGCCAACGCTAGCCAGTGATGCGCCATTCGATCTGGTGTTCATCGATGCCGACAAGCCGAACAACCCAGCCTATCTGCGCTGGGCGTTGCAGCTGTCGCGCCCCGGCACCGTCATCATTGCCGACAATGTCGTGCGGGGTGGCGCGGTCATCGATGCTGTCAGTCCCGACGCGCGCGTCCACGGCGTGCGTGACATGCTGGCGATGATGGCGGCCGAGCCGCGGCTTGACGCGACGGCGCTGCAAACGGTGGGCAGCAAGGGCTGGGACGGCTTTGCAATTGCGATTGTGAAGGCGGTGCCGTCGGCATAGTCTGCGCGGCGGAGGTTCCGCACGTGGCGACGTCCCGGGGTTCGAAAGGTCAAGGCGAAACGGCCCCCGCTGCGGTGCGGGTGCCGCACACGCGGCGGTTGACGATCATCGCCAAGGATCCCGGCGTGCGGCTGGCTGATGGTGCGATGCTGTTCGCGCGCATCGAAATTCCCGCCGAGGAACTCGCGCCCGGCCCGACCGGCTACCGCGTCAAGGTCGTCGATTTCGATGCCACCTCCGGCCGCCTCTACAAGCCGCTACAGCACTATCAGGCGCCCGATGGCACTCTGGTCGATCCATTCCGCGCCGGGGACGGCGATGATGTCGGCGGACTTGCCGAGGCGCATCAGGCGCGGCTACTCGCCGACCCCAATTTTCACGCGCAGAACACCTATGCCATCGTCATGCGCATCCTCGCGCGCTTCGAATTCGCGCTCGGTCGCCGGGTCGAATGGGGGTTCAACGGCCACCAGCTGCATATCGCGCCGCATGCGTTCCTCGACGCCAATGCCTTTTATTCGAACGAGGATAGCGGCCTGCTGTTCGGTTATTTCAAGGGCAAGTCTGGCGCGATGGTGTTCACGTCGCTGAGCCACGACATCGTCGCGCATGAAACGACGCATGCGCTGCTCGACGGCCTGCGCGACCGCTTCACCGAGCCGTCATCGCCCGACCAGGCGGCGTTCCACGAAGCCTTCGCCGATATCGTCGCACTGCTGTCGGTGTTTGCGCTGCCCGAAGTCGTTGCGGCAATTCTCGGCGCGCCGCCACGCGGCAAGGACGACGGCGGCAAGATCCGCGGCATCGACCCCGCAAAGCTGACACTGGCCGCGTTGCAGAACTCGATCCTGGCCGGCATTGCCGCGCAGCTCGGGCTCGAACTCGATGGCTTGCGCGGCAACGCACTGCGCCAGTCGGTGCTGCTCGAACCCGATGCCGGCCTGCTCGCCCGCGACGAATTCGCCGAGCCGCACCGCCGCGGCGAGGTGCTGGTGGCGGCGATGATGCGCACCGCGCTGACGCTGTGGCGCAGCCGCGTCGAAACCTTGGGGACGTTCGAATTCGAGGGCAAGGGGGGCTATTACAATCTCGACCGCGTCATCGAAGAAGGCGCCAAGGTCGCCGACCATCTGCTAACGATGGCGATCCGTGCCGTCGACTATTGCCCGCCGACCGATATCGATTTCGGCGTCTATCTCGCGGCATTCCTGACCGCCGACGCCGAACTGATGCCCGACGACAATCGCTTCCGCTACCGCGAAACACTGCGCGCGACCTTCGCCAGCTACGGCATCACCACGCCCGGTGGCGGCCGCTGCGCTGATGACGGGAGCTGGCGCGCGTTCGATGCGGCGCTGCCGGTCAACTATGCGCGCAGCCATTTCGAATCGATGCTGCGCGACAAGGACGAGGTTTTCCGCTTCATCTGGGACAACCGTCGCGTGCTCGGCATCGGCACGCGCGCAACCATCAAGGTCGGTGCGGTGCGGCCTAGCATCCGTCAAAGCCCCGACGGCTTCTTCGTCCGCGAGACCGTGTGCACCTATGTCCAGATCGCCAACATCTTCGGGTCGGAGGTTAAATCGGTGCTCGGTGTCGACCGCCCGCCCGAACTTGAAACCACGCGCTCGATCACCGCATTCGGCGGCGGCACGATCATTTTCGATCAGTACGGCCGCATCAAATATCACATTGCGCACCAGCTCAACGATGGCCCGCGGCAAGCCAAGCGCCTCGCCAGCCTTGGTGAAATCGAAACCGCTGAGACCGCATTCGACCGCCGCAACCGCTTCGCGCTGCTCCACGCGGCGCGGGCCGGCGACTGACCATGGCCGCGCGGCGCCCCACCGAGGTGGTGATCTTCACCTATCAGGTCGGCTTTGGCGACTGTTTCCTGCTGCGCTTCGTCTATGCGTCGATGGCGCGCCACGTGCTGATCGACTTCGGTACCACCGGCCTGCCCGAAGCGGCCGAGTCCGACCAGATGCTGCGCATCGCCAACGACATCGCGGTCAAATGCGGCGGCGTGCTCGACATGGTCGTCGCGACGCATCGTCATGCCGACCACATCAGCGGCTTCGCCACCAAGGACGGGACGGCATCGGGCGACATCATCGCCGCACTCGCCAAGGCTGCCGTGGTGCTGCAGCCATGGACCGAGGCGCCCGATCTCGCTGTAGATGCCGAAGGGCCGCTGCCCGATGACCATCAGGGCTTTGCAGCACGCCGCGCTTCGCTCGCCGCGATGCAGGTATTTGCCGCGGAACTGGTCGCCGCGCTCGCCGCCAAGCCCCCGCGAGGCCTGTCGAAGGCGGCGCTCGATCAGCTCGCCTTCATTGGCCGCGACAACATCGCCAACCTCTCGGCGGTCGAGAATCTGATGGCGATGGGCAGGCAGCGCATCTACGCTTTTCACGGACTGGCGGTGGATTTGCGCAAGGTGCTGCCCGGTATCAAACTGCGTGTGCTTGGTCCGCCGACACTCAAGCAGACCGCGACCATCCGCAAGCAACGCTCCAGCGACGCCGATGAATTCTGGCAGATAGCACCACAGCGGCTGGCGACCGAGGCGGCACTCGGCGCCGGGCACGACGAGTTATTCCCCGGCCATCCCTATGACCGCACCACCCGCCTGCCGATGGAAGCGCGCTGGTTCGCCCGCCGTGTCGAGGCTGCAGCGGGCGACCAGAAGCTCGCGCTGGTGCGCGTGCTCGACAAGGCGATGAACAACACCAGCCTTATCTTATTGTTCGATGTGCGCGGCAAGAAGCTGCTCTTCCCCGGCGACGCACAGATCGAAAACTGGGCGTTCGCCCTGGCGCAACCCGAAATCACGGCGCTGCTCGCCGGCGTCGACCTCTACAAGGTCGGACACCACGGCAGCCGCAACGCCACGCCGAAAACGCTGTGGAACGGCTTCGCCAACCGCGGAGGTCGCACCAAAAAGGGGCGGATGACCACGTTGTTGTCGACGATGCCCGGCAAGCACGGCAGCGCCGACGAAGGCGCGCGCAGTGAGGTGCCGCGCACGACGTTGCTCAAGGCGCTGCTTGATGACACCGACTTGCATGCGACACACCTGCTCGACGCCGGCAAACTGTGCGACGAAGTACGGATCAGGCTGGTCTAAGCGCGCCAGCCAACCAGCGCGTTGCGATCGATGTCCGCTATACTGGTGACGCCGGTCAGCGCCATCGCCGCACGCATCTCCGCCTCGACCACTTTGAGCATATGCGCGACGCCGGCCTCGCCACCCGCCGCGAGCGCATAGGCCCAGGCGCGGCCGAGCAGCACGCCCTTGGCACCCAGCGCCAGCATGCGCACGACATCGAGCCCCGAGCGTATGCCGCCATCAGCGAGCACGGTCAGCCGGTCACCGACGGCATCGGCGATCGCCGGCAGCGCGCGTGCGGTCGACAGCACCCCGTCCAACTGCCGCCCGCCATGGTTCGACACCACGATGCCGTCGGCGCCCAGATCGGCGGCCTGCACCGCGTCGGGCACTTCGAGCAACCCCTTGATGATCAGTGGCCCGCGCCATTCTGCACGGATGAAATCGAGATCGGCCCAGGTGACGCGCGGGTCGAAGTTCTGCGCCATCCACGCGAAGAAGTCCTCAAGCCCGGTCTTGGCGCCCAGCACCGGCGCGACATTGCCAAGGTTATGCGGACGGCCGTGCAGACCGACATCCCATGCCCAGCGCGGCCGCGTCACGGCCTGCGTGGCACGGCGCAGCGCGCCGCCCAGCCCCGGCGCGCCCGCCAGCCCCGAACGATAGTCTCGGTAGCGCGCGCCCGGCACCGGCAAGTCGACGGTGAACACCAGCGCCGAACAACTCGCCTCGCGCGCCTGCACCAGCAGGTCGCGCATGAAGCTGCGGTCGCGAATCATGTAAAGCTGGAACCAGATTGGCTGCGCCACCGCCGCGGCGACTTCGGCGAGCGGACAAACCGACACCGTCGACAGGGTGAACGGAATGCCGGCGGCATGTGCGGCACGCGCGGCCTGCACCTCGCCGCGCCGGGCATTCATCCCAGCAAGCCCGACCGGCGCCAGCGCGATCGGCATGGCCTGATGCTGCCCGAACAATGTGGTCGACAGGTCGATTGCCGAGACGTCACGCAGCACGCGCTGGCGCAACGACACGGCTTCGAGGTCGGCGACGTTGCGGCGCAGCGTTACCTCGCCGTACGAGCCGCCGTCGATATAATCGAACAGGAAGCGCGGTAGCTTGCGGCGCGCAGCAACGCGATAGTCCGAAATCGATGGCGGTTTCATGCCGCAGTCTCCGTGCAACCCGCATTGCAGCGCGCGGCTGCCCCGTTGTCAGCGGACACTGACCGCGCCGGTTGCAAAGCGCAAGCATGCAACAACTGCGCTGCGCCGCGCGCGGCTTCGCCGTCCGCATCAAACATCTCATCCGAGCAATTGGTGCGCCAAGCACGACGGAGGTGAGACCTGTTATAACTGGGAAATCTCAGTCCCGCTCGGGCAGGCTGCCCCAACCCGAACGGTCGGTTAACGCATGGCCGGCAGTTAGACCGTCATACTGCTGTCTGGAATACGCTACTAATTTGCCGCGAGCTGCCAGGAAGCAACGCGCTCCATTCGCGACATTCGACGGCAGCCAAGTCGTTCCCGGAAGCGGTCAGTCAGCTTTCCGCGCAAATCCGAACCAAAATCCACATGGCTGTGGCACGCACTTAGTCAGTCATGCACGGTCGCCGTTGCGGGACAGGATTGCTGACGGGCATCTCGCAGGCCGTCCTATGGCTTGATAGCTTTCCGGGCTAACAATCTTGCCATGCTTGTCCGCATAAGAAAAATTGGACGCTGATTTTCATCATTTAAGAATACTCACGTAATTAGCTCCATTTTGGTTGAGTCTCCGCGGCGAAATGCGGCCGGTCGTTGAAACGGGGCTTGCGACCACAATTGGTTCAATATAGCCCTCATCGAGGGAGCGCATTTCTTATCCGATCGCTGGCGCTGTCTTCTTTGATTCATTGTTCAAAATATTACGTGTATTCGGTTCGCTTTCATAAAATTTGTGTGGAGTAACGTTAAATGATTCAATTGGCTCGACCTGCAACGAAGTTTCCGCTGTTCAAAGCAACAATACTGATTGGCAGCATGCTATCGTCGGTTGCGCCGGTGTACGCGGCCTGCACGCCTGCGGGCAGTGTAGTCGTTTGCGATACCTTGCCGCCCAATCCTGCAATCGACGGCGTCAGTGGAACGAATATTCACGTGCTATCCGGTGCGGTCGTCCGGCTGCTCGATCCATTTGCAGGCGCCGTTGTGCGCAGTGACACTGCGACCCTGACCGGTGGCGGTACGTTAACCAGCGACGCGGGCAGCACGATTTTCGACACGGCGATCGGCGGCAACGCTTTGCTCGACCGCGGGGGTTCGTCATCGTACGTTGCAGGAACAATCACCGCCACACACAATGATTCGCGTGCGGTTTTTCTGGGCGCCGGCAGTTACCTTGAAGTCCTGAGCGGTGGCCTGTTGTCGACGACTGGTAACGGCTACTCTCTGCCCCTGGGGAACGACAGCGCCGTCATTGGCGCGAGCGGCAGTTCGCGCATTGTCATCAATGGCACGGTGTCGAGCAGCGGCAACTTCGCCCCGGCGATTCGCCCCTCGGTGCGCAATCCGATTAGTGGCTCGCAGCAGTTTCACGCCGCGGACGTCACTGTCAACGCGGGCGGCCTCGTATCAACGAGTGGCACCAGCTCGGTGGCAATCCTGCTCGGCGACGGCTCGCAGCTGACGGTCGGCGGCACTGTCAGCGCGACGGGCGCAACGAGCGACGCAGTTCAGGTGCTAGCGACATCACAGACGCCGATGAGCATTTCCGTGCTCGCTGGCGGCACAATCAGTTCATCTGACGGCATGGCGATCAATGCATCAAATGCAGGCCCGCTCAACCTGAGATTGGGCGGCACGGTCAGCGGCAGCGCGGCCGGCAATATCGCGGTGCAATTGGGGAGCACCGGCCCGAACACGGTTACCCAGACCTCCGGCTCGAACGTTGTCGGTGCGATTGTCGGCGGCAGCAATGTCGACAGTGCAATCCTTGCCGGCGCAGGCATTCAGGTCGCGGCGCATTATGACAACTTTGAAGACTTGCATGCTGTTTCGGGCTATTGGGTCACGACAAATGCGAGCCTGTCGGCCGGAGCTTTCAATACGGTTTCCATCGATAGTGGCGCGACCATTGAAGTAGAAGATCCCAATGGCCAGGCAACATTGTCGACTCCGGTCATTACCAACAATGGCACGCTGTTTCTGCGATTATCCGCTGCCGCTGGTGTCAACAGCACTATGGCCAATACCACGATCGCCGGGACTGGCGGCGTTTACTTGACCGGCGGCGCAACAGTGGCGCTGAGCGCCGCAAACACCTATTCCGGCGGCACTCAGGTTGGGTTTGGCGCAGCCCTGCTCGACAGCAACACTTCGTTTGGCACGGGTCAGTTCACGCTTGACCCATTCGCAGGCTTGCTGGCCAGTGTCGACAACCTCGTCTTGGCCAATGATATTTACGCGGCACAGTTCGCGTTTGTTGATACGCAGGACTTCCGCCTCGATTTGAACGGTGCCATTTCCGGCGTATATCTCGACAAGCGCGGCATCGGCACATTGGCGCTTAACGGCAACAACAGTTTCCAGACCATCGAAGTCATCAGCGGCACGCTGGAAATCAGCAATGCCAGCGGCGCAGGTTCGTCAAATTTGCTGTTGGACAGTTCCACCACGCTGCGTGTTACCGCAGACAATATTGTAATCGACCATGTACCCGGCGGTGGCGTTTTCCTGATGGCCGCGAACGTCATCGATACCAACGGTTTCAATCTGACGATTGCCAGCAACATCACGTTTGGCGCCGACTTGAACAAGACCGGGTTCGGGCGTCTAGTACTGGGTGGCGACAATTCGTTTGACAGGCTCAGCGTCTCCGGCGGCGACGTCCAGGTCCTCCAGGACACTTCGCTCGGCTATGGCACCGCGCAGTTCGCTGCGGATACCGGACTTGTGGGTGGCTATGCGGATCTGGTGATCGCCAACGATCTGCAGGGCAACGACAGCTTCATCGAACTTAAATCAGGCAAGCTGACGCTGGCCGGGCAGATTTCAGGCTTCTCCGACATCTATGACACGGGCGTACCCGGCAACGCGCTCGTCCTGACTGGAGCAAATCCGCTTCTACAAACCGTCCGGGACAATGGTGCAACGATCGAAGTTCAGAACAATGAATCGTTGGGCGGCGTTGGGAGTCAACTCTTCTTCAAGGGTGTCCAAGGCGGCGGAACGTTGAGAGTGGGCGTAGACAATCTTGTCATTCCTACCGCCGTTGATGGATTTGTCTTTGGTGGTACCATCGACACGCAAGCGTTCAGCACCACAATTACCGGCGCGGTGACGGGGTCGCTGACAAAGACCGGCACGGGCACGCTCGCGCTGGCGGCGCCGACCGGTGCAAATGTCAATTTCGATGTCCTCGCAGGCACATTGTTAGTCAACGGCAATGTAGACGGTGGTGTCATCTATGTTGAGAACGGCGCAACGCTGGGCGGCACTGGAACCTATACGGGCGGTGTCGAGGTTTTGGACGGCGGTACGCTGGCACCCGGGCAATCGCCGGGGACGATAACGCTTGGCGCACTGACGCTGAACAGCGGTTCGGTCCTGAACTTCCAGCTCGGTGAAGCCAATGTCGCCGGCGGACCGAACAACGATCTCATCATCGTCACCGGCAATCTCAACCTCGATGGTTCGCTGATTGTTGCGGATTCAGGCTCGGGCCCCGGGTTCGGCGCCGGCGTCTATAATCTGATTCAGTATGGCGGGTTGCTCAGCGGCCCGGGACTAGCGGCAATCACCTTGCCGTCGGGGTTCAGCGGCACTGTGCAGACTTCGATCGCCAGCGAGGTCAATCTGATCGTCGCGCAGGCGGGCGTCCTGACGCAATATTGGGACGGTGCGAATACCATCGGCAACGGCGTGATTGATGGCGGCACCGGTACCTGGAGCGTCGCAGGAACCAACTGGACAACTGCAACGCCCAGCACCGTCAACTCGGCGTGGCAGGGCGACATTGCAGTGTTCGCAGGCACGGCCGGCACGGCCACGCTTGATGCACCGGCAGCGTTCAAGGGTCTGCAGTTCGCGACCACCGGCTACACGATCGCGGCGACGGGTACCGGCGGGCTGACCAACGCGAGCGGTGCGTTCGTCTATGCCAACACCGGCATCGCGGCGACTATCAACGCGGTAATCAGCGGCGCCGGCGCGCTCGACAAGCAGGGCGTGGGCACCGTGACCCTCAATGCTGCCAACACCTACACGGGCGGCACGACGATCACCGACGGTACGCTGGGTGTCGGCAACAACGCCGCACTGAGCACCGGCACGCTGACGATGAGCAACTCGGCAATCCTGCAGGCCGCAACCTCGGGCCTGGTGCTGACGAACAACATCATCATCTCGCCCGCCACCGGCGCTCGCGTTGACTCGGGTTCGGGCACGTTCACGCTCAACGGCAACATCTCGGGTGCGACCGGCTCGCTGAGCCAGATTGGCACCGGCAACCTGGTCCTCGGTGGCAACAACAGCTTCGGTGCTGGCCTTGGCATCAAT
>NZ_SIHO01000004.1 GCF_004681125.1 Glacieibacterium arshaanense
TTAGGAAAATCGGCCGCCGCGACTGTTACACAAAGGTGTCTTGTCGGCCGACACGCACCGAGCGCGATGGAATTATCCGTCAGTTCGGGAACCCACAATCAAGCGCTGTGCCGTCATCATCGTTTGAGATGGGATAGGTCGATATCTGCGAATTCAAGACCGTCTACAGCGTCGCTCAGCATCCTTATGCGATGACCGTGGCCATAGTTTTCAGAGACCTTGTTCCGTCCCGAAGCGCCGACCGTCCACCCCCCGAGCGCCATAGCCAAATCATGGTCGATTCGGGAGGCCCTCAGCTCGTCACGGAAGTTGTGCCGGAATGAATGAAAACAAGTTCGTTCGCGGCACGCTCCAGCTCGGCGCACGAACTGGGTAAACCATTTGGAAAAAGCGACCGAACGTGCACCCTTGGGCCCCGGTTCGATTTCATCGAAGAGTTTTGTTTGTTGGCCACGACCTTGGTCCGCTACGTACGCGAGGAAGCCGAGCTCGACGAGCGTGCGGTGGATGGGGACGATTCTCCTGCTCGCGGCGGTCTTCAGCCTTTTATCACGGCTGCCGACAAGTGATTCACTGCGAACCGATATACAGGGGATGCCGTCCAAACTCTCAATGTCCGCCACGTCGAGCTGACAGATTTCATTCAACCGCATACCAGTATGAAGTGCGAGTAGCGGCACCCAGTATCTCGCGTTCTGCGGATACTCTGACCCCGGAATCGCATATCCTCGTTCACCGTTGAGGCAGCCCACGTAAAGCGGTGCGTGGAAAATCAGTCTCAATTGGTCGACGGAAAAGGGATGCCGCTTGTCCCGTTTTGCGGTTTGGTCGGGAAGCCTCAAGCCTCGCGCGGGATTTCGGTGCAAAAGCTCCTCGTTAACCGACCAGTTTATGAACGTAGACAACGAGGTCAGGTAGGTATTTGCATTGGCAGTACTGATCAGACTGGGCGCCTTTTCATGCCGCATCAGATCGGCAGCCTGCCGGGGAGAAAGCGTTGGAAATCGCTTCGCGGCGTTTTTCGGCAGCAACCTGAGAACTTCGACAAATTCACGGATATGGGTCCGTGAGATATCCGCCATAGGGGTGCTGGCACCGATGACAGAGGTCGCCACCTTTCGACAGGTCACGTAGCTTTCACGTGTTCGATCCGACCATCCTTTTGTCGGATCGTTGATATACCGGTCATACGCTTCGCCGAACGTTGGCCCCAAAACCAGACGATCTACGCGCGGTGCGTCACCGTCGCCATGAACGCCCGTTTCCATACTGATATTTTGCCAGTTCGGCGGGGCCGGATCATTGCGACCACGATGCTCGATCAAGGGGTCCAACAACATCTGATCGACGCTCATTCCAGCGCCAAATCTGGCGCGAGCAATCAGGGATTCAACCTGCGACGCTACACGCGGAAATCTTCGAAGCGCAGTTTCCAGACTATCGGTGTGGAGCGATCGCCAAATTTCGATCCTGCCAACAGCGAGAATTGCATCGTTGGGAACACGGCGTCGGACATAGAATTTGCCACCGCGCAGGCACATGCCGATCGGCAATTTGTGTAACACCTTTGTGTAACAGTCGCGGCGGCCGATTTTCCTAATTTTCTCGGAGGTTGTGACCAATTCTGGGGCCGAATTGTGTAACAGGGGTGTGTAGCAAAAACGTTGAGACGACCGTCTCTTGGACGATTTCCCAATGTTTTCAATGCGATTTTGCGTAATGGTGCCCGGGGGCGGAATCGAACCACCGACACGGGGATTTTCAATCCCCTGCTCTACCCCTGAGCTACCCGGGCGCAACCGTCCGAAGCGCGGTGCGAGCGGCGGATTTAGTCTTGCCCCTCGCGCTTGTCCAGCCCGATATCATCGGGATCGACAGGATCGCCCGGCAGCGCATAGCCGTCACCCAGCCAATTGAGCAAATCGCGGTCCTGGCAACGCGGCGAACAAAAGGGCGCGAACGCCGCCAGCGTCGGCCGGCGGCAGATCGGGCACTTGGCCTCAGCGGGGGATCGTGGCGACATGTCCGGCCGCGGTAGCGAGTGCAGCGTCCGCCTGCAAGCGCACGCGCGCGCCGCAACGCCGTTCGAGCTCTTCGGTCAGGTCGGCGCGCGCCGTCAGCCAGTCGATGACCGGTGGTGCTGCCGTCACCACGCGGTCACCCGCGCCGACGGCGCGCTCGCCTGCGCGCAGCAGCGCCAGTGCGGCACTGGCGACCGGCGTCGCGCGCAACAGCTCGACCAGCGAGGCGCGCTGCCGAGGCCGGACGATCTGCACGAAACCGAAGCCGTTGACGGCAGTGCGTTCGAACGGCTTGGGCAATGCGGCATCGAGCAGCTCGCCGATGCGCGTGCGTACGCCCTTGTCGGCGACAGTCGGGAAATCGATCCCAATCGAGCCCGTGATGTCGAAGCAGCGAATCGCGGCGGCGGCGGCATCAGCTGCCGAGAGCGCAAGGACTTCGAGCGCCGCCGCCCCGTCGATATCGATCACTGTCATCGCCGGCGTCGGTGAAATTGTCAGCAGTCCATGCGAAAACGCCTTATGGCCCGTGGTGGCGGCTTCGAGCGTTTCGCTCCAGCCCGCTTCTTCGAGCCGGTCGGCGCCATAGCCGCTGGTTTCAGTGACCGGCAGGCGGCGTGCGTGCAGTCGAGCTACAAGGTCGGGGCCATGACTGATTCTTCCCGGGCCGCGTATCGCCCCGGCGCGCGCAGCAACCTTGGCGAGCCGCAGCCGCCCGGCTTCGGGAATCGCCTCGCGCACCACCTCGACGCGCACCAGCGCGCCTTCGGTCAACCCTGGCGGCAGCGGTTCGAGCAGCGCTTCGGCGTCGCCTGCAAGCACGATGCCGCGCACCCCGGGCACAAGGATCTTCGCCAGCCGCGCCGCCCACAGGTCACCGGCACGCAAACCGCCGTCATCGCGTTCGACATGCGCTTCGACTACGATTTCGCCGTCGAGCACCAGCGCGCGCGTCTCGCCGATACCGATTTCGATCAAGGCTGTTTCAGACATCGATGCCCGCTCCCGACAGCAGCGTCCGTGTTTCGAACAGCGGCAGCCCCACGACCCCCGACCATGAGCCTTGCACGCGCCGCACCAGCGCTTCGGCGCGACCCTGGATGGCATAGCCGCCGGCCTTGCCCAACCCCTCGCCGCTGGTGACATAGGCGTCGATTTCGGCAGCCGACAGACGCTTGAAGATCACCGTCGTCGTCGACATCCGGTGGTGTGGGTTGCCCGCCGCATCGACAACGGTAACGGCAGTCAGCACATCATGGCGGCGCCCGGATACCAGTTCGAGGCAGGCGCGCACCTGCGCATCCGATTCAGCCTTGGGCAGGATACGTCGCCCGACTGCAACCACTGTATCGGCGCCGAGCACAACCGCGCCGGGGTGACGCTGCGCGACAATTGATGCCTTGGCCCAAGCCAGCCGCGCAGCGTGATCCGCGGGGCGCTCGTTACCAAACACCGATTCGTCGATATCCGCCGCATCGACGGCATCGGCGGTGATGCCGATCTGCGCCAACAAGGCGACGCGGCGCGGGCTGGCCGAGGCGAGAATCAGGCGGGGTGCGCTCATGCGGGGCTTTCTGCGCCAAGCCAATGCACCACCGCACCATGCGGGTGCGTGCGGGCTAGCAGATATTCACCGCCGGGCCACAGTGTCAGCCGCAGCGTCGGCGGCGCGCCTGCGCTGGCGTCATCGAGTTCGAAGCGCAGCCAAGCCAACGGTGCGGCAGCGGTCGCGGTAGCGCCGGCGCTGGCCATATGTGCAGCGATGCGTGCCTGCGTGGCGGCAGGGAAATATTGATAGGCAATGCTGTGAAACACCACTGTCGCAACACCCTCTCGCGGCGCGACCAACGATTCGACCCAGTCTGCGGCGTCGGCCTTGTCGAGCGCGACGGGGTCGGCAACGAACGCTGCAATCGCGGCCTCGAGGCGATGCACGCGCTCGACCTGTTCCGGCCAGACAAACGCCAGCAGCTTCTCGCGCGTCGCGGGATCGCGCAGATCGAGCGGATTGAGATCGACGCCGCGCCGCGCGACGACCTTGAGCGGCGCTGCAGGCGGCGGTGCGCCGTCCCACCGCGGCGCCAGCGTCAAGGGAGCATCTTCCCGGCCGAATCGCTGCCCGCCGAGCACATAGCCATAGTCATCGAGCCGCAGGTTCAGCCCGGCGCTGGCCCCGAGTTCGAACAGCGCCAACGGCAATCCGGTCTTGTCCGCAATGAACAGCAGCCCCGGCATTAGAACGCCAGAACGCGCTACCTCGTTGGTTTGCGGCGCACCGGCAAGCCAGTCGAGTAGCCGGTCGTCGCGCAGGCCGTCGGCAAGTGCGGCTGAGAGCGCGGCGTCAGACGGTGTCGGATTTGGCGGATAGCAAGCAGCCAGCGCGGGTAGGTTACCGCGCCGCGCCAGCGCGTTGAGCCCGCCGGTCAGGCGCATTGGCAGCGCATCGGCGAAGCCGTCGCCGGACCAGCCCAACACCGCGCGGCCGGTGGGCGTCGAATCGTCGAGGACGCGCGCCAGCGTGTCGCAGACGCGGCCCATAAGCGGCGCGTCGAGGCGCCGGCACCAATCGCCCTGTTTGGCGAACACCGTACGCACATCCGCTTCCGCCACATCGACCTCTTTGCCTTGGAGTGCCCGTAGTGGCACCCTGATGCTGGACGCGCAACCGCCGCGCGGGTAGAGCCTGCGCCATCATGACCGACGAGATCATCATCGCGCTGCCCAAAGGCCGCATCCTCAAGGAAGCGCTGCCGGTGCTGGCGCGCGTCGGCATCACCCCCGAGCCGGCCTTTTCGGACGAGAACAGCCGCGCGCTCAAGTTCAGCACCAACGTCCCCGGCATCGCGGTGATCCGCGTCCGCGCCTTCGATGTCGCGACCTTTGTCGCGCATGGCGCCGCGCAGCTGGGCATTGCCGGTAACGACGTGCTGATGGAGTTCGACTTTTCCGAAATCTACGCACCGGTCGATCTCTGCATCGGACGCTGCCGCCTGTCGGTCGCCGAGCCCGCCGAGCAGGCGGCGAACGACGATCCGCGTAGCTGGAGCCATGTCCGCATCGCCACCAAATATCCCAACATCACCCGCCAGCATTTCGCCAAGCGCGGCGTGCAGGCCGAATGCGTCAAATTGAACGGCGCGATGGAGCTGGCACCGTTGCTCGGGCTCAGTTCGCGGATCGTGGATCTCGTTTCGACCGGCGTGACGTTGCGCGAAAACGGCCTCGCCGAAGTTGAAGTCATCACCGAAATCAGCTCACGGCTGATCGTCAACCGCGCGGCGTTCAAGACCAATCCGGCGGTGGTGCCGCTTGTCGAGAAGTTCCGCCGGGCGGTGGCCGATGCAGCGGCTTGACGCGCGCGACGCCGGATTCGCCGCAGCGTTCACCGCGCTGGTCGAAGCACGACGTGAAAGCGATGCAGGTGTCGCCAACGACGTCGCAGCGATCATTGCCGATGTCCGCGCCCGCGGCGACGCAGCACTGTTTGAACTGACCGCGAAGTTCGACCGCATCGATCTGGCAACCAGCGGTATTGAAGTCAGCGTTACCGAAATTGCCGCAGCGCGCGCGCAAGTGCCCGCCGCGACGACTGCCGCGCTCGAGCTTGCGGCGACACGCATCCGTGCCTTCCACGCCGCACAGCGCCCCGCCGACCATGACGCGACCGACGCTGCGGGCGTCCGCGCCGGCTACCGCTGGTCGGCGGTCGAAGCCGCAGGTCTGTATGTGCCCGGCGGGCTGGCGAGCTATCCGTCATCGGTGCTGATGAATGCCATTCCCGCCAAGGTTGCCGGCGTCGAGCGGCTGGTGATGGTCACGCCGACCCCCGCCGGCCGGCTCAACCCGCTGGTGCTGGTCGCCGCCGAACTCGCCGGCGTCGACAAGGTCTACCGCATCGGTGGCGCACAGGCGGTCGCGGCACTCGCCTATGGCACCGCCAGCATCGCGCCCGTCGACAAGATCGTCGGCCCCGGCAACGCCTGGGTCGCCGAGGCCAAGCGCCAGCTCTACGGCACCGTCGGCATCGACATGGTCGCCGGCCCCAGCGAGATCGTCGTCGTCAGCGACGCCAAGTCGAACCCCGAATGGGTTGCCGCCGACCTGCTCAGCCAGGCCGAGCATGACCGCACAGCCCAGTCGATCCTGATCACGGACTCGGTCCAGTTTTCGGAAGCCGTCGAGGCAGCCGTCGAACACCAGCTCGCCGCGCTTTCCACCGAGGCGACGGCACGCGCCAGCTGGGACGCGTTCGGGGCGATCATCATCGTGTCCGATTTCGACGCGGCGTTGCCGTTGATCGACCGGTTGGCACCCGAGCATATCGAACTGATGGTCGACGCCCCCGATGCACTGTTCGCGCGCATCCGCCATGCCGGCTCGGCGTTCCTCGGGCGCCACACCCCCGAAGCGGCGGGCGACTATGTCGGCGGCCCGAACCATGTGTTGCCGACCGGGCGGCGCGCGCGTTTCTCCTCTGGTCTGTCGGTCACCGACTTCATGAAGCGCACGACTTTCCTCGACTGCGGTGCTGCCGGATTGGCCGTGATCGGGCCTGCGGCGGCGGTGCTGGCGGATGCCGAAGGGCTGCCGGCGCATGCAAATTCAGTGAGAATCAGACTCTAACGGCCTCCGGCGGGCAGGGGCTTGCCCCTGCACCTGTTTGTTTGTCGTCGCGACCTTGGCTAATGTAGCGCCAACCCAGAATTCGGGTGCAGGGTTCACCCCTGCCCGCCGGAGGCCCTTTTATCCATGGACTTAGCATGACCACCGGCAAACACATCCTGCTCGACCTGTTGGCGAGCGAAGGCGTCGACACGATTTTCGGCAATCCCGGCACCACTGAATTGCCGCTGATGGACGCGATGGTCGTCGAAAAGCGCATCCGCTACATCGTCGGCTTGAACGAGGTCATCGTCATGGTGATGGCCGATGGCTATGCGCAGGCATCGGGGCGGCTCGCTGTTTGCAACCTGCATGCAGCGCCCGGTCTCGGTAACGCGATGGGCATGCTCTACAACGCCAAAAAGGCCGGTTCGCCGGTGCTAGTGACGGCGGGGCAGCAGGACACCACGATCGCACTGACCGAGCCATTGCTGTGGGATGACCTGGCCACGATGGCGCGGCCGCTGTGCAAATGGTCGTATGAGGTGACGCGGCTCGAAGACCTGCCGCGCGCCGTTCGCCGCGCCGCCAAAGTTGCACTGACGCACCCGACGGGGCCAGTTTTCCTGTCGATTCCGGGTGATTTGCTGACCAATTCGATCGAAAACCTCGATCTTCTGGCACCAACGCGCGTCGCTACGGGCGTGCGCGGCGACACTGCCGCGATCAACCTCGCCGCCGAAATGATTGCGCACGCGGAAAACCCGGTGATCTTCGCCGGCGACGCCGTGCCGCGCAGTGACGCCTACGCCGAACTCGCCGAACTCGCCGAACTGATCGGCGCGCCGGTGTATTTGGAGGGCATGGCGAACACCGCCGCCTTCCCGGCGTCGCACCGACTCTACGGCGGCAGCATCCCGCGCATGACGCCGGCCTATCGCGCTGCGCTCAAGGATTATGACCTCGTCATTTCGGTCGGCGCCGACCTGCTGACCCAAAGCCAAGCCGCCGGCATCGAGGCGCTGCCACCCGGCATGCCGCTGGTCCACATCGACACCGACGCCTGGGAAATCGGCAAGAACTTCCCCGCTGCCGCCGCGATCCTCGGCGAGCCCAAGGCAACGCTCCCCGACCTGACCAGCGCCGTCGCCAGCCTGATGGCGCCCGCGACCGACCGCTCCGACGCCGTCGCCGCCAAGCTCGCCGCGACCAAGGCAGCACTCGTCGCCAAGGCCGAAGCCGAGGCGCAGCTGCTGCCGCTGCGCCCGATGCCGGTCATCCACGCCATCGGCCAACTGCTCCCCGACGACGCCATCGTCATTGAAGAAGCACTGTCGAGCGGCATGAACTTCATCCGCCACCTCATTCCGTCGAACCACCCCGACAGCTATTTTGGCATGCGCGGCGGCGGCATCGGCATGGGACTGCCACAGGCCATCGGCGCCGCGCTCGCCAAACCCGGCCGGCCGGTGGTGGCGCTTTCGGGCGACGGCAGCGCGATGTATTCGGTCCAGGCGCTATGGACCGCCGCGCACTACCGGCTGCCGCTGGTCTTCGTCATCCTCAACAATCGCAGCTACCGCATCCTCAAACAACGCACCCGCGCCATCGGAGACCACAGCGCGCGCGAAGACGTGTTTGTCGCAATGGACTTCACCGACCCGCCTATCGACTTTGTCGGACTGGCCGAAGCACAGGGTGTCGCCGCGGTGCGCGTCGAAACGCTCGATGGGTTGCGCGAGGCTTTGGCGCGCGGGCTGTCGACCAATGCGCCATTGCTGATCGACGTGGTGATGGATTCCACGGTTTAAGGGCCTCCGGCGGGCAGGCCTGAGGCCTGCACCCGATTGTTTGGTGGGCGCTTGAATTTGCCGGCGGCGAATCGCACCTGCACGGTACATGACCGACGCATCCCCTCGCCGCTTCGGCATCGCCGTGATCGTGATCGCGGTGCATGTGACGTTGCTGACGCTGCTGTTGCGGTCGGTCGTGCCGGCCGCACAGCCACCGACGTCCGCGATCGAACTGGCCAACATCGCTGCGCCGCCCCCCACGCCGCCACCGCCGCCCACCGCAGTGCCCGCGACACCGGCCAAGGCCGCCGTGCCGGCACCGTTACCCGCTGCATTGCCGCCGATCGCCATACCTGTTGCCGACGCCGCACCGAGCGCACCGACCGTTGATGGCGCCACTGGCAGTGCCGCCGTTGGCGGTGGCACCGGCAATGGCAGCGGCGGCGGAATCGTCCGCGCACGCTGGGCAAGCGGCAGCATCAGCAACGGCGACTATCCGAAGGCGGCGCGCGCCGCAGGCGTTGGCGGTGCAGTAACGGTACATTTCGACGTGCGCGCCGACGGCGGCGTCGAACATTGCCACGTGGTATCCTCAAGCGGCTCGGCGATACTCGATGAAACGACCTGCCGGCTCATCGAAGCCCGTTTCCGCTACGTCCCGGCGCGCGACGCCGCGGGAGCCGCCATCACCGACATCGCCGGCTGGCGCCAGGACTGGTGGCTAGGTGCGCCAAAACAATAGGGTGCAGGGGTCACCCCTGCCCGCCGGAGGCCCTACAAAAACGAATGCGGATCGATATCCACCGCCACCCGCACAGCGCTCGGCACCTCGATGCCGCCGAGCCAGCCGCGAATCATACCCTGCACATCGGCGCTGCGGCGGGCGTGGACGAGCAAGCGGAAGCGGTAGCGGCCGCGCAGCATCGACAGCGGTGCGGGGGCGGGGCCCAGCACATTGATGCCGTCGATCTTGGGTGCGGCGCGGCCGATGGCGCGCGCGGTGGCGCTGGCCTGGGCTTCGTTGGGGCCGGAGATTATGATCGCGGCGAGGCGGCCGAACGGCGGCATGCCGAGCTCTTCGCGTTGCGCGGTTTCGGCGGCGTAAAAGCCTTCGGCGTCATAGTGGACCAGCGCCTGCATGACGCGGGCTTCGGGCTGGTGGGTTTGCAGCAGCACACGGCCGGGCTTGGCGCCACGGCCGGCGCGACCCGAGACCTGGGCGATTTGCTGGAAGGTGCGTTCACCGGCGCGCAGATCGCCGCCGGCGAGGCCGAGATCGGCATCGACGACGCCGACCAACGTCAGATTTGGGAAGTGGTAGCCCTTGGTCACCAGCTGTGTGCCGATCAGGATGTCGATGTCGCCGGCGTCGACCGATGCGATGAGCGCGGCGGCGCGCGCCGGCGAGTAGATGGTGTCCGACGTCACCAGCGCGACGCGGGCGTCAGGGAGGACTTGCGCGACTTCCTCGGCGACGCGTTCGACGCCGGGGCCGCACGGCACGAGCATGCCCTCTGCACCGCACGCCGGGCAGGCCGGCGGCGGCGGCGTCTGATAGCCGCAATGGTGGCACATCAGTCGTTGGGTGAGGCGATGTTCGACCATCCAGGCGGTGCATTGCGGGCATTCGATGCGTTCGCCGCACGCCCGGCACAGCGTCATCGGCGCATAGCCGCGGCGGTTGAGGAACAGCAGCGACTGTTCGCCGATCTGCAGGTTGTTACGCAGCGCCGCGAGCAGCGGCGGGCTGATCCAGCGGCCGCGCACCGGCGGGTTGCTGCGCAGGTCGATGGTGTCGATGTCGGGAAGTTGTGCGCCGCCGAAGCGGCTGGGCAGTTTGAGTTCGGTGTAGCGGCCGCGTGCGACCTGAACGCGCGTTTCAATCGCCGGGGTGGCAGTGGCGAGGATGATCGGGATGTTTTCGGCCTGTGCGCGCATCACCGCAACGTCGCGCGCGTGGTAGCTGACGCCGTCTTCCTGCTTAAAGCTCGCTTCATGGGCTTCATCGATAACGATGAGGCGCAGGTTGACGAACGGCAGGAACAGCGCCGAGCGCGCGCCGACGACGACGCGTGCGCCGCCATCCGCCACCGCGCGCCAAGCGCGGCGGCGCTCACTGGCGCGCAAATCGGAATGCCACGCCAGTGGCGCGCAGCCGAAGCGCGCGGCAAAGCGTTCGAGCCACGGCGCGGTCAGTGCGATTTCGGGGACGAGCACCAGAATTTGCCCGCCCAACCCGTCATCGGCGGCGCGCAACGCCGCGGCGACAGCTTCGAAATAGACTTCGGTCTTGCCCGAACCCGTCACGCCGTCGAGCAGGAAAGGCGCGAAGGCGTGCGCATCGACGGCCGCGACGAGATCAGCAGCAGCGACCGCCTGTTCATAGCTAAGCACGGGCTGCGCGAAATCGGCATCGGGCTGCGGCGGTGCGCGTTCGGGGCCAGCGTCAACGGCAACCAGCGTGCCACCGGCGATCAGCCCGCGAATCACCGCCTCGGAGACCTCGGCAGCAGCGGCGAGTTCGCGCGGGCTGCCCTGGCGGCCTTCGAGGCGCTCGATGGCCTGCAGCCGCTGCGGTGTCGCCCGCGTCGGCAGTGCGCCGCCGAGCCGATACTCGATCAGCTTGCGCGCCGGTTCGAGCGCGGTCAGCGACAGCGCCATACGCAGCACCGACGCCGGCGGCGCCATGTAATAGTCCGCGACCCAGTCGATCAGCCGCCGCATCTGCGCGGGTACGGGCGGTACGTCATAGCGTCCGCGCACCGCGCGCAACTTCGCGTCGGGCACTTCGTTCGCCGCCAGCGCCTCGGTTTCCCAGACGACGCCGACGATTTCGCGCGGCCCCAGCGGCACACGCACGATATCGCCCGGCGCCAGCGCCATTTCGGGCGGCGCGGCATAGTCGAGCGCGCCCAGCCCGTGCTGCAGAACGAGGACACGGACGCGGGGAATCGGGGAATTGGTCACCCCGCCTAGGTAGGAAGTGCGCGGGCCCGATGCAAAGAAAAGCTCTGCGGCCGTAGTAGCGCCGCGCGCCGTGGCGCGTTACAAGGGCGGCATTCCAGAAAGGTCGCGCCCGCCATGAAATTCTTCGTCGATACCGCCGATACTGCCGAAATTGCCGATCTGGCGGCCACCGGCCTGCTCGACGGCGTCACCACCAACCCGACGTTGATTGCCAAGTCTGGGCGCAAGTTCCTCGAAGTCATCGCCGAAATCGCCAAGCTGGTCGATGGGCCGGTGAGCGCCGAGGTTGTCGCGACAGACACCGACTCGATGCTGCGCGAAGCGGCGAAGCTGCTGACGCTCGGCGACAATATCTGCATCAAGCTGCCGCTGACCTTCGACGGGCTGAAGGCGTGCAAGCGGCTGACCGATGACGGCGTAAAGGTTAACGTGACGCTGTGCTTTTCGGCGACGCAGGCGCTACTCGCGGCCAAGGCCGGCGCGTCGTTCATTTCGCCGTTCGTCGGCCGTCATGACGATGTCGGGTTCGACGGCATGGATCTGATTGCCGACATCAAGCAGATCTACGACAACTACGATTATCGCACCGAAATCCTTGTCGCCAGCATCCGCCACCCGGTGCATGTGCTGCAGGCCGCGAAGATCGGCGCCGATGTCTCGACGATGCCGCCGAACGTCATCCGCCAGCTTTTCAAGCACCCGCTGACCGATAACGGCCTCAAGGCGTTCCTTGAGGATTGGGCGAAGACGGGTCAGTCCATCCTGTGAGCAAGCCGGCCACCGCACTGGTGGTCGAATGGCTTGATAGCCTGACGCATGCGCGGCGGCTTTCACCGCATACGGTGCGCGCGTACGCTGCCAGTTTGCACAGCTTTGTCGCGTTTCTGGTCGACCATATCGGTGGGCCGGTGAATGACGGGGCGCTCGCCGCGCTGACGCAAAATGACTTCCGCGCCTATCTCGCACACCGCCGCACCGACGGGCTGGCCAATATTTCGGTGGCGCGCGAGGTTTCCGCGCTGCGCAGCTTCTTTGCTTGGGCGGCGCGTCAGCACGGCATCGTCTGCGAGGGGCTGGCCGGGCTGGCATCGCCGAAGATTCCGCGCCGCGTCCCGCGCCCGGTGACACCCGCCGACGCGGTCGCGCTCGCCGACGGTGCGGGCGACACGCACGACGAAGCCTGGATCGCAGCGCGCGACACCGCAGTGCTGCTGCTGCTCTACGGCGCGGGATTGCGCATTGCCGAAGCGCTGGCGCTGACCGGCGCGGCGCTGCCGCTCGGCGAAACGCTGACGGTGTCCGGCAAGCGCAACAAGACCCGCGTTGTGCCGCTGCTCGCACAAGTACGCGCCGCGATCGACGCCTATGTTGCGCTGTGCCCCTATGCGACGGGATCCGCGCTGCCGCTGTTTCGCGGCGCGCGGGGCGGGCCATTGGCGCCTGAGTTGGTGCGCCGCGCGATGGCGGCTGCCCGCACGGCGCTCGGTCTTCCGGCCAGTGCTACACCACACGCGCTGCGCCACAGCTTTGCAACGCATCTGCTGGCGCGCGGCGCTGACCTGCGCGCGATCCAGGAATTGCTGGGTCATGCCAGTCTTTCATCAACGCAGATCTATACCGCCGTCGATGCCGCGCGGCTGCTCGATGTCTACCGCGACGCGCATCCGCGCGCCTGAACGGCGCCGGCAAAGAGGCGGGAAAATCCGACGAACCGAATCGACATTGGTTCCACGCATAATGTGAATCTTTCATCCGATTCGGACCGATTCGCAGTCCAATCCGGCGTGAACTGGTTAACGCAGCAACAAAAATTCCCGTCTTTACAGCGACTTTGAAAGGTTAATTGTCACGATTGTCACTTTAATTGTGCATTCGCTTGTGGATAGTTTGATCATAGCGCGGTTTGTTATGCGCCAGGGAGCATATTGATGTTTGGGAAAAAACTAACGGCAGTTGCTGTGGGGGCGGTGCTGTGCTCGACGGTTCCGGTACATGCCGCAACCTGGCTTTCAGCAATCAGCGACGCCGATTTTGCGGCGCAGAATTCAACGAACACATTTACGACCTATGGTAGCGCCGTGATGCAATGGGGCAGCACCACGACCTACGAACATGCCGTCCTGGACGCTACGGGCAGAGTCCTGCAAAGCGGTGACGTCAAATGGGCATCGACCAACACGCTCAACCCGGCCGGCACGACACCGCTGCTGGCCTATACCAGCCTCGGCAAGCTCACTTCCACCTTCGTCAGCGGCAGCTGCCCCAACGCGACGGGCGTCATCACGTCGTGCAAATATGCCAAATCGGGCACCGTCACCAAGGGCGCCGATACGCTGTGGATCCGCGGCGTTATGCCGACGGGCGCCTATGCGACTTCGGTTGTCCTGGTCGGGCTTGAAATCAAATATGGCACCAGCGCCTGGACCTCGCTCGATTTCCTCGATTCAACCTCGGATGGCGCCTATATCGGCTTCAGCGACCCGCTGCTCGCCAACGGCTTTTCGCTGCGTTACTCGTTCGGCTATTTCAATAACGTCAAATACACGGGCGGCACATATGCCGGTGGCGCCTCGATTCCGGCGTTCGAGTTTATCGTCGGCAAATATGCGACGCCGCTTGATCCGAACCTGCAGCCCGGCACCTATTCGGCTGACCCGGGGCTGTTTGGCGACATCGGTCCGGCGAACATGATGGGCGTCGAAATGGACACCGCCGCGGTTCCCGAACCCGCCAGCTGGGCGATGCTGGTTGCCGGGTTCGGCGTCATGGGTGGCACGCTGCGCCGCCGCCGCGTCGCCGTCGCCGTCGCCTGAACTCACTGCGGCCGAACGGCCAAACAGCGGGGCGTCGCAGTGTGCGGCGCCCCGTTTGCTTTTTGGCGCGACGGTTCAAACCCTGTTCAAGCGCATGCGTTACTTCTAGGCAGCATGCACCACCGCCGGGAGTCGCCGTTACCATGAACCCATTGCGCCTGCGCCTAGCTGCGGCTGCGCTGCTGTTGCTGCCCGTCGCGCTGCACGCCGCGGAGCCCGCATCGCTCGAAACCGTGCGCGGATCGCTGCGTGCCACCACCACGATGACGGCGGATTTCGTGCAGACCGCCGCCAATGGCACCCAACTCGCGGGCACATTGTCGCTGGCGCGGCCCGGCAAGATCCGTTTCCAATACGCCAAGGCGCCGATCCTCATCGTCGCCAATGGCAACTGGCTGAGCTTCATCGACTATGAAGTCAGCCAGGTCTCGCAATGGCCGATTCGCAACACGCCGCTCGGCGTGCTGATCAATGCCGATTCGGACCTGGCGCGCTTCGCCCGCATCGTCGACGGCCCGCCGGGACTGATCGCCGTCGAAGCGCGTGACCCCAAGCACCCCGAATATGGCGCCATCACCCTGGCCTTCCGGCCCGACTCCGCCGCACCCGGCGGACTGCGACTGCTCGGCTGGACCGCGCTCGATGCGCAGAACAACCTCACCGAAGTCCGGTTGGAAAACATTCGCTACAATGTCGAAATTCCCAAGGCGCGCTTCACCTTCCGCGATCCGCGCCCGAAGGTCGTACCGGGCAAGACGCACTGAGCCATTAAGCACTAAGGGCCTCCGGCGGGCAGGGCCTTGCCCCTGCACCCGATAATTGGGCCGGTGCACAGATTCCCAGCGCATCTATTTGTACACCGACGCAATCATATGGGTGCAGGGCCAAGGCCCTGCCCGCCGGAGGCTCTTCTGCCAAATCTGCCGGCTCCGAAAAAATCGCGGCCGCGCAAAGATTTCTAAAAATGTCGTGTTTGTTCATTCAGGGGCAAGGTGGGCGGTCGTATTTAGAAACTACGGCAAGCGAATCGGCCCGGGATTGCCCCCCTGTTGCCCGCGTCGACATTGCTGCCGTTGCGTGACGAGCGCAGACCGGCCCCCGCTCCATGCCCCCGGAGCGGGGGCCATACTGTTTCTGGGGCCTGGCATCATCGGACAGCGCCTTGAACATTCGGGGTGACGCGCGCGCGCTGTGTCCCTAAATCAAGCCATGACCAACGCCATCACCGTCGCGAGCTGGAACATCAATTCGGTGCGCTTCCGGCTCGACATCGTCGAGCGCTTCCTGCGCGAGCATGCGCCCGATGTGTTGTGCCTGCAGGAAACCAAGGTCATCGACAATGACTTCCCGCACGCCGCGTTCGAAGCGTTGGGCTATACTTACCGCCTGCTCAACGGCCAGAAGATGCACCACGGCGTCGCGATGCTATCGAAGCTGCCGCTGATCGAAGACCGCCGCTATGACTGGCAGGACAATGGCGAGGCGCGACATATCGGCGCGCGGCTGCCGAATGGGCTGCTGGTCGAGAACGTCTATGTGCCCGCCGGCGGCGATATCCCCGATACCGCGAAGAATCCCAAATTTGCGCAGAAGCTGGCGTTTCTTGAGCGCATGACGCGCTGGTCGGCAAATTTGCGCGAGCCGACGCTGATTGTCGGTGATTTCAACATCGCACCGCTCGAATCGGACGTTTGGAGCCACAAGGCGCTTCTCGATGTCGTCAGCCACACGCCGATCGAGGTCGAGCATCTGGCGCGGCTCGCCGCTGCGCACGACTGGGTCGATCTCGGCCGGCGCTTCGTACCGGCACCGCAGCGCCTCTACACCTGGTGGAGCTACCGCGCTGCCGACTGGAAGGCCTCCGACCGCGGCCGCCGCCTCGATCACATCTGGGCCAGCCCGGCGATTGCCGACAAGGCGACGCGCTTCGAAATCGTCGAGGACGCGCGCAACTGGGGTAAACCTTCCGACCATATCCCGCAGCTTGTCGAGCTGGCGCTGTGAGCGCGACTGCAAAGACCGGCGCGCAGCAGGTCGCGCGCGCCGTCGATGAATTGCGCCGGGGTCAACCCGTCACGCTGACGGACGCGGGTGCTGCGCTGACGGTGCTCGCCGTCGAACTGGCCGACAGCGCCAGCCTCGCTGCGCTCGACGCCGGGACGCGCGCCGACCTGCTGATCGCGCGCCCGCGCGCCGCGCTGCTCCACATCACCAACCAGCGTGCCGCCGAAGGCACCAGCGTCGTCCGCATCGCGCGCGCGCCGTGGATGGACCTCGCCGCCAGCGTCGCCATTGCCGATCCGGTGCGCGATCTCGATTCGCCGTTCAAGGGCCCGTTCCGCGCCGTCGAACTCGGCGACCAGGCAAATGCCGCCGCCGCGGCGATCCGGCTCGCGAAGGCCGGTGGGCTGCTGCCGGCACTGTTCGCGGTCGATGGCGAGCGTGGCGACGCCCTGACCGTCAATGTGGACGCTGTGCTCGGCTACGTCCGCGCCGAAAGCCTGAAACTGGTAACGCGCGCGCGGCTGCCACTTGACGGCGCCCCCGATACCGAAGTCGTTGCATTCCGGCCATTGGAAGGCGGCCCCGAGCATCTGGCGCTAGTCATCGGCCCGGTGTTCGCCAGCGACCGCGCGGCCGGCGAGCCCGCGCCACCGGTGTTGACCCGGCTCCATTCAGCGTGCCTGACCGGTGACGTGCTCGGCTCGCTCAAATGCGACTGCGGGCCGCAGCTACGCGCCGCGATTGCCGCAATCGCCGACGCCGGTGGCGGCATATTGCTGTATTTGCAGCAGGAAGGCCGCGGCATTGGCCTGATCAACAAGCTGCGCGCCTATGCGCTGCAAGACCAGGGCTTCGACACTGTCGACGCCAACCTGCGCCTCGGCTTCGAATCGGACGAGCGCGATTTCGAACTCGCCGCACGCATGCTGGCGCTGCTCGGCGTCGATCGCATCCGGCTGCTCACCAACAACCCCGACAAGGTCGCGGCGCTGACCGAGCGCGGCATCTCCGTCACCGAACGCGTCGAGCACAAAATGCCGCCCAACCCGCACAACGTCGCCTATCTCGCCACCAAACGCGACCGCAGCGGGCATCTGCTGTGACCCTGCGCGTCGATACGTCGGCGCGCACGCTGTCGGCCTTCGGTGAGACCTGGCCGTGCACCATCGGCCGCAGCGGTGCCATTCCGGCAGACGCCAAACGCGAAGGTGACGGCGCTACACCGCTCGGGCACTGGCCGCTGCGCACGCTGCTGCTGCGGCCCGACCGGGTCGCGCTGCCCGCGACGTCATTGCCGTGGCGCTGGCTGCGCCCCGATGACGGCTGGTCCGATGACAACGTCGACCCCGCCTACAACCGCCCGGTGCGCCATCCGCATGGTCATTCCGCCGAACGCCTGTGGCGCGACGATGGGCTTTACAACGTCATCGTAACGCTCGGCCACAACGACACACCGCCCGTCGCTGGTGCAGGCAGCGCGATTTTCCTGCATTGCGCCGCGCCCGACGGTAAACCGACCGAAGGCTGCGTGGCCTTGCCGCGCGCGGTGTTGTTGGGGCTGGTCGAGCGGCTGGCGCCGGGAGATTCCATCGAGATTTTTTAAGGGCCTCAGGCGGGCAGGCCTGAGGCCTGTACCCAATTGTCGGGTGCAGGGACGAGTCCCTGCCCGCCGGAGGCCCTTATCCTAGCCCCTGTGCACTCGCCATGATCGTCCGGATGCCGATGACGCGGTCGAGCGCGATGCTCTGGTCATGGCCGCCACGACGCGACGCGGTCAGCGCGATGGGGACGTCGACCCGGATGAAGCGCACGCCGGACACATGGCCGCCGTCGCGCAATTCGATATCGACGCACGCGACATCGGCGCGTTGCAGCAGCCGGCTGGCGCTGAGCAGCAGCCGCTCGCCAGCAACATAGGCGAGTTCGTCGCTGGTCAGTCGTTCGGGTGTCGCACGGCGGTCACTGGCACCGCCGATAACGAAATGTTCCTGACCCGATAGATCCATGCGACGCCTCCTCCTGCTCCACCATTGACGGCGGCGGCGGCGCGCAGTTGCGGCGTTTACGACGTTAACGCAGCCAGATGCTCCGCCCGGGCGGCAAGTCGGCTGGCGGTTCGCCGCAGACGCGGATGGCATCGCGGCGCGCGCGGTCGAGAATCGCCGGGGTGACGCCCGGGCCGTGGAACAGTGTGTCGGCCTGGTTGAGGTGGCGCAACTGGCGCAAGGTCAGGTCATCGGGGTCGGCGGAGGCGAGCTCAATGATGACGAGCGTCGCACCACCGTCAGCCGCTGTGCCGGCAACTGCCGCCGCGACCGCCGCATCGGCGTCGCCCGCTGCCGCGAACGGATCGAGCCGGCCACCTGGCGCGAGCGCGGCGTCCCAGAACCGGCGCCGGTCGGCGGGCGTGGGGTGGCGTGTCGTGACGGCGCCGCGGGCGCCGCGAATTGCCCGCGCCAGATCGCCGAGTGTTGCTGGCAGCAGCGCCTCAAAGCGTTCACGCAACGCCTTGGCGAGCGTTGCCGATGCGCCACCGGTGCCGATGGCGACGAGCACCGGCGAACGATCGACGATGGCGGGCACGGTAAAATCGCAAAGCGCGGGCCGGTCGACGACATTGACCAGCAGGCCTGCGGCTTTGAGTTCGCCCGCAGCGGCGGCTGCGGCGGCTTCGTCATCGAGCGCGACAAACGCCAGCCGCACGCCGGACGCGACATCGCGCACGATGCTGCCGCCCGCAGCTTCGATCAGCCGCGCCTTGGCCTCCGCGGCCTCGCCGTCGCCGACCAACAGTACCGGCTGTCCGGCAAGGCGCACGAAGATCGGCAGGGCTTCCATGGCCCCATGCTTAGCAGCAGTTCGGTGTCGCGCCAAAGCGCGCGCGTTCAGGCCGTGCGATAATGTCGGCGGCGCAGCGCAGCACCGGTCATGCCGAAGCCGGCAATCATCAGTGCCCAGCTTGCCGGTTCAGGCACCGCGCCTTCACGCAGCACTTGCAGCGTCGCGGTGCTGCCATCGCTCGAAGTGATATAGGCTTGGCCGTACAGCAAATCAGAATAGCTCGCGCAAAGGTCGCCGTAATCGGCGTAGGCCGCCTTGGCGATGTCGCAGCGGTCGAAGCTGGCGGGCACATAGACCGAGAAGAAAAATTGCGTCGGCGTCGTCACCATCCGGCGGAAATCATAGCTGCAATGGCCGCCGAGCGAATCGCAGTCGACGTCGTTCTCGATGCTGTAGAAGAAAATATCGGGTACGCTCGGGTCGTATTCGTAGCGGACGTTGACATCGAGCCCGCTGACTGTGGCAAACTCCAGCGTGCCGCCGACGGCGCTAATAACATAGTCGCGGAAATGGCCCGAAGCCGGTGTCGGCAAGAGTTCGAAAGTCTCGATCTGCGCCATGGCGGGCGCTGCGGCCGCAACAACGGCGGCAACGAGGTAACGGGCAATCATGGCAATTCCCCTGTTATGCTGGCTCCATGCCGGAGCTTGGGGATCATACCATAATTACGCGGGCATGATTAGCCGTTGGCCAGCCCATCGATATAGGCGCGCACCGCCGGCCCGACATCGTCGCGTTCGAGTGCCAGCGCGATGTTGGCGATGATATGCCCGGCCTTGTCGCCGCAGTCGTGGCGGACGCCGTCGAAGGTGTAGCCATGAAACGGCTGCTTGCCGATCAACTGCGCCATCGCGTCGGTGAGCTGGATTTCGCCGCCGGCGCCTTTGCGATGCTCGCCGAGGATGGTCATGACTTCAGGCTGCAGGATGTAGCGGCCGATGACGGCAAGATTCGACGGCGCGACATCGGGTTTCGGCTTTTCGACGAGGCCCAGCACCTCGGTCATCCGGCCGTCGCGCTTGCCCGGCGTGACGATGCCGTAGCTGCCGGTGCGTTCGTGCGGGACTTCCTCGACGGCGATGACGTTACCGCCGACCTTGGCATAGGCATCGACCATTTGCTTCAAACAGCTGACCTTGCTGTGCATCAGGTCATCGGCAAGCAGCACCGCGAACGGTTCATTGCCGACGATGTTGCGCGCGCACCAGACGGCATGGCCGAGCCCGAGCGGCGCCTGCTGACGGATGTAGGCGATGGCGCCGGGGACCAGCTGCGTGCCGTCGAGCGTCGCCAGCATTGCGGTCTTGCCGCTGGCGGTCAGGCTGTTGACCAGCTCGCCGGCGATGTCGAAATAGTCTTCCAACGCGCCCTTGCCGCGTGCGGTGATGAAGACGAAATGTTCGATACCCGCTTCGAGCGCTTCATCGACGGCGTACTGCAGCAGCGGCCGATCGACGACGGGGAGCATTTCCTTGGGCACCACCTTGGTCGCGGGCAGGAAGCGCGTGCCCATCCCACCGACCGGGAAAACAGCGGTTCGAACAGGCTTGATCATTGGTCAGCTCTCGTTGGCTTGTGGTTTCAACCAGGGGGCAATCACATCTAACGCAAGCAATGCGTCAATATCGAGACGCGGCCGCACGACGGCATAGCTGTCGCCGTCGACCAGCACTTCGGGGACCAGCGGCCGCGAGTTGTAGGTCGAGGCCATCGTCGCGCCATAGGCACCGGCGGTCATGAACGCCACCAGATCGCCGGCTTGCAGCGGGGTCAGCACGCGGTCTTCGGCAAAGGTATCGCCGGTTTCGCAGATCGGCCCGACGACCGTCGCCGTCATTTCGCCGGCACGCGGCGCGATCGCAAGGATGTCGTGCCATGCGCTGTAGAACGCGGGGCGCAGCAAATCGTTCATCGCCGCATCAACGACAACGAAGCGCTTTGCAGCGCCGGTCTTGGTCAGGATGACGCGGGTCACCATGATGCCGGCGTTGCCGACGATCATCCGGCCGGGCTCGAACATCAGCCGGACGTTCCAGCCGCGCGTCGCTTTGGCGACCATCGCACCATAATCGGCGGGGCTGGGCGGCGCGGGTTCATCACGCTTGTAGGGGATACCGAGTCCGCCACCGAGATCGACGCGTTCGACGCTTTGCCCAGCGGCGCGCAGCCGCGTCACCAGGTCGCCCAACCGCGCAAAGGTTGCTTCGAGCGGTGCAAGCTGTGTCAACTGGCTGCCGATGTGAGCGCTGATGCCCATGGCGCGGATGCCGGGGGTCGTCGCAGCCAACGCATAGGCGGCTTCGGCACGCGCCAGCGGGATGCCGAACTTGTTCTCGTCCTTGCCGGTCGAGATCTTGGCATGCGTCAATGCATCGACGCCGGGGTTGATTCGCAGCGCCACCGGCGCGACATGGCCGAGTGCGCTCGCCACCGCGCCGAGCGTCGCCAGTTCCTCTTCGGATTCGACATTGAACTGGTAGATGCCCGCCGCCAGCGCCGCCGCCATTTCGTCGCGGGTCTTGCCGACGCCCGAAAACACGATGCGGTTCGCGGGCACGCCGGCCGCAAGCGCGCGGCGCATTTCACCGCCCGACACGACATCGGCGCCCGCACCGGCGCGCGCCAGCGTGGCGATGACGCTGAGGTTGGGGTTGGCCTTGACCGCATAGGCGACCAGCGGCGGCTCGGTTGAATCGACCTGCGCCAGCGCTTCGACAAAAACGCGGTAGTGGCGTTCAAGCGTCGCGGTAGAATAACAATAGAAGGGCGTACCGACGGCTGCCGCGAGCTTGTCGAGCGCAACGCCCTCGGCGTGCAACACGCCGCCTCTGGGTTCGAAATGGTCCATGGCTATTGCGGTGGCAGGTTGAAGCGGTCATCAGGCCGCTCTTCGGATTTCTTGACCGGATCATCGACGCGCTGCGGCGCCGCCTGCACCGGCACGACGAGCATCTGCGCCGGCGTCGGTGCCACTGTCTGGCCGCGCTGCGCCACCGGCATCGCCGCCGGCGGTACTGGTTCGAGCGGGCCCTTGAGGCCGCACGCGCCAAGCAGCAGCAGCGCGAGAAGCGGCGCGTAACGCATCATGCGCCGCGCAGTGCAGCGATGCGCGCACGGACATTGGCCGGCGCGGTACCGCCCAGGCTGGTGCGGCTGGCGACCGAAGCCTCGACGCTGAGCACTTCGTAGACGCGCTTGTCGATGCGCGCATCGATAGCCACCAGCGTTTCGAGCGGGAGGTCGGCAAGCAAGCAGCCGGCGGTTTCAGCGGCCTTTACGGCGCGGCCGGTGATGTGGTGCGCCTCGCGGAACGGCACGTCGGCGACGCGGACCAGCCAGTCGGCGAGGTCGGTCGCCGTCGAATATCCCTGTGCGGCGGCCGCGCGCATCCGCGCCGTGTCGAAGCTCAAAGTTTCGACCATGCCGGTCATCGCGGCGATGCTGAGTGCCAGCAAATCATAGGCTTCGAACACCGGCGGCTTGTCGTCCTGCATGTCCTTTGAGTACGCCAGTGGCAGGCCCTTCATCGTCACGTTGAGCGCAGTCAGGCAGCCGAGCAGCCGCCCCGAATGGCCGCGCACCAGTTCGGCGGCGTCGGGATTGCGCTTCTGCGGCATAATCGACGAGCCCGTCGAAAACGCATCGGGCAATTTGACGAAGCCGAACATCTGGCTCGCCCAGATGATGATTTCCTCGGCCAACCGCGACAGATGCAGCCCGGTCATCACCACGCAACTGAGGAATTCGAGCGCGAAGTCGCGGTCCGAAACGCTATCGAGCGAGTTCGCCGTCGGCCGGTCGAATCCCAGTGCCGACGCCACCGACGCACGGTCGAGCGGGAAGCTGGTCCCGGCGAGCGCTGCCGACCCCAGCGGACATTCGTTCATCCGCGCACGGGCATCGGCAAAGCGGCTGCGGTCGCGCCGCGTCATTTCGACATAGGCGAGCAGGTGATGGCCCAGTGTCACCGGCTGCGCGACCTGCAGATGTGTGAAGCCAGGCATGACACTGTCGGCATGTTCCTCGGCGCGCGCCAGAAGCGCCGCTTCAAACGCGCCGAGCCCGGCGTCGATGGCATCGACCGCGTCACGCACCCACAGCCGGAAGTCGGTCGCGACCTGGTCGTTGCGCGAGCGCGCGGTGTGCAGTCGGCCGGCGGCAGGACCGATCAGCTCGGCCAGCCGCGTTTCGACGTGCATGTGGATGTCTTCGAGTGCCGCATCCTCGACCAGCCCACCGGCGGCATATTCGGCTTCGATCTGCTCGAGCCCGGCCAGAATCGCCTCGATATCCGCGGTCGCGACAATGCCCTGGCGACCAAGCATCGCGGCATGTGCCTTGGAGCCCGCAAGGTCTTGTTGCCACAGCCGCTTGTCGAAGCCGATGGATGCGTTAATGTCGCGCATCACGGCAGACGGGCCCGCCCCGAAGCGGCCGCCCCACAATTGATTGGACTTTGATGTGCGCGTCGTAATCGCAACGCTCCTGCTGACAGTTTCGCTTCAGGCCTGCGGGGCTAGCACCCCGGCAACGGATGGCAACGCCGATACGGCAAAGGCCGGCACCCCGCAAGCCAGCGCCGCCTCCACCGTCGCAGTCGATCGCAGCCACGCAGGCACGCCGGCGCCGACATTTGCGTTCGAAGGCCGCGGCGGCGCCATCAAGCATATGTCCGATTTCGGCGGTACGCCGGTGCTGGTCAATCTGTGGGCAAGCTGGTGCGCACCCTGCGTCGCCGAACTGCCGGCGCTCAACGCGCTCGCCATCGCCAAGACCGACCAGCTGACCGTGCTGCCGATTTCGCAGGACATGGAAGGCTGGAAAGCCGTCGACAAGCGCTTCAAGCCCGACGCGTTTTCCAAGCTGACACCCTATCTCGACCAGCCCAACAACTTTGCGATCGCCGTCGGCGCCAAGGGACTGCCAGTGTCGATCCTGTACGACGCCGCAGGCAAGGAAGTCTGGCGCGTGGCGCGGCCGCTCGAATGGAACAGCCCCGAAGTGCGGGCGCTGCTGCCCTGAAGATTTAAGAGCCTCAGGCCTGCCCGCCGGAGGTCCTTCCGACCCAGTGCAATGCCGCCCCATGCGCCGTCAGCCAGCGCCGCGACGTGCCGGGATCGACATCGGCGAGCGACCGCGCCAGTGCCCAGAAGTCGGGGCCGTGGTTGTGGTGGACGAGGTGTGCGACTTCGTGCGCGACGACGCTCTGGCGGATCCACGCCGGCGCCAAGATCAACCGCCAGCTGTAAGTTATGACGCCGGTCGACGAGCAACTGCCCCAGCGCGACGCCGGATCGCGCACGCTGACTGCGCTGACGGACTTGCCAGCAGCGGCGGCGAGTGCGCGGGTTTCGGGTTCGAGCCGGTCGAGCGCCTGCGCACGCAGCCAGCGCGTCGTGCGGCCGGAGAGCGTTGATAATGGGCCGCCCACGCGCAAGACTGTGTCCATGCGTCGCACACCGCGCGGATGATCTTCGTGCCAGTCGAGCAGCATTTCGCCGCCTTCGAACGGAATTCGGGCACCCGGCACGAACGGCTGCGGCCGCGGCCAGCTGGTGACGCGCGCCGCGATCCAGCCGCGTTGCGCATCGAGTAACGCCAGTCCTTCGCGAATCGGCGCGCGCGGCGGCAACGTCAGCCGGACGACGCCGTGGACCGCATCGGCACGCAGCGATATACGCCGCGCACGGGCGTTGCGGACGACCGCGACGGCGACCTGGCGGCCGCCAATGTCGATATCGGGGACCGCGTCGGGAGTCTTGCGGCGGAACAACCCGAACATGGGGTTAGCGCCCCGGCTCGATGATGTGATCTTCGAGCGGACCGGCGTCGTCTTCGCTAATCGTCCAGCCGCGCACCGAGATGCCGGCGCGGTGCACCGATTCGGGGTCGCCACTGACCAACGGGTGCCAGTCAGCGAGGCCCTGGCCACGCTGCAGTCGCAGATAGGCACAGCTGTCGGGCAGCCAGTCGAGCGTTTCGACCTTTTCAGGCGTCAGCCGCACGCATTCGGGGACGTGAGCGCGACGATTGCGGTAGTCGCTGCATTGCCCCGTCCGCCGGTTGAGCAAGCGGCAGGCGACGTTGGTAGCGTGGAGTTCGCCGGTTTCCTCGTCCTCGAGCTTGTGGACGCAGCATTTGCCGCAGCCGTCGCACAGGCTTTCCCATTCGCGGCGGTCCATTTCGCGCAGCGTCTTGGTTTCCCAGAACGGCTTTGGCGTATCAGCGGACATATTTATCGAGGTCGGCAGAGATCTGGTCAGCGGTGCCGGTATGGTCGGTAAAGCTGATCGGCGCGCCGTCGGGGCCCATCAGATAGATCATCGCGGTGTGATCAACCAGATAGTCCTTGCTACCTTCAGGGCCGGCCTTTTTGGCATAGACGCGGAAGGCCTTTTTGGCGGCGTCGACCTGCGCGACGCTGCCGCCAAGCCCGACGAGCCGCGGGTGGAACGCCGTGACGAATTCCTTGAGCACCGGCGTCTTATCGCGCTCGGGATCGACGGTGATGAACACCGGCACGACCTGTGCAGCGCGGGTGGGGTCTTGCTTCTCGAACGTCCGCATCGCTGTCGCCAGCTTCTGGACATCGAGCGGGCAGACATCGGGGCAGAAAGTGTAGCCGAAATAGACCAGCATGTAGCGGCCGGCGAAGTCCTTTTCGGTGACGGTGCGGCCGTTCTGGTCGACCAGCGTGAACGGTCCGCCGATCTGCGCGCCGGCCAGCGGGCCCGCCGGCGCGCGCGGCGACTGCACCGCCCACAGCACCAGACCGCCAAGCGCGCAGAGTAGCAGCAGCACGATAGCCGCTGTCTTGAACGACAGGCGTTGCTTGCTCATGTGCGGCTGTTCATCGGCGGTTGCTCTGGCTAGTATAGGTGCGTGCAAGGTTTCATAGGTTGGACAGGCTCGAATGTCGATTATCTGGAGGCGGCTTACAGTCGCGCTGATGCTGGTGGTGGCCGCAGCGCCGGCTTCCGCACAGTTTTCGGACTCTTACACGTTCCTCAAGGCGGTGACCGACAAGGACGTCGCCAAGGCGCGTGAAATCATCGACAAGCCGGGGACTACCGTCGTCAATGCCCGCGACCGCGACACCGGGGAAACGCCGCTGATCATCGTCGTCAAGCGCAGCGACCTGCCATGGATGGGCTTCCTGCTGCAGGCCGGTGCTGACCCCAATCTGCGCGATAACGACGGCAATGCACCAATTCTGCTCGCGGCAATTTCGGGCTTTTCCGAAGGCGTGCGCGTGCTGCTGATCGTCAAGGCGCGCGTCGATACGCAGAACAACCTTGGTGAAACCGCGCTGATCAAGGCCGTGCAGCGGCGCGATGTGGTCACCGCGCAGATGCTGCTCGATGCCGGTGCCAACCCCGACATCGCCGATCACGCCAGCGGCTATTCGGCGCGCCAGTATGCCGCGCAGGATCCGCGCGGCGGTGCGATTGCCAAGCTGCTCAAGGACGCGCCGGCGCGCAAACTCAGCCCGCAGCAGCAGGGCCCGTCGCTCTAGGCCGCGCCACGCGCGCCTTGTCGCATGGCCGCGGCGAAAGCGGCGCGCTATAACCCCGGCGATGGACAAATCGCGCTCTCTCGTTGCCGACGCGCTCGAACGTTCGGGCGTGCGCGTCCAGACGCTGGTGTTGTTGCGCTGGATCGCGATTACCGGCCAGCTCGCGACGATCGCCTTTGTCGGGCTTTACCTGCAGTTCCCGCTGCCCTGGGCGGCGCTGATTTCGGCGATTGCCGCCGCGGCCGTGCTCAATGTCGGGCTGGCGACACTGTATCCGCGCAACGCCCGGCTCGAAGGCCGCGAGGCGTTGCTCCACCTGATGTTCGACATGGCGCAGGCCGGCATCATGCTGTTCCTGACCGGCGGCCTGACCAATCCGTTCGCGGTGCTACTGCTGGTGCCGATCACCATTTCGGCGACGCTGCTGTCGGCGCGCGCCATGCTGCTGATGATGGCGCTGGGGTTGACCGTGCTGGTCATCGAATCGCGGATGCCGCTGCCGTTGCCGTGGCGCGGCGCTCCGATCGAGATGCCCGAAATCTACCATTTCGGCATCTTCATCGCGATCGCCAACGGCATGATCTTCATCGCCGGCTATGTCTGGCTGGTATCGGCTGAATCGCGGCGGCGAGCCCAAGCGCTGATCGCCACGCAGGCGGCATTGGAGCGCGAATCGCGGCTGTCGGCACTCGGCGCACTTGCGGCGGCGGCAGCGCATGAACTCGGCGGCCCGCTCGGCACGATCACGCTGATCGCGCACGAACTCGTCGAACAGCTCGGCAATGATCCCGATTTCGGCGACGACGTGCGGCTGCTCGAGGCCGAAGCCGCACGCAGCCGTGCCATATTGGTCGGCATCGCACGCCGCGCCGAGGCCGAGGACCCGTTCCCGCTGCTGACCATAGATGCGCTGCTGCACGAAGTCGTCCATGGCGTCACGCCGTCGCGTGTCCCCATCGTCATCGACACCGCGCAAGCCCCCGAGCTGCGGCTGCGCCGCACACCTGAGCTGCTACATGGCCTCAACAATCTGGTGTCGAACGCCGTGCGCCATGCCGGATCGAAGGTCGAAATCCGGCTCGAAGCCAATTCGAGCGAAATCCGGCTGCGCGTCAGCGACGATGGCGCCGGCTTCGACCGCGAACTTTTGCCGCACCTAGGTGAACCGTATCTCGGCCCGTCGCGGTCACGGTCGGGGAGCACCGGGCTGGGCATTTTCATCGCCACCACGCTCCTTGAACGCACCGGGGCGCACCTTGAATTCGGCAATCGCCCGCACGGCGGCGCGCGGGTCGACATTCGCTGGCAGCGCTCCCATATCGAAGCCACGACACCGCTCAACGTCCCCTGACCTGAACGACCAACAGGACCAAGAAGATGACCATGACCGACACCGCCCAACCGACTGCCACCGCCGATGCCGCTGTGCGCATGCCGCTGCTGCTCGTCGACGATGACGCGCCGTTCCGCCAGCGCCTGGCGATGATGCTCGAACGGCGCGGCTTCGCCGTCACCGCCGTTGCCAGCGTCGCCGAGGCGCGCAGCGCGATCGCCGGCTTTACCGCCGAAAACTACCCCAGCCATGCCGTTGTCGATATGCGGCTGGGTGATGGCAACGGTCTCGACCTCGTCGCCGAACTGCGGGCCCGCTGGCCCGAAACGCGCGTTGTCATCCTGACCGGCTATGGCAACCTCGCCACTGCAGTTTCTGCGGTGAAGGCCGGCGCAGTCGACTATCTCGCCAAACCCGCCGACCCCGAAGACATTATCGGCGCACTGCTCGCCACCGGCACCACCGCCGAAGCCCCCGCCGAGCCGATGTCGGCCGACCGCGTACGCTGGGAACACATCACCCGCGTCTATGAACTTTGCGACCGCAACGTTTCCGAAACCGCGCGGCGGCTGAAGATGCACCGGCGCACGCTGCAGCGGATTCTCGCCAAGCGCAGTCCGAAGTAGCTTTGGCGTTGCTTTCGCTTGTGGCAGCGGCGGCGGTGGCAACAACGCCGGTGCCGCCGCCGCCAAGCGTGTCAGGCAATTGGTCGGCCGAGGCCATTTTGGCTGCGCGGGTCGACTGCACGCGTTTGCTGGCCGGGCTTGATGTCACCGCCAAGCCAGTGCCGCCGATCGGTTCAGCCGACAGCTGCGGCGCCCCCGCGCCGGTCGAAGTCACCGCGATTGCCCGCGTCAAACTGGCACCCGCCGCGACGCTTACCTGCTCGATGGTGGCGGCGTTGCATCATTGGGTGACGGGCACGCTGCAACCGCTTGCGCAGTCGGTGTTGGCAACGCGCGTCACCAGCATCGCCAACGCCTCTTCCTACGTCTGTCGCAGCCGCAACCACATCGCCGGCGCCAAGATCAGCGAGCACGCCCGCGCCAATGCGCTCGACATGGCGTCCTTCACCTATGCCCGCGCCGATCTGCCGGCGGGCTGGGCGCAGTGGCTCGGTGCCGATGGCAAGCCGGTGGCCGGTAGCTTTATCGAGCGCGTGCGGTTAGGCGCTTGCAGCGACTTCACGACGGTGCTCGGGCCAGGGGCGGACGTGTATCACGGCGACCATTTCCACCTCGATATGCTGGTGCGCAAGAACGGCTACAGAATTTGCCAGTAGGCGAAGAAAGGGCCTCCGACGGGCAGGCCTGAGGCCTGCACCCGATTGAAGAGCGCCAAACAAATGGGTGCAGGCCTCAATCTTGAACAAGAGCTGGCCTGCCCGCCGGAGGCCCTAAAGAAGCTCTCCCATACCCAAAAGCCGGCTCGCCGCCCGCCGCGCAAACCGCAGCGTTTCCGATTTGCGGCGCGCGGCGTTCATCGGCACCCAGGCGGCATCGCGCAGCGCGGCGGCTTCCCAGCGATCGGCCACGAGCAGCCCGGCACGGTTGGGCTGGAACCAGGGTTCATCAAAGGGTGCTTGCGGGAAACCGAACGGCACCGCCCAGAAGTAGCGGTCGCAGTGGTCGAGATATTCGGGCCATTTGAGGTCGCCGCGCAGGTCGGCCATCGATACCTTGATTTCGACGAGCGTTATGCGGCCGTCGGCGCCGAGGCCGAGCACGTCGGCGCGGCGGTTGTTGTTCAGCGGGACTTCGGTGAGCGTCGCGATATTGTGGTCGTAGAACCAGCGCGCGACGCCGCGCGCGACGTCTTGCGCGGTGAGAATGTCGGGGGGAGTGCTCGCCATGCGCGCGAGAATAGTAGAACAAGTGGGGAACGGGAAGGGGCTTCACCCGCTCGACGGGTTACGTCATAGCAAAGCCACAAGCCTGTGCCCCGGCGCAGGCCGGGGCGGGTTCGGCGGGAGGTTCCCGCCGGCTGCGCCTACTTATAAAATACGTGGTTCCCGATGCGGCTGACCAGACGGCGGTCATTCCAGTTGGGGGCAACGCGCGTTGCGTGGAATGCCATCGCCTTGGGTGCAACGTCACGGTAGCCATCGGTCAGCGCGATCAGCGCGATAGCCTGGGCGACTTTCCAGTCGTTCGAGCCGTACGCCGGCGACCGGTTATGGGCGAAAGTGAACTGGCCGGGCTGGTAGACCACGCCGCAGATGCTGTTGGCGTAGCGGCCCGATTCGACGCGGTTCTTGATGACCTGCGCAACGGCGAGCTGGCCTTCGAGCGGTTCACCGCGCGACTCGAAATAGACTGCAGTGGCGAGGCACTTGAAGTCTTCGGTCATTTCGATCGGCACTTCGTCGGCACCGGTGGTGGCGACGAGCTTCGACAAATGTGCCGGCTGCGGCTCATCGTCGATACGAAAGTGCGGTTCGTTGTTGGCGGAAACGATTGAATCGGATTCGAGCGGCACGGCGGCGGCGCGGAGCTGCGCGGTGCGGGCGTCGATGGCGGCGAGATCCTCGGCAGTGAGGTCGGTGCCAGCTACATCGGCATAAACGGTATCATTGGTATCACCGACCGCATTGATCTGCGGTTCGGACGGCATCTGGCCTGCGGCGAGAAGCGCAAAGCTGGCAAGAGCCAAGGCGAGTACACGGCGTTTAATGGTCATTCACTCAACTGCTACCCACGTCCGGTTTTCTGTCCGCGTTGGTTTCGGCATCAATCCCGATGTTGTGGGAGCCGAAACGCGCTGGGCTGAACAAAGTCCGGGCCGCTTGGGTTAAACTTGCTGGTCCCGCCCAAGGGGCCAGCATGCGTTAATGTGCAGGTGAGCGACCGCGCCGTTAAGGTCAAGTTCAGGCGATCGGTTCGTCGATGAACCGTGCAGGATCGGGGGTGTCCAGTTCAATTACCCATAGATCGGGGTCGAATCCACGCTGGCGTTTGACCCAGTCGGCGACGGCTTCACCCTGTGCCGCGATGCGCCAGCGGTAGTCGCCGTCGGCCGCGATGGCGCGCTGGAACGCGGTCTCGGCACCGTCGCGGGCGCGGTGAATCAGGATGACCGCCCCGCTGATATCGTCGCCGCGGTGGAGCACGGTGGCAAAATCGCCGGCCGCTGACACCCGTCGCAGCAACGCGCTGGTCCAGGTCTTGGCGGTAAGGCGCGGCCCGGTCATCGTCTGCGGCCGCGTGTCGCGTCAGGCCGCGCGGTCTTGGACCGCGACACCGACGCCGAGCAGCTTCGCCAGTGCCTCGGCCGACGGCGCTGCGCGCAGCTTTTCGACCAGTGCCGCATCGCGCAACAGCCGGCTGATGCGCGCCAGCGCCTTGAGCGGCTCGGCCCCGGCTTCAATCGGCGCGAGCAGTAGCACGACAAGGTCGACAGGCGCACCGTCGAGCGCGCCATAGTCGACGGGTGTGGCAAGCGTCGCCAGCACCGCGACCATGTGATCGAGCCCGGCAAGGCGCGCGTGCGGAATCGCGATGCCGCCGCCAAAGCCTGTAGTGCCGAGCAGTTCGCGCGCATCCACCGCTTCGGCAATGCGCGCCGCATCGATGGCGCAAAACTGCGCGGCGTGGCTGGCCAATGTCGCCAGCAGTGCCGGCTTGTCCGCCGCCGACACGCCGTGGAGAACCGCCCCGGGGGGCAGCAAATCGGTAATCATGTTAAATCCGCTTCGGGTATTCTTGGTGTCAGGCGCGTGGTTCGACCCAGCCGATCGTGCCGTCTTCACGGCGATAGACCATGTTGTGCGCGCCGGTACGGCTGTTCTTGAACATCAGCGCGCCGGTGTTGCGCAGATCGAGCATCATCACCGCATCCGAAACGCTGGCATCGGGAATATCGACGCGGGTTTCGGCAATGACAACAGGGTTGTCCGCCACATCGACTTCGGCCTCTTCGGGCGCAGCCTGGAGGATGTGATAATCGGCATTGTCGAGCGCTGCGGCCGCGGCGCGCTCACCATTGCGGTCAGCGCCGGGACCGTGGCGATCCTTGAGCCGACGCATGTAGCGGCGCAGCTGCTTTTCGATGCGGTCGGCGGCGGCATCGAACGCGATATGCGCGTCGGGCGCGCGCGCCGAACCCTTCAGAATCAGGTCGGACATGACGTGCATGACGATATCGACGTTGAACGCGCTCTGCGGGGCATTCGACAGCGTCACATGCGCCCCGACGGCGCGCGAAAAATACTTGTCGGCAATCGCGTTCAATCGGGTCGAGACATGCGTGCGGAACGCTGCCCCGGTATCGACCTGATGGCCTGAGACCCGGATTTCCATTGCGTTCTCCTTCACGGTTGCGGCGGAGACTCGCGGGTCACCGCCAAGGCTGAAAACATCATGCGCCCATCAAAGGGCAAATCCTAGTTATACTACGGCATGAGCACTTAAATTCATGCTAGCCACACCGGGTCTTTCAACTTGGTGACGAAAGCCGCGTGTCGCTCGAGCTCTTCGGGCGAAGCGTGGTGTGCCCGCGCCGGAACGAGCGTCCGCTCGACAGCCGCCGCTTCGGGCTCGGCGGTTGCGGCCAGATCGAAGCCAATCTGCCGGCCACCGGTCAGTTCGACATAGACCCGCGCCAGCAATTCGGCATCGAGCAGCGCGCCATGCTTGGTGCGCGCCGACAGGTCGATCCCGTAGCGGTTGCACAGCGCATCGAGCGTGTGCTTGGCGCCCGGATGCTTCTTGCGGCTGATCTCAAGCGTGTCGATGGCGCGCGTCGGCGGTAGTTCCTTCATGCCGGCGCGGCGCAGCTCGAAATTGAGGAATGCCATGTCGAACTGGGCATTGTGCGCGACCAGCGGCGAATCCTCGATGAACGCCAGGAAGTCGTCGATCACCGCCTCGAAAATCGGCTGGCCGGTCAGGAATGCCGTCGACAGGCCGTGGACGTTTTCGGCGTCCTTGGGCATCGAACGGCATGGATCGATATAGGTGTGATAGGTGCGGCCGGTGGGCACGCGGTCGATCAGTTCGAGCGCGCCGATTTCGACAATGCGGTGGCCGTCGCCGGGCATGATGCCAGTGGTTTCGGTGTCAAAAACAATCTCACGCAAGGCGCATCTTCTACTGGAGGCAACTATAGACCCCGATATCGGCGCTTGGGGTCCTGTAGGCAAGAGACCAGGCGCTTCACAGCGCGCCATGTGGCAATTTTTCCATCGCCGGTCGGGATTACGACATCGGCACGCGCGCGCTTTTCGGCATCGGGCAGCTGGGTCTTGATAATCGCGTCGAACTTTTCGGGCGTCATCCCCGGCCGTGCCAGCACGCGTTCGCGCTGCACCTCATACGGCGCCGAGACCACCACCGTCAGATCGCAGCCCTTCCAGCCGCTGCCTTCGAACAGCAGCGGAATGTCGAGCACCACCATCGGCTTGCGGCGATTCCGGCGCCGGAACGCCAGCTGCGCCTGCCCGACCAGCGGGTGAATGATGCGCTCGAGCGTCTTCAACGCTTCCTTGTTGCCGAACACCGCCGCACCAAGCTTGGCGCGGTCGAGCCCCTGGTCCGACGTCGTGCCCGGAAACGCCGCCTCAATCAGCGGCAGTGCCGCACCCCCGCGCGCCTGCAGCTTGTGCACCTGCGCATCGGCATCGAACACCGGCACGCCTAGCCGCCGGAACATTGCCGCCACGGTGGATTTGCCCATGCCGATCGAGCCGGTGAGACCGATGATAATCATGCAAGCTCCCTGATGAGACGCGGCAACCAGTACAGCGGCAGCGCCATGAGCAACAGATTTGGAATCCACCATGAAACGTCGAAGTCGCCGGTCAAGGCCCAAAAGCTGACCGCCATAAGTCCGGCGCAGCCGGTGAGTGCCAGCGACACGATCGCCAGCCCACGCCAGCGAGCGTCACCGCGCGCCGCCAGTCGCACGCTCGCCAGTCCGGTCAGCGCGAACAACATATCCAGCGGCGCGAACGACCAGTTCCATGCATCGACAAGTGGCGTGCCATAGCCACGATACATGCTCGACGCCGGCAAGGTGATGAAACCGGTCAGCGCTAGGGCCGCTACGGACCAATACGCCAACATCGTGATATCAACCACGGCAAGCGACAGGCGCAGGCCAGACGGCATCATTTGGTCAGCAGCGCCCGAAGTTCGGCGTCATGCATGCGCGGCGCTTCAGCCCCATAGAACAGCGCAAATGCCGCCGCTGCCTGGCCAATCAGCATAGACAGCCCGTCAATCGTCGCAAGTCCGCGGGCGCGCGCCGCCTTTAGCAATGGCGTATCGAGCGGCGCATAGACACAATCGAAGACGCAGGCATCGGGCGAGAGTGGCGCGAGATCGATATCGAGCGGCGGTTGGCCGGTCATGCCGAGGCTGGTGGCGTTGATCAGCAGCGCCGCCGCCGGCAGAGTGGTGCCGGGCACCTGCACCGTGCCGACGGTCTGCATTTCGGCCAGCAACGCCGTCGCGCGGTCAGCGCTGCGGTTGACGAGTGTTACCGGTCCGCCGAGTTCCCGTGCCACCGCCAAAGCGGCGCGCGCTGCACCGCCGGCACCCAGTATCACCACCGGCCGGCCCGCAAGCGCCAGATGCGCAATCGGCCCGGCAATGCCAGCAACATCGGTGTTGTAGCCGACCAGTCCGTCGGCCGTGGCGTGCACGGTGTTGACCGCACCCACCGCCGCCGCGCCGGCATCGATCCGGTCGAGATGCGCCATCACCGCGACCTTGTGCGGAATCGTGACATTGACGCCGCGAAGGCCGAGCGCGGGCAGCGCGCGGATTGCGGTGCCGAGATTGTCGGGGTGGACGGGGAAGCGGCTATAGTCGCCGTCGAGTCCGAGTTTGGCCAGCCAGAAGCGGTGGATCCTCGGCGATTTCGAGTGCGCGACGGGCCAGCCGATAACGCCGGCTGAGGGGGGAAGAATCATTCAGGGCCTCCGGCGGGCAGGGCCTTGGGCCCTGCACCCGAATATTGGGTTGGTGCCGCATAGGCCAGTGCCGGGTCATGATGCACGGGCAAAATCCGGGTGCAGGGCCCAAGGCCCTGCCCGCCGGAGGCCCTTTGAACACTTCTCATATCGCCAACACGCCGCGCGTGCGGAGGAAATCGAGCACCGCGAGTAGCGGCAGGCCCTGGATGGTGAAATGGTCACCGGCAACGCGCGTGAACAGTTGCGCGCCGAGGGCTTCGATGCGGTAGGCGCCGACGCAGTGGATGACGTGGTCGGCTTCGGCGTCGAGGTAGCCTTCTACAAACGCGTCGGACAGCGGGCGCATGGTCAGACGGGCGGTGTCGATCTTGCGCCAGACAGCTTCGCCGTTCTGGGCGATAACGGCGGCGGAGACGAGCTGGTGTTGTTTTCCCATTAAGCTGCGCAGTTGCGCGGCAGCACGGTCGCGGGTCCCGGGTTTGTCGAGGATTTGCCCGTCGGCGGTGACGAGGATCTGGTCGGCGCCGAGGACGAGCGCAGTTGGGAATCGCCGTGACAGTTTGACCGCCTTGGTTTCGGCAAGCGCATCAGCAATGTCGCGTGGCGGTGCGCCGCGCGCGAGCAGCGCATCACGGATACCCTCCTCATCAACGTTGGGCGACACGGCCTCGAACGCCACTCCGGCAGCGCTCAACATCGCGCGCCGCGCCGAAGACTGAGAAGCCAGAATCAATGTGTCCAGCTTCAAGCTGGCCGCCGGAGGCTCTTGAATCACTTCGCGCCTTCTTGGTCTTCCCGCGCCTGAACCAGATTAATGATCGCAGCGGCGGTTTCCTCGATCGAGCGGCGGGTGACATCGATGACGGGAATATCGTGGTCGGCGAACAGCCGGCGCGCGAAGGCGACTTCGGCGGCGACGACATCATTGTCGACATAGTCGGTATCAGGGGTTTGGCCCATCGTCAGCAGGCGGTTGCGGCGGACGGCGACGAGGCGGTCGGTCGAGGTGGTGAGGCCGACGAGCAGCGGCTTAGTCAGCCGGAACAGTTCGGGCGACGGCGGTGACTGTGTAACGATCGGCATGTTGGCGGTCTTGTAGCCGCGGTTGGCGAGGTAGATTGAGGTGGGGGTTTTGGACGATCGCGACACGCCGATGAGCACGATATCGGCTTCATTCCAGTCGTCCTGTCCGGCGCCATCATCGTGCGCCATCGTGTAGTTGATGGCATCGACACGGCGGAAATAGGCGGCGTCCATGATGTGCTGACGGCCTGGGCGGGTGGTGGCGGTCTGGCCGAGCAGCAGCGACAGTGCGTTGATCGTCGGGTCGAGCGCCGAGACGAACGGCAGTCCCAACGCGATGCAGCGCGATTCGAGCAGGTTGCGAACGCCGCCGTTGACCAAGGTGTAGAGCACCAGCCCGGGGCGCTTGGCGACTTCGTCGAGGACGCGTTCGAGATGGCCTTCGGAGCGCACCATCGGCCAGAAATGCTTGATCGCCTCGACCCCCTCGAAGCGCGCCAGCCCGGCCTTGGCGACCGACTCGAGCGTTTCGCCGGTCGAGTCGGAGACCAGGTGCAGGTGCAGCCGCGTCGTCAAATCGGGAGTCTCCAAAAATGGCCGCCGCACAAGGCTGTGGATAAGCACTGCGTGACGACACTGGCGCCGGTTGTGCAACGCCGGGCTTGCCAACGTCAACGCAGCGACGGCGATTTATCCACAGCGCTTCAACAGGTGAAAGAATCCACAGAAGCGCCTGTGGACAACGGGGACAGTTTTCGCGACTCGCCGAGTCTGCGCGATTTGAACGACGCTTTCACTGTGGGTTGAATCGGGCATGGGACAAGACAGGGCTTTGTCCACAGCACTACAACCTTCACTAGAATCTATTTCTAGAATCAGATTGAAGTGGTGCGGTGGTGACTCGGCTCGGGGCTTGACGGCGGGCAGCGTGTGCGGTGAGGAAAGCTATGAACCAGAATCCGTCTCCCCTGCTTGCCGTGCTATCTGGCGAACGCATCGATCCACCGCCGGTGTGGCTGATGCGCCAGGCGGGTCGCTATCTGCCCGAATACCGGGCGTTGCGCGCCGAAAAGGGCGGATTCCTCAATCTCGTTTATGACAGCGAGGCGGCCGCCGAAATTACCCTGCAGCCGGTCAGGCGCTTCGGTGTCGATGCGGCAATCCTGTTTTCGGACATTCTGATCGTCCCGCATGCGATGGGTCAGGCACTGAGCTTCGGCGTCGGTGAAGGGCCCAAGCTCGAACCGGCGCTGCTCGATGGCGGCTTCGAAGCACTGACGCCGGCACCGCGCCATTTCGCGCCGATCTATGAGACCGTGCGCCGCGTACGTGCCGCGCTGTCGCCCGAAACCGCGCTGATCGGTTTTGCCGGCAGCCCGTGGACGGTCGCAACCTATATGGTCGCCGGCCACGGCAGCAAGGATCAGGAAGCCGCGCGGCGGCTGGCCTATCGCGACCCGATGGCGTTCCGGTTGCTGATCGACCGCATCGTCGCGGTCACTGTCGATTATCTGTCGGGGCAGATTGAAGCTGGCGCGCAGGTCGTTCAGTTGTTCGACAGCTGGTCGGGCAGCCTCGCACCCGCCGAATTCGAACGCTGGGTCATCGCCCCGACTGCCGATATCGTCGGCCGGCTGATGGTCCGCCACCCGCAAATCCCGGTCATCGGCTTCCCCAAGGGCGCCGGCGCCAAGCTCGGCGCCTATGCCGCGCAAACAGGCGTTGATGCCGTCGGGCTCGACGAATCCGTCGATCCGGCATGGGCGGACGCGATCCTGCCGCCAGGGCTGCCGGTGCAGGGCAATATTGATCCACTGGCACTGATCGCCGGCGGTCGTGCGCTTGCTGAAAATATCGCACGGATCCGCGCGGCGTTCGACAAGCGTCCGCATATCCTCAATCTCGGTCATGGGATTTTGCAGGATACGCCGATTGCGCATGTCGAGCAGCTGCTCGCGCAGGTGCGCGCGAATGCTTGAAGGGCCTCCGGCGGGCAGGCCAGTCACTGACAAAGACCGGGCCTGCACCCGATGATTGGCTGGTTGGGCGGCGCGTACCTATGGGTTAAGGCGTTTCACGTTATCTTCGTGATTTTCTGGATGGCGGGGCTGTTCATCCTGCCGCGCTATCTGGTGCATCATACCGCGACTGTGCCGGGATCGCCTGAAGACGCCGAATGGATCAAGCGCGAAATGCTGTTGCGCCGGATGATCCTCAACCCCGCCAGCATCCTGACCTGGGCACTGGGGCTCTGCCTCGCCGGCAGTCTGGGGTTCGACTATCCGTGGCTGTGGGCGAAGTTTGGGTTCGTCGTGCTGCTCACCGGCTATGACCATTGGGCCGTCGCAACGTCAAAAAAACTGGCGCGCGGACTACGACCCTATGCCGAACGCCGGCTGCGCATGCTCAACGAAGTGCCGGCGCTGTTGATCATCGCCATCGTTATCATGGTGGTGGTCAAGCCAAGCTAATTTAATTTGTCACAAGTTTCCGATTGACGGCGCGCATGCTGGCACTACGAATCAAGCAGTTGTTAAAATGGGGGAAAATATGAAGATTCAGTTTACAATAGCTGCTGTTGCGGTTGCCTTGCTTGCGTCCGCAGCGCCGGCGCTTGCCGTGAAGCATTACAAGATCGTCGACCTCGGAATTCCCGCTGGAAGCCAGAGCTCGGTGGCACGCGCCATCAGCAGCAGTGGCGTCATTGCGGGCGAAGCCGGCGCGGGACAGGGCGCCAATACCGGTTACCGGATGGATGGTGGCTTGACGGTGTTGCCGACACTAAGCGGCGGCACCAATTTTGTGACGCGCGGCGTCAATGACGCCGGTGTCGTCGCGGCGACGGTTCAGGGTGTCGGTCTTGACGATCGCGCCGTGCTGGCGACCACCGGCGGGGTCACCCAGCTCGGCAACGTTGCCGGCTTTGCAGCCGCGGGCGCGCTCGATGTCAACAACAGCGGCATCGCTGTCGGCTATGTGCTGGACAGTGGTTCCAATGGCGGCATCGAAGGCAATTTGCCGCTAATGTCAAATTTCGTCGGAAGTCAGAAGGCTACGGTTTGGACGGGTGGTACCGGAACCACGCTGTCGGGCGTGGCTGGATCAGTCAACAGCATTGCAGTTGCGCTCAATGATGCCGGTCAGGTTGCCGGCATGTACAGGACCAGCACCAATCGCACTCAAGGCGTGATCTGGAACGGTGGAGTCGCTTCGGCACTGGCCAATCCTGTCGGCCAGTCGCAGGCGCGCATTCGTGCGATCAGCGAAGCGGGTTGGGTCGCCGGCCAAACAAGTGGTACGCTGGGCTTTCACGGTACGGTCTGGTCGCCGACGGCGTCTTATCTGCTGCCGATGTTCACCAACCCCAACAACGAAGTCGATAACGCTCGCGGGATCAACAGTGCGGGTACGGTTGTCGGTTTTGCGCAGCAGTTTGATGATAATGGCGATCAGATTGCGCAGATCCACACGCTGTGGGATTTCGATGGTACCAGCTACACCGCCTATGATTTGACGTCGTTGATCGTCAATTTCACTGGTTGGAGCTTTGCTGCCGGCGCGCCGCAGGCCATCAACGATAGCGGTGATATCGTCGGCTTCGGGCTGGCGCCCGATGGATTCGAGCACGGTTATCTGCTGACCGCGGTTCCCGAACCAGCAAGCTGGGCGATGATGATTGGCGGCTTCGGCATGATCGGTGGTGCGCTCCGCCGCCGCCGCGTTGCTGTTGCCTGATTGAATGGGTGCGGGGCCCCTGTGCCCCGCACCCACCCAAACAAATGGGTGCAGGGGCAAGCCCCTGCCCGTCGGAGGCCCTTGACGCCTCCCATCTTCGCGCCTATCGCGACCGTAGCGCCGCCATCCTGGCGGCTCGCTCCCCCGGCCATCGCTATTCCCCATAGACGAAAGCGCCCGGGCATCTGACGAGACCAGACCCACATGCATCTTAGCGATTTGAAGCGCAAAACTCCCGCCGAACTGGTGGCCATGGCCGAAGAACTCGGCGTCGAAAACGCTTCCACCCTGCGCAAGCAGGACATTTTATTCTCGATTCTCAAGGCGTTGGCCGATAACGGCACGCTTATCATGGGCAGCGGCACGATCGAGGTCATGCCCGACGGCTTCGGCTTCCTGCGTTCGGCGGAATCGAACTATCTCGCCGGCCCCGACGACATTTACGTGGCGCCCGTGCAGGTCCGCAAATTCGGCATGCGCACCGGCGACACCATCGAAGGCGAGATCCGCGCGCCCAAGGACGGCGAGCGTTATTTCGCGCTGACCAAGCTGATTGCGATCAACTTCGACGACCCTGATGTTGTCCGCCACCGCGTCAATTTCGACAACCTGACGCCGCTGTACCCGGATGAAAAGCTGCGCCTCGACACGCTTGATCCGACGATCAAGGACAAGAGCGCGCGCGTCATCGACATCGTCAGCCCGCAGGGCAAGGGCCAGCGCGCGCTGATCGTGGCGCCGCCGCGCGTCGGCAAGACCGTGCTGCTGCAGAACATCGCCAAGGCGATCAGCCACAATCACCCCGAAGTTTACCTGATAGTGCTGCTGATCGACGAGCGCCCCGAAGAAGTCACCGACATGCAGCGTTCGGTGGTCGGCGAAGTCATCAGTTCGACGTTCGACGAACCCGCGCAGCGCCACGTCCAGGTCGCCGAAATGGTCATCGAAAAGGCCAAGCGGCTCGTCGAGCACAAGCGCGACGTGGTGATCCTGCTCGACTCAATCACCCGCCTGGCACGCGCCTACAACACCGTGGTGCCGAGTTCGGGCAAGGTGCTGACCGGCGGTGTCGACGCCAACGCACTTCAGCGCCCGAAGCGCTTCTTCGGCGCGGCGCGCAACATCGAAGAAGGCGGTTCGCTTTCGATTATCGCCACCGCGCTGATCGACACCGGCAGCCGCATGGATGAAGTCATCTTCGAAGAGTTCAAGGGCACCGGTAACAGCGAAATCGTCCTCGACCGCAAGATCGCCGACAAGCGCGTCTTCCCGGCGATCGATATCGGCAAGTCGGGCACCCGCAAGGAAGAATTGCTCGTCGACAAGAACGTGCTGTCGAAGATGTGGGTGCTGCGCCGCATACTGATGCAGATGGGCACGATCGATGCGATGGAGTTCCTGCTCGACAAGATGAAGGACTCGAAGAGCAACGAAGACTTTTATGATGCGATGAATCACTGACGAGGCGCGGCGCGCACCAAGGTGAAATTTGCGCTTCGCTAATTTCGACTTGGGGCGTGACTCGCGCCCGTCCGGCCGGCGAGGCGGGCGGCGCACTTGCCGCCCGAACTCGGCCGACGGCGTGGCTTGGCCACGCTCTTCCTTACTTCCTACCTGCCTTCTCACCCCATTCCGGCAAACACCCCGCGTACCCGCGGCGCGGCTTTGCCGCGCCCCAAACCCACCCCGCCAAATCAACATTGCATCGCCGCACATAACCCCTAGGATACCCCCATAAACCCGCACAAAGCGGCCACTAAGGGGTACCCAATGTCACCAGTCGCGCGCGCCTTCGGCGCCGTCATCGCCACGTTGCTCGCCGCCCAAACCCAGGCGCAAACGTTGCGCCCCGACCAGACCCAGTTCCGCGCGCTCTACAAGGAACTCGTCGAAACCAACACGACGCTGTCGGCCGGCAGCTGCACGCTCGCGGCGCAGCGCATGGCGGCGCATCTCAAGACCGCCGGCTTCAAGGACAGCGAACTCAACGTCTTCAGCGTGCCGACCAACCCCAAGGAAGGCGGCCTCGTCGCGGTGCTGCCGGGCAGCGACCCCAAGGCCGGCGCGATCCTGCTGCTCGCCCACCTTGATGTCGTCGAGGCCAACCGCGCCGACTGGACGCGCGACCCGTTCGTGCTGGTCGAGGAGAATGGCTGGTTCTATGCGCGCGGCGCGTCCGACGACAAGGCGCAGGCGGCGATCTTTACCGACACGATGGCGCGCCTCAAGGCCGGCAAGCCGCCGCACCGCACGCTCAAGTTGGCGCTGACCTGCGGCGAGGAAACCGGCGGCGCGTTCAACGGCGCCGAGTGGCTGGTCAAGAACCACAAGGACTGGATCGCCGCCGATTTCGCGTTGAACGAAGGCAGCGTCGGCATCCGCAACAAGGAAGGCAAGCATGTCTCGCTCGGCATGCAGGCTGGCGAAAAAGTCTATCAGGACTTCCGCATCGAGGCGACCAATCCCGGTGGACACAGCAGCCGGCCGCGCCCCGACAACGCCATTTACGAACTCGCCGCGGCGCTGGTGCGGATCGGCCAATATGAATTTCCGGTGCAGTTCAACGACACGACGCGCGCCTATTTCACCGAGACCGCCAAGCTGACCGGCGGCGAAACCGGCGCTGCGATGACGGCGCTGCTCGCCAACCCCAACGACGCGGCGGCCAATGCCATCGTGTCGAAGGACCCGACTTTCCATTCGATGCTGCGCACCACCTGCGTTGCGACTGAGCTCGATGGCGGTCACGCCAAGAACGCGCTGCCGCAGCGCGCCGGCGCCAACATCAATTGCCGGATGTTCCCCGGCGACCCGATCGAGAACGTCCGCGCACAGCTGGTCAAGGCTGCTGCCGATGCGTCGATGACGGTCAAGCCGACCGGCGAAATCAGCCCGACGCCGCCGCCACCGCCGCTGACGCCGTTGGTCTATGGCACCGCCAAGACGATCGCTGCCAAGCACTTCCCCGGCGTGCCATTGCTGCCTGCGATGTCGACCGGCGCCACCGATGGACGCTTCCTCAACGCCGATGGCATCCCGACCTACGGCGTGCCGGGGCGGTTTTCCGACCCCGACGGCAACGGCGTCCACGGCCTTAACGAACGCAAGTCGGTCGCTGGCCTCTATGCCGAGCGCGACTATTTGTATGACCTGATCGTCGCTTATGCGGCGGCGCCGTGATTGGGTTCGAGGGGAACACAATGTTGAAGCTTCTAGGTACCGCGCTGTTCGCAGCGGCACTGGCGCTGCCCGTAGCGGCGCAAACGCCGCGCCCCGATCAGGCGCAGTTCCGCGCGCTCTACAAGGAGCTGGTCGAGACCAACACGACGCACAGCACCGGCAGCTGCACGCTGGCGGCGCAGCGCATGGCGGCGCACCTGAAGACTGCAGGGTTTGCCGATGCCGACCTCAATGTCTTCGTGCCGCCGGGATTTCCGCTCGACGGTGGGCTGATCGCGACGCTACCCGGCAGTGACCCCAAAGCGGCGGCAATCATCCTTCTCGCGCATCTCGATGTCGTCGAGGCCAAGCGCGAGGACTGGACGCGCGACCCGTTCGTGCTGATCGAGGAGAACGGCTATTTCTATGGCCGCGGCAGCATCGATGACAAAAGCCAGGCGGCGATCTTCACCGACTCGATGGCGCGCTTGAAGGCCAAGAAACCACCGTTGCGCACGATCAAGCTGGTGCTGACCTGCGGCGAGGAAAGCGGCGCGCGCATCAACAATATCCGCTGGCTGATCGACAACCACCGCGACTGGCTGAACGCCGCGTTCGCGCTCAACGAAGGTGGCAGCGGCACGCTCGACGCGCAGGGCAAGCCGCAGACGCTGGGCTTCCAGGCCGGCGAAAAGGTCTCGCAGAACTTCCGGCTCGAAGCGACCAACCCCGGCGGCCACAGCAGCATGCCGCGCCCCGATAACGCCATTTATGACCTGTCGCGCGGGCTGGTCGGGCTCGCGGATTACCAGTTCCCGGTGATGTTCAACGACACCACGCGCGGCTATTTCGGCGCAATGGCGGGGATCGTCGGCGGCGACACCGGCAAGGCGATGACCGCGCTGCTCGCCAACCCGCAGGATGTGGCCGCAGACGCCATCGTCTCGAAGAACGCCGCCTGGCATTCGATGCTGCGCACGACCTGCGTCGCGACGCTGACCGAGGGCGGCCATGCCATCAACGCACTGCCGCAGCGCGCCAGCGCCAACGTCAATTGCCGGATGTTCCCCGGCGATCCGGCGGCGAATGTGCAGGCACAGTTGGTCAAGGCAATGGGCAGCACCGGCGTGACGGTCACCGCGGTGCCGCCGGTCAACCCGACACCGCCGCCACCGCCGTTGACGCCGCTGGTGTTTGGCACCGCCAAACATATCGCGGCCAAGCATTTCCCCGGCGTGCCGGTGCTGCCGATGATGCTGACCGGCGCCACCGACGGCCGCTTCCTGACCGGTGCCGGCGTGCCGACCTACGGCGTGCCCGGTGCCTTCCTCGCCGAAGACAGCGGCATGCACGGGCTCAACGAGCACGTCAGCGTCGCCGGGCTGTATGCGCAGCGCGACTATCTGTTCGACCTTATCCAGGCCTATGCCGCAACCAAGGATACGCAATGACCTTCAAAGCCCTGCTGCTTGCCGCGTTGATCGCCGCACCGGCGACCGCGCAGCCGATCCGCCCCGATCAGGCAGCATTCCGCGAGCTCTACAAGGAGCTGGTCGAAACCAACACGACGCTGTCATCGGGCAGCTGCACCGATGCGGCGGCGAAGATGGGCGCGCGACTTAAGGCGGCCGGATTCAGCGACGCCGACATCACTTACTATTCGACCTCCGAAAAACCCAAAGAGGGTGGGCTGGTAGCGGTGCTGCGCGGCAGCGATCCGCACGCCAAGCCAATGCTGCTGCTCGCGCATATCGATGTCGTCGAAGCCAAGCGTGCAGACTGGACGCGCGACCCGTTCACGCTGGTTGAGGAAGGTGGCTATTTCTATGCGCGCGGCGCCACCGACGATAAAGCCCAGGCAGCGATCTGGACCGACTCGCTGATCCGCTACAAGCAGAGTGGCTACAAGCCGGCGCGCAGCATCAAATTGGCGCTCACCTGCGGCGAGGAAACCACCAGCGCCTTCAACGGCGCGCAGTGGCTGGCGACCAACCGCCCCGACCTGATCGCGGCCGAATTCGCCCTAAATGAGGGCGGCGGCGGCATGCTCGATGCGAGCGGTCGTCCGGTGCTGCTGGCGATGCAGGTCGGTGAAAAGGACGTGCAGAATTACTGGCTCGAAGTCACTAACCCGGGCGGCCACAGCTCGCGCCCCGTGCCCGAAAACGCCATCTACCGTTTGGCGGCAGCGGTGACCAAGGTCGGCGAGCATGAATTCCCGGTGACCTTCACGCCGACCACGCGCGGCTTCTTCGGCGGTATGAGCAAGATTCTTGGCGGTGAAACCGGTGCCGCGATGACGGCATTGCTCGCCAACCCGAATGATGCGGCGGCGAATGCCATCGTGTCGAAGGACCCGAGTTTCCATTCGATGCTGCGCACGACGTGTGTCGCAACTTTGCTCGATGCCGGTCACGCCAACAACGCGCTGCCGCAGCGCGCCCGTGCCAACATCAACTGCCGCATCATCCCCGGTGAAACCAAGGCTAGCGTTCAGGCGGAACTGGCGCGGGTCATCAATGATCCGAAGGTCAGCATCACTCCCGAAGCTACAACGCGGCCGGTCGCGACCGAACCCAAGCTGGACCCGAAGATCGTCGACCCGGCGAAGACGCTTGCGGCCAAATATTTCCCCGGCGTGCCGATGCTGCCGGTAATGTCGACGGGCGCCACCGATGCCATCTTTCTGACCGGCATCCCGACCTATGGCGTCCCCGGCGTGTTCGGCGACCTGGACGGCAACGGCGCGCACGGCCTGAACGAGCGCATCCGTGTCAAATCGGTCTACGAAGGCCGCGACTATCTGTACGACCTGGTAAAGGCCTACGCCGGCGGCAAGTGACGCGGTAGCGCGATCACGGCCTGAAGCACTGCCAGTCGGTCAGTGCGGCGACGTTGCGTTCGACCAGCGTCATCAGCAGGCGATCCTCGGCGTCGCCGGCGGGTACGGCCAGCACCGCGCCGGCTGAAAAGTGCAGCGCGATGGGCAGGCACGCCTTGAATTCGGCGCGAGCCCGGTCGAGCGAATAGCCGGGATCGACACGCGCGATGATCGCCTGGTGCGCGGCGATGAGATCGTCCTCGATCGCGCGGCGGTCTTCGGGTGAGACCGAGCCGGCAAGGAAATAGGCGAGGTCGAACATCGGGCTGCCATAGTCGGCAAACTGCCAGTCGATCAGCCAGGCGCGGTGCCCGTCGGTCAGGTCCTCGAACAGTACGTTATCGACGCGGGGTTCACCATGGATCAGCGTCGCCCCGTCGGGAAGCTCGCGCACGATGCTTTCGGCGTGCACCGCAAAATGATCGATCGCATCGAGGCACGCCGGCGCAATCCGTCCCGCGAAGCGTTCGCGGAACACCGGTGCCGCGGCAAGCTGCGTCTCGGCTGCCTGTGCAGCACTGTTCTTGCGGTCGAACAACCAGCTCGCCGCGGCCAGGTCGGAATGCTGCCAATAGGCCGCGTGCAGCTTGGCGAGCTCTGCACCCACCGCGCGCGCCTCGGCGCGGGTGCAGCCACTGACCTGATCGACGGCGCGGGTCTGGCCGGTGAGGTCCTGCAGCACCAGATTGAGCGTGCGGCCATCGGCGCCGGCGTTGCTCCAATAGCAGCGCGGTGTCGCCAGTGGCGGCTCGGCGCCCAAGAAGGCGTAAACCGCCGCCTCACGTTGATAGACGCTCTGCGCCGCTGCGATATCCGCCACGCCGGCAGTGGTCGAGGTCAGTTTGCATACCACCGATCGTACCGCCTTTTCGGCATTGGCGTTGTAGGTGATGGCGGTGCGGCCGGTGATCGACAGAAAGCCATGGCCGATAGGCACCGATCCGGTGATCGAAATCCGAGGTACCGTGACGCCGGCGTGGTGGAACACCGCCTGCAGCCATTCGGGTGTGACCTGATCAAGGCGCGAAATCATCGGCGGCTCGGCGTAGTGGCTCGCCACCGATGCGTCGCCTTTGCGGCCCCAGCGGCCGGCGACATAGCTCGAGTTCCAGCAATCGGTGAACTTGCCGTCGACAGCCTTGAAGACTTCGATACCGCAAAGCTCGATGCGGTCGCCCTTGCGCGTGTGCATGTTCCAGACCGAAGTGACATATTCGTCGTCGGCCAGCAGCACTTCATGTTCGAAATAGGGTTCGGAAGACGCGCTCTGCTGGCGCACGCGCGCGATCTGGTCTTCCAGTGACAATTCGGTGGTGCTGCCGGGGTCGTGACGGATGATCGGATCGGCGCAAAGCTCGCGGATCATGTCGGCGTTGCGATTGTTCCAGACCTCCGCCCAATACAGTTCGATAAGCTCGCGCGGACTGCGATGGGCCACGATCATTTCCCCGATTGATTGTTGTTGGGCGAACTATCAACAGCATGCGGCAACCCCGTCAAGCATGCCGCTCGCTTGCACCACACGGCGCACACCGCGCTGCGACAGGCTCTAAATCGGCTAGCGACACTGCCGGGGCTTGCGCGACCGCGCGGCTTGGGCGACAGCAGCAGCCATGGATTTCGCTTCACTGTTCACGCCTGCCGCGCTGGCTGCTTTCGGGCAGGTGGTGCTGATCGACGTGGTGCTAGCCGGCGACAATGCGATTGTCGTCGGCGCATTGGCCGCCGGGCTGCCGCCGGCGCAGCGCAAGAAGGTCATCATGATCGGCATCGCCGCCGCGCTGGTGCTCCGCATCATCTTTGCGCTGGCGGTGAGCTGGTTGCTGCAGGTCGTCGGGCTGATCCTCGCCGGCGGTTTGCTGCTCATGTGGGTGGCGTGGCGCATGTGGCGCGAACTGCGCCATGAGGGAATCATCGCCGGCGACAGTCCGGTCGAGGATTTCGACATGGGTGTCGGCGATGCCGCACCGTTGAAGTCACCCAAGAGCTTTGCCGCAGCTGCCTGGTCGGTCGCACTCGCCGACGTCTCGATGAGTCTCGACAATGTGCTCGCGGTCGCAGGCGCGGCGCGCGACCATCCCGGCATCATGGTCGCCGGGCTGCTGTTGTCGGTGGCGCTGATGGGCCTCGCCGCCAACATCATCGCGCAATACATCGAACGCTACCGCTGGATCGCCTATGTCGGGCTGGCGGTGATCGTCTGGGTGGCGATCAAGATGATCTGGGAAGGCTGGCACGAGGTCGCACCGCACGTCGCGCCGTTGTTCGGTTAAGTAAAGCCTCCGGCGGGCAGGGCCTCAGGCCCTGCACCCGAATTCAAAAAGGGTGCAGGCCTCTGGCCTGCCCGCCGGAGGCCCTTTTCTAACACATCAAAAGCGTCGACCCCGTGGTCGCCCGCGCCTCAAGGTCACGGTGCGCCTGCGCGGCGTCGCCGAGCGCGTAACGCTGGTCGATCCGTACATCGAGCACTCCGCGCGCCACCAGGTCGAGCACGCGCCCGGCGTAGCGTTCGATCTCGTCGCGGTTGGTGTAGTAATCGAACAGCGTCGGGCGTGTCGCAAACAGCGAGCCCTTGCGCGCCAGGATGGCGAAGTCGACTGCGCCGACAGGCCCGCTGGCGTTACCGAAGCTGGCGAGCAGCCCACGGCGTTTGAGCGAGTCGAGCGAGCCTTCGAACGTCGATTTGCCGACGCCGTCGAACACGACGTCGACGCCGCGGCCGTCGGTAAGTTCGCGGACGCGTGACGCCACCGCGTCGCGGCTGTAGACGATCATCGCATCGGCGCCGGCGGCGGTGGCCAGTGCGGCCTTGGCGTCGCTGCTCGCGGTGCCGATGACGCGGGCGCCGATGTGCTTGAGCCATTGCACCAGCAGCAACCCGACGCCGCCGGCGGCCGCTTGCACCAGCACCGTCTGCCCTGCTTCGACCTTGCCGCAGCGTTCGACGAGGAACTCGGTGGTGCAGCCCTTGAGCAGGACGGCGGCGGCAACTTCATCCAATACACCGTCGGGCAGTTTGACGACGCGGTCGGCAGCGATCAGTCGGTGCGTGGCATAGCCGCCAATCGGGCCCCAGCAATAGCCGACGCGGTCGCCGACGCGCAGGGTATCGACGCCTGCGCCGACGGCTTCGACAACCCCCGCACCTTCCAGTCCGATGCCGCTCGGCAACGGCATCGGATACAGGCCGGTGCGGTGATAGGTGTCGATATAGTTGAGCCCCGCGACGGTCTGGCGCAGGCGGATTTCACCGGGGCCCGGATCGCCGACTTCTACATCCACTAGCCGCAGCACTTCGGGGCCACCAATCGCGTCAAATCGTATCGCCTGTGCCATGTTCAGTCCTTCAGAGTCAGTTGCATGAATACCAGATCGAGCCAGCGTTCGAACTTCCAGCCGACTTCCGGCATGCGGCCGGTTTCGACAAAGCCCAGCGCTGCATGAAAGGCAATGCTGGCGTCATTCGAGCCGTCGATACCGCCGACCATGACATGCCGGCCATCGGCTTTGGCTGCAGCAATCAGCGCCAGCATCAGCGCGCGACCGACACCTTTGCTGCGGTCATGCTGCGCAACATAAACCGAATGCTCGACCGTTGCGGCATACGCCGGGCGGGCGCGAAACGGCCCGTAGCTGGCGAAGCCGATTGTATCGCCATCGACATCGGCAACCAGCACCGGCCAGCCGCCGGCGTTGCGTTCAGCCAGCCAGCCAGCCTGCTCGTCGAGCGTGCGCGGTTCATATTCGAACAGCGCGGTGCTGTTCAGTATTGCGTCGTTGACGATGTCGAGGATCGCCGGCACGTCCCGTGCCTGCGCGGCGCGAACGATCACCGCAGATGTGCTGCGAAAAAGTCGCGCGACCGCGCATCGGCGATTTCGGCGAGTGCCGGCACACGTGAACTGCCACTGTGGCGCGCGAAGGCGTGATCGGCGTCATAGTCGTGGATGGTTACGTGGCGGTTGCCATCCAGTGCTGCATGAATCGCCGCTTGTGATGCTGCCGGCACGAAGCCGTCTGCCGTGGCGATGTGAAGCATCAACGGCTTGCCGATGGCGTGTTGCTCATCGAGCCGGGTATCGATGCTGACGCCGTAATAGCCGATGCTGGCATCGCTGTCGGTCCGCGTCGCGCACAGATAGGCGAGGAAGCCGCCGAGGCAATAGCCGATGACGCCGACTTTGCTGCAGCCTTTGCTGCGCAGCAATTCGATCGCCGCCTCAATGTCGGCGACCGCTTTGGTGCCGTCGAAACGCTCCATATGGCCGAGTGCGCGTTGGAACTCCGCGGGCACATCGGCGTCGAGTTCGATGCCATGTTCCTGGCGCCAGAACAGGTCGGGTGCAATCGCGTGATAACCCAGTGCCGCCCAGTTTTCGACCATCGCGCGGATGCCGGCGTTGATGCCGAAAATATCCTGGATGACCACGATGCCGGCGGTGCCGCTGCCGGCCTCATAGGCCTTGAAACTGCCACTGCCATCAAGTGCGTCGAGTTGGGTAAATGCGCCCATTATGCGTCTCCACTGCGTGCGGTCGGGATAGCCGCTTTATGGCACATTTCGCGCGCCTGCTGCCACCGGTGTGTCGTCACTTGGCGATCCGCGGCGCGACCGTTAGACTGAGCGCCGCATCCAGGAGCACGGCCGCCATGAAGATCACCTTCGATATTGATTGCACACCGCAGGAGGCGCGCACCCTGATGGGCCTGCCCGACCTCGAGCCACTGCACGAGCTTTATCTCGAACGCATGCGCGGCTTCATCACCGAGGGGCTGACGCCCGCCGATTTCGAGCGGCTGGCGCGCAACTGGTTGCCCGGCATGGCCGACGGTTTCGAAAAGTGGCGCAGTGTCTTCCTCGGCGGTGCCGGCAAGACAAAGAGCTGAGCTGCGGCGACGGCATTGGCGCCCCGGCATGAAGACACGATCTACGCACTTTCGTCGGGCAGACCGCCCGCCGGCGTAGCTTTGGTGCGCATTTCTGGTGCGCAGGCGACGGCGGCGCTGGCCGCACTGACCACGACGCTGCCGCCGCCACGCCAGGCGGCGCTGCGGACACTGCGCGATCCCAGCGACAGCAGCATCCTCGACCGCGCTATGGTGCTGCGCTTTGTCGGTCCCGCCAGCGCCACCGGGGAGGACGTCGTCGAGCTTCATCTGCATGGTGGTCCTGCCGTCGTCGCGGCGATGTTGCGGGTGCTGGGCGCACTCCCGGGTTTGCGTCTTGCCGAGCCGGGTGAGTTCACCCGGCGCGGCTTCGACAATGGCCGCTTCGACCTCAGCCAGTCGGAAGGCCTTGCCGACCTCATCAATGCCGAGACCGAGGCGCAGCGGCTGCTGGCACTCGACCAGGCTGGCGGGCGGCTGCGCGACAAGGTCGAGGGCTGGCGCGAGGCGATCATTGCGTTGCGCGCCGAGGCCGAGGCCTGGCTCGACTTCGCCGAGGCTGAAGATGATGTCGAGGCCGGGCTGGCGAGCACTGCCAAGGCGGTCGCAGCGATTGCCCGGCTGCGCGCTGACATCGCCGCCACGCTGGACGATGCCGGGCGCGGGATGCGGCTGCGGGACGGGCTGGCCATTGCTGTGGTCGGCGAGCCTAACGTCGGAAAATCGAGTTTAATCAATACGTTGTCAAGACGTGATGCCGCCATTGTGTCCGAGCACGCCGGCACGACCCGCGATTTGATCGAGCTGCCTCTGGTCATCGCAGGGGTTGGCGTGACGCTGATCGACACCGCTGGCCTGCGCGACACAAATGACCCGGTCGAGGTTGAGGGCATACGCCGCGCGCGTGCTCGCGCAGCGCAGGCCGATTTGGTCCTGCATATCGCGATAGCGCCACCAGAGACACCGCTCGGGCAGGTGGTCATCAACAAGATCGACCGCAGCGGCCTGACAGCGGGCGTCTACGACGGCGTCATTCAAGTCTCGGCGACTACGGGTGCTGGTATTGCCGCATTTGAAGTCTGGCTCGAAGACTGGGTCCGGACGGCGGTACGGCCGGGTGAAGCGGTACTGGTAACGCAGCTGAGGCACCGTCAGGCGCTGGCGGCTGCGCTTGATGATATTGATGCGGCAATGGCCACCGACGATTTGGTACTCCGCGCCGAATCGCTGCGATTGGCATCACGGGCACTCGGCCGGATCACCGGCACCGTCGGGGTCGAGGATGTACTCGACGCTATATTCGGGCGCTTCTGCATCGGAAAATGACCGCGAAAGCCGCGCGTCTACAAGCCAGAAGGCAATTATTGCCTATAATATCAATATCTTAGATAAGACTCCGCGCTCTTGTCGATTGTCTTCGCCCGGATGTTCCACGTGGAACATTTTGACTCATGCAAGGCCGCGGCTGTATCGTCTAGGCCATGCTCAACTATGACGTCATTGTCGTCGGCGGAGGCCACGCCGGTTGCGAAGCTGCGGCTGCTGCTGCGCGCCTTGGCGCGCGGACCGCGCTCGTGACATTGCGTATCGAGGACCTTGGCACCCTTTCCTGCAACCCGGCGATTGGGGGGCTCGGGAAGGGGCATCTGGTACGCGAGATTGACGCACTCGACGGCCTGATGGGACGCGTTGCCGACGCTGCCGGGGTTCAGTTTCGTTTGCTCAATCGCCGCAAGGGTCCGGCGGTACAAGGGCCGCGCGCGCAAGTCGACCGCAAGCTTTATCGCCAGGCCATGGTCGCAGCGATTGCAGCGCAGCCAAATCTCGATGTCATTTGCGCCAGTGTCGAATCTTTGCTGGGTGATGCGGCCAACGTGACAGGGGTTATGACCTCGGCCGGCGAAATTCATGCGCCGGCGGTTGTGCTGACAACCGGCACATTCCTCGCAGGCAAGATGCATATTGGCGACCAGCAGTCTGACGGCGGTCGTGTTGGCGCGCCTGCGTCGCGGTCGCTCGCAGCGGATTTGCGCGCGCGCGGCTTGCCCATGGGGCGTCTGAAGACCGGCACACCGGCGCGACTCGACGGCCGAACGATTGATTGGGCCGCGCTGGAGTGGCAATTCGGCGACGACGATCCGGTGCCGTTTTCAGCGCTGACAACACAGATCCAGCAGCCGCAGTTGCCCTGCGCTGTTACGCGGACAACGCAAGCGACGCATGACGTGGTTCGCGCCAATCTGGCATCTTCGGCGATTCACGCGGGCAACATCACGGGATCCGGACCGCGCTACTGTCCGTCAATCGAGGACAAGGTGTCACGTTTTGGCGACCGGGACGGGCACCAGATATTTCTCGAGCCGGAAGGTGTCGATGATTTTTCGATTTATCCCAATGGGATATCGACATCACTGCCGTTCGATGTGCAGCGCGCCATGCTGGTCACAATTCCCGGCCTGGAGCGCGTCGAGATCCTGCGTCCGGGCTATGCGATAGAATATGATCATATTGACCCGCGTTGCCTCACCCCCGGCCTCGCATTGTCGAGTGTAAGGGGCTTGTGGCTAGCGGGGCAGATCAACGGGACAACCGGCTATGAAGAGGCCGGCGCGCAAGGTTTGGTCGCGGGCATCAATGCGGCGCGTTTCGCCGGCGGTAGTGCCGAAATGCATTTCGATCGCTCGACGTCGTATCTCGGTGTGATGATTGATGATCTGACGACGCAGGGCGTCAGCGAGCCGTATCGCATGTTTACCTCGCGGGCCGAGTATCGGCTCAGTCTCCGTGCGGATAATGCCGATCTGCGGCTGACTCCACTTGGATTGGGATTGGGGCTGGTCGGTACCGAGCGGCGCGAGGTTTTCGAGGCGCGCCAGCAGGCAATGGATTTTGCTCGCACGATGGCGACGACCCTCGGCGCGACGCCGGCCCACCTGGCGCGCCATGGCGTTACAGTCAGTCAGGATGGAGTACGACGCAGCGCCTTCGAGTGGATGCGTTTTCCAGTTGTTGATTGGGCCAAGGCGATCAACATCTGGCCAGAACTGGCTGAAATTGACCCGGCAATTGGCGCAAGTGTTGAAACCGATGCGCGCTACGCGGTCTATTTGGAACGTCAAAACGATGATGTTGCGGCATTCCGCCGTGATGAATCGCTGATCTTGCCAACCGATTTGCGCTACGGCGAGATTGCAGGACTATCTGCTGAAATGGTTGAACGGCTGTCGCGCGCCCAGCCGGCTACCATCGGCGCGGCCAGTCGCGTGGCCGGCGTTACAGCCGGTGCATTGACGGCATTGCTCGCTTATGCACGTCGCGCCGCGTGACGACCCGCGACGCGTTTGCAGCAGAATTCAATGTTCCACGTGGAACATTGGCGAAGTTTGATCTCTACGCGGACATGCTGATTGACTGGCAGTCCCGGATGAATCTTGTCGGGCCGTCGACGCTGCACGATATCTGGGGGCGCCATTTCGCCGATTCAGCGCAGCTTTATACGCTGGGTGCGGGCCGTTCCGGGCCGTGGATCGACCTTGGCAGCGGGGCCGGCTTTCCGGCGCTGGTGGTTTCGTTGCTTGGCGCACCCAACGTTCACCTCGTTGAATCGACAGCGAAAAAGTGCCGCTTCCTTGAAGCGGTGCGCGACGCACTGGGTTTGGAAGGCGTGACGATTCACAACAAGCGCGTCGAAGCACTGGCGCCGATGGCCGCTGATGTCATCAGTGCGCGCGCGTTGGCGAACCTAAGCCAGCTTTTTGAATGGGGGCTGCGCTTTGCGACGCCGAGAACCCTATGGGTGCTGCCAAAGGGCGAAGCAGCCAGCGACGAAATTGCCGCGGCGCGTCTAAAGTACAACTTCGACGTTGATCTGGTGCCGAGTCGTTCCGACCCGCGCGGCAAGATCGTGATCGCCGGTAGAGTGAGAAGGAAGGCCGTATGACGCACAAGCCGACATGCATTGCCATCGCCAACCAGAAGGGCGGGGTGGGCAAGACGACCACGGCGATCAACCTGGCGACGGCGCTCGCTGCGGTCGGGCACAGTGTTGTGCTGATCGATCTCGATCCGCAGGGTAACGCCTCTACAGGGCTGGGCATCGACCGGCGCACGCGCGAGACCTCGGTCTATGACGTGTTGCTGGGTGATGCGACGCTGGCCGAGGCGATGGTGGCGACGCGCGTGCCGGGACTGTCGGTAGTGCCGTCGACGGTGGATCTGTCGGGCGCTGAAGTCGAGCTTGTGGGTGTCGAGCAGCGTTTGCACCGCCTCAAGACCGCGATTGACGCCATGCCGGCGCCCGATTTTACGCTGATTGATTGTCCGCCGTCTCTCGGTATGCTGACGCTCAACGCGTTGGTTGCGGCAAACTCGCTGCTGGTGCCGCTACAGTGCGAATTCTTTGCGCTCGAGGGGCTTAGCCAACTGCTCGGTACCGTTGAACTGGTGCGGTCAGGCCCGAACCCGAAACTGACGGTTCTCGGGGTCGTATTGACGATGGTCGATCGCCGTAACCGGCTGTCAGATGCCGTGTCGAAAGACGTGCGCGCCGTGATGGGGACGCAGGTTTTCGAAACGACAATCCCGCGCAATGTGCGGCTGTCCGAAGCGCCGAGCCACGGCCTGCCGGCGCTGCTCTACGACATGAAATGCTCAGGATCAGTCGCCTATATGGCGCTGGCCCGCGAACTTTTGGCACGGCAAACACCGCCGGCAACACGCCGCGCGGCCTGACGACTTGGACTTGGGGTGGAATTGAAATGATTGAAAAGAAAAGACAATCTGGCCTCGGCCGCGGGCTTTCGGCGCTGCTCGATGAAGTCAGCAGCAGCACCGCCGACCGCGGCACGACGGCCGCACCGACGCGCTTGCCGCTGGCACAGATCGTCGCCAATCCGCAGCAGCCGCGGCGCCAGTTCGATGCGGCGGCGATGGATGAACTCGTCGCATCGGTGCGCGAACGCGGGCTGTTGCAGCCAATCCTGGTGCGGCCGCTGCCCGGTGGGCGCTACGAAGTCGTCGCCGGCGAACGCCGCTGGCGCGCAGCGCAGGCCGCACAACTCCATGAAGTGCCGGTGGTGGTGCGTGAGCTTGATGACAGCGCGGCGTTCGAAATCGCGCTGATCGAAAACATCCAGCGCGTCGACCTCAACGCCATCGAAGAAGCTGAAGGCTTCGCGCGGCTGATGCGCGACTTTGGCCACACCCAGGAAGCACTCGCCAAACTGGTCGGCAAGGCGCGTAGCCATGTCGCCAACCTGCTGCGCCTGCTCGACTTGCCCGAAGCCGTGCGCGCGATGGTCATCGAACGCAAACTGACCATGGGCCACGCCCGCGCGTTGGTCAGTGCGCCCGACCCGGTCGGCCTCGCCAATCGCATCATCGCCGAAGGCCTGTCCGTGCGCGCCACCGAAGCGCTTGCCAGCGCCAGCCAGCCCGCTGCCGGCACGGCGCGCGCACCACGCACCAAGTCGCGCGATGCCGAAATGGACGCCAACGTCATTGCGCTCGAAAATCAATTGGCGGACGCCATTGGCGTGCCGGTGTCGATCACTATGTCGACGGTCGACTCGGGCTCGGTGACGCTGCGCTTTGCCTCGCTCGATCAGCTCGATCTGATTTCGGCGCGTGTGGCTGGTGAGGCGTTGATTTAGAAGCTGAATTTAAGGGCCTCCGGCGGGCAGGCCTGAGGCCTGCACCCGATTGAAGAGCGCACAACAGTTGGGTGCAGGGCCTGAGGCCCTGCCCGCCGGAGGTCCTTAACGCTTCGGCGCCATCAATGTCGCAATCCCCAGAATCGCCTGTCGCGCCAGCACATCACCGGCGCTGGCGCTGGTCTTAATCTCGCGTTCGGCGCCGAGCAGACGGTCGAGCGCGTTGCGGATCTGCGGGACGCGGGTGCGGCCGAGCTGGCTGGTGATCGCCGGTTTGGCCTTCCAGAACACCGGCGGGCGGGCGCCATCGACGGCGCTTTGCGGTGAAAGTCCGCCTTCGACGGCGAGGCGCAGTTCAAGCAGTAGCCAGAAGCGCCGTGCGATACCGCGCAGCATGACGATGCCGGGGATGTTGGCTTCGGCCAGCCGTGCCATCTGCTGGTCGGCAATATCGGGGCGGCCGGCCGATACCGCTTCGACTAGCGCGTTGATCTCAGAGTCGCCGAGGTCGGCGCCGATGGCGGCTAGAGCGGCGGGTTCGAGCGTCGCAGGCGCTTCGGGCGAGGCGTCGAGATAGAGTGCAAACTTCTGCAGTTCGGCCCGCAGCACGCCGCGATCACCGCCGGTGGCGGTGGCGAGCGACCTTGCGACGCCGCGCGCCAGTCGCAGCCCGAATTCGGTTGCGGCGGCGTCGGCAACAGTATCCCAGTCGCGGCCTTCGGCGGCGTAGTTGATGACGCTCAACGTAACCGGCGAACGTTCCGCAAGTGACTGTAATTTAGAACCTTTTTTGAGTTCACCGGCCACCATCAGTACCGGATTGCCGGCCACTTCGGCGTTAAGCAACATCGTCACGGCATCGAGTACCTCGTCGCCGGCATCATCGACCCGGACTAGGGTGCGGTCGCCGAACATTGAGACTTCGGCGGCGGCTGCCGCGAGCGCTGACGGGTCATCCTTGAGCGTTGCGGCGGCAATCAGCGTCTGTGCCAGCGGATTGTCGGCAGCATCGAACTGGCGCGCGATCTGGCGTGCCATGTCGCGCGATGCGGCCTCGTCGCGGCCGTGCAGCAGCACCAGCCGCAGTTTCGGGTCGAGCCGGGAAAGGTTGGCTGCAAGCTGTTGCTTGTCGGCCTTCATTTGGCGGCTGCGGGCACCAGTTGGCCGCTCTTGGCAAATAGCGTCAGCCGCTGCGCGATCTGCTGCGCGACGACAATCGACAGCCGTTCGATGGCCGAGGTTTCGGCCGCCACGGTCGCGTAGTCCGAGCTGCTGACGTTGTCGATCGACATGTCCGACCCGGTGGTGGCGAGCAGCAGCACCTTACCATTGGCGTCCTTGAGCTCGTAACGCGCGCGCAACGTGATGCGTTCGGCAGCGATGGTGTTGTTATCGCGAATACCGAAGCCGAGGATTTGCTCTTCGAGTTCGATTTCGATGCGGAACTGCGGGTTGGCATTCACCGGCCCGAGTTCATGGCGCAGCGCGGTGCTGACCAGATAGCCTTTGCCGTTTGCAATCGGCGCAATGGCGATATCGCTCATCGCGGTCGCCACGGTACCGGTGTTGCCGCCGCTGTACACCGGCTGCAGGCCGCAGCTGCCCAACATCAGCCCGGCCGCGAGCAGCGCGCCTGCCATCAAGGCGCGCACGCGGCTCATGCGACGAGATTGACCAGCCGGTCGGGGACGACGATGACCTTGCGCGGCGGCTTGCCGTCGAGTGCGCGCACGATCTTTTCGTGGGTCAGCACCGCCGCTTCGACCGCCTCGCGCGGGTGGCCCTTGGGCAGGTCGAGCGTCAGCTTGAGTTTGCCGTTGATCTGCACCGCGATGGTGACGCTGTCATCGACCAGCAGCGCCGGATCGGCGACCGGCCATGGCGCGTCGATGACCATGTTGCCATTGCCCAGCGTCGCCCAGCATTCTTCGGCGAGATGCGGCATCATCGGCGCCGCCAGTTGCACCAGCGTGGCAATCGAGGCGCTGCGTGTCGCACTGGCGGACGCGCGTTCGATGGCGTTGGCGAGTTCGTACAGCCGCGCGACGGCCTTGTTGAACTGCAGCTTGTCGATGTCGGCGGTAACGCCGGCGATGGTCTTGTGCGTCAGCCGCACCAGCGGCAGGTCGTCGCCAGTGGCGGCGGCGTCATTGCCCTGCACAAGGCGCCAGACGCGCTGGACATAGCGCCAGGCACCCTCGATCCCGGCTTCGGACCAGGTCAGGTCGCGTTCGGGGGGCGAGTCGGACAGCATGAACCAGCGCACGGCGTCAGCGCCGTACGCGGCGATGATGGCATCGGGATCGACAACGTTCTTCTTCGACTTCGACATCTTTTCGATGCGGCCGAGTTCGACGGCGGCGCCGCTGGCGACTTCGACCCATGCACCGTCACGGCGTTCGACCGCGGTGGGCTCGAGCCATTGGCCGGCGGCGTTCTTGTAGGTCTCGTGCGTCACCATGCCCTGCGTGAACAGGCCCTTGAACGGCTCGGCGATGTCGATCATGCCGATACGGCGCAGTGCCCGCGTCCAGAAGCGCGCGTAGAGCAGGTGCAGAATCGCATGCTCGACGCCGCCGATGTACTGCGCGACGGGCAGCCACGCCTTGATCATTTCAGGGTCGAACGGCCGGTCGGCAGGCGCACTGGCGAAGCGCAGGAAATACCAGCTCGAATTGACGAAGGTATCGAGCGTGTCGGTTTCGCGCCGCGCCGGCTTGCCGCAGCTCGGGCAATCGACCAGCTTCCATGTCGGATGGCGGTCGAGCGGATTGCCCGGTGCGTCGAACGTCACGTCTTCGGGCAGTACGACGGGCAATTGCGCGCGCGGCACCGGCACCGCGCCGCAGGCGTCGCAGTGGATGATCGGGATCGGCGTGCCCCAGTAACGCTGGCGCGACACGCCCCAGTCGCGCAAGCGCCAGACCGTGGTGCCGGTGCCCCAGCCTTCGGTTTCGGCGCGCGCGATGACTGCGGCCTTGGCGGCGTCGACGCTCATGCCGTTCAGGAAGCGCGAATGCACCAGTGTGCCGGGGCCGGTATAGGCCTCGTCGCCAATGGGCGCGTCGGCTTCGCCTTCGGGTGCGACGACGCGTGGCACCGGCAGCGCATATTTGCGTGCGAAATCAAGGTCGCGTTGGTCGTGCGCCGGGCAGCCGAAGATCGCGCCGGTGCCATAGTCCATCAGCACGAAGTTCGCGACGAACACCGGCAGGCGGATGCTTGGGTCGAGCGGGTGGACGACCGACAGTCCGGTGTCGAAGCCCTTTTTCTCCTGTGCCTCGACTTCGGCGGCGGCGGTGCCGGTGGCACGGCATTCGGCGTTGAACGCGGCGAGCGCCGGGTTGTTCTCCGCCAGCGCGAGGCTCAGCGGGTGGTCAGCGGCAATCGCGGCAAAGCTCGCGCCGAACAGCGTGTCGGGGCGCGTGGTGAAAACTTCGAAGCCGTCATGGCCGACGGCGGCTTCGGCCAGCGCAAAGCGGAACCGCATGCCCTGCGACTTGCCGATCCAGTTTTCCTGCATCAGCCGCACCTTGTCGGGCCAGGCATCGAGCGTCGCCAGTCCGTCGAGCAGTTCGTCGGCGAAGTCGGTGATCTTCAGGAACCACTGGTTCAGCTTGCGCCGTTCGATGGTTGCGCCTGAGCGCCAGCCCTTGCCGTCGATGACCTGCTCGTTGGCGAGCACGGTGTTGTCGACCGGGTCCCAGTTGACCGAGCTTTCCTTGCGATAGACCAGCCCGTGCGCCAGCAGGTCGAGGAACAGCGCCTGTTCCTGACCGTAATAGTCGGGCTCGCAGGTCGCCAGCTCGCGGCTCCAGTCGAGCGCGAAGCCCAACCGCTGCAGCTGGCCGCGCATCGTTGCGATATTGGCGCGCGTCCAGGTGCCGGGGTGGCTGTTCTTTTCGAACGCGGCGTTTTCGGCGGGCATGCCGAACGCGTCCCAGCCCATCGGGTGGAGCACTTCAAAGCCCTGCGCGCGGCGGACGCGCGCAATGACATCGCCCATCGAATAGTTGCGGACGTGCCCCATGTGGATGCGTCCCGACGGATAGGGAAACATTTCAAGCACATAGGTCTTGGGCTTGGGGCTGGCGTCGTTCGCGACATAGCTGCCCGCGGCAGACCATGCGGCCTGCCAGCGGGCTTCGGCGGCCGCGGGGTTGAACCTGGTAGACATGAATTTTTCCGGTAACTAGCTCGGCAATTGCGATTGGCGGAGGCGGCGCGCGCGCTCGAGGATGGTTTCCTCAAGCTTCTGCACGGTGCCGGCGCGGACCGGGGCATCGACCCAGCCGGCGGCGCCGAGTTCCTGGCGGTTGACCGACACGCGCAGCGCATCGGCGCGCAGATCGGTGTCGAGAATGGCGACCGACACCTTGACGCGTTCGCTGGGCGACTGCGGATTGACGTACCAGTCGGTAACGATGACGCCGCCGTTCGAATCGACCTGTGCCAGCGGCATGAAGCTCAATGTTTCAAGGCTGGCGCGCCACAGATAGGCGTTGACGCCGATCGCGGTGACGCGCGACGGCGCCATCGCCGGTGCTGCGCTGGCGCTCGCCGCCTTGGCTTTCTTGTTGGAGCAACCGGGCGCGGCAACAATGATTGCCATTGCCGCCAAGGCCGTCGCTACGCGCACTACAGTCATGAAACACTCCCGAAACCGCTAAACCTGACGTTCAGTTGGCCGCTGTTATAGGCAGCCATGCCCGTGACGGAAAGGCCCGAACGTAGCAATAGCCGGCGCGGGCAATGCTGGTGCGATGGAATGGGGAATCATGGCAGAATCGCCACACTCCTTGTATTATTTCTGTAGCATCAACACACTAGTGCAATTGGTGGGTTCGCGACTCCGATTCGCGTTGATATGAGGAAGCATGATCGCGGCTAAACAGCGACGCACGGGCACTGCTCAAATGGGCACTGCACGCAGCCTGGGGACAACAGCATTGCTGTTGGTCGCCGGTCTGTGCCTGCCGTCGATCGCTGCCGTTGCCGCGACAAAGGCCAAGACAACGCACGAGCGCGTGGTCGTTCAGAGCGATACTTCGGGCGAGCGCCTGCGCGCGAACAGCCTCGGATCGTTCACGCCACCGGTCTTCGACAGCAAGTTCAGCTTCACCGCGCCGGGCAAGTCAGCCGCCACTGCGCGTGCACAAACAATTGAAAACGCTTACAACTTCACGCCGTCGGGGCGCAACAACCGCAAGGCGCTGACACTGGGCGTGACGTCGCGCGTCGTCGCGCCGGTCACCGACACGTCGCGTGCCGCAGCACCTTCGGAATTCCTGGTGACCACGCCGGCCGGCTATGGTGTCGACCTCGCGGTCGGCTGGAAGGGCTTTGCCGTGTCGGGCGGCTACAGCCGCGTCGATGCCGTCGCACCCGCCAGCCTCAACCCGGTGCGTCGCGAAGCCGTCGATGTCGGCGTGAGTTACCGCTTCAAGAGCTGGAAGACCAGCTTCCAGCTTGGTGCCGAATCGGGTGGCACGCTGCCGCTCAGCCCGCTGTCGAGCGCTGCCGACCGTCGCTACACCGCCGAAGTCGGTGCCGCCTATGCGGTGTCGCCGCGTCTGTCGCTGTCGGGTGGCGTCCGCGCCCAGACCATGCAGATGGCGCCGGGCGTGCTCGATCCCAATCGCATCGATTCGTCGGTCTATCTCGGATCCGCGTTCAGCTTCTGACGCTGGCGCGACCGTTCCCAACCGATTTTCAGCATGACCAGCACCGATTCCACCGCGGCCAGCCGCTTGTCCGACGTGCGCGCCGGTATCGCGCGAGCCGCGCGCATCGCCGGCCGCGATGCTGCTGGCGTGACGCTGATCGCAGTGTCGAAAACTCACCCCGCCGATATAATCCGGCCGCTGCTCGACGCCGGCCAGCGCGATTTTGGTGAAAACCGCGTTGCCGAAGCCGCCGACAAATGGCCCGGCCTGCGTGCCGACTATGACGACATCCGCCTCCACCTCGTCGGCCAGCTCCAGTCGAACAAGGCCGAAGACGCCGTGGCGCTGTTCGATTACATCCACAGCGTCGATCGCCCTTCGCTGGTCGCTGCGCTCGCCAAGGCGATGACGGCGCTGGCCAAGCGGCCCGATTGCTTCATTCAGGTAAACATCGGCGATGAACCGCAGAAGGGCGGCTGCCCGCTTGCCGACCTGCCGGCGCTGCTCGATACGGCGCGCGCCGCCGGTCTGCCGGTCATCGGGCTGATGTGCGTACCGCCCGCCGATATCGAAGCCGCGCCGTTCTTCGCGCTGCTCGCCAAGCTGGCGCGCGACCACGCGCTGCCGGCGATCAGCATGGGCATGTCGGGCGACTACGAAACCGCGGTGATGCTCGGCGCGACGCATGTGCGCGTTGGAAGTGCGTTGTTCGGGGCTAGAGATTAAGAGCCTCCGGCGGGCAGGGCCTCAGGCCCTGCACCCAAATGTTATGCGCTCTTCAATCGGGTGCAGGCCTCAGGCCTGCCCGCCGGAGGCCCTTTACCTAAGCCTCCAACTCCGCATCCCAATACAAATAATCCCGCCACGTCGAATGCAGGTAATGCGGCGGGAACGCGCGCCCGTGCTCCTGCAGCTCGAACGTCGCGGGTTTGTACGGCCGGTGGCGCAGCGCCATGTGCGCCTCGGTCGGCGTGCGGCCGCCCTTGCGCAGGTTGCACGGCGCGCAGGCAGTGGTGACATTCTCCCAGGTCGTGCGGCCGCCATAGGCGCGCGGGATGACATGGTCGAAGGTCAGGTCGTGGCGGGCGCCGCAATACTGGCAGCTGAAGCGGTCGCGCAGGAACAGGTTGAAGCGCGTGAACGCCGGGTGCGACGCCGGTTTGACGTATTGGCGCAGCGCGATCACCGACGGCAGCTTCATCGCGAACGACGGCGAGCGGATTTCGCGATCATATTCGGCAACGATATCGACGCGTTCGAGGAAGGCAGCCTTGATCGCCGTCTGCCACGGCCAGATCGACAGCGGGTAATACGACAGCGGCGTATAGTCGGCGTTGAGTACCAGCGCCGGGCAGCTTTCGGGCGCGGCTTGTGCACCGCTCACGAATTTGGTGGCCCCCAAGTGATTGGGCAGTAAATCAGGATGATACATGCGCTCGCCCGCTCCCTTGCCGGAGCAACACGCGAACCTTTGGGCCCTGTCGCACGCAAGACCGCATCGGATGCGGTCGCTCGAAATCAACTCGATGACATACGCTCTACAACACATCGTATGTCAACCGCATGACACCACTTGATATAGCGGTTCGTCAAGGCCGATTGCTGAATCGCATCCACGAATCGTCCTGCGCGGCTGTGCCGCGCGACAACATGACATGGTTGCGAACGGATGCGACCGCGCGCATGTGAAGCTCGATAATAGCGTATTTGGCCGTGCTCGGCCCCGGAAAGGCAGTTTCAGCCATGATGCAGACGGTTTTGATCATCCTGATGATCGTTTCGGCGCTCGCCACCCTGGGTGTGCTGGCGCGCGGCATCTTCATCATGGCGAGCGGCAAGGACATTACCGGCGTCAAGTCGAACAAGATGATGAGCTACCGCGTCGCCTTCCAGGCGCTGGCAATCCTGTTCATCATAATCCTGTTTGCGGTAAATCGGCCGTAATATGGTCAAGCTCAACAAAATCTACACGCGCACCGGTGATGATGGCTCGACCGGACTCGTCGATGGCTCGCGCCGCGCCAAGTTCGATGCGCGCATCGACGCCTATGGCACCGTGGATGAGGCCAATTCGGTGCTCGGCATCGTCCGGTTGCATACCGCGGCCACCGATGCCGACGCCATGCTGGCACGTATCCAGAACGACCTGTTCGACGTCGGCGCCGACCTTGCGACCCCCGGCGACGATTTCACGCCTTCGCCGATGACCTTGCGCGCGGTGCAGGCGCAGGTCGACCGCATCGAAGCCGAAATCGACGTGATGAATGCGAATCTCGCAGCGCTGACGTCGTTCATCCTGCCCGGCGGGACGCCGGCCGCCGCCTATCTGCACCTCGCCCGCACCACCGTCCGTCGCGCCGAACGCTCGGCGGTCGAAGCTGCCACCGTCGAGCCGATCAACCCGCTCGCCATCACCTATCTCAACCGGTTGTCGGACCACCTGTTCGTGCTCGCGCGCGTGATGAATGCTGCGACCGGCGATGTGTTGTGGGTGCCCGGGGCCAATCGGTAGGAAGAGCCTCCGGCGGGCAGGCCTTAGGCCTGCACCCGATTGACTGACTTTGACTTGCGCGATTGACACTTCGCGGGGATAGCTGCGCCAACACTATCCTTGGGGAAGGCTTCGCGATGAATCTGTTCGATCTGACCGGCATGGTCGCACTGGTGACCGGCGGCAACGGTGGCATCGGCATCGGCATGGCCGAGGGGCTGGCCCGACAAGGCGCCACGGTCATCATCTGGGGCACCAATGCCGACAAGAATGCCGCGGCGGTCGAAAAACTGGGCGCGCACGGCGGCATCGTGCGCAGCGATGTTGTCGATGTCTCCGACGAGGCAGCGGTCAAGGCCGGCATCGCCGACATCCTCGGTGAGTTCGGCCGGCTCGACCAGGCGATCGCCAACGCCGGTATCGGCCAATCGCGCCGCGACATGTTCGACATCAGTCTCGAAGATTTCCGGCGGCTCGAAGACATCAACGTCCACGGCGTCTTCTTCACACTGCGCGAAGCTGCGCGCCACATGAAGGAGCGCCACGCCAATGGCGACGCCGGCGGCTCGCTCGTCGCCGTCGCCTCGACCGCGGCCATCCACGGCGCCGCACGCAACGAACATTACGGCGCGACCAAGGGCGCCGTGGTGTCGATGATCCGCGCCATGGCGGTCGAACTCGGCCGCTACGCGATTACCGCCAACAGCATCTGCCCCGGCTGGATCCGTTCCGACATGACTGCCGGCGCGCAAGGCGCGGCGAAGTTCAACGAAAAGGTCATCAGTCGCGTCCCCGTCGGCGGCTGGGGCGACGGCGCCGACTTCGCGGGCATCGCCGTCTACCTCGCCAGCCGCGCCTCGCGCTACCACACCGGCGACTCGTTCGTCATCGACGGCGGCTACACGATCTTCTGATCATCGATCGCGGACTCCACATCGATTTGCTCTAATGCGCTGATGGAAATCGAGCAGGTCATCACGCTTTGCCGGGCCTTCGAAGCGGCTCAGCTTGGCTTTTGGATTGACGGAGGCTGGGGCGTCGATGCGCTGCTCGGCGCGCCAACACGTCCGCACACCGACCTCGACCTTGCCGTTGCGCGCGATGACCTTTCAGCATTCCAGCGCCTACTCGAACTGCAAGGCTATGCGCGGGCAGACCGCCCCGGGGACCCTGATTGGAACTGGGTGCTCCGCAATACTGACGGAATGCAGGTCGATCTGCACGGCTTTGTCCTCGATGCACACGGCAACGGCATTCTCGGAGATACTGCAAACAACGAAATGTATCCTGCCGGTGCGCTGGACGGCATGGGCGAACTCGGCGGTATGACGCTGCGTTGCATTGCGGCGCCGTTCGTTCTCCAGTTCCGCAATGGCTTTGACCCGCGTGTTGTTGACCACCACGACGTGACAATGCTGTGCAATCGCTTTGATCTGCCGCTTCCCTCGCGCTTTCGGCATCCACGATAGTCACCTTGCGAAGACCGCGTGCAGGGCTAAGCCCTGCTTGCCGGAGGCCCCGCACGCGGCGCTTTCCGCCGCACCCATGCGCTAAGGCGTTGACTGTCACGCGCGTCTGTCGCAATCACGCGCGTCAATTCAACTGTGCGGGCGCAGCCTGCTTGGGAGTAGCCGATGAAGATCCTCGTCCCCGTCAAGCGGGTGGTCGATTACAACGTCAAGGTCCGCGTCAAATCGGACGGCACCGGTGTCGATCTTGCCAACGTCAAGATGAGCATGAACCCGTTCGACGAAATCGCCGTCGAAGAAGCCATCCGGCTCAAGGAAAAGGGCATTGCGACCGAAATCGTCGTGGTGTCGATCGGCGTGCAGCAGAGCCAAGAAACCTTGCGCACCGCACTCGCCATGGGTGCCGACCGCGCCATTCTGGTGGTGACCGATGTCACGACCGAATCGCTGACCGTGGCGAAGATCCTCGCCAAGGTCGCCGCCGAGGAACAGCCCGGCCTGATCATTCTCGGCAAGCAGGCGATCGATGATGACGCCAACCAGACCGGCCAGATGCTGGCAGCGCTGCTCGGCTGGCCGCAGGGCACCTTCGCTTCGGCGGTCGTGCCGAACGGTGACCGCGTTGCGGTGACGCGCGAAGTCGATGGCGGTCTCGAAACCGTCGATCTGAAGCTGCCGGCGGTGGTGACCACCGACCTACGCCTCAACGAACCGCGCTATGCGTCGCTGCCCAACATCATGAAGGCGAAGTCGAAGCCGCTCGCGTCGAAGACGCCGGCTGACTACGGCGTCGATCCGACGCCGCGCCTGACCATCACCAAGGTCGTCGAGCCCGCCAAGCGTTCGGCGGGTACCAAGGTCAAGACCGTCGACGAGCTGATCGAAAAGCTCAAGAATGCAGGAGCCATCGCATGACGACACTCGTTCTCGCCGAACATGACAACAGCGTCCTGAAGGATGCCACGCTCGCTGCCGTGACGGCGGCCGGCAAGCTGGGCGGCGACGTGCATCTGCTCGTCGCGGGCCACAACGCCAAGTCGGTCGCCGAAGCCGGTGCCCAGGTGGCGGGCGTCGCCAAGGTGCTGCTCGCCGATGACGCCGCTTATGGTGCCGCACTCGCCGAAAACGTCGCGCCGCTGATCGTGTCGCTGATGCCGGGCTATGACGCCGTTGTTGCGCCGGCCACGACGCGCGGCAAGAACATCATGCCGCGCGTTGCCGCTGCACTTGATGTCGCGCAGATAAGCGAAATCCTGTCGGTCGAAAGCGCCGACACGTTCACGCGCCCGATCTACGCCGGCAATGCCATCGCCACCGTCACCTCGTCGGATGCGAAGAAGGTCATTACCGTGCGCGGCACGGCGTTCGACAAGGCCGCGACCAGCGGCGGCAGCGCGTCGGTCGAAAGCATCGGCGGGCCCGGTGACGCCGGCCTGTCGAAGTTCGTCAGTGCCGATCTGACGACCTCGGCGCGCCCCGAACTGACCGCGGCGAAGATCATTGTTTCGGGTGGCCGCGCGCTCGGCAGCTCGGACAAGTTCCACGAATTCATCGATCCGCTCGCCGACAAGCTCGGCGCCGCGGTCGGCGCCAGCCGCGCCGCCGTCGATGCCGGCTATGCGCCGAACGACTATCAGGTCGGCCAGACCGGCAAGATCGTCGCGCCGGAACTGTATGTCGCCGTCGGTATTTCGGGCGCTATCCAGCATCTCGCCGGCATGAAGGATTCGAAGATCATCGTCGCGATCAACAAGGACGAAGAAGCTCCGATCTTCCAGGTCGCGGACTTCGGCCTTGTCGGCGATCTGTTCACGCTGGTGCCGGAGATGACGTCAAAGCTTTAGGTTGCTCGATCATCGCGGGGGCAAGAATGCCACGAACATTATTCGTCCTCGCGATGATTGCGCTGGCCAGCGCGACTCCTTCAGCCGCGCAAGACGCACGCGTCCTTGCTTTCCTTAAGCAGGTCAATGATCAGCAACAGCCGCCTTCCATAGAAGTCCTTGCCGCGGGCGGTCTTGAAGCAGCCGGACGCGCCGCAGCGCAGGGCACCTGCATGCCCCAATCCGTTGAAGTATCGAACGTCCGGCCGATCACGGGCGACCGCTTGGTTCTGCAGGGTGTAGCACAACGCAGTCTACAGAACGGCTGGCGTTTCGATGGTGTCCTAGTGGGCTGCCCTTTGGGCGCGCGCGCGGACTTCATCGTCATCCGGGACGCAGCAGGCCAGCTGCAAATGCATTTGACTAACCTCGGGCAGTCGCTCGTCAGCTATTCGGTTGGACAGGACAGCGTGAGCAAGGCCATACTGATGAGTGACATACTACTAGGGAAGGCCGGTGCTGCCTGCGAAACCGGTCTCGAACGCCCGCTCGATTCCCGCGTGACGCAGAAGAGCAATGATCTTGGCCCGGAAACGTATGGCGTACGCTATAAGGGCGGATGGACCGAAATTTGGACGCTTCGTCGCTGCAATAGGGAAATAGAGGTAGAAATGATGTTTAGCGGCGATGGTGACGGGGGTGCATACATCAACGTTTCGGAGGCGGGATCGCGCCTTAAATAGTTGCGCTGTTTCAGCTCCACGCGATTAACAAGGACGAAGAAGCCCCGATCTTCCAGGTCGCGGACTTCGGCCTCGTCGGCGATCTGTTCACGCTGGTGCCGGAGATGACCGGCAAGCTGTAATCCGGCGTTTCGTCGCTGACTCAAAGCCCCGTCGCCAGCACTGGCGGCGGGGTTTTTTGCTTGTCACAAGCCCGCAACATGATTGGCACTTGCGCGTAACATCCCGCGGTTATGGCGTCGCTGAACGCAACAGGGGACAGCGACATGACGATTTCCAAACTTGCAGCAGCATTGTTGCTCGGCGCGGCGGCATTGCCGGCGCACGCCGCGATTACTTTTGGCGGCGCGCTCGATGTGGCGGGGGACGCTACCGACCTCGCGACATTGGGCAATGGCCCGAACCTCAACCGGCTGAGCTTCGGTTCGGACCTGACGTACAATGCGCGCACCGGCACCTTCTACGGCATCAGCGACCGCGGTCCCGGCGGTGGCACGATCGACTGGGCGCCGCGCGTCGAAGCCTTCAAGATCGACGTTTCGGGCAGCGCTGCGCCGAGCAATTTCCAGCTGCAATCGACCACGGTGTTCCGTCAGGCCAATGGCCAGGTCTACAGCGGGCTGTTCCCCAATCTCATTCCCGGCGGCAGCAGCACCAACCTCAACAAGTCGCTCGATTCAGAAGGTATTGTCCGGCTGTCGAACGGTCACTTCCTCGTCGCTGACGAATATGGCCCGTCGATTTATGAAATGGACCGCAACGGCAAGTTCCTCCGCGCCTTCACCCAGCCGTCGAACATTCTGCCCAAGGTCGGCAGCACCGTCGACTATGTCGCGACGCGCCCGACGCTGACGTCGGGGCGTCAGGACAACCGTGGCTATGAAGGCCTGACCGTATCGGCCGACGGCAAGACCGCCTGGGGCATCCTGCAGGACCCGTTGGTCAACGAAGGCGCTTCGAACGACGGCCGCCGCAGCCAGAACCTGCGCATCGTGCAGTTCGACGTTGCGACCGGCGTGGCGCAAAAGCAGTTTGCCTATCAGCTCGAGGCCTTGTCGGCGATCAACGGCCGCATCCCCGGCACCGCCGATGATTTCAGCGCGACCAACCAGGGCCGCAGTATCGGCGTGTCGAGCCTGACGTGGATCGGCGGCACCAAGTTCCTGGTCATCGAACGCGACAACCGCGGTCAGGGCCCCGACAACATCGTCGCCGGCGCGTTGCAGCCTTCGGGCACCAAGCGCATCTACATGATCGACATCGCCGGCGCGTCGGATGTGTCGGGCGTCAGCTTTGTCGGCTCGAACAGCCTGCCGTCGGGCGTGGTGCCGGTCGGCAAGTCGCTGTTCATTGATGTCCAGTCGGCGCTTCTTACCGCCGGGTTGGTCCTGCCGGAAAAGCTTGAAGGCCTGGCAATCGGCCCGAAGCTGGCGGGTGGCGGCTTCGCGCTGATCCTCGCGACCGACAACGACTTTTCGGTGACGCAAGGGTCGGGCGTGCAGACCGATGTCTGCACCAACGGCGTGCAGGTTGCGCTCGGCGCCGGCTGCCCGACGGGGTCGTCGCTGGTGCCATCGCGGCTCTACAGCTTCGCGGTGACAGGCGATGACGCCAAGCAGTTTGACGCATCGCTGTTTGCGGTGCCCGAGCCGGCGACCTGGTCGATGATGATCGCCGGTTTCGGTCTGGTGGGTGGTGCGATGCGCCGCCGTGCCACGCGCGTGACGACCAGCGTCGCCGCGTAAGCTTTCCGCACTTGCGGTTGCTCTGAATCCGCCGCCCCCGCTCCAAAAGGCGGGGGCGGTGTGATTTTTTGGGGGCCGCGCGGAATAATGCCTGCCGACGCCCGTTGTCCTTTTGCGCACCGGGAAGTTGTCATGTCGGCAGCTTCCGGGCGACACGAAAGGAATATCACATGATCAAGAAGTTCGCGCTCGCCGCAGTTCTCGCCGCCACCACGCTCGGTTTTGCCGGCACCGCCATCGCCGGCGAAGGCCATTGGTCAATCGGCGGCGGAGTCCAGTGCCGCCTCATCTCGGGCGTCGTGGTCTGCAGCAAGTCGCGCCCCTGATTTGCTGAAATCAAAAGCCCCGCTTCCCGGTCGGGCAGCGGGGCTTTTTTGTGCCTGAATGGCAGCGTCGCTTTAGGCGACGGTTGCCTTGATGATCTTGCCAGGGACGCGCGGCGGCTCGCCCTTGGGCAGTGCATCGACGTGTTCCATGCCCGACGTGACCTGGCCCCAGACAGTATACTGGTTGTCGAGGAAACGCGCGTCATCGAAGCAGATGAAGAACTGGCTGTTTGCCGAATGCGGGGCGCTGGTGCGCGCCATCGAGCAGACGCCGCGGACATGCGGTTCCTTAGAGAACTCGGCCTTCAGGTCGGGCTTCTTCGAGCCGCCGCCGCCGGTGCCGGTCGGATCGCCGCCCTGCGCCATGAAGCCGGGGATGACGCGGTGGAAGACGACGCCGTCGTAGAAGCCTTCCTTGGCGAGTTCGGTGATGCGCGCGACATGGCCGGGGGCGAGGTCGGGGCGCAGCTTGATGACGACATCGCCGCCGTCGAGCGTGAGTGTCAGGGTCTGGGCAGCGTCGGTCATAACATCTCCTTGCAGGTTGCAGCGCTACTTAGGCGTGCAGCGCGTAGCTTTCCAGTGTGGCGCGCAAGATATCGGGAATGGGCGCCGGACCTTTTTCGCCGCGATGGACGAGCACCCCGTCCGATAGCCCGATGCAGCGGTCATTCTGGAACAGCCCGACACCGAGCCGGTAGCTGGTGCCGCCGACGCTGATGACGCCGAGGCCGAGGTTGACCGGCGTCGGATACTGCCCCTCGTCAAGATAGTCGATTTCGACGCGTGCAACGAGGAAGTGCGGGTGGCCGATTTCGCGATGGTGTTCGCGCAGGTGCATGTGGAAGCGCACGCGCGCCTCCTCGTACAGCCGCGCGATGGCGCTGTTGTTGAGGTGCCGGTTGGGGTCCATGTCGGCAAAGCGCGTGTCGACTTTGAGCTGAAAGGCATAGCGGCCGGCCTCGCGCCGCCAAGGGTCATTGCGCATAAGATATCCTGAAAAATCGGGTGCAGGGGTCACCCCTGCCCGCCGGAGGCCCTTACTTCATCTTGAACGTAATAGGCAAAGTCTTCAGCCCCGAAACGAAAACCGAGGTTGAGTTCTTGGGCGTCCCCGCCAGCTCGACCGAATCCAGCCGCGACAAAAGTTCGGTGAACAGGATGCGCAACTCCATGCGCGCCAGATGTAGCCCGAGGCACAGGTGGATGCCGTTGCCGAACGCGACTTGCGGGTTGTTGGCGCGGTCGACCTTGAACGCGAACGGGTCCTCGAACACCTCGGCATCGCGGTTGCCCGACCAATAGAATAGCGCGAGGCCGTCGCCTTCCTTGACCTGCTTGCCGCCGATTTCGCAGTCTTCGGTGGCGGTGCGCATGAAGTGCTTCACCGGCGTCACCCAGCGGATCATTTCCTCGACCGCTTGAGGGATCAGCGACGGGTCGGCCTTGAGCTTGGCGAGTTCGGCCGGGTTCTGGATCAGCGCCAGCAGGCCGCCCGCAGCGGTCGAGCTGGTAGTGTCGTGCCCGGCGGTCGCGGTGATGGCGTAATAGCTGATGGCTTCCTTTTCAGGGATAAGTTCGCCGTCGATCTTGCCGAGCGCGATGACGGTGGCGAGATCGTCGCGGGGGTTGGCGCGGCGGTCGATGATGACCTGATTGAAATAGACGAAGAATTGCTGGACCAGCGCGAACAGATCGACCTGCTTGTCGCCCGACGGGGCGTTTTCGGCGGCGGTAATGATGTTAGAGCGCGCGACGACATCGGGATCCTGCGGCCCGAAAATCTCCTGCGTCATCTTCATCATCAGCTTCTCGTCCTCGGCGGGCAGGCCGAGGATCAGCATGATGACGCGCAACGGGTACCACAGCGCGACCTCGTTGACGAAATCGCATTTGCCGCCCAGCGACGCCATGTGATCGACGTGTTGCTTGGCGAGCGCGGCAATCTTCGGCTCGAGCTTGCGCAGGTTCGCCGGCAGAAACCAGTCGTGCGTCAGCTTGCGCAGCTTGCGGTGCATCGGGTCGTCAAGGTCGACCAGCGTGCGGAACATGTGGCTGTCGCCGGTCAGCGCCAGCATCTGCGCCTCGCCCTCGGCCGGGGTCAGATAGGTGCGGAAGCGGTTGACGAAGCGCTCGCTGTTCTTTTCGACCGCCATGATGTCGGCATGGCGCGTCACCGACCAGAACGGCCGGTAACCGTCAGGCTGCGTCCAGTGCAGCGGATCGGTGGCGCGCAGCTCGCCGTACGCCGCGTGGATCGCATCGCCGTCGGCCATCGCGAGCGGGTCGACGAGGGTGTTGTCGATTTTGGTCATTTTTGCAGCGCCTCCGGCGGGCAGGGGCTTGCCCCTGCACCCTATTGATTTCGGAGACTATCAACCGAGGTTGACGTTTGCGGCAAGCCCTAAAAATTGGGTGCAGGCGTCACGCCTGCCCGCCGGAGGCTCTTCCTGCAGCGCGACATTGCCGCTATAGCCGCGCAACACACCGAAGCAGGGGGCGCCCGCATGAAACTGTTCCTGAAGATTCTCGCCGGTATCGCCGGGCTGATCATCGTGCTGGTCGCAGGGCTCGCCATTGCGCTACTGGCGACAGCGGTAACGCCCGATCACCCCGTCGGCTTCCAGCAGTTCGTCGTCGCTGATCCGGGGCACAAGCCGGTCGCCGTTGCGGTCTGGTATCCGACCGACACGCCGCCGGGCCGCGCGCTGGTCGGCACGATGGTCATGCGCGTCGCCACCGATGCGCCGGTCAAGGGCGCCGGGCTGCCGCTGGTCATCTTGTCGCACGGCACCGGCGGCGCGGCGCAGAGCCATATCGACACCGCGCTGGCGCTGGCATCGGCGGGCTTCGTGGTCGCGGCACCGACGCACACCGGCGACAATTTCCGTGACGATGCGATCGTCGGCACCTCGGCATGGTTCGTCGACCGCGCGCGCCAGATCAGCCTGGTCACCGACTTCATGACAGATCGCTGGGCCAGCCACGCGCAAGTCGATCCGGCGCGCGTCGGGGTCTTCGGCTTCTCCGCCGGCGCGACCACCGCGCTGATCGCTGCCGGCGGCACCCCCGACATCGCGCGCTTTGCCGCCGATTGCGCCGCCCACCCGGAATTCGTCTGCAAGCTCGGCGTGCCGGGCGCGACGCTGGTCAACCCGCCCGCCTGGCCGCGCACGCCGCGCATTGCGGCCGCTGTCATTGCCGCGCCCGGACTCGGCTTCAGCTTCGCACCGGCGGGGCTGGCCGACGTCAAAATCCCCGTGCAGCTTTGGCAGGGCGCCGCCGATGAACGCGTGCCCTACGCCACCAACGCCGGCGTCGTCCGCCAACTCCTGCCGCAACCGCCTGAATTCCACAGCGTGCCAGGCGCCGTGCACCTGAGCTTTCTGACGCCCTGCGGTCTGATCGGCCCGCCACCGCTGTGCAGCGATCCCGCAGGCTTCGACCGCAAGGCCTTCCACCGCGACTTCAACGCGCAGATCGTGGCGTTCTTCGAGAGAAACCTGCCGAAGCGCTGATTGGAGTCACAGAGCCTCCGGCGGGCAGGCGTGACGCCTGTACCCGGTTGAAGAGCGCCAAACAAATGGGTGCAGGCCTCAGGCCTGCCCGCCGGAGGCTCTTTACTGCGCGCGGCCGCGTTCGACGACCGCGAGGCGTGCGGCTTCGACGGCACCCGGAGTGACCGCTGCATTGGCGGCCGACGAGCGCTTGTGCTCGATCGCCATGCCGTCGGCGAGCGTCACGCCGTAGCCGTCATCGATCAGGCGCTTATAGGCGCGCACAAAGCCGGTATCGACCTGCGCCATTTCGGACGCCAGCTTGCGCGCCGCGGGCATTAGCTCGTCGGCTGCGAAGACGCGGTTGACGAGGCCCCATTTCTCGGCGGTCGCGGCGTCGAGGAAGTTACCGCTGAACGACAGTTCCTTGGCGCGGTACGGCCCGACCAGGCGCGACAGTTTCTGGCTGAGTCCCCAGCCGGGCATGACGCCGACGCGCGCATGCGTATCGGCAAAGCGCGCGTTCTCGCTGGCGAGCAGCACGTCGCAGGCCAACGCCAGTTCGAAGCCGCCGGTGATGGCGACGCCGTTGATCGCGCCGATGACCGGTTTACTGCACTGCTCGATGGCGCGCACCGGATTGCTGTCGGGGCTCTGGTCATTTGCAGCGCTCAGCCCCTGCTGGCCGAGCTCCTTGAGGTCGAGCCCGGCCGTAAACGCCCGTGTGCCGGCGCCGGTCAGGATGACGATGCGGACATTGTCATCGGCATCGACCGCACGCATCGCCTTCGCCAGTTCGATGCGCAGCGCCTGCGACAGCGCATTCATCGCCTGCGGGCGGTTGAGCGTGACGGTGGCAACGCCGTCGGCGATGTCGATGGTGACGATGGATTCAGACATGAAATTCTCCAAGACTAGAGCCTCCGGCGGGCAGGCCTGAGGCCTGCACCCGATTGAAGAGCGTCAAACAAATGGGTGCAGGCCTCAGGCCTGCCCGCCGGAGGCCCTTAACCCTTAAACGTCCAGATTCGCCACCGACAATGCATTTTCGACGATAAAATCGCGGCGCGGTTCGACGATATCGCCCATCAGCGTCGTGAAGATTTCATCGGCGAGGTCGGCTTCCTCGACTTCGACGCGCAACAGCGCGCGTGCGGTGGGGTCGAGCGTGGTTTCCCACAGCTGTTCGGCGTTCATTTCGCCCAGCCCCTTGTAGCGCTGGATGCCCAGCCCCTTGCGGCCGGCTTCGAAGATCGCGTCGAGCAGTTCCGACGGGCGCCGGATGGTCTGGCTGCCGAGCTTGGCAGGCGCGGCATAGGTCGCGGCTTCCTCGCGGCCGAGCGCGTGGAGCTTGCGGGCTTCGGCCGACACCAGCAGCGCGCGGTCGATGACGTAGTGGTCGGTGACGCCGCGCAGCATGCGGCTGAAGTGGTAGCCGCCTTCTTCGGCGGGCTCGGCGACCCAGCCGGGAATGTCGTCGCTGGCGTCGAGCCAGGCGGCGGTGCGGCTGGCGGCGGCGGCGAGTGCCTCGCGGTTGCCCGCCAGTGCCGGATCGAGCGCGCCGGTCAGGGCGAGTGCCTCGATGATGCGGCTGTCGTAGCGGCGCGGCACATAGGTCATCAGCACCTTGAGCCGGCGCGCGTGTTCGACGAGCGCGCGCAGGTCGTTGCCGGTGCGCGGGCCGGCGGCGGTGTCGAGTACGAGGCCGGTGAGGCCTGAGTCGACGAGATACTCGTCGAGCGCCGGATTGTCCTTGAGATAGACCTCCGAACGGCCGCGCGCGACTTTGTAGAGTGGCGGCTGCGCGATGTAGAGGTGCCCGCCGCGGATGAGTTCGGGCATCTGGCGGTAGAAGAACGTCAGCAGCAGCGTGCGGATGTGCGCGCCGTCGACGTCGGCGTCGGTCATGATGACGATCTTGTGGTAGCGCAGCTTTTCCAGTTTGAACTCGTCGCGGCCGATGCCGCAGCCGAGCGCCTGGATGATCGTACCGATTTCGCGGCTCGACAGCATGCGGTCGAAACGCGCGCGCTCGACGTTGAGGATCTTGCCGCGCAACGGCAGGATCGCCTGGAACGCGCGGTTGCGGCCTTGCTTGGCGGAGCCGCCGGCCGAGTCACCTTCGACGAGGAACAGTTCGGACTTCGCCGGGTCGCGTTCCTGGCAGTCGGCGAGCTTGCCGGGCAGGCTGGCGATATCGAGCGCGCCCTTGCGCCGCGTCAGGTCGCGGGCCTTTTTGGCGGCTTCGCGCGCCGCGGCGGCATCGATGATCTTGGCAATGATCGTGCGTGCGTGCGCCGGGTTTTCCTCGAGCCATTCGGCAAGCTTGTCGGCGATCAGCGATTCCAAAGGCTGGCGCACTTCGGACGAGACGAGCTTGTCCTTGGTCTGGCTGCTGAACTTCGGGTCGGGCAGCTTGACCGAAATGATCGCGGTCAGGCCTTCGCGCATGTCGTCGCCGGTCAGCGAGACCTTTTCCTTCTTCATCACGCCCGACTTGTCGGCGTAGGTGTTGAGCGTGCGCGTCAGCGCGGCGCGAAAGGCCGCGAGATGCGTGCCGCCGTCGCGCTGCGGGATGTTGTTGGTGAAGCACAACACCTGTTCGTAATAGCTGTCGTTCCACTGCAGCGCGACGTCGATGGCGACGTCGTCGCGTTCGCCATGGATGGCAACCGGTGCCGGAATCAACGCGACCTTCGACTTGTCGAGATACGCCACGAAGGCCGCGATGCCACCTTCGTAGTACAGCTCGATCTGTGCCGGCTCGGCGTGGCGCGCGTCGGTCAGGATGAGGCGTACGCCCGAATTGAGGAACGCCAGCTCACGGAATCTGTGTTCAAGCTTGGCGAAGTCGAATTCGACGGTCTTGAAGGTTTCGGGTGACGGCAAAAACGTCACTTCGGTGCCACGCCGGTCGCCCTGCGGCCCGACGATGGCAAGCGGCGCCTGCGGCTCGCCGTGGTGGAAGCGCATGTAATGCTCCGAACCTTCGCGCCAGATGCGCAGTTCGAGCCAGTCCGAAAGTGCATTGACGACGCTGACGCCGACGCCGTGCAGCCCGCCCGAAACCTTGTAGGCGTTCTCGTCGGAGTTGTTGAACTTGCCGCCGGCGTGGAGCTGCGTCATCACCAGTTCGGCCGCCGAAACGCCCTCTTCGGTGTGGATGCCGGTCGGGATGCCGCGGCCGTTGTCGGCCACCGTTACCGAGCCATCGGGATTGAGCCGGATGTCGATGCGGTCGCAGTAGCCCGCCAGCGCTTCGTCGATGGCGTTGTCGCTGACTTCGAACACCATATGGTGCAGACCCGACCCGTCATCGGTGTCGCCGATGTACATGCCGGGGCGCTTGCGCACCGCGTCCAGCCCGCGCAGCACCTGGATCGAATCGGCGCCGTAGTCGCCTTCGGCCATGTTGGTTTCGTCGCTCAAATCTCGCGTCCTTGAAGTGGCGACGGGTGCACCGTCAGCCTGCCCCATTCATATAGGGAATCGCGCGCGCATACGCGAGGGGAAACGCCTGATTTCGGCGTGTCGGTTAGGCCGCGCTTGCGAGTGCGACGGGCTCGACGGGCTGGAGTCTGGCGAGCAGTCGCTTCTGCACCGCGGGGCTGCGATAGAGGAAGTCGGCGGGCAGGCCGATGCGGGCGCTCGACTGGCATGCCGGCGATGACAAGTCGGGGCGGCGTTCGGCAATCCGGCCGACAAGTTGCAGCGCGATGCGGTCGGAGAGTTTGAGGTCGTACTGCGGCCCCAGCGCCAGCTTTTGCCGGACCAGCGGCGGCAGAATCGACACCGCGGCGCGGCCCAATGCGCGGTGCAGGAACTTCGGCGTGCCGGGTGCGGCCTTGCCCGACTGGATGATGTCGAGGAATTCGGTGTTGATGGGGTGCGGTTCGAAGCGCGGCGACAATTTCTCCATCATCGCCATGAACTCGGCCGCCGATGCCGGAATGACGCGCGCGCCATACAGGCGCCCGACGGTGGCGCCGTCGCTGAAGTAGCGCGCCTTGTCGGCGTCGCTAAGCGGCGCGACGAAGCGGTCATAGGCGGTCACGAAGCCATAGGCGGCGGTCGCGGCGACCCAGTCGAGCAGTTCGGTGTCCATCGCCTTGTACGCCTCGCCGCCGGGCGTCGTGCCCTTGACGCGGACATGCATGCGGTTGACGCCGGCGATCACTTGGCGCGCGGCGTCGGCGGGGCCGTAGCAGCCGACCATCGCGGCGATACCGGTGCGCATCGACCGCCCGATCGGGTCGGCCTTGTAGGTCGAATGATCCCAAACGCCCGAACGGATACGCGGGTCGGCGAACTCCATCAGCACCGCCGCGACACCGCCGATGCCGAGTGCGATCGGGTTCTTGAACACGCGCCACTGCACAGAATCGGGCGATTGCAGCGCGGTGGCGCCAACCGGGTTGGCGAAATCTACTTTCCAACCCTGATATGTCTCGGTCATCGTCGGTCCTCGGCTGACGTCAGCTGACAGTATCGATGCCACATCGCCAGTCAATCAGCACGCGCCGGCCGCGTCTCGCCGCGATAGTAGATGTAGCTGCACGCCACCGCGACCGCGCCGAGCAGGTGCCACGCGGCATGGCCCTGCCACAGGCTGTCCGGCGCGCACAGCGTTCGCGCCTGATCGGGCACCCACAATGCGAACGCCGCGATGTTGGCGACAAGGCCAGCGAGGAACCAGTGCGGCGCGACACCGATGCGTCGCGGTCGCGCGCCGAACCATTCGGCGGCGATGGCGGCGACCAGGACGACAGCAAACAGCCAGCGCCGCGTTTCGGGCACCAGCAGCAAAAGTCCGATGAGCACGCTGCACAGCGCCACATAAATCGCCACGCTGCTGTTGTCCGACAGGCAGCGCCAGCGCCGCAGCGCCCACGCCAGCACCAGGCTGCCGAGCAGATACATGCCGACGACATCGAGGAACTGGCCCCACAATGTCAGCGTCGCGTGCAGCATGACGCTGCCGACGCCGATGAAGATCGCGGTGAGCCCGTACCAGGCCGCCACTGCGCCGCCGAAGGTCGCGCTGCGCTGCCGGTCGAGGATGATCCACCAGCCGACAAAAACGAATCCGAACGATGACCAGCTGTTCGCGGGTTGCAGGATCAACGTGCCGGTGCGCGGCGTTTCGCAGAAGCAATGCGTGCCAAGGCAGGTCGCGGGGGCAAATCGCGTCCAGTCGGGGCCAAGCGCCTGCAACAACGCCAGCGTCGCGGCGACCGTCAGCAACGTCGCCGCCACGGCTTCGACCCATTGGCGTATTGTCGGCATGCATGCCCCCCCTGAGCCCGCATTTGGCGCCGAATCCGGCCGCAACGCAAGCCGCGCGCTAACGCACCTGCCCGCCTTCGATGACCAGCCGTGTCGTTGCCGACGCATCGGCAAACAGCACCGCCTCGGTGCCGGTCATCCAGACTTGCGCGCCGGTGTCCGCCAGCCGCTCGAACAGCGCCCCGCGCCGCCGCGCATCAAGGTGCGCCGCGACTTCATCGAGCAACAGCAGCGGCGGTGAGCCGGTGCGCGCCGCGACCAGTTCGGCATGCGCCAAAATGATGCCGAGCAGCAGCGCCTTTTGCTCACCGGTCGAGCTCCGCGCCGCCGGCTGGCGCTTGGCGGCATGGGTGACGACGAAATCGGCGCGGTGTGGCCCGGCGGTGGCACGACCGGCGGCGGCATCGGCGCTGCGGTTGCGCGCCAACGCCGCTGCCAGATCGGTCGCGTCGTCCCAGCCCTCCAGCGCGATTTCGGCGCGCGCGAACGGCGTTTCGGGAACCGCTGCCAAGGCGTCGGCCAGTGCGGCGATGGTTTCATTGCGCGCGCGGGTGATCTGCGCGCCGTGTTCGGCCATCGCGTGTTCGAGTGCGGTAAGCCACGCCTTATCGGGTGCCGGGTCGGCGAGTAGCCGCGTCCGCGCCCGCATCGCCGCATCATAGCGCGCCGCCTCACGCGCGTGACCGGGGTGCAGCGCCAGCACCAGCCGATCGAGGAAGCGGCGGCGGCCACTCGCGGGCTCGCTGAACAGCCGGTCCATCGCCGGGGTCAGCCAAAGCACCGACAGCCACTCGCCAAGTCGCGACACCGGCGCCGTTGCCCCGTTGATGCGGAGCTGGCGGCGGTCGGGGGCGCTCGCCAGCGTGCCGGTGCCGATTTCGACATCACCACCGGCCGCCGCGACTACTGCCGCAACCGACCAACCGCCGCTACCGCCGCTGCGTGCGGCCTCGGACAGTGGTGCACCGCGCAGGCCGCGCCCGGGCGCCAGCAGCGAAATCGCATCGAGCAGGTTGGTTTTGCCCTGGCCGTTCTCGCCGGTGACGATAACCAGGCCGGGCCCGGCGGTGATGTGCGCCGCCGCATGCGAGCGGAAGTCGGTGAGCGTCAGGCGGGCAACGCTGGTGGCCGGGGCGGTCGCGGAATTCATCGCGCCTGCTCTAGCGCGAAGTGCGCGGTGGCGCAAAATGGCGCACCCGTCTTGGCGCGCCGCCCGGCGCACCCTAGATAGGCGCGATACGCAACAGGGAATCCAAGATGGCCACGCCTTCCAAGCAACCGCCGCCGCGTTTGTCGCCGCTGCCTTTGCTGGTGTTCAGCTCGCGCTGGCTGCAGGTGCCGCTTTACCTCGGGCTGATCGTCGCGCAGATGGTCTATGTCGGGCTTTTCCTCAAGGAATTGTGGCATCTGGTCAGCCATGCCGCGAGCTTCGGCGAGCAGCAGATCATGCTGATGGTGCTCGGCCTGATCGACGTGGTGATGATTTCGAACCTGCTGGTGATGGTCATCGTCGGCGGCTACGAAACGTTCGTCTCGCGGCTGGGTCTCAGCGGTCACCCCGACGAGCCCGAATGGCTGAGCCACGTCAACGCCGGCGTGCTCAAGGTCAAGCTGGCGATGGCGATCATCGGCATTTCGTCGATCCACCTGCTCAAGACCTTCATCGCGGCGGGCAACCTCGGCAGCCCCGGCGCGACGCTGACCGAGCCCGGCGTGATGTGGCAGACGATCATCCACACCATCTTCATCGTGTCGGCGATGGGCATTGCCTATGTCGACAAGCTCAGCACCGGGTCGGCCAAACACTAATCGCGGGGCGGTGCATCCTTTGCCGGAAGCGGGTGGGCATTGCGTAGTTTCATCGGCACCAGCCCGCCCCAGCCGCGGTGGATCAGTCCGGCGATCTGCTCGGCATCGGCACATTCCAGCCGCACCAGCGCAATCGGGTAGCCGTCGTAATGTTCGGTGGTAAAGAACACCTCGGGCTGCGCGTCGATCAGTGCCTCGCGTAACCCATCCTCTACTTTCAGCGTCATCACGCCGTCATCGCGCAGCCGCGCCAGCAGCTTGCCGCGCACCTTGAGCGACGGCGTCCCGTAGGACGTGCCCAGCATCGTCAGCGGCAGCGCCAGCGCGACGCACGTTACATGGTCCCAGTCGGTCATCGCGCCTTGTCGCGCGTTCGGGCGCATATGGCAAATCGGCTTGGCCGCCGCCCCGCAATGTGCAATTTGTGGCGCAGGGCTCGATTTCAATTGCGCGCAGCGGCGTCATAGCCTGCGCAATCAGGGCCGCGATGGATCAATTGCCGACAAGATGGCCGGCACTGCTGCCGAAACTCGAAGCGCTCGGGTTGCGGCTGCTCGGGGCTGTGGCGCTTGCGGCGCTGGGCTGGCTGCTGATCCGCTTTGTCGTCCGGCTGACCGGCGCGGCGTTGGAGCGCGCGCACGTCGAGCCGACGATCGCCGGCTTTCTGACGCGGCTGCTCAACGCCACGCTGACGGTTTTCCTGGTCGTGGTCCTGCTCGGACTATGCGGGCTGCAGCTGGCGTCGTTTGCGGCGTTGATGGCCGGTGTCGGCATCGCGGTCGGCGGCGCCATGTCGGGGTTGCTTGGCGACTTTGCCGCAGGGCTGTTGCTGCTGGTGCTGCGGCCGTTCGATATCGGTGATGAAATCGCCATCGACGGCGCCGAAGGCGAGGTCGAGGAAATCGGCGTGTTCCGCACCGTGCTGGTCAGTGAACAAAATGTCCGGACACTGGTCGGCAATGCCAAATTGCTCGGCGATGTGGTCGAGCTCAAGCACCCCGACCGCATCGTCGAAGTGCGGCGCAAGGTGGCGCTGGCGCCGGGTGCCGATGTCGCGGCAATCGCGGCGCAACTGGCCGGTGTCGAAGGCATAGCCGCAATGCCGGCGCCGCGGATATCGCCGTCGAAGGGCGAGGGCGGCGAGCCGGCGATTTCCATCCAGTACAGCTGCCGGGCAGATGCCGCAGATGGCATCGCTTTTGCCATCAACCGGTTGCTCGCAACGGCGTTGCCGGCAGCACCGCGCCGTGTGCCGACCGTACGCGTGCAGTTGCTTCGGCATACGGCCAATGCCGCCTGAACCCAGCTTGTTTTGGCCAGATGATTGTGAAATTGTAACAACTTCAATGTGAGGGAACTGAATATGGGTAGACTTCCAGCGATGTGGGATAGCGCCGGGCCGATGCTGCTCGCTGCGGGCATCAAGATCGGCAGCGCGTTCCTGCTTTACATGGTCGGCCGCTGGCTGATCGGTTTTGCCATCAAGATGCTCAATGTCGCCCTCACCCGGCGCCAGTTCGACCCGACGCTGCAGCGCTACATCGCCAATATTCTGGCGGTGACGCTCAACATCATCCTGGTCATCGGCATCCTCGGCTACTTCGGTATCCAGACGACGTCGTTCGCCGCACTGCTCGCCGGCGTCGGTCTCGCGGTCGGTGCGGCATGGTCGGGGCTGCTCGGCAACTTCGCCGCCGGCGCGTTCCTGATCATCTTCCGGCCGTTCAAGGTCGGTGACTTCGTCACGGCCGGCGGTATCACCGGCACCGTCACCGAAATCGGGCTGTTCAACACCGTCATCACCGCGCCCGACAACGTCCAGACCATTGTCGGCAACGGCAAGGTGTCGGGCGACGCGATCATGAACTTCTCGAGCCACAAATACCGCCGCGTCGAACGCACCGCGCAGCTGGCGTTCGGCGTCGATCCGCTCGATGCCATCGCCCGCCTAAAGCCGGCGCTGTCGGCGATCCCCAATGTCCTCGCCGACCCGGCACCCGATGTCGAAATCCTCGACTTCAATGCCATGGGCACGCAGCTCGCGGTGCGGCCATACTGCCACAACGACCATTACTGGCAGGTGTTCTTCGACACCAACAAGCTGATCGCCGCGACGTTCGGCAACGCCGGCTACGCTGCGCCGCATACGCGGATGGGCGTGACGCTCGACAAGTAGGACAGAGCCTCCGGCGGGCAGGGCCTTGGCCCTGCACCCATAAAATTGGGGCGCTCCGGTTTCCCGGGGCGCCCCTTTTCATTCGGGTGCAGGGCTCAGCCCTGCCCGCCGGAGGCCCTTAGACCCGCATCGGCATCAGCACATACAGCGCCGGCGAGCTGTCGCCTTCGCGGATCAGCGTCGGTGCGGCGGCGTCGGCCATGTGCAGGTCGACGATGTCGGTGCCGATCTGGTCGAGGATATCGAGCAGGTAGCGATAGTTGAAGCCGACCTCGAATTCGGGCGAGGTGTATTCGGCGCTGACTTCTTCGGCGGCGGTACCGTTTTCGGGGCTGGTCACCGACAGCGTGATCTTGTCGCGGCCGAGTGCCAGCTTGACGGCGCGGGTCTTTTCCGACGTGGCGATCGCAGCGACGCGGTCGACACCTTCGGCGAGCGACTTGCGGTCGATGCGCAGCAGCTTGTCGTTGGCGGCGGGGATGACGCGGCTGTAATCGGGGAAAGTGCCGTCGATCAGCTTCGAGGTCAGCACGGCGTTGCCGAGCTTGAAGCGGATTTTCGACGCCGACAGCGACAGTTCGACATCGCCATCGACTTCATCGAGCAGCTTGCGGATTTCGCCGATGCATTTGCGCGGCACGATGACGTCGGGCATGCCCTCGGCGCCTTCGGGGCACGGCAGTTCGATCTTGGCGAGGCGGTGGCCGTCGGTGGCGACGGCGCGCAGCGTTGCCGGCGTGCCGGGCGCGACGTGCAGGAAGATGCCGTTGAGGTAGTAGCGCGTTTCCTCGGTCGAGATGGCAAAGCGCGTCTTGTCGATGATCTGGCGCAGCGTCGCGGCGGGCAGGCTGAAGCTCGACGGCAGGTCGGTTTCGGCAATCACCGGAAAATCATCGCGCGGCAACGTCGCCAGGCTGAAGCGTGCGCGGCCGGCGACAACGGTCATCTTTTCATTGGCGACGGCGAGTTCGACCTGCGCGCCTTCGGGCAGCTTGCGCGCGATATCGAACAGCGTGTGTGCGCTGACCGTGGTGGCGCCGGGGGTATCGACGTGCGCGGCGACGGTTTCGACGACCTGCATGTCGAGGTCGGTCGCCATCAGCCGCAGCCCGCCGTCCTTGGCTTCGATCAGCACGTTCGACAGGATCGGGATGGTGTTGCGGCGCTCGACCACCGACTGGACGTGCGCCAGGCACTTGAGCAGCGTTGCGCGTTCGACGGTCGCTTTCATTCTCTACCCTTAACTAACAGCCCCATGCGTTATTGCGACTATAGCGCAGGCGGCAGTCTAATCCAGTGCCTGTGCGACACGATTCGCGGCAAATCGTGCGCGCGGGCGCGGGTCAGTCGATATAGTGCGCTGTCGTCTTGGTGCGGACTTCGGCGGCGGTCACCCCTGGTGCGGTTTCGATCAGCTTGAACGGCGAGCCCTTGCGGTCGGGCCGCGCGAATACCGCGAGGTCGGTGATGATCATGTCGACGGCGTTCTTGCCGGTCAGCGGCAGCGTGCAGGCCGGGCAGAACTTCGAACCACCTGCCTTGTCGTTATGCTCCATCAGCACGATGATCCGGCGCGCGCCGGCGACGAGGTCCATCGCGCCACCCATGCCCTTGACCATTTTGCCGGGCACCATCCAGTTCGCCAGATCGCCGTTCTCGGCGACCTCCATCGCGCCGAGGATGGACAAGTCCATATGGCCGCCGCGGATCATCGCGAAGCTGTCGGCGGAGGAAAAATAGCTGGTGCGATCAAGCTCGGTGATCGTCTGCTTGCCGGCGTTGATCAGGTCGGCGTCAATCTCATCGGCAAAGGGAAACGGCCCCATGCCGAGCATGCCGTTTTCGGACTGCAAGGTGATATCGAGATCGCCGGCATAGTTCGCCACCAGCGTCGGCATGCCGATGCCGAGGTTGACGTAAAAGCCGTCCTGCAATTCCTTCGCGGCACGCGCCGCCATCTCCTCGCGGGTCCAGGCCATTATGCGCGCTCCCTGACGGTGCGTTGTTCGATACGCTTCTCGAATTCGCCCTGCACCAGCCGCTGGACGTAGACGCCCGGCGTGTGGATGCAATCGGGGTCGAGGCTGCCGGCGGGAACGATCTCCTCGACTTCGGCAACGGTGATCTTGCCGGCGGTCGCCGCGGGCGGGTTGAAGTTGCGCGCGGTCTTTCGGTAGACGAGATTGCCGTAAGGGTCGGCCTTCCACGCCTTGACGATGGCCAGGTCGGCGACCAACCCGGTCTCCAAGATGTAGGTTTCGCCGCCGAAGTCCTTGTGCTCCTTGCCCTCGGCAATCAGCGTGCCGACGCCGGTTTTGGTGTAGAAGCCGGGGATGCCGGCGCCACCGGCGCGGATGCGTTCGGCGAGCGTGCCCTGCGGCGCGAACTCGAGCTCGAGCTCGCCGCTGAGATACTGGCGCTCGAACTCCTTGTTCTCGCCGACATACGACGAGATCATCTTCTTCACCTGGCGTGAGTTGAGCAGCATGCCGAGCCCGAAGCCGTCGACGCCGGCGTTGTTCGAGATGACGGTGAGGTCCTTCACGCCGGAATCGCGGATTGCGGCAATCAGGTTTTCGGGGATGCCGCACAGCCCGAAGCCGCCCGCGACAATCGTCATCCCGTCGAACAGCACGCCGTCCAAAGCGGTGCGCGCATCGGCATAGGTCTTGGACATTCGCGCCTCCAGATTTGCTGCACTGCAGCTAAACATGCACGGCCAAAATGTCCACCGCCCGCATGCGTATTGCGGGCGTCACCGGCCTCGCTTATGCCGGTATCATGACAGCACCCCTCTACCTCGCCCGCCATGCCGAAACCGTCTACAATGCGGGCGCCCGCATGCAGGGCCATATGGCGCACACACCGCTCACCCACGCCGGTATCGCGCAGGCGCATGCAATGGGCGATGCGCTGCGCGCTCACTTCGGCGACAAGCCCGATATCGACTTGTGGGCCTCGCCGTCGGGCCGCACGCTGCAGACGATGGCGGTGGTCGCCGAGCATCTGGGGCGCGATTTCTTCGATGTTCGCAAGGACGACCGGCTGCTCGAAATCGACGTCGGCGACTGGGAAGGCCGCCTCTACGGCGACATCATCGCCGAAACCGGACCGATCGTCGACCACGACCGCGGCCTGTTCAGCGTGCCGCCGCCCAATGGCGAATGGTTCCCCGCCATCGCCGCGCGGTTGACTACCTGGCTCGCCGCACTCGACCCCGACCGCCCGGCGCTGGTCATCAGCCACGGCATCACCGCGCGCGTGCTGCGCGGGCTGCTGGTCGGCGGCGATGACTGGCACGGCGTCAAGGTCGCCGGCAACGCGCCGCAGGGCACGGTGTTCCGGATTCAGAACGGCGCCGAAGAAGCCGTGCATGTCGGCAGCGGCGTGGCCGGGGTGAAGGCGGCTTAAGGGCCTCCGGCGGGCAGGGCCTAGGCCCTGCCCGCCGGAGGCCCTGCCTTTCTTTTGCCGCGCCCAGCGACTATATCGCGGCCATGCAGATTCCCGGCCTTGTCGATCCAGTGGCGTTGCCGCGCAGCGTTCCCGTGCGTGCCGATGGGCGCATCGCGCTCGTTGGTCTGACGCGTCCCGAGATGGTGGCGGCGTTGGTTGACGCCGGACTTGATGCCAAGGCGGCGAAGATGCGCGCCAGCCAAGTGTGGCACTGGATCTACCACCGCGGCACGACTGAGTTCGAGGCGATGACCAACATCGCCAAGCCGGTATTGGCATTGCTGGCGGAAAAGTTCGTCGTCGGCCGCCCCGAAGTGGTGACCGCGCAGGTCAGCGAAGACGGCACGCGCAAATGGCTGCTGCGCTTCGATGACGGCAACGAAGCCGAGTGCGTTTTCATTCCCGACGCCGATCGCGGCACGCTGTGCGTGTCGAGCCAGGTCGGCTGCACGTTGAACTGCCGCTTTTGCTTTACCGGCACGATGAAGCTGGTGCGCAACCTGACCGCGGGCGAAATCGTCGGCCAAGTCATGCTGGCGCGCGACGCGCTGGGCGAATGGCCGAGCGCGCAGGAAGGCCGCATGCTGACCAACATCGTCATGATGGGCATGGGCGAGCCGCTGTACAATTTCGACAATCTCAAGACCGCGCTGGGCATCGTCATGGATGCCAGCGGGCTCGGCCTCAGCCGCCGCCGCATCACGCTCAGCACCTCGGGTGTCGTGCCGATGATGGCGCGTGCCGGGGCCGAAATCGGCGTCAACCTCGCGGTGTCGCTGCATGCGGTGACCAAGGAAGTCCGCGACGAGATCGTCCCGATCAACAAGAAGTACGGCATCGACGAGCTGCTCGCGGCGTGCGCGGCCTACCCTGGCGTCAACAACGCCCGGCGCATCACTTTTGAGTATGTGATGCTCAAGGACAAGAACGACCGCGACGAGGACGCGCACGAACTCGTCCGGCTCATCCGCAAATACAACCTGCCGGCGAAGGTCAACCTGATCCCGTTCAACCCCTGGCCGGGGTCGCATTACGAATGTTCGGATGACGACCGCATCCAGCGCTTTTCGAAGATCATCTTCCGCGCCGGCTACTCGGCGCCGGTGCGCACGCCGCGCGGCCGCGATATCATGGCTGCATGCGGCCAGCTCAAATCGGCCTCCGAAAAGGTGACGCGCGCCGAACTCGACCGCCGCGCCGCCGAGAAAGAGGCCGGCTGGGCACTCGCCGACGCGTGAGCGAACCGGTCGCCCCGACACTCAATCCGGCGCTCGACTGGGACGCGCTTGCCGCATCATTCGCGCGTGACCGCCGCGTCCGCATCCATGATTTCCTGACCGCCGACTCGGCGGCCGCTCTGACCGCACATCTGCGCGCGCGACAGGACTGGCTGCTGGTGCTCAACTCGAACGACCGGCTGTTCGAACTCAGCCGCAGCGCGCGCGCAACGCTGCCGCCCGACCGTGCCGCCGCACTCGCCACCGCGGTCAAGGCGCAGGCGCAATTCGGCTTCCAGTTCCACTACGAATCGATCCGCGTCCCCGATGCCGCCGCCGACCGCGCCGCTGACCCCAGCCCGATCAACCAGCTCGCACTGCTGATGTCGTCCGAGCCGGTGCTCGAACGGCTGCGCCATGTTGTAGGCGCGCCCGACATCGCGTTTGCCGATGCGCAGGCGACCGCCTACGCGCCCGGCGATTTCCTGACAGCGCATGATGACGACGTCGAAGGCAAGAACCGCCGCGCCGCCTATGTGCTCGGGCTGACCCCCGAATGGCGCATCGACTGGGGCGGGCTGCTGCTGGTGCATGACGACGGCGTCGCCTGGGTGCCGAAATTCAACACGCTCAACCTGTTCACCGTGCCGCAACCGCACAGCGTCAGCCAGGTTTCGACGTTCGCCGCCGACCGGCGCTATGCGGTGACGGGCTGGTTGCGGGCAGGGGTAAAGCCTTAAGAGCCTCCGGCGGGCAGGCCTGAGGCCTGCACCCGAATGAAGAGCGCCAAACAAATGGGTGCAGGCCACAGGCCTGCCCGCCGGAGGCCCTTTCGTTTCGCACCCGAATGCAGCACTTGGCGTGCCTCAACGGGCACGTTACTAGTTTCACCATGTGGCTACTTGACCGTCTCCTCCGCCGCGCCATCATCGATGGCGAACTCATCCTCACCGACGCCAGCGGCAAGGTGCATCGATACGGCACGCCGTCGGCGCAGTTCCCGACGGTGAAGGGCCGGCTGACCGACAACAGCGTCGCCTGGGCCATTGGTCGCAACCCGGCACTGGGGGCCGGCGAGGCTTGGATGGACGGCAAGCTGATCCTCGAACAGGGCGATATTCTCGATCTGCTCAAGCTGGTCACCTACAATACGCGCTGGGACAAGGATAACCCGACGCGCGTCGCGCTGTGGCGTCAGCAGGCGATCGGCGCCAAGATTGACCAGATCAATTTCGCGCGCCGGTCGAAGCGCAACGTCGCGCACCACTATGATCTGAGTGACCGGCTCTACGACCTGTTCCTCGATGCCGACCGTCAATACAGCTGCGCCTATTTCACCGACCCGGCGAACACGCTGGAGCAGGCGCAGTCGGACAAAAAGGCCCATATCGCCGCCAAGCTCGACCTCAAGCCCGGGCAGAAGGTGCTCGACATCGGCTGCGGCTGGGGCGGCATGGCGCTGTACATCCACCGCGTTTCAGGTGCCCAAGTGCTGGGCGTCACGCTCAGCGAGGAGCAGCTCAAGGTCGCGCGCCGCCGCGCCGAGGAAGCCGGCGTCGCCGACAAGGTCAAGTTCGAGCTGATCGACTACCGCGCGCTCACCGGCCAGTTCGACCGCATCGTCTCGGTCGGCATGTTCGAACATGTCGGGCTGCCGCACTACCGCCAGTTCTTCGACAAGGTCCATGAACTGCTGACCCCCGACGGCGTCGCGCTGATCCACTCGATCGCCCGCGCCGACGGCCCTGGCGCCACCGACCCGTGGACCGCCAAGTACATCTTCCCCGGTGGCTACTCACCCGCGCTGTCGCAGATTGTGCCAGCGGTCGAACGCGCCTGGCTGTGGATCACCGATATCGAGGTGCTCCGCCTGCACTACGCCTTCACGCTTGAGGAATGGTACAAGCGCACCGTCGCCGCGAAGGACGCCATCGTCGCGCTCTACGACGAACGCTTCTACCGCATGTGGCTGTTCTACCTCGGCGGCGCCATCTGCGCGTTCCGCAACGACGGCCACATGAACGTCCAGATCCAGCTGACGCGCCGCCGCGGCGCACTGCCGATCACCCGCGATTATATGGCGGCGACCGAGCTCAAGTATCGGGAAATGACGAAGTAAGCGCCTCCGGCGGGCAGGCCTGAGGCCTGCACCCCTTTGTTGGGCTCTGCACAAAAAAACGGGGCCGCATTGCTGCGGCCCCGTTCGTTTTATTGGTCAGTCAGCGCTCACAGCGGCGTGAGGTTGATCGCCGCCTGCTTGCCGCGACGGTCGAGTTCGAGCTCGAAGCTGACACGCTGGCCTTCATCGAGACCAGCCATGCCGGCACGTTCGACGGCCGAAATGTGCACGAAGGCATCGGGGCCGCCGTCTTCACGCTGGATGAAGCCGAAGCCCTTCTGGCCGTTGAAGAACTTGACGACACCGTCGACACGTTCGCCATTGCCGGCCGGAGCACCGCCGCCGAATTCGCGACCGGCGCCGCCGTAACCACCGCCACGCGGGCCATCGTTGCGGCTGCCGAAACCGCCTTCACGCGGTTCGCGCGGGGCACGTTCGACGACCGGCAGCGGCTCGCCATCGATGACAAGGTCGGTTGCCGAAACACGGCCCGAACGCTCGGTCAGCGTGAATTCGAGCGGCTGGCCATCGGCGAGGCCGTTGAGGCCGGCAGCTTCGACCGCCGAAATGTGGACGAAAACATCTTCGCCGCCGTCATCACGGACAACAAAGCCGAAGCCCTTCTGGCCGTTGAAGAATTTTACGGTACCCTTGGCAGTGCCGAGCACAACGCCGGGGCCCATGTCGCGCGGGGGACGCGGGCCGCCGAAGCCGCCGCCGCCCGGACGACCGCCGAAGCCGCCGCCACCACCACCGCCACCGAAGCGCGGTGCGCCGCCGCCACCGCCGAAGCGATCGCCGCCGCCGCCGAAACGGTCACCGCCGCCGCCACCGAAACGGTCGCCGCCGCCTTCGAACTGGTCAAATCCGCGCTCACGCTTGTCGAAACCGCCACGGCCGGGCCCACGCCCGCGTTTATCAAAGCTCATCTTGGAATAGTCTTTCGTATTTCGTCGTCTGTTGTTGTCATGTCCCGGTCAGTTCCGCCTGATTGCGGTTCCGGCCAAGCGGTTGCGGGTCACCCGGTCTTCACCTGTCTCCGACGCATCGCTGCAAAATGCCGCGAAAATGGCAGGAGGCAGTCGATCAAAACGAGCAACGCCACCTTCATGCATATACCAGAACCCGTCGCGGCGCGAGCGGTTTATCCACAGGCTGCGCCGGCCATTGCGGCGCCCTGCCAAGCGACTAGGATGGTGCCATGACAGGCCCCGTCCAACGGCTGATTGGCGTGCTGCTGCTGTTGCTGGCGCAGCCGGCATTTGCGGCGTGGTTCAGGGCTGAAACCCCGGCATTTGTCGTCTATGGGCAGGGCTCGTCCCGGCAGGTCAGCGCTGCGGCAACACAGCTCGCGGCGTTTGATCAGCTGTTGCGGCAGTTGACCGGCACCACCGGCGATGCACCGCGCGCCCGCGTCAATGTCTACCTTGTCGATGACGCACGCGATTTCGAGCGGCTGCGCGGCGCCGGGCCAGGGTTCGATGGCTTCTACACCGCTACGCCGAACACCATCGCGGCCTTTGTCGATCGCAGCGATGCAGCGCACAAAGCGCGCGCGCAGAACGTGATGTTCCACGAATACGCGCATCATTTCATGTTCGCCCACCAGCCCGCCAGCTATCCGGCGTGGTACATCGAGGGCCTCGCAAGCTATTGGGAAACTGCGCGTTTTTCGAACGGCAAGGCGCGTTACGGTGACTATGACAGCGGCCGTGCGCAGACGATGATGCTGGCCAACTGGATGCCGATGGCGCGGTTGCTCGGTGCCGACTGGGCGAATTTGCCGGGCTATGAAACACCGATGTTCTACGCGCAGAGCTGGCTCGCGGTACACTACCTCGCCAGCGATCCGCAGCGTGCGGCGTCGTTGGCGCGCTACCTTGAATTGGTTGCGGGCGGCACGCCGTCGGGCACGGCGTTCGCGCAGGTCTTCGGCTATCCGGTCGAACGCTTCGACAAGGTGCTGATCGACTATGTCATGGGGCGCACGCTCAAACCCACCGAACTGGCGTTCGTGCCGCTACAGGCGGCGGTCGCTGCTGTGCCACTTTCGGCGGTCGCGGATGCACTGCTGATTCCCGCGGCGCAACTCGACATCGGGGTCGATCCCGACAAGGCGCCGGCGCTGCTTGACCGCATCCGGCACATTGCCGCGCGCTATCCGGATGACTGGTCGGCAAAGGTCGTGCTGGCGACGGCCGAACTGCGACTCGGCGACCGGGCGCAGGCGCGGGCGCTGATCGATTCGCTGGTGGCGGCGAAACCCGACAGCGCGCCGCTGCTGGTATTGCTCGGCACCGCGCAGCTTCTCGACCATCAGGCGGCCAGCGCGACGCTGGCGCATGCCGATGCCGTGCGTCCCGATGACTACCGCATCCTGTTCCTCCGCGCGCTCGCCGAGCCGCCGGGCGCCGAAGCAGAACGCCGCGCGCTGCTGCTGCGTGCCAACGCGCTGGCACCGCAGGTTGAGCCCGTGGCGCTGGCCGCAGCGCAGGCGCAGGCTGAGGCGAGCGACTTCACTGCCGCCCGCGCGCTGCTGATGCCGGTCGCCAACAATCCGCACGGCGGGCCGGCAGCGGCGCAGGCGCGCGACTGGCTCAGGCAACTGCCGGCAGCATCGCCGGTTGATGGCACGATTAAGGCAGCGCCCCCGAAATGAACACAAATTGTTAAGAACGCATTCAGTGCCATATCGCTAGAAGCAACACGTCGGCGGGGCGCTCCGGTGCGCCGCCGATTGTTTCGTGTTGCGTATGCGTTGTGTTGCGTAGTGTTGCGTAGCCCCCGGTACCGGGCCTGCGGCGGCATCAGACAAGCACCTCCCCAGATGCCGTTTCGATGCCGCCGCAGATTGTCGTTCGGATGCGACAATGCTACGCCCGCCCCCATGACAATTTATCTCCATGAAGGCGACCTGCCGCGCGATGTGTTTGCGCCCGGGCCGATAGCAATCGACTCCGAAACCATGGGCCTCAACCCGCACCGCGACCGGCTGTGCCTGGTGCAGCTCGCCGATGGCCAGGGCGACGAGCATCTGGTGCGGTTTTCGGGCGGCGACTATAGCGCGCCGGTGCTCAAATCGGTGCTGACCGACCCGTCGCGGCTCAAAATCTATCATTTCGCGCGTTTCGATCTCGCGGTCATCAAGGCTTATCTCGGCGTCACTGCCGGGCCGGTGTTCTGCACCAAGATCGCCTCCAAGCTGATTCGCACCTACACCGATCGCCACGGCCTGAAGGATGTGCTGCGCGAAACCATCGGCGTCGATGTCTCGAAAGCGCAGCAATCGTCCGACTGGGGCGCCGATGTGCTCAGCGAAGCGCAGAAGGACTATGCCGCGTCGGATGTGCGTTATCTGCACCGTGCGCAAGCGGTGCTCGCCGAACGCCTGGCACGCGAAGGCCGCACCGAAATGGCGCAGGCCTGCTTTGATTTTCTGCCGTGGCGCGCCGAGCTCGATCTCGCCGGCTGGCCCGAATCCGACATTTTCGCGCACATGTGATGAGCGCTGCGGTTATCGAGCGCGCCGCCTACACGCCGCGCCAGTTGCACGCGCTGCCCGGCGGTGCGCACGACCGGCTTGTTGCCGTGCTGCGCTGGCTGCTGCCGGCGCTGGCGTTGGCGTTGCTGGCGCTGCTGGTCATCCTGCCGCTGACCAGCGGCCGAGAATTCTCGTTCCTGCTCGCCAAGGACAAGGTGGCGATGAGCCCCGACCGGCTGCGCATCGACAATGCGCTCTACCGCGGCGAAACCGCCGACGGCGAACCCTTCGAAATCCGCGCTGCAGACGCCGTGCAGCGCACCTCGGCGGTGCCCATCGTCGAACTGCGCAAACTTTCGGCATCGCTCGGCACCACCGATGGCCCGGTGCGCGTGTCGGCACCGGCGGGTGCCTATTACATGGACAAGGACCTGCTGGTGGTGAAGGGCCCGGTGCAGGTCGCCAGCCCGAACGGCTATGTCATCGACAATGGTGATGTCCGTGTCAGCCTGATCGACCGCACCATTGCGTCGGACGGAAATATCCGCGGGCTATTGCCGCTCGGCAGCTTTTCAGCCGATTCGCTGCGTGCGGATATCGGCGGCCGCGTGCTCAAACTCGATGGCCAGGTGCGCATGCACATCACGCCGGGCCGGCACAACACCGTTTCGGTCGGTGCGCTGCCGCAAGCCCAGCCCGCCGGTGCCAAGCCGGCAGCGACCGTAGCACCGGGCTTGCAGTTCACGCCCGGCACGCGCAAATGAGGCGGCCATGACCAACCTTCGTGTTTCGCTCCCCCTGATTGCCGTATTGCTGTGCGCGCTGCCCGCCGCCGCGCAGGTGTCGGCGCTCAAGGGTCACAGCACCAACGCGCCGATCGACGTCGCCGCCGACCGCATGGAAGTCCGCGACACGCAGAACCAGGCGATTTTTTCGGGCAATGTCGCGATTCGCCAGGGCGGCATGACGCTCGATGCCGACAGCGTCACAATTTTCTACAAGCGCGGCACCGGCACCAATCCCGAAATTTCGCGCATCGATGCGCAAGGCTCGGTCAAGCTGGTGACAGCGTCCGAAACAGCATCGGGGCGCTACGGCATCTATGACGTGGTCGCCAAAACCATCACACTGGTTGGCAATGTCGAGCTGACGCAAGGCGGCTCGGTGCTGCGTGGCCAGCGGCTGGCCATCGACCTCGCCAGCGGCCGCTCGACGCTCGATGGCGCCGGTGCGCCGGCCAAGGGCAATGCCCCGGCGACGTCTTCGGGCCGCGTCACCGGGCGATTCGTGGTGCCGGCACGCCCGGCAAAGCAGCCGTAAGGCACGATACCGCCATTTTGGCCGGCAATTCGGCTGCAATTGGATGCAGCTTGCTTTGCAAAGCCCCCGCAAGGCGCTAGGCTTCCATCAACAAGCAGGATTTGCGCCAAAATTTGGCGCGATTCGTGCATAAACCTTTCGGCGCATTCCGCTGATGGAGTGGTGATGGCTCAGGCAGCGGCGCAGTTCGATAGCACGCAAGACAGCAACGACGCCGCCGTCGAGTTTGGCCTCGCGGTCGTTTCGATTGGCAAAAGCTATGACAAGCGCGTCGTGCTGCGCGATGTCTCGATGTCGGTGCGCCGCGGTGAAGTCGTCGGGCTGCTTGGCCCCAACGGTGCCGGCAAGACCACCTGCTTTTATTCGATCATGGGTCTGGCGATGCCCGACCAGGGCCGCATCCTGCTCGACGGCCATGACATCACCACGCTGCCGATGTACCGCCGCGCCGCGCTGGGGCTGGGCTATCTGCCGCAGGAAACCTCGATTTTTCGCGGGCTGACGGTCGAACAGAACATCATGGCGGTGCTCGAAGTCACCGAACCAGACAAGGCGCTGGCGGCGGCGCGGCTCGAACAATTGCTCGAAGAATTCAACATTACACGGCTGCGCGAAGCACCGGCGATGGCATTGTCGGGCGGCGAGCGGCGGCGCTGCGAAATCGCCCGTGCGCTCGCCGCACATCCGTCGATCATGCTGCTCGACGAACCGTTCGCCGGCATCGACCCGATCTCGATCGCCGACATCCGCGCGCTGGTCGTGCAACTGCGCGACCGCGACATCGGCGTGCTGATTACCGACCATAATGTCCGCGAAACGCTCGACATCGTCGACCGCGCCTGCATCATCTATGACGGCCGCGTGCTGTTCGAAGGCACCCCCGAAGCGCTGGTCGCCGACGAAACCGTGCGCCGCGTCTATCTCGGCGAGGGTTTTGCCCTGTGAGGCCGGTAGCCATGACGTCGGCCGGGCGCGTAGGGAGCTAGGGCGGAAACCATGGCCATAGGGCCACGCCTCGACCTGCGCCAAAGCCTGCAGCTGGTGATGACGCCGCAGCTGCAGCAGGCGATCAAGCTGCTGGCGCTCAACAACATGGAGCTCGAAGCCTATCTCGGCACCGAGCTCGACAGCAATCCGCTGCTCGCATCGTCAGGCAGCGAAGACGGCGGCGATGCCGGCGAGGATTTCGCCGCCGGCGACCGTGAAGGCGACGGTGAAGGCGATGGCGGTGATTTCGAACCGGCAACCGCCGATGTGCTGATGACCGGCGCCGATGCCAATATCGATGCGCCGCTCGATGTCGACTATGCCAGCGAAACCTTCCACCACGACGGCCCGACCGACACCGCCAGCTATGATGGCAGCGGCCCGGCGCCCGACAGCGGGCTCAGCGCCACGGGCAGCACCAGCGGTGGCGAAACCAGCGATTTCGACCAGTTCGCTGCTGCCGAGCCGTCGTTGCTCGATTTCCTGCTCGAACAGGCCGGCGCGGTTTTCGACGGCGTCGAACTCGTCATCGCCCGCCATGTCATCGACCAGATCGACGAGGCCGGCTACCTGACTGTGCCGCTCGACGACATTGCCGACCGCCTCGATGCCGATATCGCCGTCGTCGAAGCCGTGTTGGCGCGCGTCCAGATGTTCGAACCGACCGGCGTCGGCGCGCGCAACCTGCGCGAATGCCTGATGCTGCAGGCACGCGAGGCCGACCGGCTCGATCCGGCGATGCAGGCGATGCTCGACAACCTCGACATTTTGGCTCGCGGCGACAAGGTGACGTTGCGCCGGCTGTGCGGTGTCGACGCCGAGGACCTCGACGACATGATCCGCGAATTGCGCCGCTACAACCCCAAGCCCGGCCTGCGCTATGGCGGCGAGCGCTCGCAACCCGTCGTTCCTGACATCTTCGTTTCGCGGCTGGCGAGCGGTGGCTGGGGCGTCGAACTCAACACCGCGACGCTGCCGCGCGTGCTTGTCGACCGCGGCTACTACACCGAGCTGTCACATTCGAGCGGCCGCACCCCCGAAGCCGAGCGCGCGGCGCGCAACTATCTGTCCGAGTGCCTGATTTCGGCAACCTGGCTGGTCAAGGCGCTCGACCAACGCGCCCGCACCATCATCAAGGTGACCAGCGAACTGGTGCGCCAGCAGGAAGCCTTCTTCGAACACGGCGTCCACCACCTCAAGCCGCTGACGCTGCGCAACGTCGCCGAAGCCATCGGCATGCACGAATCGACGGTCAGCCGCGTCACCTCGAACAAATATCTCAGCTGCGACCGCGGGCTCTTCGAGCTCAAATACTTCTTCACCGCCGGCATCGCGTCGTCGGACGGCGGCGAAGCGGTCTCGGGACTCGCCGTCAAGGACCGCATCGCCCGGCTGATCGCCGCCGAAACCGCCAACAACATCCTCAGCGATGACCGCCTCGTCGACGTGCTCAACGCCGAAGGCTTCAACATCGCACGCCGCACGGTGACGAAATACCGCGAGGCGCTCGGGCTGGGGTCGAGCGTGGCGCGTCGGCGGGCGAAGAAATTGGACGGCTAAGAGCCTCCGGCGGGCAGGCCTGAGGCCTGCACCCATTTGAAGAGCGCCTAACAATTGGGTGCAGGGCCTAGGCCCTGCCCGCCGGAGGCTCTCAGCCTATCTTTGCTTGAGCCAGCCCGCAATCAAGTCGCCAACCTTGGTCATCGCGGCGCCGTAAAACAGCCAATGCCCGGTATCGGGCAGCTCGTGATAATCGACGTTGCTGCCGATGGCGCGCGCGGTGGCACGGGCGACGGCAGCGGTGGTGATCTGGTCTTGCGCACCGACAATGATCAGCACCGGCATCGTCAGGCGGCCGAAGTCGATGGTCGCGGCGGGTGCCTTGGCGACGCCGGGCAGCGACAGTTCGAACAACACACGGCCGGAATCCCAGACCAGCGCCTTGATTTCGGCGTCGGCGACCTCGGCGGGTACGCCGTTGTAGACGCCGAAACGCGCCCCGGCATCGTCGAGCAGCGTCGGGCTTTTCCACCAGCCCCAGTGCCGGATGACGCCCCACATCGAGCGCAGCGAATTGATCGCCAGCACGCCGGTCTTGGCGCTGGGGGCGGGTGACAGCAACACCAGCGCCGGCGGCTGGATGCGCGCCGCGACCGCCTGCGCCAGGAAGCCGCCGAGCGAGTGGCCGATGATGATCGGTGTCTGCGGCAGCCGCGCGATATCGGCGACGAGGAAGTCGACATAGTCCTGCACGCCGAGCTTGCCGAGTTCGGCCACCGGCGGCAGCGACGGGTCGCGGTCGTGATAGGGCAGGCAGGCGGCGTGCGTGTTGTAGCCCGCGACTTCGAAACGCTCGCGCAGGCCGGCCCAGACCGCTGGCGTGCTCCACATGCCGTGGATGAAATACAGCGGCGGCCTGCCGGCGGCGGCCGGCGCGTCGGGCCTGCCGGCGGCGGCCGGCGCTTCGGGACCGCCGGTGACGGCCGGCGTGTCGCTCACGACATCGCCCCCGTCGCGGCGAGCACGGCCAGCGTCACCAGATCGCTGGCGGTGCTGGTCATTGGTGCGACCTGTACCGGCTTCGACATGCCCATCAGCAGCGGCCCGATCATCTTGCCGCTACCGAGTTCCTTGAGCAGCTTTGCCGAAATGTTTGCCGACTGCAGGCCGGGCATGATCAGCACGTTCGCGGGCCCCGACAGCCGCGAGAACGGATAGCGGTCGGCCATCATCGGATTGAGCGCCACGTCGGGCGACATTTCGCCTTCATATTCGAAGCTGACGCGGCGTTCGTCGAGCAGCGTGATGGCATCGCGGATATTGGCGAGGAACTGGCCCGGCGGGTTGCCGAACGTCGAATAGCTCAGGAACGCGACGCGCGGCTCCTGGCCAAGGCGGCGCGCCACCGCGGCGGTCTGTTCGGCGATATCGGCGAGCATCTGTGACGACGGGCGCTCATTGACCGTGGTGTCGGCGATGAAGATCGTGCTCGACCGGCCGACCCACATGTGGATGCCGAACGGGATATGCCCCGGCGCGGGGTCGATGACCTGCCGGACCTGGCTGAAGCTCTGCGCGAAATTGCGCGTCACGCCGGTCATCATTGCATCGACTTCGCCGAGTTCGAGCATCAGCGCGCCAAAGATGTTGCGTTCGTGGTTCACCATGCGCTCGACGTCGCGCAGCACATGGCCACGGCGCTGCAGCCGGGCATAGAGCAGCTCGACCATGCGCGGCACCAGCGGGCTGTTGGCGCTGTTGTGGATTTCGAAGCTGTCGATGTCCTCGGGCGATACGCCGATGCGTTCCAGTCCCTCACGGACCGGCGCTTCGCGGCCGATCAGCACCGGCTCGCCGAAGCCGCTCGACCGGTAGCTGACCGCGGCACGCAGCACGACTTCCTGCTCGCCTTCGGCAAACACCACGCGGCGCGGGCGGGCGCGCGCGGCCTCGAAGCTGCCCGCGAGCACGCCGGTCGTCGGGTTGAGCCGGGCGCGCAGTTGCTGGCGGTAGGCATCTTCGTCGAAGAACGGCTTGCGCGCCACGCCCGATGCCATCGCCGCCTTGGCGACGGCGACGGGGATGGCTTCGATCAGCCGCGGATCGAACGGTGCCGGGATGATGTATTCGGGGCCGAAGTTGCGCGCCTTGCCGCCATAGGCCGCGGCGACCTCATCGGGCACCTGCTGGCGCGCCAGATCGGCGATGGCGTTGGCAGCGGCAAGCTTCATTTCCTCGTTGATCGTCGTCGCGCGCACGTCGAGCGCGCCGCGGAAGATGTACGGGAAACCGAGCACGTTGTTGACCTGGTTCGGATAGTCCGAACGGCCGGTGGCCATGATCGCATCGGTACGGATGGCGTGGACTTCCTCCGGCGTGATTTCGGGGTCGGGGTTGGCCATCGCGAAAATTATCGGGTTCGGCGCCATCGAGGCGACCATTTCGGCAGTCACCGCGCCCTTGGCCGACAGCCCAAAGAACACGTCGGCGCCGCGCATCGCCTCGGCCAGCGTACGGTCGGGGGTGGCGGCGGCATGCGCCGACTTCCACTGGTTCATGCCCTCGGTCCGGCCCTGCCAGATGACGCCCTTGGTGTCGCACATGATGACGTTGTCGGGCTTGACGCCCATTGCCTTGACCAGTTCAGTGCAGGCGATCGACGCGGCGCCGGCGCCGTTGACCACGAGTTTGATGTCGGCGGGCTTGCGGCCCGTGAGGAACAGCGCGTTGATCAGGCCGGCGGCGGCGATGATCGCGGTGCCGTGCTGGTCGTCATGGAACACCGGAATGTTCATGCGCTCGCGCAGCGTCTGCTCGATGATGAAGCATTCGGGCGCCTTGATGTCTTCAAGGTTGATGCCGCCGAAGCTCGGCTCCATCAGCTCGACGGCGTTGACGAAGCGGTCGACGTCTTCGGTGGCGAGCTCGAGGTCGATTGAATCGATATCGGCAAAGCGCTTGAACAGCACCGCCTTGCCTTCCATCACCGGCTTCGAAGCCAGCGCGCCAAGGTTGCCGAGGCCGAGAATAGCCGTGCCGTTCGAAATCACCGCCACAAGGTTACCCTTGATCGTGTAGTCGTACGCCGCGTCAGGGTCCTTGGCGATCGCCAGCACCGGCACCGCGACTCCGGGGGAGTAGGCGAGGCTGAGGTCGCGCTGCGTCGCCATCGGCTTTGATGCGATGATCTCGATCTTGCCGGGGCGGCCATTGGCATGGAACCGCAGCGCCTCCTGGTCGGAGAACTCTTTGGCTTTATCGTCGGACATCGAGCACCTTTCACGCGCCGGGCGATACTGCACGGCCCGGTTCAAGGCTCGCTAGCATAGCTGTCCGCGCCTTGCACGTCATGCGCGCAAAATCACGCGCGGTGCTTGGTGACGTTGCCGGCAGCGCAGGCTATGACACGGGCGATGACCGCCCCGCCTGCTCCCGAGATACCCGACACCGCCTCGCCGATGATGGCGCAGTATCTGGGCATCAAGGCCGGCGTGCCCGATTGCCTGTTGTTCTACCGGATGGGCGATTTCTACGAATTGTTCTTCGACGACGCGGTGGCCGCCAGCGCGACGCTCGATATCGCGCTGACCAAGCGTGGCCTGCATCTCGGTGCCGATATCCCGATGTGCGGCGTGCCGGTGCACAGCAGCGAAGCCTATCTGATGCGGCTGATCCGCGCCGGGCATCGCGTGGCGATTGCCGAACAGATCGAGGACCCGGCGGCGGCCAAAAAGCGCGGCAGCAAAAGTGTCGTCGCACGTGCCGTGGTGCGCGTGGTGACGCCGGGGACCTTGACCGAGGATGCGCTGCTCGAGGCCCGCAGCGCCAATTGGCTGGCGAGCGTGGCGCAGGTCGGCGGCATGGCGGGGCTGGCGTGGTGCGACGTCTCGACCGGCGAATTCCGCACGCTAGCGTGTGCGCCCGCGGCGCTCGAACCCGAACTGGCGCGCATTGCGCCCGCCGAAATCATCGCGCCCGCCGACTGGGAAATTCCCGGCTGGTTCGGGGCACCGCCCACACCGCGACCCGCGGGCGACTTCGATTCGCTGCGCGGCGAGGCACGGCTCAAGGCGCAGTTCGATGTCGCGACACTCGACGGCTTCGGCAGCTTCAGCCGTGCCGAACTCGCCGCCGCCGGCGCGCTGCTCGCCTATCTCGGTGTCGCCGGGCAAGGCCGGATGCCGCTGCTGCTGCCGCCGCTGACGCAACCGCCGGCAGGCCATATGGCGATCGACGCGGCAACACGCGCCAGCCTCGAACTGGCACGCGCGGCTGACGGTGGCCGCGCCGGCAGCTTGCTCGCGACCATCGACCGCACGGTGACCGGCGCCGGTGCGCGCTTGCTCGCGGATGACCTCGCCGCGCCGTTGACCGACGCCGCTGCCATCGGCGACCGGCTCGATCTGGTGGCATGGTTTGTCGGCGACAGCACGACGCGCAGCCGCACCCGCGGCGCGCTCAAGGCAGCGCCCGACCTGTCGCGCGCATTGTCGCGGCTGGCACTGGGGCGCGGCGGGCCGCGCGACCTTGGCGCGATTCGCGATGGCCTGATCGCGGCAACCGCGCTCAAGACACAGCTCACCGAAGCCGCCGCGCTTGACTTGCCACCGCTGCTCGCCGCGACGTTGGGCAACATTGCCGGACACGGCGAGGACATCGCCGCGCTGGCGCGCGCGCTGGTCGCCGAACCGCCCGTCGATGCCGCATCGGGCGGTTTCATCGTCGCCGGCTATGACGCGGCGCTCGACGAACTGCGTGCCGCTTCGGCCGATGGCCGCCAGCTGGTCGCGGCGCTTGAAGCGCGACTGCGCGACGAAACCGGCGTCGCGGCACTCAAGATCCGCCATAACAATGTGCTCGGCTATCATATCGAAGTCGCGGCGCGCCACGCCGACCCGCTGATGCGCCCCGACTCGGGCCTGATCCACCGCCAGACGCTGGCGGGCGTCGTGCGTTTCGGCTCGGTCGAACTTGGCGCGCTGGCAACCCGCATCGCGCAGGCCGGCGACCACGCGCTCGCCGCCGAAGCCGCGCATTTCGAGGAACTGGTGGCGGGTGTGTTGACCCGCGCGACCGAAATCGCCCGCACGGCAGCGGCGCTCGCACGGCTCGATGTCGCCAGCGCGCTCGCCGAACTGGCGGCGCTCGAAGGCTGGTCGCGGGCGCTGGTCGATGACAGTTGCGCGTTCGAAATTGCCGGCGGCCGCCATCCTGTGGTCGAGGCGGCGTGCCGCGCGGCGCGCGTGCCGTTCGTTGCCAATGACTGCGACCTGGGCGTCAAGAACCGCCTGTGGCTGGTCACCGGCCCCAACATGGCAGGTAAATCGACGTTTTTGCGCCAGAACGCGCTGATCGCGGTGCTCGCGCAGGCGGGGTCGTTCGTGCCGGCGGCGTCGGCGCATATCGGCGTCGTCGACCGGCTGTTCAGTCGCGTCGGTGCGTCGGACAATCTCGCGCAGGGGCGTTCGACGTTCATGGTCGAGATGGTCGAAACCGCCGCGATCCTGACGCAGGCGACCAACCGCAGCCTCGTCATTCTCGACGAAGTCGGGCGCGGCACCTCGACCTATGACGGCCTCGCCATCGCCTGGGCGGTGCTCGAGGCGGTGCACGACACGCTGGCCTGCCGCTGCCTGTTCGCGACGCACTATCACGAACTGACGCAGCTTGCCGGGCGCCTCGACGCGCTGGCGCTGGTGACGGTCAAGGTGCGCGAATGGAACGGCAAGCTGGTGTTCCTGCACGAAGTCGCCAGCGGCGCTGCCGACCGCAGCTACGGACTGGCGGTCGCCGAACTCGCCGGCTTGCCGCGCGCGGTGATTTCGCGCGCACGCTCGGTCCTCGCGCGGCTCGAGGATGGTCGCGCCAAGACTGGCGGCATCGCAGCCGGCTTGAGCGATCTGCCGCTGTTCGCTGCGGCACCGCCGCCGCCAGCGGTCGACGCGCTGCGCGTGCGGCTGGCGGCGATCAGCCCCGATCTGCTGTCGCCGCGCGAAGCGCTCGACCTGATTTACGAACTGCGCGCGCTGACCGATCGGGCCTGAACCGGCAGCCCCTGCCAGCAATCCGTGCGCGCCGCACGGTGCCAATTGCCACGTCGAAATTCGACTGCCTCTTAATCACATTATCATTTAAATAAATTTTGTATTTGTCCCTTGAAATTCGGCATATCAGGCAACATCTGGTGTTCAGGGCCGTTGATGGCCGTAGAGAATTGATGGAGCGAATTGATGCTGTTTCGCCTTGCTATGGTTGCCGCGATTGTCGCTGGCGCCGCGTCTTCGGCGGGGGCCGTGACGACCCTGATGTGGTCGAGCACTGCCGACGTCGGCAAGACCCAGACCGTGAGCTTTAACGGGCTTTATGGTGCGTCGGTCAATCACCGGACCGTGGCCACGCCGCTCGCCGGCCTGAGTTCGACTCTGGCACTGACGCTGACGAGGGTCAGCGGCAAGGACTGGACGTTCGACTATGCTGTCGACAACACGTCGCTGGCGCCGGTTGCGGCCTCCAAGGTTTCGGTGTTCGGCTTTGACTCGCTCGGCAAGATTTCGGGCGCCAGCTCGACCGGCGCGTTCGGCAGGTCGGGCAGCGGCCCGGTGCCGCTGCTCGGCACCTCGGCCGACGTCTGCTTCCGCGTCAGCGGAAGTGATTGCACCGGCGGCAACTCGGGTGTGACGATCGACGAACCCCTGTCGAAGGGTAGCCTGACGCTACGCTTCGAACGCGCTACGCCGCTGGTCAATCTGAACAACTTCTTCGTGCGTTATGCTGCGGTCACCAACGCCAACAGGTCGATCAACAACGTCAACGGCACCAGCGGTGAGGCCGTGTTGATGGCCGACGCTGTCGATAGCGTGCCCGAACCGGCCAGCTGGGCGATGATGATTACCGGCTTCGGTCTCATCGGTGGCACGCTGCGCCGCCGGCGCACCACCTTGGCGACCACGACCTGCTAATACCCCGATAGCGCGCGCCGCACCCCCCTGATCGCGGCGCACGTTTAGCCGGCCTCCTGTTTCCCCTGGCAGGAGGCCGGCCTCCGTTCGGCGGCACGGCTGCGGCCACATGTCTGACGCGTCAGGCATGGCGCCGCGTCGGCATTGCGCCTATCAATCGTCGCATGTTCCGGCGCTTCAACTTGCTCGTCAACCGGCGGGCCATCATCGATCGGCGCGCCTTGAGCGCAACCGCGCAGCCATAATCAGGAGGCTCGCATGCTGGTCCCGGCAGCCGATAGCGACATTCCGGCGGTCGCCGCGCTGATGAATCGCGCCTATCGCGGCGAAAGCTCTGGCTGGTCGTCGGAAACATCCTTCATCTCCGGCGACCGAACCTCCGAAGCGCTGTTGCGCGCCGACCTTGCCGCCGAGCCTGCGGCCGTGCTGCTCAAATGGGTCGACGGGCCGGGGGCCGGTTTCGACGGTTCGGTCTGGTTGCAACCGGTCGCTGGCAACGTCTGGTATCTTGGATCGCTGGCGGTCGATCCGCACCGGCAGAATGACGGTCTGGGACGCCGGATCCTGGCCGCAGCCGAAGATTGGGCACGTGCTCGCGACGCCACGCGTATCCGCATGACCGTCGTCAATGTCCGTGAAACGTTGATCGCCTTTTATGGTCGCTGTGGTTATGCACCAACGGGCGCGACCGAGCCGTTTCCGTATGGCGATGACCGTTTTGGCAAGCCGCTGCGCGACGACCTCGCCTTCGTCATTCTCGAAAAGCCGGTTTGACCGCCGCCTGGTATATGCGTCACCGCCAACGGTAGCGCGGCGCGCACAAACCGCCTATCAAACGCTGCATGTCTTGGCGCTTCAACTCGCTCGTCAACCGGCGTGCCATCATCGATCGGCGCGTCGTCAGCGAAGCACTAGCGGAAATTGCCGAAAAGCACGACCGCGTCGAAGCCCGGCGTGACGCCGCTGCCGCACTGGTCAAGGCGGCGATGGTCGCGGGGCGCGCCGAACTGCAGCGACGGTTGCTCGAACATCCGTCGCGCGGGCTCGAAGCGGCCGCCGGCTATGCCTTCCTGACCGACCAGATGCTGCGGCTGATTTTCGATTTCACCATCACCGCACTCTATCCGGTCACCAATCGCACCGCCTCCGAACGCATCACGCTGATCGCGGTCGGCGGCTATGGGCGCGGCGAAATGGCGCCGTTTTCGGACATCGACGTGATGTTCCTGACGCCGTGGAAACAGACCGCTTGGGGCGAGCAGGTCATCGAAACGATGCTCTATCTGCTCTGGGACCTCGGTCTCAAGGTCGGCCATTCGACGCGCTCGGTCGATGACATGATCCGCATGGCGAAATCCGACCTCACGATCCGCACCGCGTTGCTTGAATCGCGCTACGTCTGGGGCGACCAGCCGCTGTACGACGAAGCCTCGGCGCGCTTCCGCAAGGAAGTCGTGGCGGGCACCGCACGCGCCTTCATCGCCGACAAACTCGCCGAACGCGACACCCGCCACCAGCGCATGGGCGACAGCCGCTACGTCGTCGAACCCAATTTGAAGGAGGGCAAGGGCGGCCTGCGCGACCTCCACACTTTGTTCTGGATCGGCAAATACGCCTATCAGGTGCAGTCGGTGAACGAGCTGGTCGACAAGGGACTGCTCACCGCGCCCGAGCTGCGCCAGTTCCTCAAGGCCGAAAATTTCCTGTGGGCGGTGCGTTGCAACCTCCACGATATCGCCGGCCGCGCCGAAGAACGGCTGACGTTCGACGTCCAGCGCGAGCTCGCGGTGCGCATGCGCTATGCCGAGCGCGGCGGCATGTCGGCGGTCGAACGCTTCATGCGCCACTACTTTCTGGTGGCACGTCAGGTCGGTGACTTGACCGGACTGTTCCTCGCGCACTTGGATGAAAGCTTCGGCCGCGCTGCGTGGCTGCCGACGATCACCCGCAAACCCAAGAAGCTCCACGGTTTCACGCTGCGCCGCGGCCGCATCGGCGTGCCGAATGACCGCTTCTTCCACGAAGACCCGGTACGGCTGATCGAAATGTTCGCACTCGCCGACAGCGAAAACCTCGACATTCACCCGCTGGCGATGCGCCAGGCCGGCCGCGATGCCAATCTGGTCAACGAGAAAGTCCGCCAGGACCCTCGGGCCAACGCGCTGTTCCTGTCGGTGCTGACCAGCAAGAATCGACCTGAAACGGTGCTGCGCTGGATGAGCGAGGCGGGCGTCTTCGGGCGCTTCATTCCCGATTTCGGCCGCGTCGTGGCGCAGATGCAGTATGATATGTACCACCACTATACGGTGGACGAGCACACCATTCGGGCCATCGGCCTGCTGGCGCTGATCGAAGCCGGCAAGCTCAAATCGGATCACCCGCTGTCGACCGCCATTATCCGCCAGCTGGTGTCGCGGCGCGTGCTCTATGTTGCGGTACTGCTCCACGATATCGCCAAGGGCCGCGGCGGCGACCACAGCGAAATCGGCGCTGAAATCGCGCTCAAGCTGTGCCCGCGGCTCGGGCTGACACCCGCCGAAACCGAAACCGTCGCCTGGCTGGTGCGCTACCACCTGCTGATGTCGTCGACGGCGTTCAAACGCGACCTGTCGGACTTCAAGACCATCCTTGATTTCGTCGAAGTCGTCGCTTCGCCCGAACGTCTGCGGCTACTGCTCATTCTGACGGTCGTCGATATCCGCGCCGTTGGCCCCGGTATCTGGAATGCCTGGAAAGGCCAGTTGCTCGGTGACCTGTACGAAGGTGCCGAGGAGGTGCTGCGGCTCGGGCACAAGCAAACCGGTCGCAGCGAACGCATCGCTGCCAAGCAGGCGGCGCTCGCCACCGAGCTGCGCTGGCCGCAGACCAAGTTCGCCGCCTATGCCAAGCGCCATGCCGATCCCTATTGGGTGGCCGAACCTGCCGATGCCCTGTTGCGCAACGCGCAGCTGGTCGAGGCCGCCGATACCAGCAAGCAGCCACTGTCGATTGCCACGCATGTCGACGAAGCCTCGGGGACGACGCTGGTCAGCGTCTATGCCAGCGACCATCCGGGACTGTTCTACCGCATCGCCGGGGCGATCTCGCTGGGCGGCGCCAACATTCTCGACGCGCGCATCCACACGACGCGCGACGGCATGGCGCTCGACAATTTCGTCGTCGCCGACCCGCTCGACCGGCCGTTCAATGAACCGACGCAGCTGGCGCGCTTGAAGCGCACGATCGAGGATGTGCTGACCGGCAAGGTCCGGCTCGCCGACAAGCTGGCGGCACGACCACTGGCGCGCCGCCGCGCCGATGTGTTCAAGGTCGAACCCAATGTGCTCATGGATAACCGCGCGTCGAACCGCTACACCGTCGTCGAAGTCAGCGCGCTCGACCGGCCGGCGCTGCTCTATTCGCTGACCAACACCTTCTTCAACGCGCGCGTGACGATCCATTCGGCGCACATCGCAACCTACGGCGAACGCGCCACCGACACCTTCTACATCACCGACCTCACCGGCGAAAAAATCGACAACGGCCCGCGCCTCAAGGCGCTCGAAAAGCGCTTGCTCGAAGTCGCGAGCGGCGCCGTCGAACGCGCCGAAACCGTTCAGGCGGCGCAATAGCCGCACCTCAAGCGTTGACGCGGGTTAGCCGGGTGCGCTTATAGCGGCGCAGCAGGAGACGCATGATGACCGACAAGACGCACGCCGACTGGGCCGCCGCCGCCGCCAAGGAAGTCAAAGACGCCGACCTGACATGGCATACGCCCGAGGGCATCGATATCAAGCCGCTCTACACCGCCGATGACGTGGCGGGCACCGATCCCGGGCTGCCGGGGTTCGCGCCGTTCACCCGCGGCGTCAAGGCGACTATGTACGCCGGCCGGCCGTGGACGATCCGGCAGTACGCGGGCTTTTCGACCGCCGAGGAGTCGAACGCCTTCTACCGCCGCAACCTCGCGGCCGGGCAAAAGGGCCTGTCGGTGGCGTTCGATCTGGCGACGCACCGCGGCTATGACAGCGACCATCCGCGCGTTGTCGGCGATGTCGGCAAGGCCGGCGTGGCGATCGACAGCGTCGAGGACATGAAGATCCTGTTCGACGGCATCCCGCTCGACCAGATGTCGGTCAGCATGACGATGAACGGCGCGGTCATCCCGATCCTGGCGTTCTTCATCGTCGCGGGCGAGGAGCAGGGCGTCGACCGCAAGCTGCTCGACGGCACCATCCAGAACGACATTTTGAAGGAGTTCATGGTCCGCAACACCTACATCTACCCGCCCGAACCAAGCATGCGGATCATTTCGGACATTTTCGGCTACACCAGCCGCGAGATGCCCAAGTTCAACAGCATCTCGATTTCGGGCTACCACATGCAGGAAGCCGGCGCGACGCAGGTCCAGGAGCTGGCGTTCACCATCGCCGACGGCCAGGAATATGTGAAATACGGCGTCGCATCGGGCCTCGACATCGACAAGTTCGCCGGGCGGCTGAGCTTCTTTTTCGCCATCGGCATGAACTTTTTCATGGAAATCGCCAAGCTGCGTGCCGCGCGCGTGCTGTGGCACCGCGTGATGACCAACCTCGGCGCCAAGGATGAACGCTCGAAGATGCTGCGCACGCATTGCCAGACGTCGGGCGTGTCGCTGACCGAGCAGGACCCGTACAACAACGTCATCCGCACGACGATCGAGGCCATGGCGGCGATGCTCGGCGGCACCCAGTCGCTGCACACCAACGCGCTCGATGAAGCCATCGCGCTGCCTACCGACAATTCGGCGCGCATCGCGCGCAACACGCAGATCGTCATCCAGGAAGAGACCGGGATGACCAAGGTCGTCGACCCGCTCGGCGGCAGCTACTACATCGAAGCGCTGACCAATGAACTGGTTGAAAAGGCGTGGGAAATCATCGCGCGCGTCGAAGCCGACGGCGGCATGGCCAAGGCGGTTGCCAATGGCTGGCCCAAGGCGATGATCGAGGAAGCCGCCGCTGGCCGCCAGGCCCGCGTCGACCGCGGTGACGACGTCATCGTCGGCGTCAACAAGTACCGGCTGGCGAGCGAAGACCGTCTCGAAACGCTCGAAGTCGACAACGCCAAGGTCCGCGAAGGCCAGGTGGCGCGCCTCGCCAAGCTGCGCGCGACGCGCGACGATGCCGCCTGCCAGGCCGCCCTCGCGGCACTGACCGAAGGCGCCCGTGGCAATGGAAACTTGCTCGATCTCGCCGTCGATGCGGCCCGCGCCCGCGCCACGCTCGGCGAAATCTCGGCCGCGATGGAGGAAGTGTTCGGCCGCTACGGCACGACCCCGACGCCGGTGAAGGGCGTCTATGCGGCGCCCTACGACGGTGACGCGCGCTGGGCGCAGGTCGTCGCCGGCGTCGAAGCCGTCACCCGCCGCCTCGGCCATGCGCCGAAGATCCTCGTCGCCAAAATGGGCCAGGACGGCCACGACCGCGGGGCCAATGTCATCGCCTCCGCATTCGCCGATCTCGGCTTTGACGTCGTCCCCGGCCCGCTGTTCCAGACACCCGAAGAAACGGTGGTGCTGGCGCTCGAAGCCAATGTCGACGTGGTGGGTGCCTCCAGCCTTGCTGCCGGCCACAAGACACTGATCCCCGAACTCATCCGCGGCCTCAAAGCCGCCGGCCGTCCCGACATCAAGGTCATCGCCGGTGGCGTCATCCCGCCGCAGGACTATGACTTCCTGCGCGACGCCGGCGTCCAGGGCATCTACGGCCCGGGCTCGAACGTCGTCGAATGCGCCGCCGACGTGCTGCGCCTGCTCGGCCATAACATGCCGCCCAAGGGCGAAGAACTGGCCGCCTGACAGCACTGACACCATGACCGGTTTCAACGTCGCCGCGATTGCGCCGCTGAAGAATGGTCATGGCGCAGCCAAGCTTGGGCTGCGGCCGCTCGAACCGGCGCTGTGGCGTGACACCGGGCCGGAACTTGCGGCGCGGGCAGCGGGCAAGGCGTCGGTGTTCGCCGCGCATCCTGAGGCGCTGCACGAAATCCCCGGCCATGCGGCGGCTGCAGAACTCGCGGCGCTGGTCGGCGCGGCAGGGCTGACGCTGCGCGACGCGGCATGCGCATTGTTCGAAGATGTCTGCATCCTCGAACGCGGCGCCGATGGGCTGCACATCTTCACCGCCGGGGCGCTGGCGTATCCGACCGACTGGCATTTGCACGAGAAGATCGGCCAGCCGCTGGCGGGCATCCATGCGCCGGTGCCGGGGTTTGCCGCGAAGCTCGCAGCGGGCGTCGACCATGTATTCGATACGCTGACGCCGGCGCGCATGCTGACCCGCGCCAACTGGAACATCGTCGAGACCGATACGCTGCGCTACCTGCCCGCGCTACCGGCGGCGCAGCGCTTCGGCCATGTCACCGCCGAAAATGCCGGCGAGACGCTGTGGCTCCGCTGCGAGCGGCAGGCACTGCGGCGATTACCCCAAACGGGCGCGGCGGTGTTCACCATCGGTATTTACCGCGAACCGCTAGCGGCGCTGCCCGCAGCACTGGTCAGCAACTTGGCCGCAGCGGTGCGGACACTGCCACACGCCGAAGCATTGCGACGTGGCACATCGGGCTATGGGGCCGCACTCGACGCCTATGCGGCGAAGCTATAAACTCGCGGCAATCCGATTCAGGGGCGGAGGTTTCCGATGCCGATTCTCAAAACGATTGACGGTCGCCCGCGCGATCTGGGCGGCTTTACCGTGGCGCGGTTGCTGCCGGCACCGGGCTTTCACATGGTCGGGCCGTTCATCTTCTTCGATCACATGGGGCCCGCCGATTTCGCGCCCGGCGCAGGCATCGACGTGCGCCCGCATCCGCACATCGGGCTGGCGACGGTAACTTATCTGTTCGAGGGCGCATTCACGCACCGTGACAGCCTCGGCACCGTCATCGATATCGAACCCGGTGCGGTCAACTGGATGACCGCGGGCCGCGGCATCGTCCATTCGGAGCGTTCGCCCGACGGCCTGCGCGCGGCCGGCCACCGCGCACACGGCATCCAGAGCTGGGTGGCGCTGCCGCGCGACCATGCCGAGGACGTACCGGCGTTCGTCCATCACCCGGCCGCCAGCCTGCCCGAAGTCGAGCTGCCCGGCATCGAGCTGCGCATCATCGCCGGCAGCACGTTCGGTGCGACCTCGCCGGTAAGTTTTCCGCATCCAATTATCTATATCGAGGCCTGGATCGACGCCGGTGCCACGCTGACGCTGCCCGCCGACTGGCAGGAACGCGGCGTCTATGTCGTGGCGGGGGCGGTGACGGCCGATGGCGTGGCGGTCGGCGAACGCACGCTGGCGGTACTTGAACCTGGTGCTGATACGGTGCTGACGGCGCAAGTCGACAGCCATGTCATGCTGCTCGGCGGCGCACCGATGGACGGCGAGCGGCTGATCTTCTGGAACTTCGTGGCGAGCAGCCCCGAGCGCATCGAACAAGCCAAGGCCGACTGGGAAGCCGGGCGCTTTGCCCCGGTACCCGGCGAAACCGAATTCATTCCGCTACCCAAATAGGGAGCGACAAACGGGGGGGAGTCATGGGAGACGCATCCGGTCTGCCGGTCAAAACGCGCGAGCTGCACAGCCATCATTTCGATTCGACGATCTGGAACGATCTGCAGTTCCGCGACGATGACATCATCATATCGACCTACGCAAAGTCAGGCACGACCTGGGTCCAGCAGATCGTCGCGCAAATGCTGTTTGGCGGCGATCCCGAACTGGCGGTTGCCGACATGTCGCCGTGGCTCGACCTGCGCGTGCCACCTAAGGCCGTGAAGCTGCCGATGGTCGAGGCGCAGACGCACCGGCGCTTCATCAAGACGCATCTGCCGGTCGATGCATTGGTGTTCAGCCCGCGCGCCAAATACCTCTACATCGGGCGCGATGGCCGCGACGTCGTGTGGAGCATGTACAACCATCACTTCAACGCCAACGCCACCTGGTATGACGCGCTCAACAACACGCCGGGCCGCGTCGGGCCGCCGATCGAGCCGCCGCCGACCGATATCCGGCAATACTGGCGCGACTGGATCGACCGCGACGGCCACCCATTCTGGCCGTTCTGGGAGAATATCCGCAGCTGGTGGGCCATCCGCGACCTGCCCAACGTCAAGCTGATCCATTTCGAGGATTTGAAGCGCGACATGCCCGGCGAAATGCGCCGTATTGCAGCGTTCCTTGATATTCCAATCGACGCGGCGCGCTGGCCGAAGATTGTCGAATATTGCTCGTTCGACTGGATGAAGGCCAATGCCACCAAAAGCGTGCCGCTCGGTGGCGCATTCTGGGATGCCGGCGCCGAGGTGTTCATCAACAAGGGCGTCAACGGTCGATGGCACGACACGCTGAGCGACGCTGAATCGGCGGCATACGAAGCGCGCGCCGTCGCCGAACTCGGGCCTGAATGCGCAGCCTGGCTGGCGGGTGGATCGCGTTAGCGCGCCAGCGCGCGCCGCAGCGGCCGGTCGAGCAGTGCGAAGATGACCGCACCCGCGCCGATGATCGCGGTGTGCAGCAGCCAGAAATTGGCCGGCGTCATGGTTTCATAGAAGCCACCGATGCGGCCGCTGATAGTGCTGCCGACAAACACCGACATCGAATTGATGCCGAGCATCATCGCATTGACCTTGGCGGGGGCGGCGCGGGCGAACAGCGCGACGGCAATCGGCACAAAGAACACCCAGCCGGCGTTCGACAGGAAGTGGAAGGCGACGGCCCACAACAGTGGCACGCGGGCCACGTCGCCGAACACCCAGCTTGCCGCCGCCAACCACAGCGTGCCCACCCCGAAGATCGCACAGCCGATGGCCATCTTGCCGATGTCGCTGGGTTCGGCGCCACGGGCGGCCTGCCAGCGCCACAGCGCCAGCACCGGCGGCACCAGGATTGCCGGCGCCAGCGCATCGAGCGCCTGCAGCCACGGGACCGGCATCGACCAGCCGTAAATGCTCAGGTTCACATGGTCGCGCACCCACAGATTATAGACGTTCCAGACCTGCGACTGCGCCACCCAGAACAGCGCCATCAGCGGCACCAGCGCCAGCAGGATCAGCACCGAGCGGCGTTCGGCTGCGGTCAGCTTTGCTGCGGGGGCGGCCTGTGTCCGGCGCGGCGGATCGGCAGGCATGTCGCGCATGCCGAGCACATAGATGACCAGCCCGATCAGCATCGCAAAGCCGGCGCTGGCGAATGCCGCGTGCCAGTTCCACTGCTGACCGATCCAGCCGCTCAGGATGGGGGCAAAGAATGCGCCGAGGTTGAGTAGCAGGTAGTAGATTTGAAACCCGTCATCGCGGCGGCGGTCGCCCTGCATGTACAGCCCGCCGACCTGCGACTGCAGATTGACCGCCATGCACCCGGCGCCGAGGATCATCAGCAGCACCGCGAGCAGGAACAGCCGCTCGGTCGCCATCGCGAAATTGCCCGCGGTCATCAACAGCGCGCCAATTGCGATAGTATATTTGCGCCCGAGCCAGCGGTCGCCGATCAGCCCGCCGAACACCGGGGTGAAGCGTGCCAGTCCCGCGAACAGCCCGAAGATCTGCGCGGCCAGCGCCTGCGTGCTCAGCGGCCCGGTGATGCTTTCGACGCCGGCGCGGAACGGCGCGAAGCCGGCGATGTTCTCGACATGCCCCGACAGCAGCAGCTCGTCGACCATGTAGAGCACCATCAGCGCCTGCGTACCGTAGAGCGCGAATGCTTCCCAGAAGGTGGTCAGCGAAATCCACGTCAACCCGCGCGGCTGGCCGAACAGGTCGCGCGATGCGCGCACCGAGGAATCGGGCAGCGTCACCGGCTCGGTAATGTTGCTCACGCGCACGCCCCCTTGCGAACAAAGCCTGTTTGACCATGTCCGCGCGCACCGCACAAGGCGGGCCGAGCGTTCGGAGGGTGACAGCAACGTCGCACCCGCGATAAGGTATGCCTATGTTCAAGCAACTCACCCCCGCCGTCGCGGTTTCGCCGCAGATCGAAGTCGCCGATGTCGCCACCGCCGCGGCACAGGGCTTCGTCTGCATCGTCAACAACCGCCCCGATGGCGAGTCCGCTGACCAGCCGGCGGGCGACGCCATCCGCGCCGCAGCCGAAGCCGCCGGGCTGCGCTATGTGGCGATTCCCGTCGATGCGCGCGGCTTTTCGCAGCCGATGGTCGCGGCGATGGCCGATGCACTCGGCGCCGGCAAGACGCTGGCGTTCTGCCGCTCGGGTACGCGGTCGACCAATTTGTGGTCGCTCGCCAGCGCCAGCCAGGGCGGTTCGATTGCCGACATCACTGCGACCGCCGCCGCCGCCGGCTATGATGTCAGCGGGCTGGCGGGCGCGATGGCACAACTCGGCGGCAAAGCTTGAACTGGCTGACGCTGGTCGTGCTGCCCGGCGCGGGGATCGCGCTGCTGGTGGTGCTGGCGCGCTGGCTGGGATTCAACACGCAGCCGGTGCTGACCGGCCCCGACGAGGCGCGCACCATCGCGCATGACGCGTTGGTCGCCTTCCATGCCGAACAGGCGGCGATTGGTGCCGATGCGCGCGCCGCGCTGGTCGCCGGCCGCGACGGCCGTGTCGCGCTGGTGCGGCCGCATGGCGACCGCTGGATTGTCCGCGTTGCCAATGGCGCGCGTGTGACGCGCAGCGGCGACACGCTGACCGTCGCGCTCGACGAACCGCTTTTCGCGCCGGTGCAATTGAAACTGGCGACCGACGCTGCCGGCTGGGCGGCGCGGCTGGAGGCCAAGCCATGAAGTTCCCCGATCCCGTCCAGATCGCCGTGCCGTTCTTCATCCTGCTGATCATCATCGAGATGGTGGCGGTCAAACGCGGCGCCCGCGGTGCCTATGACTGGCGCGACAGCGCGACGTCACTAACGATGGGCATGGGCAGCACGCTCGCCGGCCTGCTCAGTGCCGGCATCGTGGCAGGGCTGGCGTTCTGGTTCTGGCAGCACCGGTTGTTCGATATTCCAATCGCCTGGTGGAGCGGCATCCTGTGCTTCGTCCTCGATGACTTCGCCTACTACGTCTTCCACCGCACCGCGCACCGCATCCGCTGGTTCTGGGCGAGCCATGTCATCCACCACTCGAGCCAGCACTATAACCTGTCGACGGCACTGCGGCAGACGTGGACGGGGTTCATCAGCCTCGGCTTCATCTTCCGCTTGCCGCTGTTCCTGATCGGCTTCCCGCCGGCGCTGGTGTTCTTCTGCGCCGCGCTCAACCTCGTCTATCAGTTCTGGATCCACACCGAAGTCGTCAAGCGGCTGCCGTGGGGGCTGGAAGCATGGCTCAACACGCCGTCGCACCATCGCGTCCACCACGGCACCAACCCGCGATATCTCGACCGCAACTATGCCGGGGTGTTCATCGTCTGGGACCGCTGGCTCGGGACGTTCGAGCCTGAACATGACGACGAGCCGGTGCGCTACGGCATCGTCAAGAACCTGCCGACGTTCAACCCGCTATGGACCGCCACCCACGAATGGGTCGGCATCGCCAAGGACGTCTGGCACGCACCAAGCTGGAAAGCGCGCTGGATGTACATCGCCGGCCCGCCCGGCTGGACCCCCGACGGCAGCCGCGACACCGCCGATGTCATTCGCGCGGCGTGGGAGCAGGAACAGGCGCAGGCGCAGGCAGCAGAGTAGCGAAGAGCCTCCGGCGGGCAGGCCTGAGGCCTGCACCCATATATTTGGGCTGTGTATCACAGCGGGGCTTTGCTTGGTTTTGCACCGTCCCAAACAATCGGGTGCAGGCCTCAGGCCTGCCCGCCGGAGGCTCTTTGCCTGCCCTACTTCGGCTTCTTGAACCGCAGCATGAACTGGTCAGTCTTGCCGCGGATCGACGGGTCGAAGACGTTGGCGGTATGCGGGTCGGCGGGGTTGGCGAGTGCGCTGCTTTCGCCGTCGAGGATGAAGCCCGCCGCCTCGACTTCGCCTTTGACGGTTTCGGGGTCGATGCGGTGCAAGGCGTTCGCGGCGCTGAGCCCGCTGCCTGGTGCGGCGGCATGGTCGACGATGACGTAGTAGCCGCCGGGCTTGACTGCCTTGAAGATGGTTTCGTTGACTTCGATGACCTGGTCGACCGACAGCGCATTGTGCAGGTCGTGGTAGTTCTGCGCGGTCCAGAACACATCGACCTTGCCGAGTGCCGAACTGCCGACGCCGTCGACTACGGTGACATCGCCGTAGGCCGGATCGGCGGCAATCGCCGCGATCATCGCGGCGCCTTCGGCATCGCGCTTGGCGGCTTCGGGCGGCACGATGGCGATGACCTTGCCGCCGGGCTTGACCGCGACGGCGAACAGCCGCGTGAAATAGCCATGGCCGGGGATCAGGTCGGCGACATGGTCGCCGGGTTTGACGCGCGAGAAATCGAGCATCACGCCGGGCTTGCGGGCCGCGTCGCGTTCGGTGTCGCTGGCGGGTCGCTGCGGGCTGGTGACCGCGGCGGTAATATTGGCGGGGGTTTGCGCAATGGCGCTGGATGCAAGCATCAACGCGGTTGCGACGGCGAGGCCAAGACGGATCATCATGCTCTCCCAAGGCTGTCCGCAAAGCATAGCATGAGTCGGGAGGGTGAGTCCCGACGCCCGCGACGCGCAAAAAAATGGCCGGGCAAATCAATGCCCGGCCAGTTGGTTTTCCTTGGGGAGGAACTTGTGGAGCCTGGCCGGTGCGCCCGTGGGCGCACCGGCGCTTGGCTCAATAGTTGTAGGCGCGTTCGCCGTGTTCGGTGAGGTCGAGGCCTTCGCGCTCTTCCTCGACGGTCGGACGCAGCCCGATGGTCTTGTCGATGATGAAGTACAGCACAGCCGAGATGACACCCGACCACACCAGCGTCACGCCAACCGCCTTGAGCTGGGTGATGAACTGTGCGCCCATGTCATAGGTGCCCGCAACCGCCGGAATGACGGTGTAGTCGAGGAAGCCCTGACCACCGAGTGCCGGTGCCGCGACGACCGCCGTGCCGAGTGCACCGAAGATGCCGCCGACGCAGTGGACGCCGAACACGTCGAGCGCGTCGTCGTAGTTGAACTTGTGCTTCACCGTCGAGCAGAAGAAGTAGCAGATCGGCGACACCAGCAGGCCGAGCACGATCGACGTCATCGGCGTGGCGAAACCGCTGGCAGGCGTGATGGCGACCAGACCGGCAACTGCACCGGTGACACCACCGAGCAGCGACGGCTTGCCGCGCAGCACCTGTTCAACCAGCATCCACGACACGGCGGCGCCGGCAGTGGCGGTGAAGGTGTTCATCATGGCGAGTGCGGTCAGGCCGTTCGATTCGAGGTTCGAACCGGCGTTGAAACCAAACCAACCCACCCACAGCAGCGAGGCGCCGATCATCGTCATGACCAGGCTGTGCGGCGGCATCGGTTCCTTGCCGTGGCCGATACGCTGGCCGACCATGATGCAGCCCACCAGGCCGGCAATACCCGCGTTGATGTGGACGACGGTGCCGCCGGCGAAATCAAGCGCGCCCATGCCCCACAGATAGCCGTAGTCGGTCGGTGCGTCCTTGAGGAAGTCCGGGCCAGCCCAGTACCAGACCATGTGTGCGATGGGGAAATAGACCACCGTCACCCAGGCGACGACGAAGACGATGACCGCCGAAAACTTCATGCGTTCGGCAAACGCCCCGACGATCAGCGCCGGCGTGATGCAGGCGAAGGTCATCTGGAAGGCGATGTAGACGAACTCAGGGATGTAGACGCCGTTCGAGAAGGTCGCGGCGTTCGAGGAGATCGTCACGCCCTTGAGGAAGGCTTTGCTCAGCCCGCCGATGAACGGCGAACCACCGGTGAACGCCAGGCTGTAGCCGTAGCACACCCACAGCAGCGCGACGACGCAGACGATCATGAAGACCTGCGTCAGAATGCTCAGCATGTTCTTGGTGCGGACCAACCCGCCGTAGAACAGCGCGAGGCCCGGGACCGTCATCAACAGCACCAGCGCCGTCGAAGTCAGCATCCAGGCGGTATCGCCCTTGTCGGGCACCGGCGGCGCCGGCGGTGCGGCGGCCGCAACCGCAGCTGCGGCTTCCTGCGCAAAGGCCGGGCCGGCCAGCGCGAGCGCGCCGACCCCCAACAATGCCAGCAGCGCGGTGCGCCCCGGCATGTAATCACTCAATTCGGTTTTCATGTTTGCCACCCCTTACAATGCGGTGTCGTTGGTTTCGCCGGTCCGGATGCGGACGGCGGAGGCGACATCGACGGTGAAGATCTTGCCGTCACCGATGGTGCCGGTGTGCGCGGTTTGCTGGATCGTCTCGACAATCGCGGGCGCAATATCGTCCGCGACAACAATCTCGATCTTCAGCTTGGGCACCATGTTGGTGGTGTATTCGGCGCCACGATAGATTTCGGTCTGGCCCTTTTGACGGCCGAACCCCTTGACCTCGGAAACGGTCATACCCGTTGCCCCCGCACTCGCCAGCGCCTCACGCACCTGTTCGAGCTTGAAGGGCTTGATGATGGCAATGATGAGCTTCATGGCCCGCGTCCCTCCTCTGTCCAAGCCATTCCCGGCCCGAAACAGGCCTTGGCTGTGAAGAGCGATGCACGAACCGTGCCATTTCGCTGCACCGCAGCAGAAGCTGCGATTCCGCCGCGATTCGGTCATCCGCCGTGCCTGTTTATTGTGCGGTGCGGCAGGGCAGCCTAAAAATTAGGCGAATATGGCGAGGTTTAAGGTCCTCCGGCGGGCAGGCCTGAGGCCTGCACCCGATTCATTTCGTGCCACGCACTTCCTGCTCCCCTCCCTGCAAGGGATGGGTCGAGGGTGGGCTTTAGCTGCCGTTCTGCAAACGACCCCCAAAATTGTCACAAACTAGAGAAAATCACCATGCCCGAAACCCTCCGCTTTGTGGATCTTCTGGCCGTGTGTAGATTTAGATGATGGATCCACTTCTCCCACACGAAATCGAATTGACGGGTAAGTGGATAGCCTTGGACGGCGACGTCCAAGGCGACGCAGTATGCGAACGCATTGATTACCTCACCGAGATTCTCGATGTCGTTCAAGACCATCCACAGGCAGGAGGGTGGAGACGGCTTTTCCGCGATCCCGCCGACGGCCGATATTGGGAACTAACATATCCGCAAGCCGAGTTGCATGCAGGCGGGCCTCCCGCATTGCGCTGGATCAGCGACGACGAAATGAAGCAAGAATACGGCTTCAGCGGTTAAACTAGTGCAGCTTACCCGTGTCGTTCTCCAAAATCCGGCCAGTCGTCTTGCCTCCCCATTCCAGACGCAAACCAACAATCGGGTGCAGGCCTCAGGCCTACCCGCCGGAGGCCCTTTCGTCCGCCTTCAACGACCCCCAATCCGCGCAATCATCTCCCAATTCTCTTCGACGCTGGCCGCCCCCAGCGCGATCAGTTCGTCGGCGCGGGTGAAGTTGCGGACGTCGATATGGCCGATGCGCGGTGCCAGTTCGAAATCGGGCGGGTCGAGCGCCAGCGACTGGCGGGCGACGTGCATCATGATCAGGCTCAGCCCGGCACGGCCGACGCGCGTCGGTGACAGGCCGCCGTGGCGCGCGGCGCGCTGGCGGCGCAGCCAGGTCTCGCTGCGGTTGGCATAATCGCCCTGCAGGTTGACCGCGAGCACCGGCGCATTTGACAGCGCGCGTGCGGCGCGCACCGGCACCGGCGTCATCACGCCGCCATCGACCAGCAAGCGGCCGTCGTGGCGCACTGGCGGGAAGATGCCGGGAATGGCGATCGAGGCACGCACCGCCGGCACAATCTCGCCGCGGGTGAGCGCGACCTCCTCGCCCGCCACCAGATCGGCGGCGACAACCGCGCACGGGATGAACAGGTCTTCGAGGCGGGTATGGCCGAACTGGTGGCGCAGCTCGCGCTGGACGGCGCGACCGCCGAGCAAGGCGCTGCGCCCGAAATCGATATCGAGGAAGCGCATCATCGACCGCACATTGGTCGAGCGCGCCAGTTCCTCGAGCACATTGACGCGGTGCGCCGCGAGGCAGACCGCCGCCAGCGCGCCGATCGAGGTGCCCGACACTGCGACGATATCGACGTTGCGCGCCGCCAGCGCGTGGAGCACGCCGATGTGGGCCCAGCCCAGCCCGGCGCCGCCGCCGAGTGCCAGTGCCAGTTTCACGGCAGCGGCTTCATGGCGGGGCGATTTCGGCAAGCAGCGCGCGGGCGGCCGCTTCATCGTCGGGCGCCACCATTACGCGCACGCCCGAAACGCCGCCGAGCAATGACGCCAGCCCGGCATCGAACAGCACCGCTTCGATTCCCGCCGACGCCAGATAGCCACGGACGATTTCGGCACCGACCGAATCGAAGACGCGGTCGACTTCGACGAGGTCCATCAGCTGTAGGGCAGGAGGGTCGGCGAACGCACCGGCAGCCCGTCGATGCTGCGGTCGCGTTCGGCGTATTTGCGCATCCGCTCGGCGGGTTCTTCGTTGACGTAATATTTGCGCAGCGTCTCGCGTTCGGCCTTGAGCTCCATTTCGGGCACTGCCCAGCCGCACGAATCCTGTGCCGATTGAACCGTCATGTCGAAAATCTGGCGCACCCCCCGCTCGATGGTGAAGTTTTCGGCGAGTGCCGCCCAGCCGGCGTCCTGCGGCAGCACCGGCACCGCGCGGCCATAGAGGCGGTAGATCAGCGCCGGGCGGTCGAACGCGCAGAACATCACGGTGATGCGGCCATCGGCGAGCAAATGCGCGTTGGTTTCATTGCCTGAACCGCCATAGTCGAGCCAGGCGACGCGGTTGGGGCCGAGCACACGGAAGGTATCCATGCCCTTCGGGCTGAGGTTGATGCGAGAGTCGCCGGCGACGGTGGCGACGAAAAATACCGGCTGCTTCTTGATGAACGCCGCATATTTGTCGGTGATATGGTCGAAAAACTCGCTCATGTCGCAGACTCCCCTGTGTCGCTATTTCACGCGGCCGTGCCGCCTACTGTCAGCCCTTCGATCAGCAAGGTCGGCTGGCCGACGCCGACGGGCACCGATTGCCCGGCCTTGCCGCAGGTGCCGACGCCTTCGTCGAGCATCGGATCATTGCCGATCGCCTTGACGCGCGTCAGCACATCGGGGCCGTTGCCGATCAGCGTCGCCCCCTTGATCGGCGCGCCGAGCTTGCCGTTTTCGATGCGGTAGGCCTCGGTGCAGGTGAAGACGAACTTGCCGCTGGTGATGTCGACCTGGCCGCCGCCGAAGTTCTTGGCATAGATGCCCGACTTGGCACTGCGCAGGATTTCGCCGGGGTCTTCGTTGCCGCCCATCATCATCGTGTTGGTCATGCGCGGCATCGGCGCGTGCGCGAAGCTTTCGCGGCGGCCATTGCCCGTCGGCGCGACGCCCATCAGCCGGGCGTTCATGCGGTCCTGCAGATAGCCCTTCAAGATGCCATCCTCGATCAGCACGGTGCGGCTGGTCGGCGTGCCTTCGTCATCGATGGTCAGCGCGCCGCGCGTGTTGGCGATGGTGCCGTCATCGACCACGGTGACGCCGGGTGCGGCGACGCGCTGGCCGATCAGCCCGGCAAAGGCGCTGGTGCCCTTGCGGTTGAAATCGCCCTCGAGCCCATGGCCGATGGCTTCGTGCAGCAAAATGCCCGGCCAACCCGGCCCGAGCACGACGGTCATTTCGCCTGCGGGTGCGGCGACGGCATCGAGGTTGACCAGCGCCTGCGCCAGCGCGAGGTCGATCGCCTTGTTCCACGTCGCCTCGTCGAACAGTCCGTCATACAGGTAGCGGCCGCCGAGACCGTGGAAGCCGGTTTCGCGGCGGTCGCCGACCTGCGCGACGATCTGCACGTTAAGGCGCACCAGCGGCCGGATGTCGCGCGCCCGCAGGCCGTCGGCGCGGACGATTTCGACGACGCTCCATGACCCGAGCAGGCTGGCCGAAACCTGCACGACACGCGGGTCGCGCGCGCGCGCCGCCGCATCGATTTTCTGCAGCAGCGCGACCTTCTGCGCGAACGGCACCGCGCTCAGCGGGTCGGCATCGGTATAGAGCCGCGCGTTGGTGCTCGGCGGCCGGTCGAGCGCGGCGTTGCCGCCGTGGCCGGAGCGCACGACCTTGATGGTGTCGGCAGCGCGCAGGATGGCCGCGTCGGACAGTTCGTTGGCGTGGGCGTAGGCAGTAGTTTCGCCCGCCACGCCGCGCAGCCCGAAGCCTTGCTCGGTATTGAACGTCGCCGCCTTCAGCCGCCCGTCATCGAACGCGAAACTTTCGGATACGGCGTGCTGCAAATAGAGCTCGCCGTCGTCGCAGCCGTTCAAGGCCTGCGTGACGAGGCGTTCGGTGCGCGCCGGATCGAGCCCGGTGTCGCGGTAGAAGATGTTGGCGGGATCAATGATGGTCATGTACCCGATATAGGGACGAATCCGCCAAGGGGGAATGTATGTCATTCACGATTTTACCCGTGGGCCAGGTTGTCGGCGGCCGCATCCCCGCTGACGATGACGACTGGGACGGTGTCACCGCGCGAATCGAACTCGATACGACGCGCTTCGGGCCCGAGGCGCTGCAGGGCCTCGACGCGTTCAGCCACGCCGAAATCGTCTATCTGTTTGACAAGTTGCCCGAATCGCAGGTGTCCTTTGGCGCGCGCCGGCCGCGCGGCAATCCCGACTGGCCGCTGGTCGGCATCTTCGCGCAGCGCGGCCGCAACCGCCCCAACCGCCTCGCCGTGTCGGTTTGCCGCATCGAAAAGGTCGAGGGTACCACGCTTCACGTGCGCGGGCTCGACGCCATCGACGGCACGCCGGTCATCGATATCAAGCCGGTGATGCAGGGATTCGCGCCACGCGGGGAGCTGCGCGAACCCGATTGGGCCCGCGAAATCATGTCAGGTTACTGGTGACGGCTCAGTGGCCGCCGTCGTCCTTGGCAGGCGCGATGCCGGGGCGGGTTTCGGCGGGGCCGCCGGCCAGGATGAAGCGCCGGTCGCAATAGCCGCAATCGACATAGCCGCTGGCGTCAATCTGCAGGAACACGCGCGGGTGACCGGGCACGCCGCCTTCGTCGCCGTCGCAATGGACGCGGCGGTGGTCGGTGAAGAACACTTCGGGGGGCGGGATCGTAACCATGCGGCGGTTCTAGCAAGGCGTCGCGCGCCTGTCATCTGCGACGTGCCGACGGATTGCGAAGCGCGCCGCTGGCGACTATGCCCTTGCGACATGAGCCAATCCGCCATCTCTCTCCGCGGTCTCGAAAAGACCTATTCGAACGGCAAGCGCGCGCTCGACGGCGTCAGCCTCGAAATTCCGCGCGGCTCCATGTTCGGGCTGCTCGGCCCCAACGGCGCCGGCAAGTCGACGATGATCAACATCCTGGCCGGGCTGGTCAACAAGACCGGCGGGCAGGCGAGCGTCTGGGGCTTCGACATCGACGAACACCCGCGCAACGCCAAGGCGTCGATCGGCATCGTCCCGCAGGAACTGGTGTTCGACGCCTTCTTCACACCGTTTGAAACCTTGGAAATCCACGCCGGGCTGTTCGGCGTACCGCCCAGGCAGCGCCGGACGATGGAGCTGCTGCGCGCCGTGCATCTTGAGGACAAGGCGCACGTCTATTCGCGCACGCTGTCGGGCGGCATGAAGCGCCGCCTGCTGGTGGCGAAGGCGCTGGTGCACAACCCGCCGGTGCTGGTGCTCGATGAACCCACCGCCGGTGTCGATATCGAACTGCGCCAGCAGCTGTGGAACTATGTGCGCGAACTCAACGCCGGCGGCACCACCGTCGTTTTGACCACGCACTATCTCGAAGAGGCCGAGGAGCTGTGCGACCGCATCGCCATCGTCAACAACGGGCAGATCGTCGCCAACGACCTGACCAGCACGCTGATGGCGACGGCGCAGGAAAAGATCCTGCGCGTCACCGTCGACCGCGAACTCACCGAAGTGCCGCCGGGCTTTGCTGCAACGCTCGCCGGACCGCGCACGCTCAGCATCAGCTATGACAAGCGCCACAGCCAGGTCGGCGCCATCCTGACGGCGCTCGCCGACGCCGGGCTCGGCATCGTCGATGTCTCGACGCAGGAGCCCGACCTCGAGGACGTGTTCCTGTCGTTCACGCGCCGCGACGCTGTCGATGCGTAAGCGCCCACCCGCCGCCGAAGCGCAGGTCTTCGACGTCATCGTCATCGGCTCGGGCGCGGCCGGGCTGACCGCGGCGCTCAACCTCGCCGACCGCTTCAATGTCGCGGTGCTGTCGAAGGGCGAATTGTCGGCGGGCTCGACGAGCTGGGCGCAGGGCGGCATCGCCGCCGTGCTGGAGCCCGGCGACACGTTCGAAAGCCATATCGAAGACACGATGGTCGCCGGTGGCGGCCTGAACGACCGCGCCACTGTCGAATTCGTCGTTGAAAATGCCGCGCCCGCCATCGAGCGGCTGGCAGCGCTCGGCGTGCCGTTCAACCCCGGCGAGACCGTCAGCGAACGCTTCCACCTGACGCGCGAAGGCGGACACAGCCACCGCCGCATCGTCCATGTCGATGACGCCACCGGCTGGGCGGTGCAGAAAGCGCTCGAACGCGCCGCGCAGGCGCACCCGCGCATCACCATCGCCACCGGGCGCGTCGCGGTCGACCTGATCACCGAACGCAATGTCGAGGGCCAGCGCTTCGCTGAACGCCGCTGCCACGGCGTTTATGCGTTCAATGTCGATACGCATGCTGTGGAGCGCTTCATCGGCAAGGCGGTGGTGCTGGCGACCGGGGGCGCTAGCCGTGTCTATCAATATTCAACCAATCCCGACGGTTCGACCGGCGACGGCATCGCAATGGCGTGGCGCGCCGGCTGCCGCGTGTCGAACATGGAATTCAACCAGTTTCACCCGACCTGCCTCTACCACCCCGAGGTCAAGAACTTCCTGATCACCGAGGCGATGCGCGGCGAGGGCGGCCAGCTGCGACTGCCCCCGGCGGCGGCCGCCGCAGCCGGCGAGCGCTTCATGGCGCGCTATGACGAGCGCCTCGAACTGGCGCCGCGCGATGTCGTGGCGCGCGCCATCGATGCCGAAATGAAGCGTCTCGGCCTCGAAAACGTCGTGCTCGACATGACGCATCTGGCGCCCGAATTCGTCATCCACCACTTCCCGACGATCCATGCGCGGCTGCTCGAACTCGGCATTGACTGCACGAAGCAGCCGATTCCGGTGGTGCCGGCGGCGCACTATACGTGCGGCGGCGTGCTGGTGGATTTGAACGGCCGCACCGACTTGCCCGGCCTCTACGCGATCGGCGAAGTCTCGCAATCGGGACTGCACGGCGCCAACCGGCTGGCGTCGAACTCGATCCTTGAGTGCCTGGTGTTCGGCGCCGCGGTGGCCGACGATATCGCTGCCAGCTGGGATGCCATCGGCGCGACGCCGCCGATCCGCGCCTGGGACGAAAGCCGCGTCACCGATTCCGACGAAGAAGTCGTCGTCAGCCACAACTGGGCCGAGCTGCGGCGCTTCATGTGGGACTATGTCGGCATCGTCCGCACCGACAAGCGGCTTGAGCGCGCTGCGCACCGGGTCCGGCTGCTGCGCAAGGAAATCGCCGAATATTACAGCAATTTCCACGTCACCGCCGACCTGATCGAACTGCGCAACCTCGTCCAGGTCGCCGATCTGATCGTGCGCTCGGCGCAGGCGCGCCACGAAAGCCGCGGGCTGCATTTCACGCTCGACTATCCGCAGACCAACGCAGTGGCGCGCGATACCATCCTAGACCCGGTGGACCGTTGACGGTGTGGTTAATGCCCGCTTCATCTGCTGTGGCACAATGTCGCGGCATGGCATACCGCCTGCCCTTGATTGCGCTCTGTTTGAGTACCAGCGCAGCGCTGGCACAGACGGTTCCTGTACCCGATGCGGCAACCGCCAACGGGACGGCGGGCGGCGAGGTCTATCGCCTCTCCCCCGCCGAAATCGAGGCGACGCTCGATGCCGCCGCGACGCGCAACGCCAGCCAGTTACCGCTATTGCCGCCGCTGCCTGCCGCCGGCCAGGTGCAAACCTCGCTCAATGACGGCAAGCCGCATGGCAACGTCGGGATGATGATCGGCACCGGCGGGGCGCGCGCGGTCTGGGGCAGCACCGTGGTGCCGCTCGGGCAGAACGGCGTCGCCGCGTTCAGCTTCTCGACCGGCCGCTGGCCGGGGGCGCCTTACTGAAGCGGCAACGCGTCCTTTTAGTTATTTTGCCATTTTCGACTTGATCAGCCCGACAATCAGGCTGGTCACACCGCCGCCGACACCACCGCTGATGAAGCCGGCGATGATCGTCGCCATGTCGAGCCCGGTGCCGGCGACCGCGGTATTGCCCATCAACATCGGCAGCAGCTGGCTGACGATGATGCCGCCCAGCCCCCCGACGATGCTGTTGCCCGCGGTGCCCAGGCTGAGCCCGGGCGCAACCTTGCCCACGCCATTGCCGGCGGCAGCGCCGGCAACCAGTTGCACCAGCATTCCTGCGATATCCATGTGTAGTCCCCGTCTTGGGTTGAGAGCCCGATGCGGAGACTGCGCCCAAGACGCTGGCTTGTCCATACGTCGAAGGTTGACCGGCACGCGCGTCTGGCAGATGCTGCGCCCCGTCAAACAGGGGAGAGTTTGCATGCATAGATGGATGATGGCGACAGCGCTGCTGCCGCTCGCGGTGGCGCTACCGGTGGCGGCCCAGACCAACTACGACAAGGTCGAAATCACCACCGAAACGCTCGCGCCCGGCGTGCATGTGCTGTTCGGCGCCGGCGGCAATATCGGCGTTTCGACCGGTGCCGATGCGACCGTCATCATCGATGACCAGTTCGCGCCGCTGACCCCCAAGATCATTGCCGCGACCGCAAAGCTGTCGCCGCATCCGATCAAGTTCGTCATCAACACGCACTGGCACGGCGATCACACCGGCGGCAACGAGAACCTTGGGACAGCCGGCGCCATCATCGTTGCGCAGGACAATGTTCGAACCCGCATGGCGAGCGACCAGTTCATCGCCGCGATGAAATCGACCGTGAAGGCGTCGCCGGCGATCGCGCTGCCGGTGGTGACGTTCGACAGCACGACGACGCTCCACCTCAACGGCGAGGACATCCGCGCCATTCACGTGCCCCCGGCGCACACCGACGGCGACAGCATCATCCATTTCGTCCACGCCAATGTCATCCACATGGGCGACACCTTCTTCGCCATCGGCTACCCGTTCGTCGACCTGTCATCGGGCGGCGATGTGCGCGGCGATGTCACCGCCGCCGACAAGGCGCTGGCGCTCGGCAATGCGACGACACGCTACATTCCCGGCCACGGCAAGGCCGCCGACCGCGCTGGCCTGACCGCCTACCGCGATATGCTGGTGGCGAGCATCGCTGCCGTCGAAAAGGCCATGGCCGGCGGCAAAACGGTCGAGCAGGTCATTGCCGCAAAGCCCACCGCACCTTGGGACGCGCAATGGGGCAACGGCTTCATCAAGCCCGACGACTGGGTCCGGACGATTTACGCGAGCCTGAGCGCCAAAGCGCACTGACGCCGGCGCGCGCGGCTGCTAAAGACAGCGCATGACCAAGCAGCACCTCTATCTCGTCGACGGTTCGGGCTACATCTTCCGCGCCTATTTCAGCCTGCCCAAGCTGACCGATCCGCAGGGCACGCCGGTCGGCGCGGTGCACGGCTTTACCGCGATGCTGTGGAAGCTGATCGAGGAACTCAACGCTGCCGAGGCGCCGACGCATCTCGCGGTGATTCTTGACGCCGGCGCCAAGACCTTCCGCAACGACATCTACCCCGCCTACAAGGCCAACCGGCCGCCGGCGCCCGAAGACCTGGTGCCGCAATTCCCGCTGATCCGCGACGCGGTGCGGGCGTTTTCGGTGCCGTGCATCGACCAGCCGGGCGTCGAGGCCGACGACATCATCGCCAGCTATGCGCTCGCGGCACTCGCCGAAGGTTTCAACGTTACCGTGGTGTCGTCGGACAAGGACCTGATGCAGCTGGTGCAGCCGGGGCTCGATATCTTCGACCCGATGAAGAACATCCGCATCGGCCGCGACGGCGTCATCGAAAAGTTCGCGGTACCGCCCGAACAGGTCGGCGAGGTGCTGGCGCTGATGGGCGACACGTCGGACAACATCCCCGGCGTCCGCGGCATCGGTCCCAAGGGCGCCGCCGAACTGATTCTCGAATTCGGCACCGTCGATAATCTGCTCGCCAATCTCGATGCAGTGAAGCGCCCCAAGCTGCGCGACACGCTGGCCGAACACGCTGAAAACGCGCGGATGTCGCGCATCCTGGTCAGCCTCAAGGATGATTTACCGCTGGCGGTGCCGCTTGCCGATTTGACGCTCAAGGACCCGCCGCACGGTCCGCTTGGTGCGTTTCTGACCAAGCATGGCTTCCGCTCGCTGATGGCCAAGCTCGGCCGCGAGATGGAGGCCGACGCCGCCGGCCCCGAGCCGGCACCCGACGTGGCGTTCACGCACAAGGACTATGAAACCGTCACGACATCCGAACGCCTGGCGTGGTGGGTGGCCGAGGCACGGACGCGCGGGCTCGTCGCGGTCGATACCGAAACCGACAGCCTCGACGCGACGCGCGCCGCGTTGGTCGGGGTGAGTCTCGCGCTCGAACCGGGGCTGGCGTGCTATATTCCGGTGGCGCACAAGAAGGGCGAGGGGCTGCTCGCCGAAGCCGTCGAACAGCTCGATATCCCGACCGTCATTGCGGCACTCAACCCGCTATTCGCCGACGCGGCAGTGCTCAAGGTCGGGCAAAATCTCAAATACGACCTGATCGTGCTGCGCCGCCACGGCGTGGCGGTGCTCGCGCCGTATGACGACACAATGCTGCTCAGCTACGCGCTCGATGCCGGGCGCGGCGGGCACGGGATGGACGAACTTTCGGCAAAGCACCTCGGCCACACACCGATCCCGTTCAAGGCGGTGACCGGCACTGCGAAAGCCGCGATCACCTTCGATTTCGTGCCGCTTGACCGCGCCACCGAATATGCCGCCGAAGACGCCGATGTGACGTTGCGGCTGCTCGGCGTGCTGCGCGACCGGCTGTGGCGCGAAGGCGGCACGCGCATCTACGAAACCGTCGACCGGCCGCTGGTCGCGGTCATCGCCGACATGGAAATCGCCGGCATCAAGGTCGACCGCGCTGCACTGGCGCGGCTGTCGGCGGCGTATGAGGTCGAAATCGCCGCGCTCGAAACGCAGATTTTCGAACTCGCCGGCGGGCCGTTCAGCATCGGCAGCCCCAAGCAGTTGGGCGAAATCCTGTTCGAGAAAATGGGCCTCAAGACCGGCAAGAAGAGCAGCAAGACCGGCGCCTGGACCACCGACGTCACCGAGCTTGAACGGCTGGCCGGCGACGGTGTCGAAATCGCCGCGAAGGTGCTCGACTGGCGCCAGAACTCGAAGCTCAAATCCACCTATACCGATGCGCTGCAGGCGCAGATCAACCTGGCGACGGGCCGCGTCCACACCAGCTTCGCGCTGGCGGCGACCTCGACCGGGCGACTGTCATCGAACGATCCCAATCTGCAGAACATCCCGATCCGCACCGAAATGGGCCGCAAGATCCGCTATGCGTTCGTGGCGGAACCCGGCCACACGATTTTGGCGGCCGACTACAACCAGATCGAGCTGCGGCTGGTCGCGGCGATTGCCGATGAGCCGGCGCTGAAAGCGGTTTATGCGGCGGGCGGCGACGTCCATGCGCTGACCGCGCAAGAAGTGTTCGGCGAAGTGACGCGCGACACCCGCGCGCGCGCCAAGACCATCAATTTTTCGATCATCTACGGCATCTCGGCATTCGGGCTGGCGCAGCGCCTCGGCATCGATCGCGGCGAGGCGGCGCGCTACATCGAGCTGTATTTCTCGCGCTTCCCCGGCATCCGCCGCTATATGGCGGAGACCATCCAGGGCGCCAAGGACTGCGGCTATGTCAGCACGCTGTTCGGTCGCAAGACGCATCTGTCGATGATCAATTCGAAGAACGCCGGCGAGCGCCAGTTCGCCGAACGCGCCGCAGTCAACGCGCCGATCCAGGGCACCAGCGCCGACATCATCAAGCGCGCGATGGCGCGGATGCCTGCCGCGCTCGCCGACGCCGGACTGACGGGCACGCGCATGCTGCTGCAGGTCCATGACGAACTGGTATTCGAGGTGGCGGACGCCGAAGTCGAAGCGGCGTCGAAAGTCATCAAGACGGTGATGGAGGCTGCGAATCTGCCCGCTGCGCCGCTCGCCGTGCCGCTGGCCGTCGAAATCGGCACCGGCGCCAGCTGGGGCGACGCGCATTGATCCCAGCGCCATGCGCGCATTGATGTTGAGCGGAGCGGCCGGTGCGGGCATAAGGGCTGCCGAATCCAAGAGGACTGTGATGTTCAAATATTTGATTGCGCTTTTGCTTGCTGCACCGGCTGCTGCGGTGCCGTTCAATCCCGACGCCGCGATCGAGGTCAAGGCGGCGTTCATCTGCGCCGACGGCCGCGAAGTCGAAGTGCTGTTCCGCCGCCCGACGCAGGTCGCGCTGATCGACGGCCCCAACGGCCAGATCGTGCTGTACAAGACCGTCGCCACGAAGGGCTACAAATACATCGGCGGCGAAAACGAAATCAGCGGTGACGGCGAAACTGCCAGCTACCGCGTCTTCCCGCGGCCGCGCGTGCAGTGCCATGCCAAGCCGTCGCAGACCGTGCCCGGCACGCTGACCGGCACCATCACTTACCGCGAACGCATTGCGCTGCCCGAAGGCGCCACCGCCACCGTCGAAATCCGCGATGTCAGCCGCGCCGATGCGCCCGCACCGTTGCTGTCCTCGACAACGATCACCCCGACCGGCAACCAGGTGCCGCTGCACTGGATCATGACCTTCGACCCCGCCAAGGTCGCACCGCAGGCGAGCTATTCGGTATCGGCGCGCATCAACGACAAGGCCGGCAAGCTGATGTGGGTCAGCGACACCATCGAACCGGCGCTGACGCGCGGCGCACCGGCGGACTTCATCGACGTCGATCTGGTGCGCGCCAAGTAAGAGCCTCCGGCGGGCAGGGGTGACCCCTGCACCCATTTGAAGAGCGCACAACAATCGGGTGCAGGCCTCAGGCCTGCCCGCCGGAGGCTCTGTCATTTGGCCTTTGGATTGTAAGCAATGCACTCGACTTCGACCTTGGCGCCATAGGCCAGCCCGGCGGCGCCGAGCGCGCTGCGTGCCGGATAGGCGCCGGGCTTGAAATAGGTCGCATAGACTTTGTTGAACGCCGGCCAGTCGGCCATGTCGGCGAGCATGACGGTGCATTTGACGAGGTCGCCGTAGCCTAGCCCGCGCCGCTTGAGCACATCGCCGATATTGTCCATCGCCTGCTTCGCTTGCGCATCGATGCCGCCGGGCACGACCTCGCGCTGCCCCGGCGGCGCACCGATTTGCCCCGCCAGATACAGCGTGTCGCCGGCCTGCACGGCCTCCGAAAACGGCAGCCCCAAACTGCTCGGAAAATAGGTCGCGGGCGCGGCCGCAGCGAGCAGCGCGGCGCCGGCGGCAAGGGCTATGCGTGCGGACATCGGAAACTCCCCCGTGGTTTGAACGCTCAGTGTCGGTGGCAACTCCCGGCTTGGCAAGCCCCGCCGCGCCGTGGCAGCATGGCGGCATGTTGCGCTTCGCCCTCGCCGCGCTGCTGTTGGCAGCCGCACCTGTCGTCGCCGGTCCCGAAGGCCGCTACCGGCTGACCGGCGTGCAGGATGCCGCGTCAGGAATCGAACTCCGCGCCGACCACACATTCAGCTACGGACTGAGCTACGGCGCACTCGACGAAATGGCCGAAGGCGTGTGGAAGCAGGCCGGCGATACCGTGCTGCTGACGACGCAACCGACCCCCAAGCCACCGGTCATCGCGCCGGGGACGGCAACGCGCACCGATGAAGCGCCGCTGCGCTTGCGCGTCGTCGGTCCGGCCGGTCAGGGCGTGGCGCTGGTCGATTTCGAAATCCGCTACGCCAGCGGCGAACCACGCACCGGCTATACGCAGGACTATGGCTGGACGAGCCCGGGCGACGAAGCCCGGACGCCGGTTTCGGTGCGCTTTGCCGTGCCGATGTACGGCATCACATCGCCGGTGTTCCCGATCGATGCGGCGCGCGCCAATGACCTGGTTTTTGTGCTGACGCCCAACGATCTCGGTGTCATCGACTTCCGCGACCAGAAACTCACGGTGACGCCCGACGCGCTGCTGATGCAGCGTGGCAACGGCACGCTGCGCTACGTCCGCGATTGATCAGCGCCGGTTTATGTCCTCGCCGGTGGCGAGGAACGCTTGCATCGCCGCCAGCGCGGTATCGTCGTGCTTGAGCAGCAGCAGGAAGCGTGCGCGCGTTTCGGCCATGCCGTCGGCGAGCGACATCGTTTGCGCGCCGCGCAGCAACGCCTTGGCGTCCGCCAGCGCGCGCGGTGACTTAGCCGCCAGTTCGCGTGCAAGTTCGGTCGCCGCTTGCAACGCGCTGCCGTCGGCGAGCCAGTTGACCATGCCGATTACCGCAGCTTCCTCAGGCGTGGCGGTGCGGCCGCGCAGCACCATTTCGGTGGCGCGGGCCTGTCCGATCAGCTGGCTCAACCGTTCGATGCCACCGGCGCCGGGGAAGATGCCGATGTTGGTTTCGGGCAGCCCGATGCGGTAGTCGCCGCGTGCCGCAATGCGGAAGTCGCAGCATAGCGCGAATTCGAAGCCGCCGCCCTGCGCGAAACCGTCGATCGCGGCGATCGTCGGCATCGGCAGCGCCGCGACCTTGTCGAATAGCGCCGATACCGCATTACCGCTGCGCGCCTGTTCGGCGAGCGCGCGGTCATCGACATGCCCGCCGCGCAACTGCTTCGAAATCGCCACCAGTTCGCCGACGTCATAGTGGCGGATGAACACGCCCGGCACGCCGCCGGTGAAGATCACCGCGCGCACGTCGTCGAGCGCTTCGAGCGTGTCGACGATGACGTTGGCGGCATCGACCTGCGGCGCATTCATGTAACCGCGCGGCGGGTTGTTGAAGGTCACCGTGGCGACGCCGTCGTGAATCGACAGCTGGACGAGTTCGGACATGCAGGCCTCCCGGGTTTTGCCCGAGTGTGGCCGAGGTCGCGCCAAACGGCAATGCGCTGCTTAGGCCGTGCGTCCTTCGACCAAAATGTAGCGCACGCCGTCGTCATCGCGGATCGGGGTCAGCCGCACTTCGATCGGCAGCGGCGCGCCGCCGCGCTGCAGTTCGGCGGCGAAGCTCACCGCGTCGCCATTGCCGGCGCGCACAATGGCATCACGCAGCGGCGCGGTGTCGCCGGCGCCGAGCCACGGCAGTTCCCACAACGCGACGCCGGTCGCGACGCCGCCGCTGGTCAACGCCGTGCCGGCGTGGTTGATTTCGAGCACCAGCCCGTGCCGGTCGAGCAGCGCCAGCCCTTCGGTGGCATGGTCGAACACCGCGCGTGTCCGGCGCTCGCTTTCGAGCAGCCGATCGCGGACTTCGTTGCGCGTCGTCACGTCGCGCAGATGCGCGGTATAGGTCAGCGCGCCTGCAGCTTCGACCTTGGTAATTGTCGCCTCGAGCGGGAAGGTTTCGCCCGACCGCCGCACGCCGAGCACGCCGGGGCGCTCGCTCATCATGCGTGACGCGTCGCGCGCGGCGCCGAAGGCTTCGACCTGGCGGCCATGCCCGGCGCGCGCCGCCAGCGGGATCAGGATCGACAGCGGCTGACCGATGACCTCCTCGGCGCGGTAGCCGAACATGCGCTCGGCAGCGAGGTTGAACAGGATGATTTTCTGGTGTGCATCGACCGAGACGATGGCGTCTTCGGCGACCATCAGGATGCGCGCAGCGCGCAGATTGGCGTCCTTGAGCGCGGTCGCTTCGGCACGGCGGCGGCTGTTGTCGCGCACGGTGATGAAGAAGCGTTCGCCGGGTTCGTCTTCCGCATCGCCGATGATGCCGGCGCGGACGCGGACTTCGACGGGCATTTCATGGCCATCGGCACGGCGTGCAATCAGATCGACATAGCGCGCAGCGGTGGCGTCGGGCTCGGCCGCCCAGCGCGCCAGCCACGCCACCGGATCGACGCGGCGGTCGCTCTGGCGCGGCACCAGCACGGTGATCGGTTCGCCGACGACTTCGGCGGCGTCATAGCCGAGCAAGGTTTCGGCGGCGGCGTTGACGAAGGTGATGCGGCCGTCAGGCGTGGCGACGATCACCGCTTCGGGCAGGCCGTCGAGCACCGTGGCGTGGAAACCCGCAATGCTGGCATCATTGGCCAAGTCGCTGGATGGTCTGGACATGACGGCTTTCCTCGGGTGGTGCACCGGCGCGGCCCGCAAGCCGCGCCGGCGACCGTTTAAGCGGCGACCGGGTGGCCGCCCTCCATCGCCTGCAGCACCCGCAGGTCTTCGAAGATCGGAATGCCGACCTCCTCGTACTTCTTGCGCGCCAACGGGGTGAGCAGCCCGACGCGGGCGAGTGCCGGCAGCATCAGGTCCTTGAGCGAGTGGATCTGCCCCGGCGGCAGTGTCTGCTCGATGCCTTCGGCGGCCGCCGCCTCGACGCCCTTGAAGAAGTCCTCATGCTCGATGCCGCTGTTGTCGAGCACCTGCAGGAAGCCCGGGTCGACGCGGCTAGCGAGCGTGCCGGCGGTGCCGCCATGCGCGAGGATGTTGACCGCCTGGAAGGCGAAGTCGGCGAGGTCCTCGACTTCGTCGGGATGCAGCCTGGCGATCACGGGCTCAAGGTAGGAATGGCCGAACGACACGTGGCGCGATTCGTCGCGCATGACGTTGAACGTCAGCTTCTTGAGCAGGTCGCACTGCGTCGTGCGGTACATGTTGTTGAACGCGCCGAGTGCGAGGCCTTCGACGATCATGTTCATGCCGATCATGACCTTTTCGTAGCGGTCGGCCTTGAGCGTCGCGTCGATCAGCGCCTTGAGCCACAGCGACATCGGATAGACGATGGCGATCTTGTCGCAATATTTGGCGTAGACCTCGACATGCCGCGCCTCGTCCATCGTCTGCGTCGCGGCATACAGCTTGGCGGTGGCGTCGGGCACCGAGTGCGTGACGCACGCGGCGGTCATCAATGCGCCCTGCTCGCCGTGCAAGAACTGCGACAGCAATTGCGCCGTCGAATGTGCGGTGAAAGTTTCCTGCTGCGACTTCGACAGCTTCTTGAAGAACGGCATGCGGTGGTAGATGTCGTTTGCGTCGTTGATCAACGGCTTCGACGGATCGACGACGGTGTCCCACGGCAGCAGTTCGTCCGAATCCCACTGGTTCTGCTTGGCGCGCTTGTACAGGTCTTCGACCTTGTCGCCCGACATCAGATATTTGAAGGTCCAGGCGATATCCATCGGCGTCCGGTAGATGTCGTCGGGGTTCATGTTGACCTTCCAGTCCGAACCGGAAGCGCCAAGATCTTTCTGGTGCACGTTCATGGTGGTTCTCCTTTGGGTTAATACTGGTTGTTCAATATTGTCTGGCCGGGGTGCGAACGATCAGGCCGTCGACACTGTCATCGACCTTGATCTGGCAGCTCAGCCGGCTGTCGGCGGTGACATCGAAGGCGAAATCGAGCATCGCCTCTTCCAGTTCCTCGATGGGTGGCAGGCGGTCGCGCCACATGGGGTCAACATAGACATGGCAGGTCGCGCAGGCGCAGGCGCCGCCGCAATCGCCATCGATGCCGGGAATGGTGAAGCGCTTGGCGCCGTCCATGACCGACAGCCCGTTGGGCACATCGACATGGTGTTCGGTACCGCCGTGCTCGATATAGGTTATGCGCGCCATACAGCCTTCCATCCCCGCAATCAGCGTATGCGAGTCGCGCCGCACCGACGTTGATGCAGATCAACATGCAAAACTGGCTTTCGCGCGCGCCTGCGCCTACATTGCCGAAATGAACGCCCCGTTCCCGACATCGCCGTGTGCCGATTGCGCGATTCGCAATCAGTTGCTGTGCGCGGCGCTCGACGACAATGAACTGCTCAAGCTCAGCCAGCTCGGCCACAAGAAGCGCTTTGCGCGCGGCGAAACGATTATCCACGCCGGCAGCGTCAGCCCGATCTTCGCCAACATCGTGTCGGGTGTGCTCAAGCTGGCGCGCACCACCGGTGACGGCCGCGAAGCTATCGTGGGCCTGCTGTTTCCCGCCGATTTCGTCGGCCGGCTGTTCGGGGTGCGCACCGATACCGATGTCACCGCGCTGACCGATGTCGAACTGTGCATCTACCCGCGCCAGAATTTCGAAGCGGCGCTGACCGACCTCGCCAAGCTCGAACGCCAGCTGCTGACCAGCACGCTCGAGGCGCTCGATTTCACCCGCGAATGGATGGTGCTGCTTGGGCGCAAATCCGCCGAAGAACGTGTCGCCAGTTTCTTGCTGGCGATGGCGCAGCGACTCAAGGCCGCACCCGGCGCGGCGTTCGACCTGCCGCTGACCCGCGCGCAGATTGCCGATGTGCTCGGGCTGACGATTGAAACAGTCAGCCGCCAGATGACACGGCTCAAGGCCGCCGGTGTTATCGAAATGGCCTCGGTGCGTTCGGTGCGCATCATTGCGGCCCAAGAGCTGCGCGACCGCGCAGAAGTTGCCTGAAGGCGATTTGCAGCCGCCCGCCAGTTGCTTTAACGACGCTGCCATGGACGAACCCGCACCGATTGACACGATAGACGCCGCCGGACCGTTCGAGCCGCGGACGCTGCGCGACGCTTTCGGCTGCTTTGCCACCGGCGTGACCGTCATCACCGGGCGCGATGCCGACGGTGTCAGTGTCGGTCTGACGGCGAACAGTTTCACCTCATTGTCGCTCGATCCGCCGCTGTTGCTGTTCTGCCCGGCGAAATCGGCGTCGGCGTTGCCGGCGCTGCGTGCCACCGGGCGCTTTGCCGTCAACGTGCTGCACCGCGAATCCGAAGCCGTCGCCAATCGCTTCGCGACGCGCAACATCGACCGCTTCGCCGATGCGGTGTGGGACGATTGGGACGGGCTGCCGATCCTGGCCGACGCACTCGCCAGCTTCGCCTGCAGCCTGCACGCCGAACATGACGGCGGCGATCACATCATCATGGTCGGCCGTATCGAGCGGCTGCGCTTCGAACATGCGCGCGATCCGCTGCTCTACCTCAAAGGGCGCTACCGGCGGGTGCACGCGCCGCAATGACGCGCTGAATCGATGAGCGACACCGGCGATACCGACCTGCTGGCGCGCGGCGGGCGCACCAGCTTTGGCGGCTTCCTGCTGCGGCTTGGCGCGCGCATGCCGTTCCTGTTCATTGCCGGGCGCATGTACGGTGCCGAAGCGCTCGGGCTGTTTGCCTATGCGACGATGGTCATCGAACTGATGGCGCAGCTCGCGACACTGGGCTTGAAGCGCGGGCTCGCCGCCGAACTCGCCGAAGGCGCGCTGCCGGAACCGCAGATTGTCGCCGATGCGTTGCTGCTGGCGTGGATTGCCGCGATCGCCGGCGCGCTGCTGCTGGTTGCGGTGCCGGGCATCGTGTTTCCTAACGGCGGCGGCGGCGGCTTCGACCGCTTCCTGCCGCTGATGGCGGTGGCTATTGTCACCTCCGACGTGGCGATTGCCGCGATGGCATTCCGCCACAAGCTCGGCGTCGCGGTGGTGGCGCGCTCGGTCGTCGAACCGTGGACGCTGGCGATTGTCGCGTTGCTGATGGCGTTCACGCCGCTCAAGCGCGACGGCTTGCTGATCGCCTATGCCGCGTCGATGGTCGCAGCGATGGTCGCCAGCCTGCGGCCGCTCATCCGCGAATTCGGCTGGCCGTCGGGCTGGTCGCCGCACTGGCGCCGGCTGTTCGAACTGGCGCGCGCCAACCTGCCGCTGGCCGGTGCAGACGCCGCCGAATGGGGCTCGCGGCGTCTCGACATCTTCATCCTCGGGCGCTTCGCCAGCGCCGAAGTCGTCGGCATCTATTTCATCGCGCAACAGATCGCGACGCTACCCGGCAAGCTCAAGAGCAGCTTCGATTCGATCCTCGCACCGGTGGTGACGCGGACGCTGGCCGCCGGCGATACCGACGGCGTCGCCGCGCACATCCGCCAGGTCGGCTTCTGGATTGCCGCAGCGCAGCTCGGCGCCGTTCTCGCGCTGGGGTTCACCGGCGAGGCGAGCCTTGCGCTGTTCGGTTCGACCTTCGCGACCGGCACTGCGGTGCTGGCGCTGCTGCTGCTGGTCGAATTCCTCGGCGCACAGGCGTCGATTTCGGAGACCGCGCTGATCTATCTGCGCCGCAAGTCGAACCTGCTGCTGTCGGTTGCCGGACTGCTGCTGCAGACCGGGATCAGCCTGTGGCTGGTGCCGATTTACGGCGGCGTCGGTGCGGCGGCGGGGCTGGCGATTGCTGCGCTGTTCCTGGCGCTGACCAAATCCGCACTGCTGCGCCGCGTGCTCGACACGCCGGTCATTGGTTGGCGCTGGTCGCTGGTCGTAGCAGCGCTGCCCGCCGTGATTGCCGGCCTGCTGGTGCAACATCTGCACGGGCTGGTGCAATTGATTGTCGGCATTCCGTTCGTGCTCGGGGTGTTCGCTGCAGTCATCTGGACAATCGGCTTCCGCGGTCCCGACCGTTTGCTGTTCGTGCGCGGCAAGGGGCTCGGCTAGCGCGCCTTCGCCGGCAGCGCCGCCGCCATCGTCGCCAGTTCGGCTGTGGTCATGTCGTCACGGAACGGCTGCCTCGGCACCGGGCAGGCATCAACGCGCAGCGGCCGCGGCTGGCGGTCACGGGTATCGTTGACATAGCATTCGTCGAATACCGAACAGTAGCAGACGCGCGCCTTGATGGCGCCGGCGCCCTTCAACAACGTTTCCACATAGCGCACGCCGTCAGCCGCAGTCAGCGTGACCAGCATCTGCTTTTGCTGCGCACCGATGACAAAGCCGCTGACGCTGGCGCTTTCGACCTTGAACGCGGCGCTGCCGCCCAGCGCCTGCACCAGCGCCGCGATATCGGCAAGCGGCTGGCCGCGAAACCATAGCTCGAGCGTCTCGACGCGCGCCGGGCCGATACCGTTGTTGTCGAGCTGCAGCTTCAGTTCGGCACCGGTGGCGCCGCTCCGGTCGACGACGCTATCGAATTCGATGTTGGGCCAGCTGTTCGCCGCGACCAGCTTTTCCATCGCGCGGCCGTGCTGGATGCCGAGCCACAGCGATACCAGCGAGATGATGAAAGCCGATCCCCCGAGCGCCATGTCGAGCCAGCCCTTGCCCGAAGGGTGCGCGTGCGGCGTGTGGACTTCGGGGGCTTCCATGACGCGCCTTTGCTACTGCATTTCGTCGGCGCCACCATAGCCGATGCTGGCTTCCTGCGCGAAGCGGTAGAGCGCGAACCCCAGGAACATCGTCGCGATGATGAACAGCATGCCCGCGCCATAGGCGTAGTGAAATCCCATGAACTCAGTGACGAACAGGATCGCCAGCAACAATGTCGCGCAGATGCCGGCGCGCAGCGCTGCGACCATGCCGCTGTGCAGAAAGTGCGCGCGGCGCCGCAGCCGCTCGATGTCGGCCTTCAGATGCGCGCGCGCCGCATCGCTTTCGTCGATGGCATTGAGGCTGCGGACACGGTCGGTGACCGCCGCCAGCCGCGACGACATCAGCGACACAAACGCGGCAACCGAACCCAGAAAGAACGTCGGTGCCGCCGCCGCCGAGAAGATCTGCGACAGTCGCTGCGCGTCAGGTACGAATTGTGGCAGTTCAAGCAACATGGCACCCCCCTGAGTCCAGCACTGCTTTGGTGCCGCAAGTAGGGGTAGGATTCAAGGGCCTCCGGCGGGCAGGCCTGAGGCCTGCACCCATTTGAAGAGCGCATAACAATTGGGCGCAGGCCTCAGGCCTGCCCGCTGGAGGCTCTTAATGCCGGAAATGGCGCTCGCCAGTGAAAATCATCGCCAGCCCGCGTTCGTCGGCGGCCGCAATGACTTCGGCGTCGCGGATCGACCCACCCGGCTGGATGATGGCGGTGGCGCCTGCATCGGCCGCAGCGATCAGCCCGTCGGCGAACGGGAAGAACGCATCCGACGCCACAGCGCTGCCGATAGTCGCGACTTGCGCCCAGCCGGCGGTTTCGGCGGCGTCGCGGGCCTTCCACGCGGCGATGCGCGCCGAATCGAGCCGGCTCATCTGCCCGGCACCGATGCCGGCGGTGGCGCCGCCCTTGGCATAGACGATGGCGTTCGACTTGGTGTGCTTGGCGACCAGCCAGGCAAACAGCATGTCGGCTTCTTCCTGCGGCGTCGGCGCGCGCTTGGTGACGACCTTGCGGCCTTCGGGGATGCCGGTGTTGTCGCGCGTTTGCACGAGGTAGCCGCCGGTGATGGTCTTGACGGTCAGCCCGCCACGCCCGGCGTTCGGCAGGTCGCCGGTCAGCAGCAGCCGCAGGTTCTTCTTCGATGCGAAAACCGCCTTTGCGGCATCGTCAGCGGACGGCGCGACCACGACTTCGGTGAAGATCGCCGTCATCGCCAGCGCGGCAGCTTCGTCGAGCGGACGGTTGACCGCAATGATGCCGCCGAACGCCGACACCGGATCACACGCCAGCGCCTTGGCATAGGCTTCAGCGAGCGTCGCGCCCTGCGCGACGCCGCACGGGTTGGCGTGCTTGATAATGGCCACGGTCGGCGGGCCGTCGGCGAATTCCGCAATCAGGTCGAGCGCGCCATCGGCGTCATTCAAATTGTTGTAGCTCAGCTCCTTGCCCTGCACCTGTGTCGCCTGGCCGATGCCGCGGCCGTGCGGGCCGGCGGGCAGGTAGAACGCCGCCTGCTGGTGCGGGTTCTCGCCGTAGCGCAGCACGTCGCCGCGCTGCGCGATGATCGGCAGCGTTTCGGGGAACATCTGGCCCTGGTCGGCAAAGGCGAACCAGCTGGCGATCATCGAATCATACGTCGCAGTCGCGGCGAATGCCTTGGCGGCGAGGCGCTTGCGCGTCTCCAGCCGCGTCGCGCCGTCGTTGGCGTCGAGCTCGGCGATGATCGCCGGATAGTCGGCGGGGTCGGTGATGATCGCGACAAAGCCGTGGTTCTTGGCGGCCGATCGCACCATCGACGGCCCGCCGATGTCGATGTTTTCGATGATGTCGGGGCGGTCGGCACCGCGTGCCACCGTCGCCGCGAACGGGTAGAGATTGACCACCACCAGGTCGATCGGCGCGATGCCGTGCTCGGTCATCGATGCGACATGACCGGCGTCGTCGCGCAGCGCCAGCAGCCCGCCGTGGATCGTCGGGTGCAGCGTCTTGACGCGGCCGTCCATCATTTCGGGGAAGCCGGTGTGGTCGGACACGTCGGTTACGTCCAGCCCTGCATCGCGCAGCGCCTTGGCGGTGCCGCCGGTCGACAGTAGCGCGACGCCACGCTTGGCGAGCGCCTGGCCGAGTTCAATCAGCCCGGTCTTGTCGGATACCGACAGCAGCGCGCGGGTGATTTTGACGTGGTCGGTATTCATGGGCGGGGATTTCCTGCGGACTGCTGGTGACGCGCGCCTCCTAGCGCATGTCGCGGCTCGATTGAAGCGCGCAGATGCGGCATAATCGCATGGCAGGGGGAGGCAAAGGCGCATGACCGGATTGGTGCTCACCACCTATGACTGGGTTCCCGACGGCCCGCGCGGCTTTGTCCGCGACCTGCGCGTGCGCTGGGCGCTCGAGGAGGCCGGGCTGCCCTACCGCGTCGCCAGCGTGCCGTTCCAGCATCGCGACGCCGACCATTTCGCGCACCAGCCGTTCGGCCAGGTGCCGTGGCTGACCGACGGCGACCTGTCGATTTTCGAAAGTGGCGCGATCCTGCTGCATCTGGGCGACCGCAGCACGGCACTGCTGCCGGCTGATCCGGTGGCGCGCAGTACCGCGATCCAATGGCTGTTCGCGGCGCTCAACTCGGTCGAAATGGCGAGCCTGCCGTGGTGGCTGCTGCGGCCCGCCGATGGCACTCCGTCGCCGGCGTGGGAGCGCTTCGACACGTTCCTCGGCGCGCGGCTGGACCACCTCGAACCGGTGCTGGCGGCACGCGAATGGCTGGCCGGCGACTTTTCGGTGGCCGATATCATGATGGCCGACGTGCTGCGCCTGATCGACCGCTTCGACCGGTTGGCGTCGCATCCCGCCGCGCGCGCCTATGTCAACCGCGCCACCGCCCGCCCGGCGTTCGCCAAGGCACACGCCGACCAGCTGGCGCACTTCGCCGCCGCAGACGGCGCGGCCTGAAAGGAGCAAGCACCATGTATGTCGCGGGCATGATCATCCCGGTTCCGGCCGACAAGCAGGACGCTTACCGCAAATGGGCCGAAAACAGCGCGCGCGTGTTCAAGCGCTACGGCTGCCAGGAAATCGTCGAAGCATGGGAAGACTTCGTCCCCGACGGCAAGCACACCGACTTCCGCCGCGCCGTCGCGGCGAAGCCGGGCGAAAAAATCGTCTTCGTCTGGCAAATCTGGCCCGACAAGGCGAGCCTCGATGCCGCCGAAACCCGCATGCACGCCGACGGCGTGCTCGACGACTTCGACGAGATTCCGTTCGATGCCAGCCGGCTGATTGCCGGTTGCTTCACCCCGCTTGCCGTGATGGGGCGCGACTGACGCGTCCGTGTCCCCGGTCAAAGTGCAAAAGCGCCGCTGATGCTGCACGCGAAGTCGAGCGACCAGCCCGGGCCTGCTACATCACCCCTGATCCCCTCCCGGCACGGGAGAGCCGACCCGCACCAGCGAGCGGGCGTAGGCGTATAACCCCAATCAACATTTCACTTGACTTCACGAACCGAATCGGTTAGTAGATCAATCAAGGCGACGGGAAATGGGTGTTTCCCGTCCAACCTGTCCGGGCTCACGATCGCCACTTGCGTACCCGGACGTGTCGTTTCACCGCCGCGCTTTTCAGCCCCGCGCTCTGTCAGGTCGAGGACTTCAGCTCCAAGTGTTCCAAGGAGGGCACTTACGTCTGCACTAAATGCGTCCAAAAAACGCGTGAACTACAGCGTAATATACGCGTTCGGCCTTGGAAGCCGTCGCCCTCCGCTACCGGCTACCTCGACCAGCGACACAAAGCCTGCCTCTTCCCGGTAACCAAGCAACCCACCCAAGGAAGCCGTTACCGGGAAGAGGATTTCCCCCGCCGTGGCGGCGGGGGAACAGATAGCCAGGACGATGGACCGGGGCGGGGATATCCGCTGGCCGGAAATTCGTCGTGGGCGTTCGGCAGCCTAAAACCCCGCGCTGCGCCCGCTGGGCTGGCCGTCGACGATCTGATCGAGATATTCGCTCATGCCGTAACCGACGCGGCCATTGCAGCGATATTCGGTCATACCCTCGGTGATGCGCGTCTGCAGCTCGACGCCCTCGGGCGTGGTACGGCGGTTGCGCAGCGGAATCAGCGACAGCACCTTGCCTTCGACTTTGTAGGTCTTGCCGCCCTCGGTGCCGACCACTGCCGTCAGCGCGCGCTGATAGCCGTTTTCGTCCCAGTCGGTTTCAATCGTGCAGCTGTTGACCATGTCGTACTTGCCGTCGCTGAACACCATGCCGCTCGCCCGGGCATTCTTGCCGGCGCCGCCGACGGTGAACATCATGCCGAAGTCGGGGCCAAAGCTCATCGGGCACCAGCGGTACCAGTCGATCGCCTGCCAGTGTCGCGGGCCCCAGGACTTGTCGCGCAGGCCGTAGCCGTCGATTTCCAGCGTCTCGTCGCCGACGCGGATCGTGCCGCGACCGGCGCACAATTGCTCGTAATGCGCCGGGGCGAACGACTTTTCGGGGTCGATATCGAGCTTGCTGCCATCGGCATTGATCGCCTCGCCGCCGTACATCGGCGACAGGCCGGTATAGTCGATTTCGACGCTGCACGGCAGCGACGGGTTGTTGCGCCACGCCGTCTTGGGATCGGCCATCTCGAACGGATTGGCGAGCAGCAGCACCTTGCCCGAATAGCTGACCTTGAGCCGCTTGAACGGCTCGACGACGTCGATCTTCAGCCCGCCGGCTTCCATGCGGTCGTTGTTGGCGATTTCGGGCCGCCCGAACATGAAGCCGATACGGCCGTCGGGCAGATAGATGCAGACGGTGATTTCGGCATAATGTTCGTTCGGGCGGTTGCCGATGCGGAACCAGCCGCCGGCCTGCTTCGCATGGTCGAAGACGTTGAAATACATGCTTTCATTGTAGTTCAGCGCCGCGACCGGCGGATGCGTGTATTCGTCCTGCGGTTCCAACCGATAGTGAAGTTTCGGATCGCTCATTTGGGCACCTCGATACCGCTGCAATGTCATCGCGCCAGTGCGCGTACGCCGAAGTTAGACACCAATATCATGCGGACACAAGCGGTGACGGCGTTCGCCCGGGCATCGCACCGGGCCTGCAAGTGCGGCGTACGGCAGCGCCGGGGGGTAGGTCTGCGGTTACGGCATGCCCAGGCTGGCCAGCAGCTCATGCAGCTGCCCGAACTGTTCGGCCATGCCGCCTGCCATGCCGTCAAAGGCTTCGTCGAGCGCCGCTTTCGACGGGTAGCGTTCGCAGTAGACCAGCTGCGTCGTGCCGCCCTTGTCCGCGAAGGTCACCGTCGTCAGGCCGCCGTCATCGCTTTCATCATTGGTCCAGACCAGCCGCGACCCCGGCTCCACTTCGACGTACCTGCCGAAGAAAGCAAAAGTCTCCGCGCCCTCATGCCCGAACTCAAGCCGGTATTGTCCCCCGGCGCGCAGATCCATCTCGCACGACAACAGCGGCACCCCCATCGACTTCGGCGCCCACCAGCGCATGAACAGTGTGGGCGTCGTCCAAGCCTCGAAGACAGTCTGCGCCGCAGCGTCAAATGTCCGCGTCGCGACGAGCTCCTGATCCGATTGGCGCTCCACCACCGTGCGGTTGGGTTGGCCCCCGTGGTCGGTCATTGAACTTCTCCTTGAGTCTGAATTCCTCAATGATGGTGTCCAATGCATCGAAGCGCGGTGCTACTTCCCCGCGCGCTTGAACGACCAGTTGACGTTGGTGCCGGCGGCGACGCCGTTGCCGGTCAGCACCAGCTGGTGCGTCGGGCGCGGTTTGCCTTCGGCGTCGATCCAGACGCTGTCATCGACACTGAGCGTCGCGCCGCGCGCCTTGAACGCCCAGATGCGGCCGTCGGGCAGTTTGAGCAGCGCGCCCTGCGCGTCGGCGGTCGGCGTCGCCTCGACCCCGGCGCCGAGGTGGAAGCGGATATCGAAGCGCGTTGCAGCGCGACGGCGGCCACCACGGCCGGGTGCCGTTTCGAGCAGATCCTCGCCGCGCACGTCCTGGCCGTTCGCCGACACGAACAGCCGACGGCGGTGCAGCAGCCCGTAGCGCTGGCCGTAGCCGTCATGGACCATGTCGAGCCAGACGCCGTCCTCGCTTTCCTGGCGGTTGGCGATGACTTCCTCGACGCCCTTGCCGAGCGCGCCGTCGGGGCGGATGCGCGTCGAGTTGCTGTCGGCGAGCACCAGCGTCGAATGTGCGGCCGTCGTCCGCAACGCCGCGGCAAGCGCCGGCGGCAGCGGCTTGGTCAGCCCGGTCAGCGGCGTATCGGCGCCGCCGCAATTGACGACGACGCGGTTGGCGCCGTCGGAGAATTCAAACGCCAGCGTGCCGGTGTGGGCGCGCTCGGCAACGCGCGCGACCGGTGGCGGGCCGGCGTCGGCAACGATCAGCGTGCGACCGCTCGACAGCCGCTGATAGCCTGAATCGACGCCCTGGCGCAGCGCCCGCAGCGTCACGCCCGATGCGGTGATCGCGGCGTCGAGCCGCGCCGCACCGACCGTGCAACCGCCGTGCCACGACCCGAGCTGCCCGTCGCCCATGATCGCCGCCTTGAGCGACGGCACCAGCCGTTCGATGCCGTGCGTCAACGCTGACGGCGGCTTGAGGGCGCGCGACCGGTAGCTCGACTGGACGAACAGCAGCAGCTCGAGCAGCCGCAACTGGTCGATCGGGGCGCGGGTCAATATCCCGCCGTCGGGCAGCACCATCACATCGAGACTGCGGTCGAGCAGCGCTTCGCCGCGTGCCTGCCGGCCTTCACCGCCTGGGATCAGCAGCCCTGCAACAATCAGTCCGGCGATGGCCTGCAAGCGGCGCATGCCGTCGGGCATCTTCTCGACGGCGCGGTCGAGATGCCGTGCCCAGCGCGCCAGCGCGTTGAGGACGGCGGAGCGATAGACATGGTCCGACGACGACAGGATGTACGGTGCATAGGCCGTCCAGAACAGGATGCGCGTGCCGATGAGGTCGGGGCGCCATGCCAGTTCGTCGAACTCGCCGTGCGCCGCCAGCCAGCGCGCGACAATCGGCTCGGCGATCTTGGCGCCTTCCTCGCGCGGCGTGTCGCTGGCGAGGTCGCGCAGCCAGCTGAAGCCGTGCGCCCAGTCGCGCCATTGCGGCGGCGCCTGCGGGTCGTTGAAATCGCAGGTGCGCGCCGCGGCGTTGTGGCCGGCGTGCGGCATCTTGCCGGCGCGCAACCGCTCGGCAATCACCGGATCACCGGCGAACGGATCTTCGGGGACGGCGATGAGCTTGAGCGGGAAACGGCCACGCAGCCGGATACGGTGGACGAGCGTCTTGTAGGTCAGCCGGTGGAACGCTGCCGACAGCTTCTCCGACAGCGACAGCCCCTTGTCGCCGTCAACCCGCACCAGCCGCTGGCGCTCGGCCTCGGTATCGGGCGGGGTCGAGAACAGGTCGTCGCTCACGCGCCTCCGGTCAATTGCCGCGCAGCCGCGCGATGTTGGCGGCGTAGTCGCCGCCCTTGAAGGTGGCGGTGCCGGCGACGAGCACATCGGCACCCGCGGCAATCGCGCGTGTCGCCGTCACGGCATCGATGCCGCCATCGACTTCGAGGTCAATGGTCTTGCCGGTCTTGTCGATCGACTTGCGCAGCGCCTCGATCTTGCGGAGCTGGCTGTCGATGAAGCTCTGCCCGCCGAAGCCCGGATTGACGCTCATCACCAGCACGAGGTCGAGCTCTTCGAGGATATAGTCGAGCATCTTCGCCGGCGTGCCGGGGTTGAGCGAGGCGCCGGCGCGCAGTCCCAGCGCCTTGATGCGCTGGATGGTGCGGTGGACGTGCGGCCCGGCTTCGGGGTGGACGGTCAGGATGTCGGCGCCGGCTTCGGCAAAGGCATCGAGCATCGGATCGACCGGTGAAATCATCAGGTGCACGTCGAACGTCAGCCTGGTGTGTGGGCGCAGCGCCTTGACCACCATCGGCCCGACGGTGATGTTGGGGACGAAGTGCCCGTCCATGACATCGATGTGGATATAGTCGGCGCCAGCGGCTTCGAGCGCGCGGATTTCCTCGCCAAGCCGGGCGAAATCGGCGGACAGGATGGACGGGGCGATACGGACCGGCTGTTGCATGGCTTTCTCTAGCAGGGACCTCGACTCGCGCAAAGAGTCGAGTGGCAGTCACATTGCAATTTGCTTGCGAGGCACGCGCCGCCGTCGCATCCTGCGCGGCAAATAACGACAACCTCGGGGTGATTGATATGCGGATGATGTTGGTGGCGCTGGTGGCGCTGTCGGGGGTTTCACATGCGGCGCTCGCCGCCGAAAACACCAGGCCGAGCGCGGCGACCGAAGCGGCCAATGCCGCGCTCGCCGCGACGCTCAACTTCGACGACAAGCAGGACTTCGACTTCGCCACACGCGGCCTGATCGCGAAGCCCGCCGACAGCGTTATTCGCAACAAGGCTGGCGACGTCATCCGCAACTTCGCCGAGGATGCCCAGTTCAAAGGGGCAACGCCCGCCACCGTCAACCCCAGCCTGTGGCGCAACGGTGTGCTCAACGCCAACTACGGCTTGTTCGAGGTCGTTCCCGGGATTTACCAGATCCGCGGCTTTGACCTGTCGAACATGACCATCATCGTCGGCAAGACCGGCTATGTCATCGTTGACCCGCTGACGACCGCCGAAACCGCTGCGGCGGGGCTTGCGCTGATGCGCGCCAAGTTCGGCAACAAGCCGGTGACCGGCATGATCTACACCCACAGCCACGCCGACCATTTCGGCGGCGCCCGCGGCGTAGTCGATGCAGCCGACGTCAAGTCGGGCAAGGTGCCGATCTACGCGCCGCAGCATTTCATGCAGCATGCGATCAGCGAGAATGTCATTGCCGGCAACGCCATGGGTCGCCGCGCCGATTATATGTTCGGCAATTTGCTCGACCGCGGCCCCGATGGGATTGTCAGCAACGGCCTGGGTGCAGCGCGCGCCGGCGGCACGGTGACGCTGATTCCGCCGACGCACGAGGTTACGACCACCGGCGAGACCGCGGTCATCGACGGCGTGCGCTTCGAATTCCAGATGGCGCCCAACAGCGAAGCGCCCGCCGAAATGAACTTCTACCTGCCCGACTTCAAGGCACTGTGCATGGCTGAAACCGCCAATGGCATGATGCACAACGTGCTGACACCGCGTGGTGCGCTGGTCCGCGATTCGAAGGAATGGTCAGGCTATTTGACCGAGGCGCTGCGGCGCTACGGCGATACGTCGGACGTGGTGTTCACGTCGCACCTGTGGCCGCGCTGGGGCAATGCGACGATCAAATCCTATCTCGCCGTGCACCGCGATGCCTATAAATACCTTCACGACCAAAGCGTGCGGATGATGAACATGGGCATGACCGGCCCCGAAATTGCCGAGGCCATCACGCTGCCGCCGGTGCTGGCGCGCGCCTGGTTCAACCGCGGCAACTATGGCTCGCTGAAGTTCAACTCGCGCGCCGTCTACCAGCGCTACATGGGCTTTTTCGACGGCAACCCGACCAGCCTCGATCCACTGACGCGCGTCGAAGCCGGCAAGCGCTATGTTGCAGCCATTGGCGGCGCCAAGAAGGTGTTGGCGCTGGCCGCGACCGCGCACAAGGCCGGCGATTATCGCTGGGAAGCGACATTGCTGACGCATCTGGTCTTCGCCGAGCCCGACAATATGGCGGCCAAGCAGGCGCTCGCCGGCGCCTATGACCAAATGGCTTATCAGGCCGAAAGCGGCCCGCAGCGCAACTTCTACCTGACCGGCGCGCTCGAACTGCGCCACGGCATGTTGCCATCAAAGGCCGCCGCCAGCGACACGCTCGAACTTACGACCAGCCTGCCATTGTCCGACCTGCTCGATGCCATGGCCATCCGCGTCGTCCCCGAACGTGCGCTCGACAACCCGTTCAGCATCAAGATCAACCTCGACAATGGCGAGAACGCGCTGGTCACGGTCGAGAATGGCGTGATGTTCCACGAAATGAACGTCGATGCCCCCGCCGATGCGACCATCACCGCCAAGCGCATGGCGTTCCTCGGGCTAATCGGCGGCGTCGCCAACCCCGCCGACCTTATCAAGTCCGGCGCACTCACCATCACCGGCGACCGGCCGACACTGGCACGCTTCACCGGGCTGTTCGAAGCACCCAAGCGCAACTTCCCGATTGTCACGCCGTTGGTGCCGGTGGCGGCGAATTAGAGCCTCCGGCGGGCAGGGCCTTAAGCCGGCCAACGCACCGCAGCAGGCGCCGGCCATTGCACCGGCGGGATGACATATTGCAGCGCCTTGATGAGGTATTTCGACCAGATCACCGGCGGCGCGCTGGCGATGCCGTGGCGGCGCAGCGAGGCGAGCGCTTCGGTGTTGATGGTGCGGCGGCTGGCGAGGCCGCTGTTCGACACGCCGCCGTCGCGCAGAGTCACCAGCGTTGGCGTGATCGGCGCGGCGCACAGCTTGGCGTCGTGGAAGAAGCGCAGCATCCATTCGAAGTCGGCGCCGATGGCGAGTGCCGGGTCGAAGCCGCCGAGGCGATCGAAGACGCTGCGTCGCGCATAGAAGCCCGGGTGCGGCGGCATGTGCGCGAAGCGCAGCATCCATGGCGCGAAGGTCGGTGCATAGGCACGGCGGATGCGGTCGGGTTGCGCGGCATCGACGATGGCCACCGCGCCCGATACCGCGGCGGCTTCGGGGTTGGCGGCAGCAGCGGCGGCGATCAGTGACACAGCATCGCGGCGGCAGAAATAGTCGTCGGCGTTGAGGAAGCCGATGACGTCGCCGGTCGCGGCGGCGATCCCCTTGTTCATCGCGTCGTACAGGCCGTCATCCGGCGCGCTGTGGAAGATGGTGCCTGGCCGACCATGCGCAGCGACCAGCGCAGCGGTATCGTCCGTCGAGGCGCCGTCGATGACCAGATGTTCGACATGCGGGTAGGCCTGCGCCGCGACCGACCGCAGCGTATCGGCGATCGTCGCGGCGGCATTGTACGCCACCGTGATGACGCTGATTTTCAAGCGCGAGCTGCCCCGGAACGCGCTGCCACATCGCGCTGGAGGTGGGCATAGGCGTCGGCCAGGCCTTCGCGCAGACCGATGCGCGGGCTCCAGCCCATGGCCGCGAGCTTCGACCCGTCCATCAGCTTGCGCGGCGTGCCGTCGGGGCGGCTGGTATCGAACGTCAGCCCGCCCTTGAAGCCGACGACATCGGCGACGGTTGCCGCGAGTTCGGCAATCGTCACGTCGCTGCCCGAGCCGACATTGATGTGTTGCGCTGCCGAATAGTTCTTCAGCACGAACACCAGCGCATCCGCCAGGTCGTCGACATGCATGAACTCGCGGCGCGGCGTGCCGGTGCCCCACACCATCAGGTTGGCGTCCCCGGCGTCGCGCGCGGCCACCGCCTTGCGCAGCAACGCTGGGATGACATGGCTGCTTTCAAGGTCGTAATTGTCGCCGGGTCCGTACAAATTGGTCGGCATCGCCGAGATGAAATCGAGGCCGTATTGTTCGCGATAGGCCTCGGCCAACTTGATGCCGGCGATTTTGGCGACCGCATACCATTGGTTGGTCGGTTCCAAAGCGCCGGTAAGCAGCGCCTCCTCGACAATCGGCTGGTCGGCGAACTTCGGGTAGATGCATGAGCTGCCGAGGAACAGCAGCTTGCTGACCTTGGCCGCAGCCGACGCCGCCATGATATTGGCTTCGATCATCAGATTGTCGTGGAGGAAATCGACCGGTCGAGCGGCATTTGCAGCAATACCGCCAACGCGCGCCGCCGCCAGCATCACGACATCGGGACGGACTGCAGCGACCCAGTCCTCGACCTGCGACTGCCGTGTCAGGTCGACCTTGTCACGCGGTGCGACCAGAATTTCGCCAACGTTCTCGGTCACCAGCCGGCGCACGACGGCGCTGCCGACCATGCCGCGATGGCCGGCGACCCAGATGCGCTTGCCCGCCAGATCGAACGGCAAGGTCACGCCCGGCCCGTGCGCTTGGCTTCGGCGAGGTCGCTTGCCACCATTTCCTTGACCAGCTGTTCCATCGACGTCGTCGCTTCCCAGCCGAGCTGCTGCTTGGCTTTCGACGGGTCACCGAGCAGCAAATCGACTTCGGTCGGCCGGAAATAGCGCGGGTCGATGGCGACGAGCACTTGGCCGGTCTTGGCATCGACGCCGGTTTCATCGACGCCTTCGCCCTTCCACACCAGCTGGCGGCCGACCTCGGCAAACGCCAGTTCGACAAAGTGGCGGACGCTGGTCGTGCGGCCGGTTGCCAGCACCCAGTCCTGCGCGGTGTCGTGTTGAACGATGCGCCACATGCCCTCGACATAGTCGCGCGCATGGCCCCAGTCGCGCTTGGCGTCCATGTTGCCCAGATGCAGCTTGGTCTGCAGCCCGAGCTCGATCGCCGCGACCGCGCGGGTGATCTTGCGCGTCACGAAGGTCTCGCCGCGCACCGGGCTTTCATGGTTGAACAGGATGCCGTTCGACGCGTGGATGTCATAGGCTTCGCGGTAGTTCACCGTGATCCAATAGGCGTACATTTTCGCCGCCGCATAGGGCGAGCGCGGATAGAATGGCGTCGTTTCGCGCTGCGGCGTTTCCTGTACCAGCCCGTAGAGTTCCGACGTCGAGGCCTGGTAGAAGCGCGTCAACTTCTCGCGGCCGAGGATGCGGATGGCCTCCAGCAGTCGCAACGTGCCGATGCCATCGGCGTTGGCAGTATACTCCGGCGTTTCGAAGCTGACCTGGACATGGCTCTGCGCAGCGAGGTTGTAGATCTCGTCAGGCTGGGTTTCCTGCACCAGCCGGATCAGGTTGGTCGAATCGGTCAGGTCGCCGTGGTGCAGATAGAAATTCGTCGGCCCTTCGTGCGGGTCGCGATACAAATGATCGATGCGCGCGGTATTGAACGACGACGAGCGGCGCTTGACGCCGTGGACGGTGTAACCCTTCGAAAGCAGCAGTTCGGACAGATACATGCCGTCCTGTCCGGTAACGCCGGTGATAAGTGCGGTCTTGGTCATTGGTTTCCTGCACGGGGCTGCAAAGTGGCGCGCTTTAGCAAGGTTGCGCGGGGTTTGTCGATTGCCGAGCGGCACGCCAAGGCGCTAGGTTGTTTTCAAATCAATCCAAGGGGACAAAGTCATGACCTTCTCGCTCTACACTGCAACCATTCCGTCGTATCAACAAATTGTCAGCGCCGTCGATGCGCTGGTCGACAAGGCGGTCGCCTGGTGCGCCGAAACGGGCACCAGCGAGAGCGACCTGATCATGGCGCGGCTGATCGATGACATGCTGCCGTTCGGCTATCAGGTCAAATCGGTCGCCGAACATTCGGTCGGTGCCATCGAAGGCGTGCGCGCCGGCAATTATTCGCCCGACACCGGCCCGTTCCCGATGGATTTCGCCGGGCTCAAGGCCAAGCTGGCAAATGCACAGGCATTCCTGGCGGCGCTCGACCCGGCTGAAGTCAACGGGTTCATCGGCCGCGACATGCAGTTCTCGTTTGGTGCTTCGGTTATGCCGTTCACCGCCGAAAACTTCCTGCTGTCGTTCGCGCAGCCCAATTTCTATTTCCACGCCGCGACCGCCTACGACATCCTGCGGTCGAAGGGCGTCAAGATCGGCAAGCGCGACTTCATGGGCCGCCCGCGGCTGAAGATGTAAGAAAGGGCCTCCGGCGGGCAGGCGTGACGCCTGCACCCATTTGTGGTGTGCTCTTTAATCGGGTGCGGGCCTCAGGCCTGCCCGCCGGAGGCCCTTAGCTTCTGATTCCCCGTAACATCGGAATCAGCAGTAGACCGCTCAACGCCGCCCCGACCAGCGCTACCGGAATCTCGACGCCGCGGGCAATCGCGGCGCCGATCACCAGCACGCCGCCGACCTGGAACGCCGAGTTGATGATGTTGTTCGCGGCGATGGCGCTGGCGCGATGGTCGGGCGCGGTGCCGGTTTGCAGGACCCCGTACAGCGGCACCGAGAAGATACCGCCGGCCACCGCAATGACGAACAGGTCGGCGAGGATGCGCCACGCGGCCGGCGTCCGCAGGAAGTCGGCGACACCACCGGCGGGACCCGGCAAGCCGTGCACGGCGAACCAGAAATCGACCGCACCGACCGCCATGCCGACCGCCGCCCAGGGCGTCAGCCGCGCCGATATGCGCCCGGCGAGCAAGCGGCCGACCGCGACCGAACCCACCGCAATGCCGATCGAAAACGCCGCAAGGAACAACGTCGCCACGGTTTCGGTGCCACCGAGGATGTTGCGCACCAACGGCACGAACTGTCCTGTCCAGATCGCGCCGAGTGCCCAGAACCACGAAATCGCGATGGTCGCGGTACGCAGCGTCGGCGTGCTGAAGTTGGCGACGACGGCGCGCAGCGAGCTACGCCACAAGTTCCAGTCGATGCGTGCGCCGGGGTATTCGGGCGGGGCAGGTGGAATGAATTGCGCTGTCAGTGCGCCGAGCAGCGCCACCCCGATCGCGACTGGCCCGGCGGTCAGCCCGAGAAGTCCGCCGGCGATCTGGCCGAGCAGGATGGCAACGAAGGTGCCGCCTTCGACCAGACCCGTGCCATCGAGCAATTCATCTTCGGCGAGGTGCTGCGGCAGGATGGCGTATTTGACCGGGCCGAAGATCGTCGAATGCACGCCCATCAGCGCCAGCACGAAAAACAGCAGCGGCAACGAGCCGAGCCACAGTCCGACCGCGCCGAGCCCCATGAAGGCGATTTCCGCCAGCTTGACGAAGCGCGCCACGGTTGCCTTGTCGCGCTTATCGGCGATATCGCCCGCCAGTCCTGAAAACAGCACGAACGGCAGCACGAACAGCCCGGTCGCGGCAGTGACCAGCGTCGCGCTCGCCACTTCGTCGCCTGCCATGATGTGGAAGACGATCAGGAACAGCATCGCGGTCTTGAACAGATTGTCGTTGAACGCGCCGAGAAACTGGGTGGCAAACAGCGGGCCGAAGCGGCGTGAGAGGAGCAGATGTCGCATGCGGCGCCGACACTAGCGGGCGGCCGCGCGGCGCGATAGGTTCGATGTTTCTGTCATAAATCAGCGCTACGCTGCGCGCCGGACCTGAAGGAGAAGACGATGTCCCAGCAAATCCTCGACATGATTGCCCGCATGGGGGGCGCCGATTCGGTGGCGGCGATGGCGTCGCGCGTCGGCCTGTCGCCCGAACAGGGGCAGGCGGCACTTGCGGCGCTCGTGCCAGCGCTTGCCGGCGGCATGGCCAAGCAGGTGCAGGCCGGCAACGGTAGCATTGTCGATTCGGTCGCAGGGCTGGCGGCGGCGTTCACCGGCTCTGCCGCGAGCGATCAGGCGATTGGCCATGGCACCGAGATTCTGGGGCAGGTGTTCGGCTCGCAGGACGTGACGGCGGCGGTGGCGCAGAACGCCGCGGCGAAGACCGGCATCGACTCTGCCGCGCTCGCCGCGCTGCTGCCGATGGTGGCGACGCTGGCCGCGAGCGCGCTCGGCAATGGTAGCGGTACGGTTGCGGCACCGGCGCAGTCGGGGCTGGGCGGGCTGCTCGGTGGTTTGCTCGGCGGCACGAGCGGCGGTGCCGGCGGCGCGGCGGGCATGCTGATGGGCATGATCGACACCAACAAGGACGGCAACCCGCTCGACGAAATCATGGGGATGGCGTCGAAGATGATGCGCAGCTGACGCTGCGCGGGCAAGATGATGCGCAGTTGAGCGCAACGGCGGGCGCAGCGCTGGCATTTCCGGCGCTGCGCCTGTAAGTTCACCAGCCCCGTCGCGACCTTCGCGCCGGCAACACCGGAATCCTGATGGCGCGTGCATCGAGCAAGAATGACTGGGGCTTCCCGCGCTGGCGCGACTACGGTCAGGGCAGCGCCGCCGTACAGCAGCGTCAATGCGACCGCCACGGCTGCACCGAAGTCGGTGACCGCCCGGCGCCCAAGGCACCCAACCGCCCCGAACGCTGGTATTTCTGCGAGGCGCACGCCGCCGAATACAACCGCAACTGGAACTATTTCGAAGGCCTGACTGCCGAGGAAGCCAAGGAACGCGAAGCCGGTGAGTCGGCCGAAACGACGTTCAGCAAGGCGCAGCACTGGGCCTGGGGCGGCGCCGGTGACGGCAGCCGCAGCCGCGCCGAACTCGATGCGCTCGCCGCGCTCGAGCTCGATTCGGATGCCGACGTCGTGATGGTCAAAGCCGCCTACCGGCGTTTGGCGAAGGCCTATCACCCCGATGTCGCGCCCGGCGACGAAGCCGCGCAAAAGTTTCGCGCGGTGCAGGCGGCGTACGAAGTGTTGAACCGCGCCGAGGAAGCGCGCGCGGCACGGTGAACTTCGGGAGGTTGATGATGGTTGCTGCGCTGTGGACGACGCTCGCAGGAGCCGCGCCCATCGTCATCGCGCATCGTGGCGCCAGCGGCCAGCGCCCCGAACATACACTGGCGTCCTACGCACTGGCCATTGAGGAAGGCGCCGACTTCATCGAACCCGATCTGGTGTCGACCAAGGACCACATCCTCGTCGCGCGCCATGAAAACGAGATTTCGGGCACCACCAATGTCGCCGACCACCCTGAATTTGCCACGCGCCGCACCACCAAGACCATCGACGGCCACAGCGTCACCGGCTGGTTCACTGAAGACTTCACCCTCGCCGAATTGAAGACGCTGCGCGCCCGCGAACGGCTGCCCAAGCTGCGCCCCGGCAACACCGCATATGACGGCCAGTTCGAAATCCCGACCTTCGCCGAAATCATCGCACTGGCGCAGGCCGCGCCGCGCAAGGTCGGCCTCTATCCCGAAACCAAGCACCCAGGCTATTTCGCCGCGATCGGCCTGCCGCTCGAACCGCCGCTGCTCGCAACACTCACCAAGGCGGGCTACGGCAAGCGCAGCGACCCCATCTTCATCCAGTCGTTCGAAGCCGGCAACCTCAAGGCACTGCGCAAGATCACCGACATCGCGCTTATCCAGCTGATCGAATCGGGGATGTCGCCCGACGGCGTATCGTATGACGTGATGCTGACGCCTGCCGGCCTGCGCGAGGTCGCGACCTACGCCGATGGCATCGGCCCCAATAAGGACCGCGTGGTGCCGCGCGACGCGGCGGGCAAGCTCGAAACGCCAACCACGCTGATCGCCGACGCGCACGCCGCCGGACTCAAAGTCCACCCCTGGACCTTCCGCAGCGAAAACTACTTCCTGCCTGCGGACTTCCGCAGCGCCGGCGGCCCTGCCGCGCCCGGTGATGCGGCAGCCGAATACAAACTCTTCTACAGCCTCGGAGTCGACGGCGTTTTCGCCGACTATCCAGCAACAGCATTGGCCGCACGATGAGCCTCGACCTCTACGGCATCCGCAACTGCGACACGATGAAGAAGGCGCGGACCTGGCTCGATGCCAACGCCGTCGCCTACAACTTCCACGACTATAAGGTCGAAGGCGCCGACGCTGCGCTGCTCGCGGCATGGTGCAAGGCACTCGGCTGGGAGGTTGTGCTCAACCGCGCCGGCACCACCTTCCGCGCGCTCCCCGAAGCCGACCGCACCGACCTCGACGCCGCACGCGCCACCACGCTGATGCTGGCCCAGCCGTCGATGATCAAGCGCCCGATCCTGTCCGGCACCACCCCCAGCGGCGCCCCCGTGCTGCTCGCCGGCTTCAAGCCCGACATCTATGCTGCCTTGCTGTTGAACGGTTGAACCGCCTCCGCAACGCACTATCGCTGGCCCAACCCCCCCGAACTCCGCTAAAGCACCCGACCTGCCTTACCCTCGCTCCCCAGAGGTAACCATGTCGACAACCTTCACGCTCGATACCGCGACCAGTCGCGCGCACCCCGTCCCCGAACCCATTCGCCGGTTGACCGTACCCGCGATCGCGGCGCGCAAGGGCGGCGATCCCATCGTCATGCTCACCGCCTATACCGCACGCATGGCGCAGATCTTCGACCGCCACTGCGACATGCTGCTCGTCGGCGACAGCCTGGGGCAGGTTATCTACGGCCTCGATACCACCGTCCACGTGACGCTGGAGATGATGTGCGCGCACGGTGCCGCCGTTGTCCGTGGCTCGTACCACGCCGTCGTCGTCGTCGATCTGCCGTTCGGCAGCTACGAAGCCAGCCCGCAACAAGCCTTTGAAACTGCCGCCCGCGTCATGAAGGAAACCGGTGCCGCCGCCGTCAAACTCGAAGGCGGCGCGGTCATGGCCGAAACCATCACCTTCCTGTCGCAACGCGGCATCCCCGTCGTCGCGCACATCGGCCTCACCCCGCAGGCGGTCAACGCACTCGGCGGCTACGGCGCCCGCGGCCGCTCCGAAGCCGAATATGAAAAGATCCTCGGCGACGCCCGCGCCGTCGATGCCGCCGGCGCCTTCGCCATGGTCGTCGAAGGCGTCGTCGAGCCGCTCGGCCGCGCCATCACCGCCGCCGTCAAATGCCCGACCATCGGCATCGGCGCCTCGCCCGCCTGCGACGGCCAGGTCCTCGTCGCCGAAGACATGCTCGGCCTCTTCGAACGCACCCCGCGCTTCGTCCGCCGCTTCGATGACCTCGCCGCGCGTATCAACGACGCCGCCGCGCAATACGCCGCCGCGGTGCGCGACCGCTCGTTCCCCGATGCCGACCAGCTTTATGCGATCAAGCCGGCGGTAAAGTAGGGCGGAACGGCAAGGGGTTTAAGGGCCTCCGGCGGGCAGGCCTGAGGCCTGCACCCGATTATTGGGGTGCTGCACTTCCTGCTCCCCTCCCTGCAAGGAAGGGGCGAGGGGCGGCTTTAGCTGCCGGTCAGCAAACGATCCCGTTCCGGACGTCTTCGAGTTGAGCTAAGGTTTCAGCATGAAGATGACAAATTGGCTCGTGGCATGTCTGCCCTTTTTGACGGCGGCCACTGCGCACACCACGCCAACTGACGCGCGGGAGTAGCAATGGAAAACCATCGCCGTGGATGGCCAATATTCCTCCAAGGCAATATTTCTATCTTGGGACGGCAAAGAGACCGTGTTTACGGTTCGTTGCGACCGCCATTCCAAAGAGATCGTCATCAAATACTCTATTCCGAAAAACGTGTCTTTCGACCCCGCTCGTCCACTAGCAATCGGAGAAGTTGATTTTCGGACAACGAAAACAGGCCAAAACCTAGAAGGGCGCTCCCAATTGACATCGCCATTGAAAAGCCAGTTGAGCGCTCGCGCTGAACTGGAGATTCAAGCGCCAAATGAAATGGGCGAGCCTTGGTATGTGGGCATTGGCGAACCACTGCGAAGAGTTGCGCTAGCTTGCCACTGAACGGCAGCAAAACACCCCCCTTTCAGTCACGCCCAAACAATCGGGTGCAGGCCTCAGGCCTGCCCGCCGGAGGCTCTTCGCAACCTCTAACTCCGCATAGCCTTTGCACCGCCCCGCCTCCCCCGCTATGGGGAACACGAACGTCGCATTGGAGAGTGTTTTGGCGAAGACGGAAGAGCCCGACGACAGTTTCATCCGCGAAGTCGACGAGGAATACCGCCGCGACCAGCTGAAGAGCTTGTGGCAGCGTTATGGCAAGGCGCTGATTGCGGCGTTGGTCATTGGTCTGGCGGCGTTGGCGGGCGTGCTGTATTGGCGCGAGAGCCAGACGAAGGGCGCGGGCGCGACGGGCGAGGCGTTTGTCCAGGCGCTGTCGAAGATCGAGACCGGCGATGTCGATGCGGCTAATCCGGAGCTCAAGAAGCTCGCGGCGTCGGACAGCGACGGCTACAAGGCGCTGGCGCTGCTGATGCAGGCGGGCAATGCCGTGCAGGGTGGCGACACCGCTGGCGGCATCAAGATTTACAATGCGGTAGCAAGCAACGCTGCGCTGGCGCAGCCGTTCCGCGATCTGGCGCTGATCAAGGCGACGCGGCTCGAATTCGATGATTTGACGCCTGACGTCATCATCGCGCGGATGAAGCCGCTGAGCACGCCGGGCAATCCGTGGTTCGGCGTTGCGGGTGAAATGACCGGCATCGCGTATCTCAAGGCCGGCAAGCCGGCACTTGCCGAGCCGCTGTTCACCGCGATTGCCAATGACACCAGCCTTGAAGGCTCGCTGCGCGGCCGTGCGGCGCAGATGGCGAGCGCGCTGGCGGGTGCGGCGGGTCGCACACCGCAACTGGCGGGCGCCAAGTTCGCCGGCGAGGCGGCACCGGCAGACGCGGCGGCAACCGACAAGTCACCTGCCGTTCAGGCAGCACCAGCCAACAAGGCGCAATGATGAAGCCCCAGATGAACCAACGCCGTGCAATGTGGGCGGTGCTGCTGCTTTCGGCCTTGGCGGCACCCGTGCTGACGGCGCCTGCCGCTGCCGGCCTGTTCAGCAAGAACAACAAGAAGACGCCGACATCGGGCGTGCGTGAACCGGTGCTCAATTACGAAGCCAAGCCGGTGGCCGAGCCCGAACTCGCCGATCTGGCGATCGTGCTGCCGGCGCCGACGCTCAACACCAACTGGGCGCAGCCCGGCGGCAACGAGTCCAAGTCGATGGGGCATCTGATGCTCCCCGATACATTGACCAAGGCGTGGTCGGCATCGATTGGCTCGGGCAGTGACCCGACGCGCCGCCTCAACGCCGCACCGATGGTCTATGAGGGTCGGGTCTTCACCATTGATACCAAGGGCAATGTCCGAGTTTTCGATGCCAAGACAGGAAGGGTCACCTGGAATCAGCGCATCATCGACAAGGGCGAAAGCGACCAGGCGGCGTTCGGCGGCGGCGTCAGCGCCGGCGACGGGCGCATTTATGCGACCACCGGCTACGGGATTGTCGCAGCGTTCAATTTCGACGGCGGCAAGGAATTGTGGCGCGTCAACCTCAATACGCCGTTGCGCGGTGCGCCGACGGTGGCGGGCACCCGGCTGTTCGCGCTGAGCGCCGACAACCAGATTTTCGCGATCAATACCGCGACCGGCGAGACGATGTGGAACGTTGCGGGTACCACCGAAGCCGCCGGCATGGTCGGTGCGGCGGCGCCGGCAATTGCGCTCGACACCGCCGTCGTCGGCTTTTCGAGCGGTGAGCTGAACGCGCTGCGCGTTGAAAACGGCCGCACCGTCTGGTCGGACGCACTGGCGCGTACCGGTCGCACGACAGCGATCAGCGCACTGACCGATATCGACGCGTCGCCGGTCATCGACCGCGGCCGTGTTTTTGCCATCGGCCATGGCGGCCGCATGGCGGCGATCGAACTGGCGACCGGCCAGCGCGTCTGGGAACGCAATTTCGCCGGTGTTTCGACGCCGTGGGTCGCTGGTGATTTCATCTATGTCGTGACGCTCGACGCGCAGCTGATCTGCCTGACGCGCGGCGAGGGTAAGGTCCGCTGGGTGACGCAGCTGCCGCACTATAAGGACGAGAAAAAGAAGACCGGCGCCTATAGCTGGTCGGGACCGGTGCTGGCGTCTGACCGCCTGCTGGTGACGGGGTCGAACAAGACGATGGTCACCGTGTCGCCTTACACCGGCAAGCTGCTTTCATCGGTAAAACTGTCGGCACCGGCGTTCTTGCCGCCGATTGTTGCCGATAATCAGGTATTCGTGCTCACCGACGACGGCAAGCTCACGGCGTACCGTTAAGGCGCAAAACGTGCGGAAAGTGGTTTGATGTCGAACGACTTTGCACGCGGGAAATTCGCATAACATATTGATATGAAAACGTATTCTCGGTTTTGTGGATTCACGCCGAATTTGCTTTACTTCGTACACCCGTAAAGACTGACCAGATCCCTACAGGCGCCCCCCTGTAATCGGTCGGCGACTTTGCAGCAAAAGTCGCTATGAAGGCGCCATGATCCCGCACCTCCCCACCGTTGTTATCATCGGCCGCCCCAATGTCGGCAAGTCGACGCTGTTCAACCGCCTTGTCGGCCGTAAGCTGGCGTTGGTCGATGACACGCCGGGCGTCACCCGCGACCGCCGCGAAGGCGATGCGACGTTGTACGATCTCAAATTCCGCATTGTCGACACCGCCGGGCTGGAAGAAGCCGATGCCGCCAGCCTCGCCGGCCGGATGCGCGCACAGACCGCTGCGGCGCTCGACGACGCCGATGTCGCGATGCTGATGTTCGACGCCCGCGCCGGCATCACGCCGCTCGATCGCCACTTCGCCCAATGGCTGCGCCAGCACGATAAGCCGCTGATTCTGCTCGCCAACAAGGCCGAAGGCCGCGCCGGCGAAACCGGTGTTGCCGAAAGCTATGAACTCGGCTTCGGCGCGCCGGTGCAGATCTCCGCCGAACACGGCGAAGGCATGGCCGATCTGTTCGAAGCGCTGTTCCCGCTGCTCGATCCGCTGATCGCCAAGGCCGCCGACGAGATGCCCGAAATCGACGAGGACGACGAGGAAGCCGCCGCCGAGCGCCTGCTCAACGAGCCACTCAAGCTGGCGATTGTCGGGCGCCCGAACGCCGGCAAGTCGACGCTGATCAATCGCATGCTCGGCCAGGATCGGCTGATCACCGGCCCCGAAGCCGGTATCACCCGCGATTCGATTGCCATCGACTGGGAGTATCCGCGCGACGGCGTGCTGCGGCCGGTGCGGCTGATCGACACCGCCGGGCTGCGTCGCCGGTCGAAGGTCACCGACAAGCTCGAGACGCTGTCCGCCGCCGACACCAAATATTCGGTCGATTTCGCCGAGGTCGTCGTGCTGCTGCTCGATGCGACGCTGGGGCTGGAGGCGCAGGATCTGCGCATCGCCGACATGGTGCTGAAGGAAGGCCGCGCGCTGATCATCGCGCTCAACAAATGGGATGCCGCGCACGATCAGTCATCGCTGTTCCAGGGCGTCCGCAAGGCGCTCGATGAAGGGCTGGCGCAGATCAAGGGCGTGCCGCTGATCGCCATCTCTGGACTGACCGGCAAGAACATCGACATCCTGATGAAGGCGGCGTTCGAGGCCCGCGATGCCTGGTCGCGCCGCGTCTCGACCAGCCAGCTCAACCGCTGGTTCGAAGCCGCGCTCGAACGCAACCCGCCGCCGGCGCCCAACGGCCGCCGCATCAAGCTGCGCTACGTCACCCAGGCCGCAACGCGACCCCCGACGTTCGTGGTGTTCGGCAACCGCCTCGACGAGCTACCCGAAAGCTATCGCCGCTACCTCATCGGCGGCATGCGCGACACGCTCGGCTTCGACGGCGTGCCGATCCGGCTGACGCTGCGCGGCGGCAAGAACCCGTTCGCCTGAGGAGCCCTGCCATGTCCGCCGACGCCAACCGCATCCTTTATGGCTATTGGCGTTCGTCGGCGGCGTACCGCGTCCGGCTGGCACTGGCATTCAAGGGCCTCCCCTACAAAAGCAAGGCCATCGACCTGCGCAGCGGCGCGCAGAGCGGCGTCGGCTTTACGATGCTCAACCCGCAGGGGCTGGTGCCCTACCTCATCGATGGTGATGTCGGCCTCAACCAGAGCCTGGCGATCATCGAATATCTCGACGAAACCTATCCTGATCCGCCACTGCTGCCCGGTGACGCGGTGGCGCGCGCCCGCATCCGCGCCGCGGCGCTGACGATCGCCTGCGATATCCACCCGCTCAACAATCTGCGCGTGCTTAATTACCTGAAGGGACCGCTCGAAGTGGCACCCGAGTCGGTCGACCTTTGGGCAGAACACTGGATCACCACCGGCTTCGCCGCGCTTGAGGAAACCGCCGCCGCCAGCACCGGCCTCTACCTGTTCGGCGACTCGGTGACACTCGCCGACCTGTGCCTCATCCCGCAGATGTACAATGCTCGCCGGATTCGTGCCGATTTGACCGCATTCCCGTCATTGGTCGCAATCGATAAAAAATTGAATGCCTTGCCGGTGCTTCGCAAGGCACGCCCTGAAGCCCAGCCTGACGCCGTTTGATGCACTGCAGCATAGGCGTAAATCGGCATGAATCGCGCCGATAGCAGCTCAATTCCGGACGAAAACGGTCGTTCTTAAATCGCGTAAGATTCAGCGATTCCAGCAGAAATGGACCAAAATTCGGGTTGCGATTTGCCAGCGCTTGGTCCAATCTGAATAGGTGTTAATGGGCTACACGTGTCTGAGGGGCTTTAAAATGATTGCATCACGTTCGAACGTCGCACCGGTCGTTCTCGCGAATCGCCGCGAAAACAACGGGTTCCGGCGTCACGGCGGCTCGCTGACTGCAATGCTGCTCGGCAGCGCGGTGCTCCTCTCCCCGATGGCGGCGCACGCCCAGGCGCTAAACCTCGGTGGTTCCAACCAAACAGTGAGCAGTCGAACCGGTGCCGGCAATGTCACCAACACGGGTGGTGGCAGCCCTGCCACTTTGACGTTCGACGTAACCTCGGGCGGCCCATTCACGATGACCGGCGGCATCCTCGAAACGGACATCGCCAATCAGATTTCAGTCATCAAGAACGGCGCGGACCGTCAAAACCTCAATGGCGCCAGCACCTACACTGGCGGCACCATCGTTAATGACGGCATCCTCGGCTTTGGCACCAATACCTCATTCGGTACCGGCACCATCACCCTCAATGGTGGCCAGATTGCTGCCACCGGCATCACGCTTACGCTAGCCAATAACATCAATGTGATTGCCGACAGCCGTATCCTGTCGAACAATACGATTCTTTCTGGCACGATCAGCGGTAGCGCCCGCATTCTGAAATTCACCTCGTCGATCATGAACATTACCGGGGTCAACACTGGCTTCACCGGCGGTTTCCTTGTTGGCAGCGGGTCGGGCGGCGGCACGATCAATGTTGGCGAAGCGACGCTCGGCGCGGGTGCTATTGATACGCTCGGCGGCTCGCTTGCAACGTTCGAGACAACGTCGGCTGCGCGTATCAGCCTGTTCACTGGCACCCATTCGGCGGTGCTATCGAATAATTTCGTCCTCGGCGGCGGCACCTTCTCAGTTCAGCCGCTCGGAGCGAATGACATCATCACGCTCAACGGCACGATTTCGGGCAGCCAGAGCCTCTGGCTAAACGCCAGCCTTGGTGAGCTCGTATTGAACGGAAATAACAGCGGCTTCACCGGCGCAACAATTTCGGACGGTGGCACGTTGACTGCTGGCAACAACAACGCCTTCGGTACCGGCGCGACCGCCATTGTTCGCATCAACCATGATACGACCCTCAAGGCGGGCGCTGCTAATCTTGTCATCGCCAACCGTTTCAATGTCGGTGCCACCGGCAATGACATTCTGACCGTTGACACCAACGGTAACGACATGACGCTTAGCGGCCCGATCAACAATGGCTCCGCCGCCAACAAGGGTTCGCTGGTCAAGGTGGGCGCGGGTAAGCTCACGCTCACGTCGACAACCAGCACTTATTCGATTGGCACCTCGATCAATGGCGGCACGCTGTCGGTCAGCTCATCACCGAATCTCGGCATTACCGCGCCGCTCGATTTCGACGGCGGAACGCTGCAGATTACGGGTACCAGCTTCACCTCGACCAGCCGCCCTATCACGCTTAATGCCGGCGGCGGTGGCTTCGACATTGACAGCGCGGCCAACACACTGAACCTCAGCAATGTCATCGTCGGTACCGGCGGTCTGACCAAGCTGGGTGCGGGCACGCTGACGCTCAACGCCGCGAATACCTTCACTGGCAACAGCGCTGTTAACGCTGGCACGCTTAACCTTGCGAATTCGCAAGGCTTCGGCACTGGCGGCACCGTGACACTCGCTGGCGGTGAGCTCAAGGCGGGCAATCCCGGCCTCGATCTGACGCGTGACGTGATTCTGTCGGGTGGCGGTATCGATACTAATGGCGAAGACTTTACCCTCTCCGGCATGGTTTCGGGCGCCTCGAATCTCACCATGCACGGCTTCGGTACGCTGATTCTGACGAACAGCGGCAATACCTACAGCGGCGATACCGTGGTTAACGATGGCGCGGTTCAGGCCAATGCCAGTGACGTCTTCGGTACCGGCGCGATTTTGCTCAGCGATGGCACCAAGCTGATTGCCGGCGCGACGCTATCGTTCAACAACGATGTCTCTATCGCCCCGACGTCGATCATCGATACCGGCACCAACGACCTGACGCTGAACGGCGCGGTGCACGATAATGGTCTCGTTGCCGGCGCGATCAACAAGGACGGCAGCGGCACGCTCATCCTGACGCAGGCCAGCGACTTCACCGGTGGCACCAACATCAACGCCGGCGCGATCAACATCGACGACAATGACGCACTCGGCACCGGCGCGGTCGTCATGGCCGGTGGCACTCACCTCGGCGGCGTCAATGGCCTTACGATTTACACGCTGCCCAATGACATCACGATCAATGGTCTGTCGACGATTGGCGACAACGTCTTTGTATTCGAGGTTGCGGGCAACATCGATGGCCCCGGCAAGCTGGTCAAGGGCAACGGGCAGATCCTCACGCTCTTTGGCAACAACAGCTACACTGGCGGCACTGAGGTTGGCACCGGTGAACTCTACGTCGGGCAGAACAATTCGCTCGGCGGTGTTGCCGGCGGAGACCTGACGCTCGGTGACGGCACCGCGCTCCATGGCTATAATCCGGGCGTCGTTCTGCCCAATGCCATCTTTATCTCGGGCACTTCGGCCGATGCCCTTACCGATAACTTGACGCTGGCTGGCAACATCACCGGCGGTATCCTCAACGTCATCAACGCTGGCGGCTATTTGCAGCTGACCGGCACCAACACGCACGCCAGCACGTCGATCGGCGCCGGCGCGCTCCTGATCGCCGGTGCCGACGCCAACCTCGGCGTCGGTGCGCTCGAATTCGCTGGCCCCGGCGCAACGCTGCAGTTCGCCAACGCCACGACCTTCACCCGCGACATGACGATGACTGCCAATGGCAACATCGACACCAACGGCTTCAGCGGCGGCATTTCGGGCGCCATCACCGGCGCTGGTCTGGTCAACAAGGTCGGAACCGGCACGCTGACACTGTCGAACGTCAGCAATAGCTTCCTCGCGCTCGCGATCAGCGGCGGCGAAGTCGATGTCACCAGCGAAGCCGCCACCGGCGGCGGCACCATCATCATGCACAGCGGCACGCTCGGCCTGCAGGGCGTCTCGTCGCTGAGCAATGACATCCAGGTTTCGGGCTTCGGCCCGACCAACACCATCGATGGCGGCGGCGCTGCCAGCGTCGCGCTCAATGGCGTGATTTCGGACATCGCTCCGGCCACCTTCCCGCGCAACCTCGTCCTGACCAACGCAACCGAATTCGATATCGCCGGTGCCAACACCTACACCGGCACCCTGACGATTTCGGGCACCGAGCTCGTCGTAGGTGATGCCAACTCGATCGGTGCAAACTCGGCAACGCTGGTTCTTGACGGCGGCACGCTGAGCAGCAGTGCTTCGGTGACGCTGGCGCAGAACATCGGCATCGTGCCGGCGACGTACAACTATGTCGGTGGCGCGAATGACATCGTGCTCAACGGCGACATTGACGATCCGGTCGGCAACGCCGCGCTTGAAGTCTATGGTTCGGGCATTGTTACGCTGGCCAGCACGAGTGGCTTCAGCCGAGTTGGCACGCTCTTTGTTTCGGGAACCGCAAATCTTACAGGCGACCTGACGACAATTGATACTGTCGTACTGGGCGGCGGCACCATCGCTGGTACCGGCACCATCACAAACATCTTGGGTAGCAACGACGTCCTCAACGGCGGCATCATCAACCCCGGCGACGCTACCGTCGCCAACAGCATTGGCACGCTGACGGTCGGCAACCTCAACCTGAGCAGCGGCGCGCTGCTCAACTGGGATTTCGCCGCGCCCGGCACCAACGATCAGGTCGCCATCAATGGCACGCTGATCCTCGACGGCACGCTCAACATCAACAACCTCAGCGGCTTCGGTCTCGGCACGTACACGCTGTTCACCTACACCCCGGGCCTCGGCAACCTGACCGACAATGGCCTGATTGTGACGCCGATCGGCAGCCTGCCGGGCGTGTTCTTCGGCGTTGACGTTTCGGTCGCCGGTATCGTCAAGCTTCAAGTCACCGGCAACATCACCCAGTATTGGGATGGCCCGCACCTCGATTCGACCAGTGTCGAAGGCGGCAGCGGCACCTGGAATGCCGTTTTGACCAACTGGACCGATGCCAGCGGCACCACCAATGGCGTGTGGAATGGCATCGACGCGGTATTCACTGCGGCGCAGGGCACGGTTACCGTTTCGGGCACACAGAACTTTACCAGCCTGTATTTCAAGCTCACCGACGGCTACATCCTTACCGGCGGCACGCTCAATGGCGCGGCTTCATCGCTGATCAAGGCTGACTCGGGTATCACCACGACGATCGATTCGGTGATCAGCGGCATCGGTACCGCACTCGACATCGACTATGCCGGTTCGACGCTCAACCTCGGCGGCAACAACAGCTTCACCGGCGACGTCCACCTCAACGGCGGCACGCTCGGCATCGGCAACGATAATGCACTCGGCGTCGGTGGTGCTCTGACCATGGCGACCGGCACGACGCTGGTGGCGAACGCCGCCGGCCTGACCATTAGCAATGACATCGACCTTGGCGGTGCGGCAACGATCGATGCCGGCGGCTATTCGACGTCCTACACTGGCGTGATTTCGGGTTCGGGCCCGCTGACGCTCGACGATACCGGCGGCTCGGGCGATATCACGCTCGCCGTCGGCAACACCTATACCGGCGGGACGGCGCTTCAGAACGGCGTCACCGTGATCATCGGCGGCAACACCGCCCTTGGCGCCGCCGCGGGTGCGCTTGCCATCGATTCGAGCACGCTGCAGACGACCGCAACCTTCACGTCGGGCCGTGCCATCACGCTGACCAGCTTCGCCAATTTCGCCCCCGACGTCTCGACGACGCTGACGCTTACGGGCCTCATCGGCGGCACCGGCAACCTCAACCAGACCGGCGCCGGCACGCTTGTGCTCGGCAACGCCGGCAACAGCTTCACCGGCGATGTCCACATCAGCGGCGGCGGCGTGCTGTCGATCGCGAGTGATGCCAATCTCGGCAACGCTGCCAACAAGGTATACGTCACCAGCGGTACGCTGGCCTATTCGGGTTCGACCAGCAGCGCGCGTGATGTTGATCTCGGTGCCGGCAGCACCATCGATACTGCCGGTAACACCATCAGCCTGACCGGTCTCATCACCGGCGGCGGCTTGACCAAGGCCGGCTCGGGCAGGCTGACGCTCAACGGCGACATGTCGGGTTACGTCGGCACCACGACGATCAACGACGGAACTTTGGCAATCGGCGCCGGCAACGGCGCAACGATCGGCGACGCGCTGGTCTTCGCAGGGGCCGGCAATGGTACGCTCGATCTGACCGCAGCCGGATTCTCGCTGTCGAGCGCGCCGATTACCATGACTGCTGCAGGCCAGATCGTGATTGGGGCCCAGCACATCGGCCTGATCGGCGATATCACCGGCACCGGCAAGCTGACCTATGACGGTACCAACCCCACTTCGGGCGTCCCGGGTTCGGGCGGTCGTCTCGAATTGAACGGCGACAACAGCGGCTTCTCGGGCGGCATCGTCATCAAGCATGGCGAATTGTATCTGGGCAACAGCAACGCCAGCGGCACGGGTTCGATCGAAACCCAGGGTTCGATCATCACCTATGCCAACGGCATTACTGTCATCTCGCCGCTGGTGGTCAACAGTGCGACGACCCAGCTCAACGTTGCGGGCACCGATTTGGCAACGCAGTCTGGCAACATCAGCGAACTGGGTGGCTCGCGCCCGCTGGACAAGATTGGCACTGGCCAGCTCGACCTGACCGGCAGCAGCACGCTTTCGGGTATCTTCTCGGTTCGCGCCGGAACGATCGGTGTCGGCAACGACGCCGCGTTCGGCGATGCATCGGGCACCAATTTCCTCGACATCAAGAACGGCGCAGCCATTGTTGCGATCAACGGTCCGCGCGCGATCGGCCAGACCATTCGCGTGAGCAGCAACGCGACGATCGATGCCGGTGGCCAGCAGTTCACGCTGAACGGCACCATTGGTGACAACCCCGGTCCGAATGCCCAGCCGCTCAAGCTGACCGATTCGGGCGTCGGCGGGCGTCTGATTCTGGCCAGCGGCAGCAGCTACACCGGTGGCACCAAGATCACCAACGCCATTGTCCAGATTGGCGCCGACAGCGCGCTGGGTGCATTCAGCGCCGTCGCCATGGACAATTCGACGTTGGAAACCAGCGGCACAATCTCGACTTTGCGCCAGTTCACGCTGACCAACGCCAACATCTTTGACACGATGGGCAACAACCTCTTCCTCGCGGGCGCGGTCGACGGCACCGGCAGCCTGCGCAAAGAAGGCGCCGGCCTGCTCGCCCTCAGTGCCACCAACAGCTATGCCGGCGGCACCTTCATCGGTGACGGCAGCGTGCGGGTTGGCGCCGATGCCAACCTCGGCGCGTCGGGCACCAGCGTGACCTTCGACAACACCGGCAACGGCCAGCTCATCACCACTGCCGGTTTCGTCACCACACGCAACATCATTCTGACGGCAAATGGTGCCATCGACAACACCGGCACGCTGCAGCTTGACGGTGTGGTTTCGGGCAGCGGCGACCTGTCGAAGAATGGCACGGGTGAACTGTACCTCAACAACATCAACACCAACTCGGGTGCGGTCCACATCATTCAGGGCGCTGTCCGCCTTGGCACAAACGCGGCGTTCGGTGATGCCGGCGCCACCAACATCGTCACGATGGAAAACAACACCACGCTGATCGCCGGCGCCGCGCCGGTCGTCGGTGGTTTCCCGCGACTTGTCGGCAATGACATGGTGCTGAACGGTGCCGTGACGGTCGATCTGCTCGGCACTTCGCTGTCGATGAACCCGATCCTCAGCACCTTCTCGTCTAACGGTGCGGCTTTGGGGCTGTTCGGCGACATTTCGGGCACCGGCTCGCTGACCAACGTCAACTCGGGCGCCCTGATTCTGCTTGGCAATAACAGCTACAGCGGCGGCACAACGTTCTCGAACGGTATCCTTGGTGCGGGCACCAGTTCGGCGTTCGGTACCGGTACCGTTTCGCTCGGCTTCAACAGCTGGCTGATCGGCCAACCCGGCGCCCCGCTGACGCTCGCTAACGACATTGATCTCACCAGCACGCTGATTTCGATCGGTGGCGGCACTCTGGGCGTTGGCCCTGACTTGACGCTGTCGGGCGCGATCTCGGGTGCCAACGGCTTCGATAAGGTCGGCACAGAGGTGCTGACGCTGACCGGTACCAACACCTATAGCGGCACCACCAACGTTGGCGCGGGCACGCTGCTCGTCAACGGTGCCAACAACGGCGCCGGTGCGGTCACCGTCGCCAATGGCGCGACGCTCGGCGGTTCGGGCAGCATCACGGGTGCAGTTTCGATCGCCAACGGCGGTACGCTGGCCCCGGGCAACAGCCCTGGCACGCTGACGGTCGGCTCGCTGTCGTTGCTCGGCAGCTCGGTTCTCAATTGGGAACTGGGCGATCCGAACATCAGCGGTGGCGCCAACAACGATCTGGTGATCGTCACCAACAATCTGACGCTTGATGGCCTGCTGACCGTGACCGATCCGGGCACCGGCGCGGGCTTCGGACTCGGGGTCTATCAATTGATGACCTATGGCGGTGTGCTGACCAACAACGGCTTGACCGTCGCCGCGCTGCCGCCGACATTCAACGGCTTCGTCCAGACCTCGATCAGCGGTCAGGTCAACCTCGTTATCACCGCCCCCGGCGTGATGGTGCAGGATTGGCAGGGCGCTGATCTCGTCGGCAATGGCACCAATGATGGCGGTACCGGCACGTGGAACGCCGCGAACACCAATTGGAGCGCGTCACCTTGGGGCCTCAACACCAACTGGCAGAGCGGCGTTGCCGTCTTCGGTGGTGCGACGGGCACAGTCACTGTGGTCGGCACGCAGAATTTCCAGGGCCTGCAGTTCGGCACAGCTGGCTACACGCTCACTGGCGGCACGCTTAACAATACGGTCAGCGGCGGCTTTATCTCCGATAACGTTGCGGGCACGCAGATCGACAGCGACATCACCGGTGCCGCGCTTGCCAAGCAGGGCACCAGCGTCACCGGCCTTGGTGGTAACAACAGCTTTGCCAGCCTCGACATTCAGGCAGGCGGTGTGCTGATCTCCACCAACACCGCACTGGGTGCCGGCACCGTCACGATGGCGACGGGCACCAGCATTGAAGCGGCGTCCGGCGTTACCGCTGCCAACAACATCGTATTGAACGGCAGCACGGTTTTCGATGACCACAGCAACACGCTGACCTTGAACGGTGTCATCAGCGGCGCAGGTTCGACCGACCTCAACAAGAACGGTACCGGCACGCTGGTCCTCAACGGCGCCAATACCTATGCGGGCGTGACCAACCTCAACGCCGGCACGCTCAACGTTGGCAGTGCCACGGCGCTCAGCTCCGGCGCGCTCAACATGGCCACGGGTACGACGTTGCAGGCAGGTGGCACGTTGACCATCGCCAACGCCGTCGACCTGACGGGCAGCACGACGGTTGACACCAACGGCAACGACCTGACGCTGAGCGGTATCATCGGCGGTGCGAGTGCGACCGATCTCAACAAGATCGGTGTCGGCATTCTGACGCTGACCGGCGCCAACACTTTTGCGGGCGTGACCAACCTGAATGTCGGCACCATCAACGTCGGCAATGCAGCGGCCCTCAGTGGCGGCGCGCTCAACATGGCGACAGGTACGACGTTGCAGGCGGGTGGCACTTTCACCGTCGCCAATGCAGTTGACCTCACCGGCAGCACGACGATTGACACCAACGGCAACGACTTGACGCTGTCGGGCGCACTCGGCGGGACTGGCGGCTTCGACAAGGCTGGCGCAGGCACGCTGACGCTGACGGGTACGAACAGCTATGCTGGCGCGACCAACGTCACGACGGGCACATTGCTCGTCAACGGCACCAACAACGGCACCGGGCTGACTTCGGTCACGACCGGCGCTGCTCTTGGTGGTAGCGGTACGCTGGTTGGTGCGGTTGACGTTGGCGCTGGCGCCACGCTGTTCGCCGGTCAGCTGACCGGTGCGACGGTCGGCGTGCTGACGGTCGGCGACCTGACACTGAACGCCACCTCGAATCTCAACTTCGAATTCGGCGCGCCGAACGTTTCGGGTCTGCCCGACAATGATCTCATCATCGTCAACGGCAACATCACCCTCGACGGTCTGCTCAACGTTACCGATCCGGGCACTGGTCCGGGCTTCGGCCTCGGCGTCTATCAGCTGTTCACTTACACCGGCGGCATCACCGACAATGGCCTGACGGTCAGTTCACTGCCCGGTGGCTTCACCGGTGTGGTGCAGGCGACGCTGATCCCCGGGCAGGTCAACCTCCTCGTCGCCAACCCTGGCACGATGATCCAGCATTGGCAGGGCACCGACACGGTCGGTAACGGCACCGATGATGGCGGCAACGGCACCTGGAACGCCGGGAACTCGAACTGGAGCTCGTCGCCTTACGGCCTCAACACCAACTGGCAGAGCGGCATTGCGGTGTTTGCGGGCGCGACCGGTACGGTCACCGTCAGCGGCACACAGAACTTCCAGGGTCTTGAATTCACGACCAACAACTATGTCCTCAACAGTGGCACACTCAACGCCACGACCGCCGGCTTCATTGCCGTCGGCGTGACCGATGCGACGATCAACAGCGACATTACCGGCGCGGCGCTTGCTAAGCAGTTGACGGGCAACCTCAACCTCGGCGGCAACAACAGCTTCGCCAGCCTCGACATCCAGGACGGCATGGTGACGGCGTTCACCAATACCGCGCTCGGCGCTGGGCCGGTGACGATGGCGAGCGGCACGACGCTGCGCGCTGGTGCCACCGTTGCGCTTGCCAATGACGTCGCCTTCAACGGTGCGTCGACGGTCGACACCCAGACCTTCGGGTTGACGCTCAACGGCGTCCTCACCGGCAGCGGTGCGGTCACCAAGAACGGCAGCGGCACACTGTTCCTGACCAATAACAGCAACAGCTATTCGGGCGGCACTACGGTCACCGGCGGCACCGTAAACGTCACCGTCAACAACGCCCTCGGCACCGGCAACGTGGCCCTGAACGCGGGTACCACGCTGCAGGCCGGCGCAACTGTCGTTTTGGCGAATGATGTCGCGCTGGTCGGCAACTCGACGCTCGACACGCAAGCGAACAACATGACGCTGAACGGCATCGTGTCCGGTGGTGGTCAGATGACCAAGATCGGCAGCGGTATGCTGACGCTCAATAATGCGAACACCTACTCGGGCGGCACGCTGCTTAACGTTGGCACGATCAATGTTGGCAACGACTCCGCACTCGGCACGGCTTCGCTGACAATGGCCGGGGCAACGACGCTCCAGGCCGGAACGACGGTGGCGCTGGCGAACAACGTCATCCTGAACGGTTCTAGCACAATCGATACGCAAGCCTTCGGCATGACGCTGGGTGGCGTTGTGAGCGGCACCGGCCCGATGAACAAGATCGGCACCGGCACGCTGACACTCAACAACAGCAACACCTACACTGGTCCAACCAACCTCAACTTCGGCACAATCAACGTTGGTACCAACACGGCGCTCGGCACCGGCCAACTCAACATGGCCGGTGGTACGATCCTGCAGGCTGGCGTCAGCGGGCTCGTTATGACCAACACCATTGCAACGTTGGCTGGCGGCCGGATTGATCAGGGTTCAGGTACGTTCCAGCTCAATGGCGTGATCAGTGGTGTCGGTTCGATTTCGACAATTGGCACTGGCAATCTGATCTTGGGCGGCAACAACACCTTCTCGGGTGGCCTTGGCATCAACGTCTCGGGCAGCACGGTGACGCTGCTCACCAATACCGCGGCTGGCGCTGCCGGCATCGCGCTGAACGACGGCGCGACCCTTGCTGCAGGTGTCTCGGGTCTGGTGGTTGCG
>NZ_SIHO01000005.1 GCF_004681125.1 Glacieibacterium arshaanense
TATTGATTGGCTATGGACCTCAGAAGCAGACAGTCCGCTAGCCACCCCATTGTCGCCATAGCGCAAGACCGGATCGACCCCAGATTGCCCGGAACCTGCCGTTCCGGTTTTGGGGTGAAAAGCTGCCGGTTGGCAACCGACCGCATTGAAGAAATTGCAGAAGAATGTCAGGCTTCGGGTATGCCGTTGGACAACCTCTTGAAACCCGAAGCCAAATTTCGGCTTGCAACAATTGCACGCCCAATTGTGCTACTTTTCGTGCCTGCTACGATCTTGATGTGGGCGGTAGGTGCCAGCTTCTGGATTATCGTGCTTTGGCTAGTTGGCTTCGGGCTTTTCGGCGCAATCACAGCTTGTCCGCGTTGTCGGCAAAGCATTTATTGGAACGAGCGTAAGCCGTTCCTCACTTTAGCGGGTGAAGCCCATGGCGTCTGCACGCGCTGCGGATTTGCATTTGAGCCGAATTGCAACGAATGACTCCCCCTGAATTTCCGCTAGTCACCGAATACCACCGGATTGATCGGCTCAAAAAATAACAATTGACGGATTTTGAATCCGTAGTACTCCCGATTCATGGTCAATAAAACGCAATGCTCGGTTTTCCAGATATGTGCTCCGGTGAGCACGTCGAAGAGATGTCGTCACATCTCCGACTGGAATTCTAATGCACAAAGCGAAAAACTCGCACAGGCTTGCTGATCCGCAGGCGGGGAACGATTCCCCTACATTCAACTCCGAGACTGAATACCTGAAGACTAACGCGCGCGGGCTCTCCGGCGCGGTTCTGGCCCTTGGCCTTTTCGACGCACGATTCTCCCGGCGCCAAACACATTCCAACGGCACTCTGCGGCCGCACATGCAGCGGGGTCGCTGATTATGGGTGCGCATTATGTGACTTCGCCGCCGCAGTGGTGGTTGAACAAGATTGCGGCGCTCGACATTGCCCATCCGGGGGTCGCAGGATTTATGCTGCGGACCTCGAATCACCGTCGTCAGGTTTCGGCGGCCGTTCTCGCTGCGAGCGCTGACGACCTCGATGACATTTGTGACGATCCGGACATTGTGATTCCCCCGCGCACCTCGGCTTCATGTTTGATTTCCGGTCGACTTGAAGCAGTCATCACGGAGACCTTGGGCAGTTGCCCGCAGGGATTTCTCGCGATGCTTAAGCGGATGGGGTCAGCGATCGCGCAGCCTTCGCTCTACCACAAACTCTTTGCGGTGTATTCGAACCCTGACCTTGTCGATGTTGCCCATGCCCTTCGCGAGGTCAGTCACCCCAGCATCGAGCTGCTCGAAGTTGCCGAGGGCTGCCCGGCGTGGTTGCTCAAGAGTGGCGCCCTGCGTTTCCTCAAAAATACGCGTCAACGCGACGATTTGCTTGCGACGGTCGAACTTCTGTTCAAGGCTTGCCCTGCTTCGAGCTACCAGCGGCTGTCAGAATCGCTGCGCGCTTGCGCGAGCGACCACGATGTCAGCCGTGCGATGAAACAGTGGTTTCGGCAGGCGGTGTTCCCCAAACCCGATATCAACCTCGGCGAAGCGTTTCTCCATGTTGGAGACGCGGTCACCCTCGACCGCCTCGGCCTCGAATTTCGGAATTGTTCTGCGACGTATCGACTGGAAGTGCTGGCCGGTGTTGCGATGTTTCTTCGCTGCCGGACGCCCTGTGGAGAGTATGTCACCCACCTTCGGCGTGCTGACATTGGCGGTGTGTGGGAATACGCCGGTACTCATTCTACTGGGAATGCTCCAACGCCTCTGTCCGCACGTCAATTCGCCAAGGATCATGTGCGGAATGCTGGTGTCATTGTCGCGCGTGGGGATCGGGAATTGCCCACGCTCTGGCAGCCCGTCGAGCGCATCTGCTATCCCGATAGCGGCGCGCTGGATGAATGGTTCTTTGACCAGACATAACACGCCCTGAGTATGACGGGGTCGAATAGCCGACATCCATCGATGGTTGCCCTACTATGATCAGACTGTCGCCGCAGTTTGCACGGAACCCGTTCGGGCTGATGTTGGCCGAGGTTAAGCCATTGTTCGATGTTTTTGTCGAAGCCAAGGCGACGAAGGCCAAGCGTCAATTAGATTTCTCCTATAACTGACACGCGTTGAACGCCTGAAACTCCTCTGGCGCAAGCTGATGACCAGCTTTGGAACAGAACGGCGGGCGGCGTTCTTGAGATGGTCGACGTGGATCAATGCAACAAGATCACGGTAAACAGGCCGAGCATGGCCATAATTGTGCCGAATACGATTGTGGCGATCAGGATTGAGACTTCATAGGATGTCATTGAGAACTCCAATTGATGTGAAACGCGGTTATTTTGCTCAGACAACAGTCCTCGCCGCAATGCACAGATCGTTGAAGTCCCGGACTCTTGGAAATTCCTCAAGGCTTCGTCATCTTCAAAATGAGCGCTAAGAAGGCGCACATCGTCAGGATGGTTCCGGTTACAATTTAAAATATTCCACTATTCGTTCCTCAGCCTTAAAAATTCGCTCTGACTACTCCATGATGTTCGTTCGAATCACAGGCGCGCAGCAAGCTGAATTTGACCAAGAAGTTAAATATTGTTGTTGACTCGGGGAAAGTTGGGCATCGGAACTACGCGTAGTCCTTCGTCATCTCGATACCATCGAGGACGACCCGCAGAGCACCGAAATTGGTGGCCGCGATTTCAAGCGGCGTCATTGAGCGTTACTGCGCGGAGGACAGTGACAAGCTTATGCGCTTGGTGATAAAAAATTTCCAGTGCCAGCACCAACAGGCCGGTGGATAGTTGGCATGCAATGGGGGATAAATCCGGGACGGGGAGAATGCTGCCGTGACGGCAAGAGGAGACAAATTGCCATCAGAGCAATGACTTGAGCAGCCAAAGGTATCAATGTATATTGAATCGTCGCCGGGCTTTTGTCATTTGTTCTCAGCCAGCAAGGATGCCCGGTGACACATTCTTCTATCGACACGGAACTATCGGGTGCCGAACGCATTAATGTAGCGCCACCGAGACGCGACAAGCGCGCCCCCCGCAATTGTTCAGCGCTCGGTGGCAACCCATTTCAGGTTCGAGATCATGCCCTGCCTACACTTGAGCACAAGTGTGGGGCGACGGTCTGGTTGACGCTTCAGCAGTGTGCTCGCGGACCGTACCGCTGGCTAATGTTATCTAGTCAGCGTCCACTTCTTCCGGACCGTCATCGTCATCACGGCGACGGAACGCAGCGTCGAGCAACTTGTCCAGACGTGTATCGATACCGTCGATCCACTCAATTCTCGCTCGTTGGGCTTTAAGCGCAGCTACGTTGGCCGCGCTGGGATTTTCGAGCACGTCCGTTTCGGCTTTGAGATTCAGCACGCTGATCCGCTGTTCAGGCGTGCCAAAGTTGGGGTCATGCACCTTCTGAATCAAATGCCGGTCGGTCTCACGAATGATCGCGAAGATTGCTTCCTCGTGCTTGAAATCGCGCTTGTTCATCGGGCGGTAGGCAGAGGCCTTGGTCCAGTCCTTACCCATCACCAGCCCTCCCGGCGACGCTGATCACGATCCGACCGAGCTTGATCTCCACGCTTGTGCTTGGCATCGACCGCAGTCTGACGGTCGGCCTCGCAGGGCCACGGCTGTCGCATCGTGCCGTTGCGATAGACATTGCGACCCTTGCGCGTGGTCTTTCCCGGAGTGATCGGATTCGTACCGATGCATTCCAAAACATCAAGGGTGAAGGTGTGCTGTTGCTTTTCGCTACCGTAAGAATCCTTGATAATTCTTGCGCGAACGGTGCGGTCACCGATGAAGGTCGGCGATCGAAAGCTCCCGGAAAAGACCCCTTCGGTGAATTCAATGATGTCGCCAGTGCAAGCGTCGCCAGTACAATCGATGGTGAAAGCGCTCATGCCGCCTCCTTCTCGAAAGTATGAAATTCGAACGCCTCATTTTCGTAGATCGTGTCGATGTTCGCGCAAAGCGCCTCATAGAGATCGGGTCGAATACGGAGACAAATTTCTTTGAATATCTCAACCGCTTCCTCAACGATCTCAGTTGGACCCACAAAGCCATCGGGAATGGAGATAACTATGTATGTTTTGGTAAACTGCACTTCCACTTTTACGCTGTGAATGAACAATTTTAATAACTTACCGGACCTCGGGAAGCTAACTGAGTATAATAAGGTATCATCCCCCGGCGCGCGTACTTGGTGGACATTTCTGCGGATCGGATTGATGCAGAACGTATCCGGCATCGTAGATTTGATTAATGACATTCTGTTTCTCATTCAGTTCGAGTTTCGACATGACTCTGCCAAAACTCGCTGCCGCCTTTCAGGGCCTGAAGAGGATATTGGTATCGTCAAAACGCCATATAGATCATATTTACACGACCGTCAAGTTTAGGTCGAATCTATTCATGAAGATGGACAATTTTGCACAAATAATTGTTTTCATCGCTGTTCTCTCTAGCAACCTGACCACGGGCTGTTTCGCATTTCCGCGACAAATTCAGCGAGCTCGTTGGCATTGATCGACGATGCATGAATACGAGTGCGACCCTGCCGTGGCACTGTCCTGTATAGCATGTAAATATCATCAGTCGGTATGCATTCAGCGAGCCTGATCGTTGCGATCGAAATGATTTTCATGAGCTTTCCATTATCATTATTGGACATCCGAATTTGATGCAGAAAATCCGACGAGTGTCAAATTCGGCGGATTTCTTGGGTTTATGGGCTTTTGGCGATCGTGTTGGCGTCGGGCTTCCGCCGAAATTCGAGCGCATAATCGATATGGTTTTCGTCATAGAGCACTCGAATCAACTCGTATAACTCGCCATTGAGGCCGCGCGCATTGAGGAATCGAATGATGAATTCGTCCTGAAAAAGCTTCTGAGCAGCGTTCGGAGCAAAGCTGAATCGAGCGATCGCTTCTGCATGCTCAAGGAACATGAGGTCAGCCGTGCTCGGCTCGCCGACCCCATACTCTTCAGGGTCACCGGTCTCGCGGTTGGACGCAGACTGGCGCATTGTCGCGTACTCAATCGTGTATGATGCGACCATGATAACCTCCTGAACCCATTCTATCAGGAAGAGTGGTCAGCAGTCTATTTGTTGAAAAGGTTGGCGCGAACCGTTGTTGAAGGCGGATGCCCGGAACATGTACTGATTGTTCCGCTCTAACGCGTCCTCGGGTTCGAGCGTGGCGCTGAACCAGTTTACCCTCAAGGTACGCAGAATGGAATTTTAACGTGTATTGGGGCGCATTTTCTTCGATTTTCTGTTTCTCATTTGTGTGAGGAACGCGTCAATTTCAAATTTCGGCATCGCAACCGAGATCACCGGTGGGTTGTCGGCTTGCGTCCTGACGAACATCTTGAACACCCGATCACAAAACAAACCCATGAACGCTTCAGCGCTATCTGTTCCCGCGAAGTAGACGAATTCACTATCCCTGATTCCATCAGAGGTTGAGTTCACCCATTCTACGAGCTCGATATCCCTGTTGCGATCACCGATCTTGATTTGAAATGCGATGTTGGTGTCCGGGTAGGACCTGAATGATGCTTTTTCCATACTCCTATTTATATCGGTTCGCTCCAACCAATGTCACTATTATTCGTTAATCCGTCCTTTTGATGTTTTTTGATAAATAATATTGCATTCGGAAAGTCGAGTGTGGGATTATGAAAAATGTCAATAGGAGAACAATAATGATCACAGAAATGGTAACCGCTGCGGAAATTGCTGCCCAGTTAAAGATGAGCCTTACCGGCTTCCGAAGTCTTCTTAATGAAAGGGATGACTTCCCGCTTCCGACCAGCATTGGAATCCGGAAGAAGCGCTGGAAGCTTTCCGATGTCAATGCGTGGATCAACGCACAATGATACTGATGCTCAAATCTGACAAGGGTCAGCCTCTTACCAAGAAATTCATCCGCAATGCTGAAGGGTCCGAGACGAAGAAGGATTTCGCCAACGTCTACGAGTATTATGCCACACCATGTCCGGTGTTCGACATTCATTCGCTATCGTTCGTGTTGACCGAACTTGAAGCCCAAACCTCAAGCTGCATCGTACGCGGTGAGCTTGTCATCCCTACCGAGGGTAAGATCAGACGTACCAAGTTTGACGGATCGCGTGATGGTTTCATCTGCGATCGCCTGACTGGTACCCAGTGGCTTATGTGCGATTTCGACAAGGTCGAAGCCCCGGAGTGGCTCCCAGCCGACATCCGGCTCAGATACCTGATTGAGATGCTGCCCGCGTGCTTTCACAAGGCGTCATATCATTATCAGTGGAGTTCGAGCGCTGGGCGTGATGGCTGGAAAACATTATCGTGCCACATATGGTTTTGGTTGACCGAACCGTGGCCGAGCGATGTCATCCGTAAGCGCGTCAAGGTGGAGAATTGGGAAGGCGTCGATCGTGCACCGTTCGATGCAATTCAAATCCACTACACAGCAAGCCCGGTGTTCGTGAACCAGACCGATACACTGGATTGCCCGCGTTCAGGTCTGGTGTTGATGGAAATTGATGCGGTGGAGCTTCCACCATTTGTCGAACCAGTACCGGTCCCCCGAGCGTTCAAACCCAATATGGGTCAGGCGACCGGGTTCGAGGGCAAGCTGCAAGAAATGCTCGACGACATCGGACCAAATTATCACGAACCCATCCGTAGTGTGATCATGTTCTACGTCATGGCCTGCGCGGTCGAGACATATGACATCGACGCGTTCAAGGATCGCCTCATGTCAGCGATCCACCTCGCACCGACCGGCAAGTCGGACAAGAACATATACGACGAGAGTTACGTTAATCGTTCGATCGACGGCGCAGTTCGCAAGAATCCCCGAAACTACTAAGGAGACCCATGAATATATTTCCAACAAATGTACTTCCAACGATTATGCAAGACGCAATCAAGGGTGTGGCAGCAGCGACTGGGGCACCACCGGAAGCCATCATCGGCACACTACTCGCGGAAGCAAGTTGGGCCGTTCAGTCGCATTATGACGTACAACTCGTGTTCAACGACTGGAAGCTGTCAGCCCCATCATCATTGTTCACGCTTACTATCAGCGAAAGCGGCGGTCGCAAATCGGTGATCTTGGCCAATTTGAGCGAAGGTCGTAATCGATACGAAGAAGAAGCGTCACGAGACTATTACAAGCGCCTGATTCGATACAAGGGCGACATGGAAATCTTTAACGCACAGCGTCAGGAGATTATTCGAAAAAACAAGGCGTCGATGGTCAAGAACGACGATCTGTATAACCATGATCTGACCGAACCTAAGCGGCCACCGAATCCGAAGAGCAATCAGAGCAACTTCACCACGGCTGGTCTCATGACCGAAATGGCGTTCTGTCGCCCATCGATAGGTGTGATGACAGCGGAAGCTGGTATCATCCTTAAGGGATACAGCGCTGGTGCTGGCAACGGTGGTGAGTTTGAATTCGCGACCACAATGTCGCTGCTCTGGGACAAGGGCGAAGCCGACAAAAACACCAAGGAATCTGGAAAAATCTCATACTCGGGACGTCGCTTGACGGTCGGCTTCATGTGTCAGTCCGTGGCAGCGCGAGCGTTCTTGGCCAGCGATATCATGCAGCAACAGGGAATGCAGGCGCGGTTCCTAATCAATCAGGTCGGTGTGGTGGAAAGCCCTGAATGCTTGCTCGACGGTGACCCCATGGCCGAAGCCAATGCATCGAAGGTCAAGGCTTTCAACGATCGCTTGTACGAGCTTCACCGGGAATCGCCCAAGTGTGACATCGATGATGAGTTCATCCTCGCGCCCAAGCTGCTCCAGTGGGAAAATCAGGACAGCAGCAACCCGCTTGGTATTTGGTACAACCACGTTGGTCGTCAGGTGGAACGCGGTGACCATCATGGGTCTAACACCTTCTTCGCTCGTGTCACTGAGCATGCATGCCGGATCGCTGGTGTGTTGGCCGCATTCGAGGGGTATACCAAGATCACCAACAAACATGCTGAGGCTGCGGTCGCCATCATCGAGTATTTTATCGCTGAACGCCGGTCGCTCGATGTTGGTGAGGAAACCAGCACACTGAACAATCTCAAGGAAGCGACCGAATATGTCCGTGGTTGGTTTCAGAAGCAGAAAACCAAGGGTGTAACGACGATGACCAAAAAGTTCTTCCTCGACAATGCGCGTGGTGGTGGCTTCAAACACATGAACGCCACGGTGAAGGCCAACATCCTTGAAGGGCTGGTGTTCGAGGAAGTGATCAAAATGGAAATCGCGGCGGCGGGCATGACAAAGGTAACGAATATCCAATACCTTCTCTAATCGCTGTCTGAACCCGTATGAAAAAGCTCGGCGAATATGATTTTCGCCGGGCTTTTTCATGATCGAATATGATACCGGATATGATTTTCGCGATCATATCCGGTCGAAATCGATCATATTCGCTTCCGACCGAATATGATCTTTTCGGTACCGAATATGATCGCTGATTTGACCGAATATGATAATTTTTCAACCGAATATGATCGGTGCAATTTTCACATATCGAATGATTTCAATGACTTAATTCGCGCGTATGATCAATATGATATATTTGGCCGCCTCTGGATGCCTGTTCAAAAATACAACCAAAAAATGTAAGTCAATTCTTCTTTATTTAGAGTGATTTATGGGCTTTTTGCCCATGTATCAGGTCACCCCATCATATCGATCATATTGATCATATTCGGTTCCTTGAGGTCCAAGAGCGATCACTCACATGACATCCCACCGATCAGCGAAGGCGTGACCGAGGCCTAGACCATTGTTCCCATTCTGTTCTACACGAGATAATGGCATCCGAACTTTTTCTCGAAGGATTCGATCACGTAGACCTATTCGAATGCGGTCGCTTGGAGATTGCCATAAAACTGACGTGTCCCGTCTGCCAGCATGGGCGATCGTTCGACGCTTACGCGCTCTGGGCATTGTTCGAACGTCGCGGTTGGAGTTTGAAGCTCAAGGATGCGGCCAAGCACTTCCATTGTATCCCGTGCGGCTTGGCCAAGCGTCGGGTTCGACCCGTGTTAGCATTCGGGAATGACGCCGTGAACGACGATATTTTGAAAAGACCGTCCGCGCGCACGATCGAGGCCGAGGCAAAGCGTCGTATTCGTTGACTGCGTCCACTACGTATTGAACACGGCGATGGTTACAGGCCACGTCGGTGAAGAATACGTATCGGTGCCTTGCGGGGGCGGCGCCAGTTTTCTGATATCATTCACTATCTGGGGATTGACCGTACGTAGCACGACGGCAAATGTCTCGGCCGCGACAACGCCGAGTTTGATGCTCATGCCATCACCGGCTGATCCATCAGCGACAACTCGGCCAGCGCCATTAATCGAAATTTCACAACCAATGCCCCGGTATCATCATCAATTCTTCTCCGCGCACATCAATTGCCAGATCAGCTCCTCCACCGAGCCTGCCTTGATCGGCCGAAGCTTCGCGTTTTTGTCTTTCTCGCTTTGAAGCACCTGCCCGCGCTCATCGGTCATTGTCGTCGCAAGCGTTCGTGACATCTTCCGTGCACAGCGAATCTCAATGCTTTGGACCACGCTGGTTACGTTCTTCTGGGGCGGGAATGTCGCTTCAAACCAAAAGTTCAGGACGTCTCCTTCGTGGGTAAGCGTCGAGTAGTCGATAAAATATGTGGTGTCTCCATCGTGCGCTAGGACGGACCACTCGGCTGCTGGCACGGGCTGGCCCACAACCATGAGCCCGACCGCCACGATCGCCCACTCAGTGCGCATTTGTGATCGCGGTATCGATCAAACCGACTCCGACCGTCGTCACAGCATCTGAAATATGATCGTTCGGGTTAGTTTTGCAGTATTCATCGACCGACGCCTCAATCGCTTTTGCTGAAGACCCGTCAAGAAAATCCGGGGCCTTTCGGAGGCCGATATTCAATCCAGATAGGTAGCCCGCAACCCAGCCGCCCGCTTGATTCATCAACGACTCGTCGCCGTTGAATTTCGTGGTCCACATTGAGCATGAGCTATTGCCGATACCGAGTAGGTATTTCGAGGGCATCGCCGTTTCAGCGGGCGTCGGTTCTTCAGCGGGCTTCGATGTTACCGCTGACTCCGTTGGCGGCGATGGCTCGGCGTGCGCTGTATTGTCTGGCTGACCGACCAGCACGAGCCCAGCCGCCGCCATCAATCCAATTTTCATGCCCTGCCCCTTTCATCTAGTACATCGATTCCCACACGGCATTCTCCCTCAATCCCGTTTTATCGGTGAAACTTCGCGTTTTTGTCTTACTCGCTCGAAAGCACCTGACCGAGTCGGCGAATAGACGAGTTCAACACGAACACGCTCGAAGAAGGGGCTGATGAAGCCCGCTATTGCGCCAAATGTAGCCACGATAAATGCAGGAAAATAGTGCATCAACCCTCGTCATTTCCAGCTTACGGTCGAGGGCCGGTGTCCGCAACGGGTCGGTTGCCGACGGGGCAGCTAATCGCGCCGAAACCGGAACGGCAGGTTCCGGGCAATCTGAGATCGATTCCGTAACGCGCTATGGCGACAATGGGGTGGGTAACTGACAGGCAGCATTTCGGCGTACCGGCGGATTGACCACATCTTCCGGAGCATCGGATTCGCTCGACACGGTCGGATTGAGGTGCATTTGCGTCGGCCCGTCTGGCCGCACCCATCAAGTGCTTTGCAGTATTATCGTCCAGCGTATCAAGGAAGCCCAGCGAACCAAAAATATACGACTAAAAAAACAACAATGATCTGCCCCGCTAGGATTGACCAGAATGCAATGGGCTGTTCGTCTCTTTTAAATTCTTTTCCGCTTGGAGAGCCACTTCCAGACAAAATTGTCCTAGAGATCACAAATAGTCCAAATACTATCAGAATAACAAATGCTGCATTCATTCCTGATTCCTATTGTCGGCCACTTCCAAGGCCGTCCGGATACGCTGTCCCATCAATTTGAGCGTAGACCATCTTTGTCGGCTTTCAAGCATATCAAAATGCGAGCTCAACGACTGGGTTAGGGTCGTTTGCCGTCTGGCAGCTTACCACCCCAAAACCGGAACGGCAGGTTCCGGGCGATCTGAGATTGATTCGGTAACGCGCTATGGCCGGAATGGGGTGGTTAGGAGAATGGTTCCTTCTAGCGCTACTGGGCCGGAAAGCAGACGAGCGATCGATCTTAGACGATGAGCCCGGTAAGGCTAGAAAAACACAAAACTACTACAGCGCCTAAGACCGGTATGAACACGATTAAACTACAGACAATTAGCCAGAAAATTACCGGATGTTCGGCGCGTGAATATGAATGGCCGTAAGCACCCGCGATGCCGTCAGTGATGCAGATCTTTAAACTCCATACACCCACGCCGACAGCCGCGAGCGATGCGACGAACAGGAAAAAGATGCCAATCATCGTCTCAATCTTTCACCGGGGAACATCTGCGTACGATCGAAGTGTCATCTTTTGCCGCTAGCAGCGGCAGTGAATGGCCGCAACGGGGTCGTTTGCCGTCAGGCAGCTTTTCGCGCCAAAACCCGCCCAACGGGTTCCCGGCATCTAAGATCGATCCCAGGATGGCGCTACGGCGACAACGGGTTGGGTTGCAGACATTCGTGTTCGGATGCATCATCCGACTGTGCCAGAGCGTTACATTCCCCCATCGGACTTTCTAAATGCCGTCATCAACGAAGATGTCGAATTTGGTGAGGGCGATCCCGACGATGCCAACCTAAAGCATCTCTTGAAGCTCACGCGTGATGCCAATGCGGCGAATCGTGACTGGGCTACATTGTTGTTGGCCCAACGCCAAATGAACCGCGCCGACGTTCTAGAGGCGCTTGTTGCTGCAGCTTCCGATGTCGAAACGTGCGTGCGAGCAGAAGCTGTGCTGGGATTGGCGCAAGTGGACAAATCTTTGGCATCGCCGTTTTTGCGCAAAGAGCTTGCCGGTCCGACGGTTTCGATGCCGCTACTTGAGGCCGCATCTATTGTCGCCGATCCGTCGCTTATTGAAGACCTAGAAGCCTTCGCGGAACCGTCAGATAATCCGATATTGGACGGCCTCGTGATCAAAGCATTGCGCGCCTGTCGGCCACCGCGCTGACGCCCGCCACGGCGTCGCTTGCCGCCCGGCAGCTTTCCACCCCAAAACCGGACCGGCGGGTTCCGGGCATCAGGGACCGATTCGGCAACGCGCAATGGCGACAACGGGGTGGATCGCGGAATATCGGCTTAGCGTTCGGATACCATTCAAAGCTGTCGCTAAAATTTGGGCCAGTCACCATCAGGAAACTGCGAAATCGCCAATGACGCTTTGGCATTCAGCCGAGTCTCCAAAGACCGACAATCAATGTAGCGCCTATTACACGGGATGATCTCAACCGCCGATTGTGCCTCTCCCGTCGGGAACACCGGAGAGGCGAGCTGACGGATTTCCAATACATCGTAAACGATGGCGAACCTCCGTTCGTCCAACCAACCAAGTTTTACATTTAGCATGTGACCGAATTTAATTTGAGGGCCCTCTTGCTTCGCCTTCGGCGCAAAGGAAAGGGTAAGATAGCCTTCTATAGTTCCGCGCGGTTGGTAGCTGATGACCGTGACATTGGCTTTTCCATCTAGTGAAGCAATCTCGCGCTGATTGTCTGGTTTGCGCTGCTCACAGCCCACAATACCGAAAATGACCGCGAGAAGTAGCAAGGGTTTTCCGCGTATCATAACGCCACGATAGCATCAGCTTTCCGGCAGCGCTATTGCGCGATTTTCTTACTGCAACGGGGGCGCTTGCTGACCGGCAGCTTTTCATCCCAAAACCGGATCAGCAGGTTCCGGGCGATCTGAGATCGTTTCGGTAACGCGCTATGGCGGCAACGGGGTGGATTTAGGTCATTCTGCTTCTGGGAAATCAAACGACTTGTACGGTCGTTTGCGGCCAATCAAGGCGGCGTCCTCGTGAGGAAGACGTATCTCGAACCTTCTCAGTTCACGTGCCGCATCGTTGTCGCCTAGCCTTGCGGCCTTGCCAAGCCAATGTCGATACTGGCCGAGGTCGCCAATATTGAAAGCATTCATTGCAAGGTGCTGGGCACCCGTCGCATCTCCGCGACGAAATGCGCGGAAGGCTAGGCCAGCTTGGGTGAAACGCTCAAAAATGCGGCCCGGCCTGCTGAATGTACTACTCAATTCAACCATCGCCATAGTGTCACCGCCCATAGCAAGATGCCACAGGATGGGCGTGCAATGACCGGGGTGATGATTGTCTCGTATCGCCCAATAGCGGGACCACAAGCGTTCTCGCTTATTCATATGCAGCCAATACCGCGCTGAGACTGCGTCCGCAATTGGGTGAAGGTCGGGGACATCTGAATGTCCGTCACGGGGTCGCTTGCCGCCCGGCAGCTTTTCACGCCAAAACCGGAACGGCAGGTTCCGGGCAAACTGGGATCGATCCGGCAACGCGCTATGGCAACAATGGGATGGGTTCCGGCCTGTCTACTTATGGGCACTTTGGCTAGCAAAGCGGTCGTCGATACAGTAGCGTTTTGCCAATGTACCGCATCACTCCAAAACGCACTTTCCCACCGCTCTGGCGTGTGATTGTCGGCTTCATTGTTGTTCCCGCACTTGCGGCATTTGTGTTGGCGTATTTTATGCCAGCCTACGATGGTTTGACCAACGCAACAGAGCGGGTCTTGCGAACCGCAATTATGTACGCATTGTTTGGTGCCTATCCGCCGACGATCCTTATCGGCATCCCAGCCTATTTCGCGCTGCGAAATCGCTTCGATCTCAATCTTTTGAACTGTTCGATGGTAGGCGCAGCTCTAGCAGCGCTGCCTTGGATACTCATTTCGCTGGTTAGCTCGCCGGATCAGGCAAGTACTGATGGTCGACCGACTGTGGTTGCTGGTTCGATGACCGCTTTCGGATGGCTATCGCTCGCGCAATTTGTCGGTCAAATTGCCGTGTTTGGCGCACTCGGCGGCGGCTTCTTTTGGGCAATCGTGGCGGCGGGGAGTGGAACCGGGAAGGTCAGCAATGATTAGCAATTGTTCTCGCAGTCTTTGACCGAATAGGGGTCGTTTGCCGTCCGGCAGATTTCCGCCCCAAAACCGGACTGACGGGTTCCGGGCAGCTGGGATCGATTCGGGAGCGCGGCGTGGCGACAATGGGGTGGGTTCCCGACTGGCCGGTTTTTGTGGGATTGTGCGCGGAAGGAGACACTCCAGAAGCCCAGCAAAAACGTTAGATATCGTTCCGCCAATAGCCTGCGAAGATGAAGGCTAGGGAAGGTAGGCCTACCAAAACGAAGATTGCAGCGGCAGTGTCCATCACTCGCACGCTGAGTTGCCCTGTAACGATACCATAGCCAAGCACCAGCCAAGCAGGTGTCGCAACGAATATCATTAGCCGCTTCATCCACCACGGCTGGACGGACCAATGCGCTTTGCGGAGTTCCTTGAACAAGCCCATCAGCAAATGTAACAGCGCTTACCCAACGTCCGCAATTGGCGTTTTTCAAAATTCTGATCGACGACCGAAACGGGGTCGCTTGCCGCCCGGCAGCTTTTCACCCCAGAATCGGAATGGCGGGTTCCGGCATCTAGGATCGATTCGGTAACGCGCTATGGCGACAATGGGGTGGAGAGCGGAATGGACGGTTAAGGGCACGAACATACGAAACCCGCCCTCAATTACCTTCACTTTCGGTGAATTTGTGCCCGCAACGTGAGCACTGCTTCTCTGCCCAAAGGGCACTCCAATACTTGGGCAGGAATGGTGTGACCGGAGCAGGTTGAAAAAGTCGCTTATAGGGTGATTTTTTACAATTCAGGCACTGCATGAGAATGGTGAACGCTACAATCATCAGCCATCCACTCAGTACAATACCGATTGAGATCATCGACGGCGCACTATCAAATACGGCGATAGGAACTGCAAACGCCAACGCACCTCCAAAGAAAAGTATGCTCGGCAGGAGTGTGGTCAAAGTGTAAAATCGGAGCTTCACCATCGAAACCGCCTTTCCTCGGAATCTACCTAACGTCATCACGAAGAGGTGGATATGGGGTTGCGCTAATTTCGTGCTTTTCGTCGAGTTTGGGGTCGTTTGAAGACCGGCAGCTTGCGGTTGCGTCCAACGTAAAACGGCCCTTCAAACCAGCCGAGGCGAAAGGTCCGCAATCAAGGCTTTAGCTTCCTCAAGTTCGTACTCGGTAATGTGGATTGACCCGACAGCGACGGCCAGACATCGCAATGCCGCCTCCGGATTCTTCCTGACGCCAGAGCCGGTTAGATAGCATTTGGCCATTTCAAGCTGGGCGCTGCCATCGCCAGCAACAGCAGCGCGTTCAAACCACTTGAACATCAAGCGGAACTTACCCTGTCCGCGATACTGGACTGCGATATTGCTGGCGGAGTCACGGTTCCCCCGTCGCCAAGCCCAGCGATACATCTTCATGGCAATCGCTTTGTCTTCGGGTACGCCCTCGCCGACATCATACATGTAGCCCAAGGCATGAAGGCACATCGCGTCGCCAAGCACTGCGCCCTGTTCATAGCAACGCCGAGCGTGATCAAAATCACCAGCTTCTGCTGCCGCATTGGCAATTTGTAGAAGCGCGTCTTTGCTCGGCATTACAGATCGTTGCCACGTTTTTGGCAGCTATCCAATGTCTGTTTTTTGTCCTCTGAGACGATCAATTGATGGACCTTGGGTTCGGTTTCCGTCTGGCGGCTTTTCACCCCAAGAC
>NZ_SIHO01000006.1 GCF_004681125.1 Glacieibacterium arshaanense
CTGGTGTGCAGCCAGCCAGCCGAACCGCGCAGCGAGGCGCCCTCGACAGTGCCGCTGAGGTTGTAGACGCCGCGGACACCGAGCGTGGTGAAGGTGGTGTCGTAGGTGCCCTTCTCGCCGACCAGCGCCGCGTAGCCGCCGGCTTCGCTATAGGCATCCGACGACAGGCTCACCCAGCCGAGGCGTGCGAACGGCTCGACGCGGGCATTGGCACCTGCCGCGAGGTCATACGAGATCTCGCCGAACAGCTGGCCAATGTTACCCGATGCATCGGTCTGCAGCGTCTGGCCAAGGCCCGGCGCGGTGATCGTGCGACCGGCGCGGAAGTCGGTGCCGGCATAGGTGCCGCCCGCCGAGAAGGCGAAGCCGTCATCCATGCGGTAGCCGACATAGAGACCGCCACCGGTGGTCTGGACACTCGAGCTCCCCAGGTCGTTGTCAAGCGTGACGTGGTCGGTCGTACGGCTGAACAGCGCACCGACCTTCCATGCGTCGAACTTGGCATCGATACCCACGATGATTCCGTTGACCGAGGTCTTGAAGTACGAACCGTTGCCATCGGCCTGGTTGGTACCCCACGAGCCGACATAGCGGCCCCACAGCGAGTAATGCTCGTTGCAGCTTTCGGTCGTGCCCTTGGCATCGGTGGCGTTCTTGGTGTCGCCGTTGAGGCTGCACAGGCCGGCACCGAGCCGGTCGAGGGCCGCTTCGCGGACATAACGTTGGTCGCCGATGGCTGCCCGACGCTCGACGCTGTGGATCTCGCCGCTGAGCTGGTTAAGCGCCGTCGGCAGGTTCGCACCCTGCTGGTACAGCGCGTAGAAGCTCTGCGGGTTCCAGCCGGCTGCCGTTGCTGCATCGAACGCGTTGGCAACCGCCGTTTCGTTCGAAGTCAAGCCCGTCGCGTTGGGCAGGTTGGTGATCTTCTGCGGCGTCATCTTGATGTAGACGTTGTTGGCGTCATAGCTCAGCGTCGGCGCGAACGCCCCGTTGAAGCCCGTCGAGGTGATGCTGCTGAAGGTGCCCGTGCGGCCGCCCGTGGCGGTCAGGATCGTGTAGGTGCTGTTGAAGGCATACTGCACGTTCTGACCCTGCGCGGCGACGGTGCCACCGGTGATCGACGTCGCACCGGCCGAGGTCAGCTTGTCGGCCGAGAGCAGCGAGACATCCACGGCGTAGGTCGACCCGGTCAGGAAGCTGATGCCGCCCGTCGAAGCGAGCGTCGCAATCGCACCGCCGCTGGTGCCGGGCGAGACGCGACCGCCGTTACCGACCACCAGGCCCGCTGCCGAACCGGTACCGGCGAAGGTGCCGCCAGCGGCCGTCACGGTCGAGTTGGTCAGTGCACCGGTGAGTGTCAACGTGCCAGCCGAGACGGTGGTGCCGCCGGTGTAGTTGCTGGTGTTGGTCAGCCACAGCGTGCCGCTGCCGACCTTGTTGATGCCGCCGACGTTGCCGATCGTGCCCGACAGCGTGAAGCTGCCGGCGCCCGAGTCAACCTTGCCCGCACCCGTCGTCTCGATGTGGTTTGCAACGACCAGACCCGAGACACCCGCCGCCAACGTGCCGGGGCCGTTGAGCGCGATGAAGCCCGCACCGGCCGAGTTGTTGGTGCCGAGCGTCACGGTGCCCTGGTTGATGCCAAGGCCGCTGGTGAAGTTGTTGTTGCCGTTGAGCACGAGGTTACCCGTACCGATCTGGCTGATCGAACCGAGGTTGCCGATGTTGCCATTGATGGTGAAGGTCCCCGCACCCGAGTCGATGGCGCCGCCACCTGTAGTCTGGATGTTGTTAGCAATCACCAGACCCGAGACACCGGCGGCGAGAACGGCGCCGTTGTTGAGCGCGATGCTGCTTGCACCCGCAGCGGTGTTCGTCATCAGCGTCACCCGGCCCTGATTGATGCCAAGGCCAGCACCGAAGCTGTTGTTGCCACC
>NZ_SIHO01000007.1 GCF_004681125.1 Glacieibacterium arshaanense
ATTGATGCCAAGGCCAGCACCGAAGCTGTTGTTGCCACCCAGGACCAGGTTGCCCGTGCCGATCTGGCTGAGCGAACCCGTCGCGCCTGAGATGTTGCCATTCAGCGTGAAGGTGCCCGAACCCGAGTCGACGCGGGCGCCGGTTGCCGGCGAGATGATGATGTTGTTCGTCAGCACCAGGCCCGAGGTTGCGGCCTGCAGGATTGCCGAGTTGCTCATCGTCAGCGTGCCGGTGCTCAGTGCGGCGTTGTTGCCGACACCCAGCGTACCGTCGGTGATCGTCGTGCCGCCAGTGTAGGTGTTAGCGGCATTGAGGGTCACGGTGCCAACGCCCTGCTTGTCGAGCGCGCCGGCGCCGCTGATCACCGCGTTGATGGTCGCCGAGATGCCGGTGTTGGCATAAACGAACGCACCGCTCGCATTGGTCAGCCCGCCGGTACCCGTCGCACCGATGGTGTAACCCGTCGTCGCAAACTGCAGACCCACGAAGGAAGCAGGCGCATCAAGCGTCACCGTGCCCGCAGCACCCGCGAACACCGCAATGCCGCCCTGCCAGTTGGTGTTGATGCCGCTCGGCGCCGGACCGGTCCAGTTGGTGCCAGCGACACTCCAAGTGCCATTGCCACCGTCGATCGTGCCATTGCCGACCGTGTCGCCGCCATCCCAATACTGGGTGAGGACGCCCGGACCCGCGACCAGCAGGTTGACCTGGCCGGCAATCGCCGTCTGGATCGTACCCGTGTACGGGCTCGGCAATGAATTGATCGTCAGCCCATTGTTGGTGAGCGTGCCACCGTAAGTGCCGAGCTGATAGACGCCGAGACCGAAGCTGTTGCTGTTGGTCACATTCAGCAGACCATCAAGCACCAGGTTGCCGGTAACCTTGACCAAGTCATTATAGACGCCGCCAACCGCATAGGCTTGGCCCAGATCCCAGTTCAGGACCGAGGCTGCATTAAGGTTGAGTGCGCCGACGCTGAGCGTCCCGACACTATTGCCGGGAGCGAGAATACCGCCGTTGGCAACTGTCACTGTACCGGCAATGCTACCGGTACCGCCCAGCGTCGCGCCACTGGCGACCGTCACCGCGGTGTTACCCAGCGAACCGTTCACCGACAGCGTGCCAGCATTGACATTGGTCGCTCCGGTGTAGGTGCTGGCGCCGGTCAAGACGAGGTTTCCGGTACCAACCTTGGCAATGCTGCCAGCGCCACCGATCGGCCCGGCGAGCGTGAAGGTCTGTGCTTGCGTATCGATGGTACCTGCACCGGTCGTGATGACGGTGTTGGCAACAACCAAGCCAGCAGCACCAGCCTTCAGCGTTGCACCGTTGTTGAGCGCGATGCCCGAGACGCCGGCCGCCGTGTTGGTGCCCAAAGTCACCGTGCTGCCCGAGACGTTGATGCCAAGGCCGCCGGTGAAGGCGTTGTTGCCGTTCAGCACCAGCTCGCCGGTACCGACCGTCGAGATCGAACCCACGCCGCCGATGACGCCGTTGAGCGTCATCACGCCCGAGCCCTGGTTGATCAGGCCCGAACCCGTCGTCACGATGTTGTTCGCAACCACCAGACCCGAGACACCTGCAGCAAGGGTCGCACCGTTGTTGAGCGCGATGCCCGAGACGCCGGCTGCCGTGTTGGTGCCCAAAGTCACCGTGCTGCCCGAGACGTTGATGCC
>NZ_SIHO01000008.1 GCF_004681125.1 Glacieibacterium arshaanense
AAAACTGCCGTACATCACCTTCCCGGAAGGTTCTGAAGAGCATACCTATCTGCACGCTCAGCGTCAGAAACTGCACGGTTATCTGCCAAGCCGTCAGCCGAACTTCACCGAGAAGCTTGAGCTGCCGAGCCTGCAAGACTTCGGCGCGCTGTTGGAAGAGCAGAGCAAAGAGATCTCTACCACTATCGCTTTCGTTCGTGCTCTGAACGTGATGCTGAAGAACAAGTCGATCAAAGATCGTCTGGTACCGATCATCGCCGACGAAGCGCGTACTTTCGGTATGGAAGGTCTGTTCCGTCAGATTGGTATTTACAGCCCGAACGGTCAGCAGTACACCCCGCAGGACCGCGAGCAGGTTGCTTACTATAAAGAAGACGAGAAAGGTCAGATTCTGCAGGAAGGGATCAACGAGCTGGGCGCAGGTTGTTCCTGGCTGGCAGCGGCGACCTCTTACAGCACCAACAATCTGCCGATGATCCCGTTCTACATCTATTACTCGATGTTCGGCTTCCAGCGTATTGGCGATCTGTGCTGGGCGGCTGGCGACCAGCAAGCGCGTGGCTTCCTGATCGGCGGTACTTCCGGTCGTACCACCCTGAACGGCGAAGGTCTGCAGCACGAAGATGGTCACAGCCACATTCAGTCGCTGACTATCCCGAACTGTATCTCTTACGACCCGGCTTACGCTTACGAAGTTGCTGTCATCATGCATGACGGTCTGGAGCGTATGTACGGTGAAAAACAAGAGAACGTTTACTACTACATCACTACGCTGAACGAAAACTACCACATGCCGGCAATGCCGGAAGGTGCTGAGGAAGGTATCCGTAAAGGTATCTACAAACTCGAAACTATTGAAGGTAGCAAAGGTAAAGTTCAGCTGCTCGGCTCCGGTTCTATCCTGCGTCACGTCCGTGAAGCAGCTGAGATCCTGGCGAAAGATTACGGCGTAGGTTCTGACGTTTATAGCGTGACCTCCTTCACCGAGCTGGCGCGTGATGGTCAGGATTGTGAACGCTGGAACATGCTGCACCCGCTGGAAACTCCGCGCGTTCCGTATATCGCTCAGGTGATGAACGACGCTCCGGCAGTGGCATCTACCGACTATATGAAACTGTTCGCTGAGCAGGTCCGTACTTACGTACCGGCTGACGACTACCGCGTACTGGGTACTGATGGCTTCGGTCGTTCCGACAGCCGTGAGAACCTGCGTCACCACTTCGAAGTTGATGCTTCTTATGTCGTGGTTGCGGCGCTGGGCGAACTGGCTAAACGTGGCGAAATCGATAAGAAAGTGGTTGCTGACGCAATCGCCAAATTCAACATCGATGCAGATAAAGTTAACCCGCGTCTGGCGTAAGAGGTAAAAGAATAATGGCTATCGAAATCAAAGTACCGGACATCGGGGCTGATGAAGTTGAAATCACCGAGATCCTGGTCAAAGTGGGCGACAAAGTTGAAGCCGAACAGTCGCTGATCACCGTAGAAGGCGACAAAGCCTCTATGGAAGTTCCGTCTCCGCAGGCGGGTATCGTTAAAGAGATC
>NZ_SIHO01000009.1 GCF_004681125.1 Glacieibacterium arshaanense
TGGTGCCCGGGGGCGGATTGCTATCGGGGATTATGGTCGAGCTGTCGAGCGGCACTTTGTCAGCATGGGAAGACGATCGCCCTTCGGGCGTTGATCGTTGGTCAATGCTGGCACCATCGTTGTCATCGATCGCGGTCTTCACCGTCAGCAGATCATTTTCAACATCGCCCACCGCTGCTGATTCCAAGCGCTCTTTCATGATTTCGATGATCCTCGACGGTGGGATTTATCGTTGCCAGCATACCCCACGATTGCCTTCCGGCTGATCGTATTTTCGATGCTGTCGACGATCGACGTCATCATTTCAAAGCATCGAAGAACGTGGCTTCGCTTCTCGACGTCATGATGCTTTTCGATGATGGTATCGATGATACAAGGACAACGATCACCGAAGCTCCTTGAGGATTTGGAGAAGGGCCAACGTCAACCTTGGCGCGCCTCTGAAGCCGTCCTCGCCTTCAAGTTTCATCACCGATTCCATCGCATACAACAGGCGATAAGCCGGTCCATCACCGTTGAAGATCGCTTCCTCGACAGCTTCGATATCGAGCGTAATCGTCTTGGCCCCGGCATCTCGGGTGGCGACGAACCGATCGAGTGCATCGACCCAATACGGATCATCAGCCCAAGAATAGCTTCGTTCAGGGCGATCGTTGGATGTCATGCGGCCAATGCCCGGTAAACGCTGGCCCGACCGATCTTCAGACGCTTGGCGATCTCGCTGGCGCCAAGCCCTTGGTGACGCAACTCGATGATCTGTGCCGGATCAATGGTTGCCGGGCGTCCTTTGTAGACGCCTTTGGCCTTCGCTTTGATCACGCCTTCCATCTGACGTTCGCGGCGAATATCATTCTCGAACATCGACACTGCACCCAAGATCGCCACCATGAGCCTGCCGGTCGAGCTGTCGGTATCGACACCGGATTGGGCCAAGCATCGGAACGAAACCCCCTTCGCCGTCAGCTTGCCGAGGATCGCATAAAGGTCCGCGACACTGCGCGCCAATCGATCGAGCCGCACAACAATGAACGTGTCACCTTCGCGGACGAACTCCAACGCCAGCGCAAGCTGCTCGCGATCGGTCGTCGACCGGCCCGACATCTTCTCGGCGAAAATCTTCTCGCAGCCCGCCCCGGTCAAGGCTTCGATCTGGATATCCAGTGACTGAGACGTCGAGCTCACACGACCATAACCAACAAGCATCCAGCATCCCCAGCGTTTCAATAGGTTCTAGATGAACGATGCCACATGTTTCGAATCTGGCAATCGGTATCTGTTGAGACGAGGATTCCGTGCCAATCCCGATCCCCTTAGATTTTACCGTATTGGGAATGGACACAACGCATCCCAAATCAATCGCGTTATCCGCGACCCGGAGTTCCGGTCTTGGGGTGAAAAGCCGCCAGACGGAAACCGAACCCA